>NZ_GL397214.1:0-4408 GCF_000146675.1 Hoylesella marshii DSM 16973 = JCM 13450
ACATAGAACTCGCAATGTGCAGGAAGAAAGGCGATATGTCGATGTTGATGTGCGGATAGCGCGCTTTCATCAGTCGTAAGTATTCCTTGCCTGCTTTCAGCTGATGCTCAACTATTCTCTCCTTGTACCCCGCAAGCGATGTGCCTTCGGCATTGAACAGCAACAGCCGAAGCTCGGGGCGGTAAAGCCTCACCATTCGCTTCATTGCGCCGATGTATTCGTTCTGAAAATCGAGTGCGTCGAACACCTCTATGCTGAGGTGCCGCTCCTCGTTGTGCGACAGAATGTAGCGGTTCAGTTCGTTGAGCAGCGGCCGCAATACCTCGCAAAACAGCTCGTCCTTGCTACGGAAGTAGTTGTACACGTTGCCAGCAGCAATGCCTGCACGCCGCGCCACCGTGCGGATAGACGTGCTGCGTGCGCCGTGAGCGATGAATTCCTCGCGCGCTACGGCAACGATACGCTGCCGAATATCGTCCTTCAGTTTCTGCATACGCCCATGAAAACTTTAAATAATGAACTAAGTTCTATTTTGTTCATAAAAAAATCGCACCGCTTAGGAAAAACGGTGCGTTTGACTTAATGAGACTTCGTCTCTATATAATATATGATTTTTATTTTTAATCATATGCTAAAGTTTGTTTTGTGCAAAAATACTAAGGATATCACGATTGAACAATACCCAAAAATTAGTATTTTGCAATAAACACTTATGTGTGTTGAATGGCTAAATTTATTTTATACGTCAAACAACATATTGTGGAATAGAATATGAAGAGTTTCAGTTATACAAAATCAATCCCCTCACTTGTAATTCTCCTCCAGCATTTTTTCCAAGTCCGAAGCCTTGTAGAGTATCTTTCCTGCAAACTGCGTGTAAGGGATAATCTTCCTGTCTCGGTAGTCCTGCAAGGTACGGGGACTGATGTACAGTCGCTCGCACACTTCCTTACCCGTGAGGAAAAGTTCGCCAGCAAAGAGTGGTTTGTGCGTCTGTGCTACTTCTACAATCCGTTTCCCCACACCTCTCAATGCCGAGACGACCAGCTGCATCTCGTCCGTCTCCATGTTCAAATCTCTTGCTGTTTCCATCATATCTGTCTGTTTTTAGGCTTGTTCGACTTCGTAAGAAGAAGTGTTTCCACATCCTCACGCTTGTAATAGCACTTGTGTCCGATTTGCGTAAACGGCAGTACGCCCGTATCACGATAATGCTGCAAAGTGCGTTTGCTGATGTTCAGCAGTCGGCACACATCGCCGTTGTGCAACCAGTCCGTGCGCTTACTCTTTTCTCCGAATGCCTTGTGGCAGCATTCCGCAAGGCTCAAGATTTCATCTCGAAGCTTTGCCCAATTGGTTTCCGTAATGACGTAATAGTTCATAATTATATTTTGTTATTGTTTATTGTTTCAGGTCTTTCCTGTTTCCATCGGCAAAGGTAATGGCGTGCGTGCGCCTCTCAAAGCCGTGGGGAACAGCAGGGAAGTATCGGGAACAATCGGGAAAAGAGCAATCCGTTTCATCGGTTCACATTTGCGTTTTCCTGCCCCGTCTTTTTTCTTTCATTGTAAAGACAATCCAAGCGAGTGCAGAGGAAAGTTCACTTATCCTTTGCCGAGCGCAGCTTGTCTTATGCAAAATTAATATTGGATATTTCTTATTCCATCACTTTTCATTCACGTGGCAGCTTGTGGCACTATGACAAGGACAAAAGAGACAGATTTATACTTTTGCCACTACACAAATAAAGCTAATAAGACAATCAAAGCAAAAGAGTACATCTGAAAGCAGACAGTAACATCCGTATTTCAGATAACCTTTCTTTCCTGTCGTCCATTTTTTGCTTAATGAGACGATAAATGCTCTTTTTGACAGCCTGTTTCCCTAAGAATTTTGCAGCAGACGAGCGCAACATTATGCAAGAAGGCTCTGAATGCTTGGAAGTTACACATTCTCACCCTAACTTCACTCTTGGAAACCAATTCAAGGGAATAATGAAAAAGAACACAGATGCAGGCAATACAGACAGCAGGAGAAATCCTCATCGCAGGGGTAGCTCATCCTAGAACGCAGAGATAGAAAACTACCTCTCCACACACTACGATTTTAGATACAATACAGTATTGGGCAGAACCGAATACCGAAGTAGGAACAGCGGCATATTTACAAAAGTCGGTCGCTATGAAATCAACACACTTCGCAGGGAACTCGATTGCGATGAAAGCATAGCGACTTCTGCCGAGAACCTTTATTCCATCATTGAAAGCAGTTTTTCTCCGCGCATCAATCCCATACAGGAGTATTTCAAGGCATTGCCACTGATTGATACAGGTGATGATAGTAGCAATGGTAGTAATTACAGTGGTAGTAGTGCTCCTTTTTCTCTTTCACCGAAAGCAATTTCAGATTTGGCCAGTAGCGTTGTTGTCCGCAACTCCGAAAAGTGGTTGCCGTATCTTACCAAATGGCTTGTGGCGGTGGTTGCCAATGCGATGGACGACCGCGAGTGCCGCAACCATACCTGCCTTGTACTGACAGGAGAGCAGGGAAAGTTCAAGACAACGTTTCTCGATTTGCTCTGTCCGTCCAAACTGCACGGTTACAATTACACAGGAAAAATATATCCACAGGAGAAGGACACACTTACCTATATCGGTCAGAACCTTATCGTAAACATAGACGACCAGCTAAAAGCCCTCAATAAGTGGGACGAAAACGAACTGAAGAACCTTATCACCTGTCCGATGGTCAAGTACCGTATGCCGTATGACAAGTACGTGGAGGAGCATCCCCACTTGGCAAGCTTCGTGGCATCAGTGAACGGCAATGACTTTCTTACAGACCCGACAGGCAGCAGAAGGTTTCTGCCCTTTGAAGTTCTATCCATAGACATAGAGAAAGCCAAGCGTATTTCAATGGACAATGTCTATGCTGAAGCCAAAGCCCTGTTAAAGTCAGGTTTCCGCTATTGGTTTGATGATGAAGAGACTGCCGAACTATACAGAGAGAGTGAGGACTTTCAAGTACAGACTGCAGAAATGGAGCTCTTGCTGCGTTGCTTTGAAAAGCCAACGGAGGATGAAAGCTATTCGTTAATGACCACTACGGAGATACTCACCTATCTGGGTATTTATACCCACCAGCCACTTGTTGCCAAGCGTATGGGCGAAGCCTTGAAGAAAGCAGGATACATAAAGGTGAGCAAACGAAGAAACGGAGGTAGCCCCATCTATGTCTACAAGATTAAGAAAATCTTGCCCTGCCCGCTCCTTCAAACTTGTAGTAGCCAAATGTAGTAGAATGTGTAGTATTGTCTTATACTACAAAGTAATACTGATTATCAATCACTTATCACAAAATAACATGTAGTAAGAAGAAAGATGAAAAAGTTTGGAGGGGAAGGACTTTGGAAACGGTAAAACCATAAAATAGACAAACATAAATAATTATCATTCAACCCATTAAAGTATCAAAACAATGAAAGAAGAAGATTTATCAGCTATCAAGCGATATTCCATCGTGGAATATCTCGAAAGTAAAGACATCAAGCCTGTCCGCAAGACACCGACCTATGCCATGTACCACTCACCGCTCAGGGAGGAAACACATCCGAGTTTCAAGGTGGACACGGAAAAGAACCTTTGGATAGACTATGCCGAAGGCAGGGGTGGAAGCATCATCGACCTTTGCATGCGTTTGGAGGGCTGCACGCTCTCGGAAGCCATCTGCCGTTTGGAGCAGAACACTCCCGATAATACAACGCACAGCTACAGTTTTACAAATAGAGGAATATCCATCAGTCCAAATCAAAGAGAGAATGTTACGGCAAGCGGAACAAGGAGACTGATAAGCATATCAGACACCTTGTCGCCGCACTTACAGGAGTATTTCAAAAAGGAACGCTGTATTAATTTGGAAAAGGCAACACCCTTTCTCAAATGTATCAGTTACGAGGTAAGAGGAAGAAGATATGAAGCCATCGGCTTTGCCAACTCTTCGGGTGGCTATGAACTTCGGGACAACAATACGTTCAAGGGAACGATTGCCCCGAAGGGCATCACTCCGATATTTGAGGACATGGAACAGCCCGTTTGTCTGTTCGAGGGTTTTATGGACTTTCTCTCTTTTCTTTCAATGAAAGAGAAAGTAACCAACCAATGCCTTGTGATGAACTCTGTAAGCAATGTGGCCAGAAGTATTCGCTACCTAAACGAGAGAAGTATAACCTCCATTCGTGCTTTTCTTGATAATGACGATGCTGGGCGAAAGGCAGTGCAGGAATTTGTAAACACAGGTTTTAAGGTAGAAGATATGGCAGTGTATTATAGAGACTTCAAAGACCTCAACGATTTTCACACCAGCCGTGTCCGTGAGCAACAGAAAAAGTTGGAGAAAACTCCAAATACAA
>NZ_GL397214.1:5297-36194 GCF_000146675.1 Hoylesella marshii DSM 16973 = JCM 13450
AATGGAGAAGTGGTTGCCATTCCTAAGATGACGGACAATGAGAGAGAAGCCATTGCCATTCTCCAGCATACGGGCAGGTTCTATGGGCAGATTTCCAACCTTATTAAAGTCAAGGATGAGAGATGGGTACATATCACACAGAACCTTTCGCTATGTGCCAAAGAAGCATTTAAGCGATTTTACGACCCGCATTTTCGTGTGGACGACGAAATATATAAGGTCTTAAATATGTCGAGAGATGATAGGAAAATGTAAGGCGATAGCGCATGGCAGCAATGCGCTGGAGTATATTTTTCGGGAGGGCAAGCTTGGTAGTCGGCTTGCCTTTCACAATCTTTGCAGCAGAGAACCGAAAGCAATCTATGAGGAAATGAAAGTGGTCAGCGATTACAACGCACGATGCAGAAACAAGTTCCTCCGCATCGAAATCGGTATAGCACCACAGGATGAGAAAAAGCTGTCCGTTTCTGAACTCATGCGGATAGTCCATCTGTTTGCCAACCAAATGGGACTAGACAACCACCAATGGGTAGCAGTAACGCACAAGGACACTGACAACAGACATATTCACATCATTGCCAATCGCATCAGCCTTTACGGAGAGGTTTATGATACCACTTTTGTGAGCAACAGGGCAGCAAGAGTGGCGGAGGAAATAAGTCGCTCGAAAGGCTTGACCATTGCAAAGGAGGTCAGGGCGGAAAGGAAGCATCAGAAAGCAAAAGCCAATCCTACGAGAGAGCAAACAAAGAAAGAAGTACAGCAAATCTGTTATGCCTTGTTGGATAAATATAAAAGCGGTGGCATATCAGGGCACTCCATGTTTCTCTACGAATTGAACAAGAACAACATTATCATAGAGCGCATGAAGAATAAACAGGGAAAAGTCTATGGTTTGAAGTTCTCCTACTGTGGCCAGACATTCAAAGCTTCCGAAATCGGCAGGGAGTTAGGTTACCACTCTTTGCGGAAAAACTTTGAGATAGCCAATAAGGCCGAAACAAAGGAGACGATAACAAAAGCTCACACATTGGCACACGAGACTGCAAAAGATAAAACTCACTCAGACACAGGCTATCAACTTGTTCCTCCCAGCCGTTCATACATACCGCCTACAAAAACAAACGAAAGTTCATCTATTGCACAAGCCGTAGGAAATGTAGCAAGCACCGCCTTGAATGCTGCCGAAGAAATGATTTTGGGAGCAGGCGGACTTATTAATCCACAGACACACGGTGATAATTATGCAGAGATGGCTTGGCAACGAAAACTCAGAAGCCAAGCCAAGAAAAAGAAGAAAAGAGGAAGAGGTATATAATAGATAGCTCCTCTCTATTTCCAATCACCAAAAAACTCAATGATGACGCAAATGAACGAAATTCTTATCAAAAACGCTTGTTATTCAAAGCAAATGATTATCTTTGCAAACAGAATAACAAGCGTTCTTTGTTGATGTAGAAACATGCGACAGAAAGCACTTCGCTCGTTTCCAAATCGTTACCTGTTTTGTTATACCAACAAGGTAACTTCTTTATTTTCAATTAGATACGTTTTAAGAATTATCTTCAGACGTGGAGAACAAATTATCCAAACGTGGAGAACAGATTATCCAGACGTGGATAACAAATTATCCAAACGTGGAGAACAAATTATCCAAACGTGGAGAACAGATTATCCAGACTTGGAGAACAAATTATACAAACGTGTATAATGAGTTATACAAACGTGTATAATGAGTTATACAAACGTGTATAATGAGTTATACAGACGTGGATAAAGGATTATAAGCATGTGATGGGAATTTAATATTCCTTATATCTCATGAGGTGAAATCATATTGTAAAGGCGGTTGTCGTCTAACTATCTACGTGAGTTCGAGATAAGAGAATCTCATCCAATAACCCCAAAGGGGCGACAGAAAACTAAACTCAATCCTCTGTCACCCCTGCGGGATTAATCTTTCTGCACATGCTTGTCAGGGGTGGCGCTCTTACGAGCTTCACACCCTGCTTAAGGTCTTACGCCCCGTTGGGGCTTATAGTCCGATAACCTTATCCTGGACTCATGTATATAATAATGGTTTGAGGCACAATGTAAGTGCCGGAGGCGTGCAAGATGTGAGTCCAGCGCACAGCGCTGGGTATAGTACAATTCCTAAAATGGTGCGCTGTAGGTGCGACAGAATCTCCCAACCGATACGATTTGCACCGAGAAAGGTTGCCCGACCCATCTACATACAAACGCCATCTGTGCTATGCACAAACGCCATTTGTACAGGGTACAAATAGGGACTTATCAATCATAACTTTACGACCCTTAAAAGTTGCAATCCCGTATTTTAGTGCGCAATATTGCAAGAGTATGGAATAAATTGTGTAATTTTGTCCGTCTAAATATGAATACATCAGAGCTACAAAAACTCAAACAGCGGTACAATATAGTGGGTAACTGCGATGGGCTAAACCACGCCTTGGATGTGGCCATTCAGGTGGCACCCACCGACCTTTCGGTGCTTATCATCGGTGAGAGCGGTGTGGGAAAGGAAATCATCCCCCGCATCATCCACGACAATTCACCACGGAGACGTGAAAAATACTTCGCCATTAATTGTGGCTCCATACCCGAAGGCACCATCGACAGTGAACTCTTTGGTCATGAAAAAGGGTCGTTTACAGGTGCTGTCGGCGAGAGCGAGGGCTACTTCGGCGTGGCCAACAAGGGTACCATCTTTCTTGATGAAGTGGGGGAGTTGCCGATGGCCACACAGGCTCGGTTGCTGCGCGTGCTTGAGACAGGCGAATATATACGCGTGGGTGGACAGCAAATCATGAAGACCGATGTGCGTATCGTGGCTGCAACCAATGTAAACATGCGTAAAGCTATCAGCGAGGGACGCTTCAGGGAAGATTTGTTCTATCGTCTGAATACCATCCCCGTGCAGATGCCCCCGCTCCGCGATAGGGGCGAAGATGTCGTGCTGCTGTTTCGGTTGTTTGCCATGCAGATGGCAGAGAAGTACCGCTTGCCCAAGATAACGCTTACAGAGGATGCCCGTCGTCTGTTGATGAAGTATAAATGGCCGGGAAACGTGAGGCAGCTGAAGAATATTACCGAGCAGATGTCGGTACTCAGCGAGGCACGGGAGATAGATGCTGAGACGCTCTCACAGTTTATACCCCAAGACCCGGAGAGCACCCAATTGGCACTTATCCAGACAGGAGGATCCCACTCCTACGAAAGCGAACGGGAGTTGCTGTACAAGATACTCTATGAACTGCGGGGCAACGTGAGTGACCTGCGGCGTGATGTAAATAGTCTGCGCAAACAGATAGACGAGACAAGGCACCTTGGCGCGGGAACGGAGGTGGCACCGCTGGTTCCTGTTGCAAGTCCCGTGGCCTCTTTTAATCCACATGCCGTCATGAGCAATTCGCGATACGAGGAGGCCGATGTGGAGGAAATATCCGAGCCGGAGACACTTAACCTCAGCGACTTAGGCCGACAGATGGTGGAGAAAGCCCTCAATCGTAATGGTGGGAACAGAAAGAAAGCTGCTCAGGAATTGGGTATCTCTGACCGCACATTATATCGAAGAATCAAACAGTATGGACTGGACAATCAATAAGGTCGCAGCGGGATTGCTGCTTGTGTTCCTGTCGGCTTGCAAGGTGAGCTACACGTTTAATGGTGCAAGTATCGACTATACCAAGACGAGAACCATTACAATCGTCGATTTTCCCATCAGAAGCAGTTATGTATGGGGGCCTATGGCACCACTCTTCAACAATCAATTGAAAGACCAGTTTGCCAGCCATACCCGTCTTGTACAAGTAAAACGCAATGGAGATCTGCAGATAGAAGGTGAAATCATACAATACCAGCAACGTAACAAAGGTGTGTCGTCGGAAGGCTATTCGGCACAGACGGAGCTTTCTATCACCGTCAATGTGCGTTTCATCAATAAGACGAACCATAAGCAAGACTTTGAGCGACAGTTTACAGCGACATCCTCTTATGAAACGACCCGCTCTTTAAACTCTGTGCAAGAGCAATTAGTGGGGCAAATGGTCAAAGACCTTACCGACCAAATCTTCAATGCAACGGTAGCCAATTGGTGACAATTATGAATCTGAAAGAGCTGATACAGCATCCCGAAAGCATGGACAGGGAGACCTTATACGATCTCCGCAGTCTGTTAGCCCTCTACCCGTATTATCAGACCGCCAGACTACTCATGCTGCAAAATCTGTATCTGCTGCATGACCCTACGTTTGATGAAGAACTGAGACGGGCTGCTTTGTATATTGCCGACCGTAAGGTCATCTTCCGTCTGGTAGAGGCCGCCCATTATCGTCTGAAAAGCAAAGCACATACGTCTGCCAAAGTACCCGAAGAAGTGGATAAGGCACATCGCACCGTAGCACTGATAGATAATTTTCTTGATGCAATACCTCCCGAAACGGAGGAGGAAAAGAAAGAGAAACGTAGGCCAACACCTGCCGATGCAGCCGTAGATTACGTGTCATACCTAATGGAAAGTGCCGACATACCTGCGGGAGGTAAGGACGACGCAACGCCGTTGATGAAAGGACAACAATTGATAGACAATTTTATCAGTAGTGAAACAGGTCGCATCGAGTTGAAGGAAACACCGGAGTTCGTGCCGCAAATCAGCGATGAGACTACGGGAAACGACGATACGCAAGATGAGGGCCTCTTTACCGAAACCCTCGCACGAATTTATGTGAAACAAGGACGGTATGACAAGGCATTGGAAATTATTAAGCGATTAAATTTGAATTATCCAAAAAAAATGCTTACTTTGCAGACCAAATCCGTTACTTGGAGAAATTAATCATCAATAATAAGAATATAAACAGATAGAAACATGTACACATTACTTGTAATTTTGATTGTCTTGGCATCTCTGCTCATGATATTTGTCGTACTGATTCAGGAGTCGAAAGGTGGCGGACTTTCATCAAACTTCTCCTCATCTAATGCTATCATGGGTGTCAGAAAGACCACCGATTTCATAGAGAAAACCACATGGGGCTTGGCGATAGCACTCGTTGTGATCAGCGTGGCTTGCTCCTATGTCGTGCCATCGACTGTCAATACAGAGAGCGTTATAGAGAAATCGGCTACGGAAAGCAATACTACCAATCCAAATAATTTGCCCGGATTTGGTACGGGGCAGTCGCAACAGACCGCACCGGCAGGACAGTCAAATACCCCTGCAACTCCCAAAGCTCCTGCATCTCCGGCTAAATAATACGTCGTTGTCGACAACTTTCCTTTTTAGGGGAATAGACCTATCTGTAGGACTGTTCCCCTTTTTTATCCCGTGTCCATTATCCGTGGGACGGCAACTGTAGGACTGTAGATGTCGGCATCTTTCCTCCTCATCGTGCATGAAGTGCGGCCACATCGATAGGAAGAAACGAAAAAAGTATCCTAAAATTTGGCCGTTTCAAATAAATCGGTTACCTTTGCACACGCTTTTACATCATAAAGCGTTATATGGTGGTTGTAGTTCAGTTGGTTAGAGCGTCAGATTGTGGTTCTGAATGTCGTGGGTTCGAATCCCACCATCCACCCTCACAAGTATAAGCGGAAATCCTTGCAATAAAGGTTTTCCGCTTCTTTCTTTTCTATTCGTTTGGGTAAAACTTCTATGGCTATTGAGACCTTTTC
The DNA here is from genome assembly GCF_000146675.1 of Hoylesella marshii DSM 16973 = JCM 13450. GTDB lineage: Bacteria > Bacteroidota > Bacteroidia > Bacteroidales > Bacteroidaceae > Prevotella > Prevotella marshii. The sequence continues at coordinate 10,995 of NZ_GL397214.1, forward strand.
GTGATTTTTTTATGAAAAAATACGAATAGGATTTGGGCTACACGATAAAAATACGTATTTTTGTAGGGAAGCGCAGAATGTATCTATATAGATAGACTGCTGCGAGAATATATCAACAACACAAATCTTAACACCTTAGTTTAAGCCTATGAGTTATCTGAAATTTGAAAAGGCTACGATGGCAAACCTCGAAGAGTCGCTTCCGCGGGAGGTGCTACGCACGAATCGGTCAGGTGCATATGCTTGTTCCACTATCGTAGACTGTAATACTCGAAAGCACCACGGGCTACTCGTGGTGCCCGTGCCTGATATGGACGATGATAACCATGTGTTGTTGTCGTCGCTTGATGTGACTGTTATCCAGCATGGAGCAGAATTCAACCTTGGACTGCATCGGTACCAGGGCAACCACTATAGCCCTAATGGTCACAAATACATTCGGGAATTTGATAGCGACCAAGTGCCCACAACCGTGTATCGCGTGGGAGGTGTGATACTGAAAAAGGAGATGGTCTTTCAGCGATATGACGATCAGTTGCTCATCAGATACACCCTGATAGATGCCCACTCGCCCACGACGTTGCGTTTCCGTCCGTTTTTAGCTTTCCGCAGTGTGAGACAGTGTACCCACGAGAATGCTACGGCATCGCGCGAATACTATCCTGTAGACAATGGCATTAAGACTTGTATGTATGCCGGATACCCCGATTTATACATGCAATTCAATAAGAAAAATGAGTTTGTTTTCCAACCCGATTGGTATCGGAATATAGAATATCCCAAAGATCAGGAGCGCGGAGAGCTGTCTACTGAAGATCTCTATGTGCCGGGATATTTCGAGATGAATATCAAGAAAGGCGAGAGCATTGTGTTTTCGGCCGCACTCTCGGCGGTGAAGACGTCAGGATTGAAACGCTTGTTCGAGAAAGAAGCAGCCGAGCGTACCCCCCGCGACAACTTTTTCCACTGCCTGGTAAACGCATCGCATCAATTTCATAACCGTGCCGGCAATGGGAAAGCCTATCTGCTGGCGGGCTATCCATGGTTTAAATGCCGTGCCCGAGACACGTTTATTTCCTTGCCAGGCCTCACCTTGTCGCTGGATGAGCGGTCGTATTTCGAGACGGTGATGGATACTGCTGCCGAAGAGTTGCATCTCTTTATGACGGGAAAACCCTATGAGGGACGCATTTACGAAATGGACAAACCCGATGTGCCTCTATGGGCTATCTGGGCGATACAACAATACGCCAAGGATGCAGGCGTGATAGCATGCCACAAGAAATACCATAAGCTGGTAACAGAGATCGTAGACTTTATACGTGAAGGGCGACATCCCTATATGACCTTGCGCGACAACGGTCTGCTCTATATCGACAGCAAAGACCAAGCACTCACATGGATGAATGCAACCGTAGACGGAAAGCCCATCAATCCACGCACAGGTTATGTGGTAGAAATCAATGCACTATGGTACAACGCCCTGCGATTCTGTGCCTACATGGCCGGAGAAACAGGGTGTCCCGACCATGCAGAAAAGATGGAAGCACAGGCCGAACAATGCAGAGAGGCTTTCGTAGCAACGTTTCTCAACGACTACGGCTACCTGTATGATTACGTGACGGAGAAGATGACGGATTGGAGTGTACGACCTAATATGATCTTTGCTGTGGCGTTGGACTATTCACCTCTGTCACAAGATCAGAAGAAGAGTGTACTCGACATCTGCACACGGGAGTTGCTTACACCGAAAGGGCTTCGCACCTTGTCGCCCAAGAGTGGTGGGTATAATCCCATGTATGTAGGCCCGCAACGCCAACGAGATTACGCCTACCATCAGGGAACAGCTTGGCCTTGGCTGGCAGGTTTTTATATGGAAGCCTGTTTGAAACTCTATAAGCGCACGCGACTGAGCTTTATTGAGCGTCAGATGGTAGGCTATGAGGATGAAATGTTTTCACTATGCGTGGGTACGATACCCGAACTCTTTGACGGTAATCCCCCCTTCACGGGGCGTGGCGGTATATCATTCGCTATGAATGTGGCGGAGATATTGCGTATGCTCAAGTTACTCGAATCTTACACTTATCAGCAATAAAGAAGGAGGAATATGCGATGAAAGTATTGATGTTTGGATGGGAGTTTCCTCCTCATATCCTCGGTGGACTTGGAACGGCCAGCTATGGTATTGTGAAAGGGCTGGCAGAGCAGGGCGACATGGACATAACTCTTTGTCTGCCGAAGCCGTGGGGCGATGAAGACCGTAGCTTTCTCAATATCATTGCCATGAATGCCGTACCCATTGCATGGCGCGATGTAAACTACGATCATGTGCAGCATCGTATCGGTAGTGTGATGAGTCCGGAACTGTATTATCAACTTCGCGACCATATCTACGCCGATTTTAACTATATGCACGTGGATGAATTGGGTTGTATGGAGTTCTCCGGTCGATACCCCGATAATCTGCACGAGGAAATCAATAACTATTCTATCGTGGCAGGTGTCGTAGCCCGACAACAGGAATATGATATGATTCACGCCCACGACTGGCTCACTTATCCTGCCGGCATACACGCCAAGCAGGTAAGCGGAAAGCCGCTGTGCATACACGTACATGCCACTGACTTCGACCGTTCCCGCGGAAAGGTGAACCCCACGGTATATGGCATAGAGAAAAACGGGATGGACTATGCCGACTGCATTATGTGTGTGTCGGAGTTGACAAGACGTACCGTTATCGACCAATATAGGCAAGACCCTCGTAAATGCTTTACCGTACACAATGCCGTGTACCCCTTGCGACAGGAACTGCAAGACATTCCGCGCCCCGACCATACGGGACGCGAGAAGATTGTTACGTTCCTTGGACGCATTACTATGCAGAAAGGCCCCGAATACTTCGTAGAAGCTGCCAACATGGTGTTGCATCGTACACGCAATGTGCGTTTCTGCATGGCGGGCAACGGCGACATGATGGATCGTATGATATATTTAGCTGCCGAGCGTGGTATTGCAGACCGTTTCCACTTTCCCGGCTTTATGCGTGGCAAAGAGGTGTACGAATGCCTGAAAGATTCTGATGTCTACGTGATGCCTTCTGTCAGCGAGCCGTTCGGTATATCGCCACTCGAAGCCATGCAATGCGGTACGCCGGCCATTATCTCTAAGCAGAGTGGCTGTGCCGAAATACTGCAAAACTGTATCAAGGTAGATTACTGGGACATCCACGCACTGGCCGATGCCATCTATTCCATCTGCCACAACGAGAGCCTCTTCCGCTACTTGCAAGAAGAAGGATTACGAGAGGTCGACGGCATCACATGGGAGAAAGTGGGACGGCGCATACGCTCACTCTACGACGCATGCCGAGGCTGACATCCGCACTTCGCCTGCATATATGTATTCCAAACGTATCACACATAAAAAAACAACGAAACAAGATGAAAACAATCTGCCTATATTTCGAGATACACCAAATTACTCATCTCAAGCGATACCGGTTCTTTGACATCGGTACAGACCATTATTACTATGACGATTACGAAAATGAACGCACCATCGATGACATTGCAGCACGTTCGTATATGCCTGCTCTTTCTGCGCTGCTCGACATGATTCGTCAAAACGACCGCGCTTTCCGCGTGGCTTTCTCCATATCGGGTGTGGGCATGGAGCAACTCGAACTGCATGCACCCGAAGTGTTGGAGAAATTACAAGAGCTGAATGATACGGGTTGCGTGGAGTTCCTCGCTGAACCTTATTCCCACGGACTCTCGTCGCTCATCAATGAGGAAACTTTCAAAAACGACGTGCGAAAGCAAGTGGCTAAGATGAAGGAATACTTCTCCCAGACACCCAAAGTATTGCGAAATTCGTCGCTCATCTACAGCAACGACATCGGTCTCATTGCCGCCCGTATGGGTTTTAAAGGGATGATTACCGAAGGAGCCAAACAGGTGCTCGGATGGAAATCGCCCCACTACGTCTACAGTTGTGCTACAGCTCCCGCGCTGAAACTCTTGCTGCGCGATGTGACGCTGAGCGACGACGTGAGCCTGCGTTTCAACAACAGCGAATGGGAAGGCTTCCCGCTCTTTGCCGACACCTACATGCAGCGTATTGCCGACTTGCCGGAGGAGGATCAGGTCATCAATATTTTCATGGAGTTATCGGCATTAGGTATAGCGCAGCCCCTATCCAGCAATATTCTGGAGTTCCTGAAAGCGCTCCCCGATTGTGCTCGCCAGCGCGGTATCACGTTCTCAACACCCACCGAAATATGCCTGCGTTCGCCGAGTGTGGCATCTCTTGATGTGCCTGACAACATCAGTTGGGTAGACGAGGAACGCGACGTGAGCAGCTTCTTGGGCAATTCCATGCAACGCGAAGCCTTCCGCCAGCTCTACAGTGTGGCCGATAGAGTGCGCATCGCTCGCGATCCGCGTATCAGTCAAGATTGGGACTACCTGCAAGCCACCAACAACTTCCGTTTTATGGGTACCAAACCCACGGGCATCGCCATAGATAGGGGTATCTACAGCAGTCCTTTCGATGCCTTTACCAACTATATGAACATTTTAGGTGACTTTATCAATAGAGTAAACAATCTCTATCCCGAAGAGATAGACAACGACCAGCTCAACGGGCTTCTTACGACTATCAAGAACCAAGGAGACGAGATTGAGATGAAGAACCGCGAGATTGAACGCTTACAGACGAAGTTGCGCAAAATGCAGACGGCAACCGCTCCGAAGACACGCGTTGGCGCAAAAGCTGCTAAAACGGCAAAGTCAAAGACTGTCAAGACCAAACCCACAGCTGACAAGGCGGGCGATAGCACATCCGCAGACTGACTTACCGGTTGCAGACGGATACAAATTAAGACGGCACCGAGAGAACATGGTTGATTCTCTCGGTGCCATTCTTTTCTACAGCATTTTCCGAATGGAATTTTATAATTACTGTCCCCTATAAACCTTTTCCGTATATAAGAGTTAGGCGCTGAAATTCAAACGAGGTTTTTTCTGCCATCTTCCATGGACGATGGCAGTTTTTGAGTCATTTTCTGCCATCCGCCGTGGCGGATGACAGTTTTTTGGTTATTTTCTGCCATCCGCCGTGGCGGATGACAGTTTTTTGATTATTTTCTGCCATCCGCGCTGGCGGATGACAGTTTTTTTGTTGTTTTTTTGTCATCTGCGCTGGATGATGACAGTTTTTACTCATTGTCAATCGATTTTCATCTCGTGCATGGAAATCCACAGAACGATGAACCCATCATCATGACTGAAAAGGCAAATGCGCCACCAAAAGAACTTGATTAGGAGGGAGGCTTGGTTTTTCAAAAAAAAGAATGCGGAATTACCTATATAAAGGCAATTCCGCAAGGGGAAATCTATGCTATTTATGTTTTGCGGACAAGCAATAGAAATTTATGTATAGAGTGTTTTAGACCGTCTTCCAGCAGGGTATTACACGTGTTTGTCGTCAATCCATTCAAAACCGCAATACGGAACAAGTACATGCGGCACGCGAATACCCTCTGATGTCTGGTTATTCTCAAGGATAGCAGCCACGATACGCGGTAAGGCTAAAGCTGAACCGTTGAGCGTGTGGCACAACTCCGGTTTCTTGGCACCTGCCGGCCGATAACGACACTTCAGCCGGTTGGCCTGATAGGAAGCAAAATTCGATACCGACGATACCTCAAGCCAACGCTGCTGGGCTGCACTGAACACCTCAAAGTCATAACAGATGTGAGATGTAAAACTCATGTCACCTCCGCAAAGCAATAGGATGCGATAAGGAAGTTCTAACTTGCGGCAAAGGCTTTCTACATGGTCGAGCATCTCGCGCAGGCTGTTAGCGGAATGCTCCGGACGGTCAATGCGTACCAACTCTACTTTATCGAACTGGTGCAGGCGATTCAGTCCGCGCACATCCTTGCCATATGAGCCGGCCTCGCGACGGAAGCATGCAGAATAGGCACATCGTTTGATAGGTAAGTCGCTTTCGTCGAGTATCACGTCGCGAAACATATTCGTTACCGGTACCTCGGCTGTGGGAATCAGATACAAATCGTCGGTCTCGCAGTGATACATCTGTCCCTCCTTGTCGGGCAACTGCCCCGTGCCGTAGCCCGAGTCACGGTTCACCACAAACGGAGGCTGTACCTCAAGGTATCCGCTCTTCCGTGCTTCGTCGAGGAAAAAGGCTTCGAGCGCGCGCTGCAAACGCGCCATCTTCCCGATATATACGGGGAAACCGGCACCGGTTATCTTAACACCTAAGTCGAAATCTATCAGATTGTACTTGCGGCATAAATCCCAATGACACAACGCATCGGTAGGTAATACGGGGCGTTCACCACCTTCTTTCACCACCTTGTTATCGTCTGCCCCCGTTCCTTCAGGCACTTCATCGGCCGGAATATTCGGGATGGTACATAAGAGCGTCGTTAATTCCTGCTCGGTAGCTGCCATCTCTTCCGCGAGTTCTTTGTCTACGGTCTTCAAACTGCTCACGCGTTCCTTCACTGCAGCGGCTTCCTCATGGCGATTCTCTTTCATCAACGCCCCTATTTGCTTGGCCAGCACATTGGCTTCCTGCTTGTTGCTGTCGAGTCGCTGTTGGGCTTCGCGACGACGCTTATCAGTCGCTAATACTTGTTCTACAGCCTCTCGAGCACCGTTGAAGTGCTTCTTCTCCAAGCCTTGTATCACATGTTCGGTCTCCGTACTTATCTGTTTCAATGTAAGCATATCATCAAAAGTTTTAAATGTTTATACCAAAAGTCCCGATTCTCCGTCGGGAATCGGGACTTTGCGTTTGTTTGGAATTGTGTTCGTCGTCTAAGCCTCGGCTTCCGGAATCACCGAAACCGTACTCTTGTCTTTGCGGCCTTTGTGGAAATTCACCACGCCGTCTACCAAAGCGTACAAGGTGTCGTCCTTGCCGATACCTACATTCTTACCGGGATTGTGCTTTGTGCCACGCTGGCGAACAATAATATTGCCGGCAATCACTCTCTGCCCACCCCAAATCTTAACGCCTAATCTCTGTGAAGCTGATTCACGGCCGTTCTTTGAACTGCCCACACCTTTTTTATGTGCCATTTGTCTTCCTCCTGTTTTAAGCGATTACTTGTTTGATTTCTACTTCTGTGAACTGCGAACGATGACCGTTGCGTTTGCGTGAATCCTTTCTACGTTTCATTTTGAAGACGATAATCTTATCGCCTTTTACCAGCGGATGAATCACTTCACAGACCACTTTGGCACCCTCGACTGTAGGTGCACCTACTTGAATCGTACCCTCATTGTCGATGAGGAGTACCTTGTCGAACTCAACAGATTGGCCTTCTTTTACATCGCGGATATGATGCACGAACAGTTTCTTTCCCTGTTCCGCCTTGAACTGCTGACCGTTAATCTCTACAATTGCGTACATTATATATAATTATTGTAAACGGTTTTTTCCGCAAGGCGATTGACATTGTGCCAATGCTTCATTGAGCCTCCACGGACTGAACGGCTGCAAAATTACAAAATATATTGAATTATATATACTTTCCCTATAGAACTTCTCGTAAGTTTAAGAGGAATTAACAAAAACTTTTTTCCCTTTAGTGTCGCTTTCTCACATGTGAAAACATAGTTCGTATTCCTACATCGAATATTTTTGCAAAAATAATTAGTAAATGTTTTTGATAATAAAGAAAAATACCATACCTTTGTAACCGTTATCCTGAAAACAATCTTTTTACCTTAAAGCACTAATACCTATTGAAGATAAGAAGCGATTACCTGTGAAGGTCATCGCTTTTTTGTATTTGCTAAGCTCCTGTATGGAAAGGTTTATGTCTGTTTTTCATTCCTTGGTTTTTAAATGGTGTAAAGGCAATAATAAATAAAGGTCATCTATAGTTTTTCAACCTGCCGAATGTCTATTAAGCCTAAAAGGGTATATAACACTTTCCATCATGGGTGTTAAACACCCTTGCTTGTAGGTGTTTATATCTACTCCTACTTCAGACGAGATGTAGTCCTACTTTAGATGCCATCTACTCCTACTTTAGATAAGGTGCATTGTTACATGGACAGATTTACGACCTTTCTCACGACAAACGGTATTTATGACGAAGTTCTTTGACACCTATTGTGCTTCGTTGGGAGAACGCACTATACCAGTGTTATGCGCAGGGCTAATATATCGTGTTCTTTGCTTTGCTTCCTCTTCAATGTTCCTCCATGTCTTATGGAAGTAGCCTAACAGACATGTCTTGTTGTGAGAGGATGGAAACCGGAGTCCTTTCATCGTACAAACCAGAAGCACGACAAGGATGTCTACCTGCCGTGCTTCCGTCATTGATGAGTTTGTTTATTCAAAGAACTCTCTCAAGTCGTCTTCTACTGTTCCGATGCCTGCAATACCGAACTGTTCTACCAGCACTTTGGCAACATTTGCCGAGAGGAATGCCGGAAGGGTAGGACCCAAATGGATGTTCTTCACTCCCAGACTCAATAACGCAAGAAGTACGATGACTGCTTTCTGCTCATACCATGCGATGTTGTAGATGATAGGAAGTTTGTTGATGTCGTCGAGGTCGAATACTTCTTTCAGTTTCAAGGCAATCATGGCAAGCGAATAACTATCGTTGCATTGTCCGGCATCAAGCACTCTTGGAATACCGTTGATGTCACCCAAGTTTAATTTATTGTATTTATACTTGGCGCATCCGGCCGTCAATATCACCGCATCTTTAGGCATTTGCAGCGCAAAGTCTGTATAGTAGTTACGGCTCTTGGCACGTCCGTCGCAGCCGCCCATCACGACAAACTTCTTAATGGCACCGCTTTTCACCGCTTCTACCACTTTGTCGGCCAGCGTCAAGACCTGATGATGTGCAAAGCCGCCAATGATTTCGCCTTGCTCTATCTCTGTTGGCGGTTCACAAGTCTTGGCCAATGCAATCACTTCGGAGAAATCTTTGTGTCCTTGGGCATCGGCTTCGATGTATTTCCATCCGGGGTATCCTGTGCTGTTCAGTGTGAAGACGCGGCCGTTGTAGTTGGCTTTCGGCGAAGGAGGGACGATACAGTTTGTGGTGAAAATAATGGGACCATTGAAGGAGGAGAACTCTTCTTTCTGCTGCCACCATGCATTTCCGTAGTTACCGGCCAAGTGTTTGTATTTCTTCAGTTGCGGATAATAATGTGCAGGAAGCATCTCGCCGTGGGTATAGACATCGATTCCGGTGCCCTCGGTCTGAATCAGTAAGTCTTCGATGTCGTGCAAGTCGTGCCCGCTGATTAAGATGCCTGGATTCTTCCGTACGCCGATATTTACTTTTGTTATCTCCGGATGACCATAAGAGGTCGTGTTAGCCTTGTCTAATAATGCCATGGCTTTCACGCCGAAGTTTCCCGTTTCCAATACCAGATGGAATAGCTCATCCATCGAAGCGTCTGTCTTCGCCGTTATAGCCAAAGCTTTCTGCATAAAGGCGATAATGCTCTCGTCGCGATGTCCCAAGCGTGAAGCATGCTCATAGTAAGCGGCCATACCTTTTAGACCATACATGGTGAGTTCTTTCAATGAGCGCAAATCCTCGTTCTGCTCACGCAACACGGAATGTTTGGTGCCTTCTTCATTGTAAGAATCTCTGTTTCCATCCCATGCCAGCTCCTCTGTCATCGGTAATTCAACACCGTTTGCAGCCGCTATAGCCATGAGTTCATTGCGTAGGTTCACAGCTTTTTCGATGCGGGCAATCAGGCTTTCATCATCGAAATTAGCATTCGTAATCGTAGAGAAAAGGGTATCTACAATGAAATCGCCCGATACCTCGCTCCCTTTTACTGAGGCTTTGCGCAATGCTTCCTCAACAATGGCGATGCCACGAATAACCGACAGCAGCAAGTCCATATACTTTGAGGTCTGCGGCAGCTTGCCACATACGCCCCTGATAGTACATCCAACGCCTTTCGCAGTTTCTTGGCATTGGTAACAAAACATTTGTTCTTTCATAAAAATCTTGTTCGTTAAATAAATATTTCGGTTGCAAAGGTATTGATATGGGAGTATCAAGACGGTAACAAATGTGTCGTTGCAAGGTTAATGTCGGTTAAATTACAGGCAAGCAATGAGCGTAGTGCAGATGAGAAGACTGTTTCTTTGGCTGTCAGATGTATTTTGAGTACTTTTGCGCAAAATAAGAAATCAAAATGCTGAAATTTATCTCTTTTGGTAGTGGAAGTTGTGGCAACTGTTACTATCTATACACGGAAAAGGAAGGTTTGCTTATCGATGCTGGCATCGGACTGAGAACACTCAAAAAGCGATTTCAAGACTACGGACTTAGACTCAGCGATATTCATTATATTCTGATTACCCACGACCATACCGACCATGTGAAATCCGTCGGCACATTGAGTGCAGACTATTCTCTGCCGGTCTATTCCACGGAGAAGGTACACGAGGGAATCAAGAATAATCACTATCTGAAGAAGCATGTCGCTCCTGAATATACACACATTATAGAGAAGAACCGGAGCTTTCGGTTGGGGGAGTTTACGGTTACACCCTTTGAGATTCCGCACGACAGTTCCGACAATGTTGGCTATCGGGTGCAACATGGCGATGTGGTATTCTGTCTCATGACAGACATCGGACATATTGTGGATGATATCAGAAAGAATATCAGCGAGGCACAGTATTTGGTCATAGAGGCCAACCACGATGTGCAAATGCTTCGGGATGGGCAGTATCCCGCGTATCTGAAGCAAAGGGTTGCCGGCTCATACGGACACCTTAGTAACAGTGAATGCGCGGAGGCTCTTGCTAAGAACGCCACAAAGAAGCTCAAACATGTGTGGCTCTGTCATCTTAGCGGAGAGAATAATCATCCCGAATTAGCGCGTAAATCTGTTGAGCATACTTTGAAAGAGCATGGGATTACGGCAGGAGAGGATTTCTTACTCGATGTCCTCGGCCGCAAAACACCTTCTGAAATCACCGACCTTTATTAAGGGCGACCTTTGTACTGACTATATAATAAGGATAATAAGGAGAAAACTTGATTTATGGAAAAGAAAACAATACCTGTCATAGGGATGGCGTGTGCAGCTTGTTCGGCAAACGTGGAACGCAAGTTGAAAGGATTACCCGGCGTACATTCAGCCACGGTAAGTTTGGTTGGGCGTAGCGCTTTGGTGGAGTTCAATCCCGCCGCGATAAGTCTCGAAAAGATGAAGCAGGCCATCAACGACATAGGCTACGACCTCGTGATTGAGAATGACCGATCTGTGGTGGAGATAGAGCGGAGAGAATATCGCTTGTTGATGAAGAAAACACTGCTCTCATGGTGTTTCGCCATCCTTTGTATGTCGATTTCCATGGGATGGCTGAGCATCGGTTCGGCTACCGTTTCCCGGCAAACAGCCTTGTTACTCGCTTTGGGCAATGCGATTTATTGCGGCCGCAACTTTTATGTATCTGCTTGGCGACAGTTGCACCATTTGACAGCCAACATGGATACATTGGTGGCTTTGTCTACGAGTATTGCCTTTCTCTTTAGTGTGTTCAACACCTTTTTTGGAGAAGCCGTATGGGGTGCGCAGGGTATCGAATGGCATACGTATTACGATGCGTCGGTGATGATTATCACGTTTGTGCTGACAGGACGTTTGCTTGAAGAAAAAGCCAAGAACGGGACAGCTGACAGCATCAGACAACTGATGGGGCTTTCGCCGAAGACCGCCCATCTTGTAGAGACCGATGGCATAACAGATGTGCCCGTTGCAACCGTAAAGATAGGTGATATACTTGAGGTGCGGGCGGGCGAGAAAGTGCCTGTAGACGGCGAAGTGACGCAAGCCGAGAGCTTTATGAATGCTGTCGGCGCTTATGTGGATGAAAGTATGATAACAGGCGAACCGACTCCTGCGCTGAAAGAGAAAGGTTCGCAAGCGTTGGCCGGTACCATTGTTTCGCAAGGCAGCTTCCGTTTCCGGGCACGTCAGATAGGCGAGAACACGGCGTTGGCACACATTGTAAAGATGGTGCAGGAAGCGCAAGGCAGCAAGGCACCCGTACAACGCACTGTAGACCGGCTGGCTCTTATCTTTGTACCTACGGTTATTGGCATTTCCGTGCTTACGTTCCTGTTGTGGTGGGCTATCGGAGGGCAAGTCGCTCTTCCGCAGGCCGTGCTCTGCGCTGTCTCTGTCTTGGTGATAGCCTGTCCTTGTGCGATGGGGTTGGCCACGCCTACGGCATTGATGGTAAGTATCGGCAGAGCGGCGCAAGACAATGTGTTGATAAAAGATGCGACAGCTCTTGAGAGTTTGAGGCGTATTGATGCGATGGTCATTGACAAGACCGGCACGCTGACGATTCCTAATAAGAATGTGGATTTTACAAAAGCCGACAGCTTGCCTCTTGAGACACGAGAGACCCTGAAGCCGCATGCAACGGAAGCTGTAGCAGCATTGATAGGCGACGGAATAGAACTTTATATGATGAGTGGCGATAAAGAAGAGGCTGCACATTATTGGGCAGAGAAGGCCGGTATTCAGCATTATCGTAGCAAAGTGCTACCCCGCGATAAGGAACAGCTCGTTCGCCGCTTGCAAACTGAGGGGCATTGCGTGGCGATGGTCGGCGATGGCATCAACGATACGCAAGCACTTGCCTTGGCCGATGTAAGCATTGCGATGGGTAAAGGCACGGATGTAGCCATGGATGTAGCGCAGGTGACACTGATGAGCGACGACCTTCGGAAGATTCCGCGCACCATTCGTCTGAGTCGTCACACGGTTTCCATGATACGGCAAAACCTCTTTTGGGCTTTTGTCTACAATGTCGTATGTATTCCTTTGGCGGCCGGTTTACCATATGTGTTTGGCTTCCCGTTTCATATAGACCCCATGTTTGCCGGTGGCCTCATGGCCTTTTCGAGTGTGAGTGTAGTGCTCAACAGCTTAAGGCTTAAGTATTGGAAATAGATGTATTTTCAGTTGGTTTTATAACAGCATAAAATTTTTTGTTATAAAATCAACTGTATATATAACGGCGTAAACTACGTCATTATAAAATCGATTGCATATATAACAGCGTAAACTGCGCTGTTATAAAATCGATTGCATATATAACAGCGTAAACTGCGCCGTTATAAAATCAAGTGCATATATAACGGCGTAAACTGCGCCGTTATAAAATCAGGTGCGTATATAACGGCGTAAACTGCGCCGTTATAAAATCGAGTGCGTATATAACAGCATAAAATTTTCTGTTATAAAATCGAGTGCATATCTAACGGCGGGAATTCCGCTGTTAGATTTCCTTTCTTGCAATGAATGAAAAGAGTTTAGTGGAGCACGGCGATAACTTTGAATAGAATAAAGACAAAGAAGCCGGAATGAATATCCATTCCGGCTTCTTTATACCTTATAATAAGGCGTTCCTTATGCTTCAGCAGGTGCAGCTTCTTCTGCTGCGGGAGTCGTTTCTGCTGCGGGAGCCTCGGCCTCGGCCGGTGTCTCCTCAACCTCTGCTGCGGGAGCTTCCTCTTCTGCTTGCGCTTCAGTCTCGGCAGCTACGGTAGCAGCTTTCTTCTCTGCCACTTTCTTAGCGATAGTTTCTTTTACTTTCTTTTCGGCTTCGAGTTTCTTCGCAGCTAAGTCTTTCTGAATCTTTTCTTCGTTTTCACGAACTTTATCAAGACCTTTTTCCTTATCTGCCTTCCAGGCTTCGAACTTGCTCAAGCAGGTTGCTTCATCAAAAGCACCCTTTTTCACGCCTCCGCGGAGGTGTTTCATCAAATACACGCCCTCGCTTCTAAGGATGTTGCGAACGGTGTCTGTGGGTTGTGCACCACATTCTACCCAATGTAAAGCACGGTCGAAATTCAAATCTACGGTAGCCGGATTGGTATTAGGATTATACGTACCAATCTTCTCAGTAAATTTACCATCACGTGGAGCTCTCACGTCGGCGATGACGATGCTATAAAAAGCATAACCTTTACGACCGCCGCGTTGCAATCTGATTTTTGTTGCCATTTGTTTGTTTAATTATTTAATTAGGTTTGAATTTTATGCCATTAACTCGTAACGGCGCTGCAAAGGTACTGTTTTTTAGTGGGTAACGCCTTACCGGACTGTGGTAGTTTCGTTTTGCTTAACAAGAATTAACCTTGCAGGATGTTTCTATCTCTTCGGTCTGCTATTTATCGGACAACCACCTTTTTCTTCTCTCCGTTGCTGCCATGCAGGATATAGATACCTGTTTGCAGATTCAACGTATCATGTACGCCTTTTGCTACTAAGGTGCCATTTATATCATAGACATCATATATTGTTTTTTCTTTCGCTTCAATGCTTTTAACAGAAGTGTTGGTCATCGGTTTAAAAGCGAAAGAGATGTAGCCGGTATCGTCGTTGCGTTTAATGTCTGTCACGGGCTTGTGTAACAGTTTCGTGCCATCTGTATTGGTATGGTGCAAAGATGCCTTTGGCGTAGAACTGTCGGTCAGTTTATCATTGTTGGTCGCAGGGTAAGGATATGTGTATTTGTAGCGAGTTCGCTTATAATAACCGGAGCCATAGGTGATGGTATCGGTTTTTGCAGGGACGAGTGCCATACGTTCATGATCGTTTCTGATAACCCTAAAATAGCCGAATCTGAATGTCCCTGTCGAATTTACTACATTATATTTCCATAAGTCCTTATCATAGTCTACATGGTATATCAGCAATCCTTCGCCGGGAAGGTATTCATCCCATCCTGTCCGTGCTCTGTTCTCCAATATATAATATTCATCTTTATAGGCATCGTTGTATAAGACATAAGCATCTCCATTCTCAGAAAGCGGTTTCATATCGGTAACGGTTTTTTCCGAGGTGCTTAATTCCACATAATCTAACCAGCCACAATAATTCTTTTCGTATGCCGTATAGCCTGCAGGACACCATCCTGTATTATGCGCATCATTGTAACTACCGCTGCACATCAAGTCCCAATCACCTGTACCCGAGTTTCCCGACCTTCTTGTATCATACATATCAGGGAGGCCGAGACAGTGGGTAAACTCATGGCATACCGTTCCAATACCCATGATTGTTGTTCCCGATGTGCCGCTCAATTCGTTACTGCAAGCGTAGGTGTCTACGGTTACACCATCAAGTTCTAAGGATTGTCCGTCTCCGGAGATAGCATATTTGTGTGGCCATACGGTTCTTGCTATGGCCAAAGACCCCGAACCGGCATTTTCTCCGTATCCGGCATAGAGCACATAGACTTGTTCTACTTCTTTGTCATCATCCCAATCATAGTCGGCAAAGTTTACCTGCGGGTCGGCCAAACGACAGGCTTCCACAATCATGGCCACAGCGTTGGAGTCATTGCCCTGCGGATCGTTACCTCCGTAATAGGCGTAATTTTTCGACAGTGTAACAGGTCCTACAACATCGAAACTGAGGTCAAATTGATTGTTACTTTGTGCAAGAAAGTAATCGCGCACACTTCCGTGGGCACCGTTCTTATCATATCCTATCATGTTCATGATGCTGTCATATTGTTCCTTGGCGGCTTCTTTGCGTACAAAGGATTTGTCTGCAAAGTTTGCTAATATCACCAAACCTTTTCTTTTACCGGTGTTGGCAAGTTGTCTTTGTGCCATGGAATGATAGCGCAGCTGTTTTCCTGATTGATATCGACCGGTGTATGCCCTTGTGCTTTCCAGTGTTTCCGGATTTGCTATATAGTGGCTTTCGTAGGCAGTGCGCTCTTTCAAATCATGTGCCAATATACCTGTTGAGCTGACGGCAAAGCCTACGACTGAAGCATAGTAGTAACTGTCACCTTGTTGAATCACGGGCACGTCGTCTTCCGTTACGTAATAATGTAGTGATTCATCGCCGATGAGCATCAGTTTCAGCTGTGTTCCATCGCTTTGGGTTACTGTTCGCCAATATTTCTTTACGGGTACGGCCAATACTGTCCATACAAATAATAATGCAAGAGTTGTCAGTGAAAATCGTTTCATATTTATTTGTTTTATCGGCTGCAAAATTAAATCAATTCATGCGAGCTCCAAAACAAAATGGTGTTTTTATTCATCATTTGCGATATTATGTTTATTTTTGTGGTATCATTGATACTTTTTTCGACATGAAGCCCTCTCTGTCTATATTGATTCCTACCTATAATGACGAATGTTATAAATTGGTGTCGGCCTTGTATGAACAGGCTGAAAGACTGCGAAAATCAGGAACTTTCGAGTACGAAATCATCGTTGCTGATGATGGTTCAACCAGTGATTTTGTGATTTCCGAGAACAAACGAATACGTGAATTGCCCCATTGTCAATATATTCTGCGTGAAGAGAACATCGGTAGGGCAGCTATACGCAATTATCTGATGTCGCTTTCCAAACACGAATGGTTGCTCTTCATTGACAGTGATATGTTGGTGGAAACCGACAGCTTCTTAGAGAATTACGTGTGCGAAGACGGTGATTGTGTGTTTTACGGAGGGTATAAGGTGAGGAAAAACGATAGCGAACAGGCTTGGAATTTGAGATACCTTTACGAAACAGCTAACGAAAAGCGGCATCTGTCAACCATGCGTACACGGAAGCCTTATAGAGATTTCCATACATCCAACTTCATGGTAGCCCGTCATGTGATGAAAGCTAATCCATTGGATACAAGGTTTAGGTACTATGGTTATGAGGATGTGTTTTTCGGAAAACGATTGGCGGAGCTACATATCCCGATAAAACACCTTGATAATCCATTGCTTTTTTCTGTATTTGAATCGAATACGGCGTTTGTGAAAAAGACGGAAGAAGGACTGCGGACGCTCTTTCTGTTTCGTGAAGAGTTGCGTGGCTATTCCACTTTACTGGCCTTGTATGAGAGGATGGAGAGCCTTCATCTCATTAGAGCAATGCGTTTCTTTCATCATGTCTTTGGCAGATTGGAGCGTTTCATTCTCTGTGGACGGTTCCCGAATTTGTTTTTCTTCCGATTATATAAATTAGGTTATTTCACCATGCTCTTCCTGTGATGCAGACATCGTACGGATAGACCCTGCCACTTGCTGACTTGTTTTACTGTTTTTTATATATAAAGGAAAAGAGCATTTCCCCCGATTTCTCGGAAGAAATGCTCTTCTTCTTTGCTGTAACCCTAAGGCTTTTTGGCAGAGATACTAACGGCTTCATGGTTTGAAAACATGAAAGCTCGGTAGATGAAATAGGGTGCTAATCTTTGATTAATACGAAGATTTTGCCTTTTCAATGGCGTTGGAAGCGGCCGAAACTGCTGCTGCTGCGTCAGCTTTTGCCTTTGCTATGTCAGCCTTTGCTTTGTCAGCTTCAGCCTTAGCCTTAGCGGCATCTGCCATCGCCTTAGCCGTATCGGCTTTAGCCTTAGCGGCATCTGCCTTTGCTTTCTCTGCAGCGACCTTGCTGGCAGTAGCATTTGCCAAAGCTTTCTCTGCATCTACTTTAGCCTGTGCGGCAGCTGCAACGGCCTTAGCAGCATCTGCTGCTGCTGCCTGAGCATCGGCCTTAGCCATTTCAGAGTCGGCTTTTGCTTTTTCAGAGTCTACTTTTGCTTTCTCTGCATCTGCTTTTGCTTTAGCGGCATCTGCTTTTGCTTTAGCAGCCTCAGCTTTTTGTTTTGCTGCTTCTGCCACTGCTTTTGCTGCATTTGCCTTTGCTTTAGCAGCGTCAGCTACTGCTTTCTGTGCGTTAGCTACTGCCACTCCGGTGTCTGCCGATTGTGCCGATGCGCCGATAACAGAGATAAACATTGCAGCGGTAGCTGCCAAAATCAGTCTTTTTACACTCATAATTTTAATTGATAATTATAACCGTACGATTGGCATATCAACCGTATTTTGATTTTCAGATGCGAATATGCTCGCCTTGATTTTCCACCGCAAATTTAATAAAAAATGATGAATGCATAAAAAAAACAGGAAAATATCTTCATAAATCCAACTTTCTCACTATATTTGTTATTGTTTTTTGTCCGTATGGCACCTTTTTCATCTCAACATGGATACATCTTCTCGTTTTTTTGATGGCTTTATCCGTCTCCATGTTCCAACAGTTCAGAGCATGTATTGTTTGGTCTTTCCTATTTTCAATTCCTAGCTTTAGTAGAACGTGTGTCCCCATTTGTTACGCTTCGCTTTTTTGAGTTCCTTCCTTTGAAACTCGCTATCTGCAATGCATTTTTCTACCTTGTCTATTTCGGAGTCGTCAAAGATAGTGACAGGGACGATAGACCTTGAAGATGGCGGTGTGATAAATATTTACTAAAAAACTCTTTTTTCTTAAATAAATTTCGTTACTTTGCAAAACCGTAAACTACGGCCGAATATGATAAGATTAACCTAAGCCAACCTATGCAAAATAAGCTAAAATGGGCTTTGCTGGCACTTTTTTTTGCGCCTCCCGCACTCGCCCAAACCGTAAAACCGCAAAAACAACTCAACCCCATCGGGGATGAGTCGGCATTTACCTTTACAGATGCGCAGTTGGGAGAGAATGACGACATGTCACAGAATGTGACCATTCTCAACTCCAACAATAACCTCTATGCGTCGCGAGTAGGCTTTCTCTTCTCGCCCGTGAGGTTCAGATACCGCGCTTTCAACCAACGATACAACGATGTTTATGTAAACGGTGCGTTACTAAACGACATGGAGACCGGACAGTTTCGCTTCTCTCAGGTGGGCGGTCTCAATCAGCAGATGCGCGATGTAGACTTCCTTCTCCCCTTTGAGGGCGGTTCGTTCGGTATGAGCGGCATGGCAGGTTCCAACAACTACGACTTCCGTGCCGGCAAGCAACCCACAGGTCATAGAGCTGCAGTGAGCGCCGTTAATCGCAACTATACCCTCCGCGGAGTGTACTCTTTCGGTTCGGGACTGAGTAACCGTGGCTGGGCATTCTCCGGTGGTGTCACCTACAGATGGGCGAAAGAGGGTTATGTGGAAGGCACATTCTACAACGCTTTCTCTTACTTCCTCGGCATACAGAAGGTATGGAAGAATGGGCACGCGTTATCATTCACCACATGGGGTAATCCCACAGAGCGTGGCACGCAGGGAGCTGCCACAGACGAGAGCTACTGGATAGCCAACGACCGTCAATACAACCCCTACTGGGGCTATCAGAACGGCAAAAAACGCAACTCACGCGTGGTGACCGAATACGCTCCTTCCGCCCTCCTGACATGGGACTGGGATATCAATAATGACATGAAGTTGGTGACCACACTAACCGGCAAGTACAGCATGTATAAAAGCACTAAGCTAAATTACAACAATACGGACAATCCGCAACCTGATTATTATAAGATGTTGCCCAGCAACTTCTACGATGTGTGGGATGCGACAAACACCATTGGACGTACCGAACAGGCATTAGCAGACTGGAACAAGGCATTCCATTTCCTATCTTCCTCCAAGGCCAACCGCCAAGTGAATTGGGACAGACTCTATGAAGCCAACAGACGGGTATCGACACAGGGGGCAGATGCCATGTATTTCATTCAGGCTAAGCACAACGACGCATTGACACTGACGCTGGCCTCAACCCTCAACAAACGCCTAAAGAAGAACGCATACTGGAATCTCGGAATCGTACTCGGCACGAATAGCGGCCGGCACTATCAGACTTTAGAAGACCTTTTGGGCGCTTCTACTTTGCACAACCTCAATTACTACGCCATAGGTACTTATACGGCCAATGCTGCTCAGGTACAATACGACTGGCGTCGCCCCAATGCAGTAGTGAGAGAGGGCGATAAGTTCGGCTACGATTACTTCCTGCTTGTAAACAAGGGGTATCTGTGGACAACCTATGCCAAGACCCTGAACCGTTTCCATACGATGGTGTCTGCACGCATCGGGAGTACCTCCATCCAGCGTGAGGGGAAAATGTGCAATGGCTTATATTTGAACAATTCCTATGGCAAGAGTAAGGCTGCATGGTTTGGAGACGCGGGTGCTAAAGCTGCTCTGACATACAATGCAGGCCGCGGTCACACACTCTTCATCGGTCTCGGTTATCAATGGAATGCCCCACAGGCGAGTGTAGCATTTGTAGCGCCGGAGATGAACAATGACTTTGTGACCCACTTGAAAAACGAACGCGTGCTCAGTAGTGAGGCTGGTTATCAATATCAGAATGCGTGGCTGCATGCCAACCTGAATGCCTATTACAGCCGTATGAACCACGTAACGGAATGGCAAAATTTCTATTTCGACGACATCAACTCTTTCTCTTATGTGTCACTCTCAGGCATTGAAAAAGAGCATTATGGTGTAGAAGTAGGGGCGAAAGTGAAATTAACGTCTTTCCTCGACCTTAACCTATTGGGCACATGGAACGAAGGGAAATATGCCAACAATGCAGACGTAAACTATATCAACTCCACACAGGGTACCTACAATACCGATGTGCTGATGAACAAAGGCATGCGCGAATCAGGTACACCGCTGACAGCAGGCAACATCGGTCTCAGTTACCACCAAAGCGGTTGGTACATCGACTTGAATGCCAACTACTACGATCGCATCTACCTTTCTTATTCGCCGTACTATCGCTATAAGAGCATACTCGACCGACTTGGCAGTATCGATGAAAACGGACAATATATCGTATCACCCCAAGACAAAGGGCACGGAGGTTTCATGCTCGATGGCTCCATCGGCAAAAATATCCGCATGAAGCGCGGGTCGCTGTCCATCAATCTTATGGTGGTAAACCTGCTGAACAACCAAAACATTGTGACGGGCGGTTATGAGCAAAGCCGGTCTGACTATACAGCGTCCGGCAATGCCCGCTCTTACAAATTCTCCCGTAATCCGAAGAAATTCTATGCTTTCGGAACCAACGGCATGTTAAACATTTCTTACCGATTCTAAAACCCGAGAATAAGATGAAAACAATTAAATATATGTATATCGCATTGTTCTGCATGCTCTTGACAGGCTGTATGAACGACGATTGGAAAGAGCCGAATGGTACAAGCATTGGTAATCCCGCACTCGCAGAGAGCAACGTAATAACGATTGCCACCTTGAAAACTCAATACGCCAGCTTTATTTATACGCCAGCCAACACTTATACCCAAATTACTGATGACGTGCAAATCAAAGGGCGTGTGGTTGGTAATGACATCGGAGGCAATGTATATAGCGAAGTGGCTATTGACGATGGTACCGGTGCCATCCTTATCTGCATTTCGCAGAACGGTCTATTTGCAGAACTGCCCGTTGGACAAGAGATACTCGTCAGTCTAAAAGGCCTGTATATAGGTGGCTACGGTCTGCAAGCCGAGATAGGTACACCATTTACGAATGCCCGTAATGTCACCTACGTGAGCCGTATGAGCCGCACCTTGTGGCAAGAGCATTTCAAACTTCTTGGCATGCCGGATGCTTCGCAAGTACAGGCAGAGGTATTCGATATCTCCAAGATAGCCGACGAAGACTATCTGAAGAGTCATAGTGGAAAGCTCATGACCATCAAAGGCGTAACTTTCGCCAAGGGAGACGGGAAGACCGTGTTTGCCCCGTCGGAAGAAAAAGACAAGACGAACAACGTGAGCCGTGCACTGAAGGGATACGACAACCGCACCATCGTAGTACGTACGAGCACGTATGCTGACTTTGCCGCAACTACACTGCCCACAGGTAGTGTAGACATCACCGGCATTTTCACCCGCTACCGCGACACATGGCAGATACTCATGCGCACGGAAAAGGATATACACTGACATCTTTTTTAAAATACAAGTTAAAGAACAAGGATATGAAGAAAAACATCGTTTCAATGTGCATGGTGGCATTGGCTGCTATCACATTCATAAGCTGTGAGAACGTTCCCTCACCCTATAACAACCCTAACGGCAACAAGGGCGAGACGAACGAAGGTATCTATCTCAATGAGACGTTTAGCAGCAATCTGGGGAAATTCACCACTGTTACTCCAAAAGGTATCGCTTGGCAGCATAACTTCGGTACGGCCACGGCTACGGGCTACAATGCAAAGGATAAGACGAATACGGAGTCTGAAAGTTATCTCGTTTCTCCCATTATTGACCTTGCAAAAGCCAAGCAAGCCTATCTGCAGTTTGAATACATTATCAGATACCTCTCTCACAACGGTGCAAACAAGGTGCTGATTACGAAGAAATATACCGGCAATCCCACGACAACGGTGTGGGAAGATATCACCGGCACACTGAAAGAGGGTAGTAATTGGACAGATTTTACTACTTATGCGAAGAATTTGGATGCTAAATATATCGGCGACACATTGCGTATCGCATTCTATTACTCGTCCACTACTACCGGATCGCGTACATGGGAGATTAAGAACGTAGTAGTAAAAGAGGGTACTGTAAACGAAGAAGGCGGCGGAGAGCAGGAGAAACCCGAGGGCGACGGCACAGAAGCTGCTCCTTACAACGTGGCGGCAGCTATCGCCAAAGCCACGGCATCCAATGTATTTGTAAAGGGCTACATCGTGGGATATGTGTATGGAATGAAGTACGACGGCGCAAGATTTTCGTCAGACACCTGTACCGTAAACGGTAATGTGCTGATTGCTAATAGTCCCAACCAGATAGACAAGAGCAAATGTATGCCGGTACAGCTTCCTGCAGGTGCCATTCGCGACCTGCTGAACCTGAAAGACCACAAGGCAAACCTGAAACAGGAAGTACTGCTCTTCGGGCAGATAGACACATACTTTGGTGTACCGGGTCTGAAGTTTGCCACTTATGCAAAGCTCGGCAGCACAGAAGCAGGTACGAAACCCGGTGGTCTCTTCTACGAGAATTTCGCTTCCGGTAAAGGCGCATTCACCATCGTCGATGAAAGCGCATTGCCGACCGGCCTCACGCAGATATGGGCGTACGACAGTAAAGGCCACTATATGAAAGCCTCTGCATACATGAAAGACGCGAAGCATGCCACGGAGAGTTGGCTCATCTCGCCCGTCATAGACTTGAGCAAGGTCACTTCGGCCACCCTCGCCTTCGAACAGGCAGGCAAGTTCTTCGGTACTACGACCATCACTAATGAGATAACAGTAGAGATTTCTACCGACTACAACAGCGGAAAACCCTCTACGGCAACATGGACAAAAGCCACAATGAGTGCGCTGCCCACTAATAAAAACTTTACATTTGTGGCAACTACCATAGACCTTACTCCGTATGCCGGAAATAGTCATGTACGCATCGGATTCCGCTATACCAGCAACATAACCAACGTTGGCACATGGGAGGTAAAGAACATTTCTATCAAATAAAAAAGATATGTAAATATTTGGATGGTTACAGAATTATCCGTAATTTTGCAGCCCACACCAAGTATCATATTTAATAAACATAATAACGAAATGAAAAAAGGCATTCATCCTGAAAACTATCGCCCCGTCGTATTCAAAGATATGTCCAACGGCGATATGTTCCTCTCAAAGTCTACTTGCAAAACATCCGATACCGTAGAATTTGAAGGAGAAACTTACCCTGTAGTAAAAATAGAAATATCCAGTACTTCTCACCCTTTCTATACGGGTAAGAAGAAGCTCGTAGACACAGCCGGACGCGTAGACCGCTTCATGAGTCGCTACGGCACCATCAAAAAATAACAGGCCTCCCACAAGAGGACGTCCAATCCAAGGGTGCATCCTGTTGCGTAGTTACATATACGCACGGGTGCACCCTTTTCATATCTACTGATGATGAAACATTACTTCTATCTTCTTGTTCTCATACTGTCGCTCACTGCCTGTGGCAGCAACGACGACAACGCCCCCCACCGAAAGCCGGCTGGTCCTAACGCCAATGCCAACGATACAAGCCTAAAAAAAGAATACGGACGCCTCGAGTTTCCCAAGCTGCGAGGTGGAGCCGGCAACAGAGTTGTCATTCATTCCACGAATGATGACAGCGTAAACTACAGCGTAGAGTGGAACGATGCAAAAAAATCACAACGATGGTCGTGTTACCAGATGTATAAATCAAACCTTGTTCAGAAAGTAAGCCGGTATAAATCAAAAACCAATCAGTATCCCAAAGACCCGCAAATACCGGCCGAATACGCATTCGATGCAGACCCGTATTGGAGCTCTGGCTATGATCATGGCCACATTTGCCCCTCCGAAGACAGGAGAAGCAGTTTCGATGCCAACTACCAAACGTTTTATATGTCGAATATGCAACCACAGCTAAACGGATTCAATGCAGGCGTATGGCTTCACATGGAGAATGCCGTGAGGGAATGGGCAAAAAAAAACAACTATAAATTCTGCGACACGCTCTATGTTTGCAAAGGAGGCACCATCGACCACCCTACCAACTACACCAAGACGGGCAAAGGACTTCTCGTTCCAAAGTACTTCTTCATGGCCGTGCTGCGCGTGAAAAACGGGCAATACAATGCCATCGGTTTCTGGGTGGAACACAACGCCAATAACGACTCCCACCTTGCCAAATATGCTGTCAGTATCAAGGAATTGGAAGAGAAAACGGGTATTGATTTCTTCTGCAACCTACCCGATGCACGCGAGAAAGTGATAGAATCTACTCCCGTCAACTACACGCTTTGGGACTTGAAGTAAACGCATGCTAAACGGATGTGAAAGAGCCGGCGACCCCGTCCCATCGCTCTCTTACCCCATCATAAGCGTACCTGTTCTCCATGCCCACAATATTTCATTTCCTCTTCATATTATGGTATATGAGATACGCGAGTTCGGGATAAGGCTATCGGACTCGCGTATGTTATGTGTATGTAAAACGTTCTTTATCATTCTGTTTTGAGCATTCAGATGGCTTCCAAGTAGTTGGACGTCCGTTTTGAGGGCTTTTTCCGGCTTCCAAGTAGTTGGAAATCCATTTTGAGGACATTTTTCGGCTTCCAAGTAGTTGGAAATCCATTTTGAGAGCTTTTCTCGGTTTCCAAGTAGAGACCTCTGCAAGACCTACCACCCTCTCAATTTTCACCCGTATACTCTTAGAAGAATGAATATTTTTGACCAAAAGATGCCGTTGGAGGTTACTTTTTGAGTAGATAATAATCTTTTATCGGTGTATTTTCATGTTATCTGATACAATTTGACACAATAATCCCTGGTGTTCGGTATAAGTTGTAGGC
>NZ_GL397214.1:36314-49000 GCF_000146675.1 Hoylesella marshii DSM 16973 = JCM 13450
AACTGTCGTTTCCTCGGCAAGCACCATTCCGTTTTCATCCGTTACCGTGTGGCGTTTGCTCATGTTGAGCATTTAACTTTCCTTTCGGTTTGACATTTGCTCATGTTGAGCATTTAACTTTCCTTTCGGTTTGGCGTTTGCTCATGTTGAGCATTTAACTTTCCTTTTGGTTTGACATTTGCTCCGCCGTTGCAAGCCTCCCGCCAGTTGTCGTGGCGTCCGACTAAGCGAAAAAAAGTATCTACGTTAGGCTTGACAACTTCTTTGAGCATGGCTTTCTCCGAAGCCTCTATGTGCTCATCCTCTTTTCTATCCTCAACGACCTCATAGCTCTTACCTCCGCGGGGGCGACGGGGCGTATTCGTAATGCTGGCATCAACGATGGCACCACGCTTTACAATGATTCCTTTAGCTTCCAATTGCCGATTAAACTCCGCAAGAAACGTATCATACAAATCCGCTTCAACTATAGCACGAATAGGTGCCCAATCAATGACGGTGTTTATTTGTGAAAAGAATGTCTGCTTGACCTTTCTTTGACCAAGGAACAGGTCAGCAAAACTGGGAGAGGATAACTTCTGTTTCATACGATAAAGGCACAAAAAATATTTAAGAAAGACAAATTATAAGAGGAGTTTGCAGAGGTCTCAAGTAGTTGGACGAGTCCGGAATAAGCGAATCTCATCCAATTGCCTCTTTGGGGCTTACAGTCCGATAGCCTTATCCCAAACTCGCGTATTTATCATTGCCCTATGCGAGATTTCAGGTCGAGAAAAAGGCAGACGGCGATACAAAAATCGATAGGGCTATATACAAACGAGGCCGGCTTTTAGCCGACCCCGTTTCGTTTCGTGTTGCAGATGAGCAGATGTTTCCGGTTTAATATTCGTCATCCGATATTTCTTCGGCCTCCATGTTCAGGTCTTCGGTATCAGTATCGAACGTTGTCCGATAACTTTCTTCCGTCAATTGCTCCTCATCGTAGGTGTCCTCGTCGTCGTAGCTATCGTCGTAACTGTCTTCAGGCAAGTCGTCTTCATCCTCATTATCGAGGTCTTCATCCTGTAACTTATCGTCGGTTGCAGCGTGTGTGGGTTTTGTTTCCACCTTGTTTGTCGGTTTCTTGGTCTCCGGTTTTTCTTTGGCGAAGATGGCTTCTACCCACGTTCCTTTTTCTATTTCGAGAACCTCGAAGCCGTCTGCCACCTTCTTGTCATACATTCCACCCCGTTTGTGCAGTCGGTCTTTGGGCAGTGTGGTGGTGGATATTTCAAACCCTGAGAGGATGATATCCTGCACACTTTGGGCAAGCGAATCCCATCCTCCGCCAAAATTGTGCTCAATGATTTCCAGAAGTTTTGCGGCAGAGATATGATTAATATTCTCTCGGGTGAGGTCTGTTACCCGCACAATCGGCCTTTTCTTGAGTGCCCATTTCATCTTCGTACCATCCCCCGTCTGTATCTGCTTGACGTTGAATCCCTGTTTTTCATAGCTCTTCACGGCTTCAGGCGCATCGTTTTTCACCTCTTCTATTAGGAACGCACTCCTAATGATGTCGACATAGTGGTGGGCATTTTCCCTTAGGTCGGCATTCTTTTCGGCAGCATCCCATAGTCTGAAGATGTCGTTTTCCTGCAAATTCCATACATTGCTGCGGTTCAGTGTTTTCAGTGTCAGTGTTTTCTTCGCTTGTTCTTTCATATAACGGTGTGATTCTGTTTGTCTTTGGATGAGGGTAAATATTGTTTTTATGTGGTATATATAGGAAATCCGGTATGTTGAAAGTCCTTGTTCAATAGGTCGGAGGAGTGTTTGTGTACGGGTATTCTCGGCATCCGAACTTGGCTGCAAAAATAATACATTCTGTTTTATCCACAAGTTTTTCAGGGGAAATTTTGCAAGAACGGCATATATTTTCTAATTTTGCGAAAAGAATATGGGTAAACCTTTGGCAGAACGAATGAGGCCGAGCACGCTCGAAGATTACATCGGGCAGAAGCATCTGGTAGGAGAGGGAGGCGTGTTGCGCAGGATGATAGAGGCGAAACGTGTCTCTTCGTTCATCCTTTGGGGGCCTCCCGGAGTGGGTAAAACCACCTTGGCACAGATTATCGCCCATCAGATGGAAGTGCCTTTCTATACACTCAGTGCCGTGACGAGCGGCGTGAAAGACGTGAGAGAGGTGATAGAACGTGCCAAGAGTGGTCGTTTCTTCAGTCAAGGAAGTCCCATCTTGTTTATCGACGAGATACATCGTTTCAGCAAAAGTCAGCAAGACTCGCTGCTCGGAGCCGTGGAGCAGGGTGTCGTGACCCTTATCGGAGCCACCACGGAAAACCCCTCGTTTGAGGTGATACGCCCGTTGCTTTCACGTTGTCAGCTATATGTACTCAAGTCATTAGAGAAAGAAGACCTGCTTGCATTGGTAGAACGTGCCATCACTACCGACGTGGAATTGAGCAAACGTAGCATAGAATTGCGGCAAACAGGCGCATTACTGCGATATAGTGGAGGCGATGCACGCAAGTTGCTCAACATACTCGAGCTGGTGGCAGAGGCATCTGAAGCCGATACCCTCGTTATCGACGACGAGCGCGTGACCGATTGCTTGCAGCAAAATCCCTTGGCTTACGACAAAGACGGCGAGATGCACTACGACATCATCTCGGCTTTCATCAAGAGCATACGCGGCAGCGACCCCGATGCAGCTCTCTATTGGATGGCACGCATGATAGAAGGAGGCGAAGACCCTGTCTTCATCGCACGTCGTCTTGTCATCAGTGCTGCAGAAGACATTGGGTTAGCCAATCCCAATGCATTGCTATTGGCCAATGCTGCGTTCGATGCCGTAACAAAGATAGGATGGCCAGAAGGACGTATCCCCCTTGCAGAAGCAGCCGTTTACCTCGCCACAAGTCCTAAGAGCAATTCGGCTTACCTCGGCATCAATGCCGCATTGAGCGAGGTGCGAAATAGCGGCAATAAACCCGTACCTCTGCATCTGCGCAATGCACCCACCCAATTAATGGCAAGTCTCGGATATGCCGACGGCTATCAATATCCACATGATTACCAAGGACATTTCACCAAGCAGCAATATCTGCCCGACGACCTTGCCACCGCTCGTTTCTGGCACGCACAGCATTCTCCCTCGGAAGAACGCATGTACCAGTGGATGGTGCAGTGTTGGGGGGATAGATTCAAAACCCCAGAAAACGACAAATCTTAATCGTTTCCTTCACGTTTGTTGTGAGGAAAAATACAAAGGAAAAGTATGAAAATAGTAGTTTTAGATGGCTATGGAGCCAATCCGGGCGACCTGTCATGGGAACCCATGAAGGCCTTAGGTGAGCTTACCGTTTACGACCGTACCGAATTGAAAGACTTGCAGACACGGGCAAAGGATGCCGATGCCCTGCTCACCAACAAAGTTCCTCTAAGAAGAGAAACCATAGAGTCCCTGCCCAAGCTGAAATATATAGGCGTGTTGGCCACGGGCTTTAATATTATCGACACGGAAGCAGCCCGCGAACGGGGTATTCCCGTATGCAACATTCCCGCCTACAGTACAGACAGCGTGGCGCAAATGGTGTTCGCCCATCTCTTTGCCATCACCAACCGAGTGGAGCACTATGCTGCACTCAACCGCAAAGGATTCTGGAGCAACAACCCCGATTTCTGCTATTGGGATACGCCGCTACACGAAATCGCCGGCAAGACAATGGGGGTGGTAGGCCTCGGAAATATAGGACGGAAAGTGGCTGAGATAGCGAGGACGTTCGGTATGGATGTCTTTGCATTCACCAGCAAAAGTTCTTCCGACCTGCCGGCAGGCATACAAAAGACCACGATGGAGGGACTTTTCGGTATCAGCGACGTTATTTCGCTGCACTGTCCGCTTACCGATACTACCCGTGGATTCATCAATAAAGACAGTATCAAACGCATGAAGCACGGTGCCATACTCATCAACACAGGCCGAGGCCCTTTAGTGAATGAGGCCGATGTTGCCGAAGCGTTGAAGACAGGAGAGCTGGGTGCATACGGTACCGATGTCATGAGCAAGGAACCGCCCGCCGCAGACAATCCGTTATTAACAGCCCCTAATGCCTACATTACACCCCACATCGCATGGGCTACCTACGAGGCACGCGTGCGGCTCATGGATATTGCCGTGGCCAATGTCCGTGCCTTTACTGAAGGCCAACCGCAGAACGTGGTGAATCCCTGATAGGGAAAGCCAGGGTCCGATACATTTGTGCATCCCATCATTCTATCAATATGCCCTATACAGACATCGAATTTGCACGTACGCTCCAGCATCTCATCGAGTTCTTAGGCACATTCGCCTTTGCCATATCCGGCATACGTCACGCCGCCGCTAAGCATTTCGACTGGTTTGGAGGCTTTGTTTGTGGCTTTGCCGTGGCCATTGGCGGGGGTACTATCCGCGATGTGATGTTAGGTGTTACACCATTTTGGATGACCTCGCCCGTCTATATCATCTGTACGGTATTGGCACAGCTCTTCGTTATCAGCTTTTCTCATAAGATGAGATGGCTTGACAATGCATGGTTCGTATTCGATACGTTAGGACTTGCATTGTTTACGATTGCCGGTATTCAGAAGACTCTTTCCTACGACCATCCTTTTTGGGTGGCCATTGTGATGGGATGTATCACGGGGGCGGCCGGCGGTGTGATACGCGATGTACTGCTGAACAACGTACCCGTGATATTCAGGAAAGAGATTTACGCCATGGCCAGCGTTGTGGGCGGTCTGATATATTGGCTCTTTCTTTCGCTACGCGTGCCCACAGCAGTCACGGTGAGCGTGGTGTTCGTTATTGTTTGTGCCATCCGTTTCCTCGCCGTCAGATACCATATCTCCCTACCTGTACTCAAAGACGAAGTGGAAGAGTAAACAACTCTTTTTCATATCTTTATATAACAACGTGCTCTACATGCGGTCAGCAAATCGTCGTTGTCGGGCGTAAGATTGCCGACCTTTCCTTGTACAAACGCCATCTGTACGGGGTACGAATGCCGACTTATCAATCGTAACTTTACGACCCTGACCCCCAAAATCTGTACAAGGTCTTATAACCGATTTAGATTGAAAGAGCGAAAAAGGCGGGATGGTACGAAAAAAATCAGGCAAATTCTTTGTACGGTCGGAAAAAAGTCTTACCTTTGCAACCGCATTTAGAGGAATGCTCCTGCATAGCAGGATGGTTATGCGGAAATAGCTCAGTTGGTAGAGCACAACCTTGCCAAGGTTGGGGTCGCGGGTCCGAGTCCCGTTTTCCGCTCCACATTCTGAATAACAAGGAGAACGCAGGTTCTTTTTATAGGCCCAGGTGGCGGAATTGGTAGACGCGCACGTTTCAGGTGCGTGTGTTTAACGGCGTGCAGGTTCGAGTCCTGTTCTGGGCACATCATTATTCAGAATGTTTTTCATGCTGGAGAGGTGGCGGAATTGGTAGACGCGCTACTTTGAGGGGGTAGTGTCAATTGTGACGTGGGAGTTCGAGTCTCCTCCTCTTCACCATGTTTAGTTTGCGGAAATAGCTCAGTTGGTAGAGCACAACCTTGCCAAGGTTGGGGTCGCGGGTCCGAGTCCCGTTTTCCGCTCTTTTTAGGAGAAACATATTTTATTCCAGATGAATTTATATTTAAGATACTTCGATAAGGAGACTTTTGTATATAGCGTGGAAGACGCTATCCGTTTTTTAAGTTCAATTCCCGAAATACCGATGGACAAGAATATGGAGGCAGACATACGTGAATATGCTGAAAGCAACGTGTTCTATCCCAAACGCTATAAAGTGAGACCACGTGTCTATTTCATCATCATCAAGACCGAAGCTGCTTCCATGATGGATTTCAAACAAAAGAAAGCCCTGAGACCGAAAGCCTCGGTCGGTATGATGGACTTCCGCGAACCTAATCCTGCACTTACCCGTCTCACCGAAGAGCATCCCGGATGGTACGAGGGTACGCTTGACTTTAAGCGGGTCGTGATGGTGCCTGCTACGGGGAAGCATGAATACCGAGATACCCGTTTTGTCGTGCAATGTAAAGCCAATTCCGGACAAGACTGCTACAACCGAATCGTAGACCACCTGCGTTCGCGTGTAGATAGCCGAAGTCAGTTCCCTTCCGCTAAGGGTAAGAACTTCCACTTCAGGTACTTAGGCTATTGGAAATAAGCACTTCACTCATAACGTTCGAATATGAATAAGGTCATGTTGATAGGAAACGTGGGGAAAGAACCCGACGTACGCTACTATGAGGCCGACCAAGCCGTAGCACAGGTGCGCCTCGCAACCACCGAGCGCGGCTATACGCTGCCGAATGGGACACAGGTTCCCGAACGTACCGATTGGCACAACCTTGTTTTCTACCGTGGTTTGGCTAAGACGGTAGAGAAATATGTACATACCGGAGACAGGCTCTATGTCGAGGGACGCATACGTTATCGCTCCTATGATGACCAGCGTGGAGTGAAACGATACGTAACGGAGATATTGGTTGAGAATATGGAGATGTTGAGCGGAAAACCGTCTACAGCTCATACGGAGCAACAGTCCCGCCCCACGGAAAAGCCGGCGAGCACATCCCCTTCGGCTGATGAGAGTTTGCCTTTCTGAAACTGAAAAGACTTGTAATACCCTATTTTGGACTTTACCCTTATAAGCGAAACACTCGGTCAGGTGCATCTGATGCCGCCGACAACCGATGTTATTATAGCTGCCATGCTGGCAATTCTGCTCTTATTGATATCGGGATTTGCCAGCGGCTCTGAGATTGCTTTCTTTAGTTTGTCGCCCACAGACTTGGCAGAGGTAGACGACGAGAAGACCGAACGCGACCGACGTATCAAACTCCTGCGCGATGATTCCGAACGCACCTTAGCCACTATTCTCATCACCAATAATTTGGTGAATGTAACCATTATCATGCTTTGCAATTATGTCTTCGCAAAGCTTATAGACTTTGGTACAGCCTATTGGTTACAATTTATCTGCATCACCGTACTGCTCACCTTCCTGCTTTTGCTCTTCGGCGAAATCATGCCCAAAGTCTATGCCCGTCAGAATGCTCTGATTTACTGCCGCAAAGCGGTGCCGGGTATATTCTTTCTACGAAAGTTGTTCAGAGCACCCGCCACAGTGCTGATGAAGAGTGGTATGGTTGCCGGACGCCTCGTACAAGGAAAGACCCATGTACTGAGTGTGGACGACCTCGAGCAGGCACTCGAACTCACAGACAAAGAGGAAATAAAAGAGGAGCGAAGTATTTTACACGGCATCATACACTTCGGCGATGAGACTGCTAAAGAGGTGATGACCAGCCGGCAGGATGTCGTAGACCTCGACATCCGCAGCACCTTTGCCGATGTGCTCCGCTGCATTGTGGAAAATAATTACAGTCGCATACCCGTCTATCAGGAAAACACCGACAATATACGCGGCGTACTCTATATCAAAGACCTCCTGCCTCATCTGTCAAAACCGGCCAACTTCCGCTGGCAGAGCCTTATACGGGCACCCTATTTCGTGCCGGAGACCAAGAAAATAGACGACCTCTTACGCGAATTTCAAGACAACAAAATTCACATTGCCATCGTTGTAGATGAGTTCGGCGGCACCAGCGGAATTGTAACGCTCGAAGATATATTAGAGGAAATTGTGGGTGAAATCAACGACGAGTACGACGAAGAAGAGAAACTGTATGCTAAAATCAACGATACCACATACATCTTTGAGGGGAAGGTGTTGCTGAGCGATTTCTATAAGATTCTGCAACTTCCCGACGATACATTCGAGGAGATTGAGGGAGATGCCGACAGTCTGGCCGGTCTGTTGTTGGAGATGAAGGGCGATTTTCCTGCCATTCATGAGCAGATAACGTACAAGAATTTCTCATTCGAGATACTTAAAATAGAAGACCGACGCATCTCGAGGGTGAAAGTAAGAATCAAGCCTGCGGAACCCAATCCGCCGGTTTCGGACTGAAAAAGACCATGCCTCTCTTATCCATCGAAACGATTCATGCAGATGTGCAACTCGGCCTGTGGAAGATAGACGAGACCGAAGAGCAACTCGCCGCCGTTTATCCACAGTTCGCCCCACAAGTAGAGGGATTCCGGGCCGTCTCTCGCCGCCTTGAGCGATGGGCAGTTCTCGCACTCACAGCCGCCATGACGGGCAGCGAAGACATCGTCCTCCGCCATGCTGAAAACGGAGCACCGCAGTTAGACGGGTGGCACATCAGCATCAGCCACACCAAGGGTTATGCTGCTGTCATTCTCTCATGCGACCGGCAGGTGGCAGTAGACGTGGAATACGTCAGCCCTCGTGTGGCAACCATCCTTCACAAGTTTCTGAGCGAAGACGAAACACCCGCCACGCTGACCGAACAACTTCTGTGCTGGTGTGCAAAGGAAACGGTCTACAAACTCTTTCCCGACTCCAATCTGCAATATACCGAAATGCACATCCGCCCGTTTTTGTTAGACGACGGAGCCCCCATCATGGCAGAAAACAGGAAAAACCATCTGACGCTCAACGTATACTACCGCCACACCGAAGCCTACGCCCTGGCGTATGCTTTTCTATAACCCCACAAATCGTTCATGAGCACCTATACAGATTCTGATGGATGCTCGTTCAAATAGTTTTGTTGTCTCCCTGTCCTTTCCCGCAAACCTGTCATAAGCATTTGCGGATGCGTGTTAAAACATGTAAACTCGAGGAAGAAATTTAAGGGCTTGCGGTAAGCGAAAAAAATACATACGGGAGCGCATAAATTTCTTCCCGCAAAGAGATTTACGCGCAACCGCGAGGAAATAAATTTTCTCCCGCAAAGAAATTTACGGGCTCCCGTATATAAATTTATGCGCAACCGTATGTAAGTTTACGCGCTCCCGTATGCAACATTTATTCACACTTGAAGCGTATGAAAAAATGGGCGGAATCCGCATGTAAATATCTAACTATCAGTCATTTTATTCGTAAGACTGACGACTCGTACAAGAGAGAGACTCGGAGAGATGGTGAAATATAGGCGAGAATGGTGCAACAATCACCAAGACACAGGGAGGAGAAACTGTATTTTGCAGATGCTTACTTGCGAGTATCGCGGAAAATCGCTACCTTTGCCGGGCAGTCGTATCCCGACGGGAAAGACCTGTCCGACGCATACCTATCCTACACCATACGATGGAGCCTATCAACCGCATCACGAAACAGCCGCGCATCACCCTGCGCATCAGCGACCATACCTTGTCGTTCTCGGTCGTAGACCTCGACCATCCCGACCGCATTGTTTATGAACCTTACATCGTGAGAAGCGGTATCTCGATGGCAGCCAATCTGCGCGAAGCGTTCAAAACGGCCGAACTGCTCTTGCAAGACTATAAGCGGGCACAAGTGTTGCTCGACACCCACGTGATGCTCGTTCCCTTAGACGAGTTTGACGAGGCCGACTGTGAAGCCCTTTTCCAGCACACATTTTCCGACAAGGAACAGGAGACGATACTGCACGAGGTGCTCCCCTCGCTCAATGCCGTGGCAGTGTTTTCCATCAACAAAGACCTGAAAATGGTTGTAGAAGACCATTTTAAAGATGTACGTATCTCCTGTGTGCAGCAACCCGTATGGGCACATTTGCACCGGCGTAGCTTCTCCGGCTCGCGTAAGAAACTCTACGGCTATTTCCACGATCGCAAATTAGAGCTTTTCAGTTTCACGCAAAATCGGTTTAAATTTTGCAACACTTTTGAGGTGACTCATGCCGACGATGCCGTGTATTACCTATTGTTTGTATGGAAGCAGTTGGCCTTGGATTCTGAGCGCGACGAACTGCACATTGTCGGTACCATACCCGAAACCGATTCGCTGACGGAGCGACTGCGCGCTTATCTGAAAAACGTGTATGTCATCAACCCGTCTGCCGACTTCAATCACTCGCCCATTGCTCAAATCAAAGGGCTGGATTACGACCTCATGTCGCTATATATCATCAGATAGATGCGGATTATTACAGGCCTCTATCGGGGAAGGCATTTCGACATACCCCGAACTTTTAAGGCGCGGCCTACCACAGACTTTGCCAAAGAAAACCTCTTCAATGTGCTGAACGGTTACGTTGATTTCGACGACGCTGCGGCACTCGACCTCTTCTCGGGTACGGGGAGCATCTCTTTGGAGTTGCTGTCGCGCGGTTGCCGACAGGTGGTAAGCGTGGAAGCCGACCGCGAACACTGTCTCTTTATCCGCCAATGTCTGAAGAAATTAAGCGCAGAAAACCACCTGCTGATACGCGGCGATGTGTTTCGATTTCTGAAAAGCTGTCGCCAGCAGTTCGACCTTATTTTTGCCGACCCTCCATATGAATTGACCGAACTGCCCCAAATACCCGACCTCATTTTCCAACACGACTTGCTTCGCGGGGGCGGTCTCTTTGTACTGGAGCATGGAAAGAAACACGACTTTTCCATACACAGCCGCTTTATAGAGCACAGGGCATATGGTAGCGTGAACTTCTCGTTGTTTCGCTAAGCACAGCTCTTCGCAGGACGTTCCATTTTCTTTCCGTCTTCTTCGTCTCTTTTCGTTCTTTATTGTATCTTTGCAAGACTGAAACCATTCGTTTGTAAAGAACGATACACCTTGTAAAGAATATGGAAGAATATATCGTTTCGGCGCGTAAATATCGGCCAATGTCGTTCGACTCCGTCGTAGGACAACAGGCATTGACCACCACCTTACGCAATGCCGTGAAGAGCGGAAAATTGGCACATGCCTATCTTTTCTGTGGTCCGCGAGGCGTGGGCAAGACCACTTGTGCCCGCATTTTCGCCCGAGCTATCAATTGCATGAACCCAACCACAGAAGGAGAAGCCTGTGGAACATGCGAGAGTTGCAAGGCGTTTAACGAACAACGGTCGTACAACATCTTCGAACTCGATGCCGCAAGCAACAACTCGGTAGAGAACATTAAGGCACTGATGGACCAGACGCGCATACCTCCGCAGGTAGGCAAATACAAAGTGTTTATCATCGACGAGGTACACATGTTGTCTACGCAGGCTTTCAACGCATTTCTGAAAACGCTTGAAGAACCGCCCGCACATGTGATTTTCATCCTTGCTACTACAGAAAAGCACAAGATTCTGCCAACAATTCTATCGCGATGTCAGATTTACGACTTTGAGCGAATGACTGTTGCCGATACCATCGCCCACCTAAAGCGAGTGGCAGAACAGGAGGGCATCGGCTACGAAGAGGAGGCGTTGGCCGTCATTGCGGAGAAAGCCGATGGCGGGATGCGCGATGCACTCTCTATCTTCGACCAATCCGCAAGTTTCTGTCAGGGACAGATCACCTATAAGAAAGTGATAGAAGACCTGAATGTGCTGGACTCCGACAACTATTTCCGCATCATCGATATGGCCTTGAAACAAGAGGTAAGCAATATGATGGTACTGCTCGACACGGTTATAGGGAAGGGGTTTGATGGCGGAATCTTTATTCAGGGATTGGCAAGTTACACACGCAATGTATTAATGGCCAAAGATGAACGGACGCTCCCCTTGCTCGAAGTGAGTAAAAAACAGGCAGAGCGTTATAAAGAGCAGGCACAGCGCTGTCCTACGGACTTTATGTACAAGGCCTTGAAACTGATGAACGATTGCGACGTGCACTATAGGCAAAGCAACAATAAGCGGTTGTTGGTGGAACTGACACTCATACAGATTGCCCAGCTCCTGCAACCTGACGATGATGATGAGAGTGCGGGGCGTCGCCCCGGTAAGAGACTAAAATCCCTGTTCAGACAACTTGTAGTAGGTCAGTCGATACCGGCAAGACAGGTAGCCGGAACTGGCCGTCCTGTCGTGCGGCAAACTCAGGCATCGCAACACAGGGAAACTACACCGCAGCCTGAGAGAAAAGAAACAACGACCATTACCTCACCGACAGAGAATCGGCCGCGAACGAAACTCAAAGGGTTGGGAATGACGTTCGACAACCTGCTCAACGAAGGGAAAACGCTCCAGACCGACACCGACATAGAGGTAACAAACAAAGAAGAAACCGGCCACTTCACACAAGAGGAACTCGACTTCCAATGGATGGCCATGTGTGCACGAATGCCACAGAAGATGGCGGGTATGGCTTCGCGGATGAAGCATATACACCCGAAGATGACCGATATGCCTCATATCGAACTCACCATTGATAACGAAATACTGCTGGAGCAGATTCTTGCCATCAAGTCCCGCATCAAGGCAACA
This sequence comes from Hoylesella marshii DSM 16973 = JCM 13450, assembly GCF_000146675.1. GTDB lineage: Bacteria > Bacteroidota > Bacteroidia > Bacteroidales > Bacteroidaceae > Prevotella > Prevotella marshii. The sequence continues at coordinate 48,621 of NZ_GL397214.1, forward strand.
TTAGCCAAAGAGCTACACAATGGCAACATTGAACTGCACATACGTTTAGCAAAGGCAGAGGAAGTGGTAAAGATTCGTACAAAGAAAGAAATATTCGAAGATATGAGAAAGGCCAATCCCGCCATAGAAAAATTGAGAAGCGAGCTGGAGCTCGACTTACTATAAGCAGCAAGCGGGACGATAAAGATAATATTATCTTAAACCACCAAAACGCATCTTTTCGACAAAACATTTGCGCATTTCACAAACTTTATTTACCTTTGCCGCCGTGAAACAAATAAACAATTATCATACGATGATGAATGAGGCGCAGAGAAAAGTGTGTTTTTCTGCATCTTTTAACGCTTTATATTTGCATACACCGGAAAAAAGTGTAACAC
>NZ_GL397214.1:49100-172539 GCF_000146675.1 Hoylesella marshii DSM 16973 = JCM 13450
TCCCCTATAGGCAAAGGGCTCCGAGGAGTTCCCTTTGTTTGCTTTTTCGTGCCTATTTGCAAGGTGCAGAAAGGCAAAAAATTACTCCATTTTTAGTAAGTATTCAGTAATAAAAAAATCAGTGATATGAAGAGAATTCTATTTTATTTATTTGCGCTTGTATATTCGTGTCAACTCATGGCGCAGAGTTTCATCCTCAACAATGCTGATGGCATTCCTTTGAAGTATGACATCATCAACACCAATCCGCGCCAAGTAAGACTGACCGGGCGTGGAGCAATTCCAGCCGGTTTCACCGGGACAGATTTAAATCTCCCTGGCTTCATTTCTTATGGAGGAAATTCCTATCAAGTTGTTGAAATCGGTGAACAAGCTTTCTTTACAGAGAATAAATTCACTAACCTCCATATTTCAGAAGGTGTTTTAAGGCTCAAAGCGCATGCCATAGCTCGAAGTCACTGTGTTTCCATTACGCTGCCCAGCAGTTTGGAAAAGATAGAAGATACCGAAATGTTTTCGAGTGAAACCCTTAAATATGTTTATGGGCTTGAGAATACCAAAATCACCGAATTGCCAGGGAATACTTTTGCTTCTTGTTACGTCTTGGAGTATGTCAAATTGCCCTCTCAATTGCAAGTTATCGGCGATTATTGTTTTATCCAAACCAATCTTACGGCGTTGGAAATTCCTGCCACGGTAAAGAAAATCGGTATATGGGCTTTTATGATGAGTAAAATTGCGGAGTTTGATATTCCCGCCTCGGTGGAAGAAATTGGATGGGGAGCATTTACTTCTAACAACGTGTCGAAAATAAGGATGCATCGCGCTATTCCTCCTACTGCAAGTGGTCAGCTATTTTATAATCTTACGAATCTGAGCGTCTTTGTTCCAACTGAGGCCACACTCACCTATGAAACGACAGCACATTGGGCAGACTTGAAAGGAGTCTATCGCGAAGAAGTGAAAATCGGCACTTCGGGCTATGCCACGCTCTATCTCGAGACCGAGAACTTCGAGGTACCCACGGGCTGCGAGGCATTCGTGATAGAAAGCATCGTTCCCAGTGCAACACCCGGCGAAAGGAAAAAAGCCAACGCCAAGAAGTTTGTCGCCGGCAGCATCATCCCCGCAGGACAGGCCGTGATATTGAAAGGCACAGCCGGACAGACCTATGAATACAAGGCCAACGTGTCGGGCACACCGGTCACCATCGCCCAAAACCTGCTCGTGGGCACCGCCACCGAGCAAACCCTCAACGCCCCCGGTTATAAATATTTCCTCTTCGGCAGCGGCCCGAACGGACAAGGCTTTTACCGCCAGACAGGCCATGACATCAGCTCTATCCACCTCAAGGCGCATAAGGCCGGACTGCGCATCCCCGCCTCGGTAGCCGGCTCGGCCAAGGCATTCATCATCGATTTTGATGAAGCCGAAGACGGCAGCGTGACGGCAATTCGCGACATCGAAACCGACAACCATCGCCCCGACATCATCTACAACCTGCAAGGGCAGCGCGTAACCCACCCCGAGAAAGGCATTTACATTGTAAACGGTAAAAAGAAAGTGTACTAAAATGGAAACAACAAAAATCACCAAGAGACCCTACATCGCCCCCGTCAGCCGCGTTGTACGCTTAGCCGTGAGCGGCGATATCGCAGAACAATTTCCCGTTAATTCATGGCATAGCATCAATGAAGGCGATGCCAAGCCCGGCGACTTCGACGAAGACGAGTGGGAAGACGACGAGCAGACCACCGGAACGGGATACAACCTGTGGACAGAATAAGTCGCGCACTCCACGTAACCGGATTTAGCCTCTGCCGGCATCGCTCGGCACTCTGCAAGCCGGATTTAGCCTCTGCCGACACCGTTCGGCACTCTGCAAGTCGGATTTAGCCTCTGCCGGCACCGTTCGGCACTCTGCAAGCCGGATTTAGCCTCTGCCGACACCGTTCGGCACTCTGCAAGCCGGATTTAGCCTCTGCCGACACCGCTCGGCACTCCGCAAGCCGGATTTAGACTCTGCCGGCACCGTTCGGCACTCAAATGGTTCCGGAATCATTGATTTCCGAGCAAAAGAGTGCCGTGCGGCGCAAAAATCATTGATTTCCGAGCGAAAGAGTGCCGAGCGGCGCAACTGATGCGGGAAGCATAAAAGAAACACCTTTATATATGTACACACATAGGGTGGTACGCGTCGCGACGACGCGTACCACTCGCTTTTTTTGTTGATAAAGCCGACAATGCTTGTAAGAAAGAGCCTCGGAGAGGCGATGGAGCACAGGCAGGGGTGAAGCCCCTGTTAAGCATACGCAAAAAGAAAAAGCCCCAAAGGGGCGATGGAACGGCAGCATGTCCGTTATCGTTCCGTCACTCCTCCGGAGTTTTGATGGGGGATGCTTCATGCAGGGGTTACGCTATCGCTTCACCACCTGCCTGTATTCTGTCGCCCCTTTGGGGCTTACAATCCACACAACCTTATCCCAAACTCGCGTTCTGATGGGGGCGGTACATTCATCTCAGGGCGGGCGTCCTGCGGGATTCACCATCTGCCTGCATTCCACCGCTCCTCGGGAGCTTTAAGTATTGAGCATTTGCTCGATATTCTTTTGTTCTAAGATACAGAGCACGGGTTTGCCGGTGGGGGTATAGTTCACGTTGGAACAGGCAAAGAGGGCATTGACGATGGCTTCCATCTCGTCGTTGTTCAGCACCTGCCCTTGCGGTATGGCAGCCTGACGGGCAAGGCTCATGGCCAACGAATGGTTGATGTCTTCGCGGATGTCTGTTCCTTGCTCAATGGCTGTGCTCACCATCTCGTTGATAAGGCTCACGACGTTGAGTCCCTCTATGTCGGCCGGTATGCCATTGATGGCGTAAGTGCCTCCTCCGAGATCGGTTAAGTCGAAGCCCATGCCGGTCATTTCGGGCAGGATGCGGTCGAGCAATGCGGCTTCAGATGGCGGAAAGCTGACGGTCTCGGGGAAGAGCACCTGCTGGGCATGGCCTGAGTGGTGGGTCAGCTGCTGCATATATTTCTCGTATAAGATGCGGATATGCGCCCTGTGCTGGTCGATAATCATCAGTCCGGATTTGACGGCAGTCATGATATACTGCCCTTTATACTGATAATGAACGGGCGATTTTTCGGAGATAAGGTTCTCGTCGGTACGCTCTTCTGCTTGCGGAAACAAGGTGTGTTGCGCCTCCGTGCCGCCTTTCAATCCCTCGTAAATCTGTTCCCATTGTTCGGGAGCTTGTGTGCGTCTATGAGCGGCCTGCTCTTTGAACGGATTGTAGAACGGATTGTAGTTTACTTTCGGCGTGGTGGCGTGGTTGGGAAGCGGGTTGAACACGGGAATATCGGGTTTCCCTTGTGTGTCGAAGTCTATGGAGGGAACATCGTTGAATTTACCGAACGTCTCTCTGACGGCGGCCGAAAGTATCTGCCAGATAGGCTGTTCGTTCTCGAATTTGATTTCTGTTTTCGTGGGATGGATGTTCACATCGATGTCTTGAGGATTGACATCGAAATAAATAAAGTAGGGTATCTGTTCGCCGGCAGGTACCAAACGCTCGTAGGCCGACATGACCGCTTTTGCAAAATACGGGTGTTTCATGTAGCGGCCGTTTACGAAGAAGAACTGTCGGGCACCGCGCTTACGTGCCGACTCGGGCTTGCCGATGAAACCGGAGATGCGACAGAGCTGTGTATCGGCTTTGATGGGCAGCAGTTCCTGATTGAGTTTTCGCCCGAAGATATCGATGATTCGTTGCCGTGTTGTTCCCTGCGCGAGGTTGAAAAGCTCTGTGCCGTTGCTGTGAAGGGTGAATCGAATGTGGGGATTTACCAAGACGATGCGCTCGAAGACGGTGGTGATGTGGCTCAGTTCGGTGGCGTTCGACTTGAGGAACTTTCGTCTTGCCGGCACGTTGAAGAAAAGGTTTTCCACCGTGATGTTCGTTCCTTCGGCGCACGAAACAGGCTCTTGACCGGTGAATTGGAAGCCGGAAACGGAAAGGCGGGTGCCCAATTGCGTGCCGCGAAGCCGTGTACGGAGTTCTATTTGGGCAACTGCGGCGATAGAAGCGAGGGCTTCTCCGCGGAAGCCCATGGTGTGGAGTGCGAACAAATCGTCGGCTTTACGAATCTTCGAGGTGGCATGGCGCTCGAAAGAAAGGCGGGCATCGGTGTCGGACATGCCGCACCCGTCATCAATCACCTGTATGGACGTGCGGCCGGCATCTGTCACCGAAACGTGTATGGTCTCTGCTCCGGCATCTACGGCGTTTTCCACCAATTCTTTGATAACCGATGCCGGACGCTGGATAACCTCGCCTGCAGCAATCTGGTTGGCCACTGTATCGGGTAAAAGTTGTATGATGTCGCTCATCGTTGTCTGCTTTCTACATATTTATATAAACCCATATCAACGCCAAAAGGAAGAGCAGCAGCACGGGCAGACCGATACTTACGGGAAGTGCAAAGTGGTTTTCGCCATGACGATGACGGCGTAGACGGGGTGTTGCCTCTGTGAAACGGTCTTTCCACCGGTCGGCATCCGGAGTGTTGCCGACTTTCTCTTGAACGGCACGTGCAGCCCTTTCTTCTATCTGCCGCAGGCGTTCTTTCCGTTCGTCTACGTAGATATATTCGTGGTGAAAGGGTCTCGGCCGACGTTGCTGGAAAAACATCATGGGGCAGTTCCTTTCGTTTGAGTGAGCATCGGCAGAGGAGCTTCGCGGCTTTCCTGCGGCTTCAACACCTTGTCGGCTTGTTTCCCGCGCCATTCGTAGATGTCGTCTTTGTTGAGCGGGCGCACATCATCGAACCATGCAAACGAGGGCAGGGCGTGTTTCTCGGCAGGAGCCTGCGTCATGGGATAGAGCGTACCCTCGGCCTTCGGCATCCAGATACGTTGTAATTGGCGGTCGGCGCCGATATACATCTTCATCGTATCAGTCTCAATATAGTTGAGTCCGATGAGCGTACTGTCTTTGTCGTCGATGGGATAGTACACCGATGCCACGTTTCCCTCTGCCCACGCCTCGCGCATGTTGCCGTCGATAAAGAAAGCTTTCATCTGCTTTGAAGCCACTTGGTTGTAGTGTTTCCCGTCTGCCATCTGCTCAACGGAGAGTGCTTGGCCGATGACATGGGCGAAGCGAACGGTGGAATCGTTGAAGTAAACCAATATTTTCTCTCCTAACAGTTGCCGGTTTGCATTCCACACAATAGGGTCTTTGTACATCGTCATGCAAGAGTCTTTGGAGTTGAAAACCAGCGAATCGCATACGGCCTGCACGTCCGTACGGTACGCCCGCACCTTATGGAAGGCGTGAACCTTGCGATACATCGAGTCGGTATTGATGTGAAACGTGTAGAGTTTCATGGTGTCGGCATGCAGATAGAGCGTGTCTTTCTGCGAGAAATCCATGGCAACAGGATTTTTTGTGGCAACGGCATAGCCCGTTTTCTCATTATAATAGCAGTAGCCGCCTGTGAGTTGGTTCTTTTGAATGTTGTCTGTATAGACCACATGGCCGTACCCTTGACTGATACCCCTTTTGCTGTCGTGATACAGACTGTCGGCCGTCATGTTCTTCCCTTTGTTCGTTACGGTAGACCGCTCAAAGAGTTGCGCCTTGTCTCGCTGTGTGTCGAAAAGCCCCTTTGTGGTATGTATCACGCTCTTTCCGGAGGTAACAACCGACGGACCATCTACTCTGGCGGTCGATTTCCTTGTGTCGTAATACAGGGTATCTGTCTTCACAATGTATTTAGGGCTTTTCAGATGCACGTCGTATTTAAACACTGCTTGCTTTGTGGCGGTGTGATATTCGCCCCAATCGGAAGTAAGCACGGTTTTCTTGTCTACTAACTTGCCGCCTTCAAAGAAGTAACCGATGCCATACATGCGGTCGAAATTCAGACTGTCGCAATACAATCGTGAGCCCCGATGCTGCAAAACAACGTGATGACGGGCTTCTGCCATCTGCTCATTGCCGTCATAATAGGCGTAATCGCTTGTCAGCGAAAGGGTGTCCCCTTGCTTCATGCGTACATGCCCGAAAGCTCTGAAAGAATTGGAAGCCTCATAGAAATAGGCACTATCGCAGGTCATGTGGGCTCCTTGATGAAGAAAATGCACACGTCCCTTTACGATTTGTGCATCGGGACGCGAACCGTAGAGGTCGTAAAACAGTTCGTCGGCATGTACAAGATACACCTTTTGGTCGGTTTTCGCAGGCGTACGCTTGCGCGGACGGGTCTGTTTCGACTGTACCAAACTTAGTCCAAACAGGCATAGAACCCAGAGTAGGAGGATTCTATGCCCGCTGTTTTTCGTTCCGTATCTGTTATCGGATGTCATTTAATCCAACCTTGATATTCAAAATTACAATGCTTATAGCGGTCGTTCATTCGGACATAAGTATCCTTTATCTTTTGGGTTATCCATGCGTTGATGACCTCTTCGCGGCGTTTTGCCAAGACAACGTCTTTCATTGTCTGGAAGTCTTCGGTGATGGTAGCCTGATGTCCGTCTATCTTAGACCGTAGACGGATGATGGCGCACACTGTCTTTCCACGGCTGTTAATCATTTTGAACGCCTGCGAAACTTGGCCGACACGGAGCGTATCCACCACTCGGGCTATTTCGGTGGGCAGGTCTTGCATGCGGAACTTCGAGGTACGGGAATTTGAATTGGCATTGGCCATGAGCCCGTGGTTGTTTCTCGTGTCCTTGTCATCCGAGACATACATGGCTGCTTCGTCAAAAGTGAACTTACCGTTGCGTATGTCCGAACCGATGGAGTCTAAGTGAAGGATGGCATCATCGATGCCTTTCTGCGATACGACGGGTTTCTTTAAGATATGACGCACTTTCACTTTGTCGCCTCGCTTGTCGATGAGCTGGATGATATGATAGCCAAATTCCGTCTCTACCACTTTGGAAATCTTTTTCGGATCGGTAAGGTTGAAAGCCACGGAAGCAAATGCGGGGTCTAACATACCTCGTCCCGTGTAGTCCAGCTCTCCGCCTTGACGGGCTGACCCCGGGTCTTCGGAATACAGACGGGCAAGCGTTGCAAAGGAGGTTTCTCCCTTATTCACCCGCTCGGTGTATTGTCTCAACTCGTCTTTTACGCGGTTAATCTCCTCTTGGGGTATCTTCGGCGTGCGCGTGATGATTTGTACTTCCACTTCGGTAGGCACAAACGGGATGCTGTCTTTTGGCATATCGCGGAAATAAGCCCGTACTTCCCCGGGCGTAACGCTGATGCCTTCTACTAATTTCTCACGCATCTTGTGAATCATCTGACGGTTTTTAAAGTCGTCATGCAGTTCCTGTCGTATCTGCGTAATGCTCTGTTTGCGGTATTCTTCTAACTTTTCACGCGAGCCAATCATCTGTATCCAGTAGTTAATCTGCTGGTCAATGCTCTGGTTTATCTCGGTTTCGGTAACAGAGATACTGTCCAAGGCTGCTTGATGCAGAAAGAGTTTCTGTACAGCAAGTTGTTCGGGGATGCTGCAATCAGGGTCTCCGGGGAACTTCATCCCTTCGGCTTCACCCTGCTGCCTCATCATTTCAACGTCTGATTTAAGTATCGGCTCGTCGCCAACCACCCAGATGACTTCGTCTATTACGCTGGCTGGGTTGTTGTCGATGCTCTCTGTCGAATCGTTGGCTGCTGCTGTAGTATGGGGCAAATGTCCCTTAGCCGACATTCCCGCCCATAGTGTCAGGGCTGCGAAACCTGCCAAAATTTTATATCCGGTCTTCATTTTCCTGTTGTTTTCAATGTTTATTCACGGTTGCCAATACATCTTGATGGATGACAACGGGATATTTCCTGCGGAGTGCCTGCACCCATTCGGCCTCCAGATAGTCTTGATAATCGGCTGTGACAAGGCCTCTTACATCGCTCATTTCTTTGGGTGCTTTGAGCAATTTGCCGTAAACACCGGCTACGGGACAGTCTTTCTGCTGTACAACGGTCGTATCTTTATGAAACACTTCACGGTCTATCAGCGCATTATCGCCTTGCTTAAACAATCCTTTTTCTACGCGAATGCGTAGCGTATTGTCTGTATTGAACGCCTTGCGCAGCACTTCCGGCCATTCTTCAAAGGCCTTTCCACGCAAGCATTGCTTTACTTTCTTCACGTCGGAGGCCTCTTTCACGTAGTAGGCAATGCCTTTATAACGGGGCGAATCCCATTGATACGTCTTCTTATGTTTTTTGAAATAGGCCGTCAATGCAGCTTCGTCCTGTGCTGCTTTCTCCCAAATCATGCGATTGCTGATTTCATATAAGAGTAAGCCATCATGGTATTCAGCGATAAGATATTTGAGACTCTGCTCTTTTTCAGAGAGTTCTGCCGCTTTCTCATCCATGATTTGTGCCTCAGTTTTTCCTGTTTTTGAGGTCTCGGCCATTTCTTTCAATCGTTCGTCGGCTATCTTTTCGCGTATATTCCGCGTTTTTAATGCCCTAATGATGTCGGCTTTCAATTCGTCGAAAGGTTCCATCTGCTTGCGGTCGAGCATTCTGATGATATGATAACCGGCAAATGACAACATCGGCGGTGCTGTCTCTCCTGTTTTCAAACGATAGGCTGTTTTCTCAAAATCTTCCAGCGTCTCACCCGGTGCAAACCACGGGAGAGCACCTCCTTGCCGTGCCGACATAGGGTCTTCGGAATATTTTTCAGCCAATGTGGCAAAGTCTGCACCGCCTCGTAGTGCAGCATAGATGGAGTCGATGCGCTGTTTGGCTCGGTCAAGTGCTTCTTTCGGGGCATTCTGCGGCACACGTATAAAGATATGGGCGGGATGTATCAATCCTTTGTCGCCTATCTGGGCACGGCGTTGCTCGTAAATTTTCCGCGCCTCTGCCTCCACATCAGCATCGGTTATCAGCAAGGGTTTCACCTGCTGATTGCGGTAAACGGTAAACTCGTTCTTAAACGATGAAAGCGTGTCTAAACGGGCATCGAGGGCTGCTCGCACCTTTAGTTTATAGTTGATGAACAGCTCTGCGTATTCCTCTACTGTCTTCGGGTCTATCGCCTCCTTACCGTTGTTCTTGTTATAGGAGTATTCAAACTCGGAACGGCTTACCGGTTGCCCCGCAATGGTCATGATAATGGGGTCTGTCTGCGCAGCGACAATCATGCTCCACAACAGTAACGAAATCAGCAATGCCTTTCTTTTCATTTCTTTTCCGATAGTTCTTGTTTTCCGAAAGCGCGGTTTTCAACCATGGAACGGTGATTTTTCACGCTTTGCAATCTTCCTTTTTCTTATTCGGGACGGCTGTAATTGGGTGCTTCGCTGGTAATGGATATATCGTGAGGATGGCTTTCCATGACACCGGCATTTGTGATACGCGTGAATTTGGCCTCATGAAGCGCATCGATACTGTTGGCACCGCAATAGCCCATACCGGAGCGAAGACCGCCCACCATCTGATAGATGACTTCCTGCACGGTACCTTTGTAGGGTACGCGCCCTGCAATCCCTTCGGGTACGAGCTTCTTTACTTCCTGCGTATCGGCTTGGAAATAGCGGTCTTTAGAGCCGTTTTTCTGTTCCATCGCTTCGAGACTGCCCATTCCGCGATAACTTTTGAACTTGCGACCGTTGAAGATGATGGTCTCGCCCGGGCTCTCTTCGGTGCCTGCAACGAGAGAGCCAATCATTACGGAACTGCCTCCGGCAGCGAGTGCTTTTACTACATCGCCCGAATAGCGCAGACCTCCGTCGGCAATCAAGGGCACTCCCGTACCTTTCAAAGCTGCGTAAACGTCGTACACAGCACTCAATTGCGGCACGCCAACGCCTGCTACCACGCGTGTGGTACATATCGACCCCGGACCTATTCCCACCTTTACGGCATCGGCACCGTTGTCTGCTAACAGCTTGGCCGCTTGTCCCGTAGCCACGTTTCCCACAACGATGTCTACATGGGGGAATGCCGATTTGGCTTCAATGAGTTTCTCTACCACGTATTTGGAGTGCCCATGCGCCGTGTCAATGACGATTGCGTCAGCCTTGGCATCTACCAAAGCCTGCATCCGTTCCAGCGTATCTGTCGTTACGCCTACGCCTGCGGCTACCCTCAAGCGCCCTTTTTCGTCTTTGCAGGCCATAGGTTTGTCTTTCGCCTTGGTGATGTCTTTATAAGTAATCAGTCCTACCAAACGATTGTCTTTATCAATGACCGGCAGTTTCTCTATCTTGTTTTCCTGCAAGATTTGTGCTGCTGCGGCCAAATCGGTCTGAATGTTTGTCGTCACCAAGTTTTCTTTTGTCATCACCTCGTCTATCTTTTTGTCGAACCGGCGCTCAAAACGGAGGTCGCGATTGGTCACGATTCCCGCCAAATGGCCTGTCTCATCTACCACAGGAATACCTCCTATATGGTATTCGGCCATCAGGTTCAGCGCGTCCTGCACCGTGCTTCCGCAGCGAATGGTCACAGGGTCGTAAATCATACCGTTCTCTGCCCGCTTCACAATAGCTACCTGTCGGGCTTGGTCTTCGATAGACATGTTCTTGTGAATGACGCCTATTCCGCCTTCACGGGCGATGGCTATGCCCATGGCAGCTTCGGTTACGGTGTCCATGGCAGCCGTAACAAAGGGGATATTCAGCTCTATGTGGCGCGAAAATCTTGTCTTCAACGACACCGTTTTCGGCAAAACCTCAGAATAAGCGGGAATTAACAGGACGTCATCGAAAGTTAATCCGTCCATCACAATTTTATCTGCAACAAATGATGACATAGGTATTGGAAAATTTATTGCGTGCAAATTTAGCAATAAATTTCTACATCTGCGGTATCTTTCCTCACATTTCGTGTCCTCGTTAATGCTATTTAACGCGGTAAAAACGGTCGTCTCTCAGCACGGAACAGGGGATTGAACAAAGGTGTTGTTGAACGATGAAAGCAATCCTCCTTAACTTGCACAAAGTGAAACGACAGTCTACAAATTCAGGATGGGCGATTGAGAAAAAGTCGGAGAGATGGAACGGATTTGTAAGAGCTATGCTTTAAGTGTGTAAAAACATAGCTTTGAGGCGATAAAAGGATAGCGATGAGCATGTAAAAGGATAGCTTTTACAGATAGAAGTGTATCTATTTGTGAGTCAGTTGTTTATGTATAATGCGAGAAAACGTGTCTTCCTGTTTCCCTGATATGTGGCAACGCTTATGCGAGGGGAGAGGGAGGATTGGATTCGAGTGCACGTCGGGTCAGCACATCGCTGACTTTTTCAACAATCATAGCCGGCTGAATCTCGTTCAAACAGGTGTAATCACCACGCAAACAAGGCTTGTTTCCGTAGATGGAACATGGCCGGCAGGGTAGTGGTATCTGCACGGCATGGGTCTCCTGTTGCTGCCATCCCATGAATCCCGCATAGGGATGGGTGGCTCCCCATATACTGACTACGGGTGTGGCCACGAGCGATGCGAGGTGCATATTTGCGCTATCCATGCTAATCATGAGGTCTAATTGACTCATGAGTATGAGTTCCTGCGTCATTCCCTGCAACGTTTCCGAGGCATTTATGACTTGTTGAAAACGACGGCACCATGTGTTGAAAACGGCTTTTTCTTTGTCGCCGCCTCCGAAAAGCATTATGCGGCAGTGGGGATACCTCTCGATAAGCATGGCGAGGGTTTGTTCCATGAGGGGTAACGGGTATATTTTTCCCTTGTGGGCGGCAAAGGGTGCAAGGCCTATCCATGGTCTTTGGTGGGTGGAGTCGGTAAAAATCTGCGGAAGAGAGGAAAGAGACACCTGCCCATCGGGAAAGATACTGTGGAAATCAAGTTTGACGGGATAGCCCAAACGTGCCAGCACGTCGGCGTAGTTTTGAAAGGAAGTGGGAAGTTGGTGAAGAACTTTGTGTTTGCGGGAAATGAGCTGTTGCCGCTCTCGACGATGCTTATCAATATGCCTTGTCTTTGTGCCGGCAAGCCAAAATCGAAGTCGCAGATAGCGGGAACGTAACACATCGTGGAAGTCGGCCACTGCGGTAAATCGCTTTGCGGTAAGCCTCCGGTAGAGAGCATTCAAGCCTTTGAGTCCCTGGTATTCGTTTTTTACGTCGGCACTCATAAAGCTGATATTCGGTGAAAGCCCCTCAAAAAACGTTCTGCTGAAAGGTTTGCTCAGCACGGTAATGTGCAACGAAGGGTATTGGCGTGCCAAAGAATAGACAACGGGCACGGTCATCGCCACATCGCCGATGGCCGAAAAGCGGATAATCAGAAGATGGTCGGTCTTCATAGGGTTAGGTATCAAGGTACAGAATCGAGAGAAACACTCTCTTGCCCCACTTACTGTTCCCTATATATAATAAGGTGTAAGGGCAGACCGGCTTGTTGATTGTCTGATAGTCGGTAGGCTTGTTTCTCTTCGATGCTGCGGCATCTTATTCTTTCTTGCCGTATAATACGGGATTGGTAGCGGGGTCGTTATACATTTTCATCTGCATATAGACTTTCATGTACTTACGGCCGGCAGCAATATCGGCAAGCAGTTGGTCGATAGCTGTGCTGAGGTCTGCTTGTTGTTCCTGTAGAACGGCGAGTTTGGCACCGCATTTTTCAATGTGTTCCGGTGAGGCATCGGTGCGTTCTGTCTGCTCCTTCATGTGATAAATCTTCAGGGCGAGGATGGAGAGACGGTCGATAGCCCATGCCGGACTCTCGGTATTTATCTGTGCATCGGGCAACGCTTGTACGTCGGAATACCGCTGTCGGAAGTACGCATCAATCTGTTCTACAAGGTCTGTGCGGTCTTGGTTGGATTTATCAATGCGTCTTTTCAGGCTCAAAGCCTCAACGGGGTCGATGTGCGGGTTGCGTATGATGTCCTCGAGATGCCACTGAACGGTATCTATCCAGCATTTGAGATACAGCCGGTTTTCTATGGAGTCGCGGTTGTAAGGATTGTTGATAGGCGTATCAATGTCGTCTTTGAGGTGATAGTCGCGTATCACCTGACGGAAAATCTCATTGCAATGTTCTGCAAATGATGGGTTTGTGCATTCTTGATTCATGTGTGCAAATATACGTATTAATTTCCAAACGGCAAGCAAAAGCATAGCTTTTTAGTTGTCGTATATCATTTTTCTTTACACGCGCGAGGATTATCCCCTGTTGGATTGCCTGACTTTGAAATGAAGAAAAAAGGAACCGAAAAAGCGGTTTTTATGTAAAAACATGTTGAAAAGCAGGTTATTTTATGCACAATTGACCCATATGTGTGCAAGAAAGGTCGTTTTTTTCTTAAAAAGATTTGCGAGTTTGAATTTTAATTCGTTCCTTTGCAGCCGTAATTTCAGAAAAGAAATCATTATAAACATTTAAAAACATTACAATTATGTCAGAAATCGAATCTAAAGTAAAAGCAATTATCGTTGATAAGTTGGGTGTAGACGAGGCAGAAGTAAAGCCTGAAGCAAGCTTCACAAACGACCTTGGTGCAGATTCACTCGACACCGTTGAGCTGATTATGGAGTTTGAGAAAGAGTTCGGAATCTCTATTCCCGACGACAAAGCGGAGAAAATCGGTACCGTAGGCGATGCTATTGCTTACATCGAGGAGAACGCTAAGTAATATTAAACAAATGGTTTAGAGTCTATTGTTTATGGTTTCAATAGACTCTAAACCATATTTTTTTCACGACAAACCATTACATCATGGAATTAAAAAGAGTTGTGGTAACAGGCTTGGGAGCCGTTACTCCGTTGGGAAATACTCCCGAAGAAACTTGGGAGAACATGCTGAACGGCGTGAGCGGAGCAGGCCCCATCACTCAATTCGATTGCTCTCTATTCAAGACAAAATTTGCTTGCGAGGTGAAAAACCTGAAAGTGGAAGACTATATCGACCGTAAGGAAGCCCGCAAGATGGACCGTTACACCCAGTTGGCACTCATTTCCGCCATGCAGGGCGTAAAGGATTCAGGCATTGATTTGGAAGCAGAAGACAAAACGAAGATTGGCGTTATCTACGGCGTAGGTATCGGCGGTATTCGTACTTTTGAAGATGAAGTGGTCTATTATGGCCAGCATCTCAGCGACGGACCTAAGTTCAATCCGTTCTTTATACCGAAGATGATTTCCGATATTGCAGCCGGTCAAATCTCCATTCAGTTCGGTTTTCACGGGCCTAATTATGCCACTACTTCGGCATGTGCCTCATCTACCAATGCGTTGGCCGATGCTTTCAACCTCATCCGTTTAGGAAAAGCCAACATCATCGTTAGCGGTGGTGCCGAAGCAGCTATCTGCGGATGTGGCGTAGGCGGTTTCAATGCCATGCACGCGCTCTCTACCCGCAATGACGACCCGCAGCATGCGTCGCGTCCTTTCAGTGCGAGCCGAGACGGATTCGTGATGGGTGAAGGTGCAGGATGTATCGTATTGGAAGAGTTGGAACATGCTAAGGCACGCGGAGCGAAGATTTATGCCGAGATGGTAGGCGAGGGTGCAAGTGCCGATGCCCATCATATCACGGCAAGCCATCCCGAAGGTTTAGGCGCAAAACTTGTGATGCAGAATGCACTCAGCGATGCAAACATGAAACCGGAGGATATCGACTATATCAATGTACACGGTACTTCAACGCCCGTAGGTGACATTTCAGAGGTGAAAGCCATCAAAGAGCTATTCGGAGAGGCCGCTTATCAGCTGAATATCAGCTCTACGAAGTCGATGACAGGTCACCTCTTAGGAGCTGCCGGTGCAGTGGAAGCCATGGCCAGCATATTGGCTGTGAAGAATGACATTGTGCCTCCGACCATCAACCACGAAGAGAATGATAAAGACGAGAATATAGATTATCATCTGAACTTTACGTTCAACAAGGCCGAGAAGCGTACCGTAAGGGCTGCTTTGAGCAACACTTTCGGCTTTGGAGGTCACAATGCATGCGTTATTTTCAAAAAGTATGCTGAGTAATCTCATTGACAGAATAAGGCTCCCTTTCCGCAAGGAAAAGGAGCTTTTTTTGGCTTTACGCCGTATTATCGGCTTCTATCCCCACGAAATAAGCTACTATCAGCAGGCACTTATGCACAAGAGTGTGGCTCGTCGCAATGCAAAGGGCAAGCCGGTAAACAACGAACGGCTCGAATTCCTTGGCGATGCGATACTTGATGCCATTGTAGGCGACATCGTGTACCAACACTTCCCCGGCAAGAGAGAGGGCTTTCTTACCAATACACGCAGCAAGCTTGTGCAACGGGAGACGCTCAACCGATTGGCTAAAGAGATGGGTATCAACAATCTTATCTTGTCTTCCGGACGCACTTCCTCTCACAATAGTTATATGGGAGGTAATGCTTTCGAGGCATTGGTCGGTGCCATTTATCTCGATAAGGGCTATAACGCGTGCATGAAGTTTATGAATCATCGCATCTTAGGGCAGATCATCAATCTCGATAAGATGGCTTATAAGGAGGTGAATTTCAAAAGCAAGCTGATAGAATGGAGTCAGAAAAACCGAATCAGGCTTGATTTTGAACTCGTGGAGCAGAAAAAAGACGAAAGTGGAAACCCCGTTTTTACGTGTAAAGTCGTATTGGAAGACGTAGAAGGGTGTTGCGGTACGGGCTTCAGTAAGAAAGAAAGTCAGCAAACGGCCTCAGAGAAAACCCTGAAAAAGCTACGTCGTGAGCCTCAATTGATTGAGGAGATATTTGCTGCGAAGACCCGTCGTACACAGATGGAGGAGGAACCTGTACAGACGATTCCTGATACAGAATGTGACGAAGACTTTGTGGTGATGCACCCCGAGGTTATACAAAGAGAGACAGTTGTTGCCGATAAACCTTGTAACATGTCTTCTGCCAGCAGGAATACGCCAGATTATCGTGCTCCTCTTCCACAGCTTGCAACCGATAATGATGCGGAGACCAACGATTTTGACCTGTCTGATGTGGCCATCAATGCGAAGCCTCAATCCGAGGAAGACATTATTGCCGCTGCCGAAGCTGCCGCTTTTTCCGCTTTTTCCGATGAGGCATAAGAGTATGTTGGCTGCAAGTCCTAATGGGTAACGATGGAATAGCGCTTTGAAATCTTTTCTCTTTTCTTTATAGAAAAGGTAACTATCATATAACGAAAACGATGCTTGCAGAAGTTTGCAGCATCGTTTTTTTTCATGGATATTTACTCAATTGACGACCGCAATCTTGCAAACCACACCTTTGTTTCCATCGGAGGTGGCCGTCAGTACCATGTAAACGCCCGATGCCACGCGTCGTCCGTTGCGGTCTTTCCCGTCCCATGTAAAAGTGCCTCCATTGCTTGTGCCTTCCGCCACTAATGTCCCTGCGGCTGTAACAATCTTTACATCGGTCTCAAACGTCAGTCCGGTAACGGTAATAAGCCCTGTATAATCGGGACGAACAGGGTTGGGATAGGCATAAACGGTAGCATCGGACATGGTTTCTGCTGGTGTTGTGGCATCGCTCATATAAGAACAAAGCCCTTTGCCTGTACCAAAAAACACTTCACCCGTGGTGCCGTTGATAGCAATGGCTTCTATTTCATCTGACAGGAGCTTGCTGTTGGAGGTTGTGAAATGGTGTAATTGCTTCATGTTGTCTGCACTGATGAGGTAAACGCCGTTGGCTCTTGTGCCGAACCACTTGCGGCCAGCTCCATCGATGGCCATGCAATTGATGTCTACTCCGTCGAGGAGGTAGTCGGCATAGTTGGTGCCGTCGTTGCGCGGAATCTTGATCTGTGTGAATATTTCGTCGTTGGCATTGGCGATTTGGTTTTGTCGTAGCAAGAGTGGCCCTGCGTCCGTACCGAACCAAAGATTGCCTTCCTTGTCTTCGGCCATGCACCTTGCATACTTAACGGCAATGGCTGTACCGTCTTGGTTGACAAAAGTCTTATATTGTTTCAGCACGTCGGTATCGCGCCGATAGTAGTAAAACGAGGGTGCTTCCCAATGGTTGTTGTAAAACCAAAGGAGGTTGCGACTGTCGATCATCAACCCTTGCAATGCTCCATGGCTTCTGCCGGTAGGCATCTCAAGTAGTTCGCGATGAAAAGAACTCCACTCACCTGCAGGTGAAAGATAGAGAAGAGAAGTGGAAGGTGCCTGACTGTTGAGCACCCAAAGGCCGCCTTTCTTATCGAAAAGTACGCTTTCTGTCAGTACATAGTCCTTGCTGTTGGAAGCGAGTGCCGACTTCAGCGGACTGTTGTCTAACGTATAGTGATGCACGAACTTTCCGTTGAAGAACTCGTAAAGCCCCGTTTTCCCGCCCGCAAACACATGGGCAGGGTTATTGGGGTCGGCATCCATCGTGACAAGGTCTTCGTATTTGTGTCCCGTGAGTGGTGCAAGGTTGTCTTGAAACACAGTCCATGAACCGTCGCGAAGTACTTGCACGGTACCCGGGCGTTGCATTTCTACATTGGATCCATAGCCTCCGCTGCACGAATAGAGCGCACCGTTCGTGAACTTTAAGAAGCCGAATGTGTTGTGTTGAGGGCCATCGGGTTTGATACCGTCGGTTTTTAGTACGGGGAGATTGTCTTTTATGGTAAACGAACACAGACTTCCATCGCTTCGGTTGCCCCAATAGAGATGCGTAGCAGGGTCGTAGGAAAGGGTGGAAAGCGAGTTGTCAATCCATGAAAAATGCGGATGATGGTTGGCATTGCTCACCGCATAGAAGCCATCGGTACGTGTTAAGAGAATTCTGTCTGCACTCGCAAAGGCACGGTTATAAGAGAGATTGGCGAAACGGTTCCATATCGTGCCATTCCATACATAGCTTTCTCCATCGTTAAAGGCATAGAGCGTGCCGTTGAGGCTGAACACCTGCGAGAACTTATGGGAGGTATCTTGTGTCCATCGGTTTCTGTCTAAAAGGTTGTCGGTCAGTCGTGCGGAGAAAAGGCCATGGTATCGGGTCGTAGCGTAGATGTGTCGAGCAGTCAGTGCCACGCTTGTGGCAGACACGCCAAGATAATAAGTGTCGCTGATTTCTGCCCTTTCCACATTGATTTTCACAATTCCGAAACCCGTGGAAAGGTAAGCCGAAGAACCGACCACTGTGATGGCATTCACCGTTTTGTCTTCAGTCATCAGTTTGGTGTACAGACTTGAAATGTTGATGACAGAGCCATCGGGAGAAAGAAGATCGATGTTCTGATTCTGATAGACAATGATGAGACGTCGTGCGCTTTGACACCATGCGATATGAGCAATGTCAGAATCGCTCAACGACCGGATTTTATCATATAATTGTATACTGTTGTCGCTTTGTCGGTATGCAAAGAGGCTGCCGGAGCTAAGCACAAATACGGTATTACCGGCCGGTTCTATCTCCGTGATGTCGGCATAAGCCCTGTAAATATTCCATGAGGTAATACCTGCTGCTTGTATATGAAGCGGCAAGAGCAGGGAAAACAGGAGGTAGGCGAATCGGTTCATAGGATAGGCGTTTCAATGAAAGTGATGCAGAAGATGGTCGGCTAATTTTCTAACGGCCAGCGCACGGTGGGAGATACGGTTTTTAATATCGGTTCCCAACTCGGCAAAGGTCTTGTCGTAGCCGTTGGGGATAAAAATCGGGTCATAGCCGAATCCGCCGATTCCGTGCTTTTCACGAGCTATAAGACCGTTTATCATACCTTCAAAGAGTAGGGGCGATGAGTCGGAATCCGTGTCATGGGATGCCGGAATAAATGCAATGACAGTGCGGAAGCGTGCTCTGCGATTGTCTTTTCCATTGAGCTCGTGCAGCAACTTACGCATATTTGCTTCGCTATCGTGGTCGGTTGTGTCGTCAAATCTTGCCGAATGCACCCCCGGGGCACCATTTAAGGCCTCTACTTCTAATCCCGTATCATCGGCAAAGCAAGCCAAATGGTATTGATCGGCAATGTAGCGTGCTTTCAGGAGCGCATTCCCCTCAAGCGTATCAGCTGTTTCTGGAATGTCGGCTTCACATCCGATGTCGCTTAAAGACACAATTTCGAGCTGTGGTTCGAGTATCTTCCGAATCTCAGTAAGTTTGTTCTTGTTGTTTGTAGCGAAAACAATTTTCATTTTTTCTCTTTGGGTATTTTTACTCGCATCTCGTCAAAACCCTCTCCATAAACGCCAATCACGGAGCTTTGACTGACAAAAGCGCGGGGATCTATCATTTTAATGATGCGGAAGATGGTCTGGCTTCTGCGCTTTTTTGCTAAGACGCAAAGTACTTTCCGCTCATCTCCTGTGTACCAACCGTGACCATCCAGAATGGTAACTCCGCTATCCATCTGGGTGCCTATGGCATCGGCAATTTCCTGATACTTTGTAGAGAAAATAAGGAACTGTACCGATTCGCGGCGTGCATTCATTACATAGTCGAGTACAAAGTTTTCTATCACCATCGTACAAAGGCCGAAAACGACTTTTCGCCATACCATAATCGTGTCGTAGCCCTTATCGTAGAATACGGGGACACTGCTGCAAATGATGAGAATATCCACGATAATAAGTACCCGACCCAAAGAGAGGTTATAGTATTTGTTGACTACTGCGGCTACAATGTCTGTACCGCCCGTACTTCCGTTGTTAAGGAAAACGAGGGCAAGAGACGAACCCGTAAGACTGCAACCGATAACAACGGACATAAAATCTTGCCCGGGGCCGAGCAGTTGGATAAGTGTACCGTCGTCGTTGGTCATCATCTTCTGTGCTACGGCTAAGAAACCGGCTAACACGACGATAGCCCAAATGGTCTTCATCATGAATCTGAATCCTAAGACCTTTAAGGCTACGATGAGTAAGAGTACGTTGATAATCGTATAACTGATGTAGATGGGTATGTTCGTTCCATAGAAAATGATAGCTGCTATACCCGTTACTCCGCCCGTCACCATCTCGTATGGAAGCAGAAAACAAGCCCATCCGAAAGTATAAAGCAACAGTCCGAGCACGATAAAGGCGTAATCCTTTACCTCGTTCAGTATCATTGTACGTTGTCTTGGGGTCATTTCAATACAATATTAACAATTCTCTTAGGTACTATTATTACTTTTACTACATTCTTTCCATCGAGATATTTTGCCGTTCTTTCATCTTTAAGAACTTCTGTTTCGATGGTTTGATTGTCTGCATCGGCAGCAAATTGCATCTGGAAGCGTGCCTTTCCGTTGAATGAAACGGTGAGCTGCATGGTGCTTTCTGTTAAGTATTGTTCGTCCCAAACAGGCCATACGGCATCGCAGACACTGCCTTTCTGTCCAAGTGCAGCCCAGAGTTCTTCGGCAATATGGGGAGCGAAGGGTGCTATGAGCACCACTAATGGTGTGAGCAAAGCACGGCTATGGCATTTTTGCTGCCCTAATTCGTTGACACAAATCATGAAAGCCGAGATAGCCGTATTATAGGAGAAATGTTCGATGTCTTGAGAAACTTTCTTGATGAGCTTGTGTACGGACTTCAACGACTCTGCTGACGGTTCGGTATCATCAATAGTCATTGCACCTTCATTACTGTTTTCTCCGCGTGCCGGACCATAGAAAAGAGCCCAAAACTTTTTAAGAAACCTATGACAACCGTCTATACCGTTGGTATCCCAAGGTTTGCTTTGTTCGACCGGTCCTAAAAACATCTCATATAAGCGGAGTGTGTCTGCACCGTAGTTCTCTACGATTTTGTCGGGATTTACCACATTGAACATACTCTTAGACATTTTCTCTACAGCCCATCCGCAGATGTATTTACCGTCTTCGAGTATAAATTCGGCGTTTCGGTATTCAGGTCTCCACGCCTTGAAAGCCTCGCAATCGAGCACATCGTTATCAACGATGTTCACATCAACGTGTAACGGGGTCACGTCTGTATATTGGCTTTTCAACCCGAAAGACACGAATACGGGGTACTCTTTGTTGCTGTTGTTTACTCGATAGACAAAGTTGGAACGGCCTTGTATCATGCCTTGATTGACAAGTTTCCTAAACGGCTCTTCCACGCAGGAGTAGCCATAGTCGTGAAGGAATTTGTTCCAGAAACGGGAATAGATGAGGTGTCCTGTGGCATGTTCTGTGCCTCCCACGTAGAGGTCTACATCTTTCCAATACTCATCCTTTTCTTTTGCTACCAAAACTTCAGGGTTGTGAGGATCCATATAGCGCAGGTAATAGGCCGAACTGCCTGCAAACCCGGGCATGGTGTGGAGGTCTAATGGGAAAATGGTTGTGCCGTTGATATCGCTCTTATCGGTTATTTTGTTGTGTTCGGTATCCCATGCCCACTTTGTCGCTCTGCCCAAAGGTGGCTCTCCTGTTTCCGTAGGCTCGTATTTATCAATCTCCGGCAATTCCAATGGCAGACATTCTTCGGGCAGTATATAAGGCATGTCGTCCTTATAATATACGGGGAAAGGTTCGCCCCAATATCTTTGACGCGAGAAAATGGCATCCCTAAGCCTGTAATTCACCTTCACACGTCCGAGCCCATTTGCCGAAACGTATGCTTTGGTCTTGGCTATGGCCTCTTTTACAGTGAGACCGTTAAGATTGAGTCCTTCGTTTTCAGAGATTGAGTCCTGTTGTGGCGAATTGCAGACAATTCCTTCTTTAGCGTCGAAACTTTCAGTGCTGACATCGCATCCCTTAATAAGAGGGATAACGGGGAGTTGGAAATGGCGGGCGAAAGCATAGTCACGGCTGTCGTGAGCAGGAACTGCCATAATAGCCCCTGTGCCATATCCTGCTAAAACATAGTCGGAAACATAGATAGGTATTTCGTCGCCTGTGAGTGGATTGAGGGCATATGCCCCCGTAAATGCTCCTGTTACACGACGGTCGGAGATACGTTCTAATTCGGTACGTTTCTTCGTTTCTTCCACGTAAGCCTTCACTTCGGACTGCTGTTGCGGGGTTGTGACAAGGCTTACATATTCGCTTTCGGGTGCCAGCACCATGAATGTGACACCGAACATCGTGTCAGCACGGGTCGTAAAGACGGTGAGTTGCACGTTACTGTCTTTTACGCAGAATGCTATTTCAGCACCTTCGGAGCGACCAATCCAGTTTCGTTGCGTTTCTTTTAGCGAGTCTGTCCACTCCACTTGGTCAAGTCCGTCAAGCAATCTCTGTGCGTATGCCGAGACGCGGAGACACCATTGGCGCATTCGCTTCTGGACAACGGGATGGCCGCCACGTTCGCTTACGCCATTTACCACTTCATCGTTAGCCAATACTGTGCCAAGTGCAGGGCACCAATTCACCATTGTCTCACCCAAATAAGCAATGCGATAGTTCATCAACACCTGTTGCTGCTCTTTCTCGTTCATGGTGTTCCATGCTTCGGCCGTCAGGTTCAGTTCTTCCGAACAGGCAGCATCAAGTCCTCGTGTACCTTCTTTGGCAAGATGGTCAATGAGCATTGAAATAGGCATCGCCTTGGCCTGACGATTGTCGTAGTAAGAGTTAAACATTTTCAGGAAAGCCCATTGCGTCCATTTATAATAAGAAGGGGCACACGTTTGCACCTCTCTGTCCCAATCGAAACAGAAGCCTATACGGTCTAACTGTTGTCGATAGCGCTGTATGTTCTGTGCTGTTGTTACGGCTGGATGCTGTCCTGTCTGTATGGCATATTGCTCGGCAGGCAGTCCGTAGGCATCATATCCCATGGGATTGAGCACATTAAAACCTTTCAGACGTTTGTAACGGGCGTAAATGTCAGAAGCGATGTAACCCAAAGGGTGTCCCACATGCAACCCAGCCCCCGAGGGGTAAGGGAACATATTGAGTACATAAAATTTCTTGCGGTCGGTGTTTTCAGTTACCTGATACGTCTTGTTTTCCACCCATTTCTGCTGCCATTTCTTTTCAATATTCTTGAAATCGTATTCCATTTCTTTGTATAATCGTATTAACGGTTTAGTCACAACCGGTGCAGACTTTTCCTGTGCGGTTGTAATGAGTTGCAAATATACGCTTATTTTTTCGGAACCGCAATATTATCAAGCAGAAAGTGAAAGGCTTAAGTGCCGGTGTTTTTTCAACGTGTGATATGAAATACCGGCCGATTCTCAATCAAAAAAGAGGAATCACTGATAGTTAGTACTTCAGGATGAGTGGTGAATAGTAGAAAAGCAGTCGCAAGATAAGCTGTATTATTGCTGTATTTCTTCCGGTTCCGGCATGATAAGCCACAGAACGGGATAAAGAAGAATGCCACAAAAGGCTGTGGAAAAGGTGAGTAGTGCATAGATAATACGTACTAACGTAGGGTCAGCATCGAAATATTCGGCCAATCCGCCACATACACCGGCTAATTTCTTGTTTTTCGATAAAGTAAGTTTCTTTTCCATTTTTCGATTCATTTATTGTATTTCTTATCCATTAGACGAAGGGACAAGGTGGAAAGTTGCAAGAACACAGCTTTTCTTGTTTTCATTGTCACGTATGACAATAGCTTTTGTCTATGTCTCTTTGTTTATCAAATCGGGTAAGACAGACGAGAGACTTCTCAACACGTCACCTCTCTTTATGCCGTCTTTTATAGCAATGAAGATGGTATCGTCTCCGGCGATAGTTCCTAAAATTTCGGGTAATTTGGCATTATCAATATTGTAAGCGATACTGCTGGCATAACCCGGACGTGTGCGTATAACCCCCAAATGACCTGTAAACCTGATAGAAAGGAACCCCGAAACCTGTAGCATCTCTCGTATCGATGTCTTCGTATGTATGCGTTTATACATGGTTTCGTTGGGTAATACATATACATATTTGCCATTCATGCTTGCAGCCTTGGCTACTTTCAGCAGTTTGAGGTCGCGACTTAGTGTGGCTTGCGTAAGGTGATAACCTTCCTTAGCCAAGGCTCTCAAAACCTCTTCCTGGCTACCAAGTTCTTGACTGGATATAAGCATTTTTAATGTTGCTATTCTATCGTTTCTTTTTTTCATAGTTTGATGTATTAAATGGTTCTTTTTTAGCGTGCAAAAAATGCGTTTTCTCACTATAATACCACTCAAGCAAGTTTAGCAGTGTTCGTTTGTTTCAACGAATGCGTTTGTTTGTTGCGAAGATATAAATAAATTTGCAAATTCACAAATTCTTATTGCATGAATATAGAAAATAAGATGAGAACTATTGATGTCTTTACATTTCGGCATAAAAGCAAGATACTGTATGATAGTATCGCTTATGAAAGCGAGGGATGAGCAGGACGGTTTGCACATAAAAATCCCACGAGTTGAAGTATCGACCCGTGGGATTAAATCTGTAAAAATATCGTACTAATTATACCAGTACTCACCTCCGAGAACTCTGTTCTCCAAATTCTTGATCTCGTCACTTGTGCGTACATCTGTTTCAGTGTACCTGATAGTGAATTTACGTGTTTTCTCATCCATTGCTATATTAGTTTTGTTATTGGTTGTAAGAGGTGTTTCCTCTGTTGCAAAGATAGAAATTTATTTTTAAATGCGCAAGTTTTTTCATTGGTAAAAACAGTTAAAAAAGTTACAGTATATACGATTTTATCCTTAAATACTTACAGTTTATAATTTTTTCGTACCAAAGTAAGCGAGAAAGTAACAAATAGGAAGTTTTTGTATGAAGATGTTTTGCAGACAAAATGTTATCTCTTAGCGGAAATTTATTACCTTTGCATCAGATAGTCTGTACTTGGCAAATAGAAAACAAGTATTCTTTTGCGCTTATTGGTATTATTACTCATTCCTAAATACATAAGAAGATGAAACAAAAAACATTTTTTCTTTCGCTGTTGTTCGTATTTTTCGTACAAGTTGTTGTTGCTCAACCACAGCAGAAACACAAAGAATATCCATCCTTTTTAAAGACTTCAGATCTGCCCGACGGTGTGAAATATCTGCCTGCTCCGCCCGATACTGCGAGCATCGCCTTTCTTAATGACTTTGCAAGATATCAGTGGGGAAAGTCTATGCGAACAACAGAAAGAGGAGAAATGGCAGCCGATGATGCCGACCAATCCCCGCAGGCATTGGCTTCGCAGTTTTCAGTGGCTTTCGGATTGACCATCTCACAAGAGAAGACACCTGAAATCTACCGCCTGATAGAATTGTTGGATTCCGATTGCGGAAATGCAACCCGCACGGTAAAGAAGCACTATATGCGCAAGCGACCTTATGTGCAGTTTCATGAGTCTACATCTGTACCTGCCGATGAAGCGGGGCATTATCGTACAGGTTCTTACCCTTCGGGACATTCGGCCACAGGATGGGGTATTGCGCTGGTGCTTTCCGAAATTAATCCTGCTCGGCAAAATGAGATACTGAAACGAGGGTTTGAGATAGGGGAAAGTCGGGTTATTGCGGGTTACCATTATCAGAGTGATGTGGATATAGCACGTTTGGCAGGTAGTGCAGCCATTGCCCGTCTGCACGCCGACGAGGCCTTTATCAAACAGCTTGCTAAGGCGAAGAAAGAATTTGCCAAACTTCAAAAACCATGACCAAAACGCTTGTTGTTTTTATTGCGTTCTATTGGAGTACAGCGGTTTATGCACAGTCTCATTTAAGTAAAACGGAAAAAGCTCTGGAGAAGAAAGGCTACGTGAACGTTCGTTCGCTCGACCCATCTATCTTTGTGTCGTTGATGTATGCAAGGGCGGATAATTTTACCGGAACGATTCTCTACAGCGACCTCCATGAAGCTTATTTGCATAAGGAAGCGGCCAATGCTTTAGTAAAAGCGCAGAAGCGATTGAAGGAACTAAGACCCGATTTGAGCCTAAAGATATACGATGCAGCGCGGCCGATGTCTATTCAACAAAAGATGTGGAACGCAGTAAAAGATACGCCGAAATACTTTTATGTGAGCAATCCTGCACATGGAGGAGGTCTCCACAACTATGGGCTGGCTGTAGATATTACGCTTTGCAATCTCAAAGGAGATTCAGTGGAAATGGGTACAAAGATAGACTACATGGGTACGGCGGCGCATATCAACAATGAGGAAGGACTTGTGAAGCATCGCAGAATCTCACGCGAGGCGATGATAAACCGCCGGCTTCTCCGTGCCGTCATGCGTTATGCAGGCTTTAAACCCTTGCGTACGGAATGGTGGCATTTCAACTTTCGCACACGTGCAGAGGCTCGGAAGCAGTATCAAGTTATCCGATAAAAACACACCATGGAAGAGCATACCACCCGGTCTTTTATCCTCCGTCATCGCCTTGATGATGTGAGGACGTTGGCTTTGCAAGCAGCGAGGTATCCCGACGTGGATTTCCGTTTTGCTTTGCAGCAGATAGACGGATGGCAACGGGCACGCGTCAAGTTGCCGACATGGGCGGAATGCAATGGCATTATCTATCCGCCGCATCTCGCCATAGAGCAATGTTCGTCGGAAGCAACAGCCCGCTATAAAAAGGAGTTGGTAGAGCGACTCATGGGCGATACTCCACAGCCCCGAAAGCTGGTAGACTTAACTGGCGGAATGGGAGTGGATTTCTCTTTCCTCGCCCGTCTTTTCACCGAAGCTACTTATGTGGAAAGAGAGCGAGAGCTGTGCGAGGCGGCAGAAAACAACTTCCGATTGTTAGGCTTGGGGCAGGCGAAAGTGATATGTGGCGACAGCACCCGTTATTTGGATGTACTGCCTCATGTGCAGCTGATTTATCTCGACCCTGCACGCCGGAATATCCATGGCAGCCGCACTTTTGCCATTTCCGATTGTACACCCGACGCGGTGGCGTTGGCGAAGACGTTGACAGAGAAAGCCGATGCCGTGTTATTGAAACTTTCGCCCATGTTGGATTGGCATAAGGCGGTGGACGACCTCACCGTTGCAATAGGTCTCCCACACGTGGTGAGCGAAGTGCACATCGTGTCTGTAAACAACGAGTGCAAGGAACTTTTGCTCCTTTTGCAGCTTAGAAATCAGAATCCTCTGCGTGTGTTTTGCGCGAACGACCAACAAGTATTCGTCTTTTCACCTCACAAGACCTCTCCATCCCCACCTCCGCCTTTAGCCATCGAAGAGATAAGATATGTTTACGAGCCCAATGCCTCTGTCATGAAGGCCGGTTGTTTCGAAGAGTTTGCCGTGAAATATGGCGTGTCATACATCGGTGAAAACAGCCATCTGCTTGTCTCTTCACATATTTTGTCGCAATTCCATGGCCGTTCGTTCGTTGTAGATGCGGTGGTGCCGATGAGTAAGAAAAATCTCCGTGCTCATCTTGCCCACTTGTCCAAGGCCAATATTGCTGTGAGAAATTACCCGACATCGGTTGCTTCGCTTCGCAAACGATTGAAACTCTCAGAGGGAGGCGAAGCATATATCTTTGCCACTACGCGAGGTCACAACGAACATGTATTGCTGTTATGTCGCAGAGTTACTACTCACTGAGTGCTTTTTATACTTCCCGCATCATCGCGGCAATCCGGTAACTGAAAATATTCTGTCATCTGCGCTGGACGATGACAGTTTTACTCATTGCCAACCTGCTCTGTACTGTTATCTATAGAATGATAAAGAAAAGACGCGTATCTTTCTCGCAGTTGGTAACCATGCTAAAGCTTACACTGATAAAAGAATGAGGGATTACCTATATAAAAGCAATCCCGCAAGGGAATCTATGTTAGAGATGTTTTGCGGACAAGCAATATTTTACTATATTTGCACCGCATACAATGAAAAACAGATGGAGGGAAAGTTCCCGAACTCCGTTGCCATACCGCCCTACTACGGAGCACCGCTATCACACGATGGCAAACATGCACAATAAATGTTTCACTTTTTTATCTATTCAACTCTAAACCATTTTATCTATGAATTTCAAGATGAGGACGACAGTTTTTCTCATGCTTCTGTTGCTTCTGCCGACAGTCTGCTTGCAGGTGGATGCACAAGAGGCTTATGGATGGAATCGCTACAACTCGCAGCAGCCGGAGCAAATCGGCCCATGCAAGTTTGACGTGACCAAGCCGTCGGGGTTTCAAGTTCTGCGAACCCACGACTATAGTATTCGCGCCGGCGCATTTGCGGGCAAGAAGTATTATGTGCAGACGTGTACGAAGACGGGCGATGATCCCGCTCCCTTGGCCTTTGGAGTGTACGACTTCGCTACGGGTACGTTTACGAAAGTTGCCGATGCTACCGGCGAAAAGCCCTTCTATGATATGGCGTATGACTACAAGAATGGTATTATGTATGCCTTGGGTAAGGCCGGCCGCGTGAGCACGCTGCTCAAAGTAGATCTCGGCAGTGGCACTGTGATGGAAGTGACAGAACTTGCTCAGGAGTTTGTTGCGCTCGCCGTTGACCTGCAAGGGCAAATCTATGCGGAAAATCCCTACAGCGAACTTGTGAAGCTTGCACTTGACGGCAACGAGGAGACGCTGAACAGTTGCGACTATTCGGCCAAAAGCGATTTGCAATCTATGGGAATTGACCACAAAAGAGGTAAGCTATGGTGGGCGATCCCAACGACTCGTGAGGGCACACAGTTCCTTGATATTAACGTGAACAATGGCTACAACGACAGTAACGTTGAACTTGTCGGCGAAAAACAAATTGTCGGTCTTGATTTTCCATACTCCACGCTCAAGGATGGTGCGCCGAGTATGGTGGAAAATTTCTCAGTAGAACCTACGAGTGCCCGAGCAATGACGGTGAACATCCGACTGAATGCTCCGCGACAGACTGTGGCAGGCGGCGCGCTCGGCGCTTGTTCGATTCATCTGCTACGCGGAGGTCGAGAGGTCTTTTCCAAAGACAATGTCGCGGCAGGTGAACTTATTACCTTTAGCGAGACACTTACGGCTGATGATCTTTACACCTATAAAGTCTATGCTTCCAACAGTGAGGGTAATGGCGAGGAGGCGGTAAAAATGCTTTACGTGGGCGAAGATATTCCCGATGCCGTCAGCGATATTCAGCTTGAGAAGCAGCTCGATGGTAAGAGTTGCAAAATTTCTTGGACAGCACCCACCAAGGGTATCAACGGCGGCTATGTCCCCGCTCGGCTTCGCTATAAAGTTGTGCGCTTACCTGACAATGTCGTTGCGGGCGAAGACGTCGACGCAACTACGATAATGGACAATACGATTCCTCGTCTCGCCAATTATCAATATCGCATTACTTCCATCGGGCGTCAAGAAGGCAAGTCTGCGCTGTCGTCAACTATCGTGCTCGGCACTGCGCATACTACGCCCTATTCTTGTCGTTTCACAACTGACGACCTGCCTCTCTGGACATTCATCGATCGCAATCACGATGGTATTACGTGGAAGCAACGTATGGCGAAAGAAGGCATTTATTGCAGTTATAGTGAAAAACAAGCCGGCGACGATTGGGCTGTGTCTCGCCCCATTGCCTTAAAGGCGGGCACAAAGTATAAGATTGTGGTTACTGCCGCAGCCGCCAATCTTGAGCTTGTTGAGAAAATGAGTATCCTCTTCGGTCAGGGCGATAGGGAAGAAGATCTTGCACAATATAGAGAAGTCGCTGCGTTTGAGGTGTCTAATGAAGAAGGTGCGCGCGCCGACTACGTGGCTTACTATACACCTACGACTGACGGTAACGAGAACTTTGCCATCCGAATGAACTCCGATGCTAATAAATTCCAGCTTGAGGTTTTCAGTATCCTTATCAAAGAAGCCTCGGAAGGTTCGCTTCATGGCGTGGTGAAGCACGAAGGTGCACCGCTTGCTGACGTCAAACTTTCCCTCAAAGGGACAGACTTTACCGCTACGACTAATATGCTGGGCGAATGGAATATATCCCATGTTCCTGAAGCTGATTATACACTTGAAGCTCGTAAGGAAGGCTATGCGCTGCATAGGCAGACTGTGCGCGTGTCGGCTGATGAAACCGTCGCGATAGAAATTGTCTTGAAGAAGTTGGAGAAACTTACTGTGGGTGGTCAAGTCACTTACGCCGGCGGAACGGCATTGAGTGACGCTCGCATTGTCATGACTGCCGAGAACTCCGATGCCCACTACGTGGCTTACACGAACGGTGAAGGTAAATATACGATAGAGGACGTCTATGAGGGCGATTATCAGTTTGAAACCTCTCATCTTGGTTTGCTGCCCGACCGGCAACGTGTGAAGATTAAAGCCGGTGCAACCACGCTGCCCACCATCGCGCTCAAAGACAAAGTCGTTGCCCCGCGTCTCGTCAGTGCATCGGAGCAGAGCGATGCGGCCGTCGTGGCTTGGGAAGCGCCCATCGATACCGATTCTATCTCCTATTATAAAGGAAAAGGTGTTGCCCATATTGGTGTCTTTGCTTACACGCCTTACAGCATCGTCGGCACAGTGTTCCGTAAGGATATGGCTATCACGGCCGTCAAATGGCAGACCGACGAGTTTCGCGGGCCTCACAAGAAAGTGGACTTGGTGATATTTGCGCTCGATAGCGAGGGGAAACCTACCAACAATATTCTTTACGAGCAGGCTAATCTACTCAATACCGATAATCAGTGGTGTCGCTACGAACTGCCCGAACCGCTCGTTGTTAAAGGTGGTGCACTCGTGGCTTTCCGTTATGACGGTTATCTCAGTATGCTGGCTGATGCAGGCGAGCCCGAAGGTATCGACTTTGAGCCTAACGTTCACGTGATAAATACCGACTATCGCACCGCTGCTTTTGAGTATCTCGATCAGCACGATATGAAGAAGAATCTACTCATCGGTATCGATTATGCGATGCTTGCTCCCGATGGCTCTAAGATTGCTACCACTGTGCAGCGGCAGACGAAATATAATGTCTATCGCAAGCTTGAACAAGGCGGTGAAGATTGGGAATTCCTTGCATCAACAACTACCGATGTGCGCACTTACCGTGATTCTGAATTCGCTACGCTCCCGATGGGTTATTACCGTTATGCCGTTGCCAGCGTACTCCCTACTGATAGTGAGTCTGCTAAGGCTGCGTCTGCCTGTGTAGGTAGGAATCTGATAGCCAACCTCACGTTTAAGGTGAAGGCCAACGCCTCGTTGCCTGCCACAGTTCCGACAATCCGCTTACAAGCCGATGACGATAAAACAGAAGTCTATACCGCTACGCAAATAGACGAGACGACTTGGAATATTCCGCATCTGACAAAGAAAAAATACCACTTATATGCCGAGCTTGACGGCTTTGATGATCTCAGTGCCGCACTGACAATTGATGGTGAGGAAACAGAATTTCGTCATGAGCTATATTTCAAAGAGCGACTGTTGGCTCCCTATAATCTCAAAGTGGCGCAGCAAGGTGCCGATGTCGCATTATCGTGGAACGAAGACAACTTTATTTTCGACGACTTCGAGTCCTATGAGCCATTTACCCTTGAACCGGCTACGCCTGATAAGAACTGGATATATTGGGATATGGACAAGGCTCCGACCGTGGAGTTTGACAATATCTCTTTCAAATATATGGGTTCTCCGATGAGTTATATGGTATTTAATCCTTACGCCACTACGCCGGCGTTGGTTTACTTCGATGCCGGATCCTTACCTTATTCCGGACGGCAGTGTCTGGCCTCTTTCGGCAATCGCGGCAAGAGTAACAACGATTTCGTATTCTCGCCCGTTCTTCATTTCACGGGAAAGGCCACCTTCCGATGTGTCGTGAAAAGTTTCACCAACGTACTTGGAGCAGCTTCCATCCGCGTCGGTTATACAAAAACGGATTATCCAAAGACAACGGCTGATATCGTTTGGCTCAGTGAGCCCTTGACCGTTTCCGACAAGACTTGGCAAGAACTGGCCGTAGAAGTGCCCGTCGATGCTCGGCGTATGGTGTTGGTAAATGAAACGCCGCGCGGCTTCTTCCTGATGGTAGACAATCTGTTTGTGGGAGAAGAATGCCCCTATGCTGATGGGAAGATCAAAAAGCCCTTGGTTGATCGTGCGACGTATGAGGTGATGATAGATGGCCGGTTGGCTGCTAACATTGACCAATCGGCAAAGCGGGTTCTGCTAACGGAGCTTTCTGCCGGGGAACACACGGCAGAAGTCGCGGCGGTTTATCAATCCGGGCGGTCAGAAGTGAAACGTATCACGTTTGACGTGCAAGGCGGTACGAGCATTGACAAAGCAATTGCCGCTCCCGACTTCTCGGCACATTTCTCTGCCGATGGCCGTTTGCTTACCGGTTCTGCGGTGGATCGTTGGGAAATCTATGATACCGGTGGTCGTTTTGTTTTGAAGGGCATGGCCCACAATACTGATGTTTCAATGCTTTCTGCCGCTTACTATGTGGTGCGGCTGCATAATATGACCCGCACAAAGAGTCTGAAGTTAATCAAGAGATAACCGAAGCAGAGTTACCTCTGAATTCATGTAATACGGGGTAGGAGTCCGGCAGGATTCCTACCCCGTATTCATCCGTATTGCAGTATTGCGCAAAGCATTAAAAGTTGTTGAAGAATAGGCGTTCTGTCCAATCCCAACTTGGGATTCGATTTTTCACGCGTGTTTTGTGCCGTCCCAACTTGGGATTTGATTTTTCACGGGTGTTTTGCGCCGTCCCAACTTGGGATTTGATTTTTCACGCGTGTTTTGCGCCATCCCAACTTGGGATTCGATTTTTCACGGGTGTTTTACGCCGTCCCAACTTGGGATTCGATTTTTCACGCGTGTTTTGCCCAGTCCCAACTTGGGATTTGATTTTCATACACGAGTTTGGAATAGGTTATCGGACTGTAAGCCTCTTTGGGGCGATTGGATAAGAATCTCTTATCCCGAATTCGCATATTCTTATACAAAGGGTGGTTTTCTTTGTCAAAATGCGAACATTATTTCCGTATCTCTCGATTTTTTATTTCCTTTGCATCCGTAAATGAAAGCCATTGCAGTGAACGATACGAGCATACGACCTATATTAACCATTACCGGTTCCGATGGAACAGGAGGTGCGGGCGTGCAAGCCGATATCCGCATGATAGCATCATTGGGTGGGTATGCCGTGTCGGCCATCACATCGGTCACGGTGCAGAACACATTGGGCATCCAGCAGTTCTTCGACTTGCCTGCCGACATCGTGGAGGGGCAGATAGAGGCCATCGTGAACGACGTGCAACCGTGTATGGTAAAAATCGGCATGGTCAGACAGGCCGATGTATTGCGCACTGTGACCGATGCCATGAAACGGTATGCAATAGGAAGCGTGATATGCGACCCCGTCATCCGTTCGAGCAACGGCGAAGTACTGATGACCGATGAGGTGGTGGAGGAGATGAAAATGCTGCTGCTGCCGTTATGCTCACTCGTCGTCATGAAGCGCGAAGATGCCGAATACATGTTGCACTGCACTATCGAAACGAACGACGACCTGCTCTGTGCCGCCCGAGAGATTTTAGCCTGCGGATGCGGTGCGGTGTTGCTGCAAGGCGGGCAGGGATTGTCGGGTTTGCAAACAGACGTTCTCATAACGGCGGACGACAGTCAACCCCACTATTTCTCATCGGCCGACAGCACCGCAGAACCTTGGCAAGCGCACGGACAAAGCGGTCATCTATCATCGGCCGTCGCCACCTTTATGAGTCAGGGACAGAGCGTGACGGAAGCTGTAACGCATGCCCGCACATACATCAACCAGCTGCCTGTGTTCTCGTCGGGGTTGGTGGGACGTAGCAGCGAACTTTATAACGACTTCATCAACGAGGTAGCAACACACCACAAGACCAACAGCGACGTGCGCTACTATGCCGACCGGCTCAACGTGAGCAGCCGCTATCTGGCGCAGGTGTCGAAGCGTATTGCAGGGAAGTCGCCCAAGAGCATCATCGATGAATACCTGATGCAGGAAATAGAGCTGCTGCTGACTTCTACCGACAAGACCGTGCAGGAGATTGCCTATGAGTGCGGATTCCGTTCGCAGGCACATTTCTCTAAATTCTTCCGCAAAATGAAGGACTGCACGCCCAGTGAATATAGAAAAAATGTCAAACCAAAACAATCATAAAAAAATGAAAGAGAACAGACAAACATTGAACAGAAATCTCGCCCAGATGTTGAAGGGCGGAGTTATCATGGACGTAACCACGCCCGAACAGGCACGTGTGGCCGAGGCTGCCGGCGCTTGCGCAGTCATGGCTTTGGAGCGTATTCCCGCAGACATCAGAGCCGCCGGCGGCGTGTCTCGCATGAGCGACCCCAAGATGATTAAAGGCATTCAGGCGGCTGTGAGCATCCCCGTGATGGCGAAGTGCCGCATCGGTCATTTTGCCGAGGCACAGATTCTGCAAGCCATCGAAATCGACTATATCGACGAGAGCGAGGTGCTTTCTCCGGCCGACGACGTGTACCACATCGATAAAAACAAGTTCGACGTGCCTTTCGTATGCGGTGCGAAGAACCTGAGCGAAGCGCTCCGCCGCATTGCCGAGGGTGCCACGATGATTCGCACGAAGGGCGAGCCCGGAACGGGCGACGTGGTGCAGGCCGTGCGCCACATGCGCATGATGCAGAGCGAGATGAGACGGCTCGTGTCGATGTCGGAAGATGAACTCTACGACGCAGCCAAATTGATGCAGGCTCCGCTCGACCTCGTGATGTACGTGCATAAGCATGGCAAGTTGCCCGTAGTGAACTTCGCTGCAGGTGGCGTGGCCACTCCCGCCGATGCCGCGCTGATGATGCAGCTTGGTGCAGAAGGTGTGTTCGTGGGGTCGGGCATTTTCAAATCGGGCGACCCCGAGAAGCGCGCACAGGCCATCGTACAGGCTGTAACCAATTTCAACGATGCCAAGAAGCTGGCCGAACTCTCCGAAGATCTCGGCGAAGCCATGGTAGGCATCAACGAGCAGGAGATATCGCTGCTTATGGCAGAGAGAGGAAAATAGGCCGATGAAGATTGCAGTATTAGCTCTGCAAGGAGCTTTTCTGGAGCATGAGCGCATGCTCGAACGATTGGGTGCCGAATGGTTTGAGATACGTCAGAAGGCCGATTGGGAACAGCCCAAAGACGGACTGATTATCCCGGGCGGCGAAAGCACCACGATGCTGAAACTGT
This sequence comes from Hoylesella marshii DSM 16973 = JCM 13450, assembly GCF_000146675.1. GTDB lineage: Bacteria > Bacteroidota > Bacteroidia > Bacteroidales > Bacteroidaceae > Prevotella > Prevotella marshii. The sequence goes on from NZ_GL397214.1 coordinate 84,114, forward strand.
TGCACGACCTCGACCTCTTCGACGACATACGCGCGGCCATCGCCGGCGGTCTTCCCGTGTTCGGCACTTGTGCCGGTCTCATCCTGCTCGCTAAGAGCGTGGCGGGCGATGACATCGAACGTCTCGGAACGATGGACATGGAGGTGTGTCGCAATGCCTATGGACGTCAGCTCGGCAGTTTCTACACCGAGGCTCCGATGAAGGGAGTGGGCGAGCAAGTGCCGATGACGTTTATCCGTGCCCCCTATATCAATAGGGTAGGCGAGGGCGTGGAGGTGCTCGCCGAGGTAGACGGGCACATCGTTGCCGCGCGGCAAGATCATCAGTTTGTCACCTCATTTCATCCCGAACTCAACAACGATACAGCCGTTCACGCTTATTTCCTGCGGATGATTAGAGAATAATCTCTCCGCAGAGACACAATAGAAGAAGTCGCTTTCACTCGTTTGAAGGCGGCTTCTTTCGTTTTCGTAGTCCAAGAATAATTTATTCCGACGTTGCGGCAGGTGCTTTAGTCCAAGAATAATTTATTCCGGCATTGCGGCAGGTGCTTTAGTCCAAGAATAATTTATTCCGGCATTACGCTCAATCAAATAAAAAGAGGGAACCGCACTGGCTCCCTCCTTTTATTTGGTTTCTATCTCCTCTTTCATGTCGATAAACTCTTTCTTGCTGTCGTAGAATTCGTATTGCAAGAATGCAAGTTTCTGCGAGGGGATGATGTGCACGCCCCATCCGTACCGCAGTTGCCACTTCCGTTTCAGGCTTACAATGCCCTGATTGATGTAAGCGGCCACGTAGGGATGTACGTGCAGATAGAATTTCGTGATTCCAATCTTGTTTACAAGGTGGTCAATTTTTCCTTCCAGCTGGTCGGTGAAGAGGAAGCTGGATTTGATTTTTCCCTTGCCGAAGCAAGTGGGGCAGGTTTCGTCCACGTTTACATCCATGGCCGGACGCACGCGCTGACGGGTGATTTGCATGAGACCGAATTTACTCAACGGGAGAATGTTGTGCCGGGCTCGGTCTTTCTGCATGTTCTTACACATGCGCTCGTAGAGCAATTGACGGTCTTCGGCCACATTCATGTCGATGAAGTCTACCACGATGATGCCGCCCATGTCGCGCAAGCGGAGTTGGCGGGCTAATTCGTCGGCAGCTCCGAGGTTTACCTCAAGTGCGTTGGCCTCTTGTCCGTTTTCCGAGCGCGTTCTGTTGCCGCTGTTCACATCTACCACATGCAGTGCTTCGGTGTGCTCAATAATCAGGTAAGCTCCGTGCTTGTAGTTGACGGCCTTACCGAACCCCGATTTAATTTGCTTGGTGATGTTGAAGTTGTCGAAAATGGGTACGTTTCCCGTGTATTGCTTTACGATGGCGGCTTTTTCAGGTGCAATGAGCGTGACGTACTGTTTCACTTCGTTGAACACCTCTTCGTTGTTGATGTAGATGTTCTCGTAGGTAGGGTCGAAGAGGTCTCTTAACATGGCGACGGCGCGACCTGTCTCCTCGAAGATGAGTTGCGGTCTCTTTTGCGTCTTCTGCACTTTGGCAATGGCATCGTCCCAACGTTTGAGGAGCACCTTAAGTTCGGTGTCGAGTTCGGCTACTCGTCTGCCCTCTGCTACGGTGCGCACGATGATGCCGAAGTTTTTGGGCTTGATGCTGTGGATGAGTTGCTTAAGGCGCGCACGCTCTTCACCGCTCTTGATTTTCGAGGATACCGAAACTTTATCATTGAAAGGGATGAGCACCAAATATCGCCCGGCAAAGGAAAGCTCGCACGTCAGTCGAGGGCCTTTTGTTGAGATAGGCTCTTTCACGACTTGCACCAGCACTTCCTGCCCTATGGTGAGTGTCTGTGTCACGCTACCGTCTTTCTTTAAATCAGGCAGACGTGTAGCTTTGGAAAATGGATAAAGTTTCTTGCGGTCAGCCTCAACCTGTTTGAGATACTTGCCGTAAGAATTGAATTGACCACCTAAGTCAAGATAATGTAGAAAGGCATCACGTTCATAACCTACATCTACGAACGAGGCATTCAGCCCGGGCATCAGTTTTTTTACCTTTGCCACGTAGATGTTTCCTACAGAGAATGACGCAGAACGAGGTTCATTCTGATACTCTACCAGTCGTTTGTCTTCCAGCAGGGCGATAGAAATCTCCTTGTCTCTGACATCAATTACTACTTCGCTGGTCATTTCTCACATTATTGTTACTTAGTGTTTAATAAAAAAGGGCATGCCAATGATGTCTTTATAAACCATTTTGGCAAACCCCGCAGTCCGAATAGACTGGTAAGCAAGCAGCCTTTACTTGCTCTTATGTCTATTCTTTCTCAGTCTTTTTTTACGCTTGTGCGTAGCCATCTTGTGGCCTTTTTTCTTTTTCCCGCTTGGCATAGCTTAAATTTTAATAGTGTTTATGATAATGTTTGTATTCTTTTATATTCTGTTTTGATGGATTTCCTGCTTTCACGCATCGGGGCTGTGCATGACTGCTCCGCACAGAAAAAGTATTGAAACGTGTCAATCGTTTTCAGTAATCTCTTCTCCCTTCATCTTTTGGATGAAGCTCTTGGCGGGTTTGAAACCGGGGAAATCGTGTGCGGCAATGGTAATCGTGGTGTTTTTGGAAATATTGCGTGCCGTCTTTTCTGCCCTGTGCTTTACGATGAAGCTGCCGAAGCCGCGCAGATATACGTTTTCTCTCTTGTCTAAAAGGCTCTGCTTAATGGTCTCCATGAATGCCTCTACCGTCGTCGATACGTCTTTTTTAGGCAACCCTGTCGTTGCGGCAATCTCATTGATAATGTCTGCTTTCGTCATTTTTATGTAAAATTAAAATGATTATGATTTATATACTCCTTTTTTGAATGTGCTTGCAAAGATACAAGTTTTTACCGTGATATGGAAATTTATTTGTTTTTTTTTGCATAACGATAGTAGCGCATAAATCAGAAGTACATATACCTCTGTATCAGTCGGGTATTGAAAGACATCTGTAGATATAGAAATAAGTGAGACGCAGCAAGAATGGATTGTCAGTGCAGCTGTCTATCAAGTCGAAAACCTCTTTCTATAAGGTGGCTTCCTCATCTTATTTTTCTTCTATTCTATATTCATCTCTAAAAAATCAGACAATCTCAAATTACAAATCTGACAGTGTGAAAATCACAATTTCACACTGTCAGATTTTTGATAATAGATAGGCACTTGTCCGACTGTCTGTTCACATTTGCCCGACTTGCTGAAAATAGTTGGCCGACTCTGCATGAAAAGTTGGCCAACTTTGCGCAAATAGTTGGCCAACTTTTTCCAACGAGTTGCCCAACTTTTCACAATGAGTTGCCCAACTTTTTTCCCCTCTCTGAAATGCCTGTAAATAAAGGCTTTCCGGAGGTTGCATCACAGAGGTACAAACCTTCTGCATACTGTTCTGGGGCTCTATTCCTGCCACGGCTGATAATCCGACAGGGTTTGCTCGTTCTCCTCGTCCTCATCGAAGAAGCCGTCTTTGCCCAGTCCGCCACCCGGCGAGGGACCGGGGCCTACTTTTGTCGTAAAGGTTTGCATCATTTCTTCTTCCATGGGGAGAATTGTTATTTCGGGTCGTTGATATTGCTGTTTCATAGCGTGCTTAGTTTTTATAGAATTTCTTTCCGTTCACTATGTAGATGTTGCCCGAGGGTAGACGGTTATAGTCGCGACCGAGATTCTTACCGTCGAGCGAGTAGAATGGGTAGCGGCCGTTCCTGACGTCGGCTTCACCCTTGCGAACGCTGTTGATGTCGGTCACTACAGGTCCCTCTTCAAGCACCATGATGAAACTCTTGGCAGCTGCCTTTCCTGTGGGACTTGTGAGGAATGCACGGAACGAATGGATATACCCGTTAGGGTTGGCCGTGGTGACGGGTAGCCATGTGTTGCCTACGTTTAGGTTATAGGCTTTCATTCCTGCCGCCGTGGTGTTGGGGATGAATTGTGTGGTGCCGTTGATCATCCAATCTGTGTCGAGCGGACTTATCACGCCGGTTGCAGACAATGCGGGAGTAACGGGTACCACGACGTTGTGCATCTCGGGCAGGTTGTGGCTCCCGCCGTCGGTTACACGCACCACATAGGGCTTGTTAGCATCGAGTGTTGCCGATGTTGGTAGGGGAGCAAAGACGAAATAAGATTCTCCGTTTGCCCGCTTCATCCGTTTCAGTTCGTAGGCCACCATGCCTGTGGGCAACGTGGTGGGATAAGGCAGGAAGAGTGTTGCGGCATCCGCGCCTGAGAATGTGCGGGTATAGTTGGCTTTAGTTGCTGTGAACTGATGCTTGATTTCGTAGTCACAGCCACGGTTTCCTTTGTATTTCTCATGGGTGTCATAAACCACAAAGTTGTCGCATTGCCCATCTACAACGAAGTTTACATCACCCTGTCTAATCTTTGACTTATTCGTTCCGTTGGGCAGATAAACAAGGGTATAAGGATAAGCCAATGTAAAGGGTGACCCCGTCACATTACGCGAGATGACCGAAGCCGTTAAGGGTTGGCAACCGAGCATATCGATATATTTCAAACTGTAACAATTTGCCCAAGCTCCCTCGCCAATGGTAGTAAGCTGTGAACCTGAATCAAAGGTAAAACTCTCTAAATCCATACACTGCCAAAATGTGTGATAGCCTATTTCTCTGACAGCAGCAGGTATTCTGACGTTACCTGTGAGATGATAACAATTTACAAATGCTTCTTGGCCTATCTTTTGTAAGCTGGCAGGGAACACAAGGTCACCGCTCAGATTATTACATTCCCAAAAGGCGGCATAGCGGATGTCAGTTAAATTGTTGGGAAGATAAAGACGTCCGTTAAATCCTCTACAGTCTCTGAACGCTCTGTCACCAATCCATACTGAAGCGGGTATGTGCAAATCGCCACGCATATTAAAACAGCCATGGAAAGCATCATTATCAATGTGTTGCAATGTATTGGGAAGAGAAAGGGCTGTAAAGCCGGAACAATTCTGAAAAGCATTAGCTCCTATAAAATCTGCACGGGGAATATTGAGTGTGCCCGATAGGTGATAGCAATTATTGAAACAGAAGGTGGGGACGTTCTCCAGCGAGCCTGATAAAATGAGCTGCCCATTGAAACCGGGACAATCGTTAAATGAATATTCTGATAATCGTGTTACCGTGTGGAGGTCAAGATTACCATTCAGGCGATGACAATGCTCAAAAGCATGCGCGCCAATGAACCACACATTACCTTGTAGGTAGAGTTGTCCATCGAAATTATAATCACTTTGAAAAGCATAATGCCCAACGGTTGCCACTTTGGGTGGAAGAACAATACTGCCATGCAGATTATTGCAATTATGGAAAGTGTAATCGGGAACTGTAGTCATATTATCAGCATAGTCGAGCCATCCGTTTAAATTCGTACAGTTCTCAAATACGGCAATCCCCATACTGTTCACCGAATTGGGCACGTAAAGATTACCCGTGAGCTTGCGGCAACTATTAAATGCTTTTGCTCCAATAGACTGTAGATTATTGGAGAGATGAAGCCAACCCGCCATATTCTCATTTCGTGCGAAAGCTTCTCCACCAATCGCCGTAACGACATCCTGAACATGACAGTTGCCTGTTATACCCGTGCAGTCTTGATAGGTTCCATCATGAATAACAGTGACATTCTGTGGGGTCACCAAGTTACCACTGAGACTACGGCATTGAGCAAAAGCATAAGAACGGATATCGTTTACAGAGGGTGGCGTGTAGTTAAGCACTTCACCTTGTATAGCCGAGTTCTGAAAACACCTCTCACCAATAAATTGAATATTGAAAGGCTGCCATGTCTGACCGGTAACAGGATTGGTGTAGGTATAATTCATGCCGGTTATTCCTGTAATACCCGTGTCTTTAAAAAGGCCTCCTCCTAAATGCGTATAGGGATACCCACGCCAAGCATACTGGGATCTCCCCAATGCGTCTACCACAACTATATCCCATAAGTCCATTGGTAAATCAACGTTCCCATAAAGGCTACGACCACCGCCCGCATCATAAACATAATGGATTTGACTTGCACCCCACGGAGGAGACCCTCCCCAATTCGGCGTATAGATACGCCACTTCCAATTGCTCTGCTTTCCTTTGTTCTCTCGGTTTGCACCGCTGTCCCATGCCTGCACATGAAAGCAGAAAGCAATCAACAATGTTGATAAAAATAAAAGTCGTTTCATCATATTCATTTGTTTAAAATGTTTCAATCATTTGTTCTCATTTCTCCTCTTGCTGAAGTTGATAAAGGGCACGAAAAAGCCTGCAAGAATATTCCGTAGAATACCTTTGCAGGCTGTTGTTTTCGTTATATATGCTGTATATTACGCGTGTGCGTGCGCGTCCCTTATATAATATACGTCTGCATTGTGTGTGTGTGTGTGTGTGTTAGCAAAATATTCGGGCTGACCAAATATAAAGTGTTAAAAGATAAGGAGAAACACACATTTCTCTTTACCTCGCCAATACTTTTATAAATTAGGGTTAGTCTGCTCACGAATACTTGATTTAATACCTTGACTTCTTTTTACCGCGGCAAAGATACATAAAGATTCTTAAGCGAACAAGAAAAAACTAAAAAACTTTGCCCGAGATGTCTCTAATGATGACATTCCTACTGTAGTCCATCGCTCCCCCTTATACAGTGGGGGTTGTGAAAGATTGCCGACTTTGCCCTGTATAAACGGCATCTGTGGCACGGACAAACGGCATCTGTACGGGGTACGAATGCCGACCTTGATGTTGTGGCCTTTGCAGAGGGTGGGAAGTGATTATACGTCGAAGATGGCACCTTCGTAAGAGAGAAACGATGGGGGAAAGACGGAACGGGCTTCGAGGAGCAGAGTTTGCTCATCATCGTATCGTGCACTGTAGTGTCCTAAAAGGAGTTTAGAGACATGGGCATCGCGTGCCACGGTGGCAGCTTGTCGTGCCGTGCTGTGGTAGTAGAGACGGGCACGGGAAAGGAGGTCGTGTGTGTAGGTCGCCTCGTGGTAGAGACAGTCTGCACCCTCGACGAGTCGGTGGAGTGTAGGGATATAGCGTGTGTCGGAGCAATAGGCATAGCTGCGGGGGCGGTCGGGTGGAGAAACGAGCCGGACGTTGGGGATGAATTCACCCTCATCGGTTGTCCAATCGGCACCGGACTTGATATTGTTGATTTGGCTCACAGGTATGCGATAGAAGTCTATCATGTCGCTCCGTATGTGGGGTAGGGTGGGCTTTTCTCGGAAAAGATATCCGCAGCGGGGTATGCGGTGTTGCAGGGGAATGGTTTCTACGGTGAGGCTTCGGTCTTCGTAGACGACGGCGGTGCGTGTGGTGTCTACGGCGTGGAAGACGACCTCGAATTCGAGGCCGTGGCAAAACAATTCTATCTGCGCATGAAGCATTCCTTCGAGTTCTTTCGGGGCGTAGACATGGAGGGCGGCAGTGCGTCCGAGCAAGCCGAAGGTACTGATGAGACCGATAAGACCGAAGCAATGGTCGCCATGGAGATGGGAGATGAAGATGGCACCGAGTTTGGTGAAACGTATTTTTGAGCGACGAAGCTGAATCTGCGTACCCTCGCCGCAGTCTATCATGAAGAGCTTTTCGCGTAGCTCCACTATCTGCGAAGTGGCATAGTGTTTCAGTGTGGGCAGGGCGCTACCGCATCCGAGGATGTGTATTCTGAACGGCTCCATCGGGGAAGCAGGTTATTTCTGTCGCTTGTAGACGAAGATGCCGCGTCTGTTTTCCAGCATGAGGGAATCGGCACCAAGGGTGTTGATGGTAAAAGTGTCGCGGTTGAGCAGCAGTTGTCCGTTGAATATTTTCCAGCTTGTATAGGGATTGCTCTCAGCTTGGACATGGGATTCCACCAATCCACCCTCTTTTAGCTCGAAGTTCTTGTCCAGACTCGTCCATTTTCCCATGAGGGTAGTGAGATTGATAACGGTGGTGGCCATACGTTCATCGCCTATTTGGTTACCTACAACTGCCATCCTGTCGCCGGCCAGTAGTCCGCCTTTCACGACAGGGGTGGCATCTTCGTCGTCGATGAGATAAGTAAAAGTGTTACCTTCGTCGGTCACAAGTTCAAGGCTATGCATGGACGTTCCGTCACCGCAAATGCCGTAGACGGTGGTGTCTGCCGAGGATGTTTGCGAAAGGGAGTCGTTGGAGGACGGTTGTCCTGCATTCTTGTTAGATAGATGGCAGCCCGAAGCGCATATCATTAGTGCGATGAGGCAGGGAATAAGTTTGATTGCTTTCATAAGTCGTATGATGATAGAGTGAAAATGTTTACGATAGTTTTTCCTGTGCTTTGGCCTCATTCCAAAGGGCGTCCATCTCTTCCAAGGTCATGTCGGTGAGCGGTCTTCCCGCTTTGATGGAATGTTGCTCAATGTAGTTGAAGCGGTTGATAAACTTGCGATTGGTACGCTCTAAGGCATTGTCGGGGTTGAGATGATAGAGACGGGCGGCATTGATGACACTGAAAAGGAAGTCGCCCAACTCGTCGGTGGAGGCATCTTTGTCTTCCCGTTCCAGCTCTGTGCGCAACTCGTTCAGCTCTTCGCTTACCTTATCCCATACATCTTCACGTTTCTGCCAGTCGAAGCCTACGTTGCGGGCTTTGTCTTGTATGCGGTAGGCCTTGATGACCGAGGGGAGCGCATCGGGAACGCCGGCAAGTACGGTCTTGTTTCCGTCTTTTTCTTTTAGCTTGATTTGCTCCCACGTCTGCAATACGGCTTCTTCCGTGTCAGCTTTTGTGTCACCGTAAATATGCGGATGGCGGAATATCAGTTTGTCAGCCTCTTGGTTGCAGACATCGGCAATATCGAAGTTGTTGGCTTCACTACCGATGATGGCATAGAAGAGCACGTGTTCGAGAACGTCTCCTAATTCCTTGCAAATGTCTTTGCGATCATTCTTCATCAACGCATCGCATAACTCGAAAACCTCTTCGATGGTATTGGGACGTAGGCTTTCGTTGGTCTGCTTCCTGTCCCAAGGACATTTTTCCCGTAGATTGTCCAATACATCAAGTAGCCTTCCGAAGGCTTCCAATTTCTCTTCACGTGTGTGCATAATCCAGCTTTTAATGGTGCAAAGCTACATATTTTCCATTGAAATTGTGTAAATTTGCAGCGTTTTATTCAACCAATTGACGTATTAAGATGGAATTAGCAAGTAAGTATGACCCGAAAGAAGTGGAGTCGAAATGGTATCAATATTGGCTTGACAATAAGCTTTTTGCCAGCAAACCGGATAACACGAGAGAACCTTATACGATTGTGATGCCTCCACCCAACGTAACCGGTGTGTTGCACATGGGGCACATGTTGAACAATACGATACAGGACATACTGGTGCGTCGCGCTCGTATGGAGGGGAAAAACGCGTGCTGGGTTCCGGGAACCGACCATGCCTCGATTGCTACGGAGGCGAAGGTTGTAGCTAAACTGGCCGAGCAGGGAATAAAGAAAACCGATATGACTCGTGATGAGTTCCTGAAACATGCGTGGGATTGGACGAATGAGCATGGTGGCATCATCCTGAAGCAATTGCGCCGGTTAGGAGCTTCGTGCGATTGGAATCGTACAGCGTTCACAATGGATGAGGAACGGTCGAATAGTGTCATCAAGGTGTTCTGCGATTTATACGATAAAGGTTTCATCTATCGTGGTGTGCGTATGGTGAATTGGGACCCGCAGGCACAAACAGCGTTGAGCGATGAAGAGGTAATATATAAGGAGGAACATTCAAAGCTCTACTATCTCAAATATATGGTGGTTGAGGAGCCCGGTCGATATGCTATCGTGGCTACCACACGTCCGGAGACGATTATGGGCGACACGGCCATGTGTATCAACCCCAACGACCCGAAGAATACGTGGCTCAAAGGCAAGCACGTTGTTGTTCCGTTGGTGGGCAGGGAGATTCCTGTCATCGAAGATGAGTATGTGGATGTAGAGTTCGGTACCGGATGCCTGAAGGTGACACCCGCGCACGATATCAATGATCATCAGCTCGGATTGAAGCACGGTCTTGCAACCATCGACATTTTCAACGACAACGGAACAATCTCCGAAGCTGCCGGACTTTACGTCGGCATGGATCGTATGGACGTGCGCAAGCAGATAGCCATAGATCTCGAAGACGCGGGATTAATGGAAAAGGTGGAAGATTATGATAACAAGGTTGGATATTCTGAGCGTACGCACGTGCCCATCGAACCGAAACTGTCTACACAATGGTTCCTTAAGATGCAGCATTTTGCCGATCTTGCACTGCAGCCGGTGATGGACGATGACATTCGTTTCTATCCGCAGAAATACAAGAACACCTATCACCATTGGCTCGAAAATATCAAAGACTGGTGCATCTCACGACAGCTGTGGTGGGGGCATCGCATTCCGGCTTATTATTTCACTGTCGATGGCAAGCGCGAATATGTGGTTGCACCTTCTGCCGAAGAGGCTTTGACAAAGGCAAAACAGAAATGCAATGCATTGACTGCTACCGATCTTCAGCAGGATGAAGATTGTCTTGACACGTGGTTTTCGTCGTGGCTCTGGCCTATTTCCGTCTTTGACGGAATCAACCATCCGGACAACGAGGATATAAAATATTATTATCCCACGAGCGACCTCGTAACCGGCCCCGATATTATTTTTTTCTGGGTGGCACGAATGATTATGGCAGGCTACGAATACAAGTGTAAGATGCCTTTCAAGAATGTGTATTTCACGGGTATTGTGCGCGACAAGCTCGGCCGCAAGATGTCGAAATCACTTGGCAATTCTCCTGATCCAATAGAATTGATTGATAAATATGGTGCCGATGGTGTACGAATGGGAATGATGCTCTCTGCACCGGCCGGCAACGATATTCTCTTCGATGAAACGTTGTGCGAACAAGGACGCAATTTCAACAACAAGATTTGGAATGCCTTCCGACTCGTGAAGGGATGGGAAGTTGCCGATACTGAACAGTCCGACGCTAGCCGAATCGCTAGCCGATGGTTCGAAGCCAAACTTCGCGAGACCAACGAGGAGTTGAACGACTTATTCTCGAAGTATCGCATCTCGGAGGCCTTGATGGTCGTCTATCGTCTCTTTTGGGACGAGTTCTCCGGCTGGTATCTCGAAATGATTAAGCCTGCTTACGGTACGGCTATCGACCGCGTAAGTTACAACATTACGCTTAGATTCTTCGAGACCTTGCTCAACATGCTTCACCCATTTATGCCTTTTATCACCGAAGAATTGTGGCAACATCTTTTCGATCGTAAGGCTGGTGAATCCATCATGTGCGAAAGATTGCAGATCGCTGTTCCTACGGAGGATGACAAGCGGCTAAGCTCCGATATTGAACTCGTGAAGCAGATTGTTAGCGGCGTTCGCACCGTTCGCAATCAAAAGAATATCGCCCCCAAAGAACAACTCGTTCTCCACGCAATCGGACAGAACCGATTCGCAGCTTACGACGGCATCGTTATAAAGATGGCTAACCTCGCCAGCATAGAAACCGTGAGTGAAAAGGCTGCCGATACTGCGCAATTCATGGTCGGAACCGACGAATATGCCGTACCCGTTGGCAGCCTCATAGACATTGAGGCCGAAATCAAAAAGCAGGAAGCCCTGCTGGCTCATCTTGAGGGATTCCTCGCGGGCATCAAAAAGAAACTCGCCAACGAACGTTTCGTAGCCAATGCTCCTGAGGCTGTCGTAGCCCTCGAACGCAAAAAACAAAGCGATTCCGAGGAGAAGATAACTGCCTTGAAACAATCGCTGTCTGAACTCAAAAAGCAATGAAGAAACTCCTGCAATTCCTCCTCGGTACGCTATTGTTCGTTATCGCGTCATGCGATAGCGACGTACTTGCACCATACCCCATCCCGCAAGCACAGGCCGACAAGACAGTGTTTGTCTACATGCCTTGGAGCGCGAGTAGAAGTGGCCACTCCGGCAGCCTTTACGATGCGTTTCAACAGAATCTTAGGGATATGAAAACAGCCATACAGGCCGATGGCGGATTGGGGAAGAACCGCGTGATAGTGTTTATTTCCACATCGGGTACAACGGCCGTGATGATGGAGATTACCTATGCCGGCGGCATCTGCAAGCAAGATACACTGGAAACATACAATGCCGCAAACATCCCCGCTTTCACGACCTCCAGCGGCATTTCCCGCATTTTGAATCGAGTGAAGCGGCAAGCACCGGCCAATCAATATGCAATGATAATAGGATGCCACGGCACCGGATGGCTTTTCTCCAATGGCGGAAGAAGTCGCGTGCAGACCCGTTATTTCGGTGGTACCGAACCTTACACTCAGACAAACATCCCCGTATTGGCCGACGGAATAAAAGATGCGGGAATGAAGATGCAGTTCGTTATGTTCGACGACTGTTACATGTCGAACGTCGAGGTGGCCTACGAGTTGCGCCACGTTGCCGACCATCTTATTGGCTGTTGCAGCGAGATTATGGCCTATGGCATGCCCTATCACCAGATGTGGAAGTATCTCGTGCAGCCCTTGCCCGACTATCGGAAAGTGGTTGAGACGTTCCACCATTTTTATTCCACCTATTCATACCCTTACGGAAACATTGGCGTGACAGATTGCCGCTATGCAGAGGAGATGGCCGGTGTGATGCGCATCATCAACAGTCGTTTCACGTTGAGTAATGCTACGTCGGTGCAGCGATTAGACGGCTATCACGACGTGATTTTCTATGATATGGGTGACTACGTGAGCAAGTTGTGCACCGACCCCATTCTTTACGTCGATTTTCAAACAACATTGGATAAGTTGGTGCCTTTCAAAGCGCATACTCCGATGGCATACACCGCGCTGGGGCAGTTGCCGTCGCCCAAGATACCCGTTTCCACTTTCAGCGGTCTCACCATCAGCGACCCCACCGTATCCACTTTTGAGCGGGCGGCAGTGAATAAGAAATTGACATCGTGGTGGGCTGCCACACATTGATGAGTCCTGTTTTCATCAGTCTATAAAACTTCCGAGATACAATTGCCAATGGTGGAATTGTATCTCGGATTTTGTTCTGTCCCTTTGTAAGTTTACAACAGCATTGCGACAAGTCGTTTACTCGCGGCATCTGAAGCACCGGTGTTAATCCAATAGGGTGGATGCACGCACGCGGCTCAGTGTTTCGGGCGTCATTTGCAAGTAGCTGGCAATGTAGATGAGTGGTGCGCGTTGTACCATTTTGGGGATGAGTTTGCAGAGACGACGGTAACGGTCTTGTGCCGTTTCAAAGCGCACGAGGTCGGCGTGTACCTGCGAGAGTATGAGCGACTCCTCCAGAATCTTGCGGTAGAGTATCTGAATGTTCACGTTGTGCAGTGCCACATTCTCAAGTTCCTGTTTGGGCAGCAGGTAAACGATAGTGGGCTCAAGTGCCTCCATCTGCAATCGAGTTGGCTCTTCGCGGAACAGGCTCTCGATACACATGACCACGGAATTGTCTACGCCCATGTGTTCGGTTACTTCTTTTTCGCCTTTGAAATAAAACTGTCTTATCAGTCCTGTGTCGATGTAGTAGAAGCCTCGGCAGATGTCTCCTTCTTTGAGAATCATCTGCCCCTTGGCAAACTTCATCGGAACGAGAATACTTTCCAATACATCCAGTTCCTCGTGTGTCATGGTGCTGTATTTGCGTGCCAATTCTCTTGCAATGTCGCGTGTGGTATTAGACGAACCTCTCATGATTGTTCTCCTTCTTTCATTTGTTGATTAGTCAAGTTTCAGTACGGCAAGGAAAGCTTTCTGCGGCACCTCTACGTTACCTATCTGCTTCATGCGTTTCTTGCCTTTTTTCTGTTTCTCCAGTAGTTTCCGTTTCCGACTCACGTCGCCGCCATAGCATTTTGCCGTAACGTCTTTGCGTACGCATTTCACTGTTTCGCGTGCTACGATTTTGGCTCCGATAGCTGCTTGGATGGCGATGTCGAACTGTTGGCGAGGGATGAGTTCCTTTAGTTTCTCGCACATCTGCCGGCCGAGTGTCACGGCATTGTCCTGATGTGTCAGCGTAGAGAGTGCATCCACAGGTTCGCCGTTGAGCAAGATGTCGAGCTTCGCCAATTTGGAGGGGCGGAATGAGTCAATATGATAATCGAATGACGCATAGCCTTTGGAGATGCTCTTCAGCTTGTCGTAAAAGTCTATCACAATCTCTCCGAGGGGCAGCATGAAGTGGAGCTCGACGCGGTTTCCACTCACATATTCTTGTTTGATGAGTTCGCCGCGCTTATCGAGGCAGAGCGTCATGATGGGGCCGATGAAATTCGTTGTTGTGATGATGCTGGCGCGAATGTAGGGTTCTTCGATGTGGTCGATGGCTGTCGGCTCCGGCAGACCGGAGGGGTTGTGCACCTCGTGCTCATTTCCTAACTTGTCGTACACCATGTACGATACGTTGGGCACGGTGGTAATCACGTCCATATTGAACTCTCTGTCGAGTCGCTCCTGAATGATTTCCATGTGGAGCAGACCGAGAAAGCCGCACCGGAAGCCGAACCCTAAGGCGACAGACGATTCGGGAGAGAACGTGAGCGAGGCATCGTTGAGTTGTAGCTTTTCCAGCGAGGCACGCAGGTTTTCATAGTCGGAAGGGTCGATGGGATAAACACCCGCAAAGACCATCGGCTTCACCTCTTGGAAACCGGCGATGGCCGATTGGCAGGGTTTTGCTACGTGGGTGATGGTGTCGCCCACTTTCACCTCTTTGGCATCTTTGATTCCGCTAATGATGTAGCCCACTTCGCCTGTGCTGAGCTTCTCGCGTGGCACCATGTCCATCTTTAGTACGCCTATCTCGTCGGCGTCGTATTCCATGCCTGTGTTGAAGAACTTCACCTTGTCGCCTTTCCGAATTTCTCCGTTTTCAATTTTGAAATAGGCGATGATGCCGCGGAAAGAGTTGAATACTGAGTCGAAAATGAGCGCTTGCAGCGGAGCGGTCTTGTCGCCTTTAGGGTGGGGGATGCGCTCCACCACGGCTCTTAGGATTTCCTCTACACCTTCACCCGTTTTTCCTGATGCTCGGATGATGTCTTTGCGGTCGCATCCGAGCAACTCGACGATTTCGTCTTCCACTTCGTCGGGCATTGCGCTCGGCATATCGATTTTGTTGATGATGGGCACGATTTCCAAATCGTGTTCTATGGCCATGTAGAGATTTGAGATGGTTTGTGCCTGCACGCCCTGCGTAGCATCGACGATGAGCAATGCACCCTCGCAAGCGGCAATGCTGCGCGACACTTCGTAGGAGAAGTCCACATGCCCCGGGGTGTCTATCAAGTTCAGCGTATATTTCTGTCCATCCTGCACATACTCCATCTGTATGGCGTGGCTCTTGATGGTGATGCCGCGCTCGCGTTCCAGATCCATATCGTCGAGCATTTGTCCCGTAGTGACCTGAATGGTGTTCGTGTATTCCAATAAGCGGTCTGCAAGGGTAGACTTGCCATGGTCGATATGGGCGATGATGCAGAAATTTCGTATAAGATTCATCTGTGTTGTGTATGTTTGCGTTGACAAATATACGAAAATATGATAACATGGCGGGAAATCGCCTATAAGGGACGTTTACTTTTAATGTATTTTAAAATAGGAGCAAGGCGACAAAATAAGGGATTCTTCGTAATTTTGCAACAAAACATCAAACGTATGAACAAAGTTACTTTATTCTGCATTTTTTCCGCAATGATGCTCTCTTCGTGTCAGGAAAGCATCGAAGACCGCGCTGCCAAGGAGGCACGCGAATACACGGAAAAATACTGTCCTACGCCTACCGTGAATTATACGCGCACGGACAGTGTGACTTTCGACCGCACCACTCGCACTTATCATTATTATTGCACGTTGTCGGACAGGATGGACAACCGCGACATCATTGATAAGAACCGGAAAATGCTCCACGACTCACTGTTGCAGGCCATTGTGGAATCGACCCATCTGCAAGCCTACAAGGAAGCCGGATTCAATTTTACTTATACCTGCAGGTCGGCTGCGCATCCCCGCATGGTTCTCTATGAAGACACATTTACTCCGAAAGAATACAATGTCATCGCCGGCAGCGGAAAAGCGGGATAGGCATAGATTCACGCACGGCGTATCTCACAACGAGCGCTGATACGCTCTGCGCAAAGGGTAGAGAAAGGTCTCAACGAGCGAGCCGTTTTCCGCTCACCAGCAAACTTTTTTCCGCTCACCAGCAGAATTTCTTTTGCTCACCAGCAGAATATGGGATGCTCACAACCGCAGAAATTTGTGTGTTATTTAAGTTTTACCGGATAGCAATATTTTATTCTCTTCCAACTACTTGGAAAGCTGTTTTGAGGAAGATTTAATTTTTTGATGATACAACAAACGCCCCACATACAGGCTTGTCGGCTCATTGTATGTGGGGCGAACAGTCACTGGAGCTTCTGCGAAGGTGAGGTTTTAGATATCGATATCCAATCCCACGCCGAAGACTTTGTTTGTGCGGGTAAAGCTATCGGTATTCTTTACTGCTATCTCGCTTACTCCCGATTTGATGACGCTGTCGTAGGCTTTGTCAAAGGTCTCGTAATTTGTCCAGAAGTATGCCACGTTGAGTTTCACTTTTTCCGAGATTTGAAAGCCGGCACCAAAGCCAATGGAATAGCTGCTCGTCACGAAACTCATGTCGTTGAGGTAGTCGCCGTTGCCTAAGCCATACTTTGTGCGCTGTACGCCGGCACTCACCTGTACTACTTTCGAGATGTCCCACTCCGCTCCGGCAAGAAACTCTTGGGTATTTCCCGCAAGCAGCTTCTGCTTGTCGTTGGCCATATCGGCATTCTTATCGAAGAAAAGGTGGTAGCCGGCCATGACGCGCACAGTGGGTGATACCTCGTATTGTGCGCCGAGAGTGAAGAGTCCGGGGATGTCGTTTGGCGTGTTCACTCCATGCTTGAAGAGCCCCGTGTCATCTCTTTTCGTGTTGTTCTCGATGTTCAGATTGGTATTCATCTCATACCTTACACCCACATTCAGCTTCTTATACTTATAGTCGAGACCGATGATGGGTGTCACGCCCCATCCTGTCTGGGTGCAATCAAGATACTTGTCGGCAAACTGTCTTTTGGTCTTGTCCATTTGATCGGCTGCTGCGGCATATTGTGCTGCTGCCGTTTGCAATGCAGCTTTTTTTGCAGGGTCGGTGGTTTGGGTGGCTTGCAGTTCGTAGAGTGCAGATTTTTCTTTGAGCGAGACGGCTTTGTCTCCGAAATACTGAAAGAGATTGTAGTCGGTACCGCCAATGTTGGCTGTGATGTCGGTAATGCTTCCCTCGTATCGGTTGGAGACATAGTTGAAACGTGCACCTACATAGCCGGCCAGATGGTCGTTGAATTTGTAGGTAGCACCCAGTTGCAGACCGAAGATGTATTGTTGTCCGTTGATATAACTGTTTACCCGATACCCGGGTGTAGTGGTTGTCAGACCCTGTGCATGAAGCAATGCGGGAATCATGGCAATTTGACGTTCAAATGACCCGAGACCGTCGTTGAAAGTTGCCTTACCGCCTCCGCCCCCAATGGCAAATCCGGCTTGAAATCCCCACTTGTCATAATTCAGTGCAGCTTGTATTGACGGAATGATCGGCACAGAGGCTGTACCCTTGAATCTTTTCACGCCGTCCTCATTACCACCATTCAACCGGAATGGCTGATAGTAGGGCGTACTCGCTAACGAGGGTACGGTGATGCCGCTGCGGATGGTTCGCGTTTGATAGGCATTCTGTACATTGAACGACAGGTGTAGTCCCTTTCCGAGGAAAGCAACGCCTGCAGGATTGCTATACACACCATCGATGCCTATGGCTCCATCGCGGGCAGGATTGCGCAGGAAGATAATGTTTTGGTTGGTGTTCGTAAGGAGACCTCCGGCGAAGGCGGCCTCGCTCATTAGCGTCATTAGCGCAAGAGAAACTAATTTTACTTGATTCATCTTAAATATTTATCGTTATTTTCGCGGCAAAGTTACTTGAATTGTTTTGTTTACTTTGCTTTCAACGTGTACATTTAAGAGATGATAACAAATTTCTTCGGGTATGTCCATGTGATACGTCAGTTCGGGATAAGAATATTTAAGTTGTGAGAGAGGAGGCGGCAGTGGAGTACAGCGGAATGATAAAAGTGACCCTCACTATTGGGAAAAAGACACCCCATTTCTCTAACTTCGCAGCAGAACTTAGACAGATGCTTAAACCGAACTCGCGTATACATGGTATTCAGAACGTCATTTCAAACTTAAACCGAATACCCTCTCTTTTCCCCGTCATATGAGAAGTATAACTGAGGCGGCGTACATAGTCGATGGAAAAGAATTTGAAGACATTATGTACGCCTATAGTCATTTCCCAATAAGGCTCTTTAGAGTTGATAATGCGAGTTCCGGAGGGGAACAGGAACAACGTCTTGTCCGCAGTGTTTTGCGGCAGGAAAGGATTATTCTTGTCGGTAAGCGTGCCCCACAATCCTTTGATACCTATAAATTCGCGCCATTTGAGCTTTTTCACGAGAGGAATCCGATTGAGGAGTTTCCCACTTAAATCCCATCCTATATCAAGCGTTACAAAACGGTCGGTAAGAAATTCCATATTTCCCATGACGGAGAAAGTACCATCGTGAATGAAATAAGAGAGATTAGAGGCTGGCATGATAAGCAATGGGAAAGGTACCTTATTCCATTGTACACCTCCTTTTACGTATGTATCAATCTTGCCCCAGCTATTCATCCAAAAACGTTTATAGAAACTTGCTTCGGTATAGTTGTAGCGGTATTGTCCGCCAAAGACGCCTTTGAATCCCATCGTATGGCTAAGGTTGAACTCGGGCGCATCAAGATTTACGGGAAAGCGGTGCTGTTTGGTGTTGATATATGTTTTGCCCGGAGCATAGAACAGCCCGATAGATGCCTCGGCAGTGCGTATCTTTTGTATGGAGAGACCATCGGAAAGGCGATTGAACACGAGTTCGCCTGTGGGGCGATTACTTTCCAACTTCAGGGCAGCTGTTGTACGAAAGCCTCCATCCGTTTCCCAATCGAATTTTAGTTTTTGTCGGTTATAGAAGTACATTTGTTCTACTTTCTGCCACCGTATGGCAGTAAACACGTTGTCTTTATCGGTCATGAGAAATTTATCCGATGGCGACATTACGTCGTAAGCCGTTTCTATGGAGAGTGTACGAATGGGAAATTCGGTGGGCTGATATTCTTTCTTATTGAATGAATAGGTAACGAGCGAGCTGTAATAGTGGTCGCGGGTCTTTGTGCCATATGCATAATATCCTTTCCAGAACCAATGAGAATTGAGTGAAGCTGTGGTTTGTCCGCTGGCGCGAAGACGTATTCCGTCTACAAAATTCTTGGAAATGAGTGTATTGATAGGACCTATGTCGAACTTGCTCTTTGTGCGTTCAGTGCCCGTCTCTACAAAGTTTTCAATCAATGCTTTCAGTCCGAAAAGCAGATATTTAAAGCCTTTTGTCTGTTCCATACGATGAATGAAAGCATCCATGGATGATTCGCTTTTTGTGAGTTCTACGGTTCGGTATCGTTGCCAGAAGTTTTCGTCGCGTAGTTTTGCATCTGCTTCATAGCGTTCTTTGGCCTTCCCGCGAAACAATTTCTTGGGCAGTTCGTCAAAAGCGTAGTCTGTGAGTCGGGTCGTTCGCAAAACGATTGCTTTGGAGAGCAAATTATTGATTTTCAACTCTACCATCAAATCATCGGAAGAAAGCACCCATTCGCCGTTGGGAAGTTGCGTATAGTCTTGCTGTATTTGCATGTTTTCCACGAAATTTACGTCGGATCGCGTGGGAATGGTCAGCAAGCAACGCTTCACATGCAAGGTAGAGTCTGCAAGGATGTAAAGTTCTCCGCGGAAGCCAAAGTCCTGCAAGTTATTGGGAGCAAACTGAAGATGGTAGCATTTATCTTTATCTACATACACAGTGTCTTCTATAAAGAATTTGTAAAATGCAACGGCATCTTTTCCGATGGGGCTGGTAAAGGGATATTGCAGCAGTCTCACTTGATCGTCGTATATGTCTACGTCGGTGAAAATATCTTTCATCATAGTGTTGAGGATACTTCCCGTTTCAATGATTTGATTGACTCCTGTGGTACTTTGGCCTTTGATAATATCTTTTTCACTGCGTGGATTCTTTCTGTACACGTGTTGTATCACGGTTTCATCTATGGAAATGGGCAGTATGAGTTTATTGTTGTAAGGACAGGTCTCTACCTGCTCGATTAGCCAAGGCGACTTTTTGAAGCGTGTGCTTTCGAGTTCCTCGGGTTTGATGTCGTTGACCGCCAGCGTCAGCTTTTGATATTTGTTGTATTGATAATAGTCGTGGTTGTTGAGATGGGTACGTTTTTTTGCTGCTATAACCCGCTGCATAAGTTCCACAGCGGGATTGTTTTTGCGGCTATATTTCTTCTTTCGCTTCGATTTCACGACGACCTCGTCGAGCTGATGCGTATCTGTCTTAAGACGAAATGTGAGCGAGTGGGGGGTGGAAGATTTGATGAGTATGCGCTGTGATACATAACCTACGGCACTGATGGTAAGATACCAGCCGTTGTGCCTTTCCACTGAAAAGACACCGGCTGAGTTTCCGGAAACAGCTATGCTGCTTCCTTTGTAAGAGGCACTTGGATAGGCGATGGTATCGCCTGTTTGAGCATCAAGTACGATACCCGTTATCTGGGCATTGGCAAAGAGTGTTGATGCCCAGAGTAGGATAATCGTGAGGAATCTTCTAATCGATTTCTTCATCTGCTTCGTAACCGCCCATCTCGCGTAGGGCATTTTTCAGCATTGTGTACTGCTGGTAAAGGTTGTTGATGGGTTCTTCTCCTTGCGTATAGTCGTGCATCGGACTTTTGAGATAGAAGCTCAAGAAACGTTGTATGCCATAACGTCCGGCACGTTCGGCAAGGTCTGTCAAGAGCACGAGGTCTAACAACAGTGGCGCAGCCAGAATGGAATCACGACACAGAAAGTTGATTTTAATCTGCATGGGATAGCCCATCCAGCCGAAGATGTCGATGTTGTCCCATCCTTCTTTGTCGTCGTTGCGTGGCGGATAGTAATTGATTCTCACTTTGTGGTAGTAGTCTTTGTAGAGGTCGGGGTGTGTTTCGGCTTTCAAGATGGTTTCGAGTGTGGAGAGCTTGCTCACTTCTTTGGTGCGGAAGTTATCGGGTTCGTCGAGCACAAGGCCGTCGCGGTTGCCGAGAATGTTGGTGGAGAACCATCCGTTCAATCCCAGACAGCGTGTGCCGATGATGGGAGCAAAGCCGCTCTTTACCAATGTTTGTCCGGTCTTGAAGTCTTTTCCTGCGATGGGCATTCGCGTCTGTTCGGCCAGTTGCCACATGGCCGGAATGTCTACCGTCGTATTTGGTGCGCCCATGATGAATGGTGCGCCTTCCGAAAGGGCCGCGTATGCGTAGCACATGGAGGGGGCGATGTGTGCGCGGTCATCGGCTTTCATGGCCTCTTCGAGTGCTTTCAGTGTACCGTGTACGGGTATATACACGGGTACATATATTTCTGTGGAGGCTGCCCATACGACCACGATGCGTGCACAACCGTTGTGTTGTTTGAAAGAGCGTATATCTTCGCGTAACGATTCTACCATCTTCCAGCGTGTGGCGCAGGCTTTCACATTGTCGCCATCCAACCTTTTGGCATAGTTGCGGTCAAATGCTGCCTGCATGGGTACGATTTGCTCGAGTTCGTCGCGCACCGGTTCGATGTCTTTCTCTTTGAGCACTTCCGCATATATGGCGGCTTGATAAGCGTTCTGCGGGTAAACGTCCCATGTGCCGAATACGATGTCGTCGAGACTGGCCAGCGGCACGATGTCGCCATACGAGCGATACTGCTTGTCGGCACCTCGACCCACACGGATTTTGTCATACTGCGTTAAAGAGCCGACAGGTTTGCTCAACCCTTTGCGAATGCTCAATACACCTGTCATGAAAGTAGTTGCGACGGCACCGCAACCCACGACCATGATGCCTAATTTGCCGTTTGCCGGCTTCACATTTCCTTGTTTCATATATTCAGATATTAAAACGTTATCATCTTGTTTCCTGCTATTGATATTATTTAGTGTGGGATGAGAAACCGGTGCAGGCCTGCCCTTATCCGCTTGTACAGCCTCTTTTTCGCGATTTTTTCTTCTTCTGACTACTCGAATGGAACTTTAACGGCATTATTCGGATGGAAGTAATTGGTCTAAGCAGGTTATTACTCGGTCGGGCACGCGCTCGTCGTAGCTTTCTTTATTCCAACCTTCGCCTTTCAGCCAAACTGTTTGGCATCCTACTCTCTGCGCGGGCAGAATGTCTTTGTAGAAACTGTCGCCTACCATCACCACCTCTTCGGGCTTCAACCCCAAGGTTTCCACACCGAGCGAGAAGAGGCGCAGGTCGGGTTTCCGATAGCCGACCACAGCTGATTCTATTACGCCCATAAAGAGTTCGTCGAGCCCGAATTCCTTTAACACTGCGTTGATATTGCCGTAGAAATTGCTGACCAGCACCATGGGATACCGCGCATGTAGCGTCGTCAATACTTGTTTGCTGTGCGCCACCGTGGTTTCTACTTTCTGATACAGGTCATTCCATACGGCGAGATGTTTGGCGCGAAACTCTGCCTCGTCTGCGTCCCACGCACCGGAGGTCATAAGGTGTTCCATTTCTATGCGTATCTTCACCTCCAAGGTCTTGCGAAACGTATCGCTTGGACGTATGAGGGGGGATTGGCTTAATGTCTTTTCAGCAAACACGTATGCTGCTCTGAACTGCGCTTCGCTCACATTTACGCCCTGTCTCTGGTAAGCATGCCAGAGCATTTTCCCCCAATGACAGCCTGCGGTATCAATCGTGCCGCCGTAGTCGAAGATGTATCCTTTGATTGTTTTTCCCATTTTATGTTTTGATTGTTATAGGTCAGAGTGTTTTCGCAATATCGACACACAAATCCTCATGGCACTTGTGCATGTAGATGTATAGACAACTCATTACCGTTATTTCGATGAAGAGATATACCCACGGACAGTTGAGTAGGCAGGTGACATAGATGCATACTGCTCTGGTATTGAATGTAAGGATGTTGGTATATTTCATCAGGGGTCTGCTGCCGTTTAAGAATTGTTCTCTCACGTGCGGAGGTATGGCGGCAGACGTCCCGAATTGTTCTTTCAATAGCGCAAATAAGCGTTGGAATGCGGGGGTGCGCCGCTCTTGACTTTTACAATAACAGGCATAGTTATAATGAAAGGCTTTCGCCCAAAAGTTTCCTTTTCCGGATAACGACTTGTAGATAGAATGTTGCTCTGCGTAACTGTCTAATTCACTGCCGGCCTCTCCTTTTAAGAAGAACAGATGTATCTGCCGGTAGTAATCGCTCAGTGAACTCTGGGGTGAATGACAGAGAAAACCGGCGATGGCAGCGAGCATCCATATCCATATTCCCCAATTCGTGTGTGTATAAGGCATTGGTTGATGTTGCAACCGCAAACAGATGGCTAAATAGATGCAGAAGAACCATACGTCGCCTGCAAAACCATCGAGAATGCGTCCCCAAAGGGTTTTCTTTCCCGTCATGCGCGCTAATTGTCCGTCCGTAGAGTCACAGAAGTTGGCCAGCATGAGAAGCACTATGCCACCGAGATTGTGGCAAAGGTCGGTGAAGTAAAACATATAGCCTGCTCCCATGCCAAAAAACATTGATAAGATGGTAACGGCATTAGGGTGTACACCGAGCTTCTTCCACATGAATGCGAAAACAAGTCCGATGGGACGCGTGAAGTACACGTCGAGCCATTCTTCCGTATCATTCGATTTAAAAGAGGTCTGTAATAGCTCTTTGAATTGATTCATTGTCTTGTTTCTTTCGTCTTTCCCAATCGGCCTGCACTTTATTTGCAATGGCCTCGGCCGCCTCTTCCCTGCATCGTGAAAAACTTGGCCAGTCGTTAAAATCAATGATGCTGTATGTACCGTCTGACGCAACAATACAGTCGCCGCCGTAAACCTCGGTGTGCAGCAGGCCGGCCAGCCTTTCGGCGTCGCACTGCAAACGTTCGACGGAGAAAGCGTAGTGCAGGGGAACACCGTTGCGTGCTTCATTGCCGAATTTAGAGATACCATCGTCGCCCGGATAGAAGCAACGAAAGAATGCTGTTTTCCGCACACCGTAGAATTTCACCACATCTCCTTGTATATTCGCACTGACCACCATATCTGTTATGCCGCGGTTCCGAAAAGCCGATTTTGCCTGAGCAAGTTCTTTGTCGTTACGGCAGTACACCACATCGTCTCGGGTCTGCGCCGAGGTATCTCCCCGCTTCAACCAATAGCCATGCGTTCCTGTCGTAGGTGGCATCGGAACACCATGGCTCCGCATTATTTTATCGACATGGCTACGCTGACAGGCCTCCACACCATAACCGCTGTTTACAACCAACACACCCTCGGTTTCTTTGTCTTTCAACCATTTCACCGTGAGCGGCTGCCTGCCCATCGACAAGATGATGTTCGCAGCGAAGTCATCGTCCACTTCGGTCTCGTTCACCATTCGTTTCTCCCCCTCCATGCGTTCCATAACGGCTTTCAGGATGGCCATGTCTTGCGCTTCCGACTGAGGGGAGTATTGCGGTGCGCGTGTGATACCGAGAATACGTGTCATGTGGTCAAAAACGTTTTGGCCTTGGGTATGTCGGCCGCATGGTCTATATCTAATATCTTCGAAAAAGGGTATGCTTTCAGCTTCCGTCCGTCGGCCACAAGGGCACGTTGGAAATTTCGCATACGATTCTCGCCCCTTTCCACACACGCACGCAACGTTTGCAGCACACCGGGGGTAAACCCGTAGATACCACCCGAGATAAAACGGCAGTCGTGAGGTTCGTCATAGAATCCCGTGATATTCATGTCGGCATCCGTACCTACATAGAGTGGACTTTCGTCGTCGATGTAATCGGTTACGCCCATCACGCCTTCTGCATTGCCATTGTTCGCAAGGCCGGAGAAATATTCCACGTAACGGGCGAACTCATTTTCGTGAAATACCGTGTCTACGGTAGTCAGGCAAAAGGGTTCATTATCAAGATACTTACTTAACTCAAACAAGCTATGCATGGAGCTTTGCGTACTCTTAACGATAAATCTTAAGGGAATGGGGCGTCCCTGTAAGCCATTGTTTTGTATATCCGTAAGATGCTGCCCTGTGAGGGCTGTCCGGTCATTACAAATGACAATCATTTCATGAGCGTCATTATCGGCGAAGATGCGCAGAAGTCTGTCTATCAACATTTCGCCATTTACATTTACCAAAGGCTTGGGTACCGTAATGCCCTCTTGAGAGAGGCGCGAACCCTCGCCGGCAGCTATCACGGCATATTTCATTTGCGTTCGATTATATACTTCGCAAAGGTACGAATTTATATTTGAATGCGCGAAAACTTCTATTTTATTTTAATTCTACCATCATCAGCGAAATGACTACAAAGCGACTGATTAAATCAGGCTCCCAGAGTGTCGAACGGTGCCGGCAGAGACTAAATCCGGACTCCCGGAGCGCCGAGCAGTGCCGGCAGAGACTAAATCGGGCTTCCGGAGTGCCGAACGGTGTCGGCAGAGACTAAATCGGGCTCCTGGAGCGCCGAACAGTGTCGGCAGAGACTAAATCCGGACTCCCGGAGTGCCGAACAGTGCCGGCAGAGGCTCTGCCAAGTCCTTTAAGAAGTATGGAGTGCTCTTTTATGCCATATTCCCATAATGAATGAACCCCAAAAGTTTGGTTTAACTTTCGGGGTTCACTACAAACGGTATGGAGACCGAAGATTAATAAGCGAAGAGAGGATAGTTCTTCATCTTCTCATTTACGCGTGTGCGAACGCTGGCAATCACTTTCTCATCTTCAGGATTGTTGAGTACCTCTTCAATCAGTTCTGCAATAAGAATCATGAGGTCTTCCTTTGCACCGCGGGTGGTAATGGCGGCTGTACCGAGACGGATGCCCGAGGTCTGGAAAGCACTGCGGGTATCAAACGGCACCATGTTCTTATTGACGGTGATGTCGGCAGCTACGAGGGCGTTTTCGGCTACCTTACCTGTCAGTTCGGGATATTTAGAGCGCAGGTCTACGAGCATAGAGTGGTTGTCGGTTCCACCGCTGACGATGCCAAAGCCGCGTTTCACCAGCTCGTCTGCCAATACGGCAGCATTCTTCTTTACCTGCTTAGCCCACTCTTTGAACTCCGGTTGTAATGCCTCCTCAAAGGCTACTGCCTTGGCTGCGATGACATGCTCCAATGGACCGCCTTGAATACCGGGGAACACGGCACTGTCGAGCAATTGGCTCATCATCTTTACTACGCCTTTGGGTGTCTTCTTGCCCCATGGATTCTCAAAGTCCTGTCCCATGAGGATGATACCGCCGCGCGGACCGCGTAGCGTCTTGTGGGTTGTAGAGGTAACCACGTGGGCATATTTCACGGGGTTTTCGAGCAATCCGGCTGCAATCAGGCCGGCGGGGTGTGCCATATCTACCATGAAGATAGCACCCACTTCGTCAGCTATCTTGCGAATACGTGCATAATCCCACTCGCGACTGTAAGCCGAACCACCGGCAACAATGAGTTTAGGCTTGTGCTCGCGGGCCAATTGTTCCATCTCATCATAGTCTACACGACCTGTTTCTTTTTTCAAATTATAGCCTACCGGCTTGTAAAGAATGCCGGATGTATTGACTGCGGAACCATGAGAGAGGTGGCCGCCGTGGTCGAGGTTAAGTCCCATAAACGTGTCTCCGGGATTGAGACAAGCCAAAAATACGGCGGCATTGGCTTGTGCTCCGGAGTGAGGTTGCACATTGGCATACACAGCACCAAAGAGTTTCTTCACGCGTTCACGCGCCAAATCCTCTACTTGGTCTACCACTTGGCAGCCGCCATAGTAACGTTTTCCGGGCAGTCCTTCTGCATACTTGTTGGTGAGATAGGAGCCCATGGCTGCCATTACCTCGTCACTTACGAAGTTCTCTGATGCGATGAGCTCAATTCCTTTGAGCTGTCTCTGATGTTCTTTTTCGATAAGATCGAAAATAACCTGATCTTTTTTCATGTTGTAGATGTTAGAAGTTATATTAATTGTACATTGTTAATGTCTTGCTCTTTGTCGCAATAATGGCATTTCAGTGTGGTTTGCGTCTTGTTTATGACGTGGAATACGGTCTGCATGGGCTCGTTGTTCGTGATGCACTTTGGATTGTTGCACTTCACGATACCTCTTATTTCATCAGGTGTTTCTACCGTCTTCTTTTCAATCACTTCGTAGTCCTTGATGATATTGAGAACGATTTTGGGCGCAACAACGGAAAGTTGCGATATTTCGACCGTCGTGAAATATTTGTTTTCCACTTTGATAATACCTTTCTTGCCTAATTTTTTAGAGGTGTAATTATTGCCAATGGTAATAGGAGTTTCTAAATTCTGTAATCCTAACAATGTGGCCACTTGATAAGTTTTCTCCGCTGGTATATGGTCTATGACCGTTCCGTTCTCTATAGCGGCAACGATTCTCTCTTTTTTACTCATCGCGTTTCTTTCGTTTAATCTATGATTGTCTTATCGTTTACCACCTCGTCATATCCGATACCTAATACATAGCAGAAAATAGCTTCGCGAGCATACAATCCGTTTTGCGCCTGCTGTATGTAGTAAGCATGCGGATTCTCGTCTACGTCGTAGGCAATTTCATTGACGCGGGGTAGCGGATGCAAAATTTTCATATTCTCTTTCACATGGCCGAGCATGTCGTTTTTCAGGATATAGACGTTCTTCACGCGTTCGTATTCCATGAGATCCGAAAAGCGTTCTTTTTGAACACGCGTCATATAGATAATGTCAGCATCGGCAATCACTTTCTCATTGAATGCTGTATGCTCCTGAAATTTGATACCATGTTCCTTGCAATACATCTTATATTCATTCGGCATTGCCAATTCTTTGGGAGCGATGAAGTGGAAAGTGGGTGAAAAATGGCGCATGGCGGTAATCAACGAGTGTACGGTTCTTCCGTATTTAAGGTCTCCAACAAGGTAGATGTTGAGATTGTCGAGCGTTCCTTGCGTCTTGTAAATAGAGTATAAATCGAGTAAACACTGAGAGGGATGCATATGGGCACCGTCTCCTGCATTGATAATAGGCACGGGCGAGGTCTCAGCTGCATAGAGAGCTGCTCCTTCTATATAATGTCGCATGACAATGATATCGGCATAGTTGGATACCATTAAGATGGTGTCTTTCAGCGTTTCCCCTTTACTTACGCTGGAGACAGTGGCATCGGAGAAGCCGATGACCCGTGCTCCGAGCCGATTGGCAGCTGTTTCAAAGCTGAGACGTGTGCGGGTAGAAGGTTCGAAAAATAAGGTAGCAACCACTTTACCTTTCAATAATTCTCTGTTAGGATGTTTTTCAAACTCCTTTGCCAGCCTGAGAAGATAGAGTAAATTGTCTTTCGAAAGGTCTTCGATGGTAACAAAGTTATGTCTTTTCATGCACCCCTTTTGTGTTAATTTAGATTCAGGGTGCTAAGGTAAGCATATTTTTTAATCTATTGGTCATAATTCCGAGAATTATTGTATTTTTGCAAAGATAATTTACGATTTATCTCAGAATCATGAGAAAGGTTTTTGTTCATTTCCTCTGGGGAACGCTTGTCACTGCTGTTTTAGTTGTACTTTTGGCATTTACAGCCATTTGGTTTGGTTGGATAGGTTACATGCCGCCTATCGAAGATTTACAAAACCCCATTGACCGCTACGCTACTCAAATCTATTCGGCTGACGGAAAGGTCATCGGGACATGGAATACAAACCGTGAAAACCGTATTCGCGTAAGTTATGATAATCTATCTCCTTATCTCGTTCAAGCATTAGTTGCTACGGAAGATGCACGCTTCTATAGCCATTCGGGTATTGATTTTATCGCTCTCGGAAGAGCTTTGGTCAAGAGAGGACTGATGGGACAAGAGAGTGCAGGCGGTGGTTCTACGATTACACAACAGCTTGCCAAACAGCTTTATTCCGGTGTGGCTCACAGCACGATGGAGCGTCTTCTTCAGAAGCCTATCGAATGGGTCATAGCAGTAAAGCTGGAACGTAATTATACCAAGGAGGAAATCATTACCATGTATCTCAATTATTTCGATTTCCTTCACAATGCCGTGGGTATTAAGACAGCTGCCAATACTTACTTCAATAAAGACCCGAAGGATTTATCGTTGGATGAAGCTGCCACACTCATAGGACTTTGCAAGAACCCCTCATTCTTTAATCCTGTCCGTTATCCCGACCGTTGTCGGGAACGTAGGAATGTGGTCTTGGCACAGATGCAGAAAGCAGGATATATCTCTCCTGCTGAATACAACCGATATTGTGATTCACCCCTCACCCTCAACTTCCACCGTATCGACCACAAAGATGGTACTGCCACTTATTTCCGTGAGTTCCTGCGCCAATACCTTATGGCTAAACAACCGGAGAAGAACGATTATCCCTCATGGAATGCCCAGCAGTATTACATAGACTCTATTGCATGGGCTACCGACCCGCTCTATGGTTGGTGTAATAAGAATGTGAAGAAGGACGGCACACCTTATAATATATATACAGATGGATTGAAGGTATATACTACCATTGATTCTCGTATGCAAAAGTATGCGGAAGAGGCTGTTTACAAACATGTAGCCCGTTATCTGCAGCCCGAGTTCTCACGAGAAAACAGAACGAAGCCCAACGCGCCGTTCACCAATGCTCTAACTACCGCAGAGGTACGTACCATCCTTGACCGTTCTCTCCGTCAGAGCGACCGATACCGAGGTATGAAGGCCTCGGGAGCATCAGAAGAAGAGATACGAAAGGCATTCCGTACCCCGACGGAAATGACTATCTTTACTTATCATGGAGACATAGACACTGTGATGACGCCATTAGACTCTATCCGCTACATCAAGTCGTTTCTGCGGGCAGGTTTCATGAGCATGAGCCCTAAGACCGGCGAGGTGAAAGCGTACGTAGGTGGGCTTGATTTCTCACATTTTCAGTACGATATGGTCATGGCAGGAAGACGACAAATAGGGTCTACCATCAAACCTTTCCTGTATGCTTTGGCCATGGAAAACGGTTTCTCACCCTGCGATGAGGCACCGAACGTGCAGCGTTCTTATATTGTTGCGGGGCAACGGTGGACACCTCGTAATGCGAGCCATAGCCGCTATGGTTCGATGGTTACGCTGAAATGGGCTTTGGCACAGTCGAATAACTGGATTTCGGCATACCTTATGAGTAAGCTCAACCCACAGCAATTGGTACAACTTATCTATGAATTCGGTATCCGTACCCCCAACATTCATCCCTCAATGGCACTCTGTCTCGGTCCTTGCGACGTATCTGTGGGGGAAATGGTAAGTGCTTATACCACCTTTGTCAATCGTGGAATAAGATGCGCTCCCTTGTTTATTACCAAGATTGAGGACAATGAGGGAAACGTTATTGCACAGTTTCAACCACGTATGAACGAGGTCATCAGCGAAGAGAGTGCCAATAAGATGCTCGTATTGCTGAAAGCCGTCGTGGACGGGGGCACTGCCGGTCGATTACGCTACAAATACCACCTCACCGGAGAGATAGGCGGTAAGACCGGAACTACCAACCGAAATGCCGATGCTTGGTTTATGGGCTTTACACCCGAGTTAGTGAGTGGTTGTTGGGTTGGCGGTGAAGACCGAGACATTCACTTTGATTCCATGCGAATGGGGCAGGGGGCTACCATGGCGTTGCCCATCTGGGCATATTATATGCAGAAAGTGTATGCCGACCGTACGTTAGGCTACGATCCTAAGGCCAAATTCAAATTACCCGCAAGTTTCAATCCGTGTACGAGTGAAGAGACTGTTGAAATGAACGGAATCGACGAGGTCTACGAATAACTCTCTCATCCTTACGACCATCTATCAGAGGTGTTGCTCCTGCTATTGTAGTGTGTGCTTGCAGGACTTTTCTTGGTTACATCGGCAAATGCAATGTGGACGGAGAAAGGTTGCCGACCTTTCCCTGTACAAACCGTATCTGTACCATGCACAAACGCGATCTGTACATGGTATGAATGCCGACTTATCAATCGTAACTTTATGACCCTTAGAAGTTACAACCTCGAACTTTTGAGTATCGAATACCCAGAAACTATTACAAAAACGGAGGAAAAAGTTACGAATGAGAACCACTTGTTTCTGTGACTTCCCACCTTTTTGTTTCTCTGTCGCGTAGGCTTGTAGCGGTCCTTTATCTCTATTCACATAAATATTCCCGTTTCTTTCGGCTTTTAGCGTGATTTTATGTAATTTTGCCCCCAAAATCAATATTATAACAACGATATAAATGATAACAGTAACCAACCTCGCTATTCAGTTTGGTAAGCGAGTACTCTACAAAGACGTAAACATTAAATTCACATCAGGTAATATATATGGTGTCATCGGTGCCAATGGCGCAGGCAAGTCAACCCTGCTGAAAGCCATCAGCGGTGAACTGGAACCCAATAAAGGAACTGTAGAGCTGGGCGCAGGAGAGCGTCTTTCGGTATTAGACCAAGACCACTTTAAGTTCGACGGATACAGTGTGATGGACACCGTGCTCATGGGGCATCAGCCTCTTTGGGATAACATGAAGGAGCGCGAACAGATTTACATGAAAGAAAACTTCAGCGATGAAGATGGAAACCGTGTGGCCGAATTAGAGGAGAAGTTCGCAGAGATGGACGGTTGGAATGCCGAGAGCGATGCTGCCCAGATGCTTTCCAACCTCGGTATTAAGGAGTCACTGCACCAAAAGCAGATGAGCGAACTGTCAAACAACGAGAAAGTGAGGGTCATGTTGGCCAAAGCTCTCTTCGGTAAACCCGATAACCTGCTGCTCGACGAGCCGACCAACGACTTGGACTTAGATACGGTGAACTGGTTGGAAGAGTATCTTGGAAATGTGGAACAGACGGTTCTTGTGGTGAGCCACGACCGTCATTTCCTCGACTCGGTGAGTACCCAGACAGTAGACATCGACTTTGGAAAGGTGACGGTATTCTCCGGTAACTACTCATTCTGGTATGAGAGTTCACAGCTTGCTTTGCGTCAAGCGCAGAATCAGAAGCAGAAAGCCGATGAGAAGCGTAAGGAGTTGGAAGAGTTCATCCGCCGTTTTTCTGCCAATGTGGCAAAGAGCCGACAGACAACAAGCCGTAAGAAGATGTTGGAAAAACTGAATGTAGAGGAGATTCGTCCCTCATCCCGCAAATATCCGGGTATCATCTTTCAAATGGAACGTGAGCCGGGGAATCAGATTTTAGAGGTAAACGACCTAAAGGCTGTCGACACCGATGGCACGGTACTCTTCGACCATGTGAACTTCAATATAGAGAAAGGACAGAAAGTGGTATTCCTTAGTCGCAACCCTAAAGCCATGACGGCGCTCTTCGAGATTATTAATGGGAATCGTGAGGCACAGAGCGGAGATTACAAATGGGGCGTAACGATAACAACCGCCTATCTGCCTTTGGACAATACGGCTTTCTTTGACACTGAGAAGAATCTGGTAGATTGGCTGAGCCAGTTTGGCCCCGGCAACGAAGTACAGATGAAAGGTTATTTAGGACGTATGCTTTTCTCGGGCGAAGAAGTACTGAAAAAAGCCAATGTGTTGAGCGGAGGTGAGAAGATGCGGTGCATGATAGCACGCATGCAGTTGAAAAATGCCAACTGCCTTATCTTGGACACACCTACCAACCATCTTGATTTGGAAAGCATTCAGGCCTTCAACAACAACCTGATTACCTTTAAAGGAAACATCCTCTTTGCCAGCCATGACCATGCCTTTATTGGGTCGGTGGCCGATCGCATCATCGAATTGACCCCTAAAGGTATCATCGACAAGCTGATGGCCTACGACGATTACATCTACGACGAAGGCATCAAGGCACAGAAAGATGCCATGTATGCCCAATAACGCTTTGGCAAGCTTTTTGTAACAGGTGATACTGATTAAACGAACAAAGTGATGAAACATCAGAGTAAAAACAACGAAAAAGAAATAAATGTTGAGGACGGACGCAGGAATGAACCTGAATGTACCGACAAACAGCCGGTGGAAGAAGGACAGCCTGTTACCGATAAGAGCGACGGCAATGACGATTCATTGGAGGATATGCATGCCAAAATAGCCGATTTACAGGATAAGTATCTGCGCACAGTTGCAGAATTTGACAACTATCGAAAACGTACTATCAAGGAAAAGGCCGACCTCATATTGAGTGGATCTGAGAAAGCGGTCTCAGCCATATTACCCATTTTAGACGATATGGAACGCGCTATTGACAATGCCGGTAAGACGGAAGATGTACAAGCTTTGCGCGACGGTCTGGAACTTATCTATAAGAAATTCGAGAAAACACTCGAAGGAATGGGGGTAAAGAAGATAGAAACAGCCGGAAAAGATTTCGATACCGAGGTACACGAAGCTGTGGCCATGGTTCCCGGAATGGGGGACGAAAAGAAAGGGAAAGTAGTGGATTGTGTGCAAACAGGCTATACGTTGAATGATAAAGTGCTGCGTCACGCCAAAGTGGCAGTGGGGCAATGATTGACTAATATACATGCAAGATATGGAAAAGAGGGTACAAACTGCGGTCTGCCCCTCT
Source organism: Hoylesella marshii DSM 16973 = JCM 13450 (assembly GCF_000146675.1). Lineage (GTDB taxonomy): Bacteria > Bacteroidota > Bacteroidia > Bacteroidales > Bacteroidaceae > Prevotella > Prevotella marshii. The sequence continues at coordinate 117,991 of NZ_GL397214.1, forward strand.
TTTCTTTCATTGAAAGATTATCATGGCAAAACAAGATTATTACGAAGTTCTCGGTGTCGATAAGAATGCATCGGAAGAAGAAATTAAGATAGCTTATAGGAAAATCGCTATTAAATACCACCCCGACCGCAATCCGGGGGATGCAGAGGCCGAGGAAAAATTCAAAGCTGCGGCAGAGGCCTATGATGTGTTGCACGATGCGCAGAAGAGACAACAGTATGACCGGTTTGGCTTTGACGGCCTTTCCGGAGCGAGTGGTTTCGGAGGCTTTGGCGGTGGAGGTGGCTTCTCTATGGACGACATCTTCTCTATGTTCGGTGACGTTTTCGGAGGTCATGGCGGTTTTTCCGGTTTTGGCGGAGGAAGTGGACGCCATCAGCCACCCAAGTATCGTGGTGCCGATTTGCGTTTGAAGGTGAAACTCTCTTTGTTGGAAGTAAGTAAAGGTATTACCAAGAAGTTTAAAGTACGCAAAGATGTTCAATGTTCTCATTGTCACGGAAGCGGTGCTGAGGCCGGCAGTCATGCCGAGACCTGTCCCACGTGTCATGGCAGCGGTGTGGTTACACGCACCACGCAAAGCATATTCGGCATGATGCAAACACAAACATCCTGTCCGACATGCAATGGCGAAGGTACTGTGATTAAGGAGAAATGCCATGAATGCCACGGAACGGGTGTGGTAAAAGGAGAAGAAGTTGTGGAAATCAACATCCCCGCAGGTGTACAGGAAGGTATGGTAGTCAATGTTCCGGGTAAAGGAAATGCAGGACCTCGTAATGGAGTTAACGGCAATATTCAGGTCTTTATAGAGGAAGAAGAGAATGATACTTTTATACGCGATGGAAATGACATCATCTATAATCTATTGTTGGATTTCCCTATGGCCGCACTCGGTGGGCAAGTAGAAGTGCCTACAATAGAGGGTACAAATGTGAAGATACCGATAGAACCCGGTACACAACCCGGAAAAACACTTCGACTGAAAGATAAAGGTCTACCAGCTGTGCAAGGTTATGGCACGGGAAAGGGAGACCTTGTAGTCAATATAAGCGTATATGTTCCGAAAACACTCGACAAGGAAGAGAAGAAACAATTGGAGGAAATGCAGAAAAGCGACCACTTTAAAGGTGATAAAGCTACAAAGAAATCTATCTTCAATACGTTTAAGAACTATTTCAACTAAAGGAATTTTATGAATGAAGAATGTTGCACAGGGAGCATTCTTCATCGTTTTATAGGGGCATACGACATGACTTACCGACAAACAATTGAGTATTTGTTCAACAGTACACCCGTTTTTGAAAATGTGGGAGCGACAGCTTATAAGGAAGGATTTACGAATACGCATCTTCTGGATAGACATTTCAATCATCCGCACAGTCGGTATAAGACAATTCATGTGGCCGGAACGAACGGGAAAGGGTCATGTTCCCACACGTTAGCAGCAATTCTTCAAAGTGCGGGCTATCGGGTAGGACTCTACACGTCTCCGCATCTTGTGGATTTCAGAGAACGCATCCGTATCAACGGGAACTGTATTTCCGAACAGTATGTAGTGGATTTTGTGGAGCAGGAACGTGCTTTCTTCGAGCCTCTTCATCCTTCTTTCTTTGAACTCACTACTGCATTGGCTTTCAAATACTTTGCCGACGAACAGGTGGATATTGCCGTGATAGAAGTGGGCTTGGGCGGTCGTTTGGACTGCACAAATATCATTCATCCATTGTTCTCTGTCATTACGAATATCAGTCTTGACCATACACAGTTTCTTGGAGATACATTGGAAAAGATTGCAAGTGAGAAAGCTGGTATCATCAAACGCGATACACCTATTATAATAGGTGAATATCTTCCTGATACAAAGCCTGTTTTCCAAGCAAAGGCTCAGGAGATGAATGCGCCTCTTTCCTTTGCCGAAGACGAGAAGGAAGTGCTCGCTGCCCATCCGAATGCAGATAGGGGCATCACTTATCAGACGAAAAACTTCGGGACGGTTGATGCTGAATTGGTAGGCGATTATCAGAGGAAAAATACCAACACCGTGCTTTGTGCTGTCAGAGAGTTGCAAAAAATGCGGGTAATCAGAGATACAGACTGTGTGAAGCAAGGCTTCCGTCATGTTGTGGAATACACCGGATTGCAAGGGCGTTGGCAGAAAGTACGGTCGACTCCTACGGTTATTTGCGATACAGGGCATAATGTAGGAGGTTGGGAATACCTGAGTCGACAGTTGCAGGATGTCTCTTGTCTGGGTGTGAAGCGTATTGTTTTCGGTATGGTAGACGATAAAGACATTGACGGAGTGATGCGCATATTGCCCCATGATGCTGTTTATTATTTTACGAAAGCCTCTTCCCATCGTGCTATCTCCGAATATAAGGTTGGGGAAAAGGGTATGACATACGGGTTGAAAGGGCGTTGCTTCCCTTCGGTAAGTGCGGCGTATCGGCAGGCGTTAGCCGATGCTGTGCCCACTGATTTTATTTTTGTGGGAGGGAGTAGCTATATCGTTTCCGATTTCTTGTCGGGATTGAAAGAATAAAATATATCTTCTGTCAATTTACTGACGGGAAACGGGAGATATAAAAGTTAGGGAATCCCTTATGTTTATTGCGATTTACCCATCAATAACATGACGTTTGGATTAAAAGTTTTTAACGTCTTTGCCACAGACAATTTTTATTGTTTCATTCGTTATATTCGTTTTTTTTCGTTTACTTTGCAATACATACCAATAACTAAAAACAATTTAATCAATGAGCACTATGGAAACAGAAAACATCTGTGGTCTGAAAAGAAAGGACTTTCAGACTACAATCAACGGAAAAGATACAGATTTATTTATCTTAAGAAATGAGAGAGGTAACGAAGTAGCCATTACCAATTATGGAGGAGCTATCGTAGCTATCATGGTTCCGGACAAGAACGGGAAACGGGCTAACATCGTGCAAGGACATGATAATATTCAGGATGTTATCAACAGTCCGGAACCTTATCTCTCAACGTTGATAGGAAGATATGGAAACAGAATTAACAAAGGACGTTTCAAATTGCATGGAAAGGAGTATCAGCTTGCCACCAATAACGGTCCGAATGCACTCCACGGAGGTCCGAAAGGCTTTCACACCCGTGTTTGGGATGCCCAGAAGATGAATGACAAAAGCCTTGTTCTCAATTACATTTCTGCTTATGGCGAGGAAGGATATTCGGGCGAACTAAAAGTAACGGTAGTCTATACTTTTAACGACGACAATGAATTGGTTATCGACTATATGGCAACTACCAACAAAAAAACAATTATCAACCTCACCAATCACGCATTTTTCTCTCTCGCGGGTATTGCGAACCCCACTCCCTCTATCGATAATCTTATTTGCGAAATCAATGCAGATTTCTATCTGCCTATAGACGAGACATCCATCCCCACGGGTGAGATACGTTTTGTTAAGGGAACGCCGTTTGATTTCCGTGCACCTAAGTCTGTAGGGCAAGATATTGATGCTGCCGACGAGCAGATAAAGAACGGTTCGGGCTACGACCATTGTTTCGTATTAAACAAGGAAGAAGAGGGTGAACTTAGCTTTGCTGCCCGCATCACAGAGCCTGTAAGCGGCAGAACAATGGAAGTCTATACCACCGAACCCGGCGTTCAGCTGTATACAGACAATCATGCTGACGGTTACAAGGGACAAAATGGTGCTACATTCCCCCGCAGAAGTGCCATCTGTTTCGAGGCTCAACACTTCCCCGACTCGCCCAACCGTCCTTATTTCCCCTCTGTGTTACTGTGTCCTGAAGGAAAATACAAACAGACAACAATCTATAAATTCGGGGTAAGCGAGTAACACTATACCCGCGAATCATACCTCTCTGCCCCCTTATCATAAAGAAATGAAGATGGAAAAAACTCAAAGAAAGAATGGAAGCATGGTGGCCATCATTACGATGATGTTTCTTTACGCTATGATTTCATTTGTGACAAACTTAGCTGCTCCTATCGGCGTTATCTGGAAGAATGCCTTTCAGGGCGATAATGCCAATATGGTAGGGATGTTGGGTAATGCAATGACCTTCCTTGCTTATCTGTTTATGGGCATTCCGGCCGGTGGATTACTGATAATGATAGGCTATAAGAAGACCGCACTGACGGGTATCGCCATTGGTTTCGTCGGTGTGCTTATCCAATTCCTTTCAGGCGTCATCGGTAAAGATACGGCAGGCTTTGTGGTTTATCTGTCGGGAGCTTTCGTGTCCGGATTCTCCGTTTGTTTGCTCAATACGGTTGTTAATCCCATGCTCAATCTTCTCGGTGGAGGCGGAAACAGAGGGAATCAACTCAATCTGATAGGCGGCACGCTCAATTCGTTGGCCGGTACATTGACCCCGATGCTCGTAGGAGCACTCATTGGGCAGGTAACGGCAAGTACAGCCCTTGTAGATGTTAATTTGGTGCTCTACATTGCAATGGGCGTCTTTGCACTGACTTTTGTTATCTTGTTATTCATTCCCATAGCCGATCCGGAGATGGGAAAGGCAACAACAGCGACGGTCTTTGAGCATAGTCCATGGGCGTTCCGTCATTTAGTGTTAGGAGTTGTGGCTATCTTCGTCTATGTGGGCGTAGAGGTTGGTATCCCCGGCACGTTGAACTTCTATCTATCCGATACCACAGGAAGCGGGGGAGGACTTGATGCTGCTTCTGCTGCCCGTGTAGGTGGATTCGTGGCTGGTACGTATTGGTTGTTAATGCTTGTAGGTCGTTTCTCTGCCGGTTTCATTGCCAATAGAGTATCAAGCAAACTCATGCTGACCATTACCTGTATGATAGGCATGGTGTTTATTCTCGGTGCTATGGGCTTAGGCAAGTCTTTAACGGTAGAAATCCCCGTGTTCACCGGCTCGTCTTTCGAGATGGTGATGGTACCTATAGCCGCATTGTTGCTTGTGCTCTGTGGGCTTTGTACCTCGGTGATGTGGGCAAGCATCTTCAACCTTGCTACAGAAGGGTTGGGCAAGTATTCGGCCGCTGCATCGGGAATCTTTATGATGATGGTAGTGGGTGGCGGTATTTTGCCTCTTCTTCAAAACATGATGGCTGATAAGACGGGCTATCTGCTGTCCTACATCATTCCGCTTGTAGGCTTCGGTTACATACTCTTCTATGCTTTGATAGGATGTAAGAATGTGAATCGAGATATTCCGGTAGATTGACCGGTAGACGAAGAGCGATGGAAATAAAGGTCTGCTACTCAAATAGGGTAGCAGACCTTTTTTATGGTTTCGTGTGGCAAAGACTACGGTTACGATGAAGTGCTAAATGGACTCATCAGTCATTAAAGCATTTTCCAGCCCTCCGTAAAGTACATCCGATAGGGAATACGTGAGTTTGGGATAAGAAAATCTTATCCAATAGGCCCCCTCGGGGCTTACAGTCCGATAGCCTTATCCCGAACTCGCGTAGGGAATCGGCAAAGCCTCGCCGTCCTTTGCGGACTTGTCCGGCTTTCTTATGCCCGATTAAGGACAAATGAAGTACTTAACAGCGGGCTTGACATTATTGGATGATAACACCGATGATACTTAAGGAACCACTGTCTTTGTAGTAGGAAATATGAATTATCATCGTGATGATAAATATTTATCATCACGATGAAAAATATTTATCTCTAAGTTGAGAAATATTTATCACCACGCTGAAAAATATTTATCTCTAAGTTGATAATTCGATAATCCTTATATATCGTGACTAAGAGTCCTATTAGGAAGACAGTTGTTATCCTAATATCCTGCAATCGGTCATGAGCCTTTCCCTCGATGAATGCCTAATGGCCGATTAGAGTTAAAGCATGAGGTGGGTGTAGTTGGGCAACACTTGAGTTTTGCCTTGGTTGGGGCGTAATCATCTGATGGTATTCCTCGTATTCCTTTCTTTCCCTTATGATGCGGTCTGCTGTACTCTCCGCTCCTGCTCCTGCACAGTGATGGAACCATAAACATAGAGTAAGGGAAGGTGAATAAGGGCGTAGAGCAATAGAAGCAGGGTAAGGGAAAGCAATGTGGAGAAGCTTATCAGAATATAGGCTGAAGCATGAAGGCCTGACGGGTCGCCAGACCTAAGTATGCCCAAGGCATTGGAAAAGACAGCCAAAAAGGAAAGAATGACAGACAGGAGCGGCAGAATGGCGAGCAGAGCAGTGATTAGCACAGAGAAAAACGTTGTGGCAAAGAGTTTACCTTTGTGGCGAAAAGCTTCGCGATAGCTGTGTGGAAGGATGCGAAACAGGTTGCCGCCATCCATCATGTATATATAGGAGGTGTAGATAAGCGGCAGTGTCCCGATAACAAGAACTGCGAGCAGAAGGAGCAGGCCGGTATAAATGGCTGTCTGCACCGTCCACGGTTGCGAGAGCGGAAGCCACGAGAGAAGCTGCAAAGGGATGGGTAGCCCGGGGGCAATGATGACGAGTGGCAGAAAAAGGAACGGAATGCTACGCAATGCGATACGCACGGTATCGCTCATGGATGTAAGCAACCCTAAGCGCGGTATGCAGCCCTCGCTCTTGAAGTGGCGGAACAAGCAGAACGTCCGCCCCATAAAAAAGGCAAAGGATGCACAGAAGCATAGGTATGCTGCGAGGGCAGACCATTCGGCCATAGGCGAGGGAGTGCCTCCGATATTGCCGATTACAGCAAAGGCATAGGCTGCGAGATAGAGCGTAAGACAAAGGGCTGCCAACAAGGCATAGGGCACGAGACTGAAAAGAAGCGCTCGGCAGTTGTCGGCGGCAAGGGTGAATGCGCTTTTGATACATCCCGCATAGCTGCGCATCTTGAAAAGAGAAGTGTTTTCGTTTTGTATCTTCATTCCCTGATTGCGTTTATGTGGTACAAATATACGGCTTACTAAATGAAGTAATAGAGGAAAGAGGCGATGCCTTCGAGTGCAGGTTTTCGCTGTCCTTCTATCTCTATTTTAAAACTGATTTCAGCCTTGCAGATGCCCCTCAGATTGTTGATGTTGTGGAGTTTGGTGACCAATCTCACGCGACTTCCTGTGGTTACGGGCTGTCCGAAGCGCATCTTGTCCATGCCGTAGTTGACGAGCATCTTGATATTGTTTACCTCGATGATTTGTTCCCACAAGTAAGGGAGCAGGGAGAGGGTGAGGTAGCCGTGGGCGATAGTGCTTTTATAAGGACTTTCACGCTTAGCCCGCGCCTCATCGACGTGTATCCATTGATGGTCGAGAGTTGCATCGGCAAAGAGATTGATACGGTCTTGGTCGATCTGCAACCATTCTGATTCGCCCAATGTCTGTCCGAGGTGGGCGGCAAATTCGTCGTAAGAATTGATGATAAGTTTTCCCATTTTGTTTATTGTTTTCAGTGAAATGTCGGATAAAGAATGTGTCGGCAATGGTCTGTCAGATATATCCTAACCAGCGTAAGATGTCGTTCAGATTGGCCACTACCATGAGTAGTAGCAGCAGAGAGATTCCGATGTACTCGGCTTTCACCATGAAGTTCTCGCTTGGCTTTCGTCGGGTAATCATCTCATAAAGCAGGAAGAGCACGTGGCCGCCGTCGAGTGCCGGTATGGGGAGTATGTTCATGAAAGCGAGTATGATGCTCAAGAAAGCTGTCATGCGCCAGAATATCATCCAATCCCATACGGGGGGAAACATGCTTCCAATAGCTCCAAAACCTCCGAGCGACTTGGCACCGTCCGAAGAGAAGAGGTATTTCATGTCGCCCACGTAGCCTTTGAGGGTATGCACACCGTAGGCTATGCCGGCGGGGAAGCTCTCGAAGAAGCCGTAGGATACGTGTACAGGTTCGTAATACGTGTACAGAGTGGTCTGTTTTACACCTAATTGCAGTTCCGGAGTAAGTATGGTACGCACGGTATCTATGCTGTTGTCGGCACGATGCTTGTAAACCACTGTTACGGTGCGCAGTTTCAGGCTGTCGGAACGGTTCTGTACTGCGGTCATAGCATCGGAGAGTCGTCCTATCTCGTCGGTAAACGCGCTCCACGAGTTCACGTTCTTTCCATTAATGGCCAAGAGACGGTCGCCTTTTCGCAAGCCTATTTTCTCGGCAGGACTACCGTGGAAAACGCTGTCCACTTCTGCTGGAATGAGTGGACGCACAAAGGGAGGCACATGCTTAATCATATCCAGCAGATTGATATCTCCCGAAAGCGGGATGGAAAGCGATTTCCCGTTTCTGACAACGTCTACTCTGCGTGCCTCGGAGATGTCTCTGAAAAGGTCGGCATTGAAGTCTTTGAAAGTCTTTTTGTCTGTCCCGATCAACACATCGCCATCGCGGAACCCCATTGTTTTTGCCTCTTCATTGAATGTCATGCCCATTTTCATGTCGGCAACGCGCACATAGGAGTCTCCCCAATAGAAGAGTACCATGGAATAGATGAATAAGGCAAGGAGGAAATTTACAACCACGCCACCCAACATAATCAGGAGACGTTGCCATGCGGGCTTGCTTCTGAACTCCCAAGGTTGTACCGGTTGTTTCATCTGCTCGGTGTCCATAGATTCGTCTATCATGCCCGAAATTTTGCAATAGCCGCCAAATGGCAGCCAACCGAGGCCGTAGCGTGTATCGCTGTTTTTAGGTTTGAACTCGAAAAGGTGGAACCAAGGGTCGAAAAAGAGATAGAATTTCTCTACGCGAACCTTGAAAAGACGTGCGAAAAAGAAGTGTCCGCCCTCGTGGAGCAGCACAAGTAAGGAGATTGCCAGCATGAATTGCAGCAGTCTGATGAAAAATACTTCCATATAATAGTTCTTGTTTTAATGCGATGAATAGGTGATAAGTTCTGCTGCAATCTTGCGTGCTTCGGCATCGGAAGCAGTGTAGCTTTCGTAAGAAGGGCAGTCTATGAAAGTTGTCCGCTGCATGGTCTGCTCGATGATGTCGGCCATTTGCAGGAACGAACAGCGGCCTTGCCGAAATGCTTCGTTTGCAATCTCATTAGCAGCATTGACGATACAGGGCATGTTCCCTCCCTTTCTGACCGACTCAAAAGCAAGGTTGAGACAGCGAAATTTCTCCATGTCGGGTTCAAAAAACTCCAACGGCTGTTTGAAAAGGTCGAGGCGAGGAGAAGAAAGCGGAAGTCTGTCGGGGTAGGAAAACGCATACTGAATGGGCAGACGCATGTCGGGAATGCCTAATTGCGCCTTGACAGACCCGTCGGAAAACTGCACGGCACTATGAACGATAGACTGCGGATGCACCAGCACTTGTATTTTATCCACTTCAACGCCGAATAGCCACTTGGCTTCAATGACCTCGAAGCCCTTGTTCATCATCGTAGCGCTGTCTATGGTTATCTTTGCACCCATATCCCATGTGGGATGTTTCAGTGCGTCGGCAGCTGTTACATCCCTCAATTGTCCGGATGTGAATGTGCGAAAGGGACCTCCGCTGGCAGTGAGCAATATCTTTTCTATCTTGTTTCCGGCTTCTCCTACGAGGCATTGAAAGATGGCTGAGTGTTCGCTGTCTACCGGAAGAATGGGCGAACGGTATTCTTGTGCGAGCCGACAGATTAGTTCGCCGGCCACGACGAGTGTCTCTTTGTTAGCCAAACAAATCTTTTTATGGGCTTCGATGGCCTTGATGGTGGGTGAAAGGCCTGCAAATCCGACCATAGCGGTCAGCACCATGTCGATGGGAGCTGCCTGCACGATGTCATCAATCGCCGTTTTGCCGGCATAGACCTTGATGTCGGGACAGTCGGAGAGTAGCTCTTTCAGCGCGGTATAATGGTTTTCGTTGGCTATCACCACAGCGGCAGGTCGAAACTTGCGGGCTTGTGCGGCGAGTTCATTTACCTTGTTGTTGGCCGTTAGGCAGTAAACTTCGTATCTGTCTGCATGTTGTGCAATGACATCGAGTGCCTGCGTACCTATCGAACCTGTGGAGCCAAGTATGCAAATTTGTTGTTTCATTGTTTTCTAATCTATGTCCAGTAATCCTTCCGGTAAGCAAATGCGTATCTGTCGGTTGCGGGCATCTATTTTGTCTATTAATTCTTCGGAGGCAGGAATCAGACGTTCGTGTCCCTCTTCAGTACCGACGATGAAGAGCGTGTTGAGTGTAGCGGCATCGACCGACAGGAGTTTACCAATCAGACGACCGGTAGTCGTATCAATGAGAGTGAACCCTATCAATTCTGCCCATGTCATATTGTTTTCAGAATGGTCTGATTTCTCGCGGGAAAAGTAGACATCGCAGCCGGTCAATTCTTTGGCTTTGTCTTGTGTATCAATGTCTTGAAACTTTATGAGAGCTGTTTCGTTGTTGCGGAATCTGTATTCTTCCATGAAGAAAGGTACAAGAATACCGTCTATATCAAGAATGAGGAAGTCGGCATCTACGCGGTCGAACACGTCGTCGGTAAAGGTAAAGGATACTTCGCCCTTCACTCCGTGGGGTTTACCGAGTACTCCTATTTTATAAACGGTTTCTTTTTTTATCATTGAATTCTTGCTTGGGAGGGTGTAAGAAAGCTGTTGCAAAGTGTGTATCGGCAGCAAACAAAGCAGTTATTGCACTTCTTACGTACTTTGCGGGAAGTCAGTTCTTTACCCGTTGGATATATGCTCCGAGTTGATTTAACCGGTTTTCTATGTCTTCGTAACCACGGTCTATCTGGGCGATGTTGTCGATGCGGCTCGTCCCATTTGCACTCATGGCAGCAATCAGCAAAGCGATTCCGGCACGAATATCGGGACTTGTCATGCGACCGGCTCTGAGTTTGAGTTTATGGTTGTGCCCTACAACGACAGCGCGGTGGGGGTCGCAGAGGATAATCTGTGCACCCATATCTATGAGTTTATCAACAAAGAATAGACGGCTTTCAAACATTTTCTGATGGAAAAGGACGCTTCCGCATGCTTGTGTGGCAACAACCAGCAGCACGGAAAGCAAATCGGGGGTTAATCCAGGCCAAGGAGCATCGCTTAGAGTCATGATAGAACCGTCCATAAAAGATTCTATCTCATAGTGATTCTGTTGCGGAATAAAGAGGGAATCGTCGTCTTCTTGTATCTGAACGCCTAATTTTCGGAATGAATCGGGTATGATGCCAAGTTCAGAAGATGATATGCCTTGTATGCGAACGCCGTCTCCGACCATGGCGGCCATGCCTATGAACGAGCCAATCTCTATCATATCGGGCAACGTACAGTGGGTTGTTCCATGAAGGCGGGTCACTCCTTCGATGGTAAGAAGATTGGAGGCAATGCCACTGATGCGTGCTCCCATGCGGTTGAGCATGTGGCATAATTGCTGGATATACGGTTCACAGGCAGCATTATAAATAGTGGTAGTACCTTTGGCAAGTACCGATGCCATGATGATATTGGCCGTTCCTGTGACCGATGCCTCGTCAAGCAACATATAACTGCCATGGAGCGAATCGGCATAAACTTCATATATGCCTCTCGTTTCTATGTAACCGAATTTTGCTCCCAACTTATTGAAACCCAGAAAGTGGGTGTCTAACCGTCGTCGACCTATTTTATCGCCTCCGGGTGGAGAAACAGTAGCTTTGTGGAAACGGCCTAATAAAGGGCCAATCAACAAAACACTTCCACGAAGAGAGGCGCATTTCTTCACGAATTCGGGACTTTCCAAGAAATCGAGATTCAAGTCGTTGGCTTGGAAAATGTATTCATTTTTCGCCGTTTTCCTGATTTTTACCCCGATATCCGACATGAGTTTAATGAGGTTGTTGATATCGAGAATGTCGGGGATATTGGTGATTTTCACTTCTTCTTCTGTGAGAAGAGTTGCCGCAATGACCTGAAGCGCCTCATTTTTTGCCCCCTGCGGTGTAATTGTTCCGCAAAGTCGATGTCCTCCTTCGATGATGAATGACTCCATAAACGGGTGAGATACTATTTCTTTTTACGTTTCTTTTCTTGTAGATCTTTGACCGAAATACGCTCAAATTGGAACGTATCGAGGTCTAACTGAATGATTCCGTCGGTGAAGCGGGCTAAATCGGAAGCCACTTTCTCATCGTCATTAGAGCCATGGCTCCATTGCATTAAGCTACGTTTCATCTGATTAGCCGTGATACGAACCAACTCATCGCGCTCTTCTCCGGGCTCCATCGTCTTGAGTTTGTTGAAGATTTCAAACATCATCCTACCGTAATGGCGCACGGGTATGTCTGCATCGGGATAAGCGATAGGTTCGGGTTTTTCTGATATAGCTTGTGCATGAGACACATCACACGGATAATCTATGTCTAATTGGAAGTGGCTCATGATGGCCAGATGGTCCCAAAATTTTTGTTTATAGTCTGCTATATCGCGGTGTTGCGAGAACATGCGTGCCATAATACCAACAATCGTTTCTGCGCAACGCTGGCGTTCTTCTTTGTCGGGAAGGGTCATGGCATAATTTACCATGCGCTGTATACCCCGTCCGTATTCGGGTAATACGAGTCTTTCTCTTTGGGTGTTATAATCTAATCCTTTGATATCCATATTCAATGAGTTTCTTTTTGAGGGTTGGGAGGAAAGGGTAAAGGGCTGGATGTTGGCCGTCTGTCTCGACCTACAGTAGTTTTTTCGGTTTGATAGCGACAAAATCTTTCAAATAAAAGGGAACAAAATAAGCCACATCTTCAAATACTTCTTCGGCGAAACGTCGTTCGGCAAGGGGTTGCATATATTTGGCCAAAGGTTCGATGCCTTCTATCAGCACGGCATTGGGATGGGCAATAGCCTCCATACACTTAGCTGCGCCATTGCCGAAGAAATAAACTTTTCCCTTATCCAGAAAGGTTTTGTACGTGTTAGCATCCACAATGTCTGCTTGTATCTCCCTCTTCGGCTTTAAAGCACGGTCATATAAGCCGGCATAAACTTCCATCCGACGGGCATCCAGCATCGGACAAAGCAGGGCATTGTCCTCTTTTATTTCTTCGCGAAGCAGCACCGGAACGGACAAAAGTTCAAGTGTGGGCACGGCAATGAGCTTTACTGAGCGGCCGTAGCAGATACCTTTTGCCATGGAAACACCGATACGAAGACCGGTATAAGAACCTGGTCCGCAACTGACAGCCACTGCTTTTAACGGAATGGCATGATTGTCGATGAAGGAAAGTGCCTCGTCTACAAATACGCCGAGCTTCTCTGCATGATTTGGGCCGCTGTGGTCTTCTTCGTTGAATATAACTTCGCCTCCGTCGCTCACGGCAACCGAACATACGTTCGTGCTGGTTTCGATGTGTAAGATACAAGACATGGCTGAAATATTATTCTTAAATTAAAGTGCAAATTTACGCTTTTTCCCAGCAAAATGTGTACTTTTGCAGAAATTTAACGCGTAGAGACTATGATATATTCCATGACCGGATATGGCAAGACGGTTGTTGTTTACAAGGACAAAAAAATATGTGTGGAAATCAAATCGCTAAACAGCAAATCCATGGACCTTTCTTCCCGAATCGCTCCGCTCTATCGGGAGAAAGAGATGGAAATGCGGCAGATGATTGCCAAAGCTTTGTTACGAGGTAAAATAGATTTCTCTATCTGGATAGAACGAGAAGCCGGTGTGGATGCAACTCCTATTAATGCAACTCTTGTGGAAAACTATTACAAGCAGTTGAAAGATATATCCTGTAAGACGGGTATCCCCGAACCGGCAGATTGGTTTTCTGTTCTCATGCGCATGCCCGATATTCTTGCCAAGGTCGAAGTTGAGGTTTTGGACGACGATGAGTGGGCGTTGGTGCAAACAGCAGTTAGTGAGGCCATTGAGCAACTTGTGGAGTTTCGCCGTCAGGAAGGAGCAGCTCTACAGAGAAAATTTACAGAGAAAATAGACAATATTGCTCGCCTGTTGAGCGAAATAGAACCTTATGAGAAAGCTCGCATAGAGAAAATTAAGGCAAGGATTATTGATAGCCTGCAAGCCATTCCCGAAGCAGAATATGATAAGAACCGACTCGAACAGGAACTCATTTATTATATTGAGAAACTTGATATCAGTGAAGAAAAGCAACGCTTGTCCAATCATTTGAAATACTTCCGCGAAACGATGAACGACCTTCAGGGACAAGGTAAGAAACTCGGCTTCATTGCGCAGGAAATGGGTAGGGAAATCAACACCACAGGCAGCAAAAGCAATCAAGCAGAGATGCAGAAAATCGTGGTAAAGATGAAAGATGAACTCGAACAAATCAAGGAACAAGTGTTGAATGTATTGTAAATCGCAAGAAAGCGGCTGCTCTCGCGGCAGCGTGACGTACCATGAAGAACACCAGAAACCCTTAAGACAATGAACTCGAAAGTGATTATTTTCTCCGCACCCAGCGGCAGTGGAAAGAGTACCATCATACGTGAGTTGATGAAGCACGAAGATCTTCATCTTGCGTTTTCCGTGTCGTGTACCAGTCGTCCGCCAAGGGGGACGGAGCAAAATGGTGTGGAATATTTCTTCCTTTCTCCTGATGCGTTTCGTCAGCGCATAGCCGATGGCGATTTCCTCGAATACGAAGAGGTGTATAAAGACCGTTTCTACGGTACGCTGAAGGCGCAAGTGGAGCATCAACTGCAAAGCGGGAAGAACGTGGTCTTCGACGTAGATGTCAAGGGCGGATGTCGTATCAAAGAGCATTATGGTCATTGCGCCCTTAGCATCTTTATTCAACCGCCGTCGATAGATGCACTTCGCAATCGGTTAAAAAACCGTCATACTGACACCGATGCCGTGATAGCCGACCGCATTGCCAGAGCGGAATACGAGCTGTCGTTTGCCACGTGTTTCGACTGCGTTGTCATTAACGATGATTTAGAGACGGCCGTGGCAGAAACATGGCATGCTGTAAACGACTTTATACGTAACGATTGAACATGCTGACAGGTATCTACGGAGGCACCTTCAACCCCCTTCACAATGGTCATCTGCAAGTGGCGCGCCGTCTGCTCAATAAAGAACAGATGGGCGAAATATGGTTTGTGGTCTCACCGCTGAATCCTTTTAAGCAAGGCAAAACACTCTTGTCCGACGAACAACGTCTTGAAATGGTACGTGCGGCCTTAAAGGATGAACCGCGAATGCTGGCTAGCGATTATGAGTTCCACTTGCCCAAACCATCTTATACTTGGCAGACAATGAAAGCATTGGCTGCCGATTATCCGGACAGAGAGTTCGTTCTCATCATTGGAGCCGATAATTGGAACAGTTTTGACCAATGGTTTGCCCACGAAGAGATACTGTCCCACCATCGTATCATTGTTTATCCCCGACGTCATTGCCCTGTCGATACGGCCTTATTGCCCGCGGGCGTTACATTGCTCGATATGCCACTCATCGATATGAGTAGCACCGACATACGTCAAAAGCTCGCTGACCGTCTGCCCGTTCATGAGTTGGTACCCGATGCAGTAGCCACTCTTATTAATCGCAATGGCTATTATCGATAGTGGTTATGCTGTATGATAATGCTCTGATAGACTGTTTTCCTAAGCCAATCGTTGTTTATCATCCTATTTTGAGTATTCAGACGGCTTTCAAGTAGTTGGAAAACTGTTTTGGGAACTTCCTCATATTATATGATATCCCGTTGAGGATCATTATTCAATAGGATACCTTTCCCTGCTTTCAACGATTTCTTAACGTCTAAAATCCGTTGGTTACTGCTTCCCCTAAAAGGTAAATCTGCATCTTTCCGTGCCTCAATAAAGGGGCCGTCTACCAACACGTCGATATAATTCAGCAACGCACGTTGTTTCGGATGGTTGAGCAATTGCTCAAATACAAATCCGCTGTAACACCATATCGTCTTTCCCGTTTCATGCTTAATAGCTCGTGCAAGTGCCAAGAAACCCTCCGGTTGGAACATCGGGTCACCCCCTGTAAAAGTAACATTGGCGAAAGGGTCAGAGACGATCTCTTTCATGATCTCTTCCGTCTCTAACATCCTACCATGCCGAATATCCCACGATTGCGGATTATGACACCCCGGGCATTTATTCGGGCAGCCCGCACAGTAAATCGAAGTGCGGAACCCCGGGCCATCCACCATTGTGTCATGCACAATGTCGAGTATGCTTATCATTTCTTATCAATATGTGTCACACGATCGTTCAATTCAGCTAATTTCCCTTGGTTCCAACGGTCGGTTGTTCCAACAAGATACCCCGTAATGCGCTGCAACCTATCAATATGTTGGCTCCCACACTTCGGACAGCATTCCATTTCAGCTTCGGCATTCTCATAACCACAGTCCATGCAGCGGTTACGGTTATGATTCACACTGCCATAGCCCATATTATACTTATCCATCATATCCACTACACCGGATATGACATCTGGATTATGCGTTGCATCACCATCAATTTCTACATAGAAGATGTGTCCACCGCGCGTCAAATCATGATAAGGAGCCTCTATCTGCGCTTTATGCAGTGCAGAACACTTATAATATACAGGCACATGGTTTGAATTCGTATAATAATCGCGGTCGGTAATTCCATCGATTACACCAAAACGCTTACGGTCAAACTTTGTGAAACGCCCCGAGAGCCCCTCAGCCGGCGTAGCCAACAAACTGTAATTATGCTGATAACGCTCTGAGAAATCATTCACACGGTCACGCATATACGTTATAATCTTCAAGCCCAAGGCTTGTGCTTCTTCGCTTTCTCCGTGATGCTTGCCCACCAATGCTTTCAAACATTCGGCCAATCCAATAAAGCCAATACCCAACGTACCTTGATTAAGCACGCTTTCTATCGTGTCAGTAGGCTGAAGTTTGTCGCAGTCAATCCAAAGTTTCGTCATCAACAACGGGAATTGCTTGGCAAACGCAGTCTTTTGGAACTGGAAACGGTCGTCTAATTGCTTGGCTGTCACCTCTAAAATATGGTCGAGCTTTGCAAAGAAAGCATTGATACGCTCCTCCTTACCGGCTATTTCCATGCACTCGATGGCCAACTTGACGATGTTGATTGTCGTAAAACTCAAGTTACCACGAGCCACACTCGTCTTCGGACCGAATCGGTTCTCAAACACGCGCGTACGACATCCCATCGTAGCCACCTCCCACAGATAACGTTCCGGTTCGTCGGCTTTCCAATTGCTGTTTTGATTGAACGTGGCATCGAGATTAAGGAAGTTCGGGAAGAATCTACGGGCTGTCACCTTGCAAGCCAATTGATAAAGATCATAGTTCCTATCTTCACGAAGATAGTTTACACCCCGCTTTTTCTTCCAAATCTGAATAGGGAATATAGCGGTTTCTCCATTACCAACTCCCTCGTAAGTGGATTTCAACAACTCGCGTATGATGCAGCGTCCCTCGGCAGAAGTATCCGTTCCATAATTTATCGACGAGAAAACAACCTGATTTCCACCTCTGCTGTGAATCGTATTCATATTGTGGATAAAGGCTTCCATGGCCTGATGCACCCGGTTCACCGTCTTGTTCACAGCATGTTGGCGCAGACGTTCATCGCCTTCCAAGCCATCAAGTTCCTTCAATACATAGTCTTCCAGCTCTTGATGATACAAAGCCGAGAGGTCACGGCCCGTCAATTTCTCCAGATTTTTCAGTTCCTCGATGTAAGAACTGCGCACATAAGGAGCCAAATAGAAGTCGAAAGCCGGTATGGCCTGCCCACCATGCATCTCGTTTTGGCAGGTTTCCAACGAAATACAAGCCAAAACTGCTGCCGTTTCTATGCGCTTAGCAGGTCGTGAAGAGCCATGACCAGCCACGAAACCATACTCTAATATGTGGTCTAAAGGGTGCTGAACGCAAGTCAGACTCTTTGTCGGATAATAATCTTTGTCATGGATATGGATATAATTATGGGTCACCGCCTCACGCACTTCTTCTGACAACAGGTAGTCATCTACAAACGGCTTCGTCGTTTCCGAAGCGAATTTCATCATCATTCCCGCCGGCGTATCGGCATTCATGTTGGCATTTTCGCGCGTCACATCATTGTTCTTGATGTTCACTATCTCCATAAACACGTCGCGCGTCTTGGCCTTTCGGGCAATGCTCCGCTGGTTTCTGTAAGCGATATACTTTTGTGCTACGTCCTTACGTGCACTCTTCATCAGCTCCATTTCCACCGAATCCTGAATCTTTTCCACGGTCATTTGGCTCTTTCCGTGAATACTAATATGGTCCGTTATCTTTTGTACCAAGGCATCATCTTCACCTTTATCGGTATGCATCATGGCCTTACGAATGGCTGCCATGATTTTTTGCTCGTTAAAACCAACGATTCGTCCGTCTCGCTTTACTACTGTTTGTATCATTTTGTTGTCTGTCTTTTTGGATTTGAATTGCACTTACAAAGATAGCGGTTAATTACATAACTTTGTTCTTTTGTGATAACTTTTTGCAAGTTAATAAATATTAATCATATAATAATCAGTATGTTACAAAATGTTTTCGGAAACTTTTTCTATATAAGACTCGATGTAGTTGTCTGAAAAGGTAAACTTGTAAGATGTTAAGTCGTAAACATTCTATGGGAATATGCCTTCCTAAAACAAATCAGATGATTCAGACAAGTCTGTCTTTTTGCCCATATGTTTGATGTGAGTTCGTAATGAAACCCCAATCAGACATGAGACAGTTTATCTACTGATTGGGGTTAGAACCATGCAATCGTATGTGAGGAATCTGAAAAGATACCATTTGTCGTGAGAAAGGTTATCGACCTTTCTTTGTACAAACGGCATCTGTGCCACGTACAGATACCGACTTATCAATCATCATTTTTACTTGGATATGATGTCATATTTATCAGAACATCAGCTACGATGTGTGCCGAGGCTGTTTTTTGATTATTTTTCGGATACTTTTTCAAGAAGTTTGATGCTTGCTTGTGCAGAAAATATTATATTTGCCATGGTAAACAGACGTGTCGGTACTCATGACCAAGGTACACTTTTTCATGATGACAAAACGGTCGGAGGGATGATGAGGCAGACAGGTAACCATTGGTGAGGCGACAGGTCTGCTCTTTTGATATTCTAAAATCTGAAAAGATGAAATATATAAATGAAACGGTGCGCCGCAGAGACCGCCTGATGGACGAGGCGCGTGCACGAGAGTTGCTTGAAAGTCGTGAATATGGTGTACTTTCCATGGTAACGCCCGAGGGCGATCCTTACGGAATACCCGTGAATATGATATGGGACGGGCGAGAATCG
This sequence comes from Hoylesella marshii DSM 16973 = JCM 13450, assembly GCF_000146675.1. Taxonomy (GTDB): domain Bacteria; phylum Bacteroidota; class Bacteroidia; order Bacteroidales; family Bacteroidaceae; genus Prevotella; species Prevotella marshii. The sequence goes on from NZ_GL397214.1 coordinate 137,220, forward strand.
CTCTACATCCATTGTGCGCCTGTGGGTAGGAAGTTAGACGCTTTGGCCGTAAATCCAAAAGTGTCGGTCTGCTTCGTGGGACATACGAAACCCTTGCCTGTGAAGTTTACCACCGAGTATGAAAGCGTGGTGGTGAGCGGAACGGCTCATTTCCATCTCACAGATGAGGAGAAGATGGACGCATTGCATCGGCTTGTAGATAAGTATTCACCCGATTTCAAAGCGTTGGGCGACAAGTATGCGCACAAGTCCTTTCATCGTGTGGAAGTCATCCGTATAGATATTGAAACGTTTTCGGGTAAGTGCAAGCACGTGCCTACTGCCGATTGATAGGGGAAAAGAGGGCGGTTGGATGAGGGTGTTCGGAATCTGCATCAGTCTTTCGGTAATTGTGGGTATTTTTTGAACCATCCGTCCCAACGCAGACGCATCACGCCGAAGAATGCTTCGCCGAAAATTCCGCCACTCATCTTACTTGTGCCCTCGCGCCGATTGACAAAGACAACGGGTACCTCCTTGATTCGAGAACCGATTTTATAGGCTGTGTACTTCATCTCTATCTGGAAACCATAGCCTTTGAAACGGATAGCATCGAGGGGAATGGCCTCCAACACGCGGCGACGGTAACACTTAAAGCCTGCTGTGGTATCTCTTACATGGAAGCCCGTCACCCATCTTACGTACATGGAAGCAAAGTAACTCATCAGTACGCGCCCCATAGGCCAGTTCACAACGTTTACTCCACTCACGTACCGAGACCCGATGGCCACGTCGAATCCTTCTTCATGACAGGCATGGTAGAGCCGTGGCAAGTCGGAGGGGTCGTGGCTGAAATCGGCATCCATCTCGAATACATAGGCATAATCATGTGCTAAAGCCCATTTAAAACCCGTGATATAAGCCGTCCCGAGTCCCAACTTTCCCTCACGTTCGAGCAGAAAGAGCCTGTCTGAAAGCCCGTCGTCCATGAGATGTCGCACGATATCGGCTGTACCGTCGGGGCTTCCGTCATCGATAATCAGGATATGGAAGCACTTCTCCAAGGCAAAGACTGCCCGTATAATCTTTTCAATGTTCTCTTTCTCGTTGTATGTGGGTATGATAACGATACTGTCACTTTTTGTCATTGTATTTGTTTTTTTATGTATTTGCAAGGGTAAATATATATTGAAGTATTTGTTTTAGAATATCGCTGTTCAGTCTTTTGTGGTTAGGGGTGACCTCTTTATTAGGAATTATTTGTCGTTTGTTTCGTCGAGGTCGCTCATCACAGAATAGTAACTGTCACGTAGTGTGGTGGCTATGTTGTCTGCACCTTTCCCCACAGGATAGATAGGTTGATGGATGGTGAGACTGAGCGGATGCCATGACACCCATCCACAATCTCGCATACGGGGCATGACATGAAACGACCCATTGATAGTGATGGGTACAACGGGCAACTGCAGCTCGTCGGCTAACATGAATGCACCCCGTTTAAATTCGCCCATCTTTCCGGTAAAGGTTCGTGCTCCTTCGGGGAAAACGACTAACGACATACCGTTTTGCAGCGTCTTGCGTGCCTTATCGTAAGTGGCTTTTATCTTGCTTGGTCCGCTCTTGTCTACAAAGATATGGTGTGCTGCTACGCAAGCAGCCCCTACAAAGGGTATCTTTTTCAGACTGCGTTTCATCATCCATTTGAAGTTCCGACCCAAGAAACCATATATCAGAAATATATCGAAAGCCCCCTGATGGTTGGCCACGAAGACGTAGCTTTGGCCTTTCTCTATGTGCTCGCGCCCCTTTACCGTTACCGGCAATAGTAAGGTACGTATGACGAGACGCCCCCAGCAATGTCCCGGATAGTAACCCCACAGGTGTCCGTTGCCCAATGTACATCCTGTCACTGTGATGATTGCAGTAAGGATGGTGCCGACAAACAGAATGGGCAAGGCCACACACAATTGGTAAAGTCTGTACAGATATTTCATGATCATGTGTTATTTCTGTCTATGCAACGTGATGACGACGATTTCTCCCGGCATTCCGAATCGGAATGGAATGACACCTCCTAAACCGACAGTGACGTAGATCCGACTGTCGCCGATGCGATAGAGCCCCTCGCTTTCCTTGTATTGAAGCATCACGGGCGACCACCCGAACAGTTTGAATTGTCCTCCGTGTGTGTGTCCCGACAGGGTAAGCGGTACAGCAGTATGGGGCAGGATATGGCGTTCCCATGCAGAAGGGTCGTGTTGTAGCAACACGGTGAATGCTCCTTGCGGTATTCCTCTCATCGTCTTATCCATGTCTCCTTTGGCGGGGAAGCGACCCGTACCGTCGTTTTCCTCGCCGGCAATGAATATCGAGTCGCGGCCTCTGTGTATGCATCGGTGTTCGTTTAGTAGTAAATTCCAGCCACAGCTACGTTCCATTTGTATCAGTTTCCGCTCATTGTATGCTTTCACGCTGGGTGGAGCATCCATATAGCCGGAGTAATCATGGTTTCCCAACACAGAATAGACATCATCTGGTGCACGGAGTGAAGAGAGCAGCTGCAAATGTGGGGCGAGTTCTGCCGGTTGAATGTTCTGCAAGTCTCCCGTAAAGACTATGATATCGGCATGCTGGGCTCGGATACTGTCAATGGCTTTTTCCAAGATATGCTGTCGACTACCGGTGTACGTGCCTACGTGAGCATCGGAGAAGTGTACGATACGATACCCTTCGAAACTTGGCGGCAACTGCTTATAGTATAGGTTTACATGCCTGACCTCTATCTTCTCAAAACCTATTAACGAACCATATAAAACAATATATATGGTAGCAGCGACGAGTATCCATCCCATATAGATACCGTAATTCCGACAGCCTTTAGTGCATCCTTTAAGGGCGTAACCGACGAGCGAGCATAGAGCAAAAAGAATTTTAGGTACAACCAAGATACCTAATAATAGTAGATAGGTATAGAGCCATGTAACGTTGTTGGGGATAAAATGATGCGATAAAGCCAATGCTATGGTATAAGCCATCATCAGCGTGCCCGGTAACCACCATGACAGAGACAAAACAGATTTGCCTGCCGTGTGGCGACGGATATACTGTCTGTATAAATAGAAGTCAGACAGGAATATACCTAATATGATGGGGAAGACTATTCTTGCTATCATTGTTTGTCGTTTATCTTATTTTCTTTGTTGCTCTCATCTGCATTTTGCGACTTTTCCTCTTATCGGAAAAGAACCTCTTCTCCCTTGCTGTTCTCATCGAAAACTCCCTTGTGATAGACCAGATTTCCGTTACAGAACGTAGATTCTACCTGCCATTGGAAGGTGTGTCCTGTGAGCGGACTCCATCGGCAGCGGCTTTGAATGATGTCTTCTTGTACTGTCCACGGTGTATGAGGGCGCACGATGACAAGGTCGGCTTTGTATCCTTTACGGATAAAACCCCGCTCCCGAACCTCGAACAAGCGCGACGGAGCATGTGACATCAGCTCAACCATGCGCTTGAGGGTGAGAACTCCTTCGTCTACAAGTCCTAACATAGCCACCAGCGAAAACTGTATCATAGGCATGCCGGAGGCTGCTTTGAGGCATCCACCCTGTTTTTCTTCGATACGATGGGGGGCATGGTCGGTACCTATCACGGTGATACAACCGTCTGATAAGGCACGTCGTAGGGCATCGCGATCGTGGGTTTCCTTGATGGCAGGGTTACATTTGATAAGTGCTCCCTTGGTCTTATAATCGTCTTGCGTGAATAGGAGATGGGCAACAACGGCCTCAGCAGTGATATGGGGGTCGGTTCCGAAAAATTCAAGTTCGCGTTCGGTAGTAAGATGGGCTACATGAAGACGTGCATCAAACCGTTTTGCCAACATTACAGCGAGGGAGGTAGAACGGTAGCAAGCCTCTTTAGAGCGTATCTCGGGGTGATGGATGATAGCTGGATCTTCCCCATATTTTGCCTGTGCTGCCCGTGTGTTGGCACTGATGAGCGCCGCATCTTCGCAATGGGTCATGATAAGCATGGGGGCTGTAGCAAATACTTGTTCTAATACTTGTCCACTGTCTACGAGCATGTTGCCTGTCGAAGAGCCCATGAATAGCTTAATGCCAGGGGTACGATGCACGTCGAGTTCACCAAAAAGATGGGTGTTGGTGTTAGTCGCTCCAAAGAAAAAACTGTAGTTGATGTGACTTTTCCGACGGGCGATGGCATGTTTCTCGTTCAGAGCCTCAAGCGTGGTGGTCTGCGGAATGGTGTTCGGCATCTCGAAGAAAGTGGTTACTCCGCCATAGGCTGCAGCTCGGCTCTCGCTCTCGATATCGGCTTTCTGCGTAAGCCCTGGTTCTCTGAAGTGCACATGATCGTCTATGACACCGGGTAAGACGAAACATCCCGTAGCATCTACGCGCTTGTCGTAAGTGCCACGGGGCGGAATGGGGTCGTTTATTATTTCGGAAATATACTTATTTTCTATAACTAGCGAACCGCGGAAAGTACAGCCCTCATTGACGATAGTTGCATTATATATGAGTGTCTTCATCGGCTGATGTCGTTTAAATGCCCGTTTCTGCTCGCAGCCGGTTGTCAGTCGCTATCCGCCTGTCCTTGTCTGCCCGCCTGTGAGGGCTGTGCAAGTTCGTTTGGGGTGGGAGGTGCAGTCGGTTGCGATGGCAACATCTGTGCATCCGACTCCGTAGGATTTTCCAGGCCGTTCATGATGTTTTGGTTGCGCTGAGCTGCTTCTATATATTCTTTGACGTAGGGGTCACGTTTGAAAGTGTCGGTAGCCTTGCTCATGATGTCTTCTATCCAAGGTGTCAGTTCGGGGAATCGGAAGCCGGAGGTGACCATCATGAATACACCCGGCCCCAATACGTTGTCGAAATTCTCCGTGATGAATGAGGTAACAAGTCGGTCTTCCTGTATGGCTATCTGCTGTGCTTCCTGTTCCAATTTGCTGTTTATGTCGTCCAAATCATCGCCATTCATAATGGCGCGGCTTTGTTTGTGGCTCAACTCGTTTACCTGACTTTCGAGTCTGTTATAGCTATCGAGAAATTTTGACAGCTTATCATTGAGTGGTGTACCTATGCACGAACGGTGAGTATCATCAATTTTGATATTGATACAGCCCCTTTCCAATACCACGGGCAATACGCTTTCGTTGTCCATATATAGGCCAGCCATGCGCACTGAGTCTAAGGTGCCCGAGAAAGAAAACTGCCCGTGAACCACGTCGCATGAATCAATGTTCTTCAATTCACCGTCCTTAATCACCTTCAGATATAGTTTTCTACCATCCAGATTAGATACATTGGAAGAACCCTTGATGTCGTAAGAATCGGCACAAGAGCATAATAGTGCGACAAAGAGGAACGCTGATAGCAGTTTGTTCATATAGCTGTCTTTCTTGTTCGAGGTAGACAAAAATACAATCTATTATTGAAGTGGGGAACTTTTTTTATCCTATTTAAAAGATGAACACTGTGTTTTATAGTTTTTTCAGCATTATTGGAAAAGACAGAAAACAACAGTTTGTCTTCATTTCCGATGAAATTTAATCAGCAGAAGACCGAGGGCTGTCCATAGCAACTCGCGCAGGCGAACGATGAGTGCCACGAAGTTTCCCGAACTTACTGCCAATCCTAACCCGTTGACCGACATAAGGAAGCCGCCCTCACGTCCACCTAATTGCAGGGGCATAAAGAAAAGAAGGTTGGCAAAAAGTGAGGTGAAGGCAAGGATGAGAATGCACTGTACGAAGTCGCCGCTTGGAGGCATGACGAGCAGAATAAAATAGATTTCCAAGGCAGAGACCACACGCTCACCCAATTCAAGTAATACGGCAGAGACGAAGGTGACGGGATTCTGCCGATGAAGGGCAGCTATTTGGGTGTCGATGGTATCGAGCTGCTCCTTGTGCTGTTCCACAAACCGGTGGGCACGTCGGCGCAGGAAGGGTATCCGACACAGGATGTAGAGCAAGCGGTTGGCTAATCCCTTTCGATAGCCCGCCATGAAAAACCAGAGACCTGCTATGCAGAAAACGGTAACGGCGGCGAGGAGCATGAGCATGAATGTATTGAGAGGTTGCGTAAGCACGTAGAGCACCGCGGATAGTAGCCAAAACCAAAAGTGACTGAAGATATGCGTCATGGCATGAAGGATAACCGAAGAGGTGGAGCGGGTCGTACCTATCTTAGGTGAAAGCTCCATGATACGGTAAGGCTCGCCGCCCATGAGACCACCCGGGGTGGCATAGTTGAGGGAAAAACCAGAGACCGTGACCTTGTAAAGCCATAGGAAAGAGAATGGAAGTGGCTCTTTGTGGCCGGAGCGAATGATGATATACCATGCCAATGTACTGAAGACGTAGAGCACTGCCCACAATGCCACCACGGCTAAAAGCCAGTAACCGGCGTGGCAGATATCGCGCCATACTTCGGCAAAAGGCAGGTTGGCCACCATCATGATGAGCACGGTGATGCCGAAGAGGAAGAAGAAGTTCTGGTATTTCTTGCTCATTCACGTGGGCGGATTAGGCTTTGTCAGCTGCCTTCTCACCCTTGGAACGGGATACGGCAAAGCGTACTTTCTCGCTATCATCACGTTTTTCGCGATACAGTTTCTTCAGCGGATGCGCCAAAGGTGCATCATAGTTTTCACGATGACGGTAGATATCGATGGCTAAATAGATGGCCTGACGCAGCAGGTTCTCATTGGCATGTCCTTTACCGACCTGTTCGTAGCTCACACCGATGGCGGGAGCGGTATGAACGAGGGGTAGTCCGGCAGTGACGTGTGTGCAACCCTCGTAGCAAAAGGCCTTGATGGGTGTCGTACCTTGGTCGTTATACATGGAGAGGATGCCGTCGAAATGGGTGTAGGCATCGCCGTCGAAGAAGGTCTCGGAGGCAAATGGCCCGAAAGCATATATGCCATTTTCGGCGAGTTCGGCTATAGCAGGTGCAATGATTTCCTGCTCTTCGAGACCTGCCTGTCCGCCGTTGCCCGTGTCGGGATTGAGCGCCAGCACGGCAATGCGTGGGGTGTCGATGTGGAAGTCACGGCGTAGGGTGGAGGAAAGGACGGTAGCGCGTTCTATAAGCGTTTCCTTTGTCAGGGCGGAAGGCACGTCTTTGATGGGGAGATGCCCTGTGACCGATGCCACACGCATTGCTCCGTCTACGAGCATTTCCAAGGCTTTGTGTCCTCCGCCGATACACTTTTCTATATAGTTGCCTTGACTTTTGAATCTCATGCCTTCACTTTGTATGTCCGACAGATTCATGGGCAAGGTCACGAGTACGTCGAACAGGTCATCGCGATAATCGAGTATGGCTCTGTCGAGGGCTGTCATTGCTGCGTGTGCGGCTTCGGGGGTAGACTGTCCCAAATCTACTTTCACGTCGTTTTCTACGGCAGTCAGCATGTTAAGCCGTCCCTCTCCGGCGTCCGACGCATGGGTGATGGTAGCGAAGTTACATGGCAGGTTGAATGCGTTATGGTGGTAAGCAGCCACCTTGGGCGACCCATAGATGATGGGGGTGCATAGGTCTGTCAGCCCTGCCTCGGCAAAGGTTTTAAAAATCAGTTCGTAGCCTATTCCATTTGTGTCGCCATGCGTAATAGCGACGCGTATCTTTCTATTTTCCATTGTTTCGTATTCGTTGATGGGTTATGTTTCTTTCTTTTGCAGGACGTTTTATCTGCCTTTCGCGTCTTGTCTGCAATATAGTGTGTAGAGGGCAGCCTCCAATTCCTTTACTTTATTACGTTTCTTGCCGGCCGGTGCGTAGACAAAGGCTTCGGCAACGAGTAATCGGTGTCTTATGCTGTCGGTCATGACGTGGAGCACAAAGGGGCCGCCCATCGCATCGTGCTCCATCTCCCACAGACCTCTTACGATGATTCTCTCGCCGTTTTTGCCTTTTATGCGCCACTTGTTTACGGTTGAGTTCACGGTTGTCATGCGCATGTGAGGTTCTTCCCCGGGTATGTTTGCCTGCATGATGCTATCGCGTCCGTGCAAGATATCTGTGCCTAAGGGCAGCGTATAGAGACAGAGATTGCGCATGCCGTCGTTGCCGTTGTCTGAGAACCACAGGAAATGCTTGCCTTGTTTCCATGCCGTGAGATCGGACGGTACGAGCAGTTGGCAGTGCATGACCTCTTCTATCCTGCGGTTTGCTTCAGCGTTGGATTGGTGTTTCAGATGTCGTAGGGCTGCCATCAGCTCTGCACGTTCGAGCAAAGTCGTAAGACGGGGAGCTGTTTGCGGCCATTCACGCTTGAAGGTGGCAACATCCGGTGCCGTCAGACGGACGATAACCTGCGGAGAGGCATACACATCACGTTGATGGGTGAGACGAAGATGCCCGCCGCTTTTTCTGTCAATGACGATGATAACGATATTTCTGGCCTGCCTGTTCAGGGCGTTTAGCTGTTCCGTCGCAATCGTGGAGATATCGAAAGCCGGTTCCGATTGCGGGAGCCCTTGTATCTCGGTTGTCAGTGTGGAGCGAACCAACGTCCGCAGCTGCGGTTCGTTGCCGACAAGGAGCACCTCGTATGGGCGTCCGCTGCTGCTCGGAAGCAGAGCCTTTCCTGAACGGTTGCCGCAGGACGCAAGCATCCAGACAACAGCCATGCAAACCATCCACGCGTTACTTCTGCACATCGGCCTTTTGTTTTGCTGTACTCAACAATCCGCAAGCGGCGAAGATGTCTTGCCCTCTGCTCGCACGAATGGTTGTAAATACGCCGTGTCGGGTCAGCTCATCGCGGAAACGCTCCATCGTCTCCCTGTTCGCCCCATGCAACGATATGTTGGGAATGGGATGGAAAGTGATAAGGTTCACCCGACAGTCCAATCCTTGCAACAGCCGTATGATGGCTTTGGCATGCGCCGGTGTATCGTTCAGACCGCCGAAGACGATGTATTCAAACGACAATCTTCGTTGATGACTGAAATCGTATTGGCGCAAGAGGTCTGCAATCTCTGTGATCGACATGCTGCGTTCGGCGGGCATGAGCTGTGCCCGTTGCTCCGGAAACGGGGAGTGCATGCTCACTGCCACGTGGCATTCGCTCTCATCGAGGAAACGCTTGAGGCGACCCCTCACCCCGACACTGCTCACCGTAATGCGTTTCGGGCTCCATGCGTAGCCGTAGGGAGCCGTGAGAATCTCCGTTGCCTGCAACACGTTGTCGAGGTTGTCCATCGGTTCTCCTTGTCCCATAAACACAATGTTCGTGAGCGTCTCCCGTTCGGGCAGCGAATAGATTTGGTTCAGAATATCGCACACCGTCAGATTGCCCTCGAATCCCTGCTTACCTGTCTGACAGAAAAGGCAGTTCATCTTGCATCCCACTTGACAGGATACACACAGCGTGGCGCGCTCTTTATCGGGTATATACACCGTTTCGATGCAGCGGCCGTCGAGGGTCGGAAACAGGTATTTCACCGTTCCGTCTACCGACCTTTGGCAGTCCACGGGAGCATGATTGCCGATGCAGTAGTGCATGCCCAAGCGTTCGCGATGAGCTTTAGAGATATCCGTCATCTCGGCAATCGACGACACATGCCGCGAATAGAGCCACTTCGCCATCTGCCTGCCTGTAAAAGCGGGCATTCCCAATGCGACGGCGGTCTCTGTCAGTGCAACCTGCGTCATGCCTAAAAGCGGCTTTTTCTCATCTTGCATTCGCTGTATGTCTCCTTTTTCAACGTGCAAAGATACGATTTTCAGTCGGAATAACCTTGCATTTCTGTTTGGAAAAGGAAAAACAAGCCCCGACGGGGCGAAAGACATCAGGCAGGGGTAAGCGATAGCGCAACCCCTGATAAACAAGCGTAACAGGATGAACTCCGTAGGAGTGACGGAGGATGCGGAGCAAAATCCCAAACGCGCAGGCAGTCCGAGACCCTGTGCGGAGCAAAATACCCACGCGAAAGCAGTCCCCGACCTTGCGCGGAGCAAAATCCCGGCGCGAAAGCAGTCCCCGACCCTTCGCGGAGCAAAATCCCGGCGCGAAAGCAGTTCTCAACTCTTCGCGGAGCAAAATCCCGACGCGCGGGCAGTCCGAAACCCTGCGCGGAGCAAAAATCCCGACGCGCGAGCAGTCCCCGACCCTGCGCGGAGCATTTTTCAGTATTCGACAGCTATGTCAGCGACTAAAAATAAGAGGCGGATGAACGGTCAGGAACATCAGAAACTTAAAAATAAAGACGGACGAACGGTTGGGGATGTCGAGAACTAAAAAATAAAGGCAGATGAACGGTTGGGAATATCGGGAACTAAAAATTTAAAAAAAAGAATGGGCGAGCAGATATTAATAAAATAACAACATACCATTTAAAACTTTTGAAACGTTATTACTCGCACCATTCTTATTCCGTTGATTTTTTCGATGAACTCTCAGTATTTGAAGTGAGTGACAGATGAACAATCTGAAATATCAGGAACTAAAGATGAAAAAAGAGAGAATGGGCGGGTATGACACTCTAACGATATCATTATCTAACGATTAATAACCAAAACATTACCCGCGCCATTCTCATTTCTTAGATTTTGTCGATTAGCTTTTCATATCATGATGGGATGGCGATGGATGAATCGGAGCCTCCGATGATTTCTTTTCTTCCATCAATGGTTTACTCGGCTGATCTTTTGATTCCGGCGGAATTGGTGATGTTTTTGCCGATTATTCTTTTTGCTTTTCAGCTTCCGCCTTTTTCTTTTCTTCCTCCTTTTTTTTCTCCTTTCTTTTACGAAGAGCTACGGCTCGCTGGGCTACGCTTAAGTTATGGCTGGTACAGAGGTCGGCAGTAGTCTGATTCAGAAAAAGCGAGAGGTTATATATCATTCTGCGGTCTTCTTCTTTCGTTGCTAAGATGTAGGCGGCTTGGATATAAGAGATAATATTACGAAATATAATATCGATGTTTCGGCGAACAACTTTCGCACGCGGAAGTTTCTTAGACCTGCTTTCGTCCATCCGTTTTGAGTGCAGTTCTTTATATTCTTTGTTTGTGCTGCGAAGCAAGTCGAGCGCCGGTTTCAGAGCAAGCGTTTTTACGTCTTTCGGTTGCTTATCAGCATCCCACAACAATCCATCGATATGAGCGCTTTTGGCAAGAAGGTTGGATTTATGAGTACCGAAATAGGGGCGTATATGCACATATAAGGCATTTGCAGCTTTGGTAACGGTTTCGACCGGAGAATAACGCTGGTCGCGCACTATTTTAAATATATAAAGCATCAACCGACTACGGAGCTTGTCTTTTTCTTTCATCTGCTGCGTATAGAGTGAGGCCATTGCTTCACGGTTGATATCTATCTCTATTTCCAACCACTTTTCCCATTCTTTTACAACATCTTCTGGTAAACGAAGTTTTGCAGCATCTTCATTTTTAATGGCCGTATATAGCTGACGATGGTATTCGGTGTGATGTTCAAGTCGGAACTGCATACCGGATGCCCTGATTTTTATATTTCTGGGTAATGGATTGTTGTTATTCCCCATGATAAATGAATTTTTTAGTAAGACATTGATGTTTTATTAAAAAGACAGCCGCAAGTTAATCATTTTATTTGAATGATGCAAGAAAATCATCCAAAAATTGCGTGGTGTTTTTATTATTTAACCAATAAAAACGCTATTTTATAAAATTATCCGTAAGTTTGAATAGAGATTTGCTAAATGATTGTTTGTGAAAAGTAGTGTTGAGTACTAAAAAATGCGTTTGATGTTAGTTTTCAATTTCGCAGCCTACTGTCTAATTAATGGAACTTATTTTTATATTCCGCGGCCTATCGTCCAATCAATAGAAGATGTTTTTATGTTCCGCACTCTCTTGTCCAATCAATGGAAATAATTTTTATGTTCCGCATTCTCTTGTCTAATCAATGGAAGATATTTTTATGTTTCGCAGCCTCTCGTCTAACTCTTTTTTTATTGTTTTATCATTTTGATATCTGCCGACAAACATTTTGCTTTCATTTTCCCATTTGGATAACAGCTGTCAAATGCTGAAAAGTGCTCCGCGCACGGTCGGGGACTGCTCGCGCGCCGGGATTTTTGCTCCGCGCAGGGTTGGGGACTGCCTGCGCGTTCGGGATTTTGCTCCGCGCAGGGTGGGGAACTGCTTTCGCGTGGGGATTTTGCTCCGCGCAGGGTGGGGGACTGCTTTCGCGTGGGGATTTTGCTCCGCATCCTCCGTCACTCCTACGGAGTTCATCCTGTTACGCTTGTTTATCAGGGGTTGCGCTACCGCTTACCCCTGTCTAAGGTCTTTCGCCCCGTCGGGGCTTGTTTATCAGGGATTGCGCTACCGCTTACCCCTGTCTAAGGTCTTTCGCCCCGTCGGGGCTTGTTTATCAGGGATTGCGCTACCGCTTACCCCTGTCTAAGGTCTTTCGCCCCGTCGGGGCTTGTTTATCAGGGATTGCGCTACCGCTTACCCCTGCCTAAGGTCTTTCGCTCCGTCGGGGCTTGTTTATCAGGGATTGCGCTACCGCTTATCCCTGCCTAAGGTCTTTCGCCTCGTCGGGGCTTGTTTATCAGGGATTGCGCTACCGCTTACCCCTGTCTAAGGTCTTTCGCCCCGTCGGGGCTATTCGATAGGATTCTTTTATTCCGAACTCGCGTATATATATAATAAAAGGTGAAAAGATGGAGGGATGTGTAGGGAACTCTCAAGTTTTTATTAACTTTGCATCACTAAAAAAGCGTAAAACGATGAAGAAGTTGATAGCGGTCTGTCTGACTGCACTCTGTTTTCACACACAAACAATGGCACAAACAAGTAGTATCACCCTTAAAGTTATTGAGACGAGCGACGTTCATGGCTATTTTTTCCCTTGGGATTATATCAACCGGAAGCCTCTGAAAGGCACAATGGCGCGCGTGAGTTCCTATGTCAGAAGGATGCGGGCGCAGTATGGCGATGGGGTTATCTTGCTCGACAATGGCGATATTCTGCAAGGTCAGCCCACGTCGTATTTCTATGATTATATCCGGCCGGATGAGGAGAATATCGCTGCAAGCATCATGAATTATATGGGTTATGATGCTCAGAATATGGGCAATCACGATATAGAAACGGGGCATCCTGTGTTTGACAAGTGGATGAAGGAGCTGAAGGCGCCGACGTTGGGTGCCAATGTGGTGGACGTGGGGACGGGGAGGCCTTATCTGAAGCCTTACGTGATGCTCGACAAGGGTGGCGTGCGTGTGGCTGTCGTGGGGCTTTTGACACCCGCTATCCCCAATTGGGTGAGTGAGAATCTGTGGTCTGGTCTTCGGTTTGACGAGATGGTGTCTTCTGCGCGCTACTGGATGAAACATATCCAAGCGACGGAGAAGCCGGATGTTGTTATCGGAATTTTCCATTCCGGCAAGGAGGGAGGCATTCAAACGGATGGTTATGAAGAGGATGCTTCTTTGCGTGTGGCACGCGAGGTGCCGGGATTCGACTTGATTCTCTATGGCCACGACCACACGGCACATAATGATACGGTGCATAATGCGGAGGGACGGACGGTTGTTTGCTTAGACCCCTCGTGTCACGCTCTGTTGGTGGGTGATGCGGAAATTCGTCTGACAATGGACAAGGGTAAGGTGACAGACCGGCAAGTGACGGGACGGCTCACCGATATCAGCGAGGAGCCGATAGATGAGGATTTTATGAACCACTTCAAAAGGCAAAGAGAAGCTGTTGCTGCATTTGTGGGGCGCAAAATCGGGTACTTTGAAAACGATATCTATACGCGTGACTGTTATTTCGGAAGTGCTGCCTTTACAGACTTTATCCTCAATCTTCAGTTGCAGTTGACGGGTGCCGATGTGGCTTTCAATGCCCCTCTTTCTTTTGACGAAAGCATCAGGAAAGGGGCTGTGTATGTCAGCGATATGTTTAATCTTTACCGCTATGAGAATCAGATTTACGTGATGAAACTCACGGGAAAGGAGATAAAGAATTATCTGGAAATGAGCTATGCTTTGTGGACGAACACGATGACGTCGCCTGAAGACCACATCATGTTGCTCAATGACGGTGCTAAGAGCGACCGGCAAAGGTTTGGTTTCAAGAATCTGGCATTTAACTTCGATAGTGCCGCGGGTATCGATTATGAGGTGGATGTCACAAAGCCCGAAGGCCAAAAGATACGGATTCTTCGGATGAGCAACGGGCGGCCGTTTGATGAAAATGCGTGGTACAAAGTGGCGGTTAACAGCTATCGGGGCAATGGCGGTGGCGAATTGCTGACAAAAGGCGCCGGAATCCCGCGCGAGAGTCTGAAGAGTCGTATTCTATTTCAAAGCGAGAAAGACCAACGATACTATCTGATGAAAGAGATAGAAAGGCAAGGTACGCTCCATCCACAGGCCAATCATAATTGGAAATTCGTACCGGAAGAGTGGACAAAGCCGGCTATCGAACGAGACAGGAAGCTCATTTTCGGTCGTTGAGAGCCTTCTTTATCTTTATAGAAAGAAGAAAACATGAAGATGTATTGGTTTATCTTTTGCCAATCTGCCCTCTTATTGAAAACGGAAGCAGACGGTCGCCAAACCATTCTCTTAGCAGAGAATGCTCCGATTCCCATTCCTCCGCATACGAAAATACACGCTATTGCGTCTTTTCCGGATGGTACGGAAGTGCGTGCGTTTGCCGTCGACGCCCCGATAACCCGTCTTCCACGGTATGAAATGGTAGATCTCCGGGCTTCGTATGACAGACTTGAGCCTGCATTATACAAGAAAGCGGGTAAATGTCATGAGATTCTATATTGGGACAGGCATACCCGTTATTGCGGAATATGCGGAGCCACGATGGAATATAGCACAGATATTTCCAAGAAATGCACGGCTTGCGGTCATGAGATTTGGCCGCAGTTGTCTACCGCTGTCATCGTTTTGATTCATCGGGGAGAGGAGGTTTTGCTCGTGCATGCTAAGAATTTCAGGGGCAATTTCTATGGACTTGTTGCGGGATTCGTGGAAACCGGAGAGACATTGGAAGAGGCTGTAAGGCGCGAGGTTTTGGAAGAGACAGGGTTGTCTATCAGCCATCTGCGATATTTCGGTTCCCAACCATGGCCTTACCCTTGTGGCTTGATGGTAGGCTTTTTTGCTGAATATGCCGGTGGAAGTCTCCGTTTACAGCGTTCCGAGTTAAGTGCCGGCGGCTGGTTCCATAAAGACCGCCTGCCGGAAATCCCCCGAAAGTTGTCTATTGCCAGAGCGTTGATAGACCATTGGCTTGATAATGATTGTAACATATAATACCGAATATCCATGAAGTTCTTAAAAATCTTCGGTTTTGAAGAAAGCCGTATGAAGTTGCGGACAGAGCTAATAGCCGGTGCAACCACGTTTTTAACAATGAGCTATATCCTTGCTGTTAACCCCACCATTCTGTCTACAACGGGTATGGACAAAGCCGCTTTGTTCACCGCAACGGCTTTAGCATCGGCCATTGCAACCATTTTATTGGCAGTTATGGCTAAGTTGCCTTTTGCGCAAGCCCCCAGCATGGGATTGAATGCTTTCTTTGCTTTCACTCTTTGCCAAGCAATGGGTTTTACTTGGCAACAGTCTTTGGCCGCGATGCTTATCGAAGGTATCATCTTTGTACTGATTACATTTCTCAATATCAGAGAAATCATATTGGAAAGCATTCCTCGCAACCTTCGATTTGCTATTTCCGCAGGTATTGGTATGTTTATTGCGTTTATTGGATTGAAGAATGCCGGCATCATCGTGGCTAATCCTGCTACTTATGTCTGCTTAGGTAAATTCACACCCACAGCGATTCTCGGTATTATTGCCATTATCCTAAGTGGAGTTTTGATGGCACGTAAGGTGAAAGGTGCCCTCTTTTATAGCATCATCATCGCTACGCTTGTGGGTATTCCTTTGGGTGTTACAGAGTTTCCGGAAGATTGGCTCCCTGTTTCCACCCCTCAGCCTTTGAGTCCTATCTTCTGTCAGTTCGACTTTTCCGAAGTCTTCTCATTTAAGATGATACTCGTCATTTTCTCACTTCTCATTGTCAATATCTTTGATACGATAGGTACGCTCGTGGGACTTTCAGAGAAGACAGGAATCGTAAAAAGCGATGGAACGATACCGCATGTAAAGGAAGCCATGATGAGCGATGCTATCGGAACAACCTGTGGAGCCATGTTAGGTTCATCTACCATCACCACCTATGTAGAGAGTGCATCAGGCATTGCCGAGGGCGGTCGTTCAGGAGTAACAGCTTTGTTTGTGGGCATTCTTTTTCTCGTTTCCTTGTTTCTTTCTCCCGTCTTCTTACTGATTCCGGGCGCAGCAACCAGCGGTGCACTCGTATTAGTAGGTGTTTTAATGATTGATTCGGTGAAAAACATCGATTTGAGTGATGTCTCCGAGGCCTTTCCTGCTTTCATTACAATGATTACGATGGTGCTTTGCTACTCTATTGCCGATGGTATCTGCCTCGGCATCCTTAGCTTTGTTGTGCTGAAACTCTGTATCGGTCAGTTCAAAGCCTTAAATATCACGTTGGTCATGCTCAGCATTCTCTTCATTCTCAATTTCATTTTAGGTTAAGATGTTCCGTTTCCTGTTATGACACAGCTTGTTATCGTCTTTATCATACTTGCTCTATCTGTGGCCTATATCGGCTATAAGATATACAGAACCATACGTTCCGGCAACCAACTGCATAACGGATGTGAGGGTTGCAGCTTGCATCGGAAGGGTATGAAAGACGATTTTCTTTCTGCCGGAAAAAACGTTTCACGCTCGAAAAAGTAACTTAAAAGTTTGGTGAGAATAAATAATTGTGGTATCTTTGCACACGCAAAACGCGATAGGGTACCTTGGCCGAGCGGTTAGGTAACGGTCTGCAAAACCGTGTAGAGCAGTTCGACTCTGCTAGGTACCTCATAGAAAATACGGAGACCTCTTTCTTTCAAGAGTCTCCGTTTTTTCATTGAGTGACTTAAAAAATAATGATGATATTCAATACAAACCTATCATGAGAAGATTCTTACACCTTCATCTTGTGGCCGTAGCTCTGCTGTTATGGGGCGGTAGCATGGCAAAGACTTCGGCAGCAGCCAAGAGAGAGTTTCGCGGAGCATGGATACAATGCGTAAACGGACAATTTAACGGCCTCTCAACGACCGAGATGCAGCGCACGTTGGCTTACCAATTAGACGAGTTAAGCAAAGATGGTGTCAATGCCATTCTGTTCCAAGTGCGGCCAGAATGCGATGCTTTATACGTGAGCAGCTATGAGCCGTGGAGTCGCTTCCTTACAGGCGAACAGGGAAAAGCTCCCGACCCTTATTGGGATCCCTTGCAATGGATGGTGCAACAGTGCCACCTGCGTGGCATGGAACTTCACGCATGGATTAATCCTTTCAGAGCTAAGACGAAGACAACCACGAACTTGGCAAGTTCACACGTAGCCGCATTGCATCCTGACCGCGTGTTTTCTTACGACGGAATGCTGATTCTCAATCCGGGCATTCCTGCCAACCGCGACTATATATGCCATGTAGTAGGCGACATCGTGAAACGCTATGATGTGGACGGTATTCACATCGACGACTATTTCTACCCGTATCCCACGGCAGGACAGACCATCTCCGACGAAGCCGAATACCGCGCATATAGCAACGGAATACAAGATATCGGCGACTGGAGGCGATACAACGTGAATGTGTTTATCAAGCAATTATCGGATTCCATTCATGCTATCAAACCATGGGTGAAATTCGGTGTCTCGCCGTTTGGTATCTATCGTAACAAGAAAAACGCGCCCAATATAGGAAGCGATACGGGCGGTCTGCAGAATTACGACGACCTTTATGCCGACGTTTTGTTGTGGATTAACAATGGCTGGGTAGATTATAATGTACCGCAACTTTATTGGCAGATAGGCCATAAGACCGCAGACTACAAGACACTCATCGCTTGGTGGAACCAATATGCTGCCAATCGCCCCCTTTATATCGGTGAAGATGTGGAACGAACGGTGAAGTTTCCCGATACGGAAAACCCTTCGCGCAACCAGATGGGGGAAAAGTTTGAACTGCATAAAAGCATGAAAAATGTGTCGGGCACCGTGTTATGGTATGCCAAAGCGGCAGTAGACAACATTGGAAACTATGGTACTGCCCTGCGCGAACATTATTGGAAAACACCTGCTTTGCAGCCCCTTATGCCATTCATCGACAAGAAGGCACCGAAGAAACCATTAAAAGTAAAACCCGTTTGGACAGACGATGGCTATATCTTGTTTTGGAGTAAGCCGAAAAGCAAGCATTGGGGAGACGAAGTAACCAAGTATGTCGTTTATCGCTTTGAGGCCGGCGAACCCATCAACCTTGACGATCCTTCGCATATTCTGACCATTACTCCGAAAACTTACTTCAAACTTCCTTTCCTTGATGGAAAGAAAAAGTATGTCTATGTGGTCACTTCGCTCGACAGAATGAGCAACGAGAGTAAGCCCGCTAAGAAGAAAATAAAACTTTAGAGCGGTCATCACATCCATACAAAAAGGAGATAAAAACCGTAAGAATGACGGTTTTTATCTTCTTTTCTTTGATAGAACCGGTTATTTCAACAGTTCTTCTATAAAGTTATCGAGGTCTTTATCTAAATTCTGCATAATGTTTCCACCTAATATAATCGTATCATCGTCTACCACATAAAGCTCCGACAAATGCTCCTTCTCATCGCTTTCCAGCACAAAACTATACGGCTTCATGATACCCATTGCGTCTATTTGGGAACGGATGGCCAAAAGCTGGCGGTGTAAAATCTCGCTGATAGCGGGATAAAAGTCCTCATCTTTGGCATCAATCCATTGCTCTATGACACATCGGGTTATCTCGTTGTCATCGTCGTCGAATGCCAACAATTCTCCGCTCTCCTGACTGACGCGCAGATGAATGTCGGTAAGCACATTGTCGTCTCCCTTATCAGGAAACTTCTGCACCACTTTTTTCATAAATCTGTCAAGCTGTTGAAGGGTCTGTTCGTTTGCTTTCATTATAGCCTATACTTTGGTTTTCAGTCTGCGGATGTGCTTTCACGCCATTTCGGAGCAAAGACTCTGTTGCGCGTTTGCTATCTGTGTGCAAATGTAGACAATTAAAACGACAACGCCTAAAACGAGGTTTTAATCTGTGTTAATTCCCTCTTGCTTGTACCGGTGCTCATGGTCTGTTTTCTTAAAGCATAGCTATTACCGTCTTATACCATAGCTTTTACGCGGTCAGAGCATAGCTTTGAAAGCGTCAGAGCATAGCTTTTGAAATTGCGCCTCTATTCTGTTGGTTTTCAGTATTTTATGTCTTTCGCAATCGAACCTTTTCTGCTCTTGTATCGAAGAATGGCTGTGGATGGTTTTTCTTTCTGTTTTTACCTGCTGAAAAAAATGTGAGTTTATTGATTCCGGCTATCTGATAATTCGGGAAAATTTAGTAAGTTTGCAATAAAATTACAACAAAGTACAGGTAAATGAAGGAATTTGTTATTTCCGAAGTCAAGGCAGAGACCGCTATTCTCGTGGGTCTGATAACGAAAGAACAAGATGAGGCCAAGACCAAGGAATATCTCGACGAACTGCAATTCCTTGCCGATACAGCCGGAGCGGTCACTGTGAAGCGGTTTACTCAAAAGCTGGCAGCCCCCAGTCAGGTAACTTATGTGGGCAAAGGAAAACTCGAAGAGATTAAACAATACATCATAGATAGAGAAGAAGCGGAACATCCCGTCGGTATGGTCATATTCGATGACGAGCTTTCCGCCAAGCAGATGCGCAATATTGAGAAAGAGTTGAAGGTGAAGATACTCGACCGCACATCGCTCATTCTCGACATTTTCGCCATGAGAGCACAAACGGCGAATGCAAAAACGCAGGTAGAATTAGCGCAATACCGTTATATGCTACCCCGTTTACAACGCCTTTGGACGCACTTGGAACGACAAGGCGGCGGGTCAGGCTCCGGTGGAGGAAAAGGTTCTGTGGGACTTCGCGGCCCGGGAGAGACGCAGCTTGAAATGGATAGGCGTATCATTCTGCAACGGATTACCTTGCTGAAACAACGGTTGGTAGAGATAGACCGACAGAAAACCACACAGCGGAAAAACCGCGGAAGAATGATTCGTGTGGCTTTGGTGGGCTATACCAATGTGGGAAAATCTACGCTGATGAACCTTATCAGCAAAAGCGAAGTGTTTGCAGAGAATAAACTCTTTGCCACACTCGATACCACTGTGCGCAAAGTAGTGATAGAAAACTTACCTTTTCTGCTGGCCGATACCGTGGGCTTTATCCGCAAACTGCCTACCGACTTGGTAGAGTCGTTTAAGTCTACTCTTGACGAGGTGCGTGAGGCCGACATGCTGTTGCATGTGGTAGACATATCTCATCCCGACTTCGAGGAGCAGATTCGCGTGGTGGAAAATACGCTGAAAGACCTTGGTTGCTCAGAGAAACCTTCTATCATCGTATTCAACAAGATAGATGCCTATACATGGGTAGAGAAAGAAGACGATGACCTGACACCTCCCACCAAAGAGAACATGACGCTGGAAGAACTGAAAAAGACATGGATGGCACGCTTACAGGAGAATTGTCTCTTTATATCGGCCAAAGAAAAGACGAATGTGGAGGAGTTTAAAACCACACTCTATGCTAAAGTAAAAGAACTTCATGTGCAAAAATACCCGTACAACGATTTCCTCTACAGTATGGAAGAAGAGGCGTGAAGCAGACCTATCAACCCCCGAGCAAGACCGGAATGGATAAATACAGAGCACTGACAGAAAAGGAAATACAAACCTTGGAGCACAATGGATGTACGGCCGAGGACTGGACTTCCGTATCTGTAGATACGGATTTCGCGGCTGCTTATGTGAAAAATACGACCTTTTACGGTGACGTGAATTTGGGTGTATTTGAGAAAAACATAGAGGCGGGCGAAGGAATTGTTGTGCATTCAGGCCTGCGAAACGTGGTATTGAGAGATGTGACCATAGGAGATAATTGCCTGATAGAGAATGTTTCCAATTACATATCCCTATACGACATCGGCGAAGAATGCTATATCTCGGGCGTAGGAAAGATTGCCAGCACCGGCGGTGCTACGTTCGGGCAAGGAGAGACGATTGCTGTCTTGAATGAAGCGGGTAGGGGAAACGTGAAACTCTTTGAGGGGCTGACGAGTCAGTTGGCAGCTTTCATGGTGCGTCATCATGCTGATAGAGAACTTATCGCCGCTCTCTTCGCCCTGATAGAACGTCGTATTGCAGCGAGAAAGACTGAACGAGGCGTTATTGGTTATCGGGTAAAGATTGTCAATACCAAAGAAATTGTAGATACGAACATTAGCGACGATTGCGAAATCAATGGAGCATCGTGTCTTGGAAACTGCACTTTGGAAGGCACGCAAGAGACCGGTATCTATGTGGGACACGACGTTATCTGTGAAAATACGATTGTAACAGCCGGAGCAGCGTTACTCGATGGCGCAAAGATAAAAAACTGTTTCGTAGGCGAAGCCTGCCACATCGGCAGCGGTTTTACGGCTACCGACAGCGTGTTTTTTGCCAATTCCCACATGGACAACGGAGAGGCCTGTGCTTCGTTCTGCGGTCCTTTTACCGTAAGTCACCACAAAAGTACCCTTCTTATCGGAGGAATGTTTTCATTTTATAATGCCGGTTCAGGCACAAACTACAGCAACCATGCCTACAAATTAGGACCTGTCCACTACGGAACGCTTGCCCGCGGTAGCAAGACGGCAAGTGGGGCGCACCTGCTGATGCCCGCTTCTATCGGGGCTTTCTCCATGTGTATGGGAAAGATACCTTGTCATCCCGATACACGCAAACTGCCGTTTTCCTATCTGTTAGCTTCCGGCGATGAGGTATATCTTGTGCCCGGACGCAATCTCACCACAGTGGGCACCTATCGTGATGTGGGCAAATGGCAGAAAAGAGACGTGCGTCCTCGTGGCGAAAGGAAAAGTTTGGTACATTTCGATTGGCTCAATCCCGTAACGGTAGGCGCGTGCATAGAAGGCAAAAGATTGCTGGAAAAGATGCTCTGTGAACAAGGTGTTGTGACCGATGCTTACCGATATGAGGGCTGTCTCATCACACCTCGCGCTTTGCAGCAAGGTATTGTTAGCTACGACATGGCCATTCGGCTGTTTATTGGCATGCAGCTATCGTCACGTACTACCGTATCGCCTGTAGAAACAACAGGAGCTGACACTTGGATAGACCTCTCCGGACTACTCATGCCGGAGGTAGAAGAACGCCGATTGGCAGAGGAAATAAGGCAGGGAATTGTTACTGATGTGGAGGAACTTGCCGATAGATTTCTCGACAGCTATCATCGGTATGAAGACTATCTGTGGGCGTATGCTTACGAATTGATGAAAGAATACTATCAACTCGATGCACTCGCCGGTGAAGACCTTGACCGCATACGGCAAGACTGTCGTCAGGCACACGACGAATGGTTAGCACTCATCCGTCGCGATGCCGAGAAAGAGTTTGCATTAGGTGACGTGGAAGAAGAGACCCGCTCGCGTTTCCTTGCATCATTACATTGAAAACCTATTCAACTAACAATCAAAATACGAACAAATCATGAAAATCAAATTGCTGATGATGTCGTTCTTAGCCGCAATAAGCATTCAGATGCAGGCCAAGGACTACAAGTACGAGATGGTGGCGGGCGACCCCCTGCATACACGTATCTACACCTTGCCTAACGGGTTGAAGGTGTATCTCTCGGTGAACACAGAGAAGCCGCGTATTCATACCTACATTGCCGTGAAGACAGGAAGCCGCAACGACCCCGCAGAGACGACGGGTTTGGCGCATTATTTAGAGCATCTGATGTTTAAAGGCACACAGAGCTTCGGTACGTCTGATTACTTGAAAGAACGTCCATTGCTCGATGAGATAGAGAAAAGGTATGAAACCTACCGTCTGATTACAGATCCTGCGAAGAGAAAACAGGCTTACCATGGCATAGACAGTGTGTCGCAGCTTGCTGCACAGTATAATATTCCCAACGAATACGACAAACTGATGGCTTCTATCGGCAGCGAAAAAACCAATGCCTACACATCTAATGATGTGACATGCTATACGGAAGACATCCCCGCCAATGAGGTGGACACATGGGCGAAGATACAGAGCGACCGTTTTAAAAACATGGTCATACGTGGATTTCATACAGAGTTGGAGGCCGTTTACGAAGAGTATAATATAGGATTGGCCAGCGACGGTCGTAAGATATGGAATGCCCTATCGGCTAAGCTCTGCCCCAACCACCCCTACGGCACACAGACCACTATCGGCACACAGGAGCATTTGAAGAATCCGTCGATAGTGAATATCAAGAATTATTTCAAGAAATACTATGTGCCCAACAACGTGGCCATCTGTATGGCGGGAGATTTCGACCCCGACAAGGTGATGGCTATCATTGACAAATACTTCGGGTCGTGGCAAGGCTACGGAGAGGTGAAAGCTCCGCAGTATGCTCCTCTGCCGGAAATGACGGCTCCTGTGGATACCACCGTTATGGGATTGGAGGAAGAAAGTTTAGTGATGGGATGGCGTTTCAAAGGGGCATCCGATTTGCAAACCGATACCCTCGATGTGATAGCCGAGATATTGAGCAACGGAAAAGCCGGCCTCTTCGACTTAGACCTCATCCGTAAAGCCGAGGTTCAGGATGCCGGTGCCTATTGCTACACCCTGAAAGACTATTCTTCGTTCCTTCTTCAAGCAACCCCCAAAGAGGGACAGAGCCTCGAAGAAGTGTGTACGTTGCTGCTCGGAGAGATGGATAAACTCAAAAAAGGAGACTTCTCCGATGACTTGCTGCCCTCGGTCATCAATAATGTGAAGCTCCTTTACAACCAATCTATGGATAATAATCAGTGGAGAGCCAGCCGCTTCGTAGACGCGTTTATCAATGACAAGAAGTGGGACGGCATGGTGGAAACCCTCCATCGTATGGAGAAAATGACGAAACAGCAAATCATCGACTTCGCCAACCAACACTTTAAAGATAATTATGCCATCGTCTATAAACGGCAGGGCACAGATACTACGCTCAAGAAGATTGATAAGCCGGCCATCACTGCCATTCCTTCCAACCGCGACAAGCAAAGTGCGTTTCTGAAAGAAGTGCTTGAAACCAAGGCCGAACCCATACAGCCTAAGTTTGTGAACTACCAGACAGACCTCTCGAAGTTTACCCTTAAAAATGGTACTCCTGTGCTTTATAAGCAGAATACGGAGAATGGGCTCTTCCATCTCACATTCCAATACAACTTCGGTACAGAAGACCAAAAGGCATTGAGTTTGGCACCCGCATATTTGGAGTTTATCGGCACGGACAAATACTCTGTGGAGCAAATACAGCGCATGTTCTATCGGTTGGCTTGTCACTACAGTATCTCGGTCGGTTCTTACAATACCTCCATTGAATTGGAAGGCCTTAGTGAGAACATGATACCGGCTCTTGCACTGTTGGACAATCTGTTTAACCATGCAAAACCCGACCAAGAGGCCTATAACAAGGTGGTAGACCTGTTGCTGAAAGGCCGCAAGGATGAGAAGACCAATCAGGATGCTAATTTCAAAGCCTTATTACGCTACGGTATGTACGGTTCCTACAATTCTGTAAGAAACGTGCTTAGTGAGAACGAACTGCGTGCCATGAAACCGCAGGCATTGCTTGATATGGTGAAAACGTTGAGTACCTATAAGCATACCGTATTATATTACGGTCCCGCAACAGAGAAAGAACTCGCTGCGGCCATAGCTAAGAATCGTACTACGGTGAAGAAACCAATGGATGTACCGCAAGGACATGAATATAAATTGCAGACTACTCCGCAAACCGAGGTCATCCTCGCGCCTTATGAGGCTAAGAATATACATATGACGATGTATCACAATGACGGCCGAGTATGGAATCCCGATCGTCAGGCCGTTGTCTCTTTATTCAATTCCTACTTTGGAGGCAGCATGAATGCTCTCGTCTTCCAAGAGTTGAGAGAGTCGCGTGGATTGGCTTATTCCGCCGATGCATACTATGCGACACCATGGCGCAAGCAGGAACCAACCTACTGGCGTACCAACGTCATCTCACAGAATGACAAGATGCCCGACTGTATTAAGGTATTCAACAACCTGCTCGATACCATTCCTCAGAGTGGTAAAGCCTTTGAATTGGCTAAACAGAGTCTCACAAAGCAGATTGCTACGTCGCGCACTACCAAGTATGCCATCCTCTCATCCTATTATTGGAACCAACTCAGGGGCATTGACTATGACCTCAACGAGCGCATCTATCGTGACCTCCCCAAGATTACCTTGCAGGATTTGGTGAACTTCGAGGCCGAGACCATGGCCAAGAAGCCGATACGATACATCATTTTGGGCGACGAGAAGAACCTCGATATACCCGCTTTGGAGAAGCTCGGAACCATTCACCGATTATCTACCGACGAGATTTTCGGATACTGATTAACGTGCAACAGACGGGTATGCGGAGCCCTTCTCCCGCATCCTGTCTGTTCCTCTTCCGACTATTCTTCCTTCAGCTATTAAAAGACCACATTCAAATATTTAAATACAAACATTATGGCAACAACACCAGCATTCAAGTATGCGCCCATGTTCCAGATAGGAAAGGACGATACAGAGTATTATCTGCTGACGAAAGACGGTGTCTCCGTGAGCGAATTTGAAGGTAAACAGATTCTTAAAGTGTCGTCTGAAGCATTGACCAAACTTGCCAACACGGCTTTCCGCGACGTTAATTTCCTTTTACGTAGGGCACACAACGAACAAGTGGCTAAGATTCTCCATGACCCCGAAGCCAGTGATAACGACAAGTATGTGGCACTTACTTTCCTGCGCAACGCCGAAGTAGCTGCCAAGGGCAAACTCCCTTTCTGCCAAGATACCGGCACAGCCATCATCCATGGTGAGAAAGGGCAACACGTCTGGACAGACATCTGCGATGAAGAAGCACTTTCGCTCGGTGTCTATAAGACTTACACCGAAGAAAACCTGCGTTATTCTCAGAATGCACCCCTCAACATGTATGACGAGGTGAACACCCGATGCAATCTTCCCGCACAGATAGATATCGAAGCTACAGAAGGCGACGAATATCGTTTCCTCTGCGTAGTCAAGGGCGGTGGTTCGGCCAACAAGACCTATTTCTATCAGCAGACGAAAGCTTTGTTGCAGAATCCCGGCACCCTTGTGCCTTTCCTCATCGACAAGATGAAAACCCTCGGCACTGCCGCCTGTCCGCCTTATCATATCGCATTCGTTATCGGAGGCACAAGTGCGGAGAAAAACCTCCTTACCGTGAAGCTCGCTTCGACGCACTATTACGATAATCTCCCTACCACCGGCGACGAAACAGGACGAGCTTTCCGCGACGTGGAATTAGAGAAGCTGTTGCTCGAAGAAGCCTATAAGATAGGTTTGGGTGCACAGTTTGGCGGTAAATACTTTGCCCACGACATCCGCGTCATCCGTCTGCCACGCCATGGCGCTTCTTGTCCGGTCGGACTTGGTGTAAGCTGTTCGGCCGACCGCAACATCAAGGCAAAGATTAATCGCGATGGTATCTGGATAGAGAAGCTCGACGACAATCCGGGCGAACTCATCCCGGAAGCACTGCGTAACGCTGGCGAGGGTAACGCCGTGAGGATAGATCTCGACCAACCCATGCAGCAAGTGCTCAAAGAACTCACCAAATATCCCGTTTCAACCCGCGTCAGTCTCAATGGTACTATCATCGTAGCACGCGATATTGCTCATGCTAAGCTCAAAGCACGGCTTGACGAAACGGGCGAACTGCCACAATATATCAAAGACCACCCTGTGCTTTATGCCGGTCCGGCCAAGACACCTGAGGGATTGCCTTGCGGTTCGATGGGGCCGACTACAGCCAACCGAATGGACCCCTACGTAGATGAGTTCCAAGACCATGGCGGCTCCATGATTATGATTGCTAAGGGTAATCGCACGCAGGTGGTGACCGATGCCTGCAAGAAACATGGCGGCTTCTACCTCGGTAGTATCGGTGGTCCCGCTGCCATCCTCTCCATGAACTCTATCAAGAGTATTGAGTGTGTAGAGTTCCCAGAGATTGGTATGGAAGCCGTGTGGAAGATTCGCGTTGAAGATTTCCCCGCCTTTATCCTCGTTGATGACAAGGGCAACGACTTCTTCCAGCAGCTTCCCACAAGCTCCACGACTTGTGGTAAATAGCAGTAAACGGTTGTCGCATGTATTTCCTGTACATCGACAACCGTTTTCCTTAACTTATACGCGAGTTCGGGATAAGAGATTCTTATCTAATAGCCCTCGTTGGGGCTTACAGGTTGGATAACCTTATCCCGAATTCACGTATGTTTTGGGTTTATTTTTTCAGAACCGGCATCCCGTTGCTTGTCGTTTTCTTTTCTCGAATGCTTGCAGTTGAACTACGAACGCTAAATTTTTTATTTTATCATTTGCATAGGCTATGCAAGCACTAAAATTTTTGTTTTGACCTTGATTGTGTAAAACGGAGGTTAAAAATATTCTATCATCGTTTATCTTCTTCTTTATTTTATTATTATCTTTACAGCCGTGTTTCATGATAGTTGTTTGCATACGGCAATTGTGACTGCATACTTTTTTAATATTTTAATCCTTTAATAAATCAACATTTATGAAAACAGAGTTTACTCTCTTGCGTACGGTACGATGCTACTGCTTGCTGCTGTTGTCCTTATTGCTTATTGGGACAGGAACGATGATGGGTCAAAATCCCATAGACATTATTCGTTTGCAAACGAATAAAACTCTCGGTGAGAATTTTAATATCGGGATAGAGACTGCTGAAGGTGGCTCTTTCACCATCGAAGGACTGAATGGAAATGATGACGATGGCTATACTGTCGGCGCACAGACCATCGTGGTGAAAGGAAACATCGAGACGCTGACGTGCTATAAAAATGAATTGGTGCAGATAGATTTATCTGCTTGTCATGGACTGAAGAAGTTGGATTGTCGCGGCAACAAGTTAACCGCTTTGGATGCAAGTCCCGTTGGCGCGCTGCAATGGTTGGCATGTAACGACAATGAGTTGACAACGCTCAATGTAAACAATCTGGGGCACCTCTCTGAACTGTATTGTCACAATAACAAGTTGGGGAGTTTGCAGGTGGGAACCAATGCTGCACTTGTCCAATTGTATTGCGCGAACAATGTGTTATCGGCACTTGACGTTAGCCAGAACAGACAGTTGCATGTGTTGATTTGTCATCAAAACCGGTTGCGTGCCATCGATGTGAGCAACAATACGGCACTGACGCAGATTTCTTGCGGAGAGAATCAAATAGAAAGAATGGATGTTTCGCATAATGTCGCCTTGAAGTCCTTAGGTTGCGGTGCAAACAAGCTGACGACACTTGATGTAAGTCATAATCCGGCGTTGGAGACCTTGTTTGCTTATGAAAACGAATTGACCGCCTTAGACCTCTCTCATAATCCGGCGTTGCAACGTTTGTCTGTCGGTAATAATAGCTTGTCAGCACTCGACTTGCGTCCCACTCCCTTATTGACGCAATTGAAGTGTAAGCAAAATCATCTGACGGATTTAAACGTAAGCGGGCTTGCAAAGCTCTCTGTATTGGATTGCAGCAACAATCAATTGACCGACTTGGACGTCAGCCACAATACGGTACTGACCACACTGCGCTGCGCAAACAATCAATTGGACAGGGCAGACATACAAGCCAATGGGTTACTCATTACGCTCGATGTAAGTCAGAATCGTTTGACAACACTTCCTCTTGCAGCCAACACTATGCTGGCAGAGCTTTATTGTGCCGGCAATATGCTGACCTCCATTGACCTAAGAACGAATACCGGCTTGCGTACATTGGACGTTGAACACAATCGGCTGGGCGCATTGGAGCTTGGAATGAATACGATACTGACGGGAGTAGCTTGCGGACATAATGCGATTGAAACGCTGAACCTTTCGGCCAATGCACGCCTGAAAGAACTCTATTGCGTGGGCAATCAACTAACGACTTTGGATCTGACAAACAATACAAAACTCAAAATGCTTCATCTTGATCGGAACCAATTACGTGATATAAGTTGGACAAAGTTAAACAAGCTCTATTCCTTGAGCCTTGCAGGTAACCAATTGTCTGCTGACTTGCTCACTCGAGTGCTTGATGCACTTCCCCAAGCACCCGAAGCTACGCCTGAAGAACAAGCTTCGCTCAAATGGGGTGTGGCAGATATCAGCGAAAATCCGGGTACAGCAACAGCAAATACAACCAAAGCGCGTGGGAATGGATGGAAAGTTGTAGCGGAAGTCAGCACCGGAATACATGAGCAGCAACAAAGCGAGGTCGAAACCTACCTGCGCTATGATAAAGACGGAGCTACGCTTCATAAAGCCGCATCTGTCGCCAAGATTGATTTGTATGCAACAGACGGACGCTTGCTGTGGCAGTTTGAAGAACGACAGGGCAGCATATCATTGCAAGATATGCCGATTGGCATCTACATCGCTGTAGCTTACAATCAAAGTGGGAAGCGCTTGGCAAGCATTCGTCTTGCACGTTGACAATTCTTTGGTTGCCATCATCCGATTGTAAGTTTTTCCCTCATACGCTCCGTGTACCATACGTGGCAGAGGCGTTTATTTAAATAGGCGGAATGTCCCATATACACGGGGCATTCCGCCTAAATCATTAATTATTAAAAGAGAGTATTAATTGCTCTCAACGTTAGCTTGCGCCGCAGCCAATCGTGCAATAGGTACACGGAACGGAGAGCAACTTACGTAGTCAAGACCTACACGGTGACAGAACTTCACCGACGACGGTTCTCCGCCGTGCTCACCACAGATACCACACATGAGGTTGGGACGTGCTGTGCGTCCTTTCTTCACAGCCATTTCGATGAGTTGTCCCACGCCATCTTGGTCAAGAACTTGGAATGGGTCTACCTTTAGTATTTTCTTGTCCAAATATACAGGCAGGAAGCTGGCGATGTCGTCACGACTGTAACCGAAAGTCATCTGCGTAAGGTCGTTTGTTCCGAAGCTGAAATACTCGGCATGCTTGGCTATCTTGTCGGCCGTCAGCGCAGCGCGAGGTATTTCTATCATCGTACCCACTTTGAATGGTATCTCTATGCCCTCTTCTTTAAAGAGTTCTGCTGCCGTCTGACGAATCACAGTCTCCTGTGTTTCAAACTCGTGCACGATACCGATAAGTGGCACCATGATTTCCGGATGCGGATTGAAACCTTCTTTCTTCAATTGAATAGCCGCACCGAGGATGGCTCTGGTCTGCATGGCAGTGATTTCGGGATATGTGTTGCCCAAGCGACAACCACGATGGCCGAGCATGGGGTTGGCCTCGCTCAACGATTTTACACGCAATTGGATTGTCTCCAAACTTACGCCCATCTCTTTTGCCATCGTCTCTTGTCCGGCTAAGTCGTGAGGTACGAACTCATGGAGGGGCGGATCCAACAGACGGATATTCACAGGACATCCGTCCATTGCTTTCAGTATGCCATAGAAGTCTTGCTGCTGGTAGGGCAGTAACTTCTGAAGGGCTTTCTCACGACCGGCCTGGGTGTCGGAGAGAATCATCTCGCGCATGGCCTTTATCTTTTCATTCTCAAAGAACATGTGCTCGGTGCGGCAAAGTCCGATACCTACGGCACCGAAGTTGCGAGCTACTTCAGCATCGTGAGGCGTGTCGGCATTGGTGCGTACAACCAACTTGCTATGCTTGGAGCAGAGGTCCATAAGTGCGGCAAAGTCGCCGGTTACCTCGGCCGGTTTGGTCTTCACCTCGCCTAAAAATACTTCGCCCGTAGAACCGTTTAGCGAGATATAATCGCCTTCTTTCAGCTTCACGCCATCTATTTCCACGGTGCGTGCCTTGTAGTTTACATTGATAGCACCAGCACCCGAAACGCAGCACTTGCCCATTCCTCGAGCTACCACAGCTGCATGAGAAGTCATACCGCCACGTGCCGTGAGGATGCCTTCGGCAGCCGACATTCCGGCCAAGTCTTCGGGAGAAGTTTCTATACGAACCATCACCACTTGGTGTCCTTCCTCATGCCATCTCACAGCATCGTCGGCAAAGAACACAATCTGACCGCAGGCAGCACCGGGAGAGGCGGGAAGGCCTCGCGTCAGCACCTTAGCTCGTTTCAGTGCGTCTTTATCAAAAATGGGATGAAGCAACTCGTCGAGTTTATTGGGTTCGCAACGCAAAAGTGCAGTCTTCTCGTCTATCTCACCCTCACGAAGCAAGTCCATTGCTATTTTCACCATAGCCGTACCTGTACGTTTTCCATTGCGGGTTTGCAGGAACCATAGTTTGCCCTCTTGCACGGTGAATTCCATGTCTTGCATGTCGTGGTAATGCTTCTCCAACTTGTTTTGTATTGCGTCGAGTTCAGCATAAATAGCGGGCATATTCTCCTCCATCGAAGGATATTTCGAGACACGCGTGGCTTCGTCCACGCCCTGTTGCTCTGCCCATTTGAGGCTTCCTGCTTTCGTAATCTGCTGCGGTGTGCGAATACCGGCCACCACGTCTTCTCCTTGTGCATTTACCAAATACTCTCCATTGAAGACATTCTCACCGGTAGCAGCATCGCGACTGAAGCATACACCCGTAGCGGATGTTTCTCCCATGTTGCCGAATACCATCGCCATCACAGAAACGGCCGTTCCCCACTCTGCGGGGATACCCTCCATCTTGCGATAGAGAATGGCGCGCTCGTTCATCCAGCTATCGAATACAGCACACACTGCACCCCACAACTGCTCCATGGGGTCAGTGGGGAAGTCATGCCCCGTCTGCTTCTTAATGGCTTCTTTAAATAGAACAACCAGCGATTTCAACTCGTCAACGGTCATCTCGTTGTCGAGTTTGATACCCCGTTTTTCTTTCACCTTTTCTATAATAGCTTCAAACGGGTCGATGTCTTCTTTGTTTACAGGCTTCATGCCAAGTACCACATCACCATACATCTGTACAAAGCGGCGATAGCTGTCATAGGCAAAACGTTCATTGCCGGTCTTCTTAGCCAAACCTGCTACTACAGTATCGTTAAGACCAAGGTTCAAAATGGTATCCATCATACCGGGCATAGAAGCTCTTGCGCCGGAACGAACAGAAACAAGCAGAGGATTCGTCGGGTCACCGAACGTGCTGTTCATCAGCGTTTCGATATGCTTAACGGCATTCTCCACATCTGCTTTCAGTAACTTCACTACTTCATCTTTTCCTTTCTCATAATACTCATTGCAGACATCTGTCGTGATGGTAAATCCCGGAGGTACAGGAATACCAATCAAATTCATCTCAGCGAGGTTTGCTCCCTTACCTCCGAGCAGGTTCCGCATGTCGGCCTTGCCTTCTGCATGACCGTTACCGAACGTGTAAACTCTTTTTTCAGTCATTGTTTAGGTGTTATTTGTAATTATATGAATGTTGTTGTTTTTACAAGTGCAAATATAAAGAAAAATAGACGAACAACAAATAATAATGACAGGAAAATGTCGTCCGCAGTCATTTTTCCGATGCAAGTTCGATAGAGAGATAATGCCATATGACCGCTCTTATCACTGACATACCAAAGCTAATAAATTTCAAAAGCTATCCTTCTTTGCACTCAAAGCTATCTTTCTATATGCTCGGAGCTATGCTTTCATACCGTCAAAGCATAGCTTTTTCACATTATTCTATATGCTATTGATTTTCAAATACTTATATATCTACCCACTACAAAATAACGTGAATCCGATATAAGGAAGTAGTTGGCAAGCCTCCGATAGAGGTTTCTTCCTTATATCGAACCCACGTTAATAGAATATCGTATTAAAAAATTGCAGTTTTTTCTATTTCTGCCATGGCTCATAGCCTGCCATATGCTGTTCGTTGTCCTCGTCGAAGAAGTCGCTTTCTTTTCCCTCGCTGGGTCCAGGAGCAGGACCGGGGCCGATGGGTAAAGAAATTGTTTCGAGCAAACCTTCTGTTTCTATGGGAAGCACCGTGATACGAGGTGCGATATATTGCTTCTTCATATCCTCTGTCTATTTAGAATTTGTAGAACTTTTGTCCTTTTACCACGTATATCTCACCGCTGATTAACCGGTCATAGTCCGTGCCTGCCTGGCGACCATCAAGGGTGTAGAAAGTGTGGTGACCGCTACGCAACTCATCTTCGGTCAGTTCGGGCGTATCAATGCCTGTGGCGGTATCTTCATCGTCGAGCACAATGGCGAATCCTTTTGCCGGCGAACCACCTGTGGTGCGGATGTAGGCACGCATCGAGTGCACAAAACCATTGGGCGTAGAGGGCTTGTAGGGCAGCCATGTATTGCCATACAGACCATAATAGTTGCCTGAGGCGGCTGCGGCGTTGTCGATGTTAGTTGTGGTGCCGCCAAAGAAAATGGAGGCATCATGGCTACCCTGTACTTCCATTGTGGCGGGCGTGGCTTTCACCTGCACATTGTTTTCGGTACCGAATGTGTGGGTTCCGCCATCGGTGACGCGGAGCAGGTAGGGCGTGTTGGCTTCGAGAGAAGTTGTGCCATCGGCGGCTTTTGCCACGGAAGTGAAGTAGCATCTTCCGTTGGCTTTTCTGCGTACCAGAGTATAGGCCATCATTCCTGCCGGTAGTGTGGCGGGATAAGGCAGGCAAAGTGTTTTACAACTGATACCGCTAAAGTTGCGGTCGCGGTATTCGGCTGTAGTAGCGGTGAAATCCTGAAGAATGGGATAGTCGCAGCCCATGTTTCCATCCTTATAGTCGTTGTGTCTTTCATAAACGACAAACTTATCACATTGGTTGCCAATCACAAAGTTTTCTTGATTTGCTTCAGCAGCAGTGACAGTGGCGGGGAGATAAATCATGGTGTAGGGCGGGACATTCCTAAAAAGTGATAGGCCAGGGTTGTCTCTACTGGAAATAAAGCCTGGGGGAAGGGTAACACCCCTCATGTCGATATACTGCAAGTTATAACAATACTGAAAATGCACTTGCCCTAAGATATTAGTCAAGACAGTTCCACTTTCAAATGTCACGGTGGTTAGGCTGCTGCAATCCGAAAAAGCACCAGTGGCAATGCTTGTCAATGTTTTAGGTAATTTCAAATGAGTCAAACCACGGCATTCGTCAAACGCCCATTCGCCAATGATTGTGAGCTTGGGTGCTTCTAAGCGGGCTAAGTGAGTGCAGAACCCAAATGCACGGTCATTAATGGTTGTGACGTTGGGTAGTTTCAATTCAATCAAACCTTTACATCTGAGAAATGCCCCCTCGTCAATGGTTGTAACGTTGGGTAATTTTAATTCGGTTAAGCCTGAGCAGTCGACAAATGCTGCCTGTCCAATTATCGTGGCCTTAGATACTTCTAAGCTGCTTAAGCCAGGGCAACTGGCAAATGCAGCTTTTCCAATTGCTATAACCTTAGGTAATTTCAATGCTCCGGTCAAACGATAGCAGTTATAAAATGCATTCTCACCAATGGTTGTGAGGTTGGGCAAATACGGTGCACCAGTCAAATGCTTACAATAATAAAATGCATAGTTGCCAATGGTTGTGAGGTTAGGCAATGACAGTGTACCGGTCAAATGCTCACAACGATAAAATGTATAGTTACCAATGGTTGTGATATTGGGCAAATACAGTGTACCGGTCAAACGCTCACATTGATAGAATGCATTGTCCCCAATGGTTGTGACACTCTCGGGAATCGTGATCTTCGTCATTGAGTTTTGGTTGTGAAACACAGAAGGACCGATTGCTGTAACTTTAGCAGAACCGATTTGGCTGGGGATAGTCACTTCACCGGAGAGAGCGCTTGAATGATCGGCATTTCGTACACTCACTATTGTTGCATTACCTCCGTTTAACCTGTATGTCCATATTTTCCCATTTACGGTATAGGTCTTGTCCTGTGCCTGCAATTGTGATGAAGGTAGCATACAAAGTATAAACAATAATAGTAAAAGTTTTTTCTTCATTGGATTTGTTTGTTAAAATGAGACATCAATATATAGTCAACTCTTTTTCTACCCGCAGCAGACGAGTGAAAAGTTAGAATCATTTTAGAGAGATTCTTGCCTTTCCGCACCTTACAAACGGGCACGAAAAAGCGAACAAAGGGAACTCCTTGGAGCCCTTTGTTTATGAGGAA
>NZ_GL397214.1:172648-176274 GCF_000146675.1 Hoylesella marshii DSM 16973 = JCM 13450
TTAGCAAATTATTTGAGTTGACCAAATATAAAGTGTTAAAAGATAAAGGGAGACACACATTTCTCTTTACCTCGCTCACACCTTTATATAATAAGGTGGATATGGTCTCGAATAATTGGTTTAGCACTTTGATTTCTTTTTACCGCGGCAAAGGTACATAAAGATTCTTAAGCAAACAAGAGAAAGGATAAAAACTTTGTTCCTTGTATTTGCACATCGAAAATGGAGTTACAGTCTATTACTTCTGCCCCCTTAGTTGTTTACGGCACCGCAATGCGGACATATACCCCGCGAGGGAATGCGACGGCCGCAGCGTCCGCAGAGTAAGGTGGGGCGATGACTGCGGTAATAATGGTGGATGGCAAAGAAGAAATAGATGGCAAGGAGTGTATAGCCCACGTAGTAGAGCGTAGTGATGCTGAAAACAATGTAGTTGATGGCACACACCCCGATAAGACCAAAGAGATAGAGCACAGCCTCGCCCCACGGCAGACGGTTGTGTACCACGTCTACGACGGCCACCGCAAGAATAAGTATTGCCCACACGGAACAGAGAAAGATAGACAGCAACGGAGGCACAGAGAAGGGATTGAGCGTGGGGTGGTAATAGAAATGACGCCAAGTATCAGGGGCAAAGAGTTGGATGCTTGCATAGAATGTGGCGGCAGTGGCCACGGTGAGTGCGAGCAAAGCCGGATAGAAACTGTCGATATCGTTGATATGAACGAGGTGGGCATTGCGACGCAGCAAGGTGCGTATAAGATAGGCGGCAGCGATGATGCAGATAACAACGAGGAAGATGAGCAGGTGTGTGTCGGAGAACGTTGAGATAAACTGCGAGATGGGGTCGTCGGGTACTACGGCGGGCAGCAGTCGCGACTCCTGCGTCCAACCAAACGTGTATTGGTCTTTGGCAAGTTGTATCCATACGGAATCCGTCTTGTCGTTGGGCATGATGCGGATGTCGGCTACTACGAGGTGGGCATGTTTGGGCACAACGATACTGTCGGTAGCCAATCCGCTATTGATTTCTTCGGGCTGCTGGCTGAACAATACGAGCGAATCGGCCTTTACGACGAAATTGTAGTTGTTCGTGTAGTGATGCGTCTTGGCAAACGTCAGTGAATCGTCTGCAAGCTCGGCTGTAGAGGCTTTCGACTTCGGACTGTGTTCGTGATAGCAGGCGGTAAGCAGCATGCCCCACAAGACAGCGGGCAGTATGCTGGAAAGGTTAAGATTTCTGTACATAGATACTCATTTCACATTGTTTGCAGTCGAATTGCAGTCGGAATCGTCGGCCGTCGCCTAAGCGCAGATAGAGCGGTTCCGTCCAGTTAGGTTTGCATCCGCCGTGTCGTTCGCATCGTCCCAATGCATACTTGATGCAGTGACGACATTGCATGATGAGCGGTTCGTCGGTAGATTTGCCGTCTAACTCAAAAGCCGGATGGGTGTGAGAAAGACCGTGCGCTTTGTAGAATTTAACGGCCATGCGATTGGCGATATTGTAGAGATAGGGAAAGGCGGCGTATGCCTGCGGGGCAACGATGGTGGAAGAAGACTTACGCAGGGCAACGGGTTCTCTATCAGGGATGATAGCAGCCGACAGTTGCTCAACGGCATTTCGACGCAGAGAAGCCAACAGGCTCGACGGGATGAAGAGGCTTTCCACTCCGCCGTCCATCATCACCTCGCGGCAGGCGTAAGGCGTGTTGCCTAACTTCGTGAGTTGGCGACAGATGTTGTCAGCCTGCGGTGTGCGGGCGGTGGCAAGGTTGAGAACGTCGGTTTCTACTTCCACGGCCGTTTCCCCATCCACTGTCGCCATGCGGAGTTTCAGGGTGCTATCGCAGATGTCCAACACCATCGTTACGGGAATACTGCGCACGGCTGTGGGTTTTGCGAGCATCTGTTCAAAGGCGCGGTCGGCGTTGCGATAAAGCGATAGGCCGCGACGTAGGTTTGAAGGCATCGTTGCAGGGAAAAGGCGGTTGCCCTCGGCGCGGTTCACACGGAATCCCTCTAACTCGCGTCGATGGTTGATAAAGCAAAGGCCGTCGCCATTGGCAAAGCATGCCGTGCCTGCCACAATGAGCGATTTTCCGCGTATCTCCTTCACTGTTCCCACAAACTCGCCCATGGCTTTCGGTGTGTCGAAAGAGGCGATGTTCGGTTGTCTGCCATTCAGGAAATAAGACGTATAACCGCGGTGGAAGGTCTTTTGGAGGTCGGGCGTGAATGTGTAGCTCACCTCGCCCCGAGAGCTGCGCACGTATTGCGTAGGATGTGCGGCAATGATGTCATTGACCCGACGACTATACGCAGCCACCACGTTTTTCACGTAGCTGATGTCTTTCAACCGTCCCTCAATCTTAAACGACGAGGCACCCGCTGCCATCAGTGCTTCCAAATGGTCGATTTGTGCCATATCTTTCAATGAAAGGAGATGCCGACCGTGCTCTATCTCCCGTCCGTCGGCATCCACAAGATCGAACGGCATCCGGCAAAACTGTGCACATTCGCCGCGGTTGGCACTGCGACCGAAACAATGTTGGGAAGCATAGCACACGCCCGAATAGCTGACACACAATGCGCCGTGTACGAATACTTCGAGGGCAACATCGGGACATTGCCGATGGATGGCCGCAATCTCGGAGACCGACAACTCCCGCGCCAGCACCACACGCGAAAAACCTTGGTCGGCCAACCATCTCACTTTCTCGGCCGTGCGGTTGTCGGTCTGCGTGCTGGCATGCAACGCTATGGGCGGAAGATTCATCTCGAGCAGTGCCATATCTTGCACGAGTATGGCATCGGCACCGGCTTCATACAGTTCCCAGACTAACTTCTGCGTGGCTTCCAACTCGTCGTCGTAGAGAAGTGTATTCACCGTCACATACACACGGGCGGCATAACGATGGGCGTAGGCACAAAGGCGTTCGATATCGGCCATGGAGTTGCCTGCGGCGGCGCGTGCCCCAAAACGGTCGGCACCTATATACACAGCATCGGCGCCATGGTCGATGGCGGCCATTCCGCAGTCGGCATTTTTGGCCGGAGCCAGCAGTTCTATGGTTTGCTTCATAGCGTTGTGTCTATCTGATGTCGTTGATGTTGTAGGCCAATCAGTCGGAGAATCGCAGTGGCATTCTTCTTCGCTTGGTTGCGCAAAGTTACTAAAATCCGTAGAAAACATGCATGAAAAGCGAACGTTTTCGTTAAGCTCCCTACCTATGCTCCCTCGCTTCTCCGAAACACTCCCTAACAGGGGCATTGTCCACACAACCAAAACGCGAGTGGTACGCATCATCACGATGCGTACCACTCTATGTGTGTATATATATAAAGGTGTCTCTTTTGCTCCTCGCACGGCCGGAATGAAACTTGTTCTTTTCTCACGCCGCGCGCGTTCCGCAGAGCGGCCTCCTTACGGTTTTTTCTTTTTCTTCTCCTCCTCCGGCTTCACCACCTCGTAGGAGATGTCGAGCATCTCGTGTTTCAGCTGTACGCTCGGGGTAAAGATGACGCGGGGTTTGATGCCCGCCGTGTCGAACGCCTTCTCCGTGGCCGCCCCTTTCGAGGAGAGCGATATGCGCAGCGTGCCGAACTCGCCCAACTGTATGCTG
>NZ_GL397214.1:177021-178388 GCF_000146675.1 Hoylesella marshii DSM 16973 = JCM 13450
GACCTTTAGCCGGGGCAATGCCTGCAGGCAGGCGAAGACCGGCGCGATGAGGCTTTAGCTTGATAGATGCTCCGTTGCGTATGCCTTGCTTGTAAAAACCGATGCCTTGGGCACCGTTGGCAAACACATAGTAGCAACTGTCGCCGGCGGAGGTAAACTCGTGCTCGATACCTGTGCCTACGAGCAGGTTGCCGGTTACGCTCTCCTCGGTGCCCGTCACGTTGGCTTGATAGGTTATGGTGCTGTTCGCCGTGCCTTGCAGAATAAATCCCGTCCGTTTGGGGATAATCTTGCCTGCACCGAATGCTTGCGCATGCGCAGTGCTTGGCACGCCATGCTTACCGCTGGGCGTAATGCCCGTGATGATATATGCCGTACAACCCGCGGGAACTTTAAAGTTCTCGTTCTCCAAGTAATATGTTGAATAGCCGTTTGAACCAATGGTTAGCTTTTCGCGATATTTGTTGCCTTGAACCGTCCACCAGGGGGCATCCATATAGGCTTTGGCAGCATCTACGGGTACATATATTTTTTGCAAGTTCGTGTTTCCTCGGAATGGGTCGAAAGGACCTTCCGAAGGATTAAGTGGATTCTCTATGTACAGCAATGCCGGCGTTGGCTTCTCAAAAGTGATTTCTTCCAAATTCGCCAAACCTTCAAATGTCAAATAGGAAAGTGTGTCAAGCTGCGCAGGCAATACCATGTTTTTAAGAATCTGATTATTCAATGCACCCTCCCTCAATCGGCGCAATGTCTGTGGGAACTTGATACTCTCTATTGTTCCAACATTTGAATTAAATGCACCACGGCCTATTACTCTCAGCTTCGTACGTGAAAGGTCTACATGCTTTAATCCTGAATAGCGAAATGCTTGATCTTCAATTATTTCCAATGTCGTAGGGAATACAACTTCCTCTAAGTCGAAAGCCAAGTCTATAGAATGGTACTTTAGAATCTTTATTCCTTCGGACAGAATGATTTTTTTTAACCCGTTTGAATATACTTGACCGTTTACACTTGTTATTCGCCCTGCAATAGCTGTTACGGTGTAGGTATTCCCGTTGTATGTCACGGTGCCGGGCACGGTGAACTCCGTTGTACCTGTGACAGAATTAGCACCAGTTATTTCTGCACATTTTTTTGTGGCATCTGTAATGGTGAGATCAAACGTTGTACCGGCTCCGTTCGTCCAACTAAAACTTTGTGCCCGCGTAGCCAACGTAATGAAAACGGCACAACATACTATTCCTATTCGTTTCATTGTTTTGTTATGT
The DNA here is from genome assembly GCF_000146675.1 of Hoylesella marshii DSM 16973 = JCM 13450. Lineage (GTDB taxonomy): Bacteria > Bacteroidota > Bacteroidia > Bacteroidales > Bacteroidaceae > Prevotella > Prevotella marshii. The sequence continues at coordinate 178,296 of NZ_GL397214.1, forward strand.
TTGTTACTGAATACTTACGTGAAAAATCGTCGTTATTTCCCTCTTGCGCGGCTTGGCAAACGGGCACGAAAAAGCGAACAAAGGGAACTCCTC
>NZ_GL397214.1:178679-192723 GCF_000146675.1 Hoylesella marshii DSM 16973 = JCM 13450
TTTTCTCTGCACCGCATTCATTGGGTTATGGTTTCCTTTTCTTTGCATAGTGCCAGTAAAGATATAACGAAATTCTTGAATAAACAAACAAATGGATAGAAAATATTCTTGTGCGAGGGATAAAATGCCGTCAATCAACGCATATACCAAATGCCGTGACATTCTACCATGGGTACAACTACCTCTTCATGCGTGCCATCGCCATAACGAAGCGTCATGAATACGTTGGCGGCATGGGCTGCCGTATCGGCTACGTGGCTCACCCATCGTACCTCTTTGATTCCTCCGTGCTCAGTCTGTTGCTGATGAATAAACATCTGTGCATTGTCTTCCAGCTGTTTACGATAGGAATCGGGGATCGTGTCGGGCAGATACATACCTGCCACATAGGCCGCATATTGCCCTTGCAACAGGTACTCGTAATAGGTTTGGGCTGCACGTGCAGCTACTTCGCCACTGTCGGTATGCAAAGAGCAGGCTGAAACTGCTACAGTACAAAGGAGAATAATGAGTGAAACTAACTTATGCATGCTTACTTCTGCCGTATAAACACATGGATGGGACAGCCGTGCATCGACCAGTTTTCGCGTATCTTGTTTTCAAGGAAACGGCGATAGTTCTCGCGTATATACTGGGGTAGGTTGGCGTAGAACACGAAAGAGGGAATCTGCGTATTGGGTAGTTGGGTACAATATTTTATCTTAATGTATTTACCTTTAATCGACGGCGGCGGGAATGCCTCTATGAGTGGGAGCATCACCTCATTGAGTTTCGAGGTGCCCACGCGTGCTTTCCGGTTGAGGTAAACCTGCTTGGCTGTCTCCAATACTTTGAAAATGCGCTGTTTGGTGAGAGCAGAAGCAAAGATAATGGGGAAATCTGTAAAAGGCGCCATGCGTTCGCGGATGGCATTCTCAAATGTTTTGATGACTTTCGTGTCCTTATTTTCCACAAGATCCCATTTATTCACAACCACTACTAAAGACTTGCTGTTCTTTTGAATGAGTTGAAAGATGTTCATGTCTTGTGCTTCTATGCCGCGTGTAGCGTCAAGCATGAGGATGCAGACATCAGAGTTTTCAATGGCGCGGATGCTCCGCATGACGGAATAAAATTCGAGGTCTTCAGTCACTTTGTTTTTTCGGCGTATACCGGCAGTATCAACTAAGTAGAAGTCGAAACCGAATTTGTCATATCGGGTGTAGATGCTGTCGCGTGTAGTGCCTGCAATTTCTGTCACGATGTTGCGGTCTTCTCCGATGAATGCATTAATGATACTGCTCTTTCCGGCGTTCGGTCTACCCACAACAGCAAAGCGCGGAATGCCGTCTTCAATGTCGTTGGTTTCGGACGCAGGCATCTTCTGGAGTACGAAGTCAAGTAAATCGCCCGTCCCGCTACCTGTGGCTGCACTGATGCAGTATGGGTCTCCAAGTCCCAAACGATAGAACTCGGCGGCATCGTAGATTTGTTCGTTGCTGTCGGCTTTATTGGCTACAAGGATTACAGGTAGCTTTGCGCGGCGCAGAATCTTGGCCACATCTTCATCCCAGTCCGTCAGTCCATTGGTTATGTCTACAAGGAAGAGCACGAGATCGGCTTCTTCTGTGGCCACGATGACTTGCTTTCTGATGGCATCTTCAAAGATGTCATCAGAGTTTACCACCCATCCGCCGGTATCGACAACGGAGAATTCGCGTCCGTTCCATTCGCATTTTCCGTATTGACGGTCGCGTGTGGTGCCTGCCTCATCGCTTACAATGGCGCGACGAGATTTGGTCAGGCGGTTGAAAAGAGTGGATTTTCCCACATTGGGGCGTCCTACGATTGCTACAAGATTTGCCATGCGCTTATATGATTGGGACTTCTTTTTACGGGTCGCACTGCGGTGTTGCGTCGTCAGAAGTCGGGTTATTATATGAAATGAGAGACTATTTCCGCCCATTGAAGAGGAGCGGGGGAGTCCAAAACGTTTATTCCGGATTGTAGCCGAAGCTGTTAAGTTCGCGTTGCGAGCTGCGCCAATCCTTATCCACCTTTACGTAAGTTTCGAGATAAATGCTTTTCCCGAAGAATCTTTCCAAGGCTTTCCGTGCCTCCGTGCTTACCTTTTTTAATGCGATGCCCTGATGTCCAATGATGATGCCTTTCTGTGAGTCGCGTTCCACATATATCACAACGTGAATTACAATCTTTTGAGCATCCTCCTTGAAACTTTCCACACGCACTTCCACTGAGTAGGGTATTTCCTTGTCGTAGTAAAGCAGTATCTTCTCGCGGATAATCTCGCTCACGAAAAAACGTGCGGGTTTGTCCGTCCATTGCTCTTTCCCGAAATAGGGAGGAGCATCCGGCAAAAGGTCTTTGATACGTTTTAAAAGGATATCAATTCCAAATTGATTCTTTGCTGAAATAGGCAAGATTTCTGCGTTGGGTAGCAGTTCATGCCAGCGTTCTACAATATTTCCGAGTGTCTGCTGGTCACTTCGATCAATTTTATTGATGAGTAAGAGTACGGGGGTGGATATTTTCTGCACTTTCTGCAAGAAGTCCATGTTCTTTTCAGGCTTTTCTACCACATCCGTCACATAGAGTAACACGTCGGCATCTGTCAGAGCCGATTCTGAAAAGGCACGCATCGACTCCTGCAACTTATAGTTTGGCTGTAGAACCCCCGGCGTATCAGAAAATACGATTTGCATATCGTCAGTATTTACGATACCCATAATACGGTGGCGGGTGGTCTGTGCTTTAAACGTTGCAATGGAGATACGTTCTCCCACCAGCTGATTCATCAGCGTACTCTTACCTACATTGGGATTTCCCACGATGTTTACGAATCCTGCTTTGTGCATAACCGATTGTTTTGTGACAAAAAAACGCATCGTCTTCTCTCATCAAGAAGGATGCGTTTCCTTACTAATTATCACTATGATTATTATTTCTTCGCTACAGAAGCACCATCATACGCCCACTGCACGTAAGCTGCACCATGCACGAAACCTGCGCCGAAAGCCGTCAGTATCACCTTGTCGCCTTTCTTCAACTTCTCCTCGTAATCCCAAAGGGCAAGGGGAATAGTGGCTGCACTTGTGTTTCCGTAGTGTTCAATATTGATGAGTACCTTCTCGATAGGAACGTCCAAGCGCTTTGTTACGGCCTCAATGATGCGCAGATTGGCCTCATGTGGTGCTATCCAGTCTACGTCGTCGGTGCTTAATCCGTTGCGCTTCATGATTTCCATACAGTCGTTACTCATGTCGGTCACAGCGTAACGGAACACAGTCCGGCCTTCTTGATATAGATAATGAAGCCTGTGGTCTACCGTGAAATGAGAGGGAGGGCTCACCGAGCCGCCTGCTTTCATGTGGAGATAAGGGAGCCCCAATCCGTTGGTTCGCAAGAAAGAGTCTTTGAATCCGATGTTTTCGTCCTCGGTGCCTTCCACCAATACGGCGGCAGCACCATCGCCGAAAAGTACACAAGTCTGACGGTCTGTATAATCAACCATCGACGACATCTTGTCGCCTGCTATGACAATGATTTTCTTATATCGACCGCTTTCTATCATAGAAGAGGCTACGTCGAGTGTATAAAGGAAGCCGCAACAAGCTGCGGAGAAGTCGAATCCCATGGCGTTTTTCAGCCCTAACTTTCCGATAACGATGGAAGCAGTAGAAGGAAACTTATAGTCGGGCGTCGTGGTGGTCATAATCAGCGCATCGATAGTATCGATATCCACGCCCGTCTTCTCTATCAGCTGTCGTGCTGCCTTACGCGCCATGTAGCTGGTTCCAAGTCCTTCCTCCGTCAGTATTCGGCGTTCTTTAATCCCGACGCGTGCCATAATCCACTCGTCATTGGTATCTACCATTCTCGACAGTTCCTCATTATTGAGCACATAGTCGGGAACGTAGCCACCAATGCCGGTGATGGCAGCATGAATTTTTCCCATTAGTCAGCCAATTCCTTTACGATTGCCACTTTACCTCTGTATTGTCCGCACGACGGACACACAGTGTGGTACACATAATATCCGCCACAATTCGGGCAAACAGCCAATGTAGGAGCTACGGCTTTATCATGAGTTCTTCTTTTCAGTGTGCGAGTTTTCGACTGTCTTCTTTTAGGATGTGCCATTTTTGTCTAATCTTTAATTATTGTTTTTAATTTTTCCAGTTCACTCCAACGTGGATCTATGGTCTTTGTCTGATGACTTTCTTTTGCCCTATGGGTAGTAAATCGTTCCATCATTTCCACCATAGTAGGATTACATTTCCCACGATCATGCACGTGTTTGATGGGTATTTCGAGTGCTACAAACTCATAAATGAGCCACGCAACATCGAGTATTCCCTCGTGCTTGTCTACCGTTATCAACTCATCGTCTTCTAAATCTTCTGTTCCGAATTTGACCAAAAGCTGGCGGTCTGACACGATGCGTTGTTCCATATCTTCTAAGCACAACGTGCAGGGGATAATAACGGTACCTTCCAAGCGGAAGTTACATGTGAACACGTCTTCACTGCGGTGTATCGACATGTTTACATGCACGTCTCCGCCTCTTATATCGGAGGTCTCTATCGCTTTAAAATAATCATTGTCGAGTCTGAAAATCAGTGTATTACCGCCCTCTTTCAAACTCTTCAAATCTATCTTAAAGGTTTCTAATCCACACATTAGGCCGCAAAGTTACGAATATTTTCCGATATAAAAGCATATAATTCTGAAAAATCACACTTAATTATTTTTAAGCCATTTGTTGAGGAGATGACAGGTTGGAAGAGCACGTCAAGCATTTCGTGGATAAGGGATAATGACACAAAAAATGATGCGCTGACAGAATCAGCGCATCGAATCTTCTTGAGCCACAAGCGTTGTTTACTTGTAAATTTCTATAAAGCAATTTCCATTTGCTTTCAGATAGATATGTGCTTTTACGCCTGCTACGCTATTTTTGTAGAGAGCACCGGGTGCATTAGACTTTTTCTGTTTCTTTACAAAGGTATATCCGTTGGCTGCAAACCATTGGTTTAATTCTTTGCGGTCTAAGTCTTCTACCTTCTTCACTACCGGACAACTGAGTGCTATAAACGAGATGGCCTTTTCGCTGGCTTCATAGAAGTACATACAGGCATTCAGATTTGAATAGGTTTCATACCCTTGTTTTGTGCGGAACTCGGCTTTACTTTCGTCGCTTCCTTCTTCATCGTAGAAGCGAAGCCCCAAGGCATCTTCCATTTCGATGAGCTGCTGTTTGGGCAGGCTTTCATATTCTCCGTTCAACACCTTTACGTCGGGAAAGTCTGTCACATCAGTAAGAATAATTGTCTCTTCCGGTTCGCCGCCTTGTCCTGTCTGTGGCTCGTTCTCATCGACTTTAAACTCTACGACTGAACGTATCGATTTGATATCTTTGTGCTTTGCATCATAAGCAAGTGCTTTTATCTTTAATTTCGCATTCCAATAAATATGGCAGGGAGATACATTGCCGGCACCGTCGGAAATTACACTTGTGCCGTAGTCGGAAAAGCCTGCATCAGTCATCAACTTTGTAAATTCGGCATCAATTTTTACAATGGGTATTTCCATCATTCCGTATATTACATTAGTGGTATATTTAGCACCTTTAAAGTATTTAGGCGTATTTCCCCAATATATCTCACCCAATTTCGGGTATGTTTGCTTTTGGCGTTGCGCCAACTTCTTTTCAAATTCGTCGGCTCCCTTTGTGTCAACATGCTTTAAATAGGGTAATTCTCCAAACGCATAGGCTTTGTCGAATTCAACGGTTTTAGTGGGTTTGTCTCCTTCTTTGCCTTGTTCGTCTTCTTCCTTTTTCTCTTCTGTTTTCTTCTTGGGTTCGGAGTCGTCATCTTTACCGCATGAAGACACCCATCCAATCATTGCCACACACATGAGTACATAAAAGGAATTTAAAATCTTTGTTTTCATAATTGTTGATTATTTAAAGTGAAAAATAAGGATAACTTGTCTGTGTTGATGATGCAATCCCAATCGGTTATTAAACCGTTTATCTACCATTTTTATATGGACGACATAGCTGCCTATCATCTTCTGTTTGCTTGTCGGTATCTTGTCCGTCGCCCGCTCTTGCCATAGTCTGTTACGCTTTCGGCGAGACGGCAAGGAACCTGACCGACCATTAAACGAAATCCGAACAGACGCTCATGAACGATTTAGGTATAAAAGTAGTCATATACCCTTTCAATCATTTGCATGAAATGGGTCGTTCTTTATTCGATTATAAGATGAATAATTGCAAATATATATTATTTTCTTGAAATATCGAAACATTTAACACCAAAATATTGCAATGAGGATGTTAGATATGTTTCAGATGTAATTATCGTTAGAAGTAGCATTACCAAAAGCTCTGGTACACAATGATATACAAGGATGGTTGAAAAAGCATAGCTTTTATCTCATGAGAACTATGCTTTGACGTCATGAGGGCTATGCTTTGACATCATGAAAGCTATGCTTCTGAAATATACAAAATAAGTACGGGCACTCATGACTGATTGGGGGTAAAAGGAACGAGCTACGAAAAAAGCTCCCCGAATGATGAGGAGCTTCTGTATGAAAGAGTGGTTTTACCGCTGTTCGCTATCGTTTGAAATGAGGAACGAAGCGTTTACTTTCTCTTCTTCGTTGTTTTCTTTGCCGTCTTTTGCTGTACCTGTACTTTTTCCTTTTCGGCAGGCTTCTCTATACCGATAAGTTCTACCTTGAAGATAAGGGCAGAATAAGGCTTTATTTCGCCGCTTCCGCTTTCTCCGTAGGCCAATTGATAGGGTATAAACAATTCCCAAGTACTGCCCACAGGCATTCGGGTGAGGGCTTCTGTCCATCCTTTTATCAGACGATTGGCCTGAAATGTGTTTGTGGGGTCAGTGCGGGTATAAGACGAATCGAAGATTTTTCCGTCTACCGTTTTTCCTTCATATTTCACGATAACCTTGGATGTATCTCTCGGAATTTCGCCTTCGCCTTTTACAATCACCTTGTATTGCAGGCCGCTGGGTAAGGTAACGACTCCTTCTTTCTTTCCGTTTTCTGCAAGAAACTCTTCTCCGGCACGACGATTGGCACCATATTGTTTTTCACTTTTTGCTGCCTTATCGGCTGCCATACGGTCTTGGAAAAAGTGTTCGGCTGCTTCTTGGGTGTAGAAGAGTGTGTCTTTTTTCAGAGAAGCAAGGAATCCTTTCTTGAAAAGCTCGGCATTGAGTGAGTCGGGGCTGTCTTTCAACTGTTCGGAGATACTCGGTATCATCCTTTCTACTATCATGTTCCCGATTTGAAGACCGACAAAGCGGGCTCTGGCGGCGGGGTCTTCCACTGTTTTTGTTCCCATCATCAGGCCGTGCATGAAGTCTTGCATGTAGGCGGTATCTACCCTTAATTGTTGTGTAATATAGGGAATGAGACCATTGGTTTGTGCCATGCCGGCAGCATAGCTCAGTGAATCGGAGCAGGAAAGGAGCTGTATGGGTTCTGCTGTAGCAGTTTGGTTGACTTTCTTGTTTTTCTTCTTGTCGGCAAAAGCACCCGAAAGAGATGCTCCTGCTGTGAGAACGAGTGCCAGAAGTATGATTTTCTTCATTTTATTTCACCTTAATATAATAAGAAAGAGTTAAGCACATGAAAGATACTCGACAAGTCTGAGATATTTGCCTGTTGATAAGCAGTGACATTACCAACGGCCGCTCTCCTTCTTCCCGCTTACTCTTTAAATGCGCTTAACTCTTCGTTCTATATGGATTGGAATACTTTATTTTTTGATGCTTACAAGTTCCATCTTGAAGACAAGCACCGAGAAAGGCTTTATTTGACCTTGTTCGCGCTCTCCGTAGGCAAGTTCCTGCGGGATGTAGACTTCCCAAACAGAGCCTACCGGCATGTGAACGAGTACGTCTGTCCATCCTTTAATAACCTGATTGGCACGCAACTCCAGCGGCTGACCACCTTTGTAAGTGGTATCAAACACCTTTCCGTCGATGGTTCTGCCCTCATAGTTAACTTTTACCATAGAGGTATCGGTAGGAATCTCGCCCTTTCCTTCTTTGATAACCTTATATTGCACGCCGCTCTTCAGCGTTTTAACGCCCGGTTTCTTAGCATTTTCTGCGAGGAATTTCTCACCGGCTTTCTTGTTAGCTCCATACTGAACTTCCATGCTCTTCTTCTTGATTTGCTCCATCTTGGTCTGTGCTACGGTAGCAGCCTGTTCCATTGTGAGCAATCCTTTCTTACCGGTGGTACCCGTAATGAAGCCTGCCATGAAGTTTTTCAGCGAGATAGTCTTGGTGGAATCGTCGCCAAATACCTCGTGGTTGATGCCTTTCACCATCTGATTGGATATTTGTTGTCCAATCTGAATACCAGCGTAATAAGCGGCGGTCTTTTTATCGTCGCCTGCGTTAGCTCCATCATTGAGTCCTTTTATGAACTCATCCATGTAGGCAGTATCTACGCCTAAACGTTCCACGAGATAGTCCTTGAGACCTTGAGTTTGAGACATACCGATGGCATAGCTCATAGAATCGACGTCTGTTTTAAGGTCTGCTTTCGGTGTGGAATGGCCACAACCGGTAAAAACAGCAGCTGCAATAGCCAAAGCGGCTACAAATGTAAGTTTTTTCATTGCTTTTTCTATATATAATATGGTTTGTTTTTAATCTTTACACGACTTCCAGCAGCTCTACATCGAACACTAATGCAGAGAATGGAGGAATGGAAGCACCGGCACCCCGCTCGCCGTAGCCGAGTTGATAGGGGATAAAGAAGCGGTATTTGGCTCCCTCATGCATCAGCTGAAGACCTTCTGTCCAACCGGCAATTACTTGGTTCAACGGGAATGTGGCAGGTTCGCCACGCTGTATACTACTGTCGAACAAGGTGCCGTCTACCAGCATACCCTCGTAATGGCATTTCACTTTGTCGGTGGCTTTGGGCTTTTTCCCATTACCCTCTTTAATGACCTGATATTGCAGACCGCTGGGAAGAGTGATTACTCCCTCTTTCGCGGTATTATCGGCTAAATACTTTTCGCCGTCGGCCTTTGCCGTCTTGCCTTTTTCTTCGGCAGCTTTGCGTTGCTTTTCTTCCTGTTTTTCAACAAACTGCTGAATGAGATTACGGGCTTCTTGCTGCGATATTTTTGGTTCACGGCCGGCCAATACATCCTTGACAGCTGCTGCAAAATCATCGGCATTCAACTCTTCGGCACCCATTTGTGCAAGTTGTTGTCCGATGTTCAGTCCCAAAGCGTAACTTATTTGATCCATAAAATTCTTTTTGTTAATTACTTGTCATCGCTTGTTTGTTGTGCAAAGGTAATATTTTTATCTGATAGCAGTATCTTATTTGCATAAAAATCGCTATTTTTGTGGAAAGTTAATAGGAGGAAAAACCATGGAGAAGAAAAAAATAGTTGTGCTGACCGGTGCCGGCATGTCTGCTGAAAGTGGTCTCAGTACCTTTCGAGATGCTGATGGATTATGGGAAAATTATCCCGTGATGCAAGTGGCATCGCACGAAGGATGGTTGGCCGACCCTGAATTAATCAATACTTTCTATAACAGACTGCGCCAACAACTGGTGCATGCAAAGCCCAATGAAGGACATCGGTTGGTGGCCAAATTAGAAGAGAAATACAACGTAACGGTAGTTACGCAGAATGTAGATAACCTGCACGAACGTGCCGGCAGCACCCATGTCATTCATCTGCATGGCGAACTGATGAAAGCCTGTTCGGGCGATGATGCCTACAATCCCGAATATATAGAAGAAATTCCGGAAGACAATCCCGTGATAGTGCCCGGTTCGAAAACAAAAGACGGGGCATTGAAACGCCCGTTTATCGTGTTTTTCGGAGAAGCAGTGCCGATGATAGAGACGGCTGTATTTGAGGTTGAAACAGCCGATATGATGATTATCATCGGCACTTCACTCAACGTATATCCTGCTGCCGGTCTCGTGAGATACCTGCGCAAAGGAGCACCGGTCTATGTGATTGACCCTAAGCCGGTGTCTTCATCGAGTATCAGCACGGCTACTATGATACGAAAAGGGGCATCGGAAGGTATGCGGGAACTCTCAGCCCAGCTCATGAAATAAGATGAAACGGCCGTAGAAAAACATACGGGTATCTAAAGAAAAGAGAGGAACTAAACAAAAGAAGGGATAGCCCTCGCGAACCATCCCTTACAAACCCAAATTTAATTGCAAAAGTCTTCTTACGGAAGACTAATTGCCTCACTCGGACAAACCGCAGCGCATGCACCACATTCGGTGCAGGCATCCGGATTAATCGAGTAGATTTCACCTTCTGAAATAGCACTTACCGGACACTCGTCAATGCAAGTTCCACAAGCTACACAGTCGTTTCCAATTACGTAAGCCATAATGTTTTCGTTTTAATATATGAATAATGTTTTTGTATAATATGCGGTTTGATACCTACTTTTATGTGATGCAAAGGTAAAACAATTCTTCCATATACCTACAAATGATGAACGGAAACTTTGTTATTTATATCTCCTCAAAATAAAAGACAATGCAATATTGTGTGCGAAACACCGTTATGAAGAGGATGAAGAAACAGTTGATACGATATATTTTCTTATCAGCAATGTGCATGATGATTGCTTTTTCGGTCGTGGCACAGGAGCGAACAGTACAGAACAGGCCTTATACAGACCTGCGACCGTTTCATTTTGGAATTCTCGTAGGCACGCATTTGCAAGATTTGGAGTTTCATAACATAGGGGTGCAGCAAGTTGTCAACGGAGGAGGAACCCCTTCCGAGATGCTCATTTCTACCGATCAAGACCGCTGGGATGCTGGTTTCACGGTAGGCGTGTTAGGCGAACTGCGGCTCAATGATTACTTCGCTTTCCGCGTGGCTCCCGCCTTGTATTTCGGTACGAGACATCTGACGCTGCGTAACCATACTCAAACTGCTGCAACCGGCCGCCTCGTAGAGCAACAACAGGAACTGAAAACAGCCTATATCTCCACTGCCTGCGACATCATCTATGCCGCACAACGGTTCAACAATCGGCGTCCGTATGTGATGTTGGGTGTAAATCCGATGGTAAACCTTTCGGGGAAAAGTCAGGATTATATCAAACTAAAACGCTACGATTTATTCTTGGAAGCGGGTATCGGTTGCGATTTCTACCTCCCTTTCTTTAAGTTGCGACCCGAGTTGAAGTTCCTTTACGGGCTTACCAACAGTCTCGACACCCGACATGCTGATGAACTGAAAGACAAAGCCATGCGTGTTTATACAAACAGCGTAGACCGTTCGCACAGCAAAATGATTGTCCTCACTTTTTATTTTGAGTGAAAAGAGTCAATCGTCCATCTGTAATTTGCGGGATTACAGCGTTTTCATCAATGATTAATTCTTTAAAAGTGATATTGAAAAGCACGGGGATGGCGATATTGCCACCCCCGTGTATTCAATTGTTTTTAATGTAAAAGATTTGCTTTAACTGATTCGGCCTTGGCCGGAATCGTTTTTAGCATCTTTTGGACGTTTCGGCCCTGGCCGAAATTGATATGAGAGGTTCTCGGGCTCTTCGGCCTTGGCCGAAACCTTTTTTGTGTCTTTTGAGCTTTTCGGCTCGGGCCGAAATTGATTTTAGTGCCTCTTGACGATTTCGGCCTCGGCCGAAATCGTTTTTAAACCCTTTTGAGTATTTCGCTCGTGCACAATATCTCATAATCATTGAGGCCAGCTCTCTGCGCGGGGCGGAGAGCTGGTGCAGCGTACTGCTTTTTATTTATAGCGAATAAATGGGCGGACACGAATTTGGGCGTTGTCCACCTTCTCATACCCTGACCAGTAGCAGCTTTCTCGACGAAGTTCAACTGCTCCTGCGCAGAAGCGGCTCCAAGAGTAGTGCCTGTACTCAGTACTTGACCAATACCTTGTATCATAATCCACATTGAGGACTGTACCGCCAACTTGTGTAAAGGCCATGCGTACCAAATCACCGTACCATGGGTATATGTCCCACCTATTTACTTTGGTAATATCGCTGAAACCTAAGACCGTAAAGACATATTTCCATTCGCCATAGGCTGGCAGATACCATTTTTTGCTTACCATCGTTCCGCTTACACTTACTCCTGGATTATAGTCGGCTGCTGCTTTGAAAGCGGGGAAATCACTGCTGTTGCCCTTTACGGTTGTGTTGTCCATGCTGGCAGAAGCATCCCAAGTTTCAGAGTAACCGTTTTCCAAAGCGAACAGAGGTGTTGGTCCGCCAGGATGGTCAATCATGCTTTTGTTTACTTGTTGATTCATGTAGGTGAAATTAGATGTCCATGAATAAGTTGCTCCCCCACCGGCATCTTTCAGTGCTATGGCCATACCTTTGCTTTGACTTAACACCACGGCGATGGGCACTTTGGGGGTGGCGAGCAGGTTGCCGGCCTTGTCGCGGTAAATCTTTGTTTTGCCGTCGTCAGCGCGCAGGGCGGTGTATTGGGTGGAGTTGAGGAAGTCGGTGGTGCCGTCGCTCATCAGGTAAAGGAAGTTGTACTTCAGGTTGATGTTTACTAAATACGATTCGTTGATACCCATAGCGTGGGCTACGTGGGTGGCAGGGTCGACGAGACTGATAAGTTGTACGGTCACGTCCTTCATCTTCGTCTTATATATTTGCCCACCGGTAAATTTAAGTTTAAGACCTTCCATGCGGGTACCGGGCACGAAGTAGAGATATTCGTTGCTTGTGGTGGTGTAGGTGCCGTCGGCATTGAGCGTGGTGCTGCCGGGGAAGGTGAGGGGGAGGTCAATATTTTGCAAATGGCCATCCCATCCCACATCACCGCTATACGGTAACTCGATTGTACTGTTCTCGGGCAGAACACCATAATTATAATCTTGTATACTGGCAGTGGTGGAGGCTTGAATAGGCATCCATCCGGTAAGTTTGATGCGCATGCGGTTGCCCACGTGGCTCATCTCGAAGTCTACATACTGCGGGTCGGGCGTAGCAGTTACGGTGTATGGGGTCTGACCGAGCAAGGCTTTGTCAGCATCGGCGCGGGTGAACTTCAGGCCGGGTGTGCCGAACACGGTGGTGACGTATTCCATACAGTTGTTGTGCAACACAAAAGTGTAGTTACCCGGGTCGAGACGTACACCTTTGCCCGGGCGGAACTTGCCGTCTTTCAACGTGCCGGTGACTCGGGCTTTGAGGGTATAGCTAATGCCGGAACCTTGAAACACAAGCATCGTGTAGGTGTCGTCGTCGAGAACGCGGGTGGTCGGTGCTTGTGTTTGGGCAGTGTCGCGTTGCACGGTGACTTCAGCCAACAGGTTGTTGCCTAAGTCCACTGTTTTCTTGCTGATAGTGTCGGGCTGCTGCGCGGCGCGGGAGCCGGCCACATCCTTTTCAGCATTGAAATCCTTTACGTTTACCTTGAACTCGATGCTTTGCGTGATATCTATCTTACCCTTAGGGTCATCGGGCACGTTGTCGTCGTTTTTGCTGCAAGCCGCCAGCATGGCCAGCAGTGCGAGGCTTAAAATGATTTTTGTCTTCATTGTGTCTGTTTCCTTTCTTACATTAATAATCTTCTTCTTCGTCATCTTCCCACACGCCTTTCTTGGCCGGTGCCACGCTGCTTTCATCGCCGAAGAAGGCGGTACCGCCCTCGTGGTTCTTCTCATCCCATGGGTCGGTGCTTGAGGGATTGCCGCCGTTGGGGCGGACGGAGACGCAGATAAAACTCTCATTCTCTGTCTTGATGACCTCGCACTGCGGGGGCATGTAATACAGTCTTTTTACTTGTTTTTTGTTCATCGTTATCTGGTTTTAGTTAGATAAAAAATGCTGTTATTTTGCCTTTCCGCACCTTGGCAAACGGGTACGAAAAAGCGAACAAAGGGAACCCTTGCGAGCCCTTTGTTTATGGGGGATGCGACACGCTTCGCGCGCGCGTATAAGAAAGCGTTTAAAGTGTTATCTGATCGACGGTGCGAATGTGTGTGTGT
>NZ_GL397214.1:192823-294077 GCF_000146675.1 Hoylesella marshii DSM 16973 = JCM 13450
ATTTGAATTGACCAAATAATCAGTATGAAAAGATGCAAAGAAATAAAGATTTCTCTGCATAAGGTTTACACCTTTTTTATATATAGGATATGTTACACACGGTTGAATCATGGTGGCAAAGGTAGCACAAACTATGAATCTTACCAAATATTTAAAGAAGAAAATGCGAAATTGTTTGCCTTTATTGAGCGCAAGTGTGGAATTCGAGATAAGGACTAAGGTTTCGAAAACGGTAATACGTAGGTGCATCCTTCGTGCCATCGGCTGCATCCGTAGGCGGTCTTTCCCTTTATTAATGTGCCTTTTCCGCACAGCGGACAGGGTTTGCCCACCATATCATCGGCAGGTGATGGAACTGTTGTCGTCGACTTCTTGCGCGGCGTTGTCGACTTTTTGCGTGCAGGTTTCCGCGTTTCCTCCGCCGTCGTTACCGTCAGTCGGCGATTCGTATTGTCGGCCAGCACTTGGTTTACGATGTCTGTCATCTGTACTTTCAGTTCATCAATAAACTGCGAAGCGTCGTATTTGCAGTGCTCGATGTCGCGTAATTTCTTTTCCCATATACCCGTCAGCTCACAACTTTTGAGTAGTTCCTCACGAATGGTGTCGATGAGTTCCACTCCTGTAGGCGTGGCGAGCAGGTTCTTACGCTCGCGGCGGATGTATCGGCGCTTGAAAAGAGTCTCAATGATGCTTGCCCGAGAGGAGGGACGTCCGATTCCGTTCTCTTTCAGCGCGGCACGCAACTGCTCGTCGTCCACGAATTTGCCCGCTGTTTCCATGGCACGCAGCAGGGTGGCCTCGGTATAGTATTTAGGTGGTGTCGTCCACTTCTCGGCCAGCGTAGGCTGATGGTCGCCGCTCTCGCCCTTGACGAATGTGGGCAAGATGCGTTCCTCGTTCTCCTTCTTCCGCTTTTCCTCGCCCGTATTGTCGGCATCGGAAGCATAGACGGTGCGCCATCCGGCATCGAGAATCTCACGTCCCGTGGCCTTAAAGCCTATGCCATCTACATCGCCGAGTACGGTAGTCGTGGCAAACTTACAGTCAGGATAGAAAGTTGCAATAAATCTTCGTGCAATGAGGTCGTACACATTGCGTTCCGTGTCTGTCAGACCCGTTGCCGGCACACCTGTGGGGATGATGGCGTGGTGGTCGGTTACTTTGGAGGCATCAAACACTTTCTTGCTTTTCGGCAGTGTGATATTCAGTAACGGAGTGGTAAGTTGTTCGTAACCACGCAGCCCACGGAGCGTGGCAGGGCACTTGGGGTAGATGTCGTCGCTCAGGTACTGTGTGTCCACACGAGGGTAAGTGGTGTATTTCTTTTCGTAAAGGCTTTGGATCAGATTGAGTGTAAATTCTGCGCTATAAGCGAATTTACGGTTGCATTCCACTTGCAAAGAGGTGAGATCGAAGAGGTGGGGCGGTGCCTCCGTACCTCGTTTCTTGGCGATATCGGTCACGACGAAAGGTTTTTCTGCGATGGTTTGAAACGAGGCTTCCCCCTCTTCTTTAGAGGTAAATTTACCCTGCGTAGCGGTAAAAAGAGTATTGCGATAAAGGGTGGAAAGCACCCAATATGCCTCAGGTTGGAAATTCTCTATCTCTTTTTGTCGGGCTACGATGAGTGCCAGCGTGGGCGTCTGCACCCTTCCGATAGAGAGCACTTGCCGTCCACTCCCGTATTTCAGCGTGTAGAGTCGGGTTGCGTTCATGCCCAATATCCAATCGCCGATGGCACGACTGAGGCCTGCAAGGTAGAGCGGTTGGTATTCCGATTGGTCTTTCAGCCCTTGGAAGCCCTCGCGAATAGCATCTTCGGTGAGTGATGAAATCCACAAACGCTTTACGGGACACGTGGCCTTGGCCTTCTGCATCACCCACCGTTGTATGAGTTCTCCTTCTTGCCCGGCATCGCCGCAGTTGATGATGCTGTCGGCTTTTTGCATCAGTTGTTCTATCACGGCGAATTGCTTGCGTATGCCGTCGTCGTCTATCAATTTAATACCAAAGCGAAGCGGGATCATCGGAAGCGCAGAGAGACTCCAATGCTTCCAATTCGGGGTGTAGTCGTGTGGTTCTTTCAGTGTACAGAGATGACCGAAAGTCCATGTCACTTGATAACCGTTGCCCTCCATGTATCCTTGTCGGGCGGTCGTGGCTCCTATGACACGGGCGATGTCGCGTGCCACACTCGGTTTCTCTGCTATGCAAACGATCATGCTTCTCCGTACTACAAATGAGATGCAAAAGTACGAAAAACCTTTCAGCCTCCCAAATCTTCATTTGCCAAAGTGGCAACAGAACGCCTTGTTACCACGTATCATCCCATGTTTGCACCACATTGCCGATGGCAATGCGCACGGTCTGTGCCTGTCCATCACTGTATAGTTCGGCCGTCGCGTGGTCTGCCTGTGCATGTGGTTTCCGACTCAGGGCGATGTCGAGACGTGCATTCTTCCAGCAAGTAAAGTGAGTGCCATAGGTGGCGCGATTACGAAGAAGGTCGGACAAGTGGCGACCTTTCTGTTCGTTTGGTGCAGGCAAAGCCACCGCCTCTATAGGACTTTGCGAGATGTAATCTATCTGCAGACGGTCGCGGGTGGCATTGGTAAAGGTGCCGGAGCCGGACAGCCGACAGACGAGGGGCATATCGGCCACATCATGCCACACCACGCTCCATGTGCCGTTTCTGTTTTCACAACTTCCCTGCTCAGCACGTTTGGGGCGGCATTCGCTATCCAATACCGCCCAACGTTCGTCTCCTGCATGGGTCACAAGCATAGAGAGACACAATGTCTGCCCCTGTTCGGTACATTCGGCATCCACCCGCCATGTGTCATTGATATGGCTGAGGGTGCGTACACCGCCGATGGGCGTCATCTTTACCACGTAGTGCGCCCGCAACCCTTCGTCTTGAGTGGTCAGTGTGTAGGTATTGGCCGTGAAGAGAGTGGCATGGGAAAAATCGGTGGCCCGTAGAGAGTCGCGCCGCAGGGTGTCGTCGTCCATAAGGTATCGGTTGGTTTGATACGTAAATACAAGTACATCGGTGTATTTTTGGAGTACGTCACGAACGAAATTGTAGGCTGTGTGTACCTCATTCGCCTTGGGATAGGGACTCTCTTCTCCGTCATCGTTCCAACAGCCGGTGAGCGAGAAGAGCAGCATTGACAGCAACGGAAGCAGACGTAGGCGTGTTTTTACATTCATCCCTAATCGGTCATGAGAGCGGGTCCATGTTTTGCTGGATGGTCGTTTAGATGGTTTGTAGCCCTGTCGAAGGCGTAGTGGACTACGTTGAGAGAGAGCGGCAAGCAAGATGCCGACCAGCGAATAAAAGATGCCGGAAAGCCATGTCGTCCCAATTGAAAAGGCAGATAAGCAGTCTAACGAGCGATTGAAGGTCATAGGCAAGGTGTGTCTATATTCCGCAAATATAGCAAAAAGTATGGTAAATACGCACTTTTTATATCCTATTTTTATAGAATACTCTGTTTTTTATGTAGAATTGTCAGTGTGTCAAACGGTCTTTCGCGTTTGCAGCACTTGTCTTCCATTCATCGGAGGATGCCGTTTACCGTGAGAAAGGTTGCCGACCTTTCCCTGTACAAACGCCATCTGTACCAGACACGAATGCCGACTTATCCATCGAATGAAAACTACTCTTTTCAACAAGGAACCTATCCGATGGGATAAGGCCTCCCATTCCATGTGGCTTCTTTTTAAAAAAAAGAGGCTTTATTTGTCCATGTTTTCCATTTGTTGTACCTTTGTCGAGGCCTTTTAGGCATACACAATATATATAACCCTTTAAAGGAGTAAAACATGTCATATCTATTTTCATCCGAATCGGTTTCGGAGGGGCATCCCGACAAAGTAGCCGACCAGATTTCCGACGCCATACTCGACCAACTACTCGCCTACGACGAAAAGGCACGCGTGGCCATAGAAACCCTCGTTACCACAGGACAAGCTATCGTGGCAGGCGAGGTACGCTCCACGGAATATGTGGATATTCAGACCCTCGCAAGGAATACTATCAACAGGATAGGCTATACAAAAGCCGAATACCAATTCGACGGCAACTCGTGTGGAATACTAAGTGCCATTCATGAGCAGAGCGACGACATCAATCGCGGAGTAGACAACGGCCAAGACGAAGACCAGGGTGCCGGCGACCAAGGCATGATGTTTGGTTATGCCACCAACGAAACGGAGAACTATATGCCGGTATCTTTGGAACTGGCACACCTCATTGTGAAAACGCTCGCTACGATACGCCGCGAGGGTCGGGAGATGACCTATCTGCGTCCCGATGCCAAAAGTCAGGTAACAGTAGAGTATGACGACGATCACACGGTGCAGCGTATTCATACCATTGTCATATCTACGCAACACGACGAATTTATGGACAACGATGAAGTGATGCTGGCTAAGATACGCGAAGACGTGATTCGCATCCTTATTCCACGTGTGAAAGCCCAGATACAAAGCGAAAAGGTGTTGGCACTCTTCAACGACGATATCATCTATTGGGTGAATCCTACGGGTAAATTCGTCATAGGCGGTCCGCACGGCGATACCGGATTGACAGGTCGGAAAATCATCGTCGATACCTATGGCGGTAAGGGTGCACATGGCGGCGGATGCTTCTCCGGCAAGGATTCAAGTAAAGTAGACCGATCTGCCGCCTATGCTGCACGCCATATTGCTAAGAATATGGTCGCCGCAGGAGTGAGCGACGAGATGCTGGTGCAAGTGAGCTATGCCATCGGTATAGCCCAACCCGTAAGCATCTTTGTAAATACTTATGGGAAGAGCCATGTGCAAATGACCGATGGCGAAATCGCAGCAAAGATAAAAGAAATGTTCGACCTACGTCCGAAAGCCATCGAACGCAAGCTGAAATTGCGGCAACCTATTTTCAGTGAAACGGCAGCCTACGGTCATATGGGGAGGAAAAACGAGGTCGTTCATAAGACCTTTACCAGCCGTTACCACGAGACAAAAACAATGGAAGTGGAACTGTTTACATGGGAGAAACTCGACCTTGTAGGCGATATTAAGCAAGCATTCGGGCTGTAATGGCGATACAACAGCCGGACTCGCTGGCGACGCGGATGGCACAAAACGGTGCCGAGGCCGTTGTCGTAAAGGATAGCAAGCCGAAACACCCCTATCAGGTGCTTCGGTCATTGCCGGTTGATGCCACGCCCGCCCAGCAAGACTCGGCCATACAGGCAACCTTTCAGCCCAACGAGATACACTACAGTAACCGACCGGACACGCTACATTTACCCGGTCACGACGTAGGAAAGAGTATCAAGGATATCCGACTGCCAAAATATTACAAGGAAATCTTCTTCTCGAAAGACTCGCTCCTGCACCCTGAACTTAACGGAGGGAGATATGGTATGGCGGGCGACCCTGTGCCTTACAGCATGAAAAACGACGATATTATTACGGGACTGTTGCTCGGTTGTCTCGTGATTGCACTCATCTCTTTCGCACAGTCGCGGCGTTTCATCGCCCTACAACTGAAACACTTTTTCTACACACCGAGGAGTGAAACCGGCATCATGAAAGAGACAAGTGCAGAAATGAAATTCCAACTTTTCATGTTGCTACAGACCAGCCTCACACTCTCACTTGTATATTTCTTCTATACACGTACCTATGAGGGCGATGCTTTTATCCTGAAATCCCAATACCACCTCATTGCCATATACTTTGGCGTTCTTGTAACTTACTATGCCGTGAAAGCATTGCTGTATAAGTGTGTGAATTGGATATTCTTTGAGAAGAAAGCCAATGAGCAATGGATCGTCTCCCAACTCTTCATCACAGGTATGCTCGGTGTCATGTTGTTTCCTGTAGTGTTACTCTTGGCATACTTCGACCTGCCGATAGACAAGGCCGTCCAATATGTGATAACAGTGATTGTGGTAACTAAAATGCTGTCCTTTTATAAGTGTTACAGCATCTTTTTCCGTAGATTAGAGGCCTTTCTGCAAATAATTTTGTACTTTTGCACCTTGGAATTGATACCCTTGCTTTCGTTGTGGGGTGTCTTACAGCTAATAGGTAATTATTTGAAGATTAATATTTAAAAGACAGATGATAAAGAAGATACTGATTTCACAACCCAAACCCACCAGTGAGAAATCACCTTACTTTGACATTGCTTCGGAATATGGTGTGGAACTTGTCTTCCGTCCGTTTATTAAAGTTGAGGGATTGTCGGCCAAAGAGTTCCGCCAGCAGAAAGTGAACCTTCTCAATTATACGGCAGTCGTGTTCACCTCCCGTCATGCTATAGACAACTATTTCAAGTTGGCCAAAGAGATGCGCGTCACGATTCCGGAGGATATGAAATACTTCTGTGTCACCGAGACCATCGCACTCTATATACAAAAATACGTGCAATACAGGAAACGTAAGGTGTTCTTCGGCAGCACAGGAAAAATCGACGACCTGATACCGACTATGGTTAAGCATAAGGCGGAAAAGTATCTTATTCCCATGAGTGATGTGCACAGCGACACTATTAAGAATCTGCTTGATGCTAAAAAACTGCATCATCATGAGTGTGTCATGTATCGCACAGTCAGCAATGACTTCACACAGGAGGAGGTGAAAGCCTTTGATTACGACATGGTGGTATTCTTCAGTACGAGTGGTGTGAAGGCATTGGCTACTAATTTCCCTGATATGAAGCCAGAGGAAATATGCATCGGCACCTTTGGACCGGCCACAGCAAAGTCGGTGGAAGCATTAGGTTTTACTCCCGCATTGAAAGCACCTACGCCGGAACACCCATCCATGACCAGTGCCTTACGGGCTTATTTGAAGCAAAACAAATAGGAGGGACGCATTCCGTGGTTGAAGCTCCGACATTCCGAAAGGCAGAACGTATTGCTGGAAGGACGCTCGTAGAACGCCTCTTCAATGGTACAGAGAGCAGGGCGATGTCGGCTTTCCCCATCCGTTTGGTATTCCTTTCCATTCCCAGAGACGAAGGAGAACCGCGCGCAAAGATACTTGTCAGTGTACCGAAGCGGTATTTCAAGCAAGCCGTCAAACGCAACCGCGTGAAACGACAGATACGAGAGGCTTACCGAAAACATAAGCAACTGATACCCGATGACAGCAAGCACCAGATGCTGATGGCATTTATCTGGATGGACAGTCGTCTTTATGACACTTCGGAAGTGGAACGACGGATAACGAACCTCCTGCAACGCATGATAGAAAGGCTATGACCTCGCCCAATCCCATCCGCCTCTTCCTCACTTGGGTACTCTTGTTGCCCATTTTGTTTTATCAGCGAATCGTCAGTCCTTTCACTCCACCCTCCTGCCGATTTACTCCTACATGCTCGGAATATGCCCGCCAGGCTTTGCTCAAACACGGACCCATCAAGGGATTATGGTTCACTATCCGACGTATCGCCCGATGTCATCCGTGGGGAGGGAGTGGTTATGACCCCGTCCCCTAAGACCCACAATCCAAGGCCTTAAGCCTACGAAATAATAACTAAACACAATCATTCGATGACGAAAAACTTTGTAGAAGAACTCAAATGGCGCGGCATGCTGGCACAAATCATGCCCGGAACCGAAGAACTCTTGCAGAAAGAGACCGTGACGGCCTATCTCGGTACAGACCCCACGGCTGACTCTCTCCATATCGGACACCTCTGCGGTATCATGATGCTCCGCCATCTGCAGCGATGCGGACACAAACCCATCATACTTGTAGGAGGCGCCACTGGCATGATTGGTGACCCATCCGGCAAGAGTCAGGAGCGGAACCTCCTCGATGCCGACACCCTCTACCACAATCAGGAGTGTATCAAGACACAGGTGGCCAAGTTTCTCGACTTCGATGGAACAGCCGACAACCGTGCAGAGATGGTGAACAACTACGAATGGATGAAAGACTTTTCCTTTCTCGATTTCGCACGCACCGTGGGCAAGCATATCACCGTTAACTACATGATGGCCAAAGACAGCGTGCAGAAAAGACTCAATGGTGAAGCGCGCGATGGTCTTTCATTCACCGAATTTACCTACCAACTCCTCCAAGGCTATGACTTTCTCCACCTTTACCGCGAGAAAGGATGCAAACTCCAGCTTGGAGGAAACGATCAATGGGGCAATATGACTACCGGCACCGAACTTATACGTCGCACCCTCGGCACAGAGGCCGAAGCCTATGCTCTCACCTGTCCCCTTATCACCAAGGCCGACGGCAATAAGTTCGGAAAAACGGAGAGTGGCAATGTGTGGCTCGATCCCGTCCGTACTTCGCCCTACGCTTTCTACCAGTTTTGGCTCAACGTGACCGATGACGATGCCGAACGATATATTAAAATCTTCACCTCGCTCGAACAGGAAGTCATCGACACACTCATAGCCGACCACCGTCAAGACCCGGGACGTCGCACCCTACAACGTCGCCTTGCCGAAGAAGTCACCACTATGGTACACTCGCCCGAGGCACTCGCTATGGCCGTAGAGGCCTCTAACATACTCTTTGGTAAGGCCACGAAAGAGAGTCTGCTCAAACTCAACGAGCAAACTCTGCTCGATGTTTTCGAAGGCGTGCCCCACTTCACCCTCCCTGCTGACAAACTCGGCCTGTCTGCTGGTGAACTCTTCACCACAGAAATTCCCATCTTTACCAGCAAAGGTGAGATGCGCAAACTCGTACAGGGTGGCGGCGTATCGCTCAACAAAGAGAAACTCGATAGCTTCGAACAGCCTGTCACAGCCCAAGACCTTATCAACGGGCGGTATCTACTCGTGCAGCGTGGTAAGAAAAACTACTACCTTATCACTGTGCAATAACATCCCTACAGAGGTTAAGCTTTAAACAAAACCAGCATTACACTGATTGAAATATGAAACATTATTTATCTATATGTCTTACGGTTCTTGCTGTCTTTACTACAGTATCGTGTAGTGAGAAGAAAAACACGGGCGATATTATTGCCGTCAAGCCCGTGGAAAAAGTACCCGATGTCCCTCGAAAGATGGGCGATAATGCGCAAGAACGGACGGTAGAATGGGGCGGAAATACGTATCGGATATCCGTCTCCAGACATGCAGACGGGAGCTTACCACGCGTGGAAGACGAGTCACATCGCCCGTATCTCGACAATAAGATCACGTTAATGATAATACGTAGCGACGGTAGTAAGTTTTTCGACCGCACTTTCACCAAAGCCGACTTCAACAGCTGCCTCAATGCTCATTTCCAAGCCCATGGTGCCTTGCTCGGCATTGTGTTTACGCGCGTAAAGGGCGATGTACTTGTGTTTGCAGCCAGCGTAGGATCGCCCGATATTACCAGTGACGAATATATGCCACTCACCCTTACGCTCAGTCGGACGGGCAACGTGTCGATTACCCGTGATTCGCAACTCGACTCAAGTCCCACGCAACAAGAAAACGAGGAAGACGGCGTCTAAAAAGAGCTGTCTTCCTCGTTTTTTTTCATACAGCACAACTTGTGCGCTTTCCTATTTCCGTTTCAGTAAAGTTTTTCTTGCCGAAGCGAAACTATCCGGACATTTTCCGATAAACACGACATTCAGCAGGCAATTGGCTGCCAAATCGAGATCGGACAGATCAACACCTTTCTCGCGTACCACTTGCTTACCTAAGCATACCTCCCACGTCGTATTGAAGTTAGCATCTTCGGCACCAAAGAAACTGTCGGCACCAAAAGGGCTTGGCATCAGCTTATACCGTATCGTCTTCTTGGAATCTACGGGTGACAGTGTGGTTAGCAAATCGTAGGCCTGTTTGAAAATAGTCCGATGTAGTTTGGCATCGGGAAACATGATAACGAGTTCAGGAAAGATTTCACCGAAATCGTAGGCCTGCAAGAGTTCTGTCAGCTTCATCGTAGGTTAGAATTTCGCCATTTTAATGGCCACCACGGCGCACTCGTCGCCTTTGTTACCCAATCGGCCTCCGCTTCTGTCGAGTGCTTGTTGCTGGTTCTCGGTGGTCAGCAGACCGTACACTACGGGAATCTCACTTGTAGCATTCAACTGTGCGATGCCTTGTGTCACGCCTTGACAGATATAATCGAAGTGTGGTGTTTCGCCACGTATCACGCAACCGAGGATAATGACGGCATCATAACCGCCATTGAGAATCATTTGATGAGCACCGTAAATGAGTTCAAAGCTACCCGGCACTCTCTTTACGTGGATGTTTTCGGGTATGGCGCCGTGCTTCTCAAGGGTATGTACCGCGCTATTGAGAAGTGCACCGGTCACGTCTTTATTCCACTCCGATACCACAATGCCGAAGCACATATTGCTGGCATCGGGTACGTTTGTAGGGTCGTAGTCTGAAAGACTGTGGAGAGCTGTAGCCATTTATTCAGATGCGCGTTCTATATACTTGTCTATCTCCTGATTGATGGGAGCATTGACATACTTTTTCTTAATGTCCTGATAAATCTGTAAAGCCTCGTTCTTCTTACCCTGACTTTCCAAAATTTCTCCGGCTTGGATGAGAAACGTGGGCGAAAGGCTGTTGTTCGTATTCTCGTCGGCTTTGCTGTCAGCCATAGATGCTGCTTTCTTCAATGCGTTTACGGCGTCGTCTAAACGATTCACATGTGCATAGGCATTACCCAGTGCTGCTTGCGAAGCCGGACTAACCATGGCATCGTCCGAGGTGGAGTAGGCTTCTAAATATTTCACGGCATCGCTCCATTTGTTCAAGTTAGCATAGCAAAGTCCGGCATAGAGATTTGCCAAATTACCGGCTTTTGT
Source organism: Hoylesella marshii DSM 16973 = JCM 13450 (assembly GCF_000146675.1). Taxonomy (GTDB): domain Bacteria; phylum Bacteroidota; class Bacteroidia; order Bacteroidales; family Bacteroidaceae; genus Prevotella; species Prevotella marshii. The sequence goes on from NZ_GL397214.1 coordinate 203,628, forward strand.
ATTGCTGTAATCGTCGGCCACTTTCACAAAGCCGATATAACCGGCACCGTCTCCGTTTAAAGCCTTGTCGAAAGCCTCGGCATTGAAGTATTCCTGACCCTTTGCCAATGCCGTGCTTGCTTTATCCTCTCGCGGACCGGCCACGTAGTTGCTGTAAAGGATGATACCGGCCACCACAACAATTAGTGCCACGACGCCTCCACTTATTGCTTTCTTGTATTTCATGAAGAAAGCCTCTTTGTCGTTTAGTGCTCCTTCCCGAGAAGGAGTCTTTTGTAGCTTAATATTTGCCATTATATTCTTGTTTAATTGATTTCGTTTAGAAAGCGTCGCAAAATTACGTAAATATTCTCAGATGGTGAAATATATTGATTCTTTTTTCGTTTTTCCTGCCCAAAACAAGTAACTTTGCAGCCCACAGAACTACGTATTACGCATGATTCTAAGCAAGATATCCATCATTAATTTTAAGAATATCAGAGAAGCTGTGCTTGAGCTGTCGCCCAAGATGAATTGCTTTATCGGCGACAACGGAGAGGGTAAGACCAACTTCCTCGATGCTGTGTATTATCTCTCATTTTGCCGGAGTGCAAGCAACCCGATAGATTCGCAGATTATCTGCCATGAACAGGATTTCTTTATGCTCGAAGGCCGCTACCAGACCGATGAAGGAGAAGAGGTATCCGTGGCTTGTTCCATGAAACGTGGTACGAAGAAGCATTTCAAACGCAACAGAAAAGAGTACAAACGTCTCTCGGAGCATATCGGGTTTATTCCGCTTATCCAAGTTTCACCCTCCGACATTACGCTCATCGAGGGCAGCAGCGAAGAACGACGCCGATTGATGGACATTGTTATCTCGCAATACGACCGCACCTATCTCGAAACCCTCACCCGTTACAATAAGGCGTTGCAGCAACGCAACACGCTACTGAAGATGGATGACGAGCCCGACGAAACCCTGCTCGATATTTGGGAAACGGAGATGGCCGATGCCGGAGAACTCATCTTTCGTCGTCGCGATGCTTTCGTACAAGAACTTATGCCCACTTTCCAGAATTTCTACCAGCGCATCTCCGGCGACCAAGAGCAAGTTTCGCTCCATTACATCTCCCACTGTCAGCGTGGCCGGCTCCTCGACGTTATCCGGCGCGACCGTGCCAAAGACCGTGCTGTAGGCCATTCCTTGCATGGTATTCATCGCGATGACCTCGAAATGATGCTCGGCGGCTATCCTATGAAACGCGAGGGCAGCCAAGGGCAAAACAAGACTTTCATTATTTCTTTGAAACTTGCGCAGTTCGACTTCCTCCGCCGCACAGGCAACGGCACTACGCCGTTGCTTTTGCTCGACGATATTTTCGACAAGCTCGATGCCCGTCGTGTAGAGCAAATCGTCCATCTCGTGGCCGGTAACCATTTTGGTCAGATATTCATCACCGATACAAACCGCGACCATCTTGACCGAATCTTGCACAATGGTGATTTCGATTACAAACTCTTCTCTGTCGCCCACGGCGAGATAAGCGAACGGGAGGAGAGTCATGTTTAAGCGGAAGGTACAATCCATAGACGACCTGCTCTCTCATTTCTTGCGTCAGCAAGGCCTTGAAACGCCCCTTCTCCAACGGCGGCTCATCGACGCATGGGACGATGTGGCCGGTCAGACTGTAGCCCGATACACAGGTGAGAAGTTCATAAAGAATCAAACCCTTTTCGTTAAAATCAGCAATCCCGCCCTTCGTTCCGACCTATCCATGATACGTACACAACTGATTAAACGCCTGAACGAAGCCGTAGGTAGCATCGTGATTTTCAATATCAAAATCTATTGATTTCTTTTACTGACTCGGCCTTGGCCGGAATCGATTTTAGAGTCTCTTGAGCATTTCGGCTTGGGCCGAAATCGTTTTTAAAGTCTTTTGGTCATTTCGGCCTTGGCCGGAATTGTTTTTAAAGTCTCTTGGTCATTTCGGCCTTGGCCGAAATTGATTTTAAAGTCTTTTGGCCTTTTCGGCCAAGGCCGAAATGGATTTAAAAGGGTTAATTGAAGAAATTCCAGCTGAGACCGAGGCGGAGGATACGGTCGTTGAGGGGATAGTGGGGGGTAAGAAAATACTGTCGGTTACCGCTTCCGGCATTTATATGACTCATCATGATGAAGAAACGTGTATGCTTTAAGTGAAAATTGGCATAGACATTCACAATGGGGTAGTTGCCTGTCTTTGTAAGCGAAGCGGCTTTTTCTTGTATGACGTATTGCCCAAGGGCAGGACTATATTCGGGTGCGTAGTAGCGAGTAAAATAGCGCAAGTCGGCACCGAGGTCACATTTCAGCACCTTGGCAATCTTAAAACGCAGATAAAGATTGGTATAGATGTTGAGGTCGGGCACGGGGAGAATCTTCTCGGCCGAGGATTTCTGATAGGTGATGCTGTTTTCCCAATTCACAAGACCAAGTGTAAAATCCTGACAGAGCATGGCGGTAAGCACATTGATATTGCTGCCGTGTTGGCGTACGGCAACGGTGTTGTTCGTTCGCGCATAGGTGGAAGATATATCGTAGTTCTGTGCCATATACGTGTAGTTGCGAATATTGTCTACGGCAATCCGAAGAGCTGTGCGTGTGCGTTGAAGGCTTAAATGTCCTTCGATGCGTGTGCGTATCTCTTTGTCGAGGCCGGTATGATCCCACCAATAGTGCTTGGCATGATAGTGGCGATAGTAGAAGGTGGGGTTAAGATGGTGAACGAAAGCCTTTGCTTCCAGCTGCACGGTGTCGCCGAAGAGATGGAATTTAAGGTCGGCTGCGGCATCGACCTTGAATTGTCCCGCATCTTCTCCGGCCAGCCATGTCTCGGCCAATACGTGATAGTGGAGAGCGTCGCCCTGTTCCTTGGACAGTTCGCCTCCGATACTCAGATGATGTTCGTTGTAAGCGGCAAATCCACCCACAGAGTCGGGGAGTGAGAAGTGTCTCAGCTCTGAAGTGACAAAGGCTTTCAGGCCGCTTTTCGCCCATTTGTTGAAGCCCTCGAGCAAGGCGATGGCGAAAGTGTTGCGCAGTGCGTAGTGCTTGGTGTTGTCGTAGATGGAGTCGTTATCGTATTTACTTGTAGCACGAAACGTGTCGGCATAGAAGCCCGTGGGTGTTTTGTAGGCTTGATAGATGCGGCGATAGTGGTCGAACTGTGCGGTATGGATGAAACTCGTCACGGGCACATACTCATTTTTCGTCCATGTGGTATCTGTGTGAGCTTTCTCCTTTTCAGCCGCAAGACTGTCGGTCGCAGCGCGAGCGGCATCTTTCGCTTGGTAAAGGGCGAGTGCTTGGGTCGTATCGCGTGGCTCTGTCCCCATGATTTTCGCATTCTCGGGACGTCCGGCAAATGTTTTCTTTTCTGATGAAGCAGCAACGGGACGACCCTCTCGTGCCGCTTTACGGTTGTCGGCTTCTTGTTGTCGTTTCTCCTCATTCTCCTTTTTCGCGGCAAGCGCAAAGCGGCGCGCCTCTATTTCCTCTTTCGTCATGGGTACTTTGCGGTTGAATCCGATGCTGTAACGATGCGTAAAGAACACGTGACGGTTGTCGTTGCGATTCCAATTCTTTTCCAACACGGTGGGAATCTCGCTGGTCGTGAATCCGTCGTTGAAACTTTCGGGATGCGTAATGTAATTGTCGTTCGTAATGCCTCCGTTCTCTGCATGTTTCTGATGATTCGTAGAAAGCAGCAGGTGTGCTTGGTAGCGGTCGCCAAGATACGAAGCGTACATGGTGTAATTGAAGAGGGCTGTATTTTGGTTGGAATAGTACCCCCGCCCATAGAGGTAGTCGAACTTAAACCCCACACCGATGCGTTTGCCTGCATTCACGGCAAAGAGAGCTTTCAGATGGTCTTCCCCGTCGGTCTTGTCGCCAGCCGTGTTATATGAAAGATTGGTAATGGGCGAGTAAGTGTTGGTAAACAGAAACGAGCCTACGGGCACGATGAAGTAATCGTAGGGCTGCGTGAAAATAAACTGACGCGTTTCGGGACGATTGATAAAAATGCGATGGATACGCGGGTCGCCGAGGTTACCCGTGGTATTGTATTCTCCTCGCATACCCGTGGTGAAGATAGTGTTCATAAACAGATGCGGCAACGTGTCGGGCACGGCCGCCTTTCTGTCGCCGAAGCGTTCGTCTATCGTCCATACCTTTAGCCCTTTCGGTATCTCTTTATGCTGACTTTGTATGCTGTCGCTGCGCCCTCGGTTCCGAGCAGACGTGATGGTTCCGTCTTCGGTTATCTGATTGAAATCCTGTGCCGGCACGCACAAGGTAATGCTGAGACAGAGGAGTAGGGTAGAGGCGATTCTCTTCATGGCTTTATCGTCTGATACGAAATATACACTCAACAATTTTTATCATGATGGCCACCAGAATAATGACGGTGCCCACCATTCTATCGCCGAAGAAATAGAAAAGCATGCCGACAACAGCAGCTATCATGAAAACGAGGTTGAGTATCTGGCGTAACCCGTCGTAGGGACTTGGTTCGTCGACCTTGCGATGTCTGCGTGGCTGCAGGCGGTTATTGGCGGGAGAAGATGGATTTTGCTTCATAACTTTTGCGGGCAAAAGTACGAAAATATACCGTATCGTGCCGTTTATTAAGCATTATTTAACCAAAAACAGTTATGAGAACCCGCAGGCTCTCATGACCGACTTAGGTTTCAGGGCAGTAAAGTTACAGATGATAAGTCGGCATTCGTACCCTGTACAGATGCCGTTTGTACGTGGCACAAACACGGTTTGTACAAAGAAAGGTCGGTAACCTTTCACAGCACACATCGTATAAGAAAGAGCGATGGACTACAGTAGGAATGTCATCATGTAGAGGCATTTGCGGGAAAGTTTTGGGTGTTTTCCTTGTCCGCTTAAGAATCTTTCCGTACCTTTGCGGCGGTAAAAAGAATTCAAAGTGTCCAGCCAATTATCTGAGAATAACCCTACCTTATTATATAAAGGTATCACCGAGGTAAAGAGAAATGCGTGTTTCTCCTTATCTTTTAACATTTTATATTTGGTTAATTCAAATAATTTGCTAACACACACACACACACACACACACACACAGGCGACTTACTAAACGCTTTTGCATACGTGCGCGAGGTATGCCTCGCAATCCATCATTTAGACAAAGGACTTCCGAGAAGTTCCTCTGTTGGATGAGTCGTGTCTATATGTAAAGAAAATGAGTGTTCAGTATAAAAACAAACAGTAGTAATATGAAGAAAACAACGTTGGAAAGGCTATTCTATGTAAAGCCGGAATGTCGAGTATACCCTATCGAAGAAGAACAGTTCATCTGTACAAGCGTGTTGCCGAAAGTACCCGGTTCGACAGAAGAAGAATGGGAAGAGGATGAGGATGTTAACGGAGGAGAGTTCGATATATAGAGACTTAGCACATTCGGGAACTTCTCTGGTCTCTCGGGAAGGGAGGGGAAGGTCGAATGATGTGCTAATCATAAAGTTCAATACTTAAAATATAACTTCAATGAAGAAACAAATATTACCTATGCTGTGCCTTTTGGGCACTATGATGTTCACGGCATGCGGCAACAACGAAGAAACCGACGAGAAGAACAACGGCAAGATTGTGATGAGTGCGGCGCAGTTCACGCTGACCGAAGAACCTTACGGTGAAGAAACGGAGGTGGAGACGCGGGCTGCTGAGGCCTTACCCGAGACGCAGACCGTAGACTTGGGCAACGGCATCGAGGCAGAAGTGAGTATCGAGCGCGAACAAAAAGAGGCTACACACAAGGCCACGCGTGCCACGGAAATCAGCAACCAGCACTACACAATTACGGCTTTCAAGTGGGGAGTCGGTCGTGTGGGTGGCACGTTGCGAGGCACTGTGAGTGGTACTGGAGCTACGAAGACTTTTACTCCCGACCCGGGTACGCAGCATGAGATAGAGCTTCCACCCGGCACCTATACATTCTTCTGCTTCAATGACAAGGTGAGCGACGACGGTTCGTTCAATTATACGATTCAACAAGCCGATGCCGCTGGAGCACTTTTCGATTATAAGACAGTGGCCATCAGTGGTAACCATTATCGCGTGAACTTCGAAATGAAGCATCAGGCTGCCCGCATGCGCTTCGAACTGACCACCTATTGGGGTATCACCGGCATCAAAGCCACGGCAAGCGCCGACAATGGCATAACAGCATTCACTTATGATGACCTGATGTCGAACTACGCGGCGAGCGGAGGTGCTGTAACCTCTTCGGAATTTGGCTTCCCCAACGTCACAACCGAGGCCACCAACTATACCTATACTTCAACATCAGACTACGGGTATTTCCTCTGTAGTTTCTTTAATGGCGTACAGACGGCTTCAAACCTCAAAATCAACTTCACATCGGGTTCGCTCTACGGAAAGTCTCTTGCAGGAAAGAGTCTGACGATCGGCGGCTTCCCTCGTTCGAGCATGCAGCGCAATGAGTCCTATAAGGTGAAAATCAAACTGTTCTATAGCTACAACTATCTCTTCCAAGATGGAAGTGTCAGTACGTTGGCAGTAGGAAGAAAGGCAGGGAAGACTGCAGTGGCTGCAATGATTTCAAGTAACAAGGCCATGGCACTGACAGATGCAGGCGGTACTTGTAATTGGAGTAACTCTGCCGTGAAGCAGAACGTCGTTTCCACAGATGCCTTTGCCACGGTCTACAACGACATGGATGGTCACGGTCATACTTGGTCAGCTGCCCATTCGGCCTCTGGTGTTGCCCATGCCAACGACTTGAACTTTCCGGCTTTCTATCAGGCGACACATTACACTCCATTAAAGCCACTCACGGCTGGTGGAGGAATGTTGACTTCGTGGTATCTTCCTTCGATAGGCGAATGGAAATTGGCCGCACAAGCTATGGGTGGCTTCAATCCTGCCTCACTGACCACATGGCCAAATAATACACATCAAGCATGGAACGACCGATTGGTAAAGGTTATCAGCGTGCAGGCCGGAGGAACTAATCCGGTTTGGGGTAGCGGTCTTCCTTCTCATGGTTGGTATTGGGCAAGTAATGAGCATACCAACCCCGCTTCGGCCTTTCATGTTATTCTCTATCCCAACAGCGGTACCAATGGCTACGGCATGTATTTCGCCGCTAACCCCAAGGACAGGAACCCAATGCGTGTGCGGGCCTTCATTATCAAGGTTCATTGACATATTATACTCGTGATAGTTCCATCACTTGCTTGTGTCTTATCGTTCTTCCGAATTTTCCTGTTTAATAGCAAACAGAGAAACCCTCTTTGCTGTTGATTGAAAGGAGAAAAGAAGGGCGCATGGGAATGCCCTGTTTATCGGCATTCTGAAGGGATGAAAAAAAGTTGGGCAACTCGTTGGAAAAAGTTGGCCAACTATTTGCGCAAAGTTGGCCAACTTTTCATGTAGAGTCGGCCAACTATTTTCTTCAAGTCGGGCAAGTGTCTTTTCAAGGCGTCTCAAACGAGACATTTCTGTTTACCTCGAAGTACTTTTATCTATTATCAAAAATCTGACAGTGTCAAATGGTGATTTTCACACTGTCAGATTTTTAGCAATGAATATTCGGTATAAAAAATCCTCTCGGCTCATTGTGAGTCGAGAGGATTCTCCTATTTCGTATTCAATCTATTGAAGATACGTTTAGAAGTTGTAGTAAAGACCAAACGATACGTTGTTGCCGTCAAGATTCAATCCCCAAGCATTGCTGCTCTTTACACCGGAAGCCTTCGGGTCACTGTTCTTGTAACCAATAAAGCCTACATGAGCCTCAAAGCTGAGGCTCTTGTGCAGATTAACCGATACGCCGGGCTTCAAACCTACAGAGAGTTCGTTGCCTACACCGCTATAGTGCTTGTAACCTACAGCACCGTCGCAGAATACGTTGATGTATTCGTTGTGCAGGAAAGTGTAACGCACGTAGGGATTTACTTCGAATGTCTTGGCTGCAGTAGTCACGTTTTCGATGTTCACAGGATTACCTTTTCCCCAACCTACAACAGTACCTACAGCCCAATCTTCATTGAGGTTGTAACCGATTTCGGGGAGGAGACGGTAAGCAGTCTCACTGTCGCCACCTGCATTCTTTACACTCGAAAGGCCTACAGTACCACCCACATAAATCTGTGCACTAGCACTTACTGCGATAAAAGCAGCGGCCATAACCATAAATAACTTTTTCATAATCCTTTTACTTTAAGTTAATACTAAGTTGTTAAACACTCAATTTTATTTATTCATTGTGTTGGATGTGTTTGGAAACACGCTGCAAATGTAAAACACATTTGGTATAAAACAATGACTTTTCCATAAAAAAATGCCTACCATTTACAAAGTTGTGTTAATTCATTGGCAAATAACGGTATTTTTGTTACTTTTGCTCGCTTGAAAGCAAAAGTATGAGAAAGAATGAAAACAACTCCGATATTGATAGCTGGACCTTGTGTCATTGAGTCGCAGGAACTTCTCAACACTGTAGCAGAAGAGCTTGTAAATATCAACTGCATGTTGGGTACAGACATTATATTTAAGGCTTCGTTTGATAAGGCCAACCGCACTTCTATCCACTCGTTCAGAGGGCCGGGGCTGAAAAAGGGGCTTTCCATGCTCGCGGAAGTTAAAGAAAGGTATGGGTTAAAGATTCTTACTGATATTCATGAAAGCTATCAGGCCGAAGCGGCAGCCGAAGTGGTCGACGTGTTACAAATACCTGCTTTCCTTTGCCGGCAGACCGACTTACTCGTAGCTGCTGCACGCACGGGACGAATCGTCAATATTAAAAAAGCACAGTTCCTCAGCGGTCACGACATGCACTTTCCTTATGAGAAAGCCATGGATGCCGGAGCACAAGAGGTTTGGCTGACAGAACGCGGCAACAGTTTTGGGTATAACAATCTTGTGGTAGACTTCCGCAACATTCCCGACATGACAGAGATTACACCGACGGTTATCATGGATTGTACGCACAGTGTGCAACGCCCGGGCGCCGGCGATGGAAAAACAAGCGGCGACCGTAGATTCGTGCCGGCCATGGCTTTAGCAGCCAAAGCTTTCGGAGCCACGGGGTATTTCTTTGAAGTGCACCCCGACCCCGACAAAGGATTGAGCGATGCTGCCAATATGCTGGAACTCCACAGGCTGAAAGGTCTTATCAACGATATTCTCCACTGACTATGAACGAACAAATACAGGAACGGCTCGCCCATGCCGTTGAATATGGCGTGCAATGTATCAAAGACGAAGCACAAGCGTTACAGGAACTCATACCGCAAGTAGACGATAATTTTGCAGCTGCTGTGGCAATGATGTATGCCTGCAAGGGAAAGATTATCGTTACGGGAGTGGGTAAGAGCGGCAACATAGGTGCCAAGATAGCCGCCACGCTCGCCAGCACCGGCACACCAGCCTTTTTTATCAATCCCCTTGATGTCTACCATGGCGACCTCGGCGTGATGACCTCCGACGATGTGGTCTTGGCACTCAGTAATTCCGGACAGACCGACGAACTGCTGCGATTTCTACCCATGGTACTCCACATGAACGTGCCCATCATCGCTATGAGTGCAAATCCGGCATCACTGTTGGCCAAATATTCTACCATTCATCTCAAAGTGAAAGTGAACAAAGAGGCTTGTCCGTTGAATCTCGCACCCACGAGTAGCACTACCGCTGCTTTGACCATGGGCGATGCGCTGGCTGTGGCATTGATGCGAGTAAGAGATTTTAAGCCGAGAGACTTTGCACAGTTTCATCCGGGAGGAGAACTCGGCAAACGTCTATTAACCACAGCCGGCGACGTGATGCGTACCGACAATCTGCCCGTTATTCCGCAGAGCATGCCGCTGGGAGAGGCTATCATCGAGGTGAGCCGAGGTAAATTGGGGTTGGGAGTCTCACTCGATGGCGACAAGGTGGCAGGCCTCATCACCGACGGAGATATTCGGCGTGCCATGGAAAAATGGCAGGCAGAGTTCTTCAACAAAACCGTTAGTGACATCATGACTCGTACGCCGAAGACCGTTCTGCCAACAACAAAGATTTCGGAAATACAGCGAATCATGAACGACAACAAGATACACACCGTGCTGGTGGTGGATGCCAACGGCCGATTGAAAGGTGTGGTCGACCACTACAGCTGCATGATTTAGTCTCAGCCCCCATGAAAATGTTGATGGCAAAGTCTCTCCGATTCTTTCTTACGATATTCTTATTCCTCTGCTGCACATGGACGTTTGCACAGCGCAGTGACACGCTTATCATGGAAAAGCTGCAGGCCGAGGGTATCAACTTTTCCCACGACAACAGCGTGACGTTGCTCATGAGCGGGCAAGAAAAGTTCGACGACCTTTTCAAAGCCATACAACAGGCACGCCACAGTATTCATCTCGAGTATTTCAATTTCCGCAACGATTCCATTGCCGACCTACTTTTCGACCTCTTGGCCGAGCGGGCGCAACAAGGAGTGAAAGTGCGTGCACTTTTCGATGGCTTCGGTAACGATTCCAACAACCGGCCGCTCAAGCGTAAACATTTGAAACGACTGCGTGAACGAGGCATAGAAATCTATGAATTCGACCCCGTAGGCTTTCCTTGGGTCAATCACGTCTGGCATCGCGACCATCGCAAAATTGTGGTCATCGACGGCCAAACGGCATATACCGGTGGCATGAACGTGGCCGACTATTATATAAAAGGTACGGAGGTCGTGGGCAGTTGGCGCGACATGCACTGCCGTATTGAGGGCACGGAAGTGAATACCCTACAAACCATCTTTCTGCGTATGTGGAATCGGGTGACAGGGCAAAACATACACGGAGCAGAATATTACCGCAGCCCTTACTCCGATTTCCATTTCCAAGGCCTGAAACCCGACACCTGCGCTACGGCCGGCCACAAGACTGTGGGAATCATTAACCGTGAACCGCATACGTCAAACGGCATCATCCGCTCTTTCTATTTGCACGCTATCGAGGCTGCCCGCGACACTATTCGTCTCATCAATCCTTATCTCACGCTCAACCACAAACTGAAACGCGCCCTGCGCCAAGCCGTGCAACGCGGTGTAAACGTACAGATAATGGTCTCTGAGCACAGCGACATACCACTCACCCCCGACTGCGTGTTCTACAATCTTCACAAACTGATGAAGCACGGCGTGGAAGTCTGGATTTATCGCCCCGGCTTTCACCACACAAAAGTAATCATGGTAGACGGACGCTTTTGCACCGTGGGCAGCGCCAACCTCAATGCCCGTAGCCTGAATTTCGACTATGAAGAGAACGCCGTGATTATAGACCGCTGCACAACGCATGAACTCGACCGTATGTTTGAGTGCGACAAGCGTGATTGCTTCCGACTGACGGAGGCTAATTGGCGTACGTTCCGCACCCCGTGGAAACGTTTCGTAGGCTGGTTCGCCCATCTTCTTACCCCCTTTCTTTAATCTTTTCTAAGAGATGTTTGTCTATTCAAAGATTATCTTGTACCTCTGCCGCCATGCCGCAATAAGCAATCATCATACGACGATGAATGAGATGTAGAGGAAAGTGTGTTTTTCTGCATCTTTTAGCGCCATTATATTTACATGGCGGATTCCATAAGCGTGTGTAAAGTTAGGCAATTCTGTCGTTAATTCAGTCTGCGGGCTTTGAAGATTGTAGTGTACTAATGAGAGCTATGCTTTTAGGGTATGGGAGGATAGCTTTGGGCATACAAAAGGATAGCTTTACCGTGGTAAAAGCTATCCTTTCTCAAACAGCATTGTATGCTGTTGTGTGATAATGACTTACGTCTCTACTTTTCGTTGTTATTGTAAATTCTTTGCTACGAGGTCTGCAAGGGCTTCGCTTCGCAATCCCTGTCCCAACACTTTGCCTTGATTGTCGATAACGATTGTGTGAGGAATGGAGTTGATGCCAAGCATGCGGGCGGCCTTGTTGTCCCAACCTCGTAGGTCGGAGAGGTGCATCCACGAGAGGTGAAGCTCGCTGATGGCCTGCTGCCAGGCTGCTTTGTCTTGGTCGAGTGAGATACCAATGATGCCCAACCCTTTGCTCTTATAGGTGTTGTAGAGTTTAACAAGTTCGGGTGCATCCTGCCGACACGGCCCGCACCAGCTTGCCCAGAAGTCTATGATGGTGAGTTTGTGTTTCTTTGCCTCTGCCAATACGGATTGCGGCTTACCGTTTACGTCGTTCATGGTGAAGTCTGCGAGTGTTTCCAAACCTTTGATATGGGCTTCCATTTCGTGTATGGCAGGACGTTTTCTCATCTTTGCGGGCATTTTGGATATGATTTCCATCCGTTGTTTGTTGTTAATCATCTCTTCGGATGAGGTGAGCAACAGGAGATAGCCAAGTTCATTGTCGGCATTGTTGAGTGCGGCTTTGCGCAACGTCTCTGCGTATTTTCGCATGAGTTGTTCTCTTCTCATCTCTGCTTGAGGGCTTCCGGATGGGGCTTTCAGTTCTTTTCCGGTGTTTTGCGTGATAGCCGTTATTTTATCTTCGATGGATTTCAACGTGTCTGTGAGCTTCTGCAACCGGTCATTGGTTTCAGTTCCTCCCACTTTGCCAATCATCTCGTTGTTTGTAAAGGTGATATGAATGGTGCCCGGCTCGATAAAGAAGACGGAGGAATAAAACGACGTGGAATCAGCGAGGGCGAACACCTGAGCAATGGAAATGCTGTCGGTAGTGCCTTCGAGGACGAACTTCCCACCAGATACGATGAGCGTGTCGGAGGGTGCGGCGGCCTCAAAGTTGCGTGATAGCCATACGGTATCACCGTCATGTAGGCCTTTTGCCGTACCTTCAATTCTAAATGAGTGCGATTGGCATGCGGTCATCATGAGACCTGCCATGGCGCATACGAATAAATGGTGCCATTTCATATTAAAGGAATTTAGATAAGATATTGTGAACTGATGCTCTCGTTGAGGATAACACGGCGGATGGTTTCGGCAAACATGTCGGCTACGGACAGTTGTTTTACCTTGGCGCACCGCTGTGTGTAGGGGATGGAATCGGTGAAGACAATTTCTTCAAGGGAGGATGATTGCACACGTTCTGTGGCCGGTCCGCTCATCACGCAGTGTGAGGCACAGGCTCTGATGCTCTTGGCACCGGCTTCTTTCATGATATCGGCCGCCTTGGCGATGGTACCAGCAGTGTCTACCATGTCGTCTACAATGATGACATTCTTGTCTTTCACGTCGCCGATAATCTGCATACTCTCTACTTCGTTGGCGCGTGCACGGGTTTTGTTGCAGAGCACGAGCGGGCAACCGAGGTATTTGGCATACGTGTTAGCACGCTTAGAGCCACCCACATCGGGCGATGCTATCACGATGTCTTTCAGTTTCAGACTTTGCAGATAGGGGAGAATGACCCCCGAGGCATAGAGATGGTCTACGGGAACATTGAAAAAGCCTTGTATCTGATCGGCGTGTAAGTCCATGGTGATGAGGCGGTCGATGCCGGCAGCACTGAGTAGGTCGGCCACCAGCTTGGCACCAATGCTTACTCTTGGCTTATCTTTCCTGTCTTGGCGTGCCCATCCGAAGTAGGGAATGACGGCATTGATGCTGTGTGCAGAGGCGCGTTTGGCGGCATCTATCATCAGAAGCAGTTCCATCAGATTATCAGAGTTAGGGAACGTGCTCTGCACGAGGAATACGTCACGGCCGCGGATAGACTCTTCATAATACACGGCAAATTCGCCGTCGGAGAACTTGGTAATCTGCAATTTCCCCAATGGCCGGTTGAGACTAGCACAGATTTTTTCTGCAAGGTAGCGAGAATTGGTACCTGAGAACACCATGAAAGGGTTTTGTTCACTCATATTCGTTTGCGTTAATAGGTGGTTATTATGATGATTTATTTGTCTTCGTACGTGTCGTGTCGGCGATGGGAGATAGGATGCAGAGGTTATCCTACGGCCTTGCGTAGCTTATCGAAATGGCGTATCACCTCCTTATAGTTCAACTCATTGTGAATATCGAATCGGTTCCAAAGGTCTCCGCATACCACGATACCACCGAAGCCGAGGTCTTTCATCTGTTTGATGCAGTCTATGGTCATGCCCCCGAGAGCGTACACTTTCTTGTCTATGATGCCTTTATGGGCGGCATTGACCAACTCTTCTGCAGAAAAGGAGCTTTTGATGTTCTTGTCGTGAAGACTGTCGAAGATATTATGAAGAAACACGTAGTCCGATTTCTTTCTCGTTTCTTTCAGAAGGGAAAGGTCATCACAGCTCCTTGTTATGTGTCCCTTATAGCCTTGTGGAGGCATCTCGTCTAAGCGATCGAGATGGATGCCTGCTAATCCGTACTCTTTTTTTAGGTAATAGTGGTCGTGTACGGTTATTTTCCGATAGTAATCTTCGGGCAGGAGCGACAGCAAGCGCTCGGCATATGTGGGGGCTGTTCCGGGCTTGTAGATATGGAGGTTGTCCAATCCCTCATCGAAGAGTGCGGTCAATATCTTGTCCTCTTCCACAAAAAACGTGGGACTCGTCATGATTACCAGCTTCATGGTCTGTCTTTCTTTTCTGTTGCAAATGTATTAAAAATATAGGATATTTACAATGTTATCTGCTATAAAAAGTTACCTTTGCAAGCGAAACGACCATAGCCTCCCTCTCTCGGACTGCGTTTAGAGAGACTCGTCTATGGAAAAGAAAGAGAAAGGATAAGATGAAAGTAAACAAAGAGACGTATGCAGAAGTCCATACACCTATATATATATTGGAAGAAGAGCGGTTGAGAACTAACCTGCAGTTGATAGCCCGTGTGGCCAAGGAGGCCGATGTGGAAGTGATTCTTGCCTTTAAGGCTTTTGCTTTGTGGAAGACTTTCCCTATCTTCCGCGCGTATATCGACGGTACGACAGCGAGTTCGCTCAACGAAGCCCTGTTGGCTTATCGAGAGTTCGGTGCACGGGCACATACGTTCTCGCCTGCTTATACGGACGATGAGATAGGGGAGATTGCCCGCTGTTCGGACATCCTGACGTTCAATTCTCTGTCTCAATACTGTCGTTATGCCACAGCGGCCAAGGCTGCCCATCCCGATGTGAGCTTGGGGCTACGCGTGAATCCGGAGTATTCGGAGGTAGGCACAGCACTTTACAATCCTTGTGCGGAGGGTACGCGTTTCGGAGTGTCGGCCGACAAATTACCCGAACATCTGCCCGACGGTATCGAAGGATTCCACTGCCATTGCCATTGCGAGAGTGGTGCCGATGTGTTTGTACGCACATTGGCGCACATCGAAACGCAGTTCTCCCCATGGTTTGGGCAGTTGAAATGGATGAATTTCGGTGGAGGACATCTGATGACACGCCGCGATTACGACGTGCCGTTACTGGTGGAAACGCTGCGTGGCTTCCATCGTCGTTACCCTCATTTGCATGTTATTTTGGAGCCTGGCAGTGCCTTTGCGTGGGAGACGGGAGTGCTGGTGTCGCAGGTGGTGGATATTGTGGAAGACCATGGCATCAAGACGGCTATACTCAACGTGAGCTTCACTTGCCACATGCCCGACTGCTTAGAGATGCCGTACCAGCCCGCTGTGCGAGGGGCAGAGACCTTACCGCCTGATGCAGCTGCGCATTGTGCACCTGAAGCCCCTGTTTACAGGCTGGGCGGTAATAGTTGTCTTTCGGGCGATTTCATGGGCAGTTGGCTATTTGAACGACCGCTGTCGGTGGGCGACAACGTGATTTTTGAAGATATGTTGCATTACACCACGGTGAAGACCCATATGTTTAACGGTATTTCTCATCCTTCTATCGCGCTTTTGCATGCCGACGGTGAGTTGGAAATGCTCCGCGTTTTTACTTATGAGGATTATAAAAATAGAATGGATTAGTCTTTTAGCCCCAAATCTGTACAGGCTCTTATAACCGATTTGGGTTTCATGGCCGTAAAGTTACAGATGATAAATCGGCATTCGTGTCTTGTACAGATGGCGTTTGTACGTGGCACAGATACGGTTTGTACATGGAAAGGTCGGCAACCTTCTTAGCACAAATGGCATCTTTTTTCAAGTTTTGTCGCACCTGCAGCACTTAGGGTGGGAGAACACCCTATACTCAGTACTGCGCGCTGGGCTGACATATGATGCTCTTTGCTTTCCGCTTCGCACAGCGAACTTTGTTTCCATCGCTTATTTTTATCTAATAGACAGTTAAAATGTAGGTTGGTGTGAATCTTGAACCATATACCTTTGTATTTACAGGTAAAAATATTACCTTTGCACAAAATAATGGCGAAGCCCTCTGGTGGGGCATAGCAGCAGATAAAATTGAACAGAAAGACATGTTACTTGAGAAAATAGAGCAACTTCTGCGCGAAGTAAGTGAACTGACGGCAGCCAATGCCGAAGAGATAGAGGCATTGCGGTTGAAGTATCTGAGTAAGAAGGGCGAGATAACGGCGCTGATGGCAGACTTCCGCGATGTGGCTGCCGACCAGAAAAAGGCGGTGGGCATGAAGCTGAATGAACTGAAACAGACCGCTACGCGTAAGATTAACGAACTGAAAGAACAGTGCGAGACGGCAGAGACTGCCACCGACGACATCGACCTGACCCGCACGGCTTATCCCACGCCTCTTGGCACGCGTCATCCGCTAAACATCGTAAGAAACCGCATCGTGGATATCTTCTCACGCATGGGCTTTACCCTTGCCGACGGTCCGGAGGTGGAAGACGACCTGCACGTATTTACGAAGATGAACTTTGCCCCCGACCATCCTGCCCGCGATATGCAGGACACGTTCTTTGTGGACAACCATTCCGCGGATGTAACGAAGAACATCATTCTGAGAAGCCATACGAGTTCTGTGCAGGCGCGAGTGATGGAAACCACGCAGCCGCCTATCAGAATTATCTGTCCGGGGCGTGTTTACCGCAACGAGGCTATCACTGCGCGTGCTCATTGCTTCTTCCATCAAATAGAAGGCCTCTACATAGATAGGAACGTGTCTTTCGCAGATTTGAAGCAAGTGATGCTGATGTTTGCCCAAGAGATGTTTGGTGCAGAGACAAAGATACGCCTGCGTCCCAGCTATTTTCCCTTTACCGAACCCAGTGCGGAGATGGATATTTCGTGTCATATCTGCGGCGGCAAGGGTTGCGGATTCTGCAAGCATACCGGTTGGGTAGAGATTCTCGGTTGCGGCATGGTAGACCCGAATGTACTCGAAGCGTGCGGCATAGACAGCAAAGTGTATAGCGGCTATGCTTTCGGTTTAGGTGTGGAGCGAATCACGAACCTGAAGTATCAGGTAAGCGACCTGCGGATGTTCTCGGAAAACGATGTGCGCTTCCTTGACGAGTTTGTGAGTGCCGGTTAAGACATACAGGAAAGCGGATTGAAACAATGGTCAATCCGCTTTCTTCTTTATTGAGGTGTACGTGTGGCTTCCGTGGGATGAAACATATTATGCAGGAGGATAGACATTGAATAAGGAAAGGCTTTTTACCCGCAGTTACGTCTGTATCATGGTTGCTAACTTTCTCTTGTACTTCGGGTTCTGGACGCTTATACCCGTTCTTCCGTTTTATTTGACGGATGAATACGGTTGTCGAGCTGGTGTTATCGGCATCGTACTGAGCAGTTATACGGTTTCTGCCCTCTGTGTCCGTCCCTTTTCGGGTTATCTGATGGACTCTTTCCCCCGAAAACCCATCTACTTGTTTTGTTACTTTCTGTTTACTTCTGTTTTCGTTGGGTATATGCTCTCGGGTGTGCTCACCCTTTTTATCCTGCTTCGTGTGATTCACGGAACAGCTTTCGGCGGAGTTACCGTGGGCGGCAATACGTTGGTGGTAGACATTATGCCGAGTGCAAGACGAGGCGAAGGGTTGGGATATTACGGACTGACCAACAACTCTGCCATGGCACTTGGCCCTATGGCAGGCCTCTTCATGCATGGGCATTTCTCATACAATACCATCTTTCTTGTGGCTTTCGTCAGTAGTTTTACGGGCTTTCTGGCAGCCTCATTGGTGCAGACGAAGACGCGTCCTCCCGTGAAGCGCAATCCTGTTTCGTTGGATAGGTTTGTCTTGCTCAAAGGTATTCCCGTAAGCATAGCCTTGCTGTTACTCTCCATCCCCTATGGTGCTACCACCAATTTCGTAGCCATGTATGCCAAGGAGATAGGCCTCGATGTTCCGACAGGGTTTTTCTTCACACTGATGGCTGTCGGAATGGGGATTTCACGGATATTTTCCGGCCGTCAGGTAGACCATGGGTATATCACGCAATGCATACATTACGGCTATTATCCCGTTATCACAGCCTTTCTGTTGTTAGGCTCATGTCGGTTTATCCTCTCTGTCGATACCGGAACAACCGTAGCCGTGTTCTACCTCGTGCCTCTTCTATTGGGTATCGGATTCGGTATTATGTTCCCTGCCATGAACAGCCTTTACATCAACTTAGCTCCCAATGATATGCGTGCCACAGCCACGGGCACTTATCTCACGGCGTGGGATGTGGGTATCGGTGTGGGTATTGTGTGTAGCGGGATAATAGCCGAATGGTTTACTTTCTATATGGTTTATCTCATTGGAGCCATGCTGTGTCTTGTTTCTTTCCTTTATTTCAGCCGATATGTAACTCCTCATTATCGGAGGAATGCCTTGCGATAAGCGAGGGGTATTCGGATTTGCGCACAGCGTATCTCACAACGGGTGCTGATATGCTCTTTGCAAAGTGCAGAATGTATGTTTGAGGTATAGGACTTATACCCCATTAGATACGTAGGTGTTTAAATTATCATCGTGGTGATAAATATTTTTCATCAGGTTGATAAATATTTATCACTAAGTTGATAATTCGATTATCATAGTACAGAAGGGGTAACAGATGCCGTATCGTGCAGGTTCTCTCCCTATTATCTTTTGTCGAGAACCTATAAGACATCATCGGTTGTTGGAAATCGGGGCAAATCAGCAAGGATACTTTACGCGAGTTCGGGATAAGGCAATCGGACTGTAAGCCCCCTCGGGGCGTAAGACCTTAGACAGGGTGTGAAGCTCGTAAGAGCGTAATTGAAAATCGCCGGCGCAAAACGGAACGTGAAGCGGAAAGGCAACCCCTGATAAGCATGTGTAGAAAGATGAACCCCGTAGGGGTGGCGGAGGGGGGAGGGTTAATGTTCTGTCGCCCCTTCAGGGCTTAGACTGCGGGAATCCACAACACAGGGGCTGCGCTATTGCTTACCCCTGTCTAAGGTCTTACGCCCCTTTGGGGCTATTGGATAAGAAAATGCTATCGGTGCGTTATGGGTTTAACCATACATCCGTTTCGCGATAAGTCTCTGTGAACTGTCGGTGTATGGTTTTCTTGATGTCTAAGAGGGAGTCGCCCATGGATTGTTGCTCCTCGGGCGAGATGCGTTTCCCAATCTGTATGGTCATGCGTCCGCTGTTACACACGGGTGAGTGGAGTGGCATGAGGTCTTTCAGTCCGTGAAGGTAGACGGGAAGGAGGTCGACGTGGAGCAGTTTGGCCAGCAGGAATGCTCCGTTGTGAAAACGTCCGATGTCGTCGCCCGTCACACGTTCTCCTTCGGGAAAGATGGCAATGCTGTAGCCTTGTGCCACGTGTTTGCCGCACTGTTCTACGATGCTGTCGATGCCGTTGTCCATGGAAATAAAGTCGGCGAAGCATAGGATGCGGTGCACCACAGGATTGTGCCATACTTTTGTGCCCGTGACGATGAGGATGCGTGGTGAGAGCGCCATGAGGCATACGGGGTCGAGGAGAGACTTGTGGTTACAGATGATGATGGCAGGTCGGGCGAAGTCTTCTTTCTCGGGGTTGAGTAGGGTGGTCTTCACGCCGGCGATGTGGTGGATATCGTAGCGGAAGAGGTGGTACATCTGCCGGTGAAGCGTGAGCGTGCGTGCAGGTGTTTTCCGGCGAATCTTAAAGAGATAGATGCTGAGTAGCAAACCATAGAGTATCTGTCCGAGATAGACGATGGCATCAAAGGCCGTGACAACAAGCCGCCTGACGGTGATAGGAAAGGGACGTGGGCTACCGTCTTTATATGCGTAGAGCCATCCGAAGACTACGGGCGGCAATAGATAGGTCATGGCCACCACGGTTGCCATGCCCACGATGGTAATCTCGCCCAGTGAAGACAGGGCGGGATGGCGGGCGATAACGAGTGTGCCCATGCCGATAAACATGATGGTTGCGGAGAGGAAGATGCTGCGTTTATAGGAAGCAAGCATACGGCGATGGTGCGTGTGTTCGTAGAGGAGCCCTTCGGTCATGAAGATGCTGTAATCGTCTCCCTGTCCGAAGATAAACGTAGCGAGGATGATGTTCACAAGATTGAAGCTCATACCCAAGATGTGCATGGTGCCCAATATCCATATCCATGATACAGCCATGGGCAGAAAGGCGATGAGCGCATGCTCTATCTTGCCGAACGAGAGCCAGAGGAAGATGAAGACGATGAGCCCGCAAGCCCAGCCGATGTAGTTGAAGTTGTCGGACAGCGACGAGGCGATGGTGCTGTTCATGCTTTTCACATCGAATGCCCAGCGGCTGCCGTCGGCATTGCCATAACGGTCAATCAACTGTGGCACCTCGGCATTGGGTATGTTCTTTATGTGCACGGCGGTATTCCCTATGATACGCGTGCCGATGCCGTTGTCGATGAGCGGGGCAAAGAAGCGAATGTCGTGGGGATGAAACGGAGTCTGCAACATGGAGTAGAAGTCGGCAAAAGCATCGGTAGAGAATCCGTTGCGTGCAGCCTCTTGCGGGAGCGTTTGCCTGAAGAGCGTTTGATGTCTCGTCAAGAAAGCATTCCACCGGTCAATGCGGCGTTGTTGTTCTCTACGACTTGTGATAAAAGCGTCGGCTCCGTCGGCCTCGCTCTGTTCCAAAGCTTGGTCAGGGGTTGTTCCTTCATTGGCCATATACACTTGTGTGGTGCCGGCTTGCTCGTTGCGCATAACAGCAAGGTCGGCTAACAGATGGCGTTGGTCTGCCGAGAGGTAATTGATGTTCTGCATGTTGGTATCGAAGGCCGTAGACATGCTGAAATATCCCAATAGCAATGTCAGCCCTACAAAGGCGGTAATTATCCATTTGTTGCGTGGGTAGACAGGCGTGTACTCATCTGCATCTTCGGCACACTCTTCGCCATTGGCTTTTGCTTTTGTCCTTATATGGCAGAGGTGGGGTAGGAAAACCGTTACGAAGAGAATGGTGCCTACGAGCATAAAGGCTGCAAAGATGCCCAAATCTCGTAGGGCAACAGAATTGAGCGGTATCAGAGCACAAAAGGCGCCTACGGTGGTAACGTTTCCTATCACAAGAGGTTCTATGAGGTCTCTCAACGTGTCGCGAGGCGATGGACGGTGAGACAGGTGTGCCACGAAATGCAGCGGGTAATTAACCGCTATACCTATAATAATGGAAGCGATACCCAACACGATGATAGATACCTGCCGATGGATGAGCGACATGCCTGCCAAGGCAAGGAGCCAACCAAAGGCGATGGCTACGACAATCAGCAATATATGCCGCCAACTGCGCAGGGAATAAAAGAGGAGCGAGACGATAAGTATAATGGCGATGCTGACCGTCCATAGACCGTCGGTCTTTATCTGTTCGGCGTTCTGCACAGCTATGACAGGTGCTCCGGTGGTGAGTATCTGTACGTCGGTCATGCTTTGTCCGATAACCGAAGCGATGCTGTCGATACGTTCGATGAGTTTTGTGTTCTTTGCTGTCTCGCTCGCACCGTAAGGAGAGTCTATCATGATAATGGCGCGTTTGCCATCGGGGGAAAAGATGTAGCCGTCATTCAATTCATATTTCATGGCAGCGTTGCCTGTTTGTAGTCGTTCCGCTATGGGTAAAAACAAGCCTAACGGGTCGCGCTCTACGTTCTGCGACAGCAAATTTCCCGTAGGAAACAGCAACATCTCCTTGTTTCGCTGCATGGCTGCGGCAATACTGTCGGGTGTCATCAGCTGTTCCATTCGCGAGAACTCGGCATCGGTGAGGAAGAGCGGTGCGTTGCGGTAAACAAATGAAGCTACATTGAGCAGCTTATCATAGTCTATCTGTGCCGTTATTGTCCACGACTGTTTGTCCGCTTGTTTCTGAAAGGCTGCGGCAGCTTCCGTAAGCCGGTCGGTATTTATCTGCGAGGTGTCTTTCATTTGTAATACCACAAATATGCGGTCGGCGGCATTCAGCTTTTGATAAACAGCCATTGATTTGCGGTAAACATCGTTGTCGGGCAGGAAATCGCCAATGTCTTCGTTGAATTGCAAACGCATGGCCATGGCTGCTGATACCGTAACGATACCAACCAATAATACTCCGCACAGCCCTTTGCGTGCGTGCAGGTAATCGTATAAACGCAGTAGGAATTTCGTCATGGCGTGCAACGCATTATGTTTCGTTTTGAAATGACGGGGTTGGCATAGATACCGAGGAAGATATCGCGTATCGTGGTATCAGGCAGGCTATGCAGACGTTCTATGAAAGCGTTGCGTTCTTGAGAAGAATAATGAGTAGCGTGTTCGTTGGTTTGGTACATCAGGTCGTAGGCTATGTAGTGAGTGGGCATCAGTCGATAGTTGTCTATGATTCGTTTGTCAATCAGTCTTGTCACGGCAGCAATGGCATCGTGTGCAGGCAAGGAGGCCAAGTTCATCAACTCTTCTGCTTGTAAGGGACGGCATATCTCGAAATGTACGCGACCCTTAGATTGCATGATGCCCGTGAGAATACTGTGAATGTCTTCGCCCGCTTGCTTTACATATTTCGCCTTACGCGACAGAAAGAGTTCCTTCGCTTTCAGTAAATCGCAGGGCTCCCACTCATAGCTTACTGACACAGGTACGATGTGCAGCTCTGCTAAGGCTTGCATCTTATTCCGTCCGCCAGAGATGCTGAACATGTTTACCAAGCCGGGGTCGGTAGCGTCTATGCCATTCTTAGTGCGGCCGTTGCGCTGCGCAATCCACACCGAGGCATGCTCATGACAGATAACATGGCGCATATATTGCGACAGATGCAGCGAACTTCTATAGAACTCACGCGCCCGGCCACCCCGTTCTACGCGAAACATTTTATTACTCTTGCCGATGTCTACAATCAACGGATGGCACATCAGGTTGGCACCGAAAGTAATCTCTGTTGTCTGAAAGCCGTTGTCCACTAAGGCATTTTGTAACAGCGAAGCATCAAGCACGATGTCTCTGTGGTTACTCACATACATATAGCTTTCGTTGGGAGACAGCCACTGCAGACCATCACAAGTGAAACTACTGACAGACCTTTTGATAACCTGCCGGTTGAAGTGATACATCACCTGACGCTGAAATGCGTTTATCGTCGTAAGGCTGTGCAACAACGACCGTACTTCCTCTAATGACGAGTCGGGAAATACATACTCAGCCATTGCCGGCAACCAACTACTCTCGGCAATACGATGCATAGCACCCGGTATTTCACTATCGCAATACGGGCGTATATCATCAAACGACTCCACAAATGAATCTTCCCCAAAACGGTTTACCATGATACTATCTCTTACGTTCGTCTATAAATTTCACAGGCTTGCGACTCTTCGCCGGAAAGTTGATACGCCGAATCTCTTCCGCCGGCAATATCTCAACCATGGGTGCCACACGAATGCGAGAGCGGAAACTGTCCTTCAATTCCTTGACAATGGCTTCACGCGACTTGTGAAGATAAGCGGTTTTCAATCCCACTTTCACCACCACCTCATCCGTTCCTGCAACAGAATCGCGCACCACCACCACGTAGTTCTCCACACACGCAGCATTGTCGAGCACATCATTGACCGCAGGAGGATAAAGCGTAGTGCCCTTCAGCTTAATCATGTTGTTCTTCCGACCCACCAAAGGTGTGAGCCGATAAGCACCGCGACCGCATCTGCAACGCTCGACACACTTGGCTGCCATGTCGCCCGTACGAAACCGCAATAGCGGCATTGCTTCCACGCCCAACGTCGTAATAACCACTTCACCCACCTCACCATCTGGTACAGGTAAATCATCCTCGCCGATAATCTCAACGATAACCAACTCCGGATGCACATGACCGCCCATTCCAAACCGGCATTCCGAGAACGTAGCACCCATTTCCGTACTCGAGTAAGTGGCAAACAATTCCACCTCCGACCACTTCTCATGGATGCGACTCCCCAAGAGATTCAACGAGAAATCCTGTTCGCGCAGTCCCTCCCCAATACCGATGATACGCCTCACACTCGACTGACGATAATCAATTCCCCGTTCCTCGGCATACTCAATGAGCCGAAGAATAAACGATGGTACACACATCACAGTGTCAGGACGCATCCTACTAATTGTATCCCACTGCAACTCCGGTATGCCGTTACCTACACGAATTATCCCAGCCCCCAGCCTGCGAAGCCCTAAGAAATAGGCCATACCAGCCATAAAGCGCTTATCCAGCGTCGTCATCAACTGCACCACGTTGCCTTTGCCAAGTCCGACACAAGCAAAAGACTTCGCCTCGTTGAAAGCCAATCTATCCAAATCCTTATCCGTACAACCAAACGTCACAGGTTCACCCAGTGTGCCCGATGTCGTGATATAATCCACAATCTCTTCACGATCCACACAAAGGAAATCTTCGTTAAACAGCTGCAAATCCTTTTTCTCTGTAAAAGGAATTTGCACCAAATCCTCTATGCAGCCTATCTTTCCCTTGTCTATCCCATTCCGTTCAAAAAGCCGGCGATAGTAACGAGAGTTCCGTTCCAAATAGCCCAACTGCTCCCTCAACCGCGCATCTTGAAACTGTTTGATGACTTCAGCTGATTGAAACTCTATGTCCTCGCTTTCATTCCATTCGTAAAACATGCCTGCAAAAGTAGTAATAATTATTCTATCCACAGACACTCACCCATGGAAATACACCGCGCAACCCTGCACATCACCCCTCAGCAAGCTCAGATAAACCGTCCATCCATCCAAGTTTATACCTCTTTCCTTAGCGCATTTGCCTATTTTATGTTATCTTTGCATCATCATCCGAAACAATCTATCGACACAATCCTTATCAATACTCATATATATGAACAGCAAACAACTCATGAACCGAGCAGCCGACAACATCCGCATTCTGGCTGCATCCATGGTAGAAAAAGCCCACTCCGGACACCCGGGCGGTGCAATGGGCGGCGCAGACTTCATCAATGTACTCTTCTCAGAGTTTTTAGTGTACGACCCCGAGCAGCCCACGTGGGACGGACGCGACCGATTTTACCTCGACCCGGGGCATATGTCGCCCATGCTCTACGCTGCCTTAGCCCTGCAAGGACGCTTCACCATCGATGAACTCAAGGCATTCCGTCAGTGGAACTCACCCACACCCGGCCATCCCGAGCGTAATGTAGAGCGCGGCATCGAAAACACTTCCGGCCCCCTTGGCCAAGGGCATGCTTTTGCTGCCGGTGCTGCTGTAGCCGAGAAGTTCCTTGAGGCAAAACTCGGTAATGAGGTGGTGTGTCATAAAATCTACGCCTACATCTCAGACGGAGGCGTGCAAGAAGAAATATCACAAGGCGTCGGACGTATCGCAGGAAACCTCGGGTTAAACAACCTCATCATGTTCTACGATTCCAACGACATACAGCTCTCCACCGAATGCGGTGATGTGATGAACGAAGACACAGCCAAGAAGTATGAGGCGTGGGGATGGAACGTCATGACCATCGACGGCAACGACCCCGATGCTATCCGCATAGCTCTCCATACGGCACAACAAGAAAATCATCGCCCCACGCTTATCATCGGAAAAACCGTCATGGGCAAAGGAGCACTCAAAGAAGATGGAACCAGCTATGAGCACAACGTGAAGACCCACGGTGCACCACTCGGTGGCGAAGCCTACCGAAAAACCATCGAACACCTCGGCGGCAACCCCGACGATGCTTTCCGCATATTCGACGAAGTGCAAGCACTCTACGATAATCGTCGACAAGAACTGAAACAAATCGTAGCCGACCGACGTGCCGCAGAGGCTGTATGGAGCAAAGCAAACCCCGAGCTCGCACGGCAAAAAGCACAGTGGTTCGGTGACAAAGCTCCGCAAATAGATTGGACAACACTTGTGCAGAAGAAAGACGATGCCACACGAAACGCCTCTGCTGCATGCCTTAGTCTCCTCGCACAGCAAGTGCCCAACATGGTATGTGCATCCGCCGACCTGTCCAACTCCGATAAAACAGACGGCTTCCTCAAGAAAACTCAGGCCATGAAGCACAACGATTTCAGCGGTGCATTCTTCCAAGCTGGCGTAAGTGAACTTACTATGGCTTGCATGTGTATCGGCATGTACCTCCATGGAGGTGTCATACCGGCTTGCGGCACCTTCTTCGTCTTCTCTGATTACATGAAGCCTGCCGTGCGTATGGCTGCACTCATGGAAGTACCCATCAAGTTTATTTGGACTCACGACGCATTCCGTGTAGGAGAAGACGGCCCCACCCACGAACCCGTAGAACAAGAAGCGCAGATTCGTCTCATGGAGAAACTGAAGAACCATCACGGAGCCGACAGCGTCCGCGTCCTCCGACCGGCCGATGCCGACGAAACTTCCGTATGCTGGGAAATGGCCATGGAAAACATGACCACACCCACTGCACTCGTCCTTTCCCGACAGAATGTAACCAGCCTGCCCGCAGGAAATAATTATAAAAACGCCCGAAAAGGAGCATACATTGTGGCCGGTTCAGACGAGGCTTTTGATGTCATCCTGCTTGCCAGCGGCTCTGAAGTGTCCACACTTGTTGCCGCAACAGAACTTCTACACCGTGACGGCATACGTGTACGTATCGTCAGTGTGCCCTCCGAAGGTCTGTTCCGCTTACAGAGCAAAGCCTATCAAGAAAGCATCCTGCCCGCCGATGCCAAAATATTCGGCCTCACAGCAGGCCTACCCGTTACCCTCGAAGGGCTGATCGGTACGCACGGTCGCGTCTTCGGACTGCCCTCATTTGGCTACTCGGCACCTTATAAAGTACTCGACGAAAAACTCGGTTTCACGGCCGACAATGTTTACCGACAAGTCAAAGCACTGCTGTCCGAATAAACCAAGAGTGGGGCGGATATATCTCCTGCTGAGCCACGTTCGCCCTTTTACAACAGAATATAAAATAATGACATGAAATGGAAATAGAAACAATAGGACTCGCCAGCGACCACGCCGGTTACGAGTTGAAACAGTTTGTAAAACAGTATTGTGATGAGCATGGTTACAGCTACCACGACTACGGATGTCTCAATGAAGATAGCTGCGATTATCCTGACTTTGGCCATGCTTTAGCCGACGGTATTGAGCGTGGTGAAGTATTCCCCGGCATCGCTATCTGCGGCAGTGGCGAAGGTATTGCCATGACACTCAACAAACATCAACACATTCGCGCCGGTTTGGCATGGATTCCGGAGATAGCTCATCTCATTCGGCAACATAACAATGCCAATGTGCTCGTAATGCCCGGCCGTTTTGTCGACAAGGAAACAGCACGTGCCATCATGGATGCTTTCTTCTCTACCGACTTTGAAGGCGGACGTCATCAACGCCGTGTAGACAAGATTGCCTGTCGTACTGCTGAGTAAACAGATGTTGTCAGCAACAAAAAGTATTCGCTTTCCTCTCTTGCTATGAGAGAAAAAATGCTTTTATCCCTCACTTCGTATCGGAGTGGGGGATGATTGATTGAATACCCTCATCATCATATCGTTTTGTAAACACATAGCTTTCTGCTCATCAACGCATAGCTTTTACGCTGTCAACACATAGCTTTCGCAGTGTAGAAGCTATGCTATTTCAATAAGAAATATATGTAATTGTATATCAATAATTTACCTATTGTTTGAAAATCTCTGCTATGATAAAGATGAAAACTGTAGAGAGAGTTGAGAGGCGGCACAGAATGATAATAATAGTCCCTTGGTATGAACGAAACGACAGATCACTATAAAAAGGTAGCAAAACGTGCGGTTGAGTGCGGTAATGATAAGTAGGTATTTGTAAAAACCATAATTTTTAGGTATTGCAAGTATCGTAAAACGCCCGTATCTTTGCAATCGTAATATATAAATAACTACAAAACATCAATTGAAAAATGAAAAAGACAGTTGTCATTTACGGTTCCTCCACAGGAACTTGCCAGAGCATCGCAGAGAAGATTGCTGCTAAATTGGGCGTAGAAGCTATCGACGTGGCTAATCTGAATGCAGATGCAGTTAGCGAAGCAGAGAACTTGATTCTCGGTACATCTACATGGGGTGCCGGTGAATTGCAGGATGATTGGGTCGATGGCTTAGAGACGCTCAAAGGCTTAGACCTCAACGGTAAGACGGTAGCCCTCTTCGGATGCGGCGATGCCGAGTCTTATGGCGACACATTCTGCGGAGCTATGGCAGAAATTTACAACGAAATCAAAGATAAAGGCGTTACTTTCGTGGGCGCAGTGCCGACAGATGGCTATACTTTCGATGACAGTGAAGCCGTAATAGATGGCAAATTCGTCGGTCTGGCACTCGACGATGTAAACGAAGACGATAAGACCGACGGGCGTATCGACGCTTGGATTGACAGCATCAAGGGTAGTCTCTAACCCCTTGATTGCCCCGTTTTGAAACAGAATCGCCAGCTATGCAGCAGTCAGTCATGATGCCGGTTGATATCAAGGTGTTGGCAAACCACATCTATGAGTATAAGAAAGGCGTGCGCCGAATGGTGTTGTTCACGCTCAATAGCAAGTACGAAGAGTTTGCTATCAATCGTTTGAGAAATCAAAATATCGACTATGTTGTGCAGCATGTCGGCAGCAATAAGGTAAACTTATTCTTCGGCAGTAAGTCCTGTTTAGATGCGATTCGTTTAATCGTGACACGTCCGCTTAATGAACTGACCCCGGAGGAGGACTTTATCTTAGGTGCGATGTTAGGATATGACATTTGCGCTCAATGTGAAAGATACTATGAACGCAAATGTAAAAACTGCAAGAATGCAGTATAATAGGAAATCCGCAGTTTGATAAAATAGCGGTTTCCTAACGGATGATAAACTTTTTAGAAATCTTGTTCGCTAAATAAAATTCATAATGTTTTTGTATAATATGTGAAGGGATGTCGTGAGACATCCCTTTTCATTGTTTATAGTATTGTCTATTAGGAAATAGAGCACAGCAGAATTGTAAGAGACAAGTGTGAATTGTCATATCACAATTTATCGAACTCATGCATGTTCAGCATCTACCCATACTCTTGTTTACCTCAAATCGGTCATGAAGGTCTGTACAGATTTTGTTTGATTGTCGTTTAGATGGTTTGTCGTCCTCTTTCTGGCATAGCGGGCTACGTCAAGAGAGGGCGGTAAGCAAGATGTCGACAAGCGAATAAAAGATGACAGGAAGCCATGTCATTCACATTGAAAGGGTAGATAAGTGGTCTAATGACGATTGGCGGTTACCAACGGGAGAACAGTTCGAAGCCGAATTTGCAGCCAACTCCATCGAATTTTCCGTTCTTATTTGCAATGAATATCCCCATAGAGAATAGGTGGTTTGTAAAGCCATAACCACATTCTATATAAGGATGGAGACGTTGAACGAAGAGAGTGCTTACGTAGATGCGTTCAATTTCCATGAACTGACCGACGGCGGGCAGGCGGGAAAGGAACATCAAAGGCGACTCGTAGGTAAAGTTTGTCCGTACATAGTACTTGGAAGCATTGTACCAATTACTATTGAGAAGCTCGAAACTTCCTGTCCAATCGTCATTCCATCCATTGGGTATATAGGTTTCACGGAAGTTCGTATAGTCCAGAAAGTACACATTGTCGCCTCTACTTGTATAGAGACCGCTCCCTAGCCGCATGGAGATGGTTCTAAGACTTCTTAGCTTATATTTATAGGAGGCATCGCTTTCCCATCGTTCATATTGCCCGTTGGAGTGAAATAGCTTTCCGATACCGCGTTCGTAGTCAAATGTCAATATCATGCCATTCCAACCCCAAGGACGGTATTGTACCCTGAAGATGGGTGCAAAACTATGGTATGTAGTGGGTTTGCCTGTGGCAATAAATGGTACTTTGTCTACTGCTGAACGGCGATGATAGACAAATCCTGCTCGCAGGCCTAATTTTTCTGTTATATCATAGTTGTTGGTAATGGATAGATTCATATCCTTGAAAAAGTCGAGATGCATATTTGCCCAGTTGATAGAATCGCCTTTTTCGTGTCGAATTTGCTCTAATACAGAAGAGTTGGTGATGCGGTTGCCGTTTCCAAACTCAACTTCGAGGTATCCGTTGTGCCTTTTGTTATAATCGAATCTGAACGGAACACTGTAATAGAGTACTTTCTGTTTGAATGAATAGCCGGATTTCACACGAAGACTGACAGCCGAATTGTCTGTAAAGGAGTAGCTGCTCCTCACGTCGAACTTATAGGTAATGCCCTTGTTGGGGCTATATCCCATGTAAAGAGGGTTGAGAATGGGAGCAATGCGCAGATACCCGCGATTGTTTTGGCCATAGTTTGTCCGTATTCTCTCGATGAGATTTCGTCCAATCTTTTCCCATATTCGGCTCTCTCTATAGTTCTTTTTATCATTATTTGTCGTGGAATCTTTCGCAGAAGCCGTTTGAGCATGCTTCTTGTATAGAAGGTTTTCCTCTTCGGTAAGTTCTATCGGCCTTAACGAGGCCATCAAACTTTCGTCATGACTATTGTCGATAGAATCGGGAACAGCTGCTTTCAATCCGTAAATAGCAGTCATTTTCGTGCTTAGTTTGTTGCCGATAAAGCTAAATCGGGCACTTATTGTACATGTGGTGGGCAGTAACGACCGGATACCTTCTTTTCCCATTTGTATCTCAAGGGTAAATCTGATCATATCGTATTCGCCCGTCAGTTGTGCGGAGATAATTCTTCCTGTTTCTTCATCCACTACGGCAGAACCATGAACTAACTGTGTGTTATGCAGCTTAGGTTGAAATCCCACCCTGATTCGACCATTCATCATGGGGGCGATGCGGTATTTGTAATATCGCTTGTTGGCCTTTGAAAAAGGCGAAAGCAGAGAGTTGTTCACCACCGTCTCGCTGTAGATAGTTGGAGTGAGGTAGGGCAACAGGTTGGGCATTGTGTTCCTGTGGTGCGGGATGGTGTTGATATTCACCTTTCGGTCTGTCTCGTAGTGACTCAGGTCATGGAGAATGACATGGCTGTAGGTCTCTCCAAAATACTCGCGTCTGCCTTTTGCAATGGCGTAAAGAGAGGGAACGAGCAACAATGTGAAGTTTCTCTTGTGTGTGTTGATATGGTATTTCACGTATACATACGACGAACTGTCTCTGATGCTGTCGGTAACGGAAGTCCGATAGCTGAACATCTTCTGCAGTATCTCTGCGTTTTTTCGCTGTTTCGACAAAGCTGAAAACGGCAAACTTATCGTTAATAAACTTGCCAGCAACAGTATGTTATAGTATCGCAGAAGAAACATCGTGGGAAGAAATACTAAGGCCGATACGGCAGAAAAGAGTCTGCTACGCATCGGCCATTCGTATCAATAGATAATGGATGACAGAATATAGGCCACAACTGTTGAGACTGCCACACTTACCAGCCCGGGCATCATGAAACTGTGGTTCAATAAATACTTGCCGATAACGGTTGTTCCGCTTCGGTCAAAGTTAACCGTTGCTATGTCTGAGGGGTAGTTCGGAATGAAGAAATATCCATAAACGCTGGGAAATACGCCTAATAATACATACCCGGGGATGCCCAGCGAATATGCCAAAGGTAACATGGCTACCACTACAGCACCCTGCGAATTGATTAAAACGGATACTAAGAAGAAAACCAGAGCGATAGACCATGGGTAGACTTTCACGATTTCTCCTAACATAGACTGCATCTGGCCAAGATAATTAGAAAAATAAGTGTCTGCCAGCCACGCAATTCCGTAGATAGCAACAACGGCTACCATGCCACTCTGCCATACTGCACCGGCCACAGCTTTCTTAGGGCTTGCCTTACAGAAGATAATCATCAATGCCGCTGCACTTATCATCACAATCTGAATTACCAGATTCATCTTTAGCGGACTGCTCACTTCCTCTGTCACACCTGCCACCAGAATGCCTGCTTTGGCCAACTCTTTAGCCGTAGCGATGCTGCCATCGGGGAGTGTAATGTCTTTGGCTCCGGCTACAGCTGCTATGTGGTTGTATGCAGGAAGAATGTCTTGGAATACGGCAAACATTACTATCACAAGTAAGGCAACGAAGAAAATGTAGACGGCTCTTTTAGATTCTTTTGATACCTCCTTATCCAATGTCGTGGCGGTATTACCATAGATATAGGCATATTGTGCGGGATCTTTCAGCTTCTTTTGAAATGCCTCGTCTTTATCCAAGTCCTTCCCACGTTTGTAAGAGCACATTGAGGCGACAACTAGTCCGCAGATACAGGCTGGAATGCTAATCATCAGTACCCCCGGAATGGTAATATTGAAACCGTTTTCGTTGGAGATAGAGACGAAAGCCACCACAGCGGCTGCAATAGGCGAGCAGGTGATACCCACTTGGGAGGCGACACTGGCCACGGCACAAGGACGTTCAGGGCGGATTCCCTTTTTGAGAGCAATATCACAAACAATAGGCATCAATGTATAAACAACATGTCCCGTGCCCACCAACACTGTGAGGAAAAACGTGCAGAGCGGTGCCAGAAATGTGATTCGGTCTGGGTGTTTACGCAGAAGTTTCTCCGCTAATTGTA
Organism: Hoylesella marshii DSM 16973 = JCM 13450; assembly: GCF_000146675.1. GTDB lineage: Bacteria > Bacteroidota > Bacteroidia > Bacteroidales > Bacteroidaceae > Prevotella > Prevotella marshii. The sequence continues at coordinate 236,518 of NZ_GL397214.1, forward strand.
TCAACCAGTCCATACCGCCCGATGCCTGCATAACTCCGGCACACGTGACGGCGGCAATAATAATGTAGATAACATCTGTCGGAGGTGTGCCGGGTTTAAGTCCGAAACCGAAAACGAGCAGTGCCAAGCCTATACCGGAGATAGCTCCCAAGGCCAAACTGCCGTACCGTGAACCCACCCATAGCGCCAACAGCACTACGAGAAGTTCGATAATCATTGTTATTGTCATATATGTTTAGTTTTGGATGAACAGTAATAGAAGTGTTGCTTTATGTTCGCGATATAGATGCAAAAGTAAGAAAAAACATCGAATCTGCAAGCACTACCGTCCCATAAAAGCGAAAATAATAACAGAATAACACGGTCTTCTTTCTTTTCTGACATGCTTGCTTTCCTGTGCGGAACAAACGGATAACCACACCTTTATCACTACTGAAAAAGGGAAAAGAGGAAATTAAGATAGAGGGAAGATGGAAAAGAGCGGTAAACGAGGCTCGAACTCGCGACCCCCAGCTTGGGAAGCTAGTGCTCTACCAACTGAGCTATTACCGCCTGTTTGCTTAGGAGCCGATACCCGGACTCGAACCGGGGACCTATTCATTACGAATGAATTGCTCTACCAACTGAGCCATATCGGCCGATACTCCCTTAAAAAAAGGTGATGCAAAGGTAATGCTTTTAATTGGAAATACTTCCATCTCCCTCAAGAAATATCTCGCATTAATAGTAATTAACTATTATGTTATCTCTTAGACCCCAATCGGTCATGAGACCGCTTATCCACCCTTTCAATAGGGATGACATGGCTTCCTGTCATCTTTTATTTGCTTACCGACATCTTGTCTGCTGTCCTTTCTCGATGTAGCCCGCTACGCCTTCAACAGGGTGGCAGACCATCTGAACGACCATCCAACAAAGTCTGTACAAGTTCTCATGACCGATTGCGGTTAAAAGTGAGGGCACCAATCAATAAACCCGCAATACATCTCCCACCTTAATTTGATAATCGGGTGAAAGGTCATTCTTTCTGTACAAGCTTTTCAGTCTGATTCCATATTGCTGTGAGATAGAATACATGCTGTCGCCTGCTTTTACAATGTGCGGTTTGCCTTTATATGCCTTGTCGGCTTTCTTACGTTTCTTCTTCAAGTACACGATATCACCTTCATGAAGGATGTCTTTCCGGTTGCGCTCATTGTAACTTGCCAATGCTCGTGCAGGTATATCCACTTCTTCTCCGATAGTTTTAAACGTGTCTCCCTCGCGGGCTTTCAAGTAGTAATTGCGGTTGTAGATATAAATAGGGTGTAATTTCCCGCCTTTCTGCACCGGTTTGTCAGTAGAAGAGTGGTGTGCCATGAACTTATCATAGCGGGTAGCGGTGTCATATTCGTATAGTTTGTAGAGTTGAATAATCTCAATCAATTTAGCTGCATATTGGGGATTGGTGGCATATCCACACTCTTTCAGCCCATAAGCCCATCCTTTGTAATCCGTTGTTTCCAAACTAAAGAGCTTCCGATAACGGGGTTTTGTGGCCAAGAACTTGCTGTGGTCTTCGTAGCTCTCATAGACATTTTTATAGGCTCTGAAGCATTCGTTCGTCGCATCGTCGTCATGATAGGTTGTCGCTCCTGTCCAATCGTGACATTTTATACCGAAATGGTTGTTGCCTTTTACCGATAGTTCGCTCAGACCAGCTCCGCTTTCGAGCAGTCCCTGTGCCAAGGTAATGCTGGCGGGAATACGATATTTCAGCATCTCTTCTATGGCCAAATCCTTGTATTGGTCGATATAAGTCTGATACGTGGTGTTCCATTTTATAGGCATACTTGCCCTGCCTGCCAAGAAAAAAACGGAGATGAACAATAAACCGATAACCTTTTTCATATTCATTGCCTATTAAGAAAAAAAGCGACGCCCCAACATCTTGAACATCGCTTTTGTAGTGGATAGGGGAATCGAACCCCTATGCCAAGATTGAGAATCTTGTATCCTAACCGTTAGATGAATCCACCCTATGTATTTGAAATTCAGGATTGCGTTTCGCCGTTTGTCGCTTTCTTGATAGCTACAAGACAGCAGATGCTTACTGAAATCCGGTGCAAAGGTATTACTTTTCCTGCAAATCACCAAATATTCATCATGTTTTTTAAGTTTTTATATTTATACTATTGCCGGCCTTGTCGCTCTCTCCGAATAGCCTTTATGATAAGGGTTATAGACGGGTTGTGAAATCTGACAATGCCAAAAAGTGATTTTCACATTGTCAGAATGCGATTTTCACAATGTCAGAATTTCGATGTTTGTATCAATTCTTGCCCATACATCTAAAAAACGACAGGCGGTGTATGAATTTCTTTCCGAAAAATTTGGCTGTTTCTATAATAAGTTTTACCTTTGCACACGCAAACTTATTACCGTATAGCGGGGTAGGTGAGGGCTTTTAGCTCAGTTGGTTAGAGCAACAGACTCATAATCTGGAGGTCCCAGGTTCAAGCCCTGGATGGCCCACATGCAGTAAAGGGGATATGCCGAAATGGGCATATCCCTTTTTTTTACCCCAATTGGTGGGGTGATATTACTTTGCGGCATAGATTTGTAACTTTCCACTCTGTTTTTATGATGATTCTTTAGTATCTGATGCTCAAAAGTTTGGGATGGTAATTTCTATCCCTAATCGTTCATGAGACCGTTTATCTGCCATTTTATAGGGATGATATCATTTCCTGTACAGACCCTCATGGCCGATTTGGGTTTTGGGGTGTAAAGTTACGGATGATAAGTCGGCATTCGTACCCTGTACAGATGCCGTTCGTACGTGGCATAGGTGGCGTTTGTACAGGGAAAGGTCGGTAATCTTTCTCCGCGCAAATCGCATTGCCGATGTAAGCAAGGTAAGTGCCGTAGGTGCGAAAGACCGTTTGCCGCATGCAACATTGTGCATTAGAATACGCTCTTCCCACAAAATAGAAGGGGTTGATGGGATTATCTCATGCTTTTCTTTCTGTAAAGGTGATGCTGTCAAATAAAATGTGTAACTTTGTAAGCATAAATGATAATTGAAAACTTATATATTATGAAAAGAAAAAGATTTGCAGGTTTGCTGCTAACCTTAGTATGGGCATCGGCAACTGCATGGGGACAAGGTCCTCATGGAACCGGTACCTACTATGCCTCGGCCGACGGAAAGAAGGGGCAAGGATTGAAAACGGAACTCTCTGCCATCATAGGTCAAGGAGTGAAGGATTTAGGTTATGGTGGCCTATGGAATGCTTATCGTACCACTGATGTCAGAGCTGATGGCAAGATATGGGACATGTATTCCAGCACTACAAGCTATGACCCTGTGACCGGACATGCCGGAAACTATAGGAAAGAAGGCGATATGTACAACCGCGAACACTCCATTCCGCAGAGCTGGTTTAGGAAAGCTTCACCCATGAAATCCGACCTCTTCCATGTTTATCCCACCGATGGATATGTGAACAATAAGCGCAGTAACTATCCCTTTGGCGAAACCAACGGCGAGATATATCAATCTAATGGTGGACACAGTAAGCTCGGAGCCTGTACGACTGCCGGGTATTCGGGCACGGTGTTCGAGCCGGCCGACGAATACAAGGGCGATTTTGCGCGTACCTATTTCTATATGGCCACCCGTTATGAGAATGAGATAAGCACATGGGGTGGCGGTGTCTTCGGTCATGGCACCTATCCGGGCATTGCCGATTGGGCATTGAAGATGTTTATCCGTTGGGCAAAGAACGATCCCGTAAGCGAAAAGGAAATCAAACGAAACAATGAAGTGTACAAATTACAGCACAACCGCAATCCTTTCATCGACTATCCCGGGTTGGAACAGTTTATCTGGGGCGACAGCGTGAACGTAGTTTTCCGTTATACGAATTCGGAAACACCGCCCACGCCTCCTAAACCTAATCCCAATCCCGATGACCCAATAATGCCACCCGCCGGTACACAGGTGTTCAAGAAGGTGACCTCTGCGGCTGACCTGCAGGCAGGTCGCACTTATCTCATCGTACACGAGACCGGCAGCAAAGCCCTGTCTGCTGCCGAAGCAAATCGCTACAGAAAAGTGGCTCCCGTGGTTATCAATAGCCAAACCATCACGACAGAAACGGGCGTGGCTGGCAAACCTTATATGCTGACATTGGGAGGTACAGATGGTGCTTATACCTTTTATGATGCCATAGGTGGCAAATATCTGTCGTACTCCGGCTCATCCAATGGCATCTACACTGCCGATGCTGCCACTTCGACAGAGGCACAATGGAGTATAACAATTGAGGCCGATGGCACCGCGCTCATTAAGAGTGCCGCTGTACCCGGCCGTGCCATCTTCTATAATCCCCATTCTCCGAGGTTTGCTTGCTATACCTTAACCAAGGGCATGGATGCAGTAACCCTCTATGTGAATGCACCGGTAACAGCCATTCATCCGCTGCTAACAACAGACGATGCCCTTGTTGATGTCTATGGAATAGACGGGCGTAAGGTGCGCCATGGCGTAAAACAAGGCGATGCTTTCAGAGGATTGCCACAAGGTATCTATATCGTAGGTGGAAAGAAATACATCGTCAGATAACGAGAATGCCATATATAAACTATAAGCGGAGGTGCCTCTATTGAGTTCCTCCGCTATTTACCCTCAATCGACCATGAGAGCCTCTTAGGAAGTTATGTCATCCCTATTGAAATGGTAGATAAACTGTCTCATGGTCGATTGGGGGTTATTAAATCTTATACTTGTTTTTCTTCTTGGCACGATGCGGAACAATGCTCCCCGACATGCCGAAATCCGAATTGCCGCGTGCCACACCGCGATATTGCCTCCACCGTTGTTTTATCTTATATACATAGTCGGCAGTCTCAGTGCCACGCATATAGCCGTATTTCACCACGGGGTCTCGATAGTATCGCGGGTCACTTAGTTTGAGCACAAAGTCGGAGACATCGCCCCACTGATACCTATTCTTGCCATGTTTAGTAGCCAACGCCATGGCATCGCGTATATGCAGATAGCCCCCGTTGTAGCTGCCCAATACGAAATGAATGCGCTCCATCCTGTCGGGCACATCGCGGAACTTATCACTCAATTCCTGTAGGTAGCGGACGGCAGCTGCAATGTTGGCTTCCGGCTCGTAGAGTTGTGCATGCGGAAGTCCCAAATGAGTGGCTGTAGAGGGGAGAATCTGCATCAATCCGCATGCACCAGCCCATGATTGAGCTTTCGGATCGAAGCAGGATTCCTGATAACATTGTGCTGCCAACAGTCGCCAATCCATCCTTGCCACAGGCGCATACATCATAAACAAACGGTCGTATTTCGAGATGATACCACCGGCACGATTGAGCATAGGGGCATAGACATGACGTCGCACGGTCTGCATGGTCAGCAACTGCCGTTCCTCACGTTGCGCCTCTGCAAGCAACTGCGGACGAAACCAATGATTCAGACTATCTGCCAGCGCATGGTTTTCGGGGTTTACTGCCCACTGTGCCTGCTCCTTTTCGGTATAAGGCCCGCAGAAATTCAGTTTGCCTTTCATGCTTTTAGGCAATGGAAAGGCGATGACATCGGCATCGCCCCGCTCTAATCGTTTCACCATTTCAAGCGTATCTTTACATAACTCCACACGCAGCGAAACGCCTATCTTCTGCGCAAACTTCTCACATAGCAGATATTGCGTACCCATGCCTCGACCACGGTAATCATAGTAGGTGTCGGGGCCGGAGAGAGTCAGCATAATCATTTCGCCATTGTCAATCATATCATCGAGTGTAAAACCCTTATCGGTCGTGATGGAATCGGTAATATCCACCCGTCCCCAAGGGGTAACGACTGCATCCTCTTTCTTCTTAGTACAAGAAAGAAACAAAAGGGCGAGCAACGATAATAATAAAGCAAAAGATTTCATCTGATAACCATTTCAAAGGGCAACTGTTCTCGCAGTCCCGCACTTGCGAATCAGCTGCAAAAGTACAACATTTCTTTGGATAGTCTCATCAAAAAGGTTACTTTTGCAGCAAATTCATCGGATAACACCGAGACTCAAAGCACGCAATCAATGAAAGATTTACAGAAATGGGCAAGACCCTGTATTTGGAAACTTGCCGAGCAGAATCGCTCCGAAGAGAACCGTATTCGACCGAGAGCCGGTATATTGCTTGATGCGAATGAAAGTCCGTATCATACGCTGCTGAATCGTTATCCCGACCCCTCACAGTACAGACTACGGGAAGCTGTGTCGCGACTGAAAGGTGTGTCATCTGACGAGCTGCTTATGAGTAACGGAAGTACCACGATGGTAGATTTCTTGTTTCGTTGCTTTTGCCGGCCAGGCATTGATAACGCCATGAGCTTTGCACCTACTGCACCTTTATATGCCCGCTATGCTGCCATCAATGAAGTGGAATACCGCACTGTGCCACCTGATGCCGGCTATCAGTTGAATGCTACGCGACTGTTAACTGCTTGTAATGACAGGACAAAGCTCGTATGGCTGTGCTCGCCCAACAATCCTACGGGCAACAACCTCAATCGTAAAGAGATGGAGCGAGCGATAGCCGGTTTTGATGGCATCGTGGTTGTAGATGAGCGGTATGCAGACTTCTCTATGCAAAAAACATTCCGGAGTGAGATACATCGCTATCCTAATCTCATAGTGCTCAACTCAATGAGCCATGCTTGGGGTTGTGCAGCCCTTGGTCTGTCGATGGTTTTCGCACGAAAAGAACTTATCGACTTTTTCCTTTGTGCAGGATTCACTTCCCCCGTTAGTCTTTCTGTGGAGGAGAAGATAGTCGAACGATTGGAAGACCCCTATGAAGTAGAACGTTGGGTGAAGTTGCTCTTACAAGAGAGGGACAGACTGATGGAGGCATTCCGGTTGCTCCCTGTATGTGAAGAGGTATTTCCATCAGACGCAAACTTCTTCCTTGCTAAAATGAAAGATGCTCAACGGATCTACACCTATTTAGCAAACAAAAATATCATGGTGAGTAATCAATCAATGACACCCCATTGCGAAGAATGCCTAAGAATCACGATTGGAACGCGTACTGAAAACACAGAACTACTATCTGCTCTCAGGCAATTTGAGTAGCATGCAGTGATGCAACCTCAACTTTTCTGCTCACTATAGAAATAAAGGATGGTCTTAGATGTTGCACAGTTGCCGATAAGGACACGTAGCACAAATGCGCGGGTTGTCAGTCGGTATGAATGGTATAGATGGCTCATATATCTCGGTGAGTACCTGCATGAATCGCGTTTCGTATTCTTCAGCATAGTCACGCACATCTGCAATTCGTTCTTTACCGAAGAATAGGGTAGGGTCGTAGTTATCAGCCCCGCTATGCTGTATAAATAATAAGGCAGGACTGACGGGCAGGTCATCGGGATTATACTCTTTCGACGTGCGCACAATGAGTGAATATAAGAGTGTTTGCAGGTAGTAATCACTGTGCTTGGTGAGAATCTTCGTCGTATCAAACACTTCCTCTACATCAGACAGTCGAGGTTGTTGTCCACTTCCCGTTTTGTAATCGACCACGCGTAGGAGGACTCCGCCTTGATTATCGCTTACGCGGTCGAGTCTGTCAACCATACCACCCACCTTTATGTTCAGCGTGCCTTGCGAAGTGGTGATGGTAAACGAAGTTATCACTTTCTTTTCTAAACCTTGGATGGTGAAAGGAGCCAAGCGGCGGTCTATCTGTAACAGCTGTTTTAGGTAATGAACAATCACCTTTTGGTTGATAAGCTGCAAGCCGTTGTAGTTCATCGGTTGTCGGTTGGCCTCTTTGATGTTGAAGAGTTCCTCGTCAAAGGCCTGTTTCACGATAGCAGCAAGCAAGTGGGGAGACTTTAAGAAACGGTCGATGTCGGTCTCGGTCACGGTCTCTCTATGAACATGCTCTTTGTAAATCAGTTCGGATGCACGGTGGAAGATGTTTCCGAAGCTGCGGTTGTCTATCTCTTCCTCTTCCATATTCTCGGGCTCTTTGATGCCGGCTACCTGATTGTAGTAGAATTGCAGCGGACAGCGCAGGTAGCGGTTGATAGCCGTGGGTGAAATGTAATCGAGCTGTTGGGTGAGCCGTTGCATCACGTCCTCCCCCTTTTCTATAGGTGTGGGCTTAGAGAAGATGGGCTTGCGACCGGCTTGCAAGGTTTGTCGTGCTATCTTCTGGTGACTTTCCACGAGCAGTTGTAACATAAAGCGGCTCATCTCGCCCGTTTTCCCCTCTTCGGTGGCATTGTTGTAGACCAATGTGACATGTTTGGCACGCTGTATCAGTCGATGGAAATAATAGGAGGAAATAGCCACTTTATGGTCAGTGGTGGTCAGTCCGTAGGCCTGTCGTATGGCGTGGGGAATGAAAGAAGCGTCATTCAGTCCCTTAGGCATATTGCCTTCGTTGCAGGAGAGTATGAGTATGTTGTCGAAGTCGATGTTGCGCGTTTCGAGCATTCCCATCACCTGAATGCCTACCGCCGGTTCTCCATGAAATGGAATAGAAGTGGATGAAACCAGCTGTTGGATGAGTCGTTCAAGTGTGTTGGAATCGACCGCAAGGTCTTCTTCCTCAATCAATGCGCAGAGCCTATTCAATAGTGTGTACATTCGGAACAGCGATTCCTGCATCAATGGGTCTGTCGCTTCCATGCGTTGGGCGGAGAGATTGATGGCGATACGCCGAATGAGGGTCAACAACCACCGGCAAGTTTGTAGGTTTTCAGGAGCGTCGGAGGGTTCGGTATGGAAGAGCAGGGTGAGCCCTTCGTCGATTGTCAGTTCTTTTTCTTCGGGGAAGAAACGTCTTTCGCTTCGTAAGCGGGCAAGCAGTCTGCCGCTGTTTTCGGAGATATAACGGGCGTAGGGATGACGCAGTAACGGACTGATGCTGCTGAGTCGGTAGCGGCAACGTCGGTTGCTTTTATTGTAGGAGCGCAATACAAGGAGCTGCGAGACCAGCGCAGCTACAGGCGATTGCGAGAGCGGATAGCCCGTAGTGATATTTACCTGTGTGGCTTCGGGCGGCAAACAATGGATAACAGTTGGCAGAAGGTCTTCGTTACACAACACGATGGCCGTCTTGCGGCCGGCCTCTATGCGGCCATTCTCTCTCAGCCAATCAGCGATATAGCGTGCTTGTATGTTTTCAGTTGGCGCAGAGATATAAGTCATCTCTTTGGGATGGCGTAGGTTATCGTAAAGTTCGTCATCGTGTGAGTTAAGTTCGTTAGGAAAATATTTCAGGTATTGACCGATGTAATATCCAGCTTCGTGGACGGGCGACGGCTCTTTTGGCATGTAATACTTGTCGAAATCCCAGTAGAAGCATGCCTTTCCGTCTGATTTCAGCTTTGAAAAGAGCGTTTGCTCTACTTTCTGCAAAAGGTTGAAACCTACGAAAATATAGCAATCATAGTTGTATTTCACGCCGACATCCTCTACTACTTCGCGGTAAAGTGCTCCTTCGTAGGCAATGCCTTGCGACTTGATGAGGTCGTTGAACTGCCTGTAGACCTCGTATAGATTGTTCCACAAACGTATAAACTTTTCTTTGAGAAGACTGTGTTGCTCTTCAGAAAAATGATGGAAGAAGCGTTTCAGCAGGGCTTTTTGTTCTTCCGTGAGATACGAAAGGTCGTCGTATTCGTGCACATCCCTTAGATTAGCGAACACGCGGCTTGCCTCCGCCATGTTCTTATCAATGTCGTCGAAGTCTGCAAGCAGCAGTTGTCCCCATCCATAAAAGCGGTCTATGGGTTCATTAGAGCCGGTAATGTCAGAGAAACACTTGTAAAGGTCGCTGATGAGCTTGATAGGATCGCCGACTGTCAGACGGCTGTGACGACGAAAGAGGTCGCTGATGGTGATATAAGCGGGGCTCCACAACGGTTTGCCTGCAGCCTTTGCTAACTCTTCATTGAGAAATAACGCCGCTCGTTTGTTGGGAAACACAATTGCGATACGCGACAAACGATTGCCGTATTTCTCTATCAAGTCTTGTGCAACGCACTGTAAGAAAGTTTTGTTCATTTCACTTCAATGATTTGATTGCTGAATACGAGCCAAATGAATCCTTTGACATGGCGGTTTCCCATCTCCTCCAACAGACGCATGTAGCTGCGCACCTGTTCGTGGTAGGCCGGCCTTTCACGCCCAAACTTAAAGTCTACCACAAGGGTCTCGCCATCGTGTTGCATCACACGGTCTGGGCGATGTTTTACGGCTTCGCCTGTTTTTGCATCAACAGAGAGTATCGTGCATTCATTGAAAATTTCCCATTTATCGGAGAACCAGTCTGCTACTACGGGATTGGAAAACTTCTCCCGCAGCGTTGCACGCAATTCCTCGGCCGTCAGTTCCTCGTCATAGAGAATGCCGTTGAACTCGAAATCGCGCAGCGTAGGTTCTATATCGTCTGCAGTGCGGATAGCGGAGAAAAGGCGATGCAACACGTTGCCCATCTTGATGTATTGGCTTTGCGGGTTTTCATCCTTGTCGGTCTCAATGAAATCTTTACTTGGATTGCTCTGCCGAAATGCTATTGAACTACGGAAAGTCTTCATAGACGGGTGACAGGCTGTTACAGGTTGCAGGAATACATTCTGCGTATCGCGGCTCGATGTCTGTTTTGGCACGTAGATATTGCCGTATTCAAAGACGATGGATGCCGTTTTCTCGCCGCCCGATTCGGTCACTGTTGCCCCATCAAGGCTATTGGGCAAGGTTTCTATTACATCTTTTATGACGGCCGAACGCGTATTGTCTCCCTTTCGTTTGCCGAAAACCACAAGGTTGTGGCTGGCACGTGTGAATGCTACATATAAAAGGTTGAGGTTATCAACCGTGTTTTGCAGATGTTCATGTATGTAGTCTTGCTCGTAGATAGTGCCGCGCATACGCTTCGGATAGTAGTCGATGGGCACGATGGGCAGTTCGTTGAACGGTGCAACGGCCGGTCTGCACCATATTGTATCGCCTAATTTTTCGAGTTGCCAATCGCAGAACGGGATGATGACATGGTCGTATTCCAACCCTTTACTCTTATGAATGGAGATGAGCCGGATACCATCGGCTACGTCGCTTTGTATGGTATATTCGTGCAGCGAGTTGTCCCATTCGCGCAGAAAGGCATCAATATCGGCGGTATTTTCTTTCAGGTAGTCGTTCAGCCGGTCGTAGAATGCGCAGACATAGGCACCTTGTTCAGGCAAAGTGTCTAAGCTGAAAATATCGTAGAGTCGTTCTACCAAGTCATAGAACGGCATCGAGAGTAGCTCGTAGGTATGTTCGGTAAACTCGGCAGGCAGGCAGGCATCCAGCGCATCCTTGTCGGCGAGCAGTTTGCTGTCGGTATTTTTGTGGCCGAGTACTCCTTTCCGGTAGGCTTTTACGAGGCTGGCCTTTGCGAGTAAGTCCTGTTCGTGGGTTAATACCTGCAAGGCATTAATCATTATCTGCACAGCGAGTGAGGCATCAAGGCGGAATGCTTCGTCTGAAACAAGCGGCATATCAGGGCATTCACGCATGAAGAAATCGGCGATGACGGGAATGTCTCTGTTCCATCTTACAAGGATGGCAATGCGTGAAAGCGATATGCCGAGGGCAACGAAACTTTGCAGCATATCTTTCATGCGGCGCAATACTTCTTGTTGATAATCGTCTTCGGGCAGCAGTTCTATACGCACGTATCCGTTGTCGGCACGCTTTTCGGGTATTTGTTGCTCCACATCGGCATAGGCTTTGCCGAGCTGTGCGATTTCCGGAGCATCGCTTTCGGCTCGCAACCGCTCCGTTTCCCGCGCTGCAGCGGCAGCAAAGAAGTGATTGTTGAATGCAATGATACGCCTTTGAGAACGATAATTGGTGTCCAATGGCAGTATTTCCATTTCGGCGCGGCTTTGTTCAAACTCCGTCTCAATATTGTTCAGAAGCCGCCAATCACCGGAACGCCAGCGATAAATGCTCTGCTTCACGTCGCCCACGATCAGGTTTTTTTTGCCGTGTCCCATGCATTCGCGCAGCAAAATCTTGAAATTCTGCCATTGCACGGTGCTTGTGTCTTGGAACTCATCTATCATGATATGTTCTAACCGTGTACCAATTTTCTCGAAGATGAAAGGCGAATCGGTGTCCTTGACTAAGCGATGAAGAAAGGTTTGCGTATCGCTGAGCATGAAACGGTTTAACTCGCTGTTGATGTTACGCATCTGCTGCTCGATGCTACCCAAAAGTCGCAGCTGGTCGAGATGACGCAATGTGAGTTCGGCAGATTGATAGAGAGACCATTGACGGGCGCGTTCCGCCTCGGTTTCGATAAGCAATGCGTGTAACACACTTTCCACCGCATCACGCACAAGAGGAGCGGTGTTCTTATCAGATTTCCTTACCCATTTTTCAGTATCTGCCATACAGTCTCTCACGCGCTGTCCTACGATATCGGCATCGAATGTTCCGTTACGCAGTTTGATGAAATAGCTGCATATCCCCGTTGAGCCGTATGCAAATGAATCGATGCTAAGTCCGCGTTCATCGAGTGTGCGGAAGAACGTCTCTCCATAGCTTTTTATCCGCTGCACGGCAGTTTCTTTTAGGGTACGGAGTTTCTTCATGTATTCGGTAAAGAAGTGTTCGTCGGCAAATCGCTTGTGCAGTACATCGCTGTTTTGCTTGTAGAACTCCTTGAAGATGTTCTCGCCGAAGCGTTTGAGTTGGCCGATAATATTCCATGATTTATCTTCCGAGATGTTGTTCTCAATATATCGGATAATCCAATTCAACATGACGTTGTGTTCGTCGAGCTCTTCTATCAGCTTATCCACGGCCTGTTGCTCCACTTGTCGGTCGTTCAGTTCCACGCGCAAGTTGGCATTTAAGTCGAGTTCTCTTGCCAGATTCCTCAACACACTTTGAAAGAAAGTATCTATCGTCTCTACCCTGAAATAGCTGTAGTTGTGTAAGAGTAAGCGCAGGGCAATGCCGGCACGCTCTGCGGCGACAGCGGGCGACAGTTCGAGCGTGTGGCAAATCCGGTCGGTATAGGCCTGCGAATCGGGCAACAACTTCCATATTCCGTAGAGTTGGCCGAGGATTCGCATCTTCATCTCTTCGGTTGCTTTGTTTGTAAAGGTAACAGCAAGGATGGAAGCGTAAGCGTATGGGTCGCGTATAAGCAGTTTCATATACTCCACGGCCAAGGTAAAGGTCTTTCCACTGCCTGCACTTGCCTTGTAGATGGTGAGAGATTTTGGCGTTTCAACCGTGTGTGAAAGTCTTTCCGCGGTGTTTTTCTCCATGTCGTATTTCTTGTTCTGTCGGTTGTTCTCCTATGTTTATGCGGTTAGCATCCTATCCGTTTCCTCGTGTTTTGATTCCCTTCGTGGCGTAGCAAAGTTGCTTCGGTTTTGTAAGAGCTATGCTTTGAAGACGTGAAAGCTATGCTTTGACGCGCTCAAAGCTAAGGGATGACGATGCCAAAGCTATGCTTTGAGAACCGTCTTCCTTAAGTGTTGATTTACAGACGATTATCTTCGGCTGTCTGTCTGCGATTGTTCTTTCAGTAAATCGCGAATCTCCATGAGCAATTTCTCTTCGTTTCCGGGTTCAGCAGGGGCAGCCGGCGCTTCCTCTTTCTTGCGTGACAGCACGTTGATACCTTTTATAAGCATGAAAATACAGAAAGCAATGATGAGAAAATCGATGACATTCTGGATAAACATACCATATTTAATATTGGCAGCTCCGATGGTAATGGCGAGTTCCTTAAAGTCTATTCCACCTGTCAGCACACCGATAATGGGCATCAGGATGTCGTCTACCATCGATGAAACGATTTTTCCGAAAGCTCCACCGATGATGACTCCCACAGCCATGTCCATGACATTGCCTCGCATGGCGAAAGCTTTAAACTCATTCAAGAAGTTGTTCATACGTTTTATTTTTGCGATATTTTCTGTTGATAACGTGTGCAAATATAAAAAATATTTTGTATCTTTGTGGCCGATAACAAAGAAAAAACGAGAAAGAGAGTCGCTTTTTGTCTTGCGAAGACTTTCTGCAGAGAGAGTGTTGGCAGAGCGATGAATTTAAGGTAAAAATAGAACATAGTTTTCAACCCTTTAAAAATAAAATAATAAAATGATTAAGATTGGTATTAACGGATTTGGCCGTATCGGCCGTTTTGTATTCCGTGCGTCTCTCGAAGAGGCCAATGCAAAGGATGTAGTAGTAGTGGGTATCAACGATTTGTGCCCTGTTGATTATTTGGCATACATGCTGAAGTACGACACGATGCACGGTACCTTCAAGGGAACCATCGAAGCCAATGTTGAGAAATCTCAGCTGATTGTCAATGGTAACGTTATTCGTGTGACGGCAGAACGCAATCCCGCCGATTTGAAATGGAATGAAGTCGGTGCAGAATACGTAGTAGAGTCTACCGGTTTGTTCCTCTCTAAAGAGAAGTCTCAAGGGCATATTGATGCAGGTGCCAAGTATGTAGTGATGTCGGCACCGTCGAAAGACGACACGCCTATGTTCGTTTGCGGTGTAAACGAGAAGTCTTACGTGAAAGGAACGCAGTTTGTTTCCAACGCTTCTTGCACCACCAACTGCTTGGCTCCCATAGCTAAAGTGCTGAACGATAAATGGGGTATCGCCGATGGATTGATGACAACGGTACACTCTACCACAGCTACCCAGAAGACAGTAGACGGCCCTTCCATGAAAGATTGGCGTGGCGGACGTGCTGCTTCAGGTAATATCATCCCCTCATCTACAGGTGCTGCTAAGGCTGTAGGTAAGGTAATTCCCGCTCTGAACGGCAAGTTGACAGGTATGTCGATGCGTGTTCCTACACTCGATGTATCGGTTGTAGACCTCACTGTTAATCTGGCAAAGCCTGCTTCTTATGCTGAGATTTGCGCAGAGATGAAGAGAGCATCTGAAGGAGAACTGAAAGGTGTGCTGGGTTACACAGAAGACGCAGTGGTTTCTTCCGACTTCCTCGGCGACGCACGTACCTCTATCTTCGATGCTAAAGCAGGTATCGCCTTGACAGACACGTTTGTAAAGGTCGTTTCTTGGTATGACAATGAAATCGGTTACTCACATAAGGTGGTAGAACTGATTAAACACATGGCCAAAGTAAACGGCTAATTCGTTTTCAACGGAATATCCATAAAAAGTCATCCGGTATTTGCCGGATGGCTTTTTTTTCGTATTTTTGCACGGAGCAAGTTGCTTTCGGGCGGGTAATAACGTTGCCATATACCGCAGGGGTGAACCTCCTTTGGAGCCAATGAATAAGATAATAACCATATTAGGACCAACGGCAAGCGGGAAAACTGAGCTTGCAGCAGCACTGGCTGCCGACATCGGAGGAGAGATTATCAGTGCCGATAGCCGTCAGGTATATGAAGGTATGGATATTGGAACAGGCAAAGATTTGTCGGATTATCATGTAAATGGTATTGACATACCATACCATCTCATTGATATCTGCAAACCCGGTACGAAATACAACTTGTTTCGCTATCAGCAGGATTTCCATACTGCCTATGAAAAAGTATGCGCACGAGGGGCAATACCTATTCTCTGTGGTGGCACAGGATTGTATATAGAGGCTGTTTTGAAAGGATATGCCCTGTCGCCGGTGCCACAAAATGAGGCATTGAGAAAGGAGTTGTATGGCCATTCGTTAGAGGAGCTGACGCAAACGCTGAAAAAACTGAAACGGGAAAACGGCTCTGTGATGCATAACCGCTCGGATGTAGATACGGTGAAACGTGCCGTCCGAGCTATAGAAATAGAGGAATACAATCGTGTTCATCCCTTGCCCGAACGACAAATGCCGCCCATTGATGCACTGATAGTAGGCGTAGCAATAGACCGAGAAGAGCGTAGGAGAAAGATAACATACCGACTTCTCCGGCGGCTCAATGAGGGAATGGTAGAGGAGATACGTGGTTTGCTCAACAGAGGCATTGAGGCCGAAGACCTGATATATTACGGATTGGAATATAAATACGTGACAGAGTATGTTGTGGGACGGCTTTCTTACGACGAAATGTTCGACCGTCTGGAAATCGCTATCCATCAGTTTGCTAAACGACAGATGACGTGGTTTCGAGGAATGGAGCGTCGCGGATTCGTCATTCATTGGTTAGACGCAGGACTGCCGATGGAGGAAAAGATACAGAAAATAAAGGAACGATTAAGTTGTGAATGATATGGAACAGACACGATGGGGCATCATCTACTGCCCGAAGCACGACGGGCTTTCACGACCGGCAAAGCATTGGAAGAAAATAGAACGATGTTTGGCGCAGAATGACGTAGACTTCGATTTCGTGCAAAGCGAAAATTCCAAGAGTGTGGAGAGACTTGTCACCATGATGATAGACAACGGTTACAAGACGATTGTCATCGTTGGGGGAGATTCTGCTTTAAATGATGCCGTGAATTGCTTGATGCGTGCAGAGAAAAAGGTACGTGATTCCATTGCGTTGGGTATCATTCCAAATGGCGTAATGAATGATTTCGCCCATTATTGGGGCTTCCGCGAGAGCGAAACAGACCAGACTGTAAAGTGGCTGAAAGCAAGAAGAGTGCGCCGGATAGACCTCGGTTGCATACGTTATACGAACAGAAAGGACGAAAAATGTTACCGTTATTTCCTGAATTGCATCAATGTAGGACTGATAGCCACGATTATGAACCTGCGAAGGCAGACCCGTCGTGTCTTCGGTTCTCGCACCATATCATTCGTTATCTCGTTATTGTTGTTATTATTCCAACGCTTGGAATATAAAATGCGCATCAAAATTAACGAAGATGTGATACAGAGAAAAATCATGACAATATGTGTGGGAAACGCAGCGGGTTACGGACAAACGCCCAATGCAGTGCCTTATAACGGTCTTTTGGATGTTTCGGTGGTGTATCACCCTGAGATGACGCAGCTGATTGAGGGGATTTATCTCTTCTTGCGGGGAAAGTTTCTCAACCATAGGAGCGTGCATCCCTATCGCACGAAAGAAGTGGAAATATTGGCAGAAAGCCGCACGCTCATCGGAATAGACGGCCGACAGATGACAACTCCTGTGGGGGCATACCGTATTACTGTAGAGCAGGAAGTCATCAACTTCCTGATTCCCGCATAAACCTCAATCATCCGATGTTGGAAATCCGATGGATTTCCTCCATATTCATTAGTTTTATCTTCTTTCCGTCGATAGCTATCAGTTGTTCATTGGCAAAGGCCGAGAGCGTTCTGATAGCATTGCTCGTGGTCATATTGGAGAGATTGGCGAGGTCTTCGCGGCTCATGTAGGTACTGAGGGTGCGTCCGTCTTCCTCAATGCCATAGTTGTCGCGCAGAAAGAGCAATGCTTCTGCAAGTCGACCACGTATGTGTTTCTGGGTGAGGTTGACGGTACGGTCGTCTGAAAGTCCTAACATGGTAGAGAGTTGCTTGATGAAATACATGCTGATGCAGGCATTTTCGCTCATGAGGTTTACCAAAACATCGAGTGGAAGGAAAGCAACAATGGAGGGCTCAAAGGCCTTCGCCGCCGTTTTATAGTCTTCTTCGGCAAAGAATGCGCGGTAAGCAAACAGCTCGAAAGGCTTAATGGCACGTACAATTTGCGGACGTCCGCCAACCCCATCCTTATAAATTTTCACTTTACCGCTTACGAGGCACATCATGTTTCGAGGACTTTCGTGCTCTTTATAGATGATGTCGTTTTTGTCATAACGGCGTAGCGTGAGATTTTCTACAATGGTTGTCCGTTGCCGTTCTTCAAGAGGAGCCCATAATTCCGACAGTGTATTTGCAATATTTTCTTTGCGTATTTTGTCTTTGAGAGTCATATGATGTCGTCGATTTGTGGTCAGAAACAAGTTGTATGACAAGGATATCTGCGGAAGAATCCTGCATTTCAGTTACGCAAAATTAATCATTTTTCTTGACATAAGTAAGGCTTTTCATGGCTTTTTTATAGAAAATATAACAAAAAGGTTTAGGTAGAGGCACCTGATAAATGTAAAATGAATTTATCACAAAGCCATGATATGATTTCGTGGGATAACCTTTTCTGCGTTGTATATGAAACGGAGAGAAGGCGGAAGTAGAATAAGTATGGTCTGATTTGCTATCCTTCGTTCCTATTCTCGTCTCTTTGCAAGCGGTATTCTTCAATCTCTCTGAAACCATTTAGGAAGTCTCGGCCGCTCATGCGCTTCTTTCCGCTTAATTGCAGTTCGGCTATTTCGAGCATTCCATCGGTGGTTTTTACGAGCAATCGCCCTCTTTCTGCGCAGAGACTACCGACAGATTCGGTTTCAGTAAATAGGCTCTCTTCATGCGTTTTAAAAGTCTTATATATTTTCAAAACGGTTTGGGTACCATTGGGAGCAAGCAGATTCGTCCATGCTCCGGGAGCCGGCGATAGTCCACGTACAAAGTCGTAAATAGCTTTCGAGCCTTGTTGCCAATCAATCTGGCAAGTTTCTTTAAAGAGTTTCGGGGCTTGGTGAAGTGTCGCATCTGCGGGAATCATCTCTTCTTGGGCAATGCTTTTTACGTTGCCTTCGCATGTTATCAGTTCATCGAGTGTCTCCAAGCATACTTGTGCGCCTAAGTGCATCAGCCCATTGTACACGTATTCGGCATCAGCATCATCGGGAATATCAAAAGGTCGCTGCTTGATGATGCGTCCGGTATCAATGTCTCGGTCGAGGAAGAAGGTCGTAACACCCGTTTGCTTCTCGCCATTGATGACCGCCCATTGAATCGGTGCAGCCCCCCGATACTGTGGAAGTAAGGCGGCATGCACATTGAACGTACCGTAGCGCGGCATGTCCCAAACCACTTCGGGCAACATACGAAAGGCTACGACCACTTGCAAGTCGGCGCGATAGCTACGCAGTTGCTCCACGAACTCGGGGTCTTTCATCTTCACAGGTTGTAATATCGGCAAACCGCATGTCAGTGCATATTCCTTTACTGCCGAGGGACGGAGCACCGAACCGTGCCGACCTACAGGCTTGTCGGGTTGCGTAACCACGGCCACCACATTGTATTCATGCTCTACAAGCGCACGGAGTGTAGCGACGGCAAACTCCGGTGTTCCCATAAAAACGATTCTTACATCCGATTTCTTCATCATTCGTAGGTTTTACTTGCATGGCCTTGTCATTCGGCCGACATATCTGCCACCATCTTTCGATATTGCTTATATATATGTGTTCGTGTGACATAGCCCATCAACCGACCGTCTACATCGAGTACGGGGAGTTGTGAAGCGTCGCTCTTGTCGAAGCGTTGCATCACGCGGTCCATGGTTTCGTTTACGCCCAACACCGCTTCCGGCTTCGACATCAGCTGCTTAACTTTGAAGTGATGGTACAGTTCTATGCGGAACACGATATGCCGTAACTTCGTGATATCAACTTCGCCAAGGAAGTTTCCGCCGGTGTCGATAACGGGCAAGATACCGCTATGACTTCGGCTCAGTGCATGAACGAGCTGTCCAAGCTCCATGTCGGGGTCTACCGAGGTGTAGCTTTTGTCTATCACACTGTCTAAACTCATGAGCGTGAGCACGGCGCGGTCGGTATGATGGGTAATGAGTTTGCCCTCGCGAGCCAAGCGCATGCCGTAGATGCTGTGCGGCTCAAAGATAATAATGGTGAGATAGGCTGCCACGCTCACTATCATCAAAGGGATGAAGAGCTGATAGCCGCCGGTTATCTCGGCAATGAGGAAGATGCCTGTCAGCGGTGCGTGCATCACTCCCGACATCACTCCGGCCATTCCCAAAAGGGTGAAGTTCTTCTCCGGAAGATAGATCCCCAGCTCATACATGTTCCATACACGGGCGAAGAGGAAGCCACCGAAGGCTCCGATAAAGAGCGATGGAGCAAACGTTCCGCCGCATCCGCCTCCGCCGTTGGTAGCCGATGTGGCAAAGACTTTCGTAAACAGCACCAAGGCTATATAGACGATGAGCAGCTGACTGTGGCCATAGAAGAGGGAATTGTTTAATATCGCGTCCCAATCGGCTTCGGTCTTGCCGCCGAGAAGAATGTTTACGCCGGTATATCCCTCGCCATAGAGCGACGGAAAGAGGAAGATAAGCGTGCTCAACACGATGCCGCCGAGCACTAACTTGCCGAGGGGATGGTTGCGAAGACGACCGAAGATACTTTCGCAGGCCGACATGGTGCGGATGAAGTACAGGGCAATGAGTCCGCAGAAGATACCGAGCAGGATGCTGGCAGGAACGCGCTCAACGAGCCATGCGCTGTCGAGTTGGAAGTTCAGCAGCGACTTGCCACCCACAAACAGATAGGTGAAGCAAGTGGCAGTGATACAAGAGATGAGGATGGGCAACAGCGAAGCCATCGTAAGGTCTATCATCAACACTTCGAGCGTGAAGACAAGGCCGGCGATAGGTGCCTTGTAGATGCCTGCGATGGCAGCTGCCGCGCCGCAACCGACAAGCAGCATGAGCACCCGATTATCCATTTTGAAGAGTTTACCGAGGTTGCTGCCGATGGCCGAGCCGGTGAGCACGATGGGCGCCTCTGCTCCCACAGAACCTCCGAAGCTGATGGTAATGGCTGAAGCGAGCACCGAACTCCAGCAGTTGTGTCCCTTCAGTCGGCTGCGTTTTGAGCTGATGGCGTAGAGTATGCGGGTGATGCCGTGGGAGATGTCGTCTTTCACGATGTATCTCACGAACAGTGAGGTGAGGAAGATGCCGATAACGGGGAATACGAGATAGAGCCAGTTGAACGATTCGCTGTGGAAGCCGGAGGTGAGCAGTTGCTGTATCTGCCCGATAAGCCAATGGAGCACGAAAGCGGCGATGGCGGCGAAGAGCCCCACGAAGAACGCCAACACGAGTGTAAACTGCCGGTCGGTAACGTGTTGCTCGCGCCAATCGATGAGCCTTTCGAGCAATGTGGGTTGAAGGTCGAGGGTGGTATCGTTTGCCATGTTGCTGTGGGTATGTGGGTCAGGGACGGACGATTTTCACTTCGCCGTCGGCTGCGAGCTTGATGATAGACGAGGGTGTGTGCGGTCGCTTCTCTTGCCGACGACTGTGGCACACGTAGTCCACGCTTTCGAGCAGTTCGGGGGCGATGTCGCAGTAGTTTTGGGCAGCGGGTTGGCCGCTGATATTGGCGCTGGTGCTGACGATGGCTTTCTGGAAGCGATAGCAGAGTTCGCGTGAGAAGGCTTCTTTCGTGATGCGCAGGGCGATGCTGCCATCGTCGGCAATGAGGTTGGGTGCGAGGTTCACTGCGCCGTCGAGGATGACGGTGGTGGGTTTCTCGGCCACATCGAGCAAGTCCCAGGCTACGGGCGGCACGTCTCTCACGTAGCGTTGCAGCCGTGCGTCGCTGTCTACCAGACATATCAGTGCCTTGGAGTCTTCGCGTTGCTTGATGCGGTATATGCGGGCTACGGCTTCTTTGTTGGTAGCGTCGCAGCCGATGCCCCACACGGTGTCGGTGGGGTAGAGTATCACGCCGCCTGCCTTGAGCACTTCTACGGCTTGCCGGATGTCTTCTTGCTGTGTCATGTTGCTTTGTCGGTTGTTTCTCGGACGTGCAAATATAGCGAAAAATCCGTTGGCATTGAAACTTTCATCCCACTTTTTCGTCGCCGCTCCCTTCGCTCTTTTCTCCCGTTCCGCTGCCTCTGACATACATTTTGCGATAGCGCGAGCCGGCGTTGTGCAGTTTCCCTTGGGCTTCGAGCCGGCGGGCAAGGCGATAGGCTGATGCTTTCGAGAGATTCAGCTCGGCACGCAGGTCGCCGATGAAGATGTAGTCCGTCTCGGCGAAGAGGCGGTCGAGGGCGGCATCCACTTCGGCATCTGTGGGCATGGAGTAGGGGTCTTGCCGGTAGGTCATGTTTTCAAACTTCGTTGTGCTCAACAGTCGCATCAGTCGCTTTTCGGGGCGGAAGTTAACGGTGCGCACATAGGGGTTTCGCAGGCGGAATCGATGGGTTTTCGGGTCTTCGTAGAGTTCGCCTTTGATGGAGAGCGAGAAGTAGCCCAGCCCGGGCAGATGCACGCGATTGCCGAGCATGAGCTGGTCGGCCATCTCTGTTTTCACGGCTTCGAAGGCACCGATGAGGTCGGCTGTGGTGAGTGCCGTTGCCTTTTCGATGTGTTGCCCCATCAGTTCCATTCCTACTGTGTTGTACATGTCAACCACGATTCGCCAAGCATCTTTCTTGGCCAGCGAACCGGTTGTTTTCATGAGTTTATAAAATACTGACATTGTTTAAAGGTTTTAAATGAGTATATCGGTTGATGCTTCATGTTATCATCGTCATTCCTTTTCATAGGCGAACGACCCTCTTAGTTTAGGAGTTGTTGTCTTTAGATGCAGGAGTTGTTGTCTTTAGATGTAGGAGTCGTTCCCATTAGATACGTAGATATTTAAATTATCATCGTGGTGAAAAATATTTATCATCGTGATGAAAAATAATTATCATCGTGATGAAAAATAATTATCATCATGATGAAAAATCATTAATCATACTGCAAAGATAGTAAGAAATACGGTATCGTGCAACCTTTCTCCCCATTATCTTTTGCCAAGCTCCTATTATCTGTGGTCGTAAGGCTGCCATTTTGAAAAAGAATCCTTATCTTTGCACATAAACAATCAACTCATATCACCCATGAAAAGAGTATCGTTGATAGGGCTGTTGCTGCTGACAACGGCTTTCGCAATGGCTGCTAAGGAATATAAAGTGAGTACGGCAGCCGAGTTTATCAAGGCTATCGGCTCAGACCGCGTGATAACCGTCAGTGGGGAACTGAACCTATCGGACGTGTTGGAATATGCATACTGCTGCGTCGCGGTGAAGCTCGCGACCATACAGGAGGGCGATACACCCAAGGCACACGCATATAGAGACGAAGTGTTCGACGGTTATCAACTCGTGCTCAATCAGTGTGTAAACCTCGTCATACAAGGTACCGATGGGGCTGCTATCGTGGTGTCGCCACGCTATGCCTACCCGTTGAGCTTCCGCAACTGCCGCAACATGACGCTGCGTAACCTTACCATCGGACATACCGACGAGGGCTACTGCCAAGGGGGCGTGTTGGAGTTTCAGTCGTGTGAAGACGTGCAGATAGACCGCTGCGAGCTTTTCGGCTGCGGCATCGAAGGCATTACCGCAACTAATACGAGTCGTCTGAATTGCACGAAGAGCATCATACGCGATTGCAGCTACAGCATCATGACACTCTCGCAGGGCTTCAACAGCAAGTTTACCGACTGTGACTTCTACCGCTGTCGTGAGTTCTCGTTGGTGAATATTGCGAACTCCTCGAATACCGCGTTCGTGCGTTGCCGGTTTACGCAGAATCGGGGCACGCTGTTCGCATCAAACGGACAGAACAACGTGTCGCTGCGCAACTGCGAGATACACCATACGGGACAGCTCGGCAATATAGACATCTGCAAGTTTCCTTCCACAACCTATGTGCAAGACGACGTGGAACTCAACGACCGCGGCATAGGTCCTACCGTGCGGCTGCAACTCTCGGCCAGCAAAGAGGGCGAGGTGACGGCAGACGAAGATGAATGTGGCGGCGAAGAAGAAGTGGATGAGAATGAAGGAGCACTCACGCCCGAGGAACTTTGGGGACAGGAGATTATCGATGATTGGCAGGACGTGGGCATAGAACTGCCGGCGGGAAAGCCATCGAACATCAAGGAGCTCGTGACCGTCTTCTGCAAGGCATGGCCGAGCGGGGAGGACAGTCCGCAGCGCGCGTTTCTCAACTTCCTCAATGGTAAAGGTGCTTACCGGCGCTACAACTTTCAACAGCCCGATGAGCCCGTAGACGCGACAAGCTCTATCTATGCTTATACGGATAAAAGCGGCCGCGAGGTGGCATTTGAAATCAGTGAGGGATGGCTCACCGTCTTCTTGCCCGATACGGGGGTAGACCTTGCTGCCGCTTTATGGAAACGCAACAACGGGCATAAACTGTTTATCGTCTGCCTCACATACACCAGCTATCAAAACGACCAGCAGCTCATCTTATGCTACGACTTCAATCCTGATACGAATACACTCTCGCCCGACCTTCGCACAAGCGAACGTATCGCCCCCGGTTACGACGGTCTACTGCGTCTGCCGCAACGGGGCACAAGTCTGACGATTATCAACAAAGAAGCGAGCGATACGGGAAATTATGAGCAGTATTGGAACGGGCAAAACTTTAATAAGCGTGTGCCCATGCGTCATGATTGAACCCTAATCAGCCCTTAGACCTCAAACAATGGTTTGCAGACGTCGCTGGCATCCAGCGAACAGAAACAACGGTTTGTCGGTTTTCGTATATAAAGAACGCCTCCCAAGAGTCAATGGTTGAACTCTTGGGAGGCACTTCCTTTTTATATATACGCGATGTGGATTAGAACTCTGCGTTCTTAGGCGTGCGGGGGAAAGGCACTACGTCGCGAATGTTCTGCATGCCGGTAACGAAGAGGATGAGACGCTCGAAGCCGAGGCCGAAGCCACCATGCGGACACGTGCCGTATTTGCGGGTATCAAGATACCACCACATGTCTTTCATCGGGATATGGCGTTCTTCTATCTGCTCCATCAGCTTGCCGTAGTCTTCCTCGCGTACGCTGCCGCCGATGATTTCGCCAATCTGCGGGAAAAGTACGTCGGTTCCCTGAACGGTCTTGTTGTCATCGTTGAGCTTCATATAGAAAGCCTTTATCTCTTTCGGGTAGTCGGTCATGATGACAGGCCGCTTGAAATGCTCTTCCACAAGATAACGCTCGTGCTCGCTGGCGAGATCCATGCCCCAAGAGACGGGGAACTCGAACTTGTGTCCCTGTGCTACGGCCTCTTTCAGAATGTCGATACCCTCGGTATAAGTGAGCCGCTTAAAGCTGCCCGACACGACTGAACGCAACCGCTCGAGGAGCGTCTTGTCTATCATGCTGTTGAGGAACTCGAGGTCGTCTTGGCAGTGGTCGAGTGCCCATTGCACGCAATATTTAATGAAGTCTTCCTCTAAATCCATCAGGTCGTTGAGGTCGATAAAAGCAACTTCAGGCTCAATCATCCAAAACTCTGCCAAGTGTCGGGGCGTGTTTGAGTTCTCGGCACGGAACGTGGGGCCGAAAGTGTATATCTGTCCCAATGAAGTTGCACCGAGTTCGCCTTCCAATTGTCCGCTGACGGTGAGCGATGTCATCTTCCCGAAGAAATCGTCGTCATATTTTATCTTGCCTTTCTCGTCCTTCTTCAAATCATAGAGGTTCTGGGTGGTTACCTGAAACATCTGTCCTGCCCCCTCAGCATCGCTGGCTGTGATGATGGGGGTATGGAAATAGAAGAAGCCGCGGTCGTGGAAGAATTGGTGAATGGCGATGGCCATGTGGTGACGGATGCGGAAGACGGCACCGAAAGTGTTGGTGCGCAGACGAAGATGACCATACTGACGCATATACTCAAATGTCTGTCCTTTCTTCTGCATGGGATAATCGGAGCCACAAAGACCATATATCTTTATATCCTTGCATTGTATCTCCACGCTCTGTCCCTTGCCCTGACTCTCAACGAGCGTACCCGTTACGGAGAGACAGGAACCGGTGGTTATCTGTCTGAGCGTCTGCTCGTCGGTCGTTGACGTATTGACGACTATCTGCACATTCTTAATGGTGGAGCCGTCGTTTAGTGCAATGAA
Source organism: Hoylesella marshii DSM 16973 = JCM 13450 (assembly GCF_000146675.1). Taxonomy (GTDB): domain Bacteria; phylum Bacteroidota; class Bacteroidia; order Bacteroidales; family Bacteroidaceae; genus Prevotella; species Prevotella marshii. The sequence continues at coordinate 262,316 of NZ_GL397214.1, forward strand.
GTCTACGGCCTTGCTGCTGCGGTGGGTTCTTACCCAGCCCCGTACGTTTACGGTAGCGCCGAAATCGGTACTTTTCAGTACGTCTACAATCTTTGTTCTACGCATTGTTTCCATCTTGTTCTATCTCCATTATTCAAAAGCGCCCATGCGCAACATGTCTACTTCTTTCTCGGTAAGGAAACGCCAATCGCCACGACGCAGATATTTCTTCGTGAGTCCGGCAAATTGTACGCGGTCAAGACGAACGACTCGGTAGCCCAAGCTCTCGAAGATACGACGTACGATGCGGTTTCTTCCGCTGTGAATCTCTATGCCGACCTGCTTCTTGTCGTTGTCCTTGGCATATTCGATGGCATCGGCATGTATCTCTCCGTCGTCGAGGGTGATGCCTGTAGCAATCTGTTGCATGTCGTGCATTGTTACTTCTTTGTCGAGGAATACGTGGTAAACCTTTTTCTTCAAGAACTTAGGATGCGTCAGTTTGCTGGCCAAATCGCCGTCGTTGGTGAAGAGCAGCACACCTGTAGTATTGCGGTCAAGGCGACCTACGGGATAGATGCGTTCGGGACAGGCTCCCTTTACAAGTTCCATCACGGTTTTCCGCTGTTGCGGGTCATCGCTTGTGGTAACATAGTCTCTCGGCTTATTGAGCAATACATAGACTTTCTTTTCAAGCGTTACGGGTTGGTCGTGGAACTTCACTTCGTCGGTACGCACAATCTTTGTGCCCAGCTCGGTAATGACCTGTCCGTTTACCGTGACCACACCGGCCTGTATAAATTCATCGGCTTCGCGACGGCTACATACGCCGGCATTGGCTAAATATTTGTTCAGACGTATCGGTTCGTTGGGGTCGGTGTGTTCTTCCTTATATTCGATACGTTTCTTCATGCTGTATTTGGCGTGGGGATCATAGCCCGGGGTGCGCGGACGATAGCCACCTTGATTGTAGCTTCGCGGTTGATAGTTGCCACGGGGCGGATAACCGCCGTAGTTGTTGTAGCCGCCTTGTCGGGGCTGTCCGTAGTTGGGGCGTGATTGATAGCCGCCTTGCTGATAGTTGTTTCTCGGACGATAACCACCCTCGCGGGGCTGATAACCACCTTCGCGAGGCTGATAGCCCCCCTCCGGATTGTTGAAGCGTGGACGATAACCGCCTTGTCGGGGCTGTCCGTAGTTGGGGCGTGGTTGATAACCGCCACCGGCTTCTCCCTCTTGGTTGTTGAAGCGCGGACGATAACCACCTTGTCGCGGCTGTCCGTAATTGTTGTTGTAGGGGCGCGACTGATAGTTTCCACCATTGTTATAACGGGGACGGTAGGGACGGGGCGACGACATGCCTTCGCCTCCGCTTTGTAATCCGCCGCCAAAGCCTTCGGGACGGAAACCTCCATCTTCTCGGTTCCCATTTCTGTCGCTGCTGTATGCATGTTGGGAGTGGATACGCGGGCGCTGTGTGCGGCCTCCATGATACTCATTGTTGTAGCCTTGTTGTGTGGGGCTGTAGCCTTCACGGCTGGTCTCATTCTGTTCGGAAGAGAAATTGTCCTGTTTGTTTTCTAATTCTTGGTCCATAGTTCTTTGTTGTTTTAAAATGTTTTGAAAAGGCCTCACGGCCATTGGATGATTATAATAACTATTTTGGTGTATTGTCAGATTCCTGTATAGTTGCGAGGGGTAATGGCTTTCAATTCTTTTTTCACCTCGGGCGAAATATGAAGCGTATCGATAAATGCACTGATACTTTCGTGTGAGATATGGGTGTTGGTACGTGTGAGTGCTTTCAATGCTTCGTAGGGATGCGGATAGCCCTCGCGTCGCAGTATGGTTTGTATGGCTTCGGCCACTACGGCCCAGTTTTCGTCGAGGTCGCGGGCAATCTTATCTTCGTTGAGAATGAGTTTGCGCAGGCCTTTCAGTGTGCTTTGTATGGCGATGATGCTATGCCCGAGGGGTACGCCGATGTTGCGAAGTACCGTGGAGTCGGTAAGGTCTCGCTGCAAACGACTGACGGGCAGCTTTTGTGCGAGAAACGCAAAGATGGCGTTGGCGATACCCACGTTTCCCTCGCTGTTTTCGTAATCGATAGGATTCACTTTGTGGGGCATAGCACTTGAGCCTACCTCACCCGCTTTAATTTTCTGTTTAAAGTAATCGGCCGAGATATACATCCAGAAGTCGCGGTTAAGGTCGAGAATGATGGTGTTCAGTCGGCGGATAGCATCAAATACGGAGGCCAGATAGTCGTAGTTGCTGATTTGTGTGGTATATTCTTCGCGATGCAGACCGAGGACTTCGGTTACGAAACGGTTGCCGAAGTCTGCCCAATCATATTCGGGATAGGCCACGTGGTGGGCATTGAAGTTGCCTGTGGCACCGCCGAATTTGGCTGTCTGTTTACAGGCTTTCAGCGTATTGAGCTGCTCTGTAAGTCGATAGACGTAGACCCTGATTTCTTTGCCTAATCGTGTGGGCGATGCGGGCTGCCCGTGGGTGCGTGCCAGCATAGGAACGTCTTTCCATGCGTCGGCAAGGTGGCGTAATTGTTCGATGAGTTCTTCCATCTGCGGCTCATACACCTCTTCCAGTGCTTCTTTCAGCGAGAGGGGTACCGACGTGTTGTTGATGTCTTGCGAGGTAAGGCCGAAATGCACGAACTCTTTGTATGCCTCGGGGATGCCAATACGATCGAAAGCCTCTTTGATAAAGTATTCCACGGCTTTCACGTCGTGGTTGGTAATGTTTTCGATATCTTTCACACGACGGGCATCCGTTTCCGAGAAGTCGGTATAGAGGCTGCGAAGTTGCGGGAAATATGTTGCGGAAAAATCGGAAAGTTGCGGCAAAGGCAGCTGGCACAGTGCAATGAAATATTCTATTTCTACGCGTACTCGGTATCTGATAAGTGCATATTCGGAGAAATACTCGGCCAATCGTTCTGTTTTGTTGCGGTAACGCCCGTCGATAGGCGAGATAGCTGTCAGGTTGTTAAGCGTCATGGCGTTTTTGTTATTTCGGGCAAAATTACGAATTAATCTTGATATAGGTGCTGTTGGTGCCTTTAAAGTATTATAAAATTGACCTTATCGGATGCCGGCGCTTCAAGCGCCACAGCCCAATCAACTTCGACAATCCGAGAATCATTGATGCTTTGCTTCTGTTTAGTCGTACAGATTGTCTTCTTTGCTCTCCGGCTTGCCGATGGTAAGGTTGACCAAGTCGTAGTAGCTTCCGTTGTAGACGTTGAAGTCCACGTAGCCTTTGATGCCGGGCAGTCGTCCCACGTCCGTGTGTTGCCAGAACTTCCACCGACCTTTATATTCCATGGTGTCCACATAGTAGTGGGCAATCCAGTAGGGATAATCGTCGAAGCGTTCGTCGTTAAGGTAAGCGAGTTTGAATTTATAATAGGTGTAGAGGATGGGCTTCACGTGATAGCGGTCTTCCACCACATGAAGCCATGTGAGGATGTCGCGTTTGAAATCTTCTACCGAGCGGTCTTTGGGCTTGTGCTCCACGTCGAGGACGGGCGGCAGGTCACCATCTTCCAAGTGTACTTGTTTTAAGAAGTAGTAGGCTTGCTCGCGCGCACTGCTACGGTTGCTCCAGAAATGGTAGGCACCGCGGATGAATCCGTGTTCGCGGGCTTGGTAGAAGTTGTCGTTGAAATTGTCGTCCAAGTGCTTTGCGCCTTCGGTGGCTTTGATAAAGATGAATCGCACGGGTGAACCTTCTATTTGGGCATTGCGTTGCAGTTCGTCCCAGTTGATGTCGCTTTGATAGTGGGAGATGTCGATGCCGTGTATCTCATAGCCGTCGGGGAAGTTGATGTCACCATAAAGTGCTCGCCATCGGAAGCCGGTAGGACTGACGAAGAAATAATAGAAGCCCCACGTGTAGAGTGTCAATACGCATAGCCCACCGAGCCATAAAGCCCAAGCGGGATATTTACGCAGGAAGCGCGGTCGTCGCGGATGTAGACGCAGATGAGGTGTACGCCGACGGTGACTGCGCGGTGCTGTGGTCGTCTTCTTTCTTGTGGCTCGTCGTGTTCCGGTCATTATGAAACGTAGAAGTACAAGGACGCAGCGCATCCTTGTACTTGCTTTGACTTGTATGTATGAGATTTATTCATGCTCCAGCTGAAGCGTTTTCGTGGTGCTGTCGCATACCGAGCTTGGCCCCCAGTATTGTATCGGTCCGGGATAGATGTAGGCCGTTTCACGCGCCCAACGTTTGCGTTGTGCCACAAACGTCTTGAAAGGTTTCCCGTTGAGGTCTACGAGTGCTTTGCGGATAACGGGTTTCATCTCGCCGTTACGCCGCTCAATATTCATCATCATCGTAATGGGCACGCCGCCGGCTTTCCATTCGTCGGTGTCGGCTGTTGTATTTTTCACCACGGCCATGTAACCCGTTTTTCCGTTGGCGATGAGCTGTGCGGCACTCACGCCGAGTGAGTAGCAATAGTCGGCATCGAAGTTCGACGGACAAGCGCAACGTCCCTCATAGCCGAGGAAATGGTGGATCGAGGCAAAGTGTCCCGTGAACCGGCCTTCTTTTTTCCATGTGTCGAGCAGGGCTTCTACCATGTCGGAGAGCAGGCGTTCGGTCTCGATGAGCGACACCTGTACGTTGCCGTGCGGGTCTCTGTCGAGCGACAGCTGACGGGCAACGCCCTCGGGCAATGTCTCAAATGTAGCGGCATTGGCCTTTGAAAGATGCGACAGAATGTAAGCACGCTGGGCTTCGTCGTCAAGGTGGCGATATTCTGCGCCGTGCTGGGCGAGCAAATCATTCAGTTCTTGTATCAATCGGCCAATGGCGGGGATGAACTCAATCAGTCCTTCGGGCACGAGTACCACGCCGAAGTTATTACCATCGGCAGCACGCATGGCCACGGCTTCGGCAATTTGCTCCACAATCTCGTTGAGTGTAAGGTCTTTTGCTTCCACTTCTTCGGAAATGATGCAGATGTTGGGCTGACATTGCAAGGCGCATTCGAGGGCGATGTGGCTGGCCGAGCGTCCCATCATCTTGATGAAATGCCAGTATTTGCGTGCCGAGTTGCTGTCGCGCTCAATGTTGCCGATGAGTTCGCAATAAGTTTTCGTAGCAGTATCGAAACCAAATGAAGCCTCTATCTGGTCGTTTTTCAAATCGCCGTCTATCGTCTTCGGGCATCCTATCACCTGTACGCCGTAGTTCTTTTCCGCATAATATTCGGCCAGCACGCAGGCGTTAGTGTTGGAATCGTCACCACCGATAATAACGAGTGCCTGTATATCGAGTTGGCGGAGAATTTCGTACCCTTTTTCAAACTGCTCCACGGTTTCTAACTTTGTGCGCCCGCTTCCTATCATGTCGAAGCCACCGGTGTTGCGGTATTCACCTATGAAATCGGGTGTCAGTTCCATGTAATTGTGGTCTACCAAGCCCCCGGGTCCCATGAGGAATCCGTAGATATGATTGTCGGGATGGAGTTGCTTCACGGCATCAACCAAACCGCAGATGACGTTGTGTCCGCCCGGTGCTTGTCCGCCACTCAGAATCACGCCAACATTCAGTCGTTTCGACGGATGACTCTCTCCCTTAACAAATTCCACGAGAGGCATCCCGTATGTATGAGGGAATAGTTTCTTGATTTCGTCTTTGTTATCCACGCTCTGTGTCGGAGTTCCTTCTTCAATCTTTACTGCACCTTGGAGAGCTTTAGGCAACTTAGGCCTGTATGCTGCTCTTTCCTTTTGCAATGCACTTTTTTCCATTTCTACTAAAAATTAATGTTTAATGAACCGTTTGCGGTTCTTTCATTTTATCTATTCTTGTCTGTTATCAATAAGCCTAAAAACAAAGCTACCTATTTTATTGCTTGCAAAATTACGGATTTTCTGCGACATAATACCGATTCGGGATGAGAAAATGTTTCTTTGCTATTGTCGCTCCATGGAGAATCCTTTGCTGCATTCACATTTTCGATTGATAGAAATCGAGATAAGTCTGTGCCACTTTTATATAATCATGATGACGGTTTACATATTCGATGCTCTGCTGTTGCAGTCGAGCGATGTCCACTTTGCCGGTTGCTAAACGCTCCAATGCCTCACAGACACTTTCCTTATAGGGCAATACATTGATGATGGGACGCAATTCATCCTCGCCGAGTATCTTGTAATTCTCAGGCTCTCCACCGCCCACACATACAATACCTTTCGACATGGCCAGCAGCGTATTCATCGATGGTGTGTAGCTATACAGTTGGTCGAGCAGCACATCGGCTTTGTCCATCATCTGCTCGTATTGCACGAAAGGCACGTTTTCGGCTACGATGAGTTCTATGCTGTCGGGATGACGCGAGGCCGTTTCGCGGGCGACTTCAAGCAGAATATCTGTACCTTTGTAAGCATTGCGGCTACGATTGATGCCGATGAACAGGCGCAAACGTCGATTCTTGTCGTAGGGAACGAACGGGTGTTCGGGCAAACGGATGGGAAACGGAATGAAGCAAGTTTTATTTGGAAAGTTTGGATGATAGCATGCCCAATATTCGTAAAGGCCGGCAATAATGCCGTCGCAATCTTCAGCCACGTATCGGTTAAGTCGTTCTTTGCCCGTTCCTATCCAGTCGTGCCGTTCGTTCATGGCATCTGCATCGGTGCGCAAGGTCTCGCCGATGTTGAAATCGCTGTATCTGAACGGTCGATTGTGGCAACATGTGTGTACCCAATAGTAGTCCATACCGAATGCACCGAGAAAAACGCGCCCGTTGTGGCGGCGTAGATAGCGATAAATAGGGAAGATGCGTTCGGCGCGGAGTTCGAGAAACATGGGATTGATGAGCTGCACCACGTCGTAACCACGCAAGCGGGGAAGCAACGCATACAATCGTGCCATATAGGCAATGCCACCCCATTTGCCTGTAGTGCGTGCGAGATTGATGTCACGGGGATAGTCTTTCCAAAAGTCCCCATTGGAAACTACGGTCACGCTATGCCCCAAGGTGCGCAGTCCCTCGGCCAGAGTATGGTGCACGTTGCTGTATTCGCCCAATAACAGTATGTTCATATCGGAAGGTGTGGAATCAGTTGGCAGAGCAGACGGCGTCCCGTTCGATGGTTTGCAAGACGGCGAAACCATTGGTATTTTCTTGTATAGGACTTGTCGGGTAGTGGGAAGAGACCTTTTTCATACAGTCGACTGACGCGCTTCTCTAACTGCCGATACGAGCGGGTCTGCATGATTATGTTGTAGAGATAGTCCATTGTGAGTTGTGCTACCCTGCGTTGTAAGGCTTCGCTGTTGATGGCCGTTGCTTTTGTTGCCATGAGGTGGAGGCGCCGGATAACATCTTCTTGGTCGGCAAGGCGTTTCATCACGCTTCGACTGTCAGTGCGTTGCATGATCGAATCTTCTCGGATGCGGTAGTAATATGCTTCGGCATCAGTGGCAAACACACGCTCTGCCCGCAACAGAAGTTGAGGTGTAAACTCTTCATCTTCGTGGTAGATGCCCTCGCGGAAACGCAGATTCCCTAATATTTGCCGACGGAAAAGGTAACCCCAAGCTGCCGCACGGATGTTGTTGTGGCGCATATAGCAGGCACCGTCCATAGGGGCATTGAAATGCAAGGGGATATTCCCTGTCTTGTTTCTTGATGAATGGAAGAGTACGAGGTCGGGTTGCTCATAGCGCATGATGTCGAGACAATGCTCGTAAGGTGTGCGTATCAGGAAATCGTCGGCATCTATCAATTGTATATAGTCGCCCTTGCACAGCCGAAGTCCTGTATTACGGGCATTACTCAGTCCGCCGTTCTTCTGTCTCACGTACACGATTTGGTCTATGATGTCGTGCAAATCAGCAATCGGAGCATGTTCCGAACCGTCATCGATGACAATTATCTCGCGTTCGTTTTCCTTCAGCGACAGTGCGAGAATGCTGTCAATACACTCGCGGAGCATATCAACAGGGATGTTATAACAAGGGATGATGAAACTAATCATTGTTATTTTCGGTATTTGCTGATGAATTGATGAATGCGACATAGGCTTTTCATACCCGATGCTTTGAGTATCAGTGCTTTCAGTAGGGCTGTAAGGGGCAGGTTGCAGCTTAGGATAGTGCGCAATGGAATCTTCTCTTTAGGCAATAGGAGCCGTGTGTCGCCCATGCGGAAAATATCTATCTGAATATTAACTAAATGCAGATAATAGCGCATGCGTGCCTCTGGTGAAGCTTTCTGCGGAGAGATGTATTCTTGGCGGATAAGCAAATGCCATTCTAACAGTTGCCGCAAATCCTCGCAACGGGCAGATGCAGTGATGCCCTCGTTGTTCTTCCAATAGTAATAAAGGCCGCTGCTGATGGTCAGAATATTGGCAGAGGCCTGCAAGAGACGTGCCGTGGTGATGATGTCTTCAAACACTTTGCTGCGAGGAAAGCGAATTTCGTGGAAGAGGCAGCGACGATACACTTTGTTCCAAGCATAGGCATGCAGGTAGCCTTGTTGCTCTATCCAATACGCATGCAGGTCTGTATAGCCATGGTTGCCAAGCGAAAGATACTGTTGGCGAGAGCTTCCGTAGCCTACAACCACAGGAAACTCCACAATATTGTATTCCGTATGACGTTTGAGAGCTTGCAGGGCTTCAGACAAGGTGTCAGGAGCGAGCGTGTCGTCGGAATCTATGAAAGCGATGAATTCACCCTGTGCGTGTGTCAGACCTGTGTTGCGTGCTTCGCTCAGTCCGCCGTTCAGTTGATGGATAACCTTGATTCGCTTGTCGTTCTTTGCCCATTCGTCACACATTTGGGGGCATTTGTCGGGCGAACCGTCATCTACCAATATCATTTCCCAATCCACAAACGACTGTTGTCGCACGCTTTCGATGCAGCGGTCGAGCACATGTTCTACGCGATAAACGGGGATAATGATACTTAACTTCATATGCTTTTCTTTTGCAAAGGTAACTTCTTTTTTTGAGTTATTGCAAAGTCTTTGAAACAATATATTGCTTCTAAGGAACTGCTCTTGGGATAATTATTATTACATTTGCAGTAAAAATAGACGAACAATGATTATTTTTCCCTGTGCAAAGATTAATTTGGGGCTCAATGTCGTATCTCGGCGGAACGATGGTCTCCATGATATTGAGACGGTTTTCTTACCCATTCCGCTGACGGATGCATTGGAAATCAAGTGCATGGACGAACAATTTCCCGTAGAAGATGCGTGTAACCTGACGATATCGGGCATCTCTGTCTTTGGTAATGGCGAAGATAATTTGGTGGTTAAGGCGTATCATTTGCTGGCAAAAGACTTTGAGTTGCCGCGTATCTACGCCTATTTGCACAAGCGTATTCCTGTTCAGGCCGGAATGGGAGGCGGTTCCAGCGATGCCGCCTATATGATAAGGTTGCTCAATGAGCGTTTTTCTCTGAATATGAAACAAAAAGAGATGGAGGCGTATGCCGGCCGATTAGGGGCTGATTGTGCTTTTTTTATCGCTTCCAAGCCGGCTTTTGCTTTGGGAACAGGAAATATTCTCGAACCTTTCAACGGCCTTTCCGAGCATTTGAAAGGCTATTACTTAACCATCGTTAAACCCGATATAGCCGTTTCCACCCGAGAGGCTTACAGCTTCATCACTCCCAAACGACCGGTAAAATGCTGCAAAGACATCGTTGCAAAGCCTGTGGAAACATGGCGGGAGGAATTGACCAACGATTTTGAAGCGCCCATTTTCTCGAATTATCCGACCATTGCAGCCATCAAGGAGCAATTGTATAGCCTTGGTGCCTCTTTCGCACTGATGAGCGGAAGCGGAAGTGCTGTGTTTGCCCTCTTTAAGGAACGACCTGTCCATATAGAGCAAACGTTCGGTCATTACTATACTGCTGTCATGCAACTTTAAGCCCAAATCGGTCATGAGAGCCTGTATAGGAAACCATGTTATCCCTATTAAAATGGTAAATAAGCAGTCTCATGACCGATTGGGGTTCAATCTTTACCCTGTTTTGTTTGAATATGAAAGACAATCAAAATGAAATGTTTCCCGTTGTAGATGAAGAGGGAAATATCTTAGGAGCTATCTCTCGCGGTGAGGCGCATAACGGTTCAAAGGTTCTTCACCCTGTGGTTCATCTGCATGTGTTCAACAGTAAAGGCGAATTATACCTGCAAAAACGACCTGCATGGAAAGACATACAGCCCAATAAGTGGGATACGGCCATCGGCGGACATGTGGATTTAGGCGAAAATATTGAGCAAGCGTTAGCGCGTGAAGCGCGTGAGGAGTTACAGATAACAGACTTTCAGCCGCAAACCGTGGGGCGTTACGTCTTTGAAGGACTAAGGGAACGGGAGTTGGTCTACGTCTTCTCCACCGTTTATGACAAGCCTATTACGCCCAACAAGGAAGAGTTGGCTGAAGGAAAATTCTGGTCGCGCGAGGAGATATTGACTGCAATAGGCAACGGCATGCTTACTCCTAACTTCGAGGATGAATATTCCGCTTATTGGGGAAGCAAGTGAGCAGACCCTTCATTGCCTCTTTTCCCATATACATACAGGTGTGTTTGGGATAAGATTATTTGGACTGTAAGCCCTAAAATAAGGTTTGCTGTGCGAAAAGAGGAAAGGTAATGAACAACAGAAAACAGACAGGGATGGGCGGCAGCATAATGCTTGTTGTCTTGACGTGGGAGTTCTAAGATCTCCGAGGCTTTTCATTCTTGCATACATTTAACAGGGCTGTTCCCCCTGCCTTTGGTCTGTCGCACTTACAGCGCTCCATTTTGTGGTGCCCCTTTACCCAAGGCGTTGCCTTGGGCTGACATCTTACGCGCCTTGCAGCGCTCGCCTTTCAATCCTCAAAGGCGTGTAGTCCAATTCACACAACCCTATATTTCATTCGTTCATAAAGCCCCACTAAGTTCTACAAGAATGCGGTATGTCAGCCTATCGCATAGCATCGGGTACACGATTCGGGATAAGAGATTTTTATCTAATAGCCCTGAAGGGGCGACAGACCTTAGACAGGGGTAAGCGGTAGCGTAGCCCCTGTGTCGTGGATTCCCGCTATCTAAGCCCTGAAGGGGCGGCAGAGCACGAATCCTCCATCCTCCGTCACCCCTACGGGATTCATCTTTCTACACATGCTTATCAGGGGTGGCGCTCTTACGAGCTTCACACCCTGCCTAAAGTCTTACGCCCCGTCGGGGCGTACAGTCCAGATAACCTTATCCCGAACTCGTGTATCGGGTATATGGCATTCCCTCAACTAAGCTCTGCAGGAGCGCAATTTATCAGTCCAGCGCATAGCGCTGGGTATAGAACGTTTCTCTAAACGGAGCACTGAAGGTGCGATACTGAAATGAAAAAGCTAAGCCATTACATCGTAACAGCTTAGCTTTTATCGTGTGATAGCTTAGCCTTGAGGACGTAAAAGCACAGCTTTTACAAAACGGCTGCTATCATGTTGAGGGATAATTAGTTAAGATGGAGGTCTTTTTTGATGAGCTCTATTTTCTCCATGCTTTCTTTTACGCAACGTTCGTAGCACCCTTCGCACTTCATTTCTCCCTTTATTTCGAGGTAGAACTTTATCTTAGGTTCAGTTCCCGACGGACGTACACTCACTTTGGTGCCATCTTCGCAGAACCATTGAAGCACATTGCTGGGTTCCGGCATGTTGAGTCGGGTCGTTTGTCCCTTATCGTCTTTCGCTTCCAAAGTCTGATAATCTTTCCAACAAACCACCTTGCTGCCGCCTAATTCCTGCGGTGCATTCGTACGGAAGTTTTCCATCATCTTCTTTATCTCATCGGCTCCGCTCTTTCCGGGCTTCACGACATTGATGGTGAACTCATGTGAGAATCCGTATTCCAAGTAAATGTCCATGAGCAAATCATAGAGCGTCTTTCCTTGGTCTTTAGCGTATGCGCAGATTTCGGCCAGCAGTGAGCAGGCGGAAACAGCGTCCTTATCGCGTACGAAATCTTCGGCCATGAAACCGTAGCTTTCTTCGCCGCCACCGATATACTGCTGTTTGCCTTCAGAAATACGTATCTCGCGGGCTATCCACTTAAATCCGGTGTAGCAATCGCGCATTTCTATATGGTTTTTCTCTGCGATTTTACGAATGACTTCCGTAGTGACAATGGTTTTCACGATATAATCGTTGGGTCGCATCTTTCCCGTTTTGATGCGGTTGGTAATGATATAATAGAGGAAGAGCAGACAGGTCTGGTTACCATTGATAAGTATCCACTCGCCTTTATCATTCTTGCAAGCCATTCCCACGCGGTCGGCATCGGGGTCGGAAGCCATCACGATGTCGGCATCCAATGCCTTTGCATCTCTCAAAGCTAAAGTCAGTGCCTCTCCGTTTTCAGGGTTGGGACTCACAACTGTGGGGAAATCGCCGCTCCGCTCCATCTGTTCTTTCACGCAATGCACATTTTCAAATCCCCAGAGTTTTAGCGAACGGGGTATCATTGTCATACCTGTTCCATGTAGCGGAGTATAGACAATCTTCAAATCTTTTTGCCTTTGGATGATGGCAGGGTCGATGGAGACGGTACGAATCTTCTCAAGATATATGTTGTCTATATCCTCGCCAATGAGCTGAATCAGACTTTTGTCTCCTTTGAACTTCACATCCTCCACTTTCACCTTGCCCACTTCGTCGATAATGCCTTTGTCGTGGGGTGCCAACACCTGTGCGCCATCGTCCCAATAGGCCTTGTAGCCGTTGTATTCTTTCGGGTTATGGCTGGCTGTAATATTGACACCACTCTGACAACCGAAGTGTCTGATGGCAAAAGAGCACTCCGGTGTGGGGCGCATGTCTTTGAAAAGATAAACCTTTATGCCGTTTGCCGAGAAGATGTCGGCTACTGTTTCGGCAAACAGACGACTGTTGTTGCGGCAGTCATGGCAAACGACAACAGAAATTTCCTTGCGTTCTGCAAAGTTTTTCTTTAAGTAGTTGGCCAATCCTTGAGTAGCCATACCCACGGTGTAAATGTTCATTCGGTTGCAGCCTGCTCCCATAATACCGCGCAGTCCGCCTGTTCCGAACTCCAACTCCTTGTAGAAACTCTCTATCAAATCGGTCTTATCGGCAGTCGCCAACATGTTTTCCACTGCCTTACGGGTTTCCGCGTCGAAAGCCGGAGATAACCATTGCTGGGCTTTCGCCCCGCATTGTGCGATTAATTCTTTATTATTTTCCATACTCAAAACTATAATTTTATGTGTTATTTGTTATATGATGCTATGCCACAAAATTACGAAAAAAATGGGATTATCTAAGGAAATGAGTGCACGTTTTTATGATTTTACAACTTGTTTTCTTTATCCGGTTGCCGGATAACGTAAAAATTCCGTATCTTTGCAAGATGTTTTATCGGTGACTCTTGCTTATGTGCAAGGCATGGAAAGCATATTATCTAAACAGAAACAACCATGTATTATACGGGCGTTATCATTGCTGTGAGCACATTCCTCATTATCGGGCTGTGTCATCCTCTTGTCATTAAAGCGGAATATTACTGGGGTACCAGACCTTGGTGGGGATTTCTCATCGGGGGCATTGCAAGCCTCGGTTGCGCTTTTTTTATAGAAAACGTTATCTTCTCGTCTATTATGGGCGTGTTCGGAGCTTCTTTGCTGTGGGGTATCGGCGAGCTTTTTGAACAGAAACGCCGTGTGGAGAAAGGATGGTTTCCTATGAATCCAAAGAGAAAACATTGTTATCGAAAGTCTTCGGAGGAAAAAGAATGACAGTTTGTAGCATTCTTCCGAACAGATAGAAAACGTTTTATGATGAAGACCGTATTGATTGTTGTTGGTAAAACAGTGAATCAACATCTTGTCGCAGGCATAGAAGACTATGCACAGCGCATTGCTCATTACATGCCGTTTGAGGTGATAACTCTGCCTGAACTGAAAAACACCAAAAGCCTGAGTGAGCAGCAGCAAAAGGAAAAAGAAGGCGAACAGATTCTGAAAACAATATTGCCTACCGATACGGTTGTGTTGCTTGACGAACACGGAACAATGTTTCGGAGTATAGACTTTGCAAAGTGGATAGAAAAGAAGCAAGGCTTCTGTAAGCGATTGGCTTTTGTCATAGGCGGCCCTTACGGTTTCTCAAGCAGTGTCTATGACAGGGCGAATGAAAAAATATCTCTGTCTAAAATGACGTTTTCACACCAAATGGTGCGATTGGTTTTTACCGAACAACTATACAGGGCTTGCACGATTATTAAAGGAGAGCCGTATCATCACGAATAACAAGTACGTTTTCTGTCTATAGGGGAACAATGTAAAGGATAGTATAATATAATTGTGCCACCAATATATAGATGAAGAAAGTAGGTGAAAAGGCTGTAATGCCATAGATAAGAGCACGGAAGACCTGTACCAAAGAAGTGTAACGACCGCATACCAATCCGAATGTGACGGCAGAAACCGTGCCGATAAAACAGAGAATAGGTATGAGGCTGCGACTGAAACTGCTGGGAAAAAGATGTCCGTTTACACTCAACAGAATGGCATGAGGTATACAGGTAAGCAACACAAGAATAGCTATCAACACCATCAACAGGCCGGCGACAAACCGCAATGCCAGCAAATGACGATAGGGGAGCTTTTTTCTTGCGAGAAGCAAGATAACGGATGCCACCATCCCACTATCTTTGATAACTCCGTATGCAACAGCAATGAGTAACAGCCAAGCCAGCATAGACCCCGAAATATTAGACGTAAAATGCCCGAAAAGCCATCTGACGCCTTCCGAACTAAGGATGGAGCGCAAGGGAAGTTGCGGCATGGAAGAGGCCACAACCCACGATATGAGGATGACGAATGCATACAACACGCATAATGCAAGTGCGCCTTTGGCGGCATATCGTTCTATGGCAGCTCGGTTATTCATCGGCTTCGAGATTGTCTATATCTAATATACGCAGTTCCAAAGCTCTGACAACAAGACGTGTGGCGTTGATTCCGATACCTCCGTTACCATCGGGAAACAGCTTCTGGACAAGTTCATTTTGCCTCTTTTCCAAGCTTTTAACACCAAAGGGCATGCCTCTAAGGTTGGTAATCTGTTCTTTGGTGTAGCCCAAAGCTAAATGACGAAGGAAGCGCTCGTCGTATTCATCTATCTCGTAGTTGATGAGTGCTTCTTGCTTTTGTAATTGATGATGAATGCTATGCTTGAATCTGTCGATGATTTTTTCGAGAATAGGCTGGTTGAACACAAGTCTTTTTCCATTCATGACGCTGAATACATCGCCTCGGGTAAGCAGTTCTCCACTCTTGAGAATAATGCCATCGGCTCCAGCATCGAGTACATCTACCCAGAGTTTCTCATTTAGTATCTCGCCCGTAAATATGAGAATCTTGATATGCTTTTTTGTTTCTTTTGTTTGTCGGCATATCTCCACACCTACGGTCGTTGAGCCTCCAAGTCCTAAATCCAGCAAAACCAAGTCGGGTTCCTGCTGCTTCATGAGCTTCCAATACGCCTGTTCGCTGTCAGCTGTGCCGATGATTTCGGCTTCGGGTATATCATTTTTGATGATACCTACTGTGCCTTTCAATTCTAAAGGCACATCTTCTACGATAATCACTTTAAATTTTTCCATTCTACTATCTCCTTTTATCTTTATGATTTTGAAGCCTTAGCCAATGTTATCTCTATCGTGGTATTGCCGTTGGGGGCTGGTATGGCAAGAATGCCGCAGCCTCTTGCATTGGTCATCTCTCCCGTTTCTCTGATAATTTGCCTGCAAAGCAGGTATTGAACGTTGGATGTAAGGGGCGTAAAAAGCCTGCGGCAACGGGTTTCATCCATAGCAAAAGGCATTTCGATACTAAAGACGACATATCTGTTGCCTCGCTCCGAGACCTGCAAAAGCAATTCTTTTTGTCCGCTTTGTTTCTTTAATATCTCGAAAAGAAAGTGCATCATATCATCATCGCAGAGTATTTTTCCCTCGTTCTCTTTACCGGTAAGTGCGGAAATAGCAACGGGACGACATTGCAGGAGCGGAACTTCTACCTGTCGATCGGCCTGTGCGCTCAGCAGGGAAAAGATGTCTTTGTAATAACGAACTAGTTCGTTCAGCGACAACAAAGACTCGTCTCGACCCTCCACAAGTTGGCTGATACGCGAAGGATAATACATGGTCTCATGTTTTAAGGTACTGAGGCAGTTGTCTAACACGCTGTTGCTGATATACAAACGCTCTTCTTCCAACTGTATTCTACGCAGCTCGTCCTTGGCACCATCTATGCTTTGCTGTCTCAACTCAGTGTTATCGATACTTTGTTGCAAAGCAGATGTGATTTGTTTGATGATGGCCGATAGGGCAGTAGGCAATTTTTCTGTTCTGTCTGTTTGAATGGTGCGGTTGATAAGTCGCAGCATCTCTGATTCGGGAACTTTGCTGAGCAGTATTTCGTTGATATGTTTGATTTTATCAATGCAGAAGTTGAAATGGAGCAAATGTCTGTAATACAGTAAATAATAGGCAGGGAAGATGAGTACGAAAAGAATGACCAAAATAACGATGGCAATGGTCTTGTTGTTACCCGACTTCTGCATCACGCTGCAATAGGTGGCCAGATTTGTGTCTGCAGAATGCTCTTTGAATAACTGTGTATAGACTTTGTTGTTATAGCGGTATAAATCCCACCTGTGCAAAGCCAAGGCAGCAACGGCACTCTCGTTTCTCATACGGAGAACAACTTGATAGTTTAATCGGAATCTACGATGCAACCAATGAATTTCCGCAGGAACTTTCGGGCTGGTAGAGAACCTTAATAACGTGTCGGTATCATGAGGATAAGTCTTGAGATAGAGACGGTTGAGATGGGTTCTGCAGCTATCGGAAAATGCAAGAGTACGGGTATAAGTGCCGTTGAGATTGCTTTGGTAGGCACTGTCGGCAAAGGCGGCAGCCTTGATTCGATGGATGTTTGCCGAAGAAACCTTTGCCGATATAAGAAGCGAAGAAGTTGCGAAGACGAGCACAAGCAGTCCTCTCACAGTGCCTTTTGGCAATCTGAAGCAAACTTTTGTACCTTTTCCCGCTTCGCTTTCTACCTCTATCTTGCACACGGCAAACAGTTTGCTGATTTTTTGATACTTGTCTATGATGCCTTTGCAATTCATCAACCCGAAGCGATGTGACTTCTGCGGGGTTTGGTGGTGGGTGTCGATGGCTTCATCGCCGAGCTGCAGTGGTTGACGCGTAAAGAGTTGTGAAAGTTGTTGCTCGTTCATTCCGATGCCGGTATCGTGTATACAGATCTCAACAAAATCGTCCTGCTGTTGAGCGGAGATACATACATTACCGCCCGATGGGGTGAATTTTCTGGCGTTATCTGCAATGGTATTAACCATAAACAGTGTTAATATTCTGTCAGCTTTGACAATGGCCGTGGTTGGTTTTATGCAAAGACGGATTCCTTTGAGCTGAAACTCCATGCGTCCTCTTGCCACAATGTCGAAGATGTCTTGCAATCGGAAACTTTCGATGTGAAGACTGAGTTCTCCTTGCCTTAGCTGAATCCATTGGGTAAGCACCGTATTATAGTCGTTTATCTTATCGGAAAGCTCGGCGATATAGGCATATCGTTCTTCCCTTACAGCCTGTTTCTCGTCTGATTTCTTCAATCTTGCCACCTCATTCAGCATGCGGTCGATAAACGGGGTCATGCTATTGACGAGCGACAGCTTGGCGCGTTGCTCAATGTTTCTTTGCCGATTGTTCCTCAAATGCAGTTGATGGATTGATTTTTCCTCGTTGATTTCTTCGTATCGGCTTTTCAATGAGCGTATATGGGCTTCGTTTTCTTTCTTCCATTGCTCTAAGGGTTCCAGCAAGGGGTGCAGTGTATCCTCGCGATTGCGATGGTGTCTAAGGTAATTAAAGAAGAAAAGAAGGAGGATAGTGATGACAATCATGGCCAAAACGGCAAGTATCATTATGTTGAGTTGTGCCGAAGCACGGTTTAATTGGTCAGCACGGGCTTCGAGCTGTCTATCTTGTCGTGTCATCTCTTGTAGCTCAAGATAGAGCCGACGGTTGTAATCACTGTTTGGTTTATCATCTATGGCGGCATAAACCACGCTCAGTTGTTCTCTGATAGAGGCAATCAAGTCGGATGCCTGATGAATCTTTCTGTTGCTGTTCAATGCTTTGTTCAGGCAGAAAAGTGCCGAACGATAGTTGCCTAACTGCCAATAAGCCCCTGCCAATGTGCGCCATGAACCGGCAATCTGGTATATATCGCCGAATTGGACGAAGATTTGCAGCGAGCGCAAAGCCAGATTTTCTGCCAATAAACTATCGGGTACATGGTCAATATTGATGGCTTTGATAGCGGAAAGGTTCTGTTTGAACAACAAGTTCCGTTGCTCTGCAGATTGCAGATGCTCGCTCATGGCCTGCATGGCATTGGCTTCCCAAAACGGATAATGTCCCTCTCGGGCAATGAGATAGCAACGCATCAGGTAGTCAAATTCGGTCTGTATCATCTCGTTGTGCGTGCCTTTGTCTATCACTCCGCCTGCTCCTACATTATAATAATAGTTCAGCAATTGCGCAGTATCTTCCTTTATCTCTCCGTTTTCATCAATATCTTTCATTGCATAGATAGAAGGAGCCTCTAAGCCTACATAATAATAATAGGTGGAAGTAACGATATCAAACTCTGTTCGGGCATAAATCATGCGCTTCTTTTGGTGCAGATTCAGCATTTCTTGCTCTTCTTCAATGCGACGGAATCGACGTAATGCACTCTCACGGTAGTCATAAAAGTCTTTGTTTCTCGACTGTCGTTGACAGAGACGCATATATTGAATATCGGCAATGAGCAGTTCTATTTGGTTATCGGTATGCCCTAAAATCCTATCCAGCTGTGCGGCGGCCTGACGATAGTTCATCCGCACAAGATTGACAAACGCCATATTATTCAATGCTTCTGCACTGCCTGCATCATCGTTGCTACCGGCAAGCCTCAAAGCACGATGGGCATAGACCATTGTAGAGTCCAAATTCCGATAATGATAGTCATAGGAAAGCTCATTCAACTTGTCTACTTCGTGGTTCTCCGGCGACGAACAAGCTGAAAGCAGCAAAAATATTCCAAGGAAAAATAGGCTTAATCCTTTCACGATTACAAAAATAACATATATTTTTCGGTAAGAGAAATAAAAAGCGGGAAAAAGCTGTTTCACTCGAAATAGCAGCCTGTGTTTCTCGCACATCTCAACTTTTCTGCGTAATTTTGCAGCCAATTATCATAAAAACAAGAGGTAAAATGATGGAAAAAGCGTAGATGTGACCCCACTTTTGAGGTAAAACAAAACTAAAAATCATCAGTGTGCTTCTCATGATAGACAAAAACGGGGAACGAAACGGCCATCCATTGATATGACAGATCCTATAAGAATCAAAGATATGAGTAATAAGAAAGGTTTATTGGCACTCAGTCCGCTGCTGGTGTTTATTGTGCTTTATCTGGCGACATCCATTGTTGCCGGCGACTTCTATAAAGTTCCCATCACCGTGGCATTTCTCGTTTCCAGCATTTATGCCATAGCCATCTTCGGCGGATTCCCGCTCTCGAAACGCATTGAAGCCTACAGTCGCGGAGCCGGCACGTCGAATATGATGTTGATGCTTTGGATATTCGTCCTTGCCGGAGCTTTTGCCAATGCGGCAAAAGAGATGGGGAGTATCGACGTGACCGTGAATCTTACGCTCAACATACTACCCGGTAATATGCTTTTGGCCGGACTTTTCTTGGCTGCCTGTTTTATCTCCATGTCTATTGGAACAAGCGTCGGAACCATTGTTGCCTTAACGCCTATTGCTGCGGGGCTGGGCGCGTCTACCGCCACAAGTATCCCATTGATGACTGCTGTCGTAGTGGGCGGCGCATTCTTTGGCGATAATCTCTCGTTTATCTCTGACACAACTATTGTAGCAACCTCTACACAAGGCTGCAAGATGAGCGATAAATTCCGCGTCAATTCTTATATTGTTTTCCCCGTGGCCTTACTTGTTTTCATCATCTATATCTTCATGGGCAACACCATTGATAGCCCGTCGCAAGTTCCCCCGATAGACTACATCCGCTTGATTCCCTACCTTGTGGTGCTCGTATGTGCTGTTTTTGGCATCAATGTCATGGCCGTGCTCACTATCGGATTGATTCTGACGGGTATTATCGGCATCTACGACGGCAATTACGACCTCTACGGATGGTTCGATTCCATGGGGAAAGGCATCCTTGGAATGGGCGAGCTTATCATCATCACTATGATGGCAGGCGGTTTGCTCGAACTGATTCGCGAAAATGGAGGTATCGATTACATTATCGAAAAGTTCACCGCACGCATCAATGGCAAACGGGGCGCAGAACTTTCGATTGCCTTTCTGGTGAGCATCATTGACATCTGTACGGCTAACAACACCGTGGCCATACTTACCGTGGGTGGCATTGCCAAGAATATCGGCGACCGATTCGGAGTAGATAATCGTAAAGTAGCCACGTTGCTCGACACCTTCTCGTGCGTCATGCAGGGCATCATTCCTTACGGTGCCCAGATTCTTATCGCCGCGGGATTGGCTGCGCTGAATCCCATTGAGATTCTTCCGTTCCTTTATTATCCGTATGTCTTGGGCGTAGCAGCACTCTTGTCCATCCTATTCCGTTACCCTAAACGATACAGCTGATGCCCGACGTTACGACCCGCAACCTGCTTTTCCTCACAACCGCCGGAGCTTTTACCGCTCAAAGACGACCCGAACAGATGTCGGTCTTTAAGTGGCGACAGCTTTGCAAACTTGCCGAGGCACACAAAGTACTCACCTTCGTGCTGGCCGGCGTTGAGCGACATGCCCGCGATGAGCGTATGAATATGCCCATCGAGGTGCTCGAACAGCTGCGGAAACTGAATGCCGAGAACCATATTCCTCCTCTTCCCATAGAACAGGTGCGACTGCACAACCCATGGTTAAACTTCAAACTACACCGCATTCTGTACAATGAGCACCATAGCATCGATACTTCTGTGGAGACGATACGCCTGCTTCGTCTCATCTTATTCAATATCGAATCTCTACTTACACGAGGTGTCTCCATGCAAGGGCTTATCTCTTTGGGTTCTTTTTTGCGTACCATGGGGCATAAGGCAGACTTTGTAAAACTCGATAGCTGGCTTCCCCGACTGCATCTGCAACGCATGGCCGACTATGTAGGCAGTCTACTGGTTGCCGGTTTCTGCTTCGAGGAAGAAGAGTTGCCTTTTATGAAACGTCTGCTGACTGAGGCTGCACCCCGTTCATTCGGAGCTGCCTACTTCAAAAAGCCCTTTCTTCATGTTACGGAACCACACTCCGCAGGCTTTATTCGCACCCACTTTTCCGCCTTTATGCGGGGCATAAAGTGCGCATTTGCTCATCTGTCTCATGCTCCTCTCGAAGCCTCAAGCTGCCTGATGCACCATTGTCTCCGCAGTTTCTTAGAGATAGAAGAATAACGATAAATAAAGTTTCCATCGCTGTCTGAATAAAATTCGGCGATTTTTCCTGATTGTCATAAATACGTTATACCTTTGCAGAACGGATGATAAACAGCAAAATGGCATGAGAGATATTGAAAAACTCGGAAACCCGACCGACTTGTCAAGTTATCAATGGGGCATGTTCTCTGCCCCCAAACAAAGAAGATGGAGAACCGGAAACCGTCTCCCTTGCAGAAAGGCAAGAGAAAGCGTCCTGTTACGGCATGCCGCCATGAGAAACGAACACATCAACGAAGCACATGTCTTTATTGCAGATTATGCCGCATGGATGTTAGCTTGCGGGGCTACTTGCATCAGAATAAGAAAGAATGTACAGCGTATGGCTGCCACATGGAATCTTGAAATAGAGCTCACCATTATGCCCTACAGTGTGCATTTGAATGCGTTTAATAGCGAAACAGAAGAAAACAAAGTGTTTATCAGACGTATTCCTCAAACCGGAATCAATTTTTACAAGAACACGCAGTTAAGTCGGCTGAGTTGGGATGTAGCCGATGGCCGCGTCGCACTTCATGAAGCAAAAAGTCGTTTTGCAGCCATCATAGCATCGCCCGATACCAATCGCTGGTTGGTACTTTTGCTCGCTTCGCTGGCCAATATGTCTTTCTGCCGTATATTTGGCGGCGATTTTTCCTCAATGGGCATTGTTTTCTGCGCTACGCTCATCGGTTTCCTGTTGAAACAAGAATTGTTGCGTGTACATATCGATGTGCATGCTGTGTTTATATGCTGTGCTTTCGTCTCCGCTGTGATAGGTGCTTCGGGTTATACGCTCGGTATCGGGCAGACACCGGAAATAGCTTTGGGAACGAGCGTGCTTTACCTGATTCCCGGAATACCTTATATCAACAGTATCAGCGACATGCTTGTAGGGCAATACATGGTGGCTTACAGCCGGTTTATGAGTGCCATGATACTCACTTTCTGCTTATCAGTGGGACTGGTGGGAGGTATTCTTTTGATGAACCTTAAAATGTTTTAGTGCAGCCGATGATACTTTTTACCGATGTTCTACAAGACGCCTTGTTTGCTGCATTGGCAGCTGTGGGTTTTGCAAGTATTAGCAATCCACCTCGGCAAACCTACGGATATTGTGCACTGATAGCAGGCATGGGGCATGCTGTACGTTTCTTTCTTATGCATCTGTCTAACGGAGCGTGGGGACTGATACCAGCGAGTTTTGCCGCATCGCTCCTCATTGGTTGTCTGGCCGTGTTGTTTTCAAACCACGCGAAGTGTCCTCCTGAAACATTCTCGTTCCCTTCTCTTCTGCCCATCATTCCCGGAATGTATGCTTATCGCACAGTAGAGGGTATTGTGATGTGTCTCTCTACCCACGAAGAACAGGTTTTTCATCATTATCTTTACTTATGCCTCTCTAACGGACTTACCTGTGTTTTCGATATTCTTAGCATGGTTTTGGGTGTTACGATACCCATCTTTGTGTTTAAGAAAATCTCTTTCCGCGTAACCCGATATTCCGATTAACCCCCAATCGCTTATGAGTACTCTAATGAATGATTGAGGGTAAGCGCACTATCCATAACTTACTGAATGCAAGCACGATAAAAGACGAGTTGAGAAAGCTAAGCTATTGCAATGTAATAGCTTAGCTTTTGCGGCGTGATAGCTTAGTTCCGACAAGCTGAAAGCTAAGCTTCCGTATCATGCAACGAAAGTGATGGAAACGGAAAGCATGACTACTATGTATGGATAGTGGGAGAGAGTAATATGGCTTTCTGCATCCATCTATTGCCGAAAAAAGAAATGGGATGCTACAACTTGGTAGCATCCCGATGTGTTTATTGTAATGATAAAAGGTTTTACGATACTTTTTCAAGGCGTTTCATGATAACAAACATGAAGAATGCCGAGAGGAGACACAGCACGATAAATACTGCCCATACGCTCCACAGAGGCAGTCCGCCCCACAAGTAACCACCTACGCTTACCAAAAGGTTGCCGATGGCTGTGGCTACAAACCAGCCTCCCATCATCATACCTTTATATTTCGGTGGCGCAACTTTGCTTACAAAGCTGATACCCATAGGTGAGAGAAGCAATTCACCGAAAGTAAGAATCAGGTAAGTACCAATGAGCCAATTCGGAGATGCATAGGTGGCATCGGCACCGGCTACAGCCTGTTGCTCGGGAGTGTTTAAGCCTTGAGAGGCAAGTAACATCAATACGTATGCAGAACCGGCAACCAACATACCATAGGCAATCTTGCGCGGAGCTGAAGGCTCTTTGCCTTTACGTGCCAAAGAGGCAAAGATGGCCATACTTACGGGTGTCAATGCTACCACATAGAAGGGGTTGAACTGTTGGAAAATGGGAGCACTTACGTCTACGATACCCTCTATACGGGTGTATTTCCAAATGAGTATTCCAATTGCTGCAAGTATCACAACTGCTGAAATCATCTTAGCCTTTCCCGTCTTGCTTTGGAAAAGAGAGAACGTTCCATACACAATGAAAATAATCATCAGCAGGTTGATAACATCGAATGCCATACTTTGTAAGCCGGTAGAGGTCTTCTCTACAAATTCATCGGCAAAATACGTCAGTGTAAGGCCGTTCTGGTGGAATGCCATCCAGAAGAAGATAACCACAGCAAAGACAAGGCAGAGGGCAATAATACGGTCTTTTGTCTCTTGGCGGGAAAGCTCCGGCTCTGCGGTTTCTGTGCTACCTTTGCTCTTGCCTTGTCCTACTGCATTTTCAACATGGCGGAAAGAAGAGCGGAAACCATAGTAGATGGCCATTGAAAGTATCAATGATACGCAAGCCACGCCGAAAGAGAAGTGATAGGCATCATTGGAAGCATAGCCTATGGACTCTGCCCATTCTTTAATTCTTACGGCTGCTGTTGGAGCGAATAATGCTCCAATGTTGATAGCCATGTAGAAGATAGAGAACGCAGAATCGCGCTTGGAAGCATATTCGGGACTGTCATACAGGTTACCCACCATTACTTGGAGATTACCCTTAAACAGACCTGTCCCGAAACTAATGAAGAGTAGTGCGGCTAACATGCCTGCAAGGGCTACTGTGTCGCGTCCCAACGGGATGGATAACACCAAGTATCCGGCAAACATAACGAGAATACCAATGGTTACCATCTTGCCGTATCCAAACTTGTCGGCCATGATTCCGCCTATCAGTGGCAGAAAGTAGACAAGTCCCAAGAAACTGCTGTAAATGATACCAGCCGTGCCCGGCGCAAAGCCGAAGTTGGCTCTTAAAAACAATGCAAACACAGCTATCATGGTGTAATAGCCGAATCGCTCACCCGTATTGGCTAAAGCCAATGCATAAAGTCCTTTAGGTTGACCTTCAAACATAGTTATAAAATTATTTAGTGTTAGTAATATCGAATAGATACGTAAGTTTTATGACAATATTGCCGAAGTTGGATTTACTGAAATAGTCTTTCTTGGAGTCGGCATACAAGTTTCCAAGTCCGTAATAGTATCTTCCTTCAAACTGAAAATGGCCTGCTTTGGGTACAGAGTACTCCACACCGAGACCGCCGGCTATGCCGTAATCGAATTTGTTCTCCACATCCATGGAGTATTGTGCTACGGTCTTGTTGGAACGGTCGGTAAGGTTGAGATTGGAAGGAGTGAAATTCGTGGAGGTAGACTCACCGAGGAAAAGACCGAATTGCGGGCCGGCTTGAAAGAAGAACTGCATACCTTTCTCCTCTTTACCCCATGCTAAATGGGCAAAAACAGGTATTTGCAGATAGCGGATGGTACGACTGTATCGTTCGGCCATATTCGTTACGGGATTGATAACCGAGTGGTTATCTCTGTCCCGTATGTCTTCTTTCCATCCAAGGATGGCATAGTTCACCTCCGCCTGTATGGAACAGACAGTACTAAAATACTTTTCACAGACATATCGGAGCGACAGACCGCCGGTGATACCTCCGTGCATACCCTGCGAAACGGTGGGAGTGAATCCGACATTGCTGAGCACATAACCACCGTTTACACCGATAGCAAGGTCGTTGCGATGTTTCCCTATCTGCGCATGAAGGGCAAAAGGAAGCATGAGAAATATCCCCAGAAGTCTCAATCTTGCAACGAGTTTCATTCCTGTATCAATAGTTGATGGTTTCTATACTGCGGTTAGGCTTGTAGTGAACAAGCATAAAACTCTTGTTGAGATAGCCTCCGGAGCCGGCTTTTACAAAATGGTATGGAGTCTGTATGGAGTTTCCTACTGTCTGTGTTTTCGTTCCGATGAATCCGTTACCGTATTGCTGTAAGCCCTTCATGAAGTACATGGCTTGGTCGTAGCCCACAATCGCAAAGCGGGGTAGGGCATTCAACATATCTGCATGAAAGCTCCAACGGTATCGCTGCTCAATGAGTTTGGTGTCTTCCGATAAGGGGTTATAATAAAAAGTAGTAGGGATGTAAGTGTCGTATTTGAAGAAATTTTCCAAATTATGGTTGGTATACATGAGCCATTCCGTATATCCGAACAGGGAAATCTTGATACCGGGGACTAACGTTCTTATGCCGTCGAGCTTTGTAAGGGAGACAGTCAGTTCGGGCGAACGGCCGGTGTTGAGGATAACCATATTGGGTTGAGTGCGACTGAACGATTTTAGGAAAATGTTTTCGCTGCTATTCAGATTGGTAATATTGTAAGAAATACCCTTGGCTTCCAGCTGTTTTCTCAAACCGAAAGTGAAGTTCCCCTTTCTGCTAGTGGTGTCGTTACAGTCTATGAATACGGGGTGGAAGCCTTGGAATCTTTCAACAAAGTGTCTGATGGTTGCTTCGTTGATTTCTTGAGATGATTGATAAACTTGGTATATTTGTGGATTCTTGGCTGTTTCATTTCCTGAAATGGAGAAAGGAATCACCATTTTAATACTATTTCTTTGGCAGAAATCACCTAAGTATTTCACTTGCTTGGAGTATAACGGACCGAAGATTACATCACATTTTTTTGCGTTGTCATCAAGAAGTGTCTGTCTGATGTCGGCATCGGCACCCACATTCCACGCATACACGTTGATATCAAGTCCGGTTTCCTTTAATTGGTTAAAGGCTAAAAGCATGCCCCTATAGTATTCTACCATTCGTTTGCCATCGCCATCCATGTCATGCAAGGGTAGCATAACGCCTACATTGATTCGTTCCGCGAATCGTCTTTCACCCATACGGCTGGTCGTTTCGGTCGTTGAAGCAGTAGACCGAGGGGTATTTGAGCGAGCAACTTCGCCTGTGGAGGTGTTTTTGGGATAAGGTATAAAGATGTAATCACCTTTCTTTAATTCGTATCCCTGCATTTTCATGTCGGGATTGGCGGCAATCAATTCATCCACAGTCAATCCATTGTCCTTAGCTATGGAAAAGACGGTGTCGCGTTTCTTCACCTTGTACATATCCTTCCATTGGGTTGTTTGGGCGAAGATACCCATACATACCATTAGTGTTACAAGTGTGACGGAATGCCGTAATATATGTGTTCGCATCTTTTTCTTGGCTGAATGATTGTGCAAAAATACTGAATAAAGTTGATTTAACCACCCTTTTTTTGTATTTTTGCATAAATATATCGTATGAACTTCTATTTAAGACTTATATGGGTATTCGTATGCGTGCAGTGCATGGATTGCTCTGTATATGCAGACAATGTGCCAACTATCTCACCCTCTGCCATATATACGAATGAGAGAGGAGAGAAGGAAGAAAGTAACAACATGTCCGGATCTGCGCCATTACGGGGACAGTTTATGGCTAATGTCGAACATTTAGGTGCCTATACTCCTTATTATGAATGGCGATTTTACACTACAGGGAATGCCGGCAACCCCTATTTAATAAGGTATGAAGAGAATACGGAATATACGTTTACCGATTCCGGTACCCATTATATCGTATTGTATGCAACCTTTATCAATGGTACCGACACCATAGCTTATACACAGGACTATTGGCGCAGTGCACAACCTCTGACCGTATCGATTAGTGAAAGTAAGTTGGAAATGCCCAATGCCTTTTCCCCTAATGGCGATGGAATCAATGATGTGTACAAGGTGAAGGAGGGGTATAAATCTATTATCGAATTTCATGCTTATATATATAATAGGTGGGGGCAGAAGCTCTATGAGTGGACAGACCCTGCCGGCGGATGGGACGGTACGTTTAATGGAAAGGATGTCGCAGAGGGAGTTTACTTCGTTTTGGTGAAAGCAAGAGGAGCTGATGGCAGAAAGTTTACCATTAAACGCGACGTAAATCTGTTGCGAGGTTATACCGAGGGGGCATCGTTAGGTACATAATAAAGGAAGAGATTAGCTTTAAGGAAGGAAGAAAATGAAGCGTGAAGACGAGAATATCAATGTTTGGGGAGCACGTGTACATAATCTGAAGAATGTGGATGTACAGATACCGCGTAACAGTCTAACCGTGATTACGGGGTTAAGCGGATCGGGCAAGTCGTCGTTGGCTTTCGATACGATTTTCGCAGAGGGGCAACGAAGATACATAGAAACCTTTTCGGCATATGCAAGAAACTTTCTGGGAAACATGGAGCGTCCCGATGTTGATAAGATAACAGGTCTGAGTCCGGTTATCAGCATTGAACAGAAAACAACCAACAAGAATCCTCGTTCTACTGTGGGAACAACCACCGAGATATACGATTTCCTACGCTTACTCTTTGCGAGGGCAGGGACTGCATATAGTTATATGACAGGTGAAAAGATGGTGAGATATACAGAGGAGAAAGTACTCGATATGATTCTCCATCGCTATGCAGAGAGGAAAATTTATATTCTTGCACCACTCATCAGGAACAGAAAAGGACATTATCGGGAACTTTTTGAAAGCATGCGTCGTAAAGGTTATCTCTATGTTCGTATAGACGGAGAGATACAAGAGATAACACGTGGTATGAAGGTAGATCGATATAAAAATCACAATATAGAGGTAGTGATAGACAAACTTCAGGTGAAGGAGAAGGATGGCGAGCGATTGAAAAAAACAGTCTCCACGGCTATGAAGCAAGGAGATGGACTTCTAATGGTAATTGACCAAGCAAACGATGAAGCCAAATATTTCTCCAAATTGCTGATGTGTCCTACCTCGGGCATTTCTTACAAAGACCCAGCCCCCAATATCTTCTCTTTCAATTCCCCTGAAGGAGCTTGTCCGCGATGTAAAGGGCTCGGTGTCATCAGCGAGATAGACCTCAACAAAGTTATACCCGATAGGACATTGAATATTCACGATGGTGCCATCGTGCCTTTGGGCAAATATAAAAATCAGATGATTTTCTGGCAGATAGAGGCACTGCTCAATAAGTATGATTGCACACTGAAGACACCGATAACAGATATTCCCGATGATGCGCTCAACGAAATACTTTATGGCTCTTTGTCGAATGTGAAAATAGCCAAGGAATTGGTGCATACGTCCAGCGATTATTTTACGGCTTTTGATGGCGTAGTAAAATATCTGCGCAGTGTGATGGAAAGCGACGACAGTATAAGCGGACAGAAGTGGGCAGACCAATTTCTCGCAGCATGCGAATGTCCTGAATGCCATGGGAAACGCCTCAATCGTGAGGCCTTATCCTATAAGATTTGGGACAAAAACATTGCCGATTTAGCCGACATGGACATCGCACAACTATATGAGTGGCTTACAGAAGCCCCCAAACACCTCGAACCGATGCAGAAGAAAATAGGGCAAGAGATACTTAAAGAAATTCTTACACGGCTTCATTTTTTACTTGAAGTTGGTCTTGATTACCTTTCGCTGAATAGACAATCGGCATCGCTCTCAGGTGGAGAAAGTCAGCGAATACGACTTGCCACGCAGATTGGTTCGCAATTGGTCAATGTTCTTTATATCCTCGATGAACCGAGTATCGGACTTCATCAACGCGATAATGAGCGTCTCATCAAATCTCTTCGGGAACTTCGAGACCTTGGAAATACGGTCATCGTAGTGGAACATGATAAAGATATGATGATGGCTGCCGATTATATTGTGGACATTGGCCCGAAAGCAGGAAGAAAGGGTGGGGAAGTAGTCTTTCAGGGAACACCGGCCGAGATGCTGAAGCAACATACTATCACGAGCGATTACCTAAACGGGCGCATGTCTATCGCTGTTCCCGAAAAGCGCAGAGCAGGGAACGGGAAGAGCTTGTGGCTGCGTGATGCTTGCGGGAATAACCTCAAAGATGTGGATGTAGAGTTTCCTTTGGGCAAACTGATTGTCGTTACCGGTGTCAGTGGGTCGGGTAAATCAACACTCATCAACGAGACACTACAGCCTATTCTCAGCCAACATTTCTACCGTTCGCGGAAAGCTCCCATGCCGTATCGAACGTTTGAAGGCATTAAGAATATCGACAAAGTGGTGAATGTAGACCAAACGCCTTTGGGTAGAACGCCGCGAAGCAATCCTGCCACCTATACAGGTGTGTTTAGTGATATCAGAGCACTCTTCGTCAATCTGCCCGAAGCCAAGATACGAGGCTATAAACCCGGCCGATTCTCTTTTAATGTGAAAGGAGGACGATGCGAGACTTGTGGAGGAAACGGTTATAAAACCATTGAGATGAATTTCCTACCCGATGTGATGGTACCCTGCGAAGTATGTCATGGCAAGCGCTACAACCGCGAGACGCTGGAAGTGAGGTATCGGGGAAAGAGCATCGCCGATGTACTCGACATGACCATCAATCAGGCCGTGGAGTTCTTTGAGAATGTGCCTACGATTCTGCAAAAGATAAAGACGTTACAGAACGTGGGACTTGGCTATATCAAACTCGGGCAGCCTTCCACCACACTCTCCGGCGGTGAAAGCCAGCGTGTAAAGCTGGCAACGGAGTTGAGTAAGCGCGATACGGGTAAAACTCTCTATATCCTCGATGAGCCAACCACGGGACTGCATTTTGAAGATATACGCATTTTGATGAACGTCTTGCAGCAACTTGTAGATAAAGGTAACACCGTCATCGTCATCGAGCATAATTTAGATGTGATTAAGTTGGCCGACTATATTATTGATATGGGGCCGGAAGGAGGTCGTAACGGCGGACGTTTGCTCTCTACAGGCACACCCGAAGAGGTGGCTCGCAGTAAAGAAGGGTTTACGCCGCAATTCCTGAAAGAAGCCTTAAACGGTTAAAATACCATCCGTATGAAGATTACGATAATACAATATGATATTGCATGGGGTGCCCCTGTTGCCAATCGTTATCGAGCAGAACGGTTGATGAATGAAGCCAAGGGAAGCGACCTCTACGTGCTCCCCGAAATGTTTACCACCGGATTTACCACGAATCCCGACGGAATGGCCGAGCCGGAAGACGGCGATACATTGTGCTGGATGCGGGAGAGGGCAGCTGCACTCAGTGCTGCCGTGGCCGGCTCCGTGGCTGTTTCTACCAACGGTGGATTCCGCAATCGTTTTTATTTTGTGCAACCCGACGGGCGCGTCTGTTTCTACGACAAGCGCCATCTGTTTGGTTATGGTGGCGAAGACCGCAACTTCACATGTGGTCGGCAACGCGTAGTTGTGGCGTTTCGGGGTGTAAGGTTTCTCCTGCAAGTCTGCTATGACCTCCGCTTTCCCGTATGGAGTCGCAACCGAGGAGACTATGATGCTATTCTCTATGTAGCCAGCTGGCCTGTTTCCCGTATCGCGGCATGGACAGCTTTGCTTCGTGCGCGTGCCATAGAAAACCAATGTTTTGTGGTAGGAGCCAACCGGACAGGTAACGACCCCACATGTGCTTACAACGGCTCTTCTATTATTTTTGATGCTTATGGACATGAGTTGGCCACTGCTGGCACTACCGACGCTTGTGCGGTTACAGCCTGCATCGACATGGACGCATTGGAAGTCTTTCGCCGGAAGTTTCCCGTGCTTTGCGATGCTGATGCCTATACGCTTGATGTATAGGAAATATCGCTTATGCGGTTGAGGAGCAGAATCTTTTTTAGGAAAACATTTGTGTGTTTCACCAACTTTTCCTAACTTTGCCGGCACTATGCAAAGAATAGGAAATCATAACCCAATGAATGTGGTGCAGGAAAAAGTGTGTTTTTCTGCATCTTTTAACGCTTTATATTTGCATACACCGGAAAAAAGTGTAACACA
>NZ_GL397214.1:294178-296497 GCF_000146675.1 Hoylesella marshii DSM 16973 = JCM 13450
TAGAGCAAGAGCATTTCCTCGAAACTTCCGTCCATGGTACCCACACGGGTGAACAAAACAAAGAGGAAGAATGGGGAGAAGATGAAGAAAACGAGGGCGATGGACTTGATATCAATTTATAAAGGCATAAGCAATGAACAAACCATTAAATGACAAACAGCAAATGAAACAAGCTATTAAAGGCATACTGTTCGGGGTATGCGTGTTCAGTGTAGCATCGGTGTTTACAGCCTGCAAGAGTGATGAAGACGGCGTGGGCACCAAAGAAACCGTTGTTATTGGTGGTGAGGGCAGCACCATCAAAATCACCGCCAACGAAGAAAATTTTCAAAGCAAACCTGCCACCCGGTCGTTTTTTCCCGAACCCGAAGAACGCACCGTAAATTTGGGTAACGGGCTGACTGCCGACGTCAGTATCGAAGAAGAGGAAGAAGATGCCTCTACCCGCGCACCCAAGGCGCTTGATGGTGGCGGCACATATCGCATTTATGCCGTCAACCCCATAACCAGACAACGGATAGAGGGTAACCATAAAATGCTGAAAGGCACTTTCTCGAACGGTAACTTTACCTGCACCGAGGGGCGCCTTATCCTTGCGCCGGGAACATACAAGTTTGTCTGCATCAGCGAGGGGATAGAATTCGAAGATTATGGCACTCAAAAAGCTATCTCTTATGGTAACCTGACCAATGCCATGGTGGGCGTAACCAACGAAATTTCTCTTGCCGCTACCGACCTCTCGCTGGATGTGCACTTCACCATGAAGCATCTGTGCAACCGCGTGCGTTTTAAATTCAGAACCTACAAGCAAAACATTCCGGGCATTAAAACACGCTGTCATCTTCCGGGCGCTTGGATAAAAGGTATTCTTCATCCCGACGGAACTTCCCTGACGTTGATAGACGGAACCCATTTCGACTATACGTTTGATATACCCGCTACTGCAACTGCCAATACCGAGACGGGGTTTGCACCTTTCACGGTAACCACCGATTATCAATATCTTTTGCCAAATCCCGATACGGCAGGTTCTTATATCGAATTTATCGCAGGCTCTATCTACGGAAAACCGCTTACCGGGGAAAAAATCAGTATAAAAGATTTGCTGAATATATATTGGCAAACCAACCAAACCCGCACGGTGGTGTTATCGCTCACCCCCAATCCCATATATCTGTTTTCCGACGGAACGGTGGGCATGCTCGAAGACAAAGGCAGCCGCACACCTATCGGTGTGGTGGTGATGAACAAGAAAAAGGGAAAGCAGGGCAAGGCTGTGGCACTGAAGGATTGTGTTAATCAGTGGGGAAATAAGGGGTTTGTCTACGGTGCTTGGCCTCCTGCCGGCACACGACTGTTTGAAAAGAACAACACTTCAAACTATTCCGATATGGCCTCCACACTCAACGATGTTGATGGCTACAAGTGGACCTGGGAGACTGCGGGTTCGAAAGATGGAACGGTAAAGGCAAATGATAACAATAACTACACTTGTTTTTATGCGGCTGCTAATTATAATCCCGGTGTTACGCCGCAAAACATTGGAAAGTGGTATTTGCCTGCGACGGGCGAAATTAAACAGTTGATTGCATGCTATGGCACACCAACCATTACGACGATAAATAAATATAATGTAGAATTAAAATTTGATTACATCAATTTAATCAACAAGGCCTTTACAGACGCTGGTGGTGATGCAATATCAGCATCAGGACCGGGGTATTGGACAAGCTCTGAAGTGGTGCTCTCTGGTGGTGGTTGGTCGAGTAATCAAACCCCCGTCTTGTACTATGACAATATAAAGAAGACGTATGTTGTCGGCCAAAGTTCCGCTCGGCATAATAATACTTGCCTCATCCGTCCCTTCGTTCATTTCTAAACGATGAATAGTATGGTAGGAACGCGGCCGATGTGCCCCTACGCATTCCAACACGTGCAGGCAAGCTGCGAGCCTGAAACCAAAAGGTTTAGTGTTTGCAGGAGCACTGCAAGCGCCAAACTGTTAATGGATGTATTTGCAGGAGCACTGCAAGCGTCAAACTGTTAATGGATGTATTTGCAGGAGCACTGCAAGCATCAAACTGTTAATGGATGTATTTGCAGGAGCACTGCAAGCGCCAAACTGTTAAGGAATGTATTTGCAGGAGCACTGCAAGCGCTAAACTGTTAAGGAATGTATTTGCAGGAGCACTGCAAGCATCAAACTGTTAAAGAATATATTTGCAGGAACGCTGCAAGCGTCAAACTGTTAATGAATGTATTTGCAGGAACGCTGCAAGCGTTCGGAAAAAGTGGAATGACACTTTGCAACAGGCAATT
>NZ_GL397214.1:297126-316595 GCF_000146675.1 Hoylesella marshii DSM 16973 = JCM 13450
ACCACGGCGCAATCGGCCGTTGCTGCCGGCGAACTGCGCAAGGCACGTTTGGCTACCGATGCGGCCTATCGCCATCTCGTGAAGTTCGTCAACGCGTTGGCCATGGTCTCGGGCACCAGCGATTACGACGCGCTGGCCAAGTTCCTCAACAAGCACATCGACCGGTATAAACGCGAGACACAGCCGAAGAAAAAGCCGTCAGACGGCGACAAGAAGCCGGACGACGGCAAGGATAAGAAACCATCGGATGGAGACAAAAAACCGGGCGATGGTGGCAAGAAACCGGACGGTGGCGATAAAAAGCCAGGTGACGACGGTAAAAAGCCGGACGATGGTGGCGGTAAAAATCCGGGCGGCGGTGCCGGTCCTGTTCCCTCAGACCCCCTTCCGATGGTGCCGAAGGAGTAAGGCAGCCCCGCATGCCTATAAGAAACTATTTTTTTGCATAATACATAGAGTGGTACGCGTCGCGATGACGCGTACCACTCGCCTTTTAATGATTGGAAAGTAAGTGCCTACAGCACTCTATTGGGGTCTATTGTTAGAAAGTCCACTTAGCCGCGAGGGTGGGAATGGCATAGAAGCGGTTGTTTTCACCGCGCTTGTTGAACACGAAGTTGTTGCTTACCTCCACCTCTGTGCCGAGACTTAGCTGCACGTCTTCCAAACCTTTAAGGGCATTGAGGTTGAACCAGAACTGCGGTTCGGAAACCACAATGAGATTGCCCTTTACGCTGCGGTCGTACCATAGGTCGCAGAAGCCGCTGAAGGTGCAGAGCTTACGGGCGAAGGTAGTGCTCCACACTTCGGTGAGCTGCACGCCGCTGAAAGGACGGTTCCACGGGTTCTTTCCCTTGAAATAATATTTGTAGAGCAACTGTACGGAGAAGGTTTTGGAGAAATCGCTGCTCGCCCAATTCCATGCTCCTCCGGCCAGCACGGCATGTTGGAATCTGGTGGAGTGCATGGATTGCTTGTCGGAGGTCAGTCCGCCGTTGTATTCTATGTGTGCTGCCCAGCGTTTGTCGGCCGTTAGGTTAAACTCACGCGCAATTTCCCAATAAGCACCTTTTACGCCGTCGGTCTCGTAGTCGATGTCGGTGAAGGTGTAAGTATTTCCGAACTTGTCGGGCTTGAAAAGTTCGATGGTTGTGGTAGCGCTTCCTCGGTCGCTCAGTTCGTTGTAGAGCGAATGGCCAAGGTCGTAGTGAAACTGAATGTTTTGTGCAAAGGCTCCTGTTGCGGTCAGGCACAGGGCTGTCATCATGAAGAATTTTCTCATATTCGTATATTATAAAGGTGATAAAAAACGGAGACAAAAGTACATCAATTTTTCCATATAGCAGGGCTTTTCAAAGGAAAAATGGCTACCTTTGCGCCCGAAACAAGGAGCAGCCGCGGGAGTTGCCCTATGATATAAAAAAGGTATGAGGATAGACATCATTTCGGTAATCCCCACCATGATTGAGGGATTTTTGAACGAATCGATTTTGGAACGTGCGCAGCGAAAAGGGTTGGCAGAGATACATCTGCACAATCTACGGGACTATACGAGAGACAAATGGCGGCGTGTGGACGATTATCCATATGGCGGCTTTGCCGGAATGGTGATGCAATGTGAGCCGATAGACCGGTGTATCTCGGCTTTAAAGGCGGAACGTGACTATGATGAAGTGATTTTTACCACGCCCGATGGCGAACCGTTCAACCAACATATAGCCAACGACCTTTCGCTGAAAGGCAATCTTATCATGCTTTGCGGACATTATAAAGGCATCGACTATCGCATCCGCGAACATCTTATCACGCGTGAAATCAGCATCGGCGACTATGTGCTCACGGGCGGTGAGTTGGCTGCTGCGGTGATGACAGATGCCATTGTGCGGCTCATTCCGGGCGTAATCGGCGATGAACAGAGTGCATTGAGCGATAGTTTTCAGGACGATATGCTGTCGGCTCCGGTGTATTCGCGCCCTGCTGATTATAAAGGCTGGCGCGTGCCCGACATCCTGTTGAGCGGCAATGAAGCAAAGATAAAGGAATGGGAGATGGAGCAGAGCTACGAGCGCACGAAGCGGCTGCGTCCTGATTTGTTGAGAAAGAAAAGATAGATGCGGGTGGTTACGGGCGACGCGCTTTACAGAACTTCTCGCCCAAGGTGAAGCCCTCCTCGTACAGGCGTTCGAGTTTATCGGTATCTTTCTCGATTCGACCTACTTCCATGGGACGTTCGGGACGTATGCAAACGATTTTTCCCTCTTGTTCGAGTTGCTCCACAAGCGCAAGCTGCTCGTTGTACACTTCGATGCGATGGCTGAGGGCAACGCGTAGGCGCGGGTAATTCTTGTACACAAAATAAGGTATCTTGTGGTCTTTGCTCGTATGTCGGTAGCCCCAATTGCGGGTTACCACGGCAACAACTTTTGAGAACCCGCTTTTAAAGGCGCGCATCACCGGTATGCTGTCTACGATTCCGCCGTCGAGCATGGGCACGCCGTCTATGGGAACAATTTTGCTGACAAAAGGAAGACTGCTGCTGGCGCGCACCACATCGAGCAATCTTTGTCGGTCGGAAGTTTCCGTCAAATATTCTGCACGGCCTGTTTGGCAGTTAGTTGTCACCATTTCAAAAATGGAGGGATTGGCAAAACAAGCATCGTAGTCGAAAGGAATGAGTTCGTTTGGAAATCTGTCGTAAAGCAATTCGGGGTCGAAGATGCAGCCTTGTGTCACCAAATGCCGCAAACCGATATAATTGTATTTGGCCAGCATGTCAATATTGGAGATACGTGCGCGGCGCGGCTGTCGGCTCATGTATGAGAGACCGTTGCAAGCTCCGGCCGAGACAGCCACGATATAAGGAAAATATACGTCGTATTTCATAAAGGCATCGAGCACGCCGCTGGTAAATACTCCACGCATGCCTCCGCCTTCTAACACCAAAGCTGTAGACCTTTCCATCCTTTTCGTTTTGTTCAATGGGTTTTTCTTTATCACGGAACGGGAAAGAAATGACCGGCAGTTTATTGCAGGAAATTCGTTCGTTTTCCTCCCGTTCTCACGACAAA
This sequence comes from Hoylesella marshii DSM 16973 = JCM 13450, assembly GCF_000146675.1. Taxonomy (GTDB): domain Bacteria; phylum Bacteroidota; class Bacteroidia; order Bacteroidales; family Bacteroidaceae; genus Prevotella; species Prevotella marshii. The sequence continues at coordinate 300,195 of NZ_GL397214.1, forward strand.
TTATTGGCAAAGATACAGCTTTTTCAATGAAAATATATATCTTTGCAATCAAACTTCAAAAACCTAATTTAGTATTTAAGCCTATGTTTAACAAAGAAACCTACGTCAGACGCCGCCAAGAGTTAAAGAAGCTCGTTAAAAGTGGCGTCATTGTTTTGTTCGGCAACAACGAATCGCCGAGCAATTGTCCTGCTAATGCTTACTCGCCTTTCCGCCAGGATTCTTCTTTTCTCTATTATTTCGGACAAAATCGCAACGGTCTCGTTGGCGTAATAGATATTGATAACGATAAAGAAACCCTGGTAGGCGATGACATTGATATAGAAGACATCGTTTGGTTGGGTGCCGTAGACAGTGTGAGCGAAATGGCTTCGCAAGTGGGAGTAGCCCATTCTGCCCCCATGAAAGCACTGACCGACATTTGCAACGATGCCAAACGTTTAGGCCGGAAGCTGCATTTTCTGCCGCCTTATCGCTTTGATATTCAGATACAGATATTCGATTTGCTCGGCATACATCCTCATCAGCAGAAAGAAGCTGCATCGATGGAACTTATTATGGCCGTTGTGAAGATGCGTTCGGTGAAGGAACCACAGGAAATAGTGGAGCTGGAGAAGGCTGCGGCCATCGGTTACAAGATGCACACCACAGCCATGAAACTTATCAAACCGGGCGTAACGGAGAAATACATCGCCGGCCAAATCGATGGTATCACCCATTCCTATGGCTCCATGGTCAGCTTCCCCACCATCTTCTCGCAACATGGAGAAATCATGCATGGTGCTCCTTCCATGGCCGAGCTTGAAGCCGGTCGTCTGGTCTTGTGCGACTGTGGTGCAGAAAACATCAATACCTATTGCTCCGACAACACCCGCACCATGCCCGTAAGCGGAAAGTACACGCAGCGTCAGCTCGATATTTACAGCATCGTTGAGGCATGCCACGACCATGCGTATGAAATATCGAAGCCCGGCATCAAATACTATGATGTGCACATGTCTGTTTGCCGACTGATGACCGAGAAGCTGAAAGAACTCGGACTGATGAAAGGTAATACCGACGAGGCCGTAAGAGCCGGAGCACATGCCATGTTCCTGCCCCACGGTTTGGGACACATGATGGGTATGGATGCCCACGATATGGAGAGTCTCGACCAGCGTTATGTGGGATTCGACGAAGAAATACAGCCCTCCACGCAGTTCGGTACGGCCTCCTTGCGCATGGGACGACGGCTGCAAGAGGGATTTGTGGTAACCGACGAGCCGGGCATTTATTTCATTCCCGACCTCATCGACGAATGGAGAGCCAAAGGCCACTGCAAAGACTTCCTCAACTACGATTTGCTCGAAACTTACAAAGACTTTGGCGGCATACGTATAGAGGACGACTTGCTCATCACCAAAGACGGGTGCAGGTATATCGGCGAGCAGTTGATACCTTATCATCCGGCCGACGTAGAAGCATTTATGAACAATCATTAATATAAAAACAATAATTAAAAACCAATGAAGAAAATTCTGACATTAGCACTGTTGGCCATGGTTGTGACCGGGGCAAGTGCAGCAAAAAAGAAAGGAAAAACGAATCCTAACAAACCTGTTTTCACTGTCGTAAAGCAGAATCCCATCACCAGTATCAAGAACCAGAACCGTTCGGGCACGTGTTGGGATTACTCAACGCTCAGCTATTTCGAGGCCGAGATTCTGCGTGCCACCGGCAAGACCTACGACCTTTGCGAAAGCTTTGTTGCCAACAAAACCTATATGGACCGTGCCATACAGGTGGTACGTCTGCATGGCGACTGCCAATTCGCGCAAGGCGGTGCAGCTTACGACCCCTTGTATTGCTTGGAAAACTATGGCATTTGCCCTGAAAATGCCATGCCGTTCCCCGGCTCTATGACAGGCGACTCGCTGTTCAACTTCAATGAGTTCTTCTCCGTGATGAGCCCTTATGTAGAAGCTGTGGCAAAGAACAAAGCCAGCCATCTGTCTAAACAGTGGAAGGTTGGATTGCAAGCTATCCTCGATGCCTATTTGGGCAAATGTCCCGAGAATTTCACTTATGAAGGCAAGAGTTACACACCGAAGTCGTTTGCAGCAAGTTTAGGACTGAATTGGAGCGATTATGTGACCATAACTTCCTACACACACCATCCTTTCTACACGTCGTTTGCCGTAGAGGTGCAAGACAACTGGCGCAATCCACTATCTTACAATCTGCCGATGGATGAGATGATGCAAATCATCGACAATGCTATCATGAACGGCTACACTGTGGCTTGGGGGGGCGATGTAAGCGAGCCAGGGTTCACACGCGACGGATTGGCCTATATGGTTGATGGCAAAAAGATGCAGAGCTTGCAAGGTAGCGATATGGCACGCTGGCTCGGTCTGTCGGCCGCTAAGCAGCGCAACATCATCGACTCGCTTGGAGTGAATGTTCCCGAAGTAGTTCCCACACAAGAACAGCGTCAAGAACGTTACGACAGTTGGGAACTGACCGATGACCACGGAATGCTTATCTTCGGTATTGCCAAAGACCAGAATGGCAAAGAATACTATATGGTGAAAAATTCATGGGGCGAAACCGGCGCATATAAAGGGATTTGGTACATGACCAAAAACTTTATCGCTGCCAACACCATGGACTATATGGTGAACAAAAATGCTATTCCGCAGAATATACGCAAGAAACTCGGTATTTGATGTTTTAGTTTTCATATTTATTTTAAAAGGTTGTCCCTGTCGCCCTATGTGGTGGCAGGGATTTTTATGAAATCTTCCCAATATTGTCAGCAGAAATAAATAATGAATGCCCCACACTCTATAAATGAAAAATAAATTATGAATGGAGCTGCAATCGTCTTTTTTTAGACGAAGAATCATTTATTGTGATGTTGGTGAGAGAATCTTTACGGGCTATGTTATAAGGCACTGTAATCGGGAATTTCTTCGAGAAAAAGGTATTGTTGGCGTGCGTAATCCATCTTGCAACAGTAGTGTTGCAAGCCATTGCTTACCATCAGATAGTCTACTTTCATAAGCATATTGTATGCGGAAATCTGGTCGAACACTTTCTGTGTAAGCGCAATATGAGGTGCTTTGTATTCGATAATCATGCGGGGATGAAGCCTCGTATCATAAAGCACGCTGTCGCAACGCAACCGTTTCTCGCCGATTCGCAACTCCACCTCATTGGCCATTAAACTCGCTGCATAGTGCTTATGCTCTATCAGAAAATGAACGAAATGCTGTCGCACCCATTCTTCAGGAGTCAGCACAACGTACTTACGGCGCAGCACGTCGAAGATGGTTCGCTTGCCGCTTGTCTCTTGAAGTCTCACGGAATAGGGCGGAAGATTCAGTTGCTGCATATTCTTCGGTTTCGTTTTGTCTTTCTCACGATTTCCACTATCTTTGCAATGCAAATTTATAGATTAAATTCTAATCATACAAGTATCATAAATAAAATGTAAGGCCGCTTCGGAAGTCTACACCTCTTTATTTATAACGATTATGGCAGAGCGAAAACAGGCGATGGGCTATAATTCCATCATGAAGGATTTGAAAGAACGTCGGTTTGCTCCCATCTATCTGCTGATGGGCGAGGAGTCTTTTTATATTGACAGACTTGCTGACTATATGGCTGAACATATTTTACAACCTGACGAACAGGATTTTAATCAATCTGTGGTCTTTGGTTCCGATATAACGGCTGCTCAGTTGGCAGATATGGCAAGACGTTATCCGATGATGTCGGAATATCAAGTGATTATAGTGAAAGAGGCGCAGAACATCAAAAATGTGGATGCGATAGAGAAATATTTGGATAATCCCGTGCGTTCCACCATCTTGGTTCTATGCCATAAAAACGGAATCATAGACCGCAGAAAGAAAATCTTGGCCAAGATTGAAGCTGTGGGTGTGGTTTTTGAAAGCAAAAAGAAACGCGACTATGAGTTGCCGGCTTTCATCGAAGGATATTTAAAGACGAAAGGGGTAGGGATAGACAACAAGTCAGTACAGATCATTGCCGACCATATAGGAGCCGACCTTCATCGGTTAACCTCTGAACTTGATAAAGTGATTCTCTCACTTCCTGAAAGTGAAAAACGCATTACACCCGATGTCGTGGAAAGACAAATCGGCGTGAGTAAGGATTTCAATTCCTTTGAACTCAGAAATGCCATCGTTTCAAAGGATATTTTCAAAGCAAACCAAATTGTGAATTACTTTGACAAAAATCCAAAGGCTGGTTCCCTTTACAGTTTTCTACCCTTATTGTTTGGATTTTTCCAAAATTTGATGACAGCCTACTATGCACCCAATAAAAATTCTGAAAAAGAATTGGCAGCATGGCTTGATCTCAAATCCACTTGGTCTTTGAAAGATTACCTTACAGGCATGAGAAATTATTCGGGCATGAAAACGATGCAGATTATTGATAAGTTTAGGGAGGTCGATGCGAAAAGTAAAGGAGTAGATAATCCAAATACGGGTGCAGGAGACCTAATGAAAGAGCTTATTTTCTTCATTCTACACTAAAAAGCTTTCTTTTTTGTTCTCCTTTTTTCTAAAATAAGCATTCTCGCAGGGTGCTTTTTTGATAGTTAAGTATGCTATAAATCAGTTCTTTTACTACTTTTTTACCCCTTCAAAACTCGCGTATTTTTATCTGCTTCGTCCATCACAACAGGAGAAGAGAATAATGCTTCATTTTACCTTTTTCTGTCTTCTGAAATTTACAATTAACATTTCTTTCGCTATAAGTTTGTTGAATTTACAAATGTAGATACATTGTAATAGTTTACAAACTTACATCTTAAAATTCTTGATAATACTTCCTTTGAGTTTCTGCATACCTTGAATATGGATATTCAAATGTAAAATACCCCAATATACACATGTATAATATGATATATACGGATTCTTATAATGACTAATATCTATTTGATAATCAGTGGATAATACACTTTTGTTCATATAAAACATGGGGTTTGATAAGACAATTCCATACATTTTTTGCATAGATAGCAAAGTACTCTCAGTAAGATAGCTAATAAGTTGTTTATAACCAGCACGATATTTAGTATTGTTGTATAAAAGTGTACGTCTGTACAACTTTATTCTGTTTAGGTTTGTGTTTGTAAATGTCAGGTTTAAACGATATGGTTTATCTTTGTAAATATTTAAAATAGCAAAGCAAAATTGTAGGTATGTATAATTTATCTGTGAATGTTGTGTATCTAAAATAAATGATTTATCTTTGTAAAATCAAAGAAAATTACTCAAAATAACATGCTAAACGTATAAGACGACCTAAAATGAAGGATAGAATCAGACAACTCATGGAGCAACAACACATGAACCAGCAAACTTTTGCACAGTTCATCGGAATGTCGTCCGCTTCACTCAGCAGTATTTTCAATGATAGAACGAAGCCTACACTCAATACTGTTGAAGCCATCAAAAGTAAAATTCCGAATTTGAGTACCGATTGGTTGATGTTTGGAAAAGGGAAAATGTTTATTGACGACGATAACCCTATGGGGGAATCTCAGACAACTTCGAGCAATGCAACCGATGAACCATTATTGAATTTCAGTAATACATCTTCTACTCCACAGATGGGTCGACATCCTTCATTGTTTGAGCAAGGAAGGGAGAAAAATACATCGAAGACAGAGAGAGATGTTGTGAATTTTATTGACAAAATTGAGCGGAAAATAACAGAAATACGAGTCTTCTATGATGATCAGACATGGGAATCGTTCATTCCTAAGAAATCTTGATGAGAAAGCATATAACACATTGTAAAACGTACATATAGCGTTTGTTTTGAAAGGTCATAGCTTTTATGTTCTCAAAGCTATGCTTTTAAGTGGCAAATGCTTCTATAAAATCAGAAAACAGGAAAAATGTAGCGATTGAGTTGTGAATCAAGTTCTTAGGCGGACAATTGAGAAGTAATAAAAAGTCACGCTATGCCACGAAAAGGCAACTTGCAGCCATCGTTCAGTTTCCAATTCGTAACCTCTTTTGCGATGGCGGAAAAGAGGGGAAAGACGAGGAAATGGCAATATGATAGAGGTATGAGTATGAGATAGCAAAGAGATAACCGATGAAAATTCTTCCTCTCCCGCTTCGATTTCTGTAATCCTCCGCGATTTGCGTAATGAAGAATGACTCTGCATTGAATAATTTTGCAAACAAAGAAAGGAACACAATGAAGAGTACATTTTCTGTCATCTTCTACTTAAAGAAGAACAAGGTAAAGAAAGACGGCACCTCGCCCATCATGGGACGCATCACCGTGGACGGCACACAGGCACAGTTCAGCTGCAAGGTTTCCATCGAAGCAAAACTCTGGGGTGCCAAAGGCGGACGAGCCACAGGCAAAAGTATCACGGCACGCGATATCAATCGTGTGCTCGATAAGCTGCGTGCCACCATCACAAAACATTATCAGGAAATCATGGAGCGCGACAACTTCGTTACCGCCGAAAAGGTGCGCAATGCCTTTCAAGGCTTGGAATACCGCAAGCATACCCTCATCACCCTCTACGACGACTTTCTGACAGACTACGCCCAAAAGGTGGAATGCGGTTTAAAGTCCAAGCGAACCCTGCAAAAGTATCATGCCGTGTATAAGCATCTGAAAAGCTTCCTGCAAACCAGACACCATCTTAGCGATATCGCCTTAAAAGAAATCCAACCCACTTTTGCCACCGACTTCGAAACATTTCTGCTCACTTATTGCCATTTGAGCCATAACACCGTTTGGCTTTATAGTTTTCCTGTGCGGATGCTCATGCACCGAGCCGTAGAGAACGGCTGGCTGGTTCGCTATCCCTTTTCCGATTACAACATAAGCCAGCAAAGACCCGAACGGGTGTTTTTGACAAAGGAAGAAATCAGACAGCTCATTGATGTCCCCAAACTCACACCCACACAAACCTTTATTCGCGATATGTTTCTCTTCTGCACTTTTACGGGACTTGCCTACATTGATTTGAAGAACCTTCGTGAAGAGAATATCGTCCGCAGTCCACTCGACGGCGATGTGTGGATACGCACCCGCCGACAAAAGACGAATGTGGAAGTAAATGTTAAACTGCTTGATATTCCTCTGCAAATCCTCGACAAATACAGCGGGCTTAGTAACAATGGGTGTCTCTTCCCCATTCCCTCGCACGTCTACTGCTGCAATCTCCTCAAAACCATCATAAAGAAATGTGGTATCGACAAACACGTCACATGGCACGTAGCCCGGCACACCATGGCAACGGTGGTATGCCTTTCCAATGGCATGCCCATCGAATCGGTTAGCTGTCTATTGGGACACAAATGTATCACTAGCACGCAGATATACGCCAAGATAACCAATGAAAAATTAGGTAGGGAAATAGATACTCTTTCCACAAAACTGACCGACATCAGCAATCATGCCGCAGCAACCCTCATTTAACGAAAAAGGAGAAAAGACAATGAAACGCAATATAATTACCTTTGAGCCTCCCGTTCTTGATATTCCGCAGGGAGAGATATGGATGACCCTTGCTGAAATTGCCGAACTGTTCAACACCACGGCAACGCATATCAGGCATACCATTCGGGCGATATATCGCTCGGAGGTGCTGTTACCGTGCCACACAACACAGTTTGTAATGTTAGAAAACGGCAACTACGATGATGTTTACAATCTCGACTTATTGCTTGCTCTTGCCTACCGCATCGACAGCTCTGCCGCCCGGCAATTGCGCAAGAAAGCCACAGAGAGCATCTGTCGAAAGCCAGAAACATTCATTATCTTCTGTCTTGATACAGCATGTGTCAATTAACACAGCAAACATAGATAAAATAGAGAATAAAAATAAGGAGAAATAAGCCCTCCAACGGTAAAAATGCCGAAGGAGGACTTGGCTTGTAATAAACTTTGCAGGAACGTTTTGCTATCCTGTCAATCTGTATTTATTTTCATCTTGTATTTGTGCACAAAGATAAACCACTAAAAGATATAGCCTGCTGTTTTGTTGGACAATATACAAGTTCTTTACTTTTTTTTAGAGAATAGGGATGCCTCTACAACTTCAAAGTCTGAGGTAGAGTTGTTGTTGTCGACAAACTTGTTTCCGTCGAACCTTCTTATCAAGGCTTTTCCTGCATGCTTTTCAATCTTGTCGTTCGTCGTCTCTTGCACGCCCTTATGACCTTTGTCTACCTCTGCAGCTACCAATGACCATTTGAATTCCGTGTTGGGACAGATGGTCACGACGTCTATCACCCAGTCGTAAGGCATAATCAGCAACGTGGCTTCCTGACTGTGATGTCCGTTGCTCTGGTAAGCAATGTTCTTGCAGTATTTCCTCTTGGCGATGTCTTCTGCTTTCGTGTAACCTAACTCTTTGAGGAACGTTTGCTTGATGTTTTCGGGTGTGTCACCCAGTTTGATCAAGGCTATGGCCGTTTTGTTGGACACGTCGAAATTGCTCATTTCCTCTTTCTTCCAATCTCCCTGAGAATACCACAGTGTCATTTCACGCACATTGCTTCCCACGCCCTTGACCTCGTCTTTCGGTATCCACTGATAGTCAGCCTTACTTAAATCCAAGAGTTGGTCCAGTCTTTGGTAATTCTTCAGATCTTCGCCGTTTTCCTTCAAGTATTTTTCCTTGTCGACTCTGTGATTGATTGCTTTCTTGGCGATAACGACAGAGGCTCCGGCAGCCAATGGATGCTGAGTGCCGTTTCCGCCGAAGAGCACGATCGTAGACACCCCGAAGTGGGTTTTGATGAAGTTATACTCATCTTTGAGGTCTATTCTGTCGCAAGGGTCAAACAGGTGTACGGCCAAAGCATAATTGTCCAGATAGATAGTCTTGGAAGTGGGGTTGTAAATCTTTATGTACTTGTCGTCATCGTAAGTCTCATTGTACACTTTTCCGCTATAGGTCCGGGTGAAATAGGTACCGCCATAATAGACTTCCTGTATCAGGAGATGGTCAATATTCGTCTCAGAGGTTTGTCCGTTCTCGTCACCGTCTCTGCGGCAGCTTGTAAATACGGTTAGCCCGATTGCTGCGAGCAACAGCCCGCTTCTTAAAAAACTTCTCATTGTTGTATGATTTAATTAGTGAAAAATGTTTGTCTCTTACAGGAACCATGCACCGAACCCTCCGCTTCCGTGGGTCGTCACGTTGAGGATAGCATCATATGCCTCTTGTGGTGTCAGTCCGATCTCTTTCCCCAAATGATAGTAATACGGCTCATAGGGGTCGGGGTTTGTTGGGTCGGTATCATAGGTGTTGGTATATACCTTGAGCGGAATGTTGAAACGTATCATTTCCTTCCACCCCGATTGCGGATTAGGGTTATAATAAGGTGCACACACGTACTTGCTTGCACCCAAAGGCCGGCCGTCACTGCCGAGAGGCATTGGGGTAAGCGTCTTCTTGCCTTTATCACATTTCATAATTCTGACGGCCAAATAGAAATAGGGTAACAGGTTGCTGCTCCGACTGTAGGTAGCACCGTTCCTCAACGGCACAGGCCAGCCATCGTAGATGGGGTCGACTTCTTCGGCAATATTAAACTTTATGTGCCCTTTCAGCCCCACCCAGTCTTGGTCGTATGGCGCCATGGCACCATCGGTATGGAACCTCCGGAACGGTGGAAGCAGCTTTTGATTGAACAATTCACGCACACCATCGGCCATGTCTTCGGTGGTCCATGTATCGCGATAAGTATACTCGAACAGCTTTGGGGTCGATAATCTCAATTTGTCAAAGCTGTCTTGAATCTTGAAATATGCCGACTCTACCATATCCGGTTTGTTCTTCCCTCGATAGCGAACGTCTTTTACTGTGAACGGTTGGCCTTTGTCGTCGACGTCACTGATTGAAATAAAGACCTGATATTGGTCTGAATGCTCCAAAATACGGTCGTTGATAAGCTTTCCATTGCGGTCATAAAAGAACAGGCACAGTCCCCAAAGCTTGGTAGAACCGCCTATGATACGGACATACTGCGGTCCCTTCTTTCCGGAAAGTTTTTCCAAATAGGTCACCGTACTCGCAGTGTCCACCTCCACGCCTATTCCTTTCGAGGTATTGTGGATAATAACGAACTCCTCTTGTTTCCAAGGAGCTTTCTCATAGATGAAGTTACCATGGAATTTACCTCCTCCATGTGGATGTCCTTCTTTGAACATAACGAGACACGTGGCCCAATCCTTGAGTGCACCATCTGGGTCGGGATTGGCTAACCCTGCCTCCGTAACGATGGGTGGTTTATACAAGTCGGCAGCCGATTGCGGCATTTTCTTTCGTGTCAGGGCATTGTCTTTATAGTCTACCTTGACGTCGCCGAATATAAATTTGTCACATGATGTACATAATACTGCAACGGTGAAAGTCAGCATGACTGCTTGAATGATTCTTCTCATATCAGATGATTTAGAATGTTTACATCGTTATCTTGGGAATACGATTGAAGAAACTGTCGCCGCCCCAGAACATGGCTTGCATATCGGTCTTTTCAGCCTTGGGGTAGAAACGTTGGACATCATTCATACACTTCTCCTTGTCTCCATCAAGGTCGGCAATCACTCTAAAAGCAATGGGATAGTCGATGTCGAAACTGTTCCATGCCGTTTGGAGCATGTTGTATTCATAGACGCCACCACTAACATTATTACCGGTGTAGCCATATTTTCCCAACTGATTCTCATTTGCAGGGATGGATACTCTATTCAGAATATGACAGATGCAGACCCTCATTTGGAATGCGATATCGTGTTTTTTGAAACAGAGCATACCTTTGAAACCCAAAGCATCATAGGGCGCACCGTCATCCAGCGACCTCTTTTCCCTGAGACGTATCACTGTACTGCCAGCACGGAGTCGGTTCATATCGTCATAATCGGTCAAATCTTTTCCAAGTTCCTCCTCTACAGGGTCAGTATCACGATACTCATAGCTGAAGACTTCAGGAACCCTCTCATTCAATTTGAAGTTATTAATAGTCTGATAGAGCCTGTATCGTTTGCCTGTGACAGGATCGTCGTAGGGTTCTGTTGCGGAAGGTTTCATGGAGTTTTCAATAGACTTCTCTGCCAATCCAAGACTATATCTCACACCATCAACCTGATTGTCGTCATCGGGCGCATAGATATTTGAAAGAGATATCCTAGATGCTGCTATTCTTTTCCCATTCGCATTTTCAGCAAAAGCGTATTTGCTATAATAAACACTGTCCAAAGACATGGGGTAAACCAACTGCCGACCATTCAGAGAATAATTCTGAATGGTAAAGAAGTGTTGATGTACCAATAAGGTGGAATTGTCTTCGTCATCGGAATAATAATTTGAGAACTGGTGGTTGATAAGCATACCATTGACATCATAGTACTTTAGCTCAAGGCCATAGCAGAACTTATCCGATTTGACAACATCAAAAACCTTCCTATCGGATGTAACCGTGATGTTCCCATTTTCGTCTTTCGATAATGCTATCTCCTGAACAAGAGGGATTGGGGTGGGTTTGCTACCACCTTCAAAAGCCACATATGTTTCGTCCCTATTGCCTAATTTATAATCAGATTTACGAGCTAGCCTCAAGATCAGTTGTACCGAATAGATTTGCTCATGTCCTTTCACGTCCCGTTCTATCGATGATGGAGGGGCTTTGACTATCTTTTTCAAAAAGTTATCTGCACTCTCTTCGGAGCAACCGCTCAGAAACAATAGTGCACAAAGCATACCTAATACAATATGGATATTATTTTTCATTTTATTTAGAACTTTACTATTGTTTTAAATGTTATGTTTGAGCCTCGCGCATGGGCATAATACCTAAAGCGGTCAGTGTATTCTTTATACAGTGTGTTAAATATATTGTCACCTATCATCATCAGTTTCAATTCTCTCTGTCCTGATAATTTCATACTCCATTCTGCTGTTCCGTTGAACAAGACATAGGCGGGCGGGGAGTCGGGTACCAAATCCTTGTCTGGATCAAAATGTGTTTTTTTGGTCACGTAAATACCTGATAGTGATACAGAGGCGTTGTATTTTCCCATACGGTCAAACGTCCAATGATAACTGCCTGACAAACCATAGCGGTCGGAAGGCATAAAAGGCAACCACTCTTTTTGTGTAAGATTACGGGCATAAATCCATTCGCCTTTTGCCATAATGGTAAGACTGGTAAGTGGAGTAATCGTTGCCGTAATGTCGCCTCCTGTCAGTACCACATTATCTTGCCCAAAAATAAACTTCGGATATTTGCCGCTAGGATGGTTATGGAACCTATTCAATCCTTTTCCGATGGCATCATAGATATAATTGTGTACACGTTGATAAAAGAAACTCGGTTCTATGGAATACCAGTCCGTGCGGTATCTCGTACCGAACACAGCTTTGTATCCATGCTCACTAGTTAATTTTCGATTTCCCACCACCCAATGAGTACCGTGATGTAAGCCCGTAGCATAAAGTTCGTTGATGTCAGGGGGGCGCCACGACCATCCGATATTGGCCCGCATATCCCATCGGTCTGAGAGTTGATAGTGGGCAGCCAGACTAGTCGTGAAGTTGCTGTATACTTTGAAATCTTTATAGTATTTGTAGCTCTTCAGACTGGTATAACCATCCACATCCATTGCCCTAAAATCGTAGCGCATGCCGAGAGAACATTGAAATCGGCCTATTTTTGCTTGTTGTAGAAAGAACCCTCCCATGGTAAGGGCTGCATAGTTGGGGATGAAAGCCGGCTGCTTAGTACCCGGATAATTATAGTTGGACTGATAACTGCCCGAGAGTCCTGCTTCAGTCGTCATGTTCCAACACTTCCACTTTGCATTCCACAATAAGTCTGTTTTGTAAGTCGTAAGGATAAGGTCTTGCACCGGTATCCAACTATATTTGTCTTGTTTCCTGTTGTCAAACTCCCATCTTAGGTTGTCTTGATAAGAAAGAATGAGCGACAGTTTGTGATTCTTGTTGATTTCCCATTTGATATCACCTTTTAAGGTGAAGTGCTGTGTTTGTTGGAAAGGCGGTTTGATGTTGTAGGAGAATGGTTTGAGCGTATTGTTATCCGGTCTTCCTGCTGCAAAGCGTGCCAATAACTGGTCGATATCCGAGATTCTACTTGCATAATAGATGCCGCTTCGCGAATAGTAAAGACTAGTATACAGCGTTGCTGTGATATTTTTGTTCTGATAACCGGCCAAAGCTGACATGCTGATATTATTGAAACCGGTATTGTTCAGAATATACTCAGCTGTGGAATAATCTCCGCCTCGCTGATACATACCATGCAGACGCAATCCCACATGTTTATATCCCATCTCCAAAGTTCCAGATCCATTATATCCCTTGGCATTGGTCTCATAACCCATATTCACTGTTCCTCGAGTCTTGAGATGCTGTTGCCCATAAGGAAGAGTTGCTTGATTGAGTAGCACCACGCCCCCCATAGCCCCATAACCATAGCGTATAGATTCGGCTCCCTTCACCACTTCTATCATGTTAGTGCCACTGTAGTCTATCTCTGGTGCATGGTCTTCGCCCCAACTTTGACTTTCCAAACGCACACCTTCGTTAAGAAGAAGGATACGACTGCTATGCATACCTTGTATGACAGGCTTGGCAATAGTGTTACCCGTACTGATAGAACTCACGCCAGGTACAACCTCCAGCAATTTAGCCAATGACGTGGTTCCTACTTTCTCCATGGCATCCAGTCCAATGGTAGCCGACTGTTGCAGCGCCGTAGTCTGATGTTTCTGCGCCATCACCACAACATTGTCTATCATCTTTGCATCATCTTGCATCTGTAAGGTGACAGTTTTGCCGGACACAATTGTTAAAGTCTTCGATATTTTTTTATATCCTACATAGGTAACGTCTACTTTTATCTTATTTATCGAACCTTTAAATATGATGATACATCGACCATTCATATCAGTTATAACAGGGGTGATAGCCCCCTCACAACGAACGGTAGCACCGATAATTGGTTCACGTGTTTTCTCACTTAATATGACAAATGTAATATGCGTGTCACTATCTTTATTTGTCATCCGATGCTCGTTACAGTCTGTTGCCCACATTCTACAAGCAAATAGAAACAACAATGACAAAACAAACAGACACTCGTTCATCCAAAAGCAGCTATTCCAAACGCAGTTTTTTTGTTGTGAAGGTCTACAATCAAGATGCATAAATTCTCATTATTATATATTTATTTCCATAAAAAACACTCATAGGTAAAACCACTTACTAAGTGAGATTCTCTAATCGTGAAATACATCGTTTTTATCTTCGTATTCTAACTCAGAAATACAATCTGTATCCATTTATAAACATTATAAAATGTACCAAATGGTATTAAATTGACCAAGTCAATACGCCTATATTTCTCTTTCAAGCAACGTTGTTCATAACAAGGACTACTCTTTCCTTCTCATGCAAAAGATATAGTTTTTATTTAAATTTGGGTGCAAAAATATAACTTTTATTTTAAATAGCCAATACTTAAAAATAGGTAAAAAGATTCGCAGTGATATAATATATCATCCTCAGAGAAAAGAACTTTTTTGTCTCCTTCTATCCTGTCCCACATGGATCCTCTCCTTGGTTTACTCCGACAACTTTAAAGACTTTTCTTATGCTGAAATCGCATTAATACTGCAGATTATTTTTTCCAGTGTGGGATCTCTATAATGGTAGACAAAACCCTTTAGCCCAGCATTATTATTGGTCATCAAGCTGTTATTCATCAAATAGTAATGAGACATATTATTTGGATTTTACCAATCATCAACTAGTTCTGACCACTGACAACAGCCGATAATACGGCTTTCTTGGTAATGATGCTCGAATGGCCATCTCACAGTAATTGACGGTACGGAACGAGCAATTTTAATTATTTATTAGATTCTCTCTTTCGCCATATACAAGATTTTACTCAACCACGGTATGACGAGTATAGTTATTCAATATCGCAGTTTCGGCTGATACCGTTTGGGCTACCATTCAATCAATCTGGACTTTATCCATGTGTCTGTCTTTTTCATCACCCTATGCAGTCGCAATTTAGCAACCAATTGTCTTAAAGTTTATACCAACATGCTATACTCCTTGTCCGGCTTTCCTCTCAGATACGTCTATTGATGATAGATTATTTTGAAAGAACACGTCCTAAATAGCTTGCCAGCGCATCGTCTTGGACCGCACAGTTGTTGTCCACGGCGCGGTATTGCGCATGAAAAGACGAAAGCTTGGTGTAATAATCGAGCAGCGTCTTGTCCGTTTTTATCACGCGGAAAGGCTGTGAGAAGACGCGAGCCTTGATGAAAACTGCTCGGGCATAGACACCAGATTGGTCGTATATGGAGAGAAATTTAAGCCATTCCTCGTCATCGAAACGCACCATGACGCAGTGCGTCTTCCTTGTTTCCTTGGGCTGCTTGCCCCACTTGGGGCTGTCATAGCTGCCCCTGTTCTCGTTTTCCTTTTTCATATTTCTGTGGATTAAGTGGTTTTGCGACTCGGCCGCCGTGCCGGTTGTTCCCCTATATGGACAGAACTGCCCTTCAAAGGATTTCCGACTTCGGAGAAAATCCTCCCTCTCTTTGTGTAGAGAGGGCATCTTTCGGGAGTTACCCGAAAGCCTTTGAGTAACTCAAAGGACATCTTGCTGTGTCTTCGAGGACACAAACATCCGCCTTCGGACGGATGAGAGAGTTACCTTCAGAAGCCCTCAGGGAGAACACCGACCGACAGACCTCGTCGCCCGGGTACAAAATTAGAGTGAAATGGAAGACTGAAAAAGGCTTTTTACCTGTGCCAACCTATGCCACCCTGTGCCAAAGGCTGTCAGTTATAAGAGAAACGATAAGAGTACCGACATTTTATTGTTTATTTGCACCGACAAACCAAAAGGCGTCAGACAAACAGTCGGTTGGTAGGTTGAGAGAGACTCATGAACCAATAGCCATTGGTTGGTTGCAACCGACACTTGGTTGTCCGTTTCTCCGGCTGTATCTCCGCAAGGAGAATTGGCAGTCGCAACCAACGGACGGCGAGAATGTGGTTGGAACGTCAAGCGGAAGGAACCGATAAACTGACAAACAAATGTATCAATATATGTATCACCTATAAAACCAAGAAGACAATGGATAAACAAAAAGACAAACCACTGTATGTTGCTTTCTCCACCCAGAAAGGCGGAGCAGGCAAGACCACGCTCACGGTGCTCGTGGCAAGCTACCTGCATTATGTAAAAGGGTATAACGTCGCCGTCATCGACAGCGATTTTCCCCAGTACAGCATCCATGACATGCGCAAGCGTGACATAGACAGAATTTCAAAGGACGATTACTACAACGTAC
>NZ_GL397214.1:316726-323383 GCF_000146675.1 Hoylesella marshii DSM 16973 = JCM 13450
ACCGTGATGAACCGCCACCTGAAGAACGGCGACCGCGTGGTGCTCGACGGCTTTGGGTTGTTTAAGGTAGGATTGCGAACGAAGCCTGCTGCCACGGAGAAAGACTTTTCGCCTGCAAAGAACATCGTGGGCAGTCGCCTGAACTTTCAACTTAAAACACACTGTACGGCTCTGCACCCATAAAAAATAGTTTATCCAAGGTGTGGAGGTGAAGATGATTGCAGAGAAGGAGGATGCGAAGAAGAAAAAAAAGCCGTAGAAAGATAAGAATAAAAAAATGAAAGGGTGGAAAGATGCCGATGCCACACGGGGCAGGTATGCTTTTCACCCTTTCTGTTTGCTGTTTTTATAGAATGCTACTGGACGTAGGGGGAATGTCTTTCAGGGCTGTAGTAAATGCACCGTTAGTGGCAGCTCTACGCCCTGTACAGACGTTTCGTTGACGGCATTGAGTTTCAACTTCATTTTAAGGAAGTTGCCTTGCTTTTGTGCTTCAACCACTTCGAACCTCGGGCTTTCGAAATACAGGTCGAGCACAGAGCCGTCTCCCGATGTGGGCTTCCAAACGGTAACAATGGAGCTTCCGCTTCCCGTACTTACTTTCTGCGGCAACAAGTCGATGAGCTTTCCGTCTCGTCGTATGCCCATCTGCACCTTTTCTATCCACGCCTGCACGGGAACTGTACTCATCTGTGAAAGTTTGTCGCCGTCGGGGGCGTTTCTGAACACTTTTCCCAGATGTTTGCCCACTTCGGTACTGCCTGCCAGCTGCAAATCTTTGTTTAAGTCGGCAAGAGACTTGAAGCCGTCTATAATCACCCCGAACTCTTCCAGTTCGGTTTCTCTACCATCATTTGCCGTGAGTTTGATGGTGATGAGCATCGAGTTGTCGTTTCTCACCTTATGAACGATGCGGGGTACGAAACGTGTGCGGTCGTATTTCAACAGCCCTGCATAGAAGACATCAGCATTTTCGTATACGCCGCGCATATAGAGTGAACGGACGGCATCACGATTGAGAGATACCTGCTTTTGGTAATATATGTCTTTATCGAACAGCAACGAAGGTGCTCCGTTAGCACCACTGCCCGTGTTACCTTTGATGCCGTTGTAGGTAAGAATGAACGAGAGTGTTCCCTCGTGGCGGTTCGACGGTGTGTATTTAATGTCGTTGACGACGGTCTTGGCAATATCTTCGGGGGTAAAGGTGTAATGATATTTCCCGTCGGGCGTGGAAGATGTGAAGTTGATGAAGCGAGAGAGATATTCGGTAGTGAATTTGTCGGTATTGCCGAGTCGATAGAGCGTGTCGAAGTCGAAATCTTTCTGATAGTCCATATCGCTTTTCCACGTTGCTACCACCCGTTTAGCCATAGCACCATCGGCAGGCTTGGGGGCAAAGCCTTCGAAAGTTACCGTTTGTTTGAAGGGTTTTCCAGAGATACTGCCTTTGACAGTTACGGTGAGCGTTCCCGTCTGTTCGTTGCGGTTTGTTTCATCGACGGCCGTTACAGTGAGTGTTTTACCGTCGATGGTCTTTTCGCCGCTCGTAGCTTTAAGTTTTTGTAATGCCTGATAGACAGTGAGACTTTTGTTTAGTCCGAAGTATTTGAAGAGTTGCTCTTTTTTCACCTCTTGCGTCTCAGTCTGCCCGGAGGGCTGTTTCCCACCGGTAGCGGGTTCCTCGCTACTGCATGCCGCCAGTGTTGCACACAGGGTAATCATCAATAATGCTTTTTTCATTTTCTCATTTTTTGTTTGTTAATTACTGAATACATTTTTCTCTTCGCCTTTTGCAAAAAAACGACAGACAACTTTTGTAAAGAACGTACTTTTGTCTTGTCGCGTGCAAAATTAACGATTTCTGTTGACATTTTTTGCATTGATGACGGATATATTGCGCCGATATGTATGGTGTGCCTCCCTCCACAAGGGATTTTTATCTTTTATTTGACTGTTTAGAATAATTTAATTACCTTTGTCGACGTGAGTTGTAAAGACGAGCGAATATCAAGTTAAGGATTAGCAAGAGTGGAACAGTCGACAATATATAATAATAGTGTAAGCACAATGCAAGGAAATACGAGTTTCTTTGCATCTTTTAGTGCTTTATATTTGGCTGATTCAAATAATTTGGTAACACATTCGCACTGCCGGTCAGATAGTACTAAACATTTTTGCCTACGCGCGCGGAGCGCATCGTACCTCATAAACAAAGGGCTCATAAGAGTTCCCTTTGTTCGCTTTTTATGCTCTTTTGCCAAGTTACGCAAGAGAGAATGGCGATAAATATTCACACTAAAAACAATAGGAAAATGAACGAAAAAAAAGTTAGTAAGCATCTCTATGTTTCACCACGATGTGAAATCATAGAAGTAGAAAAATCAAACTTTATTTGCGCTTCTGTTCTGCCGAATGCAGGTTCGTCTACCGCACCATCGGAAACAGACTTTGACGACAAAGGAACGCATGATGTAGGAACAATCTATTTCGGTAGTAAAAGCTCGGTTGCACCCGCTAAACCCGGCAGTTTGTGGGATGATAAAGAAGAAGACTAAGATAATGAGTAATTAATGATTATAAAGAACGACAATGAAATATATATTTTTACATACAAGTTTAGTTGCAGCCCTTTTATTGCTAATGGCATGCAGCAAAGATAACAATGAAAAGCCAGACAACAATGGCGAGATAAACGCTTCGCAGGCTGTGGAGTTCAAGGTAGACTTCGTCGATTTTAATGCAGAGCAGGAACTGAATGTAACGCGTAGTAATAACCAAGAAACCAAACTCGAACAAAAGATAGTGGACTTGGGCAACGGTGTATTGGCACAAGTAACTTTGCAGCGCGATACCGCTAAAGCTGCAAATCAAGCTGCAACCCGCGCACTGCCAAACGACACCTATACCATGCTTGCCTATGACCACGATACTCATTTATTGAAGGGAGAAGTAACGGGAAAAGTAACAAGTAATTATTTTTTACTCCTACTTCTAAAAAACTAATGCTTACAGCAGGCAACTACGACTTTGTGTTGTTTAACAGTAAGGTTAGTCGAAATGGAGATAATCTTACCGTAACTCGTGCAAATGCTGCTACTGCTTTAATCGGACGTACGACACAAGAAATTAAAGAAGGACAAGGAAAGAATTACGTTTCCTTTAACATGAAGCATGTCGGAGCAAAAGTAAATATAAGACTTACAGGAGACATGCCTTGTACAGACGTCAAAGCAACACTTACGTCTATTAATTCCACTGATGTGCCGGGAAGCTCTGTGTATAATGCCGCAACAGATACATGGAATACGGGAAGTGGTGAAGCGGCGTCTGCCGCCACTACTTATGCTACAAGTGTAGAAGAATATATTAATTATACCTATATCACAACCAGCAATGAAGCGATTCCTTTTGTTGCATCCACGGATGTTTCCAAACTAAAACTCACTTTTACAAGTGGAAATATTTACAAACAGAATATGGCAAGTGCAGAACTTACTTTCAGCCCTAAAACAACGTTGAAGTTAGAAAAGAATGGTGCATATATATTGAATATCAATTTGATGTATAACTTTCTTTACTTAATGAGTAACGGGGATGTCGGTTCTTTTTTTGAGACCACTTACGGTGGAGGAACTAAAACTCCGGTAGGAATAGTGGTTAGTCAAAGTAAACATTTCGCAATAGCTTTGAATAATGCAAACGGGGGCAACCGCTATATATGGGATCCACATACTTTTTATAATAAAAGTAATAATAGAGCATATGAAATACCAAATGAAATCCATAATCCTAAAGAAGCATTTAATGATATGGATGGCTATAAATATACGTGGGAAGGAGCAGGTAGTGCAAATGGCGGTACAATTAAAGCAAATGAACAAACACGCTATCCTGCTTTTTACTATGCCGCACATTACAATCCGGGAGTGAGTTTAACTAGTACGCTGATTGGCAAAAGATGGTATCTTCCTGCCGTAGGAGAATGGGTAGCTGTATTTACATCTCTTATGTTTGGAGATCCCTCACAACTGACAGTCTATTATAATGAATACCCGTGTTATACAAGAGCATTAAATAATGCTTTTAAAAAGGTTGGGGGTGAACTACCGGATGGCTCTTGGTTAAGTACAGAATTTAATGTTACATATAATGGTGTCGGATATAGTAATGCTGCCGTAATATCTTTTAGAACAGATCGTACAAGCTTTGGTAGTACTACTAAATATGATGATCGCTATATTCGTCCATTCATTAAATATTGAGAAAAGATGAATGAGCTTTAATGCAAAACTGTATGAAAATGATTCTTGCGGGAAGCGGAAAAATCCGCAAGACAAAACAAAGTCGAAGTTTTATGTCAATGCCGTAAACGCGGGTCGCAAGACGTTGCGAGATGTGGCAAGAGACATTGCCGGGCGTTCGTCGCTCATGCGGGGCGATATTGAGAATGTGCTCTCCAATTTCGTAGACCACCTGCCGGCATATCTGGTGGACGGGTTCAGCATTCAGCTGGGCGAGTTCGGAATGATGCGCCTCTCCCTCTCGTCGAAAGGCTCGGACATCGAAAAAGCTTTTAACACCGAAGGTATTAAACCCCGCATCGTCTTTATGCCGGGCGTGGAGCTGAAACACCAACTCAAAGAAACCTCCTACGAGGTAACGAAAGCCCCAAAAAGCCGTAAGATGGGTATTGTGCTTGTTGTTTCGGGCGAGGGCAGAATCCTTCGGAACCATTTTCGGGGTATTGCTGCCGAGCAACGGAAGGCGGGCGGGATATGCAAGTAGCCTGTTATCGGTTTTCGAAACAATCGGAATACCTGTATAAGCGTTAGAACTTTTTAAATGTCGGGAAAATGCCCCTAAAAGAGAAAAACAAGCTTCACAACCTGAAAAGATGGTCTTTTGCGTGTAAGGAGACGGTCTCCTTATCGTAAAAAGACCGTCTCTTTACGACAAAAAACGGTCTTTTTATAATGCTCTGCCAATACCTTGAAAACCAAAGGCTTGCCAAACCGGTTTTTAAACCTGTCTTTTATATTAAAAGGGGGTGAAAACAGATTTTTAAGGAGGGGCTTCGATAACGGTAATTAACAGAAAAACGACACTTAAAAGTTATAGTATATCAATGTTTAACCCACTCTGCCTTACTCTTATACTGACTATATTGGTTTGCCTTTACAAGATTTAGAATGGAAGATCGTCATCTGGTACAGCTGGTATATTTTCTAATTTAACAAACGACTTTTGCCAATTAGTGGAATTGAAATACTTAAGTTTTTTTTCGTCGTCAAAGATGTTTTCCGATATTGTCAAAATATCTTTTCCTCCATTTTTAGCTTTTCTTTCCCATTTAAAATCATTTGGCCATGGAAATGAGTTGCTTGTATCTGGGATAAAATGTCTCGCCTTTAATAAATTTCCTAAATCTTCTAATCCATTTATATAAAAATTATATGTGATTCCAAGCATTTCTTGTAAGATAGATATTAATGGATGATTAACCATTAATATTTTATTGATATCCTGCTTTTGTCCTTTATTTTGTTCCGTCAGGAATGTAACAAGCTGATTTAAGTTGCGTGAAGTCTTTTCCAGGCTATCAATCAGACTGATTTCTTTAATCTTAGTTTGTCCCTCCAAAAAGCGCTGAAATAAGCCTGCAAATTGTTCTTTTAAATAGCGCGTTATATCTGATGCTGTTTCAAATTCTTTTATATTGTTATTGGCGGTTAGATTTTTTATTTCCTCAATGAATTTATAAATATTCTTATTATCTACAAACTTATAATTTATATCTTCATTATCTTTATTCAATTGATAGGTTTCGAATTCTGATAGAACATTTTTATCTATAAAAATATATACTTGTTTATTTTCTTTTAAAGCACTTTTTAATTCAACTTGGGATATAGAATAAGAATCTCTTCCCGATTCTGTTCTATATCTTCCGCCTATTATTGATATGAGGATATCTATGGATTTGATTTCTTTGTAACAATATTCTTCAAGAGGTGCATCTTTGCCATAAGGTATATTCCCTTCTTCGTTTCTTATTGCTTCGTATCCAAGATTCTCTATAAACATATCTATGTCAGAACGTATTTGTCTCAAATCATAGAATGTTGAGCTAATAAAAATTCGAGGTTTTGCCATAAAATATTATTTTTCAACAAAGATAATAAATATTTTAGAGACTTTATTGTTTTACTTTTATATAAGAACAAGATACGATAGGTGTTTCTAATATTTTCCGAATTTCAATTGGTATTATAGGAGACTTCCGACTTCGGAGGTAAAGCCCGCCCCCGGGCAAGGGTAAGGCTTTTCAGGGATGCTCGAATCGTTTCGAGCGGCTGAAAAGATACCTTGCTGTGTCTTCGAGGACACAAACATCCGCCTTCGGGCGGATGAGAGAGTTACCTTCAAGAGCCGTCAGGGAGAACACCGACCGACAGACCTCGTCGCCCGGGTGCAAAATTAGAGTGAAATGGAAGACGGAAAAAGGCTATTTGCCTGTGCCAACCTATGCCAAAGGCTGCCAGTTGCTAAGAATATGATGCAGGTATGCAAGCAAATACTTTATTTTGCATGTGCATTCATCCGAACGACCTCTCATCAGCAGGTATTTGTAAATGAATATAGGCAGTTCTATAT
>NZ_GL397214.1:323483-348499 GCF_000146675.1 Hoylesella marshii DSM 16973 = JCM 13450
ATAGGAATTTGTTTTGTAGTTACCGTCATTATACTAATAATAGGTGTGCTGACGAGGGAAGAACGGAGGTTTACGGTGCTCGTGCATTATCCCCAAATTAGGTACATCAGAAGTCGAGGGGATAATGATTGTGGCAAAAACACTGTTCATGGTTTGTCTTGGGAATGGGAAGACGAGGGGGGTAGCTATAATCGTAGAAAGTAGAGAGGTGAAATACGGAGATATAAATGACCAATAATTCCATTTTTTATATGAATACCTGAAAATGGCTTGACAATATGACTTAATTAACGGATAACTATAAAATATAGCATGGTTGTCGCTCGAACCGTAGACAAAATGATATTCAAAGAGAGTATTATAAATAAAGTGTTAGGAATAACAGCCCACATACCTAATGATATACTAGAGAAGAGTGAACCTATATAAAAGAATAGACACAATAAAGATTCCATAGTTATTAAGTAGGTGAATGAAACAACTATCAAACGATATAACGAAATTGTTTTTCCTCTGATTTTTCTATCTGTAGGGTGTTTTTGTGTGTTAGACTTTATACGTTCACTTGATAATATAAGCGTAAGTGCAGTAAGGGTAAAGCCCAATAGCACTCCTATAAAATCTATTATGTTTTTTATGAAATCGTACTGCATGGAATCACCAACATACAGATACAAGCTGATACCACCTAACAAGATAGGAAGCCCCCATTCAAATCTCTTCTCTTTCTTTGTTAAGACAGAAAAATAATCAAGAATGACATAAAGGAATTCTAAATACATTATTTAGTAATCGTTTGAAAGGCTGACAAGCTGTGAAAACATGTATGCAGTGTTGTATTCTCCTGTATCCTCATTTTGTTGCGCATCTACATATTCTTTCTTAATGATAAACCCCGTATCTATTATACCCTCATTATTGTTTGGGAGCTTTCCTTTCACTCTAATTCTACGAATCTCAGAATTAGCTCCATTAGCTTTATCTAAAAAGTCGTAGATATGCTGCATAATATTTTTACCACGTTTAGCCTTTAATTCAATAACGACTTCTTCTTTTAATTCTTCAGATGGCTCAGAGTAATTAAGAGCTTCAGACCCTAGTATACGTTTATCAGTGAAAATGGTTGCACAAGAGACGCGATTCATACTGTTTAGAACTTCACGGAAATCATCACGAGGAATCATATCTATACAGAAGTGACCTAATATTTTTCCTTCATCATTGGTAAATTGCCCATTGTAAAGTGCTAACATCCTATTGAGATATTCCGCAAGTCCATGATATGAAAGCATTCCCCCGCCTGTTTCTAAGAATAGGATGGCGTCTCCATCTTTGAACTTAACAAGTGCATGCGTTTTCATTTGCTCGCCCTCATCTATCTTTTTTGGATTTTCACGTTCTTCAACCGTGTTCTTATTGATAAGAGGAGCTCTATAGCTATGTTTTGCATTTTTGAAAAGAAGTTTTAGAAGATTATCATCACCTTCTTGAGTACAAGAATCTAAAAAAACTATTTTATCTCCTCCTATATCTTGTTTGCGTTCTAATCTGGTTCTCTCTTGCAAGTAATTAAGAAGTTGTATTAAGTTGTCTTTAATTGGAAATTCAAAATCTCTTTGTCGTAAAGACAAAAAATAAAAACCAATTTTTCTATTTGCCATGCGCTTAAAATTTTAATTTTACAAAGGTAGTACAATTATTTTGGGGAAGAGACTAAAAGTACAAAATAATTAAATAGTTCATAAGTTTTAAAGAGCCTTTTTTTATTCCGCTTCCAATACAGAGGTCAACTCTTACGATCACCCATTAAGAAATTGCACTTCTATCTTGAATGTTTATAAGTTTCACCAAGAAGTGTAAATAGTATCTTCTATTAAAAAGAAGACTATGAAAAACACTCGGGGAGCGCCCTTGGCAAGGGGCTGAAAGTCTCAATGAGACGAAGGATTTCAGTAGCAATACAAAAAAGAGCAAAGAGAGACCAAAATCTACCCGAGATTAATCAACTTTGTGTTGTGTATGAAATATCATTAATTAACCTTAGCACAAAGATTTCTGTATTGCTGAAAAAGAATATGTCGGTAAAAGACATCGCAGATACGATAAATGTACATTGCAGCACCGTTTACCGCGAGTTGAAGTGCAGCAAAGGGCGACATCATTACCGAGAGCACTATTGCCCAAAAGATGCGGAGCACGCCTGCGATGAGTTCCGCAAGTAAACCGACAACCACACCGACCACCCCAAAGACGATGCTTATAACGCTTGTGAGCAGCAGGTGGAGGGTTGTGCGCAAAGCTCGGTGAATATTGATTGACTTTTCTATTTTTGTTCGAGTTTTAATGTTTAATGCGGATCCAAGAGCTTAAGGGAGTTGAGTTTCACTGCTTATCTGTCTCTCGTTTATCCGACATTTTTTTAATGCGTCTTCCTGTCGCATCGGTCGTTTTCGTTTCAGGTGCCCCCACAAAGGTAGGGATGAGCGAATGCAAGGTTTTTGAGGGAAAATACTACCCGGAGCAAAACGCAGTGGAGCGCAGGCGTGGAGATTTTCTCCAAAACTGAAGGCACTGACCTTGCAGCAGCGTAGCATCCCGGAATTACCTTTGCGCCTGAACGGGGACAACCAACGGATGCGATACGATGAAAACCGCATCCAAATGGAGGTAAACGGCAAAGAGACAGATTCGGATAAAAAAGTAAAAAATCTGATTGCATGCCATACAATCAAATAGTAAAAAGCGTAATGAAGTGGTCGTATAAAAGCCACCTAAGAAGAAAAAGACGGAAGAAGATAAGGTACGAAGTCTGCCTTTCGAGCTTGCTGCGACAGGCAGGCGTGTACTTTTCCTACGGCTTTGGCAGACAAGTCGAAGGTGTCGGAGGTAAACGGGTGAGGGATTTATCATCATCTGAATAGCTCCGACTTCTTCGACGACAAACAATGCGGCTTTTGCAACCGCTTCAGAAAAGAAAAATACCAAAAGAGAAAAGTACTGAAAATTGTCTTGCTGAAATCCGTACCTTAGAAAGTATAGCCGATACACAGAAATGTGGCAGGAAGCAGAATTGCCGAAATCTCTTTCGACAGTCTGCTCCCTGCCTCTTTTCGTCGGCCATACCAAAGGTAGGAATAGGTTATGCCGATAGCGAAGTTTACGAAGCGAGGGCATAACTTGTTTCTGCCGAAGATGAGAAGGATTTCAGCAAGACAATTAAATTATCGAAATGATAATAGAAAAGTCTATCCGACAAGAAAAAACAAATGTTTTCTTTGGTCGTACAGCACATTTTGTTTATCTTTGCATCAATAACAAGAGTTGTTTGAAACGACAGCAAATCAAGGAAGTTCGGGGAATTTGAGTAGTAACCAATTCGTAACCCTTTTCTTGTTTTCTATTTTATATCTACTCATTATCAATGAGTTACAAAGAAACTTAGCTTTTAGCGTGTGAAAGCTAAGCGATGATATTCTGAAAACATAGCTTTTACAAATGGAAGTAGAAACCGTTTGCTGGATATAACACTTATTGAATCGTTTACCATGCTTCTTCGTTACTGAGAAAACATGAGGATTTTTAGTGTAGAAATCTATTAAAGAATGAAATCTCCATGTTTAGGAGGAGAAAGAAATATGCTGTCAGATGACAAGAAAATAGGGCTGAATCAATAAGATTCAGCCCTACTCGTTAATATACTCTATTGAGTTATGCAGGAATATTTACTCTTCCTACGTTGTACATATGCATTACATTTACACAGTACTTGTTGAATTTTCTGCTTTCTACAATTTTTTTTACCATTTTTCTCATTGTCTTTTCACCTTTCTCTTTTATTGTTATCTTGTTGCTATGAAGTGTGAATCGCTCACACTGTGTGTTTATTGAAGTTAAGAAGCGAATACCTTTTGTTATCTTTTTGAATACTCCATTCTTTTACCTCTTTGTGGTTTACGGATGCAAATTTAGTACCTTTGGCGTATTTTGCCAATATGTCACCCTGAAAATGCATGGAAAATGAGAAAATATTTGACGTAAATCAACCTATTTGACCTACATCAAGCATCCGAAATGACATGCGTGGATAGCAATATGGTGGTCATAGAGGCAGAAAAATGGTAGAAAATCTTTATTTACGAATCCATTAAAGCATATACTACCAATCTGATTCCAAGTTGCCTTAGTAATATTACCAGTAGCCAATCCTACCATATTATATCTTATCCACGACATTGTTTCAGAAACTCATCCGCTTTTTATACAGCAGGCCGGCCATCCCAAATTCTCTGATGAAGCAGCATTTGCTAAGTATCCAGTTACAAATCCGGCACCAACCACCAACAAGTCATCAATACCAAACCACTGTTCATCAGCGTCCGTATACTTCAGCGGATTGTTCAGGCAATAACTATAACGGTTGAAGCTCTGGCTGTTGTCTGGCAGCTGCACGTAGTTGTCGGGGCTGAAGAATCTGCCAAGTACAGGGGCATACAAACGGCCGTTACTTTCCCCGCTTCGCGACAGTGACCTTCGGTTCATATTGATGATATCAAACTCATTCAGCATCTCATGACCCGTGTAGCCACGATGCAGCCCGATGGTGTTGAGTATCACCATCTGTCTACCCCATGCGTCATAGGAGGCGTCAAAGACTTTGTTGCCGTCCTCGTCCATAACGGAGAGAATGTTCCCTAAATTGTCCGTGAAGGCAAGATAATTCTTCACTGTGCCATTCTCTCTGATGACGATGGTGTTGCCGTCAAGATAATAGAACTCGCGCGTTCTTCCATTTTCTGTAATCTTTTCGTATTTCCCAGCATAGACTGTAGTCCTGACATCTGTACCATTGTGAGACAATTCCGAATACCATCGCTCCTGATCAGGTCCATAGGCGAAATCCATCCTAAGATTCTTACCTACATCTTCTATCAACTGAATTTTTCCAAAGTCATTAAAAGAAGTAACCAGCGCATCGCTCGATATCTTTCCATCTGCGTTCTCCACCTCTGTCACAGCATGCGGACGGACATTCTTGTCGTAAGAGAAGTTGCCCATTCCTGTCTTGAAGAGAATGTTGCCGTTTGGTATTCTGTTTTTCTATTTACTTTTTTACATTTTAAGATAACGATTCCATCTATTGCCAGATTGTTTAACGAGCAAGAATCTGGTAAAATGTGGTAATTTCTTATCATGCTTGCGGTTACTGGATAGAAATCGTTATGTGTAATGTCATAAATGTCATATCCATATCTTCTCAGTATCTCGTGGAATCGTTTGAATAATGGCTGTTGAAGCCATAGTATTTTAAATTGCTTTTTATCCCAATATTTTTTTGAGATATTAAGATTAGCAACTCCACAAGTCATCAATGATATCTGCATATCCTTTACATTATAATTATTATTGCTTCTTTTAATTTCATCCATGACATGGGTCAGCAGTTCTATCTCCATATTATCATCAACAGGAAATGCTTGCTCACTTTTTACGTGTGAATTTCTTACAAGATATAATGAAATAGCTCCTGTAGGATAGGCAACATACCCTATAACAACCGCAGACTTTTTGTTTTTACTCACAATATAGTATTCATTTTGTACTTTCTCTATAGGCAAGCCATCCATTCCTATCATTTTCGAAATTCTCTTTTCCCCTTTTATATGATAGCCTATTCTATCTTCTTTGCCTACATGCATACAAGATGTTAACAATACAAGAATTGCAAATAAAATAAAGTGTGAAATATTTCTCATAAAATTAATATAACATAATAATATCATATTTTTTGCACTCTGACATTTGTATTTATTCTCTCTACAGTCTCTCTCTTTTTTATTGTGTAATTAAAACCACGTCTCTGTTGTCTGTTCCCTATTTGATAGTTTATCTTTTATACAATTACTGTTCTGCCCTATCATATCAGAGTATACAGATAAGGCTTCCAAAGAGTAAATATAGAATAAACCTTTTGCTACAAAAACCAAATAAAAAAAGATAAAATTCATAACCGAGTTACATTGTATGATATTACTTTACATATTTTGTATTTCCCTTTCACTAAACTAATTACCAAATTAATTGATACCAATTCTTTGATAACTTTATGATTAATATCACTATCTAAAATTTGATATTCAACAACATATTGACGATTTGCTATTCTTCTCACCTTAAAAGTTTTTTTAATGATATTAATATCGTCAGAACTTACTAAAGCAATAAACTCTTCCCATCCTCTTCCATTCTCTTTTATTTCTGCTAAATATGCACTATAAAAAGATTCTGTACAGTATTCATGTACTAAAGAGTCTTGCATAGCATACATCCTATTATCATCCTTTTCGTGATAAGTTGCATTATAACGCAGATAGAATTCTTTTAGTTTTGCCTTTAATGGAGCATTTTGTGCTGAAATATTATAGCACATAAAGATATTCAATGTAAAAACCATTAATAAACACTTTCGTCTCATAATATCACCATCGAAATATTTTAAAATTAGCATCTCGTTTGTATTGTGGATTTGGCCAATCTGTTTTTCAATATAGTCCGACACCCACTTTGCCCCATTATACATATCAATATGTCCATGAACGCTTCCTCCTGGGTAATTTTGAAATACTCTTATATCGCCCATCATGGGAAAATAGTCTAATTTAGACTGTTCAAGAAATCCCCATTTTTTCAAATATGCCCCATTACATCCATAGATATATCTGAGGGCAATGTATAAACCGGAGGGGAATCATAGGTTACGTTTCCTGTAGATGAGAGTTTGCTTCTGTAAACATACACTATCTTTTATCGTTTACGCGTATGTATGTGGTTGTCCCTTCTTCATTCTCCATAAAGAGCGTATCTTGAACTACTTTATATTTACTCTTTTGAATTATTCCACTAAAATACCAGGCAATTGTATCTTTATTTACAGAATATTTGATAGGGGAAGTTTCTTCTTCATCTATAAAATAGATGGAGTCACTCGTTATTTTTAACCATGTAACACCCTCTAAACTCCAATAACCATACAATGATTTGTTGGGTATGCTATTATGTCTTGTCATATTTGCTAAACAGCCTGTTAATATAACAAAGAAACCTAAAACGATTATATTCCTTTTCATGACTTTTAATGGACTATTGAATCATAAGAATACAAAAAATAAAACATTATACTATACGACAAATCGTTCCGTTCTCCAATAGAACACTAATACCATTTATCTTGAAATTCTTATTTACCATTTTAATTTCATAATATAGTACCACATCATATTTTTTCTGCTTCCCATTTATATCTGGCATAAAAACTTGATAGCTCACACGATAGATGTTAAAAGAATATTTACTTACATTTATCGTTTTGAGAGAATGTTTATCAAAACCATAATCCGATGTTATTAGGTCATGGTCTAATCCATTTTGTTTCAGTTCATTTACTAATTTCCCAAATAAACGCTTGGTGCAAGTTTTTTGATACAAGTCTATCAACTGCTTATTTATGCTATCTGGGGAGGTTTTGCTCTCCCAAATTCGGGTATTACATGTCAGCACTTTCTTAAAGAAAAATTCAGCGTTTGAATCTTGAGCTTGTATCGGAAGTAACGATACATAAAAAAAGCATACGATCAAGTATATTTTCATCTTATTCATAATAAAAGTTTTACCATCGAAAAATATTAAATGGGGTGTGGTATATTCTATAACCTCTTCCAGGATAATCACCTTGTTCTATAAAATCAGATACCCATTTTATTCCGTTATACATATCTATATGCCCATGGGGACTTCCACTAGGGTAGTTTTGGAATACTCTTATATCACCCTTTATAGGCGTATAATCTATCGTGGGGATTTCCGTAAACCCCCATTTCCTTAAATAACTTCCATAATCTTTAGCAGAAAGAGGGTGTGGATTAGTCTTAATTCCGCCTGCTTCTAATGATAGGCGTACAGCCTTTGCACATTTTCCACATTTACCTTTAATATAAGTGGCAAAAGCATGTGCATTGAGATACGCTACAGCAGCACCAATGTTAAACCCTTTTCTTGGAAATAGTAACTTACCAATAACAACAACTTCGTCTAATTCAATTGTTCGCTCAGAAAGTGGTATATATTGTGATGGATCATCATCATGCATAGCATGATTAAGCAGACCAATAGATAGCCCTTGCATCGCCCCTTGCAGGAAATCACCACCAGTTGCCCATGCAACAACACCGCCCATAGCTGTGGTTGAAGCAATCATAAGTCCCGAGTTCATATTTACGCTTTGGGCATAAGACCCGATGCCAGAGGCTGCGGCACCAGAAACGAAGGCACTGACAACGTTTCCGCCACCCAATGCTGAGACGACTCCGCTTGCCAATCCATGTGCACCGGCACGTAACAACTCATGCCCAACATTTCCAGCATTTCCGAATGCGGTTCCAATGCCATAGCTTGCAGCAGAAGACAAAAGACTTAGTGTTCCCGCTTTCCAGACACTCTGCCCATTGAACGAGGCCTGCATCATGCAGCTTGCCATGTTGAATACAGCGAAAGCAATAATGGCATCATCTATCCCAAAGAGGTTGCCACTCGGATCCGTATATTTCAGCGGATTGTTCAGGCAATAGCTGTAGCGGTTGAAGCTCTGGCTGTAGTCCGGCAACTGCACATAGTTGTCGGGGCTGAAGAAGCGGCCGAGCACGGGATCGTACAGACGGCCGTTGCTGTCCCCGCTTCGCGACAGTGACCTTCGGTTCATATTGATGATATCAAACTCATTCAGCATCTCATGACCCGTGTAGCCACGATGCAGCCCGATGTCGTTGCGCGTCACCGTCTGTCTGCCCCACACATCGTAGGAGACATTGAAAACTTTCGCTCCATTCTCATCCATAATGGAAGAATTGTAACAAGTTGTTTTTTACTGAAATCGGACATAGGACTCGGCAGGTACACCCTAATGTGATTAGCATGTGTAGGGACTTGAAAGTGCTCGTTCCTACACATCATCCATCATTCACATACTAACATGTGGGTGATACCCTCAATTACACCTAATACTAAGGCATAAACTACCAGCCACAATTCCCACAGAAAGCAAGTTTTCGTCTATTCTTGTTATGATCTTCCACTATAAGGATGCCCTTCACATTGTAAGACTCACTATAGCCTTTACTCTGTGTACTGTTAATCGTCACTTTTAAAGTGAATTTTTTATTCTTATACCAAAATACATCTTTCTTATTGGCCACAAGAGTAAACTCTTCAAGATGACGATTAACCATCATGTAGGCTGTGGTCGCAAGATTGTTCACCATTATGTAGCCTTTATTTCGCACTTTGCTTGGATACTTATAAAAAACACAACAACCACCATCTATCTCTGATGGTATAGAGTCGAAACTTCCTATTTTAATACCGACGTTTGATTTTCTCTCTGCAAAAGAGGCGAGAGAATATAGTATTGAAAGACAAATAATAAAAGATAACTTTAAAGTATTCATTTCTATCTGTTTTATAATTTCACTTTGGCATGGATATATGAACATGATCATAATGTCCACCTCTAATTTTTCGAGCCCATGGAGCGGGAATAACTTTTCCCTTCTCCACCTTATTTATTATAAATGGACCATAATTTTCCAAATATCCAGGAGTGTCTCTAATTAAGTTCTGCAAATATCTTGCATATTCATTTTGGGGTGAAACATGCTGACCATTTATATAGTTTATGTCTATAGCCCTAGATCCATTCGCTGTGCTATGTGCTGATCTTGTTGCATTTGAGGGGTGATTAGACGTACTAGATATGTTCACGGAATGAATACCATTAAGAGAAGCCGTTTGCAAAACACTATTGAGATAAATACTTAGACTCAAAGCTATTGGGTGATCGGCACCTCTGTCAAATGTTACACAAACATACTCACTTCTAAAAGGAACAAGACGATTTGGAACACGCCCAGTAACCACGATTTCATTCAACTCAACTGTACCATCAGGGAGCACTTTGTATGGTTTATCGTCGTCCCCATCATGCATCGCATGGTTCAAAAGCCCAATCTGCATCCCCTGCATCGCTCCTTGCAGGAAATCACCTCCTGTGGCCCAGGCTACCACGCTGCCCATGACAGTTGTGGATGCAACCATAAGCCCCGAGTTCATATTTACACTTTGGGCATACGACCCGATACCTGAAGCCGCGGCACCGGAAACAAAAGCACTGGCAAAGTTTCCCCCGTCCAAGGCAGAGACCACTCCGCTCGCCAGTCCATGGGCTCCTGCACGCAACAGCTCATTGCCGAATGTCGCAGCCGCACCTTTGAACAGTTCTCCAATGCCATAACTTGCCGCAGACGACAACAGACTCAACGCACCGGCCTTCCATACACTCTTACCTTCAAAGGAGGCCTGCATCATGCTGCTGGCCATGTTGAATACAGCGAAAGCAATAATGGCATCATCTATCCCAAAGAGGTTGCCACTCGGATCCGTATATTTCAGCGGATTGTTCAGGCAATAGCTGTAGCGGTTGAAGCTCTGGCTGTAGTCCGGCAGCTGCACATAGTTGTCGGGGCTGAAGAAACGGCCGAGCACCGGATCGTACAGACGGCCGTTGCTTTCCCTACTTCGCAACAGTGACCTTCGGTTCATATTGATGATATCAAACTCATTCAGCATCTCATGACCCGTGTAGCCACGATGCAGCCCGATGTCGTTGCGCGTCACCGTCTGTCTGCCCCATGCGTCATAGGAGGCGTCAAAGACTTTGTTGCCGTCCTCGTCCATAACGGAGAGGATGTTCCCTAAATAGTCCGTGAAGGCAAGATAGTTCTTCACTGTGCCGTTCTCTCTGATGACAATATCGGAATAGATAAGTTCTATATATTTCATTTCTTGTATTCTTCCTATATCGCAATCTCATCCTCACTTTCTTATAGCTGGAGACATCCATTTTTTTTTCAACTTTTCGTTGCAGAAAGTTAAATTCATGCTTGGTGCATCATTGACAATGTAACAATCAATGGTCATCCCTTTTTCCAACATTCTGTATTCTTCAGGGAAATAACGACGGGCTATTTCTTTTTGCAGTACTTTTTCTGTGGTCAAAATACCAAAATGAGTCTTACCTGAACTGACAAGAATATATTTATCCTTTACTTTTGCGAGAGATATGGGATATTCTTGCAACCAAGCTGTTCCTAAGTCGTATGATATGCTAAATTGAGTTACAGAGTCGTTGACTGTTATCTCGTATAAAGACAGTATATATTTTTTATCCTTAAATCGATGCCTTACGATGGAATCGTATTCAAGTATAGCATTTTGTAACTCTTTACTATTTATCTCAACACTTGGTAGCAATTGATTATCTCTACAATTATCGCATGACGCAAGGATAGGGAGTATTGCAAATAAGTAAATGTATATATTATGTCTCATAATTATCAAAATGAATAATTTTTTTGAGGAAATGCCAAACCGTTCCCTGATGTTGTCCAAACTCTGTATATACCAGCTTGTAGCATCCTGATTTAGGTTGACAGTTTTTGTTGTTAATACTGTGTATGTTTACATTTATTTTTGTTTGTCCTAATAAGGTTGACAAGTTCTGTTGTTGTTCCTAATTAAGGTTGACAGTTCTTGTGGGTAAATCCGATAGAGGTTGATAGTTTTTGCTGTGACAAAAGTACGGCTTTTAGCTCTTTTTTCCAAATGAAGGCCTTGTTTTTACCCCTAAAATAGAACGTTTTTCCAGAAGTTGTCTCTTTTGATACAGAAAAATAAACAGAAGACCAAAATAAAAACTATATTTTCAAATATTGCTGTCCAGTAAACCTTTTCCGTATATAAGTAAGAGTTAGGGACTGAAATTCAAACGAGGTTTTTTCTGCCATCTTCCATGGACGATGGCAGTTTTTTGATTATTTTCTGCCATCTGCCGTGGACGATGACAGTTTTACTCATTGCCAATCGATTTTCATCTCGTGCATGGAAATCCGCAGAACGATGAACTCATCATCATGACTGAAAAGGCAAATGCACCACCAAAAGAACTTGATTTATTTCATTAGGGAGGCTTGGTTTTTCAAAAAAAGAATGCGGAATTACCTATATAAAGGCAATTCCGCAAGGATTTTTATGCGAATTAAGGGGTACCGGACAGCAATATTTCTTTTTCAATTATTGGGAAAAGAAAGATGGGAAGACGGCGTGGTATCGCCATCTTCCCATCTCTCGTAAAAGAGGGATTATAAATCGAGCTTTATTGTAGCACCGGCCATCAGCCAGAAGCCCGGCTGAACAACATGTCCCAAGTCGTAATACCGGTGGGCGGTGATGTTGTCGGCCTTCACATAAAGGGTGTATTTGGCATCATTCCACATGAGCTTTCCATCAAGTTTGGCATACGGATGATAGCCATTCATGCGCTGTTGCCACCGAAGACTCCAATTCGCGCTGAGGTGTCGCCAGATGCGATGGGAAACTTCGGCCGTCAGTTTATGGCGGAGATATTCCAAGGCATAGAGCGAGGCGTAGATGGGTGTTTGCGTCTCGTGTTTTTGGTAGATGTAGGCATAACTCAATCTGGCCTGCGTGAGGAAGAACTCGGGACGGTTGAGTATCTCGGGAAAGCGGAAAATGAAGTCGGCAGATGCTCCCATGTTGTCGAGCTTTCCGATGTTAATGGCCTGATATTTGGTTGAAGCGGCAGTGGGCTTCACCCAGTCGATGAGATTGGAACCATTGCTGTAGAATGCGCTAGCGATGGCCTCAATACCATGGTGGCCGTATTGTGCTCCGAGTTTATAGGTGGTGTTCTTCTCGGGCTTCAGCGTGATGTCTCCTTGCTGCACGGGGTTGTTGGTATATAAATCCGTGTAGGTGGGCACGCGCAAGGCTTTGTTCCATGAGGCATAAATCTTCCAGCTAACGGCAGGACGATAGGAAATGTCCACGCCCGGGTAGAGTCTGAAGTCGCCGTCGAGAGCCGTATTGCGATTGGCGAGCAATCCGGCAGAGATAGTAACCTGTTTCAAGAGGATGTCGTGCTCAAGAAAAAGGCTCGTATTGGTTCGTTTGCCACGCCGTGTGTACATGCGTTCCGTCCCGTGAATATGTCTTTGTCGGTTCGTTGCGAGCAAATCGCCATAGGCTGTGCTCAAAATTCTCTCTTTCCGCACGTCGGCTCCAATGGCCGTCTTGCCCGGCAGCCAATCCACGTAAGCGTTGACGGAGGCACCGTAGACGTCGGTCTGATGGTAATTTTCACCAGACGATGCACCCACTGCCCCCCGGATAAGTTGATAGTGGTCGTAGTCTCTATGTCCGTAAATCATCGGAGTAACGACAATGCCGGCGGGCAGGTTATGAATCGTCGCGCCGAGCGAACCCATGTATCGTCGCGTTTCTTCATATTGGTTCTTGTACTTAGCTGAATAAAACGTGTTGGCACCATAGTCTTGAGACGTGATGCCGGCCTGCCAGTTGAGGTTGATATACGGAGAAAAGAAGTCGCCCTGATAAAAAGCACGACGTTTCTTGAAATCGCTTTTATCGGTTCCACCGTCGGTCTGCATGTATCCGCCGCTCAACTTGTTGTGAAATTGTTTGGAGGAAAGCGTAAGCCCGAAGTCTCCGCCCGCGCTGCCATAACTTCCGCCCTCGAAAGAAGCTTGCACACTACTGCGACTTTCGCTCCGTGTAACGATGTTGATGGCACCACTGAAAGCCGAACTACCGAATACGCGAGCAGACGCACCTTCTAATACTTCGATGCGTTCGATGTCGTGAAGAGATACTGGAAAATCTGCGGCATTGTGCCCTGTTTGCGGGCTGCTTATGTTCATTCCATTCAATAAAATGGTAATCTGATCAAAAGTTCCGCCGTTGATACTGATGTCCGTTTGTACACCAAAGCCACCGCGCTGTCGGACATCAACGCCGGTAGCTAATTTCAATAGGTCGTTTACACTCTCTGCATTGGCACGCTGAATATCTTCGCGCGTGATGACAGAGACAATTTTTGCTGCCTGAATAGAGGTCAGCGGCGCTCTGGAACCGGTTACTTGTACCTCGTCCAAACGTACTTCTCTTTTGTTTGTCTGCTGAATGGAGTCTCCGATGTAACGCTCTGTGCTCATCCCGCTTGCCTTGGCGTAGGATAGCGTGGCTACACTGAGCGTACCAATGAGAACTTCTTTCCCCAAACAGGCGAACAGCGCATAACCTTTATGGCTGAAACGCTTAAACAAAAGTACGTCGCGCTTGTTTGTTTTTCTCTTGTACATAAATGAAATTATTTAACTTATGTCCTGCAATATCGCAAAACAGGTGCGAAGTTAATCAATATTTCTTAACAAGAAAAGAAAAACAGATGGAAAATAGCGAATCGTTAGCGAATGCGACAACGTTTATAGAGTTCTTGCAAAGAGCCTCGCGGTGTTCCTGATTTCACCAAGGCATCAAGGTCGCTTTTTGCATCGGTCAACTTACCTAATTTCAGTTTTATTTTTGCCCGAGCCAACATGTAATCCTTATTCTGTGGGTCTCTGACGAGAGCTTCGCCATAATCGGACTCGGCCAAATCAAGCATTCCACGTTCTGTTTCCATATCGGCACGTGCTGCGTAGATCTCTGCTCTTTCGGGAAACTGTTGTATGAGATGATTAATTTGGTCGTAGGCTTCGGTGTAATGCTTATCTTTCTGATTGAGCAATGTCAATGCTAAACGGGCTTCATAGTT
This sequence comes from Hoylesella marshii DSM 16973 = JCM 13450, assembly GCF_000146675.1. GTDB lineage: Bacteria > Bacteroidota > Bacteroidia > Bacteroidales > Bacteroidaceae > Prevotella > Prevotella marshii. The sequence goes on from NZ_GL397214.1 coordinate 338,224, forward strand.
GCCCGGAACAAGACGCAAGAGATTATGGTAGTCGAGACGGGCAAAGTTATAACGTCCCTGCTTAGTGTTTACATAGGCACGATAAAACAATGCGGAAATATTGTCGGGATGTCTTTGCAAGATGTAATCATACTCTTCTTTGGCATAATTCCATTGTTCTAACTCAATGTTGAGCGCAGCTTTTCTTAGTCGTAAATCGACAGAATCCGGATAAGCGCTCAGTTCAGAACTTACGGCAGATAGCTGTTCGCGGAGTTCCTTTCTATCTTGTGCTGATAAAGAGAGGGGCATCCACAATAGAAACAGCGGAAGAATATCCCAAAGGAGACTTTCCCATAAAGTATATGAGGCAGGCCGAGAAAGTGGTTTCATCTTTACTTAAGCTATGAAAACAATACGAGAAAACAGGTTAGAATCCCACAGTATCAGGAGGCGGAACGGGAGGAAGTCCCATGGGGTCGGTGCCATTCATCTTCGACCCGATAATCTCTCCGCCGGCTGTTGGCGGAATATACGCCTCTTCGGGGTTGGCAAATCGTGTGTATTCTCCCCTGAAGTTAAGTAGCACGTCGCCCGTTGCGCCTTTACGATGCTTAGCGATGATAATCTGTGCCATGCCTCTTAAATCGTTTCCTTTCTCGTCTTGTAGAATATGATAGTATTCCGGCCGATGCACGAAAAGCACCATGTCGGCATCTTGCTCGATGGCACCGGATTCACGAAGGTCGCTCAACTGCGGGCGTTTCCCCTCCAATCCCTCGCGCTGTTCTACCGTTCTGTTCAACTGCGAGAGAGCAATGATAGGAATATTCAACTCTTTAGCCAGCCCTTTCAACGAGCGACTGATGGTGGACACTTCTTCTTGCCGGCTCCCGAACCTCATGCCATTGGCATTCATCAGCTGCAAGTAGTCTATCATTATGATTTTGATGTCTTTTTCGCGTGCAAGTCTTCGTGCTTTCGTTCTCAACTCGAAGATGGACAATCCGGGGGTATCGTCTACATAGAGCGGCGTTCCCGTAAGTTTCCTTACGTTTTTGTCGATTCGTTCCCAGTCGTCAGGAGCGAGCTGTCCGCTAAGAAGTTTGCTTCCCGATACTTCGCAAATATTGGAAATGAGCCGGTTTACGAGTTGCACATTGTTCATTTCTAAAGAGAAAAACGCCGTGGGTAGTCCGAAATCTACAACAATATTTTTGGCCAATGACAATGCAAACGAGGTTTTTCCCATGGCCGGACGTCCTGCGATGATAATGAGGTCGCTGGGTTGCCAACCGGCTGTAATTTCGTCGAGTTTAGTGAATCCCGTCGGCACACCGGTGAGCCCGCCTTCATTTCCGGCTGCTTTGTTCAGCAAGTCCATCGCCTGTTTGATAACTGGGTCTACCTGCGTATAGTCCTGCTTCATGTTTTTTTGCGAAAGCTCAAAGAGCAGTCCCTCGGCTTCCTGCATCAGACTGTCTACGTCGATGCTTTCATCAAAGGCTTTGGTCTCAATGTTTCCCGCATAAGAAATCAGTTGTCGGGCAGTGTATTTCTGGGCGATAATGTGGGCATGATACTCTGCATGTGCCGAGGAGGCCACACCATTGGCCAGCTCCATCACGTAGATTGTACCGCCCACACTTTCGAGCGTACCGTTGCGTTTCAGTTCCTCGATGATAGTCTGAATGTCTACCGGCTTTTCATTCATGTTCAATGACTGAATGGCCTCATAGATTTTTTGGTTGCGAGGTTCATAAAACGTCTCGGGATGGAGTATTTCGCTGACTACAGAGAAAACATCGCTGTCTATCATCAATGCGCCAAGTACGAGCTTCTCTATTTCTATGGCCTGAGGCGGCATGTGTCCATAGGTGTTATCTATGGGTGAAATCGGTTTCGGACGACGTGTGGTAGTATTCTTTTCGGGCATGTCTCAATGTATTGTAGGCTTGCAAAAGTACAAAAAAAATATTGCTGTCCGGTAAAAAGTGATGGAAACTTCTATAAACCTTTATCGGCAATATAGGCATAGATTGATTTTCTGCGTGTTTTTTATCGAAAAGTAACAAAATAAAATTCCTTGTTATAAAACCATATAGAAATCTAACGGCGGGAGTCCCGCCGCTGCAAAATCAAGTGGAAATCTAACGGCGGGAGCCCCGCTGCAGGTAAAATGGCAAAGAAAGTATCGGCGGGAGCCCCGCTGAAGGTAAAATGTTAAAGAAAGTATCGGCGGGAGCCCCGCTGAACCGTAAGGGTTAAAAAATGTGTCGGCGGGAGCCCCGCTGAAGATAAAATGTTAAGAAAAGTGTCGGCGGGAGCCCCGCCGCTGTAAAAATTGCTTAAGATGGGGAAGATTGCGCCTTCGCCTTGCGTCTGTGAAGCCATTCTCTAACGACGAAGAAAGCAATTACGATGAAAGCGATACCGAGAATCACGTACTTGATGTAGCCGTTGTATTTTTCCATCGCTGCCTCGAGCTCGTTCATCGGTACAATGGAATGCAGATACCAACCCAACGTGGCGAGTATCAGGTTCCATAGACCTGCGCCGATGGTAGTGTAGAGCAAGAACTTCCAAAAAATCATTTTGGAAAGGCCGGCGGGAATGGATATGATTTGCCGGATGCCGGGCAGAAGGCGGCCGGTAAGCGTGGCTACTACGCCATGGTCGTAGAAATACTTCTCGGCCTGCTCCACTTTCTGTTGGTCGAGCAGACAGAGGTGCCCGAGGCGGCTGTTGGCGAAGCGATAGATGATGGGGCGTCCCAGATAATAAGCTGCCACATAGTTTGCCGTAGAGCCGAGCACCGCACCCAATGTGGCAAAAAACACGACGAGGGAGAAATCCAACTTGCCGGATGCGGCATAATAGGCCGCCGGTGGTACGATGACTTCCGAGGGAACGGGGATGACGGTGCCCTCGATGAACATAATGAGAAAAACGGTGCCATAATTCATGTGCTCCGTGATGAAACTAAACCAGTCCATGTGTGATTGTATTCGTGTAAGTAAATGTTGATTGATGCATGTGTACCCAAGACAGAGAGCCTTAGAGGACGTATTTATAATAATCGGCGGGGTCGGCGTCGTCGGGAAAATCTCGTCCCAAAACGGTGCGCGCTTCAAGCGGATTGAGACGACCTGCCTTCTTCAGATAAGCGATGTATTCGTCGTGTCGTCCCAACTTTCGGGCACAGAGCGCCATGTAAGAGTAACCGTTCGCCCAGTTTTCATCAACCTTGTCAAACATCTTCTGCAAGACGGTATAGGATTGTTCCGTATATCCGTTGTCGTAGAAAGCAACGGCAATGCTGAGCAAGACGCTCGGATGGTCGTTGGAAATGGCTGCGGCTTGCTGAAAATTCTCGCGTGCTTCTTCCGTTCTGCCGTTTTCGAGCAATGCATATCCGCGCAACACGAGCATGTCTTTGCGGTCGCCGTAGTTGTCGATGGTACTATCGATAAACGACAACGCTTCTTCTAACAGCCCGTGCGCACTAAGCTGGAGAATCAACTCTTGGTCAATCATCTCTGTGCGTTCCACATTGCCGGCAGTTTTTCCTTCCGCCTGCCGGAGACACTTCTTAGCCTCTTCCACATTGTCTTTTCGCAACCATATAACGGCTTGGAAAAGATAGCCGACCTCCTCTTGCGGGCGAATCTCAGAGAAATGCTGATAGAGCTTCAACGCTTCGTCGTTGTTACCCAACGCGAACAAGGCGTTGCCCCGATTCAACAAGGCCTCTTCTTCGTCGGGATTGATGGCGAGGGCATACTCGCTGCTGGAAATACATCCCGCCAAATCATTGTGTAAGAACTGTGCATTGGCCAGCTGATTCCAATAAGAAGAGGAGAAGGGGTCTTTGTCTATCAATCCATTGAAGATACGCTCGGCCTCTTCATACTGTCCCTTGCCAACGAATACTTTTGCCAACAGCTCTTGGTATTCCGTTGTGCTTTTGTCCGGCAACATATGGAGCCAATCGTAGGCAATGTCGTAATAATCATAGTCGCAGAAAAGAATGGTTACGTCTACGATGAAAGCTTCTCGGTCTTCTCCTTCGGTCTCTTCTTCATATTTCCCACGCAGGTATTCATCGGCCTCTTTGTCTCGGTCTTCGTACATCATGATTTCGGCTACCAGATAGAAATACTCCCAGTCGCTTTTATCGGCAATTCTATCCACATACGCTTGCGCCTTGGCCGGATTGTCTTCCTTGTTCAACGCTAATCGCGCTTTGTAAGCAAGGGGTGAAACAGCATCGGGGAAGAGCGCGAGTGCCTGCTCCGTTACTTCCATCGCTTCCTCAAACCGGCTTTGCATGTGGTAGTATTGGGCAATATCCATGAAATCGTCTGGCTCCATATATACGGAACCGTCGGTCTGCTTCGCTTCTTCGTAGTTCTGAAGATGCTGCTTGAACTCATCGCTGTCAAAATAATTATCCGAATACATGCAAAAAAGGAAAGGGAAAGGCGAGGAAAGAAACACGAGACCATGACTTTTCGAGCGTCTGCCACTCGGCTTCTATCCTGCCTTGAAGTACTATTTATTCAACTTAGCCCATGTATCTTTCAAGCCTACCGTCTTGTTGAATACCGGATGCTCTTTAGTAGTGTCGGGGTCGGCCATGAAATATCCGATACGTTGGAATTGCAGATATTCTCCCGGGCGTTTGTCGGCAGCATAGTCTTCGATGTAGCAATCCGTCACTGTTTTCAAGGAGTTGGGGTTCAACAGTTCGCGGAAATCGCGTTCGTTGGCCGCAGGATTCTCTACATTGAACAAGCGGTCATAGATTCTCACCTCTGCTTTCTTGCAATGGTCGGCACTTACCCAATGGAGTGTAGCTTTCACTTTACGGTTAGAACCGGCCATACCGCTCTTGCTTTCGGGGTCGTATTCGGCGTAAATCTCCACAATACGACCACTGTCATCTTTCCTGCATCCGGTGCATTTCACGATGTAGGCATTCTTCAGTCGTACTTCTCTGTCGGGTGCCAAACGGAAGAACTTCTTCGGAGCATCTTCCATAAAGTCATCTCTCTCTATCCAAAGATGCTTAGAGAAAGTGATACGGTGTGTGCCGTCGGCCTCGTTTTCAGGATTATTCACGGCCTCCATTTCCTCCATCTGTCCATCGGGATAGTTGGTAATAATGAGCTTCACTGGGTCGAGTACTGCCGACACACGACATGCTTTCTTATTCAAGTCGTCGCGCACAGCTGCTTCCAGCAGTGCCATATCGTTGAGTGCATCAAACTTTGTATAACCTATGGAGTCGATAAACATGCGGATACTTTTTGGCGAATACCCCCGCCTGCGCATTCCGCACAGGGTTGGCATGCGCGGGTCGTCCCATCCTCTCACCAACTTCTCTGTGACAAGCGTATGCAATTTGCGCTTGCTCATCACGGTGTAGGTCAGATTGAGCCGGTTGAACTCTATCTGGCGAGGACGGTAATCGGTGGCCTTTCCCTTCTCACCATCGTATTCCAACAAGAAATCAACGAACTTGTCGTATAATGGACGATGGGGCACAAACTCCAACGTACAGATTGAGTGGGTCACGCCCTCAAAGTAATCGCTTTGCCCATGGGCGAAGTCGTACATGGGATAAGCGTTCCATTGTGTTCCTGTGCGGTGATGTGGAATATGGATAATACGATACATGATCGGGTCGCGAAAATGCATGTTCGGGCTTGCCATATCGAGTTTGGCACGCAATACCATGGAACCCTCCACGGCCTCCGGCGTATTCATTGCCTCAAACAGGGCGAGATTCTCCTCTACCGGACGGTCTCTGAAAGGAGACGGTATGCCTGCTGTGGTCGGCGTACCTTTCTGTTCGGCTATCTGCTCCGATGTCTGTTCATCGATATAAGCATATCCTTTTTTTATCATCCATACTGCAAAGTCCCACAACTGTTTGAAATAATCGGAAGCGTAGTAGATATTTTCCCATTTGAATCCCAACCAACGAATATCATGAAGTATGTTTTCCACATATTCGTCATTTTCCTTGCTGGGGTTGGTATCATCGAAACGGAGGTTGCAAATGCCGTGATAATGTTCGGCCACGCCAAAGTCCATACAGATGGCCTTTGCATGTCCGATATGCAGATAGCCATTAGGCTCGGGCGGGAAACGTGTCTGTATGCGTCCGCCATTCTTACCGTCGGCCAAGTCTTGCTCAACCATTTGCTCTACGAAGCTAAGGCTTTTCTTCTCTTCCGCGAAATTGTTTTTATCATTCTTCATTACCATGAGCTATATCTTAATGTATTAACAGTCCGTGCAAAGGTAGATAAAAAACCGAAGAAAACAACAGAACCTATAGAAAAATATCATGTTGGGAGCTTGCCATTTTTAAAGATCCAACCAGCCCCTTTGCACAGCATCCAACCTCTGATTTGCTCGGACAACCACTGCTCGTTGACCATCAGTGCGATGATTTCCTTTTGCATCTCGATACTGAATTTGCGTTTACCATTTTTCTAAAGTAAAGAGTCAACCTGAGACTATCTTCGCTTACGACAAACAATGTGATTTTTTATTTTTTGTCATTTGAGGAAGTTCCGCAAGCACTAAAATTTTTATTTTGGGTCTTGCTGTCCAACTGCGAACATTAAAAATTTTATTTTGGCTTTTGCAGTTCAACTGCAAGCATTAAAACTTTTATTTTGGTTTTTGCAGTTCAACTGCAAACATTAAAATTTTTATTTTGGTTCGTTGGGGCTTTCAGCCCCTTGCCGATGGCGTTCCCCGAGTGTTTCTCATAGTCCGCTTTTAATAGCAGAGACTATTTGCACTTCGTAGTGGAACTTATGATCATGCCTTTTATTTATTTACACTTTACTTTTTCTTTTAGTTGTCAATAATTTTCCATATATTTGCAGACGAATATAAATGGATAAAACAATCAATTCAATCAATATGAAAAACAAAAAACAAGCCTTTCAAACTCAGTTTCGACGGTCGGCAGGCTATCTTTTTATTGCATTTGGCTTAGCAATCATGGCTTCATGTGCAGGTAGTAATGGCATTGACCCATCTCCGGATCCCATTCCGCCTTCACCACCTGCGCCAAGAACGGTGCTGTTGAAAAGTTCGGATGCAGAAGTGGAACGACTTTGTTGGAAAGCTGGAAGCAAGGTGTCTGTTAGCGACGAAGACCTGCGCATTTATTTCGGAGAGCGTATCAGCAGAGTTGTTCCTACTCGTATCAGTTATTCCGACGACTCTCTCTTCATCGAAAAAGGACTCTTTACAAAGGAATCATACAAATATAAATGGGAGTCTGCGAAATTAATGCTCTACCGCGATACCGACCAATCATGGCAAGAAGCCGGCGAAAAAGCTACTGATGGCACGATAACGCTTTACATCACCCTCAACAGAGCCGAGTTACATATTCAAGCCACACAGACTACAAGTTTGCAAAATATATATGGTCGCAACACTGCATCATTGATCTTCTCAGACCCCTCGACAGCCTATTTGCTTGTAAGGCTCGTCTTAAAAGCCACTTATTTACCCAAATCATAAGAAAAAACTCTATGAACAGCAAGCTATTCTTTTTGAGTCTGTTCCTTCTCGGAGCAGCCTATGCCCCAGCACAGACGAGCCGCGGCTTTCTGAAAGCAACACAATTCATACCCAAAGATACCACGCAACTCTTTTTGGGCAGTGTACTAACTCCCGAATCGCTCAACGATGCTCCTTACAGCTTTGACGCATCGCCGTATAGTTCTATCACCATTAGGTTTACTTCACTAAATGCCGAACCCATCTCCATTTTGCCTACACGTGCAAGAATGATGGAAGCTATTCGCCAAACGCTCGCTAAGAGCAAACATGAACCTGGCCTTTTGCATGTGTCGAGTCGGGTTTCCCCTGTACCGGATTACAGCATCTTACGCATGGTTTATGGGCAGTTGTTTGGCGAAAATGAAGCTCTTGCACGGATTGCCAACAGAAAAAAAACGCACAAAACACTCTGCATGGTAAGTCTCAGTTTAGCACTCTATGATGCAACGATAGACATTCCCGTGCCACCGGCAGGCAGTTCATCAGACAAACGGCTCTATATCAACTCTATGACATTCGGCAAACAGGTCATCGCCTTTGTGGAATCGGATGCCGATAGCGAGACACTGACAGCCGCCATTAAGAATGCGCTCAATACTACTAATGATAAGGATAAAGACAAGGAAAAGCCTCTCGATCCGTCGAGCAGCCATATTCTGTCGAATGCTGATATACAGATAATCCTCATCGGCGAGCCTCAAACGCTTGTTAGCCATGCCGACAACCCTTTGAAGAAACTTGTTGAATATATGAAAGACAAGGTGGTGCCGGCTGATTATGAACGTGTTATCAAGTTCTCTGCTGCCTATATCTCCGATAACACCATTTATCAGAATGAATATTGATAGGGATTCCCGTCCAGAATCTCATGACCGATTAAGGCAAAAATAGCCCGCCATCAGTAAAAAACTATGGCGGGCTATTGTTGTTGCTGCTCTGTTGCAGTCCGAAAATCAGTATTCGTCTTCGTTGAAGAGGAAATCCTCTTTCGTTGGATAATCAGGCCAAATATCTTCTATGCTGTCATAAACGTCGCCTTCATCCTCTATTTCTTGCAAATTCTCTAACACTTCGAGCGGTGCTCCCGACCTAATGGCATAGTCAATGAGTTCTTCTTTCGTTGCCGGCCACGGTGCATCTTCGAGTTTTGAGGCAAGTTCCAATGTCCAATACATATGCTAATTATTTTTACACAATTCTAATTGTGCGCAAAGATAATGTATTTTTTTATTTATCATTATTCTTCCAAAGTTTTTCTCTTGCGCCTTCTACAAAGTTCAGCTTGCGTGCAAGGACGAAGAGGTAATCGGACAATCGGTTGATGTACTCGAGGATTTCGGGCGATACCTTGGTATCTTCGCCCACGGCGAGTATTCTTCTCTCTGCTCTACGGCAAACTGTGCGGCAGATATGTGCCATGGCTGCGGCCATGCAACCACCCGGCAAGATGAATCCCGATAAGGGAGGAATGTTTAAAAGTGCCTCGTCGATGGCCTCTTCCAATGCTTCTGTCTCAGTGGGGTCTATCATGCAAAACTCCCGCAGCTCGGTTTTTGTTTGGTCGGTGGCCAGATAGCTGCCTATCACAAACAGGTTGTGTTGAATGCGGACGATAAACTTGCGCTCATCGCCTTCTTTCATGTAATCAATGAGGAGTCCTAAATTAGCACTCAATTCGTCGATGGTTCCATAGGCTTCGATACGCGGATTGGTTTTCTTTACTCTTACACCGCCTACCAAACTGGTAGTTCCCTTATCACCGGTTCTGGTGTATACCTTGCTAATTTTCATAGTTTGAAAGTTTTTAAAAGTTCACGATATAGTTATGTTGGTAACGTTTTTTGTTGAAAAATACGAGCCCGCAATAGTAAAGGTCGAAAGTTACGACCGTTTGACAGTGGGCTTTGATAGTTTTCCAGAGTGCTTTTGTGCACTTGTTGCGATGGATTTCCTCGAAGACAAACAAAGACCTGTCATGGGCTTTATCAAGCAACGAGAGGCACTCAACTGCGTTTCCATCAGTCAGCTTTATGCGCATGAAGTCGATGTGTTCGGTCTGTCGTAATGCCTCCTGTGTTTTTTCTGCGGTTACGGTCTTTGTTCGTCGGCATCCCGCCTCCACATATCGGCGGTAGGCATCTGTCTCTGGGGCAATGTCGATGAATGTTTCCGGTTGCAGATAGTTGGCGATTCGAAAGTACAATCGGCAGCGTTTACGTCGCAACGGGTCTGTATCTTGCAGTTTATCGTCAAGGTCTGCATAGGCGTAATAGGGGTAATGCTCGTTGATGACGTAACGAATAAATTCGTAGTCGGAGGGCGACTGTACGCCGAATCCCCTGCAACGATGCCAGCGCATGAGCCATACGGCAATCCGTTTCAACCTGTACATTCCTCGCGAAGCTTTCATATTGTACTTGCGAAGATACGAAAAAAATACAAAAACAGCATGTCTCTGCGAAAAAAACTTACCATTTGTTTCATTCATTCCTATGCTGTTTGCATTGGGGATTTTACTTATAGTCGCGCCCAATCCATAAGTTCCACTAAGAAAAAGACTAAACTTCTCAACACCAAAACAAGGATTTATGGGTTTCAGTTTGCTTGCGTAAGCCTCCTGAAGAGGGAGAGCGGAGAGGAAAGGAATGAGAATGCGGGTGGCAAGTGGGAGAAACACGGATGGAACGGATGTGCAATA
>NZ_GL397214.1:348599-369069 GCF_000146675.1 Hoylesella marshii DSM 16973 = JCM 13450
CCCGCAAAGAAAATTATGCGCATACGTATGTTTGCAAATTATTTGAACTGACCAAATATAAGGTGTTAAAAGATAAAGGGAAACACACATTTCTCTTTACCTCGCTCACACCTTATATATAATAAGGATGGTCTGCTCATGAATAATTGGTTTAGCACTTTGATTTCTTTTTACCGCCGCAAAAAAGGTACATAAAGAATCTTAAGCAAACAAGAAACAGGACAAAAAACTTTATGCCATAAGTTCCATCATCCTCAACTTTCTTCGTATCCCTTACGCCACGGCCGGATAAGAGGAAAAGAAATATTGGTGGTATGAGAGCCTACTTGAATGTAAGCTCTTCTTTGTTGGGACTCTTGCCGATAGAGATGGTATCGCCCTGTTGCAAATTACCGGAAAGAATCTTCTCACATACCCCGTCTTCTATCTCGCTTTGGATTGCGCGCTTCAACGGACGTGCCCCGAACTGTACGTCGTAGCCTTTGGTTGCCACAAACTCTTTAGCTTTGTCCGTGATTTGCAGGTGATATCCGAGACTTTCTACGCGTTTATACAATCCACTCAGTTCCAAATCGATGATGCATTTGATTGCTTCCAAGTCGAGTTGGTCGAAAGTAATAATTTCGTCTAAACGGTTGAGAAACTCGGGAGAGAACTGCTTGCTCAAGCTCTTTTGTATAATAGAACGAGCATATTCCTTGTCTTGTTCGTTCATACTCAGCCCTATGGTTCCACCAGCATTGAAGCCTACGCCCTTGCCAAACTCTTTAAGCTGTCGGGTCCCTGCATTGGATGTCATGATGATTACCGTATTGCGGAAATCTATCAATCGGCCGTTGCCATCGGTCAGTCTGCCTTCGTCAAGTACTTGCAGCAAGAGGTTGAACACGTTGCCGTTGGCTTTTTCTATTTCATCGAGCAATACGATGGAGTAGGGATGACGCCGAACGCGTTCTGTCAGTTGGCCTCCTTCTTCGTAACCCACATATCCGGGAGGCGCTCCAATCAAGCGGGACACGTTGAAACTCTCGGTGTATTCACTCATGTCGATGCGAATCAAAGCGTCAGAATTGCCAAACATAAACTCTGCTAGTTTTTTTGCCAGATATGTTTTACCCACACCTGTCGGCCCTAAAAACATAAAAGCACCGATAGGATGGTTTGGTTCTTTCAGTCCGACTCTATTTCTTTGAATAGCTTTCACCATCTTATCTATAGCTGCGTCTTGTGCTATAACGTGGCTTTTTAATTCAGCTGCCATGCCTTTCAAACGTATTCCTTCCGCTTCTGTCATGCGTTGCACGGGTACGCCGGTCATCAGTGAAACGACGTCGGCTATCTCTTTTTCCGTCACAGTATGGCGATGAATAGAAGTGCCATTGAGCCATTGCTGTTTCAATGCTTCTAACTCTTGTTCCAATTGCCCTTGCTTGTCGCGATAGCCGGCGGCCAACTCAAAGTTCTGATTCTGTACAGCACCCTGTTTCTTTTGCTTCACAGCTTCTATTTCTTTCTCTTTCTCGACAATTTCTGCAGGCATTTCCGCATGTTGCAAATGAACCTTGGAGCCAGCTTCATCAAGCGCATCAATGGCTTTATCAGGGAAGAAACGGTCATTGATATATCGTTCTGTCAGTCTGACACAGGCCTGCAAAGCCTCGTCGGTATAGTTTACTTGGTGGTGTTGCTCGTATCGCTCTTTGATGTTTTCGAGTATTTGCAAGGTTTCCACCGTGGAAGTAGGTTCCACCTGCACCTTTTGGAAGCGACGTTCGAGTGCCCCGTCTTTCTCTATACTGTTGCGGTATTCGTCGGTTGTAGTGGCTCCGATACATTGTATTGTTCCTCGTGCGAGGGCGGGCTTTAAGATATTGGCTGCATCCATGGAGCCCGGTGTAGAGCCGGCACCTATCAATGTGTGAATCTCATCTATGAAAACGATGATGTCCGGATTTTGCTCAATCTCTTTCATGATAGCCCTGATGCGTTCCTCGAATTGTCCGCGATACTTTGTGCCTGCCACAACGGCTGTCATATCGAGACTGATGACCTGTTTATTGAACAGGATGGGTGACGTGTTATGTCTGGCTATCATCTGCGCCAACCCCTCTACGATGGCACTTTTACCAACACCGGGTTCGCCAATTAGAATAGGATTGTTCTTCTTCCGTCGGCATAGAATCTCGACAACACGCTGTATTTCTTTCTCTCGTCCTACTACAGGGTCGAGCTTCCCTTCAGCAGCAGCCTTCGTAAGGTCTGTCGAGAAATTATCTAACACAGGTGTTTTGTGAGCGGTTTTCACCGTGTTAGTGGGATTGGCATTGGCCATACTTTGTCTGTTGGCAGAGGATTCTTCAGGTTCAAACTCCTCGTCGGGCAGTTCGATGCCATCTTGTGCTGGCTTCACTTGTTGCTTGATAAAAGATGCAACGTAGTCGTAATTGATGTTGTTGGCCTCTAATACTGTTTTCGCACCGTTGTCTGTCTGGTCTCTAAGGATGGCGAGCAACAGGTGTTGGATGTCTACCATCTGCGTATGTTGTATGCGTGCTTCGAGTACCGCCAGCTTCAATATATTGCTGGCTTTCTCGTTCAGTACCAACTCATGGGTATTGATAGGCTCATTCAGTTCATCTTCGCGAACCTTGCTTTCCAGCTCGTATTTGATGGACTGTATATTGATGTTGGATTGTTGGAAAATATGATGGAGTGTACTTGTGCGGTCTCTCAGTATACCCAGCAAGATATGTTCCGGCCCAACCGACCGACTGGCAAGCCGCACGGCCTCCTCTCTGCTGAAAGCGAGTATTTCTGAAACTTTGGGTGAGAACTGACTTGTCATATATCTTTTTACCTTTCTTTTCTAATGGTTATAACTAATTATTCCAAAGATGCTTCATATTGCCATAAACAAAATATGTGCCATAAACAGCGGATATTATGTTTCTTCCTGTTATGAAGTCATTTCGGCTTATTTATATCTGTTCATTAGCTCCTGTGCCTGTGTGTTGCCCAGTTCTTTGGCCTTAGCGAGATTCTTCAAGCCTTCGGCCTTCTGTCCTTTCTGAATCTGCGCCATACCCAACACAGCATAAGCATCGCCGGCCTCGGGAGCAAGTTTGATACTACGATTCGCTGAAAGGATGGCTTCATCAAACTGTTTCAGCCGCAAGAGAAGTGATGCTCTTTCTGCATGATACAACGGTTCTTCGGGAGCTAATATTACAGCTCTGTTGATGTCATTGAGTGCTTGTTGATATAGTTTTCCTTTCATTTCACATTGTTCCCTTATATAGTAAAAGTCAGCATTGACATTTCCTTGCATCAGATATTCATAGACAATATAGTCTTGCATTGCCTTTCTGTATTCTCCCGTCTCTTCGTAAACGGTGGCGCGAGTAAGGAAATAAGGTGCAGAAATGCTCGTGTAGGGTTTGGGTGCCATTGCTACAGCACTGTCAAGCAGTGTCAGTATCTCCGTCGTGGGATGTTTCAAGGCTATCCGACACTTGGCTGCCGAATAGAAAACTTCTGCCCCTCTGATGTCGGAAAGCAACAGTTGGTTGAATATATGGAGTGCTTCCTCATATTTGCCTTGGGTATATAGCACCTTTGCTTCTTGGTCTTTGTAAGCTGTTTTAGGATTGATGGCATACGCTGAAGCAGCTTCTTCCAAGGCTTTATCCAAGTTCCATGCCGGATAAGGCACATCGTTCTGGTACAATTCCTTTTTATAAATCAGGTTGCTGTATTGCGAATGAATCTCATCTTTCTTGTCAGATAATGTAAGCGCAGTCTGCATGTCTGCTGTTGCAAGGTCGAATTGACGGTTGTTCACGTAATATTCTGCACGTGTAACATAACCATCCGGTGAATTGGGAAACTTGCGTATAAAGTTCTCTATGTTAGTGAAGTAGGTTTGTTGGTCGGTCGTTTGCGAGGACAGCATTAAGGCTATTTGAGCTTCTTGTTGATTATCGGGCAGCCCAATGTGGAGGAAAGTCTGCTTTAGAGCAGGGTCGTTGGCCGACAATCCCGATAATTTTAGGTTGGAAATGAACAGCGCACTTGTCGCATGCAGGTTGTTATTCACCTTGCTTTTCTGAAACAGACCGATGACATTCCCCTGATTATCCACCACAGGACATCCTGTTGGCAGATTTGATTCCGGTGCTTCCAAGATATAATAAGGATACTTTTCCATGAATGTTTCAACCTGATGAATCTTTGCTACGATAATATCAGACTTTTTGGAGGCATAAGGAATCAACCACACAGACGTATTTGGGCGTGTATAGTTTTGGGCGACAGGAGCACCGATGGTTGTTCCTTTTACAGCAAACTTAGCCACATCATATAGTTCGTTGGCACCTATCATATAATCAACTTCCAACTGTTTTCCGTTTGCATCTGTGACAACAGCCTTTGCCGCACCAACAAACGGCTCCCAAGTACTGATGGCCGTGCCGTGGTTGTCTATAAAGACACCGTATCCGGTGGCAAGTATTGTACCGTCGGCCTTGAAGGTTGTCAATGAAAACACAGACTTAGCAATCTTTTGTACGTTGGTTGATTGCGGAAAGACCCTGAGACAGACAAAGACAAACAGTAGGGCAATATATATTCTTTGCATATTCTTTTTCATGAGTTATGACTTTAACAGTTCTTTTGCATTATTGATGGCGGCTTCGGTTACGTCGCTTCCGCTGAGCATCTGGGCAATCTCTGTTACCCTTTCTTCGTTGGAAAGAAGAACCATTCGAGTAGCTGTCCCGTTCTCGGTTTCTTCTTTCGATACTTTATAATGCGTATTTCCGAGGGCGGCTATCTGGGGTAGGTGAGTGATACTGATAACTTGCCGGTTGTTTTCTCCCATCTCTTTCATCATCAATGCCATTTTCTCTGCGATTTTTCCACTTACGCCCGTGTCGATTTCATCAAAGATAATGGTGGGCAGTTTAATCGTTCCGCTAATCATGGCTTTTAACGATAGCATAACGCGAGCAATCTCTCCGCCGGATGCTATTTGAGAGACAGGTGATAGTGGGGTGTTGGTATTGGCACTGAAAAGAAAGGAAATTTTGTCTTGTCCGTCGGCACTTAACGGCTTGTCTTGTATCTGTATTTGAAAACGGACATGGGGAAGACCCAGCGGCACGAGGTATTCTATCATTTTTTTCTCAATCGTTTGCGCGGCTTTCTTTCTTGATTCAGTCAGTTCTCCTGCCTTTTTCTTCGTTTCAGAAGTCAGTGCTTCCAACTGCATTTCTAATTCATGAAGCTCTTCTTCGCTATTGTCTATGTGTTCTAATTGGTTTTGTAACTCCTTGTGAACAGAGAGCAGTTCGTTGATAGAAGTAGCATGAAATTTATTTTCCAGCGTATATATTTTGTCTAAACGTTGATTAATGCTGTCCAGTTCGGCAGGGTCGAAGTCTATGTTGTCTACCTGAGAGCTGATGTCTTGCGAGATGTCTTTCAATTCTATATGGCATGTCTCTATACGCGAGGATAGTTCTGCTGCCTCGGGATATACGTTTTCAATGGAATGAAGAGCATGGGCAACCGCTCGGAGCTGTGTAACGATACCGCCGTCTTCATTCGACAGCAGGTTGTCTGCTTCGAAGAGTGCTCCCTTTATTTCTTCCGTATGACTCACGGTAGCAAGATGCTGTTCCAGCGTTTCTTGTTCTCCTGCTTCCAAATGGGCATCGTCTAACTCTTTGAATTGGAACCTTAAGAAGTCTTCATTTTCATTTGCTTGCCTGATACTCTCTCTTAGTGCCTCCAACTCTCTTTTCGTTTGTCGGTAATTCTGATAGCTTTTGGCGTAAGCAGCGAGTAATTCCGTGTTTTCGGCAATGGTGTCTACCACGTTTAATTGAAAGTCTTCTTTATTTAAAAGCAGGTTTTGGTGCTGGCTGTGGATGTCCATCAATTGTTCTCCCAATTCCCTCATTTGCATAAGTTGCACAGGAATGTCGTTGATGAAAGCACGACTTTTTCCCGAAGCAGCCAACTCTCTGCGTATTATACAGTCTGTGGCATCGTAGTCAATGTCATTTTCTGAAAAGAAGGAATCCATGCCATAACCTGATAAATCGAAGTGTGCTTCGATGGTGCATTTATCGCATCCCGACTTTATCGTTTTGGAGTCTGCCCGCTGTCCCAATAATAATCCGATGGCACCGAGTATGATACTCTTACCCGCACCTGTTTCTCCGGTGATAACGGAGAAACCGTTTCGGAATTGAATATCCAGCTCTTCAATGAGTGTAAAGTTCTTTATATATAGTTGTTTCAACATATAGGCAGTGTAATGAATAATCGTTAATTCTTTATTTGCTCCCAGTAATTGTTTTGAGAGGCATTGATAGAGAAGAGAATCTCGTAAATATGCTCTTTCTCTTTCTGTGTACCCTTATTTTTATAGATATTGGCTAATTCTTCTTTCTTAAAGTCTGTCCATATTTGTGGCAACATACTTAAAGGCTTGTTGTCGTGACTTTGTTTCAAGTTCTCTAATGCCGTAGAGATTTCCGTGCGTCCTTTTTCCGTATTGTCTGCCATCTCGTCGAGGCCTTTCCGATAGTAATCGTATTGCAATTGTCTGAATGGTTTCATACCACCGTCCAGATAATCGTTGATAATAGCAAAACGATTGCGGCTGTTATCGAATGCTTTCCACCCCGTGAAAGGCAGACTTTGCGCATTGTTCGTTAGTTGAAGACATTTTTGCAGGACGCTTTCTCCACCCATAGGTGAGAAACTGTCGAGGTCGATACCTATGATAAGATAGGCATAATAGGCAGTTAATGCCGTCAGTTGGTTATCAATATTCTCGTCGCTGAAGTTCAGCTGGTCGAATGGGGCATATTCAAAATTAAAATCCCCATCGGTGTTGTTATAAAGAGTGGTGGTATATGCTGAGTTAAATACGGGTCTGTTGGCTTGTATCAAGGCGTTGCAAGTAAAACTGTTGCTGGCCTTATCATATTTTGTTACTGTGATGTTGAAGTTGCAAGTAATGCGTTCGTTGGGATGAAATTGCAACTCCGTCCATTGTCTTTCATTGAGAAATTGCTCCAATGTCTGCTTAAGATTCTCGAAAACGGCATCATCCGTTCCCTGAATCTGACTGTGATTAACAGTTACCTTTGCCTGTAACTCTTGTGACTGTCCGTGTATTGTCACAAGAAAGAACAAAAGAAGTGTTGCGAAAACTCTCATAGCGACAATCATTATTTACGGTTTAAAGAATGTATTCCAGCTCATCCACAATGTCTGCTGCCACCTTTTTCTTATCTTTCTTTTCGTATGCCCGTTTAGAGGTGGGAGAAATAATGGTGATTTGATTCTCGTTTTCACGGAAACAAGTGCCTTTATTCTGAAGACTATTCAATACGATAAAGTCGAAATTCTTCTTCTGCAATTTATGTCTTGCATTTTGTTCTTCATCGTTTGTCTCAAGTGCGAAGCCTATCAACTTCTGCTTTCCTTGTTTCATCTTACCGAGTTGTGCGGCTATATCATGTGTGGGTTTCAGTTGAATCACGAGGTCTTCTTTCAGTCTTTTTATTTTCTCATGTGCCACAGTTTCAGGTTTGAAATCGGCCACGGCAGCAGATAACACTGCCACATCTGCCTGCTTATATGCCTCCACTGTAGCGGCATACATCTCTTCGCTACTTTCTACATCGATTCTGTGTATGGCTTCCGAGCATTGCAGGGAAACAGGGCCGGTAATGAGGGTTACGTTTGCACCTCTTTTTGCACACTCTTCTGCAATTGCGAACCCCATTTTTCCACTGGAATAGTTGCCTATAAACCGCACAGGGTCTATCTTTTCATAGGTAGGACCAGCGGTTATAACGATTTCCCTACCATATAGTTTTCCTGCTTTTTTTGCTGTTCTTTGTTCAAAATGATGGTCTATGAATGCGACAATCTTCTCGGGTTCCTCCATTCTTCCTTTGCCTTCCAATCCACTGGCGAGAAATCCCGATGTCGGTTCGATAATGATATTTCCGTATTCCCGTAGCGTCTTTATGTTCTTTTGCGTAGCGGGATGGGCATACATGTCTAAATCCATTGCCGGTGCTACAAAGATCGGCGCTTTCATCGACAGATAGGTTGTGATGAGCATGTTGTCTGCTATTCCGGTTGCCATTTTGCCCAATGTGCTTGCTGTGCAAGGTGCTATCACCATGGCATCAGCCCATAGACCAATATCTACATGTGAATGCCATATTCCGTCACGCTGGGAGAAGAAATCGCTGATAACCGGTTTACGGGTCAATGCAGAGAGTGTGATAGGCGTGATGAACTCCTTTCCCGAAGGGGTGATGACAGTTTGTACTTCAGCACCTCTTTTAATGAATTCCCTAATGATGGTGCAAGCCTTATAGGCTGCGATGGAACCCGTAATTCCCAATACGATTTTCTTTCCTTGTAGCATAGAACGGTTGTTTCTGAAAGAAACTTTTTATTATTTATTGTTGAACTCCCGAAGTCTGATTCGGGTAAGGACTTGCTTCGTATTGTTTGTAAAATCACTGCTTAACATCCAGCTGTAATACCCCGGGTCACGATGTAAAACCTCGGAAACAGCCCATCCTTTATACTTCCCGAAGTTGAAAACTTCTTGTTGTTGGGGCTTTCCATCCTTATCGGTAATTACCTTTCCGTTTTTATCCGTCAGTTCTTTCCATACGATTCTGCCGGCAAAGTCTACATTATTGTTGTTCTTCGAGAACTCTGCCAATACGTCCATATCGTTTTCCAACTGCCTTTCGGCTTCTTCCTGTTTCCCGGGTTGATACATCTCAAGTTCGCCTTGAAGCACTCTATAGGTAGCTTCTGTATCTTCATCGGCACGATGTGCGGTAAAGTCTTCTTCCATTTTGCGGCCACAATAAAACTTATAAGCAGCTGCAAGATGACGTCGCTCCATCTTATGGAAGATGGTTTGTGCGTCAATGAGTCTGCATTTGGAGAAATCAAAATCAATTCCGGCGCGTAGAAACTCCTCTGCTAACATCGGGATGTCGAAATGATTGGAGTTGTAGCCTGCAAAATCACAGCCCCGAAATTCGTTGTTGAGGTCGGGAGCCATCTCCTTGAATGTGGGCGCCTCTTTTACATCGTCGTCTGTAATGCCTGTCAGCTCAACCACCTCTTTTGGTATCGACCGTTCGGGATTGATGAAAATATTCTTTCTAAGTTCTGTTCCGTCAGGTAGAACCTTGATATAGGAGAGTTGAATAATCCGGTCATTAACAAGGTCGAGCCCTGTTGTCTCCAAGTCGAAGACAATCAGAGGCCTTGTAAGATTCAGTTTCATGCAGTGCGATGTTTAGTCGTTTAGAAGCATCGGCATAATCAGCATGAGCACATCAGTATTCTCTTCTTGCGTCCCGGGCACAATGATTCCTGCACGGCTGGGGTCTGCCAACTCGACAATAACTTCTTCGCTTTCCAGATTACTCAGTATTTCCGACAGGCTAGAGCCTTTGAAACCGATGCTCATAGGTGTGCCGATATATTCACAGGTGACACTTTCTTTGGCACTTGTGGCGAAATCTATATCCTCGGAACTTAACTCTAATTTCCCTCCTTCAATATGGAAACGAATGAGCTGGCTGCTGTCGCTTGCAAAAGGAAGCACGCGACGAAGAGCACCTAACAATGATTTGCGGTCGATAGTCACTCTGTTCGGGTTGTTCTGAGGTATGACAGAATTGTAATTGGGATAACGTCCTTCTATGAGACGGCACGAGAGAAATCCGTCGGCAAAACTGATTTCTGCATTCCGACCATCAAATTTGATGATGACATCGCCACCGTCTTTCGACAATATATTTTTCAGAATACCGGCCGGTTTCTTAGGAAGAATAAAAGTTGCCGGCATTTCGTTGTGTATATTCAGCAACTTATTACGTACCAATTTGTGCCCATCGCTGGCTACGATAGCCAGGCTCTCGGGTGTCAGGTCGAAGTAAATGCCGTTCATAACGGGGCGGAGCTCGTCTTGCGCGGTGGCAAATAAACATCTTGACAGATTGTCTCCTAACACAGATGAGTCTATGGTGATAACCGTAGCACCCTCCGTTATCGGTGTTGTCTTTGGGTATTCTTCGGCTGATTGGGCATTGAAATGGTACACACCGTTTTGGTATACTATTTTAATGGTATAGTTCTCTGGGGTAAATTCGATAGACAGCGGTTGTTCGGCTAATTCTCTTACTGCGTCCAATATAATGCGGTTGGGCACTGCAAAATTACCGTTTCCATCGCATTCATCCAATTGTATTGTTGTCTTCATGACGTTTTCACTGTCAGAAGCTGTAATACTTAACTGACCGTTACTGACTTCAAAGAGAAAACAGTCTAAAATGGGAAGACTGTTCTTGCTGTTAATCACTCTGGAAAGTGTAGACAATCGACTGCTAAGTGCAGAGCTGGATAGAGTAAATCTCATGAGTATTTTAAATTTTATAGTTAGTTTGTTGGAATATCCGCTTATTCTTTTGGGGGAATATAGATACCCACTTTTGTTCTTTGATATTATAGGTTACAAAAATACAAAAAAGCATTGTGCCAAACAAAAAATACAATTAAAAGTTTCTGAATTTAGAAGTATTTTAGTAATTTCGCAATCTCATTATGTTGGAAATTATTTAAAACATAGATTTATAATATGGAATTACAAGGTAAAGTAATAGCGGTGTTGCCTGAAAGAAGCGGTGTTTCCGCCCGTGGAGAATGGAAATCGCAGGAGTATGTTATCGAAACGCACGACCAATACCCACGAAAGATGGTGTTCAATATCTTCGGTGCCGACCGTATCGCTCAATTTGCTATCAAGATTGGAGAAGAGATTTCGGTGTCTTTCGATATTGATGCGCATGAATATAACGGCAGATGGTTCAACAATATTCGTGCTTGGAATATTGCAAGGGTAGATGCTGCCGCAGTGCAGGCAAGTTCGGCTCCAGCCGCAGCTCCGGTGCCACCGGTAAACGAGGCAACAGCACCGTTCCCGCCGGCACAGAGTAACGAGGGAAGTGCAGATGATTTGCCTTTCTAACCGTTAGGATTCTTACAATGATATAAGGCCGATTGCAAGTGCAATCGGCCTTTTTAATGGTTTCCGGCTATGCTTTCGAGGATGATGTTTGATAGTCGTCTCTTCCCGCCCATGCAACTATTGATATAATAGAGTTGAAAACTCGCTTTTTCAAAGCTATGCTTTTACGTGCTTATACCATAGCTCTTACCTCTTTAGAGCATAGCTTTTTCACCGTTAAAGCTATGCTTTGAAAAACATGTAATTATATTGCTGTTAATCAGTGATTTATGCCTCTGGTAGGAGTCTCTTTGCTTCCACGTTTTATCGGCTATTTAACTGATCGGTATTTGCTATGAATGGAGATGGCGATTTACTTGATTCTGTCGTTTTCCAAGAAGTTTTGGAACCGGTCGTCGTAGCCATTGAACACATTGATATCTACTTCTCCATGAATGCCCCTTACACGTCCGTCAGGGCATAACTGCCAATACACCAATCTGACATCAGGTTTGTATTCTCCGTATCGGGCAATCCATACCTTATAATCTCTCTTGATATCGGGGGCAAAAGGCAGGTATCTGTTTACGAAGACCTGACTCACATAGAGGATAGGTTTTGTGCCGGTGGCATTGTGAACTATCTTCAGCCATGTGTGAAGTCTTGCAAACAATTCCCCGGTACCACCCATTCGCTTTATTTGAGCATGGGTAGGTTCCACGTCGAGTACGGGTGGGAAATCACCTTTATAGAAATACGAATGTTTCAGAAAATAGCGGGCTTGTGCTGAGGCAGGAGAGAAGACGGAGAAAAAGTGGTAGGCTCCCACGCGGAAACCGTGTGTACGCGCCTGCCGATAGTCGGATTTGTAGTAGGGATTACGCAGCGAAATGCCCTCGGTAGATTTGATATAAACGAACGAGACGGGAAAATCGATGCGTCCGGCAACCTTTTTCTTACTGATATTGCCTAAGTGGATGATACGTATCTGCGCCCAATTAATGGCGTAACGGCGGCGTCCCTTACCATGTTGATACTTGGAAATATCGATGCCGTAGATGCGTTCGGAAGTGTATTTCACACGTTCACCGAGGAAACGGTCGGCTTTCCATTCGCCAGCCCTTAACCGATGGAGGAGAGACGGGGAACATCCAAAGCCATCGCGGCTGTCGTTTTTCCAATGCCCCTCATAGTCAATTTCGTCTTCTATTGTATAGACACCGTGGCCGTTGGCCATGAGTTGGCGGGAGAATTGTCCTGAATAAATACCCGAAGAATCAGAGCGCGACCCATTAACGAGGGTATCGGCATTCCATACACCTGCAATTTTCCGCAACGAGGGGTCTGTTACAGTGCCAAATCCGCACCGTTTTCCATGTTGCCACTCTCCGCTGTAGAGCGTACTGTCTTTAGTCGTGAGCGTGCCGTAGCCGTGAGGCTGTCCGTTAAGGAATTGTCCACGATAGGTGTATACGCCTTTTACGATGGTACCATAGCCTTGTGGTTGTCCCTCGTGCCAAAAACCCTTGTAGATATGCCCATCATTGTAGACGCATTCTCCGTAGCCTTCAGGCAGGTGGTTACTCGTTTCTCCGGTGTAAATACCATTTCTCAGTGTCAGCCGACTGTTGCAAGCGATCATACAACATGCGACCAGCGATAAGAGAAAAGACCGGTATGTGTGGAAGAGATGGATGTTAGTTTTCATCGGAAAATCGGATGATTTGTCTGAGGTTCAATAATTTTCCACCTACCATAAAGCCGTGGAGAACACCTCGACTACTGAATACGGGTGCACCGTCGCAGAGCGCGATGTCGGGTGCAGAGCAGCTGCTATCTGTCCGAATAGAAGTGGGGATGACAACGGGTGACAGATTTTGGGTGGAAAATTGATAATGGTTGTGATTCGGAACGCTTGTCGTGAAGAATAAATCATTGGGAGCGGAGAAGCGAGGAATCAGGGAAAGCAAATGAATCGGATGCATGCCATCAGGCGTTATTTTGTCATTCGTTTGCAATACGGAGACAGAATAATCGGTAGAATGCCGGAGAACGCGACATTCTATCTTTCGTTTTGCCGAGGGATTGTATGCATCGAGTACACCGTACCGGATACGATATTGTAGCGAAAGACGGTCGGAAGATTTGATACCGCTAAGGAGTTGGGCTGTATTGCGTAAAGAATCAAGGGCTGCTTTCACCTTATGGTATTGTCGGACAATCATGTCGTAGCCTTCGTCTTGCACGTTGTGTGTGTCAAGATAGTATTTCAGTTCGGTGCATTGAGCATCTCTTCGTTCCATCTTTTGGCTCAAAGCGTCGTGTGTTTTTTGAAGCAATGTCTGCAAGTCTGTGGGCTTTACAACTACGGCCGGTAAGCGGGGACTGCTCATCACGAGCAATTTCCCATTGCAAATGGGTAGCAACGGCATATCATAAAACCAACAACCGTTGGAGTAGGAGAGGGCTTTTGCCACGCGATTGCTGTCTGCGGAGACTTCGGAGAGAGTGGAGTCGGGGGTGAAAGCCTTGAAGTAAATGTGTTGTTTGTCGTTGATGAGAAGGTCGTAATAGGTGGCTCTTTCTATCAGAACAACACTTTTTTGCTGCGCAGAACGAGTGTTGAACAGGCAATAGCAGAGCCATGCGCCTACGAGTAACAAGAAGAGGGCGACGGAAAGAAAGACCGTCGCCCTACGGGAATGATGTTTGTGCATGCGATTTATCATTTATTTTTGGCCGAGAGACATCTTTCTGCGGTATGCATCGATGGCTGCAATGGCCGCAAGATGAACCAAATCTTCAACAGAACTTTCGGCGTCGGCGAAATAAATGGTCTTGTTGAGTCCCATCTGGATAGGTCCTATCAGTTCAACCTCATTGTGTAATGATTGCAGAAGCTGACAACTGCCGGCAGCAGTGCTGATACTCGGGAAAACAAGCGTATTGACACGTTTGCCTTGGAGACGAGAAGCAGGGAATTTGCGGTTGAGGAGTTCGCTGTTGAGTGCTTCGTTTACCTGCATACCTCCGTCGATGGCGAGTTGAGGATAGCTTTGCTGTAATTCGGCCACAGCTGCACGTATGGCAGTAGCGCTGTCGTCGGCATCAGTATTGGGGCAGGAAGGATTTACTATGGCCACTACGGGTTCGATACCCAGAAAATGCACGGTCTCGGCACTAAGGTGAGCTGTTTCGGCGAGTGTTTTGGCATCGGGATGACAATTGACAGAGGTATTGGCCACGAAAAGCGGAGCTTTCGGCATGTTGAGTATGTGCATTGTGGCGAGGGTATCGAAGTTAGGCAGTAATCCTATTACATCTTTTGCCATGCGGATGGCCTGCGGTCGGAGCGTGCGAGGTGAGGCGATAAAGGCATCAGCTTTGCCCTCGGCCACCCATTGCATGCCGGTCTTTTCATCAACGGGCATATCTGTCTTTTCAATGCCGGAGAGATTCAGTTGCAGTTCGGCTGCCATCCGGTCGATGTCTTCAGATTTCCCCATAATGACAGGTGTGCAAACGCCTTCTGCCTGTGCCTGAGCGGCCGCTTTAAGCATTGTCGGACAAGTGCCGTCGGCAAAGACCACGCGTTGCAGATGCTGACGTGCTTCAGTACGCAAGCGTGCTGTCAGGTGCGTCTCTTGCTTCAAAAGGCCGCGTAGACGGTGCTTATAAGCGTCCCAATCGGTGATGATGGTACGTGCCACTCCGCTGTCGATAGCAGCGCGGGCAATAGCAGTGGAGACTTCGGTGATAAGCCGCGGGTCTACGGGCTTTGGGATGAAATACTTTGCACCAAAGGTAAAGTCGGCATCGCTGTAAACTTCGCGCACGGCATCGGGCACCGGTTGTCTGGCCAAGTCTGCGATAGCGTGTACTGCGGCCAGTTTCATCTCCTCATTGATGGCTGTGGCGTGTACATCGAGTGCACCGCGGAAGATATATGGAAAGCCGATAACATTGTTGATTTGGTTGGGATAATCCGAGCGTCCCGTACTCATGATAACATCGGGACGGGCAGCTGTGGCCTCTTCATAGGAAATTTCGGGGATGGGATTGGCCAGCGCAAAGATGATAGGACGAGCAGCCATGGAGCGTACCATCTCAGGTGAGAGCACATTGCCTTTCGAGAGTCCCACGAAGACATCTGCTCCGGCTACGGCTTCTTCCAATGTGTGCAGGTCATCGCGGGTGGTAGCGAAAGCGCGTTTCTGTTCATTCAGGTCAGTGCGCTGAGCAGTGATGACACCTTTGGAGTCGAGCATCAGGATGTTTTCCTTTCGTGCACCGAGGGCTATATAGAGCTTTGTACACGAAATAGCGGCCGCCCCTGCTCCGTTTACTACAATGCGCACGTGGGCGATGTCCTTTCCGGCTACGTCGAGCGCATTCTTCAATCCGGCGGCAGAAATAATGGCCGTTCCGTGCTGGTCGTCGTGCATGACGGGGATATCAAGCGTGCGTTTCAGTCGTTCTTCTATGTAAAAACATTCGGGAGCCTTGATGTCTTCGAGGTTGATGCCGCCGAAAGTGGGGGCGATACGTTCTACTGTTTCGCAGAACCTCTCTGGGTCTTTCTCGTTGATTTCGATGTCGAAAACGTCGATACCTCCGTAAATCTTAAACAAGAGGCCTTTTCCTTCCATGACGGGCTTGCCGCTCATAGCACCGATATCTCCGAGGCCGAGCACCGCAGTGCCGTTGCTGATAACGGCCACGAGGTTTCCTTTGTCTGTATAGCGGTAGACATCGTCGGGATTCTGTTGGATTTCCGTACAGGGATAGGCCACGCCCGGCGAATAGGCCAGACTGAGGTCGAGTTGTGTGTGATGAGGTTTTGTGGGGATGACTTCAATTTTGCCGGGGCGTCCATTGCTGTGGTACTCCAAAGCGGCTTCTTTTGTGACTTTTTTCATGATGTTTCTGTTCTTATGGCTGCAAAGGTATGAAAAATCGATGTAATACGTATCGGAACGAGCTACATTTCTACATCAATAGACATCTGCAAGCAAAAACCGAGTGGTACACATCATTACGACGCGTACCACTCGGTTTACCCAATACAGGAGAAATGCTTTCTCCCGATGATTTTAGCTCAAATCGGTCATGAGAGCCTGTTATCTTTTAGCGGAGAGAATGCGCGGTACACAAGAAAACAGCCGTTGCCGCAAAGTTGCACTTCCGTGCCAAGTGCTTCGTTGAGTGTGCCTTGCCACAACGATGAGTAGGCGTATGGTGCCCAACGAAAGCCATCGCCCCGCAATTCAGTACATCCGAAATTGAAAATGCTGACCTGCTGCCCGCAAAAGGTATCGAACCGGCAAGTGCCGGATGCCGGAGTAAAGTAACCGAAATCAGTAATCATGACGGGAAAGAGACCGAACTCACGGTAATACCTCATCAGCAAAGAGATATTACCTATCGTATGGTCGTCCCGTTTGCCTGTGGCACCGAGGTAAGCAATACGTCTGGCACCACAACTCATGCAGTGGTGTGTGGCCTTGGTTAAGTCGTTGTCGTCTTGCTCATTGATGAGATGGATGAGCGAGGCGTATTGTTGTTTGAAAGTAGGGGAGAGCGAATCGCCATCCCCCACAATGGCATGAGGCATGCCACCCTGTTTGATGAATGCTGCACCTGCTCCATCACAACAACAGAGGTAGCGGGCATTGTGCAAAATGCGGAGCGGCAATGCATGGCGGGGATAGTCACCATCGCCCAAGATGACGGCATCCGGTGCGTATTGCTCGGTGAGTTGCGGGTATCGGTCTGTCATATCGCCTCCTGCTTGTTTGTTTCCTGCATCATTGCCTTCCATTTTATATAACCCAATATGGCAATGACGACATAGAGAGCGTAAAGTCCGGCCTTGAAAGGAATGCCTTTATTGATATAGAGAACCGTACAAACGATGTCTACGACAATCCATAAGAGCCATTGTTCTACATACTTACGCGCCAATGTCCAGAGAGCTACGAAGCTTAAAGCATTGGTAAAACTATCGGCCATAGGTACGCTGCTGTCGGTGAACGTTATCAATACATAGTACGTTACCGCCCATGCCACGACAAAAAAGAGCAAAGCCGGCAGCATCAGTCGTCGCGGCATACGCGTGATAGGCATGGCTTCGCCCTCTTTCTGATGGCGCTTTCTTCCGAATTTCCATACTAAATAACCATACAATGCCGCACCCGTGTAATATACGGCCATGCCCGCATCGCCGTAAAGTCCGTATGTCCAATACAGATAAACGTCGAGTGCAGGCATGACGATTCCTACAAACCACAGAGCAATGCTTGCCCTGTATTCAAGCAGGATGTAGAGCAATCCCAGCACCGTGGTGAGTATGTCGAGCCAATGGGCTGAGAAAAATGTTTGATAATCGTGAAATGTCATTCGTCGGGAATATGTAGTATCATCAGAAATTGACAGCCACATGCGCCATCACATGGATGGGAGCCTGAGGTGCGAAACCAGCCTCGTAGAGGTCGCCGTTGGTATAGGCCGTCACGCTTCCATCGGCTTCCAGCCTGTAGGAGGGAGCAGCCCTGCCGTTGTTGTCGTACTTTGCGCTGAACAGGTTGTACACGGTGCAACCCACGGTGAGGTCTTTCATGGACTTGCCTTTAAACACAAACCGATAAGAAAGACGGAAGTCAGTATTGAAATAGCCATCGAGCATCATGCCCACATTTACGGGATGTCCGCCTCCATCTTGCGTGGCATAATGGCGGAAGCCGGTATTGGTGAGGTATTGTTCGCCTACATATCTGCTTTGAATACCGGCACTGAAGCCTTTATAGTCGAAAGTAAAGATATTATTGAAAAGGAAATCGGGCGAGAAAGCCAACGGCGTTTTTCCCAAGCTCACCATTTTGCCGCTACCTACGTTTACCATCCAGTCTTTTGCCTTGTTGGAACTAAACGTAGCATTGGTGTCCCAGCGGAACCAATCGACGGGCTTCCATGAGGCTTCCAGTTCCAAGCCCACGCGATAACTCGTGCCGATGTTCTGAGAAATCATCTCGCCTATCTCATTGAGTGCACCTGTCAGTACGATTTGGTCAGCATAGTTCATATAGTAGAAGTTCGCTCCTGCGCTGAAACGCGTGCTTTGGAACGCATAGCCCGCTTCCCAATCAACGAGCCGTTCGGCTTTCAGATGCGCTCCATAGTTGTCTTGGTAATTGTTGCGTGTAGGCTCTTTGTGGGCGATGGCAAAGGATGCATACACGCGATGATGAGGCAGGAAAGCGTAGTTGATACCAAACTTGGGATTAAAGAAATCGAACCGGTCGGCGATGGCATACGTCTTTTGCCGGTTGTGTGTATCGTCCCATTTGTCGGATGGGCCGTTCATGCGGTAGAACACATGGCGGTATTGCAGGTCGGCATAAGCATTCAATCCCTTGCAGATTTCCCAATCCATTTTGGCATACACGTTACCATCGGTCTTTACCGAACGGTTGTTGTAATATTCAAAGTCGGGTTGCAGGCCTGCGGGCGGCATCACGGGTTGATGAATCTTTTTTCCCAAATGGTTTTTTACTATATAATAAGGTGCGCCCGTCCAGACAACCTGACCGAAATGCGTACCTTCGTAACGGTTCCATCCGCCCCCTGCGTGAGCCGTCAGTCCCTTTCGGTTGTTGAATCCGACGCTGGCGATGCCTCCGTAGAAGTCGTTATCCATGCGTTTGCGACGCACAAGGTCGCCCTTCATCTTGCTGTCTGTGGTCAGCAGATATTCCATCCATGTGCGCTTGGCCTTGTACTCTTCATAGTAACCTTGACCTTTGGTGTAGTGGAGGGCAGCGTTGAGTGTCCAATGGCGGTCGAAGATATGGTCGAACAGCAACTGATAGTTTTGCTGATGATAGTTGTCCGTCTGATTCTTATAGTATTTCACGTTGCCGTCTTCATCCGTATATTGTCCGCAAGAGTTGTAACGCCGACCATAGAGGCTTTGCTCGTATTTCGATGTATAGTTCCATGCGTGATACGTTTGTTCGGTGCCGTTAAACGTGATGAACTTCACGAGGGTATTGCCGGCAAAGTAACCTGCTTGCAGGAAATAAGAATTCAGCTTCGTGCTGGCACGGTCGATGTAGCCCTTACTGCCCACGTTAGACAGTCGCCCCTGTATCGCCCAGTGTTCACCGATCAGTCCCGTACCGAAACGCAGCGTCTGCTTGTGCGAATAATAGCTGCCACCCGAAAAATCGAGGCCTACAAACGGGCTCATGCCGAGGTGTTCTGTCTGCATGTTGAGCGTAGCCCCGAAAGCACCGGCACCGTTCGTTGAAGTACCCGCACCACGTTGTATCTGCATGGATTCCACACTGGAGGCGAAATCGCCCATGTTCACCCAAAACACCTGCGCACTCTCTGCATCGTTCAGCGGAATGCCGTTCGAGGTGATATTGATGCGCGAAGGGTCTACGCCTCGTATGCGGAGCGATGTGTAGCCGATACCGTTTCCGGCATCGGAAGTCATCGTCACCGACGGCGTCAGCGAGAGCAAATACGGAATGTCTTGTCCCATATTCACCCGTTTGATGTCTGCTGCATTCAGATCTTTGAATGCCATGGGCGTTGTCTTCGTAGCCCGCGTAGACGTTACCTGTACGTTCTGCAACTCATACGTCCGCAACGTGTCCGTCGTTTCTGTCTTCGGGCGATTGGTTGCACCGGCTGCCGTTGCACACAGTGCAAGGAGCATCAACACATTTGTTTTCATAAAATAATTTGATTGATAAGTACATAAAAAGGGGCACTTTTCATGTCAGCCTCCCTACGCCGGCATTATCCGGATCAGGTCAGAGGGTATGATCTCAGCCCACATTATAGGGCACCCCTTGGCTTGCCGTTTGCAAACCGCTGCAAAGATAATACTTTTTTCCGAACTGTCGCGTTTGCAGGTAAAAAAAGGAAAGACCTGCATTCATCCACAACAAAAAGCGAGCACGTATTCACTTGAAGAACCTTTCATCGCCTCTCCGAGGCCTTCCCTTGCAAGCATTGTCGGGCTTCTTAACAAAAAGCGAGTGGTACGCGTCATCGCGACGCGTACCACTCTTCGTGTGTAATAAAGCAATTTACAATCAAGCAAGTTTTATATAAAGGTATTTCTTATACTTCCTGCATGACCGGCGGCGAGGCTTGCTCTTTCCTCATCATCGCGGCGAGGCGGTGAAATCCGTTCTTCTTGCCTCGGGAGGTAAGTTGGGAAGCGAAGCCTTGTTTTCCCTGCCCCGCAGCGGGCGAGAAGTAAAGCGAAGCCGTGCCGCTTACGGCTTTTTCTTTTTCACCTCGCGCTCGTAGGAAATATGGCGCATCCGCTCCTTAAACTCCACGCCGGGCGTAATAATCACGTGCGGTTTGATGCTTTCGGTG
>NZ_GL397214.1:370013-373290 GCF_000146675.1 Hoylesella marshii DSM 16973 = JCM 13450
GGTAAGCCGCAAAGCCTCTGATTTTCATCCGTTTTCTTTTTTTCTCCACGTTATGCGGGAAGGAGGAGGCATTTAGAGACTGTCTCTACATTGTTTCCGGCAATATGCTTATTCCGTCGGTTATCGCCTGCGCCTCTTCTTGCGTCAGCTTCGGCGCTTGCGTCGTTTTCATGAGTTGCCGCATGGCTTCCTTTTCTGCTGCCGAGCGGCGGCTGATGGTGGCGTAATGCTTCGGGGCGGGCTTCGCCGATAGGTGATGGGGGTTGTATTTCATCTCTTATTTGTTTGTTCGTTGTTTCTATTTTCGCTCTATTTACTCTGCCACGGGACGCGCCGCCATACCGAACGGCGGCTGGAATCTGTTCATCGGGGACGTGAAGCCCGGGTAGAAGACAAAGCAGCAACCGCTGCCCGCCATGTATGGGACGGCTGACCAATAGAAACCGCGTTCGCCCACGTCGTGCAACAAACCGTCATTGTAGTAGCGCCAGCCTGAAGCAGGGAAGAATACGGTGTTCGTGCCTGTCTTGGACTTGAAAGTATACCCCATATCCCAACTCCCCTCGATGTTAGGAGTACCACTATTCTGACCACCCGGCGTGAAACCGGTGAACGCATTGGAGGCGGGAACTTTCAGGCCGACAGGGCAAGGGTCATAGATGGTTTTGACAACGGCATTATCGTTGTACTTGGTTGTTGTGTTGTCCATTGACCAAAGATTGTAATAAGAGTAACCGGTAGGAGGATTGCTCGTCCAGGAAGTACCCCAAGTGTAGAAATTCTCCGGGTGCTGAATACCATTGGTGATGGACATATTGTTGCCGGCATTCTTGTTGAACGAACCATCGGCAATGGCATTCGTGCCGGGGAACGCATCCTTACGGCCAAACTGGTAAAGTGTGGAGTGGAACTCCTTGACGCTGCCAGGATTCTGCGTGATGTCAATGTAGCCGAATTGCGTGACACCGCCATTGGTCATAGTCTGTTCCACCTTGACACGGGCGACACGAGGCTTGTCGTAGGTTGTGCTCTCCCATTTGCGATAAGCAAAGCCGAGCGTCTGCTTGGTGAACTTGTAGTTCACGCCTTGGAAATTGGTGATGGGCGGAAGAATGTCGAGCACGTCATCGTGGTCGAACCACAAGTGCCATGACCATACCACGGTGCCACCCTTGGTCACGGCGATGACAGCGTTACCGTTCTTAATCTTGTCCTGTGGTACATGGAAGTGAACGAAAGCGTTCGCTCCACTACCCTCAATGCCGAGACTGCTGGCTTCGACGATGCCGCTTTGGTCGGTCCATACAATCTTGGCTCCGTCGGGTGCGTTCGCCCCGCTGTTGGTTTGGGTAATCCAAGGATTATTGATGTCCACACCAGCGTGATCCTTGAAATGATGGAGAATTATATCGTTCCCATAGTATATTACCGGTGGTGCAGAACTTGTATAGGAGCTGGGATTATTGCTGCCGTTCTTGATGGCGTTGCCGTAAACCAGCGGAATCTTATAATAGCCGGGAGCAGAAATAAGGTAAGAATTAGCGGTATTGCGGGCGGTCGCATTACCCTTGTAGTCGTGGGTGGATAGGTCGTAATAGCTGGTGGGGCTGCCCTTGGGCGTGGCATCGTGCAAGACTTTGTTGTACGGGGCGAGTTTATCAATGGTGGTGTGGGCTTTCTGCACGGTGGCTGTGCCTTGCTGGGCAGCTGTACTGCCGTTGCCCTGGGTGAGAGTTAGGCCGGTGAGCCAGGCGGGCTTGGTGTCACTCTCGGCACTCCATGTGACACCGCCGTCGGTGCTCTCTTGGTATTTCACCACTCGCCATGCTACCGGCCGTTTCGTGCCGTCGGGAGCTTGGCGATAACTGCTGATGCCGTAGTAGCCGGTCTGCGTGGCGTTGTAGGCGGCGGCCGTAGGATTGGTGGTTTGGATGATGTAGTTCCAGTTGCTGTTCTTTTCCGTTATCATATAGGTTTTGGTGGTGCCGGGCTTCCATTTCTTGCCTTCTATCTTGGCGGTGACGCTGGTGTTGTCGCTAAATGTAACAACAATTTTCGCGCCTGTGGGCAGGGTTTGCGGTACCATCAGGAAGGTGTTGCCGTCTTTCAGGATAACGTTGTTTACAGCCGCGCTGGTGGATACGCCGATGTTGTCGAGCTTATAGTTCTGCGCGGTGCTTTGGTTGCTCCACGTTTTGGTCTTGATGTCGTAGCGGCCTTTGCTGTAAACGCCTTGGAACTCCACGCTCTTGATGGTCTTGGCCCACGAGAGGTTGGAGCCTACGCCGAAGCGGATGGCCGTGAGCGAGTGGTAGAACGTGAGCGGAACGACGTGTTCGCCACCACCCGTATTCGTGTGGTTGATGTTTTGGGTAGAGGCCGTCATGAGGTCTATCTGGTTCGCGATGTCGGTGGGCGTGGTGAAGTCTATGCAGGGGAGTTCGCCCGCCACTGTCTGTGTCAGTTTGACATTGGGATTGCTGCTCTCTACGAACGGATAAACGGCATAGAACTGCAGGCTGGCCTCATCGCTCGTCCATGCCTTGGGCGAAACCATGTTGCCGTTGGCGTTCACCTTCTCGTTGTAGAAGAAGTCGGGCTTACCGCTGCCGTTCTTGCAGGCAAAGGCACCAAACGGGGCGCCGATGGAATTCTGGAAATCGGAGCGGGTGGCCGCGTCGCGCTTCACGGGGTTGACGCCCGGCACGGTGGTTTCCTGCAAGCAGGCATTGCCGGCCGCTTCGGCGAAGTCGAGTTGCCGCACGGCATAGTCTTCGGGATGAGTAGCGATGGCGCGTGTCTGGTCTTCGGTGGCATCCTGAATGTCGCTCACGGAAAAGCCAAGGCCGTCTTTCACGTCCTTGCGCTCGTTGACGATATCGTCGTCGGCACAGGCGCCGAACGACAGTACGGCCATCATGCCGAGGAGCGCGACGGTCGAACGGTAATAAGTCTTCATTACTTGTTTCATTGTTGTTTACTGTTTCTTGTTATTCAAATTCAATCTCTTCATCCTCGTCCTCGTCGGGGTCGTGCACTTCAGGACCTCCGGGCTTGGGCTTGATTTCACTCTGTGCAAGCAGGTGATACTCCTGCTGCAACTTAACAATTTCAATGGCAGGAGCAATGTAGTCCTGCACGGTTACTTGATTCTTGCTCATAATAATGGTTTGTTTAATGATGAATATTTAGTTTGATTTCCGCCTTTCTGCGCTTGGCAAAAAGACATAAAAAGAGGAACAAAGGGAACTCCTTGGAGCCCTTTGTTTATAGGGGA
>NZ_GL397214.1:373390-401568 GCF_000146675.1 Hoylesella marshii DSM 16973 = JCM 13450
GTGTGTGTGTGTGTGTTACACTTTTTTCCGGTGTATGCAAATATAAAGCGTTAAAAGATGCAGAAAAACACACTTTTCTCTGCACCGTATTCCTTATTATATATATGGCTATATTTCGCATGATGGCGGCAAAGGTAAACAAAGTTGGTGAAACACACAAATGTTTTCTTAAAAAAGATTCTGCATAAGTTCCACCATAAGAAGTGTCTTGAAAAAGTAAAAAAAGAGCGTTTTATTTTGCTATTCGACCGATTTGCATTAATTTTGCGACAGAAAACATAGTCATAACTATCAAACAACACACATGGTATATACACGTATTTCGGCTGCGGAAGCTGCAGCTATGATAAAGAATGGTGAGAACATAAGCCTGAGCGGATTCACCCCTGCGGGAACGGCAAAAGCGGTAACAAGAGAACTTGCGAAACGAGCAACGGCCGAGCATGAAGCTGGAAGACCTTTCCAAGTGGGCATTTTTACAGGTGCTTCGACGGGAGAGAGTACCGATGGTGTCATGTCAGCTGCCGGAGCAATCAGATTCAGGGCACCTTATATCACTAACGCAGAGTTCCGTAAGCATGTAAACAACGACGAGTTTGCCTATGCCGACTACCACTTGAGTATGATGGCGCAGAACTTGCGTTACGGGTTTCTTGGCGAAGTAGACTGGGCTATCCTCGAAGTTTGCGATATTGAAGAGAATGCAGACACTTGCAAGGCCTATCTTACGGCTGCCGGCGGTATCGCTCCTACAGCAGCACGGCTGGCCAAACACGTGATATTAGAGCTCAATTCGTTCCATAGTAAGGATATAAAGTTATCGCACGACGTGTACGAACCGCTCGATGCACCTCATCGCCAGCCCATTCCTATCGTAAATGTAGGCGACAGAATCGGTAAGCAATATGTGGAGATAGATGCTCGGAAGATAGTTGGTGTGGTAGAGTGCAACATACCAGACGAGGCACGCGGATTTAAAGAGCAAGATGAGGTAACCACTCAAATAGGTATCAATGTGGCAGCGTTTCTGTCCAATGATATGAAACGGGGTATCATTCCATCGTCTTTTCTTCCTTTGCAAAGTGGCGTAGGCAGTACAGCTAATGCCATATTGGGCGCACTCGGTGCCGATAAACATGTGCCCGACTTCAATATTTACACAGAGGTGTTGCAAGATTCTATCGTCGGTATGATGCTCAATGGTCGTGTGAAAGATGCTTCCACCTGTTCGCTCACTGTAACAAACGAGTGCCTGAAAGAAGTATATGACAATATGAACTACTTCAAAGACCACCTTACCATCCGTCCAAGTGAAATCTCCAATAACCCCGAAGTTATCCGGCGGCTTGGTGTAATTGCCATTAATACGGCCATTGAGGCAGATATTTACGGTCATGTGAACTCTACCCATATCGGTGGAACTAAGATGATGAACGGCATAGGAGGTAGTGGAGACTTTGAGCGCAATGCTTATATCAGTATCTTCACGTGCGCTTCAGTGGCAAAAGGTGGCTGTATCAGTGCCATTGTGCCACGCGTGAGCCATCAAGACCATTCCGAACATGATATAGATGTTATCGTTACAGAGTATGGAGTGGCCGATTTAAGAGGTAAAAGCCCCACACAACGCGCTCAACTTATTATTGAGAATTGTGCGCATCCGGACTATCGACCTCTTCTAAGAGACTATTTGAAACTTTGCAATAAGGGTCATGAACCCCAAAACCTTGCCGCATCGTTTGCTATGCACGATACCTTGTTGCGCAAGGGCGACATGAGACTCACTGAGTTTGCAGAGTATATACATGCTTAGCGCTATACTGTCGTGAGACATTTTATTCAATGAACTTAACTTTTTCATAAAATCTTACTACACAAACGCAAGGATGCTGGGGCGGGAGTCTCGGCATTTTTGTTTCTATAGCTTTCCTTTGAGCTGGAACAGCCTTGTAAGAAAAAGCAGCTACCAGTCTTTTGACTGATAGCCGCCATGATGTTGTACTCCCACCGAGAATCGAACTCGGATCAAAGGTTTAGGAAACCTGCATTCTATCCATTGAACTATGGGAGCCTTTTGCGTTTGCAAAGGTAATGGAATTTCATCGAACGGCAAAATAAAAAATAGCAAATTGATTTGAAGAACAGGCTTCTGAGATGTATCTTTGCAAGCAAATAGACATGTAAAGGTAAGCAAATGATATTCTATTTCTCTGCCACAGGCAATACGAAGTGGGCTGCCGAACAACTTGCAGCTGCCACTGGAGAGCAACTTTACTCTATTTCCGAACTGATAAGGGCCGACCATTGTGTCTTTCATCTTCAGGAAACGGAACGCATCGGCTTCTGCTTTCCCGTTCATGGATGGAGACCTCCCATGCCCGTCTGCGATTTTCTTACCCGCATAAAGATAGCTAATGCCACGGGGCATTTCTGTTTTGCACTTTGTACGGCTGGCGATACGATAGGTGAAACGATGCGCATTCTGCAACAAGACCTTGCCGTAGCGGGGCTACATGCCGAAGGTCTGTACTCTCTTCTCATGCCTAATACCTATGTGGGACTGCCTTTTATGACTGTAGACAGTAAAGAAACAGCTCATCGCAAGCTGAAAGTGGCCGCGGAGGAGATAAGTCGGTATGTGACAGACATTGTGAACCGGCGGGCGGGAAGTAGGTTACATGTCGGCCGGTGGCCGCGTATCAATAGCCGATGGTTAGGCGAATGGTTTATTAGAAATGCTCTGACTGACCGCCCTTTTCGAGTGAACAACGAGCGATGCATCAGATGTGGGCGATGTGCCACCGTGTGTCCTATGCAGAATATCACGGGAGGTAAGGGAGAGAAGCCCATTTGGCATCACACAGATGATTGCATTTCCTGTTTCGCCTGTTATCATGGTTGCCCCGTTCATGCCATTGATTATGGTCATAGAACCCGAAAGAAAGGGCAATATTATTATGGGCGTAAGGATTAAGCTCCGCAAGCCTTAAAACTTTTATTTGGGGTCTTGCAGTCCAACTGCAAGCATTAAAATGTTTATTTTGAGCTTTGCAGTCCAACTGCGAGTACCGAAAATTTGGTTCTATAACGAATCATGTGATATGACAGAGAACGCTCCCAAGTGGCCG
The DNA here is from genome assembly GCF_000146675.1 of Hoylesella marshii DSM 16973 = JCM 13450. GTDB lineage: Bacteria > Bacteroidota > Bacteroidia > Bacteroidales > Bacteroidaceae > Prevotella > Prevotella marshii. The sequence goes on from NZ_GL397214.1 coordinate 376,519, forward strand.
GATATTAGTCATGAATTGAATTTTGTTATCGCTGTCCGGTAAACCTTTTGAATGTTTAGCCATTTTTCTACCTGCAAGTTTTACTGTATCGAAATATATCCGTATCTTTGCAGCCGACTTAACGGCATTCGGTGTAGCATGCCATTTGTGCTTTTTACTGTTCCGCCATATTATTCTCATATCCAAAACAATTATGATGCACTATCTGAAATATTTATTCCTATTCATTATTTCCTGCTACATGTTATCCGTATCGGCACAGTCCAAGAATAAGTCGGTCAATAAGGCTCAGACAGGAAATGCGACATCTCAAATGCTGTCGGCCTATATTGACTCGCTCACCCATTACAGGGAGAAGCAGTTGGACACGATGAATACGGCAAACATTGCTGTTTCCGTCCCCGATATTTTTACGCCGGAGAACAGGTATTATCGTCTGTTTATTCCCTTTACCTTCTATCATTCTCCGGCTCGTCGATACCTGCGTCTTACGGCCGACAGTACAGCAGAAAACGGCACCGACGCATTGATAGATCGCACGCTGCTCAACATTTATCTGACGCGTCCCGACCTCGTAGGCAACAGCGAGACACATATCCGACAGGTCGGATCGGTGGAAGAACGTTTTGATACCCCCGTATACCACAATATCGACATGGTGAAGAAAGTGGCACCACAACCCGTGGAGCAGACGATAGAAACACCGGTAAAAGTAGTCGTCATGCGTCCGAATTTCTGGACATACAAGGGCGATTACTATCTGCAATTCCTGCAAAACTATGTTTCGAGCAATTGGTACAAGAGCGGCGAGAGCAATTATTCCATGGTGGGAAGTGCGATGCTTCAGGCCAATTACAACAACAAGCAAAAAGTGAAATGGGACAACAAGTTGGAAATGAAGATAGGATTTCAAACCTCGCGTGCCGACTCTCTGCACAGCATGAAGACCACGGAAGATTTATTGCGCTATACAAGCAAACTCGGCCTACAGGCCAACAAGCGATGGTATTACACGCTACAACTCGTTGCGTACACACAGTTTGCGCGTGGCTATAAGAGCAATGACGCTACCGTCTACTCCGACATCTTCTCTCCGCTCAACATCAACCTCTCTCTCGGTATGGACTATTCCACCGAGTGGTTGAAGAAACGTCTCACCGGCAACATACACATTGCTCCTCTGGCCTATAACCTGCGATATGTAGACCGCCTCGCCCTCTCCACGCGTTACGGACTCGATGCGGGAAAACACGTGATACACGACTTCGGTTCCGAATTCACCATCGACCTCATTTGGAAATTCAACGACATGATTTCATGGCAGACACGCCTTTATGGCTATACGACATACAGTCGTGCGGAATTGGAATGGGAGAATACCATCTCGTTCAGGTTCAATCGGTACATCTCGACAAACCTCTTTGTATATCCGCGCTTCGACGACGGGTCTAACATCAGAACCGGAAACCACGGGTATTGGCAGCTGAAAGAATATGCCTCTATCGGCTTCGCATATTCGTTCTAATCCGAAAGCCTTGCACCGGTGTATTCGAGGATACAGTGTGCCAGCGGAGCCAAAATAAAGTATTTTCCCTCTACAGGAAGAATCTCCTCCAGCAATGCTACTTGCTAAAAACCGTATTCATCATGCCGTACCATAGAAATATTCTCTTCACTGTTGCACTCATTTGCTGCCTGACCATCTCGGGACAGACCACCGACAGCATACCGACAGCATCGGGCAAAATGCACAAGCAAGGATCTCCAAGAAAACGAGACCACGGAAAAGGGTTGATGATTACCCCGCTCGAAGCCTTGCAAGGCGACCTACCCGGCGTAAACGTATCGCGTGGTGGCAACGAGCGATTAGCCATGCTCAACAGCGTGCGTGTGAGGGGTACAACCTCCGTCACGGGAGGCAACGACCCCTTGGTAGTTATCGACGGCATATCGAGCGACCTTGCTACGCTTTCTACCATTTATCCCGCAGACATCGCCTCGTTTAAGGTGCTCAAAAACGCGGCCGAAACAGCGCAATACGGCTCACGAGGCGCATCGGGCGTTATCATCGTGACCACTAAAAAGGGATTAGCCGGTAAGTTTAGTATTGCCTATGATGCCAACGCCGGCATTGAAAAAGCGCATTCATTTATTAAAATGCTTGGTCGTAGAGATTATCTCTCCACCGCACAGACATTAGGACTTCCCTATGTTGATGGCGGATACGATACCGATTTCCAACGTGCCATCACCCGAACGGGCACAGTGCAGAATCATCACTTGGCATTCACCGGCGGCACCGAAACGGCTAACTATCGTGCATCGGTGAGTTATATGACCCATCGCATGGTCGTGAAGACCAACGATTATCGCAATTTTACAGCGAAATTCGACCTCATGCAGAAAGGATTCGACGACATACTGACCGTAGACTTCGGCATCTTTGGGTCGTCGCTCTCTTCCGGTAACCTGTATGATATGCGCAAACTCTTTTATTCCGCAGCCACACAAAACCCCACCTATGCGACAGGACGCAATGCTACAGGCGGATGGAGTACGAACGCCGGTGCCTCGCAGATTGCCCATCCCATGGGATGGCTGGGTATTGAAAACGACGATAAAGGTTTCAACTTCAACACCCACATCGGACTTGACTTCATTTTGTCCAAGGCATGGCGGCTGCATCTTTTCGGGTCGTATGCCTACAACAGTCTCGAAAATGCTCTCTTTCTCCCACTTGCGACCGAAGCTCAAGGTAAAGCTGTTCGTAGAGAACGGAAAGGCGAAGACGTGCTGGGTAATATTTCGTTCACCTATCGCAGGCAATGGAGAAATCATAAGATAGAGGCGGAGGTGCTAAGCGAATACCAAAGAAGTCGGCAGACGGTCTTTTACACCACAGTGAAAGGCTTTACCGGCAATGCTTTCGGCTACCACAACCTCGGTGCCGGTGCCATCAGACCACAAGGCGGAACGGGCAGCGGATACGAAAGCCCCACCTTGCTCTCGTTCATGGGACGTGCCGACTATACGTATCTCAACCGATACCGACTTTCCGTGACATCGCGTGCCGACGGGTCGTCGCTCGTAGGGAGAAACCATCGTTGGGGGTTCTTTCCATCGGTCGGTGCGGAATGGGACATCCACCAAGAGCATTTCATGCGCGACCTCTCTTTTATCAACCGCCTCAGCCTGCATTCCGGCTACGGCATCTCAGGCAATCTCGGCGGCATAGAGTCTTACAATTCCTTGCATTACATGACACCCATTGGGGTGATTCCTTATGGTAACACGCCGACAATTACGATGGGACTGATGAAGAATATCAACCCCGACCTCAAGTGGGAAAGCCGTTCGTCGTTCAATATTGGTATCGAAAGCGCATGGCTCGACAACCGCCTTGTCTTCACTGCCGAGTATTATTACTCGAAGACGCGCGACATGCTTTATCCCTACCCCGTGAGCGTGCCTCCGTTTGCATACAATACATTGCTGGCCAATATTGGTAGCATGAGCAATAGCGGTGTGGAGTTAGGATTGGGAGTCGTGCCTGTCTCCACGCGAGACTTGGAGCTGAATATCAATATCAACCTCTCCTTCCAAACCAATAAACTGCTTTCGTTGAGTGGTATGTATAGAGGCGAATACCTCTCTTCGTCGCCTATCACGCCAATAGGTTCGATGGATGGAGCAGGCTTTCATGGCGGCGACAACAACATTGTTTACCAAATCGTCGGCCGCCCGTTAGGTGTCTTCTATCTGCCCCATTGCACAGGACTAGCGAAGAATCCCGACGGGTCTTATTCCTATCAAATTGCCGACCTCGACAAAAACGGTCGCATCAATACCGAAGATGGCGGCGACCGCTACGTAGCCGGACAGGCTGTCCCCAAAGTCACGCTGGGCTCGAATATCAGTTTGCGCTACCGCAACTGGGACGTTTCGATGCAGCTCAACGGTGCGTTCGGCCACAAGATATACAACGCCACCGCACTCACTTACATGAACATGGGTGCATTTCCCGATTACAACGTGATGGCCGATGCTCCGCGCAGAAATATCAAAGACCAACGCGCCACAGACTATTGGCTGGAAAGTGGCGACTACGTGAATATCGACTATGTGACGATAGGCTACAATGTGCCGTTAAAAAGCAAATTCATGAGCGCGCTCCGCTTGTCGTGCAGTGTAAACAATATTGCCACCTTTACCGCCTACAGCGGGATTTCACCCATGATAAACAGCTATGTAGTAAACGCAACATTGGGCATTGACGACAAAGACGTTTACCCTGTTTATCGGTCGTTCGCTATCGGTGTAGGCATACAGTTCTAACCCTTCCAAACACAAAACCCCAATGAAGAAACTCTATATTGCACTCTCGATGAATCTGCTATGCTGTGTATCATGTTTAGACGAACACCCTCGCGACCGTATTTCGCCGGAGCAAGCCTTTGATACCCCCACGCATATCTACCTCAACACCGTAGGCACGCTCTACAGTCTTATGGGCAGCGATGCTGATAGCCAAGGCCTTCAGGGCACATATCGCGGCATCTACGACTACAACACCTTTACCACCGACGAGGCCATGATACCCCGACGGGGCGGCGATTGGTACGACGGCGGATTCTGGGAACGACTCTACACACAACAATGGCGTAGCGACGACAGCGAGCTATATGCCACGTGGAGTTATTTATATAAAGTGGTGGTACTTTCCAACGATGCCATTCGCACACTCAACACCTACCGCAGCCGGCTTACGGCCGAACAACACCGTGCCTATACGGCCGAGGCGAGGGCAATACGCGCCATGTACTATTATTATCTGGTGGATATGTTTGGCAATGTGCCTCTGCTCGACAAGCCCGAAGTAAAAGTGAGCGATGTGAAGAAAGCCAAACGCAGCGACGTCTTCTTATTTGCTTTTAACGAATTGCAAGCTGTTTGCGATGACTTACCCGATGCTCGTTCCAATGCAGAAGGCCTCTACTACGGGCGCATCACTCGCCCCGTTGTCTATTTTCTGTTGGCAAAGCTCGCGCTTAATGCCGAAGTCTACACCTGCAACCATCCTGCCAAAGAGCCTCGCCGCTCGGGTTCCGCCATCTATTTTACGGTGGATGGCACACAGATGAATGCGTGGCAAACCGTGATTCACTACTGCAACCAAATCACAGCGGCAGGCTATCGCCTTGAAACGGACTACGCTGCCAACTTCGCTATACACAACGAGACATCGCAGGAAAACATCTTCACCCTGCCGATGGATAAGAATCTCTACACCACCCAATATCAATACCTCTTCCGCTCGCGCAACTACCACCACGGCCGTGCCCTGGGACTTGGGGCGGAGAATGGAGCCTGCGCCACAATCTCTACCGTAAAGGCATTTGGCTACGGAACGCCCAACGTGGACACGCGTTATGCCCTGAATTTCTATTCCGACACGATAACCGTAGACGGCGATACCGTTCGCCTCGACAATGGACAACCGCTGGTTTACCAGCCACTTGCCGTAGCACTCGACCTCACCTATTCCAAGGAGATGAAAACAGCCGGTGCACGTATGAAGAAATACGAGATAGACCGCAAAGCCTATCTTGATGGCAAACTGCAAGACAACGACATCGTGCTCTACCGTTATGCCGACGTGTTGCTGATGCTCGCCGAGGCAAAAGTGAGAAACGGCGAATCGGGCGATGATGCTTTGACGGCCGTGCGCCATCGTGTAGGGATGCTGCCCCGTGCGGCCACCCTCGACAATATCCTCGAGGAGCGTCTGCTTGAACTGGTGTGGGAGGGTTGGCGGCGACAAGACCTTATCCGCTTCAACCGCTTCAACAAGTCCATTTCAGGTAGCTCAACGGACAAAAGCCTGTTCCCCATTCCTCAAAACGCCATTGACCTCAACCCCAATCTTCGATAGTCATTGGATGGTCGGTCAGATGGTCTGCTGCCTTTCGAATACGTAGTGGGCAACGATGCAGGAGAGGTGGAAGTGCCAATGCTTACTATCCCATTGCCTGAGAGCACCCTGTATTCTGCTGGTGAGCAAAAGAAATTCTGCTGGTGAGCAGAAAAAAGTTTGCCGGTGAGCGGAAAAAAGTTTGCTGGTGAGCAAAAAACAGCTCGCTCGTTGAGACCTTTTTCCCCCTTTTCGCAGAGGGTATCTGCACTCGTTGTGAGATGCGCCGTGCGCGAGTTCGTGACAAAAATATTTGTCAGTAATCAATTCATCACTTTTCGCCTCGTTTTTGTGATGATTCCTTAGTATTCGATGCTCAAACGTTCGAGATTGTAATTTTTCATGGTTGTAAAGTAACGATTGATAAATCGGCATTCGTACCGTGTACAGATGCCGTTTGTACGTGGCATAGGTGGCGTTTGTACATGGAAAGGTCGACAATCTTACTATCCACAAAGCAAATGCGTATGACTTTCATTACCTTACGGCAAGCTGCCATTTCGTCTTCTTTGTCCGGGACAGGATACGAACAGATAACGATACTACGGGAAGAGTTGGTGCAACCATGAGAGAAAGGCCGTTTTCCATTCACGACATTCCGCAGTGCCTTTCACCTTGCTTGCGCCGAAGCCATGGCCACCGGTGCGGTATTGTATATAAAGATGAGGAATGGCGCGTGCTGTGAGTGCCGAGTCTAAAAGCACAGCATTTTGGTATTTTACCACAGGGTCGTCGACACAGTTCATCAGAAAAACGGGTGGACAATCAGTAGGTATGTGTTTTTCGAGCGAGAGAGAGTCGCGCATACATCGGCTTCCTTTTCCCCATTCACCCAATAGTCCCCGACGCGAACGCCTATGCACATAGCGCTTGTCGGCCAAAGTCACCACAGGATAAAGGGGAGCAACAAAATCGGGATGCAACGACACTGCGGGGTATATGCCCAAAGGGGCGAGGAAGTTAGTAGCGGCAAAAGCGGCCGAAGCCATGGCTAAATGTCCGCCGGCCGAGAATCCCATCACACCTACATGGGCAGTGTCCACATTCCATTCTGCTGCTCGCTCGCGTACCAACTGCAAAGCACGCTGCACGTCGCGCAGCATGTCGGGATGCCGATGCCCCCGTGTCAGCAATCGGTAATGGGTGATAAAAGCCGCTACACCCGCCACGCGATAGCGCAATACGAAAGCGGCAATACCATTGGCCTGCAACCATCGGGCAACTTCCACACCTTCGGTCTGCATGTCAAGCCAATGATAACTGCCGCCCGGGCATATAATAATGGCTGTCGATGGACGAGTGCCGATGGGAAGGAAGGGCTCGAGCGTGACGTGCGGAGCACATTCGGCCGTACCCTGCCAAATAGGTATCTGTGACTTAACGGTCGTAGCAACAACAAAGAAAAGGAAAAGGATAAACGGCCGCTTCATAGCTTCTTCATGATTTGATTGGCTCCTACGATAGCTTCGGCCGTAAGGATGGCCGAGAGAGGTACACCGCAAATGCCGTGCAATCCCACGCATTGCCCCGTGAGATAAAGATTGTGCACTTTGGTGAACACAGGTATTTGTGAGAGCAAGATATTGTCGCAGTCTTTGGCATAGCCGTAGAGTGCACCGTTCTTGGTATGGTAATAGTCGCGAATGGTAAGAGGCGTGGCCGTATAAACATGCTTCACTGCACGGCGGAAATCGGGGTAGAGCATCTCCATGCTGTCAAGTATACGGTCGCACAATGCGATTTTCCATGCTTCATAGGCTTCTCCTCTGCATCCCGTGTGTGTATGCGCCCATGGATGGACAGCATCGTAAGGCATCGGAGAATGGATGATAAGCCGTGAAGCCCAAGCCCCTTGCCCTACCTCAGGCGGTGTCATATACATGAATCCGCGAGGCCAATCCTCACCGTAATCGGCCAATTGCCATACGTGATGGTAAGTTTGCTGAAAATAACAAGTGTGGTTAATATAAGGAAAAGCGCGTTCCTTCAACTCAATGAACAGCGTAAAAGCCGAATAGGTGTTAGGGATGGCCTCCAACCGGTCGCGATACGATTTTGGGAAAGCCGGAGCATCAATGACACGAAGTAATTCACAAGGATGGACGGCCGCAATATAGCGGTCGGCCGTATAAGATGTGCCATCTTGCGTAACGACACGCCGTACTTTGCGCTCAGCCACCTCGACCTGAGCCACTTCCGCTCGGGGCACAACCTTCCCACCGGCTTCTTCGATGATAAATTGCAACGCGTCGGCTAATTGTCGGCTTCCTCCTTCGAAGCGAGTTGTGCCTTCGATGTAGAGCACGTTGATTAAGGCATGGATATACGCCGGCGTATGCCCTGCCACACCGCCATACATGGGATTCATATACGCCAGCAATTCACGTAATTTCGGGTCGGAGACATAGTGAGCAATGAGCCTGTCGGCCGGCCAGAGGAAATGTTCGCTATGTTGCACCATGGTTTCTCTCCCCGGTCGTAGATAAAAGGCATCCACCTCTTCTGTCAGTCGATAGAGTTCGTCTACATACGCCTGCAAATTCGTTCGCTCATGAGGGAAATAAGCGGTTAAACTCTCAGCAAAGCCATTACGTCCCGAAGCGATGTGATAAGTAGCACCGTCTTCTCCGTAGGTGATTTCATCCATACAATCGTCATCGGTGTCCCGTAAATGCAAACTCTCCATGATGCCAAGATAGGAGCATATTCTCTGCAGCGTTCCTCTCTCGCGGAATCCTCCGAGGATGTGCATGCCAGTTTCGAACTCTACATTGCCGCGATGGAAAGTTTGCAGTCCACCGCCAATCGTTGCGTTCTTTTCGAGCACTTTGACGGCAAGCCCTTCGTGTGCCAGCAAGGCTCCGGTGAAGAGTCCGCCAAGTCCGCCGCCGATGATGATTATGTCTTGATTCATTCGTTGATTTGCCTGTAGATGGTTTCGGCCGAGAGTAGTTCGCTGCACGTAACGATGGTGCCGACGAGTACTCCGAGCATACCGTGTGAATTGATATTCTGCCCGGTGAGCAGTAGATTCGGAATCTTTGTTTTGTGCTGCACGTGACATGCGGCTGCTTTATTGATGTCTTTGCCCACGCCATACATCGAGCCGCCTTCGGTTCCGGTGTAATCGAGATAGGTTAGAGGCGTGGAAGTCCAATAGTTTTCGATTGCGTCCTTCAGTCCCGGGCACTGTTTGTCGGCCTCTGCAATTAGGTGTTCTGCTTTCTCACGTTTAAAAGTCTCATAGGCTTCGCCACGCTGACCGATACAAGTGCCAGCCCATTGAGCTACATCTTCAAAGCGCATGTAACTCAACAGTTCGCCACACTCGGCATAAATCGGTGGTTTTTCTGTAACAAGACGTGGACACATGTGCATGTATAGAAATCCGCGTGGCCAGTCGGCGTCGGTGTATTGTTCGCAATCCCATGGCGAAGAGGTGCGATAGCCGTAGAAGTTATGGTTGATGTAGGGCATTTTTTCGGGACGAAACTTCATGTAGACAGCGAATCCGCCGGTTGTGTTCGGTAAATTTAGCAAGCGTGCTTTGTAGGCTGGGCGAATGAGGGGCGTATCTCCCAGCAGTTCCATGAGTCGGGCGGGATGAACGGAGGATATGATGATATCGGACGTAATAAGTTCCTCATCGGCTGTGACGACTCCCGTTGTCCGACAATTATTGCAGATGATGCGGCTCACTCTCTTGTGCGTCTTCACATCACCACCGTATTGGCGCAGGGTTTTCGCCAGTGAGAAGGCTATTGCATCGCTTCCGCCTGGGATGCGGAATGAACTTTGGTTATAGAAGTCGGTTATAAAGGCGTGGGTCGCGAAAGGTGTTCGCCCACGTTCGGCGGCATAGAGTGGCAGGTTGCCAACGAGCACGTTTCGCAGCGTGGTATCAGCAGTAAGTGAACTGATAACGTCGTCGATACTGCGTATTTGGTATTCAGTGTTCAGGGTGTCGTTGCCGTCGGTTTGTTTTAGTGAGTGAAGCGATGAGGCCGAGGCGATGCTTTCAATGAGGTCGAAATATCGGGCAAGATTATCTTTCTCGGCCGGGAAGCTGCATGCCAGCTCTTCGATAAAAGGCTCGCGACCGTTGGCAAAACGAAACTGTTCACCGGCCAGAGAAATAACATCATATCCATGGAGGTCGAGTCTGCTAAGGGGCAAACCGTCGAGTTCAAGATAATGCATTAGTCTATGGAGCGTTTGTCCTTTGTCGGCACTTCCGATGAAATGCATCCCAGTTTCAAACTTAGCTCCATCGCGATGAAAACATTGTAGGCAACCACCAATCTGTGCACCTTGTTCGAGTACAGTAACACGATAGCCGTTCTTAGCGAGAATTACTCCGCAGGAGAGTCCACCCAGTCCGCTGCCAATAATTACACAATGCTTCATAAAGAGTCTTGGTTCGTTTGAGTCCACTCCCGATACTTCTGACGGAAGAACTTAGCTATTTCCATGGGCGTATTGCCACATTGACCGTCATCAACCGAGGTGCGGGGTTTTATTTTGATGGTTATGTTGCCCGGCGTTACAGTTCGGGCGCGCTTGTTGAGCACAACTCCCGTGCCATGTAGAACTACGGGTACGATGTCGAGCTTGAACTTCCGTGCTAAACTGAACGCTCCTTGGTGGAAACGTAACATGTCGAGACTGGCCGAGCGGGTACCTTCGGGGAATATCATGATGGAATAACCTCGGCCGATGAGCGATTCTATCTGGGCTTCGTTCTTCGTGATGTCGTTGGTAATGGTGAGGAACTCGGCATAGCGGATGGCGAGTGCGTAGAGTGGGTTCATCCACACCCACCTTTTAGTTACTATTACCAGACGCGGTGTGAGCATCATTATGCACAGCAGGTCGAGGTGACTTTGGTGGTTGCTGATGACCACCGCGGGACGGATGAAGTCTTCACCATCGGGGTTGTCTATCCGGGTATTAACGCCGGGAACGAGCTGCATGAGCCAATACGACATTCGTTGGATTATACCGTGATAAGTCAGTCGCTCATCCTCGGAAACCTTGTGTGAGCTGAAGTAAACGAACAGTCCTGCCTGCACGAACATCATCACAACAAACAACAGCAACAAAACGCTAAGTACGAGTGTGAAACTTAGTAGACGTTTCGGCCAGGCATACACTGCGGCTAATACGCAAAGCACGGTGTTGAGTACGGATATACGGGCAAAGTCGCGGCCGGGGCGGAAGTGGCTCACGCGTTCGTCTCGGGGCGGATAGTAAACATGGATGGGAATGCTATGCAGGCCTACTCCGTGCCATGCGGCATAGACCATGAGTTGGAGCTCGGCTTCATAGCGCGAGGTAACGAATCGCAATCCGCGAAGGCGGTGCAGCGGATAGGCGCGGAAGCCGGTTTGAGTGTCGGGTAGGCGCTTGCCGGTTTGAATGGCGAACCAGAAGTTGCTGAATTTGTTTGCAAACCTACTTTCGGAGTCCATGTTGCGCTCTGCGTCTTGGGTGAACAACGAAGGGTCGAAGCGGTTGCCAACAATGATGTAGCCGGGGTAACGATTGATGGCTGCGAGGAAGGTCGGTAGGTCGGTTGGAAGATGTTGTCCATCGCTGTCGATGGTGATGGCATAGCTGAATCCCTGTTTCCTGGCTTCCCTGAATCCGCTGCAAAGTGCGCGACCCTTACCGAGGTTGCGTTCCATGGTGAGCACAGTGATTGGCAGTTCGCATTCAGTTAACAGACGGGGCGTTGAATCGGTTGAACCATCGTCCACCACAATGATGTGGGGTATGAACTTGCTCACGCCTCGAATCACCTCCATCAACGTTCGTGAGTTGTTGTAGGTGGGGATAACAACGCACACCTTTTCATTCATATATCAGGGAGAGTTTGGCATAGGTTTGGTTTTCGTCCGATATGTCGGCCTTGACGGTATATTGCCGTACTCCGTTTTCGCCGAGATTGGTTTTATAGCCGAACGAGAACATTGGTTCGTTTTCGGGTGTGAGTAGCGATAGAAATTTAATGTTCTTAGCTCCTCGCAGCAATAGCTTCCGTTCGAGTCGTTTCTCCACAAGTTCGGTGAGCATCTGAACCATGCATACTCCCGGCGTTACGGGTTGCCCGGGGAAGTGGGCACGATAGATTTCATGCTCGCCGTTGAGTTTTAGTCGAACAACGGCTCCTTCAGGGCGTTCGTCGTAGGCCATGATGCTGTAGAAATTACTCTCCAGTTTCATTGTCATATTGTTTCAAGGGTTTGAACACATATTCTATGCCACGTTTCATGTTGTTGTATTCGCATTCGCCCGCTTCTATGAGGATGGGTACAATGTACTGCATGTCGTGCCGAAGTACACGTCGGATGTACCATTTGTCGAGTGCGGGCGTAACGTTCTCGAGCTTCAGTTTGTTTCGCTGTTTGTTGTAGACGAAGTCGAATGCTTTCAATCCGAACTCGTTTATCACCGAGCCAACGGTTTCATGTTTGTCGCTCGTTACCATGAGGCACAGACCGGTGACCACGGCTTTTCTGAACGTGAGCTGCACTGACAGTCGGAGCGTGTCCGATTGTGCCGATGCACCAAGCGAAATGGCGAGCAGACATACGGCGAACAGGCTCGACTTAATTAATCTTATATTCATTCTGGCTAACTGTGACGTTCTTTGTCGGGTTTAGCAGTTCGATGGTTGTTGTGTCACCTCCGCGTTCGAACATTTCCACGCGTGTGGCTATCATCCGTTTCGTGTCGAAGGTTATGACGAGCTGCGTGAAGATTTGTTTCAGTTCTTTTTTCAGGGGAATGAGTTTGGCAATCCAGTTGGTGCCGCTCACGAGCATTTCGGTTTTAAAGTTCTGGCGGTCGGTTAGGCTCTTTCCGGTTACACTGCTCATCATGATTTGTGTTATCTGCCTGAAAACTTTGTTTTTGTTAGCGTCTATCACGTTGGTTTGTCTGTCGCTTTTCATGTAAACCTTGCTACCGTTGACGATAAATATATATTGGTATGGACTGGTGTATTCCCACCTCAGTTGTGATGGTTGTGTGTAGCACATTCGCCCTTTTGACACCATTTTGCTTTTCATCATTCGTAGTGTTTTGGTTTGCTTGAATGTGCATTGCATTGTTTTCATGGCCTGTGCTGCATGGCCTATTTGTTCCATCATTTGTCGTGTCTGCTGTTCTTTCACGGGTGTTTGGGCCGTTGCCTCCGCAGTCAGGAGGATTACAATGAGCAAGGAGAGTAGTTTTTTCATATTTCCAAATGTTTTATGTGTTCGTGAAGTGTGTGCATATAATTATGTAATGTATTCAGAATGCCGAAGGAAGTTGGGTATCCAATTATCTCGTGCAGTTGAGTCTCGAAGAGGGGTGATGGCCCTGTTAACCGAGTATGCAATCATAATCATCCCTTTATCCCTTCTGAACGATTAACACAACTCCGGTCATAATCAACGCCAGTCCTATCCAGCGAACTATCGGAACGTGTTCGTGGAAGATGAGTACGGCAGCTAACATGCCCATGACATAGCTCAAACTTATCATCGGATAGGCCATACTCAGCGGATAGTGGCGAACGATGTACATCCACAACAGCGACGAAGCACCGAAGCATATCCCGCACACGGCAAACCACAGATTGGTGAACGCACCGGCAAAGAAACGCCACGTCCAACTGAATGTGCCCATCTGTTGAAGGGAAATTTTCAGTGTTACTTGCCCCAGGGTGAGCAGGGCCGATTGCAACAGGGCTAATGGCAGTAATCCCCACATAATGTTTTTATTTTCTCGTCGTTGAGCAGCTCGTTGACCGTGCCTTCGTCGCTGAGAAACATCACCGTGCAGATTTCGTTTTGTTCGTCGTGCAAGCCAACTAGGGCGTTCTTGGCATGCCCTATTTCGATTTGCATACGGGCATCGACGAGGGCGCTTACAAGCGACTCGGCACCATGCGAAAAGGTGTTATTGTAGCCGTGCGAGTGTGTATGAATGGCTATCAAACTGCCTATGGTGTTGTGCGTAGATTGCATGAAGTGGGTGGGTTTGAGCAGCTGCTCGCCGTTGAGCGAGATATCGTCAAGGAAAGAGAGCGTGTCGGCCACGCATCCCTTGGCTGTGGCGGTTATGATAGCGTCGGGCGAGCTCACCCCTGTACGCTGAAGTACAACGAGCGAGGTGAGTAGGGCGCGCTTGAGAATCGCACTGAGCCGTCGGGCGATCATGGGTGGAATCTTCGGCATTTCGTCGGGCTGTATGTCGGCGTATCTTACTACCGTTTTGAGATAAACCTGTCTGGCAGCCGATGGTTCGCCTTGTCTACCGGAATTGTCGAACTCGGAGAAAACGAGCGACGTGTCGTTGCCTCCGAAACCGAATGAATTACATAGCACATGTTTGAGCCGGCGGTTGGTTTGAAGCTTGCTCACCGGCTCCAAACCATCTTCCATCGGTGCCGACCAATGCAGCGTTGGCGGAATGAACCGTCCTTCAATTGCGAGCAGGCATATTGCGGCTTCGATGCTGCCCGACGCACTCGTAGTGTGACCGGTCATTGCCTTGGTAGACGACACAGGCGGCATGCACTTGCCGAACACACGACGTAGTGCCTCACTTTCACTTGCATCGTTATTGGGCGTACCGGTGCCATGGGCGTTCACGTAGTCTATGGCATCGGGCTTCAATCCGGCTACCGATAGAGCTTTCGTCATCGACAAACAGGCGCCATCACCATTGGCCGACGAGGCCGTTTGATGGAACGCGTCGCAGGCATTGCCCCAGCCCGAGAGTACTGCCAAGGGCTTTACACCGCGCCGGCGAGCGCTCTCCAGGGTTTCCATCACGAGGAACGCGGCGCCTTCGCCTAAGTTGAGTCCGGCGCGCGAAGCATCGAACGGGCGACACGGTTCTTTGTCGAGAATCATGAGCGTGCGGAATCCGTTGAAATGGAATCGCGATAGGCATTCGCTTCCGCCCGCAACCACCCGCTCGAATCGGCCGCTGCTGATGAGGTTCGCACCTACAAGAATACTGTTGGCGGCCGACGAGCAGGCGGTTGAACATGTGGTGGTAGCACCCCACAAACCGAAATAATCGGCCATACGCCGGGTGGTTTCTCCGCAGTCGCCCGTCTCAGTATCGCCCACCTTGTGTTGCAGTTCGACGATGTCCATGTCGGCCACCGTCGTGCCCGAAATCAAAGCGGCTGTTTGGATGTCGTGTTTGGTGAGACCGGCATGGTTGATGGCCTCACCGAGAGCGAGTATACCGAGCAGAACGGTACGCGATGTCTCTTTATTTTCGATTCCCAGCATGGCTTTCATCTGCTCGTTGCTCATGTCGACTTCGCCTGCGGGATAGTCTTTGTGAATGGTGCGGAGATGGCGCACGGGGGCTATGCCCTCGCGTTCTTCGAGCAGAGCTTGGCGAACCTCATGACAACCGGTGCCGATGGAGGAAACGATGCCGATGCCGGTAATGACTATCATTTTTTTCGGTTCTTTTCGATGTAGTCGGCCATGGAGTCGATCGAGGCGAAGATGGCTTTGCCTTCGGTGGGATTGTTGAGACGAATGCCGTATTCCTTTTCCATGAGCACAATCAATTCGAGTGCGTCGATGGAGTCGAGCCCAAGTCCTTCGCCGAAAAGCGGAGCCGAGTTGTCGATGTCGGCCGGTGCCATCTCTTCGAGCGACAGTGCTTCGATGATTTGTGCCTTAAGTGTTTCTTTTAATGTATTCATATTGTTTGTTTTGATTAAATGTGACGTTTGTACAGGCCGAGGGTGGCCTCGAAGCGGTCGGCCGATTCATATTCTATCCATCCGCCCAACACCATGCGCGTTTCGCTATCGGCGAAGGCCGAACGGATGAGCTCATCCACGAGCGCTGGTTCTTTGTTTTCGAGGATGAAGAATGAGGTCTCGCCGTGCATCTTGTTGCGTATGGCTATTTCGCCGGTGACGATGTTTGAAAGGGTGTAGACGAAGGTGGCCGGACTGGGATAGAATTGCTCCGTGTGCTGAATGGTGGCTTGATATTTCTGGTCGGTTAGCAGGCAGCCGGTGCGTCCGACGAGCATCACGGCGCAATCGTCGAGCGTCGCACGGTCGATGTCTGACAGGAGCAGTTCGGAGGCGATGAAGCCGAGGCGGCTAAGAGCATCCATTTTGTAGAACTTGGGATAGTTGACAGCCACCTGTTTGTAAAGTTCTGCGAGTAGTGCGCTGCCTTTGGCGGAGGTGATTACGGGGCGGCCGTTGAGTTTTACGCTTTCAGAACAGAGGTGTACTCGTCTGATGATATCAGCCTTTGGGATGATGGGGGCGGATGATGCCTCGTCGGAGCCTTTCACCCAGCGAACGGCGGCATTGCAGCCTCCGAATCCCGAGAGGAGTTTTATGAATTCGCGTTCGTGGGTGCTCGTGGGACGGCTGATGATGTTTAGCTTGTTGCTCACTCCGAGGGTGCCGAATCCGCGTGTGGGAATGATGGTGCCGGCCTCGACGGCTCGCATCGAGAGGATTGTTTCGAGCACACCGGCCGCTCCCATCGTATGTCCATAGTAGCCTTTGAGTGCGTTGACGGGCGTATGGAACAGTCCGGCTCGGGCGATGGCAAACGATTCCATTTCGTCGTTGTAGGGTGTGGCGGTGCCGTGGAGGTTCACAAAGGCCAGACGGGCTGTGTCGTCTGGTAGTACGCGTCGTAGGGCTCGGAAGCTGCCCTCGCCTGTTCGCGACGGACCGGAGATGTGGTTTGCGTCGTTGCGTATGGCGATGTGGCCGGATGTCCATCCGTCGGCGGCCGATTCGTCGGCACGGAGTATCATGGTGGCGGCTGCCTCGCCCAGATTCAGGCCTGTGCGGTGGGCGTCGAATGGCCGGCACGGCTCGCTCGAGAGGGCTTTGAATGATTGGAAACCTGATACGATGAACTTCGATTGGACATCGCATCCGCAGACTACGGCGTGGGTGTAGCGGCCTGATTGCAACAGGCGATGGGCTGTGGCTTGGGCGCATACGCCGGAGATGCAGGCGTTTGACACCACGACGGGCTGGTTGGGATTGCCGAAGAAGCGGGCGATGACGGCGGCCGACTTGCCGAGCCGGATGCGCTCGCGCGGTATGTTGGGTTGGTTCTCGTCGTTGAGCAGTTCCACGTTTCCTTTTGTGGTTGAGAGTACAAAGAGCACTCGTTTGTCGGCTGCATCGATGTGTGTTTGGGCGAGTGCGTAGCTGATGGAGAGGATGGCCAGCTGCTCGAACCGAGTGTATCTTCCGGCGTCGGTGCTGATGGTGGAGAAGCGTTCGGCGATGGCGCCGTCGGGAAAGAGCGAGGCCACGAACGGTCGTGGGAGGTTCCATTTGCCGTCATGGCGCGTGAGCTTGCTTTCGCCGTGCATCACGCGGGCGAAGTTTTCGTTGGTTGTCCAGCCCAGTGGCGAACAAATGTTATCGGCTATACATTCCATTGTTATCGGTTTTTACTGGAAGCTTATTAGCTTTTTTCGGATTGCTTATTAGCTTCTCTCAAAAAGCTCTTAATCTTTCTCCGAAAAGCTCTTAAGCTTTTTCTGAAAAGCTCTTAAGCTTTCCCGAGACTGCTCATTAGCTTTCTTCGGATAGCTCATTATGTATTTTTGGATTACTCATTAGCTTCTTCCAACTGAAATACTTTCCATCGCTTTTGCCATGCGGTGTAGAAGTCGGGACGGTACCACAGGAGGCGGTATTCTCTGTCCATGAAGGCTTGCACGCTGTGGCCGGTGGCGATGAGTGCGTTGGTTTGGGTGTCGCGAATCTCGTAGTCGAACACTATCTTGGCGGCTTCGGTGGGGCGATAGAAGATGTCGACGCGGCAGGGCATGCCGTAGACGATGGGGCGCAGATAGCGGAAGGAGAGGTCGACGAGCGGGGCGAAGCAGCCGGCGGCGGCAATGGTCATGTATTCCAGTCCGTATTTGGCGCCGAACGCCTCGCGGGCATCTTCGAAGTAGAGGGCATAGGAGCCGTGCCACACAACGTTCATCGAATCGACTTCGCTGAATCGTACGTCTATCTGTTTAGAGGCTTGCAGGGTTGTCATTCGTTTGTTGTTTGTGGGGTTGGGGCGGTTTGTTCGGCCAGCGCAATTTTTATCTGCGTCTCGGCTATCAGTTCGTCGGCTGCTTCAACTCGGGCCGATGCGAGGGTCATTCCCATCACGCTTTCTTCGATGACGACGGTGGTTCGGAGTGTTTCGCCGACTCGTGGCTCGCGATATATCGTGAGGTTGCGCACGGCTCCGATGTAGCCCACCTGAACGGCCTGACGAAGAATGTACTTGTTGACAAAGCCTAAACGGGCGGCGCACGATTGGGCGATGTTCTCAATCACGCCGGCGGCTTTCAGTACGCCTTGCTCGCAGAAGAGGTTATCTCGTTGAGGGGTGAAGCTGCACACGGTTCGGGTGTCGTCGCAAGCAAGCAGTCGGTCGACCATCACGAATGGCGGTTGCTGGGGCAAGAGCGTGAGTACGTCGATGTTTTCGAAGGGCGGGATGCTATTTCTTTCCATCTGTTTCGTTGTTTGTTTCTGCCCAAAAGTCGAAGAAGTTGAACCATTGTGTGGGGTATTTCCTGACGGTTTCCTCGACCAGCGCGGCGTATTGCTGGGACAGCTGGTGAATGAACTCTTTCTTCGGAAGCGACTCATCGGGCAATGCCAACCGACGAACGAAAATGCGATAACCCTTCACCGATTCTTTCATTACGAAGATGGCCAGTGCGGGCGTTCGGCGTTGTTGGATGGTTGCAAAAGGTCCCATCGGAAAGTGAGCCGTCTGTCCGAAGAACGTACACGCCACGGTACGCTCCGAACCATCGCAACGGTCGGCCGGCAGGCTTACAATCTCTCCGTCGCGCAGTGCTCGGTTGATGGCGAAGAGGTGGCTCATGTCCGGGCGGATGGGAATCATGCGGATGTTTGTTCGTCCGAACTGAATCGTTCGATTCTCCATCACCGTTTCGGTTTCGCCGGCAAAGATGATGGCGTTGATGGTTTTTTGCTCGGAAACTAAGTTGTAACCGCCCATCTCGTAGTTGCCAACATGCGCGCTGAGCATCATAAACGAGCCCGGTGCAGAGGCCAGCTCGGCGAAGGCTTCGTAGTTGTCGATGGCGATGCTAAACTTCTTTCCCGCATAAGCGGCAAAGCGGTCGATGATGACCTGACCGAACCGGAAGAAGTTGGCATATGCCAGAAAGACGGAACGCAACCTGCCGTGCCCTATCCGGCGACGGAAGAATGAATAGGAAGTTTTGAATCCTCGACCGAAAAGCATATAGAATGGCACGACTACCGCCACCCCTGCGTAGTAGATGCGGAGGTTGAGAAAGCGGAAACAGTTGATGAGTTGCTGTTGCATCCACTTGTTTCCGTCGGTTGAGCCTTGCCATTCGCGTTGCATGGAGCCTATGCGTTTACCTTGCGTTCGATGTAGTCGCAGAAGTCTTTAAGGGTGACGACGTCGGCCATTTCTTCGGGTTTGATTTTAAAGCCGAAGTTGTTTTCAACAATCACCACAATGTCTACGAAGTCGAGACTATCGATGCCGAGGTCGTCTTTGAGTTTACCCTCGGGTTTGAGCTTTTCTTCGTCGATTTCCAAATCTTCGATGAGGAAGTGCCTCACCTTTTCTTCAATTTCTGTTCGTGTCATGAGTTTTATATGTGTTTTAATGTAACATCTAAGATGGTGTGCCCCTGTCCGAGTCCGTCGTGTATGGATTCCACCTCCAGACCGGCGCGACTAATGAGGCGAATGAGGTCGTCGCTGTGATACATTTTCGAGTTGCCGTTGGCCATGGTTGAGAAATAAACGCTCGTCATCGTGAGGCAGAGCGTGGCGGGTTCGAAGCGTTGCCTGTCCCAAAAGGTTTCCATGATGTAGAGGTGGGTATGGGCCGACATGACTTGGGCGGCGCGCCGGAGAATGCTTTCGATTTCTTTCTCGGCGAAGCAGTCGAGAAATTGGCTCATCCATATTGCGTCCCACTCGCCTGAGGGCAGGCTGTTCGACGGTTCGAGCAGATTGGTTGCGAAGCTCGATATGCGGTCGGCTCCGGGTTTGTTGGCCACGTTGCGACGCATCATGTCGATTTGTCCGGGCAGGTCTACAATCGTCACTTCCACCTGCGGGTCGTACTCCACGCATCGCAGTGCGAATCGTCCGGTGTTTCCGCCCACGTCCATCAAACGCTTGGGTTTGCTGGCGAAGACAACGGGCAAAGCCTCGTCGAATGAGTGGTCGCTATAGAAGTGGTCGAATCCGAACCAGCTTTTCTGCACTTGTTCGGGCAGTTGGGCGAGTCCTTCGTATATGGTTGGCCACGTGCCGAGTGTTTTCAGTCCTTCCGGTCGTTTGTTTACGAGCGATTCTTCGAGATGGAAGAGCCCGCGATAGTTTACGTCGTGGTTGAAGTCGATGTTTACTCGTGTGGCGGGGTCGGTGAGCAGGAACCATCCGGTTTTCGAGAGTGTGAATCGGTCGGTTTCGGCATCTACGAGAATGGTGCCTGCGCTGAGCGATGCGTCGGTGAGTATCTTCACGGCATAGACGGATAGTTTTGTGTGTTGGGCGATTTGGTCGACGGTTAGTCCGTCGGCGTTGTCGCGCAGCAGGTCGAGTATGCCGAACTTCACCATCAGTCGCGAAACCTGAAACACCACAGGCGCCCATGCTATGAATTCGGCCAGCCGCTGTGCCTCGCGTGCCGAAAGTTGCTCGCGGGTGTAGCGCTCGGTGAGGGAGGGGAATAAGTTCATCGTTGTGTTTTGTATTTTAAGTTCTGCTTTATGCTTGCAAGGGGTGTTGCGAGAGCCAAACCATTTGGATTTTCGTTTGCGGGAGTCCCGCCGGGCTGAAATTATTTGGATTTTCGTTTGCGGGAGTCCCGCTGGGCTGAAATTATTTGGATTTTCGTTTGCGGGAGTCCCGCTGGGCTGAAATTATTTGGATTTTTATTTGCGGGAGTCCCGCCGGGCTGAAATTATTTGGATTTTCGTTTGCGGGAGTCCCGCTGGGCTGAAACCATTGGATTTTCGTTTGCGGGAGTCCCGCGAAGCCCAAACCATTTATTAATGGCTTTTGCAGGCTTTTTTCATTGTTTTTACAGTGTCTTCGGCCATCTTCTTCGAAGGCGTCGCGCAACATGTTTAAACCGCTGAAAATCGCGATAATTGCTACTAATATCCTTTCCATAAAAATAATTAAGTTGTTATTTCTCAATAATCAGTGCGCTGTTGGTGCCTCCGAATCCGAATGAGTTTGAGAGCACGGTGTGCAGCTCGGTTTCCACGGTTTGGGCGGCGATGTTGAGTGGGGCGGAATATTCGTCGGGATTGTCGAAGTTCACGTTCGGTGCAACGAAGTTGTGTTGCATCATGAGAATGCTGTAGACGATTTCGCTTGCGCCGGCCATCCAACATTCGTGGCCGGTCATGCCCTTGGTGGAGCTGATGAGTGCGCGCTCGTTGCCGAAGAGGCGGGCGAGGGCTTTGGCTTCGAACATGTCGCCTTGCGGAGTGGAGGTGGCGTGGGCGTTGATGTAGTCGATTTGGCCGGCTGCGATGCCTGCGTCGTTCATGGCACGTTGCATGGCCAGCACGCTGCCGTCGTCGCTGGGTTGGGATATTCCGCCGCCGTTGCTCGAGAATCCATAGCCCGTTACTTCGCAGAGTATCGTGGCGCCGCGGGCGATGGCGTGGTCTCGGTCTTCGAGCACAAGGGCAGCCGCTCCGCCGCTGGGGATGAGTCCGTCGCGGTCGCGGTCGAACGGTCGGGAGGCTCGCTCTGGCTCGTCCATCCGCTTTGAGAATGCGCCGAGGGCGTCGAAGGTGGCCATGGAATATACGTTGACCTCCTGGGCGCCGCCGCAGAGAACCATATCCTGAAGACCTTGTTTAATCATCATGTAGCCGAGCCCGATGGAATGACTTCCGCTCGCACAGGCTGCGCTCACGGTGAAGTTTACGCCGCGCAGGTGGAAGATGGTGCTCATGTTCATCGTTACGGTGGAGTTCATCGATTGGAAGATGTATCCGCTGCCGAGGAGCGCCGAGTCGTGTTTGGCTTCCATGATGCGGGCGGCTTCGATGACGGGTGTCGACGAGGAGTCGTTGCCAAAGATGCAGCCTATTTCGTTGCCGAACATATAATCTTCGTCGATGCCGGCCATTGCGAAGGCTTCCTTGGAGGCCATGAATGCGTATTCGCCTTCTTCGGGCAGGCCGGTGCGCATGCGGCGGTCGAGCAGTCCTTTGAGCTTCGGGCGTTCAACAATACCGGTGAGCCCCGACTGATAACCATACTCCAGTCGCGCGCTGTCGAGGCCGATGCCGCTTCGCCCCGCTCGCAGGCTTTCTGTTACTTCTTGGGTGTTCTTTCCGAGGCATCCCCAGAGGCCGATGCCTGTTACTACGACTCTTTTCATGAATAAAGTCCTCCGTTGATTCCGATGGTTTGTGCGGTGATATAAGCTGCATCGCCGCCTGCAAGGAAGGCCACGAGGGCGGCTACTTCGTCGGCCTTTCCAAATCGGCCGGCCGGAACGAGTTTCTTGAGTTCGTCTTGGTTCAAATCCTTTGTCATATCGCTTTCAATAAACCCGGGGGCTACGGCGTTCACGGTTATTCGACGTGGTGCAACCTCCTGTGCTAACGCTTTTGTTGCGCCGATGAGGGCGGCCTTGGCGGTGGAATAGTTTGCCTGCCCGGGCAGTCCTTTCAATCCGGAGAGCGACGAGATGTTGATGATTCGCCCGTCGCGTCGTGTCATCATTCGTTTGAGCAGGCGACGCGTGGTGTAGAAGAATCCGTTGAGCGTGGTGTCTACAACAGAGTGCCACTCGCTGTTCTGCATGAATATCATGAGATTGTCGCGACGGATGCCGGCGTTGTTCACCAGCACGCCGATGTAGTCGTCGGGATGGCTGTCTTCCCATTCGCCGAGGGCGCGCTCTGTTTCTTCGGGCTTCGATACATCGAATTTCAGTAGTTCGGCTTGTCCGCCGGCTTGTTCGATTTCGTTTTTCGTTTCGGCAGCCGCAGCTTCGTTTGAAACATAGTTAATCACAACGGGTAATCCCGTTTGTGCAAGTCGGATGGCTATGGCGCGACCGATTCCTCGGCTTCCGCCTGTCACTAAAGCGTATTTCATTTCTTCAAATATTCAATCGTGTTTGCGAGGTCGTCGTAGAAAGGTTTGTCTTCGACGATGGTTCTGCAAATCGTTCTCAGTTCGTTGTAGATGTTCCGCGTAGCCGGCGCGAGCTCATCGGCAATGCCGAGGCAATCGGTGGCCTGCGCGAGAGCCATCATCAGTATGCCCATCACCTCGTAGGCGTTCTCAATGACTCGGGCACAGAGTAGGGCGGTGTTGGTGCCCATGCTCACGATGTCCTGATTGTCGTTGTTGTTGGGAATGGAGTGCACATAGTTGGGCATGGCCAGCGTTTGGCATTCGGCAGTGGTTGACGTGGCGGTGAACTGGCAGGCTTGCATTCCGTAGTTCAGTCCGAGTGTGCCCATGTTGAGGAAAGGCGGAAGAATGCCGTTGATGCGGTCGTGGAATAGATAGTTGAGTTGGCGTTCGGCAAGCATTGCGAGCCTTACGATGGCTATCTTGACCTTATCTTCCTCGAGCGATATGTAGTCGCCGTGGAAGTTTCCGCCATGATAGACGTTCTCCGTTTCGGGGTCTATGATGGGATTGTCGCACGCCGAGTTGAGCTCCTCGTCGATGAGCGTGTGGGCAGCAACGAGCGTGTCGTGAATCGGCCCGAGAATCTGCGGCGTGCATCGCAGCGAATAATAAGCCTGCACCTTTTGCTCGAAAACGTCCTGTTGGCACTTCTCCTTTTTATATAGCACGTGTTCGCGCTTCTGCAATCGACGACTGCCCGCAGACAGCTCGCGCATGCGTTGGGCTATGAGTTGCTGACCTGTGTGCCGACGACAAGCGTTAAGCGGTTCGCTCATCCAATCGTCGAACGACGCGGCAATCTCGTTCATCCACACGGCCGCAAGCACGCTCCAATCAAGTAGTCGTTCGGCATAAATCTGGTTAACCGCACTGATACCCGTCATCACGCTGGTTCCGTTTACGGCCGAAAGTCCCTCACGAATATGAATCTTCATCGGCTCGATGCCGTTCTCTTTGAGTATCTCGGCCGACGGTCGCCACTCGCCGCGATAATGCACCTTGCCTTCGCCAATCATCGTGAGTGCGATGTGCGCCAATTGCACCAAATCGCCACTGGCTCCCACGCTCCCGTGCTGCGGAATAAAGGGCAGAATGTCGGCATTAATCATCTGCACGAGCATCTTAACTACGCTGGGATGTATGCCCGAGCGCGCTTGTGCAAACGTTCCGACGCGAGCAACCATGGCCGCCTTTACGTAGATATCGTCGAGCGGCCGACCGGCGCCGGTTGCATGACTGCGAATGATGTTGTATTGAAGTTCTTCGAGATGCTTGTCTTCGACCCGCCATTGTGCCATCGGCCCGAATCCGGTGTTGATGCCGTATATTATTCGATTCGTAGCAAATGATTTCAGAAAATCGTAGCAGTGTCTGATACGTTGATAGACAGTATCATTGAGATGCACTCTCTCGTCATGGAAGAGATACTTCTCAACACTCTCAATTGTAAAAATAAAGTTGTCCATAACCTTTTTTAAACACGTTTATCCTTGCAAGACACAAAATGCGGATGCAAAAATAATGATTTATTTCCTATAAAACAAATAACTGTAAATGGTTTCGACGCAGACGCACGCTTCATAAGTTCCACTAAGAAAAAACTAAACTTCTCAACACCAAGACAAGGATTTATGAATTTTAGTTTGCTCGCCGTAAGCCTCGCACTGTTTACCGCATGCGTTCAGTATAAGCGAAGCACCGTATAATGCCGATTTGGGTTTTGCCTCCGCATGAAGAGGAGCAGGGAGGAAAGGAACGAGAATACAGATGAAACGGAGACGGGATGCGGATAAAACGGCATCGCGATGCAGGAGAAACGGATGCACGATGCGGATGGAACGGATGCACCTTG
>NZ_GL397214.1:401640-426785 GCF_000146675.1 Hoylesella marshii DSM 16973 = JCM 13450
TCCGTATGTAAATATTTAATTATCAATTACTTTTATACAATATCGACAAATCTTACAGAAGAGAGCCTCAGAGAGGCAGATTCTTAAAGTAAATGCGTACTCGCTTTTTGTTGCGGATGGCATACTACTTCTTTTGATAATCTTCCAATAGAAACATACTGTTTGTTATTATATTCGTACCTTTGTAAGGTGATTTTTGAAGTAACATAATGCGTTTGCAAGCTCCTTTAAAAATACCGAAAGTTAAAATAAAGAAAACCAATAAAAATAAGTGCAGTCTTTTAGAGCAAACAGACTCCTTTTAATAAAAAGGAGATGTGTCTTTGCTTAAAATAATATGATACAGATTGACGCTTGTAAAAATGGGGATAAGGAAGCCCTCGGAGAACTCTATACGACATACGCTAATAGACTTTTAGACGTGTGTCGACATTATGTAAAAGATGATCTTTCAGCTCAAGATATTTTGCATGATGCATTTATCATTATTTTCATGTCTATCCGAGATTTGAAGGATGAATCAAAATTGGAAGGTTGGATGATAACAATCGTAAGAAATCTATCCTTAAAATATCTCCAGAGCACAGAAAAAGAAGCCATTCCTTTATCTTACTTGGATATAGAAATTCAGGAAACAGCATGTGAGGAACGGAAAAGTATTGAGTTGGGACTATTGTTGTCAGCGATAGAATCCTTACCGGAAGGGAATCGTGAAGTTTTCAAGCTCTCCGTCTTGGAAGGTCTTTCCCACAAGGAGATAGGAGAACTGCTCGGCATCAATCCACACAGTTCCTCTTCTCAGTTGTTCAGGGCAAAGAAAACATTGCGTGCAATGCTGATTAACTATTGGATGCTCTTCCTGTTCCCAATTCTGATACCGGTTTATATATATATCGCTACGAGAGATAAAACTGTTGAGACTTCCGATAACAGACCTACAGCTATAAACACTCATAAGAGTCAATCAAAATATGTTCAAAAAGGATTAGGAACTCTGAAGAAAGAAGAGTCAAGATATTCTACCTCGCCAAGTACCACCGGTAATGATGGCAGAGTCTCTGCTGGTGCGATTGTCCCTGAAGGAAATATTGCTTTGCAAGTATCAACAGATAGTGCTAAAACGGAACAACGAATATTACCCTTTAATGTGGATTCCCTGCAAAAACATTTGGCTATAGGTATCGGAACAAACGATTCTTTATACTGCATTCCACAAACACCACAAGATAAGATGATAGCATTGAATGAAAGAATGAACTTCAATGTCTGCAAGAAGAAGAAGTATCCGTGGACATTCAATTTAGGTTATTCATCCAATGCCGGTGCAAATGCAGCCGTATCGAATTTGAATTATCTGTCACTTGTAGATTACGCCAACGGTGGTGCGACAGCCAAACTTTACACTTGGGCAGATTTAGAAAACTATTATACTCGGAATAATGCTTTGATGGATTCTGTCGAGAGAGCGAGAATGTCCTTGATACTGCGTGACCATCCAACAGATGACAACAGTTCATTGGGGGAGGTCGCACATCATTTCCGTCCTAAGACCTTTGGTCTTTCCATCAACAAGCAATTAAGTCTAAAATGGACATTCGGGACAGGTATAACCTACACCAGACTAAAATCTGAATTTGAAAGCAAGTATCACAAGGCAAGACTGGTGAAAACCCAGGAAATAGATTATGTGGGCATACCATTGAGACTGACCTATCAGATATGGAACAAAGGACGATTCAACGCATATACGACAGGTGGTATGGCATTTGAAACGCCTGTCCACAGTTCGCTTGAAAAGAAGTACATCATAACAGCCGACTCGTCGTACACGTTGAAGAGGGACATCAAGCCACGTTATCAGTGGTCTGTAAACTTAGGTGTCGGTGTGCAGTACAAGCTATTTAAGCCTTTCAGTCTATATCTGGAACCAAACATATTCTACTACTTCAGAAATAGCAGTAACCTTGAGACTTACCGCACAGAGCATCCGTTCATCATAACGGTGCCATTCGGATTGCGGCTTACTTGGTAAATGGAGAAGATGGGGAAATAAAAAGTCATGAATACAGTGCAGTCTTTCAGTAGTTTTCTGCTCTTAACAATAAAAGACAAAACTCAAAAGAGAGAATGTACAGTATTTATGACTACATCCACAACGGAATTGTATTTGTCAATAATGTAGTACGCAGACAGCATAAGGAACTCACATCCCTGATGATATATTCCACAACAAGCTGTCAGTCACGTTGCAAGCACTGCGCCATTTGGAAGAAACCTATAGAAAATCTCAGCTTAGAGGACATCATCAAAATAATGAACAGCAAATGTGTAACGAAACGCACGATGGTCGGTTTGGAAGGAGGTGAGTTTATTCTCCATCCCGAAGCAGACAAGATATTAGGATGGTTTGACACTAATCATCCCAACTATACGCTGCTGTCCAACTGCCTTGCTGCAGACAAGGTAATTTCTTTCGTAAAGAATCATCATCCCAAACATCTATACATATCGCTCGATGGCAATAGAGAAACCTATCGCTATATGCGTGGGAGAGATGGATATGACAAGGTGATTAAGGTTATAGAGACATGTAAAGACATCGTGCCTATCTCACTGATGTTCTGTCTTTCTCCATGGAACTCGTTTGAAGATATGAGGCATGTCATAGATTGTGCCCAACAATACAACATCGACGTGCGTATCGGCATTTACAGCACAATGTCATTCTTTGACACAACCAAAGATTTAATGGAATCCAATGATGCTGATTTCATCAGCCAGATACCCTCTTCCATACATCAAACATATGAGAACTTTGACTTTGTAGCTTTGTATGACGAGTGGAAGAATAATAGACTGAGACTGCGGTGTCATAGTATTTTTAGTGAATTGGTCATCCATTCTAATGGAGACGTTCCCTTGTGCCAAAACCTTGATGTGATATTAGGAAATATACATGAGAACACGCTTGACGAGATATTCAACTCAAAAAAGAGCTGCGAAGTCCAGTATCAACACTCTAAAGCGTGTAATCAATGCTGGATTAACTATCATCGTAAATACGATATTATCCTGTTGAGAAATTTAGAAAGAATAATCCCCAAACGGCTGATAGAGTTGTTTTATGGGAAGTATCAATGGACCAGTAATAGGAAAACCACCTATAAGAAACATTTCAAACGAATAACAGCATAGCTAAAATGGGATATTTAGATAACATCATAGACAGATACAAGCGCATGCGCAGCATGAGAGAACTGCGCCGCACCTACACACAGCAGTATGCTCTTGTGGGGCTTGGCAATCATTGTGCAAACAACCTGCTGCCCGTCATACAGTATCTTCAGTTGCCACTGAAATATATCTGCTGTACCTCTGAGAAGAAAGCTGAACTGATTTCTCAAAAGTACAAAGGAGTCAAAGGTACAACTTCTTTACAGGATATCCTGCTTGATGACACGGTCTCGGGAGTCTTCGTGGCAGCTCATCCGCATTCACATTTCCAGATTGCAACCGAAGTTATCAAAGCAGGTAAGTCCTTATTTATAGAGAAACCTCCCTGTGAGAATGAAAGAGAACTAAAGGCTTTGACCGATACTATCAAACTATATGGCTCACAACATATCGTTGTCGGACTGCAAAGACGTTTTGCCCCTGCCACTCAAATTCTGAAAAAGCGATTGAAAGGTGATGGCAAACGGCATTACCATTATCGCTATCTGACAGGATTATACCCTGAAGGAGATACTTTACTTGACCTGTTCATCCATCCTCTTGACTATGTAACATTCCTTTTTGGAGAGGCAAAGATAAAGAGTTTGGATGTTATTCGCAGTAGAGATGGTGGCCAGACGTTATTTCTTGTATTGGAGCACCAAGAGATAACAGGAATGTTGGAACTCTCAACAGATTATTCTTGGCAAGAAGCACAGGAACAGCTAAATGTCAGTACAGATAAAGGACTTTATGTGTTGGAAAAAATGGAGCGACTTGATTTCATGCCGAGACGCTCTGCGATGTTAGGGATTCCGTTGGAGAAAGCCTTTCCAAACAATGGGGCGACAATTTGTCTCTATGGAAAAAATAACTTTGTCCCAACTATTGGGAATAACCAAATCGTTTCACAAGGGTTTTTCTCTGAAATCAAGACTTTTGCCGACATGATTGAAAACAAGCATGAGGCTAATTATGCTTTGGGCTTGGAAAGTGTTAATCATGTTTATTCGTTAATGGCAGAAATACATAAATACACAAGCAAGAAATAATAGAAAATCACGTCTATATAAATAATAATATACTAAATCCATGTAATTATGAAAAAAATATTTTATAGTCTTCTGTGCATCATTGGACTGTCTGCATGTTCAACAGAGAATGTTGCCCTTGATTCATTAAAAGTTTATGATGTTGCAAATTCTATTTGCAAATTAAGTCTCTCTCCAACAGAAACACGTCCTGATTTTTATGTAGAAAATAATGCTATGCCAGCAACATTAAGTATAGAGTTGGGCAAAGAGGGTGTAGCCCAATGTGTGTTGGAAGATGTGAAAGCCAATTGTGCCGTAAAAAATATTTATGTGAATATTGCTAATCAAGATAATCAAATTACCCTTGTCGTGTACCATAATGTCCTTGATGCACTAGCCGATTGCATTTGCAAATACGATGTTTGTTTTAAGATGAGCAAATTGACGGAAGGAAATTATCATCTGAAAGTGTATTATGCCAGACCGAATATGAAATATGATGAATCTAATACTGCATATAATGGACAGGTAAATATGGTTCAGAATAAGAAAGTCTCTGTAAAATTCAATCCAGAAATAGGTTTGCCAGAGAATTAAAAATGTAGGTCTAAAATATATGGCACTTGGGCTGGTATGTATCAGCTTAAGTGCCATTTAGTATTGTCAATATTCCAACCTTATTTTATCTTTTTCCCTGTAGCTATATTTTAACATTCTCTCTAAGTCTGAAACCTTATAGAGTACGCGAGTTCGGGATAAGGCTATCGGACTATAAGCCTCTTTGGGGCTATTGGATGAGATTCTCTTATTCCTAACTCGCGTATAGAGTATCTTCTCTGCAAATTGTGTGTAGGGGATAATATTCCTAACATCTCTCAACGCCGAAACGACCAGCTGCATCTCGTCCGTCTTTATGTTTCTTTTTATATAGAACGAATTTTGTAGATTTTACCACTGTATGGTTGTGTTGTAACTGTGATGGGAGTGGAAGAAGAAAGACGGGTATAAAATGTCTCATTAGAAACTAAATCCTCGGCCATCACGTTTTGTTCAGCCATATTCAGACAGTCAAACGCATGTTGTGGGATATGAATACTGCAGGAGATAGACTTTTCGGAGAAATTAACGATTACAAGTATTATGTCTTCGTCTTTTTTACGTAAAAAGGTATAAAGATGCTCTGGCATGAAATGCTCTGAAGCCGGATTCGCATACATGAGATCGAAGAAGTCGCCCTCACGTATAGCTTTCTCGTCATTAGCCAATAACATGAGTTTTTTGTACAAATCTTGTAAAGAACGCATTTCGGGTGAGAGACGACGACGGTCGGTATAAGCGTAGTTCAGTGTGGGTAAAGCCCAATAATCAAAAATCGTTGTACGACCATTACAGCCACTGAAACCTTCCTCATCCATGCCTCGTTCTCCCACTTCCTGTCCGGCATAGAGCATGAAGGGATTTGTACGCAACATGAGACTAACAATAACGGCAGG
Source organism: Hoylesella marshii DSM 16973 = JCM 13450 (assembly GCF_000146675.1). GTDB lineage: Bacteria > Bacteroidota > Bacteroidia > Bacteroidales > Bacteroidaceae > Prevotella > Prevotella marshii. The sequence goes on from NZ_GL397214.1 coordinate 407,381, forward strand.
TAATGCTTTTTGGGGGGCGCCACAGAAGAAATCACTTGCGATGCGGAGCTCGTCGTGATTCTCAAGAAAATACAGCATGTGGTGGTTGATGTCATCTGTAGATTGCCACTGTTGGGTGATAGAGGAAGCAGGACGCTTCTGACGAACGACATCAGAAAGACAGTCGTACATACCTACTTTATCATATAGGTAATCGAACCCACTATGCAGATAAGTGCGATATTGCTTAGGGTCATACACCTCACCAATGAAAAGAGTATCGACAAAAGATTCTTTCACACGGGTTGTAGCATATTCCCAAAAGGGTGGGGGAACCATCTCTGCCATGTCGCAACGGAACGCATCAACTCCTTTGGATACCCAGAAAAGTAGAATATCTGTCATCTGTTGCCACGTGGCAGGCATAGGGGAGAAGTGCTCGGAACGTCCACCTGCATCACAGTAGTCAATACCATAGTTGAGTTTTACCGTCTCGTACCAATCATTTGCACAAGGATGATTGTCAAATCTGTCATTTCCTGTAGCTTTAGCTGGTATTTCCACATAGGGATCTTCACCATTTATACTCAATGGAACAGAAGGAGCAAAAGGCTCATTCACACAGTAGTAGAAGTTATTTTGAGGAAAGAATCCCATGCCAATGTCATCGTGCTCACCCAAATCAGTCGTATTTTGGGGGTTTGTGATAGAATGATACTCACGTGCTACATGATTGGGTACGAAGTCCAATATCACTTTCATACCGGCTTTATGCGTCCTTAGAATGAGTGCCTCCAATTCATTCATACGTTCAGCGACATCTTCCGCTAAGTCAGGATCAACATCGTAATAATCGACAATAGCATAAGGAGAACCTGCTTTGCCCTTTACGATTGCAGGATGTTGATGCGGTATTCCGTAGGAAGTGTAATCAGTCTGAGTAGAGTGGCGTATAATGCCGGTAAACCAAATATGGGTAATGCCCATATCGTGGATACGTCTCAATACATCAGAAGTAAAGTCATTCATCTTCCCACAACCATTTTCGGCAATCGTTCCATGTTGTTTACGTGTCATGTTACGATTGCCGAAAAGACGCGGAAAGACTTGATATATCAATATCTTATTGTCTGCCATTGTCAACTGCTTAACTTTCGATACCGTGCACATTCATGGTCTTGTCAATACGACTAACCATCCCTTGTAGTGCAGCACCTGGTCCGCACTCTATGAACTCATTAGCACCGTCAGCAATCATGTTTTTTACACTCTCTGTCCATCTTACGGGAGAAGTGAGTTGGGCTATAAGATTGGCTTTAATCTCCGCTGCATCAGTATGTGGTTTTGCATCTACATTCTGATATACAGGACATTTAGGAGAAGAAAAGAGTGTTTCCTCAATAGCTATTTGTAATTCTTCTTTAGCAGGCTGCATCAAAGGAGAATGGAATGCGCCACCCACTTTCAATGGAAGGGCACGCCGTGCACCCGCGGCCTTCAGCTTCTCGCATGCTTCGTTAATAGCTTCTACATTTCCGGAGATAACAAGCTGACCTGGACAATTGAAGTTGGCAGCTACGCAGATATTGCCAGGCTTATTTACTTCAGTACATATTTCTATTACTTTGGCATCGTCTAAACCGATGATAGCTGCCATCGTTGATGGAGTAATCTCACAGGCTTTTTGCATGGCCATAGCACGGGCATAAACCAATCGTACTCCATCTTCAAACGTTAATGCACCCGAGGCTACAAGAGCAGAGAACTCTCCTAAGGAATGGCCTGCTACCATGGAAGGGGAAAAATTATCGCCCATACATAGGGCACTAATAACACTATGTAAAAAGACTGCAGGCTGCGTTACTTTTGTCTGCTTAAGTTCGTCATCCGTTCCAGTAAACATAATGTCAGTAATTCTGTATCCTAAGATACTATTGGCTTTCTCAAAGAGTTCCTTTGCCAAAGGATTAGTCTCATAAAGTTCTTTACCCATACCCACAAACTGGGCTCCTTGTCCTGGGAAAACAAATGCTTTCATTATCATTTAATTTATTAATTAAGAAAGAATTAGGCTGCAAAGATACAATATTTATTGTAAGGAGACAAATTGCCCAGTGTCTTTTATTCTATGAAGTATCGTCAATTTATCATAATCCCGATTAACGGAAATATAATGAAAACTATTATCGGATACGATTAGCGGCTTGCACAAGTCTCTCATCGGCCAAAATTCCTCGATGTGCCATGATATAAAAAATCCCTACAAATAAAGGGATACATGCAGTGAAAGAAAATCGGAAAGTTGCATGAGGATGAGGCAATACCAAACCGTATGTAATATAACTCGCATACCAAATCGCTATTAATACTATATTTACCATGCAAAGGCGGCTCTGTAATATGCGGTTCTTGTATAAAAAAACAGTTAGCAAATTAATGGGACACGTAATAAGTAATACTCCAAATAGCGGTGCAACGGAGAAATCTAATACTCCGGTTTTCAAATCTGTTATCCAAAGGTTATACATAACCGTATCCATTCCCATGCCGACAGACTGCCATCGGCCTATGGGTAGGCACAGACATACGACTGTAAGTATAAACGCAATAAGCAAAAAGATGGTTTGCTTTCGTTGTATCATCGGTTGTTTTCAGTTTGTTTATCTTTTGAAGGATCACGAAAATATATGTTTTCGTCTATAAACTCCTGTGTGGCTAACAGTGTAGATTTAGGCAGTTTTTCGTAATAGCGCGATATTTCTATCTGCTCGCGATTCTCGAACACTTCTTCGAGGCTGTCATTGTAAGAGGCGAATTCTGCTAATTTCTTACTCAAATCTTGTTTTATTTCTGCCGAAATCTGATTAGCACGTTTTGAAATAATCACTACGCTCTCGTAGATATTCCCTGTTTCTTGGCACAAATCCATGATGTTACGGGTAACGGTGTTTGTCGGTGCCTTTGATTTTTTATAGTCCATACTTTATTATTGTTTTATTATTCTCCTGTGATTACTCTTTTGTATATTTTTTGCACTGTGCAATATATTTCTCTGCTGTATCCCTCTCGCGTGAATCGGGATATTCATTAATGAATCCATAACATTCATCTTCTGCATCCTGATAGCGTTCCAAACGTTTTGAGTCCACACTTTGTTCTGCTAATTCAAATTTACTTTTCATAATCAGTAGTGCGAAATCTTCGCGAAGATTAGAATAAGGATAGTCTTTCAAAGCATTCTGTGCCGTAATGATACATGCTTCATAATTACTTCCTCCGCTGGTACAATTACCAAAATACGACCCTAAATTATAGTAAAGCTTTGCTGAAAGATACTCTTTCCTTACCAATTTATCTTGTAGGTCAAATAGTCTTTGTTGAGCAGCGCTCTTTAATTTGGAATCCTGATAGAGATCAAGATACTCTTGATAAGCTGCGATGGCAGATACTGTAGCACTTTGGTCGAGACGTGGTTCCGGCGTACTGCGATATAAACTCTCACCAATATAGAAGGCAGCAGTCTCTGCATAAAAGCCTTTTGGATAGCTTGTACAGTATTTCTTAAAGACTTCAGATGCTCCTTCATAATCTTTGCTGCAATATTCAGCCATCCCTAACATGAAAAGACATTCTTGAGCATTATCCGTTCCTTTCTCTATATGGATAAGTTCATTGAGCAATGTGATGGCGCGTTGATACTTTCCTCTGGCGAAACACTCTTTGGCATATTCATATTTATAATTGTAATCGGTAGACCTATACACCAAATTGAACTCATGTGCGCAGCTCGTGAGGAGTAAAAGACCACATATCGCGGTGAGAAAACTATTCTTCATACTTCAAACTTTAGTGTGCAAAGGTATATATTATTCCCTTAACAGCAAAGTATTTGAGAGCGATTTTCATAAAATAGCAGCCTTTATAACGTTTGTTATTGAGAAAATCACTAATTTTGCGGGCAATGAATGCATTCAGTTTAACATCCCGATATTCACCTACAGGCGACCAACCCGAAGCTATTCGCCAACTGACCGAAGGTTTGATGCGTGGGGATAAAGCGCAAGTATTGCTTGGTGTGACGGGTTCGGGCAAAACGTTTACCGTTGCCAACGTCATTGCCAACATGAATAAGCCTACCCTCGTGTTGAGCCATAACAAAACTCTGGCAGCACAGCTCTATGAGGAGATGAAATGTTTCTTTCCCGACAATGCGGTAGAATATTATGTTTCGTACTACGATTACTATCAACCAGAGGCTTATCTTCCTTCAACGGACATCTATATAGAAAAGGATTTATCCATCAACGAAGAAATAGACCGCCTTCGTCTCTCTGCTGTTTCGGCGTTGTTATCGGGAAGAAAGGATGTAATTGTTGTTTCGTCTGTCTCTTGTATCTACGGAATGGGCGGCCCGACGGCCATGGAGAAAAGCATCATTCATTTCAAACGTGGGCAGAAAATCGACCGTAATACTTTTCTAAGGCAGCTGGTAGATGCGCTTTACACACGCAACGACATTGCTCCTGCAAGAGGTAACTTCCGAGTAAAAGGCGATACGGTAGACGTATTCATGGCCTATTCCAATAATATTCTCAGAGTTTCTTTCTGGGACGACGAGATAGACAGCATCGAAGAACTCGATACTGAAACCTATCATCAATTAGCTTCTTTCGATGCCTATCAAATCTATCCGGCCAATCTTTTCGTCACTTCCAAGGAGCAAACGAAAATTGCTATTCGCCATATTCAAGATGATTTGGTGGAGCAGATACGCTATTTTCAGGAGCGTGGTGAAGATTTGCAGGCACAGCGTATCAAAGAACGCGTGGAATACGATATGGAAATGATAAAAGAATTGGGACATTGTTCTGGAATTGAAAACTATTCCCGCTATTTCGACGGTCGCCAAGCCGGACAACGCCCCTACTGTCTACTCGACTTTTTCCCAAAAGATTATCTGATGGTTATTGACGAAAGTCATGTCAGTGTGCCACAAATCTGTGCGATGTATGGAGGTGACCGTGCCCGGAAGACCAACCTTGTGCAATATGGTTTTCGGCTTCCTGCCGCTTTTGACAATCGTCCTCTGCGGTTTGAGGAGTTCCAATCCATGATTCATCAGGTAATATACGTCTCGGCAACACCAGCTGATTACGAGTTGAACGAGGCCGGGGGTGTGGTGGTAGAGCAGGTTATCCGCCCCACGGGCTTGCTTGACCCCACGATAGAAGTGAAACCCAGCGAGAACCAGATAGACGATTTGTTAAACGAAATACAGCTATGCACAGAAAAAGGAGAAAGGGTGTTGGTAACGACACTGACCAAACGCATGGCCGAAGAATTGACGGAATACTTATTGAACCACGACATACGGGCAAACTACATACACAGTGATGTCTCGACACTCGACCGGGTACAGATTATGGGAGACCTCCGTGCTGGTGTCTACGATGTTCTCGTGGGTGTGAACCTGCTGCGCGAAGGATTGGATTTACCCGAGGTATCGCTCGTTGCTATCCTTGATGCCGATAAGGAAGGTTTCTTGAGAAGTCATAGGTCGCTCACGCAAACGGCCGGACGCGCTGCCCGAAACATTCATGGGAAAGTAATCATGTATGCCGACACTGTCACAGAAAGCATGCAGCGCACCATTGCTGAAACGGAAAGGCGGCGTACCAAACAAATTCAATATAACGAGGAGCATCATCTGCATCCCCAACAGATTGTAAAAGAAATACGGAACGGATTGAGAAGTATCCATCAACCGACCGACAAAAAAGAGCAACGCTACGCACCGTATATTGAGCCAGACCGGATGATAAGTGTGGCTGATCCCATCGTAAAGCGCATGACGCGACCTCAATTAGAAAAGAGCATCGCTCATACACAGAAACTCATGAAGCAGGCTGCTAAGGAACTCGATTTTATACAAGCTGCACAATACCGAGATGAGATTCTTAAGATGGAGAAAGAATTGGAAATGAAATAAAAGACGGGAAGCATTTGGGACAAATCCTTTTTCGGAACGCTTGCGGAAGCTCCGCAAGCGCTATTTTTTTGTTTTGTCATTTGCATAGGCTATGCAAGCACCATTTTTTTGTTTTGCCATTTGCATAAGCTATGCAAGCACCATTTTTTGTATTTTGTCATTTGCATAGGCTATGCAAGCACCATTTTTTGTATTTTGGCATTTGCATAAGCTATGCAAGCGCCGTTTTTTGTATTTTGGCATTTGCATAAGCTATGCAAGCGCCGTTTTTTGTATTTTGTTATTTGCATAAGCTATGCAAGCGCCGTTTTTTGTATTTTGTTATTTGCATAAGCTATGCAAGCATCGTTTTTCGCATTTTGGCATTTGCAAAAGAAAATAAGAACGAGGGATGTGTCGGATAAACACCATCCCTCGTTATATTCAGAATTGTTCCAATACAGGGAAATTTCCTATATGACCTATTCTTCTTAGGCCGTTTGCAATTCCTCCTTATCGTTTTTCTTACTCATTGTCAGATAAGCAATCGGGGCAGCAATAAAGATAGATGAGATGGTACCGAATACCACACCCAGAATCATTGCAAAGGAGAAGCTGCGAATACTATCGCCACCAAGGAAGAAGATACTGAGCAAGACAATGAGTGTAGAGAACGACGTATTAACCGTACGGGCAAGCGTTTGGTTTATCGAGTCGTTGAACAGCGAACGATGTCCTTGCTTCTTGTGCAGGTTGAGGTTTTCTCGGATGCGGTCAAACACCACCACCTTGTCGTTGATAGAATAACCGATAACGGTCAGAATGGCACCGATAAAGGTCTGGTCAATCTCGAGCGAGAACGGCACCACTTTGTAAAGCAGTGAGTAAAGTCCGATAACCACGGTAGCATCAATTGCCAATGCAATCGTCGACCCCAAGGAGAAAGATACATTACGGAAACGGATGAGAATGTAGATAAAGATGGCGATGATAGCCAACACAACACTCACAATAGCTCCATAGGTAATGTCTTTTGCCACAGAAGGTCCTACCTTTGTACTGCTGATAATGGAACCGCCCTTGCGGATGTCGGGGTCTTTGAATGCCTCGACACTCTTCTGGGTCACCATTCCGGCTTTAGAGAGAGCATGGAAGAGAATGGTCTCTGCCTCATCGTCCACCGTCGGGCTGTTGGACTCTATCTTATAGTTGGTCGAAATACGAATGGTCTTGCCATCAGTACCCAGTGCCAATGCTCCGGTATTAGCTCCCGGGAAAGCTTTTGCCAAAGCTGCACGCACTTGTTCCGGCTCTACGGGCTTCTCAAATTTCACAACATAGTTCCTACCTCCTGTAAAGTCGATGCTTTTGCTCAAACCATTAACAAAGAAACTGCCAATGAAAATCACAATAGCAACTGCGCAGAACAGGAATGAAGTCTTAGATGCCTTCATGAAATCGAAGTGCACGTTTTGCAATAGATTCTTAGAGATAGGTGTCGTAAAGGTAAGGTTGCGCCACTTGTCTTTCTTCATACGGTTTTCATAAACCAACCGTGTCAGGTAAACGGCGGTAAAGAATGAGCAAACGATACCGATAATCAATGTCGTGGCAAAGCCTCTGATGGGGCCGGTACCAAAGACATAAAGAATAATACCGGTAAGTATGGAGGTAAGATTGGAGTCGAAGATGGCCGAGAACGCATTGCTGTAACCGGCAGCAAGTGCCTGTTTGATATCCAATCCCCGTTTCATCTCTTCCTTAGTACGTTCATATATCAACACGTTAGCATCGACGGCCATACCCAAAGTCAATACAATACCTGCGATACCGGGCATCGTTAAAGCCGCTTGGAATGAGGTCAATATACCTAAAGTGAAGAAAAGGTTCACCAAAAGAGCGATATTGGCCATCATACCCGGGATGAAGTTATACATGACAATCATGTAAACCATCAGTATGATGAAAGCAATAACGAACGAAACGATACCTTGCTGTATGGACTGAGCACCGAGTGTAGGTCCTACCACCTCTTCTTGTACGATACGGGCAGGTGCCGGCATACGTCCGGATTTAAGCGTATTGGTAAGGTCTTTTGTGTCCTCGATAGTAAAGTTACCGGAGATTTGGGAGTTACCTCCATCGATTTCATTGCTTACACGTGGTGCACTATACACTACCCCATCGAGAACAATGGCAATAGCCTTTCCTATATTATTCTTTGTAAGTTGTGCCCAAAGACGTGCACCTTCGGAATTCATGCTCATGCTCACACAAGGACGTCCCATTTGGTCGAACTCGTCTTTGGCATCCGTTACCACATCGCCCTCCAACGGAGCACGTCCTGTGGCCGAAGTCACCTTGATAGCATGTAATTCATATACATTCTTATTATTCAATCCGTCAGCCGGCTTAGCACTCCACAATAGCTTCATGTCAGAGGGAATAATTTCTTTAGCTATCTCGGAGTGGATAATCTTGTCAATGGCAGCAGTATCTCTTACGTGTGCATAGCCTACAAGACTCAACGACTGTCCGCCTGTGGGTTGGAAAATAGAAAGCAACGGATGCTGTTTCTTTGCTGCCTCCTGCTGTGCATCAAAGCTCTTTGCTGCCACATCGGCTGTTTTCGTATCTTTCTTGATTTGAAATTTAGCTGCAGGCTTAGCCGTTGTTTGCGTGGCGTCCTTTGGCTTTGAAACACTGTCTGCTTTCGTTGCGTCTGTCGAAGTTTCACCATTGGCCATACGTTGGTCGAGTTGTGTAAGGTAAGGCATTACTTCTTGGCTGTTATAAGTCTCCCAGAACTCGAGGTTGGCACTACCTTGCAAGAGTTTACGAATGCGTTCCGGCTCGCGTACACCCGGCATTTCAACCATTATTCTGCCTTCTTGTCCTTCGAGTTTCTGTATATTGGGTTGTACGACACCAAACTTATCAATACGGCTTCTCACAACGGTATAGGAATTGTCGATGGCAGCCTCTACTTCAGAACGCAAGGCTTTTTCCACCTCGGAGTCAGAACTCTGCGTGGTCACTTTCCCCTTTAATTGCTGTGTGGCAAAGATTTCTGCCAAGCGATGGCCGGGGGCATTCTGATGATAGTACTTGATAAATAGCGAGATGAAATCGCTTTGGCTCGTTTCTTCTTCTTTCTTGGCCTCATCCATAGACTTTACAAAAGCCATGTCTGTTTTGTGGTCGGCCAATACTTCGATAACATCAGGTACTGAGATTTCGAGGATTACGTTCATACCTCCTTTGAGGTCGAGGCCTAATCCGATTTGTGTCTCGAGGCATTTTTGGTAAGAGTAAATGCCCAAATACTTGACAGAATCTTTATAATCCTGCTGTGCAATCGGATCTTTTATCTTCTCTGCTTCTTTATCATAGTAGTTCGTTGCCACTGAAAAAGACAAATAGAAGATGCTTGCAAGCGTCAGTAAGACGGCAGTTACAATTACAATTCCTTTGTTTTGCATTTTGATTTATATTAAATTTATTGTTTTCTCATTCGTAATTAAGACGTGCAAAGATAATGATTTTTTTACTTTTTGGAAAAACATTGGCAGCTTATTATTTAAAAAACTACTCTTTTTCTCGTTTTTTCAACCAGCAATAAATAGGATAATGGTCAGAGTGTTTCATCTTGTTATCTACCTTACAGGCATAAGGTATCCACTCATCGGAACACATGATATTGTCGATTCTCACATACATCCTGTTATCGTGATAGGAAATACCCGGTCCGTTTCCTGTGGCTATGTAGCAATCTGTCAGCACATCTCCCAATGTGGTACGGGTGTATGACAACGGATTGTCGTTGAAATCGCCACAGAGTATGATGCTATGTCTCTTATTTGCTTTCACGAAAGCTGCCACAGAATCTGCTTGAGGGGCACGGGTGGCCGTAGAAGTGGCAAGTCTGTCAATAAGCCTCTGCGACTCTTTACGTGCCATATAAGCCTTTAATTCACCTTTCAGCATGCGTTTGAACTCTCGACGCTCATTCAGTGTCAGTCCTGTTCCTTCAAAATGGTTGTTGATAACGATAACAGTATCGCCATGGATGTTGAGCATATAAGCCATAGACATATTATATATAGACTTATACCGTATCTGTTTGCGTGACAGAATGGGGAACTTACTGAAGAGTGCCAAGCAGGAACCATCGCGTCCTTTATAAGTGGTGTCGCAATAGGCATATTGCTTTTTCAATCGGTGCATCACATCTGATGGGATGGGAAATTTGAGACTTGCCTCTTGTAGGCACAATATGTCGGGATTTGCCTTGATAATATCATCGGCGATGGGATTGCTTTGTCCCTCCGGCACTTCCCATGGCAGAAACATGCACACATTGTATGACATAACCATAATTGCTCCCTCTGGCTTTTCCTGCGGAACATTGAACGGCATATAAGTATGTACAGGACTATAGGCCAATATGAAACCGGCAACAGGCAAGAGTGCCCCTTTTACTTTGAAAATGAGCCAGAAAAACAGGAATGCTATGTTTACGAATAAGAAAACGGGGAAAGTTAGACTGATATTGGCTATCAGCGGATGCCCCACAGGATTGATACGACCCGAATATCCCACAAGAAGCATCAGAACAATGCTCACGATATTCGCACCGGCAGCAAAATACAATGTAAATGCTTTCAGCTTTCTCATCGTTTATTATCCGTCATTTTCGATTACCGGCATTAAAGAGTTTTTCTTTTTCCTCTGCCGTCAGACTGTCATATCCGCTACGTTTAATCTTATCGAGTATGCGGTCTGTTTCTTCCTCTTCTGCCTTCTTCCGTGCGTTATATTCCCAATCGGATGTCCGTTCGTCAGAGCGGTGTTCTCCATCGGTTCTGTTTGACGTATGCTGATGCCTTTCCCAAAAATCTTTCAGTTTATCAAACGTCTCTCCCCTGCTACTATATCGGCCGGCACCGGTTCCTCCGTTAGGGTGTTTTTGCCAATACTTAATCATAAAATAGCCGAAGAGCATCCCCCCTAAATGAGCGAAATGGGCAACTCCATCGGAAGAGGTTCCCAATGCAGAGAACAATTCAATACCGGCGTAAATCATGACAAACCACTTTGCTTTGATAGGGATGGGAAGCGGAAAGACGAAGATGCGTTGCTCGGGATATATCATTCCGAAAGCCAAAAGGATGCCGTACACTGCACCAGAAGCACCTACGGTTGTCCAGCCGTTCAGTTGCGAAGACATACTCTGTGCTATATGGAATACATCTGAAAAGCTTACGCCTGCATACTGGTCAGAGATAAGAACATAGAACTGTACGAACTGTGCTACTTCCTGCAAGAGGCCTGCCCCTACCCCACATGCTATATAATAGAAAAGAAATTTCTTCGGCCCCCACGCATTTTCTACAACACAACCAAACATCCATAAAGCAAACATGTTGAAGAAAAGGTGTGCCCATCCTCCATGCATGAAGAGATAAGTAAAAAGCTGATAGATGCCGAAATGGGAGGCCGGAAAGAAATGCAATCCTAATAACCCGTTGAGGTCTATCCCCCGTATTCCGAGCACATATGCAGCTAAAAATACCAATACATTGATGATGAGTAAGTTCTTTGTGATGGTGGGAATATTGTTCATTTTATCTGTGTTCATTAACCATTTAAACCGCGGCAAAATTACGAAAAATATCCGTTATCATGCAAGAAAAACCTTTTTGGAGACCAAAAAACATGGAAATAGTCATTTTTTCTTTTTTTTTTTGATTTGTGAAAGTATTCTTTTATATTTGCCGAACAAATTGTAGAGAAATCTTTTACAAATAACATTTTAACAACTAAGAAATTATGAACAAAACAGAGTTAATTGATCAGATTGCCAATGGTTCGGGTCTGACGAAAGTTGATGCAAGAAAGGCACTTGATGCCACAGTGAAAGCTATTAAAGATGCACTTGTTGCTGGTGATAAAATCGCTCTTATCGGTTTTGGTACATTCAGTGTAAACGAGCGTCCTGCACGCGAAGGTATCAACCCCGCAACCAAGCAAAAGATTAAGATTGCTGCTAAGAAAGTGGCTAAATTCAAAGCCGGCGCAGAATTGTCTGACGCAATCAACTAAAATTACGCCAAGGCAACACGTCGGTAGCGTTCTTTTTAAAAGATTTCAACAGACGGTTCTTTTACTGAAAGAATACGTTATCACAATACAAAGAATACCGACAACGGAAGTAAGGCAGATGAACTTTTTGTTCATCTGCCTTTTTCGTACATTCAAACGAAGACGATAGGGACAATGAAAAGATATTTCCTGCAAAAATACATATAACGAATTGGAGAACAGACACATAAGGGCGTTTTGTAAAAGCTATGCTTTTACACTGTCAAAGCATAGCTCTGACACGCTAAAAGCTAAGTTCTTAGCGTGTAAAAACTTAGCTTTTATTTTCCCGTCTCTGCCTTAGCAGAGAACAGGATGGAAGAGGTGGCACTTGAATTAGCGCACAACCTTTGTCATATTGAATGCTGATATTTTGTTTTCCGGCGACACTTTGGCCGAAATCTTGTAAGTAGCAAATTTTTCTTTATCGGCATCGGATCGATCAATATTTTGTTCGGCGGTGAATTGTACGTTGTATTCGTACTCGCCATCACCGATTTCTTTTTTAGAAATCTTATAGCCGCTACTTACTCTCCAGTTCATGCTGTTGATGTCTTCCTTATATATCTTTCTCATGAAACTGATCACATCGCTCTTTGTGGCACTCTGTTTTCCAAGGAAAGACGACATAATGCTGCTCACGGTAGCTGTGAGTTCGTCCTCGTCTCGCTCGTTGATGCTCTGGAAAAACTGCCGGAACAAATTGCCAATCATTTGTTTTTCTTCCGGTTGCACGTCAGAGGCTTTCACTTTATCAAGGGCGGCCTGCGCCTCTACCACAAATTTCCCGTCGGGATGGTCTGTGATGTATTGATGATAACCCTCTTTGGTGTTCTTCTTTCCGGCAATATCCCAATCAATAGCATCTATTTTATCAAGGGCTTCTGCCTTGTGGGGGCTTTCGGGATTCTTTGCCAGATAGGCCTGCAGGGCTTCTTTCGAGTTGCTGATAACGGCATCTGTCCATTCTTGGTCGCCTAACTTAATAAGTGCAAGATGTGCCTGAATAGAATCGATATGAGCTGTGGGAGCATCTTTGTATCTGTCGAGATAACTCTGCAAAACCATAGGGTCGGTACTGCGCATTGCATATTCATAGTCCTCAAACTCTTTGTCGTGTTGTGCTCCGTTGTAAAAGAAAAAGCCTACGAGACAAATTGCTGCTGCAATGATTGCTGCTGCAATAATGAAAGGTCGATAATTCTTTTGGGGAGCAGAAGGTAGAGAAACAGGAGCCGCAGGCTCGGGGCGGACAGTGGAAGGCTCCTGTACCGGAGATTGGGAGGTGGTCGCATGACGATGGAAATGACAGTGAGGACAGGTGTCGGAATCACTGAAATACACTTCGCCACATTGGGGGCAGGTGGTTAGTTTACCTGCGATCTGTACGCCGCAATTAGGACAGTTGGGCGCTTTGTCACTGATGGATTGTCCGCATTCGGGACATTTGATGATTGCCATATTATATGAGTTATTGGTGATATCGTATCAATGGTGTTTGAATTGCAATTCTCTCAACCGATGAGACCCCATGAGCCGGCTCTTGTCGATGTATCCGTTTACGCCGTTGATATGCCCTTTACCGGTATATTGCCATGCGAAGATGTCGCGTTCGTCGATGAGTTTCGGCTCACGTTGGGTGTATTGCGCAATCATAAGCTTGTAGCCGTCGAGTTTTCCTACGAGATAGCGATTGTAGAAATTTGTACCCGTATAGACAAGTGGCTTTTGTTTGTAGGCTTTTTCCACGAGGTCGAGAAATTTCAGAAGCGAGTCGCAAAAGGCTTGTGTTTCTAATCCGCTCTTGGTTTCGACATCTATCATAGGTATCAAATCTTGGTCGGAAGGGCGACATTGTTCCATGAAATTGCTGAGTTGTTTTGTCAAATCCGTCTTGGGACGAAAGAAATGATAGGAACCGATCTTTAGGCCATGCTGGTGGGCAAGGTCTATATTGCGTGCATATTTAGGGTCTATACGGTCGCCTCCTTCAGTAGCTTTGAGATAAACGTATGCCATCTTGCTGTTGCTGCCGATTGTTTCCCAAAAGACATTGCCTTGGTAATGACTCAAATCAATACCGTGCACATGTGTGCAAGTATCTTCGCACTGTACGAGCTCTTGTGCCCCAAGGCCGAGAAAGCTCCATAAAGCAAGGATAAGTGTCGTATATCTCTTATTAATATTCATAGTTGCAAAGATACGGATTATAATCGGATTGAGAAAAGACGCAAAGGATAATTTGCGATGTGGAGGGCTAATTTGTGCTCCCTTGGGAGATTTGTCGGATGAAATGTTGCCAAAGAAAAACGAGAAAAAGAAAATGCAAGAAAGAAAGAGGAGAAAAAAATCTGTCATAAAATCTTACAAATCACATAGACTTCCACGCGCTGAAAGGAATAAAAAGGATAGAAAGAAAACATTGAGACCTGAAACAAAAAAGAGAGAAATCCATGCTATAGAAGCCATTTTTTTACCGTTTTTCACGAATAAAAGGTGGAAAAGCGACATTTTCTTATAAAAAAAGATGTAAATACTTGATAAAGTTCTAATTTTATTCTATATTTGCGAGATAGTGCAGAGTTCATTTACTAAATTAACATCTAATATTATTCGAGTATGGCTAAGTATAATATTACAGTGAGAAAGAATAGAGAGGCTGCTTATCGAACCTTAGTAAGCCCTAAAATCATGGATGATATCAAGGAACAAATACTGGATGTCATCTTAATTCAGAAGAAGTATAAAGACAAGACTTATTCTGCAAAGAGACTGGCAGAGGATTTGGGTACGAATACCAGATACATCTCTGCCGTAGTAAATGTGAGATTTCACATGAATTATACCTCGTTTGTTAATAAGTATCGCATTGATGAAGCAATGGCTTTATTGGTAGACAAGAGATATCAAGACCTGAACATGGAGGATATTTCAGACATGGTGGGGTTTGCCAATAGGCAGTCTTTCTATGCTTCATTCTATAGAATAAATGGAATGACCCCACGTGACTACAGGGTGAAATACAACACGCTGCGGGAAGGGAAGAAGAAAGGGGGAAAAGCAACGAAGAAGTAACTGAAGCGAGGTAGTTTCGGTAATTTCTTATATATTACGGTTAATCAAAGAGTTG
The DNA here is from genome assembly GCF_000146675.1 of Hoylesella marshii DSM 16973 = JCM 13450. Classification (GTDB taxonomy): domain Bacteria; phylum Bacteroidota; class Bacteroidia; order Bacteroidales; family Bacteroidaceae; genus Prevotella; species Prevotella marshii. The sequence continues at coordinate 422,602 of NZ_GL397214.1, forward strand.
GACTAACCGCATGGATTTACGGGATAATAGGTATTGGAAATGGTAAGAGATAACATCACGAAAGAAATGATTCATTACTCAGAAGAAAAATTTGCTGATTTACAACTATTAAGGTACGAGTTAAAGGGATTTGACGGACTTTCCGCACGTCAGAAAGCATTGGTGTATTACCTCTCTGAAGCCACACTTTCAGGTAGGGACATCACTTTCGACCAATTCGGGAAATACAATTTGCGCATTCGGAAAATGCTTGAAGCAGTGTATTTATACTATCGCGAGAAGCATCAAGACGAATCATTCAGGGCATTGGAGATATATCTGAAACGGATATGGTTTTCCAATGGCATCTATCATCATTACAGCTGTGATAAAATAAAACCGGAGTTTGAGGCATCCTATTTAGGAGAACTCATCGACAATATGCCCTCTGATGCCTTACCTTTGCAAGAGAATGAAACACGAGAGGCATGGAAAGCAGAAATATTTCCCGTGATTTTCGATGCTACGGTATTACCTAAAAGGGTGAACAAGGACGCCGGAGAAGATTTGATAACGACTTCTGCATGTAACTTTTATGAAGGGGTGACACAACAAGAGGTGGAAGAATTTTACGGCATGATGAAGCAAAAAGCAGACAAAGAACCTCCATCTTACGGACTCAATTCAAAACTCGTGAAACGTAACGGAAAAATCGAAGAAGAGAAATGGACAGCTACGGGACGTTACGCGACAGCCATCCATCAGATTATCTCATGGCTGGAAAAAGCCGAAGCTGTGGCGGAGAACGAGCAGCAGGCAGAAGTAATCAGGCTGTTGATATCCTATTATCGCTCGGGAGACCTCAAGACATTCGACAAATACTCCATAGCATGGGTGAAAGAGCAGAGTGGCGACATAGACTTCGTAAACGGTTTTATTGAGGTTTACGGAGACCCTTTGGGGCTGAAAGGTTCATGGGAGGGAATCGTGGAATACAAAGACAAAGAAGCAACCCTGCGTACACAGACTATCAGCCGCAACGCACAATGGTTTGAAGACCATTCTCCCATAGACAATCGCTTTAAGAAGAAAATCGTAAAGGGCGTATCGGCGCATGCCGTATGTGCGGCCATGCTGGGTGGAGACGAATATCCCTCTACAGCCATCGGTATCAATCTGCCCAATGCAGATTGGATTCGAGCCGAATACGGCAGCAAAAGCGTGACGATAGTAAACCTTACCGAGGCATACAACAAAGCCGCCAAAGGCAACGGATTCTTAGAAGAGTTTGTGATAGACTCCCCTACCCTTGCGCTGATAGACCGCTACGGAGACCTTTGCGACGACCTACATACCGATTTGCACGAATGCCTCGGACATGGCAGCGGTCAGCTGCTGACCGGCGTAGACCCTGATGTATTGAAAGCCTATGGCAACACCATCGAAGAGGCACGAGCCGACTTATTCGGTCTTTACTACATGGCCGACGAAAAACTCGTGGAGTTGAACCTCTTACCCAATATCGAAGCACATCGCGCCCATTATTATACTTATATGATGAACGGATTGCTCACGCAGACAGTAAGGATAGAATTCGGCGACAACATAGAAGAGGCGCACATGAGAAACCGTGCCTTGATTGCCAACTGGTGTTATGAGCAGGGAGAAGATGCCATCGCCGTCGTGGAGCGAGAGGGGAAACACTATCTGCAAATCAATGATTACAAACGCCTCCGCAGCTTGTTTGCCACACTCTTGCGCGAGATACAACGCATCAAAAGCGAAGGCGATTTCAATGCAGCAAAAGAGCTGGTAGAACGATATGCCGTCAGAATCAACCCCGTATGGCATCGGGAAATCCTTGAGAGATACGAGCATTTACACCTCGCGCCCTACAAAGGTTTCATCAATCCTGTCCTAACACCCGTTTACGGACAGCACGGGGAAATAGCGGATGTCAAAGTGGACTACACCGAAAGCTACACCGACCAAATGCTCAGATACGGTCGCGAATATGCCACACTGATATAAAGCCATAGAAACATGACAACAAGCCAAACCATCAAAGACAAAATACTAAAGATAAAAAGCACTTTCCGGCTGCTGATGAACGGTGTCGCATCTCATTCCATGCGACAGAAAGGACTGGAATACCATCTGAATTGGGGCATCGATTTCGTGCAGTTGAAGAGCATCGCCAAAGACTACGGAAAAGATGAACCGTTAGCCATTGCCCTTTGGAAAGAAGACATACGTGAATGCAAGATATTGGCCACGCTCATCATGCCACCCGAACGCATGCTTCCCGAACTGACGGAGATATGGTTAGAACAAACCCTATCGCAGGAAATAGCCGAAATGTCGGCATTCAATCTATACCAGCACGTCAGCTACGCCTCCACCCTCGCCTTTCAATGTATTGCCGACGGGCGAGACATTCGCCAGATATGCGGTTACAATATCCTCTCGCGCCTGTTCATGAAAGGGCAATATCCCAACGAAAGAAGCATTGACGAATTTCTTGACCAAGCACATACCGCACTTCAATCCACCAACATTGCCGTGCGCCATGCGGCCATGAACTCCCTCAAAAGATTTGCACAAATGGGAGAAGAATACGAGAAGATGGTAATGAAATAACGCCTCACCACCTTCCCCACCTTTCCTCCAAAGCCTTAACAAACAAAAAAAGCGAGTGGTACGCATCATCACGATGCGTACCACTCGCTTTGTATATATATAAAGGTATTTTTTATGCTTCTTCCGCATCATCATGGCAATCCTATGGCTGAACAAGTGGCTTGTGGGCTTCGCATCAGTTGCTCAGTACTAAAATCCTCGATTATTTGGCTTTCCAAAGGGGATTACCAGCCCATATAGTATTTCCGGAATTAAGATAGAGTGTCGTGTTATCAAAATCGAATGTCCACTGGTATCCAATACTCGTGGAAGTAAGACAATAAGCTGAGGAACAGGTGTAAAAGCCTTTTATACCTAAAGAAGTGAGAATGCCAGTAGAAGCATGATACAAACCTCCCCCCTCCCGATATTCTCCCAATGCGGGCAGATAGAAATATTTCTTGATTTCGGTGGCCGAAGGTATGCCATGACCGATAGGCTTTTGGGGACCTAGTCCTCCACCGGCATCAGGGTGTATCAAAGACTCAGGGTCGTTTTGCACACCCGGATAAGTGTTTTTAAGTGCAGCTACTGTGGTGGAGTTCTCGTCTGCAATCACTTTTTGCTTCTTAATCCATACGCCGCCACGATAGAACTTGCCGCGGAAAGCGAAAACGGTTGCGTCGTCCCAACGCACGTCACCCTTGTCGTAATACCATGCCAGCTCCCACACATTAGGGCAATCTTTGGCCGACTGCGTAGCATATTGGAACGTGTTGCCATAACCGTGTAAAAATGTCCAACCCGGAACATTGGGAGCAGTAAAATGGGGCAAACGAGTGGCGTCGGGTTGAGGATTTGAAGGTGGAAGAGGAAGCCACTTTGGCGCATCGTCGGTATTGTACTTTCCTGTATTGTAATCAATAGCGGTTTTTCCAAACCACATATCTTCCTGTGCATCCCAGAGATAGTATTTCGTATTGGAATAATCTTCAAACAGGTGGGCGGTGACGGGATAGAGGGTGTTGGCATGGTAGTCTTTGGCATCGAGATGCTTCACGATGGTGCCGGTGTTGCCAGTGTTGGTGTTCTTCACGGTGTATTCCACAGTGAGCGTGTGCGTGCCCGGGGCAATCACCATGTAGGAGGCGTTGCGGGCTTGGTCGGTGGCGGCGTTGGTGATGTCGAAATTACTGATGCCGAGGGTGATGGTGTTCGACGAACCCGTGCCGGTGAGACCGGTGGGGGTGAGGGTGTAGTTGCCGGCAATGTTGTTGTCGGATGTCACCTTGATGCTCGTCAGCACCCAGCCCGTACCCGTGGCGTTGGTGGTGCGGGGCAGAAAGCAGAGATAGGCAGACCGGTGGGTGAGCGTGAACCCATACTTGCCGGCACTCGTGCGCGTGGCTAAGGCTGTGCCGCAATCGCCATATGTGCCGATGTGGCTGGTGGTGTTGGGGGTGCCTTGTGTCTGTGTGGTAGCGATATTTACCGTGTTGTGCGATGTGCCGTTCGTGCCCGTGTAATACACGTTGTAGTTAGGCGCATTGAAGGTGCCCGAGGTGAACGTGAAACGGCCGGTGGCA
>NZ_GL397214.1:427346-458157 GCF_000146675.1 Hoylesella marshii DSM 16973 = JCM 13450
GTGTGTGTGTGTGTGTGTGTGTGTGTGTGTGTGTGTGTGTTACACTTTTTTCCGGTGTATGCAAATATAAAGCGTTAAAAGATGCAGAAAAACACACTTTTTCCTGCACCGCATTCATTGGGTTATGATTTCCTATTCTTTGCATAGTGCCGGCAAAGGTAAGTATTTTATTTCAAATAGGCAAATATTACAAAACACAGATGTAGTAGAAAGGTTACGATTTTATAGTTCATAGAGGAATTCTTCTATGGGTTTTCCTAAAATGCTCATGGTGCAACTCGGGATTTGTCGTCTGCATATTATCCTCTTAATTCCAGCAAAACGACATTTTCAACGTGGGGCGTATGGGGAAACATATCGACGGGTTGCACTACCGTTACTTTGTATCGGACATCCATCAAAGCGAGGTCTCGCGCCTGTGTAGCGGGGTTACAACTGACGTAGACAATACGTTGCGGAAGCGTATTAAGAATGGTCTGCACTACATCGGGATGCATACCGGCACGGGGCGGGTCGGTAATGACGACATCCGGGCGGCTATGCTCAGCAATAAAGGTTTCCGTAAGAATATTTTTCATATCGCCGGCATAGAACAATGTGTTGTCGATACCGTTGATTTGTGAGTTTACCTTGGCATCTTCAATTGCCTCGGGCACATACTCGATACCGATGACCCTGCCGGCATTGCGTGCTACGAAATTGGCAATGGTGCCCGTACCGGTGTAGAGATCGTATACCAATTCGCTACCGGTAAGTCGGGCAAGATCACGAACCACGGAATAGAGGTGATAGGCTTGCGCGGTATTTGTTTGGTAGAAACTCTTGGGACCGACCTTGAAGCGGAGATCTTCCATCGTTTCGTATATATGGTCTTTACCTTTATATAATTGCAGTTGCAGGTCGCCGAAAGTATCATTGCCTTTTTGATTGTCTACATATAGCAAGGAAGTGATTTGCGGGAAGCGCCGAGCGAGGTGCTCCATCAATGCCAAAGCCTTTGCTTCGTCGCCGGTCTCATCGTAGTGGAACTGCACAAGTACCATCCATTCGCCCGTATTCGAGTTCCGAATCATGATGTCGCGCAATAGGCCGTGTTGCGCCCGCAGGTCGTAGAACGAGAGATGCGCGTCAATGGCGAAATCGCGGATGGCATTTCTGATCTCGTTATGCAGGTCGTCCATGAGCAGACACTTTTCTATGGGAAGAATCTTATCGAAAGCGCCGGTGATATGAAATCCGATGGCATTCATATTGTCGAACGTCTCGCCGGAGGAAATCTGATGAGGGGTAAGCCAACGTCTGTTGCTACATCCGAACTCCAATTTATTGCGATAGGCCTGCGTGTGTACGGAACCCATAATAGGTCGAAAGGCCGGCAACTCAAGCTTACCGATGCGCGTCAATTGGTCGTAAACTTGCTGTTGCTTGGCTTTCAGTTGCTCTTCATACGGCAGATGTTGCCATTTACATCCTCCGCAGAAGCCGAAATGACTGCACATCGGCTCCACGCGCATATCGCTGCGTTTAATAAAGCGCACGATCTCGGCCTCGCAATAACGGTGTTTCTTTTTGCGTACCTGCAAGTCTACCACGTCGCCGGGTGCGGCAAAAGGCACGAACACCACTTTGTCGTCGATTCTCGCCAAGGCTTTTCCTTCTGCTGCGACATCGGTAATTGTCACATTCTCTAATAGTGGGAGCAATTTCTTCTTTCTCGCCATCAGTCCATTTGTTTTGCGTGCAAAGTTATGTATTTCTCAAGACATAAACGAACGGCCTTCTCTTTTTGATGGCATCGAAAAGTAAATAAAAATATATTGCTGTCCGGTAAAACTTAAATAGCATATCAACTGCGAGAAGGATACGTGTCTTTCTATCATTCTATAGATAACTTGTACAGAGTAGATTGACAACGAGTAAAATTGTCATCCGCCGGCGCGGATGACAAAAAATAACTCAAAAATTATCATCCGCCGGCGCGGATGACAGAAAATAATCAAAAAATTGTCATCCGCCAGCGCGGATGACAGAAAAAACTCGTTTGAATTTCATTCCCTAACTCTTATACGGAAAAGGTTTACCGGACAGCAATAATAAAAATAGTACCAGCATGCTGCAATAACCGTGGAAATAGGTAACTTTGCACACATCATAAAAAAACGGACGACATGAAACTATCGGAACTTAAGACCGGAGAGAGCGGCATCATTATCAAAGTGGTGGGACATGGTGGATTCAGAAAGCGCATTGTGGAAATGGGCTTTATCAAAGGGCAACGCGTGGAAGTGATGCTCAACGCTCCACTGCAAGACCCTGTGAAATACAGAATTATGGGTTATGAAGTGTCGCTCCGTCGAAACGAGGCAGAAATGATAGAAGTGGTAACAGCCGAAAAACAATCTGCTGAAGCCGTCGATGAAGAGAACCGAACACCAACGCCTGCAATGCAGGAGCCACACCTTTCCGACGATACACTACGCGAAGAGGCACACGAACGCAGCCGTACCATCAACGTAGCACTCGTGGGCAATCCCAACTGCGGTAAGACCTCGCTCTTCAACTTTGCATCGGGTGCTCACGAACGCGTGGGCAACTACAGCGGCGTCACTGTAGACGCAAAAACCGGGCACGCCACTTTCGAGGGCTACCGGTTCAATCTTGTAGACCTGCCCGGCACGTATTCGCTCTCGGCCTACTCGCCCGAAGAGCTTTACGTGAGGCGACAAATTGTGGACGAAACACCCGACATCATCATCAACGTCATCGACACGAGCAATTTGGAACGCAATCTTTATCTCACCACACAGCTCATCGATATGGACATCCCCGTCGTATGTGCCCTCAATATGTACGACGAGGCCGAGGTGCGCGGCGACCATATCTCGCCCAAAGAATTGGGCAACCTGCTCGGCCTGCCTATGGTACCTACTGTGTTTCGCACCGGCCGTGGCGTAAGGATGCTCTTCCATGCTGTCATCGGATTGTACGAAAGCCTTTATACGAATGTATCGGCCGAAAGATCGCGCCCATGGACACCCTCGTTCCGTCATATCCACATCAACCATGGCGCATATATCGAGCAGGCCATCAGTCGCGTTCAGCAAGAAATACGCGCCGACGAGGCTGTACCCTCGCGCTTCTCTACCCGCTACCTGTCTATCAAACTGCTCGAAGGCGACACCGATGTAGAAAACCGAGTGCGCACCCTTCCGCAAGCATCGGCTATCCTGCATGCTCGCGACGAAGAGGCCGAACGCATTCGTCGCGACACAGGCGAAGACAGCGAAACGGCTATCATGGATGCCAAATACGGCTTCATTCACGGTGCACTGCAAGAAGTGGGTTACGCGAGAGGACGAAAGAAGGACACCTATCGCACCACCCATCGACTCGATGCCATTATGACGAATAAGTATATCGGCTTCCCCATCTTCCTGCTGCTACTCTATCTCATGTTTGAAACAACGTTCACATTGGGCGAATATCCCAAGAGCTGGATAGAAGACGGCGTGGCTGCCCTTACCGCATTACTCAACGCGCATCTGCCGGCAGGCCCCGTGAAAGCAATGCTCGTAGACGGCGTGCTTGGAGGTGTTGGCGCTGTCATCGTCTTCCTACCTCAAATTCTTATTCTCTACGGATTTATCTCTTTCATGGAAGACTCGGGTTACATGGCACGTGCAGCTTTCATCATGGACAAACTCATGCACAAGATGGGACTTCACGGCAAATCGTTCATCCCGCTGATTATGGGATTCGGCTGCAATGTACCTGCCATCATGGCCACGCGTACCATCGAAAGCCGCATCAGTAGGCTCATTACCATGCTCATTTTGCCCATGATGAGCTGCTCGGCACGCCTGCCTATCTATATCATGATTACCGGCACGTTCTTCGCCGTCCGCTATCGCTCACTCGTGCTTATCTCGCTTTACGTCGTGGGCATTCTGCTGGCTGTCGCGATGAGCCGCATTTTCCGCCGGTTCCTCGTTACAGGCGAAGACACGCCTTTCGTGATGGAATTGCCACCCTATCGCTTCCCCACCGGTAAGGCCATCGCTCGCCACACATGGGAGAAAGGCAAACAATATCTGCGCAAAATGGGAGGTATCATTCTCGTGGCAAGTATCGTGGTATGGGCATTGGTCTATTTCCCCCACGACGACAGTCTTTCACTGCCCGCACAGCAAGAACAAAGCTATATAGGCAGATTGGGCAAGACCGTGGAGCCAGCTTTCTGCGCACAAGGTTTTGATTGGAAGCTCGACGTGGGACTGCTTGCCGGTGTTGGTGCCAAAGAGATTGTGGCCTCTACCATGGGTGTTCTCTACAGTGGTGACGAGAGCTTCGCCGCCGACGAACAATACAGTGCCGATACCGAGAAGTACACCCATCTGCGCCGACAGATGCTATCCGACGGAATCACCCCGCTTGCCGCATTCTGCTACCTGCTCTTCGTACTCATCTATTTCCCGTGTATTGCCACCATCGCCGCCATCAAGCATGAGTCGGGTTCGTGGCGCTGGGCACTCTTTGCCGCATTCTACACAACAGCCTTGGCATGGATAGTCAGTGCAGCCGTCTATCAAATAGGAAACCTCTTTTTATAGGATTTTCATGTCGCAAGGCGAACAGAAAGTTTAAAAGTTAAAGAAGTGCAGCAGTGCCGCACGCTGAAACTCAAAAGTTATATTTTATGTATTTAAGAGCTATGGTATGACAAGGTAAAGGCATCGCTTGGAAAAAGCAAGACTGACTGTACACGTTTGTACAACTAACTATTCACCGCATACAGGTACAAAAAGAAGAGGGTGTGTTCATTTTGACACACCCTCCTCTTTCGTTTTCGTAGTCCAAGAATAATTTATTCCGGCGTTGTGGCAGATGCTTTAATCCAAGAATAATTTATTCCGGCGTTGCGGCAGGTGCTTTAGTCCAAGAATAATTTATTCCGGCATTGCGGCAGGTTCTTTAGTCCAAGAATAATTTATTCTGGCATTGCGGCAGGTGCTTTAGTCCAAGAATAATTTATTCTGGCATTGCGGCAGGTGCTTTAGTCCAAGAATAATTTATTCTGGCATTACGCTCAATCAAACAAAGAGAGGAGAGAGTGTGTTCATTTTGACACACCCTCTACTTGTTCATCCTTTAGGGAGTTACCCTATCGTGATTTCGCGAGCAATCTTCGGCTCCTCTTTCACTGTCTTAGGCAATACTACGGTGAGCACGCCATCATTTACATGGGCTTCTATCTTCTCTTTATCTACATCTTCGGGAAGAATCAGCGTCTGCTCGAACTTGGAATAGGAAAATTCACGACGCAGATAATGAGCTTTTGAATCCTCGTTCTTTGCCTCGCGACTGTTTTCCATCTTAATAGTTAAGTCGCCATCAGCATTGATTTTCACACTGAAATCCTCTTTTTTCATACCCGGTGCTGCAAGTTCAACGGTGTATTCATTGTCTGAAACTTTTACGTTGATGGCCGGTGCAGTAGCATTTGCCTTCGGCATGTTATCGGTATTGAAGAAGTCATTGAAGAGACTTGGCATCCATACGTTTCTATAAGCTGGTATCATCATCATTACCTCCTAATTTGTTTTAGTTAATTGTTTGTTTTAATGTTTACAGTTACACTTGCTGATACACAAACTCCATACCGATGCCATTACACATGACATTCTGACGCAATATAAGTCATTTTGACACATTCGGTCACTATGATAAACAAAAAACAGAAGAGTTCGGCGGATAACCGAACTCTTCTGTCTCTTAAAATGAGCGTATAACTTAAATACTGCAAACTTTACTCTGCACTAACTCCTTCTGAGGTTTGCAAAGTCTCCTCGAAATCGGTGATACCGGTTTTCGACAAGATATTATACCACTGCAACAACTTTCGGATGTCGCTGTCGTGTACACGCTCTCTGTCGAAATTGGGTAAGACATCGCCGAAATATTCATGAAGTGTCTTTGCCGAACATTTCCGGAAATCAATAGAACAAGGTTTACTTTCCTCCTTATCACGGATTTTTGCCAATACTTCTCGCAAAGGCACATCGTCAGCATCTGTATAAATAGCAATGTCTGTAAGGCTTGTAACACGGTCTGAAGCAAATACGGGTAAACGCTTATGCGTGTCGTCAAGAGCCTCAACAATGAGATTCATTTTGCCTCGAGACACAAGTTTGTAAAGTCCCGGCTTTCCCGCTACTGATAGAATTGTCTGTAACATGTTGTTTGATGGTTATATTTTAATTATTTTCAGTAAATGATTTAATTGCTTGCGAACATCTTCTTGACCGTCGTTCACAATGTTATAATCGGCACGTTTCACCACTTCTTCCTGTGGAAGTTGCCTATTCATCCATTGTAAGACATCTGCTCGGGAGATGCCGTCGCGTAGCATAACCCGCTCAATGCGTTTTTCCAACGGTGCGGAGACACAAACTACGCAATCGGCCAATCGGTCGAATCCACTTTCATAAAGTATCGCACATTCCATCCACGTCGCACCCGAAGCGATGAAGTCTTCAGCTACCGCCGGATGTACGATGCTGTTTACGGCTCTTGCATGGGCTTCTGACTCCATGAGAAAATGGGTCAGCAGTTGCTTGTTCAACACATTATTAATATATAACTTTGTGCCGACAAGCTGCCGAAGTTGTGACATCAAAACCTCGGAAGTACACATTAACTGCTTGGCAGCAGCGTCGCAGTCATATACTTCTATGTCCTGCTCAGATAGTAATCTACATACGTATGACTTACCGCTACCAATTCCTCCTGTTATCGCTACTGTCATGAGATAAGAAAGATATCATTGTTGTTCGATAAGATAATCTAATTCCGTAATGTCTAATCGAGATTTCGATACACCATGGGGTACGGAACGGATATAAGGCTTACACTTTTCTGAAGTATTTTTCTGCAATTCAAGGTAATCTACCACAACTTTGAACTCTTCGGGACGTATCTTTCTAAACATACTTGCACCTACAATAAAGCGTACTTTCACACGCGAGGGGAAAGTGCGAAGTATTTTTCCAGCCGGTATATTCACCGCACTAACGGGAACTTCAAAACTTTCTTCGGTAAGAATGTCAGGATAGAGTGTCATCATTACTTCGGAAGGCATTATCTTAGCCTTAGGTATCTTCTTGAGTCGAATCTTTCTGACAATGGTATCGGTGAAGTTTGTGATATTCAACGTTTCTGAAGAAACATAACGAATACTGTCTAACAGACGAGGTGAGGCATATACTGTTACACTGTCCGGCCAAAAAGAGGTACGCGACAGATAATAACTCGCACCAGGCACAACGTGTCCTGACAGCTTCACAGGCACCCGCTTGTTAAGTCCATAATTGTAGTAGTAGTCCCATTTATCAGGCTTCATACTTGTAATTCTTGTAGAAGTGTACAGCATTGAGTAAATCATACGCTGCAATTCGGTCGAAGAGACACTACCTTTCTCGGTTGTTTTCGTATAAGTAGCAAAGTTGATATTGAGTGGCAGAATGCGATTACCATAGAAATAAGGTACTAAACTGAACCCTTTATCTTTGACTGTTACACGTAAAGTATCGTCGGTCTCATTGGTTATTACGACGTTTTTAGGCACATTCACCAACCTAATAGGAATATACAGTTCTTTTTCCACAATGTCATTGAGTTTGAGAAGAAGCCAGAAACTTCCACTTAAGGCTAAGAAGAACAAAAAAATCAGAAACTCCTTGTTCAACATATTGAACAAGAAATCCCTGACTCTACTGCATATTTTCAAAAGTCGTGACTGAACCATCGACTTTGTTTTATTTATTCTGCGTTTGAGAAGTTGATGCATCTGCAAATACAGAAGCCTTGTCTACACGAATAACCGTCCCTCGAGCTATTTCAACTTCTACCTGATTAGTTTCAGTATCGACATGCTTTACAATGCCATAAATACCTCCGCCGGTAACAACTTTCGCTCCTTCCGCTAGCGAGTTTTGGAAAGTACGGATTTCTTTTTGCTTTTTCTGTTGCGGACGAATCATAAAGAAATAGAAGATAGCAAAAATTGCCACCATCATAAGAATCATTCCCGTGCCGCCACCTTGTGCTTGTGCAGCTAATAACATTGATGTATTCATTGCTTTTATTTTTATTTTGTATTTTCGTCTTGAGTTGGTTTATCAATAGATTTTTGTGCTTTCTGTTTCGGCTCACCTATCGGCTTCAATAATTTTCCCGTATCTATCAGGTAACGCGCAATGGTATCGAGCATACCGTTGATATAGGCTCCACTTTTGGGAGTACTGTATAATTTGGCCAACTCCACATATTCATTGATTGTAACAGATATTGGGATATTAGGGAAAGTGAGCATTTCGGCGATAGCAATCTGCATAATAACGACATCCATATAAGCCAATCGGGAAAAATCCCAATTACGGGAGGTTTCACTCATATAATGCTGATATTGGTCGGCATTGAGGATGGTTGCACGGAACAGTTTGCACGCAAAGGCTTTATCTTCGGGGTCTTTATATTCCGGCAATAACTCTTGCTTTGTCGTATTTTGAGGATCAAAACGCTTAATGGTCTTTAGTACGAATGTATCAACGATCTCTTTATCATCATTCCAATAAAGGCTTTTCTCTTCGAGTAACGCGTCAATATCGTCATTATCTTGAATGAATTGTTTGTAGAGTTTACGCCAAATTTCACGATCGCCCTCATAAGAGTTGTCTGTATCGGCCATATAGTCACGATAGACCTGGCTTTCTTCTATGCAGGCATATAGTTTTCGCACCAGATCTATATTATCCTCCCATACTTGTTTTTGTTCGGAAACGAAGTCATTAAGCATCTTGTTCTCTTCTAATTGGAGAGCAAATTTATTCTCTGCAAACTTCTGAGACGGCATTTCCGTACCCTCTCGCTGTGCACGCGCTATGGCTATCTCCACGTGTTGGCGCGCTACTTTGGTGATAGCAACGATTAAATCAAGTAGGTAATTATAAAGGTCATATGCTTTTGAGAGACTGAACAACAATTCTTTCTCGGAATTGTCAATATTTCGATTACCATTTTGATAATATGCGTAGGTTAACTGAACCACTTTGATTCGTATGAGTTCTCGATTAATCATCAATAAATACCTCTAAATGTTTAGTCTGTTCCTTTGTTTTGCCACATGCAAAAGTAGTAAAAAATACCTTGTCGGACAAGAGAAGCTATCTTTTTTTCTACGTTTTTAAGAGAAACCTTGCGGGAGTTGATGAAAATATTTACCTTTGCAACGCTTTTTGAGCGCATCAATAATGAAAGATTTTCGTGTGATGGCGAATTAAGGCACAATCATTAATTAACAACTTAATTTAGAGTAACACATTATGAAAGAAATTAATGTATCAGGACAGGTAAGAACTGACCTCGGTAAAAAGGCTTCAAAACTGTTGAGAAAAGAAGGATTGATTCCCTGCAATCTTTATGGTGAAGCAAGAAACGAAAAAGGGCTACCCGAAGCATTCTCGTTTGTTATCCCTATGGTAGACCTTCGTAAGTTGGTGTACACCCCGCACATTTATGTTGTCAATATCGACATCGATGGAAAGGCGCACAAGGCTATTTTGAAAGAATTGCAATTCCATCCCGTAACAGATGCACTATTACACGTGGATTTCTATGAAATCAACGAGGAGAAAGACATCACGGTAGGTATTCCTGTTAAGCTGACAGGCTTGGCACAAGGTGTACGCGATGGTGGACGCATGAACCTCTCTATCCGCAAGATAAATGTACGTGCTCCTTACAAGCGTATTCCCGAGCAGTTGGAAATAGATGTTACGCCGCTGCAAATTGGAAAAAGCATTAAGGTAGGACAACTCAACTTCGAAGGGTTGGAGATTGTTACGAGCAAAGAAGTCATCGTATGCTCCGTGAAGATGACCCGTGCTGCTGTAGCCGCTGCTGCCGTATCTGACCAAGGAGAACAGCAAGAAAACAAAGGAGAATAATTTCGCCGATGGATAAATATCTGATTGTAGGCTTGGGAAACCCCGGCATAGAGTACGAGGAGACACGCCACAATACCGGATTCATGATATTGGATGCCTTTGCTAAGGCATCCAATTCTGTTTTTGAAGACCGACGCTACGGCTACATTGCGGAAACTTCGGTCAAAGGACGGAAATTGATTCTGTTGAAACCTACAACATTCATGAATCTTAGCGGTAACGCCGTGAGATATTGGATGAACAAGGAACACATCGAACTTTCACGTCTGTTAGTGATTTCCGACGACCTTTCATTACCGCTTGGTATACTACGCCTAAAAGGAAACGGCAGCAACGGAGGGCACAATGGGCTGGGAAACATTCAATCGGTCTTAGGCACACAGCAATATGCCCGTCTCCGTGTAGGCATCGGCAACGACTTTCCACGAGGCATGCAGATAGATTGGGTGCTTGGGAAATACAGTCATGAAGAGATGGAAACGTTACTGCCACGCATAGAAACAGCAGGAGAACTCATTAAAAGTTTTGCTTTATCAGGGCTTGATGTAACGATGAATCAATACAACAAGAAAAGTTGATACGACAATGGAAGCACGCATAGACAAATGGTTGTGGGCGGCACGCATTTTTAAGACGCGTTCCATTGCTGCCGATGCCTGCAAGAACGGACGTGTAAGTATCAACGGAACGACGGCAAAGCCCTCGCGCACGGTGAAGGAAGGCGATACCATCAGCGTAAAGAAAGCTCCCGTAGTCTATTCATTCCGCATACTTCGCCCCATAGAACAGCGTGTAGGTGCCCGATTGCTGCCCGAGATTTACGAGAACGTGACCGACCCACAACAATACGAACTACTCGAAATGAGCCGTATCAGCGGGTTTATAGACCGAGCCCGAGGCACCGGTCGACCGACAAAAAAGGAGCGGCGCGCCCTTGATGCTTTCACTGCCCCTACCCTATTCGGATTCGACGATACCGGCGAAGGCTGGGACGAATAACTGCACATTTCAAAAAAAAACGACGATATGAAACACATTGCCATCTTCGTGTCGGGCAACGGCACCAACTGCGAAAACATCATTCGCCACTTTGCCCACTCAGCTACTGTACGCGTGTCGCTCGTGGTGAGCAACCGCGCAGATGCCTACGCACTCGTCAGAGCCAAGCGTTACGACATTCCCTGCGCTGTGATGCCGAAGGCCGACTTCAACAACGAGCAAAAGCTCACTGCCCTGTTGCAGCAACACGACATCGACTTCATCGTCTTAGCCGGCTTCCTGCTTATGGTGCCTCATTTTCTCATCGCCCGTTATCCCCGTGCCATCATCAACATCCACCCTGCCCTGCTGCCCAAGTTCGGCGGCCGCGGCATGTACGGTCACCATGTACATGAGGCAGTGAAAGCTGCGGGCGAACACGAAACCGGTATGACTGTGCATTGGGTGAGCGATGAATGCGATGGCGGCGACATCATAGCCCAGTTCCATACACCACTCTCACCCGATGATACTCCCGACGACATTGCCGCCAAAGAACACATCTTGGAGCAAAAATATTTCCCGTTTGTCATCGAAAAAGTCCTTGAAGGAATCGAAGAAATGAAGTGAGGGTCACTTTTACGGTTTTGTAGATTATAAGTTCCACTACGCGAAGTGCAAATAGTCTCTGCTATTAAAAGCGGACGATGAAAGAAAGTGAGCAAGGCCGTGAAGGCGAAAGCAGAGGGAATTTTGCATACGAAATCGCTTCCCGACAACCCGCTGACGGAATTTTGCATACGAAATTGGTTCCCGACAACCCGCGGACGGAATTTTGTACACGAAATTACTTCCCGACAACCCGCGGAGGGAATTTTGCACACGAAATTGCCTCCCGACGCATTTTGCGATTTAATGATTGACCACGCCCATGGAGAGTTTGCCTGCAAAAGAGATGGCAACGTCTACCAAATAACTGCTGGGGTCGTCGGGCATGCAGATGGCTGCTGTAAAATGAATGCCTTGAGGGTTGATATGCAGGAATGTCATATCGCTGAAAATACTCTGCCGTAGAAAGTCGGACGGTATTTGGCGCCGGAAGTCTGTTTTTCGGAAGTCGCGAGAGAAGAGTTTCTTTGCGCCACAGAACACTGCGATATGAATAATATTGTCGTAATAAACGTTGTCTACCTCCACTCCATCGTCGTTGTAGGTGGTCTTGAAGACTTTGTAAGTGGTGGGGTTGATTTGCACGTAAAGATGATAACGTTTATCGCCATACGTAACCACGGTGTCGCGCTTAATCAACGTTTTTTGATTGATGGCCTGCGGACGTTTGTGGGAAAAGAGGAATCGGTCGTTGGTATTCTCGCTTTTAACGAGCTTCACGAGGTCGCCGTTACCATTTTGAAAGTAAAAGAGATGGGGCGCCTGCTTGATGATGACGTATTTTATCGTATTTGCTCCTATCATCCAAAGGGAATCTCCCACAATCATGAATCTTGCGGGTTGGCTGGTGGAATCGGTATAATAAATGGAATCGCCTTTGGCCATGAATGCCACTTCTTCGTCGTCTTCGTTGAGCCAAATACCTTGCAACAGTTGCTTGGCCTCTCGGTTCTCGACGACGTCTTGCCTGTTGCCACCACCCTTTCCTCTGCACCCCCAGAGGATGGCTGCGCAGCACAGGAACAGAATAAAAGACTTGTTTGCTTTCATGTTCTTGGTGTTGATAGAGGGCTTTATTTTCCGATGCAATGGTATTGGAATCCGGCTTCAGAGAGTTCTTCGGCATCGTAGATATTGCGTCCGTCAATGAGGAGACGGTGGTGCATCAATCGACCGATAGCTTCCCAACTCGGCAGGCGGAATTCTTTCCATTCGGTCAGCAGCAGCAGGGCGTCGGCTCCCACAGCAGCGTCGTACATATCGCGGCAATACGTCACGTGCTCCCCTACCCTGCGCCGGCATTCGTCCATGGCGATGGGGTCGTAAACGCGTATGCGACATCCGGCATGGAGGAGTTTGTCGATCATGACAAGAGCAGTAGACTCGCGCATGTCGTCGGTCTCGGGTTTGAAAGAAAGTCCCCACAGAGCAACGGTTTTATCTTGCAGTCCGTCGCGGCCATAGATGCGGATGAGTTTCTCGAAAAGAATGCTCTTCTGTCTCTTGTTCACACGCTCCACAGCTTGCAGCACCTCCATGGGATAGCCCTTATCGGCAGCCGTTTTGATAAGTGCCTTTACATCTTTCGGGAAACAAGAGCCGCCATATCCGCATCCGGCATAAAGGAACTTACGACCGATACGAGTGTCGCTGCCGATGCCTGCACGTACGCTATTGACATCAGCCCCCACGAGTTCGCACAAGTTGGCAATGTCGTTCATAAAAGAAATGCGCGTTGCCAACATGGAATTGGCGGCATACTTAGTCATCTCGGCGCTGGGAATATCCATGAAGATGATACGAAAGTTATTGATGAGAAAAGGTTTGTACAGCTTGGTGAGCAGCTTTTTGGCACGTTCGCTCTCTACTCCCACCACGACGCGGTCGGGGCTCATGAAGTCTTTGATGGCATTACCTTCTTTCAGAAACTCCGGATTGCTGGCAACATCGAAAGCTACGTTTACGCCTCGGCGGTCGAGTTCGGCTTGTATCGTTTCTTTTACGCGTTGCGATGTGCCTACAGGAACTGTGCTTTTCGTCACGACTACGATGTATCTTTCAATACTTTCACCGATGGTCTTAGCCACCTGCAACACATATTGTAAGTCTGCCGAACCGTCGTCGTCGGGCGGAGTACCCACAGCAGAGAAGACAATCTGTTGCTCGTTGATAACTTCGTGCAGGTCGGTCGTAAACTTTAACCGTCCGGCTTTCACGTTTTTCATGACCAACTCGTCAAGTCCCGGTTCATAGATGGGAATGTCTCCTTGTTGCAGACGCGCAATCTTCTGTGCATCCACATCAACGCAAGTAACGATGGCTCCGGTATCGGCAAAACACGCACCTGATACCAACCCTACATAACCGGTTCCCACTACTGCTATATTCATGCTCGTTTGGGTAATACTATATATAATGGTGAACGTTAGTCGAACAGTTCGCTATCCCGTAGTCCTCCAGCTAATAAGTCTTTCTGGCTTACCATGATTTCCTTTTCGCTTATCGGCCAAGGGATGGCAATATCGGAATCGTTGAAACGGATGCTCGCTTCGGCCTGCGGGGCATAGGCTGCATCAACTTTATAGGTAAACACGGCCTCATCGCTCAACACGAGAAAACCGTGGGCGAAACCTTTGGGAATAAAAAATTGCCGTTTGTTTTCGTCATTCAATTCCACCATGACGTATTGACCGAACGTAGGAGAACTCTTACGAATGTCTACCGCCACATCAATGACACGTCCTTTGATGACGCGCACCAACTTGGCTTGTGAGTATTCTCCTTTCTGATAATGCAGTCCGCGCAACACGCCATAAGAAGATTTCGATTCATTGTCTTGAATGAATGTCACTTTTCCGACGTTTTGCTCAAACTCTTCTTGCTTAAATGCTTCAAAAAAATAGCCACGTTCATCGTAAAAAACCTTGGGCTCGATGATAAACACGCCATCAATCTTCGTTCGTATAAACTTCATCGCTTCTTATTGAATCTAATGCGATGCAAATATACTCAGAATAATCATAATAAAAGAAGCTCTCATCTTTTTTTTACCGAACGGAATGTTTTATTTGGGTAATTCATGGAAAAAGCGTATTTTTGCATTCGTGATTGAATTAGACAGACATATTGAGATACTGCTTTTAAGCAATGACTGCGTGATTGTTCCAGACTTCGGAGGCTTTGTTGCACATCGTGTGCATGCCCGCTACGAAGCTATTGACCGTATGTTTTTGCCACCTTATCGTACCCTCGGATTCAATCCGCAATTACGACTCAACGACTCTTTGCTGGTGCTTTCCTATATGGATGCCTATGACATCAGCTATCCCGAAGCCATCACACGAATCGAACACGAAGTGGAAGAGTTGCAGCAATGTATAGCCGACGAGGGGCTGTATGAGCTGAACGACCTCGGCACCCTTTCCCTCAATGAAAATGGGAGCTACGATTTCGTTCCCTGTGAGGCCGGTGTACTCACGCCCTCCTTTTACGGATTAAGCGGTTTCGAGATGCCACTGCGCTCCGACTATTCAGCAGAAAACATTTCTGAGAAGACCTTTGTTGCTTCCGTTCCTCTGCCTGAAACGCCCAAAGTCATGCACGCTGTGGAAGAGTTATCGGACAACGATGAACTCGAAAGTGAGGACGACAACGATGGACGTATCAGTATCAAATTGAGCGTGCTGCGCAATATGGCTGCCGCTATTCTCATACTTGTGGCCTTTTTGCTTGTGGTAGAACCTTTCGGAAACGACAGCCGACAGTACTTGGCTAAGAGTTATTTCGATTTCAATCTGCTGAAAGAACTGATGCCCACCGAAGTTCATACTGATACTCCTCATATGAATATCGTTTCTAAGCCGGCAGCTACGTCCTCAAAAGTTTCTTCCCATGCCACACCGGCCAAAGAGGAGCATCACGGATTCTATACGATTGTGCTGGCGAGCCATGTGACAAAAAACAATGCCCGCAGCTTTGTGAAGCAATTACACAAACAGGGATTCAATGCCGCCAACATCTGCATACAACGCAAACGAGTAAAAGTGATTTACGGCACGTTTGCCACCGAGTCCGAAGCCCGTACAGAACTGAATAAGAAGCAAGGTTACAGCGATTTCAAGGAAGGCTGGATTACTTTTATACGCCCGTAACTACGATTTGCCTGATAGCAAACATTCTCCCCTTATATTTTAATGAAACGTATCAAATGTCCCAAATGCGACCACTATATCATATTTGATGAAACAAAATATGTAGTTGGTCAGTCCCTCGTGTTTCAATGCGATGAATGCGGAAAGGAATTCGGCATACGTATCGGTGTGTCAAAAATGCGCAATATGCAGAAAGACGAGCATCCCGACGAGCTGGCCAATGAGGGTGGCTGTGGCTCTATCGTTGTCATAGAAAATACGTTTCACTACAAACAAGTGCTGCCTCTGCACATGGGAGACAATGTTATCGGTCGATACGTGAAAGGCACCAAAGCCGATATTCCTATTGAGACGGCCGACCCCAGCATCGATATGCACCACTGCATTATCAATGTCAGCCGCGAAAAGAGCGGACGGTTGAAATATATTCTGCGCGATGCCCCCAGCTATACCGGCACCTTTGTAGACAATGTCATATTGGGAGACCGCGAACGTCGCATCATCACCAACGGCACACTCTTCACCATCGGAGCAACCTCCGTTATTCTCCGTGCTGCAGAATCTTCTTCCATGTAACGCTATAACCTATTTTCGGGCTTTCCCGAAACTCTCATTTCCCACTATCATTTTTCTTCTTTCTCTCTGCGATATTCGCCAAGCCATAAAAAACATAGATGGTTATGGATTTATCGCAGATTTTTTTGTACTTTTGTCCCGCTACGACAAGAAGTGACAGACAATGACAGACGAAAGTATCAAATCAACCGTGCGACAGATTCTTACCAACTATCTGGAAATGGAAAACCGTAGGAAAACCCCTGAAAGGTTTGCCATTCTCGACGAGATATACAATACTCATCATCACTTCTCGCTCGAAGAACTCGGCACCCGGCTTGAGAAAGCTAAGTTCTACGTGAGCCGTGCCACGTTGTACAATACAATGAAACTGCTCATGAAACTGCGTCTTGTGATAAGTCATCACTTTCAAGGCGGCACACTCTATGAGGCCTGCTACAAAAACCAAAGCCACTGTCATCAGATTTGCACCATGTGCGGCAGCGTTTTGGAGATACCTGTACCCGAAGTAGGAGCCGCTATTGAAAACGCCCGTTTCCATCGTTTCCGACGGTCGGGCTTCACACTTTACGTCTATGGCATTTGCAGCAACTGTCAGGGAAAACTCACCCGACAGAAGAACTTAGAAGCGAAAATGAAACAACAGAAATCAAGATAAAAGATGAAAACAGGAAAAGTGGATGTCCTGCTGGGCTTGCAGTGGGGCGACGAAGGTAAAGGGAAAGTGGTTGATGTACTCACCCCTGCATACGATGTGATAGCCCGCTTCCAAGGAGGGCCTAATGCCGGTCACACCTTAGAGTTTGAATCGCAGAAATATGTCTTGCGAAGCATCCCATCAGGAATCTTCCAAGGCGGCAGGACCAACATCATCGGAAATGGTGTTGTCTTAGCTCCCGACCTCTTCATGGATGAAGTCCTCGAGTTACAGAAAAGCGGTCATGAGTTAGAAAACCGCCTCTGTATCTCCCGCAAGGCACACCTCATCATGCCTACTCATCGCTTGCTTGATGCCGCACAAGAGGCTGCTAAGGGTGCAAAACGCGTGGGAACCACCGGAAAGGGCATCGGTCCTGCCTACACCGACAAGGTGAGCCGTAACGGACTGCGAGTGGGCGACATCGACAACGATTTCTCCAGCAAATACGAAGCCTGCAAAGCGCGTCACGAAAAGATGCTGAAAGCCCTCGGCTATACCGACTACAACCTCGAGGAGACAGAGCGCAAATGGATGCAAGGCATAGAATATATGCGCCGGTTTCGCTTCATAGACAGCGAACATGAAATGAATCAACTGCTTCGTTCGGGAAAGTCCATCCTCTGCGAAGGTGCACAGGGCACTATGCTTGATGTCGATTTCGGCAGCTATCCTTTCGTTACTTCCTCTAATACGGTCTGTGCCGGTGCTTGTACAGGTCTTGGGATAGCCCCCAATAAGATAGGAAATGTTTACGGCATCATGAAAGCCTATTGCACACGTGTGGGTGCCGGTCCTTTCCCTACCGAGCTTTTCGATGCCACAGGCGATGCCTTGCGCAACATCGGCCACGAATATGGTGCCGTGACAGGACGCGAACGCCGCTGCGGATGGATAGACCTCGTTGCCTTACGCTATGCTATTATGCTCAACGGCGTTACGCAACTCATCATGATGAAGAGCGATGTGCTCGACACTTTTTCCGTTATCAAAGCCTGCGTGGCTTACCGATACAAAGGCGAAACAATAGACCATTTCCCCTATAACGTGGAAAGAGACATCGAACCCGTTTACCGTGAATTGCCCGGTTGGCAGACAGACATGACCCAAATCACCCGCGAGGAAGCGTTTCCCAAAGCATTCAAAGACTATGTGAGCTTTCTCGAAGAGCAATTAGAAACACCCATCGCTATCATCTCTGTAGGCCCTGACAGGGCACAAACCATTGTTAGAAACTCCAACAACCTCGTCAAATGAACAAACCGAGCATACCCAAAGGCACGCGCGACTTCTCACCCGAAGAGATGGCTAAGCGCAACTATATCTTCGATACCATCCGCGATGTTTATGCCCTTTATGGCTTTCAGCAGATAGAAACTCCAGCCATGGAGACATTACAGACGCTCATGGGCAAATATGGAGAAGAAGGCGACAAACTGCTTTTTAAGATTCTCAACTCCGGCGACTATCTAAGCAAGGTGTCGGATGACGAATTGCTGCAACGCCATGCTCTGCCATTGGCAGCCAAACTCTGTGAGAAAGGTCTGCGCTACGACCTCACCGTACCCTTCGCACGTTATGTAGTAATGCATCGAGAAGAGCTTCAGCTGCCTTTCAAGCGTTACCAGATACAACCCGTTTGGCGTGCAGACCGACCGCAAAAGGGGCGTTATCGTGAATTTTACCAATGCGATGCCGATGTGGTTGGTTCCGATTCTTTACTCAATGAAGTGGAGTTCATGCAAATCATCGATACTGTTTTTTCCCGTTTTGGTGTGCGCGTGCAAATCAAAATCAACAACCGAAAGATTTTGTCGGGTATTGCCGAGACCATCGGAGCCGGCGACAAAATCATAGACATCACCGTGGCAATAGACAAACTCGATAAAATCGGGCTCGACAACGTAAACGAGGAGTTGCGCAACGCAGGGCTTAACGACGAAACCATCGCCCGCCTTCAACCCATCATCACTCTTTCCGGAACCAATGACGAGAAGTTATCCGTCATTGCCGACCTGCTGAAAGACAGCGAAACAGGCCAAAAAGGCGTAGAAGAAACCCGTTTTATTCTCCATACGTTGGCCGATTGCGGTCTGAAAAACGAACTGCAATTCGATCTCACTTTGGCACGTGGCTTAAACTATTACACCGGTGCTATCTTTGAAGTAAAGGCGCTCGATGTGGAAATAGGCAGTATTACCGGCGGCGGAAGGTACGACAATCTTACCGGTATCTTCGGCATACAGGGACTGAGCGGCGTAGGTATCTCATTCGGTGCCGACAGAATTTTCGACGTGCTCAACGCGCTCGACCTCTATCCCAAGAATGCCATCAATGCCACCAAGGTCTTGTTCATCAACTTCGGTGAAACGGAAACAGCCTACTGCCTACCCGTATTATCCGAGTTAAGAAGCAACGGCATCCGTGCTGAAATATACCCCGATAAGGCCAAGATGAAAAAGCAGATGACCTATGCCAATGCCAAACACATTCCATTTGTAGCCTTGGCAGGCGATAACGAGATAGCAGAAAACAAAATCACCGTTAAGAATATGGAGACGGGAACACAGCAACTCGTATCTGCCAAAGAACTTATTACCCTGCTTTCATAAGCCTCAATCTTCTGATTCTTACTCTTGCTGAGAAACTTCTGCCGGCATTACACGTGATGTAAAATGCCGGCGAAGTCTTCGATAGGCTTCTCCGAGTGTCTGACTAAGCCGGCGAAGTGTGCGCCGAGGCCGTCTGAGTGCCAAACCATGCCGGCGAAGTGTTCGCCGATACCATCAGAGTGTCTGACTAAGCCGGCGAAGTGTTCGACGAGACCGCCTGAGTGCCAAACCATGCCGGCGAAGTGTGCGCCGATACTATCAGAGTGTCTGACCATGTCGGCGAAGTGTTCGACGGACTTCATATCCGATGTAAGGCACTACCGAAGCGTTCTCCCCGTGTCTTTAATGCTGGTAAACTCCTTTTTATTCTTCATCCGGAATACCTATAAATAATGATATTCCATCCCTCATTTTTTCTTTAAACGCCTCTTCATCGGGTATATCTGCGCATTCTATGCCATAAAATCGTCTTTTTTAGGTATTGCCCATCATAAAACTATGGGGTAATTTTGTACCACAAAAAGCTATGCTTTTAGCGTGTCAGAGCTATGCTCCTACGCCCTCAGAGCTATGCTCTTACGAGATCAAAGCTATGCTTTTACCATACACGACGAAACCTCATGAGTAAATATACCTGTCTGATAGTGTTTTTTTGCCTTGTCGGCCTGCGTCTTCATGCGCAGACCCCAAGCGGTAAAACGCATCGTATCAAGGGAATTGTAACCGATTCTCACGACAGGAACGCATTGCCGGCTGTTACCGTTAAGCTGTCGCGAAAAGGGCGCTTTCTCAAAGGCACCGTCACCAACGCCGACGGACGATTCGAACTGACGGAAATAGAAGAGGGAAATGTAAGCCTGAATGTCTCGCTCATCGGTTACGAACCCGTCGACACCACCTTATGGCTGACACGCGATGCCGACCTTTCTATTGTGCTCACATCGGGTGCACAACACCTCAACGAGGTCGTAGTGACAGCCTCAGAGAAGAAAGGCATGACCGCCACTTCCATCATCGGGCAGGTGGCCATGGAGCATCTGCAACCTTCTTCCTTTACTGACTTGTTGGCATTGCTGCCCGGCAGCATGACAAAACTTCCCAACATGGGCAGTGCTAACGTGATAAGACTGCGTGAAGTGGGTATTGCCAGCGGTCAATATGCCACGTCATCGCTGGGCACTAAGTTCATTATCGATGGTCAGACCATAGGAACAGACGCCAACATGCAATACGTGCAAGGTGCCACTCAAAGCGATGAAGATTCAGAACGCAATCATACGGACTACGGAGTGGACATGAGAACCATCCCGACAGACAACATCGAAAAGGTGGAAATCGTGCGAGGCATTCCCTCGGTGAAGTACGGCGACCTGACAAGCGGACTGATTAATATTACCCGCAAACAATCTTACACGCCGTTGCAGGCACGCTTCAAAGCCGATGAATACGGAAAGTTGCTGTCGGTAGGCAAGGGTTTCGAGTTTGCCAACCAATGGAAACTCAATGTAGATGGCGGCCTTCTGCTCTCAAAAGCCGACCCTCGAAACCGGTTCGAGACCTATACGCGTGTCACCCTCTCTGCCCGTACGCAAAAGAAGTGGAATCTGAACGACGTTTGGACGATGCAATGGAACGGAACGGGAGACTACGCCACCACCATCGACAACGTAAAGACCGACCCCGAGGTGCAGATTAGTTTAGAAGACAGCTACCGGTCTTCTTACAACAAATTCGGACTGAACAACCGCCTGACGTTTGAAAACCATGGCGAGACATGGCTCAAACGGATTGCATTCAGCTATGCCGCAAGTCTGGCGATGGACAAAATCCATCAGGTAGAACTCGTGTCGCTCGACCGCGACCGCACCGTTCCCATGGTTTACGAGAGTGGCGAGTACGACGGCAAATTCCTGTCACGTCACTACATTTCAGACTATCGGGTGGAGGGATTACCCTTTTATTCCACGCTGAAAAGTGAAGCCGAATGGGTGAAGAAAACGTGGGAAATCACCCATCAGTTTACCGTTGGCGGGGAATGGCAGTTGAACAAAAACTACGGAAGAGGACAGATATTCGACCTCGAGCGTCCCCTCCATGCCTCCGCCTCTCGCCGTCCGCGCAGCTATAAAAACATTCCCGCCACCTCCATAGCATCGTCTTTCATAGAAGAATACGCCACATTGCCCTTGGGAAAACATCAATTTTCGCTGATGGCAGGCGTAAGAACCACGCAGATGCTCAACCTCGACAAGGCCTATACCATGTACGGAAAAACTTATTACGATGCGCGGCTGAACGTGCAGTGGGACTTCTCCGTCGCAAAAGAATGGAACCTGTATCTCTCGGGCGGAGTAGGACGGATGACAAAGATGCCCATCATGGCCGACCTCTATCCCGACTACGTGTACAAAGACATCACACAGATGAGCTATTGGCACATCAATCCGGCCTACAAACGTATCAATATACGCACCTATAAAATCAATCCCACCAACTACAACCTCCAGCCCGCAAGAAACAGAAAATGGGAGTTGCGCTTCGGAAGCGATTATAAAAACCATCATTTCAACATCACGTATTTCAATGAAGATATGAAAGACGGATTCCGTTCGGTAGCAGAAGTTGCCCCCTATATATACAAGGCTTACGACACATCTACCATCAACCCGTCTACACTCACAGGGCCGCCATCGTTGGAGAGTCTTACCTACGTGACCGACACCGTGCTCGGAAGCTACGGACGCACTGTAAACGGGTCGCGCATCATGAAAGAAGGCATCGAGTTTCAATACGCTTCACCCCGTATCAAATACATCCATACGCGTATTACAGTAAATGGCGCATGGTTTCACACCGTCTATGAAAACAGCCGACCTGAATACAAATTCAATTCGCTGGCAGTGTTAGGCAAAGTGGTTATCAACGATAAGTATATGGGATATTATCAGACAACCGACAGATACAACAAATATCAATTCACATCCAATATCATTGCCGACACCTATCTCGACCGATTGGGCATGATTCTCTCGGCTACGGCCGAATGCTATTGGATAGGAAAGACCTATAGGCCTGCCACCTCAGCCGTTCCCATAGGCTATATGGACACTTCAGGGGAACTGAAGCCCTATACCGAAGCCGACAGAAAACATCCTTACAAGCGATGGCTCGTCCTCACCGGAACAGCCGGCCAAAGTCTCGACAGCAAGGAGAGATTCTACATGTTGGTGAATTTCAAAGCCACGAAGAAGTTCGGACACCATCTCAGTCTGTCGTTCTTCGCCGACCGTTTCCTAAGTATTGCACCGGACTATACAGTGGGTGAGTTCATCATACGCCGTTCGTTCTCCTCTTACTTCGGAATGGAACTGAATATAAAAATATAATCAAATATCATTAACTCAAATCCATTAATTTATGAAAATGAAAAAACTGTTTTATTATTCCATGCTGATGTTTGCCGTCATGACGGCCATCACATCGTGTAGCGACGACGACAAGAATGATCCTGTCAAGCAAATCAAACAAACAAAGGTGGGATTAGAGATGACCATCCCTCAAGAGTTGTCGGGAGTTACACAATTGAAAGACATCCAAGTGAAGTTCTATAACGTGACGACGGGACGCGACGTTACTTTCAACCAGAAAGACGTTGAGTTTGAACTCGAAGGCGGGAAGTTGAAAACCACTTATCGGTTAGACTCTGTAAAGGTGGCCGAGGGTCTGTACAACATTGATTTGGATGGTACCATCGTATTTGCCGATACGAAGAAAGCGACAAGAAAACTGCACGCTACGGCTATGAACCTCAACCTTGTACCTTCCGCAGCAGGCATCGACCCCTCGGCAAAGTTGGAAGGTTTCCTTGCAAACGTGAGCAACGGATTTGTCATTTCAGAGATTTGCGTCTCCGGTCCGCTCACGCCGAAAGGTAAACAATACATAGGCGATGCATACTTCCGCATTACCAACAGGTCAGATGAAACGCTTTATGCCGATGGTCTCTTCATTGCCGAAAGTGAATTCAATCAGATGCTGCAACAAGACTACAAGCCCGACGTGCGCAGCACCTACATGCCGATAGATTACCTGACAAGGGTTCCCGGCACGCACGGTGTAGACAAGAAATATCCTGTAAAGCCCGGAGAATCAATCCTTATCTGCGACAATGCCATCAATCATAAGGACAAAGACCACAATCCCAACTCATGGGACTTAAGCAAGGCCAACTTCGAGTGGTACGATGAATCGACCAATCCCGCCTTTACCGATATTGATAACCCGAATGTTGAAAATATGATACGTCTGTTTACTACGTCTCTGACCATCTGGATTCCTCATAACAGAGGCTTCAAATCTTACGCCATCGGTTTCCTTACGGTAGACGACAACACGTTTACCACGAAAGAGGAATACAAATATGACTACTCATATACTTTCGTTTCCGGTAGTTACAAGAAGGAAATGAACTTCAACGCCATGAAGATTCCTAACACATGGATTATCGATGCCGTGAACTTGGCTATCAAAGACCAGAAGAAGTGGGACTTGATTGCCCCGTCATTGGACTACGGTTATACGTGGGTCTGCGAGGTAGACCGCGACAAAAACAGATATGGAAAAGCCGTAAGACGTAAGTTCAACGCCACCACCAAGAAGTTGCAAGACACCAACGACTCCGGAGACGACTTCGAAAGAGTGGAGGCTGACCCGTTCCACGTATTCAAATAAACGGATGAAAGCAAACGGATTATGGATTTTCGCCTGCCTCTTCCCTACCCTCGCCTTGGCACAGATGCCGATAAGTAGCGACACGGTGGCAGAACGGGGCTTGGCACTGCAACAGGAACGCATGTCTCTCACGAGGCATGCGAACCTGCTGTTGTATCATAATCCGGCTACATGGGCAACCCGATACGAGAACGACTTCTCGCAAGTCGGCATCGGCTATGACTACAAGAAAGCATCCTTACCCGCTGTGGCACAGATAGGCCGTGGCAAGCGGGCGTTTCTTTTCAATGCCGATTCCTATATTCGGCTCAACAAACAATCGGTGGTATGGGGAAAGGCCGCTTATGAAAACGGAAAGCGACTGCAAGCCTCATGGAATCTCGCATCAGATTTTGAACGCGTTTACCCTTATGTGCTGGCCGACAGTGTGACAGTAGACTTGAAACGGGAAACCTATTCTTTCAGCGGAGGATATGCCCACCAAGGCCGTAAAATGGGATTCGGAGCCGACATGAGCTATCGTTCGTTGTTAGAATACCGAGACCAAGACCCGCGCCCCAAGAACACTTCGCTGGATGTGAAAGGACGTATCGGCCTGTCATATCGGCTCTATCGGCACTACGCCATAGGGCTTTACGGCGCACTCAACAAGTATTCGCAGCAAGGGTCGATGATGTTTCTCAGCCCTTACGGTAATCGGGTGTTGTATCACATGATGGGACTTGGCATGCAGTACTTCCGTTTCAAAGGATTGGAAAGCAGCGTGAAATACGAAGGTAGTTCGTCGGATATAGGAGTGACGTGGCATGCGCTTGACGGACAAGGTCTGCAAGGAGCCGTGCAACTCTCGCGTGAACACATTCAAAAAAGACTGACAAGCAAGCAATTTCTTCCGCTTTGTGACACCTACCAAACGGCTCTCTCCGCACAGTTGTCATGGTCGAAACAGCTCGACAACTACGATTTTCACGTAGCCATCAAAGGTGAAAAAACGAATAGAGAGGGCAAGGAACACATCTACGATAACGGGGTGACGAACTATCACGAAATAGCAAGCACGAAACCTTTTCTCTGCAACATGGAGAGTGCCACGTTGGATATGGCAGGAGCGTATCGCCCTCATGAACGGCTGATGTTGGAATGTCTGCCGTCGGTCACCTATCGCAGCGTAAAAATGACTTATGTCGATCCGTACCGAGAACTGAAATACGCCGGTATAGACAGTCGGCTGAACTTTCAAATAAGCTGTCTTCTCGGCCGGAACCTGCTCTCTGCAGCAATGGAAGGCGGCTACATGGCGCATACAAGCAAGAACCTGACACTGACGCAGCCCGCACTCTTCGAGAAACCAATACCCGTATTGGAACAAAACTACAGAATGCTGTCTACAAACTATGCCGACTTCGGCCTGTCTGTGAGATACGATTTGTCCCTCAAAAAGACAGTCAGAAGCCTATACATCAAAACCGCCTATGCCCACAGACACTACAGCAATCACGAAAAGATAAACGCTTTCAGCATGTCGCTGGGCGTTACTCTATAACAAAATAATTTATCACTTAAAAACCATAACACAATGAACAAAATTTTACTTACTCTTCTTTGTACTCTTTTCTCGGTAGCCGTTTCTGCGCAATCCGACTACAAGTACAGCACAGATGCCTATTTCAACAAGGTAATCATTCAGGTAGACAAGCCCGGAACGCTTGAGAAAAAGCTTCAGGGCACCACGCTTTCTTCATTGACAGGCCTGAAAGTCATCGGCCCGCTCAATCAGGAAGACATGGAACTGCTCTCATGGCTTGCAACGAAAGGTACGAACAATGGTCTGCATTCCATCAACCTGCACGATGCCAACCTTGAAAGTATCCCTGCGAAATGCTTCAAAGGCACGTTTTATCTCATGTACTTCTACATGCCGCAAGATTTAAAAGAGATTGGCGACGAGGCATTCTCAGGCAGTGACCTGCAACACATCGACTTCCCCGCATCGCTGAAGAAGATTGGTAAGAAAGCCTTCTTCAGCCAGCATGCCAAGAAGTTGACCATTCCGGCTGCGGTGGAATCCATCGGCGATGGTGCCTTTGCTGCCATGAAAGACCTGAAAGAAGTGACCGTTGCCACAGGGAACACTGCATTTAAAGTGACCGACGGACTGCTCATAGGCCTTTCCGACAGCAAGCTCATACAGTGCTTCCCCTACGTGAAAGATGCGGTGACGATACCCGCAGGCACAAAACGCATCGGCGACGCAGCATTCCACACGGCAAAGTTTGTGACATCCATCAGCATACCCGCATCGATAGAACAGATAGGGACAGCCGCATTCTCGGCCACTTATGCCCTGACAAGTATCGATGTGGCAGCAGCAAACACCCACTACGTGAGCGATGGCGGCGTGTTGTTCAACAAAGAAAAGTCGATATTGCTTTGCTATCCCACCTCAAAGACAGGAAAAGCATACACCGTGCCTAACTCCGTGACCGAAATCGCGGCCTCTGCTTTCACTGAAGCCGGCGGTCAGAACTCCAAAGCGAAACCCGGTCTGCAAAAGGTAGTTGTACAAAATGGCGTAGTAAAGATAGGAGACGATGCCTTCAACTTCTCCGGCATTTCCGAAATCACCCTGCCCACCACGCTGCGCGAGATAGGTGCCAACTGTTTCTACTACACCAATGTGGAAGACGTAACCATACCCGAAGGTGTGAAGCGCATCGAAGCCGGCACTTTCGAGGCCTGCTATTCACTCACCACACTCACGCTCCCGTCTACCATGGAATATATCGGCGCGGGATTCCTGTCTATGTGCGATGCCATTGCCACCATCAACGTCTACGCCCAAACACCGCCGACATGCGACAGAGATGCCTTCGGTACCTTTGCCGGCTCTGTAGACCTGCACGTGGTAAAGGGTGCAAGGAAGGCATACAACAAGCATGAGGCTTGGGGAAATGCAGGCTTCAACGACATCATAGACGACCTCGAAGTAGTAACCGGCATAGAGATGCCTACCGCCACACCGGCCACCATCGTGGAAGTGGCGCGCTACAACGCCGCCGGAGCACGTCTCAACGCTCCCGAAAAGGGACTGAACATCGTAAAGATGAGCGATGGCCGCACCATGAAAGTCATCGTGAGGTAACAATCGTTGTTCCAAACCAAAGAAAAAGGAGAAGGGTGCAGACCCTTCTCCTTTTTGCGTTTGTCAACTTGCAGACACCGCTGACATCCAGTGAACAGAAACAATGGTTTGCTGACATCGCTGGCATCCAGCGAACAGAAACAATGGTTTGCTGACACCGCTGGCATCCAGCGAACAGAAACAATGGTTTGCTGACACCGCTGGCATCCAGTGAACAGAAACAATGGTTTGCTGACATCGCTGGCATCCAGCGAACAGAAACAATGGTTTGCTGACATCGCTGGCACCCAGCGAACAAAACAGCGGTTTGCCGGCTCTATTCCCTTAATATAGAGACGACTTTCAAGGCTAATGTTAAGGTCGTATTTGGCGAAGATACTGTTCGGGCAGTCGGGGCATTGCTCCGTTTTGGGTGCACACATAGGCACTCACTTCTACGGCAATACGGTGCGCCTCGCATACCGATTTCCCTTGAAGAATGGCTGCGCAGAAAGAGCCGGTAAAGGAATCGCCTGCTCCCACGGTATCGGCCACTTCCACTTTCGGCGTTTCTTGAAACGACATGCAGCCCGGAGTGAAAACGTAGCTACCGTTTACACCGCAGGTGAGCACGAGCATATTGAGGTTGTACTTGCCGAGAATGAGCCAACATTTATTTTCCATATCGAGCCCCGGATAACCGAACATACGGCCAATGCTCACGAGTTCTTCGTCGTTTATCTTGAGAACGTTGCAGAGTTTGAGCGATTCCTTTATGATTTCTTTCGTATAAAACGTTTGCCGCAGGTTGATGTCGAAGATGCGAAGACTTTCCTCGGGTGTGGCATGGACAAATCGGCGGATGGTCTCTCTCGACACAACGTTGCGCTGAGCAAGTGATCCCCAGCATACGGCGCAGGCGTTTCGAGCTACGGTGAGCATCTCATCGGTGAGAGGAATATTGTCCCATGCCACATTTTCGCGGATGTCGTAGGTGGGCACTCCCTCATCGTCGAGCACCACCTGCACGGTACCTGTGGGATAAGGGACTCGGGGCATGATGTATTGCAGTCCCCTTTCATCGAGTGCATGGAGGGTTTCTTCGGCAAGTTTGTCGTTGCCGAGCGCACTCACAGCCAACGTTTGGTGGCCGAACTGTCCGGTATGGTAAGCGAAGTTGGCGGGTGCACCTCCGAGTTTCTTTCCATCGGGGAGAACGTCCCAAAGTGCTTCGCCGATTCCGATGACATAAGATGTGGTAGATGAGATGGTTTTCATTGCTATTGTTTATTAGATGTTTAACTTGAAGTTGATAAACAGGGAGGCGCGAGGCCATTATGACACAAAAGTAATAAGAAATATGGCAACGGCCAACAGTTTCTGCTGATAAATGGCTACTTTTGCACACAAATACTTCGGCCGAAGTATTTGTCTTTTGCATGGAAATGCCGCATCGCTCCGATGCGAAGACCACCCTCATCACGATTGAAGATTATGATACAGGAACTGCAACTCAGAATTTCTCCGCAGCTTGCTTCTGCCGAGAACCATATCAAGGAATACATCGCCCGAGAGAAAGGCATCGATGTCCGCACCATTACCCATGTTCGTGTGCTTCGGCGTAGCATCGATGCCCGACAACGCACCATCTTGATCAATCTAAACGTTAGAGTATACATCAACGAACAACCCGCAGACGATGTTTACGAACCGGTGGTGTACAGAGAAGTGGTCGACTGTCCACATGTTGTTGTCGTAGGCGAAGGCCCCGGCGGTCTGTTCGCCTCTCTCCGGCTGATTGAACTCGGCTTCCGACCTATCGTTTTGGAGCGCGGAAAGAATGTGCACGACCGCAAAAAAGACCTGTCGCTCATTACGAAGACCCACCGCGTAGATGAAGAAAGCAACTATTGCTTCGGCGAAGGAGGTGCCGGCGCATTTTCCGATGGAAAACTCTACACCCGCAGCAAGAAACGGGGCAACATAGAAAAGATACTTCGGGTGTTTTGCCAACATGGAGCATCTACGTCTATTTTGGCAGATGCTCATCCGCATATCGGTACGGACAAACTACCTGCCGTTATTGAACAAATGCGCAATACCATTATTAAATGTGGCGGAGAGGTGCATTTTCAAACCAAGATGACAGGACTATTGCTCAATGGCGATCGCGTTGTCGGCGTAGAAGCGCATAATTTGCTCACCGATACCATGGAGACCTATCGCGGAGCAGTGATACTATCTACGGGACATTCGGCAAGAGACATTTACCGCTACTTTGCCCGAACACAAGTGGAAATGCAGGCCAAAGGACTTGCCATGGGCGTTCGTGTGGAGCATCCTGCCGCACTTATCGACCGAATACAGTACCACAACAAAGAGGGTAAGGGCAAGTATTTGCCCGCGGCAGAGTATAACTTTGCTACTCAAATCAACGGTCGCGGCGTTTACAGTTTTTGTATGTGTCCGGGAGGATTTGTCATTCCTGCTGCTACCGGAGCCCAACAAATCGTGGTAAACGGCATGAGTCCCGCCAACAGAGGCTCGAAATGGTCTAACAGTGGCATGGTGGTTGAAGTGCGCCCCGAAGATGTGGAGGGCGAAGATGTTTTGCGATTGATGACTTTCCAAGAAACGCTCGAACGCACATGTTGGCAGCAAGGCAACATGAAACAGACTGCTCCGGCACAACGCATGACAGACTTTGTGCAAGGCAGGCTGAGCTACGACCTGCCCAAATCTTCTTATGCGCCGGGGCTGATTTCAAGTCCCTTGCATTTCTGGCTGCCCGCCCCTATCGTGAAGCGTTTGCAAAAAGGTTTTGAGCGGTTCGGCCAAACCAGTCGAGGTTTCCTTACCCATGAAGCCGTATTGATCGCCGTAGAAACCCGTACCTCTTCGCCTGTGCGCATACTCCGCGACAACGAAACACTGCAACACGTACGCCTCCGTGGACTTTTCCCATGTGGCGAAGGCGCAGGCTATGCCGGCGGCATCGTTTCTGCCGGTATAGATGGAGAACGTTGTGCAGAAATGTGCGCCCTGTATCTCAACGTTTGACTATCCATACGGGATTGCCTCACTGCAAGGCTCAAAACAAAAATCTTAGCGCTCGCAGTTGGACTGCAAGAAGCAAAACAAAAAAAAAGGAGAGGGTGCGTCAATTTTGACACACCCTCTCCTTTCGTTTTCGTAGTCCAAGAATAATTTATTCCGGTGTTGCGGCAGGTGCTTTAGTCCAAGAATAATTTATTCCGGCATTGCGGTAGGTG
>NZ_GL397214.1:458257-466947 GCF_000146675.1 Hoylesella marshii DSM 16973 = JCM 13450
TCCAAGAATAATTTATTCCGGCATTGCGGCAGGTACTTTACTCCAAGAATAATTTATTCCGGCATTGCGGTAGGTACTTTAGTCCAAGAATAATTTATTCCGGCATTGCGGTAGGTGCTTTAGTCCAAGAATAATTTATTCTTCCATTACGCTCAATCTAATAAAAAGAGGAGGGTGTGTCAATTTTGACACACCCTCTGTAATCGCTAAAGATAGATTTTTATTATGTACGCGAGTTCGGGATAAGATTATCTAACCTGTCGCCCCCCCTTGGGGCTATTGGATAAGAATCTCTTATCCCGAACTCACGTAAATTGATAATGAAAACTTTATTTCTTTTGTATAACAATAATACGGGATAAACGTGGTTCACTGAAAGAAAAAAAGTGGAATCAGGAAGCAGAGAAAAGCTTCAAATCTACGAGGTCGAGCATCAACTGCATGTCCGTTTCCGTGATACCATGGCGGCGAAAGAGTGTATTGTCTTTTTCAAACTCGTCTTTCAACATGATGGGCGTTCCATGATTGTTTTCCGCTTGATTGCTTGTTGTCACAAACTCGGCAAACAAGTTTACCGCCTCACTTACATGCCCCGTAAACCATTGGCAATAGCCTGCGTTCAAGTAGTCGGCACTACTGTGCGAGGGCAAGGCAAGTAGCTTTTCGTATTCGGTTTCTGTTTGCGAGAGGCGACCTTGCAACAATAATCCCCACGCCAAAATGCGTTTCACGTTGCTGTCGTCGGGGTGTTCGTAATCGAGTTTGAACAGTAGTGATACAGCCTCTTCGTATCGTTCGAGTTTCAACAGCGACAAGACGTAGTTCTGCGTGTATCTTTTCTCTTGCGGAAACAAGCGGTGGAGCGTTTCGTAATGCCGGCATGCAGCGTCGAAATCCTCGGCGAGGAAGCAAGCCCTTGCCAGCTGACTCAGCGATTGTGGGTTGTCGGCCGTTGTGCGATAGGCTTTTTCGTAGTGATTCACTGCCGCGCGATAGTTGCCTTCTGTCATATCGCAATAGGCTTGCAGGCGATTCCATTCGGGATGCTCCTCATTTGCGAAAACAATGAGCAGGTCGGTCAGCTCGGGCATTTGTTTTCGCTTCAATAAGAAGTTACCCAATTTGTAAGCATGATTGGTCAATTGCGTATGGGCAAAGAGGCTGTTGGCAAAGAAGAATTGTTCGAAGGGGTTGGCAAAGGCCTCTTTGCTCTGAAACAGACGGAAGAAGCGGTAGAGATCTTGCAGATACATGCGGCGGATGTAGGCCGGCTTCTGCATCGTCTCTTGTGGCACGAAGTTGCCGAAGGCCTCTTCGCTGTTCATCATCTCGCGCAGGTTTTCGGGAATGCGCTCTATAATAGAAGCGAGAGCGAGCGTAAAGGAATATTTGTCGGAATCGCAGAATGGCCCCATCGACAGCAAGTTATGAAGAAGTCGACTGTTGCCTAACTTGTCGTAAACGTGAGCGATTCCCGGGTGTTCTGCATAGAATGGAGTGAACCAATTGGACAGCGCATAGAAGAAAGCGAAACGCTTCATCTGCGAGAAGCCGCCGAAATAGATATCGGAGCCGGCTTTCTGCATATCCATCATTTTGTTTAGGCTCTGCTCCATCTCTTCCATGGCACGGTCGGAAGCCCCAGGGTCGATGATGTCTTGCATGGGGTCTTCTTCTTTCTCTGTGATGCCGAATCGGGTAATGTTCAGGTTGTTGTTCTTGATAAGATTGGGAATGATGTCTTTCTGTATCTTTTCGTTGTCGTGCTCCGCATCCGTGCAAAACATGATTTGCATCTGCAATTCCAACAACTCTCTGCAAGTGTTGTCGCTTTCGCATAGTCTGGCGACTGTCTCGGCCTGTTCGGGAAAGAGGTCGATGGTATCGTCGAGGGCAAAGACCCACCCCACCAATGCGCGCTGGCGTATGTGTTCGTCGGTTGCTTTCATATAGATATTCACCAACGTGCGGAACTTGCAGATGTCGAACACATTCATCGCAGCCAGCGAAATGGCACTGATGAGGATGCGGACATCGATGCTGTCGATGGTGGGCGACAGGAGAAGATTTTCTATGAGCAGGGCGTGCTCGTTGCTCCATTGCCCAGATAGCCACATGTCTTCAAAGAGCAAGCCGACATATTCCATGTGTTCGGTATAGAGGCGGATGCTCTTTTCTCGACGCGTTTCTTCAGGTTCGATAGACAAAAGTGCAGTTTCCGATACGAAATCTTCGAGTCGCTGCTTTATTTCTGCCGACTGTAATCGGTATTGAGTTCTGTGTGCGTGGGCAGAAGCATAGACTGGACGGTCGCGAATCATTAATGTAAGTTCAATGTCGCTGACGTATCGGAAAAGGCGGCGCAGCAATTGGTCGTATATCTCGTTGCGCTTGGGGTCGTCATAGCCTTTCGACAGGAAGTCGAGCATCAAATGATAGTCTCGTTCTACGTCGTCGAGTCTGCTATCGGATGGAAGATACGGATGGCGATCGATAAAGGCACGTAACACTCTCAGAGCTTTTAGCAATTCCCTGTTGAGAATGAGTTGTCGGGCGTGTTGCAGTTGTTTGTCCATTGCTTGAAAGGAGATGACGGGGAAACGGAAAGGGATGTACGCGATTAGAATTTACGGGCGATGCGCAGGTCGCTCTCCCTCGGCGGAGCGATGTGGGAAAATTTCAGCGGCGGAAGGGCTCGTATGGTTTTGTCGTCGGTATTGCAATACTTCTTGATAACGGCCGCATAATGCTCTATTCCCTTGATATTAATGGAGTCGCACGCACAATTATATGCTTTGATAAACTGCTGCAATTGTTTTGCACGCACACCTTTGGCCATATCTTTCGTGCGGAATGCGACCACCCCCAACCTCATATTCTTGTCGCGGGTGTCCATCAGCACGTGATGTCCAC
Source organism: Hoylesella marshii DSM 16973 = JCM 13450 (assembly GCF_000146675.1). Taxonomy (GTDB): domain Bacteria; phylum Bacteroidota; class Bacteroidia; order Bacteroidales; family Bacteroidaceae; genus Prevotella; species Prevotella marshii. The sequence goes on from NZ_GL397214.1 coordinate 461,171, forward strand.
CCTGCCGTGCTATCGTAGCTTGTGGCTCCGGCAGGATGACGGCATCGATTTCGTTGTTTTGAAGCATACGCAATCGTAATTCCACATCGTTGAGTTGTATCTTGAAAAGGCGTTCCCTTTTCATCCGCACACTGTCGATAGCATAGTCGGAAAGGAAATCCGTGGCAGAGAATCGCGCCATTCCGACCATCTTATCTCCGAGTTGATTGATTTTTTTGATACGTGCTACTCGGTTGCTGATAAGTTGCCAACCGGCATTCGTTGCTGTAACGTATCGCAGCGGTATACCCTTCCGTTGCATATGTTCGGCTCTGATGAGGTCGGTTACTGCACCTTGCACGCTTCCTCCCATCAAAGCTGTGTCGCAATCCATCTGCGCTTTGTACCTATGTAGTCGTATGTCGGTATTCAAAGACTTGAAGAAACCCTGCTCTTTCGCCACATACAGCGGCAGGCAGTCTAACGTTGGTACGACGGCTATCTTCAATGCCTTGGCCTCTTCGGCCGCCATACGTTTCTTTTCTTGTGCCGTTTGTGCACGCCCCGGTCTTTCAGTCTTCCCACAAGCTGTCAGTAGCAATAGAGCCACAGCCCACAGAGCAATATATCGTAAGTCTTTCATTTCTTCCTATTCAATACGAATAAAGGCAACCCTGCATGAGAAACAGGAGTCGCCCTTATGAATCATTCATTTATATACGATGAGGAAATAGTTAGGGAGGTCTCCTTTTTGCGGTCTTTGTTCCCCGCATTCCTCGTCTTGAACCCTGCTTGCAAATGTACGGAAATATTTTGGAACGAGGAAAATAATTCGTACTTTTGTGCGAACTAACCCCGTATTGATACATGGCCGAACGCACGTTTCGCCTCTGTGTCTTACACGAAACAGAAGAAGGTGGTAAAGGATAAAACAATTTATGTATGCTCCAACTGCGGTCAGGAGTCATTGAAATGGATGGGCAAGTGTCCGTCCTGTGGTGAATGGGATTCGTTTAAAGAGATGCGGCTCGCATCTTCGTCCAAAGAGTCTGCTGCACGGCATACGGCACAGAGCCTTGGATCTGCCCTTTCCCAAGGCAGCAACCGACCTTTGTCCTTGCAGGAAATATCCGCACGTGACGAACCTCGCATAGATATGAACGATGCCGAACTAAACCGCGTACTTGGCGGAGGATTGGTTCCCGGCTCAATTGTGTTGTTAGGAGGAGAACCCGGTATCGGCAAGAGCACCCTGACTTTGCAAACTGTTTTACGCCTTCCCGAGCGCCGGATTCTTTACGTCAGCGGTGAGGAAAGTGCCCATCAGTTGAAAATGAGAGCAGAGCGCATTGCTCCCTCTGGCAGTTCGGATTGTATGGTACTTTGCGAAACGTCTCTCGAAAACATCTTTTCTCATATTCGGGAGATACAACCCGAAATCGTGGTTATCGACTCTATTCAAACCATCGCTACGCAGCAAATCGACAGCAGTCCGGGGAGCATTGCTCAAGTGCGTGAATGCGCTTCGGCACTCCTACGCTTTGCCAAGACGGGCAATGTGCCGGTCATCTTAATTGGGCATATTAATAAGGAAGGCTCGCTGGCCGGTCCAAAGATATTGGAACACATTGTAGACACTGTCATACAGTTTGAGGGCGACCAGCACCATCTCTATCGCATTCTCCGCTCTATCAAAAACAGGTTTGGAAGCACGTCGGAACTTGGTATTTACGAGATGCGGCAAGCCGGACTAAGACCGGTAAGTAATCCTTCGGAACTGCTTCTCACCGGCGACCATGAAGGTTTGAGCGGTATTGCCATCAGCTCTGCCATTGAAGGGGTGAGACCTTTCCTCGTGGAAACGCAGGCTCTCGTCTCTTCGGCCGCTTACGGTACACCCCAGCGGTCGGCAACAGGCTTTGAACAACGGAGGTTGAACATGCTGTTGGCAGTTCTCGAAAAGCGCGTCGGTTTCAAACTGATGCAGAAAGACGTGTTTATCAATATCGCCGGTGGACTTCGTGTAACCGACTTAGCCATCGACCTAAGTGTGATTACCGCTGTACTTTCCAGCAACGTCGATACACCCATCGAAACGGGCTGGTGCATGACCGGCGAGGTGGGATTGAGTGGAGAGGTGCGTCCCGTAAGCAGGATAGAACAGCGCATTGCCGAAGCCGAGAAACTCGGATTCAGCCATCTCATACTTCCCAAATACAACCTGCAAGGTCTCGACTCGTCTAAATATAAGATTGAATTGCATCCCGTCAGGAAAGTAGAAGAGGCCTTGCGCGTCTTATTCGGATAACATTCCACGGGGAAAAAGAAAGAAAAGTGCTACCTTTGCAGGCAAACGACGAAAACGAATGTACAAGAGTTGCAACACCTACAAGCAGAACGAGCGGGATATATTTACCGTTGAGCACGACGATACGTTGCTTTCGTTTCTGCTCACTCACATTGGCGACAAGAGCAGAAACAAGATTAAAGCCACACTATCAGGACGAGGCGTGAAGGTAAACGGCAAAATCATCACACAATACGATTTCCCATTGCCTGTCGGCACAAAAGTTTCTGTTTCCCGCTCCAAACAAAGCGAGCCTTTCAAAAGCAAATACGTGAAGATAGTGTATGAAGACCGCTACCTCGTTGTAATAGAGAAAAACGTAGGTATTCTGTCTATGGCTGCCGGAAGACGTGCCTTGCATGTGAAAGCGGTCTTAGATGATTACTTCAAGATGAGCCGGCAAAGATGCAAGGCTCACGTGGTACATCGGCTCGACAGAGAAACAAGCGGCCTGATGATTTACGCCAAAGACATGCAAACCGAACAACTCTTGGAGCACGATTGGCACAGAAATGTGTACGACAGGCGCTACATGGCCGTGGTGAGCGGTGAAATGGAGGAAGACGAAGGTACGGTGGCAAATTGGCTGAAAGACAACAAAGCATACATCACTTATGCTTCACCCGTGGATAACGGTGGAAAATATGCTGTGACGCATTTCCGCACCTTGGCGCGAACCACAACCCATAGTTTGGTGGAATTCAGGCTGGAAACGGGACGAAAGAATCAGATTCGCGTACATACGGCCGACATGGGACATCCCGTTTGCGGTGATACGAAATACGGAAATGGCGACAACCCCTGCAACCGGCTCTGTCTGCATGCCTATGTGCTTTGCTTTTACCATCCTGTAACGCATGAACGAATGGAATTTCAAACCCCGATTCCGGCAGATTTCAAACGACTTTTCAACCTCAATCGGTCATGAGAGCCTGTACAGATTTTGTTTGATGGTCGTTCAGCTTGTTTGTCATCTTCTCGAAAACGTAGTGGACTACGTCGAGAGAGGGCGGCAGACAAGATACCGACAAACGAATAAAAGATGGCAGGAAGCATAAAAGCAATATTAAAATGATAGATGAGCGGTCTCATCACCGATTTGGGTTAAAAATAATGCATTCTTATTGATAAACAAAATACTACAATGACTTCCAATTTCTTTTACTACCTCTTCTGCATCGCAGCTGTTATCGTGGCTTTCCTTATTTTCAAGAAAGTGACGGGATGTATTTTCCGTTCTATCGTGCTGCTCATTATTGCAGTCATTCTCGCAGTGCTGTACTTCTTGTTTTTCAGGTAGCCGACGAGGCAGAAATTTCGCTGTAGAGACGAGTGAAAATCTCGTGCAACTGCTCCGTATTGCAGATAACTTCGCGGATGAAAGCAAGGTTCTTGGCATTGGGTGAGTTGGGAATCCACAGTCTGATGTAGCCCTCTCGACCATATTTCTCGCTGATATGTTTTCGGAATCGCTGCCATTGCTCTTCTTCTTTCTTTTCGGGATATGTGTCCAGCCCATATTCTACGGCACGCCGAAACACGACATCGGGATCTAACTCCCTATCCGCTTCCGCCACAATCTTTCCGTAAATATTCCTCGGAGTATGCGAAGCAGAAGCACGATGATCTTCCACCGCCTCTTTCATGAGCCGTATCTGCTCGGCCGAAAACCACTTTCTTAACCGCACGTCGGCAGCCATGATTTTACCGCTTGTCAGATGATGGATGGCGCGAGGCCCCGAAAGTCCCAAATCATGATAGGCCGCCACGGTATAAACCATATCAAAATCAGCCCCCACAGCCTTGGCAATGAGCAGCGAATTGCGAATGACACGCGTAACATGACCCATGTTGTGAGCCCGATCAAACTGACTATATCGGGGCAAAATGTTCTTTTCTATAAACTCCATCAGGTCTAAACTCACATCGCTGGCTGTCATACAAAATGCTCTTTTATGGGTTTGCAAATATACGGATTAATGCTTACTTTTGCAAACAGTTTTACAATGGATTGACAATTCATACCCGCATGATGACATCAAAAACGCTGATTCGCCAAAATTCTCTCAAGGCATGGATGCTTGCCGCACGGCCTAAAACGCTGACCGGGGCTGCCGTCCCCGTGCTTATCGCTACAGCTCTGGCATTGGCCGATACGCAGGGAGAGGGATTCCGCGCACTTCCCGACATGTTGTGTTTTCTCTTTGCATTCATCATGCAGATAGATGCTAACTTCATCAACGATTATTTCGACTTTCTGAAAGGCAACGACGACGAGACGCGTCTTGGCCCCCGACGGGCTTGTGCTCAAGGTTGGATTAGCTTAAACGCGATGAAGAAAGCCATCGTTACTACTACAGCATTGGCTTGTCTCACAGGTTTGCCGCTCATCTGTTACGGCGGCATTGAGATGATACTTGTGGGAATCGTCTGCATCATCTTTTGCTTTCTCTACACCACGCGCCTTTCCTATCTCGGTTTAGGCGATGTGCTCGTGCTCGTCTTCTTCGGAATTATTCCCGTTTGCGTTACCTACTACATCGTGATGCCGACCGCTCTGCACGTCCCTACCAGCGAAGTAATAACCGCCTCCTTAGCTTGTGGAATGGTCATTGATACCCTACTCATTGTTAACAACTATCGAGACATCAATAACGACCGCCGCAACGGCAAATGCACCCTTGTTGTTCGTATCGGCACGAAAGCTTCGCTGAATCTATACTTGCTTTTGGGCTGTGCCACAATTTTGCAGGGAGGCATCTTTCTGATGCAAGGCCGCATAGCCTCAGCATTGCTCCCGGTAATTTATCTTATTCCTCATACGTTCACTTGGTTGCGCATGCGAAAAATTGGAAAAGGGAAAGCCCTGAATCATATCTTAGGCGAAACAGCCCGTAACATCTTGTTTTACGGACTGCTCTCTGCCCTCGGTTTGCTGGCCGATATTTTCCTTTTTTAACCTTAGCATACAAACAAAAGGCGAGTGGTACGCATCATCGCGATGCGTACCACTCTATGTGTGTATATATATAAAGGTGTCTCTTTTGCTCCTCGCACGGCAGGGATAAGACTTGTTCTTTTCTCACGCCGCGCGCGTTCCGCAGAGCGGCCTCCTTACGGCTTCTTCTTTTTCTTCTCCTCCTCCGGCTTCACCACCTCGTAGGAGATGTCGAGCATCTCGTGTTTCAGCTGCACGCTCGGGGTGAAGATGACGCGGGGTTTGATGCCCGCCGTGTCGAACGCCTTCTCCGTGGCCGCCCCTTTCGAGGAGAGCGATATGCGCAGCGTGCCGAACTCGCCTAACTGTATGCTGAATCCATCGTTCATATACGATGGCAGACGGTCTACGAAGTTCGACAGCACGTTTTCAATATCGCCCCGCGTGAGCGATGAACGGCCGGCGATGTCGCGCGCAATGTCACGCAGCGTCTTGCGTCCCATGTTGACGGCG
>NZ_GL397214.1:467723-469795 GCF_000146675.1 Hoylesella marshii DSM 16973 = JCM 13450
GAGAACGGGAGCTTACCGCTTCCACAAGTCGTACGCGGTGCTGGTGCTTTCGGTGTCTTCTGCTGCTTTTTCATGCTGTCTGTGCGTTTATGTTTACATCCCGTCAGGCCGATATTCATCTTCGTTGCTGGGGCTGAACAGACGTACGCCATCTTTTTTCGCACAAACATTCTTATCCGATTCAAACATTACAGAACAAGAGGTAGAACTACTGAGGTAGAAATGTAAAAAGAAAGCAGCATCGTTGGTCGGGTTATAATTTAAAGTACAAGACCAATAAAATCCTTCAGTCCCAACGTTCGTCAATCTTCCATTTTTATAACTTCCCAAAGCAGGAAGAAAGAAATAATCGGTCAATTTCTCATTCTTTGGTTTCCCAAAAGGAAAACCGTTAGAGATACTCCCCAGTCCACCACCTGTCGTATAATCTGTACCGCTTCTTATAGCAGTTTTAAGCTCTGCAACGCTTTTACCTTCTTCCGCAGCTATGGTGCTTTGTTTTTTTAACCATATACCGCCAGTATAGAGATGACCCATTGTTGCCCATAAGGAAGAATTGTCCCAAAAACCATTAAAAACTATATACCACCACGCTTCATTAGCATTGAGGCAATAGGCGCAACTGCGCGAGGCGGGAGTGGGAAACACGGCTTGGTCGTTATACCAGCGCGAGTCGGTGTTATTCTTGGGATAGTTATCATTGTAGCCGCCATGGGTGGTGGGTTGGTAGGCTTCGTACCCTGCCCAATAGTTCTCGCCTCCAGCGGCATCCCATGTATAATACTGACCGATTCCAGGATATTCGGTTACTTGCAAATCGGGACTCAAGTGCTTATTCTTACCCGCAGCAAAAGTCTTGTCGCTGTAAGTTTGAGTGATGGTGCCGGTAATACTTCCGACGCGCAGGGTGTATTCTATATAGAATTTCCCATAGGTGCCAGGGGCTAACACGAATGTTGCCGAATTGGTTGCGGGATCGGCTGTATTTGTGGGAAGCGTGAATCCTGTATTGTCGGTACCGCGTAGTTTGAGCGTGATGCTCTTCGAGGGTACGTTGGGTGCTACGGCAGTATTAATGCCATTGTCGTCGAAATTGAATTGTCCGGCAAGAGGTTTGTCAGCACTTATTTTAATTTGGGTGATTTTGGCACCAGCCAGAAGGCTCTGCGTGGTGAAAGGGACGAGAGTGAGGTAGGCTGCCTTATGAGTGAGAGTAAATTGGTATCGGCCGCCTGTTTTTTGTGCTATGGCCGTCCCGCAATCGCCGATTGCACCAATCTGTGTTGCATCGGCAGGCAATTGCTGAACTTGCGCGGAGTGTATGGTTACTTTATCGGCAGGACTGTTGCCATTACCCGTGTAACGAATGGGATAAGTGAGGGCTGTGTAGCTGCCTTGAAACCAAAATTTAGCCGTGGCGACTTTGGTCGTGCCCAATGTCGTGAGTTGCTCGGAAATATTGTCGCGTGAGCTTCTCACCATTGCGGGATTCGCAGGCGCAGCATTGAGCCAAAGACGGTCTTGTGCCTTCCAATAGAATTTGAGTTTCGTACCCGTGTACTCGCCTGCTGTGCGAGAAAGCGGATGGTCGTCTACGACAACAAACTCGGTCATACCCTTTGTATCGGGTTCTTGCGTGTTATTCTGCACCCCATTGTCGTTGGTGCATCCTGCTGTGGCTAAGAGTCCCGCGAGCAGGAGTAGGAATGTTGTTAGCTTTTTCATTGCTTTTAAAAATTTGGTTTGTTCCGAACTTGATTGTTTCTTGAATACTTTTTAGAAGTACAGGAATGGCAATCTACCATTCTTCATCATTGGCATCGTTGTGTCCACCACCATTCTCACCGGGGAAATAAGGGTTTTCATCTTCCCAGTCTTCGTCATCGGCCTCTTTATGGCCACCAGAGTTGTTAAACGAGGAAGATAGCAACAGATTGTCGAACGGTGTGCGGATGACCTCGATAGCGGGGCTTACATACGGTTGCTTTCTGAATGGTTTTTTCTTCATAGTTTCATCTTTTTGGGGGGGTGAATAATTTGGAGAAATTTCCGCCTTTCTGCGCCTCGCAAAA
>NZ_GL397214.1:469895-542088 GCF_000146675.1 Hoylesella marshii DSM 16973 = JCM 13450
ACGTTTAAAGTATTATCTGATCGACGGTGCGAATGTGTGTGTGTGTGTGTGTGTGTGTGTGTGTTACACTTTTTTTCCGGTGTATGCAAATATAAAGCGTTAAAAGATGCAGAAAAACACACATTTTCCTGCACCGCATTCATTGGGTTATGGTTTCCTTTTCTTTGCATAGTGCCGGCAAAGGTAAATAAAGTTTGTGAAACACGCAAATGTTTTCTTAAAAAAATATTTTGCCCTCAACCGCAATAAGCTATTGAGGGACAAAATAAATGTTACGTGACGAAAAGGCTGCAGGCCCTTACGGTTTCTCTTCTGATAAAATGGCTTTCAGTCGCTCAATGAGCGTTTCCAACGCGAGGCCGGAACGTTCGCTCATCATGCGTACATTGACTTTGGGAATCATGAGTTTGCCCAGCGGTGTATTGAGCATCTTAAACTCCGAGGCTATTTCCGGCAGTCGTTTCTTCAGTGCAGGATAGGTTGCTAAAAGGTCTTTGAGACGTGTCTCCGGGGTAATTTCGTCTATTGCCATCGTCGTTGTCGGAGTCTCCTCCGGCTCTTCTTTAACAGCTGTCTCTTCCCTTCCCGACCATGTGAGCAGGGTTTGAGACCCTTGCATGGCACGGATGGCAGTGCAATCCTGCATCATTTCAAGGACACCGCGGAAGCGACCTTGGGCATCTCTCACAGCCACATAGGTGATATAGATAAAGAGGTCGGGCTTGTTAATCCAGAAATCGGCCTTATCTTGCTCGCCGTTTCGGAATTTCTCTATTATCTCTTTCACAATGTGAACACTCTTTCGTGGATGACAGTTCGTGACCTCGCGGCCAATCACGTTTTTGCTTCGAGGGAAGATTCGGTGGTCGGTATCGGAATAGAAGCATACGAGTTCGTTCTCGTCTACAAACGAAATGTCGATAGGCAGATGCTTGTAAATGAGATTAATCTGCTCAAGCGTGAGCTTTCCATTGCTCACATCAAGAGGTGTGTTGGCTGCGTTTGCACCCACATTCATACCGTATTTCGCTAACAAGGCCTGCAGGTCGGCAGCCAATCCGGTGGTATCAGACGTAGAAGCCGAGAGCTGCGGTGATACGGGTTTCTCCATTTGATGGCCGATAAAGGCAAACCCTATCTCGTGGTCGCCGCTCTTCATCTCTTCAAACTCTGCGGGAGTGATGAGTGCGAGTGATGTGGGATAGAGAATGGTCTCTTCTTTATTCATGAGGTCTCGCGCGTGGTCAAGCAGTTGTTGCTGTGCGGCGATGAACTCATCGTCTTTGTCTTCTTCAAGCAGACGGCGATTGTCTCGTATCTCATCGCGTACAATGTCGTCAAACATCCACATCGTGGTGCTGGGTTTGTCAAAGCCTTTCCGCTCGAGCATAGAATAGAGTTGGTTCTGCTTGCGGGCAAAGTGCTTGGTGTATTCTTTCAGACGGTCGTAGAGTTCCAGCCATTGATTCTTGATAAGAGGATATTGCACGAGGTCTTCCACTGCGAGAAGCACCTTGCGCATCTCATCGTTCTCGCGGTAATAGCACATAATGGGATGGTCGGCGGGCAAATCTTCGGGGCGGGAAGTGTCGAGGACATCACGCAAGAGGCTGAGCGTCATCTTCATATCTACACGCAGGCACTCATCGTCGGGTGCATTATCCATCAGATTCTGCTCAATATAGGCTATGTGATAGGGCTTGATTTGTCCCACGTTCTCCTTCAGTTGTTTGCGTGCCTCATCGAGTGTCAGCTTACCGGTTTCAAACTCTTCCTCTATTTGAAGAAGTATCTTCATTTTCTCTTGGTCGATTTTCGGAAGGTGTTGTATCATCTTATTTTCCATGTTCGGTGATGTTTTAGATAAATATTCGGCGCGAAGATAAAGGTAAAATGTTGTGTGTAAGGTAACAAATGTGCCGTGAGGGACTTAAAAAAGATTAAATCACCAACCGATTAAGGACAAAGGCAGAGTCTTTTCTGCCGGTTATCGGGGGAGAATCTCTTGCAAAGGAGCCATCACGAAATCGCGTTCGTGCATGAGCGGATGGGGGATGGTGAGGTTATCCTCATGGATATGCAGGTCATCAAACAGGAGGATATCTATGTCGATAGCCCTGTCATGGTATTGCCTGTTATGGGTTTTATGTGTGCGTCCGAGACTGCGCTCAATCTCTTGTGTGCGGTTGAGAACCTCATGAGGTGAGAGTTCGGTAGCACAACAGACTGCGGCATTGAGGAATTTATTGGCTGATTGGAATCCCCAAGGATTCGTTTCATGAAGCGAGGAACGGCGCACTACGGCACCGATTCTCGCTTCCAATTGTTCAATTGCTCGACACATTGTCTGTTGCCTGTCGCCGAGGTTGGCACCAAGGCTAAAATATACAGTGTGCATAGCTGCGCGTCAGTCGTTTAGAATGAGCATGGCATCGCCGTAACATCCGAACTTATAGTCATTTTTCAGTGCCAAATCATAGGCTTCCATCACGAGGTCATAGCCCCCAAAGGCCGCTGTTGCCATGAGCAAAGTAGAGAGAGGATGATAGAAATTGGCTACCATCGTATCGGCCAAGCCAAACTCATAGGGTGGGAAAATAAACTTGCTTGTCCATCCATCGTATTCTTTCAATTGGCCATCTGGGCCGACAGCAGTCTCCGTAGCTTTGATAACGCTCGAACCAACAGCACAGATTCGATGCCCCGTCTTCTTCGCCTCATTGACTGTTCGGCAGGCTTCTGCCCCTATGTACATCTGTTCCGACTCCATCTTGTGCTTCGTCAGGTCTTCCACTTCTATATTGTTGAAGTTGCCCAATCCGCAATGCAATGTAATGAATGCAAAATTGATACCTTTGATTTCCATGCGCTTCATCAGTTCTCGGCTGAAATGCAGCCCTGTGGCCGGTGCCGTGACTGCCCCTTCGTTTTTAGCAAATACACACTGGAAGTCTTCGAAATCTTCTTCCAAAGTCGGTCGGTCTGGATTTCCGTCCTTGTCTTTATGGTCTATGATATAGCGAGGTAAAGGTGCCTCTCCCAAGGCATACAGCTCTCGCTTGAACTCTTCATGCGGACAGTCGTAAAGGAATCTCAGTGTACGACCTCGGCTTGTGGTATTGTCGATAACCTCGGCCACCATGGTACCGCTATCATCGAAAAAGAGTTTATTGCCGATGCGAATCTTTCGCGCCGGCTCTACGAGCACGTCCCAGAGGCGCATTTCTGCGTTAAGCTCACGCAGGAGAAACACTTCAATCTTAGCGTCCGTCTTCTCTTTCGTGCCATAAAGACGGGCGGGGAATACTTTCGTATCATTGAAAATAAAGGCATCGCCCTCATCGAAGTAGTCGAGTATATTACGGAAGTCGAGGAATACGGGTTTCTTCTTTTTGTCTTTCAGCGGCTTACCGTCTTTATCGGTCTTATACATGTCTATCTTCTGTGATTTCCGATGTAGCACCATGAGCTTGCATTCGTCTCTTCGCTTCACTTTGAAGACCGATTTTTTGCCTTCGGCGTTAGTCACTCTGTGTTCATCGGTATGGGGATAAAGTGCCACCTTATCGTCTGTGAGCTTAAAATTAAATTGTGATAGCTTCATATATATATGGAATCCTTTCGTTGTATAATATCGTTTTCTGTTGGAATAATCTCTGTGCCGATAGGTGATTGGCAAACGATTCTCAACCTTCCACTTCTTGCCGGTCGAGCCATTGCGGAACATCATCGAGTCGTATGCAGTCTTCCTGTTTCACATCGCCTACTCTTGTTCTACACAGGGAAGTAAGATATGCACCACTGCCAAGGGCTTTCCCTATGTCGCGTGCCAAGGCTCTGATATAAGTACCCTTACCACATACAACGCGGATAGAGAGCAGCATCGTATCAGGGTCAAAGTCCGTGAGTTCTATTTTGTCTATGCGTATCTGCTTGGGGCTCAATTCCACATCCTTGCCGGCACGTCTCAGAGCGTAGGCTCTGTCTCCGCCTACTTTGCAGGCGCTGTAGGTGGGAGGCTTTTGAGTTATGTCTCCTTGAAACTGTTTCAATGTTTCTTCTATGAGCTGCCGTGTGATATGGGCAGTGGGAAAAGTGGCATCTACAGCGTGTTCCATGTCGTAGCTGGGCGTAGTAGCACCAAGTTGCAGCGTGGCTGTGTACTCCTTGGTATGCAACTGCAGAGCCTCGATACGCTTAGTGGCTTTTCCCGTACATAAGATGAGTACACCCGTAGCCAAAGGATCGAGCGTTCCGGCATGTCCGGTTTTCACTCTCTTTACCCTCAACCGCTTCGAGATGAGATAACGCACACGAGCCAATGCACCGAAACTCGTCATGCCATACGGTTTGTCTATACAGATTATTTCGCCTTCTTTGAAATTCATCAGTCTACCATTGCTAATGGATGACCTGCCAGAAGCCATATGATGATAAAGCCTCCGACAAGGATTCTATAGATACCGAATGCCTTGAAACCGTATTTGGTGAGAAAGTTCACAAACCCCTTGATAGCTGCCATGGCTACGAGAAACGCCACCACAGACCCAATGAGCAAAGGAGCCATATTGGCGGAAAGTGTTTCCAAACCTCCATCTCTTACCAATTTATACAAATCCCAGCAGGTTGCAGCAAACATGGTGGGCACTGCGAGGAAGAAAGAGAATTCCGCCGCCCTCTTCCGAGTAAGCCCTTGTGCCATTCCTCCCACAATGGTAGCCATGGAACGGGATACTCCCGGAATCATGGCCAGACACTGAAAGAAGCCTATCTTCAAAGCTTTGCCTTCGGAAAGGCTCGTTTTTTCGTCGCCTTTATTGAAGAGGCGGTCGCAAAAGAGCATAAAGATACCTCCGACAACGAGCATCGTTGCCACCACCAACACTGAACCTAAAAGACGGTCAATGAGCTTATTGGCTAAAAAACCGATAACTGCTGCGGGAAGAAAGGCAATGAGCAACTTGTAATAAAAGTCCCATTTGTGCCGAAAAGCTTCATAACGTGAACTGCCGGCAGGGGGTGGTGTGGTGTTCAGCCGAAAGAAACGTTTCCAATAGAGCACAACCACCGATAAAATGGCACCAAACTGTATGATGACCGTAAACGCCTTAACAAAAGGCGTACTCTCCATATTCAGCAGATTTTGGGTAATAATCATATGCCCCGTAGACGATACCGGCAGAAATTCTGTCAATCCTTCTACGATTGCGAGGATAATGGTTTCGAGTGTTGTCATTCTTCTTTGGTGTTCTCCTTCGTTTCTTCAACCGTATCTTTCGGTTTGTGCAAAATGGCAAATACAATGGATATAAATCCAATGAAGCAGACAGCTGGTGCCACTTTCACATGCATAGCACTGAATATCTGCGGATTGAATGCCTTCTCGGAGGATCCCGATCCACTCATCAACACAAAACCGATGAGAACTATCACCATACCGGCGGCCAACAAAATAAAGTTCATTTTGCCGAACGCAAAATTTCTTTTATCTATTTCCATATCTGTTTATTCCTTTAAATCTTGTATAAATCGCCTGCCCGCATCTTCAAAAACCGATTGACCGAGAGGTATGCGCAAAACGTGGTAATCAAGATGCCGAACAACAAAACGGTGGCTCCCATGATGGCCAACACTTGCCATGTTACCACCGTTAAAACCTCCGGCACATAATAAAACAAAGCATAGAGGCATCCGCTCAATACGATGATGGCAGCAAAAGCCGAGACAATGCCCTCGGTCACAGCAGCTTTGATAAACGGTCTTCTGATGAATGCCCACGAAGCCCCTACGAGTTTCATGGTGTGGATGGCAAATCTACGCGAATAAATGCTCAGCTTTACAGTGCTGTTAATGAGTGAGAACGATACGATGGTAAGCAATACGGCCAATACGAGCAACACGATACTGACACGTTTCAGATTGTCGTTCACACTTTCCATTAGGCCTTTCTGATACGTAATATCTGTTACTTTAGCGTTTTGTTTCAGTTCTTTGGAAATCCATGCTAAAGAATCGGTGTTGGCATAATCGGCTTTCAACTGCAACTCGATAGAGCCGACGAAAGGATTGAAGCCGAGAAACTCGGAGGGGTCTGACCCCATCTCGTTCGTTTGCTCTCGTAACGCCTGCTCTTTACTGATAAAGTCTACATGATTAATATAGGGACGTGTTTGCAACTTCTTGCAAAGCACTTGTGCTTCAGGAGTAGTCATATCCTCACCTAACATCATCGTTACAGTAATATTTTCTTTTACGTAAGAAGAAAGATTGTGCGCTGTGAGTACTGAAAATACTACCATGCCCAACAAAATAAGCACCAAAGAGATGCTGATACAAAGAGTAACGGCCTGTAAACCATGCCGGCTGCCGTGTTTCTTTCGCCTGTTTCCCATTTTTTTAGCGGATATGATACACTAAGTGAGTTGCAAAGTAACAAAAAAAAATGCGAGATAACAACAGTTTAACCACTATTAACCATCCAGATAATTGCATATTACATAAAAAAACAATGAAATGTTTGGAGATACAAAAGTTTTTTGTACTTTTGCATCGCATTTTATTAGTCACGCTAATAGAAAGGAAGTTTGGGTGAGTGGCTGAAACCACCAGTTTGCTAAACTGACGTACGGGTTACCGTACCGGGGGTTCGAATCCCCCAGCTTCCGCCATTGTCGAATATAAGACTTTAATGAAAAAGTCAGAATAATAGTTTAAATGAATCGTGAAACGCTGTAGAACTTGGATTTTACAGCGTTTTTTGTTTATCCCCACTCGGTCGTTAAAGATGATAGGAAGCACATATCATCCCCATTGGAAAGGATGGATGAACTGTTTCATGACCGATTTGGGTTTATAGAGAGTAAGGCAATAGAGGGGTGTAGACCATCTTTTTGTTAGCTAACAAGCTATGTCCGTTCTTCTGCGGACATCTCTCTAAAAGCTGACAGGATAATAGGCACGGTAATGACGGCTGAACAAACATCGCTCATAGCTTGACACATCTCTACCCCCATAAGCCCAAAGCAACGGGGAAGAACAATGATAAGCGGAATGAAGAAAAGACCGCTGCGTGCCGAAGCGAGCAAGTTGGCACGGATGGGTTTTCGAATAGTTTGCATCAACATGTTACTAATCGTTGTCAGACCGGCCAGCGGCAATGCTGCCAGCTGCCAGCGTAGAGCGTCTGTTCCTACGGCAATCACGGTGGCATCTCTGCGAAACAGTTCGATAATGTCTGCTGAAAAGAACCATCCGAGCACACAACACAACAACAAGAAGACACAGCATGTCTTGACAGAAAACCAAAAACCACGTTTCACACGTCGGTAGAGACCAGCGCCGTAGCAGAAACCGCAGAACGGCTGAAAGCCCTGTCCGAAGCCGATTACGCAAGCCATCACTATCAGACAAAACCTGTTTACTATCGACATAGCTGCCACTGCAGCATCTCCAAACGCTGCAGCACTGACATTGAGCAGTATCGTAGCCACACAACTAAGGCCTTGTCGAGAGAGCGAGGGAGTACCTCCGGCAACAATCTCCTTTATATAGACGACTGAAAAAGATACTTTCCGCAGATTCACGGGTATGTTGCCACCCTTTCTCATCAGGCTTAGTAAGACGAGAAAGCCCACAAACTGTCCGATAACCGTAGCAATGGCTGCCCCGCGAACACCCATATCGAAGCCGAAAATGAGAATGGGGTCGAGTATAACATTCACGATGGCACCGCTCACAATACCCTGCATGGAGTAGAAAGCGTTGCCTTGAAAGCGCATCTGGTTATTCAGTGTAAACGAGCAGGTCATGAGCGGTGCCCCGAGGAGAATAATTCTAAGGTAATCTTCCGTATAAGGCAAAATGGTTGGCGTGCTGCCCAGCCATATTGAAAGTGGAGTAAGCAAAACCTCACCCACAAGCATCATGACGATGCCGGCTGCCAAAGCATAGAAGAATCCGGTAGAGGCCATCGTTTCGGCATTAGCCTTCCGCTGTGCACCAAGCTCTCTTGAAATGTAATTACCCGACCCATTACCAAAAAAGAAGCTAACGGCCATGATGAAAAACATGACCGAAAATACGATGCCTACGGCTGCTGTAGACTGCGTATCTATCTGTCCTACGAAAAAGGTGTCAGCCATGTTGTAGAAAGCTATTACCAACATGCCTGCAATCGTTGGCAGAGCCATTTTGACAATGACTTTGTGGATAGCACCTTGGGTAAGATATGTATAGTTATCGGCTTTTATTTCCATCTGTCGTTCGTATGCTTCGATGTAAAAAGAAGTCTCGTTCCATGCTTCTTTCTGTCATGAAACGAGACACTGTTTCCCACCTTATTATAAACTCAAATCAATCATTAGACTGTTCATCTACCATGTTAATATGGATGACATGTTTAGTCTTTCAGCGAATAAGTGATGGTTGTCACCACGCGCACCTTCTTGATGTAAGGTGTATTCGTATCTCTGTCTTCGATAGAGAACTGTCCTTGGTCGGCACTTATAATCTTGCTGAGTGTGCTGTTGCTGTTTTGTGCAAATTGTTGTGCCGTCTTTTGGGCATTAGCAATGGCCTCTTCCATCATCTTTGGCTTCATTGAGTGGAATGAAACATATTCGTATCTGACAGAATTGTCATAACCTCCCTCAACGATGGCCACGCCCTGTTTGAGTAACTCGCCTTGCCGGGCAATGATGCCACGGACAAGTTTCACGTTGCGCGACGTGACAGTCATAGTAGCAGTCACATTGTAACGGTAAGGCCGTTCATTCGTACTATACTGCTCGGCGTTGAGGTCTATCACCGCAGGAGCATTGACCTGAATCTCCGATGCCTGAATACCGTTTTTGAGCAAGAAAGCCTTGATGATGCGTTGTGTTACCGCCATATTGTTGTAAAGGGAAGGTAAATCGTTACCGATTTCCTTTGATACAATAGGCCACGTTACCTTATCGGCTTCCACTTCCTTTTCGGCCAAACCTTTGACGGTCACTTTTCGGTCTTTATTGGTAAAGTTATCAATGCCGGTTTTGAGACTCAATCCGAGTACGATGATACCCAGTGATAGAATAACGGCACAAATTACGCGGTTGTTCATCCATTCTTTGTTCATTGCAAATCCTCCTGTTTATTGTTTATTTCGATAAATGGTATTGCCATTGGCCTGATGGGTAGCCAATACCAACACTTCTGCTATCTGTACATGGGCAGGAGCATTGGCGGCATAAAATGCAACGTCGGCAATGTCATCGCCCGTCAACGGACAAATACCTTGGTACACTCCATCGGCGCGTTGCTTGTCGCCATGGAAGCGAGTAATGCTGAAATGAGTCTCCACAAGCCCCGGTTTCACCGTTGTTACTCTCACTGCAGTGTGGGCGAGGTCGATACGCAACCCGTCGCCGAGCGTCTTTACGGCTGCTTTTGTTGCGCAATATACGCCTCCGTTAGCATATGCGGCATCACCGGCTACCGACCCTATGTTGATAACATGGCCGCTGTTGCGTGACACCATGCGGGGTACCACGAGGCGTACCATCGTGAGCAACCCTTTGATATTGGTGTCTATCATGGTTTCCCAATCGTCCATATCACCTTCATACTCGGGTTCCAGCCCCAATGCCAACCCTGCATTATTGATTAAAATATCGACCTGTTGCCATTTCCCGTTCAGACTTTCCACAGCAGCCATAGTGGCTTTGCGGTCTCTTACGTCGTAACAGAGCGTGAGCACATCGGTCTTCTCACTTTTCAACTCCTGTTGCAGTGCATCTAATCGTTCGCGTTTTCGTCCGGTGAGAATTAAGTCGAAGTTGCCTTGAGCAAAGCGTCTGGCGCAGGCTTCACCTATTCCGCTCGTTGCGCCGGTAATCAATACGATTTTATTTTTCATGATTTTCAGGTTTATGTATTGTTCTATTTTCTTACGCAAGATAGGGAATTCTCCCCTATCCACTTTGTGCACATCGCTATCTATTTGTTTTCGAGCAGGATGCTCACGATGCGTTCCGCACTCCGACCGTCCCATCTTTCGGGAATGGCACATTTTTTCCATGTGCCCGAAACGATGTCTTTCACGGCTTTACCCAGCTTATCGGCATCTTCTCCCACAAGCAGGTTCGACCCCACAGTTACTGTTTCCTGATGCTCGGTATAACTGTTGAGTGTGATACAAGGCACCCTGTTAAACGTTGCCTCTTCAGCCACATTGCCCGAATCGGTAACGATGCCGCGCGCATGTGCCGTCAGATAGCCGAATTCTAAATAAGAGAGAGGCGACACAAGATGGAAATGAGCAGGCAGACTGTCTAAACAACTCTTAACGGCTGCTGCGGCATCAGCACGCAATGGTGCAACGATAGGGCTTCCTGCGGCATTCTGTATCATGGCTGTCAGCATCCTTTGCAGATTTTCAGGATGAGCAATGAGTGCCTTGCGGTTGAGTGTAAAGACGATATAATCGCCATCTACGAGGTTCAGTTCGCTGAGAATGTCGGGACGCACCATTCTTGTATAATTGAAACGCAAGGTATCTATCAATATGTTTCCCACCATATAGACCCGCGAAGTTTCAGCCCCTTCGCGTGCTACGATGTTGTTGGCACCGGCACCGGCAATGAAGAGCAGGTCGGAAAGGCCGTCGATGACAAGGCGGTTGATTTCTTTCGGCATGTTGATGTCAAACGAACGGGTACCGGCTACGAGATGTGCAAGCATGAGACCGCGCTTTTTCGAGACAATGGAAACAGCCATCGTAGAGGCTAAATCGTCTACAACGATGACGACATCGGCAGGATGTGCGTCGAGGTATTTATCAAACTCAAACATGACTCGTCCCGTCAGTTCGTTCATGCGTTCGCATTCTACGCCTAAGAAAGCATCCGGCCGAGGGATAGACAGGTCGGTAAACAACGACTCTTCCAATGTCTTATCGCTTTCTTCGCCCGTATATACGAGGTCGAAATCAATATCTTTTCCATTTACTTTTGCAGCATGAATGGCTCTGATGATAGGAGCGACCTTGATAAAATTAGGTCGTGCTCCTGCAACGATACATACTTTCATTGATAGTTATTTCCTTTCTTTTTCCTTTCAAAATGACTTTTAGTCTGCTAAGTGCAACCTACCCTTATGCAAAGGTAGTTATTTTTACATGTACACCAACATTTTTCATGGCATTTTTTCTACCTGCGTAGGAATCATCCGTTAGCCTTTCTATGCACCTAAAAGAACGTTTAAAAAGGGAAAGTATAAACAGCTGAAAAAGAGGAGGATAGAAATAAAAATGAAAAAGCATAGCTTTAACGCCGTGAAAAGATAGCTTTCACAAGCTCAAAGCTATGCTCTGACAAGGCGAAAGGATAGTTCTTACAAATAGGAAGGTATGGAGTACTGTCGCCCGCGCTATTCGACCATGGTATGTCTGCTTACCGTTTGAAGTCTATTTCCGTGTATCCTACCAGTCGGTCGGCACGTGCTTCATTGGCACGAAAATAGACCAATGCCTGATAGCGGTTCCCCGTTTGATAAAAACTACCCTCGATGGGGAAGACCGTGGCAGAGCCATCGCCGTGCAGCACCACGTATTGGTAGGAATAATAGCCTTGCTTCAACGATATGGCGCAGCGATAGCAATGTGCTGCGGCATCGTATTCCATGCGGTATTGGGGTAGGAATCGGTCGTTTGTCCATGCTCCATTGAGATACACGTCGCCCGCTACGGGTTGAGAAACATGGAGCGTGAAATGCACCACCACATACTCTGAAGCACAGTCGTTGTCGTGGTTGTCGCTGTTGCGGATATAGAACGCACCATTGGCATCTTCGTCGTAAACGTAGTTCCGGCGAATTTCATCGGGATAAAGCATCACGTGGTAATCCCGCCCATCCCAGCGAATCTCGTTCACACCTAAGGTGGGACGGTCTACATCCAAAGCCTCGAACTTGCGATACTCATTACCCGCCTCGAAAATAAGGCTGCGTTCGTGAGTCCATCGCAGACCTTCGGGCATCACGTAGCGCGGTTGTGGATTGACCACAGCATTGTCCCAACGTCCATTCTGCAGGACGACGGTCTTTAGTTGTCGGGCAGGATCAATCACCGTCTGTCCGCCGTAATTCACCTGCATATCTACCTGCTGATGGCTGCCGTTAAGGTCGATATCCGTATTGGTAGAGACACCGAGGCTCACCCCCATGGCAGCTTCGGCCACCATGAAGTGAGCTGTGAACATCGGTTGGTCGTCGTTGTTGTCATCAAAGACTGTGAGACGATAATTACCACTCATCTTCAAAGTGCACCGCTCATTGGGAATGCGCAACTGATAGTGCGTGTAGAGCGTGTTGGTGCCCACAGATTCGCAGTTGTCGTCGATGGTATTGCCGCTATAGAAACCACTGATGTAGTCGCTTGCAAAGAGTCCACGCGAGATACTCCAGTCGGCTTCGCAGTGGTCGATACGATAGGTGTAACGGTGATAGGTATGAGTAAGGTCATCGAATGCAATATGAATGGCTTCTCCGCTACCGAGCATCACGACGGGAAGAGACTGCCATCTGCTGCCTGCCACTACCTGCAGAGAGGCGATCCGCGGGTCGAATATCTCGTTACGTTGCGCATGGAGACAGCCAGCCACTACCATGAAAAGGAGCAAAAAGACTTTTCTCATACCCATATCATACGAAGGAGGTCTGCGCCACGTTACCGTCTGTTGCCAAGAAGGCGGAGCAGATAGAGAAAGAGGTTGATGAAATCGAGATACAAAGTCAGTGCGCCGAACAGTGCAACCTTCTGCGCGGTCTCATCGGCATCAACTTGCTGCGCGAGCATTTGTTTGATTTTCTGCGAGTCGTAGGCCGTCAGTCCTACAAATATCAATACGCCGGCATAGCTTATAACGAGAGAGAGCATACTGCTACCTACGAAGATATTCACCACCGTGGCTATCACAAGGCCTATCAGTGCCATAAACAGATACTTGCCCAAGGTCGTGAGGTCGCTCTTTGTGAAATAGCCGTAAGCGGCCATGGCGGCAAAAGTGCCCGCAGTAATAAAGAATACATTGGCCACCGACGACATCGTGTACACGAGGAAAATGGAAGAGAACATCACGCCGTTGAGCACCGAATATACGACAAACAGAAGCGTCGCCACGGAGAGAGACAAACGGTTGAGGGCTGCGGAGAGGGCAAAGACGAGCGCAAACTCGGCGATGACTACGCCCCACATCAGCATCTGGTTGGTATAAAACGCTGTGATGAGGCCGGGCGATGAGGCCACACCGTAAGCCGTGATACCGGTAATGATAAGTGCAAGGCTCATCCATACGTAGACTTTACGCATGAGTGCAGGGAATGCGAGCGACAAGGCGCCGTCTTTTTCCCTCATAAATCTGGTTAATTCCTGTTCATTCATTTTCGTTTCTTTTTATAGGTTGATACGTTGTTTTGATGGGGACATCCCCGTAGAAAAAATTGCAAAAGGCATGCCGAACGTGTCAAGGACGACTCTCGCCTTCTATGTATTGCTCCATGATGAGGTGTTCGCCGTCGAACACAGCATAAGTAAACTGCCATATCCAATCGCCCAAGATAAGCATGCGGGCTTTGCGCGAAAGCATCAAGTCGAGTTCTATGTGGCGATGACCGTAGATGAAGAAATCCACGTCTTCGTGCTCCTTCATATAGGCTTTGCTGAATTGCACAAGATATTCGTCGTCCTCTCCGAGATAGGGAAGCTCGCGACCGTCGGGACGTTTGCCTCTGCTGTGCTTCGCCCAATTCAGTCCGAGCGCCAT
This sequence comes from Hoylesella marshii DSM 16973 = JCM 13450, assembly GCF_000146675.1. Lineage (GTDB taxonomy): Bacteria > Bacteroidota > Bacteroidia > Bacteroidales > Bacteroidaceae > Prevotella > Prevotella marshii. The sequence continues at coordinate 483,695 of NZ_GL397214.1, forward strand.
CCCCCATCGCGGATGAATGGCACAGAGCAAACGTTGGCAGACAGAATTATGAAACACCTTGCGCAACAGCTGATATGGATGGTCGGGGTCGCCCAATCCATCCCCGTGGGCAAGGAAAAACACCTTGCCGTAAATCTCTGTCGTCATCGGCTGTTTATGCACAATCATGCCACACTCTTCCTCGAGGTATCCGTAAGTCCAAAGGTCGTGGTTGCCCACAAAAAAATGCACTTCCACACCCCTATCCGTCAGTTCGGAAATCTTTCCGAGGAAGCGTGTAAAACCTTTCGGCACAACGTAGCGATATTCATTCCAGAAGTCGAACATATCGCCCAATAAGTAGATGGCTGAGGCCTTATCCTTGATGCAATCGAGAAAACGAACCAAACGCCGCTCCTGCATGCGAGCGTGAGGGATGGCCAGCGAACCCAAATGGGCATCGGAAAGAAAATAGACATTCTTCATGACAAGCGCCGATTACTCAAACCCTAATTCCACCCGAGCCTCTTCGCTCATCATGCTCTGGTCCCATGCCGGCTCGAACACCAACTCCACATTCGCGCTCTTCACCCCTTCCACGCTTTCCACCTTCAGGCGCACGTCTTCGAGTATGAAGTCGGCAGCCGGACAAGCCGGAGCCGTAAATGTCATGTCGAGGTCGAGCGTGCCGTCGTCTTGCAAATCCACTTTATAGATAAGTCCGAGGTCGTAGATGTTTACGGGAATCTCGGGGTCATAGACCGTCTTGAGCACGTCTACGATGCGCTCTTCAATCCTTGTCTTTTCTTCTTGTGTCATGACTGTTTGATGTGTTGATTACTTGTGCAAACTTACAAAAAATAGCCTAAATAACCGCAAGAAAAGCGAAGATTAACGTTATCGAAGCCCCATCCAACGCCCGTGTCTCCCCACAGCAGGCCAACCGATCCACTCCTCACAATCCATTGCCCCGAACCATCTTCCTTTTTCTTTTAAGTCTCTGCATGCACTCCGGATATAAGGAAAAATTTCGGTAAATTTTTATCTGCCATAGCATCCGATAAGTAAATATCTAAAATAAGGATAGAAGTCTTGGCCGACGATAGTTAAACAAATGATAAAGTATCAGAAACTGCGGCCGATGGCAGTTAAATGTTTAAAATAGTATCGTCAGCTGTGGCCGATGATAGTTAAATGTTTAAAATAATATTATCGGCCGCGGCCGATGGCAGTTAAATGATTAAAATAGTATCGTCGGCCACGGCCGATGATGGTTAAATGTTTAAAATAATATCGTCGGCCGTGGCCGATGGTGGTTAAATGATTAAAATAGTATCGTCGGCCATGGCCGACGTGAATTAAAGTTAATAGAAATATCGTCGGCCGCGGCCGACGTGAATAAAACATAATAAAATTATCGTCGGCCACGGCCGACGCAAATAAAAGTTAATGTGAGCTATCGTCGGCCGCGGCCGACGCATATAAAAAGTAATTTTACCTACCATTCTCTATAAAATTGGATGTAAAAATGAGAAATAACCTACCATTCTCTATAAAATTGGATGTAAAAATGAGAAATAACCTATCTTCGGCTATAGATTTTGATATGAAAATGAGTAATTACCTATCTTCTGCTATAGATTTGGATAGAAAAATAGGCAATTACCTATCTTCGGCTATAGATTTGGATAGGAAAATAGACAATTACCTATTTTCGACTATAGATTTTGATAGGAAAACAAGGAAAAAAGTGTTTTTTGCTATAAAAAATGATAGGATAAAGAAAAAATCACTATATTTGCCCTATACCGAAGTATGTATAAAAAAGAAAATCAAGGCTTCGGCTATTGTTAGCGTATCAATAATTAACTATTAAATAAGAACAGCTATGAAATTAAAGACTTTAAAGAAGAGTCATCTCCAAAATCTGGAGCATTCTCAGTTTGCTATTCATGTTTATAAAATAAGTAAGGAGGCCGACATTAAGAAACTGAATTCATTACTACCGGCGCTTAAAGCCGCTATTGATGCAGAAGAAGAAGTACTCAATCTGCCCCGGGAAAAAGAGTATACAAAAGAATTAAAAGTACTCGACAAGGCAAGAGACGAATCTTACAGAGCCTTTTGCCTATGCGTAGCTTCGGGAAAATATAGGCATTCGGAAGCTATACGTAAGGCGGCAGAAGAGGTCGGTAAGGTTTTAAAACGTTATCCAAGAGTGCCTTCGTCAAGTAATGATTATGAAACGGGTTCTATAAGAAATCTTATGGTAGATTTGAGAGATGAGAAATTTGAACCCTTGATTACCCTACTCGGAGCCAAGTCTGATTTAGATCAATTATCAGCTGATAATGACGCCTTCAGTCAATTGTTTCTGAAACACTTCTCGGCCAAAGCTCCTATTCCTACTGCACAGGTAAGACGATCGCGCGCCATGACCGATAAGGCTATCAATGCCATTATACTACGCATTACCTCATTAAGTGATTTAGAGCCTGATACGATAGGTCTCAGTTCTCTTATCATCCGATATAATAAATTGGTAAATAACCGTAAACTCACCCTCACTTTGCGTAAAGCAGCAAGAAAAAGGAGGAGCGGCGATGATATCATTCCGTTTGAAAATAAAAAAAGCAAGAGCGGCAAGGGCGAACAAGAGTCTGTTATTGCAGAAACCGTCGATGAGGATAGCATCGGAGAGGAGAAAATGGAAAAAACTGTCGAAAGCAGTGGCGGCGGAGAGGATTTTCCGGTAGAAACGAAGAGCGATGGTGGCGGAGAAGAGGAAAAGGCGGGGGAAAGGAGCAGACGGAAAAAGAATGACAAGAAAATAAACAAAGAACCATCGGCAGGGGCGAAAGAAAAACTGCTGTAAGCATGGGAACTTGCAGCAGTTGGGGCGGAAGCGGGTGAACGGGGTCAGAGATGTTGTTCGCGCAACAAATCGTTTACGTTTTTCACCGGATTGAACGTGGTGAGGGGCACTTCTACAAAGACGGTGTTCCAATGACTCATGGCTCCGTTCCACAATCCGGGTAATTCGAGGGCTTTGAGTTCTTTTCCGTCCTTACTTTTGTTGCTGATGAAGCCGGTGGCAGTGTCTACGTAGTCGGGCAGGTGGAATTTGCGTCCTCGATAGTCTTTGATGGCACACACGAGGTCTACGGGATTGAAGTGCGTGCTTTTTTTGAACATTTCCATGGCTTTCGGGTCGTTTTTGTCTATCTGGCTGCTTTCGAGAATCTGCAGGCCGGTGGAGCCGTCGTTATTCCGTGTGATGAAGGGGCCTCCGCCGGGTTCTCCCTCGTTTTTAACCATGCCGCAGACGCGTATGGGTCGGTTGAGCTTCTTGTGCAGATAGGCAGCGAGTGCGTCGTCGGACAGTTGCGCGATGTCGGGCTGTATGCACCAGAATGCCTGCTCGAGGAATGCGACGATTTTCATCAGTTCGTTGCGGGTGTAATGGTGCGTATCGAGCAGTTCGAGATGGCGGAAGGTCTGCGCTTGAAGGTCTGCGAGAATGCCTCCGATGAGCTGTTTGTACTCGGTGGTGTCGGTTTTGAGGCGGTCGGGTACAACGTTATCGATATTTTTGATAAATACGATGTCGGCCTCGATGTCGTTGAGGTTTTCTATCAGTGCGCCGTGTCCGGCCGGCCTAAAGAGCAGTGTGCCGTCTGCATTTCTGAAAGGCGTGTTGTCGGGGTTCACGGCGATGGTATCGGTATGCTGTTTCTGTTCGGAGAAGGAGACGTTGTATTTCACATTGAAACGCGTGGCATAGTCGTTCTGTCGCTTGGCAATGAGCGATTGAAAGAGGTGCAAATGCTCGTGGGAGACGGTGAAATGGATGTTCACCTCGCCATTGCTTTCTGCATAGAGTGCGCCCTCTACGAGATGTTCCTCTACGGGCATGCGCACACCGGCGGGATAGCGATGGAAGAGCAACAATCCCTTGGGTAATCGGCTGTAGTTGAGTCCGTCTTCATTGAGCATCAATGCTACGATGTTTTTATGTTTCCCCTCGGCCATGAGTTGGTCGATGCTTTTGCCCAAATGGTGCTTGCATGCGGCGGAGAGCTTATCGTAAAAGGCGAATTTGTGAATCCCTGCGAAGTAGGTCTTTTCAAATTCGGTGACCGGCTCGGGGTTGTCGGCCTGCAAGAACTCAAACATATCCTTAAACATTCTGCTGGCTGCTCCGCTGGCCGGCACGAACTTCAGGATGCGATGGTCGCCACTCTTCTTATAGGCATGCCATTTGTCGATGAATTCTTTGCGGCCGTTTGCATCTACAGCCATCATACCGTGGCCGATTGTGGCCGCCGCTTCAATCTTCAGGAAGGGGAAACCTGTTGCGAACTGTGCCAATTGGCGTTCTATCTGTTTTTCGGATATTCCTCTTTGAGAGAGTTGCTCAAAGTCTTTCTTCTCTAATCTGTTCATGGTGTTTAATAGTATTTTGCGACAAATATAGTTACTTTTCACTGAATACGGAACTTTTCATTGAAAAATTTGTACCTTTGCGCTACCCCGATTATCAGAGGAAAACTAACGAAGGAACAGTATTCATGGAGGAAAAATTCATCTTTACAAACGAGGAACGGAAAGAGACCTTGCACATCATCGGACAACTGAAAAGGCTGATTGGCGACACGTTGCTCGCCGGCGACGAAGAGCGGTTGCGCGAGTATCTGAAGCGTTCTATCGACAAGAACCTCATCCAACGCGACGTGTTCGGCCTCAACCCGATTCTCTTGGGCATGCAGACCACCTTGATTTCAGTAGAAGAAATCGGGCTGAAACGCGACGGTGTGTTGGCTATTCTGCTTTATACGGGTGTTATCAGCGGTAGTTCTTCTGTCGAGGAAGTGAGCCGTTCGTTCGGCGAAAGTGTGGCACATATCATCCAAGGGCTCGTGAGGATACATGACCTTTATAAACGAACGCCCGCCATTGAAAGTGAGAACTTCAGAAATCTGTTGCTGTCATTTGCCGAAGACATGCGCGTGATTCTTATCATGATAGCTGACCGCGTGAACCTCATGCGGCAGATACGCGACTCCGACAACATAGAAGCGAAGAGGCGGGTGAGCGAAGAGGCCGGATATCTATACGCTCCATTGGCACATAAGTTGGGACTCTATAAACTGAAGAGCGAATTGGAAGATCTCAGCCTCAAATATCTTGAACACGATGCCTATTATCATATCAAAGAAAAACTCAACGCCACCAAGGCAGCGCGCGACAGTTACATAGAGCGGTTCATTACACCGATACAAGAGAAATTGTCGGCATCCGGCCTGCATTTCCATATCAAAGGACGCACCAAGAGCATCCACAGCATTTGGCAGAAAATGAAGAAGCAGAAATGCGGCTTCGAAGGGATATACGACCTTTTTGCTATCCGCATTATCTTAAATTCGCCCATGAACCTTGAAAAAATGCACTGCTGGCAGGTCTACTCTATTATTACCGACATGTATCAGCCCAATCCTAAACGATTGCGCGATTGGCTCTCAGTACCAAAATCCAATGGATACGAAAGTCTGCACATTACTGTGCTCGGGCCGGAGAACAAGTGGGTGGAAGTGCAGATACGAACAGAGCGAATGGATGAAGTGGCCGAACGGGGGTTGGCTGCTCATTGGCGATACAAGGGAATCAAAGGGGAAAGTGGGCTCGACGAATGGCTTAACAATATCAGGGCGGCACTTGAGAACAACGACGACCTGCAACTCATGGATCAATTCAAGATGGATCTCTATGAAGACGAGGTCTACGTGTTCACACCTAAAGGCGATTTGCTTAAATTTCCCAAAGGCGCAACGTTGCTCGACTTTGCCTATCATATCCATTCCAAAGTGGGTAATGCCTGTGTAGGCGGGCGCATTAACAACAAAAACGTCTCCATACGTGAGAAACTACATTCGGGCGACCAAGTGGAGGTGATGACTTTGGCAACACAAAAGCCCAAGAGCGACTGGTTGAAGATTGTAAAAACCTCGCGGGCAAGGACAAAAATTAAACTCGCGTTAAAAGAGACACAGGTAAAAGACGGCCTATATGCCAAAGAAATGTTGGAACGTAGGATGAAAAACCGAAAGGTAGATTTCGACGAGAGTTCCATGTCGCATCTCATCCAGAAGTTAGGTTTCAAGGAGGTGTCTGACTTCTATAAGAAAATTGCCGACGGCGATTTAGACCTCAACACGGTCATCGAGAAGTATCAGGAGATACGTCGCCACGACCAGAACTTATCTGGGAATACACCTGCAAGAAGTGCCGAGGAGTTCAGCTATACGGGGCCGGAGGAAGAGAAGTCCGAGAAAAATGACGACGTGTTGGTGATAGACAGCAATCTGAAAGGTATAGACTATCAGCTGGCGAAATGCTGTCGTCCCATTTACGGCGATGAGGTGTTTGGCTTTGTGACTGTCAATGGGGGTATCAAAATTCATCGAACCGACTGTCCCAATGCTCCCGAAATGCGCAAACGGTTTGGTTATCGCATGGTAAAAGCGAAATGGAGCGGCAAGGGATCTAATCAATACAGCATCGGACTCAAAGTAGTGGGTAACGACGACATCGGTATCGTGAACAATATTACCAGTATCATTTCCAAAGAAAACAATATCACGATGCGCGCTATCAACATCGATTCACACGATGGTCTCTTCAGCGGATACATTGAGGTGATGCTGGAAGACACTTCGAAACTCGATATGCTGCTCAAGCGATTGCGTACCGTGCGTGGCGTAAAACAGGTTATCAGACAATAAACACAACTATTCCCATGAAAGAAAAGAAATCTCTCCTGTTCATCTGTTTAGGAAATATCTGCCGTTCGCCGGCTGCCGAGGGTGTTATGAAGAAGAAAGCGGAAGAAGCCGGCATGGCCGACAGCCTCTATATAGACTCTGCCGGCATCGGCGGATGGCACATAGGCGAACTGCCCGACCGACGCATGCGTAGTCATGCCCTGCATCGCGGCTATATACTCGACAGTAGAGCGCGACAATTCGCCCTACCCGACTTCCACAACTTCGACTACATTGTGGTAATGGACGATGAGAACTACCGCGCCATCCTTTCGCTCGCTACCGACGAAATGGAAAAGAATAAGGTATGGAAAATGAGAGATTTCTTCACGAAATACAAAGGTATCGCCGACGTTCCTGACCCCTACTATGGTAGCGATGCGGAGTTCAATCGGGCACTCGACCTGATAGAGGACGGCTGCGAGGGACTCCTTACCCATCTTTTTCGGCAATGACGAGTGCTCCGCAGTGCCTGTTATCGTGAATAACTTCGCAGATTCCATTAGCAAGTGGGCGTTTATGTAACTCTGTTGTAAAACTATTGTCTTGGTGTTGAGAAGTTTAGTTCCTTTATTGGTCTTGAATTAATTTTCATCTGTATTTGTTTTTTATTGCTCTCCGGTAAACCTTTCCCCCCCATATAAAGTTTAAGGGCTATCACACAGATAAATCATTGAGTGACAACATTATATAGACGTATCTGAAAGAGCATAGCTTTGAGCGTGTGAAAGCTATGCTCTGACGGCGTCAAAGCTAAGAGATAAGACAGTAATAGCTATGCTTTAAACCAGCTCGTTGCTTCTTGGTAAGCGATGCAACGACAAAGTTGATACGCGAGTTCGGGATAAGAGAATCTTATCCAATAGCCCCAAAGGGGCAACAGACCTTAGACAGGGGTAAGCGATAGCGTAGCTCCTGTATCGTGGATACTCACTATCTAAGCCCTGAAGGGGCGGCAGAGCACTAACTCTCAATCCTCCGTCACCCCTACGGGGGGCACTTTCTACACATACTTATCAGGGGTGGTGCTCTTTCGAGCTTCACACCCTGTCTAAGGTCTTACGCCCCCTCGGGGCTTACAGTCCGATTGCCTTATCCCGAACTCACGTATAGATATAAAAAAGAGCCTGCCCTTATCAGAACAGACTCTTCTATCGAATGAATCAGGATTTACTTATCCAAAAGGATGTTCATCATCGTCAATGCCGATTTGGCTATGCTGGTACCAGGGCCGAAGATGGCTGCAACACCTGCTTTGTAGAGGAAATCGTAGTCCTGCGCAGGTATTACACCGCCTGCAATCACCATGATGTCTTCACGTCCGAGCTTCTTCAACTCGGCTATCAACTGCGGAACGAGGGTCTTATGACCGGCAGCCAATGAACTGACGCCCACAATATTCACATCGTTCTCCACTGCCTCGCGGGCTGCTTCAGCGGGTGTCTGGAACAGCGGTCCCATGTCTACGTCGAAACCACAGTCGGCATATCCCGTTGCCACTACCTTTGCGCCACGGTCGTGTCCGTCTTGTCCCATCTTAGCAACGAAGATACGAGGACGACGTCCCTCCTTGTTTGCAAACTCTTGTGTCAGTTCGCATGCCTTGTCGAAATCGGTGTCATTCTTACTCTCAGAAGAATATACACCAGAAATGGTTCTAATCACAGCTTTATATCTACCTACTATTACTTCACAAGCATCACTTATCTCACCGAGCGTACAACGCACTTTTGCACATTCTACGGCCTTTTCCAAGAGGTTACCCTCACCGGTTTTCACGCATTCGGTCAGGGCAGCAAGTGTTTCTTTCACCTTTTGCTCGTCACGGTGAGCCTTTAACTGCGCCAAGGCTTCTTCCTGCTGACGACGAACAGCCGAGTTGTCAACCTCCAGAATATCGATGGGGTCTTCATGCTCAAGGCGATACTTATTGGTACCAAGAATGGTCTGTACACCACTGTCGATACGAGCCTGCGTGCGGGCTGCCGACTCTTCGATACGCATCTTGGGAATACCGGTCTCGATAGCCTTGGCCATACCGCCGAGTTTCTCTACTTCCTGAATATGCTCCCATGCTTTGTGCACGAGTTCGTTGGTAAGACTTTCCACATAATAGGAACCAGCCCACGGGTCGATTTCCTTACATATTTTCGTCTCGTTCTGCACATATATCTGCGTGTTACGGGCGATACGTGCGGAGAAGTCTGTAGGTAGGGCGATGGCCTCGTCAAGAGCATTGGTATGCAAACTCTGTGTGTGACCGAGTGCGGCAGCCATGGCTTCAATACAAGTACGGCCAACGTTGTTGAACGGGTCTTGCTCCGTGAGTGACCAACCCGAGGTTTGCGAGTGCGTACGAAGTGCAAGCGACTTGTCGTTTTTCGGATTGAATTGCTTGATAACCTTAGCCCAAAGCATGCGTGCAGCACGCATCTTGGCAATCTCCATAAAGTGGTTCATACTGATACCCCAGAAGAAAGAAAGACGAGGAGCAAAAGCGTCGATGTCGATGCCTGCGGCTACACCTGAACGCACATACTCTAAACCGTCGGCTATCGTATAGGCAAGCTCAATATCTGCGGTGGCTCCGGCTTCTTGCATGTGGTATCCCGAAATAGAAATACTATTAAACTTGGGCATATACTTCGACGTATATCCGAAGATGTCGCTGATAATACGCATCGAGAAAGCAGGTGGATAAATATATGTATTACGCACCATAAATTCTTTCAAGATGTCGTTTTGGATGGTTCCTGCCATTTCTTCGAGCTTTGCGCCCTGTTCCAAACCGGCCACAATATAGAAAGCCATGATGGGAAGCACGGCACCATTCATGGTCATGGATACCGACATCTTATTCAAAGGAATACCGTCAAAGAGTACCTTCATGTTCTCTACCGAGCAGATAGATACGCCGGCTTTACCCACATCTCCTACCACACGTTCGTTATCGGGGTCGTAGCCACGATGGGTAGGTAGGTCGAAAGCCACAGACAGACCTTTTTGGCCGCTGGCAAGGTTACGACGATAGAAAGCATTGGATTCCTCCGCAGTGGAAAAACCTGCATACTGACGAATTGTCCACGGGCGGAACGGATACATCATAGAGTACGGACCACGCAGGAAAGGTGGCAGACCCGATGTAAAATCCAAATGCTCCATACCATCGAGGTCTTCCTTTGTGTAGACGGGTTTTACCTCTATGTGCTCCGGAGTTTTCCAATTGGCGGTAATACCGTTCTTCTTCTGCCATTCGTTTCCATTGACAGATTTAATACCGCCGAATATATCTATATTTTTAAAATTCTTTCTCATAATGGTTTTACTTTATTATATGTACACGCGTACATTATATTAGAATAACGAATTACTTCACTCCAAGTGCAGCATTATATGCTTTCAGAGTTTCCAAAACATTACTCTTTACATGTATAAAGTTCTCTATGCCTGCTGCTTTCAAGTCGTCCATGCAAGCCGGAGCACCTGCAACGATAAACATGGCACGACCATTCAGGTATTTGAATGCGGGTATTGCATATTCGGCATATTCGTCGTCGCTGGAACACAGCACAACAATATCGGCATTAGCCTTCAGTGCGGCATCCACGCCTTCTTCCACTGTTTTGAAACCGAGGTTGTCGATAACCTTATAACCTGCACAGGCAAGGAAGTTGGAACTAAACTGTGCGCGTGCCTGACGGAATGCCAGCTTACCAATCGTCAGCATGAAAGCAACGGGAATCTTACCACTGTTTTCGGTCTGAATGCGGAGGTCTTCAAAATCAGAAGCCAACCTCTTGCTGTTGATATGTTTAAATGTGCCTTCCTCATGACTGCCACAACCGCAATCGCAAGTAATGGGAGTTTTTCCCTCCGACTTCTCTGTGAAGTTGGGGAATTGGTTAGTACCCAGTATGAACTCTTTCCGCTTACCTGCATTTTCATGGCGTTTGGCGTTTGTCGCGTTGATATCGTCTTGTATAACACCTTTCTTCAAAGCCTCCAAGAAACCGCCTTCATCCTCTATTTTCAAGAACAGTTTCCATGCCTCTGCTGCCAAGTGAGTGGTCAATTCCTCTATATAGTAAGAACCAGCTGAGGGGTCTACTACTTTATCGAAGTGACATTCTTCTTTCAGCAGTAGCTGTTGATTGCGTGCTATGCGCTCGGAGAAGTCGTCCGGCTGTTTATAGCATTTGTCAAACGGGGTAACAACTAAAGAATAAACGCCGCCCAAAGTTGCACTCATGGCTTCTGTCTGTGACCGCAGCATATTAACATAGCTGTCGAATAAAGTCATGTTATATTCAGATGTAGAGGCATTTACCACCATCTCACAACTGTCTATATCCTTCGGCTTATACTGTTTCACGATCTCTGCCCACAACATTCTGGCCGCACGAAATTTGGCTATCTCCATGAAATAGTTTTCCGTAATGCCCATGTTAAACTTAATGTTATTAGCCGCTACGTCTGCATCCACACCCTGCAATGTCAGCAGGTTCATGTATTCATTACCCCAAGAAAGAGCATAGCCTAACTCTTGTACGATATAGGCACCGCTATTGTTTAATGTAGAAGAATTGACTGCTATTACGCGGAAATGGGGATATTCTGCCAAGATGGATATCAATTCAGATGCTTTAGACAGGATAGGAGTAACATCCACTCCCCGTTTTACGATTTTCTCCATGGGATCCCATTCGATAGACCCCATCACTTTCTGTTTGTCATAACCCTTAGCCGTGAAATAATCGGCCAACATCTGTGCCAAATCTAAGCTGCGGCGTTTGCAGGTAGAAAAGTTAACGTCTATTTTCTCGCAGTCGATTCCATCCAGCAATGTGCTCACATATTCGGCAGAGAGCAATGCTTTGGGCACCTTAAAACCAAAGGAAGTAATGCCTTTCGTTAGTAGTTTTTTTGCTTTCTCATTGGCATTTTTGGCATCGTCACAAAGAATGTTCTGACGCACAAACCACGAATTATCGGTTTTCTTATTGCCTCTTACAAACGGGAATTCGCCCGGCAATGCCTCAGGTGTCTTCAGTTTCAAGACATCTTCACGACGATAAAAAGGTTGTACGTCAAAACCCTCATTTGTTCGCCACACCAACTTTTTTTGAAAATCTGCCCCTTTTAAATCGACCTGAATCTTATCAAGCCAATCTTGGGTAGTAGGCACGGGAAACTCTCCAAAGAGTCTTTCTTTTTTGTTTGCCATAGTTTGTGTATTAAATAATAAGTTTATAATGTTTTTAAATTGTTACGTAAATAAGAACAAGACATGGTCTATCTGCCTATTCTGCATGCAAATATAATGTTTTTTTTGCATATATGGTAACCTGTAAATAAGATTTTTATAAAAAACAATCCGTATAGGGGAAATAAAAAGCGTTTCTTTGCCTTCTTCTTTTCTATAATTAAAAGTATCTTACTCTCAATAATTTATTAGAGTAGTTACCGACTTTTCCATGTACAAACCGTATCTGTACCCTGTACAAACGCCATTTGCACAGGGTACGAATGCCGACTTACCAATCGTAACTTTACAACCTTGAAAGGTTGCAATCTCAAACTTTTGAGTATCAAATTCCGAGAAACTATTACAAAAACGGGGCAAAAAGTTATGAATTAAGACCACCTCTTTCCAACGACAATACTTTTACTTATATTCAGACCATGATTTTATCTCTATTTCATCGGGTTGCATTGTACAAAAAGCATTGATGAATGCACTTGCAAGCCGACTGTTGGTGATAAGTGGGATATTTAAATCAATGGCTGCGCGACGTATCTTGTAGCCGTTGGTCAGCTCATGGGGCGAGAGGTCTTTCGGCATATTCACAACCATGTCTATCTCTCGGTTGTGTAACATGTCGAGAGCCTGGGGCTGACGGCCTTCTTCTGATGGCCAGTAAACCCTTGTGTTCTCAATGTCGTTTTCAGAAAGATATTTGGATGTACCACTCGTTGCATATAGTCGATAGCCATGTTTTACAAGCATTCTGGCTGCATCCAGCATTTCAGCTTTCTGCTTGGCACCACCAGTAGACAGCAGTATGGATTTCTCGGGTATGCGATAGCCTACGGAAAGCATACTCTTTAAGAGGGCATCGTTGGTGTCGTCGCCCAAACATCCCACCTCTCCGGTCGATGCCATATCTACTCCAAGTACGGGATCAGCTTTCTGCAAACGATTGAAAGAGAACTGTGAGGCCTTAATACCAACATAATCAAGGTCGAAAAGGTTTTTATTAGGTTTCTCTACAGGTAGGCCAAGCATAACGCGAGTTGCCAAATCGATAAGATTGATTTTCAGTACCTTACTCACAAAAGGGAATGAGCGAGAGGCACGGAGGTTGCATTCGATGACAAGAATATCGTTATCGCGCGCCATAAACTGAATATTGAAAGGACCGCTGATATGCAATTCGTGTGCAATCTGTCGGCTTACGCGCTTGATTCGGCGCATCGTTTCAACATAAAGTTTCTGAGGTGGAAACTGAATGGTAGCATCTCCGGAGTGAACGCCTGCAAATTCTATGTGCTCACTGATAGCATATGCAAGAATCTCTCCATCTTTTGCTACCGCATCCATTTCTATTTCCTTAGCATGCTCTATAAATTGGCTCACTACAACAGGATGGTCTTCGCTCACATTAGCTGCCAATTGAAGGAATCTTTCTAATTCGCCACGGTTGGAACAGACATTCATTGCCGCACCGGAAAGCACGTATGACGGGCGTACTAATACGGGGAAGCCTACTCGTTCGATAAAGAGATTGATATCATCTATTGATGTTAATGCACTCCATTCCGGTTGATTAATACCATTTCGCGTAAGCATCGATGAGAACTTCGCTCTATCTTCGGCATTGTCTATATCTTTTGCAGATGTACCCAGTATGGTAACGTGTTGTTCATACAGTTTCATAGCTAAATTGTTGGGTATCTGTCCACCCGTAGAAACGATGATGCCATACGGATTTTCGAGGTCGTAGATGTCCATGACTCGCTCAAATGTGAGTTCATCAAAATAAAGACGATCGCACATATCGTAATCGGTAGACACTGTTTCGGGGTTATAGTTAATCATCACAGACCTGTATCCTTGCCTGCGAATGGTATTAAGTGCCTGAACGCCACACCAGTCAAATTCCACCGAACTCCCTATGCGATAGGCACCTGAGCCAAGAACAACGATGCTGCGTCTGTCGTTTTCAAACTGAATATCATGTGCTATACCCGAATAAGTAAGATAGAGATAATTGGTTTGAGCAGGGTATTCAGCTGCCAGCGTATCGATTTGTTTCACTACGGGCAAGATACCATAGCTTTTGCGCAGGTTCCGGATAACCAGAGCAGCCTTGTGCATGTTGCCAAGTTCTTGTTCCAGACCGACAGCACGGGCAATCTGGAAGTCGGTAAATCCATAGACCTTTGCCGTACGCAGCAAGTCTTTATCCAACACATTGACGTTAGTACAACGGTGCATGGCTTCGTCGATATCAATGACATGTTTCAGCTTCTCTAAGAACCACTTGTCTATCTTCGTCAGCTCATGAATCTCATCGGTAGTATAGCCTTTGTGCATAGCTTTTGAGATGATAAATACACGCTTGTCGGTGGGTTCTCTTAAAGCTGCGTCTATATCGTTTATCTCGAGTTCTTTATTCTCGACAAACCCATGCATGCCTTGTCCTATCATACGCAGACCTTTCTGAATAGCTTCCTCAAAGTTGCGTCCGATGGCCATCACTTCGCCCACCGATTTCATAGAAGACCCTAACTCCTTGTCTACCCCTCTAAATTTACTGAGGTCCCAACGAGGTATCTTGCAGACCACATAGTCAAGTGCAGGTTCAAAGAAAGCACTGGTAGTCTTTGTAACAGAATTTTTCAGTTCAAAGAGGCCATAGCCAAGACCGAGCTTTGCAGCAACGAATGCCAGAGGGTAGCCTGTTGCTTTTGAAGCAAGCGCAGAAGAACGACTCAATCGTGCGTTTACTTCAATTACTCGATAATCTTCGCTTTTCGGATCGAAGGCATATTGCACATTGCATTCACCCACAATTCCGATATGACGAATGATTTTAATAGCAAGCGTACGGAGCTTGTGGTATTCGCTATTCGTTAAGGTTTGAGAGGGCGCAATAACAATACTTTCACCCGTATGAATGCCCAACGGGTCGAAGTTCTCCATATTGCAGACTGTAATACAGTTGTCATATCGGTCGCGAACTACTTCATACTCTATCTCTTTCCATCCCTTTAAACTCTTTTCTACAAGCACTTGGGGAGAAAAAGAGAAGGCTTTCTCCGCCAATTTGATAAGCTCCTCCTCATTATCACAGAAGCCACTACCCAATCCCCCTAAAGCATATGCTGCACGAATAATTATAGGATACCCCAACTCCGCTGCCGCCTTACGAGCTTGTTCTATATTCTCACATGCCTCGCTTTTAATGGTCTTTATATCTATCTCTTTTAGTTTCTCTACAAACAGTTCACGATCTTCCGTGTCCATAATGGCTTTTACCTGTGTTCCTAACACCCTTACACCATACTTCTCTAATACACCACTTTTATATAGCTCCACTCCGCAGTTTAAAGCCGTTTGCCCCCCAAAGGCCAACAGAATACCGTCGGGACGCTCTTTCTGAATAACCCTCTCCACAAAGTAGGGTTGTATGGGTAGGAAATAGATTTGGTCGGCCACCCCTTCAGAAGTTTGCACCGTCGCAATATTGGGATTGATAAGTACAGTTACAATCCCTTCCTCTTTCAATGCTTTCAATGCTTGGGAACCGGAATAATCGAATTCGCCGGCTTCTCCTATCTTTAAAGCTCCAGAACCGAGCAATAATACTTTTCTTATATTCTCATCTTTCATAATCAGTCTACTTTAATACATCGATAAATCGGTCGAAAATAAACAGGGTATCCAAAGGTCCACTACATGCTTCGGGATGGAACTGTGAAGAGAACCATGGTTTGGAGCAATGTCGTATTCCTTCATTCGACCCGTCATTCATATTGATGAACAACTCTTCCCAATCAGAATCAAGTGTCTTTGCATCAACTGCATAACCGTGATTCTGACTTGTTATGTAGCAGTTCTCTGTGCCTACCATGCGTACCGGCTGGTTGTGTGAACGATGTCCGTATTTCAATTTATAAATAGAAGCTCCTGCTGCTTTGGCCAACAACTGATTTCCCATGCAGATACCACATACAGGTTGATTGTTTTGGCTTAGTTGCTTCTTCAATACATTCACAGCCTCTACACACAAATCGGGGTTTCCCGGTCCGTTGCCTAAGAAAAGACCATCGAACGAAAGTTCTGTATAATCATAGTCCCAAGGTACCCGAATTACTTCAACTCCTCTGTCAATAAGGCAACGAATGATATTTATCTTTACCCCACAATCTACAAGTACCACTTTCTTGCCTGCTCCTTCATTATAATATATAATGTCTTTGCAACTTACTTTCTCTACGAAATTAACGCCTTCATAGTCGGCTTGTGGAATGTTGTCGGGTTCATCGTCAAAGGTAATCTTTCCCATCATAACACCGTGTTCACGAAGCACTTTAGTCAATTCTCTCGTATCTATTCCCGTGATACCTGTCACTTGTTCGCGCTTCAACCAATCCGATAGACTCTCATGGGCATTCCAATGACTATAATGTTCGCTGTAATCGAAAACGATAATGGCAGAAGCATATATCTTGTTACCCTCCATGAAAGTTGGAAGTCCGTTGCTTTCGATTGTGAGAGGGGGAACTCCGTAGTTGCCAACAAGCGGATACGTGAGTGTCATCAACTGTCCGGCATATGATGGGTCGGTAAGACTTTCGGGATAACCTGTCATAGCTGTATTGAATACAACTTCCCCTGCAACGGGTATTTCATAGCCAAAAGACTTGCCATGAAACGCTGTTCCGTCTTCTAATGTTAAAGTTACGTTTCTCATTCCTTTTTATATTTGCTGCCTAATCATTTGTTTTGGCAATAGGTTCGTAAAAATCAAAAGGTTTTAAATACGCTTATATACCTTTTCAAAGAAATTGATATAGGCCTGATTGCAGAGCTTTGTACCCCCTGCAGTAGGATATTTCCCCGTGAAATACCAATCTCCCTTATGTCCCGGAATGGCCTTGTGTAAGCCTTCTATCGACTGATAAACTATTTCTATCGGTGTTATCATACCCTCGGGACGCAGCATTTCTGCTATCTTCCCATTGATTACTTCTACGGTAAAAGGTTGATATATCTCTCGAACACGATTTTTCATTTCCTTCTTAGGCTTTTTCAATTCCTCTAAACAGTTCGTATAAGTCTCTTCTATGATGTATTGCATGCCTTGCTCCTTCAGTAACTCGATGGCTGCACGAAAGACGCAAAACTCCTCTAAACTCGACATATCAATGCCATAGTAGTCGGGATAGCGTATTTGAGGAGAGCTACTGATGATAATAATCTTCTTGGGATGTAGTCTGTCTAATATCTTTAGGATGCTTTCTTTCAGCGTTGTGCCACGCACAATGCTGTCGTCTATGATAGCTAAATTATCTATATAGGGGCGAACACTTTCATAAGTAATGTCATAGACATGGGAGACCAAGTCATTTCGGGAATTACCTTCGGTGATAAAAGTTCTCAGTTTGACATCTTTCCATGCTATCTTCTCAGTGCGGACGCGTTCGTTTATAATCGTTTCCAATTCTTTATGAGTGGGAGTATGGTCTAAACTTTCCAGCTTTTTTATTTTCTTTTCGTTCACATAGGATTTAAAGCCGTCTAACATTCCACAGAAAGCTATTTCCGCAGTGTTGGGGATAAATGAGAAAACAGTATGGTCGATATCGTAATTCACTGCTTTCAGAATAGGTTCTTGCAGTTGTCTGCCCAATTGTTTTCTTTCCTTATAGATGTCTCTGTCTGAGCCTCGACTAAAATAAATACGTTCAAACGAGCAAGCGGAATCGCCTCTTTGTTCGATAATATTGTTAATAGAGTAACTTCCGTCACGTTTTACCAAGAGGGCGTGGCCAGGCCTTAATTCTTCAATATCATCACATTCAATATCGAATGTCGTCTGCAATACCGGACGCTCGCTGGCCAATGCCACAAACTCTTCATTCCTAAACCAGAATGCAGGACGTATACCCCAAGGGTCGCGCATGGCAAATTGCTCTCCGCTACCTGTCTGTCCGCATACTACGTAGCCACCGTCGAAATCTTCCATCGTGTCTTTCAGCACATTCGACATCTCCACATGGTCTTCTATATAGCGGGTGATGTCTGTACGAGAGAGCCCCTGTGCTTTCGCTGCCACGAAGTTGCGTTCCACTTCGCGGTCAAGTCTATGTCCCATCAATTCGAGCATGATATTACTATCGCTGTAGATGCGGGGGAATTGTCCCTGTTCCAACAACTTGTCGAATATTTCTTCGATATTGGTCATGTTGAAGTTTCCGCAGATACATAGGTTTTTTGCTTTCCAGTTGTTTCTGCGCAAGAAAGGGTGAACATAGGTAAGTCCGCTCTTTCCTGTGGTAGAATACCTGAGATGTCCCATATATAATTCTCCTGCAAAGGGCAGATACTTATAGGCATAAACGGGGTCTGCCAATTGCTCTTTCGATACTTTATTATATTCCTTGTGCACATTGGCAAAGATATGGGTGATGGCATTCGAGCCTTCGCCTCGTTCGCGAAACATGTATTCGTTGCCGGGGGTCGAGTTCAGCTTCACACAAGATATGCCTGCTCCCTCTTGTCCTCGATTGTGTTCTTTCTCCATCATCAGGTACAACTTGTTCAGCCCGAACATCCACGTACCATATTTTTCTTGATAATACTCCAAAGGCTTCAGCAATCGAATCATTGCTACTCCGCATTCATGCTTCAAAGGTTCCATTTTAATATCGAAGAGTTGTTGTTGTAATAAGAAAGATGGGCGGGCATAAACGCCCGCCCATATAGAAAACGAAATTTATCTCAAGAGGTTAAGCACCAATGAAGTTACCGACATGGCAATACCAAACATGGAGAACCATAAGGTTGTGGAAGTACCGATGTCTGCATTTCTCGCCTTTACTTTATTGGGTTGCACATAAATCACGTCATTTTGTTGCAGATAGTAATAAGGCGAATTAATCAAGTGGGCATCATTCAGATTCAGTCGTTGAATATGCTTTTCACCGGAATTATCTTCGCGAATCAGCAAAATATTGTCGCGTTTGCCGTAGATAGATAAGTCGCCTGCCTGTGCCAACGCTTCTATGATGCTTATCTTTTCAGTAGTTACGGGAATCACACCCGGGGAATTCACTTCGCCTATCACTGTTACCCGATAACTCGACATGCGCACGGTTACGATGGGATTTTCCGTCTTTGCCATATAGGGCAGCACTTTGCTGCGTATCAAATCCTGACATTCTTCTTTCGTTAAACCGGCAACATGAATCTTTCCCACTACAGGAAAGTTGATGGCTCCGCTGTTATCTACCAGATAATCTTGATTTCCCAAGCTTTGATTACCTCCCATACTTATCAGATGGAACGGGGTTGAAGCTTCCGGTTCTATGGTACTCACCGTAATGGTCAGCATGTCTTTCGGCATAATCTTAGCATCATATAAATGCTTGGATGCCGCCAAACTTACGGTGTCTATATTCTGGAAATAGGCTACTTGCTTACTTGATGTGCATCCCGTTGCAAGACATATTGCAACCATGGCTATATATAAAAAAGGAAGTCTTTTCATTCTTAAAAAACAACTCATTCGTTAAAAACATTGCAAAAATAAATCTATTTTTCCAATTCCACAAATATTTCAAACACTAATTACGAGTTCGGAATAACTTATGATTTTTCATTTCTGCAACCTTTTCTTTGCGTAAATAAGAAAAAAATGTACTTTTGCATCATAATTCAGCTTAAAAATCAGAAATTATGAAGAAATTTTTAATAATGCTCTTTGCGAGCGTATGTTCTACAACCGCAACCTATGCACAAGTAAAAGTAGAGGAACCCGAATTTGCAGAAGAAACCCTGTTGCTCACTTCTAACATTGAAGGCGTGAAATTAAACCGCGAAAACGGAACCGTAAAAACCAAAGCAGGGGCAAGCCTCTATCTTACAGGCATCGGAAAAGTAAAATCGCGCCTCACACTACCGGGCATAAAATCTACCAGTCAAGCAAAAGGTAGCACAGAAACACGCCTCATTGTTAAGGCCGTCAACAACGAAACCGACCCAAACTCGTTCATCAACATTTTTAAGTTCGAAGTAAAGGGGAAAGAGCGGAGATATCAGCTTGCCGAAGCTGGCACACTCTCTAAAACCGAAACGAACAATCTTTCGAGTGTGGAATACAAAGCAAAGAAATACGGAAAAAGCTCCTATCTACTCGTACTCGAAGGACTCACACCTGGCGAATATGGTATCGTTATCGGCGACCCTAATCACGAAAACACAAAAAACTCAATGAAAGTTACCACTTTCACCGTAGAATGAACAAAAAGTAAATTTAAGTTCATAAAACCGATACGTCTCCTTATTGGGAGACGTATTTTCGTGTGTTCTTCACCGCCACTCTCGCACACACCACCGCCCCAAGATATAATTCTACGCGAGTTCGGGTTTCGTACGTCTTTTTAAAAGTTGAGACCTCTGCAAAACTCCTCTTATAATTTGTCTTTCTTAAATATTTTTTGTGCCTTTATCGTATGAAACAGAAGTTATCCTCTCCCAGTTTTGCTGACCTGTTCCTTGGACAAAGAAAGGTCAAGCAGACATTCTTTTCACAAATAGTATGATACGCTTCTTGTGGAGTTTAATCGGCAATTGGAAGCTAAAGGAATCATTGTTAAGCGAGGTGCCATCGTTGATGCCAGCATTACGAATACGCCCCGCCGCCCCCGCGGAGATAAGAGCTATGAGGTCGTTGAGGATAGAAAAGAGGATGAGAACATGGAGGCTTCGGAGAAAACCATGCTCAAAGAAGTTGTCAAGCCTAACGTAGATACTTTTTTTCGCTTAGTCGGACGCCACGACAACTGGCGGGAGGCTTGCCCGGCTGGGGCAAACGCCAAACCAAAAGGAAAGTTAAATGCCCGGCGTTGCAAATGTCAAACCGAAAGGAAAGTTAAATGCAACGGCGTTGCAAACGTCACACGGTAACGGATGAAAACGGAATGGTGCTTGCCGAGGAAACGACAGCTGCCAATGAAAGTGATATGAAACACTTAGAAACACCCCTGAAGAAAGCCAAGCTACCACGGAAAGCACTTGTCTATGCCGATAAAGGATATGACTCGATGGAGAACAAAGAAACCCTCAAACGTATGAAACTTAAAAGTCGTATCATGCATAAGGGAACAAGAGGACATGAAATTACGAAAGGCAGCAGCGTATCAATGTTGCGATAAGTAAGACACGCTACAAAGTAGAACGCACCTTTGGTTCTATGCATAGATGGTTTGGTGCTGGAATAGCAAGATACGTCGGACTTTCAAAAACACATGCGCAGCATATTATGGAATCCATTGCCTACAACTTATACCGAACGCCAGGGATTATTGTGTCAAATTCTATCAGATAAGGGGAAAATACACCGATAAAAGATTATTATCTACTCAAAAATTACCTCCAACGGCATCTTTTGGTCAAAAATATTCATTCTTCTAAGAGTATATGGATGAAAATTGAGAGGGTGGTAGGTTTTGCAGAGGTCTCGTTAATGTAAGATATGATTATGGAGTTATTATCAATCTGAGACTATCTGCTTTACAACGTTCCTTAAGCCAGAGTTGTAGTCTTTGTCTGTTTGAACTATTAAATCTTAACTTACTGTTTATAATTACAACTATATATCTTTTGTGATTGGCTGAATCTGTCTCAAATTCCTTGATATTTGAGATGCTGATTTGACTAACAGAAGGAAAAAGTTGTTTCATCTCACCGGAAACTTCAGAACTTAAAGACTCGTAACGTGTATAGGTTTCCAATTGTTTTTCCAACTCATGAATTTGTTGTGATTGTTCTATTATTTTTTTGTCATTAGCTTCCCTTGACATTGTGACTGTCGAAAGTTCTTTATTCATGAGTAATAGGCTGTCGGATTGGTCTCCCTGAATAATATTGAGCTTGTAGTCGGCCAACTGATACTTGGATAGCTTCTTGCTTGCTTTCTTGATGGTATCATGCGAAATTATTTTCCCCAAAGCAACTATATTGAGCATTTTGTCATGCTCATTGATATTCTGTGATAAAATATGTGTACCTTTAAACGTCAGTTCTTCCCTTACAAAGCTCCTTAGATTATTTTTAGTAATGCTCTGTTTAATGATAAGCATGGTCATATATGCAGCAGGGAGCATGGTCAATACCACGACAGCCATAATAAATCTTTTAACCTTGACTATCTTTTCGGCATCAATGATGGTGGTCTGCCTGAATTTGAACATTCTGGTTCCAACGAAAGTTGCCAGACAAATAAAAACGGTATTGATAAAGAATAGATAGAAAGCCCCAAAGAAATAGGATAAATTTCCAACTGCAATTCCATATCCAGCTGTACACAGTGGTGGCATGAGTGCTGTGGCAATTGCTACGCCCGGAATAACATTACTTTTGCCTTTTGTAGCCAATGCTATGAATCCGGCAGCTCCACCTAAAAGAGCAATCAGCACATCATAGAGCGATGGAGAAGTTCGTGCCAATAATTCTGATTGTGCTTCGTTCAAAGGTGTAATTAAAAAATAAATGGTGGCTGTGAGCACACTGATAACCGTAGCTATCAGATAATTGATTGCCGAACGTTTCAACAATCCAATATCATAAATACCAACAGCCAATCCAATACCGATGATAGGTCCCATTAAGGGGGAAATCAGCATGGCACCAATGATAACTGCCGTAGAATTGACATTTAATCCCAAAGAAGCAATGAAGATAGCAAAAATCAATATCCATAGCTGTGCTCCATGGAAGCTAATGGAACTTTCCACATTCTCAATCGTAGTCTGTTCATCTTCCTTGTCAGCATTGATATTGAAGTATTTTTTTAGTAATTTGAAGAATGATAATTCTTGGTGTTTCATAAGAATAACTTTTTTTAGAGTCGCTTGCAAAGATATAAAAAAAGTTATAAAAGAGAGAAATACTTGCTTGTATGTTGTCAAACAAAAGTGCACAACTGCAAATATAGTTATTTACTCTGAAATTTCTTTTTTTTTATTGGTTGACTCTTTAATTGAGAATAAAAAACCCTCAAACGTATGAAACTTAAAAGTCGTATCATGCATAAGGGAACAAGAGGACATGAAATTACTGAAAGGCAGCAGCGCATCAACGTTGCGATAAGTAAGATACGCTACAAAGTAGAACGCACCTTTGGTTCTATGCATAGATGATTTGGTGCTGGAATAGCAAGATACGTCGGACTTTCAAAAACACATGCGCAGCATATTATGGAATCCATTGCCTACAACTTATACCGATAAACCGAGAAAAAACGTTCCTCCCTTACAGTCTTTTCCTCCATAGAGGAAGACAGAAAGATTCATAAAAACGTTCGTCATCCATGGAAGAAGAAGTCTTTTTAAACAGGATACCTCTTTTCATCCATGGATGACGATACTATAAAGCATTTGCAATACGCTATCAACGTATAACAGTAGCTCTGATGATTCTCACATCGTCGCATGGTCTGTCGTTCTCATCACATTCCACCTGCTGTATCTTATCCACAACCTCCATACCCTCTAACACTTCACCAAAAACGGTATATTGGGCATCAAGATGCGGCGTGCCGCCCACCTCTTTGTAGTATTCCCGTTGTTCAGCGGGCATCGTTGCCTTGCCGTCGGTGGCCTTTGTCATGTTTTTTTGTATGTTATCAAGCGAGGCATCGCTATGTTTACGTCCCCAAACAATATAGAATTGGCTGGCAGAAGACGCCCGTTGAGGATTCACTTTATCCGGTTCGCGGGCAGCTGCAACGGCTCCGCGCTTATGGAAATACTTGGGATAAACGATTTCTGCGGGTATCTGATAATACTCCGGAGAATCTCCCACCCTATCTCCCGGGTGAGCATATCTGCTCAGGCTGTCGCCCGTCTGTATCATGAAATTGGGTATCACACGATGGAATAACACACCGTCATAGAATCCTTTGCGCGTAAGTTTCAAGAAATTGTCTCTATGAAGTGGCGTTTCATTGTACAGAGCGATACGAATATTGCCTGCTGTGGTTTCCAACAACACCTCATGGCGCGTGTCCTTTTCCTGCGCACAGAAAGGTATTGCAAGGACAAACATAAGGAAAGAAAGGATTGTTTGCTTCATTTCGTAGTTTTATTTAATAGGTATCTTCTTCGTGTATCTTAATATGGTCAATCTTTTTGCTGTCCATGACACGCCATACATATATAATATAGGTCAACACAAAAGGAATGAAGAGAGAGACAACAGACATGGCACCGAGTGTAAACTTACTGCTGCAACTGTTGGCGATGGTGAGACTACTCTGCAAATCGGCATTGGAAGGATAATAGGCCGTATGGTTCCAGCCGGCACAAAGGAAAATAACGAGTACCACAAGTATCACACCCACTCCCGCAAACCATATTCCTTTCACGTAATCGGCACGCATGACGGTGCGCAGAATGGCTGTCAGCAGCAACACTACGCCCAACAGCAGCACGAGCGTAAGATACCACATATCGGTCAAGTTGTGAAGATACTTCATCGGTTCCATCAGGATTTCACCCGTCAAAGGGTCTTCGCTGAAACCATCTTTCAGCAGTGTACGCACAAAGAAGGTGAGAAACAGTGCGAGGAATAACCCCGAATTGCCAATCAGTTGCTTACGGCAACGCTCGCGGATAATAGCATCGTTTACGTTGTTGATGGTATAGAACAAGCCGAGAACCCGTGCGAGGAAGAATACAGCGAGACCAAATATCAGATTCCACACATCGAGCAATGCGTCCAAGCCATGACTTGCATTAGCCCATCGGCTAATGACGGGTTGCATGCCATCGGTAATGTTCATCTTATCTACGATGAAGTTGGAACCGTTGAAGAAAGTGGCTACGGCACCACCGAGCAGCAGCGGACCTACGACACCATTGATAACGAGGAGTATTTGAAAGGTCTTTGCTCCGAAGATGTTGCCGGCCTTATTCTGGAACTCATAACCCACCGCCTGCAGAATAAATGAAAACAAAATCACCATCCATAGCCAGTATGCCCCGCCAAAGCTCGTACTGTAAAACAAAGGGAAAGAGGCAAAAAACGCCCCACCAAAAGTAACGAGTGTAGTAAATGTTACTTCCCATTTTCTACCTGTGGAGTTGATGAGCATTTTCCGTTCTTCCTCTGTTTTTCCGAGGTTGAATATCAAAGAATTGGCTCCCTGAACAAACATCAAAAAGACGAGTAATGCTCCTAAAAGCGATATGAGGAACCACCAATAATGTTGATAGAAATCGTATATCATTGTATAAATCTGTTAAAGTAAAGTCATTCTTATTCTATAGAACTCAATTCCGGTCCCTTCTTAATCTCTTTACATAAGATGCTGATTTCTGTAATCAACATAGCTGTAAAGAGTGCGAGGAAAATAAAGAAAGTAATCGCGATAGAACCGGAATGTAGGTCGGAAACAGCTGCCCATGTAGGGAGCATGTCTTGAATCGTCCACGGTTGCCGTCCTAACTCTGCCACTATCCACCCCGCTTCACTGGCTATATAACCCAGAGGCAGCATGGCGATACCCGCGACATGCAACCAGCGAGGACGGGAAATGTCTTTCTTATACAAATAGAACACGAGTACTCCAAAAAACAAGATAAAGAGACAACCCAGTCCTACCATCAATCTGAACGACCAGAAAGTGAGGGGAATGTGTGGTACGATTTGGTCTGGATCTTTCACATAGCCGTAACCAAAGTACTTCATATTACGGGTCAATACATCTGAATATTTCTTCGTTTCAGCTGAATTACCTGCTTCTTTTGCTTTTCGATAGGCACTCAAAGCCTGAATAGCAGCTCTTCCACGGAGCATTTTCTCTTTAACAGACAATTCTTTCTCGCCATTAGGTAGCGTATAGCCCCCTTTGATGATGTCGTTTACCCCCGGAACATACCCTTTGAAGTCTTTTGTGGCAAGAAAAGAGAGGGCATTGGGCACGGCAATACGTAGCGGAGCTTCTTCGCCGCTCTTGTAATCGGGCTGTTGAAAGGGGTGTAATAGCGATACCACCGTGAGTGATTGCGATTCACCACCATCGTATAGCGCCTCCATGGCTGCGAGTTTCATCGGTTGCACCTTAGCCACCTGATAGGCGGAGCTATCGCCTGTGACCGCTGCCAGCAGTGCTGCCACGATACCCACTGCTGCCCCAATCTTTAAACTCTCTGTAGCAAAATAGCGTTCCCGTTTTTTCAATAGATAATAGCTGCTAACGGCTACGGTAAACACTGCTCCGACAATCCATGAAGAGGTAATGGTATGGAAAAACTTATCTATGGCGAAGGGAGAAAGAGCCACCTCTACAAAAGAGGTCATCTCATTTCTCATCGTATCGGGGTTGAATGTTTGTCCCACAGGATATTGCATCCAAGCATTGGCAACAAGAATCCACCAAGCAGAAAGCGTAGCTCCAAGTCCGGTCAGCCACGTCGAAGCAAGATGAAAACCACGGGAAACTTTGTTCCATCCGAAGAACATTACGGCCACGAAAGTAGACTCCATAAAGAAGGCCACAATACCTTCGATGGCTAATGGAGCACCGAAAATGTCGCCTACAAACCATGAATAGTTACTCCAATTGGTGCCGAATTCAAACTCAAGGATAATACCCGTCGCCACCCCCATTGCGAAATTCACTCCAAAGAGCTTTTGCCAGAAGCGTGCAGTATCCTTCCAGAATTGCTTGCCTGTTCGGTAATAACAGGTCTCCATGATACCCATCACGACGGCAAGTCCCAGTGTGAGCGGCACGAAAAGCCAATGGTAGATGGCTGTCAGCGCAAACTGTGCGCGAGACCAATCTACAGTTCCCGAATCAATTGCTAAGAAAAGATTTGTCATAATGATAAATTTGTATATAATATAGAAATGTGATTTCCAGTCCGAAAGTTTCTGCTTGTTCTCTGTTCGGTCAGCATTTGTTATTTTACAGAGCGGTGAATCAGTTCACTCCCCACAAATTTCGCCTCTTCTCCTTCCTGCGCATGCTCTTTTAGAAAGTTAGGAAAAAAGAATAATTTCAATACGAGAAACATGACCAACAGTTTAATGATGATAATCGTCCACAACGTTTTGCCCAAAGTCATATGGGTAAAGCCATCGTAATAAAGGTCGAACACTCTGTAGAAAAATCCTGACCTTTTAGTGGTTTGCATCGATTTAAACATGTATTGTCTTATTTTCCGCAAGTCTGACGATTACCTATACTCACCTTGATTGCCCTGCTTTTTACCTTACCAAGATAGCGCAAATGAGCGCAATGTAAACTTGTTTACTGATTGCCGAATGCAGCTTATCTTATGCAAAGGTAGCGCAAATGAGCGCAATGTAAACTCGTTTACTAATTGCCGAATGCAGCTTATCTTATGCAAAGGTAGCAAAACTATTCCAACCATCATTCTATTTTTACGAAAAAACTAAAATTTTTTATTGCGTCCGATAAAAAACCGCTAAGTACCTATTATTCTTTTCTTTCAGCACACGTTAAATAGCTATCTATAAATACATGGAACAAAACGAGGTAGAGTATAGCCGGAGAAATGTCGAGATATAGATAAGGTCACAACAGTCTTTACACGTCAGTAGACAAGAGCTAAGCTTTTAACGCGTAGAAGCATAGTCCTTACACGGTAAAAGCTATGTTTTCGGGCGATAAAAGCTATGCTTTTTCAAAACGGCATCTATCTGATTGATTTTTATACTATTATGTTACTCGTTTTTACTTGTCTTTTTTATATTTATAAAGACTGTCTTATGACAGATGGGGTGCTTGGTTTGGGAACTTATAAACTTGTTTCATTTCATGTGTTTTGCTATCCATCTGTCCTAAAAACATTAAATTTAAACTAATTAAAGATTTGGGTGTCGCTATTTTTTTGTTATTTAATCGGAAAAGATTATTTTTGCAGTCTATTGTTAAACGAGAAAAAATAAAAATTCTATGAATAAGAAAACATGGATTTCTATTATAGCCATTGGCATACTATTGATAGCCGGCATTGTCTATCTCACATTGAATTTAAGTCGCCAACGGGAAGAAAACAAGGCGATGCAGGAACTTGCCGAGATGGATAAAAAAGAGATGGAAAACGAATATCGGCAGTTTGCTAACCAATATAGCGAGATGAAAACGCAAATCAACAATGATTCCATCATCGCACAGCTTACTCAAGAGCAAATCAGAACACAGCAATTGCTGAAAGAATTACAAAATGTAAAGAGTACCGATGCCCGTGAAATCACACGACTGAAACGTGAATTAGCCACTGTTCGGAAAGTATTACGCAGCTATGTGATGGAAATTGATTCCCTCAACCGTCTCAATCAGAATCTTACTGCAGAGAATACGCAAATCAAAGGGCAGTATGCCGAAGCGACTAAGCGCATCGAAGGTCTGAGTACGGAAAAGGCTTCGTTGTCGGAAAAAGTAGCCATCGCAGCACAGTTAGATGCTACAGGCATCAATATGATTGCTAAAAACAAGCGTGGGAAAGCTACCGATGACATGAAGAAATGCAAAAGCATTCAGGTAAACTTCACCATTACTAAAAATGTTACAGCAACCAATGGTATGCGAACACTTTACGTGTGTATCACCACTCCTACGGGAACGGTTCTTACAACAGGAGGTACATTTCATTATGAGAATCGTTCATTGCCGTATTCCATGATGAAAACCATCGAATATACAGGCGAAGAAACACCCGTAACAGTATATTGGAACGTATCGCAGTTTATGAGTAGCGGTACATATCGGGTGAGTATCTTTGCCGATGGCAATATGATAGGTTCGCGAAACTTTATATTCAAATAATGAAAGGTCTGCTTTCTCTGTTCCTTTTCGCAGGTTCGGCCTTGCCTTGCCTTGCCCAGCAGCTCTCTTTAGACAGTTGCCGGCAGCTTGCTTTGCGCAACAACAAACAGTTGAATATTGCCAAGATGAAGCAGGATGTCGCTTTGAATACGCGTAAGGCAACCCATACAAAACTGCTTCCTCATGTGAATGCCGTGGGTGGGTACACCTTTTTCAGTCGCAAAATATCGCTGTTGAACAATGAGCAGAAAGCCGGGCTGAGCAATTTAGGTACGACCGCAGCCACAAAGACTACACAGGGTATATCGAATACCATTACCTCTTTAGCACAACAGGGCATCATCACGCCCGCTCAGGCACTGCAACTCCAACAGATGATGACGACTGTCGGTCCGCAGATAAGCGGGGGCATTGCGCAGATGGGCAACGAATTGGGCGCATCTTTACGCGATGCCCTCGATACAGATACCCGCAATGTGTGGTCGGGAGCTGTCATGGTAACCCAACCTATCTATATGGGTGGCGGATTATTGGCCGCCAACCGGATGGCAAAACTCGCTGAAAAGCTCGCCTCAAATGGCGTAGACGAACGTAGACAAACCACTCTTTACGATACAGATCAAGCCTATTGGACTGTAGTTTCTCTGCGACAAAAAGAGAAGTTGGCAACAAGTTATCTCAATCTCGTAAGGAAATTAGATACAGATGTGGCAAAAATGATTCGCGAAGGCGTAGCCACACGCGCCGACGGGCTCAAAGTAAGTGTGAAAGTAAATGAGGCAGAAATGCAGCTGACACAAGTAGACGACGGATTGTCGTTAGCCCGTATGTACCTTTGTCAGTTGTGTGGATTGCCTTTAGACAGTAATATCACATTGTCAGATGAAGGTAAAGAGACACTTCCCTCAGCCGAAGTAATTCCCGAAGTCACGGAAATCAACAATCGACCGGAGCTACGCATGCTGGAAACAGCAGTGAATATGAGCAAAGAAGCCACAAAGATGGTACGTGCAGCCTATCTTCCTCAAGTCGGATTAACAGGCGGTTATTTGATTTCTAACCCGAATCTATTCAACGGATTCCAACGTAAATTTGCCGGAGTATGGAACGTTGGTATCGTTGTAAGAGTGCCCGTTTGGAATTGGTGCGAGGGCGATTATAAAGTAAGGGCTTCCAAAATCACCTCCCGCATTGCGACCTTAGAGCTAAGTGAGGCAAAAGAAAAGATAGAGCTACAAGTAAATCAAAGCCGATTTAAAGTAAAAGAAGCCTATAAGAAATTGGCAATGGCACGCAAAAACATAGAACGTGCCGATGAAAATCTGCGTTGCGCCAATCTCGGATTTAAGGAAGGTGTCATGGAAACCACAGATGTCATGGCTGCACAAACCGCATGGCTACAAGCACAAACGCAGAAGATAGATGCAGAAATAGATGTTAAACTATCACTGGTAAACCTGAAAAAGGCACTTGGTGTATTAGAATGATGATAAGATATGACAATGAAGTCTCAACGTAATAACATATTGTTGGCGGCTATCGCATTCGTCGGTGTGGTCGCTATTACAGCTTTGATTGGATATTTCACCTTAGGCAAGACCGAAGAAACTATCCAAGGGCAGGTGGAAGTAACGGAATACAGAGTGTCGAGCAAAGTCCCGGGGCGTATATTGGAACTCCGTGTAAAGGAGGGAGATTACGTTCATGTAGGCGATACCTTGGCCATCCTTGATGCCCCCGAAGTGAAAGCGAAGATGACACAGGCACAAAGTGCTGAGAATGCTGCTGCCGCTATGAGTGAAATGGCTGATGCCGGTGCCAGACAGGAACAGATTAGAGGTGCATATCAGGTGTGGCAACAGACGATAGCTGGCCTTGAGATTGCAAAGAAATCGTATGAAAGAGTGCAACGACTGTTCGATGAAGGGGTGATGAGTGCGCAGAAACGCGATGAAGCCTTTGCCAATTACAAGGCAATGGAAGCACAACAGAAAGCCGCAAAGAGCCAATACGACATGGCTACTAACGGTGCACGCAAAGAGGAACGTCGTGCTGCCGCTGCACAGGTGGGCAGAGCGCAAGGTGCCGTTGAGGAAGTGCGTTCTTATATCCATGAGACCGTGCAACTTGCACAGATGGAAGGCGAGGTAAGCGAAGTGTATCCGAAAGTGGGAGAATTAGTTGGCACGGGGTCTCCCATCATGAGTATCTCTGTGATGAAAGATATATGGGGTACTTTCAACGTGCGGGAAGACCAATTGAAGGGGCTGAAAGTGGGCGATACTTTTACCGCTTTTACCCCGGCTTTCAATAAAAACATTACGATGAAGGTTTTCTATATCAAAGACCAAGGTTCGTATGCTGTGTGGAAAGCCACAAAGTCTAACGGACAATACGACCTGAAAACCTTTGAAGTAAAGGCGCGTCCGGTGCAGAAATTCGATGGTCTGCGCCCGGGCATGTCGTTGATTGTCAAAGAATAGGGATGCAGTGAAGTCGTCATCCGTTATAAGACGCATCTTACATGTTTCGCTCCGTGAGTGTAGCATTCTAAGAAGAAATCCCATGTATCTTTTTTGCATGGTTATCTTCCCTGTCTTTATTATCTTTTTCTTCACTTCTCTATTGAACGAAGGGCTTCCTGAGAAGATGCCCGTAGGTGTGGTAAACCTTGATGATACGCCTACGACAAGGAGTATGATACGGAAGTTGAATACTTTTCAGGCTACTGATGTCGTGGCGAAATATGCGAGTGTGAGCGATGCGCGCACAGCGATGCAACGCAATGAGATATACGCTTTTCTCTATATTCCGCAGCGGATGACCGAAGATTTGCTGGCTTCGCGACAGCCGAAGATTTCTTTTTATTACAGCAATGTGTCTATTACGGCCGGTTCTCTCCTGTTTCGCGATTTAAAAACCATTTCGTTGTTAGGGTCGGCGGCCGTCAGTTCGTCAGTCATGTCTGCCAAAGGATATACGGAAAAGCAGATAAGAACCTTTCTGCAACCCGTAACCATAGACCTGCATCAGATAGGTAACCCGTGGGCAAACTATAATATTTACCTCAGTACGATGCTTATTCCGGGCATACTGATGCTTTTTATCTTTCTCGTCACAGCCTATTCATTGGGTACAGAACTGAAATTCGGACGGGCGAAAGAATGGATCGCGATGTCGGGCGATAACCTTTTTGTGGCGTTAGCAGGCAAACTACTACCTCAATTCTTGGTGTTTTCTGTTGTTACTTTCGGCTACATGTTCTATGTTTTCGACCTGTTGAACTTTCCGCATCCCGGAGGAATCGGCGTGTTGATGCTTTTAGGACTTCTGTCTGTGATAGCCTCACAAGGCCTCGGGGTGTTTATGTTCGGACTGACACCCTCTTTGCGCATGTCGATGAGCCTTTGTTCTCTGTGGGGCGTTGTGAGTTTCTCTATTTGCGGAGCAACTTTCCCCGTATTCTCAATGGATTCTTCGCTTGAAGTCCTTTCGTTTCTATTTCCTCTCCGGCATTATTACATGATATACCAAATCTGCATTTTCAACGGATTTCCTCTCTCAGATGCTGGGACAAATATCCTTTCACTCATGGTATTTTCTTGTTTACCACTTTTCATCGCAAGCCGATTGAAGATGGCCATGCAGCAATTCACATACATACCTTAATCTGCAATGAGACGATGGATAAAGACGGACTGTTATACAAGATAAAAGAAGGCATCCACGACATGGGCTACATCTGGATGCAGGAGATACGCCTCACGGTGAAAGACGAAGGTGTACTCATCTTCTTCATCCTCGTACCGTTTCTTTATCCGCTGCTTTATTCATGGATTTATAACAATGAGACGGTGAGAGAAGTACCCGTAGCCGTGGTAGACCTATCCCACAGCAAAGCCTCTCGTGAGTTCATACAACGCTACGACGCATCGCCCGATGTGCAGGTCGTGGCTTATTGCAACAGCCTTGACGAGGCACGCACGCTTGTTGGCAAACAGACGGTACGAGGCATACTGCTCTTTCCCACCGATTTCAGCGTGCAGTTGCACCGCATGGAACAAACGACCGTGAGCGTATATTGCGACATGAGCCTGATGTTAACCTACAAAGCCATCTATCAGAGTGCCACCTCCGTAGCCCAGCGCACGAACAGAGACATTCAGATAACCCTTTCCGGTAACTATACTGACAGAGACGACGAGGTGAACACACAACCTTTAGCCTTTGAAGAAGTACCCATCTTCAACACAACAGGCGGCTATGGCAACTTCATCATTCCCGCCGTGCTACTGCTCATCTTGCAGCAGACACTGCTGTTGGGTATCGGTCTGTCGGCAGGCACATCGCGCGAACACAACCGTTTCCGCGACCTTGTACCGATGGTGAAGCATTATAAGGGTATTTTCCGCATTGTGTTCGGCAAATCGCTTTGCTATTTCATGATTTATACGGTCATCTCGGCCTATCTCACCCTCGTCGTTCCCCGCATTTTCGGTTTTGTTTCCATGACGCAGCCCGCCGACCTCACCGCCTTTATGCTGCCTTATTTGCTTGCCTGCATTTTCTTCGGAATGATTATTTCCTGTCTGGTGCGCTATCGCGAGAATATCATGTTGCTTGTCGTATTCACTTCCGTGCCCTTACTCTTCCTGTCGGGCATATCATGGCCGCAAAGCAGTATCTCCGGTGCATGGCAGGGCGTATCATGGATATTCCCCTCAACATTCGGTATTAGAGGCTTTGTCAGAATGAACTCGATGGGTGCCACGCTCAACGACATCCAACCCGAATACATTGCATTGTGGATTCAGGCAGTCGTTTATCTGATTGTTGTGTGTCTCCTCTATCGCTATCAAATCCTCCGTTCGCGCCGTCATGTGCTTGCAAGGTTAAAGCAGGTAAAGGAAAAGCGTACGAATCTTACAGCTACAAATGCTTCTTGAAGGCGTTATCATTTCCCTGAATCGGGAGACTTAAAAGTTTATAAAAAGTGCGCAGAGCCCTTTGTTTTAATATAATTTAGTCTGCAATATTCGCCCATCACTCATTTATATTGTATTTTTGCCCCGATTTTATAGTAGTAAAAAACAGATGAATATGGCAGAATCAATGGATATTCGCGAACTAAACGTACTAATAGAGCAACAAAGTGCTTTCGTTACTAACCTCACCACAGGAATGGACAGGGTTATTGTGGGGCAGAAACACCTCATCGACTCCCTGTTGATTGGTCTGTTAAGCGATGGTCACATCCTGCTGGAAGGTGTGCCCGGGTTGGCAAAAACCCTCGCCATTAAAACACTCTCTCAACTGATAGACGCGAAATACAGTCGCGTACAGTTTACGCCCGACCTATTGCCGGCCGACGTCATCGGTACCATGGTCTATTCGCAGAAGGAGGAGAACTTCCAAGTGAAACGAGGCCCCGTGTTTGCCAACTTCGTATTAGCCGATGAAATAAACCGAGCTCCGGCTAAAGTGCAGAGTGCTTTGCTTGAAGCCATGCAGGAACATCAGGTGACGATAGGCGAAACGACGTTTGTGCTCCCCCACCCTTTCCTTGTGATGGCTACGCAGAACCCGATAGAACAAGAGGGTACTTATCCGCTACCGGAAGCGCAGATGGACCGTTTCATGCTGAAAGTGATCATCGGTTATCCCACCCTCGAAGAAGAGAAACTCATCATCCGAGAGAATCTCGCAGGCAGTTTGCCCGAAGTGCACCCCGTAACCACCGCCGAGGAAATCGTGAAAGCCCGCGAAACGGTACGACAAGTGTATATCGACGAGAAGATAGAACAATATATCGCTGACCTCGTATTTGCCACCCGTTATCCCGACAAATATGGCTTGCAGGAACTGAAAGATATGATTTCTTTCGGCGGTTCACCCCGTGCCAGCATCAATCTAGCCAAGGCTTCGCGCGCCTATGCCTTTATCAAACGTAGAGGTTATGTAGTGCCCGAAGACGTGCGCGCTGTGGCTCACGACGTATTGCGCCATCGTATCGGTCTGTCTTATGAGGCCGAGGCCGGTAATCTCTCCGCCGAAGAAATCGTAAGCAACATTATTAACAAAGTGGAGGTTCCTTAAATGGACACTTCGGAGATTCTGAAGAAAGTACGGAAGATAGAGATTAAGTCCCGCGGTCTTAGCAACAATATCTTTGCCGGCCAATATCATTCGGCCTTTAAAGGCAGAGGTATGGCCTTCTCGGAAGTGAGAGAATATCAATACGGAGATGACGTGAGAGACATAGATTGGAACGTGACAGCACGCTTTCACAAGCCCTATGTCAAAGTGTTTGAAGAAGAGCGAGAGATGACCGTGATGTTGCTGATCGACGTATCGGGGTCTCTGGATTTCGGAACAACACAACGCACAAAGGCAGAATTGGTGACGGAAATTGCTGCTACGCTCTCTTTCAGCGCCATACAGAACAACGACAAGATAGGTGTTATCTTCTTTTCAGACCAAATAGAGAAGTATATTCCTCCCCAAAAAGGACGCAAACATATCCTGTATATCATCCGAGAGATGCTCGATTTCCACGCTGAAAGTCGGCGAACGGACATTGGTATGGCTGTAGAATTTCTTACCCGGGTGATGAAGCGTAGGTGTACGGCCTTTGTGCTAAGCGACTTTTATACTCGACAGGACTTTGAGAGGCAGTTGCAGATATGCAATTCCAAACACGATGTCGTGGCGATACAGGTCTACGACATCCGCGCCAAAGAACTGCCTGATGTGGGATTGCTAAAGGTATGCGATGCCGAAACGGGTCACGAAATGTATATAGACACGTCGTCGAAAAAGCTGCGTGCAGCCCACAGAAATTATTGGCTCTCTCGGGAAGCCTCTTTGCAGACAACATTCAACAAAAGCAATGTAGACCGCGTTTCTGTAGCTACCGACGAAGACTATGTAAAGGCACTGATGCATCTGTTTGCCATGAGAGCCTGAGAAAAGCCCTATAAAAACTGTTACCTCATGAGAAGACTCCTTATCCTGACAGCTTTGTTGTCGTGTATATGGTTTCAACTGCCGGCACAAGTGGCCGTTGAATCCAAGATTGATTCGATACAGATATTTATCGGACAGCAGACGCATATCGACCTTTCCGTTACCGTGAAAGAAGGACAGAAGGTGCGCTTCCCCCACTACAAACCGCAACAACCATTGGTACAGGGGATAGAGGTACTATCTATGAGCAAGCTCGATACCACGGAGTTGGAAAACGATTTTCTGCAAATCAGTCGGCGTTACACGATTACATCGTTCGACGAGAAACTGTATTATCTGCCTCCGATGACAGTCACTGTAGACGGTAAAACCTACTCTGGAAAGAATCTCGCATTGAAAGTGCTCACCGTACCTGTGGATACGATACATCCCGATAAGTTTTATCCGCCGAAAGATGTGCAGAACAATCCGTTTCTGTGGTCGGAATGGGCACCCCTCTTCCTGTTGAGCATTCTTGTCATTGTGCTCTGCCTTTTAACTCTCTATCTCTATATGCGGTTACGAAGCAACAAACCCATCCGATTCTCTGTAAAAGCGGTGAAGCGTTTGCTGCCCCATCAGCGAGCCATGAAC
The DNA here is from genome assembly GCF_000146675.1 of Hoylesella marshii DSM 16973 = JCM 13450. Taxonomy (GTDB): domain Bacteria; phylum Bacteroidota; class Bacteroidia; order Bacteroidales; family Bacteroidaceae; genus Prevotella; species Prevotella marshii. The sequence goes on from NZ_GL397214.1 coordinate 520,185, forward strand.
GAGATAGACCGTATCAAGGCAGAACGAATGGTTAGTTCGGAAAACCAAAAAGAATATTATACGCTACTCACCGATACGCTGCGAAAATACATACAGGAACGTTTTGGATTCAGCGCTATGGAGATGACGAGTTCGGAAATCATCACCCATCTACGACAACTCGGAGACCGACAAATGCTCGACGAACTGCAATCGCTTTTTGATACAGCCGACCTCGTTAAGTTTGCGAAATACTCTACACTCATCAATGAAAATGATTTGAATCTCGTTCATGCCATCGAGTTTATCAGGAGTACGAAGCAGGAAGCACCACTTCAAGAAGAGAAAATCGCCCCTCAATTATCGGAAGCAGACCGACAGACCCTCCGAATGCGCCTTACACTGAAATGGTTGATTATCGTTCTTGGGCTTGCTGTTCTCGGAATCTCAGCCTATGTAGCCTACCAAACGTATCTGTTGCTGGTATAGACTGTACCGTACCGTTATCATAGAAAAAGAAGAAAGATGGAGTTTGCCAATAAAGAATACTTCTTACTGCTATTACTGCTGATACCTTGGGTATTGTGGTATTTCCTCTATCAGCGGAAGAAAGAGCCGACACTACTGTTGAGCGATACCTACGCTTACCAATTTGCCTCTAAGAGCTGGCGACAATATATCTTAGGGCTACCTACGCTACTACACAGCTTCATCTTCGTGATGGTAGTCTTTATATTAGCGAGGCCGCAAACCTACAACGCATGGGGGCAAAACTCTGTAGAAGGCATAGACATTATGCTGGCTATGGACGTATCGACAAGTATGCTGGCAGAAGACTTGAAGCCCAACCGCATGGAAGCGGCTAAGGACGTGGCAGCCGAGTTTATATCCGGTCGGCCTAACGATAATATCGGCCTGACAATATTTGCCGGTGAAGCGTTCACGCAATGTCCCATGACAACAGACCACCAATCGCTGCTCAATCTGTTGCAGAATGTGCGTACCGACTTGTCTGCACGGGGTTTAATAGAAGACGGAACAGCCGTCGGAATGGGATTGGCCAATGCTGTTTCGCGTTTAAAAGACTCGAAAGCGAAGAGCAAGGTTGTCATCCTGCTCACCGACGGTAGTAATAACCGCGGCGACCTGTCGCCCATGACGAGTGCCAATATTGCTAAAAGTTTGGGTATTCGGGTTTATACCATCGGTGTGGGAACCAATAAGGTTGCCCCCTACCCGATGCCTGTGGCCGGAGGCATTCAATATGTAAACATCCCTGTAGAGATAGATACCAAGACTTTGAGCGGCATTGCTTCCGTGACGCATGGAAACTTTTACAGAGCTACCAATAATAACGAATTGAAACAGATATACAAGGACATTGACAAGTTAGAGAAGACGAAGATGAACGTGAAGCGATTCTCCAAGCGGTACGAAGCGTATCAGCCTTTTGCCGTTGCGGCCATCGTGGCATTGCTGTTGGAGTTGTTGCTGCGTCAGACGGTGCTTCGGCGCATTCCCTGATACGAACTTTTGTCGGTTTCACGTATGATAAGATATAAAGATGTTTAGATTTGAAGACCCTATATACCTATGGCTGTTGTTGCTTTTGCCGGTATTGGTAATGCTACGACTGCTTTCCATCGTCAGACAGAGACGTGACATCCGCCGGTTAGGCGCTCCCTCGCTCATTGCCCGTCTCATGCCCTCGGTATCGAAAGTCAGACCTCACGTGAAGTTCGGTCTCTGTTGTTGTTTACTTGCCGTATTGATATTCATGCTTGCTCGTCCGCAGATGGGAAGCAAGATTACCCACGAAAAGCGCAACGGCATCGAAGCCATCATCGCTCTCGACATCAGCAACTCCATGTTAGCACAGGATGTGGTACCTTCGCGATTGGAAAAGAGCAAGATGTTGATAGAAAACATGGTAGACAATTTTACGAACGATAAGGTAGGACTGATAGTCTTTGCTGGTGATGCTTTCATACAATTGCCCATTACGAGCGACTTTGTGTCTGCCAAAATGTTCTTACAAAATATTGACCCCTCGCTTATTGCAACACAAGGCACAGACATTGCCAAGGCCATAGATATGGCCATGAAGAGTTTCACGCAACAAGAGAATGTGGGCAAGGCCATTATCGTGATTACCGACGGTGAAGACCACGAAGGCGGTGCCCTCGAAGCCGCCAAGACCGCCAAAGCAAAAGGGTATAACGTATTTATTTTAGGCGTGGGCACCGCAAAAGGCGCACCCATCCCTACAGGAGACGGGTCTTATCTCAAAGACAACACGGGACAGACGGTTATCACTGCCCTCAACGAGGATATGTGTAAGGAGATTGCCGCGGCCGGCAGTGGTACGTATATCCATGTAGACAACACGAACGAGGCACAGAAGATACTGAACAACGAGCTAACAAAAATGCAGAAAGGCGAGCTCACGAGCGTTATCTACAGTGAATACGACGAGCAGTTTCAGGCGTTCGGCATCATCGCTATCCTGTTGCTCATAGCAGAAAGCTGCATTTTAGACCGCAAGAATCCGCTGTTTAGAAATATCCGTCTCTTCAAAAGAAAATAAGAATCACACCGATGAAAAGAAACGATATACACGACCACGGAATAACGATATATGTCGGCGAAGTGTGCGACGGGTTCCCGGAGTGCCGTGACATGTCGGCGAAGTGTGCGACGAGACAAGACGAGCGCCAAACCATGCCGTCGAAGTCTTCGCCAAGACTCCCTGAGTGCCGTGAAGTGCCGGCGAAGTGTGCGACGAGACAAAACGAGTGCCAAACCATGCCGGCGAAGACTTCGCCGAGGCTCCCTGAGTGCCGTGAAGTGTCGGCGAAGTATGCGACGAGAGCAAAACGAATCAGAATAGCCTCTTTGTCAAGAACTTACACATTATATATATATATAACCCTGTTGCTGATAATGGGCGGAATATCAGCCCATGCACAATCCGACAGGCAATTCATACGCAACGGCAACCAACTCTACCACGAGCGAAACTATGCCAAAGCCGAGGTAGAATATCGAAAAGCTCTCGATAAAAATCACAACAATACACATGCCGCCTATAACTTAGGCTGTGCGCTGATGATGCAGAAGAAAGACTCGGTCGCTATCCAGCAATTTGAAAATGCGGCAAAAGCAGAACCCAACAAACTTCGCCGAGCACAATCCTACCATAACATCGGAGTGGTATGCCAACAACATCGCATGTATGCCGAGGCCATCGCAGCCTATAAGAATGCGCTGAGAAACAATCCATCGGATAACGAAACGCGCTATAATCTTGCCCTGTGTAAACGACTTCTGAAGCAGCAGCCGCAAAACAAACAGAACCAACAAAACAAACAAAACGATAAGAACAAGAACCAACAAAACGGAAACAACAAAAACCAACCGGAGAAAGACGAAAATAAGAAAGACAAGTCCAATCCACAACAACCCAAGGAGCAGATGAGCAAGGAAAATGCAGAGCAACTGCTCAATGCTGCAATGCAGGAAGAGAAAGCTACGCAGCAAAGGCTGAAAAAGGCCATGCAGCAACCTCGCACCCGAAAGTTGGAGAAAAATTGGTGATATTCCGTTATAACAATGATAATATGATAAAACGGTCGCTATTCATACAGATTCTATTGCTATTGTCTGCCATGACATGGGCACAGAAGATAACGGTAAATGCACCGTCGGCTGTGTCTGTGGGCGAACAATTCAGGCTTCAGTATACCATCAATACGCAAGACGTAAGTAGCTTTAAAGCCGGAAATATACCCGAAGAATTGGAAGTGCTGATGGGACCGAGCACATCTTCGCAATCCAGCTTTCAGATGGTGAACGGTCACACCAGCAGTTCTTCATCTATCACCTATACCTATATATTATCGGCCAACAAAAACGGCGTCTTTACCATCCCGGCAGCTCATGCACGGGTCAGAGGGAAAAACATCGCATCAGTTTCCGTCAGAATCAAAGTATCTGGCTCGGCCAATAACCGGAACTCGGCACGTAACGGACATTCCAACGCAGGCGCTCAAGTGCATGCGGCCGGTTCTCGTATCAGTGGCAGCGACTTGTTTATCCGCGTCAGTGCCAACAAGCGAAGAGTCTATGAGCAAGAACCGGTGGTATTGACCTACAAAGTGTACACACAGGTGGAATTGACGCAATTAGAAGGTAAAATGCCCGATTTGACAGGATTCCATACACAGGAGGTGCAACTTCCCCAGCAGAAGAGCTTCCATGTAGAATCTGTGAACGGACGGCCTTACCGCTGCGTGACGTGGAGTCAATACGTGATGTTCCCGCAAATGACAGGGAAACTGAAGGTGCCCAGCATCACATACCGCGGCATCATCGTACAGGAGAATAGAAATGTAGACCCCTTCGAGGCTTTCTTCAACGGCGGTTCGGGTTATGTGGAGGTAAAGAAAGACATCCTTGCACCCGGGATAGAGATTCAGGTAGACCCTCTGCCCAAGAAACCTGCGGGCTTCTCGGGAGGAGTAGGTCGGTTCAACATATCGGCGCAACTGAACAAGAAAGAAATAAAAGCCAATAATCCTATCACACTGCGAGTCATTGTTGGAGGTATCGGTAACCTGAAACTCATTAAACAACCCGAAGTAAAGTTCCCCAAAGACTTCGACAAATATGACGCAAAAGTAACAGACAAAACCAGACTGACGGCCAACGGACTGGAAGGAAACATTATCTACGACATTTTGGCTGTGCCCAGAAACCAAGGCAAATATACAATTCCTGCCGTAGAATTTACCTATTATGATACGAGCATTGGTACTTACAAGACCATTCGCACCCAGAGCTTCGACATACAAGTGGGGAAAGGAGACGGTTCCAAAAGCAATGACGTGAATGACTATTCAGATGTGAAAGACCAAGATATACGCCCTTTACGAACAGGAACAATTACACTGCATCGAACCGACGATACTTTCTTCGGCTCTGCAGTCTATTGGATATGTCTACTCATACCGTTTGTAGCATTCATCGTCTTACTGATACTCTTCCGCAAACGTGCTCTGGAAATGGCAAACGGAGCATTGATGCGAGGCAAGAGAGCCGATAAAGTGGCCAAGAAACGCTTGAAGCTGGCAGGTAAATTACTGACTGAAGGACGTGCCGGTGAGTTCTACGATGAGGTACTCCATGCTTTGTGGGGTTATATAGGCGACAAACTGAACCTGCCTGTAGAGCAACTGTCACGGGAAAATATCGCCGAAAAACTTTCGGCACGCCATATCAGTCAGTTGGTTGTTGCCGGATTCATTGCCGCTTTGGATGAATGCGAGTTTGAACGATATGCCCCAGGAGACGAAAAAGGAAATATGAACAAGACTTTTGAAGCGGCCATCAGCGCCATTACGAATATAGACAATGAGTTTAAAACTCAGAAAAGACAGCAGAAGAAAACTCTGACGCTGCTCTTCCTGCTCTGTGCCCTATCGTTGCCGCTATCGGCCATTACGAAAGAGAACGGCGACAAGGAATACGCTAAAGGCAACTATCAGCAGGCCATTAAAGACTATGAAGAAGTGTTGAAAGGCGGTGTTTCTGCAGATATTTACTACAACTTGGGGAATGCCTATTATCGCATCGACAATATTCCTCGCGCCGTATTGGCATACGAACGTGCGGCATTGTTGTCTCCGGGCGACAGAGATATACGTTTCAATTTGCAGATGGCACGCTCGAAGACCATTGATAAGATAACGCCCGAGAGCGAGATGTTCTTCATAACATGGGGCAAGTCGTTGGTCAATATCATGGGAGTAGACGGATGGGCTTATACCGCAATCATCAGCATCACGCTTTCATTACTCCTCATCTTGATTTACCTGTTCGGCACGAAGATACTTGTACGCAAGATTGGATTCTGGGGCTCAGGTTGTTTGTTCCTTCTGTTCCTCTTCAGCAATATTTGTGCATACCGACAAAACAAGATGCTGAAAAACAGAGACAGCGGCATCATCATCGTGCCTTCTGTTACCTTAAAGAAGACTCCCTCTAAGGTCAGTTCCGACCTTTTCGTTATCCATGAAGGTACAAAGGTGGAGATAGAAGACGGAACCATGGCACAATGGTATATGATACGACTTGCCGACGGGCGCGAAGGATGGATATCGGCATCGAGTCTCGAAGTGATATGACGAGCAAGCCGCTTCACTTCGTCCTCTTATGATTTTAATGGATAGATGTTTCTAACGATAATAGACATAGACCGTTTCATACTCGGACTGTTCAACGGCAGCAGTTCGTTGTTTCTCGACTCGCTGGTCACGATACTTACTTCGGGACTGACATGGATTCCTCTTTATATTGCGTTACTCTATCTTGTTATTAAAAACAATGAGACGATGGCGCAGATTGCGCTTGTCATCGGTTGTGTCGCCTTATGTTTCGTCCTGTCTCATGGCATGAGTGCAGGAATCGTAAAACCGTTGATTGGAAGATTTCGCCCGGGCAACGACCCGATTTATAAATATACGATAGACGTGGTGGGCAATATGCGTGGCACAGATTTCAGTTTCTTTTCTTCGCATGCGTCCAATACTTTCAGCGTCGCCGTATTCTTCATATTGCTTGTTCGCAACCGACTACTGTCACTTGCCCTTGTGGCATGGGCGATGGTAAACTGTTGGACACGTCTTTATCTTGGCGTTCATTACCCATCAGACATCATTGTCGGCATGATATGGGGATGCGTGGTCGGGATTATCGGTTATTCCGTCTATACGAGACTATACGGAAAATTACTCGTTGAGATGCCCGTCGCCTCCCCGCAACATGCTGTCGGCAAATATAACACCGAGGATGTAGATGTCGTTTTATGTACCTTGTCGTTTATCCTTGTTTGTGCATTGGTGGGTGCTACTTTCACGACTTTATGAACAGAATATAAATGGAAATGGACACAAAACACATACGAATAGCAGACTACAACTATCTGCTGCCCGAAGAACGGATAGCCAAATATCCTGTCACACCGCGAGATCACAGCAAACTGTTGGTCTATCGCCATGGCGCTATAACAGAAGAGAAGTTCTACCGTCTCCCGCAACTCCTCCCACAAGGCGCATTGATGGTCTATAACAATACGAAAGTGATACAGGCGCGCATCCACTTCCGCAAAGATACAGGCGCACAGATAGAGGTGTTTTTGCTCGAACCCCTCACACCCGCCGATTATGAATTGATGTTCCAAAGCCGCCGGCGATGCACATGGCTTTGTCTTGTGGGCAACTTAAAGAAGTGGAAAGAAGGCACACTCACCCGTACACTCAGCATACAAGGAGAACCTTTTACACTTACTGCAACGCGCGAAGAAGCCATGCGTTCCGGCCATCGGATAACTTTTGAATGGGACAATCCCCGCGTATCTTTTGCAGAGATTCTCGAAGCCGTGGGCGAACTGCCCATCCCGCCCTATCTGAACAGAGCAACGCAGGAAAGCGACAAACAGACTTACCAGACCGTTTATTCCAAGATAAAAGGAAGCGTGGCTGCCCCTACCGCCGGACTTCACTTTACGAACGATGTGCTGCAAGCGTTGGATACTGCCGGCATTGAGCGCGAAGAAGTAACGCTTCACGTGGGCGCGGGCACCTTCAAACCCGTGAAGGCCGAGGAGATTGAAGGCCACGAGATGCACACCGAATACATCTGCGTGCACCAAGAAACACTCGAAAAACTAATTATGCACAAGGGGCACGCCATCGCCGTGGGCACAACCAGCGTGCGCACACTGGAGAGCCTCTACTACATCGGCCTAAAGCTAAAAGCCAATCCGCAGCTCTCGGAAGAGGAATTGCACGTCAACCAATGGGAACCCTATGAGCAGGAAGCCACGCTGACACCCGTTGAGGCAATCATTCGCGTTCTCGATTATCTGTATCGGAATCAGCTCAAAACATTGCACACCAGCACGCAAATCATTATCGCACCCGGATATGAATACAAGATTGTAAAAATGCTGATAACCAACTTCCACCAGCCGCAGAGCACGCTCTTGCTATTGGTGAGTGCATTCGTCAAGGGAGATTGGCGACGCATCTACGACTATGCGCTCGACCACGACTTCCGCTTTCTCAGCTACGGCGACAGTTCGTTGCTCATCCCGTGACAACGGGGATACGCGAGCGGGAGACATCGATTTCAATGATTCCGAGACTATGCAGCTGATGCAAAACAAAAAATCGAGGATTTCGAGGCCTCACGGGCGATTTGGTATCCCAAAATTCACATGATATACAACTTAAAACGACATAACAAGATGAAAATAGGTGATAAAGTAAAATTCCTCAGCGAAACCGGAGGCGGCCGAATAGCCGGCTTCCAAGGCAAAAACATCGTGTTAGTAGAGGATGCCGACGGATTCCAGATTCCCACGCCCATCAATGAACTTGTGCTCGCAGAAGACGACAATTACGATACTTCTCGGCTGCTTGCCGGCAAAAAATCCGTAACCCACGCCAACTCCCCTACTCCCGACGGACGTTCTGTCAAGGCTATGATGAACGACTACGCGCAGGAAGAACCCGAAGAAGATGACGACCCATCACTCAAGGAAATCACGTTTCGGCAACCCATCGTGGAGCGCAAAGGTGGCAATCAACTCTCGGTCTACATAGCCATCGTGCCGCATAACGCCAAAGAGATGACGACCACCCGTTTCGAGGTCTATTTCATCAACGACAGCAACTATACGCTATACATCACCTATTCCGCCATCGACAACACCACACACACACTGAAATATGCCGGCGAGATAGACCCCAACACAAAAATTCCTATCGAAGAGATAGGTCGAGATACTGTCAATGAAATGGGACGCGTGTCCGTGCAGTTGCTGGCATTCAAAAAGACCGACCTTTCATCAGCAAACCCGCAATAGAAGTCCGGCTACGCATCGAACCTCTGAAACTCTACAAGCTGCATTCCTACAAAGAAAACGATTTCTTCGATGAGCCGGCACTGCTCTATACCATCGTGGAAAACGACCGCGTGGCACAGCCGCTCACTGTCGATACCGAAAAGTTGAAAGAGGAGATGTTTCGTAAAACAAAACCTGATAAAATGCAACAGAAGACAAATGGCCGGCACACAGATGGCACGCTTGTGCACAGATACGACCATCCACACACGGCGAAGCAACCCCGACTCTCAGACAATGCCCCCATCGTTGTTGACCTCCACGCCAATCAACTACTCGACACAACTGCCGGTATGCAGGCTGCCGACATTCTCAACTACCAAATAGAAACATTCAAAAAGACGCTCGAAAACTATAAAGACAAGAAAGGTACGAAGCTTATCTTCATACACGGAAAGGGCGAAGGCGTGCTGCGCCAAGCATTGATTCATGAACTCACCTACCGCTACAAACAATATCCCTACCAAGATGCCTCCTTCCGCGAATACGGATACGGCGCAACACAAGTCACTATCAAATAACCCGACATCCTTATGAATCACTACGGATATATCAAAGTGGCCGCCGCCGTGCCTAACGTGCAGGTGGCCGATTGCGACTACAACGCAGCACAAATAGAAACACTCATCGCCCGCTCAGAGGCCGAAGATGTGGAAATCGTCGTCTTTCCCGAACTGTCTGTCACGGGCTACTCGTGCCAAGACCTCTTCCGACAGCAGACCCTTCTTCACAGCGCAGAGCAGGCCATGGAGCGACTGCTGGATTTCACACGCTCACGCGATGTCATCGCTATCGTGGGATGTCCCCTTTCCCTTGGCAACTTGCTGCTCAACTGTGCCGTCGTCATCCAACACGGAGAACTTCTCGGCATCGTTCCCAAAACTTTCTTGCCCAATTACAACGAGTTTTACGAGCGACGTTGGTTCGCGTCCTCACGCGATTTGCAACCAACAGAGATAGTCTTTGCCGGCAAACACACAATCATCTCCCCCGCTCCTATCTTGTTTCGCACGCAAAGTAGGGTGACTTTCGGCGTGGAGATTTGCGAAGATGTATGGACACCCCAACCGCCAAGCACACGCCTTGCCTTGTCGGGCGCAGAAGTCATCTTCAACCTCTCTGCCAGCAACGACCTCATAGGCAAGCACGCCTACCTGCGCACCCTACTCATGCAACAGAGTGCACGCACTATCAGCGGCTACGTGTACAGTGGATGCGGATGGGGCGAGAGCACGCAAGACGTTGTGTACGGAGGCAATGCCATTATCGCAGAAAACGGACGACTGATTGCCGAAGGCGAACGGTTCTCTCTCCACCCCCAACTCATCGTCAGCCAAATCGACACCGAAAAGCTGTGCCACGACCGACTGACCGATACAACTTTCACCGCCACCCTCTCTGCCGAACATCTGCCTCGCCTTACCATCATCGATTGCTTGGCTGTGCGACCGCGCCCATTCCACCTTTGCCGCAACGTGGAGCCTCTCCCATTCATTCCACGCACTGCTGACCTTCACGCCGATTGCGAAGAAATACTCAACATTCAAGCCACCGGACTTGCACACCGACTTACCCACATCCGCTGTCGCTCCGTCGTATTGGGCATCAGTGGAGGCCTCGATTCTACACTCGCCTTGCTGGTGTGTGTGCGCGCATTCGACAAGCTCGGCTACGACCGCCGCGGTATTGTCGGCGTTACCATGCCCGGCTTCGGAACCACAGACCGCACTCACGACAATGCCGTAACCCTGATGGAAAGCCTCGGTGTCACACTGCGTGAAATCAATATCTCTACCGCTGTCTTACACCACTTCAAAGACATTGGCCATGACCCCTCCATCCATGATGTTACCTACGAGAATGCACAAGCACGAGAACGCACACAGATACTCATGGACATGAGCAACGAACTCGGCGCCATCGTTGTCGGAACCGGAGATTTAAGCGAGCTTGCCCTTGGCTGGGCAACCTACAACGGAGACCATATAAGTATGTATGGAGTGAATGCAGGCGTACCCAAAACGCTGATACGACACCTCGTGCGCCATGTAGCCGACTTCGTCCTTGACGCACCTGCTGCCGATACTTTACGCGACATCATAGATACGCCCATCAGTCCCGAACTCATCCCTGCCGATGAACACGGACATATTCAGCAAAAGACCGAAGACTTAGTAGGCCCTTACGAACTCCACGACTTCTTCCTATATCACATGATTCGCCATGGCTTCGCCCCCGCAAAACTCTTCATGCTTGCCTGCGCAGCTTTTAACGGACACCGACCTGATGCCGGTTCCTACGATGCAGCCACCATCAAACATTGGCTTACTGTCTTTATCCGTCGCTTCTTCTCCCAGCAGTTCAAACGCTCCTGCACACCTGATGCCCCAAAAATCGGGAGTATCAGCCTCAGTCCCCGCGGCGATTGGCGCATGCCCAGCGATGCCACTGCCCGTGCATGGCTCGACGAATGCAAACAACTCTAAACTCAATCCAATCATTAAAGACTACATTTATTATATAACAAAGAAACATTCTTCGTCTCACATGCTGAGAATAGAAACAATGGGAGGGGACAACTTGTAAGTCACTGCCATACAACGTCATACAAAGTTGCTTGAAAAAGCATAGCTCTGAACTTATTGAAGCATAGCTCTGAACGTGTGAAAGCTACCTTTTTAAGGGCTAAAAAGGATGCTAATGCTCAACTAATGTCCATAGGGAGATCTCTGCAAAACTATCATCCACGGATTTGTTCATGTCAGAAATAGTCAGTACCTCTATATTATGAACTGTAATATACTCTCTATTGGACTTCCTCCGGATAACTTTATATCTACTCTCGCCCCTCTTTGATTAATATAGGTAGTGAATACGACAAAGTAAAACTACAATAGATTTTCTGGACATAATAAAAGGTGTAAACCACGTTATGCGCTGATTTACACCTCTACTTGCGGAGAGAGGGGAAAATGACCATTTCGCTGCAACTCCTTGTATCATAGTCTTTTATTTTTTTATCCTTTTTAATTGTAGCCATATTGTAGCCACAACAGAGTATTTTGAGAGTACACGCAGATACTGCTACCCGAAATGCGCACTTGCATTTCTTGGGTTCAAAAGTACAAAAAAGTAGAACATCCTCCAAATTATTGTGGGAAAATGTTTTAGAAATCTTTTGGCTACAATTTTCAGTGCATGGTGCAAGTCTATATATATAGATAGACCTTGCACCATGCACTGACAGTCCCAAAGGTGTGATTGATATGGCAGGCTCAATATTTTCGCCTACGTATTGGGCAACACGGCAACAAATAACGCATAATGTTAAAAATGCAAAATGGCAATATAATGCCAATATTGGCAATTTAATATTCTTTCTAAAGCCCTATTTGTTAAGAACTTTGCAGCATTATTTCTAACAAAAAGACGGATACATATGAATACAAAGAAACAAAACTCCGGAAGTAATGCAAAATTCTACGTTGTACTTCCGACACTTGAAATCATGCTCTCCGCCAGCAAAAACTGCAAGCTAAGGGCAGGCTATGCCAATATGGAATATTCCAACTTTATGAAACACTGCAAGATGCAGACCGACCTTCGTATCAACACTTATGCAAGATGTGCGGCAGCCTTCGATATGGACGTGCTCTTGATACATCTCCCCAAGGGTATGATTGAGTCCATGATAGCAACCACGCCCCATAAAAGCCTTCGCTTCTCCACAATGGAGCAGGAAGATCTCATCGTCATTCTCAATCGGCTGTGCAAGCTGGACAGTAGAAGATTTAAGCAGCATCTTATGCAGTTATTGCACCAATTGGGGAAGGACTCTGAATTTCCAGACGGATGATAATCCACGGAGAGCAACTATTCAATCCTAAACTGAAAAGAGAAGTGGCATATGACAGAAGAAGACAATTTACAAAAGACGGTAATTGCAGAGTTACGCTCACTAAGGAACGACATGGAGCGGATAGCCGGCTTTATCGTGGAAATGAGACGCGATTATTCCGTTTTGGAGGATAAGATGGAACTCAGTTCCTCCGACGTCATCAGACTCTTGGGCATTTCGCGGGCATCCCTTGCCCGATGGAGGGACACCAACGCAATCCCGTTCAGGTATATATCATGCAACCACGTTGCCTATCCGTTCAAGGGACTTTACGTCGCCATCAAGAGCGGACGTGCCTCCTTCAAGGGTTTCAGACGAGTGGAAGCCCTACAACGGCTCAACGCCTACAAGGATGGTGTCCTTAAAGGATATATGGGTGATGGTCAAACTTTATTTGAGGAGCTATGAACATCAAAGAAGAAATACTGAGCCGAACCAACAAAGGACTGGATGTGTTCTGCTTCTATATGCCTATCGACTTTGTGCCAAAGCGCAATTTCCGAAATCCTATGTATGACGACAGGCGTGCATCGTGCAATATCTATCTCGACAACAAGTCCGGCTGCTACCGAATGAAGGACTTTGGCAACGATGCCTACTCCGGCGACTGCTTTTGGTTTGCAGCCACAATGCTCGGACTGGACGTGAGGAAAGACTTTGTTAAGGTGCTTGAAACCATAAATCGGGACTTGCAGCTGAATATTTGCATTGAAAGGAAAGAACATAGTAATCCCCACACAATGATGATGAAGCCTTGCAAACCACCCTTAGTACAACCACCTAACCAGCTCAAGAAGATGGAAGGTAAAAAATGGTACAAGCTAATTGAGCAATCTTTCAATGTCAAAGAACTAGACTATTGGGAGCAATACGGCATTGATGCTAAGACTCTGCAACGTTTTCATGTAAAGTCGCTTGCTCGCTATGAGTCTGTCTCCAATCAGGGAAAGCCGTTTACTCTTGGTTCTACACATGATGAGCCTATGTTTGGATATAGCATGGGGAAGTTTGTAAAAGTCTATCGCCCTAAGAGTAAGCTGCGCTTTCTTTGTGGGGGTGAGAAAGTGAACGACTATGTCTTTGGCTTCCAGCAGCTGCCCAGCAAAGGGGATGTTGTTTTCATCACAGGTGGGGAGAAAGACGTGCTTTCACTTTCGGCTCATGGTTTCAACGCCATCTGTTTCAACAGTGAGACGGCACAGATTCCTGAGAATATCATCGAAGGATTGCAGCTTCGCTTTCAACACATTATTATATTGTACGATACGGACGAGACAGGTGTAAGGGAAGCTAAACGGCAGACAGATGCATTTGCTCAATACAAGGTATTGAGTCTAACCTTACCATTGCAAGGGGGTAAGTCGGAGAAGGATATATCGGACTTCTTTGCCTTGGGCAATGAAGCAAAGGACTTGAAAGTGCTTCTTAATGATATGTTCACCAATATGTATGCACAGACGATGATGATATTGCAATCTTGTGAGATAGACTACGATAATCCGCCAGACGCTTCAAAGTCGGTGGTGGCAGTAAATGGTGTTCCGCTTGGAACGCAGGACAATCTGTTTTGTATCACAGGTGGAGAAGGAACAGGCAAAAGCAACTACATTGCCGCCATCCTTGCTGGCACTCTTGGGAGAGAACGATTAAAGGCAGAGCAAACCTTGGGATTGGAAGTAACTGCCAACCCCAAAGGATTGGCTGTACTTCACTACGATACAGAGCAATCGGAGGCACAACTCTATAAGAACTTGGAGAAGACACTTCGCAGGGCTGGTATCAAGTCCGTGCCAGAGTTTTATCATTCCCTCTATCTAGCATCGCTATCACGCAAGGACAGACTGAAAATCATTCGTGAGAGTATGGACTTGTTTCATCACAAACACAGTGGAATTCATCTTGTGGTCATTGACGGTATAGCAGACCTGATACGCTCCGCCAACGACGAAACAGAGAGTATAGCCATCGTGGACGAACTCTATCGATTGGCAGGAATTTACAATACTTGTATCATTTGCGTACTCCATTTTGTACCCAACGGCATCAAACTCAGAGGACATATAGGGTCTGAACTGCAACGCAAGGCTGCGGGCATTCTCTCCATCGAGAAAGATGACAATCCCGAATACTCGGTCGTCAAGGCATTGAAAGTGCGTGATGGAAGCCCGCTAGATGTGCCGATAATGCTTTTTGGATGGGACAAGGAAGCCGATATGCACGTTTATCGTGGAGAAAAGTCGAAAGAGGATAAGGAAAAACGCAAGACCGATGAACTGTTGGCTGTTGTAAAGTCTGCATTCCGTGCCAAACTAAAGCTATCATATCAAGAGTTGTGCGATGTGTTGATGCGTGAAATGGAAATCAAGGATCGAACGGCAAAGAAGTACATTGCCTATATGAAAGAGCAGCGTATCTTGTCGCAAGACACAAGTGGTAACTATCAAAAAGGAGAATTATGTCATACATAGACCAAAGAACCGAAGATACATGGCAGAAACGCTTGTTTGACAAGCTGATGACTGTTGAGAGTAAACTTGACCATCTGCTGTTTTTGCAAGAGCAATCTGTCGATACGACCATTCACCCTCCATTGAAACCCGAATACTTGGACATCATCGACGTTTCCAAGATACTCAAAGTGGAGCAGAAGACCATCTATAACTGGGTTTGGGCAGGGAAAATCCCCTTTCTCAAGGCTAACGGTCGATTGCTTTTCCTTCGGGAAGAGATAGATGAAATGGTACGGAAGCGAGATGGCTGGTAATTGATTTCCTGATTAGATTATTTTTGTTGTGTAAATGCAAGTGTTTACACAACAAAATAATTACCTTTACAAGTAAAAAGTTAGTTGCGGATTTACCGCTCACAAAGATAACAGTACTCGCTTATTTCTTTGATAAGGAATTTACCATATATTGTTTGAAACTATTGAACCGATAAAGATAGGGTTGCAGACAAAAAATATTTGTAATTTCTACATTTGATGCTACTTTTAATGGAAAATTCATCGCTTGCAATGATTTTTTCGGCATTTTCCTTGCGCATTCAAAAAAAGTAGTAACTTTGCAGTCAATATGACCTCCCACGCTTCTCATCAGAACAGCGCACCCGGGGAGGTCTTCGAGTTTATATACGGTTATGAGGTACGAAAAGAAGCCCATAGACACATCTGAGCAGGTTAAAAAGTTATGCGATCGAGGACTTAATATTGGAGACGAAAAACTTGCGTCCCAATATCTTTATAATATAAGTTATTATAGATTACGAGCATACACATACCCTTTTCAAAATAACGGGGAAGGTGCTAATCACGAATTTCTGAGAAAGGACATTTCTTTTCAAGATGTGATAGACCTTTATTGTTTTGATAGGCGTTTACGCTCTTTAATCTTCAATGCCATTGAAAAAATCGAGGTGGCATTAAGAACAAGAATCGCCTTAACTTATTCCGTTGATGAAAATGACGCCTTTTGGTTTCTCAATCATAAGTTATACTTTCAGCACGATAAGTTTATCGCATTGACACGCAACGAGATTATAGATGATAAACCTGTTGTAGGGGATTTAATGAAAGAGGTCAAGCGAAGTAATGAGGAATTTATAGCTCATTATTATCAAAAGTATAGCGAACCTGCTTTTCCGCCAGCGTGGATGACCTTAGAGGTTGTTTCTATGGGAACATTGAGTAAGTTGTTTTTTGCTTTGGACAAGAATAATCCTTCTAGTAAAACAATCTGCAGAGATTTGGGACTATACAATGTCGATATTTTGAAGAATTGGATGCACGGTTTATCGTCTTTACGCAATACTTGTGCCCATCATAGTCGTGTATGGAATCGCCGCTTTACAATAGCCTTGAAGTTTCCTTATAGAACGAATTATCCTTTCTTGTCAAAGCAAGAAGCTGCAACGATAAGGGACAATAAGTTGTTTGCCTACTTATCTGTAATTTTGTATTTGCAGCAAATAATCAGTCCTGATAGCTCATTTAGAAAGAGTTTGCTCACCCTATTGGACAAATCTCCCAAATTGGTAGTTTTGAAAGATATGGGCTTTCCTGAAAAATGGAGAGAATACTCTTTGTGGAAATAATATAATACGATGGTGTATCAATTATGATACACCATCGCTATTTATCTCAGTCTGGATTTTACAATATATCCCTTACTTTCTTCTTGTTTGTTTCTATTATTCATAGAACTTGAATAAATTACCCCCTCCTCTTCCTTTTTAGTATTTGGGCTATTACTACTATTTTGTCTTAAATACTCGGGTTGGTCATTTTCGTTTGATTTTTCATTTTCTTCATTTGGTTCGTTCAATGTAAGTGCAATTTTTCTGTCAAGTTCTGCTGCCTCACCTTTGAGTGAGCGAAGCTCGTCCTCTTTCTTCCAAGAACTGTTGGCAATGTTGGTGTAAACGTCTTTGTTGGTCACGACCTTTGCCATTTCCTTCTCATGCGACTCTATCACCTTAGGGATACGCTCCAAGGCATTTACGAAGTTCTCGCAGGCAAGTTTCGGGTCTGCCGCTAACTTACCGTTATTATAAGTATAGTAGATGCTCTCCTGTCCCTTGACAAAGAAGCGGTTTATCGAGCAATCAAACAGATCCTTTGAACTGCTCTCCGTCTTGACCATGATGGAAAAGCCGTAAACCTCGCCAATCTTGTTGTACTCGCTCTTGGTACGAGCCTTTTCCTCTATCTCATGCAGACGGGCGGCGATGACCTTTATGTCGGTACTGTCCTCCACACCTTTAATGACAAGTTTATTGATAGGATTACCTTCTTTGTCACGCTCCACACGCTTCTCAAAGCACGCCAAGTCTGCCTTGGCTTCCTTGATCTTGTCTGAATGGAAAGACACGGAGCTGTCAATCTCCGCCAACTTGCCCGTTGCGGCATCACGCTCACGGAGGAAATTCTTACGCTCTGATTCCAGCGTGGCAATCTTCTTGTCGAGTTTGGCTTTCTCTAACAAGTCCGTATTACCAGATAGCACGGCAACATACTCTGAAAAGTTCATACCGCTATCCTCGTCCATCGATCCCTCGTCAATGGTACGACTACCGAGCGTGTTGGTCTTCAACTGATTGATAAACAATTGCTTGTTATGTAGTAGGTTGAACTTATAACTGTCCAACGACCGCTCCACGGCATAGATAATCACATCGACCTTGTTGTCAGCAAATTCTTTGGCAACCATATTACCTTTACGAATTGCCCGACCATTTCGCTGCTCCAAATCTGAGGGTCGCCAGGGTGTATCAAGTTGATGCACCGCCACCGCACGCTGCTGGGCGTTGACACCCGTTCCAAGCATAGAAGTAGAACCGAAAATGATGCGGATGTCTCCACGATTCATCGCTTCTACCATCGCTTTTTTGGCTTTCTCGTTCTTGCACTCCTGAATAAAGCGTATCTCGTAAGACGGGATATGATAATCTTCTACCAATTTACGCTTCACCTCAGAATAGATATTAAAGTCTCCGCCGGGCTTGTAAGTACCCAAGTCAGAGAACACAAACTGCGTACCCTTCTGTGCATCATACTTCTGATAGTAGTCATTAAGTAGCTTTGCACAATGGCTTGCCTTGTTGTCAATATGATCCGAGTACCCGTTTTCGTCTATCATGCGTAGATCCAGGCTCATTTTGCGGGCATAATCAGTCATTAAGAATTAAGGGAAATAGGGGGAAACGCAAGGAATGTAACTATTTGGAATATCATCATTTAGCATTTTCTTACTATTTTGAGGGTAAGCAAGAACGAGCATCAAACGTCAGGAGTTCCGTTACCAAATCGTAACCCACCCGTGAAAAAGCAAAAAGGGGTTACGAATTGAATGTAAACAACTGTGTCATAGGTTTTTATTCTTCATCTTTCATTTTTCTGCATCGCTCAGGAATACTTGTTCATCTGTACCTTTGCAAGCAAAGGAAATTTAGAAAAAACGACAGAAAAATGAAAGAAAACAAACTCAAAGTATCGTTCTTCGTTCAGGCGAAACGAACCGACAAGAAAGGACTTGTGCCTGTCATTGGGCGAATCTCCGTTGGCAGAACCCATTCGGGCTTCTCCACCAAGTGTAAGACTCCGCTCGCTCTTTGGGACAGCCGTAAGCAAAGGCTTATCGGCAAGAGTAGCATGGCTGTGTCAGTCAATCAGAAACTCGGTGAATGCACCGCACTTATTCACACACGCTTTCACGAACTCAGTGAAAGGAAAGAAACTTTCACAGCCACAGACGTGAGGGATGCCTATCAGGGGCAAATCCACCGTCAGGCCTTGCTCTTGGAGAGTTTTGGGGAGTATCTCACACAGACAAAGGAACGTATCGGTATTGACCGAGCCTTGAAGACTTTCAAGCTCCGTACCTATCAACTCTCATTGCTCCGTGAGTATGTGCAGAAGAAGCACAAGGTAAGCGACATTCCACTCTCACAGCTGGACAAAGCATTTATCGAGGGTTTTGAGTATTATCTTACCATCGACCGCAGACTGAAACGCAGCAGCATATCGAGTACCGTGTCTACTTTGCAGACCATCGTCCGCATGGCGGTGAAGAAAGGTGTGCTGGACTTCTATCCGTTCTTGGGCTACAGTTACGAGCGACCAAAAGGCGAACCGAGAAGCATTACGCAGGAAGAACTTGAGCACATCATCGACTTGGAGATTAAATGGGAGAACTATCGTATTGTCCGTGATTTGTTCGTCTTCTCCTGCTTTTCAGGGCTGGCTATCTCCGATGTCCGTAATCTTCGGGAGGAAAATATCGTCTTGGAAGAGGGCGAACTCTGCATCAAGGGCAGGCGAATGAAAACCAAAACTCCGTATCGTGTACAGGTGCTTCCCCCTGCGCAGACTATCATGAATCGTTATAGAGGGATAAGGGCAGGCTTTGTCTTTGACGTTCCAACCACCGACGTTATCCTCAATGGCATGCACTATATACAGCGAAATATCGGTATGGAAACTCCGCTGACCTTTCACATGGCAAGACACACCTTTGCATCGCTTATCACGCTTTCGGCAGGTGTACCTATTGAAACGGTGAGCCGTATGCTCGGACACACCAACCTGAGAACAACACAGGTATATGCAGCGGTTTCCTCCGAAAGAATACATAGGGATATGCAGATAGTGCAGCAGCGAATACAAGATACATTCACCCTAAAACTTTGACATCATGGCACGAAGTACATTCAAGACACTCTTTTATATCAACCGCTCCAAAGAGAAGAAGAACGGAAAATGCCCGATTATGGGGCGCATCACCATAGACGGAGAACAGGTACAATACAGCACGGGAAAGGAAATCGCTCCCGAACTTTGGGACAGTCGTAAGGGACGGTGCAAGGGTATAGGCGAAGAGACAAAGGAAATCAACCGCTATTTACAAACCAAAGAGGAACAAGCCAAAGGCAAATACCAAGAATTAGTTTGGCAACGTGGCTATATCACCGCCGAGTTACTGAAGCGTGAACTCATGGAAGAAGACAAGCCCAAAGGTTTTCTTTTGGAGGAAGCCCAACTATTTATTGAAGAAAAGCGTCCTTGTGTGGGAATAACGGTTGCCAAGCCGACCTTTGCCAACTACATCTATGCCACACAACTCATTGAGGCTTATTTGCGTGAACGCTTGGGGCTGGAGGATATTCGCTACTCATCGCTTGACTATGGTTTTATCGAAGGGATGGACTTCTACCTTAAATCAGAGCGCAACCTTTCTCTTGCCACTATTCAGGTAGCGGTCATCTTCCTTAGAAAACTCATCGGCATAGGTCAGCAGAAGAAGTATATCCGCATCGATCCGTTTGCAGACTACAAAGCAGAACTTCCACACCGCACAAGGCGTTATCTCACTACGGAGGAACTGCAACGGGTATTGCAAACACCTATCATTGACAGACAATTCGAGCGAGCAAGACAACTCTTCCTTTTCTGTTCCTTCACTGGTTTGGCTCGTGTGGACATGCAACGGCTCAAACCAAAACACATCATCCATAATGCAGACGGCACAGAGGAAATCCGCATCAAAAGGCAGAAAACAGACGTGGAAGCCATCATTCCGCTTCTGCCCATTGCCAAACAAATACTTTCGCTCTATATCAAGGACAAGAAAGCAGACGAATTGATATTTCCCAATCTTACAATAAGGAAAGCATCCTTTGCGTGTGTGAACATCGGGCAGATATGCCGGATAGATAAGGGCTTGACTTTTCACATGGCTCGCCACACATTCTCAACCACGATTTGCCTTTCCAATGGTATTTCGATGGAAACGCTCAGCAAGATGCTCGGACACAGCAATATAGGTACGACACAAATCTACGGAAAGATAACCGACCACAAGATACAGGAGGATATGACTGCACTCACTGACAGGGAGCATTCTGTATTTGAGGGTTATTGTGAGTCGATAGCACGGCAGAACGTTCCATTGCAACAAGCATAAAAAGGAAGTAATTACCAAACATTTATTATTCACGATTGAAAACCAAACGATTATGAAAGAGAACAACAAACAGGAACTTTCTTACTTTCGATTGAAATTAAGAAGTTATATGAGTGAGCATCACCCCGAAAAATTGCACGACACGGAGTTTATCACCACACGAGCAGACATGGCTCTCACTGCCTACTGCGATGCTGTGGCACAAGGTTTTTCGCACCTCGAAGCAGAGAACATAGCAAGTGAGGTGTTGTATCAAGGTTTGCACTTTTCCAAGTACGACACGCTTGTTTCTGTCTTAGAGAACGAGTTTGAGAGGGAACTGCCTGCACCACTCCCTGAGAAGCTTGCACCCATATTGTTGTCGAATGAGGCTGTTCAAGCCACATTCGACAAGTTCGGTTTGACGGACACATTTGCTTCTGACGAGCAATACGACCGTCTTTACACCGAACTCACAGGCACGATTGTGCTGCTCATCGAGAGCAATCATTTGCCAATAATCGGTCAGACGGAGGGGTAAGTCCAAAGGCGTTGTAAGCAAAGGCACACGCAAAGTCCCTGATGCCGTTTCTTATCGTGCAAAGGTACAACGGCAGCTAA
>NZ_GL397214.1:542233-680813 GCF_000146675.1 Hoylesella marshii DSM 16973 = JCM 13450
CACTTCGATATCTCGATTTGTCGAACTATCGAATTATCGATAAAACAACAAAATAATAAAAGGAAAGAGCCGGCACCTCATCTCATTACCGCAATAACACAGATGGATCTCCTTTGGTCTTTTCTCTTGTTTTCTCTCTATTTCCCTGCTTTTCCTCATTTCTTGCAGCGGTGCTTCCGAGGGTTTACTTTTGCACTCGATAAGTACGGCAATGGACTGCATAACAGTTTGTTTGCCGAGTAACAATAAAGTAATCAAAACAAAATCAAGGCAATGAAACTCATTATCATCGACCGCAAAGCGTGGGAGCGACACCACTCCGAATTTGCAGACTTTATCCACAGTATCGAACAACTCATCGGCAATCCGCCCGAAACGGACGAATGGCTTGACAACGAAGCCGTGTGCAAGCGTTTGGGCATCAGCAAACGTACCCTGCAATCATACAGAGATACGGGGAAAATCCCTTTCTCAATGATTGGACACAAGTGCTATTACAAGGAGAGCGACATCACGGAGTTACTGAACGCAAACAATGAATGAACTATGACAGAGAACGAAATCATTACACAGCAAGCCCCTCAGATGCAGATGTTTGCACAACTGATGGAGGGCATCTTAAAGAAACTGGAGCGTTATTGCGCTACCGCCCGTCCGATGCTGGGCGGAGAGGTTTACCTCACTGGCGAGGAGGTTTGCAGCCAATTACGGCTCAGCACACGCACGCTCCAAGAGTACAGAAACTTAGGAACACTTCCTTTCTACAAAATCGGAGGGAAGATACTTTACAAACAGAGCGACATACAAACAATGCTTGAAAGGCATTATAACGCAATACCCAAGAAATTATGGCAAGAATAGATGAACAAAGGAAACAGCGTCTGGAACAAGCCCTTCGAGATATGGGCAATTATGGCGTTAAGCTCCGCAAGCCAGAAGAGTTGCCCGATTTTGATCAGCCCATAGATTATGAAGAGGAAAAGAAAAGATTTGAGCCTGTTAAAGTTGAGGAACAAAATGACAAGGAGAGTCACAAGGACTATTCTCAACCGTCCAATCAAGAAACAGAGTTGTCACCAAAGGAAAGGGCTACTTCTACTGAAGAGAATCATCAACGAATGGGAAAAACAAGGGACAGGAAGCAATTATCCGAGTTTCAGGGGAAATATCTCCAGCCCTTTCGCAACAGCCACCGCAAAGCCGTGTATGTATCAGAGGAAACTCAACGAAAGTTGGACTTCGTGGTGAGGAAAATCGGTGAACAGGGAGCAAGCGTTTCAGGATATGTGGAGCAGGTGCTTCGAGAACATCTCGACCAATACAAAGATGATGTGGAAAGATGGCGGAAACTCTGAAGTACTGCATTCCTCGAATGCAAGCCTACGCTGAGTTACTGTATTCAGTGAATGCAGTAACACGGCATGGGCTTATAATCCCATTTTCTACATCAGCAAGGTGTGTCTTTGTCCGACAAACTACCGTTTGTCCCACAAAAACCCTTGCCCCGAAGGGGATTAAATCACTCCAAAGTCGTGATTAGACAACAAACAAAACAAGTTAAGATTATGCCTAAATTAGAAATAGCCAACAACAACCGCTACGGTCATCGTAGGATAGAAGAAGTGCCACGCTGGGACAGATGGGACACCCGTATGCCAGATGTGAAAGACCAACTGCGAGCCATCGACCTGTACAACAAGTCGGGGGCAGTGAGCAAGTCCGATTTCGTTCGTGCCCGTATCCTTGGAGAGAGATTCAAGGTGATAATGGTGGATAAGTCCGCAGTTGAGTATTACCGCAAGCTCTCTGAACTCACAGCCCAAGTACATAAGATTGGCATAAACTATAATCAAGTCGTCCGCTTGATGCACCTTTATACGGCAGAGAAAAGTGTAAAAGCTTTGTTGCAGGAACTTATCCAACTAACAAAAGAACTCACTACCTTCCAAGAGAAAGCAGTGAGTTTAACCATTGACTATCGGGAGAGATAAGGAATGTGCGATGGAATTATATTCCCCCAAGCATTTTTTGCAGCAGATTGCCCGATGTTCGTGTTATTTGGAAGTCTATGGTTTGGTTTTCTACTGTTTTTATGTCGGCTGGCTTGAAACGACAAAGGGCTTCCTGACGCTCCAATGTGTCACGGACGGAAGAAAGGTCCTGTATCTGCCCTGCAAACGTTCCATAGGGAGATTGCAGATAAATCATTTGTCTGTTTACATTGTCGGGGCGTTTATTCTCGAACTTTAATAAGATGGTTATATCTGTGCTGTCCGCTGGTGTTGCGGTTGTTGCTCCGTGTACGGTAGCCGTTCCCGAATACACTTGTTTATAAGGCAGGAAATAGGCTACGGCTAACAGACAAAGCAAAACAGCTCCTATGGCAGTAATACCATAACGAACGAGAGATGAGGGTATCTGCCCCACGATGCTGCGTACTTTCTCGCTGCGGAGCTCAAAACTCCGTTCCTGTTTCTTTTCCTGGTTTTCCATATCAGTTACCCAATTCTAATTGATTCTTCACTAAGGCAAAATATTTACCACGTTTAGCAGTCAGATCCTCGTGTGTACCTACCTCTACAATTTTACCTTCATCCAAAACTACAATTTGGTCGGCATCGCGAACAGTGGAAAGGCGGTGTGCCACTACTACAACTGTTTTTCCCTTGTAGAACTCCGAGAGGTTTTCTGTAATGGCTCGTTCATTGTTGGCATCGAGGGCATTGGTCGCTTCATCCAGAAAGACAAACATTGGATTCTTATAGACTACCCTTGCTATCAAAATGCGTTGTCGTTGTCCCTGACTGATGCCCTGTCCGTCCTGTCCTATCATCGTGTTGTAAGCCAAAGGCAGGGCTTCGATGTAGTCAGCGATGTTTGCCACACGGGCAGCATGGCGGATACGTTCGATGTCGGGTTCATCATCCGATATGGCAATATTCCTCGCAATGGTATCGGAGAAGAGATACCCCTCCTGCATTACCGCACCGCATTGGCTTCGCCACCAGCCGAGATTATATTCATTCAGATTGGCACTGCCGACTTGAACGCTTCCTTTCAGAGGTTCATAGAACCCCAACAAGAGTTTAACGAGTGTGGTCTTTCCGCTTCCACTCGCCCCCACGATTGCGGTTACTTTGCCGTTAGGTATGGAGAGATTGATGTCTGAGAGAATATCTTTTGGGCTGTAGATGTCGTATTTGAAAGAGAGGTCTTTTATCTTGAGGGAATGTCCCTCAAGTGTTTCGTCAATGTAGGCATTCCGTGTTCTTTTCGCATTCTCCTCGTTAGTCTCTGTATGAATTTCGTTCATACGGTCAAGGCTGATGCTCACGTCTTGCCAAGAATAGATAAACTGAATGAGCTGTTCCACGGGGCTGTTGAGCTGTCCAATGATGTACTGCACTGCCAGCATCATACCAAGCGTCATATTGCCTTGTATGACAGAAGTTGCAGCAAAAACGGTAATCAAGATATTTTTTATCTCGTTGATGGTGATGCTTCCTGCCTGTTGTATTTGCTGAAGATTAAGACTTTGCAGATTGACCTTGAAAAGGTCGGCTTGCACGTCCTCCCATTCCCAACGCTTGCGCTGCTCACATCCCTGCAACTTGATTTCCTGCATACCACCTATGAGTTGGTAGGTAACGTTGCGGTTTCGCCCTGCCTGCTCGAAATATTTGTAGTCCAACTGCCTGCGCTTTTTGAGAAAAAGGATAATCCATCCGGCATAAAGCGATGTCCCCGAGAGGAATACAAGGAAGATGCCAAGATTATAGACTGCAAGGACGACACCGAAGACAAGGAAGGTGAAGAACGAGAATAGCAGGCTCAGACTGCTTGAGGTGAGGAACTGCTCCACACGTCGGTGGTCTTCAATACGTTGCAAGAGGTCGCCCATCAGTTTGGTGTCGAAGAACTTCATCGGTAGTTTCATCAATTTGATGAAGAAATCCGAGATGAGCGAGATATTGATACGTGTGGAGATGTGCAGGAGTATTTTGGAGCGGATAAAGTCGATGGCGGTACGGCTGAAAAGTAGCATCATTTCTGCCAAGAGCACTAACCATACAAAGCCTATATCCTTTCCTCCTATACCTGTATCAACGATGGCTTGAGTGAGGAAGGGGAAAATGAGTTGCAGGAGCGAGCCGAGCAACAGACCGAGAATGAGTTGCGTAAAGAATCTCTTGTACTTTTTGAGATAGTTCCAAAGGAACTTCGCGCGGCTTTGAGTCGGTGCTGTTTCTGTATCGTTTTGAGCATAGAACTGTTCTGTCGGTTCAAGAAGAAGGGCGACACCTTTCTCCTCACCGTTGGTCTTAGTACTTACCCAATGCTCGCAGAACTCCTCTTGGGTATAGGAAACAAGTCCTTTGCCAGGGTCGGCAACATATACGGTATATTTTCCTTTTTTGTGCTTTTTTATTTTATAGACAACAACAAAATGATTTTGATTCCAATGAACAATGCAGGGCAAAGGAACTTCAAATGCAAGTGTATCAAAACTTAATCGACCTCCAACAGTCTTGAAACCGATAGTTTCTGCAGCCTTACTGATACCAAGCAAAGAAACTCCCTCTCGATTTAATGAACAAACTGTTCTAATTGAATCAATATTAAAATCGCGACCATAATGCTTAACTATCATTGCTAAGCAAGAAGGTCCACAATCTTTTGCGTCACGTTGTCTAACTAAGGTGTACATTTATGATATATAAAACTATACTAAAAATACTATACTAAAGTAAATATTAAATTTGCAAAAATATTATCACTGCAAATTCAATCGTTTCTGATTGCTTTCATTGGTGTTCAATCTTCTAAATGTATCCTTAAATCCATTGAATGTATATTTAATGGTCAGTAAAAGAAAGCGACTATCGAAATCAGGAGTTGTTTGTACTTTGATATTATCTATGAATACATTTGTTTTTGATATAGATTTATGTAATAAATCGTTACCTCTCAAGATAATTTGTAAACGATTATCTTTGAAGAAATTTTGCCGTATCCAAAAAGATAAACCATACTTAGGTGATTCCAATACTCCCAAGAAACCATTTTTTGAAGAGTAAGATAAATCTATAGACGCCATCATTTGCTTAGTAATGTCAAATTGATTGACCAAGGTAAATGCAATATTTGGATTTCTAGGTGCATAAGTATCTAAGTATTTAATTTTTGTTGGAATATAACGAAATGAAGCATTATAAGCAAATCTATATATACCGAATTTATCTGAATAACTTGCATTAAACAACCATGTATTGTAATCTACATTGACGGGAGAATTCAATAGAGCTCCATTTAATTCAGAATTTTCGGTGAACTTCCACAAAACAGCATTAGCGTCATGTATGTATCTTCCCTGTAAGACAAATTTATTCTTCCATACCATAGATAAGGAATAAATGTATCTATCATTAGATTTAAGAGATGAATTACCTTTTTCATATAAATAAGGATTTATATAATGCAAAAGAGGGGAAATATCCCTAAACATTGGTCGTGAATTCTGAGTAATAATACTTCCAATGAATAGCAAATCGGGATTTATCTGCCATTGGGCTGTTATACGAGGAAAGAGTTTAAAGTATGTATCAGTAATACTATTTGTTTTATTTTGCTCATATTCAGAATGAAAAATGCTTCCTCTAACCCCTGCGGTGATAAAGAGTTTATTCCATTTTTGATTTATAGTTGCAAATAAACTGAGTTCATCATCTTGAAGATTACTCGTTATATTATAGAATGGAGTCGTAGTATTCTCAAAAATGTAATTTGAATAGCCTTTGTTCAGAATAGAATTTCCTTGAAAGCCCATATTTAGAGAGAAACCCTTTTTCGAGTTGTAGTCGTACTCTATCTTTGTATTAAATGCGTTATAGTCATTTTTACCATTTATCCAAGAACGGTTTTTACTGTTTGATACTAAATCTATCTCTGATTTTGTTTTAGCGTAGAAATAACCGCCAGAAACAGATAGTTGTTGCTTATCTGTCATTGTATAATTTACCAACAAATCGGCATTGGCAGAAATATTACGACTTCTTTCATCTTGATGAGTGTTGGAATATAGTGTATTCAGACCATATTCATAGTTATACTCATCTCCTTGGGTATTCGCTTTCTTATTGGAGATATTTATATCACCCTGAAATGTTATATTAAATTTTTGATTGGGTCTGTAACTGAAACTTTCGACAATATGGTGAGCAGGCTTGGAAAGAATTTCATTATTGTAAGAGATGGAAGACCGTTCCGTTTCCCTTTAGGGCTTAATACATCGTATTGATTGGTACCTGTGTTATCTTCATTGAGGTATGAAAAATTATAAGACAATAAATTATCCCATTTCTTTTTTGATAAAGAAATTCTCAATACATCCTCTTCTGTATACCGCCGTCCGAACAAAGAATTATGTTCCACCTGAGCAGAAAAGTAATCTGTTAATTGTTGGTTTGTTGTAATAGAAATAATACAACCATATTGAGCCGAATATTTAGCTGGTGGATAGTAATTAACATTTACCGTTTTTATTTGTTCAGGACGGAGCGTACCGATTCTATCGTATGATTTTTGTTCTACTCCATTCAATATATACAAAGGTGTGCCTCCTGATATAGGTACAACTCTTCCACCGGTCGCCAACATTCCTGGAAGAAAAGCAAGAACATCTGCAACTTCGGGTAATTTTTTTAACTCTGATTTTGAGACGTCTATTTCAAATGTTCCTTCTGAAACTTTATAGACTGCTCTTTTTCCTTTAACTATAACCTCTTGCAACGTGTTGGAATTCGGTTCTAACTGGATAACAGTTGGAAGAGGAATAGAGACTCGTGCTTGTTTATATCCCATAAATCTGACAGCAATAAATTTACCATCAGTTCCTTCTTTGCTTATATTGAACACCCCTTTTGAATCAGTTGTTGTACTTTTTAAAATTTCTCCTTCTTCTGTAATTAATAGTACGGTGGCATAGGGTAAAGGTTCTTGTACCTCATCAACTACGGTAGCTGATAACATCAATGTATCTTGAGGTACTATTGCTGCTTGAGATTGAAAACTGAAAACAGAAATTAAAATTAAAATTAAAACACGAAACATTACAACAAGAAAGTTATAGAGATATAAAGTTGTAAATAAAAATAAAATGTCTGACTATGAACGAAAGAGCATAGTCAGACACAGAAACTCTTAAGGCTTTGTTGTTACTCTGTCAATGATGACAGTCCCATCATCCTTAATCGTTGTTGTAATGGTGGTTGTTGAACCATCTGCATTGATAATGGTTTTAGTTGCAGTTACATCACCGCCACCATTGATAAAACCCATTTCGTCTTTTGAAAAGACTTCTAAAGCTAATGCTTTCATAACTAAATAGAATAAAGTTTATACTTGGCTCGGTATTCTCCGAACCGTTAATTAAAATTTGGATGTCAGAGTTTCGCACGATGTGCATATTAACAGACATTCAATTGCAATATTACGAAAAGAAAACGAGAAAAACAAATTTTTCGCCACGTTTTTTGCGATTTCCATTATTTTGTGTCGTTTTTCATAATGAAATGACTATCTTTGCAACTATAAATTAAGTGTTCATTGAAGCATTGCAAAATAAAGAAAGGGAAAGAAACTCGCTCGTTTCCATCTCGTAACCCATTTACCCTTTATTCATTCTTATTTTATTGATTATCTGAAAGATACAATATTCTTGAATCTTTTGCGCGCGTAATCAGTTGCAATCAGCATCTTTGCCTTTTCCTCACTCTCGCTCAACGGCGCACGCCCCAAAAGCGTGGCATCACCGTTTTTGGCAAACTCCATCAACTTGCCGATAAACTCCTCCTGTTCAGGTGTCGGCGGAATGTTATGGAGTATCTCGTTTTTTTCGGGACGATCGATGCCTATATCCTTTGCTGTGCGGAAATCGCAAATCTCCGCATAAAAGTAATAGAAGTGGATGTAACCTGCTGATTATAAAGGGAAAACATAATATAGAATAATAAAAGCTGAACGAGTTAGAAACGAGTGAGTTTCTTTCCCTTTCTTTATTCTGCAACGCCCCAAAGAACACTTAAATTGATAATGCAAAGATAATATTTTCTGATGAAAGCAGTGTGTTTTTACGGAAATAAATTGTAGGAGCACTTAAAATCATTACCAACTAATTTTAATGGAAGTAATTTGTCAGAATTTTTTAGCCTTATTGCCTAATCAGCAAAAATGAATAGAAACAACTATTTTTCTATTGCAAAATGCAAAAAAGAGAGAAATGAAACTTTTTGAAGAAAAATTCCCCGAAATATTTGGCGGATTGAAATAATTTGCATAATATTGCACTTACAAACACAGAACGAACGTTCTGTTTTGAATTTAGCAAGTATGAAATAATGGAAAAACAAACAGATAAAGAAAGCATAAGCAAAAGGGATATTATCCTTAATGAATCGTTCAGGCTATTTCTGAAAAAAGGTTATGCAGCAGTATCATTCGCAGACTTGGTCGAAGCAACCAACGTTTCTCGTGGAAATATGTTTCATCACTTCAAGAATAAAGAAGATATTTTCCATCATGCTGTTGATAGGTTTGTATTTCAATTCTTGACCAATGATGCTCCCGACCTTCTTGCGTTTACAAGTTCAATGCCATTAAAGGACTTCATCGACAATCGTATAAAAAATATCGGTCGCCGTATGAAATCATTTTTTATGATGACAAAAGGCACCGTTACTTGTAGTGTACTGAATAAGTTGACACTTTCTAAATCAAAAAAGGAGTAAAAATTTATGTCTCATTACAATGAATCAGAGAAAATACTGTTATTACATCAGTATGTAACAAGTGGCTTAACCTTGCATGAGTTCTCTTCTCGTCATGGTATCCCTTTAAGCACATTCCATCGTATTTATACCGAATATGGCTCACCCGACGTCTCGTCAGTAGCATATCTTATGAAAAAAGAAGATATCCCCGTTCAGCTCGAAGAGCTACAAGCGCAGCTATTACGCGAGCGCAAGGCTCATGAAAAAGAGATCAAACGTCTTGAAAAAGAATTGGCCGTTGAAAAACTTTATGGTTTGGCCAACAAGACGATGATCGACCTTGCTGAGAAGAAATACAACATCCGCATACGAAAAAACTCCGCTGCCAAGTAATCAAGACCTTGTCGCAGGGAAAAGAAAGACAGGAGCTAGTAAGTCATCCTGTCAGTTTACTCTGCGGTTATCTTGGCATAAGCAGACAAGGATATTATCGCCATGTGGATCGCTCTTTGGAGTTAGACGTCCTGCGCAGCAGCATCGTGTTCTATGCGCAGGAGCTTCGCACCTCTTTACCCAAGGCCGGCATACGCATCCTTTACGAGCTATGCCGTCGCAAGTATGCAGATAAGTTTACCATCGGGCGCGACCAATGCTATGAGCTCTTCCGCTCTAACGGTCTGTGCCTTCGCCGTCGCAAACGCCCAAGGACGACCAACTCCAATCACCACTACCACATCTATGAAGACCTTCTCAACACAACGCCCAAGCTACATCCCGCCCGCTTCGGCGAGCTGTGCGTTACGGATATCACCTACGTGGCAACCTCTTCAGGTTGGGCCTATCTCTCCTTAGTAACCGATGCCGCTTCACGTCTGATCGTGGGCTGGTGCCTGCATCCGACCCTTGAGAGACAAGGTCCGATGAAAGCCCTCTCTATGGCCATCGATTTCTACAGAAAGTATAATGTCGAACTCTCGCAACTCATACACCACTCCGACCGCGGCGTGCAATACTGCTGCAATGAGTACGTTGACAAACTCAAATCTCTTGGAATACAAATAAGCATGACACAAACCGGAGACCCATTGCACAACGCTCTGGCCGAGAGGATGAACAATACGCTCAAGAACGGTTGGCTCTTCAGTACAGAAGACAAAAGTCTGCAGCAGGTCAGGCGCCTTACAAAGAAAGCCATCGACCTGTACAACACGTTCAGACCGCATCAGAGCCTGCAGATGAGAACGCCAATGGAAGAAGTCGGAAGGTTGACGGCATAACTCTCTTGGTATACATTATTAAGTCAAACAATAAAAGAAGGAGGTAGAAACAACCGCAACAAGAAAATAAAAGAGTAATTTTGCAATTAGAAGACAACTGTCAACTAACTATGTAGTTAAGAAAAGAACACGACAAGCGTATTTGAACTTAGCAAATAAACTTGTCAAAGAAGAATGAAATTAAGAACCAAAGTTGTCAACTAATTCCAGGACATTGCACTCCTGCCAATTTCATGTCATTTATCCTGTATCTGAAAGACAACTACCCGGATTGGAAAGAGAAATTTCAAGAATATGAGAATAGAAAGAACCTTGAGTGGAAAGAGGTAATAGAACTTGCCAAACAGAAAGGAGAGATTACCCAAACGGTGGAAACAGAAAATATTATATCTTCCATTAGAAATATATATCTTGGATTGTCATACAGAAGTGCATTGAGCAGCCAACTTTCCATTTCCGAATTGAAAGAACAAATATACATAATATATAATTTAATAACCAAACAATATTCCTATGAAAAAAGCAGCATATATCAATAGCGTATCGGCATATCTTCCTAATTCTCCCATCGCCAATGAGGAAATGGAGGACTATATCGGGGAAATTGGTGGAAATCCGTCAAGGGTTCGTTCCATTGTCCTTAGACAAAATGGCATCAAAACGAGATATTACGGGTTGGACAAAAACCAAAACCTAACACACTCGAATGCAGAGTTGGCAAAGGAGGCCGTATGTGGGCTATTTGAGAATAGACAAATGGGACTATCCAGACCCTAGTTGTCCTCATGCTCCAAATGTCTACAATGATATTTATTTGTAATTTTATGTTTCGAATGAGAAGTTCTCGTATTTTCAAAAACATCTTCTCTATATTAAGTAGGGAGATGAAGTTTGTAAGCTTATTAGTTCTTGTTTTGTTGTCTATACAGAGTTCTTATGGACAGCAGGTTTCGGGAGTAGTACAGCATGACAACAATGCGATAGAGTATTGTAATGTGATGGTTAAAAATGTGGAAGATTCTGCATTCGTTTCCGGAACAGTAACAGACCAATTGGGAACCTTCGTGATTGACAAGATAGATGTTGGCAACTACTTCTTGGAAGTTTCATGTGTAGGCTATGAAAAACAGAGAATCCCCTTTACAATTACTTCCAACCAGAATATCCATTTGCGAGTAGAGCTTCTACGCAATGAAACTTTCTTGGACGAAGTTACAGTTACGGCTTCTCATAAAATTTGGAAGAGAACGAATAATTCATTAGCGATGAAAGTCGAGGGGACTCCGCTTGCCGATATGATTTCCGCTATTGATGTTTTAGCATATATGCCGGGAGTTATAGCTGATAATTCCGGCATAAAACTAATTGGCAAAGACAATCTGCTCATTTTGATAGATAATCGTGTAGTATCTTCATTTTCAGAAATAGAAAACCTAAATGTTAACTCTATTAAAACAGTTGCTCTTGAGAAAAATGCAGGCGTGCGATATAACAGCAAGTATAAATCTGTCTTGCGAATTACCACAAAGGAGCGCAGTGGTAATTCTGTGGAAATAAGCCAAAGGACGAAAGTAGGTAGGAAAATTTCCAATACAGAAAACGCCAACTTTTATCTCGCATCAAATAAAATAACACTTAATGGCGGAGTTATCACGAGTTTCCGTAACGATTTGAATTACTACACTGTGGAAACACAAAATGTAGAGAATAATGTCCAATACATTAGTCGGCAGTCAATACAAAACAAACGAAAAGGCTTTGATGCTTCGTTTGGACTTAAATATGAGTTCAGCAACAACCACTACTTGCAGCTATATGATGATTTCTATTATGCGGGAAACAAGCCGATTAACAAAAGTACTACAGAATATATTGAACCCGGCTTGCACGAACAGATATTCACAGAGATTGCACCAAATTACAATGAAAAGAATAATCGGTTGAACCTCTTCTATAATCTGCCGGTATTGAAAGATAGTCATTTAGAATTAAATCTTGACTACATATATCAATCTTCCGATGACAACCAAACAATCAAGAACTCCAACAAACAAAAAACAAATGAGTTTTGCATAATTTATAAAGGACGTTATAACGTTTATCTGGCTCAGCTAAACTATGTGGGCACACTTTGGCGTTCATTTGACGGAAATCTGGGCTTAGACTATATGAACTTGACGAACAATACCTTTTCCTATAATAACGCGGAAATGGCGAAAGCGATAAATAACGAGGGAGAACATAAAGAACAACAGATTGCATATTACATCAACCTGAAAAAGCAATTAAATAAATTTGGGCTTCAAGCAGGTATCAGATACGAAACGGTTTGGCTGAAATATAAAGATACGAAAGAATATGCCGAACAAACAAAACGAATTAGCAGTCTGTTCCCGTTTATGTCTTTGGAGGTAAATTTGTCTTCCAAATGGAACCTTTCCCTGACGTACGACAGAAAGATGAACCTTCCTTCTTATCAACAATTAAATCCCATCATAACCTATTACGACAAGTATAGTTATAGAATAGGAAATCCGAATTTGGAACCGGTTTACTTTAACAATTTCTCATTAAGTGCATTGTACGACAATATTTTGAACCTTTATGCGGAATACTCATTCATAAGGAACCAAATACAGGAAGTACCGATGACTGATGCTGCCAACCGACAAGTGATTAAAGTAATTCCTGTCAATATAGCGAAGAACCATCAAATAAGCATCGGAGCAAACCTGACGAAACGATTTGGAAAGCATCAGATAGGTTTCCACAGTGCACTGTTAGCGCAAAAAAATCAATTAGACAATTTACAGGTTGAAAAACATCGTTTTTTT
This sequence comes from Hoylesella marshii DSM 16973 = JCM 13450, assembly GCF_000146675.1. GTDB lineage: Bacteria > Bacteroidota > Bacteroidia > Bacteroidales > Bacteroidaceae > Prevotella > Prevotella marshii. The sequence continues at coordinate 555,113 of NZ_GL397214.1, forward strand.
ACCTCTGTCTATGTGTCGGTTAATTATAACTATCGCTTACGGGATAATATAAACTATTACGTGAGAATGAATTATACCGGAAAGACAGAAGATACCGTCTTTAAACAGTATCCGGCATTCAGCACCAGCACTGGCATTACTTTCAGTTTCTTTGATAAGAGAATGCAACTGAATATTGCTTGCAACGACCTTTTTCGTACCGAAAACTCCGATTGGGAAGTCAAGTATTTAAACATTAACAACTTACAAAGAAACAACGCAGACTCGCGATATTTTTCTATTTACCTTAAATACAATGTCAACAAGACTTCTCGCAAGAATAAAGTAAAGAGTTTGGATAATATACTGAATAGGCTGTAGTGCAACATTAACTTTGCTTTTAACTCTATTGTATGATTTTTTATAGTTTTGCAAAACAATGTGATGCAATGGATTGTGGTCCCTCTTGTTTGGTAATGATTGCCAAGCACTATGGAACACACCCCAATATTGAAGCTATACGAAAGACTTGCGATCTCGGTAAGGGAGGTGTTTCTCTCCTCGGGATTAGTAAGGCGGCAGAGGAGATTGGCTTTAAAACTATCGGTGGTCGATTGAGTTTTGACACGCTTACGTCAGAAGTAGCCTTACCTTGCATCATTCATTGGAACCAGAACCACTTTGTGGTTGTTTATAAGATAAAGAAACGCAGAGGTAATCAATATGAAGTTTATGTGGCAGATCCTGGAAAAGGACTTATAACCTATACCAAGGAGGAATTCTGCGAGCATTGGGTGAGTACTAAGACCAACGGCGAGGAGAAAGGTATTGCCCTTCTTCTCGAACCGACAGAAAAGTTCTATGTACAAAATGATACTGAAACTATTCCGACTCAGAACCGCGTAAAATTTCTTTGGAAATACCTCAGGAAGTACAGACGCTTCTTCATTCAATTGATACTTGGCTTGTTGCTCGGTTCGCTCCTGCAACTCGTCTTTCCTTTCCTCACACAAGCCATTGTGGATACGGGTATCGGAGGAAAGGACATTGGGTTCGTGTGGCTGGTTTTATTGGCTCAAATGATGCTTCTTTTCAGTCGTACAGCCATTGACTTCATTCGCTCCAAAATACTCTTGCACATTTCCACGCGCATCAATATCTCGCTTATCTCGGATTTCTTTATTAAACTGATGAAGTTGCCGATGAAGTTCTTCGATACCAAATTGATGGGCGACCTATTGCAACGCATTGAAGACCACCGACGTGTAGAACAGTTCCTCACATCAAGCAGTCTAAGTTTATTATTCTCGTTTTTCACTTTCCTTGTGTTTGGCATTGTGCTTGCGGTCTATAATCTCGGAATATTCCTTGTCTTCCTATTTGGGACATCGCTTTACGCAGTCTGGATTATCCTCTTCCTCAAAAAGCGCAGGCAGCTCGACTATAAATATTTTGAGCAGGCAGGGCGAAACCGTAACGTTACCTACCAGCTCATCAATGGAATGCAGGAAATCAAGTTGCAGGGCTGTGAACAGCGCAAACGTTGAGAATGGGAGGACGTACAAGCCGATCTGTTCAAGGTCAATCTGCAATCCTTGAACCTGCAGCAGATACAACAGGCAGGAAGCATCACCATCAACGAGGTAAAAAACATTTTAATTACCGTTCTCGCTGCCACAGCCGTGATACATGGAAACATGACGCTCGGTATGATGCTGGCTGTACAGTATATTATCGGACAGCTCAACAGTCCTGTGGAACAACTTATTCAATTTATCTACTCATGGCAGGACGTAAGCATCAGCCTTGACCGTATGAACGAAATACATACTGAGACTAATGAGGAAAATGCAGAAAGAACACAAAATGCCTATACGGATGAAAAATCCGAAGGACATTCCCTCACGATAAAAAACCTATCCTTTAAATACGACATTTATAGTTCTAAAGATATTCTATCGAATATCAACCTTTCTATTCCCAACGGTAAGGTAACGGCAATCGTGGGTCCAAGTGGAAGTGGGAAAACCACTCTTATCAAACTTCTTCTAGGCTTTTATGAACCGTTGAATGGAAACATTCAGATAGGTAACGCCAACTTAAATGAATACAATCTCGAATGGTGGCGAAGCCAGTGTGGAACTGTAATGCAGGAGGGCTACTTGTTCTCCGATACCATTGCGAGAAACATTGCCATATCTGACGATGAGCCCGGCATCGAACGCATCCGCCATGCAGCCCGTGTGGCAAACATCGCCGACTACATCGAAGCCCTGCCTTTGACTTATATAACACGATGATAGGACAGGATGGGCAAGGTGTCAGTCAAGGGCAACGACAACGCATACTTATTGCGAGGGTAGTCTATAAGAATCCGACGTTCGTATTTTTGGACGAAGCTACCAATGCCCTCGATGCCAACAACGAGCGAGCCATAACAGAAAACCTCTCGGAGTTCTACAAGGGAAAAACCGTAGTCGTAGTGGCACATCGTCTTTCCACTGTCCGCAATGCCGACCAAATAGTAGTTTTGGATGAAGGTAAAATTGTAGAGGTAGGGACACACGAAGAACTGACCGCCAAACGTGGTAAATACTTTGCCTTAGTAAAGAATCAATTAGAACTTGGTAACTAATATGGAAGAAGAAAAGAAACAAGAACGGAGTTTTGAACTGCGTAGCGAGAAAGTCCGCAGTATCGTGGGACAGATACCCTCCTCACTTGTCCGTTATGGCATTACCACCATCGGAACGGTGTTGCTCTGCCTTTTTGCTGTAGCCTACTTCCTGCCCTACAAGCAGGTTTATTATGGAACGGCTACTGTGCGTGAAATAAATAACACTCCAACCGACAGCATAGAGATAGCCATCTTGCTTCGATTCGAGAACAAACATCTCGAAAATATAAACGGACAAATAATTTATCTGCAATCGCCCTATGGAACGTTCGCAGGGCAGCTACGAGACCTTTTTATCGTACGTGACACTTTGGAACGTCAGGAAGCTCTCTGTCGTTTTAAGTCAGCCGAAATAAAATCAGTGGAAAACCAAACTGTAGACTTTCAAATAGTACACTCATCTGGTAATCTCCTACAAAAAATGCTTGGGGAATTATAATGGAGTCGGACATTTATCATCCCTCTCTCGATAATCAATCGTCAAACTCACCGCCTTCTCTTGTAGGGCGGTGAGTTCTTTTGTCAAGCGGATAAGCTCCTGCAACAGGGTTTGTGTCGTTGTTTCCCTCTCGGTGATGTGGAGAAAGCGCACCACCTGATTATAGTTCACTCCAATTTTATGGACTTCGGCAGTGAGTTCGGAGAGCTTGCGGTAATACTCCACAGCGGACTTGTCCACCGTTATCACCTTAAAATGCTCTCCTAATAACCTTGCACGCACGAACTCTGACTTGGACTTTGAGCCTGACTTGTGATAGAGGTCTATCACCCGAAGTTGGTCTTTCGGGTCGGGCAGGCGGACGTGCCAGTCGTCCCACTTGTCGGGCATATCACCATACCTTTGGGGTACTCTTTTCCTTGAATTATCACTTGCCATATTCTCTTGTTTTCGTTTCTCTAATTACGACTTTGGAGTGATTTATTCCCCCTTTCGGGGCAAGGGCCTTTGTGGGACAAACGGCAGTTTGTGTCACAAAGACACACCTTGCTGCTGATGTAGAAAATGGGATTATAAGCCCCTGCCGTGTTACTGCATTCATTGAATACGGTAACTCTGCACAGGCTTGCATTCGAGGATTGCTGTTGTTCAGAGTTTTCTCCATCTTTCCACATCTTCCTTGTATTGGTCGAGGTGTTCCCGAAGCACTTGTTCCACATATCCCGAAACGCTCGCTTCCTGCTCACCGATTTTCCGCACCACGAAGTCCAACCTTCGTTGGGTTTCCTCTGACACATATACGGCTTTGCGATGGCTGTTGCGAAAGGGGCGGAGGTATCTCCCTAGAAATCGGGCTAAATCCTCTCCGTCCTTGCTTTTTGTCTTGTTCTTACTCCCTTGATGAGAAACTTCTTCCGTGTCCATTTTAATTCTCTCTGAGCTGATTACTTTTTCCTCCGAAGCATCTTCATCATCAGAAGGGTTAAACATTGCAGTGCGCCGTGATGGAATTCCTGTTGTTCCGTCGTCTGCCATCCACTTCTGTGCGTCTTTCAATATCCTTTTTTGCCTCTCTTCCGCTGTCAATGGCTCTTCGGACAAAGCATCTTCTTCATGCTCTTCATCCATTTTTATAGGCTCAAATCTTTTCTTTTCCTCTTCATAGTCAGAGGGCTGGTCAAAATCTGGCAAATCTTCGGGCTTGCGGAGCTTAACGCCATAATTTCCCATATCTCTGAGGGCTTGTTCTAAGACTGCCTTTCTCTTTCTATCCATAGTTATTGTAATTTCTTGGGTATCGGGTTATAGTGTCTTTCAAGCATGGCGTGTATGTCGCTCTGCTTATAGAGTATCTTCCCTCCGATTTTGTAAAAAGGAAGCGTTCCTGCGTTTCTGTACTCTTGGAGCGTGCGTGTGCTGAGCCGTAATTGACTGCACACTTCCTCGCCCGAAAGGTAAACCTCACCGTCCAGCATCGGACGGACAGTGGAACAATATCGCTCCATTTTCTTCAATGTACCTTCCATCAGTTGTGAAAACAACTGCATCTGAGGGTCTTCCTGCGTAATGATTTCATTCTCTGCCATGGTTCATTCATTCTTTGGGTTCATTACTTGACTGTATTCAGCATTTCACTGATGTCGGTCTGTTTGTAATAACACTTGTGTCCAATCATTGAGAAAGGGATTTTACCCGTGTCTCTGTATGATTGCAGGGTACGCTTGCTGATACCCAAACGCCTACACACGGCTTCATTGTCAAGCCATTGATCGGTCTCTGGAGGATTTCCGATGAGTTTTTCCACACGGTGGATAAAGTCTGCAAATTCGGAGCGGTGTCGCTCCCATGCTTTGCGGTCGATGATCATGAGTTTCATTGCCTTGATATTGTTTTGATTACTTTGTTGTTACTCGGCAAACGAACTGTTACGCAGTCCGTTGCCGTACTTCTCGGGTGCAAAAGTAAGTGCTCAAAAGCATCGCTGCAAGGAACGGGGAAAAGCAGGGAAATGTCAGGAAAACAAGAGAAAAAACAAAGGAAATGCGTCAGTGTTATTGCGGTAATGAGATGAGGGGCCGGCTCTTTCCTTTTTTGTTCGAGAATATAAGTGCTATATCAGTCGTCTGATTGGGAGAGTTCGCAAAACGGTGGATTACAGTTGGGAACTGCGCCTTGCGTCCAAAGAGCCTGAGTATGCCGTATTCTTGTCGTGCATATCTCTATACGGCAGTCCTGCCCTGCAAGGTTGGGAGAGATGAATACGACCGCACGGATATTGAGGATGACAGTACCGACTTGAAAAAGAAAAATCCTACGGTGGAGATTCTTCTCTCCATCCGCAGGACTTGACCTTGCAGGGCAGATCGGCTGCCGTTGTACCTTTGCACGATAAGAAACGGCATCAGGGACTTTGCGTGCGCCTTTGCTTACAACTACTTCGGACTTGCTTCCTCCGCCTGGCTGACCGTTGGTAGCCTATTGCTCTCGATGAGCAGCACTATCGTGCCTGTGAGTTCGGTGTAAAGACGGTCGTATTGTCTGTTTTCGGCAAATGTGTCCGTCAAACCGAACTTGTCGAACGTGGTTTGAACAGCCTTGTTCGACAACAATATGGGCGCGAGTTTCTCGGGGAGCGGAGCAGGGAGCTCCCTCTCAAACTCGTTCTCCAAAACTGAAACAAGGGTGTCATACTTTGAGAAGTGCAGTCCACTAAAAAGCACTTCACTTGCTATGCTTTCTGCTTCCACATGATTAAAACCTTGTGCCACGGCATCACAGTAGGCGGTCAGTGCCATATCGGTTCTTGCCTTGATAAAATCCGTATCACTCATTCTTTCGGGATGGTGTTCACTCATATAGTTTTCCAACTTCAATCGGAAGTAGGAAAGTTCCTTTTTATTCTTCTGCGTCATTGCTTTTTTGTTATAGGTTGGAATTCTTCGTTTTGTATCATTCGTTACGGCTGTTACCCCCCAATTAAGGGACTTGACTTTTTCGGTGGTCTTGACGGACACAGTCGTAAGGCTTTACGCAATTCCCTTGTACGCTCACTTCCCATCAGGGGTTGCATTTCCTTGGCAATCTTGCTCTTGGTTACCCGTGCATAAATCTCGGTCGTGGAGATAAAGCGATGTCCCAGCATCTTGCTTACCGTCTCTATCGGCAATCCGTTCTCCAAACAGATTGTCGTGGCAAAGGTGTGCCGTGCGGTGTGCGAGGTAGCTTGGGTATGCGGTGGCAGTCCTGCCTTGATGCTTATCTCCTGAATGGTTCTGTTGAAATTACTGTTGCAGGGAAACTCCCGAAAGAAAAGCCCCTCCCTTCGTCCGTGGCTCACAATTGCGAGTATTTCCTCAGCAATGGGCAGCAACGGGACAATACTTCTGTTCTGTGTCTTTGTTCGGCAGAGGGAGATATACCTGCGTCCATCACTGAGCGTATAGACATCATCCATTCTGAGTTTCTTCAAATCGGAGAACGCCAACCCCGTAAAACATCCCAAGAGGAAAATGAGCCTGCAATGGTTTTCTGTCGAGCGGTGCGGACGATAAGCCAAGAGTTTTTGCACATCGTCAGCCGTAAGTGCGTTGCGCTCGTAGGTAGGCGTTTCTATGTCAATGAGTTCAAAAGGGTCTTCCCGAACGTATCGTTCCTGCAATGCTTTGCGAATGACCTGATGCAAGTGGCGCAGGCGGTTTCCGACACTGCTTTCCTTGTTGCCCAAGTCCCGAAGCATAAAAAGGCGATAGTCCTCAAGCAAAGTCTTGTCCACCTCCGTGGGCATACAGTCCGTCCTGCCCCTTACTTGCAGGAAATGAACAAAACTCTTATGGCTGTCCTTAAAAGCCTTGACGGTCGCCTTGCTTAGTGTTCTGCCCTGCAATTCCTTCTTGGCTTCACAAACGGATTGATACAGCTCCGTAAGTGTAGGCATGGGGCGGCTTTGCTGCATATAACGCTCCTTGAGGTATTCCGCCGTGATATAGTTTTCTTCCCTTAATGTGCGTTCATAGAGTGAATGAAGGCACTCTTCGATTGAGTTCAGTTGCAGATTGATGCCACTTGAATTATCTGCTGTCGCCTTGATGCGCCCTTTTCGGGCAAGCCACTCATCGGGGGAAGTTTGCAACTGTGTGGAAAACGATGAAGACGTGCCGTTGCAGGTGATACGGCAGCGGATTACGCATAGTCCGTGTTCATTGGTCTTGCTTCTGTCCGTGTAGAATAGTATGGAAAATGTACTTTTCATTGTTCTGTGGTTTTAGTTGGTCAGTTGATAATATGCGAGTTGCGGAAGTATTTGCTCCACGTCCTGAAAGACACGCTCTGGAGAAGTCTCCGCATACACTTGCGTGGTTTTGATTTGGCTGTGTCCGAGCATTTTGGAAACGCTCTCGATGGATACGCCTTCCGACAATGTCATTTGCGATGCGAAGGTATGCCGTGCCATGTGATAGGTCAGCGTTTTCTGAATACCGCAAAGCCGTGCTATCTTTTTGAGATGTATGTTCACCGTGTCGCATCCAGGGATGGGAAGCAGATACCCCTTGGGCGGTTCGTGTCGGAAAGCCCTCGTGTGAATGCCCCGATAACGCTCAATGATGGCAGCAGCTTCGGGTAGTAGGGGGATGTGGCACACGTTGCCCGTCTTCACTCTCGGCTTGCGTATCCAAGTCATTCCCGCCTCGTGAAAGATGTGCTGCTCCGTCAAGTGATACACATCGGTATAAGCAAGTCCCGTCAGGCAGGAGAAAAGGAACATATCCCTCGACACTTTTTCATAGCCTTGCAGTTCGTCTTCTCCCAAGGCTGCGATACGTCTTACCTCCTCCCTCGTGATGTAACGTGGAGTACCCACTTCCCAACGGATGGAGTGATTGATGAAAGGATAGGTGTCAATGATACGCCGTTTATGCAGGTCTTTGAGCAAGGAAGCCAGTATGGAGAGATAACCGGCAGATGTATTGAGTTTGAATCCCTTTTCTTTGGCGAAGTAGTCTTCCAAGTCCTTGACAAGGACGGCATCGACTTTCTGTATGAGAATATCCTCCACACGGTAGCGGTACTTGACGAAGTTTGCCAGATGCTTGCGAAAGAGCAACAGACATTTTAGTCTGCGTTCGCTGCGGTCTATGCCCACACGCTCACGGAAACGGTCGATATACTCGTCCGTATGATGGAGCAGTCCCTGCGACTCGCTGTTCAGCCCAAACACAAGTTCCCGTACTCGCTCTGCCGTGATGGGAGCATCGGATTTACCCGAAAGAGACTCGTAAACCTTGTGAATACTCACCTGAAGGCGGTCAAGTTCCTTGTTTACCGATACGGCTTCGGCACTCTTGCCCAGCAGTCGGTTCTTGCGACTGTCCCACAAACGAGGAGTACACGAACATTTACAACTAAACTGTACCATAGAGCGCCCTGCGCTGATGCGTCCCATGATGGGACTTTTTCCGTTTTTGTCCTGCGTACCTCTCTTGAGATAGAAAAGCAGCTTGAATTTTTCTTTTTCCATTGTTTTTTGCTTGCAAAATTACACTTCTTCGAGGAACTTTGAGCGATGCAAAACATTGATAATGAAAGAGAAAACACCGTTTTAGTTACCATTTTCAGCTATCCTTTTCCTTTCATCGTTTGTCGAACGATTTGGTAACTGAACTCCCTCCTTTTCGCTCCATTTTCTGCCCATTTTCTATGATGCAACCCAATGAAGAAACAAGCAATACCCACTGTGTGTCAGTCAGATATGAGTTTTGTACCATTTTCTGCTTTCTACTCCCATACTTCCGCATAGAACGAGGCAAGTTCAGGCACTTTAATAAAGGTTCTGAAGCGTTCCTTCTGAATAATCTCATTGGTGATGGAAAACTCATAGTCAGTGGACTTCTTGGCAAAGACCGCAGCCCATGCGTCGAAACTGTTAATGCCCTGCTTCTCCAAGGCTTGCGGGCGCAAGTATTTGAAGAGCAAATATAATTCTGTTAGCGAATTACTGATAGTAGTTCCCGAAAGAAAAGTTGCTCCCAAGTCCTTGCCTGACCGCTCCTGTATGGTGCGAATGGCAAAGAGCATATTGAGCGCACGCTGTGAGCCATCCGGATTGCCCAAGCCCGACACTCTGTCGTGGCGAGTATTGAACATCAGGTTCTTGAATTGGTGGCTTTCATCTACAAAAAGGTGGTCAATACCCATCATCTTAAAGTCCACGGCATCGTCCTTGCGCTCGGCAATGCTGTCTTGAATGTCCTGTAACTTGGCTTCCAAGGTCTGCTTACGTTTTTCTAAGCCTTTGAGCATGGCACGGGAGATGTCCGCTCCCTGCATACGGAGCACTTCAAGATTTTCTTCTACAGAATCTTTTTCTTTCTGCAAAATCGCTTCTTGTATCTCCAATGCTTGCGGTATCATGCCGAACTGCTCATGCGTGAGGATAATGCAGTCCCAATCATTATTCTTGATGTCATTGAAGATGCGTTGGCGATTCTGCTTGCTGAAGTCATTCTTTCCCGGATAGAGTATCTTGGCATTGGGATAAGCCTTGCGAAAAGTGTCGGCAATATCGAATACATTTGCTTTGAGTCCAATAATCATCGGTTTGTTAGCCAATCCCAACCGCTTCATCTCGTAGGCTGCTGTACACATGATAAGCGTCTTACCTGCACCGACCTCGTGGTCGCAGATACCACCTCCATTGGTCTTCAGCATCCACACGGCATCTTTCTGACTCTTATAAAGGTCTTGTATGCCCAATCTTTTAAGGTCGAGGTCGGGAAACGACTGATGCGTACCGTCGAAGTTGGGACGCACAAAGCAGTTAAAAAGGCGGTTGTAACGGTCAGAGAGCTGCTCCTTGAACGTGTCGGGTGTCCGTCCGAGCCAATCTACAAAGCCTTGTCTGATTTCCTCAATCTTGGCATTTGCCATCTGTATGGCATGACCGTCACGAACCTTAATCGTCTTCTCATTACCCTCCGCATCAAGTATGGTCTTGCTTTTGTTAATGTCAGGAATGGTATTGTGAAGTGCGTGCTTCAATAAATTGAGTCCGTCATAGCGTCTAAACTCACCTTGTACAGCATATTTGTGCCAGATATTACCGTTCTTTTGGTCGCAGCCAATGGCATACTCGTCCATATTAGAATGATAACTCACCCTGATGTCCGTCTCGAAGAACTCCGAGGCGAACTTGCCATAGACTTTCGCGGGTATCCAGCGTTCACCGAGGTTGAAATCCAAATCAGCAAAGGGAATGGGCGTGGGAGTGGCGGCACGCAGGGCAGTCAGACTCTGTTTCGCTTCCTCATGCTCCGGATGATCCAAGAGCCACGACTCGATACGCTCCGCCTTTTCAATCACATTGCCAGAAATAAACTTGTCGGCTACCTCATAGCTGTCCTCTTCGGGATTGTAGAAGATGCGTCCTTCCAAAGCAGAAAGCATATCGCTCTCTTCCATATCGGGAAGCAAAGAACTCATATAGTCAAGCTCCACCGTGCCGTATTTGTTGAGTGATGCGCCCAATGCCTCCATCGGGTCTGAAGCTATGGACAGTTCGGAGGTGGAAAAAGCCGTCGGGTGGTCGAAGATGTCCGCCTTGATGTACTTGCCGTTCTCGGAGCGTTCCAAGAACAGCATTTCCACTCCGGTGGCATCCATCTTGATGACATCGGTGTTTGTCTTCTGGTTGAAGTACCCCCAACGACCTACATAGCCGTCATAAAGCCGATTGAGTTTCTCACGCTCTTCCTTGTCCTCCGCTTGGTTGTTCGCCTCATAATCATAGAGTCGGTGATAACTCTCCCTAATCTCAATATATGCTTTCAGCCGTGAGAGCTGAGCAAAGGGTAAGTCCATCGGGTTGAAGGTAGGATGTCGTTTCAAGTCAGACAGGAAACCTACCTGCCCATTCTGTACGACTATCGAGCCGTCACGCAAATGTGAGTCGGGAGAAGAAAGGAACGGACGCGGTGAAGCATCAAACTCTTTCTTAACCTCTGCTATGGGCTGTGGCTTGCGAGGTTCGGCTTCCTCCATAAAGTCAAAGAGCGAGGGCTCTCTGACGGGAGCAGATGCAGTTTTCTTGCTTCTGCGGGAACTGCTTGGCGTGCTTCTTGCCGGCTTGGGTTGCCTGCTCGCAGAAAGTGGTTGGTTATCGCTGACCTTCTTTTGTTGAGCAGCCTCTTTGATTTCATTATTTACACGGGCTACATCTTGTGTCCAAAGACTATATTCCTCTGGGGCAAACAAGAACTGTTCCATGGCTTCTGTCTCTATGGTGCTATCCATAATCGGATGATGGTCTTCATCAAAGAATACCGTCTGACCGTTCATCTCGCGTGGGGCTTCCACGTCTGTGCGAATTTCACGGCTTTCTTGTTCGTATTGTCTTTGAAGGGTAATTACGGGGACACCTTCTGGGGCTGGTTCGGTTTCAGGCTCTGTATGTAAAACTGGCGCAGCTTCTTCGACTTTCAAAACCTCCTCGACTTGTTCTACCATTGCTTGTGGTTGATTGTCTTCCTGTACAGGTTTCTGCACTTCCTGACGGCTTTCATCCTTGATTTCCTCAATGATGGGTTCTTTAGTGTATTGTCCTCTGACAATCTCTTCCAGTTCTGCTATCTCGTGCAATTTAGTGGGTTTGAAGTATAAGTCCCGTTCTATACCCAATCCGTGTATCTTGACTTCCTCCATTTCTTTGAGGGACATATACCCAAGTTCCCAACCATAGCCCATCGTAACGGCTCCGAAGCCGATGCGTTCCTTGGGGTCGTATTCCAGCATATAGGCGGTATAGGCTCCCATAGGGAAAAAGTAGCGAGCGTATGCTGTGCGGTCGCCGATGAGTTGCTTTTCTGTTGCATAGAGTTTGGGAAGTTGCTTCTTAGTGCTGTCGGGCATCAAATTGTAAGCATTTTCTTCTTCTTTTTCATCTTCCTTATCCTCTTTCTTTTCCTCCTTATCCTTGGATTCTTGTAACAGAGGTGGTTGTTCTGTTTTTAGACCTCCTTGCACTTTCTGCACCATCTTGTCCACGTGTACCTGCCATTCCTCCTCGGTCATGGGTATGCCGGTTTCGTAGAGCTTGCGGTCGAAACGCTGCTCCACTTCCAAGGATAGTTGTGTACACAGACTGTCAGCCATATCCTCGATACTGCCGTCAAACGTATATTCCCAAGCGGGCTTACCATAAGGGTCTGTACCCATCGTGCGCTCTGTGGCAATCGTGCGGTGGGAAATGTCCTTCCATTCGCCCTCAAAGAGGGAGTTATGGTTAAACGCAATAGAAAAGCCGTCGCCTTTGGGAACAGAGGCGGTTTGTACAAACTGCTGTTCGATGCCCTCACCAATTTCCTTGCCCGATTGTTTTTGCAGGACAATCAGGTCGCTGCCCACATCCGTACCTGCATTCTCGGAGAACATACCCGAAGGTAGGCGGATGGCGGAGATAAGACGGCTATTCTGCAAGAGGTAACGGCGGATGGCTTCATTCTTGGGGCTGTCCAATACACCCTGCGAGGTAATAAATGCAAGAAGTCCGCCCTCCTTGATAGTGTCCAGCCCTTTTACAAAGAAATAATTGTGAATGGTTCTGGTGGATTCCCGTTTAAGGATATTCTCTCCCTTGCTATAACTACGGTCATAAACCATAAAGTCGCCAAAGGGGATGTTGCTGGTAATCAGGTCGTACTTGTCCTTTTCTTCCAGTTCTCCGATGGCTTCAAAGGGTTCTTGCCGAACAAAGATATTATCCTTGCCGTAAGGATGAAGGGCTTGTGTGATGCGCGCCGTCAGTAGGTCTTTCTCCATCGCATCGACCATACCGGCACTTTTGGCAAAGGTTTCGGTAAAGGCTCCCATACCTGCTGAAGGGTCTAAGCACCTTCTTACTTGCACGTCGGCAGCACTAAGGGCTTCGGCAATGGCGGAGACGATACGGGTGTCGGTATAGAAGGAGGTCAGTACGCTTGCCTTGATACTCTCCCAATAGCGTTTGGCGGTGCTGGCATCGACGGCATCACGGTAAATCATCTGTTTGAGCCTTTGGGTAGGCGCGAACAGGTTTTGCTCCGATGCGCTCCAATAGCGGAGGTCATCGGGATTATCACAACGGTTCAACACGCATTTCAGACCACCGAAACCTTGATAACCTCTGAGCAGGACTTTCTCGGCTTCGGTGGCTTCACGTCGTTCTTTTTCTAATCGGAGGATTACACGGATGGCTTCCGTATTGCCCTCCAAGACTGCTTTCTTATTGTATGCCATAATTTTTCTGTTTAAGATGGAGAGGAAAAATTAGTCGGAAGATAATTTTTCCTATCTCCCAACTAATTTGTTTTATCTCTGAGTCTGTGGTAACTATCTCCCTCGTGCTTTTCCTTTCTTTCCTTCAAACTCAAAGGCGGTGGTGTGGTCTTCGCCCAAAACAAGACGTGCGTTGAACTTCTTGCCTGCCTTGCTCGTCAAGCCTTTGAGGATAGGCGTTCGCCCGGTAGTTATCAAATCACGGATATTGTCCTCGGAAAGGAACGTGCCGCAGATTTCACGGAAGATGTGAAAGTCGCAGCCCTCGTGCCTGCATTTCGCAATTTTGGCATAGATGCCCACACTCTCATTGCTGCATTTGGGGCAGTGGTAGGTGGGATAGGACTTTTGTACCTGTGGAGCAAGGGCAAGGAGTTCCTCGCAAATCGTCTCCACATAGGAGTTGATGCCTTGTGCGAACTTCTCGGGTGGCATTTGTCCAGCCTCGATGGCGGCAAGGGTCAGTTCCCACGAGCCTGTCATCTCTGCATTGGCAATTCGTTTATCCTTGACAATCTCATAGACTGCCAAGCCTTTCTCTGTCGGGACTACCGTTTTCTTTTCTCTTCGGATATAGTCTCGCAGAATCAATGTCTCGATGATATTGGCACGAGTGGCTGGTGTACCGATGCCGCACTCTGCCATTGCTCTTTTACTTTCTGCATCTGCGACCTCTTTCCCTGCGTTTTCCATAGCAGAAAGCAAAGTCGCTTCTGTATAGAGCGGTTTGGGCTTGGTCTTGTGCTCGGTAATTTCTGAAGAAAGCAGTGGTAACACCTCGTTTTCTATTAGATTGGGCAATACGGATAAAGTCTGTTCTTCTTCCTCTTTGCCTTTTTCATCGTTCGTGCCAGTACTATGCTGCACGGCTTTCCAGCCCAAGGAGATACTTCGGCACGCCTTCCAAATGTAGGTGTTTGTACCGTCTGTCAGTTCCGCCTGCATCCTCTCCTCCTCTGAATCGGGAGAAAAGGCTTCGATGAAACGATGGACTACCATTTGGTAGATGGTCGTTTCATCTGTCGATAGTCCCGATGTTGTTTCACCCGTAGGGATAATGGCGTGGTGATCAGTTACCTTGCCGTTGTCCACCGAGTGGCGGTTAAGTGGTGTCGGAAGTGCAGTGCCTATCTTGCCAAGTAAAGTGGGTACTTCCTCGAAAACGTCTTCACTGATGTATCGACTGCCGGTGCGGGGATAGGTCGTGATTTTCTTCTCATAGAGGCTTTGTGCGATTGAGAGGGTCTTATCTGCTGAAAAGCCGTGCTTTCGGTTGGCTTCCTTCTGTAGGGAGGTAAGGTCGAACAAGAGGGGTGGCGACGTATGTCCCACCTTTTTTGCGACCGAAGTCACGGTAAGCCGGCTCTGTTCGCGAAGCATGGCGAGAGCGGACTGTGCATCGGCTTCATTGTCAAATGCACTACTGCTCACAGCTTTCAGCGATACGCCCTCTTTCTCTGCTGCTACGGAGAGTTTCCAATAGGGGACGGAAGAAAAATCACGATTTTCTATGTACCGACGGCAGACCATAGCAAGAGCTGGGGTTTGTACCCGTCCCAAGGAATAGCCGCCTTTGCGGACGATGGACAATGCACGGCTGGCATTGATACCCACCAACCAGTCGGCTTCGCTTCTTGCTTTGGCGGAATAATAGAGATTGTCGTAACTGCTTCCTGGTTTGAGGTTGGAAAGTCCCTCACGGATGGCTTTATCGGTGAGGGAGGAAATCCACAAGCGGTCGAAAGGCTTATGGCAATTGAGATAGGAATAGATGTATCTGAAGATGAGTTCACCTTCACGTCCTGCATCGGTAGCAACGATGATGCGGTCTGCTTTGTCAAAGCTGGAGCGTATCACCTTGAGCTGTTTTAGTGCTGCTGGGTCTGATACATACTCCTTATCCTTACGTACTTGTCGTACCACTAACTGAAATGGATTGGGACGAATGGGCAGGTCTTCAGCTTTATAGGCAGAAAAACCGTAGGCTTCGGGCATGGCAAGGGCAATGAGGTGTCCCATTGCCCAAGTAACCATATAGCCGTTACCTTCTAAATATCCGTCTTGTCTGGTATTAGCCCCTACGATACGGGCTATATCTCTGGCTACCGAGGGTTTCTCGGCAATAATACAAGTAATCATAGTTGATAATAGAATTAAAGGTTACATCTTACGTCCACGGGACTTCTTCTGTTTGTTCTCGTCCTGCTTTTGCTTCTGCTCAGCAGTAGGCTGTGTCTGTCCCGTTTTGAGTGGTTCTTTCACATTTTTGGTGGCTTCGTTGGTCTTGCCGTGGTTATTGACCGCAACCTGTGTCTTGTGTTCCTCTGCTACGGCAACCACCTTTTCTTTGCCGGTTTCTTGCTTTTTGTCAGGATTCCACTTGTAAAAACGTGGGCGATTCTGTTCCTTGTCCATGCGAACATAGGCATTGAATGATTGTCCCTGTTTGTCCACCATATTCTTTAGATATAGTGTACGACCGCTATCCAATGCTTCACGCTGTTTATCTGATAACTCTAAACCGCAAAGCTTATGTGGGACACCTTGCTGCTGTGTCTGCTGCTGGCGTTCCTTAAAACCACGGTTATTGTCAAAGATGAACTCAATGCCTTTTCGCTCGGCATTAACCTGCAGGGTGGCGTTGAAAGACTTGCCGCTCTTGGCGGTCATACCCTCCACTTTCACGGCTTTGCCTTCCACAAGATCTTTGTACTGGACATCAGAGAGCGTTACACCCTTGATCTCCTTGGGAATGTTCACACGGTCGGCACGTAAGGCAACAATTTCGTTGGTCTGTGGATCGATGGAGACATAGGCAGAAAAAGGATTGCCGTTCTTGGGCGTTACTTCGATTGTCTTGCCAAGGTTGCCCGTAGCAAGGAGTTGCTCCTTTTCTTCGGGAGAGAACTTGTAACCCATATAGGGGAAGTCGAGCTGTGGCTCCTTGCGTAACGGGTGGATAGCCAAGCCGACATTGCCATTATCATCCGTGCGGAATGCAAGACGTGCTTCGGTGTAGATGGTCGTGTCACCAATAGGTACGGCAATAGTAATAAGGTTACTCTTCTGCCAAGAAAGCATCTTTTCTAACTCTCCACTTTGTTCCAGTCGTTCACGGGTAAGACCGAGGTCACCAAGTTGCTTCCAATCAATCTTCGACTCATCAATGGCTGTGGCGTTCTTCTTTTTCGGCAGATAATCGTCAAAGGATACTCCAATCTCTGTCAGTTGCTGTTTGCTTTCTGGCTTTTCACGACTTTGCAACATGGTGCGAAGATTGTCCACACCTTGTTCTACATTGTTTGCCAAAACCTTGTACAGTCCGAAACGAGTCGGGTTATTGAACTGTTTGAGGAAATTGGACATGAAGTTCTTTAGAAGTCCGTCCTTGTTGTTGAATTTCAAGAACGCAGCCTGATTGGCAGCGGCAGCCTCTGTGGTCTTGAGGTTGCCCTTGTCGTCGATACCCGATACTACGGAGATTTTTCCCGCTTCTTGCTCATTCTTCACTTCCGTGCGGTCTTCCAAGACCAGCACATAGTTGTCATTGTTGTTTGGTTCCATAAATATTACATTTTGATGAATATATAATGTTATATATTGGCAAAATTAAACGGATAAAACCAAACGTTCACACTGTGAGGAAATAGTGGGAAAAAGTGGGAAACAAAATGAGAGGAAGATTTGATGTACCAACAAAAAAAACTTCCCCTACAAGAGAAAGTCTATGGATGAGAAAGCACATCAACGATAAGTTTTTTGGTTTGCAGCTCGAATGTCAGCTACCAATAACCGTGACCGACGTCGGTCAGCGTCGTGAGTGACGACATCTGGAAGAATATTGGATGAAACACACAGGGGGGGGAGTTTTTTCTGAAAAGAAAAACTCCTCCCCCCTTGATGCCTCACGGCTGTCTGTGATTGCTGTCCTGTTTATAAAAGTTATCCTGATGATAGGTAGTATTTTATAAAGTTTATCGACGTCGGTCACGATCGTTACGATAGCAGGTGTCGCATGGCTCTTTCCTCTTGACGGATGCGAACTATTAGCAGGTAGCCGTAGAGGGGCAGACCTACGCATAACGTTGTCCAAGCATGGCAGAGTAGCGCCACACCTATCAGTTCTGGTATGATGTTGAGGAAATAGTTTGGGTGTCGCACCGTACGAAACAAGAAACTACGATTGATGCGATGGTTGGGTACGATGTAGAGTTTCACTGTCCAAACGTCACTCAGCTTGTAGATGACGTAAAACAGCATGATGTAGGCGAATGCCATGACTGCCACGCCGATGACAGAGGTCCTGTCAAACTCCATATTGCTGGTATATCCCTCATAGAGGGCACCAAAGTAGTAGGCTATATGGGCAAGCGTCAGCAGTAGGGAGTTGCGTTTTCCGTACTGTGTAGCTCCACATTTGATGAGACGTTTCTCGTTCCTTATTGAGAAAGCGAGGGAGAACAAGCGTAATACAAAGAAACTTGCGAAGATGATAATTGCATATAGCATGACTGTAATATGTTTTATGATGTTTAATAATCCGCTATGAAGCCGTGCCGACACGCGGGGGGGGGATTACGCACGGCTCGGCTGGTGTGTTGACTTGCCCCAACTTGTTACCACTGCTTGAGCGGCGGTGTGGCAGTATCGTTGAATTTGATGGCGATGTTGGTGAGTCCGTTGTCCCACCAGCCTGCAAAGTTGAAAAGCAGTATACCCGTTGTACGCAACTGATGGTCTCCCTTAAGAATATTTATCACATGCGGATCAACGTATCCTGTGACGGCATTGGGTGTGCCTATGCCGTTTGGACCCGTGTACGAGCAGAAGGTGATGAACCAGTCGGGTGCCGCACCACCGTACGCCTCACTGGCTTTTAGCAGGTTCTGGCGCACGAGATTCACCTTGTCGCCAGCAGCGCATCTGTAAGTGTCCTCCACATTCAGCGTGGTACGACTGTGATTGGTGGAGTAGATATTGGTAGAGAATTGTTTGTTATCATACCAGCGGTCTATCCACCCCGAGTTGGTGGAGTACCAGCCCTCACGGCTCAAGATGAGCATCTTGCCTCGTAGTTCTCCCATTGTAAGTGTCGGACTGAACGATCCTGCAATGTATGGTGTAACGTAGGGATCAGCCCTTAACACGTTACCCACTGCCGTACGGTACTTGTTACCTCCATCTTTGTCGTAGTCGTGGTCACGCTTGATGGTCATGATAACCGTTTCCGATGGGTGCTCCCGCAGAAAATCGGCGGTGGCACGCAATACATCCTTGTGGAACGTGCGGTCGAATACATTACTGGCGTGGCATAGCTTTAGCACACCATCTGCAAGCACCAAGCGTATGTCGAAGAAGCGTATGCCGCTCTCGAGCTGCCCCTTGATGTCCTTGTCTTGCGTCTTCACCCACCAGTTGCCTGACCATGCTCCTGTATCGTGTGTTCCGGGTATGGACATCTTGCACACCAGTCGGTCGTCCTCCATATCCTGCATCCAGTTGGCATAGGTAGTGGAGATTAGTTGCCGCAGTTTCAGTGAGAGCGTGTAGGTTCGACCTGCCACGGGGCCTTGCGCATTGCTTTTTCCTTCCAGTGGAGTGTGGTACAGCCACCATGGCGATCGATGTATCTTGGCTTCTTCTGCAGGTACGACGAAGTAATTGCCCGAATACCCTACGGATTTACCTATGGGCATACTCCAGAAGCCATACCAGGCTGATGTCTCGCCCGGTTTTAATGTGAGTGGTTGTGCGAGTGGACATTCGAAATCCTCTCCGCTTTTCTGCAAAACTGGAGAAACGACAGGCGCATCCCCTCGTTCATCAGTCTGCCACATTGCCTCCCACACGAATGGTGCTGCCTGCATGGAATCGTCAGTGGGGCGCATGCGCAGTGATGCCACGCTCATGTCATGTTTAGTATCATTTGTCAATCTCATGCGTATGAACGCTCCTTGCGGTTTGAAACTCACATGTGGCGAACGCAGGTGTAAACCGTCGCTCGTTTTCAAGGGCAACCAAGCTGACAGGTAAGGCATGTTCCATAGTTGCTCCTCATTTTGGCTTATGGGGCGTGCCAAACGCTCTACGCCCATTTTTATTTTGTGCGTCTTCTCATCGTAGGTTCCATGACCAAGTAGAAAACACGCCTGCCAATTACCAATTTTTTCATCGTGAGGAGCCTCCACGTCAGCATTGAGAGTGTCGCACCACAAGACACCATCATGCGTTTTCCATTTCACCTGTACTAATTTTATTGGTATCTTGGGGTTTTCGTTTCTGATAACACAAAGTCCCTCAGTTGTTTCGCCTTCTTTTAGCCGCATCTTCGGTGGGACCATATCTCCCTCAAAACCATAGGTGAAGGATCTTGTTGCTACCATCTTGGTGTTATCTACACCACCATTAGGGACTTCTATTGTAAGCCGTATCGTGGTTGATTGATGAGACGAACTTTCGCTATTCACTGTAGTGTCACCGTCGCATCCGTATAGAAGCATGGTGGATAACAGCGCATATATCACCGTCAAATTATAGATTGTTCTTTTACCCCATTGAAGGGCGATTTGTCCTGAAATCATAGTAAATCCTATGTATTTTTATTTTTTAAGGTGCAAAGATAGTGAATAATAGGCAACTTCCAAAACCTAACTATTGGCATTTATCGTACGCTTTGGAAAGAAATGGAATGATGTAACTTTGAGTTGCAGCGGTCTTCTTTTCAAAAGTCTATGTACACGCAAAATGCATCTCGTAGTCATCTATGGACTTCGAGATGCACAGCCTCGCAAAATTACATACCCAATCCGGGTTGTTAAATATTGTAAATAACGGGGGTAAGGAAGCTAAAAATATAAGTAGGGAAGCATAGAAGCCTACCACACACAGTGTTATGGATAAATTCACCAATAGGAACCAACATGTATTTGTTATTTTTAGCCATTCCTTAACATAAAATTATATACTATAGTGAGGGACACGCATTGTCCCTCACCTTAGATACTATTTGCGACGTATGAGTCGTTGCTCGTCCTTGTCTTTCTGCAACTGGCGTGGGGCGCGCTTGCCGAACTCGTCCACGTCTCTGTTTACCATGAGGCGAACGCCGTAGTGCAGGGTGGCATTATCGTTATGTCCACGGTCGAAGCCGTCTTTGGATAGCACACGGTAGCAGAATGTCTTGTTGCTGTGCTCGTTGTCCTTGTCGTAGGTGTCGTATTTCCAGCGTGTTCTTGACCAGTATGCCATGCGCCATGTAGCTCCGCCTTTTGGGAAGGGGTAGCCTACGCAGGGCAAAACACGATAACAGTCGGTACGATAGAGCGGGTTGCTGTCCGAACATTCTCCCCACCACTTGTCGTCCATGATGTCGCGCACGGTTACGTTGGCGTTGCCTATCCAACGGCTCTGTACCACGAGGCGCATGCCCTGTCCGTCGTTGGTGGCATCGGGACCGCCAGCGTCCATGAACCTCCAGCGATAGGCACAGCGATAGCGGTTGCCGTAGGGACGGCGGTCTTTGTGCGACTGTGCCTCCTTATTGTTGCCGTAGAAACGAATGGCGTAGAGTTCGAGCCGGCTCTTATCTTGCATAAAGTAGGAGTAGAAGATAGGTTTATTGTTCCAAAACCGCTCTTCTTGAATATCTGCCTTGTTGCTGTTGTGTGTTTCGCCAGCTGTGATGATGGGGCGCATGTCGTCTTCCTCTGGGTCGAACATTTCGAAGTAAGGGTTGGGAGCAGACTTGATGTTATTCCAGCCTGTAAGACCTATAGGCAAAGTACCATTATAGATGCTTGTAAGGATATTAGGCAAGGCGATTCCCCATTCTTCGCCAGTGGGAAGATGGTAATCTTGTGGCTTCATGGTGCCATTGTTAAGCGCAAAGCGCATTTTCATATCGGCACTTTTGAGCGACCAGTTGTTCACCCATCCGTAATCAGCCTCGTTGGGGTGTGGTGCGTTGGTGTCGTGGAAGCCCATCTCATCGGTCTTGCTGTTTGTTACCGCCAAGCGTTCCAAAGGGTTTGCCCACGGATAGGCAGGCTTACCGTCTCTCATCTCACTAAAACGTGGACGACACACACCTACTTCCGTGGAGAAGCCACAGCCTTTAACTTTTTTGCTTTTGAAATCGAGAACTTTGAACTCGCCCGACCATTCCTGAGGTTTTGACTGCCCAACCAACCATTCATCAGCGTACGGATAACGTGGGTTGCCTTTCTGTTTCCTACCCAGCATAAATCCTCCACGCTCGGCGGTAAGCATGGTTTGCCCGATGTAGTTGAGCTTAGGTATGGGCATACCCCACACGTAGAACTCGTCGTACTCGGCTTTCTCCTTTCCCTTGCGCATGGCAGAGGCATCGAAGGTGTAGCGATACTCGTAGAGTGGCGAACCGTAGTCTGCGCTCTCGTCGAGTGGGTTCACGTTGCCAGGATTGTTGAAATGTATCTGCCTGTCATTTTCGTACATCCAGTAGAAGTTGCTTTCAATGCTGTTCGTCCAAGGGCGCAACTCGCAATCGAGACCGAAAGAATGATCCATAGCAAGATCGGCATTGGAGCGGAACAGGCTGGGAGGCATCATCAGGAAACCGCCTCGGGCAGTGATTTGCGAGCTGGCAAAGGCATATTTATGTCCCTCTGGTTTTACCAAGTCGGTATTGCGCTTCACCTTGAAGCGTATCATTGTTCCCAATAACCTAAACTTCCATTTGTCAAAATTGATTTTTCCATCTTTCATCTGTAATTTCATCCAGCCTGTGGCATAAGGTACGGTAACTCGAATGTTTCCATTAGCATCAAGTTGGTTGTGGTATGGAGAGTGATTAGGGTCGAAGTCTACATAGAAATGATATAGCTTTTCTGCACGTCTCCTTGTCTTGTCGTCAAGACTCATATTTTTGCGTTCTCTGTCAAAGTCTGGGTTATATTCGCCTCCGATGATGCCACACACATACCATTCCTCATTTTGCTTTGGTGTAAATGCCTTGTCGTTGAGCCAATGAAACTCAACCATGTCGTTAGTTTTTACGTCAATAGAGCCATCGCTATTGTAGCTTACTTTGTCAAATTTTACCTCTCCAGCTCCAAGCACCACCTTGTTGCCGTCCATCGCCTCTTTGCCGTCAATCATCGTCTTGGCGTTTTTGTCTACACGTACGATAAAGATTCGTGCTTTGAGTTCGGTGCCTTCTATCACTGGAAGATACTTTGAATTTACAGAAACGGCACGTGTGGTTGTAGTATTTCCATCCAATGAGGAGGATACATCAGCCAGCTCTACACAGGCATTACCCGAAATGCCAATTCTTGAAGTTTCACCAATGTTTTTCTCTGTAGTCTGCTTAACATCTGTGCTATTAAGCATTGTTTCATCAGCGCATGAAACAAGAAATGAGAGCACTATCACGCAGGATAAGAGCCATTTCATCTTACTCGTTTTTGGTGTAAAGAATGTATTCATTGCTATTGATAATATATTGTAGGTTAGTCTTCTATTAAATTATCCCCGTCGCCAGCGTCACCTGCACCAATATTTATATTTTGGCCGCTTGCAGCCAGCAGCGTACACTCTGCCTGCATGGGTATCATCGTGATTTCTGGACGAACGTACTGTTTTTTCTCTCTCGTTGTTTCTTGAGTGTCAATTATCTCTGTCATAATTCTTAAAATTTATGTTATTAATACTAATTGGTTAAAATCTCGTGTATTGTTGCCTGCCCAAGTTTGTTTGTGAGTGACGTCGGTCAGTGTTGTGAGTGACCTTTTATTGCACTTCGTTTTGGAACTTGCAGACCTTTTCGCTCTTTTCCTCCATAAGCGTGTTCGTTTTTCGGTTACATAGTCTTTTATTGTCTTAATCTCTATCAGTGCTACACGACTATAGGTTGTTTTCATAGTTTTTTGTTGTAGCGTTTCCTGCTTTTGCTATTTCGTACATACGAGTACTGTGCGCAAGTCACACGACACTCATGGGTATGGCGATACTCCTCTCATACCTTTTCTTGCGATGAAAAAAGGCGGAGAGAGAGTAGTGCGCGGCGAACCAATAAAAAGTGTTAAAAATTCGGGGGGGGGTAATAAAAGATGTTAATAAACATGCAGAGTGCAACATTCTTTCGCACTCTTTGCTAAAGGCGGAAGAAGAAGTTGGCAGGCAGCCGAAATTGCGAGTCGCATATTTATACATACATCATCAAAAATAGTTATTACCTTTATTTTTGTTGCTCCTGAATATATCCAATATGGGAGCGCTATTGTTCTTAACTGTATTTATAACCATAGAACAACCAAAACTAATCAGAAATATCCGAGTGTAAATCTTTAATTACCAGCATATTCTAAAATTTAACACTTTTCGGTTGCCATTTGTCGCTTCCCAAATTTCCACATATTTTTGAGACGTATTTCTGACGTGGAGAATTTGCGGGGCTTGTTTTTTGTCACACCGTGCAGACAGTTGACAAGGGTTTACAACCGTTTACGACAAGCGACAATAACCGCCC
This sequence comes from Hoylesella marshii DSM 16973 = JCM 13450, assembly GCF_000146675.1. Lineage (GTDB taxonomy): Bacteria > Bacteroidota > Bacteroidia > Bacteroidales > Bacteroidaceae > Prevotella > Prevotella marshii. Next base: position 579,023 of record NZ_GL397214.1, read on the forward strand.
CGATATGCGGAAACAGTCACACTGTGTAGAAAAGCGACAATGGTTGACTTCCGTTCACATCCGTTTACCATTTCAGAGATATAGGATTGAAGAAATGAACCATTAAACGATAAAACGGTATGAAAGCAACCAGAAAATGCAGTTTTTGCGGCAAGTCCTTTGTAACCCGAAGCGGTATGCAAAGATATTGCAGTGAGGCTTGTCAGGCAGAAGCCAAACGAGCCAGAGTGATGCAGAAGAACAACCTCTTCAAAGTCGCCCAACCCTTGATGGAGATACAGCATCAGGAGTATCTCACCTTTTCCAAAGCAGCCATCCTCATGGGCTGTTCCCGACAGTACATTTACAAACTTGTAGCCATCGGCAAGCTGAAAGCCTCACGCATCAGCAACCGCATGGCATTCATCCGCAGAGCCGACATCGAGCAGATGTTGGAGGGCAATCCCTATCACCGCATCCTGCCCGGCAACACCTCCACACCAAGGAAATCATCTTCATCTTCCTTACCTGCCAAAAGAGAAAAAAGGGAAAAGGAAAGCGAAGAAGTGTTGGACTTCTATTCGGGCGAGGAGGTGATGTCCCTTTTTAAGGTAAAGCAGTCATGGCTTTACACTTCCGCCAAGCGTAACCATATCCCCATCTGCCGTATCGCAGGAAAGAACTATTACAGCAAGAAGCATATTGACGAGTTTTTCGGTGTGGCAGTTGATATTAGCGAAATTACCGACTGGCTACTGACCGAGGAGGTGGAGGAACTGTTCGGCATGAAGCCGACCGCACTCCGTGCCTACACCTATCGCCATAAGATACCCACTAAAAGAGAGTACGGGCGTACCTATTACTCCAAATCACATTTGAACGAACTCCGCAGAACTGACCTTGTGAACGATGAACGCTACTATACCGTTGAGCAGGTGCAGCAAATCTATGGTCTTTCGTCAGCCAACATCTGCCATATCGTCAAGGTGAAGCACATCGAAAAGATAAAGGTGGGTGTGAAAAACCTGCTTTTGCGCTCAGATGTGGAGCGTGTCATGGCTGAAAGGAACAAATAACCGTGAAAAATCGGGATTATCGAAAATTATTTCAAAATGATGTATCGTGGAGGTATTCACGGATATTTCACGTTGTTCCTTTGCCATCGGAAACATGGATACAACTCCAAAATGTATACAACCAATTAAAACATAATTATTATGAGTAAATGCAAAACAGTTACCTTGCGTAAGCGCAAGATTAAGAACGGGACACAGTATTCACTATGCCTTGACTACTATCCCGGCTACCGTGACAATGTCACCATGAGAGTGATTACACGTGAAGCCTTAGGAATTTACATCTTCGCCAAACCTGCAAACCAGCAGGAACGGGACTTCAACGCACGCATGATGAAGAAAGCGGTCATCCTGCGCAACCAGCGCTACGAAGCCATTTTCAATGAAAACAACGGCTTTTTTGACAAGACCAAGATGAAGGGCGATTTCCTTGCCTATTTCAAAGGACTGGCTGACCGCAAGAATATCAAGTGGCAGCACGTATACAAGCATTTCCAGCGGTTCGTGAACGGCAAATGCACCTTTGAGGAGGTGGATGTGGATTTGTGCCGCAAGTTCATGGAATACCTGCTTGATGCACCCCAATCCATCCACACCAACCAAAAGCTGCACATCAACTCCGCAGCAGGCTATTGGTCAACTTTCCGTGCCGTGCTGCACACCGCCTACCGTGACAGGAAGATAAAGGAGAACCCAAACGGCTTCTTAGACCGCATCGAGTGCATTCCCACCATCAGGGAGCATTTGAGCCAAGAGGAACTGATACGGCTTGCCGAAACACCCTGTGAGGAGGAGGTCTTGAAAAAAGCTTTTCTTTTCGCCTGTCTTACGGGACTGAGAAAGAGCGACATCAGACAGCTCACGTGGCAGCAGATACAACCATACACCAACGGCAGGATGTTCGTTACCACCCGTATGCAGAAAACCAAAGAAATAGTGCATAACCCCATCAGTGATGAAGCCTATGGACTGCTGGGAGAACGGGGCGAGGGACTTATCTTTGAGGATTTCAAGGACAAGATGCTGCAAGGACCACTCCAACGGTGGCTCACGGCAGCAGGGATAACCAAGAAAATCACCTTTCACTGTACCCGCCACAGCTTCGGAAGCCTGCACGTGGAAATGGGAACGGACATGGCTGTCATCCAAGCCTATCTCGGACATAAGAACATTACCACCACACAAATCTATTCCAAGATAGCAGCGCAGCAGATGTGTCAGGTGGTGGACAAGATAACCTTGAAGCGCAAGGAGGCATAAATGTCTCACATTGACAGGTATTCAGAGGGGCGGTTATGGCTACAAGGCTATAATCGCCCCTCTATGTTTTTGGCTTGATGCCACCATTTATAAGCCCCTCAGAGTATGAAACAGAGTATGATATGATGACATTTCGTGAAATACATTGAAAAAGACCTGACATTCCTTTCCAACCATATCAAGGACTTCAAAAAAGAAGATATAGCCTTCTACAAGGCTCGTATCCATAATTTCTTTCATAAATAACCCATTAAAACATTTTTCAAATGGCAAAGAAAAAAGACGAAAAGGACGTGCTGGTAGTCCGTGACGAGAAGACGGGCGAGATCAGCGTGGTAGCCGGGCTGAATGCAGACGACACACCCAAGCGTACCCCTGCGAAAGCTGAGAACGCGCAGAGTTTCCTGCAATTCGACCGACACGGCGACGTGCTGGACAACTTCTTCAAGAACTTCTTCCGGCAGTGCAAGGAACCCAGCCGCTTCGGTTTCTACCGCATCGCGGCAGACCAAGTGGATTCCATGCTTGGCGTGATGAAAGACCTGCTTCAGCATCCGTACCAGAACAAACAAATCCTTGCACCGCACAAAATCGACACCTTCCCTTATCAACAGCAGGTGCAGGAAGAGATGGCGGCACAAAAGACAGAGAAACAAGAACCTCAAAAACAGGAAAACATGGAACAACAGAAAGAACAGCAGGAAAGCCCGCAACAGACGCAGGGCAGACAGGGCTACCAACCCATCAACGAGAGCAAAATCAACTGGCAGGAGCTGGAGGACAGATGGGGCGTGAAGCGTGACGACCTTGAAAAGTCCGGAGACCTTACGAAGATGCTCCACTACGGCAAGTCCGACTTGGTAAAGGTCAAGCCCACCTTCGGCGGCGAATCATTCGAGCTGGACGCCCGCCTCTCCTTCAAGAAGGACGGCGAGGGAAATGTCAGCCTCGTGCCGCACTTCATCCGCAAGGAGCAGAAGTTAGATGAGTACAAGGAACACAAATTCTCCGACGATGACCGGAAGAACCTGCGCGAAACGGGCAACCTCGGCAGGGTCGTGGACATTGTGGACAGGGAAACGGGCGAAATCATCCCCTCCTACATCAGCATCGACCGCAAGACGAATGAAATCACGGACATTCCGGCAAACAAGGTGCGCATCCCGGAGCGCATCGGCAAGACGGAAATCACCAAACAGGAGCAGGACATGCTCCGCGCCGGACTGCCCGTGCGCGACAAGCTCATCGAGCGCAACGACGGCAGGAAGTTCGTCACCACCCTTCAAGTGAACGTGGAGCAGCGCGGCGTGGAGTTCGTGCCGGGAACCGGAAGGTCGCCCCGTACCGCACAGACGCAGGAAGCCAAAGGTGACACCTCGAAAAGTCAGGCGCAAGGCGGGGAAAATGCCGCACAGACCAAGAAGGAGCAACGCCGCAACACGTGGATGAACGAGGACGGCAGCATCCGCCCCATCAGCAAATGGAGCGGCGTGAACTTCACCGACAAGCAGAAAGCCGACTACGTGGCGGGTAAAGCCGTGAAACTGGAGAACGTGACCGACAAGCAGGGCTTCCATGCCACGATGTATATCAAGTTCAACCCGGAGAAGGGCCGCCCGTACCGCTACGAAACGAACCCCGACAACGCCCAGCAGGTCGCCCCGTCCAACGAGAGCCGCACACAGGTGGCGGTGAACAACGAGGGCAAAACCAACGAGGCGACAAAGAACCTGAAAGAGCCTTTGCAGAAAGGTCAGACCGCCCCAAAGGACGACCGCCAGCAACAGCAGCAGGAGAAGCCGAAAAAGAAGAACAACAAAGGCATGAAAATGTAATCCCGTGTCCGCCACTGAATCCAAAATAAAATCCAAAGTATCAACAAAAAAGCAAGAAAACATGAAGACAATCATTGCAGAAAAGCCCTCCGTGGCACGTGAAATCGCCCGCATCGTGGGCGCGACAAAGAGAGAGGAAGGATATTTCGAAGGAGGCGGCTATGCCGTGACATGGGCATTCGGACACCTCGTTCAGCTTGCCATGCCCGACGGCTACGGCGTGCGCGGATTTGTCCGTGACAACCTCCCGATTATTCCCGACACATTCACGCTCGTCCCCCGTCAGGTCAGGACGGAGAAAGGTTACAAGCCCGACAGCGGCGTGGTGTCGCAGATAAAAGTCATCAAAAGACTGTTCGACACAAGCGAACAAATCATCGTGGCGACCGATGCCGGACGCGAGGGAGAGCTTATCTTCCGCTACCTCTACCACTATACGGGTTGCACCACTCCTTTCGTGCGTCTGTGGATCAGCTCGCTCACCGACAAGGCTATCCGTGAGGGACTGCGCAACCTCGAAGACGGCAGCAGGTACGACAACCTATACCTCGCCGCCAAAGCGCGGAGCGAATCCGACTGGCTCGTGGGCATCAACGGCACTCAGGCGTTATCCATAGCCGCCGGACATGGCACGTATTCGGTGGGGCGTGTGCAGACACCCACGCTGGCGATGGTGTGTGAACGCTATTGGGAGAACCGCCGTTTTACGTCCGAAGCATTCTGGCAGCTCCATATCGCAACAGACGGTTGCGACGGCGAGGTCGTGAAACTCTCATCCTCCGAGAAATGGAAGTCGAAAGAACCGGCAACGGAGCTATATAATAAGGTAAAGGCGGCAGGCAGCGCAACGGTAACGAAAGCAGAGCGTAAGGAGAAGACGGAGGAAACTCCCTTGCTGTACGACCTGACCACGCTCCAAAAAGAAGCCAACGCCAAGCACGGCTTCACGGCGGAACAGACGCTTGAAATCGCGCAGAAGCTCTACGAGAAGAAGTTGATAACCTATCCGAGAACGGGAAGCCGCTACATCCCCGAAGACGTGTTCGCTGAAATCCCCAAGCTACTCGCCTTTATCGGCACGCAGCCCGAATGGAAAGACAAGGTGCGGGCAAAAGCCATCCCGACACGCCGTAGCGTGGATGACGGCAAGGTAACAGACCACCATGCCCTGCTCGTCACGGGAGAGAAACCGCTCTTCCTCTCCAAAGAGGACAGCACCATTTATCAGATGATTGCCGGACGAATGATAGAGGCATTCTCCGAAAAATGCGTCAAGGACGTGACTGCTGTCACGGCAGAATGTGCCGGAGTGGAGTTCACCGTGAAAGGCAGTGTCGTGAAGCAAGCCGGATGGCGTGCCGTCTATGGCGAGGAAAAGGAGGAAACTACCATCCCCGGCTGGCAGGATGGCGACACGCTCACGCTGAAAGCCACCTCCATCACCGAAGGAAAGACCAAACCCAAGCCGCTGCATACCGAAGCCACCCTGCTCTCGGCAATGGAAACAGCGGGCAAGGAAATTGAGGACGACGCGCTGCGGCAGGCGATGAAGGACTGCGGCATCGGCACTCCCGCCACACGAGCGTCCATCATCGAAACGCTTTTCAAGCGCGGTTACATGGAACGCTGCAAGAAGTCGCTTGTTCCCACCGAAAAGGGACTCGCCCTCAATTCCGTGGTGAAGACGATGCGCATCGCCGATGTAGCCATGACGGGCGAATGGGAAAAGGAACTGGCACGTATCGAGCGCGGGGAACTGCCCGCCGACACTTTCCGCAAGGAGATAGAGGCGTACACACGGGAAATCACCTCCGAACTGCTCTCGTGCGACAAGCTCTTCGGCAGCCGTGATTCCGGCTGCGCGTGTCCCAAGTGCGGCACGGGCAGGATGCGGTTCTACGGCAAGGTGGTACGTTGCGACAACACGGAGTGCGGACTGCCCGTGTTCCGGCAGAAAGCGGGACGCACCCTGTCCGACGACGAAATCAAAGACCTGCTCACCGACGGGCACACCAAGCCGCTCAAAGGCTTCAAGAGCAAGCAGGGCAAGAACTTCGATGCCATAGTCGCCTTTGACGGGGAATATAACACGACGTTCGTGTTCCCGGAAAAGAAATGCAAGTCTTCCTATCCGAAAAAAAGGAAATAATCACTAACTTTTGATAAGTTAGGCTGCATCTCAACAATAGAAACAAACAAGTTTTTTTCGTATTGTCTTCGATTTGCACTAACTTTGCCACTTGTTCAGAGTAATGAATTGTTCTTCGATACCGGATTACACTCATACTTTGGATTTAGTGGTGGCACTCGGAGGGATACCGAGTGCCTTTTTCTTCCTTTTTCCAATCAATTATCCCGTTAAATATCAATCCACTAAACTCCAAAGTAATGAACAACAAGAAGAAAAACGAGGGTCAGACCGACTTTTCCTATTACGGTCTGTACCTGCTGGACTACCTCCGCACGAACAAGTTTGAACAGGCGACTGACACCGCTTTCATACGGGAACGGGCCGACCGTGCCGCCGAAACGTATGAAAAGGCGCGGCTCGAAGGCTATCCCGCCGATGGCGCGCAAGAGCAGGCGATGGACACGCTGCTGCGCGGGCTGCGCTATTCCCGGTACGCCATTCTCCGTGAAGTCGTGGAGAGCGAGTTTTTCGACGAAGTGCCGGAAGAGAAACAAGAAGCCTTTATTCTGAAACTCATGCCGCTTGTCGGCAACGTGTTCTCCGTCTATGACCTTTCGGACGACAACTTCGCCCTGTCTTCCGATTACGACCTGCTCTACACGGAGCTGACGGGGGCAACCGTCCTTTACATCGGGGAATATGGCGTTTAACCGCAAACAGAAACTGCGGGACAACATCGAGGCGATACGGACGGCATTCATCCTTGACAGGGAAAACAGGACAGCGACAACCGAAGAGCGTGCCATACTTCAAAGGTACTGCGGTTTCGGCGGTCTGAAATGTATCCTCAACCCTGCAAAGGAACTGACGGATGCCGTCCGGTGGGCGAAATCCGACCTCGAACTGTTCGCCCCGACAGTGGAGTTGCACAGGCTTATCCGTGAGAACAGCAAGGACGAAACAGAGTACAAGCGGTTTGTGGATTCGCTGAAAGCGTCCGTGCTGACCGCTTTCTACACCCCCAAAGAGATAACCGACACCATCGCGGACGTGCTGGCAGATTACAGCGTCCGCCCCGCCCGTATGCTCGAACCGTCGGCGGGGGTTGGCGTGTTCGTGGATTCCATGCTGCGGCACAACCCCAATGCGGATGTGATGGCTTTCGAGAAGGATCTGCTCACGGGTACAATCCTGAGGCATCTCTATCCCGGCAAGAAAACGCGCACCTGCGGTTTTGAGAAAATCGAAAGACCGTTCAACAATTATTTCGACTTGGCGGTGTCCAACATTCCGTTCGGAGACATAGCCGTGTTCGACCCTGAGTTTCAGCGGAGCGACTCATTCGGCAGACGCTCCGCCCAGAAAGCCATCCACAACTATTTCTTTCTCAAAGGACTGGATGCCGTGCGTGACGGCGGTATCGTGGCGTTCATCACCTCGCAAGGGGTATTGAACAGCACCAAGACCTCCGTGCGTAACGAGCTGTTCAGTAAGGCTGATCTGGTATCCGCGATACGCCTGCCCAACAACCTGTTCACGGACAACGCGGGGACAGAAGTGGGCAGTGACCTGATTGTCCTGCAAAAGAACCTCAGCAAGAAGGAAATGTCGCAGGACGAGCGGCTGATGACCGTAATACAGACGGACACGAAAACCGACCTGACCGACAACGCCTATTTCATCCACCACCCGGAACGCATCGTGCATACGACGGCGAAACTTGACACCGACCCATACGGGAAGCCCGCTATGGTCTATCTGCACGAGGGCAAGGCAGCAGGCATCGCCGGGGATTTGCACCGTATGCTCGACGAGGATTTCCATTACAGGCTCGCCATGCGTCTGTATTCGGGTTCAATCCGGCAGTCGGGAACGGAAGAAAAAGTTACCGTTCAAAAGGAGGTGGAGCGTACTGCCATAAAGATGGAAACAACATCTTCGATGCAGGCGGTGGAAACTCCGACGGAGAAACCGCAACCCACAGAGGAAAAGCCGGAGATAGAGCCACGTCCGAAATATTCTGACGGTGTGCAGCTATCCTTGCTCGATCTCTGGGGGATGACGGAAGAAGTCAGCCAACAACCGAAAACCGCCAAAAAGAAAAAGGAGGCGAAAAAGGAAAGCTCGGCAAGGCGCGTTCTACCCAAGCCACAGGTGCATGTCACACAAAATGTTACGGCTGTGCCGACGGCTACCACCCCTAAGACTGTAACAGAGAACAAGGAGGCTAAAACGGAGAACACCGCCAAGCCTGCCGACCCGGACGACATCTATGCCACGTTGGACTGGGATACCAATCCTCCCATCAACGGCTTCTACGAGATGATGATGGATTTGACGCCGGAACGCAGGAAGGAACTTCGGGAACTGGCAAGGCAGCATAACGAGAAACAAGCGGCGGCGGAAAAGATGGAAGTGAAAGCCGTGCCGGACACTCCCCGTGAGCAACCACGGCAGGAGGAAACACAGCCGGAAGCAGTCACCGCACCTGCCGTTACAGATACCCCACCGGAAGCGGTGGCGACCTCCCTTTTCCCCGACATCGAAGCGGAGAAGCCGAAGGAAGAAGTCGTGGACCTTTCGCCGCGTGCCTACCACCGCACGCCGGAGATGCACCTGCGCGAAGGGTCGCTGGTGGCTGACAGGGGGCGTCATAACATCGGCTACCTGAAGGACATCACGCCATACGGGGCGACATTCCAGCCGCTCGACCTGAAAGGCTACCAGAAGGAGAAGGCGTTACAGTATGTTTTACTCCGTGACGCCTACGAGCGGCTGTACCGCTATGAATCGAACCTGCATGAAGCAAATGTCCCGTGGCGAGAGCATCTAAACACCTGTTACGATGAGTTTGTCATGCGCTACGGCAACCTCAACGCCAAGCAGAACGTGAAGTTAGTGATGATGGACGCGGGCGGGCGTGACATCCTTTCGCTGGAACGGGCGGAGAACGGGAAGTTTGTCAAGGCGGACATCTTCGAGCGTCCCGTTTCCTTCTCCGTGGAGAGCCATGCCAACGTCGGCTCACCCGAAGAAGCACTGTCCGCGTCGCTCAACAAGTTCGGCACTGTCGATCTCGACTATATGCGGGAGATAACCGACAGTACGGCGGAGGATTTGCTCACAGCCCTGCAAGGGCGCATCTATTACAATCCGCTCGTAACCGGTTACGAGATTAAGGACCGCTTTATTGCCGGAAACGTGATAGAGAAAGCGGAACGCATAGAGGCTTGGATGGGCGAAAACCCCGAAAGTGAACGTATGCCGGAGGTGAAGCAGGCGTTGGAGGCTCTGAAAGATGCCGAACCGCCGCGCATCGCTTTTGAAGACCTTGATTTCAATTTCGGGGAACGCTGGATTCCGACGGGTGTCTATGCCGCCTACATGAGCCGGCTGTTCGACACGGAGGTGAAAATCGCCTACTCTGCAAGCATGGACGAGTTTTCGGTGGCGTGCGGCTACCGCACCATGAAAATCACGGACGAGTTTCTGGTGAAGGGGTATTACCGTAACTATGACGGCATGCACCTTCTGAAACACGCCCTGCACAACACCTGTCCCGACATGATGAAGTCCATCGGCAGGGACGAGCATGGCAACGACATCAAGGTGCGCGACAGCGAGGGAATACAGCTCGCCAACGCCAAGATTGACGAGATACGAAACGGCTTCTCCGAATGGCTCGAAGAGCAGTCGCCACAGTTCAAGGAGCGGCTGACGACGATGTATAACCGCAAGTTCAACTGTTTCGTGCGCCCGAAGTATGACGGCTCGCATCAGACTTTTCCCGACCTCAATCTGAAAGGGCTGGCAAGCCGGGGCATCAGGAGCGTCTATCCCTCGCAGATGGATTGCGTCTGGATGCTGAAACAGAACGGCGGCGGAATTTGTGACCACGAGGTTGGAACCGGCAAGACGCTGATAATGTGCATCGCCGCGCATGAAATGAAGCGTCTGAACTTGGCGCACAAGCCGATGATTATCGGGCTGAAAGCCAATGTTGCGGAGATTGCCGCCACCTATCAAGCGGCATATCCCAACGCGAGGATTCTGTACGCTTCGGAGAAAGACTTTTCGACCGCCAACCGCGTGCGTTTCTTCAACAACATCAAGAACAACGACTACGATTGTGTCATTATGTCGCACGACCAGTTCGGCAAGATACCGCAGTCGCCGGAGTTGCAGCAGCGCATCCTGCAAGCGGAGCTTGACACGGTGGAGGAAAACCTCGAAGTGCTGCGCCAGCAGGGAAAGAACGTATCGCGGGCGATGCTGAAAGGTCTGGAGAAGCGCAAGCATAACCTTGAAGCGAAATTGGAGAAGGTGGAACACGCCATAAAGTCACGCACGGACGACGTGGTGGACTTCAAGCAGATGGGCATCGACCACATTTTCATTGATGAATCGCACCAGTTCAAGAATCTGACTTTCAACACGCGCCACGACCGTGTGGCGGGATTGGGGAACAGCGAGGGAAGCCAGAAGGCACTGAACATGCTCTTTGCTATCCGCACCATACAGGAGCGCACGGGCAAGGACTTGGGGGCGACCTTCCTCTCCGGCACGACTATCAGCAACTCGCTGACTGAGCTGTACCTGCTGTTCAAGTACCTGCGCCCGAAGGAGCTGGAACGGCAGGACATTCGATGTTTTGATGCGTGGTCGGCGATATTTGCCAAGAAGACAACGGATTTTGAGTTCAACGTGACGAACAACGTGGTGCAGAAGGAGCGTTTCCGCTACTTCATCAAAGTGCCGGAGCTTGCCGCCTTCTATAATGAAATCACGGACTACCGCACGGCGGAGGATGTGGGCGTGGACCGTCCCAACAAAAACGAGATACTGCACCACATACCGCCCACGCCGGAGCAGGAGGACTTCATACAGAAGCTGATGCAATTCGCCAAGACGGGCGACGCCACCCTGTTGGGCAGACTGCCGCTTTCGGAAACGGAGGAAAAGGCGAAGATGCTTATCGCCACGGACTATGCCCGGAAGATGGCACTCGACATGCGCATGATAGACCCGCATTACGAAGACCACCCCGACAACAAGGCGAGCCACTGTGCCAAAATAATCGCGGAGTATTATCAAAAATACGACGCGCAGAAAGGCACGCAGTTCGTTTTCTCTGACTTGGGGACTTACCAGCCGGGCGATGGGTGGAACGTCTATTCGGAAATCAAGCGCAAACTGACGGAGGACTACGGCATACCGCCAAGCGAGGTGCGCTTCATTCAGGAGTGCAAGACCGACAAGGCTCGGAAGGCGGTGATAGATGCCATGAACGCCGGGACGGTGCGTGTGCTGTTCGGCTCCACCTCCATGCTCGGAACGGGTGTGAACGCACAGAAACGGTGTGTGGCAATTCATCATCTTGATACGCCGTGGCGACCGTCCGACCTGCAACAGCGTGACGGACGGGGAGTTAGAGCAGGCAACGAGATAGCCAAGCATTTCGCCGGGAACAACGTGGACGTAATAATCTACGCGGTGGAAAAATCACTGGACAGTTACAAGTTCAACCTCCTGCACTGCAAGCAGACTTTCATCAGCCAGCTTAAAAGCGGTGCTATGGAAGCGCGTACCATCGACGAGGGGGCAATGGACGAGAAATCGGGCATGAACTTCTCGGAATATATGGCGTTGCTATCCGGCAACACCGACCTGCTGGACAAGGCGAAACTGGAAAAACGTATCGCCTCGCTCGAAGGGGAACGCAAGTCGTTCAACAAGGGCAAGCGTGATTCGGAGTTCAAGCTGGAATCGAAGACCCGCGAGCTGGGCAACAACACAGCTTTCATAGATGCCATGACGGAGGACTGGAACCGCTTCCTCTCTGTGGTGCAGACCGACAAGGAGGGCAATCACCTTAATATAATAAAGGTGGACGGAGTGGATTCCGCCGATGAGAAAGTCATCGGAAAGCGTTTGCAGGAGATAGCCAAGAATGCCACGACCGGAGGGTTGTACACGCAGGTTGGAGAGTTTTACGGTTTCCCGATAAAGGTGGTCAGCGAAAGGATACTCAAAGAGGGATTGGAGTTTACCGACAACCGCTTCGTGGTCGAGGGGAACTACAAGTACACCTACAACAACGGGCATCTGGCGCTGGCTGACCCGTTGGCCGCCGCCCGCAACTTCCTCAACGCGATTGAGAGAATCCCCTCCATCATCGACCAGTATAAAGCGAAGAATGAGGTCTTGGAACGTGAGATACCGCAGTTGCAGGAGATAGCAGGCAAGGTGTGGAAGAAGGAGGAAGAACTGAAACAGTTGAAGTCCGAACTTGCCGCCCTTGACCGCAAGATACAGCTGGAACTTGCGCCGCCTACACCCGAAATCACCGAAAAGGAGCATGAAGGGCAACAGGTCAAACCGGAAGCGAAAGGTGTGCGAAACGGTATCAGGCAATATCCCGAAGATACATCACCGCAAATACGCAATCCATCGGAAAGTATTATCGCCAATCACACCATAACTGGGCATCCGGGGCTGTATGCCAAGGAGGAAACCCGGTCCAAAGGATTGAAAATATAACCTTAGGAATTTTATCTGAAGTATTAATAAGGGCTATCCCAAAAGGTCTAAAAGTAAATTTTATCCTTTCTGCAAGTATCTGTAGGATGGCAACTGCATTTTTTTTCTTTTTGGGCAGCCCTTATTAAAATTTATTCTTATTTTAGGTTATATACATTCATGTCCATTTATGTAAAAAATCCTGCTGACCTTGTTTATGTCTTGTCAGTCACCATTTGCAAAACCATATTTGACCCTCAAAGAGGCTGAATTTGATAAGCAACTTGCTACATACTCATAATAAGGAGCTAAATAGAACACGAATGGGAAATACTCAAATGCCAAACTAAAGAAGATATTGGCCAAAATAAACGTTATACCGAGAGAGAAACTTGATTTTTTTCAACTTCCTAAAACGTTGTTGTTCAAACATTTCTACTTATTTGTACTTACCAGTTGAACCTACGCTTCCCTAATAAAATGTCTATGGTAAAAAGTTAAAAAATCCTCCCACTTTTGTTAGATATATTTTTTTGTGTAATTTTGTAATCGTTATGCGGCAGTAATAATATACATATTAATACGAGTTAGTAATCCTGTAGTTCTCACATGCTACGAGGAGGTATTAAAAGGTGCGTTTCGACAATGCATCTATTGTAGTATATTATTGCTTAATCCAAATGAATATTATAAATTTAGGAATTCTTGCTCACATTGATGCAGGAAAAACTTCCGTAACCGAGAATCTGCTGTTTGCCAGTGGAGCAACGGAAAAGTGCGGCCGTGTGGATAATGGTGACACCATAACAGACTCTATGGATATAGAGAAACGTAGAGGAATTACTGTTCGGGCTTCTACGACATCTATTATCTGGAATGGAGTGAAATGCAATATCATTGACACTCCGGGACACATGGATTTTATTGCGGAAGTGGAGCGGACATTCAAAATGCTTGATGGAGCAGTCCTCATCTTATCCGCAAAGGAAGGCATACAAGCGCAAACAAAGTTGCTGTTCAATACTTTACAAAAACTGCAAATCCCGACAATTATATTTATCAATAAAATTGACCGTGACGGTGTGAATTTAGAGCGTTTGTATCTGGATATAAAAACAAATCTGTCTCAAGATGTCCTGTTTATGCAAACTGTTGTCGATGGATTGGTTTATCCGATTTGCTCCCAAACATATATAAAGGAAGAATACAAAGAATTTGTATGCAACCATGACGACAATATATTAGAACGATATTTGGCGGATAGCGAAATTTCACCGGCTGATTATTGGAATACGATAATCGATCTTGTGGCAAAAGCCAAAGTCTATCCGGTACTACATGGATCAGCAATGTTCAATATCGGTATCAATGAGTTGTTGGACGCCATCTCTTCTTTTATACTTCCTCCAGAATCAGTCTCAAACAGACTTTCAGCTTATCTCTATAAGATAGAGCATGACCCCAAAGGACATAAAAGAAGTTTTCTAAAAATAATTGACGGAAGTCTGAGACTTCGAGACATTGTAAGAATCAACGATTCGGAAAAATTCATCAAGATTAAAAATCTAAAGACTATTTATCAGGGCAGAGAGATAAATGTTGATGAAGTGGGGGCCAATGATATCGCGATTGTAGAAGATATGGAAGATTTTCGAATCGGAGATTATTTAGGTACTAAACCTTGTTTGATTCAAGGGTTATCTCATCAGCATCCCGCTCTCAAATCCTCCGTCCGGCCAGACAGGTCCGAAGAGAGAAGCAAGGTGATATCCGCTCTGAATACATTGTGGATTGAAGACCCGTCTTTGTCCTTTTCCATAAACTCATATAGTGATGAATTGGAAATCTCGTTATATGGTTTGACACAAAAGGAAATCATACAGACATTGCTGGAAGAACGATTTTCCGTAAAGGTCCATTTTGATGAGATCAAGACTATCTACAAAGAACGACCTGTAAAAAAGGTCAATAAGATTATTCAGATCGAAGTGCCACCCAACCCTTACTGGGCCACAATAGGGCTGACGCTTGAACCCTTGCCGTTAGGGACAGGGTTGCAAATCGAAAGTGACATCTCCTATGGTTATCTGAACCATTCTTTTCAAAATGCCGTTTTTGAAGGGATTCGTATGTCTTGCCAATCTGGTTTACATGGATGGGAAGTGACTGATCTGAAAGTAACTTTTACTCAAGCCGAGTATTATAGCCCGGTAAGTACACCTGCTGATTTCAGACAGCTGACCCCTTATGTCTTCAGGCTGGCCTTGCAACAGTCAGGTGTGGACATTCTCGAACCGATGCTCTATTTTGAGTTGCAGATACCCCAAGCGGCAAGTTCCAAAGCTATTACAGATTTGCAAAAAATGATGTCTGAGATTGAAGACATCAGTTGCAATAATGAGTGGTGTCATATTAAAGGGAAAGTTCCATTAAATACAAGTAAAGACTACGCCTCAGAAGTAAGTTCATACACTAAGGGCTTAGGCGTTTTTATGGTCAAGCCATGCGGGTATCAAATAACAAAAGGCGATTATTCTGATAATATCCGCATGAACGAAAAAGATAAACTTTTATTCATGTTCCAAAAATCAATGTCATCAAAATAATGGAGCGGTCAGGAAATTTCTATAAGGCAATACAGTTGGGATATATACTTATCTCCATTCTTATCGGATGTATGGCATATAATAGCCTCTATGAATGGCAGGAGATAGAAGCATTAGAACTTGGCAATAAAAAAATAGACGAGCTCCGAAAAGAAATAAACAATATCAATATTCAAATGATAAAATTTTCTCTATTGGGTGAAACAATACTGGAATGGAACGATAAAGATATCGAGCATTACCATGCACGGCGTATGGCAATGGACAGTATGCTCTGCCGTTTCAAGGCCACCTATCCAGCAGAGCGCATCGATAGTGTGCGCAGTCTTTTAGAGGATAAGGAACGACAGATGTTCCAGATAGTCCGGTTAATGGATGAACAACAATCTATTAACAAGAAGATAGCCAATCAAATTCCGGTTATTGTGCAGAAAAGTGTGCAGGAACAGTCCAAAAAGCCAAAACGAAAAGGTTTCTTGGGCATCTTTGGCAAAAAAGAGGGAACGAAGCCAACGACAACAACGACTACGCTCCGTTCATCCAATAGAAACATGGTCAACGAACAGAAAGCGCAGAGCCGTCGATTGTCAGAACAAGCCGATAGTCTTGCTGCCCGTAATGCAGAACTTAACAGACAACTGCAAGGATTGATTTGCCAAATCGAAAAGAAGGTACAATCTGATTTACAAAATAGAGAAAGCGAGATAACAGCGATGCGTAAAAAATCATTTATGCAGATAGGCGGCTTGATGGGATTTGTTCTTTTGCTGTTGGTCATTTCCTATATCATCATACACCGTGATGCAAAGAACATTAAACGATACAAACGCAAGACAACGGATTTGATCGAGCAATTGGAACAGTCCGTGCAACAAAATGAGGTACTCATAACCTCCCGAAAGAAAGCGGTACATACTATTACCCATGAGTTGCGTACACCACTGACGGCAATAACTGGCTATACCGAACTTTTGCGGAAAGAATGCAATAGCGGTAATAATGGGCAATATATCCGAAATATACTGCAATCCTCCGACCGTATGCGGGATATGCTCAACACTTTGCTTGACTTCTTCCGCCTGGACAACGGCAAGGAACAGCCCCGTCTGTCACCCTTGGAAAAGCCACACTAATTTGACCCACCCTGGCAAGTATTTTAGACCCAGTAAGGTTAAAATAATGAGACCCACCTCACCAAAATAAGAATGACCCTTTGAAACGCTAGTTTTTTAGGGTCATTTTGTAGTTTTGTGTTACTGCCCTGGCCGGCATTAAAAACATAAAACTATTATTTATATGACAAAATTAAAGAATTTATTGCGCTGTTACGCATCTGGTATGGGAATAAGAAGTATTTCTAGTACTTTCCATATATCTCGTAACACCCTCCGCAAGTATGTCCGTAAATTCCAAGAAAGTGGCTTGTCCATGGAGCAAATTCTGTCGCTTTCAGATGATAAGCTGGCGGACTTGTTTTCAGATGGGCATTCTCGTAACCGTCCGCCTTCTGCTCGCAAGTTGGAGTTAGAGGCACTTGTTCCTGATTATGTGAAACGGCTTAGCAAGAAGGGTGTTTCTATCTTATCTCTTCACACGGAGTATCTCAAAACTCATCCTAATGGTTACCAGTATTCTACTTTCAAACACGCAATCCATGCCTACAGATGTCAAACACGAGCCGTAGGACATGTAGAGCACCTTGCTGGCGATCAGATGTATATTGATTATGCAGGTGATAAGCTAGAGATAGTCGAAGAACAGACGGGTGAGGTGCGGAAGGTAGAGGTTTTTGTGGCTACCCTTCCATGCAGTCATTACACCTATTGCGAGGCAGTGTGGTCGCAGAAGAAGGAAGACCTTATCGTTGCTTGCGAGAATGCTCTTCATTTCTTTGGTGGTGTACCCAAGGCTGTTGTGCCTGACAACTTAAAATCAGCCGTTATCCGCAGTGATCGTAATGAGCCTGTTATCAATGACGACTTCGCTGCTATGGCTGAATTTTATGACATGGCTGTTTATCCAGCTAGGGTGCGCCGTCCCAAGGACAAGGCACTGGTTGAGAATGCTGTAAAGCTAATGTATCGGTCGGTATATGTAGATATTGAAGGGCAAATTTTCCATAATCTAGAATCACTTAATGTTGCTATACGCACATCTTTAGAAGCATTTAACAGCCGTAGATTGAGTGGGCGTAAGGAATCCCGTCAAGAACTATTTGAGGAAATGGAAAAAGATTTTCTTCGTCCTCTTCCTACCGCTCGCTATCAGATGAAGTCTAGAAAGTCTGCTACTGTCATGGCTAATAGCTTCGTTATGCTAAGAAAGCATAGTTATAGTGTTCCAACAGAGTATATCGGCAAACGTATGGAGCTTATTTACGATAATGACAATGTTCAAATCTACTATGGGTTAAAGTTAGTTACCATCCATCAGCGAGATGATACTCCCTATACCTACTCACAGAAAGATGCACATAATCTTCCTGGTCATCATGGTAGCTTTGAAAAGGATTTGGAGGAAATATATCAACGGGCAGGGCAAATAGACAACATCCTTCTGCTTTATCTCAAGGAAGTCGCTACGCAGATGAAATATCCACCAAAAGCCTTCCGCTCTTGCCGTGGTATCATGTCGCTGGAGAAGAAGTATGGCATGGCTCGTCTAGTAGCAGCTTGTAACTGTGCCTCGGAAGGACGACGCTATGGCTATAATGAGATAAAGGATATACTACAGAAGGGTGATGATGCTCCCTATATATCTATGGATGAAGATAATATGGAGCTATCTCCTGAATATAAACCAAAAACTCATAAGAACATACGAGGCAAGGATTATTTCTCAAAGCAATTATCCAATAATAGCAAACAATTAAAGTAAACAACTATGGAACTAAATAATAATAAGACAGCACCTATTGTGCAAGAAATGGATAAGAATCAGTTATCTCTTGATTTAATGCATAGAATGAGGCTTACGGGTATGGCAACTGCCTTTGAAGAAAGTCTAACAACTACAATTGCAGATACGATGACACCAGATGCCTTTTTATCTTGGCTCTTATCTCGAGAATGGGACTATCGTTCTGCAGCAGCCATTGAAAGACTCATAAAATCAGCAGGGTTTAGATATAAAACCTATCCTGAGCAAATAGATTATAATATCAATCGCAACCTTAGCCAAAACAAAATGGAGAGAATACTCTCACTTGATTTTATCAAGCAAGGACGCAATATATTTATTACTGGTTCATCAGGAACTGGTAAAAGTTTTATCGCTACAGCTATAGGCTATCATGCTTGTAAAAATGGTATTAGAACGATGTATGCTAACATGTCAAAGCTGCTGGGGACACTTAAGGTTGCCAAGAACAAAGGAACGTTAGAAACAGAGCTAAAGAAGATAGAGCGATGTCGCTTGTTAATCCTCGATGATGCCTTCCTTGTACCTGTAGATGCAAAAGAGCGTCCTATATTACTTGATATTATAGAAGATAGGCATGAAAGGAAGTCGATTATCATATCTTCTCAACTTCCTGTAGACAACTGGTATGATGCAATAGGCGACCCTACCGTGGCAGATGCTGTACTAGATAGAATTGTGCATACCTCATATCAAATAGAACTAACTGGAGAGAGTCTTAGAAAGATAAAAGCAAAGAATATTACCAAGTAATAGCGAAATAAAATGACCCACCCGACCAGGGCATTTAGTGGGTCAATAATAAATCGTTTTACTGGGTCTAAAATACTTTGACAGGGTGGGTCAAATTAGTGTGGCTTTTCCAAGACCGTTCTAACCGCAAATAACGGGCAGTAATTGGGAAAAATAGCATTAACTTTGCACAAAATAATACAGGAACATTCAATCTCTCAACGAAATATGGAATCATCAATCAAGGACAAATACATCATCTTGGGCTTTGTCGGCTTCGCCATCGTCCTAATATCTTCCATTGCCACGCTGGTAATAGCGGACAGCTTCAACCAAGACAACTTTGTCAGGTGGATAGTATTCGTATGCTGTAACCTGTTGGGATGGTTGCTCTATCTCTCCTTTCAGACACTTATCTTTGATACATACGAAATCTACAAAATCAAGTTCGGCAAGAAAGAAACGATTGCCGAAGCCATAGAGGTGCAGGAAGAACTGTCACAAAATACACTTGAAGAAGCCACATCTGTGCCTGGACCTACATCAGTCCCTGAGCCTGTACCCGAATCATCCCCGACAAAAGAAGAGACACTTATCCAAACACAACCGATAGAGCTTACTATCGCCCCGGATCTTCACGAAAAGAACCGTGCCAATTACGCCAAGCAGAGAGCAACGGGAAAAGGAAGAGCGCATCCGCATGGTCATGGAGTATTGCCATTATTACCTGCCTCGCATTGCCGACCAAGAAACCGTGAACCACATCTGTACTGAGGTGGACAAATGGATGAATCTTAACACTTATACCCCGAAGCCCATACAAAGACCGTTTACCAAAGACATCAACAACATTCCACTCCGTCACTTCGTATGGAATATCTCTGAGCGTTTCCTGTACAAGAGATACTACAATGGGGATAACCGTGCCAAGTTCATCAAAGCCCTTTTCCCGAAATCGTTTGCTGATACAGACTTATCAACCATCAAGAATTTCAAGGTAGAGCCGTTAAAGACGGAAATTCCCATTGATGAACCCGAAAACGGCAAACTTGATTTCCACTATCCCGAGGATTATGTGCGGAATTAGGATAATCACGACACCAACGACAACCATCCGGTAACTCATAACCGCCTGTTTTACATCGTTTCCCGAGTAATTTTACCCGTCATTTATGGCTGGGCTTAATTATTCGGGAATTATTTTGCAATGACGTGTCGTGGAGATATTCACGGATATATCATTTCAGTCCTTTGCGCCAAGTCTTACAAAAGAGACGAGTACGCGAATGGAAAAATCAATTCTTACCTTCAACGACCTCCCCGAGGTTGTCGCTCAGCTTCGAGACGAAGTGATGAGCCTGAAAAGCCTGCTCGCCGAGCAGCGCAGTGTGAACAATGCCAAAACGGTGGACACCCACGTGCCCATGTCTGTGGACGAGGCAGCAGAGTATTTAGGTATCCCTAAGGGTACGCTCTACATGAAACTGTCAGAAGGGACAATCCCTGCCACCAAGCCCGGCAAACGCTATTGCCTTTACCGTGACGAACTGGACAAGTGGCTGGAAACCGCCCGAAAGAATCCCATACCGTTGTCAGACGAGGAACTGAACAAGTCCTTATCCTCTTCCCACCGTCGCAAGCCCAACCCACGTAACTGGTGAATGATATGGAAGAGGATAAGAACTATATCAACCTGATACGTGGCGACCTCACAAAAGCATCCCAAGCGCATAACGGTATGCCCGACAGTGTAGGCATGATGAATATCAAGACGGCAAACCAAACCATTCTTGAAGCATCGTTATTGCCTACGCCCCGTGCGCTGTGGGACAGCTTTTGGTACGAGGGGGAACTCTCCTGCTTGTTTGCCGATTCCAACGTGGGCAAGTCCATCCTTGCCGTGCAGATAGCCGACCGCATCGCCCGAACCGACAATGTGCTGTATCTGGACTTTGAACTGTCCGAAAAGCAGTTCCAGCTCCGCTATACCAACGAGCATGGAGAGCTCTACACCTTTCCCGACAAACTCTATCGGGTGTCTATTGACTGCAACCAGCTTTTGGATGCCAACTTTGAGGAAGCTATCATAGGCGGCATTGAACAGATGGCTGTGCAGACCGACTGCAAGATTTTCATCATTGACAATCTTACCTACCTGTGTTGCGCCATGGAGAAAGGCGATGCCGCAGGACGGCTGATGATTCAGCTGAACAATCTCAAAAAGAGATATGCGCTCTCTATCCTTGTCCTAGCACATACGCCCAAACGCTCTTTGGATTGTCCCATCACATCCAACGACCTTGCCGGAAGCAAACGGCTCTACAATTTCTTTGACAGCGTGTTCACCATTGGAAAAAGTGCCCAAGACGGAGGGCTTCGCTATGTGAAGCAGCTTAAAGTGCGCTATGGCACGTTCTCTCATGATGCGGATAATGTAATCGTTTACGAGATTGACAAGGTGGATGCTTTCTTGCAGTTCGTGTTCAGGGGCTATTCCACGGAAAAGGAACACTTGAAAAAATTGGGCGACAATGAATCAAGCCAAAGGGATTGCCAAATTCTGCAACTCTCCCAATCGGGCAAGTCCGTCAGGGAGATAGCCTCACAGGTGAATTGTGGCAAGTCCACCGTAAACCGTATCATCCAGCGCAGCAAAGAGAGTAAAAACGCAGGTGTCCCAAGTGTCCCACTGTCCCAACCCTTAGAGTGTGGGACAATGGGACAGGATGGGACAGCCGACAATCAACCATCAAAAACGGACTAAGCTATGGGCAATTATTCATTACAGAAGTATAAAGGAACGGCAACACGGCATACCTGCCCCAAATGCGGAGACAGGCATTCTTTCGTCTATTACGTGGACGAAAATAATGTGCCGTTGCATCCATCGGTCGGCAGATGTAACCACGAAAGCGGTTGTGGGTATCACTACACTCCGAAAGAGTATTTTCAAGAGCATCCTGAACACAGAACTACCAATGATTTCTCTTTTGACAGGCAAAGAGCAGAGCAGAAGAAAGTGAAGCAGCAAAGTAAGCCGACAGCCATCGGCTATATTCCCCCTCACTATGTGGAGAAGTCGCAAAGCGAGCGTAGCAATTTCTTCCGTTTCCTCTTCACACTCCTTACTTCCTACTATGGCGACAAGGCGAAAGAGGTGTTGAAGCGGTTGTTGGAGGAATACCGTTTGGGGGCTACCCGTGACGGCTCTGTTATCTTTTGGCAGATAGACAGGACGGGCAAGGTACGCACGGGAAAGGTGATGCAGTACAATCCCGAAGACGGACACCGTATCAAGGGAGGACAGACATCGGCAGTGAACTGGATACACAGCATATTGAAAAAGCAGCGTGTGTTGGCAGAGGATTGGCAACTATCCCAATGCCTTTTCGGGGAACACTTGTTGAAAACGCATCCCGACAAGGTGGTGGTCTTGGTGGAATCCGAGAAGAGTGCCGTTATCGGTTCTGCTATCTTCCCCGATTATGTATGGCTGGCTACGGGTGGTAAGAGTCAGATGAGAGAAGAGAAACTCCGTGTACTGTCAGGGCGAACCGTGCTTCTCTTTCCCGATGCCGATGCTTATGCCGAGTGGAAACAGCGAGCCGAGAGCATGTACTTTTGTAAGGTGGTGGTTTCGGACATCATCGAAAGGAATGCCACCCCGAAACAAAAAGAAGCCCATATCGACATAGCCGATTGGATTATCTTTCAGATACGGGAGGGCAAGGTGATGAGTACAGCCAACCACTTGGTCGAGGCTGAGAGAATCCTCCAGCGGATGATAGAGAAGAATCCCGTCCTGCAAAAACTGATAGACGATTTAGACCTTGTGCTGGTCGGTGCATCTCCAATCGGCAACGATGATGAAAAACCTCCCTGACGGAGGAGAGCGGAAGCCGTAGGCTGGAGTTTGCAGACAATGGCTTGCCATTGATATAGCCCACTATAACTACACGCTCCGCTTACGTAGTTGTGGGCTCTCCCGAGGGGATTAGGGTTTTACCCTAATGACCCACTCAGGGCGTTTCTCCCCTGAGAACCCAGAGCAAAGAGTGACCCTCTCTTTGCAATCTCCGCTTATGGGTTGCACCCCTAAGAACCCCATGCGTTTACGGACAGCGGAAAAGCAAACAATAAAGTACAAACCCAAAAAACAAGTATCTATGGCAACAAAATCAAGCATACATATCAAGCCCTGCAATATCGCATCGAGTGAGGCTCACAACAGGAGGACTGCCGAATACATGCGCCACATCGGAGAGTCCAGAACCTATGTGGTTCCAGAACTCTCCACCGATAATGAGCAGTGGATAAATCCCGACTTCGGCAGTCCGGATTTGCGGATGCATTATGACAATATCAGACAGATGGTAAAGGAAAAGACCGGACGTGCCATGCAGGAAAAGGAGCGTGAACGCAAAGGCAAGAACGGTAAAATAGTCAAGATTGCGGGATGCTCCCCCATACGTGAAGGAGTGCTGCTTGTCAGGTCGGACACCACACTGGCAGACGTGCGTAAATTCGGTGAGGAGTGTCAAAGACGCTGGGGAATCACACCGCTGCAAATCTTCCTGCACAAGGATGAAGGGCATTGGCTGAACGGTCAGCCGGAAGCGGAAGACAGGGAAAGCTTCAAAGTCGGGGACAGATGGTTCAAGCCGAACTATCATGCCCATATCGTTTTCGACTGGATGAACCACGAAACAGGAAAGAGCCGAAAGCTCAATGACGATGACATGATGCAGATGCAGACCCTTGCATCCGACATCCTGCTGATGGAACGCGGGCAGTCAAAGGCTGTCACTGGTAAGGAGCATCTGGAACGGAACGACTTTATCATTGAGAAGCAGAAAGCTGAACTGCAACGCATGGATGCAGCCAAACGGCACAAAGAAGAACAGATAAATCTTGCCGAGCAGGAACTGAAACAGGTGAAATCAGAAATACGCACTGACAAGTTAAAGAAGACAGCCACCACGGCAGCGACAGCCATAACTAGTGGAGTTGCTTCTCTTTTCGGGAGTGGAAAACTGAAAGAACTGGAACGTGCCAACGAAAAACTGCAAGACGAGGTTTCAAAACGGAACACCAATATTGAAAAATTGCAGAGCCAAGTACAGCAGATGCAGAAACAGCATGATACGCAAATCCACAATCTCAGAGAAATGCACAGGCAGGAACTTGACATGAAAGAAAAAGAACTGTCACGGCTCGCCAGAATCATAGACAAGGCTTTCAGGTGGTTTCCGATGTTCAGGGAAATGCTGCGCATGGAAAAGTTTTGTGCCATGCTGGGATTCTCTAAAGAAATGACTGAAAGTCTTATAGTCAAAAAAGAAGCCCTGAAATGTAGCGGTAAAATCTATTCCGAGCAACACAGGCGGAACTTTGATATAAAGGATGATATTTTAAGGGTGGAAAATGACCCTGACGATGAAAGCAGGCTGAACCTGACAATAAACAGGAAGCCGATTGCCGACTGGTTCAGGGAGCAATGGCACAGGCTTAGATATGGAGCAAGAGTGCCGCAACAGGAAGAAAGAAAAAGTAGAGGATTCAAATTATAATAGAAGCAATTTGATTAGTAATCTAAAAGCACTCCGATAACGATTAGAGTGCTTTTAGATTGTTTATCATTAATTATCAAAGCAAGTGCAGTTTAAGATTTTACTGAAGTTTGCATTAATAAAGAATATACTACAGCTGATATATGCGCAACATATTGTGACGCTTGTGATTCATTTCCCTTGAAATCCTTAACAAATACCGCTAAGGTATAACTGATATTATTAGGCAGACATATATAGGCAACATCATTGTGAGCTGCAAGAACACCATTTTCATTAACATAACCTGAACCTGTCTTATGCGCTATAACAACCCCTTCTTTATCAAGAAGTGGAGCTGCTATCCTATCTACACCTGTTTTGCATTCTTTTAACGTATTCTTAATGAAACTTTGTTTCTCATCATCGATAAGACCTTCAGTAAACAAACGATTCATCAACATTGCAGCACCAAGAGGAGATGTATAGTTAGAGTAAGCCTTGTTATGGTCAGCCGACATTTCCTCTTCCGTATAAGCTATCTGAAAACTTGAACGAGGAATGAGTGTGGCTATAAAACTATCTGTTTGAGCGACATTAACCATATCCTTAAACATAAGGTTGCTTGCATTGTTGTCACTCTGAGTAAGAGTATAACGCAGCAAATCTCTCACTGTCAATGATATGACTGGCCCTGAATAATCTTTCAGCATAGGACTCCAAGTCTTTGGGTCAAGTTTATCCCTATTTATATTTACTAAGGTATCAAGTGAAATTCCTTTATTGTCAAAGTCATTACAAAGAGCTAATGCCTGATGAACCTTAAACACACTCATCATAGGATAAACACTCTTATTATTGACCTTAACCGTATCTCTGTTATTAACAATAACCGCCACACCAATTTCGCCAGGACAAGCTGAGACAATTTGAGAAATGCTATCAGTCAAAACATTTGTTAAAGGAGGATTTGCGCTATCTTTTGTCGCTGATTTATGGAACAATGAAAATACCAAGATGAAAATGCAAACTAAAGCTATACTCAAAACTACGATTTGTTTTTTTCTGTTTTTTTCCATGTTTATATTATTTATATTTGTTTGACGAGAATATCTTTATTTGCCGACAAAGGTACATAACTTTACGGAAAAATATGTTTCCTATTTTGAAAATATGATGCAAATTTAAGTATTTTTCCCCAAAATTACAAGCAATTTCCGGAAAAATAATGAAAAATACAGAATGCAAACGTTTGCTCATATTTATACGGCAGTATTAGAATAAGGCTGCTAATCTTTTACTAAATGGGCAAGGCTTGGCGTGTGCTTTATCCGTTGAATTTCTGAATCGACAAGCGATCGAATTTCTTGCTTCACTTTACGATAGTTGGCTTCAATGGTTTCTTTGAGCGTGTCGCAGCTTTCTTTGTCAGTAAAATCAGTTATATTGGGGATGGGTTTATAGGTTTTCATATCCGCAGATACCTTGGCACTATCTACCACTATCTCCGCATGGAAAATTTTCTGGTCGATACGCTCGTCAAAGTTGTCGGACACAGCACCGACAAACATTCCCTGTGTGAGATTACTGATTTTGCTTGCAGGGATAAGGCTATCCATTTGTGTGGAGATAGAGGTGGATTTGTCATTACGGTTAATGGTCATAGACTGTCGCTGTTGAAGCACCTTGCCAAAGCGTTCCGAGAGTGTTTTGGCAGTTTCTCCAACCACCTGCCCTGAGAACACATTACCCACCGTATTCTGGATTACCTTGCTCTCCTTGTCGCCATAATCACGGGTGAGTTGCGAAAAGTCTTGAAAACCCAAACAAACTGCCACTTTATTGCTTCGTGCTGTGGCTATGAGATTATCCAATCCACGGAAGTAAATCGTTGGCAACTCGTCGATAATTACCGAGCTTTTAAGTTGCTTCTTCTTGTTGATGAGCTTTACGATACGGCTATTGTAAAGTCCGAGTGCTGCCGAGTAGATATTCTGGCGGTCGGGATTATTGCCCACAACAAGTACTTTCGGCTCGTTGGGATTGTTGATGTCAAGCGAGAAATCATCACCTGTCATCACCCAATAGAGGGCAGGAGAAATCATGCGTGAAAGCGGTATCTTGGCACTCGCAATCTGTCCCTGTAGCTGTTCCTGCGCTCCTCCCTCCCAAGCATCCATAAAGGGAGAAAGGTAGTTGGCAAGCTCATCGTAGGAAGTAAGTATCGGAAATATCTGTGCGTAGGGACGGTTCAGGAATTCGATGGCATGGGGAAAGGTACAATATTTGCCGTTCTCATATATCTTCAGAAACCAGATAATGGCGGCAAGCAAGATAATCGGTGATTCGACGAAAAAATCTCCCTGCTTCTGAATCCACGAGCGGTTGAGATTGAGCATAATGGTGTAGGCACTCTCATAGGCATCGGATATATCTGTCATAAAGGCAGGATTGATGGGATTACAGCGATGTGATTTGCGAGGGTCGTCGAAGTTAATCACATAGAATTGCGGTTTGACTTTATAAGCATCTAAATGATGGAGCAGGTGATTGTAGGCTATCTCCGACAAATCGGGAAACTTATAATCATAGATATACATGGCAAAGCCTTTCTCTATCTGCTGCTTGATGTAGTTGTTCACGATAGCATACGACTTACCAGAGCCGGGGGTGCCGAGTACCATTGATGCACGGAAGGGATTAACTACATTGGTCCAGCCCTTGTTCCACTTCTTCTTATAGTAGAATCGTGTAGGAAGGTTTACCGAGTATTCGTTCTCCATCAACCGAGTTTCCTGCATAAAGCTCTCATTCTCGGTATTGAACACATCGTCCATCAAGTTGTTTTTGAGCAGTCGGCTCATCCACACACCGCCCATTAGCAGACAGATATAGCCCAAAGAAAGCGTGAAGATATAGAGCGAAGCAGCACCCACCTTACCTATGGGCAATGCCAACAGCCACCAATTCAGAAAGAAGAGCACAAAACCAGCGAAAAGCACCGTCCAAATCTTTGGCCATGTGATTTTCTCCTCCTTCACGCCTTTTGTCCCCAAGCAGGATAAGGCGAGAAATATCACACAAAACAGCTTCGTCCAAAGGATTGATGAAAACAATCCCGTGGAGCGTTGAAAGTTCATCAGTATCTTGTTGATGATGCCGAGTGTGAAGTGCCACGACTGAAATGCCTCGTAGCAGAACCAATAACAGTTAATCAGGAGGAAAATCACTGAAATTCCCCGCATAAAGTCCATAACCTTACCCAATGCCCTTAAATCGTCTTCTTGTGCCATAATGCTATTTTATTGTTGTTAGAATATCGTTTGAATACTATTTGAAAAATCTTTGATTACCATTTGAATGGTGCCATTAACGCTTCCTGCGTTTAAGTTTTACCTTACTTTGCTTACGAAGTTTGCGTTGCCATGCCGCTTCTTTCCAATCATCATTGCCCGATGAAGAGAAGGATTCTCCTACCATATTGTCGATAAATTCATCGACAAGATTGTCGCTTTCCTGCTCATCAGACTGTATTGTCTGCATCTGTTGTTGAAAGGTGGTATCAATCTTTCCATAAAGCGATTCATCCAAGAATGGATTATTCTCCGGGTTAGAGAAGTACTCGTTAAACTTATTGGCAGCATATCCTTTACCCAATCGAGAGCCATTGAGCGCAATACCTTTTTCATCATCAATGAATGTAATTCCATAGATGCGTCCATTATCATTCTTTCGGATTACCACTTGCAAGCCTTGTTTCTCCAATCTTTGTCGAAGTCTTTCCTCTGTGTGGGGAGAAGTACGCATTACTTCTAATACCTTTCTTCTGACAGTTGGTATCAATGGCTTAACCATCTGTTTTGACTTCAGCATCTTGTTCTGAACGGCAGTATAGCCCACACCTCTGCCTATGTCCGAGGCGTGAATGGGCGTGCTCACCTTATTGCCCTTGTCATCGGTAGGTACATAGACCAGCCCGTCATATTGCTTGCCCCTATACTCGGTCTTTACCTCCTCTACTGCAAGGTTGTATTTACGCAGAACGGCATTTAGTTCACCTAAGGAGCAGAAGGTATAATGCTTCATCGCAGAACGAACAGTATTTGCCACTTGTTCCTTGATATTCCCTTGCACAACATTGACCTTTGGTGTTTCTGTTGTTGTTCTCTCACTGACCTTTGAACTTGGAATGAGGTTATATTTCTTTTCCAAAGCATTAGTAATCTTCTTGCTTCGCCTGCCCTCAAACTTGTCATTGATTTTATTACCATCGAAATCCACTCGAAGCGAAACGATGTGAATATGCTCACGGGCAATGTCATTATGCTTAAAGACGATGTAGGGTTGATTGCCATAGCCGAGTGCCTCCATATACTCCTTCGCAATCTGCGTGAGCCTTTCATCAGATAGTTTCTCATCCGGGTGCGGATTGAGTGAGCAATGAAAAACCGTTTTCTTTGTCCTGCATTGCTCTGGTATCGCCTTTTGCATATCGGCAAGTACCTTATCCATTTGAAAAGTGCCATCGAAGCCTTTCCGAAGTTCGTTCACGCAGAGGACTGCCGCTTCGTTGTGCTGCACCTTTTTGAAGTTATATCCCAATGCTCCCCCAAGGTTCTCGGTAGAAGAAATCTTTGCAATCATATTCCTTTATCGACTATCAAATTGTTCCGTCAGTTGGATGGCTTTCTGTTGTAGCGTGATGATTTGACCAGAGATTTTTTCCAATTTTTCAAGTAAAATCTGTGCAGTTTTCACGCTGTGATAAGAGTTTATTGCGCGTACTGTTTGGTTGTAGAGTACGCCTATCCGATGATTTTCGGCAATCAATTCCGAGAGTTTACGATAATAGTCCACAGCGGATTTATCCACTGTTATCACCTTGAACTTCCCTCCAAGAATACATCCACGCACAAAATCAGACTTCGATTTTGCACCGGATTTATGGAAAAGTTCAATGACTTTTTGCTGGTCTTTGGGGTTGGGCAACCGCACGTGCCAATTGTCCCAGCGTGGCTTTTCCGCTTTTTTTCTCTCTGAACGAGATTTCTCTTCCTTATCCATAGCTTTACTTTTCTTTAATCACGACTTTGGAGTGATTTAATCCCCTTTGGGGCAAGGGTCTTTGTGGTACAACTGTAAGTTTGTGTTACAAAGACACACCTTGCCAATATCAAGAGTTGATACGATTGAAGTATCCACCCTCGTGGGGTGTCTGCTTCGGGATATTACCTCCATGTATTATTCTCGCCTGCAAAGTTACGGCGAGTTTTCAAATATCTCATTATCAATGGTATTCACTCTTTTTCCTCGCATTTCCCTGCACTTCATTGGTGTCATATAATCAGCCAAAATATCATTTATTTTGCAGTCAGAACGAGCGAACAATGGCATGATGATACAAGTAAAAGATACATCGTATTACCGTTGGCTTACACCAAAGATGACAAGAAGGAACGAAACATATTCATAACAATTTGTTGTCATGACAAACTATTGTCAGTACAACAGATAGCAAGAACTATAAATCGTCCTTTCAGACTATCGCACGAACCATACGCAGCCAGAACAAACTGTCTGCTGATACTTCTCAAGAATGAGAGCACATCCAAACATCAAATAGACAAGTAATATGAACTAAGAAATTATCATTATGGAGAACAAACAACAACGCCCCATCTTTCTGGGGTTCTCCTCGCAAAAGGGAGGAGTGGGAAAAAGTACTCTTGCCGAAATCGTAAGCAGCATATTGTACTACGAACAAGGCATCAACCTCTTCGTGATGGACTGCGACCTGTCGCAAGACTCTTTCTACAAACTGAGGGAACGTGAGAAAAGTATCGTTCAGGAGAGCGAAGAGCTTTCCAAATCCATGCAAGAGTACTTTCATCACCTTGGCAAAAAAGCATACAGAATTTACAAGTCTGCACCCAAGGAAGCCGTCAGGACTGCACGAAGTAAAATCGACGGAATCAGCAACGAGAAGTACCAGTTGGTTATATTTGATTTCCCGGGACATGCCGGAACAACCGAACTGATGGAACTGTCCCTTCAGATGGACTATATCCTATCTCCACTTGAAGCCGACATACAGTCGCTCGTCTCCTGCATGGCATACGCCAAGACCATCACGGAGATTGGAGTTTCGATGTCCGACTCCCAAATAAAGGACATTATCCTTTTCTGGAACAAGGTGGACAGAAGGGTGAGGAACGTCATCATTGACGAATACACGAAGCTCATCCAAGGACATGAGCTCACGCTCCTGCCCGGCTATGTATATGCTACGCACCGCTTCTCCCACGAACTCTCCACATACGGGCTGCGTGGTGTGTTCCGTTCCACCTATCAGCCTCCTGCAAAGGGACTGCGAACGGGTACGGGGCTGGATGAACTCGTCTCCGAGATAATTCAACGTCTCAAACTAAAAACGAAAACAGAAAATGGCAACGATTGAGGAAAGAAAACAGCAACTGGAAAAGAAGCTGAAGAAAATGGCAGAGGACAATGTCGTGGTGAAACCTGTCATGGTTCCCAACCCCTTCGATCCATCCGAGGACACCGAGCCTTCCCTCGCAACATCACGAGAGGAAGACAAAAGTTCGGAAGAAATGAAGACGGCAAAAGAAGAACGAACAGACGAAACAGGAGGAGAGGAAATCGGGAACACGGAACCGAAAAGAGAAAGGAAGCCAAGAATGGAAAAGTCCGGCAGGTCGTCCCTTTCCATAGAGGAATACCGTTCCCTATACTTTCATCCCGTACGTTCGCAAATGCGGACAGCTTTCTCCATCAATTTGGAGACATTACAGAACCTGCGCAATGTGCTACAAGACTTAGGAGAAAGGGTATCTATTGCTTCCTATATTGATAATATCCTCCGGGAGCATCTGCGGGAACATCAGGAATTGCTCAATAATGCAGCAGCAAAGCAAAGACGTAAGACAACAATAACACTATGATGGAAACAATACTTTTCAGTTTTATATTGGTACTCATCATCATTTGGATGATGCTTGGTATCCTGTATTTCTATATGCGGTATGTATCTCCGTATGACTTCATTATCAAGAAAAACGGAAAGAGCGATGAAGATAGCAAGAAGAAAGGAGCAACGAAGAAAAAAGACGGACAGAAAGGAAAAGGAACAATAGAGCAAGCCGAGTTTGTACTGATTGGAAAAAGCCGTTCCACTTCCCCGATTATCCCACAAATCCCCTCTGTTTCATCATCTGAAAATTCGGAGCAGAATAATAATAATTTTGCACCGCAGAACTCCGAAAAGGAGAAAGAAATGAAAGAGGACAACGAAATGGACGTTGATTTCGAGATGGAGAGAGTGGACGAAGATGAGATTGTCCGTGAGGAATTAAACCTATCCATCGAGTCCACATCGGGCGAAGCCGAAATTTCGGAGCAGTCCGTCCTCGCACGTGACTTAGTTCGCCTGCAAAAGTGGGCAAAGAACAGTGAGGAGGCTGATGAGGAAGAAGTCAAAGAGACCGTTCTGCGGCTTCAAGACTCAGACCTATTGGATAAGTACAAAGAAAACATCGCCAAGATGCTGGGTGAACAAGCCTCGCTATTGGAGAAAATCCGTAAGGCGGAAGAAAAGGAAGAACAGAGTGCTCAACCAGCAATGCCTTCATCACAAAACCCAACACCTCCTGTTTCTGGCATATCTGACACAGCGGTGGGCGATGCTGACGACAGACCGCTGTCCTATTATCTGTAAAAATGGTTTCTTGATTTTCATATTTTGGAGGAATGCAGGGGTGGTTCAAAAGTAAAACAATCAACCAATATCAGTCATACGATAAAACCGAGCCACCCCTTACCATCTCTACCCAAAAGAAAACAATTCATTTAACAACTTAAAATACAAAGAACAATGAACAACAAAAAGAAAATCACAATGCTACTCCTGATAGCCGCCACTGCCACAGGAGCATACGCACAGGGCAACGGCATGGCGGGTATCAATGAAGCCACAAAAATGGTAACCTCCTACTTCGATCCAGGGACAAAACTCATCTATGCCATCGGTGCCGTAGTAGGTCTGATTGGAGGAATAAAAGTCTATAACAAGTTCTCAAGTGGTGACCCCGATACGAGCAAGACCGCAGCCTCTTGGTTCGGTGCGTGTATTTTCCTCATCGTGGCTGCCACTATCTTGAGAAGTTTCTTCCTGTAAGGCGATGGCAGCATTTGAAATCAACAAAGGTGTAGGCCGGACGGTAGAGTTCAAGGGCTTGAAGGCACAGTATCTCTTCCTCTTTGCAGGAGGGCTGCTGGCTGTCTTTATTCTCGTGGTTATTCTCTATCTCTGTGGAGTCAGCCAAATTACCTGTCTTGTCATAGGTGTAGTGGGTGCCAGCCTTGTGGTATGGCAAACGTTCACCATGAATAGAAAGTACGGGCAATACGGGCTGATGAAAAAAGGAGCAGTACGTATGCACCCACGCTACCTTGTGAACCGCTGTACGGTCTGCCACCTTATCCGTAATCTTCAACCAAAGAAAGCAAAAAAATGAGAAACAAAAGCAAGATAACGACCCTTGAATCAAAGTTCCCGCTGCTCTCCATCGAGCAGGGCTGCATGGTGAGCAAGGATGCTGACATCACGGTGGCTTTCCGTGTGGAACTGCCCGAACTTTTTACCGTCACTTCTACAGAATACGAAGCAATGCACTCTGCCTGGCACAAGGCTATAAAAGTGCTGCCCAATTACAGCATCGTACATAAGCAGGACTGGTTCATTAAGGAGGACTATCAAGGAAAGCTCTCCGATGGTGGATTGAGTTTCCTTGCCCGTTCCTCTGAGCGGCACTTCAATGAGCGTCCGTATCTCCACCACTCAGTCTATCTCTTCCTGACCAAGACGAACAAGCAGCGTATGGCACAGCAGAGCAATTTTTCCTCGCTCTGCCGTGGACATCTGCTACCAAAAGAGATTACCAACAAGGACGAGGTAATGAAGTTCATGGAAGCCGTCGATCAGTTCGAGCGTATCATCAACGATACCGAGCAGCTAAGGATTGTCCGCATGACTGAAGATGAGTTGGTTGGCACAAATGAAAAGGGCGGACTCTTGGACCGTTATTTCTCCCTCTCGGAAGAAGGACACGCCTCGTTGGAGGACATCCGCTTGGGCGCAGACCTTGTGCGTGTGGGCGACAATATGCTTTGCCTACACACGCTCTCCGACACGGATGACCTGCCTACAACAGTCAGCACGGACAGCCGATATGAACGGCTATCCACCGACAGAAGCGACTGCCGTCTTTCCTTTGCCTCTCCCGTAGGGTTGATGCTACCCTGCAACCATATCTATAACCAGTATCTCTTCATCGAGGACAGCGATGTCAACTTGGAACGCTTCGAGAAGCAGGCAAGGAATATGCACTCGCTGGCACGCTACAGCCGTAGCAACCAAATCAACGAGGAGTGGATACAGGAGTATCTCAATATTGCCCATTCACAGGGACTGACCTCCATCCGTGCTCACTTCAACGTATTGGCCTGGAGTAGCGATAAGGAAGAACTTCGCCAGATTAAGAATGACGTGGGCTCTGCACTTGCTCTTATGGAATGCCACCCACGTCACAATACCATTGATGCGGCAACGCTCTACTGGGCAGGCATTCCCGGTAATGCGGCAGACTTTCCTGCAGAAGAGTCATTCTATACTTTCATCGAGCCTGCCCTCTGCTTCTTTACGGCAGAGACGAACTACAAGGACTCGCTCTCTCCCTTCGGTATCAAGATGGTAGACCGCCTTTCAGGAAAACCTGTTCATCTGGACATATCGGACTTACCGATGAAAAAGGGAGTCATCACCAACCGCAACAAGTTCATCTTGGGTCCTTCGGGCAGTGGCAAGAGCTTCTTCACAAACCACATGGTACGCCAGTATTACGAGCAAGGGGCACATGTCCTCTTGGTTGATACGGGTAACTCATATCAAGGCTTGTGCGAACTTATCCACCGCAAGACCAAGGGCGAGGACGGCGTCTACTTCACCTATACCAATGAAAGTCCTATATCTTTCAACCCTTTTTATACGGATGATTACTTCTTCGATGTAGAGAAAAGGGAGAGTATCTGTACGCTGCTGCTTACACTCTGGAAGAGTGCCGATGAGCATATCACTAAGACCGAAGCGGGCGAACTTGGTTCAGCCGTAAACTCCTATATCGAGCTGATATGTGCAGACCACAGCGTTACACCCTGTTTTAATACCTTCTATGAGTACCTGCGGGACGTGTACCGAAAGGATATGGAAAAGCGTGACATCAAGGTAACGCTCTCGGACTTCAACATCAACAACCTCTTAACGACATTGAAGCAATACTACAAAGGTGGTCGATATGATTTCCTTTTGAACTCGGACAAGAACATCGACCTGCTCTCCAAACGCTTTATCGTCTTTGAAATTGACCAAGTGAAGGACAACAAAGACCTTTTCCCTGTGGTAACGATTATCATTATGGAAGCCTTCATCAACAAGATGCGCCGATTAAAGGGTATCCGCAAGATGATACTCATTGAGGAAGCGTGGAAAGCGATTGCTTCGGCAAACATGGCAGACTACATCAAGTATCTCTATAAGACGGTGAGAAAATATTTCGGGGAAGCCATTGTCGTAACGCAGGAGGTGGACGATATCATTCAGTCTCCCATTGTCAAGGAAAGTATTATTAATAACTCCGACTGCAAGATACTGCTTGACCAGCGCAAGTATATGACCAAGTTCGACGGCATACAGGCGATGCTCGGTCTTTCGGAAAAGGAAAAGAGCCAGATACTCTCCATTAACCAGAACAATGACCCGAACCGACTCTACAAGGAAGTGTGGATAGGTCTGGGCGGTATGCAGAGTGCCGTCTATGCCACGGAGGTGAGTATGGAGGAATACCTGACCTACACCACGGAGGAAACCGAGAAGGTAGAGGTGATGAACAGGGCGGCACAGCTTGGTGGGGATATCGAAACAGCTATCCGTCAGCTTGCCATAGAGAAAAGAAACCACAAAAAGAAATAAGTACAAACCATCAAAACTATAGTAACAATGAAAAAGTACATTTTTATGGCTCTCTTAGGATTGAGCCTTTCTGTTCCCAAAGCCCACGCACAGTGGGTAGTAACCGACCCTGGCAATTTTGCCGGCAACATCGTCAATTCGGTCAAGGAGATAGCAACAGCTTCGAAGACGGTGAAGAACACCCTTGACGGGTTCAAGGAGGTGGAGAAGCTTTACAACGACACCAAGAAGTATTACGATGCCCTGAAGAAAGTGAACAACTTGATTGGTGATGCCTATAAGGTCAAAGAGTGCATCCTTATGGTGGGTGACATCTCGGAGATTTACGTCACCTCGTATAAGAAGATGCTCTCGGACAAGAACTTCCGTCCTTCGGAACTCGCGGCAATGGCTTCGGGATATGCCAAACTCTTGGAGCAGAGCGGTGAGAGTCTTAAGGAACTAAAGTCCATTGTTAAGAGCAATGTCTTCTCGATGAACGACCACGAACGAATGCAGGCCATTGACCGCATCTACACCACGCTGAGGGAAAATCGTTCGCTCGTGTCGTACTACACAAGGAAGAACATTTCCGTGAGCTATGTGCGTGCAAGGGAGAAGAACAACCTTGCCTCCGTTAAGGCACTCTATGGTAATACGGCAAGCAGATATTGGTAATTGGTCATTCATACATCTAAACACACTTGCTTATGGATTTTGCCAGTTTACATGAGCTGCTACGCTCAACCTATGATGAGATGATGCCACTCTGTGCCCAGATGACGGGCATTGCCAAAGGCATTGCGGGCTTGGGTGCGCTCTTTTATATTGCTCTTCGGGTATGGGCTTCCATTGCCCGTGCCGAGGCGATAGATGTTTTTCCACTTCTCCGACCTTTTGTCTTAGGCTTTTGTATAATGTTCTTTCCGACAGTCGTATTGGGTACGATGAATGCCGTTCTCTCGCCCGTAGTGCAGGGAACGGAGATGATGGTACACCAACAGGAGGGGAACCTTGCAGAGCTTACTGCCAAGCGGGACAAGTTGCAAGAAGAAGCCTACCTTAGGAATCCTGAAACAGCCTACCTTGTCTCCAACGAGAAGTTCGATGAGAAGATAGAGGAAATGGGTATCATCGGGCCTGAAGATGCCGTGACGATAGCGGGTATGTATGCCGAGCGTGCTGCCTATCAGACCAAGCAATGGATTATGAAGATGGTACACGACCTTTTAGAACTTCTGTTCCATGCTGCAGGGCTTATCATCGACACACTGCGCACCTTCATACTCATCGTTCTTGCCATTCTCGGTCCGATAGTCTTCGGCATTGCCGTATGGGATGGTCTTGCTGGCTCACTTACGGCATGGTTCTCACGCTATATATCGGTCTACCTGTGGCTGCCTGTTAGCTCTATTCTTACGGCACTGCTAACGAAAATACAGGTGCTGATGATAGAGAAGGATATCGAAGCGCTCAGTGACCCTAACTACCTGCCTGATTCGGGGACGTGGTACTATATCGTCTTCTTCCTTATTGGTATTGTAGGCTACTTCTGTGTACCTACTGTGGCTGGCTGGATTATCGAAGCTGGAGGCGGTATCGGCTCATACGGTCGCAACGTCAATCAGACAGCGCAGCGTGGCGCACAGGGTGCATACACGGGTGGTAAATATGTGGCAGGCGGAGCGGGTGCCGCTATCGGCAACGTGGGCGGACGTATCAAGGGAGCGTTGCTCAAAGGGAAATGAAACAAGCCGCATAATGGACACTAAGCCCCTCGATTTGTACCCCACTCGTGGGGTGTCGTAAGGGGGCACTCGTGGGGTACGAGCACACCCCACGAGTGGGGTGCGGAAAGGGATATTAATGGGTGGAAACTCCCGTACCCTTACTCTGCTGCCAAACAACGATTACAGATTAAACAGAAAGAACATTAAACAAAAAGAAATGGAATTTAAATCACTCACAAATATCGAGACCTCATTCAGGCAGATACGGCTCTATGCCTTTGTCTTCGCCATCGTCTGCGTGGCGGTAAGCGGTTATACCGTCTATGCCTCGTACAGCTTCGCCAAGGAGCAGCGGGAGAAAATCTATGTGCTTGACCAGGGAAAGTCGCTCATGCTGGCTCTCAGTCAGGATGCAAGTCGTAATCGTCCCGTAGAGGCAAGGGAGCATGTGCGTCGTTTCCACGAGCTGTTCTTCACCATTGCGCCTGACAAGGATGCCATTGAGAAGAACATGGAGCGTGCCTTTGTGCTGTGTGACAAGTCGGCTTTCAACTATTACAAAGACTTGGCAGAGAAAGGCTATTATAACCGTGCCATATCGGGTAATGTCAATCAGCGCATAGAGGTGGACTCTATCCACTGCAACTTTAATACTTACCCTTATGCGGTAACGACTTATGCAAGGGAGTTTATCGTCCGTCAGAGTAACGTTACAGAGCGTAGTCTCATTACGACCTGCACGCTGCAGAACTCAGTTCGTTCGGATAACAACCCGCAAGGTTTTCTTATGGAGAACTTCCTTGTGAAGGAAAACAGGGATATACAGACTTATAAACGATAAGGCTATGGCAAGGAAAAGAAACTTTTTACTCTCACGTCACTATCTGCGCTTTCACCTATGGCTCCGCCATCGGTGTGAACGGCTCACGATAAAGCAGAGAAAGGAAATCGTCTATGGGCTGTGTTTCATCTATCTGCTCTGCTCGCTTTGGATGATAGCGCAGTTTTTCCTTCCTCCAAAGAAGGAAAAACTACCCATCCCCACGGGAAAGCTGATGGACAGTCCGATATGGGCGGACAGTACTTTACAAGAGTTACACGGCAATTTTTATCTACAACATCATCAAACAATCAAAGAAAATGGATAATAAACAGAAAGAACAAATGAAAAAAGGCTTGGTCTTCGGAGGACTGGGACTGCTGTTTGCCCTCTCGATGTGGTTTATCTTCGCACCTTCGGGCAAGGATAAGACTGCAGCGGAGCAGGGACTCAATGACAGCATCCCGCAGGCAACGACAGAAAAACTGACGGAGAACAAGCTCAAAGCCTACGAATTGGGCGACAAGGCACACAGGGGAACAGACTAGCGAGGAGATGGGCAGGCTATCGGACTATTTCGCACAGAACACTGCTCCATCAGAGGCGGAGCGTGCAGAGACAGCTGCTTCTACGGCAAAGATAGAAAACTCCATGCATCGCTATGAGGAGAACAATCGCCTCTTGAACTCCTTTTACGCTCCCGACCCACACGAGCAGGAGCGTGAAGCCCTGCGCTCGGAGATAGATAACCTTAAAAAGGAACTCTCTGCCAAAGACAGCAGGGAGGACAATGAAGAGAAACGGCAGCTTGCCTTGATGGAAAAGAGCTATCAGATGGCAGCAAAGTATCTTCCTAAAGCATCAACTCCACCTACCTTCAATAATGGTCTGACGGCAGGAAAGGAAAAAACGGAAGACACTGAAGGTGGCTCTGATGTCGCTAAGGGCAAGACCATGCAGAATGAAAAGCCTGCAATGGAAGTTCTGCCGGAGCGTAAGCAGATAGTTTCTTCACTTGACCAGCCTATGAGCGATGTGTACTTTATGGAGGAATACGGCAAGAAGGCTCGTAATATGGGCTTTCATTCGCTTGCAAGCACGGCTGTACCTACAATGCGCAATACGCTGAAAGTCGTCGTGGACAGGACTACTGTTCTTAAAGAGGGTGACAATGTTGTACTCCGTCTGCTGGAAACTGCCAAGGTACAGGGACTGCACATTCCACGACAAAGCCGACTCATAGCCGTCGCTAAGATTGAGGGCAACCGTATGCACCTGCTTATCAAAAGCATAGAAGTGGACGGCCATATCATAGCTGTCAAGCTCTCGGTATATGACACAGACGGACAAGAGGGCGTGTATATACCAGGCTCGGAGGACGTCAATGCGCTTAAGGAAGTTGGGGCGAACATCGGTGGTTCAATGGGCACATCCTTTACCTTCGCTTCCTCTGCCAAAGACCAAATTATCTCAGAGGCTGCCCGTGGGGTGATGCAGGGCGCAAGTCAGCTGCTTCAGAAGAAACTGCGTACCATCAAGGTAACGCTCAAGGGTGGCTACCGCCTTTTCTTGGTTCAGTCCAAATAAAACAATCGAAAATGATAAGTAAAAAATAACATCAAATCAAAAAGAACAATGAAGAAAATTATTTTATCAATGGCTATGCTTGCCATGGTGGGAGCAACAGCCACTGCACAGGAAAACAATGATGGCCTGACACCAAACCGTCCGCTTACTTCGGGAGAGCTGTTTCAAGGTATGAGCCGTGCCATACCAACGGGGCGTGTCGTACTGCCGTATGGTCTGGACGTCACCTTTGACAAGACCGTGCATCTTATCTTCCCTTCTGCTATTCGTTATGTAGACTTAGGTTCGCAGAATATCATTGCAGGAAAGGCAGAGGATGCAGAGAACGTACTGCGTGTAAAGGCTTCGGTGAAGGACTTTGAGACGGAAACCAATATGAGTGTCATCTGTGAGGACGGCTCTTTCTATGCTTTCAACGTGAAATATGCCGATGAGCCAGAGAAGTTAAGTATCGAGATGAAAGACTTTCTTTCCACGACGGAAGGTAGACTGCCAAGCAATCGCTCTGACATTTACTTTAAGGAACTCGGTAACGAGTCGCCTGTATTAGTAAAACTGATGATGCAAACTATCTATCAGAATGACAGACGCTGCATTAAGCACATCGGTGCACAGCAGTTTGGCATGAAGTTTCTGCTTCGTGGCTTGTATGCCCATAACGGCTTGCTGTATTTCCACACCCGTATGGAAAACGGCACGAATATGCCGTACTCGGTGGATTTTATCACATTTAAGGTGGTTGATAAGAAGATGGCAAAGCGTACCGCTATACAGGAACAAGTATTACAGCCACTTCGTGCTTATCATCAGGTGATGCAGGTGCGTGGCATGGGTAGTGAACATACTGTGTTTGCGCTCGAGCAGTTTTCTCTTGCAGAAGATAAGCAGCTTGAAGTGACGCTCTATGAAAGAAATGGCGGTCGTACACTGACCTTTTATGTGACGGCAGAAGACCTGCAGTTGGCAAAGAAGATTGATAACCTCAAACTGAAATGGTAGACATTATGAAGAAGAAAATCATTTTATCGGTTTGTGCAGCGGTAGCAATGGCTTTTAGCTTGCCATCGCAGGCACAGCGACTGATACCCAAGCAAAGGGGAATAGAGGTTGTAGGGAGTGTTCCACTTATTAAGGGCGAAAAGTTCCTTGCTGCTGACAATTTCGGTATGGGAGTATCAGTCACCCGATACTTGGGACATGAGAATTATACCTTTGTTATGGCAGAGTATGAACAGCAGAATATGCCGTACAGAAGTTATAACGTAAAACTCATGGATGCACTCTTGCACTTGGGCTATATGCACCCAGTTCTCTCCGACAGAGGCAAGAACGTGTTTCTCTATGGTGGTATATCCGCTTTGGGTGGCTATGAGGAATTGAACGAGGATAAGAAGTTGCTGCCCGATGGGGCAACACTGCTCGACCGCTCTCGCTTTGTCTATGGTGGTGCCGTGCATGGTTCGGTGGAAGTGTTCCTAACGGACAGGGTTCTCTTTCTTATAAAGGCGCAGGGACGTTTCCTCTTTGGCTCGGACCTGCATTGTTTCCGCCCGGCTGTTTCTGCAGGACTAAGGTTTAACTTTTAAGTAGAAGAAAAGATGAAGAAGATATTGAATACGATTTGGGTAATGGGTGTGCTGACCCTTGCCGTGTTTTGCCTATCTGCTTGTGATAGGGATTTGGATGTTCAGCAGTCTTATCCGTTTACGGTGGAGACAATGCCGGTTCAGAAGGACATCATAAAGGGACAGACGGCTGAGATACGCTGCACGCTGAAGCGAGGCGGTGAGTTTGCCGACACTCGTTATACGATACGTTATTTCCAGTCTGATGGCAAGGGCTTACTAAGAAATGATAATGGTACGGTTTTCAAGCCGAACGACCGCTATCCGCTGACGAAGGATGTGTTCCGCTTGTACTACACCTCTCTGTCATCTGACCGCCAGACGATTGATGTATATGTGGAGGATAGTTTCGGTAAGGTTCAGCAGCTAACCTTTAGTTTTAACAACGAGCGGGAAGAGGGCAAGCCTACATCCTCTCGCCACTAAGAACATAATAGATGCGAACGATAAATTCTTTCATTTTACTTTGTGTATTCTGCCTGTTCTGTCAGCCGACCCTTGCCCAGCGCAGGGTGCGGCTGGCAGACTTGCCACCTTTTGAACGTGCGGTTGTCGTTGTGAAATACTTTGAGGGACTGCATGGCTGGAAGAATTATCCGTATGTTGGGTATGGGCATCAGCTGCAACCAGGAGAACGTTTCACAGCGGATATGACGGAACGGCAGGCAGACTCCCTGCTTCGTGCCGACCTTTGGAAATGCTTTGAACACTTCAAGGGGTATGGTAAGGATGCCCTGCTGCTCAGCCTACTTGCCTATAACGTGGGTGTGGGGAGATTGCTTGGTTATGGTAAGCATCCCAAGAGCCGATTATTACAAAAGATTGAGGCAGGAGACAGAAATATCTATCGTGAGTATGTTTCGTTCTGCAAATACAAGGGAAAAGTTTTGAAAGGATTGGTCAAGCGCAGACAGGTGGAGTTTACCCTATTCTTTATTCCTTGATTTTCCAATCAATCTTCCTGTTTGTTTAATCAACTTGCGAGTGAGTTTTATTCCCGTTTTTCGTATTTGTCACTATTAATAAGTAACTTTGTAGAAATTTTAATTAATGAGAAATGCGATGGCTACACTTCATATAATTGGCAATGGCTTTGACATTCATCATGGCATAGCTTCTTTGTATAGTGATTTTAGAGAATATGCATGGGAACATTCTGGCTCAGATGGGTATTGGTTAGGGCAGTTAGAAACGTGTTATCCCACGAAGAATAAAAAAAATGGAGAACTAGAACTATGGTGTGACCTTGAATATGCTTTAGGAAATATTGATTTTCAGAACGCATTCGATGAATCGACAGAAGATATTGAATTGGAGGAAGACCATGAAATGCGGTTTCAAGCTCAAATGGAGGACGCCCCCAAATATCACCTAGAAATGATGTTCGAGGCTTTCCATGGTATATTTGAAGAGTGGGTTAATCAAATAGATATAGATGCTCAGCCTGTAGTCTTGCCACATTTTGACAGAAATGGCACGTTTCTATCTTTCAACTATACCGAAACATTGGAGACCCTTTACAGAATTCCAAAGGCACAAATCAATTATATACATGGAAGGCGAAACTGTAATCAAAGATTAGTTGTTGGGCATATAAACAACCTTAATGGAAATGATTTCCTTTCAGAAGATCCAATGATTTATGAATATGAGGCATACGATAATATTGCTGAAGTTGTAAATGAGCAGCAGAAAAATATTTCTGAAATAATTAGCGACAATGCTAAGTACTGGAGCAGTTTAACCAATATAGATAAAATCGTCATTTACGGACACTCTTTATCTGATATTGATTTAGATTATTTTGTAGAGATAGCTAAACATGTCACACCAGATGTTCAGTGGTTCTTTTCCATTTATTATAATAATCCACAAGAGCGTGACAAAGAAATTTCGAGAGTAAAAGACTTTATCTCGAAGTTAAAACTTGATGCTTCAAATTGTCAAACGTTTACTCTGTAATTAAACCTATAATGCAATTCTTGCGACTTTCTTTTGCTTCTTTGCTTTGGTCGCCTACTCGTTCAAAGACAAAGAAAAGAAGCCACGCAAATTTTCGGTTTGCGTGGCTCTTGGTCTTATTCAAGACACTGTTTCTACACCTTCGTTATTCTGTCTATTCGCTTGTTGGGGTGTCTGTCAAATGCCCAGTTTATCTCATCATCGGGCAGGGTGCTGTGAATGCTTCCACCCATAACCAATCCACAATTTTGCAGGACTTTCTGCCGTGCTTCCTCCTTGCTCTCGGCAACCACATCGAATACGCCGTCAAAAACATATTCCGTGTAAACTAAAAATCTCTGTTTCTTCAT
Organism: Hoylesella marshii DSM 16973 = JCM 13450; assembly: GCF_000146675.1. Lineage (GTDB taxonomy): Bacteria > Bacteroidota > Bacteroidia > Bacteroidales > Bacteroidaceae > Prevotella > Prevotella marshii. The sequence continues at coordinate 622,726 of NZ_GL397214.1, forward strand.
CATTCCTAATCTTAAAATTCAACCTTTAATAATCTGTACTCCTTTGGCTCTCCATTGGATAATTTGCGGTGTTTGAGCCAAAAGTGATGTGCGCCATAACCATAGGCGAAAAACTTGTCAAGTTCCGTTTCTTCGGCTATTTTGCCTATTGCCGTCCTTAACTCTTCCTCATTGTCGGATAGGGTTATTGCATTGATAACCCTGATGAGAATGTGCGGTATCTCGTCCGTGTAGTTATAGATGATGTTTTCTATCTCTGTTTTCATATCTCTGATATTTTAATGGTTCATACTTCATGCAGTTGCTTTCATTCTTTGGCTTATTAGTTCTCGATTAGCATTAACAAGGTTCACTATCTGTTCGTGATACTCCGTATTCTTGTTGCACACTCCACGACTTTGCACCACTTTGAGCGTGTCCAGATTGACCTCAATCGTTTCTATCCGTCTGCCCTCAATGGTTGCCGAAAGGATAAGCGAGTTTTCTTTGAGATAGTAAGCATTGTCGAACACGCAATGGTGCATTGATACACCTTCTTCCAAATGTTCTTGCACGCTCTCTAATACGTGGACTTGGATTGTGCCGTCTGTGAAACAGATACCAAAGAACTTGGATTTGAGTTCGTGGAAACGCTTCTCTTCCTCCATTGCCTTTTTGCGTTTCGCCGCCTTTTCTTCCTTTTCCCTTTGTCTGCGGAGTTCGCTTTGTCTTAGGTCGTGTTCCCTATGCAGGTCGGTGGGGCAAACATACTTCGGGTTGTGTATGTCTTTATTCAATCTGCGGAGCATATCCACATAGTCACACCATAGAGAAATATCCTCTATCTCATAGCCGTTGCGAGTGGCAACTTTGTAGGACTGCCAACAAGCGTCAAATGTCGATTTGTTGTTGAGGAAATAGCGTAAATGCTCCATTCGTCCTATTTTTATCAATGTTTCCACTCTGCTGTCAGAAAGCAATGCAGGAATGAGTGTTGTCGGGGCAATGTCGTAAAAATTATCCTTGAAACCATTCCTGCGGAGTGTGTCTGTAACCTTGAATTTAGGATATATCTGCGAATAGGCTGCATATCGGTAGGCTTCATTGTCGTTACGGATAGTCATAGGGGTATAGTAAGAAAAGGTATCAACATATCTGCCCAATGTGCGTGGAATGGCAACAATGGCTTGCTGTCCTTTTGCGTTCCACCAATACTGACCGATTTCAAGTGCGTGATATTGTGCCTTACAGCCTTTCTCTATTCCCACAACAAGTAGGAACATGCGCAATACTTGAAACTCTCCACAAGTGGTAAGTAGGGTGAAATAATGCTTCTGCTGCAACTTGCGCTCGTAGGTTTCCTTGACCTGCAACTTTGCCCTACAATGAGGGCAAGTGCAAGTTTCTCTATGTTTGTTCATTATCCAACTATGCCCACAATCCATACAAGTGGTGCGACCTTTTGGCAAGCGGTAGGCGAAGTGGTCAATACACTCACGGAATGCCCACTTACTTTGTTGCTTTGTTATCGGGCGAAGATACTTGCTTTGTTCCAAAACTGCCTTTTCATATTTGTTTCTCGGTTTCATAGGCTTAAAAATCAAATAGTGATGGTTGTACTTGGGTTGCTATGTTCTCGGTCTTTTTCACTCGTGCGTTACGGCTCTGTAACTTGGCAAGTTCCTCACGCTGATATTGCTTAATGGCTTCCTGCCTTGCTTCGGCTTTTTCTTCCTCTGTGAGTTCTACAATGTGATTAACGGCAACTTGGCAAGAAACAGCCTTACCCACCTCTATATCGTCCTCATCGTAGTAATGAACAGCCATAGAGAAGATTTCATCATCATCAAAGCCGTTGCAACCGCTTTTCTGCACTTCATTAAGAATATAGGTGATGCACTCCTCGATATTCTTGTTCGGTTTCATCAAGTTAGGGGCAAACAAGGGGTCTGTCATAGCACGCTGATTGAGATACTCGGCTATTGTCCGTGTGAAATGTTCTGTTCCTTTCATTGTCGTATATGTTTTGATGTTGTTAATACTTGGGAATTTCTACTATTTGATTGATGCGCCCATATAGGTAGGCTCTTAGGCTTGTTCTGTCGGGTGCGTAATACTCTGCCCAATGTCCGTATTGATTGACCAAATACTTCTTCAATACGTCCATAAAGTCAAACCGATAACCCATAAGGGGTACGGCTGTACGGAAGTAGGTGTTAGTGTTCACCGCTTCGGCAAGCCAATTCTTTTCCTCACGGCTCATTCGCTCCCCACGATTGAGTTTCACACGCAATAAATAAACCTTGCTGTGGCTCAAAGTTTCCAAAGGCTCAACATCCCACTGCACAAACTTAGTTGCCACCAAACGCTCACTTTCATCAACCACCGAACTTATGCGGTAATGAGAGGAGGAGCTATATCCTTTTTTCTTCATCGAAGATGTGATATTTACTTTCTGCTGTTCCATAATGACATTTTTTTTATGCGTCCAAAGATCGGAGTATGCTGATTCCTTTTTGTAGCAAGAACAAGGTAGGGGGCGCAGCCGGCACAAGGTTTTGTAGGAAAATACTACCCGAAATGAAATGTAGGTGTGGAGATTTTCCGTACAAACCAAAGGCACTGACCTTGTCAAGCCGTAGCCCCTTACTACCTTTGCGAATAAAAAGAAATCAGCACCGACTTATGGCATATCAAAGTGGAATATGTGGACGTGAGAAGCGAAAGTGCAACGCCAGTATGGAAAACGAAAAAGGGTGGCTACCTCAAATCGAGATAACCACCCAGAAAGAAGAATGAATCGAAGAATATCTTTCCTTGTGCCTTAGAGCACACAGAGCAGGATTGCCAAGATGACGGCAAGCCAGAACAGCCAACGCAGGATTGTAAAGGTTACTTGCAGTATCACTCTGACAATGAAGCGTAGTATCAGGAAACCGAGAATAACCGAAACGGCGGTTACGACTTGCGGCGTAACTATCTTCGAGATGAGGTAAACCGCACCGATAACGATGGAAAGCAGAACAGCGAGTTCGATGAAGCGTGTCCAACCGAAGCGGCGGACTTGCTTGGGAGAAGTCGGCTGCTGCCTGTTCCTCTCGGTTTTGTTCGATACGTCTGCCTTGATGAAGGCAGGTGTGTGCACGTCTTGATTCATGATGATTGTATTCATAATCGGGGCTTTTAATAGTTTCAAGAGCGATAACAAGATGCGCAGACTACACAAAGACAAGTGTTTGCAAAACTCTTGACGTGTGGAGTGGAGCGTTTATCTTGGCTCTTGATACTACAAAAGCCCCCGATGGTGAAGTATCAAGCCATGTTCTCACCGCCTATCGTCGGCAGACCATTGACCTCAATGAGCAGCACGATTGTACCAGTCAGTTCGGTGTACAGTTTGTCGTATTCTGTACCTGCCGCAAAGTTGTCTGTGAGTTCGTACTTAGCAAATACCGCTTGAATTGCCTTGTTTTTCAGCAGGATTAGTGCTAACCTTTCGGGAAGCGGACTTGGCAGTTCCTTCTCAAACTCCTGCTCCAGTACGGAAACAATGGTATCATACTTTGAGAAGTGTAGGTCGTGGTACAGCACCTCGCTTGCCATCGTCTCTGCTTCGGGGTAGGAGAACCCTTGCGCCACGGCATCGCAGTAAGCCGTCAATGCCTCGTCTGCGCGAGCGGTTACAAACGCATTGTCATTCTCTCTCTCAGGGAAATGCTCTCCGAGATACGCTTCCAACTTCAGACGGAAGTAGGAAAGTTCTTTCTTTGTTGTTGTCATAAATTCAAAATTTTAGAATTATATACATTATTTTGAGGAAATGCCTAATGCCGTATTGAAAGTACCCAACTTGTCAGCCAGTTCATCCATATCGTGTTCTATCTTCTTATTGGTAATACGGGCGTAGAGCTGAGTAGTTTTAATGTTGGTGTGTCCCAGCATTTTTGAAACCGACTCGATGGGTACGCCCTTACTGAGTGACATCGTGGCAAATGTGTGCCGGGCGAGGTGGAAGGTCAGGTTCTTCTTGATGCCACAAATATCAGCAATTTCTTTCAGATAACTGTTCAGTTTTTGATTCGTCAGCATGGGGAAAAGTTTGCCGTCACGATAGGTCTTACCACTATATTTTGCAATGATGCTCTTGGGTATATCGAGTAAAAGAACGTTGGTCTCCACGCTCGTCTTCTGCCGTTTGGTCATTATCCACTGCTTGCCGTTGAGCGTGACGATGTTTTCCGGAGCGAGGTTGTACACGTCTATGTACGCAAGTCCCGTGAAGCACGAAAACACGAACACGTCCCTTACAAGTTCCAAACGACCGATGCCGAAATCCTTGTTGGCAATTTTAAGGATTTCCTCGTCTGTGAGGAATCCACGATTGACCGGTTCCATGTGAAAACGGATGTTGAGGAACGGATCATGGTGCAGAACACCAAGTTTCCTGCCCAGAATGGTGATTGTCTTGAAAGTTTTCATCATCCTCGTGGCGGTGTTGGGATTCTGCCCGACAACCGTTCTAAGATAAATGTCGAAGTCGTGTATCACGATATAGCCGAGTTCGGACAGGCGGATGTCAGATCGACCGTATTTGTCACGAAGGAAATTTGAGAAGTGTTTCTTGCAGACGTTGTATTTCTGTAAGGTTGCAGCTTCGACCGACACGCCTACCTGCCGTGCAACGTCACTGTTGTGCTTATTGAAGAGGCTCATTAGGGTATCCACATCCTCCTTCTTACCAAGATACTCCGACTTGATACGCTCCAAGGACACCTCGTCCGTCATCTCGACTTTCTTGAAGATGGTCTGGAGTCCGCTCTGAATGTTGTCAAGTTCGAGGTTGGTGGAAAGTGCTTCAGTTGTCCTTCCCTTCAACCGTTCCTTCTCCCTGTCCCATTGGGACTGTTGGACAGCAATGCCCGTCGAGCCGATGGAAAGGCGTTCGTTGTTGAGATAAATTCTCAGCATGACGGGGGTCTTGCCCTCCTTGTTCACATAATTGCTTCTGAGATAGAAGACTGCTCTGAAAATAGCTTTCATACATTTTACTGCTTTTAGTTGTAGCCTGAACAGAAGTCTTGTCCTAACACCTGCCATCTGTAGCCGTGGCTTGTCGGACACATTGTTGCCCGAAGTGGTGTATGGTAACAAAAACACCTCTGTAATCACGCTGCAAAGTTCAACATATTTGTTTGAATAGCAGTAATTTACGCATACTCCTTATGTACTCTGTATGTACTCTTGGCTACATTTTTATTTTGCCTTGAAAATGTGTAGCCTGATTGTAGCCTTTTTAGAGCATTTTGGGAGTTTCTGCCCCCTCCGTGCATACTCTGAAATTTGGGATGGGTATAAAAGAAAAGTATCATAACTACTTGTAGCTATGATACTTACGATTTTCTTAGATTTCTCTCTGATGTTCATTTCAGAGTACCTAAAGCGGAGAAAGGGGGATTCGAACCCCCGAAACGCTTTAGACGTTTACACGCTTTCCAGGCGTGCCTCTTCAACCACTCGAGCATTTCTCCTTTCGATTTGCGGTTGCAAAATTATCTTTTTTCCTGTTATTACGGGTAAGATAATGGTATTTTTAAAGTTCTTTAAAGATTTGATGTGCTTGCTATATATTGAAAATTCGCAAGGCATTGGCTGTTGTGATACGGGCGACTTCCTCCTCTGAAATATCATAACATTCAGCCATCTTTTGTAAAATATACCGTACATATGCACTCTCGTTTCGCTTACCTCTCATCGGTACGGGTGCCATATACGGCGAATCGGTTTCCAACACGATTCTTTCAATGGGTATTTGGGGAAGAACTTCAGGCAAATGACTTTTTTTGAATGTCAAAACGCCTCCAATACCAAGAACGAAACGCTCGAAGTTCAACAATTCAGCAGCTTCTTTTTCATTACCGGTGAAGCAGTGGAATACTCCGCCGGGCAATTCTTTGGCATAGCGTTTCAGTATATGTACCATTTCATTTTGTGCCTTTCTGCAATGTATGGAAAGAGGTAATCGGGTTTCAACAGACCATTTCACTTGCTCTTCAAATGCTGAAAGTTGTTCTTGTCGGTAAGTTTTTGACCAGTAAAAATCCAAGCCCACTTCCCCCACGGCAATATATTTAAAAGTTCTATCAGTAGTGTTTGTTAAATTTTCCAACAGTTTTCCCCTCATCATAGTCAAAACCTCTTCCCAATCTTCTTTCACTTCTTCAGGATGAAGACCTATCATCGGATAAGCAAAATCTGGGTATCGACGACAAACGGCCTCAATCGTTGTCACCGAGGAAAAGTTGATTGCCGGCAGACAAACTTTATTTACACCGGCTTTGAGGGCGCGTTCCACTACTTCGGAAAGGTCTTCATTGAACTCTTCACCATCAAGATGAGCATGCGTATCAATCATTTCCATTTGTTAAAAACGTATCAATCAGTATTTTCTTCGCATCATGTTATCGGCATATCGGGTTAATTCCGCTTTACGGGAGACAGGGACTTCAACAGCAGACAGATACTTCCTGCTCTCTCCGAAATAATAATCTATCTTCTCAATAGCCAATTTATCGATTCCTATTTCATTGTAAAGACGGGTCACAGTCTCTACCTTTTCATTGTTATCAAAATCCGTTTTTCCTATCCATGTCATCAATTCTTCTCGCTGTTTTTTATCTGCTTTAGCGAAAGCATTGATGAGCATGTAAGTTTTTTTGTTGGAAACGATGTCTCCTCCAATTGCTTTTCCAAAGAGTTTAGGGTCTCCATACACGTCTAAAAAGTCGTCTTGTAACTGAAAGGCGAGCCCAATCTGTTCGCCAAACTTATATAGATTTTCAGCATCAGCAGGCGGAGCATCAGCCAGAATAGCTCCCATTTTCATGGCACAGGCTAACAATACACTTGTTTTCAAGCGTATCATTTCAATATATTCTTCTTCTTTCACGTCATCACGCTGCTCAAACGACATATCAAACTCTTGCCCCTCTCCTATCTCAAGTGCCGTTTCCGTAAAGAGATCAAGAATATCTTTCAGCTTGTCTGCCCTACATCGGGCTAAGCGTTCATAAGCTAACACCAGCATAGAATCGCCCGATAAGATGGCTGTATTGGCTCCCCAACGCTTATGAACAGTGGCACGTCCACGTCTAACATCGGCATGGTCCATCAGGTCGTCGTGCAACAATGTATAATTATGATATGTTTCTATAGCACAAGCCGTAGAAAGAATGCTTTCGGGGTCATCTTTATACAAGTTGTAAGCCAAAAGCATAAGGGTGGGACGGATACGTTTTCCGCCCATTGAAAGCACATACTTAATCGGCTCATATAAACTCTTGGGGCTACGGTCGTAGTTTTGACCCTCCAAGTAGCGATTAAACATATCCAGAATAGCATCGGATGTCATCATCGTTGTATAAGATTAAAGTTTAAAGACAATAGGTATCGCCACCATGGTACGACATGGTTTATCGTTCTGAATACCCGGTTTCCACTTTGGCATCATACGTATTACGCGCATGGCTTCACGGTCTAAATCGTCATCTACAGACTTAATGACTTTTGCATCTGCAATTATCCCGTCTTTGTTTACGATGAACGACACGATTACACGTCCCTGAATTTTCTGCTGTTGGGCACGTGCCGGGTATTTCAAGTTCTTTGTCAGCCATTTCATCAAGTAAACCATCCCTCCGGGAAACTCAGGCATTTGCTGCACCACGCGGAAATTCAAGGGTTTATTATCATTGTCCATGGCTGCTGATGCCATGGGCGACGGTGTATCGTCCTGTGGTTTCAGCGAACCGTCTCCTTCCAATGAAACAAGTGGAGCCGGCGTAACGGAAAGCGAAACATTCGCTTTTTCCACCCTATCGACCTTGTTTAATCGCTCAGAAGGTTCTTTCGACTGCATGGGAGTAGCAGCAATCATATCTTGTTGCCTAACGGCAGGCAACATTTCCACGTCTTCCGAAAGATTGTCCAACACGTCATCAGCTTCCTCAATGCTGCTTCCACTACTCCTAAATTCAAGCAACGTGAGCAACAATGCCAAAGCTACAACAAGTCCAAGCAGAAAGCCCGTACCTCTTTTACTGTCTAAATCGGCTATCGGTGATTTCTTTTCTTCCATTTTTCTCTTACCGTCTCCCCCGCTCCCGCATTGTTTCTGTACGGAATTTCCATATCCTTATCTTCTCAAAAGATATATCACCGGTCGGTTGGCATTATTTTACTAAATTATGATGAAGTCTATCATTTCGCCATACAAATATAATTCAGATATTTGAAAAAAGGTGTATCTTTGTCCACAATTTAATCATCACAGATGAAAAAAGTCGTTTTGGGCATCTTATTCATCGTTTCTCCAGTTCTCTGTATGGCTCAAGAAAGCCGAACAGAGTATAACTTTCTGCGCCTACCGGTAAGCGCCCATGCGGCTGCACTTGGCGGAGACAATATTACGCTCATAGCCGACGATGCCTCATTGCTATTCAACAATCCCGCATTGTTAGGCTCCGTCAGCGATAAAACACTGAATTTCAACTACATGAACTATATGAGCGGTGTACAATTCGGTAGCGCCGCCTATGTGAGAACTACAGGAAAACAGGGTACGGTGGCAGCTACAGTGCAGTATATCAACTACGGTAAGATGGCTGAAACCGACGAAAACAATATAAAGACGGGAGAATTTTCTGCAAAAGACATTGTGCTTGGCGGCACATTCTCTTACGAACTGTCTGAACGAATAATAGGCGGTATCACGGCCAAGTTCATTACTTCTTACATAGGAGATTACAACTCGCTTGCCGTAGGTGTGGATTTAGGTATCAATTACTATGACCCAGACCGCCAATGGAGCCTTTCTGCCGTTGCGAAAAACCTCGGCGGGCAGTTGAAGGCCTACAATGAGACCTACGAAAAAATGCCTTTCGACCTACAAATAGGTGTAAGCAAACGCGTTATCGGTACTCCTTTCCGACTGTCGGCTGCGTTTGTAGACCTCCATCAATGGAATGGCAAGGGTATCGACCATCTTGTTGCAGGCGTAGATGCCATCCTTTCAGACCATGTTTACATTGCAGCCGGTTATAATTTCCGTCGTTCGCACGAAATGAAAACAGGAAAGGATGAAGAAAAAAGCAGTCATGGAGCGGGCTTCTCTTTAGGTACCGGCCTACAACTCGACCGTTTTAAACTGCATTTGGCCTATGGGAAATACCACATATCCTCATCATCGCTCATTCTAAACCTTGCATATACATTTTAAAGAAATGAAGAAGATAATCATCGCCATCGATGGTTTTTCATCGTGTGGAAAAAGTACAATGGCTAAAAATCTGGCACATGAAATCGGTTATATTTATGTAGATACGGGTGCCATGTATCGTTCGGTCACGTTGTTTGCCCTGCGTAACGGCTTATTCGATAGCGAGGGGAAGGTAAATACGGATAAATTGCGAGATAGGATGAAAGATATTCACATTTCGTTTATCCTCAATCATGAGACAGGACGCCCCGAAACATACCTCAACAACGAGAATGTGGAACAGGAAATACGTACTATGGAGGTATCTCAGCACGTCAGCCTCATCGCTGCCATTCCCTTTGTACGACAAGCTCTCGTAGCCCAGCAGCAACAAATGGGCAGAGAGAAAGGCCTTGTTATGGACGGAAGAGACATCGGTACGGTAGTGTTTCCGCAAGCAGAGCTGAAGATTTTTGTCACGGCAACTGCCGAAGTACGCGCCCAACGCCGCTTCGATGAACTTCGAGACAAAGGCATACCTGCTGATTATGATACCATTTTGCAAAATGTAAAAGAACGTGACTACATCGATAGCCATCGTTCCGTGTCGCCATTGTGCAAAGCGGCCGATGCCATAGAATTGGACAACAGCCATCTAAGCATTGCCGAACAACAACAATGGCTGATGAAACAATACAAAAAAGCGGTGGAATAAGTAGGCTGTTCCCTACCCTTTCTGACCATACATATAAGTCATTGAATAACAACATGATAGAGACGTATCTGAAAGAGCATAGCTTTGAGCGTGTAAAAGCTATGCTCTGACGGTATCAAAGCTAAGGGATAAGGCTGTAATAGCTATGCTTTAAAGTAGCTCGTCCATGAAAAGTCTATTGCCGACGCTTGTGTGAGGTGGCCGAATAATTGATATTTAAAGCATTGGCACGTCGGAGGGCTTGCTTTACGTCGGCAATGACACCCATGGAAGTGCTACGGTCGGCCTTGATAGAGACTGTCATTGCTTGCACATCTTCGGGAGACATACGGTTGCGTTCGGCTACCATATAATCAGTAATCTCTGCCGGTTCAGCATATTTGTCGTTGAGTTGAATGCGTGTTTTCCCGTCTTCCGAACGACCTATATATATATAGGAAACAGCTGATTTCTTGGTGAGCTTGGTGAGTTCCGTACCTGCGGGCACGCGATATTTCACCTTCAGCGTGGTCTTACGCATGTGGGTGACAATCATAAAGAAAAAGAGTACGGTGAAAATAAGGTCAGGCAAGGAAGCGGTATTTAAGCTCGGAACACCTTGCATGCGGCGGCGGTAGATACTCATGGATGGCCTCCTTCCTTTTGAAGATAACGCTCGGAAATGCGTTGCGGCACATCGTGGCGTATCGTTTCTTGGCGGTCTTCATCTAAAAGGGCAAAGGCACGACCGTAACGCTTTTTCGACAAACGATTGCGCAGGTCGTTGTAGACGGCAACTAATTCGTTTTGCAGCGCAAAATAGGTGTCATAACGGGCATTGCGGTCGGCTTCCACTTCGATAACATGCCGTTTTCCACGCTCCGTGATAAAGGCTTCTACTCGTTTGTGGACTTGTTGCAAGGGCATGGGAACATCATTACACAGCAGTCGATTATCTGCTGTGATGCGCAAGGAGAGCACATCGCGACGATCAATGTCGGTCTGGTGATGCTCCTGACGGGGAGGTTCGGGCGGAGGAAGTCTGCGCGATAGTCCTTTATCTACATCCATTGACGTGGTGACAAGAAACAATATCAACAGCATAAATGAGATGTCTGCCGTTGAAGTCGTATTGAGTTGAGGTACTCTGCGCCTATTTCTTTTCCACATGTTGCTTCTTTCTATAATACCGAGTGGCACCGAAAATGACTGTTGCCACTGCTAAAACGATGAGCATGCTACCTGTGACGACAAACATGTCGGCCGTCTTGAGCCAGAGTGTATCTGCGTAAGTATGACCGTTGATTTGAAGAGCGTTCGGCGAACCTGCCAAAAACGTGACGACCAGCAACAAGAGTGTAAGACCAGCAATGCCGTAAGATAGTCTGATAGAGGGAATGCCATTGTCGTCTGAGGCTGTCCGATGACGATGGCGTAGGGTCGTAACAATGGTATAGACAGTGAGTGTCACGGTTGAGATAAGAAGGAGTCCGACCAGCACCAGCACAGCATCCGTGAGCAGTGGAGCATTGAAAACGGGATTTTCGGCAAAGGGATGGTCGTATCCCACGAGGTAAAATGCTCCGAAAACGAGCAAAGATAAGGCTATCAGCAGATACAATACGTACTGCGACAGTTGCTCGGTAGTGAGTTGGTTGATGTGTAGTCGTTTCATCCTCTCAGCTTGTGTTTGGCAATGGCATCGAGCAAAGCAATGGCCGACTCTTCCATCTGCGCCGTGAGATGCTCGATTTTCGATAGAATATAATTGTAGAACACTTGCAAGATAAGGGCTACAATGATACCGAAAATGGTTGTAATGAGCGCCACTTTCATGCCCGATGCCACAATAGTGGGACTGATATCACCGGCCTGTTGTATCTGGTCAAAGGCCATTACCATGCCGATAACCGTTCCCAAGAAGCCCAACGAAGGCGCCATGGCTATGAAGAGCGTTATCCACGAACATCCTTTTTCGAGGTTGGCAGCCTGAACCGCTCCGTAAGAGGCAACCGAACGTTCGATGTTGTCTAATGATTCGTGGATGCGCACGAGGCCTTGGTAGCAGATGGAAGCTACCGGGCCGCGTGTGGTTCGGCAGAGTTCTTTAGCTCCTTCCATATCATTGGCGGTAATTTTGCTGTCTAAATCTCTCATAAATCGCTTGGCGTCAATCTCTGAAAGACTGAGATAAATGATGCGTTCGATACAAAATGCCAAACCGATGACTAATGCTAAGGCGACAAGTGACATGAAGCCGGCATTTCCTTCAATAAATTTTGTTTTCAACGCCTGATGGAATCCCATACTCTCTTCAGAGGTTTCGAGGGAGGCCGTGTCAGTGGAAAGGTCGTCACTGAGCAGTGCGTCGTCGATGCTATCTGTGCGGGTATCTGTTCCGAGACGGGCATCCGTCTGTGTGGAAGTGGGCTTCGATGGCGGCACTGTACCTTCAGGAACTGCAAAAAGGTGAGTGGGAAAAGTAGTCTGTAAAAAGAGAAGAGCAGTCAACGCGCCCTTTGCAGTAAGATGCTTCATACGTTTCTATTCGTTTATCAATTGTTCTTTTTCGTCAATAAGACGGAGTGCCAAAGGTACATATTTTCATAAGATTCGCCAAAAGAATACCTCGGAAATCACTTCTACAACCCATATTATTCTCAATCGTATAGCATGGAATGACATTGGATGGGCTTCATCGCGCTCTACAAAACGGCACAAATTATTTTGAAGTGTGCAATAAAAGCATTATCTTTGCACAAATTTTTATGATTTGTGCAATGAAAACCATACCCTCTTTCAACGCTTATATAGAAAAAAGTATCACCGAACACTGGCACCTCAACGCACTGACAGACTATCAAGGAGCGACGTTACAATACAACGACGTGGCACGGAAGATTGAGAAACTACACATTCTGTTTGAACACAGCGGAATAGTAAAGGGCGACAAGATTGCCCTATGTGGCAGAAACTGCGCCCATTGGGGCGTGGCTTTCCTTGCTACTCTCACGTATGGTGCCATCGCCGTGCCTATCCTCCACGAGTTTACGCCCGACCAGATACACCACATTGTGAACCACAGCGATGCCAAACTGCTCTTTGTTGGCGATGTTGTAGCTACCGAAGTAGATGCCACCAAGATGCCTGCCCTTGAAGGCATTGTCTACATTCCCGACTATTCGCTTGTCATATCGCGTACCGACCGCCTCACCTATGCCCGCGAGCATCTCAACGAAATCTTTGGAAAAAAATACCCCAAGTATTTCCGCGCCGAACACGTGAAGTATTATCGTGAGCAGAGTCCCGATGAGCTGGCACTCATTAACTATACCAGCGGTACCACAGGCTTTTCAAAAGGCGTGATGATACCCTACCGAGCCCTTTGGAGCAACCTCGACTTTGCGTTCCATGTATTAGGCGACAAGGTGCACCACGGCGATAGCATCATCAGTATTCTACCCATGGCGCACATGTATGGCATGGCATTCGAGTTCCTGTTCGAGTTCTGCTCCGGCTGCCACATCTTCTTCCTCACCCGTATTCCCAGCCCCGCCATCATTGCACAAGCCTTTGCCGATGTTCGCCCCACTATTATCATCGCCGTGCCCCTCATTATCGAGAAGATTATCCGCAAGAAAGTATTCCCCAAGATACAAAACAACAAGATGCGTTTGCTGTTGGGCATGCCGGTCATCAACAAAAAAGTAAACCAAAAGATATGCGAGCAAGTGATGAATGCTTTCGGAGGTCGATTCTACGAAATCATCATCGGTGGAGCAGCTTTCAATCAAGAGGTGGAGCAATTCCTGCATAAGATAGACTTCCCCTACACTGTGGGCTACGGTGCCACGGAGTGTGCACCCATCATCACTTACGCCGACTATCAAACCTTTGTACCCGGTTCTTGTGGACGTGCCGTCATACACATGGAGGTAAAGATAGACAGCAATGACCCGCAGCATGTGCCCGGCGAAATCCTTGCCCGTGGACTCAACGTCATGTTGGGCTACTACAAGAACGAGGAGGCTACCCGCGAAGTGATAGATACCGAGGGATGGTACCACACGGGAGACCTCGGCCAGATGGATGAAGAAGGCAACGTGTTCATCAAGGGACGCAGCAAAAACATGCTACTCGGCTCTAATGGACAGAACATTTACCCCGAAGAGATAGAAGACAAACTCAACTCCATGGCACTCGTAAGCGAAAGTCTCGTCATACAAGAGGGCGAACGGCTCGTAGGACTTGTGCATCCTGACTACGACGAGGCCAAAACACTCGGACTGACCGTTGAGGATTTAGAAAACGTGATGACACAGAACTGCCGCGAACTAAACGCCATGATTCCGGCATACTGCAAACTCTCGGCCATCAAACTTCACGAAGAGGAATTCGAGAAAACGCCCAAGAAAAGCATCAAAAGATATCTGTATCAGTAGCTTTGTAATATCTCACGGATACCAAAAGCCCCGCAATAGCTGCTAACTCATGTTATATATGCAAGATAGCAATCGTGAACTAACGAAACCCAAGCGCAAACACTGGATAGACCTTTTGCGGGGCTTCTGTATGGTAGCTATATTGCTCGACCATACCGAAATATACTACACAGGCGACAATATCATCGGCTACAACTACTATGTAGCCAATGTGTTGGTCGCCTTTTTCTTTCTCTCAGGCTATCTTTTCTACAAGGAAACACCATTTTCGCTGCGCCATAAGCTCACCTACATCGCGCGCTACCTGCTGTTGCCCTACTTCCTGTTCACCACTTTCATTGCCATTCCGAAAGCTTTCGCACACGATTTCGACATTTCCGACACCCTGTTCTCCGTCCTCACGGGGCAAGCATCTTGGTTTGTAGCTGCCCTCATCGTTGCAGAAATCGTGTTTTCCACAGTGTTATGGGCGTGCAAAGGCAAAACTTGGGGGCTGTCAATACCCGCCCTTGCAGCCTCAGCAGCTTGTTATCTTCTTTCCACACATTGTTCCGACCTTTATTGGCAAATAGAAAACGCCTGTATGGCATTGCCCATTCTCTGTTTTGGCTACTTCTACCACAAGTGGGAAAGCGTTTTCCACCGTTTCCACAACCTATCATCATCATTCTTTCTCTTTATACTTTTAGTTATCATAAAAGTATATGAACATACGCAGGGCATAACTCTGCTTGTCGAACCCATACGCATAAACAATTGGTACGTATTTGTTTTCGATGCCCTTGTATGCACCCTGTTCCTCGTAAGTTTAGCCAAACAGCTGAAAAGCGTTGCTTGGTTGGAATGGACAGGACGCCGCAGCCTCGTCTACTACTTCTTTTCAGGCGGCATACCCCTCATTGTTTCCGCCCTGCTCCAACGCACCGATATGGGCTATTCGGGGCACTACCACCGTGTTCTTCTTGCCTTCCTGCTCGTCTACGCCCTTACTTCCATTATTGCGTGGGCAGTCTATCGCTACTTAGGCTTTATCGTTCAACAGCCTTCAAAAGCAGCAAACAAAGCGTAAACCACCACGAAAATACCCCACAAAATTCTTCTTTCCCAAATTACTTACGTGTAAATAATAATTTATCTACACGTAAAGAAATATTTTTCTACGTGTAAGTAAATATTTCTTTACGTGTAAGTAATTTACCTAACAAGCAATTCTAAATGATTATCCACGTTTTATTTTTTTAACCTATCATTTTTTATAATGCCAGTATTAACTACTAATTTTGTCCAAAATCAACTCTTGCTGAAGAGTAAAAGAATTATCCAAAAGCATTCTTTTAATGGCTTGCAGATTTAAATAGCAATCATTATATAATGTAAAGAAAGTTTTTTATATGTAGGCGCACTATGAATAAAGCTATCCTCTTTATATTCTCTGGACTGCCAGCAGTAGGAAAATCCACGCTTGCAATGTCTGTTGTAAAGCATTTCGGAGCGGTTTACCTACGCATTGATACCATTGAACAAGGCTTGAAAGACTTGTGTCGTATCGATGTTGAGGGGGAAGGCTATCGGTTGGCATATCGTATGGCAGCCGACAATCTGCAATTAGGCAACAATGTAGTGGCTGATTGCTGCAACCCTATTGAACTGACAAGGCGAGAATGGGAAGATGTTGCTGTCAATAACAACTGCCGTTTCGTAAACATTGAGGTTGTTTGTTCGGATAAGACAGAACACAAAAAGCGTGCAGAACAGAGAAATGCAGAAGTAGCAAATATGAAACTACCTGTGTGGAACGACATAGAAAACCGAGAATATCACGAGTGGCACAAAAACCGCATCATCATTGACACAGCAGGAAAGACCATTAAACAATGCCAAACCGAACTAAAAGAAAAGGTTGCCGATAGTCTTTCGCAAAAAGGAGATGGTCAAGAATATGAAAGCATAGACGATTCGCTGAAAGCAACCATCATAGAAAAGCTCTGTTATACAAAATTTGTGTATGACAGAATAAACCGAAAGCTCGGACTTTATCTATCGCCACAAGAAATAGAAAGTTTTATTTCAGACATTATCATGCATACAGACACGAATCATTTCCTGAAAAAAGGAAAGAACTATTATATAACTAATGATACAGAACATATCCGTATCACCGTTAACTCTTGTACATTCAGAGTTATTTCAACTGATAAAATATAAAAAAAACAATGGCACGAGCAACAACAAAAGTGGATTTAATAACATCTGCTAATGGACAATTTGAGAAGATGTGGAAGCTCATAGACAGTATGAGCGAAGAGCTACAGACAGCAACCTTTGCAGAAAAAATGGCTGCAATGGGCAAAGAAGCACATTGGAGCAGGGACAAAAATCTGCGCGATGTACTTGTTCATCTGTATGAATGGCATCAGTTGTTACTGAATTGGATAAACTCCAATCGTGAGGGAGAATGCAAATCTTTTCTTCCTGAGCCTTATAATTGGAAAACATATCCAGTAATGAACGTGGAGTTTTGGAAGAAACATCAAAACACATCGCTATCAGATGCAAAGGCAATGTTAAAAGAAAGCCATCAACAAGTAATGGAATTGATTGCAACTTTCTCTGACAACGAACTCTTTAACAAGGGCATATTCGATTGGACGGGCACCTCTACGCTTGGTTCTTATAGTGTTTCAGCAACTTCAAGCCATTATGATTGGGCGATAAAGAAAATAAAAGTACATATTAAAACACAATAAACAAACAATAGAAATCTTATAATAAGGCTAATAAAGAAACGTGGAAGATAAGAAAAAAGTATGGAACTACAAACAAAACGCCTGCTATTGAGAGCATGGAAAGAAAGCGATGCTGAAGCATTATACAAGTATGCACGGAATCCGAACGTTGGTCCTATTGCTGGTTGGCCACCGCATACAAGTGTAGAGAACAGTCGTGAAATTATAAAGGCAGTACTCTCTGCTCCTGAAACCTATGCGGTTGTGTTGAAAGAAACTGGCGAAGCTGTCGGCAGCATTGGGATAATGACCGCAAGAAGTGAAATCCACAGTGCAAAAATGGCAGACAATGAGTGTGAAATAGGTTATTGGATTGGTGAGCCCTATTGGGGACAAGGCTTGATTCCTGAAGCTGTAAACGAATTGCTTCGGTATGCTTTTGAGAACTTACGGCAAACTACGGTTTGGTGTGGGTACTACGACGGAAACAAGAAATCGAAACGAGCACAAGAGAAATGCGGATTCGTTTACAGCCATACAGAAGAAAATAAACCTGTTCCATTGCTGAACGAAGTTCGCACAGAGCATTTTACCAAAATCACTTTAGAGGATTGGAAAAACAACATCGGTAATTTGAAGTAAATAACAAGGGAGGTTATGACAAGAATAAACTTAATAATGATGCTTCTTCCTTTCGTGTTTATGGTTCACGAATACGAGGAAATTATTATGTTTAGACGTTGGATAGACAGGAATAGGGAAGAATTGAGAAAACGATTCCCTAAAATCGAATCGTTCTTTACCCGACGAGGAGTTTTCGATTATTCCACTTCCACCTTTGCCGTTGGTACTGCTCACGAGTTCATACTTATTTCTGTTGTTTCGTTTTGCTCCGTTTGGACAGGTGAATATCAATGGTGGTTTGCTGCATTGACAGGGTATTCCGTTCACCTTTTAATGCATATCGTGCAGTGGATTGTATATCAAAAATATGTGCCCGTTATCATTACAAGCTTCCTGACATTACCTTATTGCATCTATTCTTTTGCAGAATTCTCAAAAACAACAGTTCTATCCTTCTTGCAAATGGTTCTATGGGCAGCCATTGGCATTGTTCTTACCATACTAAGCTTGTTTTCTGCATTCTTCTTTATGGATAGGTTTCAACGTTGGGAAAAAGGTAATAAATAACAACCACCCTTGTCAGCATAGATTTGAAGATAATAAAAACCGCTATCAAACGAAGCAAAAGCAGTTTGATAGCGGTTTATTTGTGCTGATAAGAGTATGTTTCAGGGTTGCTTAAGCATTGATATACCCTTTTCGCATTGCTGTGAGAAAGATTTTATTTCGGCTGTATGATAATCGTTACCTTTACTTGTCCGTAGTTGCCACTATTGCGTTTCAGCATATAGATGCGAGTTTGCTGGGGCTTTTCCACCACAAGTAGGGTAGTATGTTCGTTATTTGCCACCTTGTCGGTCCAGCTTCCCGTACGTGCTTCGCGTTTAAATGCGCGGTAGTATGCACCCTGTTCCTCGTAAGTTTAGCCAAACAGCTGAAAAGCGTTGCTTGGTTGGAATGGACAGGACGCCGCAGCCTCGTATACTACTTCTTTTCTGGCGGCATACCCCTCATTGTTTCCGCTCTGCTCCAACGCATCAATATGAGCTATTCGGGGCACTACCACCGTGTTCTCCTCGCCTTCCTGCTCGTCTACGCCCTTACTTCCATTATTGCGTGGGCAGTCTATCGCTACTTAGGCTTTATTGTTCAACAGCCTCCAAAAGCAGCAAACAAAGAGCAATAAAAACAAATAGAATAAGAGCAGCGAGAGTGAATTATACAAATAGGCAGAGGACAAGACATAAAAAAGAGAATGTGTCTGTTTCTTGACACACTCTCCTGCCTGTATCTGACGGTTATTGACCATCGCTGTGCTTTACTTCTGTATGGCAGCTACACCGGGGAGCACTTTCCCCTCTATGGCCTCGAGCATTGCACCACCACCCGTAGACACATAGCTTACCTTATCAGCTAAGTGGAACTTATTCACGGCAGCAACGGAGTCACCTCCTCCCACCAACGAATAGGCACCTTTCTCCTGTGTAGCTTCTGCCACGAATTTAGCTACCTCACCGGTTCCATGGGCAAAGTTCTCAAACTCAAACACGCCTACGGGGCCGTTCCAAAGTATGGTTTTCGATTGCAGAATGATGTCGTGCCATTCTTTCAGCGATGCTTCTGCGGTGTCCATGCCCATCCATCCGTCGGGAATTTCATTGGTGGGTACAATTTTCCGCTGTGCATCATTGGCAAACGTATCGGCGATTACGGTCTCGGTTGGCAGACTCAGCTTCACACCTTTCTCTTTGGCCTTGGCTATCACGTTGAGTGCCTCGCCTATGAGGTCGTCTTCATGCAACGAGTTACCGATCTTCCCGCCTTGTGCCTTAATGAAAGTGTAAGCCATACCGCCGCCGATGATAAGATTATCTACCCGTTCGAGCAGGTTGAGTATAACACCGAGCTTCGAGCTGACCTTCGATCCACCGATAATTGCAGTAAAAGGATGCTTTGCGTTTTTCAGCACATTGTCGATAGCAGCCACTTCTTTCTCCATAAGATAACCCAACATCTTTGCATCATCGCCGAAGTAATCGGCAATCACAGCGGTAGAAGCATGGCGACGATGTGCAGTGCCGAAAGCATCGTTCACGTAAACGTCGGCATAGGATGCCAACTTCTTGGCAAAGTCTTTTTGTTGGTCTTTCATGGCTTTCTTCGCCTCGTCGTAGGCAGGATCGCTTTTGTCGATGCCCACGGGCTTTCCCTCTTCTTCGGGATAGAAGCGCAGATTTTCCAGCAACAATGCCTCGCCGGGTTTCAGAGTAGCCGCAGCCTCATCGGCATGGGCACAGTCGTCGGCAAACTTCACTTTTACACCGAGATGCTCGGACACGTTTCCAACGATCTGTCCGAGTGACAATTTTGCATTTACCTTTCCTTTGGGTTTTCCCATATGGCTCATCATAATCACCGAACCGCCGTCGGACAGAATTTTCTTCAGTGTGGGCAGGGCGCCACGGATACGAGTATCGTCGGTTATATGACCGTTTTCATCTAACGGCACATTGAAGTCTACACGTACGATAGCCCTCTTTCCTGCAAAGTTGAATTGATCTATTTTCATTTTACCTTAATATTTAGAATGTTAAACATGTTTGTTATCGGTAGGCAAAGTTACGCATTTTATTCCAAATGAGAAAGGTTGCACTTGTTTTTCGAGTCTAGCCTGCCAAGTTTCCGACAGGTAAATCAGCTCTGTTTATTGATGATCTCCATTTGCTGCCGTATGCTCTCTTCATGGATTCCCTCAAAGATGTTTTTTACAAACTTTACATTCATACCACAGCGTGTGCCCTGAATACTACGGGTTTCTAATATCTCGTTGTAACGTGCGGGTTGCAGCACAGTGAGGTTGTGGTCTTTCTTATAATGAGCTATTTCACAACTGATACGCATGCGTTTGGCCAACAGTTCGAGAAGTTCGTTGTCGAGTTCATCGATTTGACTACGCAGAGCATGCAAACTTTCGGAGGGTATCGATTTGCTGCGCACCACTAATCGGGAAAGTATACCGTTGAGCGCATCGGGAGTCAGCTGTTGTCGGGCATCGCTCCACGCAGCATCGGGGGTGCAATGGCTTTCAACGATCAGTCCGTCGAAGCCCATATCCATGGCTTGTTGGCTGAGTGGTGCAATAAGCTCTCTGCGTCCACCGATGTGACTTGGATCGCAGATAATGGGCAAGAAAGGAAAACGACGCCGCAGTTCAATTGGAATTTGCCACATGGGAGCGTTTCGATAGAGATGTTTGTCGTAACTTGAGAAGCCTCGATGGATGGCTGCGAGCCGTCGAATGCCGGCTTGGTTGAGTCGTTCCATGCCACCTATCCACAATTCGAGATCGGGATTGACTGGATTCTTCACCAACACAGGCAGGTCGATTCCCCGCAATGCGTCGGCTAAGGCCTGCATGGCAAAGGGGTTAGCAGAGGTACGCGCTCCTATCCAGAAAAAGTCGATGCCATAGGCCATACATCGTTCCACATGTTCGGGCGTGGCCACTTCGGTGCCGACAAACATGCCCATTTCCTCTTTCACGCGCTTCATCCACGGCAAGGCCAGCTCTCCGTTTCCCTCAAAGCCTCCGGGCTTCGTGCGTGGTTTCCATACGCCAGCTCGGAAGATGCGACACCCCAAAGCTGCCAACTCGCGGGCGGTGGATAGCACTTGCTCTTCGGTTTCTGCCGAACAAGGGCCTGCGATGAGGAGTGGACGAGTGCTGTCGCAGGGCAGCCGCAAAGGTGAAAGTATCAGTTCCATATTTTCTATATACTCCATTTTAGTATCGTTGCAAAGGTACACCTTTTGATCGTCACACCGACATATCGCGCATCAAAATATGCTGGTGTAAGTCTACAATTCCACATTCGGAGAGGCAAGATTCAATTGACAGCATCGCATAGTATTCATGAAAAATCCCAACCGCTTCTAAAGAACGATTGGGATTTTCTATTCATCTCTCGGCGACACGCCGCAGGGTTTAGTTATCGTCTTCGGCGGCTTCTTCAGCTGCATGTTCTGCAATGAGCTTCTGCTGGAGTTCGTTGGGTACAAGTTCGTAGCTGGCAAACTTAGTAATGAAAGATGCACGGCCACCGGTAAGCGAACTGAGTGCGATAGAGTAGTTACTCAACTCTTTCAACGGTATCTTGGCCTGCAACTTCTGATAGCCGGCTTCGCTGTCCATACCCATGATAAGGGCGCGGCGGCCTTGCAAGTCACTCATCACGTCGCCCATGAAGTCGGCTGGCACGAATACTTCGAGATCGTAGATGGGTTCGAGAATTTTCGGACCGGCTTCTTTAAAGGCGTCAGCAAAGGCTCTGCGGGCAGCCAGCATGAATGAGAGTTCATTGGAATCTACGGGGTGCATCTTGCCATCGTACACGATAACGCGCACGTCGCGAGCATAGCTGCCCGTAAGCGGACCATGTTCCATACAATCCATCACACCTTTCAAAATGGCGGGCATGAATCGGGCATCGATGGCACCACCTACCACGGAGTTGAGGAAAACGAGCTTACCACCCCACTCCAACTCTATCTCCTCGCGGCCTTTGATATTCATCTTGAACTCCTGGCCGTTAAACTTATAGGTGGTTGGGTCGGGCATTCCCTCGGCATAAGGTTCTACGATGAGGTGTACCTCGCCAAACTGTCCTGCCCCGCCCGACTGCTTCTTGTGTCGATATTCGGCACGTGCCGACTTGGTGATAGTCTCGCGGTAGGGAATCTTGGGTTCTTCGAACTTCACTTGCAGTTTTTCGTTGTTCTCGAGGCGCCATTTAAGGGTGCGAAGATGAAACTCTCCCTGCCCGTGTACAATGGTCTGACGCAGTTCCTTGCTCTGTTCCACCACCCATGTGGGGTCTTCCTGTCGCATCTTGATGACTGCAGCCATCAGTTTCTCCGTATCCTGCTCGTTTACGGCTTTTATAGCGCGGGCGTATTTTGAGTTAGGGTACTTAATGAAATCGAACTTATTTTCCGTTTCCTTGGCGTTCAGTGTGTTGCCCGTTTTCACATCTTTCAGTTTCACAGTGCAACCGATGTCTCCGGCATTCAGTTGGTCTACGGCAATGCGATTGGATCCGGCGCAAGCATAAATTTGCCCGATACGTTCTCTTGAGCCGCGATCGGCATTGATAAGGTCGTCGCCCGGCTTGATACTCCCACTCATCACTTTGAAGTAAGATACCTCTCCGATGTGCGGCTCCATACCGGTTTTGAAGAAGTAAACGGAAGCGGGTGCGTTTGAATCCGGCGTTATTTCTTCGCCACGTGTATTATGTATCTTCGGCATCTCGCTGACGAAAGGTACCACGTTGCCTAAAAATTCCATCAACCGACGCACACCCATATCCTTTCCGGCACAGACGCAGAAGATAGGGAATATAGACCTCGTAACAAGTCCCTTACGGATACCTTCCCGTAGTTCGTCTTCCGTAAGCCGTTCTTCCTCGAAGAACTTCTCCATCAAGGTCTCGTCGTTCTCGGCTGCAGCCTCGACAAGTGCTTTGTGCAGTTCCATGGCTTTGGGCATTTCATCTTGGGGAATATCTTCAATCTTGGGACTTCCTCCTTCGGGTGCCCACGAATATTTCTTCATGAGCAGTACGTCAATAAGGGCATTGAAGCCGCTGCCTGTATGGATGGGATACTGTATTTGAACGCATTTGCTGCCATAGATGTCCTGCATGGTGGTGATGATCGAGTCGTAGTCGCACTTTTCCGAATCGAGCTGATTAACGAGGAAAATAACAGGTTTCTTTAACTTCTCCGTGTAGCGGAAAGCGTTCTGCGTACCTACTTCCGGACCATATTGCCCGTTGATAAGGATAACCGCTTGATCGGTTACGTTGAGTGCGGTGATGGCGCCACCCACGAAATCGTCAGCACCCGGGCAGTCTATGATATTCAACTTCTTGTTGTTCCATTCCACATGGAAAACAGTGGGAAATACAGAATAACCATATTCCTGCTCCACCGGAAAATAGTCGCTCACCGTGTTCTTAGCTTCCACCGTTCCGCGACGTTTGATAAGGCCGCTACCATACAACATTGACTCGGCAAGGGTGGTCTTGCCGCTACCCGAACTGCCTAACAAGGCAATGTTCTTAATCTCATCAGTCTGATATACTTTCATGTTATTCAGATTTAAAGTGTTAGTTATGTTATTAAAATTAAAGGCATTAATTCGCCGTCTAAGATAGGGGTTTTATCATAAAGTACCAAAAGAATAGGCGAGAAACATTTATCCTTTTAGAATATATTAGTATTTTTGCAGACCGAAAATATCCCTTTCATGGCAGGCATCTATATTCATATTCCATTTTGTGCAAGCCGTTGCATCTACTGTGCGTTTTATTCTTCCACGCATGCGGAATGGCAGGAGGCATATGTAGATGCCTTGTGCCGAGAGATGTCGATGCGTGCCGATTACCTGCAAGATGCGCCCCTAGAAACCGTTTACTTAGGAGGAGGCACCCCTTCTCAGCTGTCGATCACATGCTTACATCGACTTTTCAATCATCTATATACAAAAGTGTACAAAGGTTGCTGCCCCACGGAAATAACGATGGAATGCAACCCCGACGACGTAACACCCGAATGGGTATCGGCATTACGCGAACTATCGGTAAACAGAGTAAGCATGGGTGCACAAACTTTCGACGACCGACGCCTCCGCTTCTTGCACCGTCGCCATACTGCCGCCGAGGTGTTTCGGGCAGTGGAACGTCTGCGCGCGGCGGACATCAATCATATCAATATCGATTTGATGTTTGGTTTTCCTGATGAAACACGGGAAGATTGGACGGAAGACATCGACCGCGCCCTTGCACTGAACATAGAGCACCTATCTGCCTATTGCCTTGCTTACGAGGAGGGAACACCTCTCTATCATCTGCGAGAACAGGGACGGGTGAAAGAGCTTGACGAAGAGGTGAGCCGCAGCATGTACGAAACGCTCATCGACCGCATGACTGCAGCCGGTTACGAACACTACGAGATAAGCAACTTCGCACGTCCCGGACATCATTCACTTCACAACGCCAACTATTGGAATGCCACGCCTTACATCGGTCTCGGGGCATCGGCACATTCATATGACGGGGCATCGCGACAATGGAATATCTCCGACACGCAACGCTATATTGCGTCTATCGCCGAAGGCATCGTGCCCGCAGAACGCGAAACACTGGATGCCGATACCCGCTATAACGACCTCGTGACCACAGCCCTGCGCACCGCCCGCGGTATCTATCTTCCCTCGCTTTGCGCAGACCGCCGGAACTATCTGATGCAGAATGCACGGAGACACATCGAAAATGGTCTCTTGGCAGTAGAGGCAGACCGTTTGCTTCTTACACGGCAGGGGCTCTTCGTAAGCGATACCGTAATGTCTGACCTCATATACATCGATTAAACTACAAAACAATGGAACAAGACAAAGCCTTTGAGCGTTATTGGCGCGAGAACAAAAACAGCCTTCTGCACCAAGACATAGAGTATCTTTCCACCATCAACAGTTATAAAATGCACACAGGCACCGACTTGTTGCTTTATGGTCTACCCGTTATCATTGGCATCACGCTCGCAGAATACCTCCCTATCACCCACGAGCTTCTTAAATGGATTGTCGTTGTTGTCGTCACCCTTGCAGCCTTCGTTGTAAGCGTCTATATCAAATCGCGTATGGCTGGTATCAAATCTGTCAGCGAGATAGAACGGCGGATAAAGGCTGAAGCGTATGAAGCATACTGCCATCGCCGCGAAACGAACAACGAACGGACGGAATAAAGGAAACAAAACATCACGGCGTATTCACATACACCGGACAGCAATCGTTAAAATCGATTTCGGGACTTCCCAAAATGCTCAAGAGACTTTAAAAACGATTTCGGGACATCCCAAAATGCCCAAAAGACTTTAAAATCGATTTCGGGACATCCCAAAATGCCCAAAAGACTTTAAAATCGATTCCGGCCCAAGCCGAAATGCTCAAAAGATGCAAGATGTCTACAAGCAAAAAAGATGACAGGAAGCCATGTCATCTATATTGAAATACGCGAGTTCGGGATAAGGTTATCTGAACTCGCGTTATTGAAATGGTCAACAAATGGTCTCATGACCGATTGGGTTAGAATACGTAGACCAAACCTACGTTCGTAATGCCTCGGGCATCGCCGTCGACAAACTGATAATAAGTCTCGGCCGTGAGATGCAGGTTTTTGCTGATATTGAACTGCAACCCGCCGCCTAAGTTTGCCCCAAGCCATGTGTGGCTATCATAACCGATAACACCAATACCTCCCAACGGATACAGCTTAAAGCGGTCGGTAATATCGAAGATGTAGTGCAGATTGGCATTCAAATCCCAAGCCGGATCAATCTTACCGTCCTTCGGATAGAAATTAAGCGTTACTTCGGGACGGAAATGATCGTTGATATGATAACGTCCCACAACACCAATACCCAAATGAGGTCTATCATAACTAAAGTTCAGCCTTCCGCCCAACTCTATGCCCTCCATCTGTGCAAAGGCACCCATGCCCGTAAACATGCAGGCAATTGTCAATAATAATTTCTTCATAATGACTGTTTTTAATTGAATAAATTGCGGTGCAAACTTACGAAATGCCGGTGAGAATAAAGAATAAATAGAACTTTTTTATCATTTACATCGTGCAGGGAAGGTTTTCTTGCCCCGATTTCTATCGATGCTTGTCCGTGCCAACCCACTTTTTTATGCGTCTTGTAAAGGCCTTTCCAATGTGGCGAAAATTCCCATATCTTAGGTTGAGCAGCAATTCTTCGACCGACCGCATCGCCTTTACAGCAGGATGTCCCCATGCATTTTTCAGGTAAAGCCGCTCTTTGTAGGCCACATTTTCTATGACATATTGCGGATGGTGCAGCGGGAAGTTCAGCTCAAATCGCTTCATGGTAAAGATACTCCGATAGGTATGTGGTGTGGTTTTAAGGGTTGCAGAGAAGTGTGTCGCCCCTTCTGTCAGACCAATATTGTTGATTTGATTACGAGTGGGCATGATAGCCAGTGCGGAATTGAGCAACATAGACGACCAGAAGATACTTTCAAAATAGGCTTTGCCAGACATCTTGTGGTCACGACACATCGGGAGAAAGTCGCTCCTCAACCGCCGCTGATGCACCAAATCCTGCAATTGACGTGTCGTCTGCCGGTCATTGAGAAACGAATAGTGGGCATCCCATTTATCGATGACGCGCCGCCACGATGCCCATCCCCAGATAGAGAAAGCCGACGTGAAGAAATAATCTTCCACGATGTCCGATGACTGTTCGTCAATATTAAAGCCGGCGATCATCCCTATTCGCTCGTCGTGCTCGTAACGGTCGAGCATCTCTTTGCAGAAGGGGAAGAAACTCTGTGTCGGCACCACATCATCTTCGAGCACGATGCACTTGTCTGCCAACGAGAAAGCCCATGTATGCGACAGGTAACCGGAGGGATCGCACCCGTAGTTTCGTGTCTGATAATTGCGGTGTACATCACATTCCCAATCGATATTTTCTGCGATATGCCTACAGGCCATGATACCCTCCATATCCCGTTCATCCCTTGGCCCGTCCTGATAAAGAAACAAGCGTGACGGACGTGCTTTCTTCACTTCCTCAAACACTTGGCTAAAGGATTCAGGACGGTTGAAAAACAGTAGTAGCACGGCAATATTTATCTTTGCAGAATGTTTCATAACGATTGTGATTGATGATGCAAAGATAGCGGAAATAAAGCAATAAAAGAATGAAATACGGTCAAAATAAGAAAGCATAAGAAACGGGATGCACTGCCAAATGAGTGCATCCCGAAAACGAGAAAAGGTATGATTTAAGAAAGGAATCCGAGCAATGCACCTGCTGCAACAGCACTGCCAATCACGCCTGCTACGTTGGGTCCCATGGCATGCATAAGCAAGAAATTGTGGCGGTCGTACTCCAAACCGATATTGTTGGAGATACGTGCACTCATCGGTACGGCACTCACACCGGCATTACCTATCAGTGGATTCAGCTTCTTATCTTTCGACAAGAACAGATTCATGAACTTCACGAACAGAATACCGCTTGTGCTGGCAATAATGAAAGCAAAGGCTCCCAATGCAAAGATAAGAATGGTGTTCAGCGTAAGGAATTCGCTGGCCTGCGTAGAACACCCCACCGTGAGACCGAGCAACATCACGATAATATCATTGAGAGCTGCTCCTGCAGTCTTAGCCAAACGCGTGGTCTTGCCACTCTCTTTCAGCAGATTACCAAAGAAGAGCATACCCAGCAACGGAAGTCCAGATGGAACGATAAATGTGGTAAGCAACAAACCTATGATGGGGAAAAGAATACGTTCTGTCTGGCTTACCTGTCTGGCCGGTTTCATATGGATAACGCGTTCCTTATTCGTAGTGAGCAAGCGCATCAAAGGAGGTTGTATGACCGGCACAAGAGCCATATAGGAATAGGCACAGACGGCTATAGCTCCCATCAAGTTTGGACTGAGCTTAGACGACAGGAAGATGGCTGTAGGTCCATCGGCACCACCAATGATGGCAATGCCTGCAGCCTGATTAGGCTCAAAACCCATGGCCAGGGCTATCATATAGGCACCGAAGATACCGAATTGTGCAGCAGCCCCTATAAGTATGAGCTTGGGATTACTAATAAGAGCAGAGAAGTCGGTCATAGCCCCGATACCGAGAAATACCAAAGGCGGATACCACCCAAGACGCACTCCTTGATAGAAGATGTTTAATACCGAGTTGTCCTCATACAGACCTATTTCCAAACCGGCATCGGTCTTAAAGGGGATGTTCCCAAGAATAATACCCAAACCGATGGGTACGAGGAGGAGAGGTTCGAAATCTTTCTTGATAGCCAACCATATAAACACAGCCCCTACTACTATCATGATAAGGTTTCCCACCGTGGCGTTGGCAAAGCCTGTATAGGTGAGAAACTCGTTGAAGTTGGTTGTTACGAAATCAATAAATCCCATAGCGCTTATCCGATTGTGAGGAGTACGGTACCTTCCATCACCGTATCACCTTTGTTTACCAATATAGAAGTGATGGTGCCATCTACTTCCGCTTCAATATTGTTTTGCATTTTCATGGCCTCTAATACGATAACAGTCTCACCACTTCTTACAAGGTCGCCTTCTTTAAACTTAATCTCGGTGATTGTACCCGGCAATGGTGACAATATCTTCATACCTGCACCAGCCTGTACTTGGGGTTGTGGAGTCGCTTTGGGCGACGGCGACATGGGTACAGGTGCTACAGGTTTAGACACTTTTACTTTACTTCTCTCCGAGGAGGTTGGCTTCAACGGTTGGCTTACTTCCACTTCAAACGGAATACCGTTTACCGTTACATGGGCGATATTTCCCTTTATTTCTTCGATTTCAACATCGTAATTGATGCCTTGAACTTTATATTGATATTGAGACATAGTGTATATTTCTTTAAAAATGAGTAATAAGGTTTGATGATTATCTGTTGAGGTTATGCCAAAGCGTTGTCTTCTTTCTGATGGTGATAACGCCACTTTCCGTATCGTGCACATCGTCACGATACTGTTTCAGAGCCATGGCGATGACAGCCAAATGGATTTCTTGACTAACGTCTTTGTCGTTTGTTGCATCAACGGGCGTCTGTCCTTTCTTCGCACTTCCGCCAACGGCCTTGCCTTTGTTCTTGGCTATAGTTTTGGCAGATTGCTGTTCGGTGTCCTTCTGTTTCCGTGTCTGCTTACGCTGCATGTAGAGTCCAAAGATTGAGAAGAAGACATAGAGCAATACAAGACTGAAGAAGACGATACCCATAGAGAGGAGAGCAATACCGAAGCCGTGGGGATCTCCTTTCTTCAATCGGGCAACTTTCGTTTCTGTTACTTGAATAAAGTTATCATTGTCGGGGGTTACAGCATCGGCGGCTTTGATAACCCATCGATCTGCTCCGTCACTGTATCGGGCATAAGAGGTGTTTTGCGACAATACCGGCACGGAAACGGAGTCGATAAGGTCTACTGCATTTCCGTCATACAAAGCCACCCACAAGGGCTGAGAAGAGGCAACTTTGACGGGGAGATGGTTGGTACCACGCGCCGGATTGCTGCTAAGGAAGAATACGACATGTTGTTTCGCGGTCAGTCGTGTCAGCTCATCATCATTGGGAATGATGCTCATCATGCGCATACGTTCCGGCACAGAAAGAGTTTTGTCCAGCACCCTCCGATCCGTGGTGATATACATTCCACGTACATTATACGTGGAATAGGCGGTATTGACCAGCTCCACCCACGGGTGTCGGTAGCCATAACCGTCTTGCAGACTTTGAGTATTGTTCGTCATCACCTCATTGATTCTTATATTGCTTGCCCCTTGAGCAAAAGCAAATGAGGTTCCCATCAATACCAAGCCTAAGATTGATATTTGTCTTTTCATATATTATTATATAAAGTTGATTATCTTTCTCGTACTTGAACGTAGGGCATGTCACATGCCGCACGTTTCTCCTATACACAACAAAGGAGAATGATGGTCTGCGCCACGAAGATACGTAGGAACATACTCAGCGGATAGACCGTGGAATATCCTACAGCCGGTGCGTCTTTGGAGCAGACCGAGTTGGCATAAGCCAGTGCCGGCGGGTCGGTGTAAGTACCGGCCAAGAGTCCCATAATCGTAAAGTAATTAAACTTATACTTCATTTTTGCGAAGATACCTACCAAAAGTATGGGGATAACGGTGATGAGGAATCCCGTGATGACATACTTCACACCGTCGCCTTGTGCTACAGTCTGCCAGAAATGAGCACCGGCTTTAATTCCCACGCTGGCAAGGAACAACACGAGTCCTATCTCTCTCATCATCATATTGGCACTGGTTGTAGTATAGGTAACTAACTTCACTCTGTGTCCAAATTTACCAATGAGGATGGCTATAATCAGAGGACCACCGGCAATACCTAACTTCAATGGAACGGGCATTCCCTGTATGGTGATAGGGAAACTACCGAAGATGATACCTACCATGATACCAATAAAGATGGTAGCAATGTTAGGTGCATTCAATCCCTTGGCTGAATTACCCATGATGGCCGCGACGCGATTGATGTTTTCTTCCGGACCAACGACCATTAACTTGTCGCCTACTTGTAACCGAAAGTTACGACTTGCAAAGAGATTCATCCCTTGGCGGTTGATTCTTGTCACGTTCACACCATAAACAGAGGAGAAATGCATCTTGCCCAATGTTTTACCGTTCATCGATGATTTGGTGATAACGATGCGTTTTGACACGAGATGTAGTGTGTCATATTTGTTATTATCCCACTCCGTATCGCTTTCCGGACCAATAAAAGCAATGATGGCCTCGGTATCTATCTCGGCACATACAATAAACAATTCATCGCCTACGGTCAAGACCGTATCAGGCGTAGGTATGCTCACTTTTCCATCGTGCAGTATTCGCGAGCAAGCAAAGTCTCTGTTTAAGAAGTTTCGTACCTGTCTCAAGGTCTTGCCAGACAGATAAGCATTAGAGACTTTGATACTTATCATGTGGGGCTTGGCCGAGGAGTCTTCCTCTTCTTCCCTTTGCAACTGGCTGTTTTCCTCGTCTAATTTTACACGACAGAAGTATCTTACTGCAATGGTTGCCCCAATGATACCCAGCACACCGAGAGGATAGGCACAGGCATAACCGGAGGCAATCTGCGGCATCCTGCCTTCTGGGAAGATAGAAGCCAATGCTTCGTTGGCAGCACCGAGACCGGGGGTATTGGTTACAGCACCATATAATGTACCGACCATCATGGGTAGATTGTTGGGGTTGGAAGTGTCGAAAAAGGCAAAGTAACATCCAAACATAACCAACACATTCAATAAAATGGTAACCGAAGCTAAAATATTTAGCGTTACGCCGCCTTTCTTAAAGCTCTCAAAAAAGCCTGGGCCTACCTGCATACCTATCATAAAAACAAATAGGATAAGCCCGAAATCCTGGATGAAAGTAAGTATGTTGGTAGGCGCGGTAAAGCCAATATGCCCTGCCAAAATACCGACAAACAGGACAAAGGTAACGCCGAGGGATATTCCTGCCACCTTTATTTTGCCTAAGTAGACACCTATGGCGATGACAATGGAATACAACAACGCGATATGCGCCACGCTGTCTGTAGATACTAATAAGTTTCTCAACCAGTACATTTCATATAGACGATTAACTTTGGCAAAGGTAATTAAAATATCAAGACAACAAACATTTTTAGACATTTATTTTCATCGTTACACAAAAAATGTCTAAAAGTATGAAAAGTTCTTTTCATGCTTCTGCATAAGCTTCCTCTCTCTTTCCTGAATTTATTGCAAAATACGGTATATGAAGTGTTGGAGGTGCACGATATGTCAGCCCAGCGCATAACACCGAGTAGATGACATTTCCTCAAGTAAGCTCTGAAACGAACGTTCGCTGTGCGGAGCGAAAAGCAAGGAGCATAACATGTTAGCCCAGCGCATAACACCGAGTAGATGTCATTTCCCCAAGTAAGCTCTGAAACGAACGTTCGTTGTGCGGAGTGAAATAGCGAAGCGGAAAGCAAAGAGCATAACATGTCAGCCCAGCGCATAGCGCTGGGGATAGGGCGTTCTCCTAAATGGAGCGCTGTAGGTGCGACAGAATCCCACAACCGATACGATTTGCCGTGAGAAAGGTTGCCGACCTTTCCCTGTACAAACACCACCTGTACATAGGACAAACGCCATCTGTACGGGTCACGAATCCCGACTTATCAATCGTCACTTTACGATCCCGAATTTCCAATCGGTCATGAGAGCTTCTTAGGAAGCCATGTCATCTTTATTAAATGGTAGAAAAGTGGTCTCATGAACGATGTAGGTTACGAGTTACAATCCCGAACCTTTGAGCATCAAATACTAAAGAATCATCACAAAAACGGGGTGAAAAGTTACAAAAGAAAACTATCGTTTTTTCTTCCTTGCTATTTCTATGATGAGAAGAATCAAGTCCGTGAATAAGTTGTTGGCAAAACATATGGGCTTCTTATATTCACCTACTATAAGAAAAATCGCTTGTTTTAATTGACAAATTGTCATTATAGCAAAAACTTTTGGTTAACTATTTAAAAAACGAAGATATTTTGTGGTAGAAAAAGTTAGACAACATCATTTTATCGATACCTTTGCGAACATGAAGCAAAAGACGATTTGGGCAATAGCCATCATCATGGGGCTCTCGTTCCTGTCCCTTCTCTTCCTCCAACTTATATATATACAAGAGATGGTGGAGATGAAGAAAGAGCAGTTCGATGAGTCGGTGAATCGGGCACTTTATCAGGCAGCAAGGAATTTGGAATTGAATGAGACTCTGCGCTATCTGGAAAAGGACGTAAACGAGACGGAGCGTCGCGCACTGCGAAACGACTCGATTGCTACAAGATCCGGCAGAGTGAACGATGTGGTACAGCATTCCCACCAATATGCCGTGGCCGGCAAAGATGGGACGGTATACTCTTCTTTCGAGCTAAAAACCATTACCACAAAACCTTCGCAGATGCCCAAAGCCATGATACTTCGCACGGACAAGAACTCCATATCGGAGGCTTCGAAGTCATTACAGGCCATTGTAAAGAACCGCTATGTATATCAGAAGGCGTTGCTAGACGAGGTCGTATACAGCATACTCTACTCTGCATCGGATAAACCTCTGAAAGAGCGAATTAACTTTAAGTTATTAGACCAAGACTTGAAAGCCGAATTGATGAATAACGGTATCAATATACCCTACCATTTCACAGTATCTACACAGGATGAACGTGAGGTCTACCGATGCCCTGATTATACCGATGAGGGCGAAAAGTACACCTACACGCAAGTGTTGTTTCACAACGACCCACAAGCGAAAATGGGTATTGTGAAGATACATTTCCCAGAAATGGATCGTTATATCTTCGCCTCAGTACGATTCATGATACCATCGGTTATTTTCACGGTGGTGTTGCTGGTGACATTTATTTTTACCATCATGGTTATCTTCCGGCAGAAACGTCTGACAGAAATCAAGAACGACTTCATCAACAACATGACCCACGAGTTGAAAACTCCCATCAGCAGCATCTCCCTGGCGGCACAAATGCTGAACGACGAAAGCCTCAACAAAAGCCCCGCTATGCTGAAGCATATCGGCGGAATTATCAATGACGAGTCGAAACGTCTGAGATTCCTTGTGGAAAAAGTATTGCAGATGTCGATGTTTGACCGCAGGAAAGCCATCTTCAAACGCAAGGAACTCGATTTGAATGAGTTGATAGAGAATGTTGCCAATACTTTCAGTCTTCGTGTGGAGCACACCGGTGGTAAGATATATACGGAAACGGATGCCGTGGATTCTTCCATCTATGTGGACGAGGTGCATTTTACCAACGTTATTTTCAACCTAATGGACAACGCTGTGAAGTATTGCAAACCCGATGCTCCCTTAAACCTATACATTAAGACATGGAATGACAATGAGCATCTGTACTTGTCTATCCGTGACACGGGTATCGGTATCAAGAAAGAAAATCTGAAAAAGATATTCGAGAAGTTCTATCGCGTACATACAGGAAACCGGCACGACGTGAAGGGCTTTGGCTTAGGCTTGGCCTACGTGAAGAATATCATTGCCCTACACAAGGGAGAGATACACGTGGAAAGTGAATATGGAAAAGGAACAAAATTTACGATTATATTACCAATTATTAAAAACCAATAAGATTATGAACGAACAATTAAGAATCCTTCTATGTGAAGATGACGAGAATCTGGGTATGCTTTTGCGTGAATACCTACAGGCTAAGGGATACAGCGCAGAGCTATATCCCGATGGAGAGGCCGGATACAAGGCCTTTATCAAGAACAAGTATGACATCTGCGTGCTTGATGTTATGATGCCTAAAAAAGACGGGTTTACATTGGCACAGGAGATTAGACAGGCCAATGCCGAGATACCCATTATCTTCCTTACGGCCAAACAGCTGAAAGAAGATATACTCGAAGGGTTCAAGATAGGGGCAGACGACTACATCACAAAACCATTTTCTATGGAAGAACTCGTGTTCCGTATCGAGGCCATCCTGCGTCGAGTACGTGGAAAGAAGACCAAGGAAAGTACACTATACCACATCGGACGCTTTACCTTTGATACACAAAAGCAGCTCCTCACCATCGGCGAGAAGCAAACAAAACTCACAACCAAAGAAAATGAATTGCTGGCCTTGCTCTGCTCACATGCCAACGAAATACTGCAACGTGACTTTGCATTGAAAACGATTTGGATAGACGACAACTATTTCAATGCACGTTCCATGGATGTTTATATAACCAAACTGCGCAAGCATCTGAAAGACGATAATCAAATAGAGATAATCAACATCCATGGTAAGGGCTACAAACTTATTACGCCCAACGAATAATCTGTGGATTTCATACACCTAAATATAATAAGGAGGTATCATATTGAATGGTACCTCCTTGTTGTTTGAACCCAAATGATTACTTGACTGTAATATGGAAACACCCCTGTTTCACTTCGTACTTGATATAACAACGATTTTGTCGTCTCATATCATTAAGCACTTCACTAAGTATCCATTTGAGTGTGTCGTTACGTACTTTACGGCACGAAGAGGCATCAGGAACCTCGACAGTTTTGTAACGGTTGTAGCTGATATCGAAGGTCGTTCCGTATTGATGGCAACTGTTCTCGGATGCGTTTCCGTTGTGTGTGCGGAGCTTCTTTACATCTTCGCGGGTGCGCAATACGCTTGTAATGATAATCTTATGTAAGGGTACGCCCTTTATCTGCAGACTATCGAAGAAGTTGCGCCCGATGTCTTGCAGCAATACCGACGCTCTGGGAACCAAATAAGGTATGCTACTGTTGAGCTTGTCTATATAAAAATAGGGATTGCTTCCCACATAGACCAACTGCCCTTTCCTATTCTCGGCCTCTTTCCTGTTGGATACAGGTTGTACGCCGTATTTTTCGGCCGACAGCAATTGCATGTCATTGAGGTCGGGAAATGCGTTTGCATAATTGGGAACACTGCGTATAGGGTGCTTGATGAGTTGCCCCTCTTCATCTATAAACGGCGATGAGGAGGCGGATATTCGCTGTGCTTTCAGAGGTTTTTCTGCCTCAGCGCACTCTCTGTCCGTCACCTCGTCGCCGCTTTCATAGGTAGTATTTGAATAGAAAGTCGTCTGTTTTGCAAGACTCGTAGAGGTTTCATAATCATGCGGTTTGGCAATTGATGGAAAGATGCAACGCACAAGAGCCAACAGAAGTACGATGATACCGAAACCTTGCAAATATCTTTTGGGAGTTATTTTCATCAGAAAAAATGCTCAAATTATGGTACAAAGATATTGAAAAGTGGTAGAATATAAAAACCTTTTCGTATTTTTGCAGTAAAATTTAATGGTTTAAAAGTTTGATAGAGAAGCATATAGTCTTGGAGGATATAGACCCCGTAGTGTTCTACGGGGTGAACAATGCCTATTTACAGATGATAAAATCGCTCTTCCCTAAGCTTCGTATCGTGGCAAGAGACAATGTTGTACGCGTACTCGGTGAGGAAGAAGAGATGTGTAAGTTCGAAGAAGACGTGGAAACCATGCGGAAGCATGTGTTGAAATATAATACCATCAACGAAGAAGATATACTCGACATCATCAAAGGAAGAAAGACTAAGGCCGATGCCATAAAGGGTGTGCTCGTGTACAACACGTCGGGGAAGCCTATCAAAAGCAGAGGAGAAAACCAGCAAAAGCTGATAGAGGCATACGAGAAAAGCGATATGATATTTGCCGTGGGGCCAGCCGGAACAGGCAAAACCTATCTCAGCATAGCATTGGCAGTAAAAGCATTGAAAGAGAAAACGGTGAAGAAGATTATCCTAAGTCGCCCCGCAGTGGAAGCCGGTGAGAAATTAGGATTTCTTCCGGGCGACATGAAAGAGAAGATAGACCCCTATCTACAACCTCTTTACGACGCTTTGGAGGATATGATTCCCACCGTAAAACTGCAAGACATGATGGAGAAAAACATCATTCAAATTGCACCTTTGGCATTTATGAGGGGACGAACATTGAACGATGCCGTAGTCATCTTAGATGAAGCACAGAATACCACGCCGGCACAAATACGGATGTTTCTTACCCGCATGGGGTGGAACACGAAGATGATTATCACCGGAGACATGACACAGATAGACCTGCCGCATGCACAAAAGAGCGGACTGAAAGAGGCCATCAGCATTCTGAAAGACGTAGAAGGCATATCATTCGTCAATCTCAACCAGAAAGATATTGTACGCCATCGGCTTGTCACACAGATTGTGAACGCCTACGAACAGCATGAACAAGAGAACCAAGAAGAAATACGAGTACAAAACGATATACAACGATGAAAGCATTAACAAAGACAGATTTCCATTTTAAAGGACAAAAGAGCGTATATCATGGCAAGGTACGCGACGTGTACGACATCGACAACGACCTCATTGTCATGGTGGCAACCGATAGAATCTCGGCATTCGATGTCGTATTGCCAAAGGGCATACCTTACAAAGGGCAGGTTCTGAACCAGATAGCAGCCAAGTTCTTAGACCTTACGGCAGACATTTGTCCCAATTGGAAGATGGCGACACCCGACCCCATGGTCACCGTAGGTTTGAAATGCGAAGGTTTCCGTGTAGAAATGATTATCCGCTCCATACTTACCGGTTCGGCATGGAGAGAATACAAGAATGGTTGTCGTGAGCTATGTGGCGTGAGGCTACCCGATGGGATGAAGGAAAACGAGCGTTTCCCTGAGCCTATCATCACCCCCACAACCAAAGCCGATGAGGGGCACGACATGAATATCTCCAAGGAAGAAATCATTGCGCAAGGGCTGGTCAGCGCCGAGGATTATGCTGTCATTGAAAACTATACTCGAAAAATCTTCAAACGCGGTCAGGAGATTGCTGCCCACCAAGGGCTGATTCTCGTAGACACGAAGTACGAATTCGGCAAGAGAGACGGTAAAGTCTATCTCATCGACGAGGTGCATACACCCGATTCCAGCCGCTATTTTTATGCCGACGGCTACGAAGAAAAGCTGAAAAAAGGCGAACCGCAGCGACAGTTGTCCAAAGAATTTGTGCGCCAATGGCTCATCGACCACAACTTTATGAACGAACCCGGGCAGGTGATGCCTGAGATTACCGATACATACGCTCAAAGTGTAAGCGACCGTTATATAGAACTCTACGAACATATTACGGGAGAGCCTTTCAATCGCTCCACCGAGACTGGCGACATCGCCGCTCGCATCCATCGCAATGTTTCAGCCTATCTGGCACAGGAAAAATGAGAAAAACAGGGTTTCCAAAGCCTCGGAAAGTTTAGAACTTCATTCAACAGCCCTCCCCAATCCCTTAACTTAGGGGGCGTATCCTCCCAAAAGCTCGGAATGATCAATTGTCAATAAAAAATGTATCGGCAAGAACAAATAAAACCCTACGACGACAGCGGCGATAAAAGCCGGCAGGTGGAACAGATGTTCGACAACATCGCCCCCACCTACGACGTGCTCAACCATCGCCTGTCGTGGGACATTGACAAGTGCTGGCGGCGTAAAGCCATCGCACAACTCGCCCCCTATCACCCGCAGCAGATACTCGACATCGCCACCGGCACGGGTGACTTTGCCATTCTTTCCGCCCGCATGCTTCGCCCTCGGCAACTCATCGGTGCCGACATCTCCGAGGGTATGATGAACATCGGCCGCGAGAAAGTGGAGCGCGAAGGACTGCAACACATCATCTCGTTTCAGCGCGAAGACTGTATGAAGCTATCCTTTGCCGACAGTAGCTTCGATGCCGTTACCGCCGCTTTTGGCATCCGCAACTTCAAAGACCTCAACCAAGGCCTGTCCGAAATGTGCAGAGTGCTGAAGAAAGGCGGCGTTCTGAGTATTGTTGAGCTTACTACGCCCGTGATTTCCCCCATGAAACAACTCTTCAATATCTACTCTCACACACTGCTGCCTCTCTATGGCAAACTGATTTCAAAAGACTCAAGTGCCTATCGGTATCTGACCGCCACGATAGAAGCTTTTCCGCAGGGCGAGAAAATGATGCAGGTTTTAAGGCATGCCGGCTTTGAGGAAGTAGCGTTTCGGCGACTCACGTTTGGCATTTGCACCATGTACTTTGCAAAAAAATAAACAAATTCAAAGGCAGAAACAACCACTATCTACTAAAGCGAACAGACTATGGATAAATATGGACTTATCGGTTATCCCCTCGGCCATTCTTTCTCATTGGACTTTTTCAATGAAAAGTTTGAGAATGAAGGTATCAATGCTCAATACGAAAACTTTGAAATCTCCTCGATTGAAAACCTACCGGAAATTATCGACACTCACCAAGACTTGTGTGGACTGAATGTAACTTCACCCTATAAGGAACAAGTGATGAGCTATCTGGATGCGATAAGCCCTGAAGCGCGGAGCATCGGTGCGGTGAATGTCGTCAAAGTCATACATAAGGGCAATAAGACCATATTGAGGGGATTCAATACCGATGCTATAGGATTCCGAAAGAGTATTGAACCGATACTGGAACGGTTTCATAAAAAAGCATTGATACTCGGCACAGGAGGTGCAGCAAAAGCCGTGGCATACGGGCTGAAAGCACTCGGTATCGACACGCAATATGTGAGTCGAACCGACCGCAAAGGATGCATACGCTACGAGCAGATAACTCCTGAGACAATAGAAGAATACAACGTGATCGTAAATTGCACCCCCTGCGGTATGTATCCGCATACCGAGGAGTATCCGAAACTACCCTATGAGGCCATGGACAACCACACTTTGTTGTACGACCTCATCTATAATCCCGATGAAACACTTTTCCTGAAAAAAGGGAAAGAGCAGGGAACCATCATTAAAAATGGGTTGGAGATGCTCCTATTACAGGCCTTTGCAAGTTGGGAGTTGTGGAATGAAAAGGAATAAACTGAAAAAACACGAAACCTATCATGGACAATCGCTATATGATGCGGGGCGTAAGTGCCGCCAAAGAAGATGTTCACAACGCCATCAAGAACATCGATAAAGGAATCTTTCCACAAGCATTCTGCAAAATCATCCCCGACATCCTCGGCGGAGACCCCGACTATTGCAACATCATGCACGCCGACGGAGCCGGCACGAAGTCAAGTCTTGCCTACATGTATTGGAAAGAAACGGGCGACATCTCCGTGTGGAAAGGTATAGCACAAGATGCGATTGTCATGAACACCGACGACTTGCTCTGCGTGGGAGCTGTGGACAATATTCTTGTTTCTAGTACCATCGGGCGCAATAAGATGTTGATTCCGGGCGAAGTTGTCTCTGCCATTATCAACGGAACCGACGAACTGCTGGCCGAACTCCGACGTATGGGTATCGGCATCTATCCTACCGGTGGTGAAACCGCCGATGTCGGCGACCTCGTGCGCACCATCATTGTCGATTCCACGGTTACATGCCGTATGAAGAGAAGTGATGTGATAGACAACGCCAACATACGCCCGGGCGATGTTATTGTAGGATTATCTTCATCGGGACAAGCCACCTACGAACAACGCTATAACGGCGGAATGGGGAGCAACGGTCTCACAAGTGCACGCCACGATGTCTTCCATAAGTATCTGGCAAAGAAATACCCCGAAAGCTACGACCACACCGTACCCGAAGCACTCGTCTATAGTGGCACCAAGCGACTGACCGACGCTATCGAATCGCTCGGCATTGATGCCGGTCAGTTGGTATTGTCGCCCACAAGAACATACGCTCCCGTTATCAAAAAAATACTGGACGAACTGAGACCGCAAATACATGGTATGGTACACTGCACGGGTGGTGCACAAACCAAGGTGCTCCACTTCGTCGGCGACAACTGCCGCGTGGTGAAAGACAACTTGTTTCCTGTGCCTCCTCTCTTCCAAATCATCAAAGAAGAAAGCCAAACCGAATGGAAAGAGATGTACCAAGTGTTCAACATGGGACACAGAATGGAAATCTATCTCCACCCAGACACGGCACAAAAGGTTATCGACATCAGTCGAAGTTTTGGCATAGAAGCTCAAATCGTAGGTCATATCGAAAATGGAAAACGAAGCCTTACCATCGATTCTGAATACGGAGTATTTCATTATGAATAATTGAACTGCAAGCACTCACCATTTTCAACCCATTCATTTTTCGATAAATAAACTGAAACATCACAATATGGCTGAACAAAACAGCATACTACAAAAGCTCGATGGCTTAGAGAGCCGTTACGAGGAAGTGGCGACCCTGATTACAGATCCCGATGTCATTGCAGACCAAGAACGATATGTCAGATTGACGAAAGAATACAAAGATCTCGAAGACATTATGGATGCACGCCGTCGCTACATAAATTGTATCAACGCCATCCAAGAAGCCAAGGA
The DNA here is from genome assembly GCF_000146675.1 of Hoylesella marshii DSM 16973 = JCM 13450. Classification (GTDB taxonomy): domain Bacteria; phylum Bacteroidota; class Bacteroidia; order Bacteroidales; family Bacteroidaceae; genus Prevotella; species Prevotella marshii. The sequence continues at coordinate 664,012 of NZ_GL397214.1, forward strand.
TATTCTCAACAACGAGACAGATGCTGACCTTAAGGAAATGGCACGCGAAGAATTACAAAGTAACGAAACACTTCAGCCCCAATTGGAAGAAGAAATAAAAATAGCATTGGTGCCAAAAGACCCTGAAGATGCCAAGAATGTGCAGATGGAAATCCGTGCAGGCACAGGAGGTGACGAGGCTGCCCTATTTGCTGGCGACTTATTCAATATGTATAAGAAGTTCTGTGACTCAAAGGGATGGACTTTATCCATTACGAGTGTCAGCGAAGGAGCCGTGGGAGGATTCAAGGAAATAGATTTTGCTGTAAGTGGGACTGATGTCTACGGCATATTGAAATACGAGTCGGGCGTACATCGTGTGCAACGAGTTCCGGCTACGGAGACACAGGGGCGTATGCACACCAGTGCAGCAACAGTAGCTGTTTTGCCGGAAGCCGATAAGTTTGAAGTCAATATCAACGAGGGCGACATTAAATGGGACACATTCCGAAGCAGTGGTGCAGGTGGACAAAATGTAAACAAAGTAGAGTCCGGTGTTCGCCTCCGTTATCCGTGGAAGAATCCTAATACAGGAGAAACGGAAGAGATTCTCATTGAATGTACAGAGACTCGAGATCAACCGAAGAACAAAGAAAGGGCATTATCTCGCCTTCGGACTTTCATTTATGACAGAGAACATCAGAAATATGTAGACGATATAGCCAGCCGTCGCAAAAGTCTTGTATCAACTGGAGATAGGTCTGCTAAAATCAGAACTTACAATTACCAGCAGGGACGCGTAACCGACCATCGCATAGGATTTACCACCCACGATCTGCAAGGTTTCCTTGCTGGCAATATTCAGGAAATGATTGATGCATTGACGGTGGCTGAGAATGCAGAAAGAATGAAAGAAACAGAGTTATAGTCTGCAATGATAAACAGTTTGAAAAGGATTTATTCTCTACAAAATTCAATACTTTCCTTCCCTTACTATCGACTATCGACACACATATTCCAACGGAATCCAATTCTGTGTAGGAGTAATGCAGACCATCATACCGACCAACAACCAAAAGATATCACGCCATACAGCATTTTTCCCCAACATCAGCTTCGGTAAATCTTGCTGCTTTCACTATAAAACAAGAAAACAATATGAATCGCCAACAACTGATAAAACAAATTCAAACAAAAGAAACTTTCCTTTGCATAGGGCTTGATACAGACATTAGAAAGCTACCTGAACACTTAAAAAATGAAGAGAATGCAGTTTTTAAGTTTAATCAGGCCATTATTGATGCGACTGCTCCCTATTGCGTTTCCTACAAACCGAATCTTGCATTCTATGAAAGCATGGGACTGAAAGGCATGGAATCTTTTGAGAAAACAATAGACTATTTGAAACAAAACCACCCTGACCATTTCATCATAGCCGATGCCAAACGCGGTGATATAGGAAATACCTCCATGATGTATGCCCGTACATTCTTTGAGGAATATAATCTCGATGCCCTTACCGTGGCACCTTACATGGGCGAAGATAGTGTGAAACCATTTTTGGAATACAAGGGGAAATGGGTGATTTTGCTTGCGCTCACGAGTAATAAAGGCTCACATGATTTCCAATTTATAGAGGACACACAAGGCGAAAAGCTTTTTGAAAAAGTATTGAGAACATCTCAACAATGGGGAAATGAAGAAAATATGATGTATGTTGTAGGAGCTACGCAAGGCAGCATGTTCACCAATGTACGCCGTTTGGCTCCCCGAAGTTTCCTTCTTGTGCCGGGTATCGGTGCGCAGGGGGGTAGTTTGCAGGAAGTCTGTCGATACGGGATGACGGACGATTGCGGATTACTTGTCAATAGTTCGCGCGGCATTATCTATGCAAGCAGTGGTAAAGACTTCGCTAAGGCAGCAGCCATAAAGGCGCAAGAGGTGCAGCAAGATATGGCAAAAGAATTGGAGAAAAGAATTTAAATAAAAGTAAAGATACAAAGGAATGAAAAAAATCATCATTATATATATATATATATGTGCTGTTACCGTTGTCTCCGCAAAGTCTATGAAAGAACTTTGGGTGAGTATGCCGGACAGTATCCTACCCTATCTAAATGCGGAAAAACGCATGGCACTCACAGTATCTGCAAGTGAAAAGATAAAAACCCGCATAGACAATCTTCTGGAAGGGCACAGCACGATGGATACATTGACAGCAGATTATCTACGTATTCGACTCAACGAATCCACCGAAATACAACTCAAACGATTACCTGTTGAAGGGGCAGACTCTATTATTTGCATGGTAAAAACATGCTTTGCGCCCGAAGCAGAGAGTGAAGTGGCATTTTATTCGCAATCTTGGAAGTATATCGGCGACATGCCTTTAACGACAACAGGCTTAATCATACAACCCGATACTATGACTACGTCCCGATTTGAAGAACTAAAAGGTATGATAGACCCCCAAATGGTGAAAGCAGAACTTTCAACAAGTACAAACACACTGGTGCTGAATCTTTCTTTACCATTACTGACAAGTGCCGATAAAAGTAACTTAAGACCTATTTTACAGCAAAGAACTGTTAAGTGGAATGGTAAAACATTTAATTAATGTTACATAACGACACTTTCTTGCTTGCAAGTATTGCAGGATAAGGAATTATGCTTATCTTTGCAGTGTGTTTTTCATGGTATTAGATTATTAAGGTTAATAAAGATTGATTGTCGTGAGACAATCAATTTTTTTATGCCCGTACTTCATCATCATCCTTTTCTTTTTCTAACTAAGCCAACAGTTAACCCCCAATCGGTCATGATGCCGCTTATCTACCCTTTCACTATGGGTGACATGGCTCCCTGTCATCTTTTATTCACTTGTCGGCATCTTCTCTTCCGCCCTTTCTCGGCATAGCCCGCTACACCTACGACAAGACAACAAACAATCTGAACGACAATCAAACAAAATCTGTACAGGACTTCATGACCGATTTGGGTTAAATCCATACTTATTTTAGCTATTCTCTAAGGCTTCTAAGACTTTACGAGGAGCAGACCCGAATAGCCTTCGGGCTTCCACAGCTGCCTGTTCACCTTTTAGTTGTTTGCTTTTTAGCACATTCAGCAGAATTGTGGTCTTGTCTTTGTAGGCATATTCCTTGCCTAAACCTCCCGTCACGGCACGCAAAAGCAACTGACGGAAGTAAGGGTTGCTGTCTCCCAAGCCTACACGCGAGGAGAACATTACCTCAGAAGCTCCTCGTGGGTCGACCTCGGAATTGATAGGAAAAAGTATCGTACACCCTTCAATGAGTGGAAAAACTTTGGACATCTCGAACGAACCATGACGGGATGAGGTAAAGAAAGCGGGGGCTATAAGGTGCGTTTGCTCATTGATACGTCGCACAAGTGCTGTCAATACATTGTTAGGGCCAAAGACTTTCTCACCGTCATCGAACACTGCACTGCGAATCAAAGTGCTATAATAGAAGGAATCCGAAGGTGAAAGACATACACCAAGACAAACTCTATTGTCCATCTTATATTTCTTTTCTGCCGTGCGAACTGTTCGATGCACATAGAACTCACCGTAGTGGTTACATTGCAGTTCGTTGTCATGCACATAACTATCTTCAAACACTCCTGCACGATACAGATAACATTCTGCTTCAAGAGGATAGAATGTAATGCCGCAAACAGTCAATTGGTAATCAGTAAGTAAGTATTTCACACTTTCCTGAAGTACTTTTACTATTTTTTCCTTATCTGTCATCGTTTCCAATGACTGCATCATACTTTTCAAATTCATTTCTTTTCCTTTCTTTAAGTTGACCTTTCATTGTATTCTTTTTGCGAATTGGGACGTAACACTCCCGCTTTTCGCAATAAATCAAGTACCACTTCTCCTCCTATAATCAAACCGGCAGCAGCGGGAACGAAAGCTACACTGGCCGGAATTATGCGCTTCTTACCTCGCGATGAATCGTTCTCTTCGGCAATGGAAGTGTATTCGGTTGCTGACGTATCTATACCTTCTATGGGGCATAGCGGTTTTTCCTCGCTATATACACACTTCAACCGAGGGATACCCTCTTTGCGCAACCTCTTCCGAATCACTTTTGCCAGCGGGTCGATATCCGTCTTGTAGATGTCGGCTACTTTAAAAGCGGTGGTATCCAACTTATTCGCCGCTCCCATACTGCAAATGATTGGCACTTGCAAACGATGACAACGACGTATCAGTTCTATCTTTGCCGTGACGGTATCAATGCAATCCACGACGTAATGATATTGCGAAAGATCAATATCATCGGCATTTTCGGGTAGATAAAACATACGATAGGTATTTACAGCACATTGGGGATTAATGTCTTGTACGCGCTGTTTCGCTACCTCCACCTTTGGCTTTCCTACCGTACTGTGCAAGGCGTAGAGTTGCCGGTTGATATTGGACGCACACACGCAATCATCGTCGAAGAGGTCGAGTGCTCCCACCCCACTGCGTGCCAACACCTCTACCGCGTAACTGCCTACGCCACCTAATCCGAAAATCGCTATGTGGGCGTTTTTCAATACCCCGATGGCAGCATCGCCTAACAACAATTCCGTGCGTGAAAAAGGATGCTCCATAACTTTCGTTTTCAATTTGTCAGCAACGTAGTTGTTTTCATTTCGCATTGACCAGACCACTCCTTTTGTTACGATGATAGCTGCGATACTCATCGAGCGGTATCTCTACATCGGGTTCGGAAAGCTCCCCCGTATGCGGAAGTCGGAACTTCATGTATTTAATAGGAATACCCCGCTCCATCCATTGGCTTTCGTAATATGTCTTAATAGAAAGGATTTGATGGGTATCTGTGTCTCCGATCTCCGTGTGATAAAGGTCTTCCGTTTTGAAAAGAAGCGGTAGATGGTTGTGCGATACCATACAGTCAGTATAAGTAAAAAGGAAGTTGGAATCAGTCTTCAGATGGATAACACCCCCATCAACGAGAAATTTTCGGTAGCGATTCATGAAATAGGTACTTGTCAAACGTTTCCGCGGGTGTTTCATCTGCGGGTCACTGAACGTAAGCCACAGTTCTTCTACCTCGTTGTTGCCAAAGAAACGGTCAATAATTTCTATATTTGTACGCAGAAAGGCCACGTTTTTCAGTTCCTCGCGGATAGCCTGCGTAGCACCTGTCCACATTCTCGACCCTTTAATATCTATACCGATAAAGTTTATTTCGGGATAGAGCTTGGCCAATTCCACAGTATATTCACCCTTACCACATCCTAATTCGAGCACAATAGGATGATTGTTCTTGAAATACTCCGTACACCATTTCCCTTTCATTTCAAAAGAAGTTTGCTCTATTACCGAATAAGGAAACTGAAAAACGTTGTTGTACGTTTCCATATCTGCAAACTTCTGCAACTTCCCCTTGCTCATATTCGTATCTTTTTACGGGTCATTCCACCACAACAGACGTCCATCCGTGACAGTCTTCAGCAATGCCGTACTGTATGTCGAGCAAACCTCTGTAGAGTCGGGTGCTCACATGTCCCGGCTTTCCGTCTTTGCTAAAAGTATATCGTTTACCGGTTTCGAGGTCATCAATATATGAAATCGGACTGATAACGGCTGCTGTTCCACAAGCACCAGCCTCATCGAACGTATCGAGTTCCTCTACTTTGATGGGTCTTCTCTCTACGTTCATGCCGAAATCTCGAGCAAGTTGTATGAGACTTTTGTTAGTGATGCTGGGCAGAATAGACGAGGATTCAGGCGTTATATATGTATTATTCTTAATACCGAAGAAGTTTGCAGCCCCACATTCATCAATATATTTCTTCTCTTTTGCATCGAGATAAAACTCACAGGTGTAGCCTTGTTCATGTGCCTTGCTATTGGCTCGCAAGCTCGCAGCATAGTTTCCACCCACTTTAAAGCAGCCCGTTCCGAGTGGAGCAGCCCGATCACAGTCGCGGGTAATGACGTATGGATTGGCAGAAAAGCCGCCTTTGAAATAGGGGCCTACAGGAGTTACGAAGATAATGAACAGATATTCCGATGCCGGACGCACGCCCACTTGCGGACTGATGCCGATAAGCAGCGGACGAATATAGAGTGTTGCGCCACTCTCATACGTGGGAACATAGGCTTGATTCAGCCTTACCACCTTGCACACCATTTCTTTGAAGCGCTCGATACTTACCTCGGGCATCATGATGCCGTGACAAGTCGACTGCAAACGGGCGGCATTTTCATCCATCCGAAACACCCTTATTTTGCCGTCGGGGCAGCGATAGGCCTTCAACCCCTCGAAGGCTTCCTGTCCGTAGTGCAGACAGGTAGCTGCCATATGGATGTTCAGATGGTCGTCAGTACAGACTTCTATCTCGCCCCAATTACCATTTCTGTAGTAACAACGCACATTGTAATCCGTCGGGAAATACCCGAAGGACAGTGCTGCCCAATCTAAATCTTTCATGAGATGTTCCGTTTTCGTGTACGATTAATTATAAATCAATGCAAAAGTAACAATAAAAATACGAATGGACGAGAGTTTCCCGTGAAATGACTGTTCATCTCTGCTTTTGATATGTTATTCTTCCTGTTGCAGGATGGCTTTGATTTCTTTATCCGTCTTAGTCAGTTTGTCTTTGCAGAGCTTGATGAGTTGCTGTGCTGTTTTCAACTCCTTGCTCATCGAGTCGATATCTAAATCTCCGTCTTCCATTTGTTTTACAATGGTTTCCAACTGTCTGACAGCCTCTTCATATTTGATTTCTTTCTTCATATTTCTTTCTTTTTATTCTACAACTGATTCAATTACGCCCTTTGCCAACCGTGTTTTTATTTTATCACCGCAATGCAGTTGTGCGGCATCTTTCACCACCTTTCCATTGTGCAGCGTCATACTGTAGCCACGTTGCAAAAGCATGGAAGGGTCGAGAGCTATCGCTTTTTCTGCAAGAAGTTCAATACGATGGTTCTCATGCATCAGTCTGTGCTCGGCAAGGGGCAGCAAACGCAGCCAAAGAGTTTGCAAATGCTGACTGTTTGCCGAGAAATAGGCATGCGCAAGAGTTGCTATCCGCTGGTGGAGACTGTCTAACAATGCTTCCTCACGTGTTCTTACAAGTGAAAAAAGCATTGGGATATTGCTTGAAATACGGCCTAATCGCAATCTTTCGGCCTCCATTTTCCGTGTCACAGCTCTCACTACAACCCGCTTACACTCATCTATCTGCTCATCAACTCTTTGCAATCGGTCTATCAGAAAGGCTGCTGCGGCTGTAGGAGTTTTGACACTCGTATGCGAAACCATATCGAGAATACTTTCATCTCTGTCATGTCCGATACCGGTGATGACAGGCAAAGGGAAATTGGCTATGTTTTCAGCTAATAAAAGGGTATCAAATCCGGAAAGATCGCTGGTTGCTCCACCGCCTCGGATAATGACCACAACGTCGAAACGGTCGGCTTCGGCATTAATCGCATTAAGCGCAGAGATAATACTTGCTTCCACTCCTTCGCCCTGCATCACAGCGTCAAACAACTGAGGCTCAAATGCAAAACCATAAGCATTGTCTTTTAATTGGTTCAGAAAGTCGCCGTAGCCTGCCGCCGTTGAGCTTGAAATAACCGCTATGTGTTTAACGAACATAGGAATAGACAGTTCTTTATTCAAATCAAACACGCCTTCTTCCTTCAATCGACGTATGATTTCCTGTCGCTTGCGTGCCATATCGCCCATGGTAAACGTGGGGTCTATGTCTGAAACAATCCAAGAAAAGCCATATGCCTCATGAAATTGGGGGTAAACCCGCAGCAACAATTTCATACCGGCATGCAACGATTGCCCCGTTACTCGCATAAAATGGGTTGAAAGGGTTGACCAGACGTTACGCCAACACTTTGCCGATGCCTTAGCCACAGCCGTATGGCTCTGTTCGTCTTTTTCTATCAGCTCCATATAGCAGTGCCCTCTGTTCTCCCGAACTTCCGAAAGTTCGGCTTCCACCCAATATTCTTCCGGCATGGAAATTTCCAAAACCTCTTTTACGAGTGAGTTCAGTTCGTACAGCGACAGGGCTTTCTGCATTTTTCTATATCCTTTATATAGCGTTTTAGGTTTGCAAACTTACTGAAAAAAAACGACTTTCCACCCCTTTGTCTCTCTTTTTCTTACATTGCCAGCTAAGCATACCAAGGCACATCTCGCTTTGGCTGAAAAGGGCGCAGCGTGTAGCGGCATAACAGACACACGCAGACGATGAGCCAATATAGCATCGCCACCTGCCATACCGATAAGTTGATACCTTCTACAGAAGCGTAAGGAAGATGGGCAATGAAGTTTAACGATGTGTTCAAGGCATGGATAATTGCAGACATTACTTTCAGGAACAGCAGTCGGACAACCGACCATTGCCCCACTGTAAAGAACAGGAAAGATAAGTAAAGAATGGCTGTAGCCAGCGGAACGGCCACGAAATTGGTCAGCAGAAAATAGCAGGAGAAACGTCCAAAGTAATAGGCGATAAGCGGAGCGACACCTATCTGTGCAGTGAAAGAGACGAGCGTCATAGACCAAAGTGAAGCCACAAGGCGATGACAGGCGAGCCATTTTTCATCGAACAGTCGATAAAGAGGTTTGAAAAGAAGTGTGATGGACAGCATGGAACAGAACGACAGTTGGAAACCGGCATCGTAAAGAGCCAACGGATGACATACCAACATGATGCAAGCCGTAAACGACAAGACGTTCAGCGACATCTTCTCGCGATGACCAAGGGAAAAGAAGGCATAGACGGAGAGCATAACAGCTGCCCTGACCACTGAAGAAGACAGCCCTACGAGTAAGGCGTATGCCCATACGGACGTTAACAACAGCAGTATGCCGGCCATCCCCCGCCGTCTCAATCCCAACATGATGAACAGGGCATAGATAATGCCCAAATGCAACCCCGACAAGGCCAACACATGCGATGCGCCAGATATGGCATAGGTATCTTTGAGCTCTCGGGAAACGAAAGACTTGTCGCCCAATGTCATAGCGGCAACAATGGCATAGGCATCGCTGTCTAATCCTATGGTTTTATATTGCTTTAAAAGAGTTTGGCGATAAGCGAGTAGCACAATACGCGTACGTTCGAGGAGTGAAAGGGCACGCAAATCTACCACAGACTTTTCCCAATTGCGATAATAAATGAATGTTTCTGCTGTAAAACCGTGTGTTTTCATCCACATGCAATGATTGAAACGAGTTGTCGCAAAACGATTTTCCGGTTGATGGAACTTCGATAATGCCGTGATACCATCTCCCACATTCAGACGCAGGTAACGCCTTTTCAAACTGTCTTTCAGTAACCATGCCTTTGCTTTCAACGGCCTTTCATTCAGTCCTTTCACGACTACCATGTCGAATTGTACGGTCTTTCCCCGTTCCACAGGTTGACTGGTGATTACTGCTTCATACACCTTTTCATCTTCAGGAAGATTGACCGACAGTCTGCTCTCTTCCAAACAAACGAGCAATATGCCAAGAACAAATGTAGCGAACAGCAACATTACACTTTGAAAAATAAACTTTCTTACCAGAAAAACAGCAGTCAGTATCCCTATGAGCGTTGCATACAGGCCGATAATCGGAATACAACCGGCCGACGATTCACCCGCAACAATACCGAGAATCAGTGCTATTGCTACGCGGAAAAACGGGAAGAGCTGTATTCGACCATTGGTTTTCATGTTATTATCAAGGTGTTATATACCATTGCAAACATACAAAAAATAGCTCAAAGTCCTTTAGTATATGAATAAATAATCGTACTTTTGCATCATATTCTAATAAAAATTAAGGTGACCGCACTTAGGTCATATTCATCCAATGAACAATAAACGATGAAAAAATTACTACTTTTTTTTGCCCTATTGGCCGTTTCTGTAAGCGTGAAAGCAGCCAAAGCCCAATCGGGAACAGTAACAGTGAAACAGAGTGACGGCAGTTTGATTCGTGTGATACTTCATGGCGACGAGCATTTCAGCTATTCCACCACAGATGACGGCGTGCTTCTTGTACAGGAGGGAAATAGCTATTATATAGCAAAAGTAAAGCAAGACGGCACATTGGCCTCTACTGCTATTCTCGCACATGACACCCAGACAAGGAACGCAGAAGAGGTTTTAGCCATAGAAAAGCAAGACAAATCACGTTTCTATGCCTACATGGACAGCATGGCAGAACGTTTTTTAAGTACGAGAGCTGTGCCCGCAGCCAATCCTCCCTTGTTTCCTCACACGGGTTCACCGAAAGCCATCGTCATTTTGGTAGAGTTTCAGGATGTGCCTTTCACACTGACGAACCCGAGAAAATCATTTTATCAATACCTAAACGGTGAGGGAAAACCTGTGAACTACGGTCACAATGAAGACAGGAATCACGGTAGCGTAAAACAGTACTTCACCGATATGAGTTTCGGCACTTACACCCCGCAGTTTGATGTCTATGGACCGGTGAAACTGTCGCAGCCTTTAAAGCACTATGGAGGAGACGTTGGCGGAGTAAAAGACGTGAATGTGAGAGACATGGTGACAGAGGCATGCACACTGATGGACGACAGTTTGGACTTCAGTCGCTATGATTCAAACCACGATGGCTATGCCGATTTGGTATATCTCATATACAGTGGCTATTCGCAAAGCATCAACGGCAATTCCACCGACTGCATCTGGCCGAAAGTTTTCTCTGTTCCCGAACGTATCTACGATGGTGTCAAAGTGGCAAGAGCCGGTTTGAATAACGAGCTGATAGGTTTTCCGGGAGCTTTTAAGAAAAGCCCGCTCCAACGCATCAACGGCATCGGACTGTTTTGCCACGAGTTTTCTCACTGCATGGGTCTGCCCGACTTCTACCCCACTTACGCACCCGCACGGGGCGATAACCAAGGTATGGAGGACTGGAGTCTGATGGATGGCGGCGAATACGTAAACAACGGATATACGCCGACAGCCTATACGGCATGGGAAAGAGAGGCATTCGACTGGATGAGTGTCGAGACCTTAAGCGAAACAACGAATGCTATCAACATACAACCGATAGACAAAGGAGGGAAAGCCTACAGAATCGTAAACGACAACGATGCTTCCGGCAACGAATACTTCATGATGGAGAACATACAGCAGACGGGTTGGAACGAAAAGCAAAGAGGCCATGGATTGCTGATTTACCATGTGAACTACGACTCATATCTATTTTCCCTTACAGCCAATGCTGTGAACAACATAAAAGGAAAACCACGAATGACCGTGGTGCCGGCAGACGGTTTGTTGAACTCTTCTTACGTAGAGACAAACCGAGACAAACTCTTTGCGCAATACAAGGGCGACCCTTTCCCCGGAACAAGCGGCATACATACTTTCAATGACGCAATGAATTTGCCTAATATCAAACCATATCACGGTTCAAAATGGGATAAATCATTAACCGGTATCACAGAGGACACGCATTCAGGGCTTGTTACATTCAACTTCATTAAGGGCACACCGACAGCCATCGACATGCCTACAACGGGAAACGACGTTGAGAACGACCGCCGCATCTTTACCCTCGACGGACGCTATATGGGAACGGATATCACCCGATTGCCCAAAGGCATTTATATCAGAAACAAGGAGAAGATCGTAATTCCCTGACCTTGCGAAAAGCGGGAGAGGGGCAATGAAGAAACAGCTTGTAAGCCCCTCGGAAATAACGGCAGACAGGCATTTACAAAAGAGCATAGCTTTTACGGTGTGAAAGCTATGTTTTCATCGTCTCAAAGCTATGCTTTCACGACGTAAGAGCTTACCTTTTACAAAACAACATCATTACGGCAATGGAAATAAAGAAATCGGAATTTGTGATAAGTAGCCCCACCGTGCAGAAATGTCCGGCAGATACGAAACCTGAATATGCCTTTATCGGACGGTCGAACGTGGGGAAATCGAGCCTTATCAACATGCTCTGCAACCATAAGAACTTAGCCAAGACATCGGCAACACCGGGTAAAACACTGCTCATCAACCACTTTATTATCAACAATGAGTGGTATCTCGTAGACTTGCCGGGCTACGGCTATGCCAAACGTTCTAAGACCGTACAGCAGCAACTCTCGCGGATGATTACATCATATATCCTGCAACGCAAACAGTTGATAAACGTATTTGTATTGATAGACATACGTCACGAGGCACAACAGAATGACCGCGAATTTATAGATTGGTTGGGAGAAAGCAGCATTCCCTTTGCCATTGTGTTTACAAAGGCCGACAAACTCGGAGCGGTGAAAGCCAGACAGAACGTTGAAGCCTATATGAACGCACTGAAAGACCGATGGGAAGAACTGCCGCCCTATTTCATTACAAGTGCGGAAAAACGCACGGGCAGGGATGAATTGCTCAACTATATCGACGACATCAACCGCTCGCTGGACGAATCGCGCTGACCTCGCATTGGGCTTATGGCAAACTCTATTCCTTATTTAGACGTGCAAAATCTGTCGAAATCGTTTGGCGACAGAGTTTTATTCCATCGTATCAACTTTTCGATAGCCGAGGGGCAATGTGTCGGTCTTATAGCAGAAAACGGCATGGGGAAATCTACTTTGCTTTCGATACTGACCGACAGAGAGGGGAAAGACGAGGGAGAAATCGTGTACAAGCGTGATTTGAAAGTGGGATATTTGGTACAGTCGCCCGAATTTGACCCCGAGGAATCTGTGCTCGACGCATGTTTCAACCATCAGGGAGAGGCGGAGAAAGTGGTGAAAGCCAAACAAATACTGACACAACTCAAAATTACCGACCTCTCGCAACCTATGGGGCAATTGAGCGGCGGACAGCAGAAACGAGTGGCACTTGCAAATGTGTTGCTCACCGAGCCGGACTTCTTGATACTCGATGAACCGACCAATCATCTCGATTTGAATATGATAGAATGGTTGGAAGGCTTTCTCAGTCGTGGAAACAGGACGTTGCTCATGGTTACTCACGACCGCTTCTTCCTCGACAGAGTATGCAACGTCATCTTGGAACTCGACAATCAAACCATCTACACCTATCGGGGCAATTACGCTTACTATCTGGAAAAACGGCAGGAACGTATGGACAGCGCAAGAGCCGAGCTGCAACGCGCCAATCAGCTCTATCGAAAGGAATTGGAATGGATGAGGCGGCAACCGCAGGCACGCGGACACAAAGCACGCTATCGCGAAGAGGCATTCCGCGACTTGGAACTCATCGCCAAACAGAGAATAGAGGAGCGGCAGGTCAGGCTGAAAGCGTCTAACGTGTATATCGGCAACAAAATATTCGAATGTCAGTACATCTCGAAAGCATGGAACGCAGAAAAGGTGATTCTCAAGGATTTCTACTACAACTTCGCTCGCTATGAAAAGATGGGTATTGTGGGAGACAATGGCACGGGAAAGACCACTTTCATCAGACTGCTTCTTGGACTGGAAAAACCCGATAGCGGACGCTTCGACATCGGAGAGACGGTGAAGTTCGGCTATTTCTCACAGGAAGGACTGCATTTTGACGAAAGTCAGAAAGTGATAGACGTGGCGCGCAACATTGCTGAATACATAGATTTGGGCGGCGGAAGAAAGATGACGGCCTCGCAATTCCTGCAATACTTCCTCTTCACACCGGAAGAACAACATAACTATGTGTATAAACTAAGCGGCGGCGAGAAAAGGAAACTCTATCTCTGCACCGTGCTGATGAGGAATCCGAACTTTCTGGTTTTAGACGAACCGACCAACGACCTCGACATCAAAACACTGCAAGTATTGGAAGAATATTTGGCCGACTTCCCCGGATGTGTCATCATCGTGAGCCACGACCGTTACTTCATGGACAAAGTCGTAGACCATTTGCTCGTGTTCAAAGGCAACGGCAAGGTGAAAGACTTTCCCGGAAATTACACGCAATACAGAGCTTGGAACTCCCTGCAAAGCAAAGAAGAGACACCGACTACTGCGCCTAAGCCACAAGAGCAAAAAGCCGTTTACCGCAACGACACGAAAAGGAAGAAGACGTATAAGGAGAAATGCGAGTTTGAAAGGCTCGACAAAGAGATTGCCATCCTCGAAGAAGAACGGAAGAAGATTGAAGATGCATTGTGCAGCGGCAATCTGTCTGTGGAAGAACTCACGGCAAAAAGCAAACGACTGCCTGAGCTGCAACGCGAATTAGACGAAAAGAGCATGCGATGGTTGGAACTCTCCGAGATAGAGGGATAAACCATGAAACAAGCAGAAAAGCAAGAAAGAAAGTCATCATCGGGATTCTGTGGAGCCAAAATCAATAAGTGTCAAGCCACTGATATTCCACGAATCAAAGCTTATTCCAATTCCGGCTCGGCCGAGGGAATGGGCAGATTCGTGTTTTCTTTCACGCCGAGTTCTTTCAGTTCATTGGCTTTCTGCACAATGCTTTGTCGGCCGGTATAGGCTTTTTTATAAGCCTCATCGTAGTCTCTACTTAAGTTTTCAATGCCTTTCCCTACTTTGTCGAAACGGCAAACGAAATCGCCCACGCGCTTCAAGAGTTCTTCGGCCATGAGAAAGACGCGCTTCTGGTTCTCTGTCTGCGAATGCTGACGCCATGCAATCTCTATCATGCGGAGAATGGCAAAGAGATTCTGCGTGCCGGTAATAAAGACTTTCTGCTCGAAAGCCTCGTTCCATAGCTTCGGTTCGTGGGTCAATGCCAATTGTAATGCAGCATCATTGGGCACGAACATGATAACAAAGTCTATCGCGCGGCGAGGCTTCACGATATAACTGCTGTAATCTTTGCTCACCAACTCTCTCACATGACCGCGCAAACTCTGTATATGGGCTTTCAAATGCTGCTTTTTCTGCAGCTCATCGGTAGCTTCCATGTAGTCGGAATAGGCCTTGATGGAGACCTTGGCGTCAATCACCACATCTTCGTTGTTGGGGTAATGCAACACCACATCGGGGCGCATCCGCTTACCGGAATCAGCATTGGTCACCGTGCGACCGCGCTCGTCGATAATGGTATCTTGCACATCGTAATTTACCCCACGTACCAACCCCTGTGCGTCGAGTAGCTCGCTGAGAATCATCTCGCCCCAGTCGCCCGTCTGCTTGTTGTCTCCGCGCAGAACGTTGGTCAGATTTGTGGCCGTCTTGTCCATCTTCTGCGTCTGCTCAAGCATGAGTTTCAACTGTTCCGAAAGAGAGGTCGTGTTCTTCACCGATGTGTTATTACTGCTTTCGATAGCCTGTTGGAGTTGCGTCAGATTGTCTTTCAGCGGACGCGTAATGTGCTCCATGCTTTCGGTATTTTCGTTTTTCAAGCGTTCCGATGTTTTATCAAGCACCCGTGTGGCTAAGTTCGAGAATTGCTCCTGCACGGTTTTCAACTGCTCGGCAAACTGTTCTTGCCTCATCCTCGCCTCTTTCTCTCCCTGCGCCGCAAGCAATTTCAGCTCGTTCTCCATACTTTCGCACCGCGCATGCAAATCTTTATTCTCTTGCCGCAGCGTTTTCAGTTCGGCAGAAGCCTTGTCCGTCTCATCCCGCAGAATGCTAAGTTCTGTACCCTTCTTCTCGTCGGCGATGGCCAACTCCGTCTTTTCCTGTTGCAAACGGTCGCGGTCTTTCGTTGCCTTGTCCATCTCTGCCGCCATCTGCCCCACCCTTTCACGTTCCTGTTCCAAGGCCTGCTTTGTAAGCATGGCATCGCTCTCCACGCTTTTATACTTGCTGCTAACCCACAATCCCCCGATTGCCATGCCTGCAGCAAGTCCTATCAGAATATAAAGAATCATCGTCATAATGTATGGATAAAAGTTGCAAACAAAGGTAACAATAAAATGCGAAACAGGCACAAAGATTCCCGATTATCGTCATCAGGCAGACCATAAAACAAAGCGAGTGGTACGCGTCATCGCGATGCGTACCACTCTTTGTGTGTAATCAAGTAATTTATACGTGAGTTCGGGATAAGGTTATTGGGATTATAAGCTCCGAAGGAGCGATGGACTACAGGCAGGGGTAAGCGGTAGCGCAACCCCTGTATGAAAGCGTCCCCCCATCAAAACTCCGGAGGAGTGACGGAACGATAACGGATATGCTACTGTTCCATCGCCCCTTTGGGGCTTTTTCTTTTTGCGCATGTTTGTCAGGGGTTATACACCCCTGCCTGTATTCTGTCACCTCTCCGAGGTTTTCCCTTGCAAAGGTTGTCCTAAGAAGCTCCGAAGGAGCGATGGACTACAGGCAGGGGTAAGCGGTAGCGCAACCCCTGTATGAAAGCATCCCCCCCATCAAAACTCCGGAGGAGTGACGGAACGATAACGGATATGCTACTGTTCCATCGCCCCTTTGGGGCTTTTTCTTTTTGCGCATGTTTGTCAGGGGCTTCACCCCTGCCTGTATTCTGTCACCTCTCCGAGGTTTCCTTTTACAAAGGCATCGTCCTAAGAGGTGGAGACCCCACCTGATGTCCACAGCGCTTACCTTTCTATCAATAAAAAAGCGAGTGGTACGCGTCATCGCGACGCGTACCACTCTTCGTGTGTAATAAAGCAATTTACAATCAAGCAATTTTTATATAAAGGTATTTCTTATACTTCCTGCACGACCGGCGGCGGGGCTTGCTCTTCCCGTCCCATGGAAAGAGATTTTCAAAGCGGAGCCGTGCCGTTTACGGCTTTTTCTTTTTCACCTCGCGCTCGTAGGAAATATGGCGCATCCGCTCCTTAAACTCCACGCCAGGCGTGATAATCACGTGCGGTTTGATGCTTTCGGTA
>NZ_GL397214.1:681579-682939 GCF_000146675.1 Hoylesella marshii DSM 16973 = JCM 13450
GGCAAGCCGAAAAACCTCTGCTTTTTAACTGTTTCCGCGTCTTTCCTTTCCGTTGTGCAGGAAATTAAGATATATTCGGTTTGAGACAGCTGCCATCATTGTTTCTGGCAATATGCTTATTCCGTCGGTGATTGCCTGTGCCTCTTCTTGCGTCAGCTTCGGTGCTTGCGTCGTTTTCATGAGTTGCCGCATGGCTTCCTTTTCTGCGGCCGAGCGGCGGCTGATGGTGACGTAATGCTTCGGGGCGGGCTTCGCCGATAGGTGATGGGGTTTGTATTTCATCTTTTTATCTTTATTTGTCCGTTGTTTCTATTTTCCCTTTATTTATTCTGCCACGGGACGCACCGCGTAGCCAAATGGCCGAAATCCACCGAGTGGGCCTATGGCCAACTGAGTGAAATTCGAAGCGCAACCGTAGTCCGAGCTGTATGGAACGGCCGACCAATAATAGGCATAGGCACCTATGGTCTCCGGCAAACCATTGTGATAGTTGCGGGCACCTAAAGCAGGGAAATATGCGGTAGCATCGGGGCTGATTATCTTATTGTTGAATATCCAGCCGTTGTCCCAACCACCATTGACATTAAATTCGTGTTGTTGATTGGAGGGATAACCAGTTTTAGTAAATCCGGTGAAGGCATTAGAAGCGGGTATCTTAAAGCCTGCAGGGCAGGGGTCGTAGATGGTCTTAAAGACAGCATTGTCGTTGAAACCGATACCAGTATTATCCATTGACCAAAGATTGTAATAGGTGTAACCGGAAGGAGGATTGCTGCTCCATGAGCTACCGTCTGTGTAGAAGTTCTCGGGATGCTGAATGCCATTGGTGATGGACATATTGTCACCGGCATTCTTATTGAAAGTACCCTCTAAGTTGTCATCTGTCCCAGGAAAAGCATCCTTGCGTCCCCACTGGTAATATGCTGCAATACCCTGTCGCATATCACCCGGATTCTGCATGATGGTAAACACTGCTTCTTGCTTTGTTCCGCCATTAGGTGTTTCCTGAACGACTTTTACCTTGATGCTGCGTGGCGTGGAGTAAGTTGAACTGCTCCAAGCGGTGTACTTCATTCCGAGGGTCTCTTCGGTAAACTTGTAGACATGGCCTTGGTAATTGGTGCAGGCAATGGTGTTGAGTGCGCTTTCGGGTGCAAACCATAGGTGCCACGACCACATCGTAATGCCATATTCGTTTTTCACAGCGATGACTGCATTGCCACTGCGAATATCATTCTTAGTTACCTCGAACTCTACAAAATCAACGGAAGAAGCTACTGTTACACCACTTTCATTGGTGATGGTAGCAGGGTAAGAATGCCAGTCAAAAGATGATGGCTTAACTAAATGGGGTTCATCC
>NZ_GL397214.1:684988-711467 GCF_000146675.1 Hoylesella marshii DSM 16973 = JCM 13450
ACTCCCCGTTTGTACATGCTTAAGTCGATAACCTTTTTATACAACAACCATTCCTTTTGTCAATGATATACTGAAAAAAGGAGCTTTCTGTTTGTATATTCAAAATATAATGCTATCTTTGCAATTGCCAACCCCACATAACAAAAACAGGCGTTACCGCTACAGAAACAATATGAGCAACAAGATAAAGCATTCAGGGATTGTCAAATCAATCAGCCATCATTGCATCACTGTGCAGATTGTGCAGACAGCAGCATGTACCGCTTGTCAGGCTGCCGCCCATTGTCATGCAGCCGAAAGCAAGGAAAAACTGATAAAGGTCTATGGCATCGATACAGGGAAATATCGGATAGGCGAAAGCGTGATTGTTTGTATCACTCGCTCTGTAGCCCGTTTGGCAGTATGGTTAGGGTTTGGTATTCCTTTCCTTATTCTTGTCGTTTCTCTCTTTGCGGCAGCCGGCATTACCCACCACGAAGGCCTTTCTGCCATGGTAGGATTGCTGATGCTTGTACCCTACTATGCGCTTCTCTACCTGTTGCGCGACCATCTGAAAACCCGTCTTTACGTTTCTCTTGCCCCCGGATAAAGGCTTTGTCACAGACAGAGAATCCAAGAGAGACCTACTCTAATAGCGAACATCAAAAACTTATACAGATATTATGAACTTTATGATTATTGCAATCATCGTACTCGGGAGCATTGCGCTTATCGCTGCAGTGGTGCTCTACGCCTGCTCCCAACGGTTTGCCGTAGAGGAAGATCCCCGATTGGGCGAGGTGGCAGCGGCATTGCCACAAGCTAATTGTGGCGGATGCGGATATCCCGGGTGCGCAGGCTTTGCCGATGCGTTGGTGAAAGGAGCCGACAAGGGATCGCTCGACGGATTGCGCTGTCCCGTTGGCGGACAGGAAGTAATGAACCAAGTAGCCGATTTGTTGGGTATGGCCATTGCCAATGCTGAGCCAACGGTCGCAGTTGTCAGGTGTAACGGCACTTGTGCGCTACGTCCCAAAATAGTTGAATACAATGGTTTACGTACCTGTGCAGCCATGCATGCTACAGGTGCAGGCGAGACAGCATGCGGATACGGATGCTTAGGCTGTGGCGATTGCGTGGCGGCCTGCGACTTCGATGCCATACACATGAACATGGAAACCGGTCTACCGGAGGTAGATGAAGATAAATGCACAAGCTGTGGTGCTTGTGTTAGAGCCTGCCCCCGCAACATTATAGAACTGAGGAAGAAAGGCCCCAAGGGTCGTCGCATCTTTGTTAGTTGCGTAAACAAAGAGAAAGGAGCAGCTGCCATCAAGGGCTGTAAGTCAGCCTGCATTGCCTGTGGTAAGTGTTTTAAAGAGTGTAAGTTCGATGCCATTACCATCGAAAACAACCTTAGTTATATAGATTTCAACAAGTGTCGTCTGTGTAGGAAATGCGTCTCGGTATGTCCTACACATGTTATTTTCGAAGTCAATTTCCCCGCCCCTAAGCCAAAGCCCGAGCCTGCAATACAGGAAGAAGCTAAGGCTAAGCATGTAGAACCGACACAAGAAGTGCAGAAAGAGGAGGTACAAGCATGAAAATCAAATCATTTAAAATAGGAGGTATCCACCCCGAAGAGTGTAAACTCACCCATGAATCGGTCACCCAAGTGGCTGCCCTCCCTAAGCAGGCCGTTTTTCCATTGGCACAGCATATTGGCGCTCCGGCAAAAGCTGTGGTAAAGAAAGGCGACAAGGTGAAAGTGGGAACCCTGATTGCTGAGGCCGGAGGCTTCGTTTCCGCTCCTATCTATTCGTCGGTATCGGGTACGGTGTTCAAAGTAGACGAAGCCATTGATGCCACCGGCTATAAGAAACCGGTCATTATCATCAACGTGGAAAACGACGAATGGGAGGAGAACATAGATCGTTCTGACAAGCTGGAGACACTATCTGCACATCCTGAACTCACACCCGAATCCATTATCGAAAAGATAAAGACCGCAGGGATTACCGGTATGGGCGGTGCAGGATTCCCCACGTTTATCAAACTCACTCCGCCTCCCACGGCCAAAGCAGAGTGCATTATCATCAATGCCGTGGAATGCGAACCTTATATCACATCCGATTATCGGCTCATGATGGAGCATGCCGATGAGATTCTTGTGGGGTTGGAGTTGCTGATGAAAGCGGCTAAGGTGACGAAAGGATATATAGGTATAGAAGACAACAAGCCGAAAGCTATCACGCTGTTTGAGGAGAAAACAGCCGGAAGAACCGATATTGAAATCGTTCCTCTGGCAAAAAAATACCCGCAAGGTGGCGAAAAACAGTTGGTAGATGCTGTCATCCACAGGCAAGTACCTGCCCCTCCGGCCATCCCCGTAAATGTAGGTGCCGTTGTACAGAATGTAGGTACAGCCTTTGCCGTGTATCAAGCTGTGATGAAAAACAAGCCGTTATTTGAACGCTACACCACGGTAACAGGTAAGAAACTCGCACATCCGGGTAACTTCCTTGTACGCATGGGTACTCCTATGAAAGACCTTATAGAGGCTTGCGGCGGTATGCCCAAGGGCGACAACAAACTATTGGCCGGCGGTCCTATGATGGGAAAAGCCCTCACATCTGCCGATGTACCTGTATGTAAGGGTACAAACGCTGTAACCATACTGACAGACAACGATGCCGGCCGTCAGGAAGTGCAACCCTGCATCCGCTGTGCCAAATGTGTGTCGGCCTGCCCTATGGGACTCGAACCTTACCTGCTGGCCACGGTCTCGTCGCTACATCTTTGGGAGAAGGTGGAAAATGAAGACGTCACCTCGTGCATAGAGTGCGGCTCTTGTCAGTACACTTGCCCCTCGCATCGTCCGCTGTTGGACAACATCCGTTTCGGAAAATCTACCGTTATGGGTATCATCCGTTCACGTAATACCCCCAACCAGAAATAAAGAAATTATGTCTAAATTAATCGTATCTTTATCACCACATGCACACGGAACGGACAGCGTGGAGCGCAATATGTACGGCGTTATCATCGCAATGATACCTGCACTCCTTGTCTCTTTCGCCTATTTTGGGATAGGGTCTGCCGTAGTATGTCTGTCCAGTGTTGCAGCATGTATGTTTTTTGAGTGGTCTATTTCCAAATACATCCTAAAAAAGACGCCATCTTTATCCGATGGTTCCGCCATCATCACCGGATTGTTGTTGGGATTCAATCTGCCTTCAAACCTTCCTATATGGATAGTATTACTCGGTGCATTGGTAGCTATCGGCATTGCCAAGATGTCGTTTGGCGGCATTGGTAACAACCCTTTCAATCCCGCTTTGGTAGGTCGATGCTTCCTACTTGTCAGCTTCCCAGCCCAAATGACCTCATGGCCAATTATCGGACAGTGGGACAAATACCTCGATGCTGCAACAGGTGCCACACCGCTCAGTATTATGAAAGAGGCCATAAAGACCGGAGATGCCTCTTTATTAAGCCAACTGCCCGATGCCACTCACCTATTGTTAGGCAGTAATGCCTTAGGAGGTGCAGGCACCATTGGCGAAGTGTCTGCCATCGCGTTACTCATAGGTTTGGGATACATGCTGTGGAAGAAGATTATCACATGGCACATTCCCATCTCCATCATTGCCACGGTATTCGTTATCAGTGGACTGCTGCACATTGTCAATCCCATCTACGCCGACCCTTTGTCCGAAATTCTCTGCGGCGGGCTCATGTTAGGTGCCATCTTCATGGCTACGGACTATGTCACTTCACCCATGACTCATAAAGGGCAACTGATATACGGCATCAGTATTGGCGTGCTAACTGTCGTCATCAGAAACTGGGGCAGTTACCCGGAAGGCATGTCGTTTGCCATCCTTATTATGAATGCTTTCACGCCGCTTATCAACACTTACGTCAAACCCAAACGATTCGGGGAGGTAGTCAAAGCATGAAGAAGTTAGAATCAACACTCACCAATATGGTCGTCGTACTCGTGGCTGTTGCCCTCATCATGGGTAGCTTGCTGGCATACGTAAACCACATAACGGCTGCACCTATTGCTGCACAGGCAGAAAAAACGCTGGCAGATGGTATCAAGACCGTTATGCAAAGCAACAGTTTACGGGTGATATCTACCGATACCGTCAGACAAACTATCGGCGGAAAGGAATACTCGTTTATCATTCATCATACGCAGAACTCCGATAAAAATGCCACTGCCCTCGGTGCAGCTGTGGAAAGCACGACATTGGGATTCGGAGGCAATCTTCGGGTGCTCGTGGGTTTCAATACCGAAGGTACTATCTTGGGCTATACCATTCTCGAATCATCCGAAACACCCGGCCTCGGTGCCAAGGCAGACAAATGGTTTCAGAGGGGAAACAAAGGGAATGTTATAGGGAAAACGCCTGTGAAAGACAATCTTACGGTTACCAAAGATGGTGGTAGCGTCGATGCTATTACGGCCTCTACCATCACCTCTCGTGCATTTCTTCTTGCCGTCAATCAGGCGTACGCAGCCTATATGCAGCAGGCAAAGAGCCACAAGCAACTAAAAGAAAGGAGATAAGAAAATGAATCATATCCGGATTATTACCAACGGTTTAATAAAAGAGAACCCCACCTTTGTGCTATTGTTAGGCATGTGCCCTACGCTGGCTACTACCACTTCTGCTATCAACGGACTGTCAATGGGTCTTGCTACGATGTTTATATTGATATGTTCAAATGTGGTTATCTCTTGCATCAAGAATGTAACCCCCGACATGGTGCGCATTCCTGTTTTCGTAGTTGTTATCGCCTCATTTGTCACCATTCTGCAAATGATTATCAAGGCTTATCTGCCTGCTGTCAATGAGTCGTTAGGCATCTTCATACCGCTGATTGTGGTCAACTGCATTATCCTCGGTCGTGCCGAGGCATTTGCTTGTAAGAACACTCCTTTAGACAGTTTCTTTGACGGTATCGGCATAGGATTAGGATTTACTTTTGCACTCACCCTTCTCGGCTCTGTAAGAGAACTTTTAGGAGCCGGTTCCGTCTTCGGATTCGTGATACTTCCGGAGGTAAGCAACATCCTTTTGTTTATCCTGCCACCGGGAGCCTTCCTCACATTGGGCTATCTCATTGCCATTGTCAATAAATTAAAGAAAGCATAGTCATGGAATACCTCTTAATATTTATCTCCGCTATCTTTGTGAACAACATCGTGTTGTCGCAGTTTTTGGGTATCTGTCCGTTTTTAGGTGTATCCAAAAAGATAGACACTGCCCTCGGAATGGGTACGGCAGTGGCATTCGTACTCACGTTGGCCACCATCGTTACCTATCTGGTGCAGATATATGTGCTCAACCCCTTCGGATTAGAGTATTTGCAAACGCTGGCTTTTATTCTCGTGATTGCCGCCTTGGTGCAAATGGTAGAGATTATCATCAAGAAAGTGTCGCCCTCTCTGTATCAGGCGTTGGGCATTTTCCTTCCACTTATTACCACAAACTGTGCCGTACTCGGTGTAGCTATCCTTGTCATACAGAAAGAGTTTTCGCTGCTTCAAAGCGTAGTTTATGCCTTCTCCACCGCATTGGGCTTTGCATTGGCACTGATTGTCTTTGCCGGCCTACGCGAACAATTATCGCTTGTGAATATCCCCAAAGGCATGCAAGGTATGGCCGTCGTACTTGTCACAGCCGGACTGCTCTCGCTTGCCTTTATGGGATTCAGCGGTGTTGATGGTGGCTTAAAGATACTCTTCGGGCTTCAATAGTTGCATTCAGCTTTACTACTATCACACGCTGTGGATAATAAAAAGAGTTTCTTATAATAATCGGTAGAAGACAACGTTCTGACAATAAAAGACAAAGAACCTATAAAAAGATATAGTGAAATGAAACAAACAATTTTGGTTACCGGTGGGACGGGCTTCATCGGCTCGCATACCACCGTAGAATTACAGCAAGCCGGTTATCGAGTAGTGATTATCGACAACCTTTCAAACTCCAAGGCTGAGGTTATCGACGGCATAGAGAAAATAACGGGTACACGCCCCGATTTTGAACAAGCCGACTGCTGCGACAAGCAGGCTTTGGAAGCCATCTTTGCCAAGTATAAGGACATCAGCGGGATTATTCACTTTGCAGCGAGCAAGGCTGTGGGAGAGAGCGTAGAGAAGCCCCTACCGTATTACAGAAACAACATTGGTTCGCTGCTCAACTTGCTCGAGCTGATGCCCCAATACGGCGTACACGGCATCATCTTCTCATCCAGCTGCACCGTTTACGGACAGCCTACGCCGGAGCATCTGCCCGTCACCGAAGATGCCCCCATACAGCAAGCACTTAGCCCTTATGGCAATACCAAACAGATTAACGAGGAGATTATCTACGACTACATCCATAGCGGCGCCCCCGTGAAAGCCATTATTCTGCGCTATTTCAACCCCATCGGAGCGCACCCCTCTGCATACATCGGTGAACTCCCCAACGGTACACCCAACAACCTCATCCCCTTTGTTACGCAGACAGCCATGGGCATACGTAAACAACTAAGGGTATTCGGCAACGATTACAATACGCCCGACGGTACCTGCATACGCGATTATATCTATATCGTAGACCTCGCCAAGGCACACGTGAAAGCCATGGAAAGGGTGCTCAATCAGCAGACCGATGCCATAGAATACTTCAATATTGGTACGGGAAAAGGAGTATCTACATTAGAAGTCATCAAGGCTTTTGAGAAAGCTACAGGCGTTAAACTCAACTGGACATTTGCTCCGCGACGCGAGGGCGACATAGAGAAAGTGTGGGCTAACCCCGAGAAAGCCAATCGAGTATTGGGATGGAAAGCGGAAACCAACTTGGAAGATACGCTTGCCTCTGCTTGGAAATGGCAACAGAGACTGCGTGCGGACGGCATCCTGTGACCCACCATTACATCAGCTTTCTGTGTGTGAATGACCAACCCTCTTCGTAAGTGTTATCAGCTTACGGCGGGGGTTGATTGTTTTTCTGTCGGATTGGGGTAAAATAAAGGCGAAAAGAAACTGATTACCAGATGCTTATCACATCCATTCATCAGCGACTTAGAAATTGTCTGTGAGCATTCCATTTTCTGCTGGTGAGCAAAAGAAATTCTGTTGGTGAGCAGAAAAAAGTTTGCTGGTGAGCAGAAAACGGCTCGCTCATTGAGACCTCTCTTCTCCCTTTTCGCAGAGGCTATCAGCACTCGTTGCAAGATGCGCCGTGCGCGAGTTCGGAATAAAGAGATTTGACAGCAATCCATTCATCACTTTTCACCCCGTTTTTGTGATGACTCCTTAGTATTTGACGTGCAAAAGTTTGAGATTGCAAGTTTTAAGGGTTTTAAAGTTACGATTCATAAGTCGGCATTCGTACCCCGTACAGGTGGTGTTTGTACGTGGCACAGATGGCGTTTGTATAGGGAAAGGTCGGCAACCTTTCCGGCGGCAGACAGCATCTTTTTTCGGATTTCTTGCATACTATTGCATTCCTTTTATACCGAACTCACATCAACCTATCCGTACTTTCAATAAAAGTTCGTATATTTGTAGGCGAACTATAGTAGACTGACAGCTGAATGAGAGCACGATAAGAAAACAATCAAAATAATATTTACACAAATTCCTAACTGAAAACTTAATGACACATTTTAGAAAGAAAACAGTTCTGCTGCTGACTTTCGGTCTGATGGCCGGAATAGCAAGCTACGCACAAAGCGGCCTGCGCTATGACAGTCAAGGTACAAACATCGTGATAAAACGGCAAGCCGAAGAGCCTAAAGTGCGCAAGATAAAAGCCACAGGGCGCGTAATTGATGCACAGGGAGAGCCGGTGATGGGCGCTACAGTGAAACAACATGGCACAAGCAATGCCACCGTGACCGATATGGATGGGAATTATACGCTGGAAGTGCCCGAGGGCAGCCATCTGATCATCTCGTATATCGGTGCTAAAGACCGCGAAATCATTGCCGGCAATAATGTTGTGACAACTCTGCAAGACGACGTAGAGACACTCAACGAAGTGGTTGTCATCGGTTACGGCTCGGTGAAGAAAAACGACCTCACCGGCTCCGTCTCCGCCATCAAACCCGACGAAATGGTGAAAGGCGTGCAAACCACTGCCCAAGACGCGCTGCAAGGTAAGATTGCGGGTGTCAACATCATCAGCAATTCAGGCGCACCGGGCAGCGCATCGACCATCCGGATACGAAGCGGTGCTTCGCTTTCAGCCAGCAATGATCCGCTCATCGTCATCGATGGCGTGCCCGTAGACAACTCGTCTATCGAGGGTGGTGGCAATGTCATCGGTGGCATCAACCCCAATGACATCGAGAGTTTCACCGTGTTGAAAGACGCATCTGCTACGGCCATTTACGGTTCACGTGCTTCTAACGGCGTCATTGTGATTACGACCAAAAAAGGGTCTGCCGGCGGCTTGAAGTTCAACTATGCGGGCAACTTCTCCATGAGCACGATAGCCAAGAAGCTCGATGTACTGACGGCCGATGAGTTCCGTAGCTTCGTCCCCACAGTGACAGGTGTGCCACCGACGGCGAAGTTCGGTACAGCAAACACCGATTGGCAAGACGAAATCTATCGCACAGCCTTTGGCCACAGCCACAGTCTCTCGGCCTCGGGCAATATAGAAAAGATAGCACCCTATCGCATCTCGGTAGGATACACCCACCAAGACGGTATCATCAGAACGAACAACTACAAGCGTTTCACTGCCGATGGAAGCATTGCACCCCAATTCTTCGACAAGCACCTGACACTGACGCTCAATGCCAAATTCTCGAACGAGAGAAACCGGCTGGTAGACCACAGCGTGGTGCATAACGCCATGCGCTACGACCCCACACGTCCTGTGCACGAAGGGTCGCCGACCGGTCCGGGGCTGGGTTACTTCATTTGGATGAACGGTTCCTCACCGATGGCTATTCAGACCGATAACCCGGTAGCACAACTCGAGCTGCAGGACTTCCGTAACACCGTAAATCGCTCGATTGGCAATATGGCCATCAATTACAAACTCCATGGCTTCGAGGACTTACAGTTTAATCTGAACATGGGATACGATATATTGAAGAGCACCTACCGACGCAATGTACCCGACAAGGCCGGCACCATGTACACCTCGTGGAAGAAAGACGGAACGGGAGAAGACTACGACGGTACGCAGAAAAAGCGCAACCAGTTGCTCGACCTCTACGCCAACTATCAGCATACGTTTGCAGGGAAACACGACCTCTCCGGCATGGTCGGCTACGGATGGCAGCACTTCTGGAAGAAATTCAACGACACCAGCCTCGCTCCCGATGGCAGCGAGGTGTTTACCCCCACCCACTATGAGACGGAATACTATCTGCTGTCGCTCTACGGTCGCGCCAATTACACCTACGACAACAAGTATCTGCTCACGGCCACCTTACGCGCCGATGCCTCTTCCCGATTTGCAAAAAACAACCGCTGGGGTTATTTCCCATCGGTGGCCTTGGGGTGGAGACTCTCGGAAGAAGCATTCATGAAAAAACAAGATGTAGTGTCTAACCTGAAACTGCGTCTGAGCTATGGACAGACCGGTCAGCAAGATATTATCAACGACTATCCCTATATGACCACTTTCACCATATCTTACGACACGTCAAGTTATCGATTCGGCGACACGTGGTATCGCACCTATCGCCCTAATGGGTATGATACAGACATCAAATGGGAGACTACAGCGACATGGAATGCTGGCTTCGACTACGGATTCCTCAACAATCGTATCTACGGTAGCGTTGATGTGTACAAGCGTCACACCAAAGACCTGCTCAATACCATCAACGTCATCAGCGGTACCAACTATGCAGCCGTGCTCACCACCAATATCGGCGAGATGGACAACAAGGGTGTGGAGGTTTCCATCAATGCCGTACCCGTACAGACGAAAGACCTCTCTTGGGACTTAGGACTCAACCTCACTTGGAACACCTCTAAGATTACCAAGCTCAACGCTATCGACAACGCCTCTAACTTCGTGCAGACCGGCGCAATCTCAGGTACGGGGAAATATGTGCAATGCTTCATGGTAGGCAAGCGTCCCTATACGTTCTACCTCGCACAGCAAGCCTATGACAGCAACGGAAAGCCTATCGCAGGGAAATACGTGCAGGCCGATGGTAGCGTCTCCACCAACGAATATCGACGCGCCACCAACAAGAGTGCACTGCCCAAATCCTATATGGGCTTCAATACCCACCTCAACTACAAGAGTTGGGATTTGGGACTGACCGCGCATGGGTCGTTCGGAGCGTATATCTATAACTACGTGGCGGCCGACGAGTATATACAATCGGTCTACAGCGACCAAGGCAACATGTCGAATATCATGCCCTCCACGCGCGACCTCGGCTTCGAAAGTCAGCAGCTCTATAGCGACTACTTCCTTGAAAGTGCCGACTTCTTCCGCATTGACAACATCACACTCGGCTACACTTTCCGCAAACTCTGGAACAGCAAGAGTAATATGCGGTTGGCATTTTCAGTGCAAAACGTTGCTACTATCACCGGCTACACAGGCATCGACCCCGAGCTTTCCAACGGAATTGACCGTGATGTCTATCCCCGTCCACGCGTATTCTCTTTAACCGCTAACCTCAACTTTTAATCCTACTCCATTATGAAAAAGATTTTTCAATATACCCTGACGGCATGTTTCGTTTTAGGCTTGTCGTCCTGCTTCAGCGACCTCGATACCATGCCGCTCGATGATAACCAGCCCGTTAGTGAGAAAGTATATCGCACGCCTGAGGGAAATACCGGCATGCTTGCCAAATGTTACAGCTCGCTGATTCTCACCGGACAAAAAGGCGGAGACGGAGGCGATGGCGACCTGCAAGGAGCCAACGAAGGCTACTCCGGCTATGTCCGTCTGCTCTTCTACCTTCAGGAGATGCCGACCGACAATTTCCTCATGCCGTCACAATCTAATGGTCTGCGCAAGTGTCTGAATTTGCAGTGGAACGCGTCCAATGCTCCCGTAGTCACATGGACATACCAGCGTCTTTATATGACTATAGCTTATTGCAATGAAGTGCTCCGCGAATGCACTGAAAGCAAGATGAAAAGCCGTGGCGTATGGGATGCCCTCGGTGCCGAATGCCCCTACTATCGCGCTGAAGCCCGATTCATCCGCGCCTATGCCTATGCCACGCTCTGCGATCTCTTTGGCAACGTGCCCTATATCGATGAGCACACCGGCGTGAAAGAGATACCGCAGCAATATACCCGCAAGCAAATCTTCAAGTTTGCAGAAAGTGAGCTGCTCGAATGCGCACAGAGTCTCAAGGAACCAAAGAAGAATGTCTACGGACGCGTAGACCAGACCGCAGCATGGTTTCAACTCGCACGCCTTTACCTCAATGCCGAAACATGGATTGGTGAAGATCGCTACAACGACGCTCTCACCTATGCCAAAAAGATTATTGATGACGGCAAATATCCCTTAGCGGCCGACTACCGAGAGATATTCCTTGCCGACAACGACCACTGCTCAGAAATCATCTGGCCTCTTGTTCAAGACGGACTGAAAGCCCAAAGCTCGGCAGGCACCAACTTTTATGTGAAAGCCTTTGTCAATGGCCCTATGAATGAGCTATACAAAACAGGTGTCGGTTCACGCGGATGGGGTAACGTCAGAGCAAAGACTACACTCGTAGATGCCTTCGACCCTGCCGATGTCGTTTTCAATCCGACCGACACATGGGGCGACCAGAAAAACGACAAGCGCGCGCAGTTTATGACCGCCCTCACCAACCAGAAGAAAGAGACTTGGGACAACAAACAGGCCATGACAAGTGCTTTCACCTGCGGTTACGGATACATCAAATATCGCAATGTGACCCGCAACGATGCCATTCCCGTTCAAGGAGAGGCTTACACGTCTATCGACTTCCCTATGTTCCGCACGGGCGAGGCTTATCTCATTGCCGCCGAAGCCATCCTCCGCGGAGCGAACGGCACCATGCAGCAGGCTCTCGATTACGTGAACGAGCTTCGGCGACGTGCCTACATGACCGGCACGTATGCCAAAGTGGGTGTGAAGCAAGGGGTAGGTGCCGATCTTACACTTAGTGATCTCACCCTCGACCTTATACTCAAAGAACGTCAAAAAGAGTTGGCCGCCGAGCTTGTACGTCGTACCGATCTCATCCGCTTCGGCAAATTCACCAAGGGATATAACTGGGATTGGAAAGACAACAAGCGTACGGGGGGTGACGTAGACGACCACCTGACGCTCTTCCCTATTCCTGAAACAGAGATGACAAACGACCCTTATCTCAAACAGAATGACGGCTATTAAGATGCGATTTTCCTTTCTTTTGGCAGTTGTATTCCTCCTGCCTTGCCAAGCCTTGGCACAAACGTCTCGTGAAGAGATTTACGCCGACCTCAACAAGGCGGGGGGTGTCTATCGTGCCTATCCGTTGCCTACTCAACGGCAGACACCTCCTCCGCGAGGTTACCGACCTTTCTACATCAGCCACTATAGCCGTCATGGCTCACGCTACCTCATCGGTGATAGAGACTACAAGTGGGTGCTCGACCTCATGCGCCGAGCTGATACCGCTGGCGCACTCTCGCCGTTGGGTAAAGATGCCCATGCACGGTTGGAAAAATTGTGGACGATTGTCGAAGGCCACGGTGGCGACCTTTCGCCCGTAGGTGTAGCCCAGCATCAAGTCATCGCACGGCGCATGTATCGCTCGTTCCCCGAAGTATTCGGCGATCACAAACATGTTTCGGCTCGCTCTACCGTCTCGCTTCGTTGCAACATGAGCATGATGGCGTTCGGAGATGCACTCAAGGGCGAATGTCCCAATCTCAATATCTCTTACGAGACGGGGGAACGTTTCATGCGCTATCTTTGCTACTCTACCGACTCGGCCAATGCCTTTACAAACCACGAACGCGGGCCATGGGTTGAGGAGTATCGTAAATTTCGTAATGAGCAGACACGTCCCGAACGGATGATGCACGCACTCTTCACGTCCGACGACTTTGTGCGCCACGAGGTAAATCCCGAAGAACTCATGTGGGGTTTTTATTGGATAGCAGTTGATATGCAAGACATTGTCACTGACCTTTCGTTCTACGACCTCTTTACCAAAGAAGAGTTATTCGACCTTTGGCAGGTAAACAATTACCGCTTCTACGTGACCACGGCCAATCATACCGCATCACGAGGCATCACCATCGCCAATGCCGCCCCTCTGCTGCGTAACATCATCGAAACAGCCGACACCGCCATCTCAGACGGCCGCACAGCAGCTACGTTCCGCTTTGGCCACGACGGCAACATCATTCCGCTACTCGCCCTCATGCGTGTCGGCAACTTCAATGCCTCGACGGCTCGTCCCGAAGATGTTTACCACTATTGGTGCGACTTCCAAGCATCGCCCATGGCCGCGAATTTGCAGCTCGTCTTCTTCAAAAATAAGAAACAACACGTGCTGGTGAAGTTGCTGCACAATGAGCAAGAGGTACATATCCCCGTAGAAACCTCGCAATGGCCATACTACGATTGGAAAGCCGTCAAGGCCTACTACGACGACCTATTACTCCACACGTATCACGAGAATTAATCGTTCTTACATGCAACACAAACAAAAGGGTGCAGACACGTCAATGTCTGCACCCTTTTTTATACAATGATAGTCAGAAGAATGGGTCACTCTGTCTTAAACAAGTCTTTGATTCCACCGATGCTTCCCAACAGATTGGTAGCTTCGTAAGGCAGGTAAACGGTTTTCGTTTTGTCGCCGGTGGCAAGTTCCTGCATCATGGCAATATACTTCTGTGCCAAGAGATAGTTGGCCGGATTGGTGCTTTTACCCACAGCTTCGGTTATTTTCTGAATAGCCACGGCTTCGGCCTCAGCTTTGCGGATACGCGCCTGTGCCTCACCTTCGGCACGCAAGATGGCTTGTTGTTTTGCGGCCTCGGCACGGTTGATGGTAGCTGTTTTCTCTCCTTCCGATTGCAATACGGCTGCAGCTTTCTCACCCTCGGAGTTGAGAATGGTGGCACGCTTGTTTCGCTCGGCCTGCATCTGCTTTTCCATGGCTTGAAGCACACTTTCCGGAGGCGTAATATCCTGCAACTCGACGCGGTTTACCTTGATTCCCCATTTGTTGGTTGCATCGTCTAACACGGCACGCAACTTGGTATTGATGGTGTCGCGCGAGGTAAGCGTCTGATCGAGTTCCAATTCGCCGATGATATTACGCAGGGTCGTCTGCGTGAGTTTCTCAATCGCGTTGGGCAGATTGTTGATTTCATAGACGGCCTTAAAGGGGTCTACAATCTGGAAATACAGCAACGCATTGATTTTCATTTGTATGTTATCCTTTGTGATAACGTTCTGCTTATCGAAATCATAGACTTGCTCACGGAGATCGATTGCACTGGAGTAGGCATACATTCCTCGGCGCAAGGTGATGATATTTTTGGCCTTGTCGATAAAGGGAATGATGATGTTGATACCCGGTTTCAGGGTGGCATAGTATTTACCGAGACGTTCGATAATACGGGTTTCGGACTGTGGGATGATGACCAATGCCATCTTCGCAAAGATAATCACAAGCACAACGAGTGCGATAACAAAATAATTAAGCATCATAATTAATAGTATTGAATGGATAAATCGGTTTTACTAAAGCTGTTCATTCGACTCTTTTCACGGTAATGATGATGGATTCGCGCCCTGTCACTTTCACTTTCTCGCCGAGCGCAATAGCAGCACCGTCGGCAGAAACGGCTTTCCAATCATCACCGTCGATGGCCACGCGGCCGAATCCGCCCGCAACAATCGCCTCACTCACGGTTCCCACTCGCCCCATCAGTGCATCGGCATTGCTCACTTTATCGCCCTTTGCACGATGAAGATAGCGCATGGCAAATGGGCGTACAAGGAAAATACTGACCAACGACGAGAGCGCAAAGACCACCACCTGCGCATAGATGCTGTCTGTTACCATGCCTGCGAATGCTGCGCACACTGCTCCGATGGCAAGGCACATGATGTAGAAAGTGCCCGAACTGACTTCGAGAATGAGGCATAAGATGGCTGTAAGCAGCCAAAAAAGCCAGAAATGTTGTGTAAAGTATTCTATCATAACATCATTTTATTTCATATAGCACAAAGGTAAGCATTTAATTTATACGACAGCGAGAAAATCTGTTATTTTTAGTGCACAAGTTCCGTAAATAGTTTCTGTGCGTAAAACACGATAATGAAAACACTCAGAAAGCGCCGCCGGCGAGACAAAAAACAGTAGCAATGCGAAGAGAAGAGGAAACGAGAGACCAAAATCTCTCGCGGAAAGCACTTCCGACTCTTATTTTCTGTCATTGTAATATCCCGATGACAATTTTTGGATTATTTTCTGTCATCGGAACATCCCGATGATAATTTTTGACTTATTTTTTGTCATTGGAACATCCCGATGATAATTTTTGATTTATTTTTGTCATCGGAATCTTCCGATGACAATTTTTAGCTCATTTTCTTAATACTTCTGCCTCTTTTCTTGCAAAAATTGCTCGGCACGTTCCAAATCTTCGGGGGTATCTATGCCCACGGTTTCTGCATTTGTAATACCTACCTTTATCTTATATCCGTTTTGCAACCAACGCAGTTGCTCTAAACTTTCGGCGAGTTCAAGAGACGATTGCGGTAGTTGAGTGATGGCTTTCAGCACTTCTTTCCGGTAAGCATAGAGGCCGATATGCTTCAGAAAAGGATAGTTTTCAGCCCACTCTATCCATTCTTTTCCGCGAAGAAAGGGAATCACGCTGCGACTGAAATACATGGCATAGCCTGCATTGTCTACCACAAGTTTGGGAGAATTGGGATTCTCAATAGCCCACATATTTTTCCCAAACGGTTTACCGAGCGTGGCAATCTGCGTGTCAGGGGCATCGAAACACCGACAAATTTCGTGAATCTGGGAAGGATGTACGAAAGGTTCATCACCCTGTACGTTGATAATCACGTCATACTCGCCCTCAATCTTCGTCGCGGCCTCCTGTATGCGATCTGTCCCACTCAGATGGTCGGCAGCCGTCATGACAGCCTTTCCGCCAAAATCCTCCACCGCTTGGTAGATACGTTCGTCGTCCGTAGCCACGTAAACATTCTCGAGCACAGACTTCACCTGCTCGTAGACCCGCTGTATGACAGGTTTTCCGCCCAATAAAGCAAGAGGCTTTCCGGGGAAACGCGACGATGCATAACGCGCGGGAATAATACATAAAAACTTCATTTCGTATGGTTTTTGAGACTGCAAAAGTAAGGAATTCTACAAAATAAAACAGTATGGAAAGGCTGAAAATCAACGTTCTGTTTTCTACTTTCGGGTAATTTTACTACCTTTGGACAGAATTATAAAACCTGAAACAGTGAAAGTGCATCACATTCTAACGCTATTGGCCATCTGCTTTCCCCTTACAGGAAACGCGCAAAAGATAACTTTGGGATCGTGTACCACCAAGGACGGAGGGCAATACAAGGGAGAAATGGTGGCCGGAAAACCGCAAGGGAAAGGCAATACCGTATATAAAAACGGCGACACCTATGAAGGCGAATACGTGAAAGGAAAACGCCAAGGCCAAGGAATCTACACCTTCTCAGATGGAGAAAAGTATGAGGGACAGTGGTTCCAAGACCAACAACACGGCAAGGGCACCTACTATTTCATGAACAATAATAAATATGTAGGCCTCTGGTTCAAGGATTACCAGCAAGGGCATGGCATCATGTATTATTATAATGGTGATAAATATGAGGGCAACTGGTATCAAGACCATCGCAACGGAAAAGGGAAGTACACGTTTTCCAACGGGGCTTACTATGATGGCGAATGGAAAGATGATCAGAAGTCGGGCATGGGGTTCTTCGATTGGGGAGACGGCACCACATATAAAGGAATGTGGATGAATAACCAACGGTCGGGAAAAGGAACCAACCGCTATGCCGATGGCGATGTCTATATAGGCCAATGGAAAGATGATATACAAAACGGAGCAGGCATCTATAAATTTGCTAACGGCGACGTCTACGAGGGCAACTATGTGCAAGGAGAGCGCACGGGCGAAGGCATCTTCAAATATGCCAACGGCGATAAATATACCGGCTCTTTCGAAAATGGAGACAAGAATGGCATGGGCACATTCCTCTGGAAAAACGGAGATGCCTATACCGGTCTGTGGAAGAACGACAAACAAAACGGAAAAGGTAAGCTCACGAAAAAGAACGGAGACGTTTTTGAGGGCAACTTCAATCAAGGCACGCTCGATGGTGAAGCAATCATCCACTATGCCGACGGCACTAAATTCAAAGGCACTTATCGAAAAGGAAAACGAAACGGAGCCGCGATAGAAGAGGATAAAGACGGCAACCGCTTCGAAGGCTCTTATGTCAATGATATACGCGATGGCAAATTCGTGGAAAAAGATCGAAACGGGCAAGTGACTGCACGTGGCACTTACAACATGGGTACACGCCGTATCGACCGATAAGAGATTTCAACAAGACGCATAACAGTTCGTCCAGCAAGAGACGCAAAGTGTTCTCTCTTCCGGCAACGAACATAAACAAAGCATGGATATGGTTACTCGAACAACAAACAAAACAGCAAAGGGAAACCCGTTACGACTGATTAAGAACGACCCTTATCTCGCACCTTACGAAGAGGCTATTCGGGGCAGACACGAACACGCCCTATGGAAAATCAAGCAACTGACAAAGAATGGAAAGACCACCCTTTCCGACTTTGCCAACGGTTACAAATATTATGGTCTTCATAAGACACCCCGCGGATGGGTCTTCCGTGAGTGGGCACCTAATGCCACGGATATATTTCTAATAGGCGATTTCAACAATTGGCAAGAGACAGATGTCTATCGGGCAAAGCGAATCTCTGGCACTGACGATTGGGAATTGCGGCTTCCGACAAAAGCCATGAGCCATGGAGACCTCTATAAAATGAAAGTACATTGGAATGGCGGTGAGGGAGAAAGAATTCCCGCATGGGCACAGCGTACAGTACAAGACGACCATACAAAGATATTCTCTGCACAAGTATGGGCACCGGAAACACCCTATCAGTGGAAGAAGAAATTCAAACCTACCACCAACCCTCTCCTTATCTACGAGTGTCATATCGGTATGGCACAGGATGCCGAACGCATAGGAACTTATAAAGAATTCAGAGAAAATATACTGCCGCGCATTGCAGCCGACGGCTACAACTGCATCCAAATCATGGCCATACAGGAACATCCTTACTACGGGAGCTTCGGTTATCACGTGAGTTCTTTCTTTTCTCCCTCCGGCAGATTCGGTACACCCGAGGAACTAAAAGAGCTTATCGACACGGCTCATCGCATGGGTATCGCCGTTATTATGGACATCGTACACAGCCATGCGGTGAAAAACGAGGTGGAAGGTCTGGGCAATCTTGCTGGCGACCCCAATCAATACTTTTATCCGGGGGAACGGCATGAACATCCCGCATGGGACAGTCTCTGCTTCGATTACGGAAAGGACAACGTGCTACACTTCCTCTTGTCTAACTGCAAGTATTGGTTAGAGGAATTTCATTTCGATGGCTTTAGGTTCGATGGTGTCACTTCCATGCTTTATTATAGCCATGGACTGGGCGAGGCCTTCGTAAACTATGGAGACTATTTCAACGGTCACCAAGACGACAACGCCATCTGCTATCTTACGCTTGCCAATCAGGTAATACATGAAGTCAATCCCCATGCCATCACTATTGCGGAAGAAGTGAGCGGCATGCCCGGCTTAGCTGCCAAATTCGAGGCCGGCGGCTATGGATTCGATTACCGCATGGCTATGAATATTCCCGACTTTTGGATAAAAATCATCAAAGAGTTACCCGACGAGCAATGGAAACCGAGTTCCATTTTCTGGGAAGTAAAAAACCGAAGGGCTGATGAGAAGACCATCAGCTATTGCGAAAGCCATGACCAAGCCTTGGTGGGTGACAAGACCATTATCTTCAGACTGATAGACGCGGATATGTATTGGCATTTCAAAAAGGGTGACGAGAACGATGTTGCACACAGGGGTATTGCCTTGCACAAAATGATACGGTTGGTAACGGCCTCGACCATCAATGGCGGTTATCTCAACTTCATGGGCAACGAGTTCGGGCATCCCGAATGGATTGACTTCCCGCGTGAAGGCAATGGATGGAGCCACAAATACGCCCGTCGACAGTGGAATCTTGTAGACAATAGGGAATTAGATTACCAGTACTTAGGCGACTTCGACCGCGAAATGCTCGCAGTCATCAAAAGTGAAAGAGGATTCAACAAAACACCTGTCTGCGAGATATGGCACAACGATGGCGATCAGATATTGGCATTCAGCCGCGGCGAACTTTTGTTTGTCTTTAACTTCAATCCCACCCGTTCGTTTACCGACTACGGATTCCTCGTACCTACAGGGGCTTACGATGTAGTGTTGAACACAGACGCGAAGATGTTTGGCGGCAACGGATTGGCCGACGATTCCATGACGCATTTCACTAATTACGACCCATTGTACGAGAAAGAGCACAAAGGATGGTTGAAACTTTACGTACCGGCACGCTCTGCCGTCGTATTGAGAAAGCATGAAGACTGACGTATGAGTGTATTTCCATCGGAGACTCAGCCGGTTTCCATCGGCAAACCATTACTTCTTTTTCAGAATGAAAGAGCCATCCATCGGGTGGTATGTGCCATCGTCTTCTGCCTCTTTTCCTTGAGTTATCTATACAACTACCAATCAGACATACTTGCTGTTACAGTACACACGCTGTCGGATGGGCAAATACACTACCCTCAAACTGCCGGTGCGTTTCTCCTCACGGCCGTTTTGGTCTTGCTGCAACGGGGAGTTTTCGCGCTCACCAAGCTGAAAGGAGCCATCCACGGTCTTACCTATTTTCCTTCGTTTCTCTTACTTACAGCCATCACCACTATCAACCCCGCTTCCGCCCGTCCCACTCTTTGGGGCGGTTGGCTGATAACCTTTCTACTGCTTCTCGCCGTGTTTGTCGGTGTTGTGTGGAAAGTGAAGCAGTCTACGAGACAAACAACGAATGTATCAAAACCTATATCATGTGCCCGAAGTCTGTGTATCAACCTGCTTCTCCTCTCCCTTTTCATGCTTCTAACAGGCATGCTTTCCACCGGCAACGACGTATTTCATTATCGTATCAGGATGGAACAATATCTGTTGGACGGCAAAAACAAACAGGCCTTAACGGTAGGCAAACGTAGCTTAGCTACAGATTCGTCACTGACGATGCTCCGCGTCTATGCCCTCTCTTTGCAACATGCTCTGCCCGAACATCTGTTTGAATACCCGCTGACAGGCACTTCAGCCATTTTATTACCCAACAAAAGTCACGTCCATACTGTGTTGCTGCCTGAAGCCGACATTTACTGCCACCTTGGAGGTACGCCGTCGGAAAGCATGCCCCCGATAACTTATCTCAAACAACTCGAAGTACAAGGACGGGCTACACCGGCAGTGAAAGATTATATACTCTGCGGATACCTCTTAGACAAAGACCTTGAAACCTTTGTCCGAACCATAGGTAGATACTATGACCTGAAAAGCGAACTGCCCAAACATTACAAAGAGGCACTCACGCTCTATACTCATCTGCGTGCCAATCCCTTTATCGTCTATCACAATGCCGTGATGGATGCCGACTACCAAGACCTACAGAGCATAGAAAGGCAATATCCTGACAAAAGAATCAGGGGCAACAAAATACGCGACACATATAATAACACCTATTGGTATTATTACTTATACGGGAATGAAAAATAGAATTCTCGCATTTCCATATCCCATATCCCCACCTCAAATAATAAGAAATAAAAAGTAACAGAAGTAAATCGGAATATGAACTGACGTGATTTCACAGTTTTCTTCTAATGGAATCAGCGAAGATGTCTCAGTTTCAGTTTCGGTATTTTCACCCTATCTCCAGCTTTCAGTTCCCGCCGTCCGTTCAACGCCTCCACATAGCATTCCATATCCGAACCTAAATAATATTTGGAGAGGCCTGACAGCGTTTGCTCTTTTTGTACCGTTACTTCCTGCTCTATTCCCACAATGCGATAAGCACCGGTGCGCACACGTGCATCCAGCTTGTCGTATTGGGTGGCAAAACGCGCCTCTTCCTCGTCGGCCGACAGCTTCACCGTGCTGTCATTTTTGGTTGATGCCGGTTGCAGAGATGGTACTTTGCTCACCGTTTTTTTCTTGACAGAAATCTTGCGGGACGGCAATACGTCGTGTGCCATAAATCCATCTCCGGCCATATAATAGCCGGCAAAGAACGCCCCGACGGCAATCAACAGAGCAGCAAGTGTGAAGAGAATCCAGCGACGGCGGCCGCTTTCATTCTCTTCGTCATCCATGTATTCTTCTTCCTCATCCGATTCCGACATTTCGGAAACGGGTAATTCCTCTACTACAGACTCCTCTGTTACTGCCGGTCCTCCTGCCTGTTCGATGGCTGGAACTGCAATAGGCTCTGTCTCCGCTGGTATCGTTTCTTCCGACTGAAGCGATACGGTTTCTTCTGTCTGTTCCACCTGTGCGGTCGCTTCCTGCCCATCTATCTCGCTGAAATCCACACCCTCGTTTACCGGTACGGCCTCGAACTGTACAAAAGGTTTATTCACGAGGTCGCGCATGGTAGCATCGGGTGTAAACGTGATTCGGTCGTGACCATCGATGACAACGCGTTCGCCCGTGTTCACACTGATACTCTCGCGCTCTTTCACCTCCATCACCTTAAACGTTCCTAACCCTTTTATCTTCACCAGACGGTCGGTGCGTAAACCTTCATAGAGAATCTCGATGAGTAAGTCTATGAACTCTTCGGCATCTTTCTCCCGTAAATCATGCTTTTCGACCAAGGCCTTGGCCAAATCCTTGATAGTCATCATGGCTCGTCTCCTCCTTTCTTCAGGCGTTCTTTGGCAGAGGAGACAGGTTTGAAATTGAGTACCAGCTTCGGCGGTATCAGCATCTTCTGCCCTGTGGAAGGATTGGTAATGACGCGCTCCAAGCGTTTCTTCACCTCAAACGTGCCGAACCCTGCCCATACCACCGGTTCACCGGCATCAAACCCATCGCATAAACCATCAATAAGCGTATGTATCAGTTTCTGCGTATCTTCGGGTGTATAGCCCGAACGTCGAGATAATTCCGTTATGAAATCTTTGTTGTTCATTGCATCATATATATTAAAGCACCGATGTCAGGCGACGACCGCCCCTATGTCACTACCTCTCCGTATAGATCAAACTCATCGGCCGCTCTCATCTTTACCGCATAGAAATCCCCTATCTTCAGCCGTTTCTCGCCGGCGGATATCAGTACTTCGGGGTCTACTTCAGGACTGCAAAACTCGGTGCGTCCCACATAAAAGTCGCCTTCCTTACGATCAATAATGACTTGTAATGTGCATCCCACTTTCTCTGCTTCTACTTCGGCACTGATTTTCTGCTGCAACGCCATAAGTCGGTTCAGACGGTCTTCTTTCACCTGTGGAGAAACATCGTCGGGATAGTGGGTAGCACTATAGGTACCTTCCTCCTCCGAATAGGCGAAAGCTCCCATACGCTCGAAACGTGCCCAGCGCACAAAATCCATCAGTTCCTCGAAGTCTTCGTCCGTTTCCCCCGGAAAACCCACCATCAATGTGGTACGCAGATGAATACCGGGTACCTGTCGGCGGATGTCGCGAATCAGACGGAGAGTCTCTTCTTTCGAGACATGCCGACGCATACGGGTGAGCATAGAGTCAGAGATATGCTGTAAGGCAATGTCGAGATATTTACATACGTTGTCTCTCTCGCGGATAACGTCTAACAACTCATAGGGGAATTGATTGGGGTAGGCATAGTGGAGACGTATCCATTTCACGCCTTGAACGTCGGAGATACGACGTATCAGCTCCGCAATATGCAGGTGACCGTCGATGTCCATGCCATAGTAGGTGAGTTCCTGTGCTATGACTTGGAACTCTTTCACGCCGATGCTTACGAGTTCTTCTACCTCATTTACGATGTCGTTCATCGGACGGCTCACGTGTCTCCCCGTCATTAACGGGATGGCGCAGTAGGCACAGTGACGGTCGCATCCCTCACTGATTTTCAGATAAGCGTAGTGCCGTGGGGTGGTGAGATGCCGCCGGCCATCGCACGATGCTGCTTCTGCCTTGCCAAGGTCTGTCAACAGTTGCTTGTAGTTAAACTTGCCGTAAAATTTATCTACTTGGGGTATCTCGGCCTCGAGTTCGTCTTTATAGCGTTGCGAAAGGCAGCCCATCACGAACAACTTGTTGAGGCGTCCCTCTTTCTTGGCTTGCACGAACTCCAAGATAGTATTAATGCTCTCTTCTTTGGCCGACTCTATAAAGCCACAGGTGTTGATAACGGCTATCTCGCCTTGCGGATGCTCTGCATCATGAACGCAATGGTAACCGTTGGCTTCAAACTGCTTCATGAGTATCTCACTGTCTACGAGATTCTTCGAACAGCCCATCGTAACAATGTCTATCCGATTCTTTTTCACTGCTCGGTATGAAAGAGGGAGTCTACGAATTGCTGTCTGTGAAAGAGTTGCAGGTCTTCCATGCCTTCTCCAAGCCCGATGTATTTCACAGGTACCTTCATTTGGTCGCTGATGCCTATGACCACACCGCCCTTGGCTGTGCCGTCGAGTTTGGTAATAGTCAGCCCCGTAATCTGCGTAACAGCCGCAAACTGTTTCGCTTGTTCAAAGGCGTTTTGCCCCGTACTGCCATCGAGTACCAGCATCACTTCGTCAGGTGCTGTGGGTACCACCTTTTTCATAACGTCTTTAATCTTCTTCAATTCGTTCATCAGTCCCACTTTGTTGTGTAACCTTCCAGCAGTATCAATGAGTACCACATCGGCACCATTGGCCTTTGCAGAGCTAATGGTATCGAATGCGACCGACGCCGGATCGCTGCCCATCTGTTGTTTGATGACAGGTACACCTACCCGCTCACCCCAGATACACAGCTGGTCGATAGCTGCAGCACGGAAAGTATCGGCTGCACCGAGATACACTTTTTTGCCGGCTTTCTTAAACTGATAGGCCAGCTTGCCGATGGTGGTGGTCTTGCCTACGCCATTTACACCTACTATAAGTATGACGTAGGGATGATGGTCGGTGGGCAAATCCCATTGTTCGTTATCAGACGAATGGTTTTCCGACAGCAGTTGCGTTATCTCGTCGCGCAACACTTCGTTGAGTTCGGCGGTAGACACATACTTGTCGCGTGCCACACGCTCCTCTATGCGATGTATGATTTTCAGTGTCGTATCTACGCCTACATCAGAGGTGATAAGCACTTCTTCCAAGTCATCGAGCACATCGTCGTCTACCTTGGACTTACCGGCAATGGCACGCGTCAGCTTACCAAACACACTCTGCTTGGTCTTTTCCAAACCCTTGTCCAGCGTTTCTTTCTTATCTTTATTGAATAAACCGA
This sequence comes from Hoylesella marshii DSM 16973 = JCM 13450, assembly GCF_000146675.1. GTDB lineage: Bacteria > Bacteroidota > Bacteroidia > Bacteroidales > Bacteroidaceae > Prevotella > Prevotella marshii. The sequence goes on from NZ_GL397214.1 coordinate 709,607, forward strand.
ATAGCCCCATAATGAGTGATTGCTTTATAAAGTCGTATTTCTGTTGAATGCAGCGATACTGCAGGGTTAATCCCCGTTGCGGTAGTCAGTCAGGAATCTGTCTAAAACCTCCAATCCTTTCGGTGTGCAATAGCCTCGGATGAAGAGAAAAACGGAATTATAGAATATTTCCTTGATGGAAAACTCCCGATACATATAGGAAGACATGATGAAGCGTGTACCGGCAAGGGTTAAACGCGATGTGATAGAAAAGTTAATGCCGGAGAGGAAAAAGCCCTCCTCCACACCTTGATACAGGAAAGCGATAGACTCTTCATGGCGCTTCTCATGCACTTCGTGCAAGTATTCAATGAGTTTAGGATACTTATGCAACTCTGAGAAAAACAGGGGGTTAATCTTACTGTAATATTCTACTTGCATCCTGAAATACTCAATTATCACCTCCATGACGGTATGCCCCGCCTGTTGGAATTCGTCTATATAACGGTCGGCTTCCTCTTCGCGGTGTCGGATGCCCTCGTACAGCAACTCCTCTTTATTAGAATATATTTCGTACAGCGTGCGTTTGGAAATAGACAACTTGCCGGCTATGTCGTCCATTTTTACCCCTTTAATGCCAATCTTTCTAAACTCAAACATGGCGGCATCCAGTATCTTTGTTCGCAATCCTTGCCTATAAATAGTTGTTCCGACAATTCTATCCATACAAAAAACTAAATTGTTCTGGCAAAGGTACAAAAAACGTTGTAAAAATCGAACAATTTCGCAAAGAATGATAACCCCATGCGTGAAAAAACGATTTGAAACCTCTGCAAAACCCCTCTTATAATTTGTCTTTCTTAAATATTTTTTGTGCCTTTATCGTATGAAACAGAAGTTATCCTCTCCCAGTTTTGCTGACCTATTCCTTGGACAGAGAAAGGTCAAGCAGACATTCTTTTCACAAATAAACACTGTCATTGATTGGGCACCTATTCGTGCTATAGTTGAAGCGGATCTGTATGATACGCTTCTTGCGGAGTTTAATCGGCAATTGGAAGCTAAAGGAATCATTGTAAAGCGTGGTGCCATTGTTGATGCCAGCATTACGAATACTCCCCGCCGCCCCCGCGGAGGTAAGAGCTATGAGGTCGTTGAGGATAGAAAAGAGGATGAGCACATAGAGGCTTCGGAGAAAGCCATGCTCAAAGAAGTTGTCAAGCCTAACGTAGATACTTTTTTTCGCTTAGTCGGACGCCACGACAACTGGCGGGAGGCTTGCACCGGCGTTGCAAACGCCAAACCAAAAGGAAAGTTAAATGCAACGGCGTTGCAAATGTCAAACCAAAAGGAAAGTTAAATGCAACGGCGTTGCAAATGTCAAACCAAAAGGAAAGTTAAATACAACGGCGTTGCAAATGTCAAACCAAAAGGAAAGTTAAATACAACGGCGTTGCAAACGTCAAACCAAAAGGAAAGTTAAATGCAACGGCGTTGCAAACGCCACACGGTAACGGATGAAAACGGAATGGTGCTTGCCGAGGAAACGACAGCTGCCAATGAAAGTGATATGAAACACTTAGAAACACCCCTGAAGAAAGCTGAATTGCCACGGAAAGCACTTGTCTATGCCGATAAAGGATATGACTCGATGGAGAACAAAGAAACCCTCAAACGTATGAAACTTAAAAGTCGTATCATGCATAAGGGAACAAGAGGGCATGAAATTACAGAAAGGCAGCAGCGTATCAACGTTGCGATAAGTAAGATACGCTACAAAGTAGAACGTACCTTTGGTTCTATGCATAGATGGTTTGGTGCTGGAATAGCAAGATACGTCGGACTTTCAAAAACACATGCGCAGCATATTATGGAATCCATT
>NZ_GL397214.1:711567-745918 GCF_000146675.1 Hoylesella marshii DSM 16973 = JCM 13450
ACCTACAACTTATACCGAACACCAGGGATTATTGTGTCAAATTCTATCAGATAACATGGAAATACACCGATAAAAGATTATTATCTACTCAAAAAGTAACCTCCAGCGGCATCTTTTGGTCAAAAATATTCATTCTTCTAAGAGTGTATGGGTGAAAATTGAGAGGGTGGTCGGTTTTGCAGAGGTCTCGATATATGCGAGTTCTGAGTAAGAGAATCTTACCGAATAGCCCCAAAAGAGCAGAAGACCTTAGGCTGGACTTACAGCCCAGATAACCTTATCCCTGATTCGCGTAATCTCTCATGACCGATGGGAGTTTCGGGGTCGTAAAGTGACGATTGATAAGTCGGCATTCGTACTCCGTACAGATGGCGTTTGTACGTGGCACAGATGGCGTCTGTACATGGACAGGTCGACAACCTTTCTCGCGACAAACAGTCATCGTGCAAAACGCAGACTGCACCACGTTTCCCAACAATCGTTAAATAATACCAATAAAGCATGCACATATTAAAAGAAACAACTACCTTTGTGCATCATTTACAATAAGGAAGCATCCTTTTTGCTCCGCTCGCCTTGCCTTGAGCCATGCAGGCAATGGAGTATTGTTATTATTAATTGCACCTTATATGAAAGGAATCGTATTAGCCGGTGGGTCGGGAACACGCCTTTACCCTATCACAAAAGGAGTCAGCAAACAACTGATTCCCATCTTCGATAAACCCATGATATACTATCCCATCTCGGTATTGATGCTGGCCGGGATACGAGAAATACTCATCATATCCACCCCCTACGACTTGCCGGGGTTTAAAAGGCTCCTCGGAGACGGGCGTGAGTTGGGTGTGACGTTCGACTATGCCGAACAACCTAGTCCCGATGGACTGGCACAGGCTTTCATCATCGGCGAACATTTCATCGGCACCGACAGTGCCTGCCTTGTATTAGGCGACAATATTTTCTATGGTGCCGGTTTCACAGGCATGCTGAAACGTGCGGTGAAAGATGCCGAAGAGCAGGGCAACGCCACGGTATTCGGATACTATGTGAATGACCCCGAAAGATACGGCGTGGCCGAATTCGACGAGCAGGGAAACTGTTTGAGCATTGAGGAAAAACCGCAGAAGCCCAAGAGCAATTATGCTGTGGTGGGGCTATACTTCTATCCCAACAGCGTGGTAAACGTGGCTAAACACATCAAGCCCAGCGCACGCGGAGAGTTGGAAATAACCACTGTAAACCAAGAATACCTGCAACGGGAAACACTCAAGGTACAGACATTGCAGAGAGGATTTGCATGGCTCGACACGGGCACCCACGACAGTCTTTCGGAAGCCAGCACTTTCATTGAGGTCATAGAGAAGAGACAAGGACAGAAGGTGGCATGCCTCGAAGAGATAGCTATGGACAATGGGTGGATAACCAAGGAAGATGTCAGAAGATTGGCCACACCCATGCTCAAAAACGGATACGGACAGTATCTGCTGAATATCTCCCAATAAAAGAGGGAACTCATAGAAAAAAGAAAATCAAGTAGCATACAACAAGGAATTCAGTTATAAGAATATGACAGAAAACAATAACCCTGAAACAGGAACAAACAAGACACGGGCTGAGAACAAATCACTCTTCGACCTCGGAGCCGTTTATACTGCACTTATCCTTAATTGGAAATGGTTTCTCATTTCATTGACACTCTGCCTGAGCCTCGTGGCCATTTACCTAAGGTATGCAACACCTGTGTACATGGTTGCTGTTAAATTGCTCATCAAAAACGAAGACAGCGGAAGACGGGCAAACAACATACAGTATGCCTCCAATTTGGGTACGATGTCGAACTCTACCGGACTTGACAACGAGATGGAAATACTGAAATCGCATTCCATAGCTGAAGCTGCGGTGAGAGACCTCAAACTCTACGTTAATTACATTGCGGAGGGGAAAATAAAAGACAATCCTGTTTATAGGACAGAACCCGTCAGCGTGGATATAGATACGACGCATCTGAACCGACTCGCATCGACTATCAGCCTTAGCATTACACGGGAGGACAACGCATACAATGTGAAGGGAGAATACTACGCTCCGACAGCACAGAACAGGGAGGCGGGTATTTTCACCATCAACAAGACACTCCGCACCTTACCCGCAACCATTCAGACCCATGTGGGAACCCTCTCCTTTCAACAAAACGGTGTCTACTCCATGCCCAACGGTTCTACGCTTCGTGTCTATGTATCACCGCCCAAAAGCATTGCCAACGGATATGCAGGCGGGCTCGGTGTAACGCAAACATCGAAGACAACCTCGATTGTCAGCCTCACCCTTACAGACCAAGTGCCGCAACGGGGCATGGACTACCTCAAACAGTTGGCTATCTGTTATAATCGGCAGGCCAACGAAGATAAGAACGAGATAGCTGTGCGCACGGAAAGGTTTATCAACGAACGGCTGGAGAAAATAAACAACGAGCTGGGAAACACTGAAGGGCAGATTGAAAACTACAAGAGGCGGAACAACATGACGCAACAGTCGAGCAACGCCGGTCTGGCCATGCAGAATACCGATGCTTATCAAAAGAAACTGTCGGATGCCAACACGCAGCTTGCACTTCTCAACAACATGGAGAAATACATTGGCGAACCGGCTAATAGATACCAGACTTTACCCTCAAATATCGGGCTTTCAGACCAGACATCCAACGACCTCATCAGTAAATACAACGAGATTGTGCTGCAACGAAACCGACTGTTGCGCAGTGCCGCAGAGGGAAGTCCCATGGTTACTCCCCTGACAGCACAGCTGAACGACCTGATGGCGGGTATCAAGCGTGCCATGGCACAATCAAGACGCGCCATGGAAATACAACGAAACGTCGTCGCCACAGAATATGGCCGTTATGCGGGACAACTCCATCAAAGTCCCGAACAGGAGCGCATACTCACCCAGATAGGACGTCAGCAAGAGGTGAAATCGGGGCTGTATTTGATGTTGCTGCAAAAGCGGGAGGAGAACTCTATCTCGCTCGCTGCCACAGCCGACAAAGGCAGAATGATAGATACGCCCATCTATGCCGGACAAGTCAGTCCCAAATCTACCATCCTTATCCTCATAGCTCTCGGTCTGGGGCTTGCTATACCCGCACTCATCATCTTCATCATCAGGTTTCTACGCTATAAGATTGAGGGACATGACGATGTGATGAAGCTGACCAAACTCCCCATACTCGCAGACGTGGCCATTGCCAGCGATACGGCAAAGACCAAAGCAGATATTGTGGTACACGAGAACAAGAATAACCAGATGGAGGAGATATTCAGAAGTATGCGCACCAATTTGCAGTTCATCCTCAAAGAAAACGAGAAAGTGGTGATGTTCACATCCACTACATCGGGCGAAGGAAAGACTTTCAATGCCGCCAATCTCTCCGTCAGCTTCGCACTGCTTGGCAAGAAGGTGCTCCTGCTTGGCCTTGATGTGCGCCGTCCGCGTCTGGCCGAACTCTTCCAACTGCACGACCATAAACACGGCATCACCAATCTGCTGGTGCATGACAATCCCACACAAGAGGAGCTCGACGCACAGATATTGCCGTCGGGTGTGCATCCGAACCTCGACCTGTTGTTGTCCGGCCCCATTCCGCCCAACCCCGCAGAGTTGCTCGCTCGACCATCGTTGGACAAGATTATGGACATGCTGAAAGAACGCTACGACTACATTCTCATCGACACTGCACCTGTGGGACTGGTTACAGATACCTTGCAAATCAGCAGGATTGCCAATGCCACCATATACATGTGTCGTGCCGACTATACGCAAAAGAACAGTTTCGACCTTATCAACACACTCGACGAAGAGAAGAAACTTCCCAAAATCTCTATTGTTATCAATGGTATCGACATGTCGAAGAAGAAGTACGGCTACTACTATGGCTATGGACGATACGGCAAATACGGACGTTACGGCAAATACGGTTACGGAAGCTACAGACACTACGGGAACTACAGCTATAGCCACTACGGGAACAAAAACGACAACTCCATCAAACGATAACAAAACCCTTAACTACACAAGAACTATGACCATTGCTGTAGACTTCGACGGAACTATCGTTGAACATAAATACCCTGCGATAGGAGAAGAGATTCCCTTTGCCACGGAGACGCTCCGGATGCTGATAGCCGACCGCCATAAAGTCATTCTGTGGAGCGTGCGCGAGGGAGAACTCCTTGAAGAAGCGGTAAAATGGTGCAAAGACCGTGGCGTGGACTTCTATGCCATAAACAAAGATTACCCTGAAGAAACGGAGGAACACAACAATCACTTCTCCAGAAAACTGAAAGCCGATCTCTTTATCGACGACCGTAACATCGGAGGCTTACCGGATTGGGGCACCATCTATCAGATGGTCACACACGGAGATGTCTATGCCCAAACGCAGGGGGATCCGACCATGGGGTGGCATGGCAACCGAGACGGACAACCGAAGAAGAAACGTTGGTGGCCATTCTAATCCCTATCCTTACTGATAACGGGAACATGCCGAAAAGCATTTTCCCTATCAAAACATTTATTTTAAGGAATATCATGTATCTTTACGGTGGTAATAAAGATTTTGAGGTGCTAAATCAAGTATTCATAAACAGACCATCCTCATTATATTATACTTACACTGTAGGTGCGATTAGACTTATAGGTAGGAGTAGATACTAGCACCTACGAGCAAGAGTGTTTAACACCTTTGGATGGGAGTGTAGTACACCTGTTCCTATAGGGCTTATACTATAAGTAGGGTTGGACTTATACTATAAGGTAGAGCGTACAAGTAAATATAGTGAATGATACAATAAGGACTATTGAGACGCAGCTTGCTATGTTCTAAATTCGTCGAATTCACGTTAATTATGAACTTATGTTCTGCCCTTACTGCATATTGCTTTTTGAGAATAAGCCAGAGGCACTGCCTGTATATGTGGAAAAGTCAAGGCTGTTAGAATTATTTGCATGCTAAACTTATCCCGAACTCGCGTATTCCTTATATCTCGTGAGGTGAAATCCTATTGTAAAGACAGTTGTCCTCTAACTATCCTGCGCCCCGTCCTTAGCCTTTTTCCCCCGATAAGCAACCGAATAACCGGCCGGCACTTCATCAATGAGGGAATAAGAACGCAGATAAGAAGAAAACGTCCCCATGGTTGAGGTTTAACCATGGGGACGTATATAGCGAACGGAGATAACGGGTTATCCGAAATCGTCAAACATAATGCTTTCGCGTTCCACACCTAAATTGTAGAGCATGTTCTGCACAGCCTTGCTCATAGGCCCCGGACCACACATGTAATACTCGATGTCTTCGGGTGCTTCGTGGTCTTTCAGATAGGTGTTGTACATCACGTCGTGCACAAAACCTGCCGTATAAGGCACTCCTGCCTCATCGGCCTTGGGGTCGGGTCTGTCCAAAGCCAAATGGAAATGGAAGTTGGGATATTCCTTTTCCAACTCGTGGAAGTCTTCAATAAAGAATGCTTCGCTCAAATTGCGCGCTCCGTAGAAATAATGCATCTTGCGGTCGCGGGTATGAAGTGTCTTCAACATGTGCATAATCTGCGCGCGCAAAGGAGCCATTCCGGCTCCACCACCAACCCAAATCATCTCTTTTTTGCTGTCAAAGATGGGATGGAAGTCGCCATAAGGGCCACTCATCAACACCTTATCGCCAGGCTTTCGACTGAAGATATAGCTGGACGCAATACCTGTAGGCACGTCTTGGAATCCCACGGCGGGACGTGGTTTAAACGGAGGCGTAGCAATTCTCACCGTCAGTGTGATGCGGTCGCCCTCTGCGGGATAGTTGGCCATGGAATAGGCGCGAATGGTTGTCTCCGGATTATGCGCCTTCAACGAGAAGATGTTGAAGTCTTTCCATGCCTTGATGTATTCTTCGCCGATGTCGTTCTTATCAAAATCTTTGTCATAATCTATACATTCGTAGGCGGGAATGGTAATCTGCGCATACGAACCGGGTATGAAGTCCATGTGTTCTCCTTGGGGGAGTGCCACGACAAACTCTTTGATAAAGCTGGAAACGTTTTTGTTGGAGAGCACCGTACACTCCCACTCTTTCACACCAAGGATGCTTTCAGGCACCTTGATAGCCAAATCTGATTTTACTTTACATTGGCATCCTAATCGCCAATGGTCTTTTACTTCCTTACGGGTGAAGTGAGAACGCTCTGAGTCGAGAATCTCTCCTCCTCCTTCAATCACGCGAACCTTGCACTGTCCGCACGACCCCTTGCCTCCGCAGGCAGACGGAAGATGCACGCCGTTATCGTTGAGCGTAGTGAGCAAGCTGCTGCCCTGCTCTACAGTCAGTGTCTGTTCGTCATTGATGACGATGTTTACATTCCCACTGGGTGAGAGGTATCTCTTGGCTATCAGGAGCATTGCGACCAACAACAGGATGGTGATAAGGAATACTCCGACGCTAATGAATATGAATTGTCCCATTTCTGTGAATGATAAAACGTTGTATTATAACTTTAAACCCGAGAAACACATCATTGCCATAGCCATCAGTCCTACGGTAATGAAAGTAATACCCAATCCCTGCAAAGGCTTCGGCACATCGCTGTATTGCATCTTTTCCCTGATGGCTCCCATAGCGATGATGGCAAGAGTCCACCCGAAGCCACTTCCTAAAGCATAAACCGCAGCATCTAATATACTGCCGATATACTGTGAGTTGGAAGGCTCCATGTTTATGCGTTGTTGCATAAAGAGACTTGCTCCCATAATGGCGCAATTCACGGCAATCAGCGGAAGAAAGATACCCAATGCGGCATATAACGATGGTGAATACTTCTCTACAGCCATCTCCACTAACTGAACGATGCCGGCAATGACAGCAATAAACAGGATGAAACTTAGATATGATAAATCAATGCCTTTAACCAGACAATCCGGCCCAAGCACTTTTGTCTGCAATAAGTAATTCACCGGAACGGTAACCAGCAATACAAAGGTTACAGCCAAACCTAATCCGAGGGATGTCTTGACATTCTTCGACACGGCCAAGAAAGAACACATGCCGAGAAAGAATGCGAATATCATATTGTCCACAAATATGGAGCGTATGAATAAGTTTACCAAATGTTCCATTTTTATTGTTTTAGAACTTGAATCATTGTTATACAAATAGCCAGATAAACCTTACTTACTTTCCTCTTTATAGAAATATGCGCGGTGTATCCAAATCACACATCCCAAGAGTATAAGCGCCATAGCGGGCATCGTCATCATGCCATTATTCACATAACCGGCTTCATAGAAGCTCTGCGGAATTATCTGAAAACCCAGCAGAGAACCTCTTCCAAAGAACTCCCTCAACGCACCTACTACAATCAGAATAATGGCATATCCAAGTCCGTTGCCTATTCCGTCGAGGAAACTTGGCCACGGTTTGTTCATCATGGCAAAGGCTTCGAGGCGTCCCATGAGAATGCAATTGGTTATGATAAGCCCCACATAAACCGAGAGTTGTACGCTTACATCATATGCAAAGGCTTTGAGTATCTGACTAACAATAGTTACCAAGGCTGCCACGACAACGAGTTGCACAATAATACGGATGCGATTGGGTATCGTATTACGGACAAGTGAGATGATAACATTGGCAAAAGCCGTGATAATAGTTACGGCCAACCCCATCACTATCGAGGGTTTGAGTTGTGAAGTTACGGCCAATGCGGAACAGATGCCCAGCACCTGAATCATGATAGGGTTGTCTATGTTAAGAGGATTGAGAAATACCTCCTTATTTGCTTTTGAAAACAGTTTGCTCATATCAATAATACCTCCTGTTTATTTGGCTGTTAAAAAGTTCATGTAAGCAGCTAAACAGCTGTGAAGCATATTCGTTACACCGTTGCAAGTCAATGTGGCACCTGTCACGGCATCAACCTGTGTACTGGGATCTTCCACCTTTTTAAGAACTGAGAGTGCAATGGCGGAATGTTCTTTGTTTAAAAGTTTCTTTCCTCTAAATTGATTTTGCCACTCCTTACTGTCCTTAATTTCCGCACCAAGACCGGCGGTCTCGCTTTCATGGGTAAAATATGCGCCATAGACAGTTTCTTTATCGGCATTGATGGCAATATATCCACTTATGCCGCCCCATAGCCCCATACCATATACGGGTATGACATATTTCGTTTCACCGTCGACTTTGCACACATACAATGCCAATCGTCCGGCTTTGAAGTCTGCACTGTTCTGTTTAAAACCGGCATTTTCACCACCTTTCGACCCTTTTTGCAATATCTTCCCTGCTTTGTCTATCACGTTGTCTGCTATGATAATGTCCTTATATTTGTTGTTTGCAGCCTCGTCGTCGAGTTCTCCGATATTCAAAGAATATAAGATTTGCTTCTTTTTATCCAAAGCGATGTTCGCTTCTTGCATGGGTTTAAAAGCCTGAAACACAAGTGCGAGAAGAAATGCAACCACAACAACGATAATCACGGAGTATATGATTGTATATGAATTAGAGTTGGTGTTCAACTTCTTTTTCTTTCCATTTTCCATAGCTCATTCACTTTTTAGCGGTTAAACGTTTCATCCTCTTGGAGATATTGCTTTGCACAACATAATAATCTATCAGTGGTGCAAGCATATTCATCAATAGAATCGCCAGCATCATACCCTCGGGATAACCCGGGTTCATGACACGAATGATAATGGCTATCATGCCTATCAAGAATCCATAAATATACTTTCCTGTTTCCGTCCGTGCGGAGGTGACAGGGTCTGTAGCCATAAACACTGCGCCAAAGGCAAAGCCTCCCAATACAAGATGCTCATACCATGCTATAGGCGTAGTACCGATTGATGAGAAGATAAAGGCAGTCAATGCTCCGCCGAGGATAACACTCAACATGGTTCTCCATGAAGCAATACCCGTGAAAAGCAAAATAACCGCACCTATACCAATGGCAATTACGCTGGTTTCTCCGATAGAACCCGGAATAAAGCCCCATATCATATCAGAAATGGAATAAGGTATATTCACGCCCTGAGCAATCATTCCAAGCGGAGTTGCTGCCGTAAATCCGTCTGGCAACGTGTTACCTAATCCTAAAATGGATTCGTTTGCAATCCAAACAGCATCTCCACTCATCTTTTGGGGATAGGCAAAGAAAAGGAACGCACGGGCAATGAGTGCGACATTAAAGATGTTCATACCTGTTCCACCGAAGATTTCTTTCCCGAAAATAACAGCAAAGGCAATGGCGATAACCAGCATCCAGATAGGACAGTTAATAGGAATAATCAGTGGGATGATGATGCCCGACACCAAATATCCTTCTTGTATTTCCTCTCCTTTCCATTGTGCCCAAGCGAACTCGATACCCAATCCGACAATATAACTTACGATAACCTTAGGTAAAACGGCAGCAAGGCCAAATGCGAAGATACTCCAGAATGAGGCATCGGCTAACTTTCCTGCAACCAAATAGTTTTGGTATCCCACATTATACATACCAAAGAGTAAAGCAGGAAGTAAGGCTATGACAACAATACTCATAATGCGCTTCGAGTCAATGGAATCATGAATGTTCGTTCCTGTTTGGGAGGTTGCATTCGGAACATATAGGAATGTTTCAAAACCATCAAACACACTACGAAACGCATGTAGCTTCCCGTCCTTACCGAAAGCCGGTCGTATTCTATCAATATATTTTTTTAGAGACATAGTTCTTTCGTTGTTTGTTTATGAGTTTTCCTTTCGTAACATATCAAGTCCTTCTCTCACAATACGCTGAAGTTCCAACTTTGAAGAATCAACGAACTCCGCTAATGCGAAATCTTCCGGAGATATTTCATAGATACCTAACTGTTCCATTCTATCGATATCACCGGCAATGATAGCTTTAATCAGATATTCTCCATAAATATCCATCGGAAGAACCTTATCGTATTCACCACTCATAATGATATGTCGTTCTCCTCCTTTGATACGGGCATCTATGGAATATTCTTTTCTCTTGCCCATGAGCCAACTAAAATAGCTGCGCGATGTAGAGAACTGAGAGAAACGGGGCATTATCCATCCAAACATCTCATTGGCATTGTTTCCTTCGGGTATAGCAGTAATTTCTGATGTATATGCGCCTAAATAATCATCTTGTGAACTGATACTGCCTGTCAATGGATTTCCTTGGATGATTCTAACCGATTGCTTACTGTTCAAACGGCCGTTCAAAATAGGTTGCAGGCTCTGCCCCACTCTTACTTCTGCATAAGAAGGATTGGTTATTTCGCTACCGGCAATGGCAATTGTTCTCGTTAAGTCTACAATACCTTTATTAAATAGACGTCCGATAAAAATAACCGTCGTTGGGTCTACCGTCCAAATAAGTTCGCCTTTATTTACCGGATCTATATGATTAACTTGCACTCCCACATTACCGGCAGGACAAGGGCCGTCAAACACCGTTATTTCAACATCCTTTGGTGCTGTCAAAACCGGAGATGTCTGGTGCTTCCCAATACCAAGATAGGTTTTTGCCACTTTAGACAAAGCCGTCAAACCGGTTTGGAAATCTTTTTCGTTACTTTCCAATTCATAGTCGAAATCACACGACAACGGCATGTCTCTCAATGCAGAAACAAAGATAGATTTCGGCTTTACATCAGCATTTGCAGAGACGGCATAGGGCAATTGCTTAATCATTCCGAAGATGCCGGCATTCAGTAGTTTTTCCACCACTTCGTCTCCGGATAATAACTCCATAGCTTTTACGCCGTAAAAGCTAAACTCTTGCGTTGTATTAGCTATGAGTTTACACTGTAAAAGCTTTCTTCTTTCACCTCGCACGATAGCAGCGACAGTTCCGCTTACCGGTGATGCGAATTTCACATTTGGGTAATTCTTGTTTATAAACAATGTATCTCCGGCTTTTACACTATCCCCCTCACGTACCATTAGTTTGGGAACAACTCCTATAAAGTCGGTTGGCTTAACCGCAAAATCATGAGTCGGTTCTAATAGCACTTTCTTTCGGTCAGCCCGTCCTTTCAGGTTGATGTCCAAGCCTTTACGCAACTTTATAACATTCGCCATAAATCTTTAATTATCTGTTTGTCATGCCATATGATAGAATAAGGGCAAACGGTTAGTAAAACCTTTTTTATCTTATTCTTATACCATATTATATATAGTTATTCTGCTATTTCAAAGTCTTAACCTTAAAAAGGTTTTTCTATGTTACTAATCGGTGCAAATATATACAAAAAATGACATAGTAAAGAGAAAAACAAATGATTTATTTCACTATGAATAGATTTTAATGTACTTTTGTCATCAAATTCATCAGTATCAAACTCTTTAAGCATATTGTCAGAGCTACGATATGGACGCTTCTTGGTCTGTATCTTTTGGTAATCGTATTACTCCAATTACCTGCGATACAAGGAGTAATAGGCTCTACCGTAAGCGATTTATTGGAAGAAAAATTAGGGACGCAAGTCTATATCAAACATATTGACCTTGGATTTCTGAACCGATTGATTTTAGATGATGTGCTCATCTACGACCAAAAAGGGAAAAAAATGCTGAAGGCCTCGAGAATCTCTGTCAAGTTTGATTATCTTTCTCTTTCTCAAGGCCGGATATCTATTTCATCTGCCCAAATATTCGGATTAAAAGCCGATTTGTATAAAGAGACGGAACGAGCAGCCACCAACTTTCAATTCCTGTTGGATTCACTCGCTTCCAAAGACACCACTCAGCATACACCAATTGATTTACACATCCATTCACTCATTGTGCGCAACGGTGCGGTTAAATACGACCGATGGGATATGCCTCGCTCTCGCACTTTCACACTTAACCATGTGGCAGCAATGAATATCAGTGGACATTTCATCTTAGATGTACTGACAGACGACTCACTGAATTTAAGCATAAAAAAACTCGCATTCAATGAGACATCCGGACTATCTGTCAAATCTCTTTCATTAAAATTCATTGCAAACAAAACAAGTGCTTTGCTGGATGGATTTCATCTTTGCCTACCACGAACAGAAATAAAAATAGATAAGGTGCAGGCAAATTACAGATGGATGGATGGAAAATTGTCGATACCCACTTTGCAATATAAAGCCATTCTCAAGGAATCGAAAGTGACGCCAGCCGACTTTACCTTTCTGTCCGACACATTTCATTCCTTTATAACTCCTGTTTATATAAGCGCCACCTTGTCCGGTAGAGGCAGCTCGCTACATAGTCCTTTTTTGAACATTTATTCTCGAAACAAGCAAATCAACCTTCGCGCAAACGGTTCTATCAGTAATTGGGAAACAACCCCACGGTGGTTTGCATCTATTTCGGAATTGAACATGAGTGCAGAAAGCATTCGATTCATCACAAAAAATCTGAATGGAAAAGCCATAGAGTTGCCTCCACATCTTACCCGATTGGGAAATGTTCATTTTATCGGGAATATTGGAGGAATCGGAAAAGCCATAACAACAAGTGGAGTACTACGTACCGACGCAGGAAAAGCAAGCATCTCGCTATCATTAAAAGGAAAAGAGTTTGAAAGTAGGTTACACACCGAGGATTTGAATCTGAAGCGTATACTTGCTGATAATAAGTTCGGAAGTCTGTCTACCAACATTCTCATCAATGGGGTTTTGCGTTCTTCTGGCATACCTGACTTAACTGCCAAAGGAAATATCAGCAAGATAGACTACAATTCGCATACCTATCGTAACATTCATATTGACGGCACATATCAGAAAGGAACTTTCAGCGGAGTCTTGTCGCTTGACGATACTCATGGAAACATTCATCTTTCCGGCCAATGCAACCTCTCTGCCCCTGTTCCTTCAGCCAATATGAAGCTGGCGGTAAGCGAGTTTAATCCACACGCATTGCAACTGACAGACAAATATAAAGACACGAAGTTTCGTTTCAACCTTGCTGCCGATTTCAAAGGAAAGTCTCTTAATCTCGCCGAGGGACAACTCGTTCTCCACGATTTCTCCATGGAGTCACCCACGAAGACTTATCAGTTTGCTACGCTGACAGTAAAAGCCGGCTATGAAAATAAAGAGCATTTCGTACAAATCAACAGCGATTTCGGCAATGCCGACCTCCGCGGTCATTACGACTTCACCACCTTGGTGCAGAGCTTTACCAATCTCGTAGGCAGCAAACTCCCCACTCTGCCGGGATTACCAAAGCAGACCCGCTCACGCAACAACAACTTTTCTATTACAGCCAACATTGAAAACACCGAATGGCTGCAACAGCTTTTCGATATTCCTCTGACGCTTCACCAGCCAGCACATATAAAAGGGAAAATGAGCGATAAGGAGAAGAAACTCGACATGACGCTCTCAATGCCGCAATTCTCTTACAAAGGCAACGACTTCGAACAAGGCTTTATTGATATCAAGACACCTAATGACACGTTAAAAACCGATATCCGACTGAACAGAATAGAGTCCACGGGACATCGATTCGCCTATGATGTGCAACTCTCGGCCATCGGCAACAAGCTGAAATCTGTTATTAATTGGGACAATCGTCGCCAGCAGTCCTTCAAAGGACAGCTCAATGCCGAGACACAATTTTTCATGAATGCTGAAAGCCAACCGGCAGCACATACCAATGTACACATCTCCCACGTATGGATTGGTGACACGGTATGGCAAATTCAACCTTCCGACATTGTCTACAGCAAAGACCGTCTTATCATCGACCACTTCTCTATCGAACACAATAAGCAACACATCATCGTGAGCGGCAATGCCACGTCCAACGCAGCAGATTCCGTTACAATAGACCTCCAAGACGTTGATGTAAACTATATACTCAACCTCGTAAACTTCCACGCCGTCGAGTTCAGCGGGCTTGCATCGGGGCGCGCCGTCATTGCCTCTGTGCTGGATTCACCCGAGGCTCGTGCAAACTTGAAAGTAAAGAACTTTTGTTTTGAGAATGGACACATGGGCACACTCGACGCTCACGTCACTTGGAACAACACACAAGAACAAATAGATATCAACGCTGTAGCCGACGATCCCGCTGCTGCCGGCTCCACCATTATCCAAGGTTACGTGTCGCCAAAGCGCGACTATATCGACTTAGGCATCACTGCTCGACACACCCGCCTCGAGTTTCTGCAAAGTCTTTGTGGCAGCTTCATGCACAATGTCGATGCGCATGCCGACGGACAGGTACGCTTGTTCGGTCCGTTGAGCCACATCAACCTCACGGGTGAGCTTATGGCCGACGGCACCATAGGCATCAAACCTTTGAACACAGTCTATACTCTCTCCCAATCCGTAGTACGTATGCGCCCCAACGAGATTGAATTCCCGCAAGATACCATTCGCGACCGAAATGGAAATATCGGCATCGTGGAAGGCATACTCCACCATCGGAATCTTACCCGGCTGTCATACGATTTGAACATTCATACACAAAACCTCTTAGCCTACGATTTCAAAGACAATGGTACCCAAACTTTCTACGGCACGGTCTATGCCACCGGCGACTGCGCCATACACGGAGGGAGCGGAGAAACAACTATTGACGTAAGCATGACCCCCGAGAGAGGTAGTTTCCTTGAATATGATGCAGATGCCGCCGCCAATATCGGTGAACAGGGATTCATTCATTGGAAAACCCTGCAACCAACAATCCTTACCAATGAAACCTTCTCTCTGCAACCCAATAACGCTGCAGTCAGCCCATCGACCGAGCCGGAAGACATCCCCACCGACATACGTCTCAATCTCCTCATCAACTGCACGCCTACGGCTACATTGCGCGTACTCATGGATAGACAATCGGGCGACTATATTGCCCTCAACGGCACCGGCACCCTGCGAGCTTCGTACTACAATAAAGGAACCTTCGACATGTTTGGCAACTATGCCATCGACCACGGCATCTACAAACTGACCATACAAAATGTTATCAAAAAAGACTTCCATTTCCAAGAAGGCAGCACCATCGTCTTCGGAGGCGACCCCTACAATGCTGCCCTCAACCTCAAGGCACTCTACACGGTAAACGGCG
This sequence comes from Hoylesella marshii DSM 16973 = JCM 13450, assembly GCF_000146675.1. Classification (GTDB taxonomy): domain Bacteria; phylum Bacteroidota; class Bacteroidia; order Bacteroidales; family Bacteroidaceae; genus Prevotella; species Prevotella marshii. The sequence goes on from NZ_GL397214.1 coordinate 726,665, forward strand.
TAAGCCTCTCCGACCTCAATATCGGACGCAGCTTCGCCAAAAACACCATCCGTGTAAACTGCATCATGAATATCAGCGGTACGCCCAAAACGCCCCTCATAGACTTCAATCTTGACCTGCCAGCCGTCAATACCGACGTAAAACAGATGGTCTACAGCATCATCAACAGCGAAGAAGAAATGAACCAACAAGTGCTTTACCTCCTCAGTATCGGACGATTCTATACGCAAGGCAACAACAATGCCGATGAGAAAGCCACTCAACAGAGCCAGACCAGCCTCGCCATGCAGAGCATACTGAGCGGAACCCTGAGCCAGCAACTCAACAATGTGCTCAGTTCAGTCATCAATAACAGCAATTGGAACTTTGGTGCAAACATATCCACAGGTGATGAGGGATGGAACAATGCAGAATATGAAGGTATGCTCAGCGGACGACTGCTCAACAACCGTCTCCTCGTAAACGGACAATTCGGATACCGCGACAACCCCAATGCTACTACGGGCTTCATGGGCGACTTTGACCTGCGATACCTCATCTACCCCAACGGAAACCTTGCCATCAAGGTCTACAACAAAACCAACGACCGCTATTTCACCCGCAACAGTCTCAACACCCAAGGACTGGGCATCATTTGGAAAAAAGACTTCAACACGCTGCGCGACCTTTTCGGCGCTTCACGCAAGACCAACAAGAAAACCAATAAAAAGAAAAAGCAGGAAACGAAAAAGAAACGCAGCAAGCACTGACCAACCCTGTCGACAAGTCACTCTGAGAGACTGCTCTTTTCATCAAGCAAAAAGCTCCCGAGGAGCGATGGGGCACAAGCAGGCGGTATCTGAGAGATTTAACTATTTACGTGGGCGAACACTTCAACTCATTTTTGGGAAACAGAGAAAAAGGCGTAACTTTGCGTGTACAACGCAGATGGAATACCGCAAAATCATACACATCGATATGGATGCGTTTTTCGCTTCCGTGGAGCAGAGAGAACGTCCGGAGCTTCGGGGCAAACCCGTGGCCGTGGGATTCGATGGTCCTCGCGGCGTGCTCTGTACAGCCAGCTACGAGGCAAGACGCTTCGGAGTGAGGTCGGCGATGCCGGTAAAGAAAGCAAAACTACGGTGTCCGCAGCTAATCATCGTGCCGGTGAGACACTCGCTGTACAGAGAGATTTCCGAGCAAGTGCACGAAATATTCGGACGATACACGGACTTGATAGAACCCCTGTCGCTCGACGAGGCTTTCCTCGATATCACCCACAACAAAAAAGGCATAGAGATGGCGGTAGATATAGCCAAAGAAATTAGGCAAAGTATTCGCGAAGAATTGCATCTGACAGCATCGGCAGGCATTTCGTACAATAAGTTTCTCGCTAAGATTGCATCAGATTTCCGCAAGCCCGACGGCCTCTTCGTGATTCATCCCGACCGTGCACTTGATTTCATTGCCCGTCTCCCTATCCATGATTTCTGGGGCGTTGGGTCGAAGACAGCTGCGGTTTTCCACAAGATGGGCGTGTTTGACGGTGCACAGCTGCGTGCATGTTCACGCAGACATTTAACGGAGGTGTTCGGAAAGGCCGGTGCCATGTACTACGAATTTGCCCGAGGCATCGACCATCGCCCTGTTGTGACAGAACGGGAACGCAAGTCGGTGAGCTGCGAACAGACGTTTGAGGAAGACATTTATTCAAATTCAACCGTGCTGATAGAACTTTATCACACGATGGAAGATTTGGTGCGCCGTCTCGAAAAAACCGGTTTTGAGGGACACACGCTGACGCTAAAGATTAAATACGGCGATTTCTCGCAGGTGACGCGCAGCATGACAACGGGCAAAACGCTACGCTCGAAAGCCGACATACTACCACGGGCAAAGCAATTGCTGAAAAGTATCTCGTGGTCGGTAGAGAAGCCCATTCGCCTCATAGGATTGGCAGTATCATCGCCGGAGCATGAGACAGGAAGCAGAGAATGGCAAGAGGGCAACCTGCCATTTGAGTTCCTCGAACAATAACCCTCAATCGGTCATGAGCGTATCGGTTGGTATTTATCCAAACATGTATAATGAGTTATACAAACGTGTATAATAAGTTATACAGACGTGTATAATGAGTTATACTCCTGTGTATAGTAGCAAGAGTGTTTAACACCTATAGGCAAGAGTGTTTAACACCCATGGGCAAGAGTGTTTAACACCCATAGGCAAGAGTGTTTAACACCCATGGGCAAGAGTGTTTAACACCCATGGTAGATAGCAAATTATCCAAACGTGGGTAGATGCATCCTCTATTAAGATAGTAGATAAGTACGCTAATGAACTGATTGGAGATGATATAAGATTTGAGGTGTCATGCGGCGGGATACTACAAAATAATGTTGGTTCCTAATTTTTTGGCCAACAGATTTCTCATTTTTTGCAATTGGGTGTATTCTGGTAGTAGTGTTGCCATCTTCTCCGAGTCGTTGGCATGAAGGGTGATTTGTTGTTGCAGCGCGTTGAGCTGTTTTTCTATATAGTCTCTTCTGTAATCCAAGATAAGATGTTGTACCTGCTCGCGCAGCCGGGTCTCGTCTTGCTGTATCTGCCTGCTTTCGGAGAGTTGGAAGGGTTCCATGCCTAAGTTGCAGGCTGTTTGATTGACTTCGATGTCGGGGTGGCGCGTGAAGTATGACAGGGCAGTGAAATCGGCATGCTTGCATCCTTCCACGGCTTCGCGCAATATTCTGTTGTAGATGGGATTCTGGAATGCGAGGTTGTCGCTGCTTAGGTCGTAGTCTATGTATTGCGCCACGGAGAGGTCGATGCTGCCGCCGTCTTCGGTCTCGATGTTGCGGAAGATGATTTTCTCGCCGTGGCGTATGACCATCTGGATGAGCATCTGCTCCACTTCGCGTGTCTGTCGCTGCGATTTGTCTACTTCAATCAGCAGTTGTGGGGTGGTGTTTGCGTGCTGTTCTCTGTTGCGGGTCTTTTCTTTCTCTTCGATGGTGCTGTGGATGTAGCGGTTCATTGTGCTGATGAGCGTTTCTTCTTTGATGTTGAACCGCATGGCGCAGTCGTGGATGTAGGTTGCCCGCACGACGTGGTCGTGGATGACGGCCACGCTTTTCACGATAGAGCTGATGGCTTCTGAGCGTTTGACGGGGTCGGTAACGCCTTGCAACAATAGGTGGGTTTTGAACTCGATAAAGTCGGTTTGGTGGTCTTCGATGTATTGTTTGAAGCTCTGTGCTGTATTGCGTTGTGCGAAGCTGTCGGGGTCTTCTCCGTCGGGCAGCAATAGGATTTTAACGTTCATGCCTTCGGAGAGCAACATATCTGTGCCTCGCATGGCGGCATGGATGCCTGCTGCGTCGCCGTCATACAAAAGTGTGATGTTGGAAGTGAAGCGATGGAGCATGCGAATCTGATGCAAGGAGAGGGCTGTGCCCGAGTTGGCCACCACGTTTTGCAATCCGCATTGGTGCATGGAGATGACATCGGTGTAGCCTTCGACCATGTAGACGCGGTCTTCTTTGGCAATGGCTTTCTTGGCTTGGAATATGCCGTAGAGTTCGCGTTCTTTGTGGTAGATGTCGGAGTCGGGAGAGTTTACGTATTTCTGATTTACGCCTTTGGTGCGGGCATCCAAGACACGACCGCCAAAGGCTAATATCTTGCCGCTTAGCCCTATCCACGGGAAGATGGCACGGCCGGCAAAGCGGTCTATTAATTGGCCGTCGTCGCGGCGGTAGCAGAGTCCTGTCTTCAACAGGAAATCTTCCTGATATCCTTTCGACAATGCTGTCTTGGCCATCGCGCTGCGGTCGTTGAGACAGAAGCCGAGCTGAAAGCGGTTGATAATGTCGTCTCGGAAACCGCGTGAGCGGAAATATTGCATGCCGATAGCACGGCCGTCTACGTTGTTTAACAGGATGTCGTGAAAATACGAAGCTGCCCATTCATTTACGATGAACATGCTCTCGCGCTCATTCTGCTCTCGTTTCTCGTCGTCGGAGAGTTCCCTTTCGTGAATCTCGATGTGATATTTGTTAGCTAACCAGCGCAAGGATTCAGGATAGGTCATCTGCTCGTGCTCCATGATGAAGTTAACGGCATTGCCGCCCTTTCCGCAAGAGAAACATTTGCAGATGCCGCGTGCCGGCGACACGTAGAACGACGGTGTCTTTTCATTGTGGAAAGGGCAAAGGCCTTTGTAGTTAGCCCCCGACTTGCGGAGACTGACGAACTCGGACACTACATCCACGATGTTGGCAGCATCCATAATTTTGTCTATCGTCGCACGGTCTATCATTGCAGTTAGAAGAATAATATAGAAAATGAGGAGTGTGAGGGCAACATGAGAGATGACTACTCATAGTCGTCAATCACGTCGTTCATGAAGTCTATCATGGGTTTCATGAGTTGGAGGATGCGTGCCATTTCGTCTTTCCATTGTTCGCCGGAAAAGAAGTCGTCGGGGACAACCGTCCAGCAGGCATAGTCTTTCATCTTTAGGTATTCCATGTGTTCGTAGTCGCGAGGAAATCCCTTGGGAGCAGTCTTCAGATGTTGTAGCCCGAAACCCTTGTCCGAGGGTCGGTCTGTCCATGTGCCACCTGCCGGTCTGCCAAAGTATTTCACAAACTGTTTATTCTCCACACAATTGCGCCATTCGTCTATACGTGCCATGATTTCATTGCGGCAAGCTGTAAGAATATTTGTTGGTAGGAAATAGGCACCACCCGCCAGCAGACAACGCCCCGGTTCTATGTGGAGGTAATAGCCGCCATGCAGACTTTTCTTTCCGCGTGCACTGATATAGGCACCGAGATGATTCTTGTAGGGGGACTTATCTTGCGAGAAACGCGTATCGCGATAGAAGCGGAAGCAAGCGTCTTTGGCTGTGATATGTGCCACGCTTGGGTCGAACTCGGCAATACGGGCGATGGCTTGATTCACGCCTGCTTCAAATTCGGTTTTCATCGCGTGATATGCTTCTTTGTGGGCATGGAACCATTCGCGGTTGTTGTGAGCTGAAATCTCTTTCAGGAAGTTGAGTATTAGCTGTATGTTCATTGTCCTTTCATTCTTTGACTGTGGTTACTTTTCCAATTTAGAGCCCTCTATGAGCTTTGGACAGACATCATTTAGGTCGCATTGTGCACACTTCGGATTACGACTTATGCATACATACCTACCATGGAGCAACAGCCAATGATGCGCATCGGGGATGTCTTCTTGGGGAATATTCTTCATCAGTTCCTGTTCCACTTTCAATGGTGTATCAGCTGTTCGCGTCACAAGTCCCAATCGGTGACTTACTCTGTACACATGTGTATCTACCGCCATGGTAGCTTTTCCAAAAGCTACTGCTTGTATCACGTTGGCTGTCTTGCGTCCCACCCCGGGCAGTTTGATTAAATCTGTCAGTGTGTCGGGCACTTCACCTCCAAAGTCTTCAACCAACATTCGCGACATATCCACCATGTGGCGTGTTTTGGCATTGGGATAGGATACGCTCTTTACGTACTCTAATACTTCGTCATAATCGGCTTCGGCCATGGCTTTGGCATCCGGATAGGCTTTGAACAACGCCGGAGTGACTTGATTAATACGCTTGTCGGTACATTGGGCACTGAGCAAGGTGGCGCAAAGTAATTGGAAGACGCTACCGAACTCCAACTCCGTGGTGACCCGTCCTGTTTTCTTCCGAAAATAGTTGAGCACATACTCGTATCGTTGTTTTCTATTCATAACACATGCAAAAGTAATCATTTTCACATGAAAACGAGGAATCATTCATAAGAAAAGCCTTGAGGTTGCAGGGTGGATGTAGGAGCGAGTCCGACGTTTCAGTATTTCAATCCTTTCAATATGTCGGCTATTTTCTGAAGCGTGGTCAGGCGGGTGGGTACTAATGGCAATCGCAATACGTTTTCGATGAATCCCATCTCGTGAAGAAGCGCCTTTACTCCGGCGGGATTCCCGTCGACGAAGAGTAAGTTGTAAAGGTCGGTAAACTGATGATGAATGATTCGGGCTGCCTCAAATTCGCCGTTGAATTCCAAACGAATCATTCGCGAAAACTCTTTTGGCAAGGCATTACCGATGACGGAAATCACACCGACGGCACCACAGGCAATCATCGGAAAGGCAAGGGCATCATCACCACTTAGCACGTCGAAGTCATTGGGCTTATTTTTAATGATTTCGTCCACCTGTTCGAGATGTCCGCTGGCTTCCTTGATGGCCACGATATTTTCGCAGTCGTTGGCCAATCGAACGGTAGTTTCGGGTTGCAGGTTGATTCCTGTGCGACCGGGCACATTATACAAGACGACGGGTAGTTCCGTGGCTGCGGCGATGGTCTTGAAATGCCGATAAAGTCCTTCTTGTGAGGGTTTGTTGTAGTAAGGACACACGCTGAGTACTCCGCTAATACCGGTAAAGTCGCCCTGTTTGAGTTCCTCTACTACGGCTGCCGTGTAATTACCTCCACATCCCATGAGGATGGGTACCTGCCCTTTGACGTGTTCTACTACGAAACGCTTGATTTCTTCTTTCTCTTCGATGGAGAGACACGGTGTTTCACCCGTCGTAGCGAGTATGCAGAAGAAGTCTGCACCATGCAGTAGCTGGTATTCTATCAGCCGTTTCAGGGCTGCATAATCTACTTTACCCGCTTGTGTGAAAGGAGTAATCAGTGCGATACCGAGTCCGCGGAATATATTGTGTGCCATAAAAGTATTTTGACTGGTAATGAAACCTTTTCTGCAAAGATAACGTAATAATTCGGATTTTCCGTTTGTCCTATCAAGATTTCGTACCCGTGCTTATCAAATTGCCTTGCAGAACGGGTTATTTATTCTGCACGCCACCGATATTTTGCGCCGAGTCGACTAAAAGACGAATCAGCCGATTACGGTACAAAAAGGTGTTGAAAGGTGATAGCCATCTTTCGGTATGTAACGTCCTGACCAGCATTGCCCGTACAAAATCGATACCGAGACAAAGGAAAAAGACCGCAAGACAGTAACCAATCATCACAGGAAGAAAACTCCATGATGTGATAAAGTCAGTCTGTGGGATAAAATACCACACCCATTGGCGAAGTTCGGTATGGTCGTGTATAAGATAAACACCCAACACATAAGGAGAGAGTCGAGCCACACCGTACCACAATCTTCCTTTTAACTTGAGTTTGATAAAGGATATAAAGAGGCCTATGGAGATAAAGAAAGGCAGCCCGTTATAAGCTGTGGAGTAAGCAGAATACTTCATTTCGCCTCGCAGATAATGCAAATAATCGTATCCTGTACCACCTAAAAACAGCAAAAACAGGCCTATGAAGAATACAACAAGCCCCATTTTCATGGTGATTTTATGTTCTACACGCTTTATAAAGCCACCGGTGAGATATAGCAGAAGCATCATTGGGAGCGATGAACCGCCGATACCCATCACATCTCCGAAAGGAAAATGAATGGGGAAGTTCAGAAAACAAATCGATAATGCTACCAGAAGGAAGGCATATTGTCGATTGGAAAGTGGTCGAACCATCAGAGAGAGGAAGGGGGAAAGCAATAACAGACCTAAGTAGCAACTGATAAACCAATAAAAATAAGGCGGTATCATCAATATCGATTTAGCGATACTTCGCAAAGAAGTGACATCCGTCAGCAGATAACAGGCTATCGTAATACCCACAAGATAAAAGAACGTGAGACACCATAGCCGCTCAATTTTCCGAAACATCACCTTATATCGGTCTATCAAAAAATAACCGGTAATCAGAATGTAGCAGTTAACAGCAGCAGAAGCGATTGAAAGCATTCCCTTAATACACAGAAAATTAAATACGGAAGTGCCCGTGGTAAGACTCAAACAGGGGGTATCGGGAAAAGAAATCTTCAGTCCGTGTATCAGAAAATGCCAGAAGACAATGAGTAACATCAACACAACCCGTAGCACATCTATATTCACATTACGCTTGTTCATCCTACTTGCAACCATCGTCTTATCGTTTTTCATTCCTTCTATTTTTACGTTTGGTTTTAGCGTCATCAAATGCAAAGCCAACCAGCGAGTGCAAAATTAATTAATATTTTTGTAGAATACCTCTTTTGCAGTGTGAAAATTGAGCTTTGAGCTGTAAGCACTGAAACGAAGTTCGCTGTGCGAAGTAAAAGCAAAGTGTGACAGAATCGCACAAACGATACGAGTTACGCCGAGAAAAGATTCAAGATATTTGTATCTTTCAGATAACCAATAAAATAAGAATGAATAATGGATAAATGGGTTACGACTTGGAAACGAGCGAGTTTCTTTCTCCTTCTTTATTCTGCAATGCCTCAAAGAACACTTAAATTGATTGTGCAAAGATAATGCTTTTCTGATGAAAACAGTGTGCTTTTACGGAAATAAATAGGAAACACACCTAAAAAATAATCACATACAAAGTCTAATGGGAGGAATTTGACGGGATTTTCAGCCTAATTATTAAGCCTGCAAAAAATACCCAGAATCAACTCTTTTGCATTGCAAAATAAGAAAAATGAAACTTTTTGGAGAAAAATCCTCCGAAAAATTTGGCAGATTGAAATAATTTGCATAATATTGCACTTATAAACACAGAACAAACGTTCTGTTCTAATTCTAGTATAATGAAATAATGGAAAAACAAATAGATAAAGAAAGCATAAGCAAAAGGGACATTATCCTTAATGAATCGTTCAGGCTGTTTCTGAAAAAAGGTTATGCAGCAGTATCATTTTCGGATTTAGTGGAAGCTACTGGCATTTCTCGTGGCAATATGTTCCATCACTTCAAGAATAAGGAGGATATATTCAATCATGCCGTTGATAGGTTTGTATTTGAATTCTTGACAAATGATGCTACAGACTTTCTTGAACTTACAAGCTCTACACCATTAAAGGACTTCATTGATAATCGTGTAGAAAACATCGGTCGCCGTATGAAATCATTTTTTATAATGACAAAAGGCACAGTCACTCCTGCCAATTTCATGTCATTTATCTTGTATCTGAAAGACAACTATCCGGATTGGAAAGAGAAATTTCAAGAATACGAGAAAAGAAAGAGCCTTGAGTGGAAAGAGGTGATAGAGCTTGCCAAACAGAAAGGAGAGATTACTCAAACTGTGGAAACAGAAAAGATTATATCTTCCATTAGAAATATATATCTTGGATTGTCATACAGAAGTGCATTGAGCAGCCAACTTTCTATTTCCGAATTGAAAGAGCAAATATACACAATATACTATTTAATAACCAAATAATATTCCTATGGAAAAAGCAGCATATATCAATAGCGTATCGGCATATCTTCCTAATTCTCCCATCGCCAATGAGGATATGGAAGACTATATCGGAAAAATTGGTGGAAATCCGTCAAGGGTTCGTTCCATTGTCCTTAGACAAAATGGCATCAAAACGAGATATTACGGGTTGGACAAAAATCAAAGCCTAACACACTCGAATGCAGAATTGGCAAAAGAAGCCGTATGTGGGCTGTTTGAAAATGGAAATATTCCTGACGACTTGACCCTTTTGGCTTGTGGGACAAGCACACCCGATCAATTGCTTCCTTCCCATGCGTCTATGGTTCATGGAGAATTAGCCAACTATCCTATGGAAATATTTTCCTCTGCAGGTGTATGCCTTACCTCATTGCAGGCATTGAAAATATGCTATAGCAATATTCTTGCAGGACTGCATCAAAAAGCTGTATGCGTGGCATCAGAATTAACTTCACCTGCATTGGTATCCAAATTTTATGACCCGGAGTATGAAGCTACACATGACAATCCTGACAAAGACCCTTATATGGCTTTTGAGAAGGATTTTATGCGATTTATGCTTTCTGATGGTGCAGGAGCGGTATTGGTGCAAGATCATCCCGAAGGAATATGTCCTCTCAAAATCGAATGAGTCGATATGACTTCCTATGCCAACGAACTACCTACCTGTATGTTCATGGCATCAGAGTTGCAAGAAGATGGGCGGCTCAAAAGTTGGAAGGAGTTCTCTCCTAATGAGATTAAGGAACGTGCCGTGCTTGTTGGCAAACAGGACATTCGGCAGCTAAAGAAATACATCATCAAGTACTGGGTAGACCATATCGAAACCGTACTTGCCAAACATCATGTAAAAGCAGAAGAGATAGACTATATTATACCTCATGTATCATCAATGTTTTTCTATGAGAAATTAAATGACGAAATTGCTGCTCGTAACATTGCTCTGACAAAAGAGAAGTGGTTTACAAACCTTACTTCTGTAGGCAACATCGGTTCGGCTGCCATTTATGTCGGATTGGAAGAACTCATAAGGACAAAAGAAATTAAACGTGGAAACAAGATACTTCTTCTTGTACCGGAAAGTGGAAGGTTCTCGTATGGAACAGTGCTTCTATCTGTATGATAGTTAGCCTCTGTATTTATGAAGTCCCTTGCAAGGAGTTTGTAAAAAACAAAAGAGAACGGAATAAGAATTAAAGAATAACTTGCATTTAGAAAAAATAAAAAACACAAGCTATTAGCTTGGAAGTTGCAGTTATCTGCAATGCAGTAATTCCTACCGAATAACTCGGGAAACTGTATGAAATAAAGGACGCGGATTCGAAAAGCGACATGAGTAGAATTATATAAACACTACTATCTATGATAGAAAATGATTTTATCACCATTATTGATGGAATTGAAAATTTAGATTCTAACTTAATGGGAATGTTGCATGGAGGTCTTTCTAACAACATGAATGATTGCAATTGTGGCTCGGGAAATAGCAATACGGAACAAACAGAACACGGTAGTAACGATTGTACTTGTGGATCAGCAAACAGTAACAAGATTGCAGCTCCTTCTGATTGCACTTGTGGGTCTGCAAATAGTAATAGTGCACATTCAACAATAAGACAATTACAATTTGGATAATCTTTATTAGCCATATCGAATTAGTTGGATTTAGTCCTGTTGATTTGATATGGCTTTTTATATATTCTTAAATATGAGTGATTTTATTATTTCTAAGTATTGCATTCCTTTTTTATCATCAGATGAAAAAGCTTATTTTTATTTGTCAAACAACAATTCTCTACATAAAGTGAGTCGTAAAATTTATGACTCGGTCTGCGAATGTAAAAAAAATCCTTCTTCAATAAGCCGTATTCCAGAGAAGATTTTCCAAAAATTGAAAACAGTCAATATCATTACCACTGTTGAAGAAGAAACCAATTATTACCGTAAAATAAAGATGGATTATTTTATGGAAGTTTTCTCCCATCAAAAACTACTTTTAACAATAGCACCAACAAGCGATTGTAACTTTAATTGTCCTTATTGTTTTGAAGAGAACAAAAGACCCATAAGAATGTCTGATGCCGTAATTGAAAATATAATTCTTTTTATAAAACGTTACAAACATCTTGAATATCTATATATTACATGGTATGGGGGAGAGCCGTTAATGGCAATAGATATTATAGAAAAAATTCTGAATAGAATTAGTATCGAGATACCAAATATTAAAATATCTCATCATTTCCTTGTTACAAACGGATATTTGATAAATGAAAAGATGCTTTCTCTTTTTTCCAAATATCCACTTAACTCAATTCAAATCACATTAGATGGCAATAAACCACGTCACGATAATTTGAGAAAACTAAAAAAAAGTGGGTTGGGAACTTTTGATAAAATAGTTAGAAATATTGACTGTATTTTGAAAAGCATGCCTAGTACGCAAATTTCTGTTCGCGTTAATCTTGACAAGGATAATGTTGGAGATTTTGAGAATATCAGAAATGAGTTGCTTGAAAAATGGAGTTCTTATCCAAATATAACAATATATCCAGGCATATTACGAATAGAAGACACTGTAAACAAATGTATGGGATGTCAATCTTTATTACACGATGACGTTCGAGATTTGTTTTATGGATTAACAGAAGCCGTCAATTTCTATCCTGTTTTACAAGGTAAAGGGTGTTCGGCAACTCATCTAAACTCCTTTTTAATTGGTCCTTTAGGAGAGTTATATAAATGTTGGAATGAACTTGGAGATAGCAAGAAAATAATTGGTTATATTAACGATCAAGACTTCAAAAACAAAGATTTAATACGAAAATATGTATTATCAGCCAATTGTTTTGAAGATGAAAAATGTAAGGATTGCGAATTTATACCTATTTGCATGGGAGGATGCGCCTTTTATCGAATCAAGAATATGTTTGACAATGGGAATTTTGACATTTGCTCACTCTACAAAGATAACGGAGTAATAGAAAAATGTATTTGTTTACATTTGGATAAACTGAGGATTAAAACACCTTCTATCTGAAATTTTAATATAATCTATATGCAAAGACTATTTTTGTTCGCGTTCATGGTTTGCACATTTAGCAACATAAATGCGCAGTATTCTATTATTGGAAAAGTCCTCATCGAGAATGGTGACACCCTTGAATCCAATGTAGAGCTGTACACCAAAAGCCATACGGTTGTCTCTGCCGTACAAACACAGAAAGGAATGTTTTCATTCTCAAATCTCGCAAAAAACAATTTTTATTATGTGGTTGCATCACATGTCGGATATACTACTGACACAATAAAGATAGACCGCATAACAAAGGATCTGAACATTGGGACAATGTTCCTTAAAGACAGTCTTACTACGTTGGACGAAGTTACCGTTGTGGGAAGCAGCATAAGTTTTCAAAATGGAAGCAAGAGAATTTTCCCCAATGAATTTCAAAGAAACAGTCCTGACGCTATGGTTATGCTTGACAAGATGAACCTGTCGAGGATTAATGTTGACCCACTAACAAAAAGCCTGACACTGAACGGTGGCGGAAGCGTTAAGACATTGCTTAACGGAAGGGAGGTATCAGCCGTTGAAATTGCTGCACTTTCCCCGGAAATTATACAGCGCGTAGAATACCACGACACGCCGGAAGCACGGTATGGCAATGCAGACGTGGTCTTGGATTTTATTACCAAAAACGACCAAGTTGGCGCAAGGGTTTACCTTTCTTTGTGGCAGGGGCTTTTAACGAGTTTCGGAGAGGACTACATTTCCTTGAAATTCAACCGCTGGAACAGCCAGTTTTCATTAGACTACAATATGGCATACCGCAATTGGAAACACCTCAGCAGGGAATATGAAGAGGACTTTAATCTGCAAAATGAGAACTTTTCGAGAACCGAACTGGGGCATCCTGGACGATACAGATACGACAATCACAACGTACATTTCAATTACAACTATCAGGAGAACAAGAAAATAATTAACTTTTCACTGGGGACAGCCATCCAAAATGCACCGTATAAAGAGTGGAACAGTGATTTGCACTATAAAGGGACAGCACTCAACTTATACGACAATGCGAAATCATCGGCCACAAATCCTTATTCGCAACTATATATACAGTTGCCCATAGGAGAAAATCAACTATATGTAATGAATCTCTCTGGTCAATACAACAAAGGGAAATACAACCGTCTGTATCAGGAGGCAGACAACGAAAGTGAATCCAACCAATTCTGCAGTAATGTCCGTGAGATTCAAAAAGGCTATGCGCTGTCGCAATTATACGAGAACAGGCAGAATTGGGGAACTTTGACCATTGGAGCAAACTTCAACCAGCAGTTTACCAAAAGCGACTACAATTCAGTCCGAAACGATATGACACAGAAGCATCACACAGGCCAACGCCAGACCAACCTTTATTCTTATGCACAATGGGGAAAGGCATGGAGCGAACTTTATTGCCGAGTGGGCATTGGACTGAACCAGCGATGGATGCATGTGGGAGAACAAAAACAAAGCACCTTTACGATTCGTCCGATGCTATTCGTCCGTTATACCGTTTCTCCAAAAATCGAACTTCGTTATCAGGGGTCGGTCTCTAATATAATGCCTACACTTTCGGCTATTTCTGACTATTCACAGGATATAGATTTTATACAGATACAGCGAGGTAATCCTAATCTCAAGCCGCAGATTGATTTCTATAATGCGTTGGTATTCAATTATAAATTCACAAAAACAGCATTGGCTCTCTACTTGAATGAAACATATTCAAAGTCGCCAATCATGGAATGCACATATCTGGATAATGAAAAGGTGGTCAGAACCATGGAAAATCACAAGAATTTTCAGAACTATAATGCGGAATTTGAATATGGAGGGCAGCCTTTTGGCAATCTGCTGTCGTTCAAAGTTTATACCGGCTTAAAATTTTATAAAAGCAATGGCAACCAATACACTCACCGCAAAACAATACCCTACTATGGGGGTCAGGTTTCTGTTTACTATAAACAATTCACTATGAGATGGCAGTTTCGCAAGAATGTGCAGGACAGGTTTTGGGGAGAAACGCTTTATCGGTATGAAGACGGCCACATGTTGTCGTTTGGCTATCAGACAAATAAACTCAGCCTTTCTGCCGATGTGCTGAATCTGTTTTCTTTGAAGCATATTTCCGCACAAGAAAACTATTCAAGCGTGGCTCCTTACAAACGCTATGAATATCTTGATGAAACAAGAAATCTTATACGTTTAAACCTTACGCTGAACCTATCGTATGGTAAAAAATACAAGGAGGATTCAAAACGCATAAACAGCAACACAAGCAGTGAATCATCCGTCATTAAAGGAGAGAAATAATAATAATTTTTGATTTTAATAATGAGTTTTGCAATAAAACGACAGCGAGATGCTATGGATTGCGGTCCTTCCTGTTTGGCGATGATAGCCAAACATTATGGACAGCAAGCTGATAAGGAGCAATTGCGGAAAATCTGTTCCTTAGGCAAAGAAGGTGTTTCTCTTCTTGGTATCAGCAAGGCTGCAGAAAACCTCGGTTTCAAGACCATTGGAGGACGTTTGAGTTTTGAAATGCTATACCAAGAGGATCCGATGCCTTGTATTATACACTGGAATCAGAACCATTTTGTCGTTGTCTATAAGATAAAAAAGCACAATAAAGGAAAATATACCGTATATGTAGCAGATCCGGGCAAGGGACTTGTTACCTATACCAAGGAGGAATTCTGCGAGCATTGGGTTAGTACCAAGACAAACGGTGAAGAAAAAGGTATTGTACTGCTCCTCGAGCCGACGGAACAATTCTATGCTCAAAACGATACGAAAGCAGTGCCGACTCAAAGGCGAGTGAAATTCCTCTGGAGCTATCTCAAGAAATACAAGCGTTTTTTTACGCAACTCATTCTCGGTTTGTTACTCGGCTCACTCCTGCAACTTGTCTTCCCGTTCCTCACCCAAGCTATTGTAGATACAGGTATAGGGGGAAAGGATGTCGGCTTTGTGTGGCTGGTGCTGCTGGCTGAGATGATGCTCCTCTTTAGCCGTACCGCCATTGACTTTATCCGCTCAAAGATACTCCTGCACATCTCCACCCGTATCAACATCTCGCTCATCTCAGACTTCTTCATCAAGCTGATGAAACTACCGATGAAGTTCTTCGATACCAAGCTGATGGGCGACCTTTTGCAACGCATTGAAGACCATCGCCGTGTTGAGCAGTTTCTTACCTCAAGCAGTCTAAGTCTGCTTTTCTCTTTCTTCACATTTCTGATCTTCGGTGTCGTTCTTGCTGTCTATAATCTCGGCATCTTCCTTGTCTTCTTGTTTGGGACATCGCTTTACGCAAGCTGGATAATACTCTTTCTCAAAAAGCGTAGACAGTTGGACTACAAATACTTTGAGCAGGCAGGGCGCAACCGTAATGTAACCTACCAACTCATAGGAGGTATGCAGGAAATCAAGCTGCAAGGATGCGAGCAGCGCAAACGTTGGGAATGGGAGGACGTACAAGCCGACCTGTTTAAGGTCAATCTGCAATCGCTCAATCTGCAACAAGTGCAACAGGCAGGAAGCATCACCATCAATGAGGTGAAGAACATCCTCATTACCGTACTTGCAGCCACAGCCGTAATACACGGAAATATGACACTCGGTATGATGCTGGCGGTACAGTACATCATCGGACAGCTCAACAGCCCTGTGGAACAACTCATCCAGTTTATCTACTCATGGCAAGACGTAAGCATCAGCCTTGACCGCATGAACGAAATCCACACCGAGACCAACGAGGAAAATGTCGAACGGACACATACCGCCTATACGGACAAGACCACCGAAGGACATTCCCTCACGATAAAAGACCTATTCTTCAAATATGATATCTACAGTCCGAAAGATATTCTCTCCGACATCAATCTCTCTATTCCCAACGGCAAGGTAACGGCAATCGTGGGAGCGAGTGGAAGCGGAAAGACAACGCTCGTAAAACTCCTTTTGGGATTCTATGAGCCATTAAACGGAAGTATTCAGATAGGCAATGCCAATTTGAGTGAATACAACCTCGGCTGGTGGCGAAGCCAATGCGGTGCAGTGATGCAGGAGGGATATCTCTTCTCCGATACCATTGCGAGAAACATCGCAATATCTGACGATGAACCCGACATCGAACGTATTCGTCATGCTGCCCGTGTAGCAAACATCGCAGACTACATCGAAGCCCTTCCTTTGGCTTACAACACAATGATTGGACAAGACGGACAAGGTATCAGTCAGGGGCAACGGCAACGCATTTTGATTGCAAGGGTAGTCTATAAGAATCCGATGTTCGTCTTCTTGGACGAAGCCACCAATGCCCTAGATGCCAACAATGAACGAGCCATTACTGAAAACCTTTCGGAGTTCTACAAGGGAAAAACCGTTGTCGTGGTGGCACACCGTCTTTCCACCGTCCGCAATGCCGACCAGATAGTAGTGCTTGACGAGGGCAAAATCACAGAAGTGGGTACACACGAAGAACTCACGTCCAAACGTGGCAAATACTTTGCCTTAGTGAAAAACCAATTAGAATTGGGTAACTGATATGGAAAAACAGGAAAATAAACAGGAACGGAGTTTTGAGCTCCGCAGCGAAAAAGTACGCAGCATCGTGGGGCAGATACCCTCATCTCTCGTTCGTTATGGTATTACTGCCATAGGAGCTATTTTGCTTTTTCTGTTAGCCGTAGCCTATTTCCTGCCTTATAAACAAGTGTATTTGGGAACGGCTACCGTACACGGAGCAACAACCGCAACACCAGCGGACAGCACAGATATAACCATCTTATTAAAGTTCGAGAATAAACGCCCCGACAATGTAAACGGACAAATGATTTATCTGCAATCTCCCTATAGAACGTTTGCCGGGCAGATACAGGACCTTTCTTCCGTCCGTGACACATTGGAGCGTCAGGAAGCCCTTTGCCGTTTCAAGGTAACTGAGATAAAATCTGTGGAAAACCAGACGGTAGATTTCCAGATAACTCGAACATCGGGCAATCTGCTGCAAAAAATGCTTGGGGGAATATAATCCCATCACACATTCCTTATCTCTCTCGATAGTCAATGGTTAAACTCACTGCTTTTTCACTACTCTTTTCCTTGATTTATCGCTTGCCATATTCTCTTATTTTTGTTTTTCTAATCACGACTTTGGAGTGATTTAATCCTCCCTTCGGGGCAAGGGTCTTTGTGGTACAAATGGCAATTTGTGGTACAAAGACACACCTTGCTGATGTAGAAAATGGGATTATAAGCCCATGCCGTGTTACTGCATTCACTGAATACAGTAACTCAGCGTAGGCTTGCATTCGAGGAATGCAGTACTTCAGAGTTTCCGCCATCTTTCCACATCATCTTTGTATTGGTCGAGATGTTCTCGAAGCACCTGCTCCACATATCCAGAAACGCTTGCTCCCTGCTCACCGATTTTCCTCACCACGAAGTCCAACTTTCGTTGGGTTTCCTCTGATACATACACGGCTTTGCGGTGGCTGTTGCGAAAGGGCTGGAGATATTTCCCCTGAAACTCGGATAATTGCTTCCTGTCCTTTGTTTTTCCCATTCGTTGATAATTCTCTTCGATAGAAGTAGCCCTTTCCGTTGGTGACAACTCTGTTTCTTGATAGGACGGTTGAGAATAGTCCTTGTGGCTCTCCTTGTCATTTTGTTCCTCAACTTTAACAGGCTCAAATCTTTTCTTTTCCTCTTCATAATCTATCGGCTGGTCAAAATCGGGCAACTCTTCGGGCTTGCGGAGCTTAACGCCATAATTGCCCATATCTCGAAGGGCTTGTTCCAGACGTTGTTTCCTTTGTTCATCTATTCTTGCCATAATTTCTTGGGTATTGCGTTATAATGTCTTTCGAGCATAGCTTGTATGTCGCTTTGCCTGTAAAGTATCTTGCCTCCGATTTTGCAGTAGGCTATCGTTCCGCTGTCCCGATAGTCCTGAAGTGTGCGGGTACTCAGACGTAACAGACTGCAAACCTCCTCGCCAGTGAGGTAAACCTCTCCGCCTAACATCGGTCGGGCTGTAGAACAATAACGCTCCAGTTTCTTCAAAGTACCCTCCATCAGTTGTGCAAACATCTGCATTTGAGGGTCTTGCTGTGTAATGATTTCATTCTCCGACATAATTCATTCATTGTTTGCGTTCAGTAAATTTGTGATGTCACTCTCCTTGTAATAACATTTATGCCCAATGATGGAAAAGGGTATTCTGCCTGTATCCCGATAAGATTGCAGGGTACGTTTGCTGATGCCGAGTCTGCGACATACGGCTTCGTTGTCGAGCCAATCGTCCTTTTCGGGCGGATTGCCGATGAGTTGTTCGATACGATGAATAAAGTCTGCAAAGTCGGAGCTGTGCCGCTCCCACGCTTTGCGGTCGATGATAATGAGTTTCATTTCCTTGATTTTGTTTTGATTACTTTATTGTTACTCGGCAAACGAACTAATATGCAGTCCATTGCCGTACTTATTGAGTGCAAAAGTAAACCCTCGGAAGCACCGCTGCAAGAAATGAGGAAAAGCAGGGAAATAGAAGGAAGAGAAGAGAAGTTAGTCTATCAGTCAGAAAAGCTCCTAAGCTTTCATTAAAAAGCTCTTAAGCTTTTTGTAAATTACTTATAAGCTTTTGTCAGATTACTTATAAGCTTTTTATAGATTGCTTATAAGCTTTTCATAGAAAGCTCCTAATCTTTAAGCGCAAAGGCTGGTAGCTTTCCCCATCAGATTTGGAGTCGCCGCAGAAAAACTCTTATGTTCTGTATAAGAATGGTATGATTGCGGTAATGAGAAGAGGTGCCGGTTCTTTCCTTTTATCACATAGCAATTATTCTCTCGACAGTTCGATAGTTCGACAAATCGATATGTAGAACTA
>NZ_GL397214.1:745986-796448 GCF_000146675.1 Hoylesella marshii DSM 16973 = JCM 13450
CAGGCTGCCGTTGTACCTTTGCACGATAAGAAACGGCATCAGGGACTTTGCGTGCGCCTTTGCTTACAACGCCTTCGGGCTTGCTTCCTCTGTCAGTCTGATTGTTGGTAGGTTGTTGCTCTCGATGAGCAGCACTATCGTGCCTGTGAGTTCGGTGTAAAGACGGTCGTATTGTCCGCTTGCGGCAAATGTGTCCGTCAAACCGAACTTGTCGAATGTGGCTTGAACAGCCTTGTTCGACAACAATATGGGTGCAAGCTTCTCAGGGAGTGGTGCAGGCAGTTCCCTCTCAAACTCGTTTTCCAACACGGATACAAGCGTATCATACTTGGAAAAATGCAAACCTTGATACAATACCTCACTTGCTATGCTCTCTGCTTCGGGGTGCGAAAAACCTTGTGCCACGGCATCGCAGTAAGCAGTGAGAGCCATGTCTGCCCGTGTGGTGATAAACTCCGTGTCGTGCAATCTTTCGGGGTGATGCTCACTCATATAACTTCTTAATTTCAACCGAAAGTAGGAAAGTTCCTGTTTGTTGTTCTCTTTCATAATCGTTTGGTTTTCAATCGTGAATAATAAATGTTTGGTAATTACTTCCTTTTTATGCTTGTTGCAATGGAACGTTCTGCCGTGCTATCGACTCACAATAACCTTCAAAGGCTGAATGCTCCCTGTCTGTGAGTGCAGTCATGTCCTCCTGTATCTTGTGGTCAGTTATCTTTCCGTATATTTGTGTCGTACCGATATTGCTGTGTCCGAGCATCTTGCTGAGCGTTTCCATCGAAATACCATTGGAAAGGCAAATCGTGGTTGAGAATGTGTGGCGAGCCATGTGAAAGGTCAAGCCTTTCTCTATTCGGCATATCTGCCCGATGTTCACACAAGCTAAAGATGCCTTCCTAATTGTGAGATTGGGGAATATCAAGTCGTCCGCTTTCTTGTCCTTGATATAGAGCGAAAGGATTTGCTTGGCAATGGGCAGAAGTGGGATAATCGCTTCCACATCGGTTTTCTGCCTTTTGATGCGGATTTCCGCCGTGCCGTCAGCATTATAGATGATATGCTTCGGTTTGAGCCGTTGCATATCCACACGAGCCAAACCGGTGAAGGCACAGAAAAGGAATAGTTGCCTTGCTCGCTCAAATTGCTTGTCAATGATGGGCGTTTGTAGTACTCGTTGCAGTTCCTCGGTTGTGAGATACCTGCGTGTTCGGTGTGGTAGTTCCGCCTTGTAGTCCACAAAGGGATCGATGCGGATGTATTTCTTCTGCTGCCCGATGCCGATGATTTTCCGTAAGAAAATGACAACAATCTGAATGGTGGCAAGGGAGAGATTGCGCTCTGATTTAAGGTAGAAATCCAATCCTTCGATAAAGCCATAGTCCAGCTGTGCGTATCGAATATCTTCCTGGTCTAAGCGTTCACACAGATAGGATTTAATGAGCTGCGCTGCATAGATGTAATTGGCAAAAGTCGGCTTGGCAATCGTCAGTCCTACGCATGGACGCTTTTCTTCAATAAATAGTCGTGCTTCCTCCAAAAGAAAACCTTTGGGCTTGTCTTCTTCCATAAGTTCACGTTTCAGCAGCTCGGCAGTGATATAGCCACGTTGCCAGACTAATTCTTGATACTTCGCTTTGGCTTGTTCCTCTTTGCTTTGTAAATAGCGGTTGATTTCTTTTGTTTCTTCGCCTGTTCCTTTGCATCGTCCCTTATGGCTGTCCCAAAGTTCGGGAGCGATTTCCTTGCCCGTGCTGTATTGCACCTGCTCACCGTCTATGGTGATGCGTCCCATAATCGGGCAGCTGCCGTTTTTCTTTTGTTTGGAACGGTTGATATAGAATAGTGTCTTGAATGTGCTTCGTGCCATAATGTCAAAGTTTTAAGGTGAATGTATCTTGTATGCGTTGCTGCACTTTCTGCATATCTCGATGGATTCTCTCGGAGGAAACAGCTGCATAAATTTGTGTTGTTCTCAAATTTGTGTGTCCGAGCATACGGCTCACCGTTTCAATAGGTACACCTGCCGAAAGCGTGATAAGCGATGCAAAGGTGTGTCTTGCCATGTGAAAGGTCAGCGGAGTTTCCATCCCGATGTTTCTCTGTATGTGGTGTATGCCATTGAGGATAACATCTGTGGTCGGCACGTCAAAGACAAAACCTGCACGCTTTCCCCTGTACCGCTCCATTATCGCCCAAGCAGGAGGAAGTACCTGTACACGGTATGGGGTCTTAGTCTTCATGCGCCTACCCTTGATGCAGAGTTCACCCTCTTCCAAGACGATGTTTTCCTCTCTGAGATTGCGCACGTCAGAGATAGCCAGTCCTGAAAAGCAGGAGAAGACGAACAAATCACGGACAATGCGGTAGTTCTCCCATTCAATCTCCAAGTCAATTATCTTTTGTAGTTCGTCTTGCGTGATGCTTCTCGGCTCGCCCTTTGGTCGCTCGTAACTGTAGCCCAAGAACGGATAGAAGTCCAGCACACCTTTCTTCACCGCCATGCGGACGATGGTCTGCAAAGTAGACAAGGTACTCGATATGCTGCTGCGTTTCAGTTGGCGGTCGATGGTAAGATAATACTCAAAACCCTCGATAAAGGTATTGTCCAACTGTGAAAGGGGAATGTCGCTTACCTTGTACTTCTTTTGTACATACTCACAGAGCAGGGAGAGCTGGTAGGTACGGAGTTTGAGCGTCTTTAAGGCTCGGTCGATACCGATACGTTCCTTTGTCTGTGTGAGATACTCCCCAAAACTCTCCAAGAGCAAGGCCTGACGGTGGATTTGCCCCTGATAGGCATCCCTCACGTCGGTGGCGGTAAAGGCTTCTTCTCTTTCACTGAATTCGTGAAAGCGTGCGTGAATGAGTGCGGTGCATTCACCGAGTTTCTGATTGACAGACACCGCCATTGCACTCTTGCCGACGAGCCGTTGCTTACGACTGTCCCAAAGAGTGAGAGGAGTCTTGCACTTGGTGGAGAATCCTGAATGGGTTCTGCCCACTGAGATGCGCCCGATGACAGGCACAAGTCCTTTCTTGTCGGTTCGTTTCGCCTGAACGAAGAACGATACTTTCAGCTTGTTTTCTTTCATTTTTCTGTCGTTTTTTCTAAATTTCCTTTGTTTGCAAAGGTACAGATGAACAAGTATTCCTGAGCGATGCAGAAAAATGAAAGATGAGGAATAAACACCTAAACAACAACTATTTACATTCAATCCGTAACCCCTTTTTGCTTTTTCTTCGATGGGTTACGATTTGGTAACGGAACTCCTGCCGTTTGATGCTCGTTTTTGCTAATCCCCATAATGGCAGGAAAATGCTAAATAATGATATTTCAAATAGTTACATTCCCTGTATTTCCCTCTGTTTCCCTTAATTCTTAATGACTGATTACGCCCGCAAAGGTTGCCGACCCTTCCATGTACGAACCGTATCTGTGCCCCATACAAACGCCATCTGTACCGGATATGAATGCCGACTTATCATCCGTCACTTTACAACCTTGAGAAGTTACAATCTCTAACTTTCAGCCAGCAAAAACCAAGAAATCATCATAAAATCGGCAAAAAAAGTTATGAATGGATTACTGTCAAATACTTTTGTCCCGAACTCTCGCACGGTGCATCTTGCAATGGCCATTGATACGCTCTGCACAAAGGGTGGAGAAAGGTCTCAACGAGCGAGCCATTTTTTGCTCACCAGCAAACTTTTTTCTGCTCACCAACAAACTTTTTTCTGCTTACCAGCAGAATTTCTTTTGCTCACCAGCAGAATACAGGATGCTCGCAGGCAATGGGACAGCAATCCCCGGACAGGGCGACAGAAGGGTAACCGCCCATAGATAGCGGTGCAACTTCGTAGCTCGAACTCACATCGGAGATGCGGATGCGGCATCATTTTCTTCGCCCGCGTTTGGTGTCTTTCCGGTGCTGAGGTGGTTGACTCTTGAGGGCAGGTTCATGTTTATCATAGAGTTGTTTCATCAATTCCGGCTTGTCGATGCGCCTCAGTTCGCGCTCTATGTTGCGTCGTTCTTCGGGTTTGTACCAGAAGAAAAATTGGCGTTGCGCCAACTTCTCGCGCGGTGTCTTGGCACTGTACACGGGTTGAAGCGTGTAAGGGTCGTAGCCGGTGTACCACGTTTCGGTGCTCACGGTCATAGGCGTAGGCGTAAAGTCCTGAATCTGTTCGAGTCGGAAATCGAGTCTCTTGGTCTTTACAGCCAAATCGGCCATGTCTTCTTCGCGGCATCCCGGGTGACTGCTGATAAAATAAGGTATGATTTGTTGCCGAAGATTCTCTTCTTTGTTGATGGTATCGAAGATGCGCTTAAAGGTATAAAACTGCTCGAAAGAGGGCTTGCGCATCAGGTGGAGCACATTGTCGCTGGTGTGTTCCGGTGCCACTTTCAAGCGTCCACTCACATGGTTGCGTATCAATTCCCGCGTGTATTCGCGTGCCGATTGGTTCACTTGCTCGTCTTTACTGCGGTGGAGCAGCAAATCGTATCTCACACCGCTGCCGATAAAACTCTTCTTAATGCCCGGCAGGCGGTCTACTGCACGGTATATATCGAGCAATGGAGAGTGGTCGGTGTTTAGGTTCGGGCATATCGCGGGGTTAATGCACGAGGGTCTCTTGCACCGCTCACACAGTTTCAGATTACGGCCGGCCATGGCATACATGTTGGCCGACGGGCCGCCGAGGTCGGATAGATAGCCTTTGAAGTCGGGCATATCAATGACTTGTTTCACCTCTTTGAGTATGCTCTCTTTGCTCCGAGAGGCGATGAACTTGCCTTGATGTGCAGAGATGGTGCAGAACGCGCAGCCGCCGAAACATCCTCGATGCAGGTTCACGGAGAATTTAATCATCTCGTAGGCGGGCAGTCGTTTGTTCTTGTATTTGGGATGTGGCAGTCGTGTATAGGGAAGGTCGAACGAGGCATCTAACTCCTCAGAGGTCATAGGTGGATAAGGCGGATTCACTACGGCATATCTGCCCTCCACGGCCTGTATGAGTCGTTGGGCGTGCATCTTGTTGGATTCCTCTTCGATGTAGCGGAAGTTTTCGGCTTCGGCACGCTTGTCGCGCAGGCATTTCTCATGGCTGTGCAACACGATGTCTGCTTCTGTAATGCCGTGAGGTATCTCTTCCTTACGTGCCAAATACACCGTTTGCGGAATGTCTCGCACCTCCTTGATGCTGCGACCTGCCGCCAATTCCTTGCAAAGCTGCAACACGGGTTTCTCGCCCATGCCATAGATGATGAGGTCAGCGCGGGCATCGCATAGAATGCAACGCATCAGGCGGTCTTGCCAATAGTCGTAATGCGTAAGCCGGCGCAAGCTCGCCTCAATGCCGCCCAGTATCACGGGCACATCGGGATAGAGGTCTTTTAGGATATTGCTGTAAACGATCGTGGGATAATCCGGCCTGCAGTCATGTCGGCCGTCGGGGCTGTAAGCGTCTTCGCTGCGGAGGCGTTTGTTGGCAGTATATTTGTTGACCATCGAATCCATGCTGCCGGCCGACACGGCAAAGAAGAGCCGCGGGCGTCCCAACTTGGTGAAATCGCGGTAGTCTCCGTGCCAATCGGGTTGCGGAACGATGGCTACACGCAGACCGGCTGCCTCTAATACCCGTCCGATAACCGAGGGGCCAAACGACGGATGGTCTACGTACGCATCGCCCGAGAAGAGTATCACGTCGAGCTCTTCCCATCCTCTCAGCGCCACTTCTTTCTTGGTCGTGGGAAGGAAGTCGGTCAGTTGATAATTCTTTGCTGCCAAAATGCTTGTTTCCTTTGCTTTCTTCGGCTGTTTACTCCTGCCTTTGTTCAGGCTCTTCTGCCGTTTCTTCTTCTCCGTTCCACTTGATAAAGAGCAATGCCAGGTTATGAAGCCCGAGGGCTTTCATATTGTTGTTGTAAATGACATCGAGACAGAGGTCGAGCAATGCCTTGTCTTTTCCTGCATCGGACTCTAATATGGAGCGGACGTTGAACCGAAGTTTGTCTAACACGCTCTCGTCTATAATGCCATTGCTGTCTATGAGATTCTTAAACAGAGCATATTTCTTGATGGTCTGCAGGTGGTCTTCCGATATGTCGATGGTGCGGGTACCGGATGCGTTTGCTTGTATTTTATACATATTGTATTAGGTATTTGATGATTTACTTGGGATAATGAAGACCGGCTTATTGCAGCAGAAAGTCGATGATTCCTCGCATGAGTGCGGCTTTGCTCCCCTCTTTCTTTATACATTCTAAGGGAAAACCGAGGGTCATACAGCGATAATCGGCACCTCGATAAGCCACGGCAGCACTGCGCCGGTCGGGATATTGCATGACGGAAAAGGCTGTCGATACGGGTTGCAGCACATCGGCCGAGGCTGCGGCGTAGTGCTCTTCGTTGATTTGTCGGTAAATATCGAATGACGTTCCCATGCCCGTCACACGCTCGATGCTGTCGGCTTGGTTCACACCGCCGTATCTTACTTTCAGTACTTTGGCCAAGAATGCCTGTTCGGCGGCCGACTGCATATCCGTTCCTACATAAGAACCGCTCACCAACAGCCGACCTCCCTTGGTGACATAGGTAGCCAACAGATGCTGCATCTGCGGAGAGAACGTCTTGTAAGGCACGAGCGAATGTCCGTCGTCGCACTCATTGCCTAACAGCAAGTCTACCATGGCATAGCGTGACAGGTCGATGCGGTGGCGTTCGATGGCCTGCGACGAGCAACTCACCACGTTGTAGCGCGTGGCCGACAGCATAGCGCGTGCATGGTCAGCGGTATAGTTGAAGTCGTTTCCTGCAAGAAACATCCCCGCCCATTCGTCACCTCCGTAACCCAACGCGCCCTCTCCTTCTTGGCCGGTTCCGGCTCTGTCGAAGCATTGTTGCTTACCATTCCAACCGGCTGTAGCACCGTATGTAAGGCCAAAATCATGGTCGAAATCGAATCCTATGCCGGTAGAGTCGTTTTTGATGGCAGGAGAAGAGAGTCTGTGAAAGCCATTGACAATCAAAATCGTGCCAACGGCATCAGGATGAAATACGGCCGACAGCACTTCCGTCGGGAAACTCTCTCCACCTCGGTTTACGGCTGTTACCTTCAATCGGTATAACTTATTGGGCTGTAATTCCACCGTGTGAGTGTTGTCCTCCACACGGGTGCCGTTATCAAAGCCCCCTGTTCCTGTCGCCATATATATCATGTAAGCAGAGGGAGTGGCAGTAGGTTCTTGCAAGTCTGTCGTCGCGTCCCATTTCAAAGTCAGACGATTGCCGTGCGAAAGCTCGGTTCGGAATCCCGATGGCGGCAGAGGTTGCACCACGTAAGGGTAGCCGTGTTGTGCTGCCTCGTAGCGTAGCAAGGACTTGTAGACAGAACGTGCAAAGGTAAATTTGAAGTTCGGGTCTTGTCCGTAGCGCATATCAGGGAAGTTCTGATGCGATAATGTCTCTAAAATAACAGCAGGAACTTCGGGCAGACGTGTCTCCGAATAGTTTTTATCCCACAGACCTCTCCGTGGCCAGCTGGTATATTGATGGCTGATATCTCTGCACAGACCGGTCAATAGACTGTCTGCCAATATACACGAAGCCATGCGCGAAATGCCTGCATTCAATTTTCCGTTGTTGAAATCTGTAGTGCAGATGGCCAGCGAACCCAGCAGAGAGGTGCTGTCTTGGGCAAATCCGGCATCGCTGTGAACGGCTAACGACAGCTCGAACGGTACGCCTCTGCCCTGCAAGGACGGCATATAAACAGAACCGCCTCCCAGCCAATTCGTCATATGAGAACGGGTGTTGATATCGTCGGAATAGTCATCTTGTCCTGCTCTTCCACCATATACATCGTATGGAGCACCTGCCCATTGGGCAAAATACCGCGCTCCCTCCAACGCACGGGGCAGCCCGCTCACCGTTCCACCTCGTTCGATGTTGCCCATTCCTCCACCGAAACGAACGGCATCGGTTGTCACCACACCACGGTGAGCCGAGAGATTAGATACCGATACTCGATTAAATTCGTTGTAACCGGCGTCGAAGTCAAACGTACCAAGATAAACCCATGTACTGCCTCCCATGGTTTGATTCACACGAAACTCGGTCACTATGCCTTGATGATACACACGGTACAGGGCATCGTCTACACTGTTTGGAAGTGTCTGATAGCTCACGTAAACAGCATATCTGCCCGCCTTTTTAAAATGCGGTTGGTAAGATACCTCACTGCCATACTTGCCTCGAGAGGTTTTTATCTGCCGTGCCGTGCCCTGCAAGAATGGATTCTCACCGTCGCAATATGGTTCCGCATGTTGTGCGAAACCGGGTTGAGCGGTTGTTGTCCATTCCTTAGAAAGGTTCACTTCTATATAATACGGCAGCCTCACGCGGTCATCATTGTCTATAATCAGTTCCTCTTTCTGCCAATCTCGCTCTCTGGGTGTATAGACAACGGCACCGGCATTCTCTAACATCGGTATGAGATAGGGTACTACAAGGGTTTGTGTGTAAAGGTCTTCAGTGGTGCCGAAGAGGTTCGGACGTTGCCATTTCCATTGCCCCTTGTCTGTGTTGTAGTATCTGCCATGGCTTGCCCACACGACAAGGTGGCGGTTTTGCAGTCCATGGGTGGGAGTTGATGGTCGCGAAATGTTGCTGACCCAAGGCTTGCCGACATATTCGATGTCACCCCATAAGCGTGGCAGCGTAGGGTCGTCAGAGGGAGTATGGGGTATGAGTTGTTCTATCGGCAGGCTACAGGCATAGGCTTTGAGTTGATAATTGCGGTAGGTTCTGGGCAACGCCTTGCGTATCTTTTTATAGAAATCGTCAACAATGTCTTCTGTCAGGTCGATGTTGGCGAAGTTGTTATCTATGGTAAGCGTCATTGTTTTGCCGGTATCATCGATACGGCAGTCTGTCATTCGATAGTTGCGTGCAGACATATCGTGCCGCGGATGGTAAGAAGCAAAGAAAGCATCAAGACGTTTCCGCAGCGACGGCGACGGAGTTTGAGCCACGGCAAGCCCTACTATGCCGGCAAGGATGAGTGATAATACGAGTCTTTTCCCCATCTTTTCACACCTCTCCTATGGTAAAGTTCTGTGGATTTTTCCCCTTATAATCCTTGAAATACAGTTTTATGTCGCGCATCTCTGTCGTAATATCGCCCGTAGGTACAATGCTTCGTGTGCATTGTATCAGTTTCCGCTCATAGTCTAAGCCGTACAATAAAATGGGAATGCCTGCTTTTTGGGCGATGTAATAAAAGCCTCGCTTCCATTCAGGGTTGAGAGAGCGGGTGCCTTCGGGTGTGACACAAAGCTGGAAATGGTCGGATGTCTCGGCCATAGTGGCCAGATAGTCGGTCATACTTGTATGCTTGGAACGCCACACAGGTATGCCTCCTAAACGGCGAAACAGCACGCCTAACGGCCAGAAAAACCATTCTTTCTTCATCAGAAAGTTAGACTGCATACCCTCGGCGAAGGCATAGAGTTGCCCGATAAGGAAGTCTCGATTGCTTGTATGTGGAGCTAAACATATAATATATTTAGGTGGGTGGGGCACGGTTACATCTTTTGTCCACCCCATCCGCCTATATAGCAGCCAGCTGCAAAATCTTTTCAACATGAATGCTTATCAGATATATTTATAAATAAGGTGTGCAGACATCGTCCTGCACGGCAAGTTGCGTCTTATTGCAGATTGCCTATCTGGTCGATGATTTCCGATACCTGTTTGTTGAAATGCGTCACAAGGTCTTTATAGAACACCTTGGCCGGCATTCCTTTCTCCGGATGTGAGATGCGACGGATATAGTCCGAATGCACTTTCAGAATAGTGGATAACAGGCTTTGCACATCGCTTTGGTCGGGCTTTCCTTCGTAGAGTGAAGCCGCTACACACTCTGCAAACAGCTCGCTGCAAATGTAGTTGATGGTGCGTTTTAAGTCTTTTTTGTTTGTCATTTTCGTTCTTGCTAATCGTTAAGACAAAGGGGATGGGCAACTTTCCAACCATAATGGACAGCATGTATCGCTTATGAATTGTTACCCCGTTAGAAAGCCAAAGATAGAAAAAAAATAAGAAATGGCATCAAATATGGAAGAAAATCTTTCCAAAATATCTTTTTATGGCTCTCATGCGGTGGTTGGAAGAATAGAAAACCTGTTTGTATCATGAACGGTGCTACTGTTGGAAGAATCCATACGATTTTTTTGTATCTTTGCCCCATCAAATTTTGATACAAAGATGGTGAAACAATACAGTCCGCAAACAGAGATGGTAAAGGCTTATCTGCGCTATCTGAAGCTACAACGCAACTATTCCGGCAATACGTTGGAGGCTTACCGGCGCGATTTAAACAGACTATTGGTCTATCTGAAGCAGGAGGGATTGACGCCAACAGAGGTGAAGTTAGAGCATTTGCAGCATTTCTCTGCTCAATTATATGATTGCGGCATCGGTGCAAGGTCTCAAGCACGTGTGCTGAGCGGTGTACGTTCATTCTATCGTTTCTTGCAATTAGATGGCTATATGGAAAGCGATCCCTCCGAATTGCTGGAATCTCCGCAGATTGGAACACATCTGCCCGAGGTGCTCTCAACAGAGGAGGTGGATCGTTTGGAGAACTCTCTCGACCTCAGCAAACCCGAAGGACAACGCAACAGGGCTATTATCGAGGTGCTCTTCAGCTGCGGTTTGCGTGTGACGGAGCTGGTTTCACTACGTCTCTCAAATCTTTATCTCGACGAAGGCTTCATCCGTGTCTTGGGCAAAGGACGCAAAGAGCGGTTCGTACCTATTTCTCCACGTGCCATTAAAGAACTGAAACTGTGGTTTTATGACCGCAACGAACTGAAGATTCGCGCGGGAGAAGAAGATTATGTGTTTCTGAACCGGCGTGGAGTGCACCTCACCCGAACCATGATACTCATCATGATTAAACGTCAGGCCACAGAGGCGGGCATTCAAAAAACCATTAGTCCGCACACGCTACGCCACTCTTTTGCCACTGCACTCTTAGAAGGCGGTGCCGATTTACGTGCCATTCAAGTCATGCTTGGACATGAAAGTATCAGCACAACGGAAATCTATACACACATCGATACGACCACATTGCGCCGCGAAATCTTAGAGCATCACCCACGCAACATCCACTACGAGGAAGAAAAGAAAAAGCTCTGTCAACCAGACTGATTATCCCCTATTTTCTCCAAGCTATCCTTTTACACGCTGAAAGCTATCCTTCTATCTGCTAAAAGCTATCCTCCCATACCCTAAAAGCATAGCTCTCCCAAACAAGGGGCAGAACCTCTGTAAACGAGGTTGTCCCCGTCGGGGTTTTAAGTATCTTGTTCAAGAAGGGTCTAAGTATTAATCCAGCGGTCAACTTATATTTATGAAGCCACAAAGCGATGAGCTTTTCATATCGAAATGATACTGCGGGGTTAGTCGTAGCGCATAGATTTAGCCGGACTGATGCGTGAAATCAGGTAGCTGGGGGCTACGAGCACAAAAACACTGACCGTAAGTGTGGCCGCGTTGAGTAGAAGCAAGAGCGGAAGATTGATTTCAACAGGCACAGTATCTACATAATAAGTGGAGGCATCGAGGCGAATCACCCCCGTATATTGTTGCAGCAAGCAGAGCCCAAGTCCGAGTGTATTGCCGATGAGCATGCCTTTGCCGATAATAAAGACGGCAAACCAGAGAAACGTATGGCGAATACTGCGGTTGCGTGCCCCCAAAGCTTTCAGCAGACCAATCATGCTCGTGCGTTCGAGAATGATGATTAACAGACCGCTAATCATCGTAAAGCCCGACACACAGACCATCAGCACGAGGATAATCCATACGTTGAGGTCGAGCAGGTTAATCCATGAGAATATCTGCGGATTAGCATCCTGTATGGTTTCCGACGAATAGGTCTCGCCATACTTGTCGGTGGTACGGTTCACCTTGCGCACCACGATATCTTCTACATCGGCGATGCAGTCGAAGTCGTCTACGGTCAGCTCGGCACCGCCGGCTTGGTCAGATTCCCATCCATTCAACTTCACTGCGGTATATAGGTCGGTAAAGCATACGGTTTCATCGAAACGCGTGAGGTTGGTTTGATAGATGCCGGCCACGGTAAATCGTCGCGCTTTCACTCTGTCGTTGTCTATGAAATAGGCAAAGACCTTGCTGCCGGTATGCAGACGCAGCTTATCGGCCATGATTTGCGAGATAAGCAACCGGTTGCTACTGCTCATGTCGCTAAACGCGGGAATGGCACCTTCCACGAGATGGCGGTGTATGAATGTAGTATCGAACTCTTGCCCTACCCCCTTGAGCATCACGCCGAGAAAGTCGTTGTCGGTCTTCAATATGCCTTGCTTCAGGGCAAACCGTTGCACGTGTTGCACACCGCGAATGCCTTTCAGCACACGCACCATGCTGTCGTTCATACATACGGGATAAGGTTCCGAGCCTTGCAACGTCATGAAGTCGGCCACGGTGATGTGTCCGCCGAAACCTACCACCTTGTCGCGGATGGAATGTTTGAAACCCAGCACCACACAGACCGATACCAACATGACGGCCAAACCGATGGCTACGCCCAACGTGGCGATACGGATGGCAGGACGCGACACCTTGCGTCGCTCGTCGTTTTCAGCATAAATGCGTCGTGCTATGAAGAAAGGAAAGTTCAATGTCTCGTTTGGATTTGGTTTGTCATTCGGTTTGCAAAGGTAGTTGAAATGGCAGATACCACAAAATAAAGCCCTCGTTTTTTAGTGGAATGGACAACCTTACGCGTAGGCATGCATGCCGCCCAAGAAATAGTTGACCCCGAAATAGGTCATGAGAATCGTGAGGAAAGCGAGGGTCATATAGATATGGTAGGCGTGCGGCCGCGCCAGCAGGGGCAAACTTTGCTTGTGCACGGCGGCGCCGTAGACCATGAACGTGATAAGCGCCCACGTTTCTTTCGGGTCCCAGCTCCAATACTGCCCCCATGAAACGTTCGCCCATATTGCCCCGATAAAGATACCTGAACCGAGGGCAGCGAGTGCAGGGTAGAGAAAGAGTTGCGAGAGCACTTGCAACTGTTGGGCATGACGCGGGACAAACAGCCCCGTCAGTCCACAGATAAATGTAAAAGAAAGCAGCGCATAGCCTATCATGATAATACCGACATGCACCGTGAGCAACGGCGAATGGAGCACAGGCATGATGGGTGTGATGGCGGGATCCATAAGGCTGAGATGGCTCACCAGCAGAAAGAATCCCGACAGGATAAGGCCGAACATCACCACCGCTTCCATCCGACGACACAGCAAGGCTGCCAACAAGATGAGCCATGCCACGAAGAGCATTGTCTCGTAGCCGTTGCCCATGGGAATGGTGCCCGAAATTATCCAGCGCAGGGCGAGGCAAAGTGTCAGCGAGAGGAAAGAAACGAGGAGTACGCCGACCGATACTCGTTGCACCCAACGAGTAACGTACAGCTTGCAGGGGCGTCGTGTGAGACGCAAGATGAAGAAGAGCAACAAGGCAAGACCGGCAACGAGATTCACCACAAAAAGTAGCGTGGCAAATGGCACGACATTGTAGATTCGTTCGGCGCAGTCTGTCCATATGCTGGGCAGCGATGTGCCGGCATGTCGTCTTTGGAATTGTTCGAGTCCTTGCAACACTTCTGCTACGTGGGCGTTGTTACCGGTCAGCGCATCGGCATAGAGCGTGGAGAAGACCTCGCGCATGTAGCGGACATCGGCTGCCGGTATGGCTGCCGGATATTTCTCCGTGGGCGTGTACCACAGGGTGCGACCGCCCGTTGTATAAGGGAAGATTGACAGAAGCGCGGCCTGCCGGAGTTCCATCACCAACTTTACTTTCTCGTCGAGTTCCACGGCTTGGCGATGGAAATCGTCTTGCGCACCACGGTAGTATTCCTCCACATATGCGGCCAGTCTGTAGCCACCCATCGCACGGTCGAAAAGTGCATTCACCGACACGTAGTCGGGCAGTTGCAGCGTTTCTTTGAACACGCCTCTTTTGACTTTCAGCAACAGTTCGTCTGCCCATTCATCGCCCCAAAAGATGAACCCTGTGAACACCTGCTCGGCGGTGCATCCCTTGTAGGAAGCCTTTCCACAGAGTTTCTTCGTGAAGTCGCGAGCGGGCGTTTGCAAGAGGCATACGCGGTCTTGGTAGAGTATGTGGAGGTGGCCGAAACGGTCGGCGACGTCTTTAGGGAAGGTTGTCGTGGCATTCACGTCCAACATACAGAGCCATAACACAGAGACGAGCATTCCTTTGCGCAACAATGGATGTCGCAGCAGGGTACGGAACGTGCCGTCGCGCCGCATGAGCAAGGCGATGAGAGAAAAGAACAGCAGGGCATAACCCGTATAAGTAACGGGGATGCCATAGGGGTCGCTGTTGATGGCGAGTGTGCTCCCGCGCATGTCGGCATCGTAAGAGCTTTGATAAAATCGCACACCACGATGGGTCATGATGTGATTCATTGAGACAATGGCCGGCTGTCGGTCGTTGCCATCCATCACCGTTACTCGCGATTCGTAGTCGGCCGCGGCCTTTGTTCCCGCATGATAACGTACGTGGAAGCCATCGAGTCTGATACGGAAAGGCAGTCGATGCGATGGCATGCCTGTTTCTCCGTCGGTGCGATAATAACGGTCGGTGGTTTGTCCGACGCGCAACGGCATTGTGCCGCGAAAAGATGTGAGATGCGTGAGCAAGGCACCTGCAAGAATCACGACGAATGAAAGGTGTAATGCCACAATGTTCCACTGTCGCATGCGCGACCTTACGATGTAAAGAACGCCCAGTGCCGTCAGGATGCCCCACAGCAGGGAGAACCACCATGCGCCGTAAATGCGGGACGAGACGTAGTCGGTGCCCATGAACTTCTCTACGACTGTAGCTGTTGCCATCGTAAGAATCAGAAGTATATACAGAAGAATCAGCGTTCTCTTTATCATTGTTTCACTATATATTATATCATACGCGAGTTCGGGATAAGGCTATCGGACTGTAAGCCCCGAGGGGGCGTAAGACCTTAGGCAGGGTGTGAAGCTCGTAAGAGCGTCACACCTGATAAGCATGTGTAAAAAGACGAACCCCATAGGGGTGACGGAGGGGGGAGGGTTAGTGTTCTGTCGCCCCTTGCTTCCTCTCCGTTTCAGCGAACTTCGTTTCAGGGCTTAGACTGCGGGAATCCACAACACAGGGGCTGCGCTACTGCTTACCCCTGTCTAAGGTCTGTCGCCCCCTCAGGGCTATTGGGTAAGATTCTCTTATCCCGAACTCGCGTATATCATGTGTGGATGGGGAATGGTGGCAACTGCCGCTGCTCCGGCACACACTGCGACAGCATGGTTCGGCACTCGGGAAGTCCCGGCAGAGGCTCTGCCGAGACCGCACGGCACTCATTTGTTAACGGCACAGGCTAAATCTTAACACTTGGCACTCATCTGTTAACGGCACAGTTGATATTTTAACCGTTTGACACTCATCTGTTAACGGTGCAGGCTAAATCTTAACACTTGGTACTCGTGCGGTCTCGGCGCACACTGCGCCGGCATGGTTTGGCACTCATGCAGCCTCGGCGAACACTGCGCCGGCATGGTTTGGCACTCATGCAGCCCCGGCGAACACTGCGCCGGCATGGTTTGGCACTCATGCAGCCTCGGCGAACACTTCACCGGCATGGTTCGGCACTCATGCAGTCCCGGCGCACTCTTCGCCGACACCGGTCTGCATTTGCACATAAAAAGAAAGCGCATGCTGAGATACGCTTCCTTTTTATACGCTTAAAACAGTTGCATCAAATAGACCGCAGGAACTTGACTATTGCGTCGCGGTCGGCTTTCTTGAGGTAATAGAACCGTTCGGCAGACTTGTAAGCATCGCCTTTCTTGCTGTAAGCATGCCACATGATGGCCTCTATCTCGTTGCGGGCACGACAATCGTGCAGACGGTCTTCGGCGCCGGTATTGGCCATCGATAAGCCCCGTCCCCACAGCGGAGTGGTTCTGCACCACGACCCGTGGATGTCGTTCTTCATGCCTAAACGATGCTGCACAAAGTCGGTATAGGGATAAATGGTCTGATGGGGATATTTCGGCAGATTCAGGTTGCCGTTTACAATCGGAGCCGGCGCCCAATAATCGTCCTTTCCCGTCTGCCATTTCGGCCGGTGACAGTTGGCGCAACCTATTTCCATAAACATTTTCTTACCGCGCTGCACGACAGGGTCGTTCAGATTTCTTGCCCTCGGCACAGCCAATCCACGATGCCACACCATGTATTGCCAGAAATTGTTGTCGGTCATCGACGGCGCAAACTTATGATACGGATTGTCCAGCTGATTGGTCTTCGGGTCTAAGAGTGCCTTGACGGCAGCCGAGATACCGGCATCCGTTCCATCGGCATAGTAAGGAGATTTAGGATTCTTCTTGATGGCTGCAATCACGCTGCCGGTCTTCGACATGGCCGTAGCCCATGCCGTGGTGGTGTACAACCGAGGTCTGTCGCTGCGTATCACATTTGTGATATTCCACATGGCATTGGCACCCGGCCCGTCTTGCAACGAAGCACGCGTCATGGCATACGTAAACCGCTTCACCTTCATCGTGCCGTCGGCCAACCGATACCATGCTCCGTTGTTCGTGCCCAATGCGGGATTGCCAGCCCAATCGTTCTTATCCTTGTCCCATATACCCGGGTTCAGGGCAAGATACTTGGCTTCGTGCTGATATTGCTTCTTAATGGAATCTTGCGGGATGGCATCGATGAGGCCGGTGCCATACAGTCCGATGGTCGATTCAAGCCGGAAAGCAAGGTTCGTGGGCTTGGGGTCGGTATTGAAAGCGGCGATATCTATGGATAACTCCGGATAGATAAGGCTGTATGCTTCGCCGTCGGGGAAGGTCATGGGGAGGCCGCTTTCCATCGCTGTTACAGGCTTCCATGACAGATGAATGCCCGACTCATCCACAGGCGGAAGGAATGGCGATGTTGCTCTCGTTTGCGGCATTCCCGTTACCTCACTGATGTAGGGACCGTCGTTGCTGTTGGCTCCATCCACGGGATGATAGATAACGAGCAGATAACCGTTGCCTCTCATATTGGCACGGTAACTCTCCATGCGTCTGCCATGACCGTATCCCGGATGGCAATCGATACAGGAGGAGCGCACGTATGCCGGTCCAAGACCGGTAAGCGCTTGTATCGGGCTGTGTGCACTGAAATAGTGCTCAAACATGTATTCCCCCTTTTTGAACGCATCTCCTAAGTTCGTGGCTTCTATGGCCGGCGTTTCGTCTTGATAACAAGTGCCGCTGGTGTTCTCGGTGGTTCCCAAATTACCGCCCGGATACCATTCTTCTGCAGAGAAATTGCCTACGGCCTGACCTACGTATTTGTAATCGTCTTCATCCGTATTGGTCTTTATACCGTTGTCGTCGTTGTCCGAACAGGATGTCAGGACAAGGCCAGCAAAGACTCCGAACAACAGTACACTGCTGATGTTGCACTTTAATAATCTCATCATGTTTATCTTTCTTTCGTTCTACATGTAAAACGTTGAGTTGTGCCTATGATATTTCCATACCATGGGCACAACTGTCTTTATCGGTAAAACTACCTTAGTTTGCGAGAATCCAATTGGCTGATTCGTTCAGCGCCTTGTCGAGGTCTCCAATTTTATCCATCGCTGTCTTCACGTAAGTTGCGCCCGGATCCTTTACGAACGAAGTGCCGCTGTTCTGACAAGCCTTCAAAGCATCGAGTGCTGCCGTGAGTTTGTTCTGCAGATTATTGGCCATCTCACTGTTGTACTTCTGCAGATAGGCGATGATAGAGTTGCTCTCGTACTTGTCTTTATTCAGATTACCATACAAGGCATTTTGAATGCTCATGATATTGCCATAGAAATCAGTAAATGAGTTATAGCTGTAGGGAGACTCTATGTAGTTGGGATCGTCTACGACATCGTTGCCGTTCTCATCTTTATGTGTTTCCGGCTTACCGATAGCAGAACGATATGCCTGTCCCATCTTCTGATTGGCTACCTCAGAACAGATGTTCGAGCATCCGGCCACAAGAATTGCTTCCACAGCTTTCCTCCATGTCTGATAGGTACTTGTACCTGTATTGGCTGCCAACATATTGGCACCATACGACAGGTTGCTGTTGCCTACGGTCACCTTGAAGATGTCGGGGTATGCCGCTTTGCAGGCATCAAGACGTGTTTTGTGCGCGGGAGTAGCATTGTCGCCTCTCCATGCTACTTCGAGTTGATACACTCTGTCACGCAGATAGGCTGCGGCAGCCGTAGCAAAGATGAGTTCTTCTTTGGCCGTCACGTTCTTTCCTGCGAACGGTTGCGAACCGTCTTTCTCTTTAAACGTTTCCTTGCTGCCATCGTTGAAAAAGGTTACATTGCGGTTTTTACCATCACGGAAGAAGATAAACTCTATACCGTGGAAGCCACGGTTTTCCTCTGCCATGTCGGTAATGACGGCGATGTAGCCGAGATCGCTTTGATTGTCTAACTTTGCCATCTTGGTGTTGTTTTGCAAGTCGGAAGCCAATGTGGGAACAACCAACGGCCATGTGTCAATATTGGGGTCAATATCAAAGTCGGAAGCAGCGCCATAAAGCCATGCTTCGCTTTCCTCCCAATGACTGCGTGCTACTTTGTAGTTTGTGCAAATTGCGTCTATTTCGCTTTGCGTAACAGTCGTTCCGGCTTTCACCTTTGTTTTCAATTCGGCAATCTTTTTGTAAAGATTGTCTGCTTCGTTAGCCAGATTGGTATAAGTGGGAAACACCACTTCGTTTACATAACGGGTAGTCAGTGATTGCAATTCCTCATTCTGTACTTTCCTTCTTTCTGCGGAATTGTCATTGTCTTCGCTACACGATGTAAAGCTGACAGTAAATGCACCTGCAACAGCAAGAAGCAGTGCATACGTAAAAATTCTTTTCATGTTGAATCTGTATTATGTTTATAATGTGTGGTTGATATTTCTTTTAGAGGAAGAAGCCTTCATACGCCACGCCCAAATTGATACTGGGTTCATTGTTGAAAGCTTTGTCGAGGAAACGCTGGGAATAATGTGCCTTGATAGCTACTTGCGGGATGGGATGATAATTCACGCCCACAGCCACGCATTTCCGTTTTGTATATCCGTAAGACGGCTGCGAACGCTCCTCTCGGTAAGAATC
Organism: Hoylesella marshii DSM 16973 = JCM 13450; assembly: GCF_000146675.1. Taxonomy (GTDB): domain Bacteria; phylum Bacteroidota; class Bacteroidia; order Bacteroidales; family Bacteroidaceae; genus Prevotella; species Prevotella marshii. Next base: position 765,258 of record NZ_GL397214.1, read on the forward strand.
GTAATAATCATATCTGCTGAAGATGTAGAGTTTTTGGTTGTCGTTACGCAGTCGGGGTATCTGGGAAAAGATGTCATAGCCAGCCTCAATGCCTATTGCCACAGCGTTTTTCCCCACATAAGTCTTATTATAGGGAGAGGTCTTAGGCATGTTGAGCTTGGCACTGTTCAGCATTGGTGTGCCTGATATGTAACCATAGTCAGCTTGCCCCCTTACGAGCCAATTATACCGGTTATAAGTGAAGTCGAACGAACCGATACATACCAATGCCTTGGTGCCGCCAAACGTCTTGTTCTTCCCTTCCATATTGTTGGGCGAAGTATTATGCATGGCCTGTCCTATGTAACCGCTCAGTCCCAAGCGAAGACCGTTTAGGGTATAGTTGTCTAAGCGAAGCGCGAATCCGTACTTATTGGCCGGCTTAAATTCATAGGGCGAACCGCTGCCGTTGTGTATCCAACCGTCTCTACTGAAGAGCAAAGCGTTCAAGCCGGCAACCATCTGCAACTCATAGCGGAAGTCTTTATAGCGTCCCCAAAAGCTAATGCCCGTATCGTGCCATGTGCTCGGCAGAATAGTATGTTCTCCTTCCGGACGATACACAGTGAAGAAGTTCAACGGCTCATGGTGGGCGTTGTTCAACCCCACGGGTACCACAATATGTCCCATACGAATGTTAGCCCACTTGCCAAAGGTCTTCTGTATCCAAAACTGCTCAAGCTCTACTTCACCACCTTTCTCAACTTCGGTTTCGTATTCACCACCTTCATCGGCCTCAAGTTCTACGGCACTACCCGTTCCGGTATGCTCGAATTCTATTTCAGTGCCCAATGTCCAGCCTTTTCCAAAATCGTAGCCAAGGTAAATAACGGCATGGGGAATATCGAAGCGACCATTGCTTGGATCGTCTTTATATTTCTTCGGACTGCTGTAGCGGTAAACATTATCACTGTAGAAGTTGCGGGAATAAGCCACTTCTCCATAGCCGCCAAGACTCAATCGGTTACCCGACGCATGGCTCATCACACTATCTGCGGCGTTCACCTGCCCCTTTACGGGAGCGGGAAGCAGGGCTACGAGGAAAAAGATTATCTGCAAAATCGTTGAAAGTCTGTTCATTTTATAAGTCTGTTGGTCTTCAAATCGTTGGCAAAGGTACGGGAAATCCATCGTATTAACAATACTTAAAAAGCACTATCATTTGTTTATAATCTCTCTCTTACCTACCTACTAACGATGAACAAAACCCGTGTTCTCATCTATTTTATAGATGGAATACAAGGAATAGGCTGACGAATAAGGACGCGGGAAATAGACTTGTGCCCTCAACAAGGTTGTTGTTGAGGGCACATGACATAGGTTGGGTTTAATAGATCGATGCTGAATACATCTTACCGCAAGGCTTCGGTATCAGGCCGGTGAAGGAATTTATAAATGCGATGTTGTCTTCCTGCTTCTATTCGCAGCAGATATACACCTTGTTCCAGACCTTGAAGAGAGATTGTGGCATAACTTCCATCCATGGCCGATACCTGTTTGACAAGCGTACCGCCGACGTTATACAATCGTAAGGTTCTCAAATCGCTACCCGAGACTGTTAGTTGGTTGCCATCGTGCCTGATGTCGAAAGAGGTAGTGGCTGTGGGTGCGGTGTCTATTCCTGTAGGTACGTCATGGTAAAGGGTGAGTATATCGCCTTTCCGCTTGAGGTAACAGGTGGGTGCCTTCGGATTTTTCAACTCCACGTCCTTGCCTTCTATCTGCCCCATCACAATTACCCGATAGGTATGTCCATCGGCCAATTGCAGATTGCTCTTGCGCAGCCAATAGCTGTAGAGCGGCACTTCGAAGGATGAAGAAATGGTGACATGGTCGTCGAACCCTCGTATTTTTATCTTTTCCTTTGTCTGTATGTCTTCGCAGAACATAGAAACGATACCTTCGTATGTCCTGTTTTCCGATGTGCGCAGCGCGACGGCGAGCTTGAAGTTAGGCACTCGCGAGATGTCGATACTGCCGGATGCAATCTTCTCGTTCGAGTCGTCGGCCAGAAAGACTTCAGCTTTTTCCATGAGAGGTCTTTCCTGTGCTTTTACCACATCAATATAGGCAGCATCCTTGTCGTGAATATTGTTTATTGGGCAGGGCAGGGTTTCTGCTTCGTCTGCTGATATTTCGAGCTTCACTTCATAGCGTCCTATAGCAATACCGGAGGGCAATGAAAGCACGATGGGTATTTCTGCTTCGGTAAAGCCCTCTATTTCTGTCGCCTTATCGGCACGCGTGTTCAACACAACCGTCTTGCTCGCATCAAGCAGCTGCACCCTTAGGTAACAATCGCGGGGCACTCCGTTGAGGTTTTTCACTGTGAAAACGGCTTGCACTTTCTCACCTTGTTCGGCTTTATCTGAGAGCCTTGGCTGTGCCATCAGCTGGAAATGAGCGTCTTCAGTACAAGTTTCGGAGATGCGAGCTGCGCCATTTGCTAATTCCACTTCTATGATGGGAGCTTTCTTCATGGGGAGGAACTCGTCCCATGAGCCGTCGTCTTTACGGGCTACACACACGGGAATAAGGCGATAATATCCGTTCCCGAGTCCTGCTAGACTAATCTTTACGGGCTGTGCCTGATTTATCAAGAAGTCTCGTCCCATAAAGCCTGCGTGGTCGGCGCCATAAATGCGCTGCGTGAGACCGCCGCTTGCATGGTCGTCAGAATAAGCCACTTGCTTTAGATTTCCCCCTTCGTCGTAGACGGCCACACCGATATCGCCTTTAAAGGGATTGCCTCTGTTTACGAAAGAATTCATCTCTACGGTTATCGTCTGCGACGGGTTAAAGGTTTTACCTGTTACGTCTTTCAGCGAGAAAGAACCTCCCTCATTGAACATCAGTTGCGGGGATGTTTCTAATAGACCTCGCTCTATGGCCGGATATTTTCCGTTGTTGGGATGTGCAAGGATTGCCGTAATGGCGCGGTTAAAGGCCAAAGGCTTGCCTTGAAACTCGTTTCCGGTTTGCGATAGGTTGAGAGCTGTGAGCGAATAGTAGGCATCGCTTTGTCCTTCCCAACCGAAGTTCATGTGAAAGAGACCGTTTTTGTCGAATCCGTCTGCCACCCACGCATGTCCCGAGGCAGAACCAGTGGGACGACCTTCCAGATAAACAGGACATCCGTTGAGTAACTCCTGTCGCAGTATCTCGGCAAAACGACTCGGCCCTTCCACCGCCCTTGTAATGTATGCAGCCGTGTAATCGAAATTCTTTTGCAGGGCTTGATACGCGAACAATCCCTGTGTACCGCTCGCATTGGGTGTATACTGCATAAAGGAAGCTATGCCGACATCGCTCATCAACAAGGCGACGGCATCTTCCTGTGCAGACGTTGCATGCACGGGATAGCGATAATCGGGCAACATGTTTGCCCAATCGTAGTGCGACTGACTGAAATCAGCACTTTTCTTGGTGTTATAGTAGGTTACGTTATATTCGTTCTTACCGCGTCCTTGGGCAGGCCATTGATAGTAATACATCATCTGCGCCACCGCCGTGGCCACGCATCCGCTATAGGGATAGCCGGTTTTAGCATTGAATGGGTGCGACTGTCCCCATTTGCTTTTCAGCAACGGAGACACGGTTTGTGAGTACTGACCGGCACGGGTATTGCCTTGAACAATCACCTTTCCTTCTTTCAGTACTTCAAACGTTTGCCGATAGCCTTCCAAGAGCAACTTTACGCATGGATTGGCGTTCAGCGTATCGAGTGTTCTCTCGGTGCTATAGGCCAGCACTTCACCCATTTCGTCGTCGCCAGAGACGATAACAAAGCCGCGCCCCCGTGCGTCGTTGAATATATAATAGGGAGCTTCTGTTGTTCGATTGATACCTCTCGTCTGTGCTTTTGCGCTATTGTTGTGAGACAGCGTAACGTATCTTTTTGCAATCTGAGCCGCTTTTTGCGGATTAATGTCTTTGCCATGAGCCGTCAGTGATACGGCAACGAGCATACCTGCGATAACCGATAATACGGCTACGGCATGGTGTCGATAACCTTTTCTTTCCATTGTTTCTGTATTCTGCTTCATTTCTTTTATGCGGTATTCCATTTCTATTATCCTGATTATTTGTTTTTTGCTATCCCGATAATCTTCGGAAACGGGTGCAAAGTTAATACTTTTTTCTCACATAAATCACTACTTGCACGTCTTATTGACGCTTCCCGACCACACATATCGGTTATACATCAAACCAACGGTTTGCCTATCAAATTGTAAAAGCATAGCTCCAATGCGCTGAAAGCATAGCTCTGACATCAGCAAAGCATAGCTTTGAGCACGTAAGAGGCATACTTTTAGAAAAACGTCCTTATGATTCTGGTTTTCAACCGGTTACAAATAAGACGAAGAGGTGGCGTTTTTATCTGTGCGAAAGCCGAAAAAGAAAAGAAGTGCAGCTTTCTGTTTATCTTCCCATCTTCAAGCCCGTATAGTTCAACTGAATTGGCATGTTCCACTGAGCCATCTCGAGTGATGTTAAGCTAAGCATCCCTGCACTTCTTCTTTTGTATCCGTTTATCATGATGTGACGTTGCAAAATTACGCCGATAACAGCAATCTTGCAATACTTAAAAATCGGTAATTTGATGAAATACTCACTTATAGGTATGTCAAGAGACAGAACCATACCTTATTATATGATAGAAACAATATACCCATAAATAATTATTGCGTAATTCAAAAAAAAACACTTATTTTGCATATCCTTTCGAAAAATCCTAACAACAAATAGGTAACGTCATGAGAAATCAGAAAATGTATGAACCTGATGATAAAATGATAACCATCATCAGAGATGATTATAGCTTGTTGCAGACACTCAGTGGCTTCGGAATCAATTTGGGTTTCGGAGACAAAACCGTGAAAGAAGTCTGCGAAGAGCAAGAGGTAGACACGTACACCTTTCTTTGTATCGTGAATTTCAGTGTAAATGAATTTCATAACTTTGAGGATGTAGAGAAACTCTCCATACCTACTTTGCTGCAATACCTGAAAGCCAGCCATGCGTACTTTATTGATTTTCAACTGCCTTACATACGAAAAAAACTGCAATCGGCACTTGACGAGAAAGACAATCTGGCGCGTTTGATTCTCAAACTCTACGACGAATATGCTCATTCGGTGCGTATGCACATGCAATACGAAGACAAGACAGTGTTTCCTTACGTGGATTCACTACTCAACAACACACCCAGCAGCAATTACGACATAGAGACTTACTCCAAACATCATGGACAGATAGACCTGAAGCTGAAAGAGTTGAAGAATATTATCATTAAATACCTGCCGAACGACGGCCTGCATAACAACCAGCTTTACGCCACTTTGTACGACATTTACAACAATGAGAACTGGTTGGCGATGCACGCCGAAGTGGAAGACCATATCTTTGTGCCAGCTATCCGGCACTTGGAACAGAAGTCGAAGCAGAACGACGTGTCGGTGAAAATTTCCAACATGATTAACCAAAACCAAACTTCCAATGAGAGCTTAAGCGATCGCGAGAAAGACGTCATCGTGAGTTTGGTACAGGGAATGACAAATAAGGAGATAGCCGACCACCTCTGCATCTCCATCAACACTGTTATCACCCACCGTCGCAACATCGCCCGAAAACTGCAAATACACAGCCCCGCAGGTCTCACTATCTACGCCATCGTCAATAATCTGGTAGACATCACAGCCGTGAAACTATAAACAGAGACCTTGCATACCTTATCATAAAACCCTTATCCTATGACTCCCAAGAATCATCATCTCGTTATCATGGCCGGAGGAGTGGGCAGCCGATTTTGGCCAATGAGTACTGCCGAATGCCCAAAGCAGTTCATCGACGTACTCGGAGTTGGCAAATCACTGCTCCAACTCACAATGGAACGCTTCGCAAACATTGCATCCCCCGAAAACGTATGGGTCGTAACCAACGAGAAATACGTAGACATCGTGCATGAACAACTGCCCGATGTACCCCGTACCAATATCCTCAGCGAACCTTGTCGGCGTAATACCGCACCCTGCATCGCCTATGTGAGCTGGAGAATCAAGACCCGTGATGCCAATGCCAACATCGTTGTGACACCCAGCGACCATATTGTGACCAATGTCGCAGAGTTCAAACGCGTCATCAATGCAGCACTACAATTCACCGGAGAGACAGATGCCATGCTTACATTGGGCATGAAACCCACCCGACCGGAAACCGGATACGGCTATATTCAAGCAGATCTCACGTCGAGCAGCCCGCGCAACAAAGAGATATTCCGTGTGGATTCGTTCCGAGAAAAGCCCGATTTACAGACCGCGTTGCAATACATTGAACGGAAGAACTATTTTTGGAACGCCGGCATCTTCATATGGAGCGTGAAGACCATCATCAATGCTTTCCGCATATATCAGCCCGCTATGAACCGTCTTTTTGAAAGTATGACCGACATTTACGGCACCGAACGCGAGCAAGAAGCCATCAACCGCATGTATCCCGAGTGCGAAAATATCTCTGTAGACTATGCTATTATGGAGAAAGCAGAAGAGATTTTCGTCTGTCCCGCAGACTTCGGATGGAGCGATTTGGGAACTTGGGGCGCACTGCTCATGCAAACCAAGCACGACCTTTACGGCAACAGTATCATCGGAAACAATGTCTCTGTCTACGACACGCAAAACTGCATCATTCATACCACAGAAGAGAAAAAAGTCGTCGTACAAGGACTTGACGGCTATATCGTGGCTGAAAAAGACGACACATTGCTCATCTGCAAACTCGCAGAAGAACAGAAAATACGTAGCTTCGCAGAAGAGGACTGACCCTGCACCAACAAGACGTTACCACGATGATAAGTCCCGATACCCCGCTTATCGAAAAAATACATTTGCAACATGAAGAAAAAGACAGCCCTTATCACAGGTATCACAGGCCAGGACGGCTCTTACCTGGCCGAATTGCTCATAGAAAAAGGTTATGAAGTGCATGGCCTCTTGCGACGCTCGTCCTCCTTTAATACCGCACGCATCGAACACCTATACCTCGATGAATGGGTACGCGACATGAAGAAAGACCGGCTCGTAAATCTTCACTGGGCAGATATGACAGACTCATCCTCACTTATCCGCATCATCGGGGAAATCAAACCGGCAGAAATCTATAACCTTGCTGCACAAAGCCACGTAAAAGTGAGCTTTGAAGTGCCCGAATATACCGCCGATGTAGATGCCGTAGGTGTACTGCGCCTCTTAGAGGCCGTGAGGATATGTGGGCTTGAGAAAACTTGCAGAGTGTATCAGGCAAGTACATCGGAACTCTATGGAAAGGTGCAGGAAATACCACAGACCGAGACGACACCTTTCTATCCGCGTTCGCCTTATGCTGTAGCTAAACTCTACGGCTTTTGGATTGTGAAAAATTATCGTGAGAGTTACGGCATGTATTGCTGCAACGGCATCCTCTTCAACCACGAGAGCGAACGGCGCGGAGAAACTTTCGTTACACGCAAGATAACGCTGGCTGCTGCCCGTATCGTGCAGGGCTATCAGGACAAACTCTACCTCGGAAACCTCGATGCACGACGGGATTGGGGATATGCACGCGACTATGTGGAGTGCATGTGGCTCATGTTGCAGCAGCAACAGCCTGAAGACTTCGTGATAGCAACGGGCGAGATGCACACTGTACGCGAGTTTTGCACGTTGGCTTTCCGAGAAGCGGGAATTTCATTGCATTGGGAAGGCAGCGGCATCGACGAGAAAGGTATCGATGAAAAGACGGGACGCACGCTTGTAGAGGTAGATGCCAAATACTTCCGCCCCTGCGAAGTAGAACAACTATTGGGTAATCCCGCCAAGGCAAAGAACTGTTTGGGATGGAATCCCACCAAGACTTCTTTCCGCGAACTTGTACGGCTGATGGTAGAACACGACATGAAGTTTGTTCGCAAACTTCATTTGAAAGACCAACTTTCCCAATAAACGAACTGTCGATACATGCTCCATCTGCGTGTATCGACAGTCCTATCTGCTTATTATGACACTGAATAAAGACACAAAAATCTATGTGGCAGGCCATCGCGGCTTAGTGGGGTCGGCCATTTGGAACAACCTCGAAGCCCGCGGTTACCACCATCTGGTTGGACGTACACATGCCGAACTCGACCTTACAGACCAAGCCGCCGTACGTCGTTTCTTTGACCGAGAACGTCCCGAAGTTGTTGTTGTAGCAGCCGCCTATGTGGGCGGTATCATGGCGAATTCACTCTATCGGGCAGATTTCATCATGCAAAACATGCAGATGCAATGCAACGTTATCAGCGAATCCTACGCTCATGATGTGCGGAAGCTACTCTTTCTCGGCTCTACCTGCATCTATCCTAAAGATGCCCCTCAACCGATGGAGGAAACAGCGCTGCTCACTTCGCCCCTCGAATATACCAACGAGCCATACGCCATTGCTAAGATTGCAGGTCTTAAGATGTGTGAAAGCTATAATTTGCAATACGGAACAGACTACATCGCCGTGATGCCTACCAATCTATACGGGCCTAACGACAACTTCCATCTCGACAACAGTCACGTCATGCCTGCCATGATGCGTAAAATATACCTTGCACAGCTCATTCACAAAGGAAGATGGGACATGATAAAATGCGACCTCGACAGCCGGCCTGTGCATGGTATCGACGGGTCGGCCACACAGGCCGATATTGAACGCACACTCGCCCGCTACGGCATTTACAACCATCGCGTTGTGTTGTGGGGGACAGGGCATCCGTTGCGCGAGTTCCTTTGGAGCGAAGACATGGCTGATGCTTGCGTACATCTCCTGCTCAACATTTCCTTTAAAGACATTATCGGCATTGAGAATTATTCATCGGTTATGCTTGGAGAAAAGGCTAACGCACGCATAGACCGTAACGCCGACACGGCTCGTGGGGGTGCCTTGCCACAGCTTGGAGACATCCGTAACTGCCATATCAATATCGGCACGGGTTCCGAAATCTCTATAGCTGACCTCGCCCACCTCATCGCCCGTACGATTGATTTTCAAGGAACAATTGATTTCGATACATCTAAACCCGATGGCACGCTACGCAAACTCACCGACGTCTCCAAGCTCCATTCTCTCGGGTGGCACCACAGCGTGGAACTCGACGAGGGAGTCGCCCGATTGTTCCAATGGTATAAGACCTCCATCGGTATCTTCTGATACTATGAAGACAGCAAAGGAGAACTTGCATATTTAACTGTAAACATGCGGCAAGAAGGGAAAGAAAAGAAAGGAATGGAAGCTCGTATGAGTTATTCTACAAAAAACCTTGACGGCGTAGGGCATCAAGAAAGGTTTTCGACAACGCCTCATTGTCTTTCCGTGTATATCGAATGTCGGTAAATACTTGAGCAAGCGTTTCCTTCCCATTGATTTCCACGAAATGCCTATTAGCGTCTAAGTTCTCTTTCTCTGTATAGCAATCATCGATACGCGCAGAGGTGTAGTCACTGTAGGTTTCTTCATGGACGATGGCACGTAGAGGCAGTCGGTCTGTCATGGGTGGTTCTTCATCAGGCCAACCCAGCGTAATGGTGGCTACGGGCATCACTAATTGAGGTAACTCTAAAATGTCGATGATTTGCTGCGGCATATAAACCGTTGTGCCGAGGTAGCAATAACCAAGTCCTTCTTCGTCGGCAAGATTGCATAAGGTCTGCGTATATAGCAGGGCATCTGTGGCAGCATTGATAAACGAGAGGAAATTGTCGTAGCCCGGATGACCTTTTCTGAAACTTGCCCATGCTGTAGTACGCCGGAAATCAGCGCAGATGGTGAGCACCACCGGTGCTTGCGTAACCATGGGTTGATTGAAGTGTACCGGTGCAAGACGGGCTTTCATCTCGTCACTGCGGGTAACGATAACACTGTAGAGTTGCAGGTTGCCCATGGTTTGTGTCCTTTCAGCCTCTGAGAGCAACCGATTGAGCAAGTCTTCCGATATGGGTTTGTCGGTATACTTACGTATAGTTTTCCTTGTAAGAATCGTTTTCATCTCTATTTTTTGTTGTTGTTTTATTGCTACAAATGTAGTATTTTTTATTGAGATACAAGCGGATTTTCATCAGTTGCATGCAGACGATGAAAAATTCACAACAAAAATCGGTGCTTTTTCACACGTATGATAGAGGGGTAATAATCCTTTTCGCGACATCCCGAAAAAGATAGTATGAAAAGATTCATGGCGATATTGAAAATTTAACAGCCTCAGTTTGCCATTTTCACAGTGTCAAATTACAAATTTGACACTGTCAGTTTTTTAACCTTAATCGGTCACGAGAATGCTTACTTACCTTTTTTATAGGAATGACACAGCTTCCTGTCATCTTTTATTCACTTGTCGGCATCTTGTCTGCCACCCTCTCTCAACGTACTCTACTACGCCTTCGACAAAATAACAAATCATCTGATCGGCCATTCAACAAAATCTGTACAGGAGTTAATGATTGATTGGGGATAAAAAAAGAATGATTCTTTCCACATTATCCATACTTTTTCGTACCTTTGCAACATTCAAAACGTAAAGTACGCAAGCTATGGCTGATACAAAAAGAATTAAGACAGCACTCATTTCCGTTTACCATAAAGACGGATTAGACCAGTTGTTGGCCATGTTAGATGCCGAGGGCGTGAAGTTCTTCTCCACAGGAGGCACACAGAAGTTTATAGAATCGCAGGGTTACAAGTGCAGCACAGTAGAGAGCATCACAAGCTATCCATCTATCTTAGGTGGCAGAGTAAAGACATTACACCCGAAAGTTTTTGGCGGTATATTGGCACGTCGCGACAATGAAGGCGACAAAACACAGATGGCTACATATGAAATCCCAGCTATCGACCTTGTTATTGTAGACCTCTACCCCTTCGCTCAGACAGTTGCCGAAGGTGCTTCTGAAGCCGAGGTTATAGAGAAAATAGATATCGGAGGTATCTCTCTTATTCGCGCCGGTGCCAAGAACTTCAAAGATGTAGTTGTCATACCAAGCAAGGCTGAATACAGCATACTGCTAAATATTCTCAATGAGAAGGGGGCGCAGACTGACATTGAAGAACGCAGAAGATTGGCAGAGCAGGCTTTCGCTGTGAGCAGCCGTTATGATACAGCCATCCACGCATGGTTTACAAGATAATCACAGCACACCACATATTATCGAAATTTTAATATCAACGGCAGCCACAAAGAACCGGAATACAAAGCGAGATATTCACGCTTCATCTCCTGTTTTCGTCTGCTGCCCTTAAAAACGAACAACATAAACATGGGATTTTTTTCTTTTATCCAAGAAATTGCAATGGACTTAGGCACTGCCAACACCATTATTATCAGCGATGATAAGATTGTAGTGGACGAACCATCGGTCGTTGCCCTTGACAGACGTACCGACAAAATGATAGCCGTCGGTGAGAAAGCAAAACTAATGTACGAAAAGGCGCACGACAATATACGCACTATCCGCCCACTGCGCGATGGCGTGATTGCCGACTTCACAGCCTGCGAGCAGATGATGCGTGGCCTCATCAAGATGGTGCACACAGGCAGTCGCTTGTTTTCTCCATCGCTACGTATGGTCATCGGCGTGCCATCGGGTTCCACCGAAGTAGAGCTGCGTGCTGTGCGCGACTCTGCAGAGCATGCCGACGGGCGCGACGTGTATCTCATCTTCGAACCTATGGCCGCAGCTATCGGTATAGGTATCGACGTAGAGGCACCTAAAGGTAACATGATAGTAGACATCGGTGGCGGAAGTACCGAGATTGCGGTTATCTCACTTGGCGGTATCGTATCCAACAACTCCATACGCACAGCCGGTGATGACCTGACAGCAGAGATACAAGACTACATGAGCAGACAGCACAATGTAAAAGTGAGCGAGCGCATGGCAGAACGTATCAAGATAAACGTAGGGTCGGCTTTAACCGAATTGGGTGAAGATGCTCCCGAAGACTACGTAGTGCATGGACCGAATAGAATAACGGCATTACCCATGGAAGTACCGGTATGCTATCAAGAAGTGGCACACTGTCTGGACAAAACCATTGCCAAAATAGAGAACGCTGTGCTATCAGCCCTTGAGAACACTCCACCCGAATTGTATGCAGACATCGTACAGAACGGTATCTATCTGACCGGCGGCGGTGCACTGTTGCGCGGTCTTGATAAACGTTTGAAAGACAAAATAAACATCACTTTCCATATAGCCGAAGACCCGTTGCACAGTGTAGCAAAAGGTGCAGGCATTGCATTGAAGAACGTAGACCGTTTCTCATTCTTGATGAGATAGGAAAATGCACAACTTAGTAGAGTTCCTCGCTAAATTCAACCATTGGCTCGTCTTTATTATACTGGAAGCACTGGGCTTCACGCTCTTGTTTCACTATAACAGTTATCAGGGAAGCGTGTGGTTCAGTTCTGCCAATACTGTGACAGGCATATTCTTTGAATGGAGCGCAAAGGTGGAACAATTCTTCGGTATGGTGAAGATGAACGAAACACTAACACGACGGAACATCTACTTAGAGCACAAGGCTGCGAGATTGGAGGAGACTTTACGCGACCGCACAGATGCAACGGAACAGCTCTACACAGCACAGAAACAGTTGCCGGAACGCTTTCGGTTTATCCCTGCAAAAGTAATCAGCAATTCCATACATCTGAAAGACAACCTGATGACCCTTAATAAAGGGGAGACAGACGGTGTGAGGAAAGATATGGGCGTGGTATGCGGAACGGGGATTGTTGGAATCATATATCAAGTGTCTACCCACTATTCCATTGTGCTACCCATACTTAATTCGCAGTCGAATATCAGTTGCAGCATAGAGAAGCGAGGATATTTCGGACAGCTCCGATGGGATGGCGGTTCTTCCCGTATAGCCTATGTAGAGGAAATACCGCGTCATGCGCGCTTCCGTCTCTATGACAGAGTGGTAACGAGCGGCTACTCATCCATCTTTCCGCCCGGAATCATGATAGGGAAAATTCTCCATGTTTACAACTCCAAAGATGGCATTTCATACAGCTTGATGGTAGAACTATCTACAGACTTTTCCAATCTGCGCGATGTTTGCATCATCGATGACAGCATGATGAAAGAACGGATAGAATTAATGCGTAATGCACAAGATTTGATGAAACCCAAAGATAACTTATAAAGAAAAAGACGATGGGCTTGGATTTATTACGCCGATTAACCGTGTTTATCGGTCTCTGCATCGCGCAGACGTTGGTATTGAACCATATCCACCTCTTCGGCTGCGCCACGCCGTTGCTATATATATATATGGTGGTGCTGTTTCCACGCAACTATCCCCGTTGGGGGATGTTATTGTGGAGCTTTCTTTTAGGCCTATCTATCGACATATTTTCAAATACGCCCGGTGTTGCAGCCACAGCAATGACCACAACAGCCTTTCTACAACCCTACTTACTTACTCCATTCCTTCAACGGGAAACTCCTGCAGAGCTAAAACCCGCAATAACCTCGATGGGTATGGCACGCTTCTCTTATTTCACCGTGCTGATAGTATTCGTATATTGTATCTTGCTTTTCAGCATAGAAGCCTTCAACTTTTTCAACTGGCTGCAATGGATAGAAAGCATCGTCGGCAGTACGGCTCTCACCGTATTACTTATTTTGGTGATAGAGAATGTCAGGCGGTAATAGCTCCCAAGCGCGTAATCACAGATGAAAGACTACGAATTAGATAAGAGAAGATTTGTCATTAGCGGGGTAGCCATTGCGATAGTGGTTATCTATATTGTGCGGCTCTTCGTGCTTCAGATTATGAGCGACGACTATCGGAAAAGTGCCGACAGTAATGCTTTCCTGAAGAAAATAGAATATCCATCGAGAGGTATTATCACAGACAGGACGGGAAAGCTGATGGTATACAACCAACCGGCCTACGACATCATGGTGGTGATGAACGAAGAGAGTGGACATCTCGACACATTAGAATTTTGCAAGGCACTGGGCATCACGAAAGAGTTCTTTATCCGCCGAATGAACGACATCAAGGACAAAACGAAAAACCCCGGTTATTCCCGCTTCACCCAACAACTGTTCATGAATCAACTCTCCGACAAAGAGTTCAGCGTATTTCAGGAAAAGATGTTCCGCTTCCCCGGATTCTATATACAGCGCAGAAGCATCCGGCAATATTCCTATCCCTATGCTGCCCATATTTTGGGAGATGTAGGCGAAGTGTCGCCCGCCAACATTGAGGAAGACGATTACTACCAACCGGGCGACTACATAGGAAAGTTAGGCGTCGAACGATACTACGAGAAACAGTTGCGCGGCGAAAAAGGCGTACAGATACTGTTGCGCGATGCCCACGGGCGCATACAGGGAAAATATCAAAACGGAGACTACGACAGAAAACCTCGTCCGGGGAAAGATATCACGCTGAGCATTGACCTCGACCTACAGGCACTCGGCGAACGACTTCTCGAAGGGAAGATAGGGAGCATCGTGGCCATAGAACCCTCTACGGGAGAAGTACTCTGCATGGTTTCATCGCCCACCTACGACCCGCGCATGATGGTAGGAAAGAAGCGCGGAAGAAACCATCAACTCCTTTCGCGCAATGTTTGGAAACCTTTGCTCAACCGCTCTATTATGGGACAATACCCGCCCGGGTCTACCTTTAAAACCTCGCAGGCACTCACCTACCTCACCGAAGGCATCGTCACGCCCCACACAATGTACCCCTGTTATCACGGCTTTTATTATAAAGGACTCCACGTGGGATGCCACGGGCACGCCTCACCCATTGCCGTGGTGGGAGCGTTGAGCACGTCGTGCAACGCATATTTTTGCTGGGGACTGTACCACATGATAGGCAACCGCCGCAAGTATGGCCGCCCGCAGACAGCACTCGACACGTGGCGCGACTATATGGTGAGCATGGGATTCGGCTATAAGTTAGGAATTGACCTACCCGGAGAGAAGCGCGGACTGATACCCAACTCCGGTTTCTACGACAAAGCCTATAAAGGTGCATGGAACGGACTAACCATTATCAGTATATCCATCGGGCAAGGAGAGGTGAATCTTACCCCGCTCCAAATCGCCAATTTAGGTGCAACGATTGCCAACAGAGGCTACTTCTATACCCCCCACGTGGTGCGAAAGGTGCAGGGCGAACCGCTCGACACGACTTTCACTTCGCGCCATTACACTAAAGCAAGCCGAAGTGCCTACGAATATGTCGTAGCCGGCATGCGCTCGTCGGTGGTAGGCGGCACGTGTCGTGCGGCCAACAGAGCCGACTATTTGGTATGTGGAAAGACGGGAACGGCACAGAACAGAGGGCAAGACCACTCGGTCTTCATGGGTTTCGCACCGATGAACAAGCCCAAGATTGCCATCGCCGTATATGTGGAAAATGGCGGATTCGGTGCAGACTACGGCGTGCCCATCGGCTCGCTCATGATGGAACAATATATTAAAGGTAGGCTCTCGCCCGCAAGTGAGGCCAGAGCAAGAGACTTTCAAAGAAGACGTATTGCGTATGGAACGGCAAACAGATAGACAACGCGGCGTGTTACAGTCGTTGGACTGGTGGACAATCGGCATCTACCTCGCCCTGCTCGCTTTCGGATGGATAAGCGTCTGCGGCGCCAGCTACACGTATGGCGATACAGACATTCTAAGCCTCGACAGCCGCTCGGGCATGCAAATCGTGTGGATAGGCACGTCGGTCTGTATCGGCTTTGTCATCCTCATGCTCGACGACCGCTTCTACGACACGTTTGCATACATCATCTACGCTGCCCTGTTGCTGCTGCTCTTCGCCACCATCTTCAATCCCCACGAGATTAAAGGCTCGCGCTCGTGGCTCGTGCTCGGCCCCTTGCGTCTTCAACCCGCAGAGTTTGCCAAGTTTGCCACCGCACTTGCCGTCGCGAAGCTCATGTCAAGCTACGGGTTCAACGCCGGCAACTTCCGCCACATGATGGCAGCCGTGGGCCTCGTGGTCTTACCCATGCTCTTCATCATCGGGCAACGCGAAACGGGCTCCGCCTTGGTTTATCTTGCCTTTTTTCTCATGTTCTATCGCGAGGGAATGCCCGGCAGCATATTGTTCACCGGCATTGCTATGACCATTTACTTCGTAGTGGGCATACGGTTTGAGGCAACACCGCTCTGGAATACGCCCACCTCCACCGGTCGTTTCGTGGTATTGCTGTTGGTGCAACTGTTTTCTGCCGGCATGGTATGGGTTTATTGCAAGCATTGGAAAACAGCGCTGCTCGTCGTGGCCTACGCAGTCGGCATCAGTCTGCTTGCCCTTCTCGTCTCCCGATTTATCATAGCGTTCGACATCCTGCCCATACAGCTCGGCATCACTGCGGCGATGCTCATCTACTTTGTGTATCAATCATTGCGTACCCGCGTCAACACCTACCTCTTCATCGGCTTATTTGCCATCAGCTCAGTAGCATTCTTCTATTCTGCCGACTATATGCTCAATCATGTCATGGAGCCTCACCAACGCGTACGTATCAACGTGTTGCTCGGCTTAGACGAAGACCTCGCCGGTGCCGGATACAACGTGCACCAAAGCGAGATAGCCATAGGATCGGGCGGTCTGCAAGGCAAGGGATTCCTCAATGGCACGCAGACAAAGCTCAAGTTCGTGCCCGAGCAAGACACCGACTTCATCTTCTGCACCGTAGGCGAAGAAGAAGGATTCCTCGGCTCCGCAGGCGTGTTGTTGCTGTTTCTCATATTGATACTCCGCCTCATCCACATAGCCGAGCGACAACCCTTCCGTTTCGGCCGTATCTACGGCTACAGCGTGGTCAGCATCTTCCTCTTCCACGTCTTCATCAACGTAGGCATGGTGCTCGGTCTCACACCCGTCATCGGCATCCCCCTACCCTTCTTCAGCTATGGCGGCTCCAGCCTCTGGGGCTTCACCATACTCCTCTTCATCTTCCTGCGCATCGATGCCAAACGCAACATGGTGTATCGATAACGAAACACGACAACAACAAAAACTTTTCTTCGTGGGAAACTGCCTATTACCGCTATAGGAAAGGCGAACTCACCCTTACACACCCGCACAGCAAGAGCAGATGTGAGACCTCTTTCGCGAGTATGGCTACACCGAGGCACTCGCCTTTAACCCCTCTCTCAAGTATAGAAGTTGTTGCCTCTATATAAGGAAGTCATCGCTCTTCGACGTAGAAATCCTTGTTCTTATATAGGGGAGTCATACCCATTAGCTATGGGAGTTATACCTCTTAGATATAGGACTTGTGCCCTATGAGATACGTAGGTATTTAAATTATCATCGGGTTGATAAATATTTTTCAGCGTGGTGATAAATATTTTTCATCGGGTTGATAAATATTTATCACTAAGTTGATAATTCGATTATCATAGTATAGAAGGGGTAACAGATGCAGTATCGTCCCGGTTCTCTCCCTGTTATCTTTTGTCGAGAACCTATAAGACATCATCGGTTGTCAGCAATCGGGGCAAGTCAGCAAGGATACTTTAGACAAAGGGGCGTGCGGGATAAGGATTCCCTACCTCGCGGAGATTGACAAATAGAAAAGATGCCCATTGGTTGTCATACCATTGGGCATCTCTGTGTAGCGGCCTTTCTGCCGAAAAACACGGCGGAAGGTTATTCGGCTTCGACTGTTGCTTGCCGGTAATCGGCGAGTGTGGCGGGGTCGAAAGAGCTGATGAAATGATGATGGGCAACGACCTCTTCCTCTGCGCGGGCAACAAACACTTGCGCGCTCTTGGCAAAAAGCTCGGGTGCCTTGCCTGCATCTTCGATAATGAGGAGCGACATGATGACATCTGCCGTCATGTTGTAAAGGCGACGGGCTAAGAAGTCTTGCAGCTCTTGGTCTCCTGCCTCTTTCACTTTGTCGATGGCTTCGCGAAGCATCGCGGCGAGCTTTTCGGTACGTGCCTTGAGCGGTTTCATCGCATCGGCCACGTCGCCGGCCAGCATTTCATCAATCATGGCCGTGTAGGTGCCGTTGGTGATATAACGGATGGCAGCAACTACCTGCAATTGGGTGGTTCCCTCGTAGATGGAGAAGATGCGTGCATCGCGATACAATCGCTGGCACTTGTATTCCATGATGAAGCCCGAACCGCCGTGCACCTGTATGGCATCGTAAGCATTCTGGTTGGCGTATTCGGAGTTCATGCCTTTGGCCAGTGGTGTGAAAGCATCGGCAAGTCGGGTGTAACGCTTCTGCTCGGCTTTCTCTTCGGGAGTGAGTTTGCGCTCACGGGCAATATCGTCGAAGGCTTTGTAGAGGTCTACGTAACGTGCGGTCTGATAGAGAAGGCTGCGTCCGGCATCGAGTTTGGCCTTCATCACAGCGAGCATGTCGTAGACAGGTGCCATGGCGATGATGGGCGTACCAAACTGCTTGCGCTCACGGGCATAGGCGAGGGCTTCGTCGTAGGCGGCCTGACTCACGCCGACACTTTGGGCTGCAATACCGAGGCGCGCTCCATTCATGAGTGCCATGACGTATTTGATAAGTCCCATGCGGGTGCTTCCACATAGCTCGGCTTTGGCATTCTTGTAGACAAGTTCGCAAGTGGGGGAACCGTGGATACCGAGTTTGTGCTCAATGTGGCGCACATCAACGCCGCCTTGGTTTCGGTCGTAGATAAACATGGAAAGCCCACGGCCGTCGCGGGTGCCCTCTTCAGAGCGTGCAAGGACAAGGTGTATGTCGGAATCGCCGTTGGTGATGAATCGCTTCACACCGTTGAGCAACCAGCATCCGTCTTTCTCGGAATAGGTGGCTTTGAGCATGACGCTTTGCAGGTCGCTTCCGGCATCCGGCTCGGTGAGGTCCATAGACATGGTTTCTCCGGCACAGACGCGGGGTATGTATTTCTGGCGTTGTTCTTCGCTACCGAACTCGTAGAGTGTCTCGATGCAGTCTTGCAGCGACCATATGTTTTGGAAACTCGCATCTGCTGCGGCCACGATTTCCGAAGCAATGGAGTAAGGTGTGATGGGGAGATTGAGCCCACCATATCGGCGTGGCATGGAGATTCCCCAAAGGCCTGCCTTGCGGGTGGCATCAAGGTTTTCGTAGGTTTTAGAAGCATATATCATGCGTCGGTTCTCGTGGTGAGGCCCTTCAAGGTCTACGGCTTCGCTGTTGGGCTCGATAATGTTGGCGGCGATGTCGCCCATGATGTCGAGCAAGCGGTCGTAGTTTTCCATCGCATCGTCGAAATCAACGGGTGCATCGTCGTAGGTGTCTTTATCGGCAAAGTTGCGTTCTTTCAACTCAACGATGCGCTTCATCAATGGGTGGTGGAGGTGGAACTCCAACTCCGGATGGTCTTTATAATAGTTTGCCATTTGGTTTTCGTTTAAACGGTGGCAGTGTCTGTGCACGGCCGCCAAGATTTATTTGCTGTTGCTCTTGTAGTATTTGATGAGTTTGGGGACGACCTCTTCTACCGTTCCGACAATCACATAGTCGGCAATGGCATTGATTGGTGCGTCGGGATCGCTATTCACCGAGATGATGATACCGCTGTCTTGCATACCCACGGTATGCTGTATCTGTCCGGAGATGCCACAGGCGATATAAACTTTGGGATGGATGGTGAGCCCCGTCTGACCTATCTGTCGGTCGTGGTCTGCCCAGCCGGCATCCACTGCCGCACGACTTGCACCTACCTCACCATGAAGCTCTTTAGCGAGCTTAAAGAGCAGGTCGAAGCCTTCTTTGCTGCCTACGCCATAACCTCCGGCAACTACTACGGGTGCACCCTTCAGGTTGTGTTGTGCCGTTTCCACGTGTCGCTCAATGACTTTCACAACATAGCACTCGGCGGGCACATAGTCTGCAACATTGGGATAGACTGTTTCGCAGGGATGGTTTGCATCGAGTATCTCACGCTTCATCACTCCTTCACGCACAGTAGCCATCTGGGGACGGTTGTCGGGATTGATGATGGTGCCGACGATGTTTCCGCCGAAAGCGGGTCGAATCTGATAGAGCAGGTTCTCATAGTGCTTCCCTGCTTTGCGGTCGTCATAGTCGCCAATCTCGAGTTGGGTGCAGTCGGCTGTTAATCCACTGGCCAATGCTGATGAGACGCGCGGTCCGAGGTCACGCCCGATGACCGTGGCACCCATCAAACAAATTTGCGGTTGCTCTTGCTTAAACAAGTTGACGAGAATTTCGGTATGAGGTGCAGACGTGTAGGGGAAAAGCCCTTCACCATCGAAAACAAATATTTTGTCGGCACCATAGGGGCGTATCTGGTCTTCCACCTTGCCCTTGATACCTGTTCCTGCTACCACAGCGTGCAGCTGAACCTTTAATTGGTCGGCCAATTTGCGGCCTTTTGTGAGCAACTCCTGCGACACTTCGAGTACGCGCGTGCCTTCAATCTCACAATATACAAATACGTTGTTCATAGCTCAGCCTATAATTTTTTCGTCTAACAATTCTTTGATTACGCTTTCCACGTCGGCATCGCTCGCCGTCAGTGTCTTGCTTTCCTTGGCTTGGAAGGCAATGTTCTGAATGGTTTTCACCTTTGTAGGCGACCCGCTAAGTCCGCATTGCGACGCATCACCATCGATGTCGGCCACCGACCACTGGTTCAGCGTGAGATAAGGACGGCTTTCATAAAGTGTGGAATAAGGATTATCGGCCGACCGCTCCAAAGGACAGGTGGCACGTTTATATTTCATTACCAACTTGGTATTGCAGGGACGACAGGGCGCAGCACTACCGTTTACGGTAATCACCACGGGCAACGGTGCTTCCACAGTTTCCACTCCGCCATCGATATGACGACGTATTGTGGCTTTTCCGTTTTCGATTTTCAGTATTTCCTCTGCATATGTCACCTGATTGATACCCAATTTCTGGGCTACCTGCGGGCCAACTTGCGCTGTATCTCCATCAATGGCTTGACGTCCGCCGATAACAATGTCTACATTGCCTATCTTTTTGATGGCCGTAGCTAAGGCGTAGGACGTAGCCAAGGTGTCGGCACCGGCAAACAGCTTATCGGTTAATAACCATCCGGTATCAGTGCCGCGGTAGAGGCCTTGACGGATGATTTCGCCGGCACGGGGCGGCCCCATGGTGAGGATTCCTACTGTGGTGCCCGGAATTTGCTCTTTAATGCGCAGAGCCTGTTCGAGCGCGTTCAGGTCTTCGGGGTTGAAAATGGCAGGCAAAGCAGCACGATTGATGGTGCCGTCAGCCTTCATTGCGTCTTTCCCCACATTTCTGGTATCAGGTACTTGCTTAGCAAGTACAACAATTTTCAAACTCATAAATAAGTATTGTTATGTGAATTTTCAACTGCAAAAATACACTTTTTTTACATCTTTCCAAAGAAAAAGTTACCAAATAACAAGGACTTCACTCATTGGAATCACACCATCCAATGGTTTCAGCAACAGGTTTATTTCCTATTTTCGGTTGAATTTCGCAAAATAGTTATCAATTTCCGGACGCAATTCAACACCCGGTTTTTCAAAACAATTCAATAAATCTGCAAGCGAAAGCTTAACTTTGAGGCGATGAAAGCTATGCTTTAAGGGCGTAAAAGCTATGCTTCGACAGGTTCAAAGCACAGCTTTTACAATCGGGTGTGTGAACGGTTGCAGGTCAGCAAGTTACATGCGTCCCTCCATTCACAGTGCGACTTACTTTTCTGCGATGCACTCCACTTCTACCAAAGCTCCTTTGGGAAGGGTCTTCACAGCAAAGGCCGAACGGGCGGGATACGGTTCCTTAAAGAACTCGGCATAGACTTCATTCATCGCTGCGAAGTTATCTATGTCGGAAAGGAAAACGGTGGTCTTTACCACATGTGTGAGGTCGATGCCTGCGGCACGAAGTACGGCCTGCGCGTTGGTGAGCGACTGCCGCGTCTGCTCTTTGATTCCACCTTCAGCAAATGCGCCGGTTGCGGGGTCGATGGGTAATTGACCGGATGCAAAAACGAAACCGCCGGCCTCAATAGCCTGACTGTAGGGTCCCACGGCTTTGGGTGCCTGCTCTGTGTGAATGGTTTTCATGTTTTTTATCTGTTTAAAAGTGATTTTATAAGTGGTGCAAAGATAAGAAATAACGGGCAAACAACCAACACCCTACCACATGTTTTTCACTCCTTACTTGGGTTCATACAAAGCGTATAGAGGTACAGTCCAAAGCAAAGAAAGAGGCTGAAAACGGAAAAAGGGTCCGCCACATCTTATCGTGGCAGACCCTCTCAACAAGTATGAAAGAAAAAAGTTATTCTATCTGATAACAACGCGGCGTGTCGTAGAACGGCCATCTGTCGTTACTTTCACAACGTAAACGCCTGCATTCATAGTTTCCGAATGTACGGACGAAACGTTGCCCGAAGCCGTCAGTGTGGTTACCAAGACACCATTCGCTGTAAAGATGTGTGCCGTGGCAGTGCCGGTAAGACCGCTTACGTAGATGCGTTCGTTGTCAACAAAGACGTTGAGAACACCAACCGATGCATCAGCACCATCGATACCTGTGGTATATGATACGGGGATGCGCACAAACTGTATCTTTCCTTTCTGCGTTGCACTGACGAGCACAGAGAACGTCTCGGATTTGCTGCCGCTTATCTTCAGATGACCATCGGCTGTGATTTCTACCTGTGATTTCACGGTAGGAGCCAAGGCATCGGCCAGTGCGTAGGTAACGGTAGCCGAAGAACCATCGAGCGTGAAGAGGTCAGACAGTTTGATGGTGCTGCTCACCGGCTGCACAGGCGCATCGGTAATCTTACGGTGACCGTTGAGGTTGTCCATACAGAAGTACATCGGCGTGGTCAGACCAAAGCTGTTCTTCTTGGTTCCCGACAACTTAAACGTGAGATCCTTCACCTTGCCTAAGCTGCGCAGGTCTACCCATTGCCATGTGTCGAGATAGTAATGGTCGGCTGCATTGTTCGAGCGATAGTCGGCCAGATAGTAGTCTACTTGAGCCTTGGTACCGTCGGCATGCTTACCGGTGATGGTCACTTTATAGTAGTCACCTTTCTTGAAACCGCCGGCTACGGAAGACATTCCGTCACCGTTCTTCACGGCATCTACCACCCACGCTGTATTCGTGATATAGAAACCGCGGATGCTGTCGCCGTCGGCCTTATTCAACACGTCGATAGAACCGCCCTGCGGATAAGCCACCAGATAGTTGGCAGACCCGTCTACGCCGCTTGTTGTAGCACTGTTGAACTGGTCGCGCAACATGTGAGCGCCGTCGTAAGTGCCTGCAGTGGCATTGCTATAGGTGAAGTTACACCACGTGGCTATATCCGGATAATAGTTGTGGGCAAACCGATAGGTACCACTCACGAAGGAGATGTCGTCACCGGCCTTCAACCAATGAGCGTCATTGTCTAAATAGAGGTTCTCAAACGTGGCCGTAACGGCATCGCCCGTCACTGTGATACGGCAGGTATCGCTGGCAGTCTTACCGTTTTTGTCGGTAACAATGACCACATAATCGTCGCATTCCGTCGGCGTAACAGTGGCAGAAACCTCTTCACGCTTCCCGTTGAACCACTTCACGTTGTAGGGCGGAGTTCCCTCTGTAGCGGTAGCTTTCAACGTTACCGGCGAGCCGAGAGCAACGGTTTGGTCTTCTGCTTTCACCTTCGGGTCTTTGGCTTCCGCAATTTGCTCTTTAGAGGCCTTGAACTTCGAGGTAGCAACCACTTCGCCGGCATTACCGCGAAGGTCTTGTAACACGATGTAAGCAATATACTCTTCGTTCTTCGTCAGAGAGGTGAGCGAAGTGGAAACGACAGCACCCTTGTGCAGACCGACAGTCTTCGTAGCGGCGAGTACTTCGGCCTTGGTGGGCGCAGTCTCTGAGGCTTTCTTCACCAAAATGTGCGCCTTGCCGGCCTTGTCTGCCTTGAGATAGAGTGAAGCGTCGGTATCGGTGATGTCGTTTACCTGCGGATAACCGGACATCAGCGTGGGAACGGCTGCAGCATCATTGTATTCATAGGCACCGATAGTGGGTGTCGAAGCATTGCGTGCCGTGCCTTCGATGTCGGTAGCAACATAGGCAAGGGGTTGCGCCGTGAGCAGATGCCCTTTGGCAGCAGGCGCGAGTACATCGGCACTGAGGAAAGTCACCTTCTCATTGTACGAGTCTGCCTCGTCAGACTTGGCTTTCCATTCTGCCAAGGTCTTGATGTCCGACTTGTCGTTGGCCAACACCGTACCCGTTGTAAACAGCACGTTATGGGCGTACTTCGCAGTCTTCACATACTTAGCTTGCTTGAATGAATAGACATAACCGCCGGCTTCGTTTTGCAGAACGTTGTTCACCACATTCACATCTTCTCCCATTTCATTATCGAAATACAAGGCGGAAGACTTCGCTGTGCCGGTGATACGTATCGTATTGTAGGCAATGGCGAGGTGCGAAGAAGCAAACTTGAGGTAAATACCATTGGTAGTAGATATCTTGGCATTCACGCAGATATCGTTGTTCACAATGCAGGCAGGTGTTGTCGCTGTGCCATTGATACTGCGCACGTAGAGACCTTCCGCATAGTTATCCGTGGCAAGATGAATCATATTGCCTTCCACACGCACAGCACCCTCGGCATCGATGTCGATACCATTGAAGTCGCTCTTATCGGTAGATGTGTTCTCAATCGTGTTGTTCAGAATTTGCACGTCTTGCTCTCTCACCACATAAATGGCCTTAGAGCCCTGATGGCGGAACGTATTGCCACTCACGACACCACCGATTTGCTTCGGTAAGTTCACATATCCTGTGCCTGCAAGGTGTACACCGGTATAGCCGCCCTCGAGCAGACAGTTCTTCACCGTGAGGTAATCATTGTTCTGATAGGCCTTGTCGCGGGCAGTTTGATATATCAATTTGATACTTTGCTGGAAAGTAGTTGTCATGGCCGTGTGGATATAGCAACCATCGATGGTTACATGACGGCTCATATTGCGCATAAAGACTACCGAAGGATGTTTCAAGTTGGTCGTAGTAAGTTCTACGCCACGAAGCGTGGTATAGTCGGCACCATCGAAAGTAAACACACCGCGGTCTTCTTCCTTCACAGTTCCGTCGTACTTAGGCTCGGTGTAGATTTCGTAGTAAATCTTCACGTCGTGGTAGTCGCCGCTTTCCGACTGAATGGTCAGCGTGTTGGCGGGCGACATGCCCGGTACTTCTGGCACGAGGATATGCTCTTTATAGACACCTTTCTTGATGTTGATGGTCACAGGTCCATCAATACCCTCTTTGAGTGCATCGATAGCAGACTGAATGGTGGCATACTGCTGGCCTTGTCCTACAATGAGCGTTCCATTCTTACCGGCCTTCACCTCGGTAGAGGCAGTAACGGCAGTAGCTGGTGTTACATCGGAACCCGAAACGGTGATGCCGTTCAGTTGTGCTGAAACAGCCGTGCCAATGGTTGCCGTGGCCTTCACGTCATAGGTAATCCAGAAATGATAGGTACCCTTATCGGCAATGGTGTATTGTCCGTTCACGACGTAAGGCACACTCGATGCCGAACCGAACACATTGTTTTCGGCAAACGATGCTTCCTTGTCCGTCTGGTATACGTGTACGTTGGAAACGACAGCCTCGCCGGTTGCCCCCACATTGAACTTCGTCACATCGAGCGTTCCCTTATCACCCTCGACAGCCATCTGCACATGCAACATGCGCACGTTTGTCTGTCCTTTCATGATTTTGGCGGGAGCGGTGGCTTCCACACTGACTGACTGCACAGACAGCTGTGCGGGAGTAAAGGCACTTACCTCTATTTCAAAGCCCTCACCTACGGTCGTCTTGGTCACGTATTTAATGGTGAGCTTGCCATCTGCGGCCTTAGAAACAATCTCCGTGCCTTCCGATTTCCTGTCTAAGAGGAAGTCTTCTTTCTCTTTTACACGGTCGCCGTAGTACACATACATCTTATCGGCATAAGTGAGATGCCAGCTTTTGGCGAGCAGTTTCACGACGTCGCCCGCCGTCTTCGGGGCAAAAGTGATGGTACCGGTAAAGTTTCTCGACTCATCACCCGCGGGTCCGCCATCGTCATATACCAAGAGAGAGGTGCCGGCAGCAATAACTTTCTCGTCGTTGGCTCCGCTTTTCAGTGAATAGAGATTCTTTATCACGCGTTCACCGTCAGGGTCGGCTGTTGTCACCGCTTGTTCCGTGCCCGATACCTTGACACCTGTCACGGCGGCATCGAGTTTGTCTTCGGCCTTGGCATCAGCTTTCACGTCGTAATGGACGCGGAACCAGTTGTTGCCTTCCGACAGTTGGAACGGTGTAGCCAGCGGTAGAACCACGGTGGCATCACCGGCTGTAAGAGAAGTAAGGGTGACTAATGGCGTGGCAGAAAGTACCTGATTATCGGTTCCTGCACTAAAGACAGCCACCTTGTCTATATTCTTCTGCGAACCTTTCAGGTTGAGGGTAACGGCTTGCAATTCGAGTGCATTTTTATCGCCGGCAGTCTGCACGTTGAAGCTCAACACGGCTTTGTCTTTCTCGCCCGCAGAGACGATATCGGTTGATGCCTGCTCTGCCGTGACGGTACCCAATGTCATGGGTTTCGACTGATACTCTTTCACCTGTGCTACAAAGCCTTCGCCAAGGTAATAAGAGGTGGAAGACTTGGGATTGAACACGATGGTCAATGCACCATCGGCCGATGTAGAACGCAAGATATGACCGGGGCCTTTGTCTTTGTCGGCAGCCGACGAGAGTTCCCACAAGGGCGTACCTGTAGCGTTCTTGCCGCTGTAGACGCGGAAAACAGCTCTCGTCTGGAAATTATTGCTGCTATAATAGAGATTGAACTTCGAGAAGTCTATCTGCACCACATGTCCTGCATGGGCAGGCACGAACGTTGTCACACGGTCGGATGTACCGCCCTCATACTTATTACTATGGAAGGAATTGGGTTGCGACTTAAATTCCATCGTTCCGTTTACCGTCTTTGTACGGCTGCCCTCTAAGGCAAACACCATATTCTGCACGGTACGGTCGCCGTCGGGATTGCCATTGGCAAATGTATGCGTGGCATTTTCAAACGTCACGGACACGGCCGTAGCGTCTATCTTTTGGCCATTGACGGCTAATTCCTGCACATCGTAAACAAGCCAGAAGTAGTTGTCGCCCTCCATCAGTTCCATTTCCGAAGCGGCCTGAATGGTGAACGCGTCGGCGGTCACTGCCGTCTCGCCCACTTTCTTAGCTGTAGAGAAAGCATTGCTTGTCTTCGTATAATATAAGGTGGCTTTAGCTACTTGTGCAAACGTGTTGTTGGTAGTGAACTTAAAGTTTTTCACTTTCAACACGGGCGAGGTGTTCTCTGTGGTCAACTTCACGGAGAGTATCTGCTCGTCGGTGTCGCCGGCACATACCGTACCTTCGGTTATCTGTTTCACCTCGGCGGCTTTCACGGTCATGGGCTGCGGCGTAAATTGCGACACGATGGCCTCGAAACCGTCGTCGGTATTGCTGTTGTCGCTCTTGAAAACCACGGTCAGTGCGCCGTCGGCCGACGTAGAACGCACCGTGCCCGTATTGTCTTTGACAAATGTGCGTAGCAGTGCGCTGGGCTTCACATCCTTTCCGCTGTAGACGGAAATGCTTTGCTTATAGATAGAACCATAGGCTATCTTCATCTTCGTGAAGTCTACCATCACTTTCTTGGTGCCATCTGCGGGCAAGAAGGTAATCTTGCCGTTGAATCCGGCCGACACCTTACCGTCTTTTCCACCATCGTCGTAAAAATTGAGCGGCGTATTGCCCACCGTTACCGTTTGGTCTTCATTGGACATGAGCACGACAGAGGGTACAGAAACCGTGACGGGCGATGCAGCCGTAAAGCCGCTGATGCCTGCAGGCTGTGCCTTGGTGGCAAGCCCCGATATGTTTACCTGCACCTTGGCACCGATGGCGGCATCGCCTTTGAAACTGCCGACGACGGAATAGGTGTTGCGTCCTTCGACCAACGCGTCTTCCAAAGTAAAGGTATAGGTCGTGCCGTTTTGCGTCAGTGTGGCAGCGAGGGGTTCTGCATTGTTGAAGCTCTTGGCATCGCCTTTATAGAGTTTCAACGTCATAGGGTCTACCGCACTTTCGTTGATGGGTAAGGTAAAGTTTACCTGCGTCAGTGCATCTGCATTGCTGAAGCCCGCGGTCTGTACGTAGGCCGTAGCGAGATTGATGTTGGAACGCAATGTAGGCGTGGCCGACACATGGTCGTAAGAAGAGCCTGCACCCGTTATGTGCATGGGCGTTGTGCTCACACATTTCACCTTAGCTACCCAGCCGTCGCAATCAACGGCATCGTAGAAGAGGAAGCCCACAGCGATGGAGCCATCGACAGCCGACGAGGTGTACACCTTATTTGTATGCGTACCTGTCAGTTCGCCGAGCACGTTGCCCGCGGGCAACTTCATGTCCGAGAACTTCGGTTGCTGCTTGGTGAAAGGGAACTTGTTTTCGGGATCGGGGTCTCCGGAATACACTTTGAGCAGGGCGGGCGTAGAGGTTGTCGAACCTTTCAGCTCCACTTTCTCAAAGGTAATCTGGATAACTTGTCCGGCCACAGCTGGTTTGAATACCGTCATGGACTGGGCTTGGTAGCCATCGTCCTCGTCTACTTCAATCTTCCCCGTTCCTTCGGGGTCGTAGTAGGTGATTTCCTGCCCTTGAGCTACCGTGATGGTTTTCTTGCCCAAAAGGGTTTGGTTCACCGTGTTGCCGCTTTGCGCCTGTGCCTGTATGGGCACCGACAACAATAACGGCAGTAGGGCGAATGCCCAAAACAATGCGTAAAATCTTTTTTTCATTGCTGGTTATGATAAATGTTGGTTGATTGGTTTTATTTCTTTGTTTTACTTCTCTGTCCGAGCGAAAGAAGGAAATGTCGGCAAGTGCTTATCCGGCGTTCATCGCCCGTGTTATCAGGAGATGCCGCCTCTTTTCATCTTTCAACTACTTAGAGAGCTGTTGATAGCTCACCACTATGACAGACGACTTCTTTAACGAGTAAGTTACTTGACGATAACCTTGAGTACCGTTCCGTCAGACATGCGCACGATGTTCACACCTCGCAGCGGCGCATCGAGTTTGCGGCCGTCTATGCTGTAGCGTCCCACCTCTACGGCATCGGCCGACGTCACTCCATTGATGCTCGTGGCAATGGCAGCCAACGATTCTTCCAAATGCAGGTCTTCTGCGCCTAACACCTCCGTAGAGGTTTCGCCGAGCCAACCGCACATCTGGTTCATACCATTGTAGACGCGTATGAAGTCTACGAAATCTATCTTCACCGGATTACGATGCGCATCTACCGCCCAATCGAAATCGAAACTGCACGCATCGCGGTCGCTGTTGGGTTTGTTGTCCACATAGCCGTATCTAAAGAAGTATTGCACCCAGTATTGCGAACCCGATTTACCTATATCCCAACCATTCTGCGGCAGACGTGTGCCTTTGAAAGTTGTCATGGGCGGGAGCCACAGGGGATAGAACTCTTGGGCGTGAAATTGGTTGCGTTCCACCTTTCCCGAATTGCCTTGATTGTCTGTCCACGGGATGTCTTCCATATCCTTGCGGGTATAAGTCAATTCATAGCCATAGACGACTTTGCCCACACTGTCTACATCGCAGCTGCCGGAAAGTTCATACCACGGATCATCAGGCTTGCCGTTGCCATTCACATCCTTGGAAACCATCACGATACCGGGTTCGCAACTGCCCCTTCCGGTACCGGAAGAAAAGGCATTTCCCATGATGTAGACATCTTTCTTGCCCTTGATATTGGCAATGCTGTGGTCGAAATGGAAAGTCACATATCCACCATAGGCACCCAGCGTAATGAGTGTTCTTTGGTCATTGGCCAAACATTTGGTACATTTCTCGGCCATCTTTTCGGGTGTATCGTCCTTTTCGTATTCAGGAAGTTTGTTTACGAACTGACCCGGCGCGGGAACATATTCATCCACGGCCTTGATGTAGATGCTGTGCGTAGGCACATCGTCTTTTCGCTGAGCTGATACCCATGTGGCAATCGATATGCCCAACACACATAGAAGTAGAGATTTTTTCATAAGTCTTTATATTAAAGGGTTAAAACTTTATCGAAACAAGAAGAACATCTATACAAGAGCTTGTCCGTGCATACCCCGATATTGCAGGCACCGCAGGCAAGATATGCCGCACAGACCACTGCGCCGCATATACGCCTGCGTCGCAACAGTCATTGCATTGAGCAATGCCCATGTTCGTCTTTTCTTCATCTTAAGATTGGATTAACTTCTCTGGCCTTCTCCACGAGACCCGAAGAAATATCATGATACAATGGCAGGTCTTCTGACTACACCGTCCGAAAGCGAACACCTTCCCGACCCTATACCGGCATCAGTGGCACATCGTTCGCCTCGCGAAAAGGACGGTTCACAGCAGCGGGACTGTCCGGGAGTTACACCCGATTCCCTTTTCATCACCGATGATGGTGAACCTATTGCACGTGCAAAAGTAAGCATCTTTTCAGAAAGATGCAAACTTTTCCAACAGAAAAACAGAATAAGAGATATGCGAGTTCGGGATAAGGCCATCTGGGCTGTAAGCCCCGACGGGACGTAAGACCTTAGGCAGGGTGTGAAGCTCGTAAGAGCTTAACCCCTGATAAGCATGTGTAGAAAGATGAACCCCGTAGGGGTAACGGAAGATGGAGGCATAGTGTTCTGCCGCCCCTTGCTTCCTCTCCGTTTCAGCGAACTTCGTTTCAGGGCTTAGATAGCGAGAATCCACGACACAGGGGCTGCGCTATCACTTACCCCTGTCTAACGTCTGTCGCCCCTTTGGGGCTATTGGATAAGATTCTCTTATCCCGAATTCGCGTAAGAGATAAAGCTATCCAGCCAAAAGTCAAAGGAATTTATCTCTAAAAATAGGCAGTTGCTCAACTGTCTGTTCATACTTGCCCAACTGTCTGAAAATAGTTGGCCGACTCTGCATGAAAAGTTGGCCAACTTTGCGCAAATAGTTGGCCAACTTTTTCCAACGAGTTGCCCAAC
>NZ_GL397214.1:796787-885316 GCF_000146675.1 Hoylesella marshii DSM 16973 = JCM 13450
CTCGTAGCCGGCCATACTCTGCCCGTGCGCTTCGTCGTCTTCATCAAAGGAGCCGCCTTTGGCATCGCCGCCACCGCCAGGGCCTCCGCCCGGAGATATGGGCAGAGAGATGGTTTGCATCACAGCGTCGATGTCGTTGATATGAATCACCTCGATGCGGGGTGAGATGTATGTTTGCTTTTTCATTTCTTTCCTCCTTTAGAATTTATAAAACTTCTTGCCGTTGATGATATACATTTCGCCGCCGGGCAGGGCATTGTAGTCGGTGCCCACGTATCGACCGTCGAGCGTGTAGATGCGATGCGTGTTGCTCTTCAGGTCGGTTTCGGTATCGTTCTCCAATTGGCGGATGTCGGTTGTACCGCTCTCATTGTCAAACACCATTGTAAAGCCTTTGGCGGGTGCCGTGCCCGACTTGCTGTAGACGAAGCAACGGAAAGGGGCGATGTAATCGTTGGCCATGCCGTTCTGCACGGGATACCACTTGTTGCCACTTAGATAGTAGGCTTTCTTGGCAGTAGCAGCGGCGTTGTCGATGCGCTCGGTGGTGCCGCAGAAGGCCCAGTCGCCATCGTCGGTGGCAAGGGTTTCGGTGGTGTAGCCGGCTGGACTTACGGGCACTTCTACGTTCGTCATCACGGGCAGGGTGTGGGTGGCTCCGTCGGTGATGCGCACAAGGTAGGGCTTGTTGGCTTCAAGACGGGTTCCAGTAGGCAAAGCGCGGAAGTAGAATGCTTTAGAAGTACCCCACGATAGGTCTTTCTTCACCAGCTCGTAGGCTTGCATGCCGTTGGGCAGGTTGGTAGGATAGGGCAAGAAGAGGGTGCTCACGCTCTTGCCGCTGGTGTTGGAAAATACACGGTCGCACTGGGCAGTCTCGGTCGTGAAAGCGTAGGGAATGCGGTAGCTGTAGGCATCGTACACCTTAAATACTTTGCACTTGCCTTTGTGAATGATGTTTTCCTCCTCGACTTTAAACTTGGTTTCTTCTGCCGCATCTTGAAGATATACAAGGGTGTGATTCATCAAACCACTGTAAGGGCAGAAAAGAATATTTCGATTCCATTCGCCATAGTAACTAGTAACGCCGACAGTTGCCTTGGTGAAATCTATATACCGCGCATTCGTACATCCGGAAACAGGATTAGAATAGTGCATGCCAAAACCCTCGCCCCATGTGATATATTCTATACCGGTACAGTTTTCGAACTCATCACCAGAGTATATATGCTCAACATGATTGGGGATTTTTAATTCGCCTTTTAATCCTGTGCAATTGCGAAAAGCACCCTCCCATAAATATCCCAGATTATCAGGAAGTATTAGCTTTGTTGCGCCAGTATAATTTTCAAAAGCTTTTCCCTTTATCCCTCTCACAGGATATGAATAGGTTCCATCACTCACTATTGACGGAAAGTGTAATTCTCCTGTGAACGTAGCACTTCCTTTTATTTCACCATTGATTATTGCACTGGCATATGAGGTTCCTCCATCCGATCCTGTACATTTCCAAGTAACGCCATTGGCTGTATAAGTGAAGTCTACGTCCTGCCCTAAAACGGATATGGGCAGAAATACGATGCCTAACAGTAGGATAATTGTAATTTTCTTCTTCATATTCTCTTTATTTATCGTAAATGTTTAACCTGAATATCTTTCATTAAATCATCGTTATTTCCCTCTTGCGCGGCTTGGCAAAAGGGCACGAAAAAGCGAACAAAGGAAACTCCTTGGAGTCCTTTGCCTATAGGGGATGCGGCACGCTTCTCGCGCGCGTATGCGAAAGTGTTTAAAGTATTATCCGACTGGCGGTGCGAATGTGTGTGTGTGTGTGTGTGTGTGTGTTACACTTTTTTCCGGTGTATGCAAATATAAAGCGTTAAAAGATGCAGAAAAATACACTTTTTTCTGCGTCTTGTCGATACCTTTATATAATAAGGTAGCTATGTTCTTGAATGATGGATTTAACACTTCAACTTCTTTTTACCGCGGCAAAGATACATAAAGATGATGAAACGAACAAGAAAAAGCCCGAAAACTTTGCCGCAATCGATGCTATTAAGACTTTTCCTTTCCTTATATGAAGACCATCGCATTCCATGAACACAATCAATTCCCGCAAACCATTGTTTTGCATAAAAAAGACACCATATTATATATAGAGTGCTCAAAGATTAAAATCAGGAGGTTTCGTTTTGCCATTCAAGCCTTTTGCCGTACCTTTGCAGTTGCCCGCGAACAAGATGCGGAGACAAAACAATGACAAACAGATAACAAAAACAATATGACGACTTTATATCCCAAGTTGATAACCGATGCCTTGGCCACAGTGACTTATGCCGGCACGAAAAAGAATCTGATAGAAAGCGGTATGTTAGCCGATGATGTGCGGATAGACGGCATGAAGGTGTCGTTTACGCTTATCTTTCCGCGCGATACCGACCCGTTTCTGAAATCTACTGTGAAAGCGGCCGAAGCGGCTATCCATTACCATGTGGACAAAGCTGTGGAGGTGAGCATCGCTACGGAGTTTGCCTCGAAGCCCCGTCCCGAAGTGGGCAAATTGCTGCCCGATGTAAAGAATATCATAGCAGTCAGCTCCGGCAAGGGTGGCGTGGGTAAGAGCACGGTGGCCGCCAATCTGACCATCGCCTTGGCAAAGCTCGGCTATCGGGTGGGACTGCTTGATGCGGACATCTTCGGGCCATCGATGCCCAAGATGTTCGATGTGGAAGACGAACGCCCCTACGCGATAAAGAAAGATGGCAGAGACCTGATTCTGCCCGTAGAGAAATACGGCGTGAAGCTGTTGAGTATCGGATTCTTCGTCGATGCCGATACGGCTACGCTGTGGAGAGGAAGCATGGCCTCGAATGCGCTGAAGCAACTCATTGCTGATGCCGATTGGGGCGAGCTCGACTTCTTTATTCTCGACACACCACCCGGCACAAGCGACATCCATCTTACTCTGTTGCAAACGTTGGCCATCACGGGAGCCATCATCGTAAGCACACCGCAGAACGTGGCGTTGGCCGACGCACGCAAAGGCATCGACATGTATCGAAACGACAAGGTAAATGTGCCCATCCTCGGGCTGGTAGAGAATATGGCATGGTTTACGCCCGCAGAACTGCCCGCCAACAAGTATTATCTCTTCGGGAAAGATGGGTGCAAGAATCTGGCCAAGGAAATGAACATGCCGCTGCTGGCACAGATTCCTATCGTGCAGAGCATCTGCGAGAGCGGAGATAAAGGCACACCGGCCGCTATGAGCGTGGACACGGCCACCGGTCAGGCATTCATCAATTTAGCACAGGCCGTAGTAACTGTGACCAACCGACGAAACAAGGAGCAGGCACCGACCCAAATTGTACGAGTAAACGAGTAAGTACTTTCATTCCCTAAAGAGCTATGACACAATTCGACAAAAGAAACATCAGCATGATGACCGACCTATACGAGCTGACGATGGCCAACGGTTATTTCCTCAACGGAAACGAAAACGACCGCGTCGCTTTCGACGTGTTCTATCGCCGTAATCCCGATGGAGGCGGTTTCGCCATCTTTGCCGGTCTGGAACAAGTGGTGGAACTCATCGAGGGCTTGCACTTCGACGATGAAGACATCGACTATCTGCGAAGCTTAGGCCTTTTCGACGAACGCTTCCTCGCATTCTTAAAGGACTTCCGTTTTACGGGCGACGTGTACGCATTCCGCGAAGGAAGCATCATCTATCCCAACGAACCCATACTCACAATTGTGGCACCACTGGCGCAGTCGCAACTCATTGAGACGGCACTGCTGACGATTATCAACCATCAGTCGCTCATCGCCACGAAAGCCAACCGCATTGTCAGAGCGGCGCAAGGAAGAGCCATCTCCGACATGGGCGCGCGACGGGCACATAACCTCGACGCTGCCGTTTATGGTGCGCGGGCTGCCTACATCGGTGGCGTGGCAAATACAGCCACTGTGCTCGCGGGCAAACAGTTTGGTATTCCCGTTGTAGGCACAATGGCACACAGCTGGGTGATGTTCTACGAAAACGAATACGATGCTTTCTGCCGCTATGCCGACATCTACGGTAGCAAGAGCGTGTTTCTTGTGGACACGTATAACACGCTGGAGTCGGGTGTGCCGACAGCCATCCGAGTGGCACACGAAGTGCTTCATCCACGCGGCGAACGATTGTTGGGCATCCGTATCGATTCGGGTGATATGGCCTATCTCTCGAAGAAAGCGCGTCGCATGCTCGACGATGCCGGCATGCAAGACTGTCGGATACTCGGTTCCAACAGTCTCGATGAGTTCACGATTTCATCGATGCTCACACAAGGCGGATGTATCGACAGCTTCGGCGTTGGCGAACGACTTATCACGTCGTACAGCGATGCTATGTTCGGAGCGGTCTATAAGCTGGTGGCCGTGGAGCGCGATGGTCATTTTGTGCCGAAAATAAAGTTATCTGAGAATATAGGGAAGATTACCAATCCCGGGCTAAAGAGTGTGTATCGTATCTACAGCGAAGAGGGACAGGCCGTAGCCGATTTGCTGACCTGCCGTGACGAAACACCCGACCTGTCGGTTCCCTACACTTATATTTCGCCCGACAAGCCTTGGCAACAACGGCAATTCCGCCATTGCACAGCAAAACCGTTGCAACAACTCGTTATCAGCAACGGTCAACGCACGATGACGGCTCCTTCGCTCAACGAGATACGCAGCTACGTGAGGCATCAGCTCGACACAGAAATATGGAAAGAGGAGCAACGTTTCAACAATCCTCATGCACATTATTTAGATATGAGCCCCGCCTATTATCAATTGAAGATGAACCTGATGCAGGCTTGTAAAATCTGACAAGTGACGATGATGAAAGACAAACTAATGATTGCCGTGCGCCTCGTAGCATGTGCCTTGATTATCTTTGTTGCCGCTTATCATCGCGACCATCGCATCTTGGGGCACGAGATAAAACCGGCCACTCATGCCAAGGTTAAGAAGATTGTACCCGATACCCTACGTACACTTTCCGATGGTACGGTGGTTATCAATACAGCACCATTAGCCAAAGATGTGGTAGGTTATGCAGGGCATGTACCGCTGGAGATATACCTACGCGAAGGCCGTGTGGTACGCGTGGTAGCACTGAAGAATGCAGAAACGCCCGATTTCTTTGATGAAGCCCGTCAATTATTGGTGCGCTGGAACGGCAAAACACTTGCCGAGGCTGCACGAATGCACGTGGATGCCGTTTCAGGAGCCACCTTCTCATCGCATGCCATCATTATCAACGTGCAGCGCGGTCTGCAATATGCCACCAAGCAAGCGAAACGCCCCTCGCTGTGGCAACGCATTGATTTATCGCCAAAGACTGCGTTATGTCTCATTGTGGTACTCATGGGTGCCATCATTCCCCTATTTTATCGGCATAAACGATACCGCACATTACAACTGATACTCAACGTTGCTGTGCCAGGCTTTTGGTGCGGCACATTCATCTCCTATGCACAACTCACGGGCTATATCGCCAATGGTATCAATCCCTTGACTGTTCTTGTATCGTTCATCATGCTCACAACTGCTTTTATCTATCCTTTCTTTGGTAAAAAAAATCATTATTGTAACCACATCTGCCCTTGCGGTTCGTTACAGGAGTTGGCTGGTAAAGCTACGCGTCGAAAGATACGTATGAGTACACACTTAGTGAAGTGTCTCGACATGTTGCGACGCGGATTGTGGGTGACGCTGATGATGCTGATGCTTATTGGCACGGGGATGGAATGGATGGACTACGAGATATTCTCGGCTTTCATCTTTCAATCCGCTTCATGGACGGTCATTGTGTTGGGCATTGTCTTCGCAGTGTTGTCAATATGGGTTCCCCGCCCCTATTGCAGGTTTGTTTGTCCCACAGGTTCGCTTTTCAAGATGGTGCAAAGCGGAAAGCAAAGCGTGTAAGATGTCAGCCAGACTGCGCACCGGGCATATAGAACGTTCTCCTAAATGGAGTGTTGCAGGTGTGACAGAATCCCACAAACGATACCATTTGCCGTAAGAAAGGTTGCCGAACTTTCCCTGTACAAACGGCATCTGTACATAGGACAAACGGCATCTGTACATAGGACAAACGCCATCTGTACAGGGTACGAATGCCGACTTATCAATCGTAATTTTAAGACCCTTAAAACTTGCGATCTCGAACTTTTGGACATCAAATACTAAAGAATCATCACAAAAACGGGGTGAAAAGTTACGAATGTAAACCACCCTTTAGACTGCTTTTGCATCTTCATCCACAATAAATATCCTCATAAATTTGCTGCATACAGATTTATTTGCTATTTTTGCCCTATCATAAAAGCGAAACTGACGTATTAAAATATAAAAACAAATACAACTTATGACCCCAATAAACGGACACATCTCTCAAATCATAGGTCCTGTCATCGATGTTTACTTCGAGACAGCAGGCCAAGATGCAGAGCAGGTGTTACCCAAAATTCACGATGCGTTGAAAGTTCGCCGCACCGATGGTCGCGAATTAGTGATAGAAGTGCAGCAACACATTGGTGAAGACACCGTGAGATGCGTGGCGATGGACAATACCGACGGTCTGCAACGCGGATTAGAAGTATTGTCTACAGGCAGCCCTATCACTATGCCGGCCGGCGAACAAATCAAAGGACGTATGATGAACGTTATCGGGCAACCCATTGATGGTATGGCCTCCCTTGATATGGAAGGAGCCTATCCCATACACCGCGAGCCGCCGAAATTTGAAGACCTCTCCACCCACAAAGAAATGCTGGCTACGGGAATCAAAGTCATCGACCTGCTCGAACCCTATATGAAAGGCGGCAAGATAGGCCTTTTCGGAGGTGCAGGCGTGGGTAAGACAGTGCTTATCATGGAGCTGATTAATAATATTGCCAAGGGGCACAACGGCTATTCCGTGTTTGCTGGCGTGGGAGAGCGTACCCGAGAGGGTAACGACCTGATTCGCGACATGATAGAATCGGGCGTAATTCGCTATGGCGAGGCATTCCGGAAAGCCATGGACGAAGGCAAATGGGATTTATCCCTCGTAGACCCCGAAGAACTGAAACAATCGCAAGCCACCTTGGTCTACGGTCAGATGAACGAGCCACCCGGCGCGCGCGCTTCCGTAGCCCTATCAGGACTTACCGTGGCCGAGGAATTCCGCGATCACGGAGGAAAAGACGGCGAGCCGGCCGATATCATGTTCTTTATCGACAACATTTTCCGCTTCACTCAGGCAGGATCGGAAGTGTCAGCCCTATTGGGACGTATGCCTTCTGCCGTAGGTTATCAACCTACACTTGCCTCAGAGATGGGGACGATGCAAGAACGAATCACCTCCACAAAAAGAGGGTCTATCACTTCGGTACAGGCCGTATATGTGCCGGCCGATGACTTGACCGACCCCGCACCCGCTACAACCTTTACCCACCTTGATGCCACGACGGAGTTAAGCCGTAAGATAACGGAGTTAGGCATCTATCCCGCCGTAGACCCGCTGGGTTCCACAAGCCGTATCCTCGACCCGCTGATAGTTGGCAAAGAGCACTACGACTGCGCACAACGGGTAAAACAGATACTGCAACGTTACAAAGAGTTGCAGGATATCATTGCCATCTTGGGTATGGACGAATTAAGTGATGAGGACAAGCAGACGGTGAACAGAGCACGGCGCGTGCAGCGTTTTCTGTCGCAACCTTTTACTGTGGCCGAACAATTCACAGGTGTAAAAGGTGCCATGGTGAGCATTGAAGATACCATCAAAGGCTTCAACATGATACTTGACGGAGAGGTAGACAACCTTCCGGAGCAGGCTTTCCTAAACGTAGGTACCATAGAAGATGCCATAGAAAAAGGCAGGAAACTGTTAGAAGCTGCCAAGGCATAAGGCCACACCGGTCGACTGTTGATTAAAACGACGCAGAATGAGCTTGAAGTTAAGGATAGTTTCTCCCGAGAGAATCGTCTTCGATGGTGAGGTGGAAAGCGTATTGGTGCCCGGCACACTGGGCTGTTTCGAGATACTGAAAGACCATGCGCCCATCATCTCATCACTGGAAGAAGGCAAAGTGGAGTACACTGCTAAAGACAGCAAAGTGCATTTCAACATCAAAGGAGGCTTCGTGGAAGTAAAAAGAAACGAGGTATCATTAGTTGTGGAAATGTAGCTTTGAATGGCTACGAACATTTAGGAGTGCGACAAAAAGGGCATACGGATGGAAAAGACAATGACAGTAGACGCAATAGGAAAGCGGTTTCGCAAATACAGCCTATGGTTGGTAGTTGCCCTGTCACTGACAGCGTTGCCTATGATGAACTATTATTGTGGCCGTGTGATGATGCCGTCGCTGCTGGTACCTGTGGTATTCTCACTATTGATGAACGAGGCATACGTATCGGCATGGACGATAACGGCAAGGAAAGCTCCCGCACGTCTGTCGCTTTTCTATATGGCGGCATCGGGTCTGCGCCTGTTTCTGTCGGCATTGGTAGTGCTGGTGTTCTGTCTGATATACAGGGGATGCCCCGAGGTGATACCCTTTGTCGTCTTGTTCCTATCCTATTATATAGCCCTGCTGGCCTTAGAGTGTATCTTCTTTGTCCGCATAGAAAAGCAGAGGAAAAACCAATGAAAATGAAATCAATCAAATATATACTATCCGTCATACTCCTTCTTGCGATTGTTCTCCCTATGAGCGCAACCGAAGAGAAGTCGCCTGTAGATGTGCAGGAAGTATTATGGGGGCATATCAAAGACTCGTATGAATGGCATGTCACTGACATCGGCCACACGCATATTACCCTACATTTGCCGGTCATTGTGAAGAGTTCCACAGGATGGCATGTATTCAGCAGCAGCAAATTTGCCCATGAGAAAGATGCACAAGGCAACCGTCCGGGGCCTTACGGGCTCTATATATCAGGGGGAAAACAGTACCCGAATAAGATATGCGAGCAGGTGAACGGGACAGAGGTACGACCCTTGGACATTTCCATGACCAAGACCGTATGCACACTTTTCATAGATGCCGTGTTGCTGTTGCTGTGTATCCTCATCCCTGCACGCTGGTGCAGAAAGCACAGGGTGACGGATGAAGCCCCGAAAGGATTCATCGGACTCATGCACATGTTTGTGATGTACGTATATGACGACATCATCAAACCGACTTTAAAAGAAGATGCCGACAAGTTTGCACCCTATTTGCTTACCTGCTTCTTCTTTATCTTTACTGCCAACATCATGGGACTCATCCCGTTTCCCCCCGGTGGCGGTAACCTGACGGGTAATATCGCCTGCACATTCTTTTTAGGATGTTGCACGTTTATAGTGACCAACGTCTTCGGCACAAAGGAGTATTGGAAAGAGATTTTCTGGCCGGACGTGCCCCTTCCGCTCAAGGCTCCGCTGCCCATCATCCCGTTTATAGAGTTCTTCGGCATCTTTACGAAACCGTTTGCACTCATCGTGCGTCTCTTTGCCAATATGATGGCAGGCCATGCCATTGCCCTGACGTTTGTCTGCATCATCTTCATCATGTTCGGACTGGGTGCCATTGCTGGAACGTCGATGACGATAGTAAGCGTGGGCATGAGCATCTTCATGACGTTGCTCGAGGTACTTGTATGCTTGATCCAAGCCTTGGTTTTCACCATGTTGAGTGCCATCTTCATCTCATTGGCACGCGTAAAGCATGAACACAAAACGCCTGTGGTGACAGAATCATAAGCATTTTATCAATATCAAACAAAGAATATATCAATATCATTATTAAAATTTACAGACTATGTTATCATTATTATTGGCAGATGTTGCTATTGCAAAAGTAGGTGGTGCTATCGGTGCAGGTTTGGCTGCTATCGGTGCAGGTATCGGTATCGGACGTATCGGCGGACAGGCTATGGATGCCATGGCACGCCAACCCGAGAAGATAGGAGATTTACGTTCGGGTATGATTGTGGCCGCAGCCCTCGTGGAAGGTGTGGCTCTGTTTGCCGTTATTGCCGGAATCTTGGCTATCGTCCTTTAAGGAAGTGCTTAGCGCACAAGTAAACAACGTAATTCACAGTCTATGGATTTATTGATTCCGGATAGTGGTTTGCTCTTTTGGATGGCGATAGTCTTTATCATCGTCCTCGCCGTTTTATGGAAATGGGGATTCCCCGTTATCATCAAAATGGTGAACGACCGTAAGGCCTACATCGACGATAGTCTGAGAAAAGCTCATGAAGCAAATGAGAAACTCACCAATATCCAAAAGGAAAGTGAATCCATTTTGCAGGAGGCACGTGAGAAACAAGCCACCATACTGAAAGAGGCCGCAGAGACAAGGGAAGCCATTGTGCAGGCTACCCAAGCCAAAGCACAGGCAGAAAGCTCACGCCTTTTGGCCGAAGCGAAGGCGGAAATAGAGGGCGAGAAACAGAATGCCATACGCGACATTCGCCTACAAGTGGCTGAACTCTCTGTACAGATAGCTGAGAAAGTATTGCGTCAGAAATTAGATACTGAACGGTCTCAAATGGATATGATTGACCGGCTGTTGGACGAGATTTCTGTTGAACACAAGAACGGGTTAGGATAGTTTATGGATACAGGTATCATATCGGTTCGCTATGCGAGGGCACTGCTAAAGTGCAGCATGGAGGCTTACGTTGAGGAGCATGTATATCATGAGATGCAGCTTCTCTCAAGCAATTATCTTGAAATGCCACTCTTGGGGCAGACGATAGGTAATCCCATGTTTGCGAAGTCTACGAAAGAGGCTATTCTGCTGGCAGCTTGCGGCGAAAAAGTGACCGATATTACAAAACGTTTCATAGCCCTCGTGCTGCGTGAAGGCCGAGAGAATATCCTGCCCTTTATGGCACGTTCATATATCGCACTTTACCGACAACAGAGAAATATTACCCAAGGAAAGCTCATTACAGCGGCGACCGCTTCTCCGAAAATCAGGCAGCGAATGCAGCAAATGGTGGAAGAGAGAACCAAGGGAACCGTGGAGTTTGAGACCGAAGTGAAGCCCGAAATCCTCGGAGGTTTCATATTGGAGTATGATACATATCGGTTGGATGCCAGTGTGCAACGCAACCTGCGTACCATCCTCTCGCAATTGAAACATTCGTAGAGAGGTTCTCTCGTTACAAAATCCTGTGATGGATTCAAACTCGGGTATATACCTTTTATATTATAACTCAAATCTATTAAAATGTCAGATAAAATAAAACCAAGTGAAGTCTCGGAGGTATTGCTGAAACAATTGCAAGACCTTAGCGACGAAGCACAGTTCGATGAAGTGGGCACCGTGCTACAGGTTAGTGACGGTGTGGCACGTATCTACGGACTAAAGAATGCCGAGGCCAATGAATTGCTGGAGTTTGAAAACGGCACCATGGCTATCGTCATGAACTTGGAGGAGGATAACGTGGGATGTGTCTTGCTTGGAACTACCTCCGGTATCAAAGAAGGAATGGTGGTGAAGCGTACCAAACGCATTGCAAGTATCCGCGTGAACGACCATATGTTAGGACGTGTTATCAATCCATTGGGTGAAGCTATCGATGGAAAAG
The DNA here is from genome assembly GCF_000146675.1 of Hoylesella marshii DSM 16973 = JCM 13450. Lineage (GTDB taxonomy): Bacteria > Bacteroidota > Bacteroidia > Bacteroidales > Bacteroidaceae > Prevotella > Prevotella marshii. The sequence continues at coordinate 808,398 of NZ_GL397214.1, forward strand.
GAGAACTCGACTTGTCCGAATCCTTTGAAATGCCCCTTGACAGGAAAGCCCCCGGTGTTATTTTCCGCCAGCCGGTAAAGGAACCTCTACAAACAGGCCTAAAAGCTGTAGACTCAATGATACCGATAGGTCGCGGTCAGCGCGAATTGATTATCGGAGACCGCCAGACAGGAAAGACGGCCATCGCCATTGATACCATCATCAATCAGAAGAGCTTTTACGAAGCAGGGAAACCCGTGTATTGTATCTATGTAGCCATCGGACAGAAGGCTTCTACCGTTGCTGCATTAGTTTCCACCTTAAAAGAACATGGTGCCATGGCTTACACTATCGTTGTGTCGGCTACCGCTGCCGACCCTGCCGCCATGCAGTATTATGCACCTTTTGCCGGAGCTGCTATCGGCGAGTATTTCCGCGACAGAGGAGAAGCTGCTCTCGTTGTGTATGACGACCTCTCGAAGCAGGCCGTGGCTTACCGCGAAGTGTCGTTGATACTTCGTCGTCCGTCGGGTCGCGAGGCTTACCCGGGCGATGTGTTCTATCTCCATAGCCGTTTGTTGGAGCGTGCCGCACGTATCAACGACCAACAGGAAGTGGCCGAACAAATGAACGATTTGCCAGCTTGTCTGAAAGGGCATGTGAAAGGCGGCGGATCGCTTACAGCCTTACCTATTATTGAAACGCAGGCAGGAGACGTTTCTGCCTACATTCCAACGAATGTAATCTCAATTACCGACGGACAGATATACTTAGAGTCCGACCTCTTCAACCAAGGTTTCCGTCCTGCCATCAACGTTGGAATCTCCGTCAGTCGTGTAGGAGGTTCGGCGCAAATCAAGAGTATGAAGAAAGTGGCCGGTACGCTGAAGATAGACATGGCGCAATATCGCGAACTTGAGGCTTTCTCTAAATTCTCCAGCGACATGGATGCCGTAACGGCCATGACACTGGACAGAGGAAGAAAAAACAACCAATTGCTCATACAACCCCAATACAGCCCTATGCCCGTAGGCGAGCAAGTGGCCATTCTGTATTGCGGAACAAAGGGATTGATGCAGGCCGTTCCCGTGGAAAAAGTGCGCGAATGTCAGGAAACGTTCTTAGACAAGATGCGCTCCACGCATCATGCAGTCATCGACCAATTGGCTTCCGGTCAAATTGATGACACAGCCATTGAGGTGATAGAGCGCACCATGGCCGACATCACCGCCACCTATAAACAGGAGTAGCCACCTATGCCGTCGCTCAAAGAGATAAAAACAAGGATAGCCAGTGTCAATAGCACGCGCAAAATAACCAGTGCTATGAAAATGGTAGCCTCGAGCAAACTGCACCATGCTCAGGTAATGATTGAGAATATGTTGCCCTACGAATGTGAGTTGGAGCATATTCTAAAATCGTTCCTTGCCTCCGTTCCCGAGGTGCAAACGCCTTTCAACGTAGAACGGAAGCACATTCGCAGGGTAGCACTGGTGGTTTATTCCAGCAACAGCAGCTTGTGCGGAGGCTTCAATGCCAACATCTTGAAAATGCTACAGCACGCAGTTGAAGACTATCGGACACAGGGCATCAGCGATATCACCGTTTACCCTATCGGCCGCAAAGTAGCCGAACGAGTAGCCAAGATGGGGCTTCCCTCTGCCGGCGACTACCTCGAATTGGCCGAGAAGCCCAGTGCCGTCGACTGTCGGGATATAGCCAAGCGCATTGCCGAGAGGTTTGTGGAAGGTGAGTATGACAAGGTGGAGATGATTTACCACCATTTTAAGAGTGCCGGTTCGCAGATTCTGACCCGCAAGACTTTCCTACCCATCGATATTAGTACGGAACTCGGCCGCGACAACGACCGCGACCTGTCATCGAATATCGCCACAGCCAAGGCGCAGGAATACCTGAAGAAAAAGGGCAAGAGTAAGGAACGGATAGTGGAAGAGGTCGTGCCGCTGAATGACAACTTCCTCGTAGAACCCGACCTGCCCACCGTCCTCACCCAGCTCATTCCCAAACAGCTGCACTTAATGTTGTACACTGCCCTGTTAGACAGTAAGGCCAGCGAGCATGCCGCACGTATGGTCGCCATGCAGACAGCAACGGATAATGCCGATGAGTTGCTGCGCGAGTTAAACCTGCAATACAACAAGAGCCGTCAGCAGGCCATCACCAACGAATTGCTCGACATTGTAGGAGGATCGGTAAACAACTAATCCCCTACCCTACACATCGTATTTCTATATGCGGCCGTTTCTCACCTCAAGAGAAGCGGCCGCATTTTCTTTCTATCGAGGAACTAACCGGACTCTATCTCATCTATCTAACCCTTATGCGAGTTCGGGATAAGAGAATCTTATTTAATAGCCCCAAAGGGGCGACAGAACACTAACCCGCCATCCTCCATCACCTCTACGGGGTTCATCTTTCCACACATGCTTATCAGGGGTTTCACTCTTTCGAGCTCCACACCCTGCCTAAGGTCTTACGCCCCCTCGGGGCTTACAGTCCGATAGTCTTATCCCGAACTCGCGTATTTGCATAAGCTCTGCAAGCGCCCTTTTTTTACATTTTACCATTTGCATAGGCTATGCAAGCACCATTTTTTTTATTTTGGCATTTGCATAAGCTATGCGAGCACCATTTTTTTATTTTACCATTTGCATAGGCTATGCAAGCACCCAATTTTTTATTTTGGCATTTGCATAGGCTATGCGAGCACTCCATTTTTTATTTTGGCATTTGCATAGGCTATGCAAGCACCCAATTTTTTATTTTGGCATTTGCATAAGGTATGCAAGCACTAAAATTTTTGTTTTGCTCCTTGCAGTCCAACTGCAAGCGCTACTTTTTTTATTTTGCTCCTTGCAGTTCAACTGCGAGCGTTACTTTTTTTATTTTGCTTCTTGCAGTTCAACTGCGAGCGTTACTTTTTTATTTTGCTTCTTGCAGTTCAACTGCGAGCACCAAAAAATTAGAATTACTTATACGTGAGTTCGGCGAATTCACTTTAAGTTAGATTAGATTGTGATTCCGACCTTGGCAGAAATACTCAAAGAAATGCCTGCTTGGATTGAAAAGAAAACAGGAGGACTAAAAGTGTCCTCCTGTTTTGATTCACAACGGCGGGTTATTTCTTCGGCTCCCGTTCGTTGATATAGCCGTGACGGTAGGCATAAAGCAATTCCTCAAGATCCTTAATCTGTTGATTCAACTCCACCCCCTTGTCGGTATCGGCTACCAGCATGCGATGAGCGGACATCTCTACAATCTGTGTGGTACTCTTGATGTCGGTACCTCGCTTGATGGCATCGGCAGCACTGGTAAATGGTTCGTGTTGCACGAGTTGCAGTCCGCGGCTGTGGTAAACAAGGGTGTATCCGGCAATGCCTGTCTCCTGATGGTAAGCTTCGGAAAAACCGCCGTCGATAACGAGCAGTTTTCCGTTGGCCTTGATGGGATTTTCACCTTTGACCACATGCACGGGCACGTGTCCGTTGATGATATGGCGGTTGGTGCCTTTCACGTCGAACGCATCAAGTATGCGGTCTACCACCTCCTCGTTGTCGCGCAGTTTGAAGTATACGCCTTTCTCTTCGTGGTAGATGGCTTTGTCTTTGAAGAAATATCGCTCAAAGGTGGTCATCTTGGCCTTGTCGAAGAGAGGTGAGTCTTTGCCCAGCCAGAGGTAGAGAAAGTAGTCGATGGCATAGCGACGCTCCTTGGCATCGGAGTCGGACTGGAACGCTGTGCGTATCATGATGCCGATGTTGTGCATCAGTTCTTTTCCTTTGTATTTTCGTCCGGGATAGATTTCCACTTCTTTCAGGGAGCCATCTTCGTTGAGCGGTACGGAGGCATGGAAGAGCAAGTTGTTGTTATAGACCGAATACATGCAGCCATGGTTGAGCTGGATGCGGATATGTCGATGGAGCTTCTCACTTAACCGAAAAGAGTTTCTTAGCTTCTCGAGCAGTTCTTCTTCGCCCTTGCTGAGCACGTTCGGCCTCTTGGGGTCGATGGTGGGGAAATGGTTGCTAGACATCTTGAGGGGTTTCCCGTCGATGGTGCATTCTCCTGTCTCGTAGTTGATGAAGTTGAGCATTTCTCGGTCTTTCATGTTCCATTTGGGATGCTTCTCGAAGAGTTTGGCTTCTTCCTTGAACTGCATGATGGCAATGGCTTTGTGCATGAGTGAGGCAAGACGTATGGTTTTTTCATCGAGTCCGTCGCAGACTTTGGGAATGAACTCCGTGCAGGGGTCATCGCCATAGGTTTCCATAGCAAAAGTGGCGAGGGGGAGGAGGTTGATGCCGTAGCCGTCTTCAATGACAGAGAGGTTGCCATAGCGCAACGACAGGCGGATGACGGTGCAAATACAAGCATCATTGCCTGCACAAGCACCCATCCAGAGTATGTCGTGGTTTCCCCATTGAATATCCCAGCTATGGTATCGTTCGAGCGTGTCCATGATGATGTGGGCTCCCGGGCCGCGGTCGTAAACGTCGCCAAGAATGTGGAGTTGGTCGATGGCCAACCGTTGTATGACATGTGCGAGGGCGATGATGAAATCGTCGGCACGTCCTGTAGAGACGATGGTGTCGGTAATCACGTTCACATAGGCTGTCTTGTTGGAATCTTCTGCACGCTCGTGCAGTAATTCCTGTATGATGTAGCTGAAGTCTGATGGCAACGACTTGCGTACTTTTGAGCGGGTATATTTGCTGGAAACGTCGCGACAGACTTTCACCAATTGGTGCAGCGTGATGTGATACCAGTCGTTGATATCTTCTTCTTGTGCCTTGACGAGTTCGAGCTTCTGTTCGGGATAATAGATGAGTGTACACAATTCTTTCTTTTCACTCTCTCGCAATTCGTTGCCAAAAAGGTCGTTTACTTTTCGCTTGATATTACCTGATGCGTTTTTAAGCACGTGCTGAAAGGCCTCAGATTCACCATGTATGTCGGCCAAGAAATGTTCTGTGCCCTTAGGCAAGTTGAGTATTGCCTGCAAGTTGATGATTTCCGTGCTGGCATCAGCCACTGTGGGGAATGACTGTGCGAGCAACTGTAGATAACGCATATCGCGTTCGATGTCATAAGGATGTTTCATAATATTTATTTGTTTTAGTGAGACATTTGCGTATGATATCTGCATGGCGGTTGTGTGATGGTGGAAGCGGCATGTAGCCTTCTTCTAACAAGATGTATTCGTAGAGAATTTGTAGAAGACCGGCTGTAAAGTTTATCAGTCGATGTCGATGCAATAATGCCATGAGCTTGTCTTCATCGTATTCTGTATATCGCAGGGCAATGTATAACTCAGATAGGTGAGCAAACTTCAGTTTTTTGTTCTCTACCATTTTCTTTGTTGATGCCAATGCTTCACAGAGGGTGTCTTCCTTCACCGGACTTCCTGTTGGAAACAGCGGTCGATACGTCGAAGAGGGTAGCACGGCGAGGACAGATGGGGCAAGTGCAGGCATTTGTAATCGTAGCATTTCCACACCTCTTGCTATCTGACCGGACACTCCCTCTGCTGCGGCAAAGACCTGCAGACAGTTCCATTCCTGTGAGTGAAGGGAATGCAGACGAGATAAATATTCCGCAGACAACATATTGGGAGCATCGCTTTGCCGGCATCCTGCATAAAGGAGTGCAGTAAAGGCATCCCATGCATTCAAGGTCATGAAACGGCGAATGTTACTATTTAATACTCTTGCATAAAATGCAAGATACTGTGAGTACAGTTGTGGAGTATTGGTTTCCTCTGGGGAAATCGATAAGCGAAGATGCCCTATGCGTCTGTTCCATCCTAATTCCTCTAAGTGTTTGCGTTCCGTAGCGGAAACGGCGAGCAGAGCATCAGCCTTTCTTACGGCACGAAACTGATAAGCAATAAGACGCGGCAGTTTCTTCTTCCAAAAATCAATACTGATGATAGATGGTTCTAATCCCTTGTCGGGCGAGTAGACCACGATAAAGCCTTTCTGTCGTGAATATTGTATGATTTGATAGATAGAGTAATCCCATGCGCCATGTACATGCACGATGTCGGGTAAAACCTCGCTGAGTATCTGAAAGTAAAGGCGTTTGATAGAGAATGAGGAAATGAAAGTATGATGACCTATACCGCTAAGATAGTGGATAAAAAGATTCTTTGTTGGGATTGAAGCTGTATTATCTGTCGTGACAATGTGCTGTTCTATCGAAGAGCCGCTATGCCCTCCTAATCTTGACAGTTGAAGCATCAGGGTTTCCTCTGCCTGCATTGTCATATGCAGATAATGCAATATTCGCATCTGTGCTATATCTTGTGAGTGATAAAATTGTTTCGGTTGGTCATTAAGTACTTGACTCGGTAGTAGAGATGATGCCATATGATGGACAGCTCAAAAGGAATAATAGCCCCAAGGGAGATGTTGGTGTCGAACCGTCTGAATGCCTTTTTGATGAAGATAATCCGTAACGTGAGCGTAATAACCATAGCCAAAGCCGTAGCAGAGAGGAGTATCGTGTTCATCTCTCGCAAGGCAACTCCTGTGACTATTATTATCGCAATGTAGTTAAAATATAGGACTGTCATGTCCATGTTGAATACGGCTCTCATAGCTGCAGAACGAAAGAGATGCCGGCGGGTCTCTTGATAATAAAGTTGTTTGTGTAGCCACTCTTTACGCGTGGGATTTTCTATGAGCCAACCGTCTTCTTCGGGTTCAATAGCTGTAGAGTGGTATTGTGCAAATTTGTTGATAAGGAAGTCGTATTCTCCTTTTGTAAATTTCAGATTACCTTGGAAGCCATTCTCCGCAAGGAAAGCACTCTTGCGGAACAGAATATTCCGACTGTCTGTAGTATAGGCAATAGATTGTTGTGCTTTTCTCAACAGGTATAGTTCCTTGTAGATATGGGCAAACCGAAGATATGACTTGACATCCTCTCCATAAGCCGAATAACCCATAACGATATTGATATCTTCTTTGCAGTTACGTGCCATGGTCGTTAACCATTGGTCAGTATGAGGTGTGCATGAAGTATCTATCAGCGCTACCCAATCGTTCTTCGCAGCTTTTACACCCAACGTAATAGCCAATTTGTATTTACTCATATAACGCGACGTGGTAGGAAGAAATGTAGAACGCACGCGTTTGTCTTCACAAAATCGGTTGATAACGTCTTCTGAAGCCTTATCTGCCATGTCAGTTACGATGATGACCTCGAACCCCGAAGTATATTTTTGTGATAGAATATGGGGTAGTACCTGTTTCAATTCTTCAGCATTGTTGTAGGAAGTAACAACAACCGACAGCGGAGGGCATGATGCAAAGTCTTCCTCTGATTCTTCCACACGGTTCCTAAATTTGCGGAAGCTGATACTAATCATGGGGGTAATAATGGAAAGGAAAATGAGTGCAGTACTTAAAGTGATTGTTGTCGTGTCGAGTTCTAACATGTTTTTATGCGGTTCTTATTAAATGATGGGAGCACATGTGATGAATTTTCGTACACCTTATTATATATAAGGGTTTCTTGTTTGATTTATCGGAGTACGGATGGGAATAGTACATCACGGAAACAACGACCTACTAAGGCTCTGTAAAGCCTGCGCCTTATCTTCAGCTTTTATTAAGAACGAGATATTATGGTTGCTTCCACCATAGCTAATCATACGGACGGGTATGTCTTTCATCGTGTCTGCAGCCCGTGTCTCAAATCCCACATTGTGCCAATCTAAATCGCCCACAACGCATACAATACACAATTCTGTATCCACTGTCACTGTACCATATTTCTTCAATTCGTCTACTATTTCTGTTAAGTGGGTATCATTATCTATACTCATGGATATGGCTACTTCTGATGTACAAACCATATCGATGGGGGTCTGATAGTGTTCGAATATCTCAAATACTTTGCGAAGGAAGCCTGTTGCCAGCAGCATTCTGCTACTCTTTATCTGAATTGCAGTAATATTGTCTTTGGCTGCAACTGCCTTTATCTCTCCTTTCTTTGTTATGTTGTCAATGAGTGTTCCTTCTGCTTCCGGGGCCATGGTGTTCTTTAGTCTAACAGGGATACCCGCAAACTTAGCCGGTTGCACACATGTAGGGTGTAGTATCTTTGCTCCAAAATAAGCTAATTCTGCTGCCTCTTCAAAGTTCAGATGATGCACAGGCTCAGTCTTCTCCACTATTCTCGGGTCGTTGTTGTGCATGCCGTCTATGTCTGTCCATATCTGTATTTCGTCAGCAGAGAGTGCTGCACCTACCAAAGAAGCAGTATAGTCCGAACCGCCACGTTGTAGATTGTCTACTTCTCCGTAGGCATTCCGACAGATAAAGCCTTGTGTCATATAAATTTGGTAATCGACATTCTGCTTCATAATAGTTGTCAGATGTTCTTTGATATAAGGTAAGTCCGGTTCAGCATTTTTGTCTGTGCGCATAAAGTCGAGAGCATCTATCAGCAGGGCTTTTACTCCTTGCTCGTTTAGGTAATTGATAATCATATTCGTGCTGATGACCTCACCGCAAGCTACGATGCTCTTTTCCTCGAAGCTTGTAAAGAGCTCTTTTGTGAATGAGCGAAGATAATCGAACTGTTTACTTAGGAAAGCCCGTGTTTTCTCTTTCATTTCTGCTGTCATGTATAACTCTTCCACATGCTGCATATATTTCTTTTCGAGGTTGTTGATAACCTCGTGGGCACCTTCCGTATTCTTCTTATAAAGATAATCAGAGATTTCAACGAGTGCATTGGTAGTGCCCGACATCGCCGATAATACAACGAATGTCGGCTCTCCCGAGCTCGTCACGAGTGAGGCTACGTGTTTCATGCGTTCCGGAGTACCTACCGACGTTCCTCCGAATTTCATTACTTTCATGTTCTTTTTTGTTTAATGGTTATTGCCATCCCAGCTTTTGTATTTTTCGAGGGTGGCAACTTTCTTGTATTCATGGGTTACATTCTTCAGTTCTCCATTATCACACCGATATACCGTACCGGGAAACTTATCTATCAGATGAATATTGTGCGTGGTGATGAGGACTGTAGTACCCCGTTCACTAATACTTTTCAACAATCCAACTATATGCAAAGCCGTCTCAGGGTCGAGGTTACCTGTAGGTTCATCTGCTAATATCATTTTAGGATTATTGAGTATGGCTCTGGCAATGGCGATACGTTGCTGTTCACCCCCCGATAATTCATGAGGTTTCTTGTTTTTCATTTCTGTCATGCCTACATCGGCTAACACGTTCTCTATTCGTTCATCTATCTTTGTTTTGTCTTTCCAGCCCGTAGCCTCTAAAACAAAACGAAGATTTTGATATACCGTTTTGTCATGCAGTAGCTGGAAGTCTTGGAAGATAATACCCGTCTCTCTTCGTAACGCAGGTATCTCCTTTCGCCTAAGAGTAGCCATGTCTTTACCCAACACTTCGGCCTTTTCCGATGTATAAATATCAAGTTCACCATACATGGTTTTGATAAGTGAGCTTTTTCCCGACCCTACTTTCCCTATGATATACGCAAATTCGCCGTCGTTTACTTGCAAGGAAACGTTCTTTAATATCTCAACATCTTCCTGGAAGATACTTACATTCCGATAATCTATTACCATTTTTTGAATCTATAACCAATTTCTGATAGTCGGCCGATTGATTTCAACCTAAGCCTCTTGCAAAGGTATAAAAAACTTTCATAATTATCCGTGGCGCTATATAAATTAATTCCTCATAAGAAATAAAGTCTCAATAAATTTGGCTGATTGTCCTAAAATCCATACCTTTGCATCCGTTTATCATGAAATAGTTGAATGAAGAATGACAGAATGACAAATCAGTACCGTGTGAACGAACAGATTCATGTACGGGAAGTTCGTATTGTAGGAGAAGACGGTTCAACAGTTGTCCCTACACGCCAAGCTCTTGATATGGCGCGTCAGCAGGGGGTTGACCTCGTGGAAATTTCTCCGAATGCACAACCACCCGTTTGTCGCATCATTGACTATTCCAAGTTCCTCTATCAACAGAAAAAGAAAGCTAAGGAACTGAAAGCTAAGCAAGTAAAAGTAGAAGTCAAAGAGATTCGTTTCGGTCCTCAAACTGATGACCATGACTATAATTTCAAGTTAAAACATGCCAAGGAATTCCTCGAAGATGGTAATAAAGTAAGAGCATACGTATTCTTTCGTGGTCGCTCCATTCTTTTCAAAGAACAAGGTGAGGTCTTGTTACTCCGCTTTGCAAACGATTTGGAAGAATATGGCAAGGTAGAACAGATGCCGCGCTTGGAAGGTAAAAAGATGTTTCTCTTCATTGCTCCTAAGAAAGCCGGTGTTGCGAAAAAGAGCCAGCAGAAATTAGACCGTGAGAAGAGAAATGCTGAGACCATGAGTGGAGAAAATACTGTGCAAAAAGAGGGAACTTCTGACAATGGAGGACTTTTTGCTAATGCCAAGAATGGCGAAGATGTTCTGAAAAAACTACAAGGCGAATAAAAAAAGACATGCGTAACGCTCGGTATATGCGTTGCCATGGTATATAATAACAATTAAAATTTAAAACAATGCCAAAACAAAAGACAAACTCCGGTGCAAAGAAGAGATTTCATTTCACCGGTACAGGAAAAGTAAAGAGACATCGTGCTTTCCACAGTCACATTCTGACTAAGAAGACCAAGAAACAGAAAAGAAACCTGACTCACCAGACGATTGTTGATCAGGCAAACATGAAGCAGGTACGTGACTTGCTGTGTCTTCGTTAAATCCATTGTCTCACATTTTAAAGTAAGAAAATTATGCCAAGATCAGTCAATCATGTTGCTTCAAGAGCAAAGAGAAAAAGAATATTAAAGCTGACCCGTGGTTACTACGGTGCCAGAAAGAATGTTTGGACAGTAGCCAAGAATACTTGGGAGAAAGGCCTTACGTATGCTTATCGCGACAGACGTTTAAAGAAACGCAATTTCCGTGCACTTTGGATACAACGTATCAATGCTGCCGCCCGCATGGAAGACATGAGCTATTCCACGTTGATGGGTGCACTCCACAAAGCCGGCATTGAAATTAACCGTAAGGTTCTTGCCGACCTGGCCGTAAATAACCCTCAGGCCTTTAAAGCTATTGTGGATAAAGTGAAATAAGTAAACTCTTTTTTTGCTTCCAAAGAGAAAAGATGAAGTAGTTTTTACTACTGCTCATTGAATCAGTGGTATGATAAAGCCCTCTTGAAAGTCTACATCCGACTATCAAGAGGGCTTTATCGTGGGACAGTTTTCCTAACTTATTACGCGAGTTCGGGATAAAGTTATCCAAACCGTAAGTCCCAAAGAGGCTATTGGATGAGATTTTCTTATCGCGAACTCGCGCAACTACTTGGAAGCCGGAAAAAGCTCTCAAAACGGATTTCCAACTACTTGGAAGCCGTCTGAATGCTCAAAACAGAACGATAAAGAACGTTTACATACACATACGCGAGTTCGGGATAAGGCTATCGGACTGTAAGCCTCTTTGGGGCTATTAGATGAGATTCTCTTATCCCGAACTCGCGTAACTTATTCTACCGATGTACAAGGCAAGTGGTGGGTGTAGAGTTTGTTGAATATCTCTTTCACCTTGTTGATTTCGAGAAACGTGGTGCCCGGTCCGTTGCCAATGGTACCGCTTAGATAGGCAATCTTATCGTCGTTGCCCACATAACCTTTTTGTTTCAGCATGCGAACGGCAGCCACTAACATATCGTGAGAGCTGAGATGAGCTTTTTGATAAACGGATATAACGCCATAGCTGAGGTTGAGTTCGCGTTGCAGCTTCTCTTTATAGCAGATGGCCAACACGGGATTGGGACCTCGGAAGGCAGCCAGGTTGCGGGCAGTACGACCCGTTTCGCTGTCAGTAATGATGCCTTTCACGCCCAATATCTCTGTGGCTTCGATAGCACTCTTGGCCAGGAACTCGCGTTGGTCGTCACGGTTCGTAAGCGGCACTTCTATATCGTTCTCGTGCAGCTTATCGCATTCCGCTTGTTCTGCAATGGCGGCCATGGTGCGCACAGCTTCCAATGGATATTTTCCAGAGGCCGTTTCACCACTCAGCATAAGTGCGTCGGTGCGATAATAGATAGCGTTGGCGATGTCGGTCACTTCGGCACGCGTGGGGCGCGGATTATCAATCATTGTGTGGAGCATCTGTGTAGCCACGATAACAGGCTTCTTGGCTTTTACGCACTTGCGAATGATGTTGCGTTGTATGCCCGGAATCTTTTCGATAGGCACCTCAATGCCCAAGTCGCCGCGAGCTATCATGATGCCGTAGGAGGCTTCTATGATTTCGTCGATATTGTCTACGCCTTCTTGATTTTCAATTTTCGATATGATTTTGATATCGCTGTGATGTTCGTCAAGAATCTTCTGCACGGCTAGCACGTCGTTTTTCGAGCGTACGAATGAGTGAGCGATAAAATCGATGTCTTGGTCAATGGCCAGCAGGATGTTGCGGCGGTCTTTCTCCGTGAGTGCCGGCAGATCGATATGTTCTCCGGGCACGTTCACACTCTTGTGAGCGCCGAGCACACCATCGTTTTGTACCTCGGCCACAATGCTGTCGTCTTCGAGTGCCGTAATCTTCATGTCGATGGCACCATCGTCGAAAAGTATATCGTCGCCCACGCGTACATCTTCCACAAATTGCGGATAAGATACGTTGATGACGTCGTGCTCTGTCTCGTTGTCAGGATGTCCATAGATACGCACCGTCTCACCCGTCTTGTACCGGATGGGAGCTTTCAGTCCCGTGGTTCTTACCTCAGGTCCTTTCGTGTCGATGAGTATGCCGATATGGGGCGATACGGCACGGGTGTTGCGGATGATGGTTTTCAATCCTTCTTCGGTGGCGTGCGCCGTATTCATCCTTACCACATTCATGCCGGCGAGGAAGAGACTGCGTATGAACTCTACGTCGCAGCGGCGGTCGCTGATAGACGCTACAATCTTTGTCTGTTTCATATTGAATGTTGTTTTATCCTGTTTGTTATATATATGCTGAACTGATGTCCTATCGAAAGTGTGGCAAAAGTACAGAAAAAAACTGAGACGATTGCATAATGCCTTACTTTATTCGTTCCATTGGTTAAGTTTCAACCGGTCATTAGGTTGCTCATCGATGAAAAAGGTTAAAGACAGGTCACAGAAGAGTTAGAGGACAACTACTTTTACAATAGGATTTCACCTCACAAGATATAAGGAATATCAAATTCCCTTCACGGGAGTATTACTCATTATACCCGTTTTTGTATAATGAGTTATACCCAACTATATAAATACCAGCATCTACTCCTACTAAAAGTTCTGCTCGGAGTTAATTGCCTGAAATTCAATGCAATTTTGCATTATTCGGCTTGTATGGGTAACGATTTAGAAATGAGCGGAGTGCATTGAGGTACATTGTTTTGAATAGCCAAAGAACGCTCACTATTTCACTTGCAAAGGTACATATTTGCGAGGGAAAGTGAGCGTTCTTTCTTGAATTTCTTCTTAAAAAGTTTTTATGGGACAGAAACACAACGATGAAAGGAAAAAGCGTGTCTATTCAATTACAGTCGTTGCGAACGGTTGCGATTGATAAGCTGTCTCCATTTCTGCTCGCACCAATTGGTAATGGGAAGCCCGTTGATGGTGAGGAGCGGTCGTTTCTTCTCATCCTTGATGATACGGATTTCGCTATCCTCTTCCGTAAACTCTCTCTTGTACAGCCCCGAATAGGTTTTAGCCGTTCCTCGCTGGGGAGTTTCCGTGCGATACATCTCCGCTATCCTGTCGTCAGAGAAACCCATCTTTCGGAGCATCAGACGGATATTCAAAAGCTGGTAGAAACCACTGAAGAAGCGTTTTATCCAATTCCGCTCTTCCTCGTAAACTTGCACAGTCTCTTTCAATTCGGCAATGGCTCTGTCCCTTCCCTTGACCGTGTCTTGCAAGAGAACGACCTCCTTTCGGATTTCATTCTTCTCCTTTTCTGAAAGATACTGCTGCCGTTCGGCTTCCTGCTCTAAGTCTTCTATGCGTTTCTCTGCCTTGTCGAGTTCGGAGTTGCCAAAGAGGGAGTACAGCGTGCCTTTCATACGGAGCTTGCCTGCCTGCTTCTCCAGCTCCTTTATCTTGGCTGTGAGTTCTGCTTCTTGGACTTTCTTCTCTTTCGTGGATTTGAGAATTTCCTTGTAATACTCCATCGTAGTGCGGTGCTTGGCTTCCGAGCCGTGCACTCCCCGTTCCAATCCGAACCGTTGCACTCGCTTGGCATAGTCCGTCTGATACTGCTCCAGTTTCTTGGGCGTAAGCACATCATCGGCACAAAGTCGGACTTTGTTTTTCTTCGTCTTGTACTTCCGCTTCCCATTCTCGGCTTCCTCTTTGGCTTTCCGTCTTTCACCCGTGACAATCGGAACGACTGTGGCGTGAATATGGGGAGTATCCTCGTCTGCGTGCAGAGTGGCAGCAACTACGTTGTCCGCCCCAAAAGTGGAACGAAGCCAATCCATCAATTCATCACACCATTCGTACAGGCGTCCTTCCTGCTCTATACGAGCCATATCCTCCAGTGAACTCGACAGGATAAAGCGCAGGGCTTTGACTTGGTTCTTTGCAACCTTTCGGTAGATACCGGCCGTGGCGATACGATGCTCTATCGCTTCGCTACGGTTGGTCACATTTGCAGGGAATTGCACCAATTCCCTGTTCAGGTGTGTGCGAGAAGGATCGACGTTACTCGGGGTATATGTCCGTGCTATATGAGCGGTATTTCCCGAGTCGTTGCTTCTCGCCTTGTCTATATGTAATACGGCGTAGCCCATTGTTTGAAGATTGATTTAGGGGTATCCAAAGGGGCGAAGTCCCTTGGCTCAGGAGGGTATTTTTAGCGATAACGGAGTGCAGCGTGAAGAAAATACCCTAATGAGCTATGGCATTTCTTGAAATGACCTTTCCGCAGCATCTCTTTCACTTTCGTTACCTGCTGCATTCTGTGAATGCCTGCACGCTTTGTTTCTAAGTTGGCTCTGCAAACTTGCGGTTCTGAGGAACTGCCGTAGCTATCGAAACAAAGCCGTTTATTCGCATACATTTTATTTCCTGCATCTTTGAATACCTGATGATAGAATAATGTTGTTTGCTCTGTTTTGCCTTATCGTCCAAGTCCTCGTTTACGAGGTGGTATCACCTGTTTTTGCCCTGTTCTTTGGGCAACGTGGTACTCATTGAGGTCTTTGCATCGAGCATAGTGTCGGCTCATATCCTCCACGTTGATACCTGCCGATTGGATAACTTGAAGAGCCTGTCGTCCTGCTTGGTCGTTGTCGAAGAAAGCCCGAACGGAATCGATACCTTTCTCGTGGAGGTAGGCGATGGCTCTATGGATATTGCTCACGGAGTTCAGAACGATGGAAGGCGAAATGGGTTCTTCCCTTTTCATCGTGAGATGGGAAAGAAAGTCCATAAAGCCCTCGAAGAGACAGGGCGTTTCAGAAGTACTCTCTTGAATGAGGCTTATATCCTTTGGTGCTATTGTGCCTTTGAACTTCTTGTCATCTCGGAGTTCGTACCCTCCTGCACGATTGGCAAAGCCGATGGCGGAGTATTCACGTCCTCCTACTTCGTAGCGAACGTGACGGAGATAAGGGCTTGCCGTGACAAGGTCTATCCCCCGTACCTCTCGGAGATAGCTTTGTAGAGGCAGGGGTAATTCTTCGCTGATGGAGAGAATGCGCCTTGTACTTGTAGAATTGGTCGTGAAAGCGGTTGTTTCACGATGAAAGGACGAGGAAATAAAACATTCCTCTTTACCTTCGGCAAGATGTGCCATTGCTTCGTAGGCATTGCATCCTTGCATCCGCACCACGAGGTCGATGATGCTTCCGCCTTGGCTTGTCCCATAGTCGTGCCACAAGTTTTGCCGAAAGTCCACTTTCAAGCTGGCGTTGGGGTCTTCTCGGTAGGGGGCGTGATAGAGGGCGTATCCGTTGTAACGCTTGGCAGGCTCGATACCACAGGCGTGCAGATAGTCGGCTATCGGTATTGCCTTGATAGTGGGGAGGTCGTAATATCTTGATTTCATAAGTTGATTCGATGATTATTGTGTGAATAAAAAGTGGATTCAAACGGTGAAAGGGAAAGGCTGTCGACTCATGGAGGACGAGCCTTGTCGCACTTCTCGGTAGAGAAATAGCAAAAAGCCATTCCTCGCTTTTTCTCTTTCACTGTATATCTCCTTTCACAGTGAAAGAAGAAAGTATCTATGGCATTTTTCGTTTGCTTGTTTCTTTTCATTGTTAGTACTTCTTCTGTTTGCTTGATTTTGGACTTTCACCCGAAAAAGGATGCTGAAACCAAGTTAGAAAGCCGAACCTATACCGCCAAGGTTTACGAGGCTGTTGCTTCGAGGTACAGAAGAATGCTCCGAAAATGGACGGCACAAACGGGAAAAATTGGGACAAAAACGCTCAAAAGAAGAGAACCAAAAGTAGGACGGCTCGGAAAGCGACTTCTTCGGATTGCCAAAGCCTGCATACTTTTTCTTCGAGGAAGAAAGGAGCGTCTGTTTTCACTGATAAGAGAGCCACTTCATACCGTATCGAAGCCACAAGTACGCACTTAGAGATAAGTGGGTGAATTAGGCAATTCATGTTTGTATATTTGCCTGCGACTTCCTTGTATTTCCCTTGATTTCATCAGGTCTGGTAACAAGGATTTCGCCTGCGTACATTTGCATCCAACGAAGTAAAAATGACAATTAAAACGATATTGATATGAGATTTACCGCTATCGACACCTCCGCTTGGGAGGAACTAAAAAAGAGCATCGAAGAGTTGGCTCTTTGTATGAGAGAACAATTCGGCACGAAGCCCGAAGTCCTCGACCTGTTGCACAACGGGGACGTTTGCCGAATCCTGAACATCAGCAAACGAACGCTCCAGCATTATCGGGATACTTCCGTATTGCCCTTCATTCAAATCGGGCATAAGTGCTACTACAAACGAGAGGATGTGGAAGCACTCCTCGAAAAGTCGAACCGAAAAATACAATGACTATGGAACACGAAATCATAAATAAAGAAACGCCCGAAATGAAACAACTCATCTCAGGCATTAAGGAAGTAAGCAAACGCCTTCGGGAGATTGCCCAAACGCACCGTCCGCTCTTCGGGGGAGAAATCTATCTCACGGGGCGAGAGGTCTGCGAACGGCTTTTCATCAGCCCCCGCACCTTACAGGACTATCGGGACAAGGGCATTATCCCCTACACCCAAATCGCAGGGAAAATCCTCTATCGACTATCCGACATCAATCGACTGCTACAAGAGAACTATCGGAAATAAAGCATTTGTAAGAGATATTTTCTTACTGTTCTATTCGTCTTTCTCGCTATGAATGAGTAACTTTGTGGCGGATTAAATAATGTACAACTTATGAGACAGAAACTCACTTTAATCACATTGGGAGTAAAAGACTTTCAAAAGGCATTGGCTTTCTACGAGGGCTTAGGCTGGAAGAAATCGCAACAAAGCCAGGAAGCCTACGCATTGTTCCCTTTGGGTGGGATAGTTTTAGGATTATATCCACTGCAAGAATTGGGAAAAGACACAACGCTGAATTATCAGCAGGCGTCCTTTTCGGGCATGACAATCAGCTATAATGCCACATCGGAGGAAGAAGTCAATGCAGTGATGCAGGAAGCCGAACGGCTCGGGGCAACCATTGTGAAGCCTGCGCAGAAAGTGTTTTGGGGCGGTTACAGTGGCTATTTTAAGGATTTAGACGGCTATGTGTTCGAGGTTGCCTACAATCCTTTTTGGCAGATTGACAACGAGGGAAACCTTGTTATATAGTTCGTCAGATGCAATGACCAAAGAGCAGACCATTAAGGAATTAACGGTAATTCCCGGAATAGGAAAATCGCTTGCCACCGACTTGTGGAATATAGGTATAACTTCCATTGACGACTTGAAAGGCAAAGACCCCGAAGTCCTCTTTACCTTATCCAACGACTATGCTGGAGTGGTGCAAGACCGTTGTGTATTGTAACGCTTTCAGATGTACGGTTTATTTTGCACAGACGCCACCAGAGCATCGGGAAAAAGAAAAACTGAACTGGTGGTTTTGGAAAGACTGATAAAACAGTTGTCATATTCCGCCAAATATGACGACATATTTTAACCATACCAACCGACAATCGAATAACGACTAAAACAAGAAGATATGGCACGAATCACATTTAGGATGAATGAATTTATAACAGCATTGTGTAGCAATACAAGGAATGGGCGAATCCCCGAAGAATATGATTTCTTCGGAGGTCTTATAGGCGAATGGGACATTGTGTGGAACGACCATTTGGAAGATGCCGAACCACGAAAGGTAAAGGGCGAATGGATATTTTCCCGAGTATTGGACGGTACGGCAGTGCAAGACCTTTTTATCGTCCCGTCTCGTGAGGAACGCCTGATAAATAAACAACCCGATGCCGAATACGGAACGACACTCCGTATTTTTAATCCCGAGACAATGGCATGGGATATTTTCTATGGTTGTATGGGCGAGGCTATCCGACTGACCGCCCGAAAGGTTGGCAAAGAAATTATCCTGACTGAAAACACGACAGAGAAGATGAGGTATGTATTCTCTGATATAGCGACTTCTTCTTTTCTGTGGAGAAAAGAGCGAATGACCGAAAACGACGAGTGGCAAACCGTAGCGAAAGTAATGGCAGAGAGAAAATAAAATAAATGAACTGATGATGAAACAGAAAGTATTATTTATCTTATTGAATGAATATACCGATTGGGAGGGGGCTTTTCTCTCTACGGCTCTTCACATGGGCGTGATACCGGGAGGTGAAATCAAGTATGAAGTGCATACCGTTGCCCCAACATCGGACGCTGTCCGTTCCATCGGAGGTTTCAGAACCTTGCCCGATTACTCTTTCGAGAATATGCCGAAAGATTATGCAGCCTTGGTACTTATCGGTGGCAACCGCTGGGATTCGTCCGAAGCGAAACTTGTCGCACCATTGGTGCAAGAGGCTTTAGATAAAGGTAAAATCGTCGGGGCAATATGTAACGGTGCTTCATTCCTCTGTTCTCACGGTTTCCTGAACAATGTAAAGCACACAGGCAACGGTCTCGACCAACTCAAAAAATGGGGTGGTGAGAAATATACGAATGAAGCTGGATATGTGGAAGCACAAGCCGTTAGTGACAAGAATATTGTTACGGCAAATGGTGTAGGACATTTGGAATTCACTCGTGAGATGCTTCTATTGCTGAAAGCCAATATCCCCGAACAGATAGCCCAATCGTATGATTTCTACAAAAACGAATTTGTGAGATAACGACATTTTCTGAAATCCTAAACTTTATGGTCGTAACATCAAACATAAAAGCTACGTTTCCATGCGATTTACAGAGAGTTTGGGAAATCGTAACATCGCTTACAGATTACTCATGGAGAAGTGATATTGAAAGGATAGAAGTCGTATCAGATACGCAATTTGTAGAGATTGCGAAAGGTGGGTGCAGAACTGTTTTTACAATAACAAAACAAGACCCTAACTGCCTTTGGGAGTTTGATATGGAGAATAAAAATATGAAAGGCCATTGGAGCGGTGTTTTCAGTGGAAACGAAAAGACTGCCACAATTGATTTCACGGAGTACATAGAGCCTAAGAAATGGTTTCCCAAACCGCTTGTAAAGATATATTTGAAGTACATGCAAGTCGGATATGTCCGAGATTTAAGGCAGGCATTGAAAATAAAATGACCATAGAATTTTACCCTATCAATAAACCAAGAGCAGTCGAACTTCTCGATTCTCTTATAAACGTATGGGAGAGAGCTGTTCGAGCAACTCATCTTTTTCTAACGGAACAAGATATTCAGAATCTTATTCCTCACGGTCGAAGAGCATTGAGTGTGGTTGATTTGTTTGTCGTGAATGACAATGAATGCCCCATTGCGTTTATGGGCATCTCAGACGACAAGATAGAAATGCTGTTTGTTTCGCCTGATTATTTCAGAAAAGGCATAGGAAAAAGACTTATTCGACTCGCCATTGACGAATGCAAAATACGCTATATTGATGTAAACGAACAAAATCCCAATGCTCTCGCATTCTATAGGAAAATGGGATTTCAAGTTTTCGAGAGAACAGAAACGGACGAACTTGGTAATCTTTTCCCGATATTAAAAATGAAACAATAAAGAGAAAGAGCTTGCTCCATTAATGAGGAACAAGCTCTTTTCATTTTAAGCCTATATATTCCTTTGTTGTATCAGCCTGTCCATATCCGAGGAAATCTTTTGATCAGTGATTTGGGCGTAGATTTGTGTGCTGGCAATGGACGAATGTCCCATCATTTTAGCAATGCTCTCTATCGGAATACCAGCCTCCAAGGTCAGCGTACCGAACGAATGGCGAGCAAGATGTGCGGTAATGGGAATTGTTATTCCTGCCCGATGTTGCAGCCCTTTCAGAAGATAGCGGTAAGTGGTATAAGGGATGTTCGGGAAAAGCGTATCTCGTTCTTCCGAGCTGTACTTTTCAATAATATGTTCTGCTTCGGGCAGTAATTTAACCCGACTTAAAGAATCAGTCTTCTGTCTCTGAAACTTCAACCAACTTTTGCCCTCATCGTCAAGAAAAAGATGTTCCTGATTGAGACACATCATATCACAATAGGATACTCCTGTATAGCACGAGAAGAGAAAGAGATTGCGTGCAGTCTCCAATTCCTTTTCATATTCATTCAGCTTCAGGCTCTGCAATTTCTCAAACGAAGCCTTATCTAATGCTCGTGGCATCTTTGCATCGCCTTTCTCTATTTTCACAAAGTCCAATATGGGGCGTTCCGTTATTCCCTCATTGAAAGCCATCTTGCAGGTCTTCTTGACCAATTGGGCTAACCTGCAAAAGTAAGCCTGCGAATAGCCCAGCTTGCTTTTCGCATAATGTTGGAAGTTGTCCAAGAAATCATCCTCGATTTGCGTAAAGGTCAAATCCTTGACTTTGTAATGGTTGAGAATGAAACGGCTTAACTGCTTTCGTGTATTGCGATAGATAGCAAACGATTGCCTCTTGATGTCTGTCCCGATACGTTTTTCCGCCTCTTCCACCATTCTGTCGTATTGTTGCAACAGGGTAACACGTCCTTGCATACAGCCTTGGAATGCTTCCTTGATGTCTGTGGCTGTAAATTCCACACCTCGCTCACAGAGGACTTGATACGCTTCCTGTATCGAGAGTAGAAGCCGTTCCAAATTAGCATTGGTTTCCACCGCCTCTTGGCTCTTGCCATTCAGTCGGCTTTCACGCACGTTCCACAACTTGGGATTGCACGACAGCTTACTGCTGAATTGTGCCATCGTGCGGTCGTAAGTAATACGCCCCATTATCGGAGCCAGCCCCACCTTGTTCAATCCGCCCTTTTTGAGGTAGAGCAACACCTTCATTTTGTCTTTTTTCATACGCTTCTTTTTTATGGGCAAAGTTACCCGATTTTGAAGCGTTTTTAGCTACGCAAAACATTGTTATTCAGCGCATAAGCGTCAATTTGCGAGATATTATAACCGCTGTGGTAATCGCTTTCCGTTACCTCGTACTAACGATATGGTTTAGACTAACGATTTGGTAACGCATCTTCTGCGCAAATCCACATTTTCTGCACTTTTCACCTCCAAGCAAACCACTGCATCAAATCGCATTTCTCACACATTTCCAAACACTTAACACTCATCTGCAACTTTCAGGACTTTACGCATATAATCTCGCTGTATAGATGCCATCTATCCCTACTATAGATGCCATCTACTCCTACTTCAGACAACAGACAGAATGATTTCCTCCGATATTCACTGAACTGCCAGAGACAATATTTCTTAATTGTATTGAAATACTTTCATCTTCGATTCACCAATCATTAAAATATTGGAAACTATAGGGATGGGAGAGCTTTTCTTTGGTTATCTCATTCTTTTTGTGTATCTTTGCACCGGTAAAAGTATAAGGATAACGACTTACGATTGTACAGTAAGAAATATTCATTTTAGTATCTAACAGGAATCCAAAGGTTGGTATTGTTTGGTTCTTTGAGTATCAACTTTGTGAGTATTATAGATGACTTTGTGTCTGTACTCAGGTTCCATAAATCAATAAATAATGGAAAGAATAATCAAAGTAGTATGTTTTCTAATTTTAGCAATGCTTCCGGGCACGGTTGATGCACAAGTTAATACGAATGACGGTTTTAACTGGAATCCTATCATTGATGCAATTATCCAGGTAGAGAGTGAGGGTAAAAGTCGTGCCGTGAGTGGAAATTCGTGTGGAGTTATGCAGATTACTCCTGTTTTGGTAAAAGATTGTAACAGGATATTGGCGAAAAGACGATCGAAGAAACGGTTTAAGTTGAGCGATAGATTTAGTGTAAAGAAATCAAAAGAAATGTTTCTTCTTTTCCAATCTTTCTATAACCCGATGAACAGTATAGAACAAGCAATTCGTTCATGGAACGGAGGAGTGCGGTATAGTATAGAAAAGACGCAGCGTTATTTCGATAAAGTAATGAAGTTCATAGAGTGATAGCTGAGAGATTCAATCAATGTGCATTAGCAACAAAGGTTGAATCTCTTTCTTTTGGGAACAATATTGTATCGAATAAGATGACAATGGCGACAAAGAAAAACGATAAAAAAGGCCACATTTGTTTATCGAGAAAGAGGGAATATACCGTTTGTGTATATTCCCTCTTTCCCGTTGTTGCGGAGATACGACTCGAACGTATGACCTCCAGGTTATGAGCCTGGCGAGCTACCAACTGCTCCACTCCGCGATGTTCAATCCTTGCATCTTCTTTCTGAAATGCGGATGCAAAGATACAATATTATATTGGAATAGCCAAACATTTCCCATTTTTATTTTTGGATGTATAGCACCATAAGTTCCACTAAGAAGTGGAAATGGTCTCTTTTATTAAAAGGGAACTATGAAAAACACTCGGGGAACACCGTCGGCAAGGGGCTGAAAGCCCCGACGAGACAAAAAGATTTCAGTAGCAATACAAAAAAAGAAAAGGGAGACCGAAATCTCCCAGAGATTAATCAACTTTGTATTGTATATGAGATATCATCAATTAACCTCAGCACAAAGATACACAATTTTTGTATTACTCAAAAAGAACGTATCGATAAAAGACATTGCAGATGATAAACGTGCACTACAGCACCGTTTACCGCGAGTTAAAACGCAACAAAGGACGTTATCATTACCACTACGGCGTTGCCCAAAAGCAGTGCGATGAACGCAAGCGGCGGATGCGTAAGCCTCGCAAGTTCAGTATTAACATGCGAAAGGAAATCATCGCACTGATGGTCAACGAGCAGTGGTCGCCCGATCAAATCAGAGGGTGGATGCTGCACAATGGAAAAACGTGCGTCTGCATCGAAACCATTTACAGTTATATCCGCTTCGACCGTTCTTGTGGAGGAGAACTCTACAAGAGTTGTCGGCACAAGCTCAAGCAAATCAAAAGAAGCCATCCCGTAGTCTACACGGCTATCAAGGACAGAATAATGATAGATGAGCGAGACCCGCAGGCCGACGGCACCCGATTCGGAGACTGGGAAATGGATACCACCATCGGAAAAGACGGTCGAGGAGCCATCGTCACCCTCGTTGAGCGAAGCAAAGACTATCTGCTCATGAGGAAACTGCCACAGGGAAAGAATGCCGAGGCTCTTGCAAGAACCGTCGTGGCCATGATGACACCGTTCATAGGAAACATCCATAGTATCACCACCGACAACGGAAGCGAGTTTGCCTGCCACAAGCTCATCGCACAACGCCTCAAAACAAAAGTTTACTCCACACACCCCTATTCTTCATGGGAGAAGGGAAATATCGAAAATACGAACAAACTCATCAGACAATACATTCCTAAAAGGACATCATTTGAACACTATACCGATGGACAGATAAAACAAATTATTGCTGTCCGGTAAACCTTTTTCTATATATAAAAGTTAAGGGCTAGAATCCTCTTTTGGATTTCAGCCCTTTTTTTACTTTTGTTTCTGCTATTAAACTTCAATAACATGGGCAAAAGTACACATTTTATCGGGCAAATGCAAGAAAAAGGTTGATTTATGTAGATTGATGGTAAGTGGTTGAGAATGTGTGAGAAATACGGATTATTGCCGTGTACTACTTTGATGGTGAAAGTGCAGAAAATGTGGATTTGTGCAGAAGATACGTTACCAAATCGTTAGCCAAATGTGTGTGAATAAAATGAGGTAACGATAAGCAGTTTGTACAGTGGTGTCGATTTTTGATATTATGGTGTTTATGCACTGACTCACAACATTTTGCATAACCGAAAACGCTTCAAAAACGGGTAACTTTGCCCACAAAAACAGAAGCGTATGCAAAAAGGAAAAATGAAGGTTTTGCTCTACCTCAAAAAGAGCGGTTTGGACAAGTCGGGGCAGGCTCCGATTATGGGACGGATAACCTACAATCGTACAATGGCGCAATTCAGCAGTAAACTTTCGTGCAATCCAAAGTTATGGAATGTGCGGGAGAGCCGATTGAATGGCAAGAGCCGTGCAGCAGTGGCAACCAATGCGAAGTTGGAACAGCTGCTCCTCTCTGTACAACGAGCGTACCAAACGCTTTGCGATAGAGGTATAGAGTTCTCTGCAAAAGACATCAAGGAACAGTTTCAGGGTTCAATGCAGAACCGCACTATGTTCTTGCAACGCTATGACCAAATGGTGGAAGACGAGAAGCAATTGGTTGGAGTGGAGATTACGGAACGCTGGCACTCGATGTATTACATGCTCCGAAAGCATCTGCAAGTCTTTATACAAGAGCGATACCATACCGGCGACATCACCTTTGGGCAACTAACCGAGGATTTCTTGGACGGCTTGCATCAATACAGCGTGGGAAAACACGGTCATTCACAGAGTTATTATCGCAAGATGGCTTTGGCGGTCAAGAAAGTATGCCGTTTGGCTTTTCGCGAGGGCATTATAGAGCGTCCTCTCTTTGACCTTGTCAAGATAGACAGAGGAGAGAGTAAACTGCCGAGAGCTTTGGATAGAGCTTCTTTGGACAGGATAAGGCAAGTTAGATTAGAGGAGGATGAAACAGAACTGACACTCGCCCGTAACCTTTTCCTGTTCACCTGCTACACAGGCACAGCCTTTTGCGATATGAAGAATCTGCACAAGGAACATCTTGTGCAGGATGATGCAGGGGCTATGTGGCTTAAATTCAGAAGACAAAAGACTAATACCCTTTGTCGGGTAAAACTTCTGCCCCAAGCCGTTGCTCTGCTTGATACATTCCATTCGGATGAACGGGACACGCTTTTGCCGACTATCAGTTACGAAACCTACAGTTTCCTCCTGAAAGCCCTACAACTGAGAGCAGGGATTGCCATTCCCTTGACCGCACATATAGGACGGCACACCTTTGCAACATTGATAACCTTGGAGAATGGAGTGCCGATAGAAACCGTGAGTAAAATGCTTGGTCATAGCAAGATTGAAACCACCGAGCGTTATGCCCATGTAACACCGAAGAAAGTATTTGACGAATTTGGTCGCTTCCTCTCTTTCACCGAAGATTTAACCCTTAGCCTTTGAGATTATGCGTAGTACATTCAATATTCTATTCTATATCAATCGCAGTAAATTGAGAACAGATGGCACTACGGCTATCCTTTGCCGTATTACGATAGACGGTTCAAAAGTGGTAATGTCCACAGGAGAAACCACTTCGCCCAGCGATTGGAGTGTAAAACGACAAGAAACCAATGATAAACAACAGAACCAACGCTTGCAATCGTTTCGTGAGAAGATTGAGCAGGGTTACAATACGCTGCTATTACAATTTGGGGCAGTGAGTGCCGAGTTGCTTAAAAAACACTTACAAGGTGTTGGAGCAAATCCGACCACGTTACTTGCTCTTAGTCGAGAGGTATTGTCGATAGTCCAATCTACGAGAACTTTAAGCACCTATCAAACATGCCGTAGCTATCATAGGCAGCTGGAATTGTTTGTGGAGAGTAAAGGAGATTCAGATATTCCACTTACAACTCTCACAATGGAGTTTTTCGAAGATTATCGTATCCACTTCAAAAGAAAAGGCTATGCCTTGTCCTCAACAAAACAAAATCTCTTTTGGTTAAGTCGTTTGATGTATAGGGCTGTGAGTCAGCAAACCATTCGTTATAACCCTTTTGAGGAAGCCAAGTATGAGCGAGTGGAACGAAAAATCCGCTGTTTGAGTAAGACGGATATAGCCCGTTTATTGGCTATGCCCTTGCAAAATGAACAGGCGGAATTTGTGCGGAGGCTGTTTCTCTTCTCGGTATTTACAGGTCTAGCTTTTGCTGATGTTAGCAAGTTGCGGTACTGTGATATTCAGACGAACAATGCCGGAATACGCTATATCCGTCAGGACAGAAAAAAGACAGGTGTAGAGAGCATCACGCCACTGCACCCGATAGCCGAGCAGATACTCTCGCTTTACCCACTGAAAGACAAGAAAGAGGATAGTCCTATCTTTGCAACCTCGATGAGTAGAATACAGATAGGTATGCACCTCAAGGCTATTGGCTTGGCTTGTGGTATTCGACAGCCACTTTCCTTTCATGTCGGTCGCCATTCTTTCGGCACGCTGACATTGGAAGCAGGAGTGCCGATTGAAAGTATCGCCAAAATGATGGGACATGCTTCCATTGCGAGTACACAGATTTATGCTCAAATAACGGATAGCAAGATTTCAAGGGATATGGACAGGTTGATAGAGAGCTATGCCAGATAATAATAAAGCGAAGAAAGTTTTTTGTCTCTTTCTTCGCTTTATCTTGTTTATGACTTTATCAATGATGACTATGCCCTATTTTATCCATAAATGTGATTGCCAATGCGGAAACAACAAATACAAGATGAATAGCTATCTGTATAGCGATGCGATGTGCGTCTATATTAGGAGAAACAAAACTCTCTAACAAATGAACAGCAGATATACTAATGAGTGAAATCATCAGTTTGTGCTTTAAAGTGTTAGGATTTATCATGCCAAGATAGTTGAATTGACTATTGTCTTTATCTTTTTCAACTATTTCCAATCTACTAACAAAGGACCAATAACCACCAATTATACATACAATTATCAAGTTAAGCACCATTGAAACATCTACTACTCCAATAGCTAACATAAGCATGCTTTCTTCTGTAAACATCTCTATCTCACCGAGATTGCATACAACTTCTTTGCAGAATACATAAGAATACATGGCCATTACTATACACATCCCAAGATATACTGGAACTTGAAGCCATCGACTTTGGAATATACTCCATTCTATAGCTTTTTCTAATTTATTACTCATTACATTAACGTTTAAAGAATTTCCATTAAGTAATCAATTATCTTTGTGTGGCGCTGACGAATTTTATCCTTGTCCCAAACTTGGTCTTGCTCCGTCATTCTCTGAACCTCTAATTGTTGTTGCAGATGTGTATAACTATCACGCTTTATTTGAAATCTACCATTGCTTAGCGAGATATTATGACTACCTGACAACAGTAAGTAATTGCCCAAGCACTCCAAGTCGTGGTTGTAAAAGTCCTCGTCATATTGGCAATACCCATTATCAGCTTCTTGGTTTTCAGTCTGAGGGGCGATATGTTCAAGATGTGGTTGGTCAATGTCATCAAATCTCAATGGCTTATACCCTGCTTTTCCGCATAGAATGAGATGATTTTCATATTTCCACAATAGTATCTTGGCTGTATTGTGGTTCATCCCCATATTTAGAGTGCGTAATAATTCGTCATTATTCCAATAGCCCCACCAATCATTTCTATTCTTCATCCACTGAATATGATTGACTACGGACACCGCACTATTATCCATCTTCTGAAAACATTCATTTAAGCGCCACACAAGATTAGCTCTTGTGCCAATAATTCGGTCGCGAAGGAATATTTGCTCCAATGCCTTTGCCAATTTATTCATATCCTTTTGGGGCATTTCTTTTAGCAACGCTTTAATAACGAATGGGAACATTATACCTCGATCTGAAGAAACCAATAGTGCATGGAAAGTGATATTTCTCTTTTCTTCTTCTAAGAAGTTGCTTATTTGGCTGAAACAGGATGCTAATTGTAACGTAAAATCCCTTATGAATGATATACAACTATCGGCTTTGCCTAATTCCTTTCCTACAAAAGTGATAGAGTTTATATCATCTAATGAATTGCGATAAACTTTTATAGTGTAATTCAATACATTATCCTCATCTATATAGCCCTCTATCTTAGAAATAGACTTATAGATGTGTTCAAACCGCTCTGTAATTTCAGATAATATGTATTGTTTGTCCTCGATAGGCGCATACAGATGTATGTTATACATAAACTGTGCTTTGATAATTTCCAAGTTTGTAGGCTTCTTGCCACGATTATTTTGGAAAATAAACATTTGCACAGCTTCACTTTCATCCTTAACCACATGGGTGGTGCAAGAGGCATTTGTAATCGCTTTAAGAAACTGCAAGAGTTCTTCTTCGGTTTTGTTAGAAAGTTTATTGCAGAAATAGTCGGAAGCATCAGCAATCCTTTTCTTTGAAACTGTGTCTATGTCGTTCCGAGTATGAATTGTTTGGTCTATCACATAATCTCGAAATAGTTGATTATCATATTCAACTGTAGCAAATCTATATGAAGTTCCTTGCTTGATAGTATTGCAATAAGCTACATACAAATCGTCATCAAAGTCTCTGATACTTTCTGCATTTTTAATTTCTTTCAAACGCCTATACAGTGCAGAAATAAAAATTACAGTTGTCGTTAAGCGTTGTTGTCCGTCTATAATAGCATATTCAGATGTACTCCTTTCTTCAAAAAGAAAATGACCGAAATAATAAGGAGTAGAAGAATGACTTTTAACGTAGTCTTGCAAATCCGACAAAAAAGTATTTACTTGCTTCGGGTTTTTATCGGATGAGTCTGTATCCCACGAATAGGCACGTTGGTAGTTAGGCACTACAATACGTTTGCCCGAGAGCATTGCAGAAATGTTAGTTAAAGATTCCATAGAAAGCAAACTGTTTATACCCATTCCTACTTTATGAGTAAATTTTACTCATAAAGTAGGGAATTGACTTGTGTGTTAGCGAGCAGAACGTGTATTGATTTTCTTGCCGAAGCGGTCGTAAGTATCTAACCAAGCACTTCTTCGTACGACAAAGGTTTCTCCTGTAACACTTGTAACAATACCGATATTTTCACTAAGTGTCTTGTACTTCTTTCCACTTTCATCATAAAGGTCATACCATGCACTACGTCTTACGATGAAGAAATGAGGCCCATAGCCTACTATTTCTCCAATGTTCTGTGATAACGTTTTAGTTTTCTTTCCTTGCTCGTTGATAATATCATACCAAGCATTTCTGGGTTCAATCATTGATATAGCCATAGCGTTTCTTCTTTCCCTGTCAATTCCTCCCGGGGTCTTTTTGTCTTGATTTTAAATTAAAGAAGCGTGGAACTGTATGCTCCACGTCTTAATGTACTGGCCCTGAGAAAACCATTTGTGACAGATGTGGGAATAACAGCCCCACGCTATAGCGTGGAGACTATTACGACCTTTCTTGTCACATTGTTGGGAAGTTTCTCAGGCTTCGTACATACAAGAATAGGGCATAACGCCTCTTTTTTACCAAAATGTATGAGCACATAATATGCTCAACTGCAAAAATACTATTTTTCTGTGATATTCTAAAGAAAAACAAAGCATTTAATACAAAACAACAGTAAAATAGAAAAAAACAGAGGTGAGACAAAGAAAAACCTGCACCATTATTGATGCAGGTTTCTGTTTACATAATTCTCTTTCAGAATTCGTTGCAGGTCAGACAGTCGGTAAAGTATCTTCCCTGCAATCTGCGTGTATGGGAAAATGCCTTTGTCCCGATAGTCCTGCAAAGTGCGGGGAGAGAGGAAGAGCCTCTCGCATACTTCTCTCCCTGTGAGATAGAGTTCTCCCCCGAATAGGGGGCGGTGTGTCTGTGCCGTTGCCCGCACACGCTTTGTGAGGTTTCTGATGCCCGAAATGAGCTGTTTCATTTCGGGTGTTTCTTTGCTGATAGTTTCGTATTCCATAGTTCATTTTATTTAGGAGGGTCAGACTTAGCGAGTAGTGTCTCCACGTCCTCACGTTTGTAATAGCATTTATGCCCGATTTGAATAAATGGCAGCACGGAAGTGTCTCGGTAGTGCTGAAGTGTCCGCTTACTGATGTTCAGTATTCGACACACGTCTCCATTGTGCAACAGGTCGGGCAGTTCGGCAGGTGGGGCAAAATGTTCGTTGAAACAGTCGGTCAGCTCCACGATGCTCTCTTTCAGTTCCTCCCAAGCGGAGGTGTCAATGGCTGTAAATCTCATTTTTCGTTGTTGTTTTATTTGCGTAATTATTGATTTCTGACGCAAAAGTAAGTAGGAGTTTTCGGATTTTGAAAGGGTCGGGATAAGCAGGGAAAAAGAGGGAAACAGCAGGAAGTCCGCACCCCTAAACTTCTTTGTTTTTTCCTTTTAAAATCCTCCTGCACCGTCCGAAAAGACATTTGCTCCTTTTTGGATAGTGCGAAGCCCTGCGAACGGTTACAGACCGCACAGTCTTCCACCATGCAATCCGCACACTCATTTTGTCCCTTTTCCTCCGTTTTAGGAGCGGAAAGGGGCTTTTTTGTTGTGCCGTAACAGGGAAAAGCAATGCATCACAATGCAAGAACACCGCAACCTTTGGCTCTGCGAAAAAGGCTGTCTAACTTGGCTTTGGCATTCGAAAACGTGCCAAACATCAAAACCAAGTAATAGAAAGCAATCCGCACAATGAAAAGAGAAAACAACGACAACACTTCAAGGAATACCCAAATAGAGGAGTTCCTTTCGGCTCGGTACGAGTTCCGTTACAACACCGTGTTAAACCGTGCAGAGTACCGTCCGCGAGAAACCGGGGACTATGCGGCAATAGACCGCTACCGCATCAATACCCTCAAAAGAGCCTTGGACAAGGAAATCAATGTACAGACCTCGCCAGAAAATCTATACAGCATCATCGAAAGCGATTTCTCCCCACGCATCAACCCTGTGCAGGCTTATTTCCACAGCTTACCGATAATGGAAGAAGCCAAGAAGGGAGCAATTACCGCCCTTGCAGACTGCGTGAGCGTAGCCAATCCAGAGAAATGGAGGGAATACCTCACCAAGTAGCTGGTGGCAGTGGTCGCCAATGCGATGGACGACAGGCAGTGCCGTAACCACACCTGCCTTGTACTGACAGGTGAGCAAGGGAAATTCAAAACCACATTTCTTGACCTGCTCTGCCCACCAGCACTGTCAGACTATCAATATACGGGAAAGATATATCCGCAGGAAAAGGACGTGCTGAGCCTTATCGGTCAAAACCTCATCATCAACATTGACGACCAACTCAAAGCCCTCAACAAACGGGATGAGAATGAACTAAAGAACCTGATTACCTGCCCACAAGTGAAGTATCGTATGCCTTACGAGAAGCATATAGTTGAGCGACCGCACTTGGCAAGTTTCGTGGCTTCGGTCAATGGTAACGACTTCCTCACCGACCCGACAGGGAGCAGGCGCTTCCTTCCCTTTGAGGTGCTTGCAATAGATATAGACCGAGCCAAGACAATCCCAATGGATGCGGTGTATGGCGAAGCCAAAGCATTGCTGAAAGACGGATTTCGCTATTGGTTCAATGATGAGGAAATTGCCGAACTGCACCGAAACAGCGAGGCTTTCCAAGTCTATACGGCAGAAATGGAACTGTTGCTCCGCCATTTCACCTTTCCCACAGAAGCGGAGAAAGCCACCAAGCGTTTCTATATGACCAATTCGGAAATAGTGGGTTATCTCTCTGTCTATACCAGACAGCAACTCTCACCCAAACGGATGGGTGAAGCCCTGCGAAAGGTAGGATATGCGAGAGAATGCCGCAGGGTAAATGGCAATCCCGTATATGTGTATGCCGTCCGCAAGATTTTCCCCGATCAGCCACCATAGCATTCAGTTGTTACCTATCTCCCTTTGTTATACTCCCCTCTCTTTTCTTTCCTATTCTCCTTACTACATTACTACAAACAAGGATAATACAGTGAAAGAAAAAGGATTGCAAAGGGTATTCATCTTGCGACACAGCTTACTACTATCTTTCTACGCTTCTACGAGAGAGAATAAATAAGAAAAGGTGTAGAAAGGAGGTGTAGAAAGATAAAACCGAAAGAAGTGTTACACTTTTCTCTTTCATTGTCAATTACTTATCCGAGTGTCGAAAGGTAGTAAGATAAAAAGGGGAAATTCCAAAAATAGAAAACAGAGCGAACAATAAAATATCGAACAATCAAAATTCAACGATAGCAACTATGAACAACGAATATTACAACTTACAAAACATCAAGAATATACCCATAGCGGATTATCTTCATGCCTATGGCATGCAGCCCGTCAAGAAATACGGCAGTTATGCCCTTTACAACGCACCTTATCGGGAAGACCATAATGCCAGTATGAAAGTGGATTTTGCACGCAACCTCTGGTACGATTTCGGTTTGGGCAAAGGCGGTAGTATCATAGACCTTGTGATGTTGTTACAAGGGTGCGATGCTCACGAAGCAATGACCCATTTGGCTGGGAACGCCCTTCCCTTTCACCCGGCAACTCCTCCAAAGGGAAAAGCTACAGCACAGTCCCCGAGTGCAAGGCGCATTCTCGGTATCAGTGAGGAATTGCCTCCACACTTGCAACACTATTTGCAGGAGGAACGCAAGATTGACCTCTCACTTGCAAAACCCTACCTGCGTTCCGTATGCTACGAGGTAGGAGGAAAAACTTACACCGCCATAGGATTTGCCAACCGTGCAGGAGGGTATGAACTTCGGGACGACAAGACATTTAAGGGAACTATCGCACCAAAGGATATTTCTGTGATTGCAGGAGGAACGAACAACACCTCTCACTGTATCTTTGAGGGCTTTATGGACTTCCTTTCCTATCTCACTATGAAAGGAAAAGAAATAGCCCCTTGCCTTGTGCTGAACTCCGTAAGCAATATCCATAGAGCCGTTGCATATCTCCGTGAACATCGTATTGCCTACGTCCGTGCGTTTCTTGACAACGATGAAGCAGGACGGCAAGCCATGCAAATTCTTCATTCGGTAAGAATGAACGTAGAGGATATGAGCCGACATTATGGCGGATATAAAGACCTTAACGAGTACCACGTTTCTCGCCAGAAAGTGATGGAACAGAAACAGAAGAAACCTCAATCGATTGTCAAACGGGGATTTCGCAGATAAGGCAAAAGAGTGCAATCAAAACCAAAAATCAATCGGGTATCCTTAAGGACTAAAAGAGAACAAAAGCAGAAAGATGGCTTTGTTTCGAGAGCGATGGCAGTTTCCCCAACTGCAAGTTTCCTCAAAAGAAACTTAGAAACAAAGCCCTCTGCGCATTCGGGGAATGCAATTACCGTAAAGGTTGACTTCAGACAGGGCGGAGCGCATTTAGAAGAAATGCCATAGCTTATTAGGGCATTTTCTTCACGCTCCACTCCGTTACCGCTGAAAAAGCCCTCCTGAGCCAAGGGTCTCCGCCCCTTTGGATACCCCTTAAAGCAATATTCAACTTATGGGCTACGCAGTATTACACATAGACAAGGCTCGGGGCAACGACTCGGCAATGACCGCCCACATCGAGCGTACATTCGTGCCGAACAACGTCGATGCCACCCGCACGCACTTCAACCGTGAGTTGGTGCAATTCCCCGCAGGTGTCACCACCCGCACGGAAGCCATAGAACACCGCATTGCCACGGCAAACATTTATCGAAAGGTGGCAGACAATCAAGTCAAGGCTTTGCGCTTTATCCTTTCTGGCTCGCACGAGGATATGCTCCGACTTGAAAGCGAGGGGCGTTTGGGAGAGTGGTGCGGCAGCACGATGCAGTGGCTTTACACCACCTTTGGTAAGGAAAACGTGGTGGCTGCCACACTGCACGCAGACGAGGAAACACCGCATATCCATGCTACGATAGTACCCATCGTACAAGGAGAAAGACGAAAAGCCAAGACCGAAGCCGAAAACGGCAAGCGGAAGTACAAGACAAAGAAAGACAAGGTACGGCTCTGTGCCGATGATGTGCTTACCCCGAAGAAATTGGAGGAGTACCAAACCACATACGCAGAACAGATGAGGCCTTTCGGGTTGGAGAGAGGTATGTACGGCTCGGAAGCCAAGCACCGCTCCAATATGGAGTATTACAAGCAGATACTCAAGGAGACGGAACAGAAGCAAGCCAAAGAAACCGAACTTATTGAAAAGGTAAGGGAATTGGAGAAGCAGGCAGGCAAACTTCGGGTAAAGGGTACGCTCTACTCGCTCTTTGGCAACATGGAACTTGACAAGGCGGAGAAGCGTATCGGAGAGTTGGAAAAGGAGATGGAGCATCAGAAGTTCCTTTCAGAAAAGGAAAAAACCGAAATCCGTAAGGAGGTAATTCTCCTGCAGGATACCGTTGCAGCTAAAGACAAGACCATAGTTGAACAGCAAAAGGAAATCAAGACGTATGAGGAGGAGCGAAGTTTCATTCGGCGTTTCTTCCACAGCTTCTACCTCTTGCTTAATATTCGTCTACTGCTCCGCAAGATGGACATCGATGACGATACCTTTGTCAGAATGCACCAAAAGCAGGTAGCAGTACGTAGTACGGCTGATGTGTATTCGGGAATGTACAAACGTAACTTCACAGAAGAGAATGCCGAGCTGCGTATCACTCTTAATGAGAAGCGTCAGCCTGTCCTCACCATCAATGGTCTGTCCGTCTCAGATTGGTGTGAGCAGAAGTGGCAACAACTCATTCACCGCAACCGCTCACAACGGCTGTAATCGCTTTTTCTTTCATCGCCAAAGAAGAAAAATACGAAAGGACGCTCACTTTTCCACACAAAATGTTACCTTTGCAAGTGAAATAGTGAGCGTT
Organism: Hoylesella marshii DSM 16973 = JCM 13450; assembly: GCF_000146675.1. Lineage (GTDB taxonomy): Bacteria > Bacteroidota > Bacteroidia > Bacteroidales > Bacteroidaceae > Prevotella > Prevotella marshii. The sequence goes on from NZ_GL397214.1 coordinate 843,508, forward strand.
CTTTAGTTATCAAACTATTTTGTATCAGTGACTGCGCTTTTCTATAGAAACAAAAACATAACAATTACCTCCAAACTGTAAGGAGAAGGAATGATTGAATAATAGATAGACAGACAAACTCCAAGGGATGTCCCAATATAGTTTCTCATACAACTACGATTCGCTAAATGATGCGTTCAATGCGGTGAATAGGAAGGGAAAGATGCAGAAAAGGTATCTTTCAACTGAATATTTGGCTGCTGCTCAGAAGTATCGTGAGATGAGAAAGGTTCTTAATGAGCTATTGAGAAAGAAAAAGACAGAGCGTACGGAGGAAGAAACGAGCCAGATTGACAACTTGAAGCAATCGATGAAGAAGAATGCTCAGCAACAGAAAGCCTTGTTGCAAGAGCATCTTATTAAAGTGTCTTCAAATATTTTATCTAGTAGTTTTCGTTTCAACCTCACACCAGATTCGTCAGCAGATCCAAAGAAACCTGTTTATTCTATTGGAACTACAGCTGAAGAGTTTTTCGCAATGCAAGTCCTTTGCCGGAATGTGAAAAAGCTGTTTAATATATTCATGTCAAGTCGCAATGAGATTCTTTCTCAGCTAAAGATATTGTTGAGAGAGGATAAGAACAGGTACTATATAATCCGAACGGATGTTTGTCACTGCTTCGAGTCAATACCGCATGATAAGTTGTTTGGGTATTTGGAGGGTAACAATCTGCTTGATGTAAAGAGCAAATCCCTTTTGCGAGGACTCATTCGTAAGGAGTTTGAAGCCAAGAATCTGCGCCCACTTGTACGGACTCCTCAAACCGGTATTCCACGAGGTTGTGCTATTAGTTCGCTACTCTCTGAATTCTATTTGTCCAAGATAGATGAGGAAATTAGGCGTACACTGCCAGGAATAGTGTTCATGGCAAGATATGTGGATGATATTATTATCGTGGTACACCCAGATTTAGATGAAGAGCACCAGTGGTCATTGAATGATTATGTCAAAGCTCTAACTAATGCGTATATTAAGTATGGTTTGAAAATACACACACCTGCTACAGATGAAGAAAACAAATGCTATACTTATGATTCTCAAGGTACCGCAAGCCTAAAATTTGATCTTCTAGGATATACCCTACAGTCTATCAAAGGAAATAAGGATAAGCAAGGCATTTTCTCTTTATCTAAGGACAAAAAGAAAAAGTTATCAAATCGTATATCCAAGACTTTTCTGAAGTTTGACCATTTGCTAAATACCGCATCTTACGATGTTGCGGCTCATTATTTGTTTGATGCATTACATGTATTAACATGTAATATCAACCTATATAATGCTAAGAGAGGCGTGAAGGTGGGTATATTTTACTCAAACCAATTGTTGGACAATACAAAAACACAAGATTTGGAAAAGCTGGATAATGATCTTCAAAAGAAGTGTGCCCAAATATCATTGAATGGTAAGGCAGGTGTTGATCCGGCTAAAAAGTCACAGATAGAAGCAACCTTGAAGAAACAGCTTGCTCAAGTATCCTTTGTTAAAGGCTTTTGTGCTCATAAGCGATATAAGATAAAAAAAAGCAGACTGCAAATGATAAAACAGTCATGGGTATGAGAAACAGAAAGAAGATAAAACTTAGCTATAGCAAAGAGCGAGTCCTCTTTTCTGATGTCTTGCCCTACGAATGTCCTATAATATTCTCAAACCGATATTTGTATCGATTTCTTGCCAAATATTCATGGGTTGGTGAAGAACAAAAAGATCATGGTATTAAGTACAATGTTTTAAGTCAATCTAAACGTTCAAATGAAACTGATGCGAATGTTTTTGCTGCATTGCTATTCGGATCTTATGAAAAACATCAAAAAATCGGGACAATACAACATCGACTTAATGCTTTATTCTACCCCTATCAATTTAATATCGCTCACAAGAAAAATAAAAACAGAACGTTGTCTATTATACATCCATATAATCAGTGGCAAGTTGTTGAGTTTTATGATAAGTATAAGTATTCTATGCTCTATCTTTGTAATCAGAGCACATACTCTATTCGCAAGCCACATAAGATAGCACAAAGCATTTATTATAGAGATAGACTCCATCGAAAGTTGTTAGGGCGTAAGATTGATAATGTTGAATTGTTCCTCAACGAGTATGAAAACCAGAAGACTTACTATAGTTATGAGAAGTATTCAAATATATACAAGTTCTATGAGGATTACAGATACCAACGAGCAGAAAAGAAATTCAAACATCTTGTGAAGTTCGATTTACAGAGCTGTTTCGACAGTATTTACACCCACACCATAAGTTGGGCGACTGCAGGAGGTGCGGACAAGGTAAAGGTTTTGCCTGGGTATCATGGTTCATGGGTTGGTGATGCATTTGACAATCTAATGCAGTCCGTCAATGCTCGTGAAACAAATGGTATTGTAATAGGTCCGGAGTTCTCTCGGATTTTTGCAGAGATTATACTTCAATATATTGACCAAAAGGTTGAACAGGAACTGTTGGAAGAAAAACTTTACCAGAAATCTAACTATGAGTGTTATCGGTATGTTGATGATTATTTCCTCTTCTATAATGACGAAAAGGATAGAAATTTCTTCATGGAAGGTCTGACAAAATGGCTTAAAGTATTCAAATTGCAGATTAACCCATCCAAAACAGAAGAGTTTGAAAGACCTTTTATAACAAAAATAACATTAGCCAAACTACGAGTAGAAGATTTACTGAACAACATTTTTTCGATTTCACTTTGTGAAGATGCGGAATCGTGTTCGAACGTAGAGAAAGAAGATGAAACTGAAGGCGAAGATTCGGATAAAGACAGGGAAATATTTGTTATGAAGTTTAATAAATACCTGTCTGCAAATAGCATTAATGCTCAAATAAAAGCAATAATTAAAGAATGTGAAATTGAATATCGCGATATAGCAAACTATCTGCTTGAGAAAATGGGTCAACGTCTTGACACTTTTCTTAATCGATATGAAATGGGCTTCAATCAGTATGAGCGTCTGATGATAAAAGAAGATACAGATAAAGGAGATGTAGAAAATCATGCACTACGAGTACAAAGGAAGCTCACAAGTTATCTTATATCCCTGATAGATGTAGCGTTCTTTGTTTTCAATAGCAACAGACAGGTAAACACAACATTGAAATTGCAGAAGATAATGAATTCCATTGTTATCTATGCAAAGCGGCATGGTGATTTCAAAACTAATCCTAAGGTTAGATTCCAAACAATAAGCAAGGACATTATCTTTAAGAAGATTCAAGATGAAATAGCCTTGGTACTAGCTACAACGGATTCACATCGAAATACCTTGCATGAAAGTCTCTATCTGTTAATATTAGCCAAAGAGTTAGGTTCTGCATATCTGTTCGCACCTGAAGTTATTAAATCGTTTATTGATAAAAGTGACTTGCAGTATAACCTATTCGCATGCATTATATTGATGTATTACTATGCTAACCACAAGTGTTATAATGAGCAAAAGACAGTATTGAAAGATAAGATTTTGAAAAAGTATCGACTTGTTACGGAGTCGGAGCGTAAACGCAATTCAGAACTCACGATTCTCACGGCGGATATGATGACATGTCCCTTTGTGGATGATGCATATAAGCAAAAGCTCCTTACATTGATGGGCATTACTGAGATGAATGATCAACGAAAGATATTGCGCTTTGCTAAAAAGCAAAAGTACATTTTCACTCGCTGGACAATGTTTAATTTGAATAAAGAATTACAGGCAAAGATTTCACAGGAAGTATATTCGTAGCTTCTGTAACAGCTGTTGGTCCAACCACTCTTTCACACACATAACCTTCAAGCTAGCTGAAACGACGCAGGAAGTTACGTTTTCCAAAATGGTTGGTTAGGATTGTACCGAATGTGAAATCTTTCCTTTTTATGGCGTGTCCATCGTATTCATTGTTTAAAGCTCACGCACAAAGAATAACACCCGACAATGAATGAAGAATGGATACCTTATTTCTAATTCATATTTCCGATTAATGTAAGCAGAAGTGGCAACAACTCATTCACCGCAACCACTCACAACGGCTGTAATCGCTTTTTCTTTCATCAACAAAGAAGAAAAACGCGAAAGAACGCTCATTTTTCCACGCAAAGTATTATCTTTGCAACTGAAGTAGCGAGCGTTCTTTGGTTATACAAAACAATGAACTTTCAAGTGCACCGCTCATTTCTAAATCGTTACCTATAAAACCTGCATTTAATCGCAGAGCATTGTGCTTTAAGAACTTAGCCCGAAATCATATTTTTATCTTCGGACAGCCCCGCAAAAGGTAAACAGAAGACGTGGAAGAAGCTTCTGTATATGATGGATTCAACTACGATTACCTTTTTGATAACATCCTCAAGGGCGTAGGCAGACATCCGAAGCGTGGTAAGAAGAAAGGCGGTATGAAGGTTCATACGGTGATGAAGTATCATGTTGGCGTTCCCATGGTCGTACAGCTCACCTCTGCTGCTACGCATGATCACACTATCTACTTAAAGAAGTGCATCTTCCTAAGGATGAAACCCTTACAATGGACAGAGCATACGTTGATTATTATACTGTCCCCTATAAACCTTTTCCGTATATAAGAGTTAGGGACTGAAATTCAAACGAGGTTTTTTCTGTCATCTTCCATGGACGATGGCAGTTTTTTGGTTATTTTCTGCCATCTGCCGTGGACGATGACAGTTTTTACTCATTGGCAATCGATTTTCATCCCGTGCATGGAAATTCGCAGAACGATGAACTCATCATCATGGCAGAAAAAGCAAATGTACCACAAAAAAAACTTGATTTTATTTCATTAGGGGGGCTTGGATTTCAAAAAAGAATGCGGAATTACAATCCCGCAAGGATTTTTATGCGAATTAAGGGCTACCGGACAGCAATAAAAACAAATACAGATGAAAATTAATGCAAGACCAAGGAAAAAAACTAAACTTCTCAACATCAAAACAACAGTTTTACAATCGAATTACATAAATTTGCACTTGCTATTGGAATCTGCGAAAAAGATTTTCAGATTGGTTGACTCCCTTACTTCCATTTTCCTTTTTTTACCTTTGATTTCTATGGATTCTTATAGATTTTGTGCCTATTTATTTGTGTAATTAAGATAAAAGGACTACTTTTGCACACGATAATTACCATGTGCAGATACCATAAACGATAGGAAGCAATCAAATGTCAGTATCAAAGACACGGCAGAAATTAGTGGATGTAGCCCGCCAACTCTTTGCCAAGAATGGTGTAGAGAATACCACGATGAATGATATTGCCCTTACATCAGGCAAGGGAAGGCGTACGCTTTACACCTATTTCAGTCGTAAAGAGGATGTCTATTCGGCAGTGATAGAGTCGGAGCTGGAACGTCTCTCCGATAAACTCGACGAGGTGGCAGCTAAGAAAATGAGCCCGCAAGACAAGATTATCGAGCTAATATACACTCATCTTAGCATGATTCGCGAGACAGTTGTCAGGAATGGAAATCTGCGTGCCGAGTTCTTCCGTAATATTTGGATGGTGGAGAAAGTGAGGAAGAATTTTGATGAAGATGAGATTGAACTCTTCCGAAAAGTCTATGCCGAGGGCAAAGCAGAGGGCGAGTTCGATATTGACAATGTGGAACTCGTGGCCGACATCACCCATTATTGTATCAAAGGACTTGAAGTGCCATATATTTATGGGCGTCTCGGACACGGACTCACAGAGGAAGCCAGTCGTCCTTTGGTGGCTAAAGTCGTTTATGGTGCCTTAGGTAAGAATCTATTTAAATAGCCAATAACAAACATTAATTCAATATAGATATGATGAAACTATTAGAAGGAAAAACAGCTCTTATCACGGGTGCTGCCCGCGGTATTGGCAAGGCTCTCGCGTTGAAGTTTGCCGCAGAAGGCGCAAATATTGCATTCACCGACCTTGTCATCGATGAAAATGGCAAGGCTACAGAGGCAGAGATTGCCGCATTGGGTGTAAAAGTAAAAGGCTATGCCAGCAATGCTGCTGACTTCGCACAGAGTGAAGCTGTGGTAAAGCAGGTGAAAGACGACTTCGGTTCTATCGACATTTTGGTAAATAATGCTGGTATTACGAAAGACGGACTGCTGCTCCGTATGACCGAGCAGCAGTGGGATGCCGTTATCGGAGTAAACCTGAAGAGTGCTTTCAACTTCATCCATGCCTGTGTACCCGTAATGATGCGTCAGCGTGGTGGCTCTATCATCAACATGGCATCCGTAGTAGGTGTGCATGGTAATGCCGGTCAGGCCAACTACGCCGCCTCTAAGGCTGGTATGATAGCCTTAGCTAAGTCGGTAGCACAGGAGATGGGACCTAAGGGCATACGTGCCAACGCCATTGCTCCGGGCTTCATCGATACGGCTATGACGCAGGAGTTATCCGAGGAGATACGCAAAGAGTGGACAAACAAAATTCCGTTGCGTCGTGGTGGAACAGTAGATGACATTGCCAACTGTGCCACTTTCCTTGCTTCCGATATGTCAAGCTACATCAGTGGACAGGTTATTCAGGTAGATGGCGGTATGAACATGTAATCTATGCGGAATGTGGAATAATAACAGAGAAATTCCACATTCCACCATTTTATGATGCACATCGAGTACGAAGACAATCACATTATCATCGTTTCCAAGCGTAGCGGAGAAATTGTGCAAGGCGACAAAACAGGCGACAAGCCTCTGTCTGAGTCCGTTAAAGCCTATCTCAAAGAAGCATACGCTAAGCATGGTAACGTGTTCTTAGGCGTGGTTCATCGTCTTGACCGTCCCGTAGAGGGACTTGTCGTTTTTGCTAAAACCTCTAAAGCTTTGTCGCGTCTTAACGAAATGTTCCGCACAGGAGCAGTACGGAAAACCTATTGGGCTATCACGAAAAACCGTCCAACTACACCTGAAGGAACGCTTATCCATTGGCTTGTGCGCAATGAAAAGCAAAACAAGAGTTATGCTTACGACCATGAAGTACCCCACTCAAAGAAGGCCGAATTGCAGTATCGTATCATCGCGCAGGGCGACCGCTATACCTTGCTCGCCATCAAACTATTAACCGGTCGGCATCACCAGATACGCTGTCAACTATCTCATATCGGTTGCCCTATCAAAGGCGACTTGAAATATGGTGCACCGCGCAGCAATCCCGATGGCAGTATTTCTCTGTTAGCCCGCCATATAGCTTTCACGCACCCTGTATCAAAAGAGCTTGTCAGTGTGACGGCACCTTTGCCGGACGATACACTATGGACTGTGCTTGCCGCAGGGATTAGCAAAGAAGAGTGAAATTTCCTTGCCATTTTCCTCTTTTTCTTAGTAATAGCATATCGCTTCATTCTTATTCGTTTTCGGTCTTTCCTTTATCTATTTCGATAAAGACGAAATTTCTTTTACACACTGTTTTACGTACAACTTCTTTTCCTCGTTCTCCCATCATGGAAAAGAGCTTGTTTTAATCTACAATGCAGCATACACAAAAGGGTGTTTCGCACTTGCAACGTTTACCTTGGTTACATCGGCAAAGGCCATTTGCCGTGAGAAAGGTTGCCGATCTTTCCGCGTACAAACGCCATCTGTACGACGTACAAACGGCATCTGTGCATTGTACGAATGCCGACTTATCATCCATAGCTTTACGACCCTGAAACCCAAATCGGTTATGAGGACATCCTTTAATCGGAATGAAGTTTTTCTAAATGTTCAATTCTTTCAAGATTTATTCGTAGAAAGTTTCCCGTTTGGGTAAACTTTAGTTAAGGTTTTCTCCAAAGAATTTCCCCGAAATTGTGCTATATCTAAGAAAAAAAGTGTAGCTTTGCAAGCAGAATACAATCAAATAAAATAATGGAAAATAACAATACCTACTCTTATGATGAGGCCTATAAAGCCTCTTTAAAATACTTTGAAGGCGACGAGTTGGCTGCTCGCGTTTGGGTAAACAAGTATGCAATGAAGGATAGCTTCGGAAACATTTATGAGCAGTCTCCCGAAAACATGCATTGGCGTATTGCCAACGAGATAGCCCGCATAGAAAACAAATATGCGAACCCTTTGAAAGCGGAAGAGGTGTTCAGTTTATTAGACCACTTCCGTTATATCGTTCCGGCGGGCAGTCCCATGACAGGTATTGGCAATAACCATCAGGTAGCTTCGTTGAGCAACTGTTTCGTTATCGGGCTCGACGGCGATGCCGACTCCTATGGTGCTATCATGCGTATTGACGAAGAGCAGGTGCAGCTGATGAAACGTCGCGGGGGTGTGGGGCACGACCTGTCGCATGTGCGTCCAAAAGGTTCGCCCGTTAATAATTCGGCTCTGACGAGTACCGGCCTTGTTCCCTTTATGGAGCGTTACAGCAACTCCACCCGTGAGGTAGCACAAGACGGTAGACGCGGTGCCCTGATGCTGTCTGTCAGTATCAAGCATCCCGACAGCGAAGCCTTTATCGATGCCAAGATGACCGAAGGAAAGGTAACGGGTGCCAATGTTTCCGTGAAGTTAGACGACGAGTTCATGCAGGCAGCCATCGATGGGAGACCATATCGGCAACAGTTTCCCATCGCCGGCGACAACCCTATGGTAAGTAAAGAGATAGATGCTCGTAGCTTGTGGCAGAAAATCGTACACAATGCGTGGCAGAGCGCAGAGCCGGGCGTACTCTTTTGGGATACCATCCTGCGTGAGAGCATCCCCGACTGTTATGCCGACCTTGGCTTCCGGACTGTGAGTACAAACCCGTGTGGAGAGATTCCCCTTTGTCCCTATGACTCTTGTCGTCTGCTATCTATCAACCTGTTTTCCTATGTCATCGACCCCTTTACAGACCACGCGCGGTTTGACTTCGATACTTTTAAGAAGCATGTGGGCATGGCACAACGACTGATGGACGACATCGTAGACCTTGAATTAGAGAAAATAGACGCCATTATGAATAAGGTGCAGGATGACCCACAGTCGGGTGAAGTGAAAGGCGCAGAGTATCATTTATGGGAAAAGATAAAAGACAAGAGCAGTAAAGGCCGTCGTACGGGCGTGGGTATCACAGCGGAAGGCGACATGCTGGCTGCCATGGGCTTGCGGTATGGGACGGAAGAAGCCACGGCATTCTCTGTGGAAGTGCACAAAACCTTGGCACTGTCAGCCTATCGCAGTTCGGCAATAATGGCCAAAGAGCGCGGTGCGTTTGCCGTATACGATGCGCAGCGGGAGGCAAAGAATCCCTTTGTACTCCGTTTGAAAGAAGCAGACCCTGAATTGTATGAGCTGATGGTAAAATACGGCCGTCGTAATATTGCGTGTCTCACCATTGCCCCCACCGGTACAACAAGTCTTATGACGCAGACTACCAGTGGTATAGAGCCCGTATTCATGCCCGTATATAAGCGTCGTCGCAAGGTAAATCCAAGTGATACCAATGTACATATTGATTTTGTAGACGAGGTAGGCGATTCCTTTGAAGAGTACATCGTGTATCATCCCAAATTCATGCAGTGGATGAAAACAAACGGCTATGATACGGAGAAACGTTATACCCAAGACGAAATTGATGCCCTTGTGGCTAAGTCTCCTTACAACAAAGCTACAGCCAACGATGTGGACTGGCTCATGAAAGTACGTATGCAAGGCGCTATCCAAAAGTGGGTAGACCATAGCATCAGTGTGACGGTAAATCTGCCTAATGACGTAGACGAAGCCCTCGTAAACCGTCTCTATGTGGAAGCATGGCGCTCCGGTTGCAAGGGTTGTACCATCTATCGTGATGGTTCGCGTGCAGGCGTTATGATTTCGGTGTCGGAAAAAGACAAGAAAAAAGAGAAGAAGGAAGATGAACACGAGGAGTTGCCTCCCTGTCGCCAACCGGAGGTCACAGAGGTAAGACCGAAAGAGTTGGAGTGCGATGTCGTAAGATTCCAAAACAACAAAGAGAAGTGGGTTGCTTTCGTAGGGTTACTCGACGGCTATCCTTACGAGATTTTCACCGGTCTGCAAGACGACGAAGAGGGTATCGTATTGCCCAAGACCTGCGTGAAGGGTAAAATTATCAAGCAGAAAGAAGACGACGGACGTAGCCGCTATGACTTTCAGTTTGAGAACAAACGCGGCTACAAGACCACGGTAGAGGGACTGAGCGAGAAATTTAATCCAGAATATTGGAACTATGCCAAGTTGATTAGTGGTGTGTTGCGTTACCGCATGCCTATTGACAATGTGATAAAGCTGGTGGGTTCGCTGCAGTTGAAGAGCGAAAGCATCAACACGTGGAAGATAGGCGTAGAGCGGGCGTTGAAGAAATATATCATCGACGGAACGGAAGCCAAGGGTCAGAAGTGCCCGATGTGTGGCAGTGAAACGTTGGTTTATCAGGAGGGATGTCTCATTTGTAAGAACTGCGGAGCCTCCCGCTGTGGGTAATCCTTGAACCGTATCTGCGTTGCAGGTCGTCATCTGTAGGGGATGATGGGCAGGCATCTGCAGACCTTTATTGATGACAAACCATGCAACTGCAGCAAAGCTATATATATATAAAAGGTATCAGACTCCATGCTTACCACGGTGTGTTACCCCAAGAACGACTTACGGGCAACGAGTATTTGATAGATCTTATGGTGGAATATCCGGTGGAAACGGCCATGCTGTCGGACAGAGTGGAAGACACCATGAGTTATGCCGATGCCTTTGAACTTGTGAAGGCGGAGATGAAAGAACCTTCGGCACTTATTGAGCATGTTGCCCGTCGGATTGGGGAGGCCGTTTTTCTCCGTTTTCCCAAGGCTGCATCTCTCGTGTTGCGGATTACCAAACAGAATCCCCCTATGGGTGCCAGCTGCGATGGTGCAGGTGTGGAATTACACTTAATAAATGATAAAACCGTTTGATAAGTTCCCGTTTTCCGTATAAAAGCGTTATTTTTGCACAAGATTGCAACGGTATGATAAGAAAGTTTCTATTCTGCTTACTGGTTATATACTTGTTGGCATCGCTCAGTCATGCGGCCAACAGACGCTTTACGCTGGTCATCGACCCTGGACATGGCGGACACGATGCCGGAGCTAAAGGTGCAACTTCTATGGAAAAAGACATCAACCTGAAGGTTGCAATGGTTTTTGGGCGGTATGTGGAGCGAAATTGTCCCGATGTGCGTGTGATGTACACACGGAAAACGGATATATTCATACCGTTGCACGAGCGTACCAATATTGCCAATAAAAACAAAGCAGACCTGTTTATTTCCGTACACACCAATGCTTTGCCCAATGGACGTATCGCCCGCGGAATGGAAACCTACACACTGGGTATGCACCGCGCCGGCGATAATTTAGACGTGGCAAAGCGGGAAAACTCTGTCATCCTCATTGAAGAAGACTACAAACAACGCTATGAGGGGTTCGACCCTAACTCATCAGAGAGTTATATCATGTTTGAGTTTATGCAAGACAAAAACATGTCGCGGAGTGTGGATTTGGCAAGGCTTGTACAACAAGAGACATGTGCGTTTGCCGGCAGACCCGATAAGGGTGTGAAACAAGCAGGTTTTCTGGTGTTGCGAGAGACATCTATGCCAAGTTGTCTTATCGAATTGGGCTTCATTACCACACCTGATGAAGAGCAATTACTCAACAGCGATACGGGCATCGACAATATAGCACAGGGTATCTATCGGGCATTCGTAAGTTATAAGAAAGCATACGACAACGGTTTCACTGTACCTTTCCAACCGTCACGCAAGTCGTCTATTGCCATTCCAGCTATTGTCCCGAAGGAAAAGACTGTGCAGGACACTGTAGTAGAAAAATCAAAGCCACAGGTGCCGGTACGAACAGTTCAGCCTCAACCATCCACAAACAAAGGAGAACTCATCTTCAAGGTACAGCTTTTTGTCAGTAACCGCACGTTGCGCCCGGGTAGTAATCAATTCAAAGGGCTTACAGATGTAGACGTTTATCAAGAAGACAACCTCATGAAATACACCTATGGTGCATCCACCAACTACGACGTAGTCAATGAAATGCGCCGACAGGTGAGAGACCGCTTCCCCGATGCCTTTGTCGTTGCGTTCAGGGATGGTGTGAAAGTAAATATTGTCGAGGCTGTCAAAGAATACAAACAAATCAATAAAAAATAGTGCATATGCAGTTTTTTACAAAGGAGGTAAAAATAGCCCTTGTTGCCATCGTTGGGGGCGTTATCTTGTTTTACGGACTTAACTTTTTAAAAGGGATCACTGTTTTTTCGTCAGATAACAGTTATACGATTGCTTTTCACAATATCAGCGGTTTATCTACGTCTAGCCCCATTTATGCTGATGGTTATAGAGTGGGGGTAGTGAAAAGCATCGACTACGACTATCGGAACCACGATACTATCTTGGTACATGTAGACATCAACAAGGAGTTCCGCATACCGAAAGGGTCGAGTGCAGAGATTGTGAGTGACCTTTTGGGTAATATACAAGTGAATCTGCTCTTGGCAAATAACCCACGTGAACGCATCGAACCCGGGGAAGTCATTGTGGGAAATCTCAACGATGGGGCTGTCGGACAGATGAAAGACATGATTCCTACCATACAGAAAATGCTACCTAAGCTTGATTCCATCATGGCTAGTATCAACGTGTTGCTTGCTGATCCCGCTATTGCGCAATCTCTGCATAACGTAAGAACTATAACGTCTGACCTTACCGTATCTACAAAGCAACTCAATGTACTTATGACGACTCTCAATCATAGAGTGCCCGGTATGTTGGGTAAAGCTAATGACATATTAAGCAATACACAACAACTCACTAATAATCTGGCTCAAATAGATGTAACGAGTACCATGGCAAAGATAGATGCTACCCTCGACGGTGTACAGCTGTTTACACAGAAACTCAACAACGAACAAGGGACTCTCGGGTTATTACTGAACGATCCATCGCTTTACAACCGGATCAATACCACTGTGCTCAGTGCCGACTCCTTGTTAGTCAATATCAAGCAGCACCCCAAACGCTATGTACATTTCTCTCTGTTCGGTAAGAAAGACAAATGAAAAGAGGCTATAGAATAGATATGATGAGTTTCTAAATATAAAACGTCTAAATAGGGTTTACGATGTCTTGCACATGATGTGAGTTTTGTAAACCTTTCTTTTTACGGATTCTCTTGCCGTAGGGATGCTTTTCTTCATTTGACGTATGCAGATGGGATGGAGTACTACAAATATTTTAATACCAAATACTTGGATATATGCAACACTCTTTTTAGAACGTCATCATCTTTATCACTATAAAGTGCCCCATCAAAGGAGTTTACAAATGCTACCTTAAAAAAGCTAAATATCATCGTTTGTGTATATCAAAAAAGATGACGAACTTTGCATGCACTGTCGCAAGTCTATACTTGTAAACATACATTTCTAAGTATTCAGATTCAAATGGAAGCAACTCCAAAAGCTCTCTGGGAGTATGTCCTGAAGTTTATTCGGGAAAACGTCTCAGAACAGACATATGACACTTGGTTCAAGCCCGTTGTCTTCGAGTCGTTCAACACCTCGACGAAGACGCTTTTGGTGCGTGTGCCCAGCCGCTTTATTTATGAATATTTGGAAGAGAATTTTACAGATTTGCTAACGAAAGGTCTGACTCGTGCCTATGGGATTGGTGTTCATCTCAATTACCGCATCCTTGTGGACAAGATCAACAATCAAACCTTGGAGGTGGAGTCTGACCCTGCAGCAGCCATTGATCGTCCACAGAGTACGACCACGGGTAATAGACCTCCCTCTGTGCTCGACGCGGCCATGCCCCAGCAAATAGAATCGCAGCTCAATCCTCACCAGACTTTCCGCAATTTCATTGAGGGCGACAGTAACAAACTGCCACGTTCTGTTGGGATGTCGATTGCCGAACATCCTGAAGGAACTCAGTTCAATCCCATGTTCATCTATGGACCGTCAGGTTGTGGAAAGACCCATCTCATCAACGCTATTGGCGTGCGAACGAAAGAGCTATACCCTGAAAAACGAGTGCTTTATATCAGTGCACGTCTTTTCCAAGTGCAATTTACCAACGCGGTATTGCAGAACTCTACCAACGACTTTATCAACTTCTATCAAACTATCGACCTACTGCTTGTTGATGATATACAAGAGTGGATGACCGCGACGAAGACACAAGATACGTTTTTCCATATCTTCAATCACCTCTTCCGCAATGGCAAGCGTATCGTGCTGGCGTGCGATCGTCCGCCTGTGGAGTTAAAAGGTATGAACGACCGACTGCTTACGCGCTTCAGTTGCGGTCTGATAGCAGAGTTGGAGAGGCCTAATGTGCAGCTTTGTCGCAATATCCTTGATACCGAGATACGCCGCGAAGGGCTTAAGATTCCTGCCGATGTCGTCGAATATATCGCACAAACAGCTAACGAAAGCGTGCGCGATTTGCAAGGCGTGGTTAATTCGCTCATGGCTTATTCGGTGGTTTACAACAGCAATATCGACATGCGACTGGCCGAGAGGGTTATCAAGCGGGCGGTTAAGGTGGATAACAAACCACTCACCATTGATGACATTCTCGAAACGGTGTGTCATCATTTCAACGTCTCCGCTACAGCTGTTAATAGCAAAAGCAGAAAGAAAGACATCGTGACCGCCCGTCAGGTGTCGATGTATCTTGCACAGAAATATACGAAGATGCCCGCTGCCCGTATCGGAAAGCTCGTGGGAGGGCGCGACCATTCGACGGTAATACACAGTTGCAGTCAGATAGAAGCGCGACTCAAACTCGATCATGCTTTCGGTAATGAGCTAACGAGCATAGAAAAGTCCTTTCATTTGAAGGCATAAAATAAAGCTGCTACCCCAAGGGGTGGCAGCTTTTTCCTTTTCTGTAGTCGTATGTTTGCTGGCCTCTTATAGCGGCAGCATACGGCTTTTGTTGTTTATGGATGCAAGATTTCGGGCAACTCGCAGCCATATTGTGCCGCCAATGCCTGCGCTTTTTGTCGTGTTTGTTCCATGAAAATTCGGTATTCGTCGCTTTCGGGATGGAACGGACGATGTCCCAAAGCCTCTTTGATAGGGCGCCAAGCTGCAATGAATTGTTTTGCTTCGCTGCTAAGAAACGTTTCCATGAACCGTTCGTAGATGTATTCCACGGCTTGCTCCGAGGGGTGAATCATGTCGGGTTGATAAAAGCGATAGTCGCGTAGCTCGTCGTTCATGAGCTCATAGGCGGGGAAATAGACCACTGTTTCGGGATGGGAAGTCGCTAACTTGTCGGCAGCAAGTAGCAGCGTGGCCTTGGACAACATGCTACCGTGGAAGCCATATTTGGCATAGCGCACGGGACTGACTGTCACAACGACCTTTACCTCGCGACAGGCTTCTTGGAGTAATGCTACTACCTTTTGCAGACAGTCTGTACATTCTTCCACGTTCATCGTCTCTTCTCTGAATAACCGTTGCGGACGTTTCTCGCAGTTGTCTACGATACGGCCACTCAACCGTTCCACATAAACGCGGTTTGTTCCCAATGTCAGTACTGCCACACGTGGGGCTAAGTCGGTGCAACGCTCTACAGTATGCAGGATGCTGGCCGGATTGTACATGACTCCAAATGGGTTTGCTGTAACGCGGAAGCGGTCTGCCTCGAACCGTCTGCCCATATTGTCGGCAAAGCACGAACCGACAAACAGCATACGCTCACACGGCGCGATGTTGAATGGAGCCCTTTCTATCTCTATACTTGTTCTGAATTTCATGCTGTAAAGATACGTAAAAGAGGCATTCAGATAGTCCTTCTTATCCCGAAAACATTTATTTCAGTCCCGCCCTTTGAAGATACCTATCGGCTTCCAATGCTGCTTGACAGCCCGAACCTGCCGCAGTAACGGCCTGCCGGTAATGCGGGTCGGCCACGTCACCTGCCGCAAACACACCCTCGATGGTGGTGCGTGGAGTGCCGGGAACGGTCTTGATATAGCCCACTTCATCTACCTCCAGCCATGGGCGGAATACATCGGAGTTGGGCTGATGACCGATGGCAAGGAAGAATCCATCTATCGGCAGGTCGTATCGCTCTTCGTCGGACTCGCCCATACGCTTGACCAAATGTACGCCCTCTACGCCGTTTTCGCCGAAGAGTCCTACGGCATTGTGCTCGAAGAGTATCTTGATGTTGGGCGTCTCGCGTACACGCTTCTGCATCACCTCTGAGGCGCGCAAAAAAGGCTTGCGTACCACGAGATAAACCTGCTTGGCCAATCCGGCCAGATACATGGCTTCTTCGCAGGCTGTATCGCCGCCACCAACTACAGCCACCGTCTTTTTGCGGTAGAAGAATCCGTCACATGTGGCACAAGCGCTCACGCCCTGTCCGTTGTATTTCTTCTCATCGGCGAGGCCGAGATATTTGGCCGATGCGCCGGTGGCGATGATAAGGGTGTCGGTCTCAATCTCTACGCCGCGTTCGGTAGTTACGACGTAGGGACGGACCCCGAGGTTGGCTTTCACAATCTCTCCGTCGCGTATGCTTGCGCCGAAGCGTTCGGCCTGTTCACGGAGGTCAACCATTAGTTGGTTGCCGTCCACCCCGTGCGGATAACCGGGGAAGTTTTCCACTTCGGTCGTCGTAGTGAGTTGTCCGCCCATTTGCAGTCCTGCATACAATACCGGTGCGAGATTGGCGCGTGAGGCGTAGATGGCAGCGGTGTAGCCTGCCGGCCCGCTACCCACAATGAGGCATTTCGTATGTTCTCTGTGCTCCATGACGTATCGGTTTATAAGAGCGTTTCAATCTGTTTGGCTATATTAGCGATGCTTTCTGTAGGCTCGAAGCGTGCTACAACCTGACCTTTCTTGTTGATGAGAAACTTCGTAAAGTTCCATTTAATGTCGGGCTTCTGTTGATAGTCGGGGTCTTCCTGCGAGAGTTTCTCATGCAGGATAGGTGCGATGCGATGGCTCATGTCCCAGCCTGCAAAGCCCTTCCGACTCTTCAAAAATTGGTAGAGCGGGTCGGCATCCTCTCCGTTCACTTTTATCTTCTTAAAGCGAGGGAACTCCGTGCCATAGGTCAGCTTACAGAATTCATGGATAGACTCATCGGTGCCCGGTGCCTGTTGGCCAAACTGATTACAGGGGAAGTCGAGCACTTCAAACCCTTGGGCGTGGTGCTTCTTGTAGAGTTTCTCCAGCTCCTCATACTGCGGAGTAAAGCCGCATTTGGTGGCTGTATTGACTATGAGCAACACTTCGTTGGCATATTCTTTCAACGAAACTGCTTTTCCTTTTCTGTCTTTGACAGAGAAATCATACACTGTTTTCATCTTTTTATTGTGTTTATAATTGGTTTGTTGTTGGCAAAGGTAACCAATAATATTGAGAGAATGCCACCGCCCCTCCATAATTTTTTCTAAGCACTCCGTATCATAAGTTCCACTACGAAGTGTAAATAGTCTCTTTTATTAAAAGGGGACTATGAAAAACACTCGGGGAACGCCATCGGCAAGGGATTGAAAGCCCCGACGAGCCAAAATAAAAGTCTTAGTGCTTGCAGAGCTTCCGCAAATAACAAAATAAAAATTTTAGTGCTTGCAGAGCTTCTGCAAATAACAAAATAAAAATTTTAGTGCTTGCAGAGCTTCTGCAAATAACAAAATAAAAATTTTAGTGCTTGCAGAGCTCCTGCAAATAACAAAAAATAAAAAAAATACATTGTTTGTCGTAAGCGAAGAAGGAAATCATCGCACTGATGGTCAACGAGCAGTGGTTGTCCGAGCAAATCAGAGGGTGGATGCTGCGCAAAGGGAAAACGTGCGTCTGCATCGAAACCATTTACAGTTATATCCGCTTCGACCGTTCTTACCGTTCTTGTGGAGGGGAACTCTACGGACGAGACTAAACTTCTCAACACCAAAACAACAGTTTTACAATCGGATTACATAGATTCGCACTTGTTATTGGAATCTGCGTACCACTACGTATAGTGGAGATACGGAAATCGGGTCGGGAGACAGTGCTCCCGACCCGATTGATGGATAGATTTTGTCGTAACGACAGGTATTACATCATGCCGCCCATACCGGGGTTGCCCATCGGCACGGCAGGTGTTTCCGACGGCTTGTCTACGATGAGGCATTCTGTGGTGAGGAACAAGCCTGCGATGGAAGCTGCATTCTCTAATGCCACGCGTGCCACTTTGGCAGGGTCTATTACACCGGCCTTGCGCATGTCTTCATACACATCGGTGCGAGCGTTGTAGCCGAAGTCGCCTTTTCCTTCACGTACTTTCTGCACAACAACGGCACCTTCGCCACCGGCGTTGTACACGATTTGGCGCAACGGTTCTTCAATGGCGCGTTCTACGATGTTGATACCGGTCTGTTCATCGGCATTGTCGCCTTTCACATTTTTCAGAGCGTCGAGTGCACGGATGTAGGTTGTACCGCCACCGGCCACAACACCTTCTTCGATGGCTGCACGAGTAGCGCAAAGTGCATCGTCTACACGGTCTTTCTTCTCTTTCATCTCTACCTCGCTGTTTGCACCTACGTAGAGCACAGCCACGCCACCGGCAAGTTTGGCCAAGCGTTCTTGCAACTTCTCCTTGTCGTAGCTGCTCGTGGTGTTAGCTATTTCGTTCTTTATCTGAGCCACACGGTCGGCAATGAGCTGTTTCTCACCGGCACCGTTCACGATGGTCGTATTATCCTTCGATACCACGACCTTATCGCAAGTACCGAGCATCTCAAGTGTAGTCTGCTCCAACTTCAACCCCTTGTCTTCGCTGATAACGAGACCGCCCGTCAACACTGCAATGTCGTCGAGCATAGCCTTGCGACGGTCGCCGAAGCCCGGAGCTTTCACGGCACATATCTTTAAGCCGCCACGTAAGCGGTTCACTACAAGGGTCGTTAATGCCTCTGAGTCCACATCTTCTGCGATAACGAGCAACGGACGGCCGCTTTCTGCTGCGGGTTGCAGGATGGGCAGGAAGTCTTTCAGGTTGCTTATCTTCTTGTCGTAGATGAGGATATAGGGGTTGTCCATCACGCATTCCATCTTGTCCGTATCGGTCACGAAGTAGCCCGAAAGGTAACCGCGATCGAACTGCATACCCTCTACTACACCGATGTAAGTCTCACGGCTCTTGCTTTCTTCGATGGTGATAACACCGTCTTTCGATACCTTACGCATGGCATCTGCCAACAGTTTGCCTATCTCGGGGTCGTTGTTAGCGCTCACAGTTGCCACTTGTTCTATCTTATCGTAGTTATCATTCACCTTTTCGGCTGTGCTCTTAATATGGGCAACAACGGCATCTACAGCCTTGTCGATACCGCGTTTCAAATCCATCGGATTTGCTCCTGCGGTCACGTTTTTCAAACCTTCTGTCACAATAGACTGTGCCAGAATGGTAGCCGTCGTGGTACCGTCGCCGGCATCGTCGCCGGTCTTCGAGGCCACGCTCTTTACAAGTTGTGCGCCCGTATTCTCAAACTTGTCTTCCAACTCTATCTCCTTGGCCACTGTTACACCGTCTTTTGTTATCTGAGGTGCACCGAATTTCTTCTCTATTACCACATTGCGGCCTTTCGGTCCCAAGGTTACTTTCACTGCGTCGGCCAGTTTGTCTACGCCTTTCTTCAAGAGGTCGCGTGCCTCTGTTTCGTATTTAATTTCTTTTGCCATAATTTTGAATGTTATTTATTTGTTGTTATATGTAGGGTGAGTCGTCTATCCGACTCCGCTCGCAAAAGCATCCTGTCTTCTGCGATACCTATTGGTTGATGACGGCAAACACATCGCTTTGGCGCATGATGAGGTATTTCTCCCCCTCATATTCCAATTCCGTGCCGGCATATTTGCCGTACAACACCTCGTCGCCTGCTTTTAATACCATCTCTTCATCCTTGGTTCCGTTGCCTGCAGCTACGATTTTTCCATGAAGAGGTTTCTCTTTTGCTGTGTCGGGAATGATGATTCCGCCCACGATTTCTTCGGCTTGTGCCGGTAATACCAACACTCTGTCTGCCAATGGTTTAATGTTCATAACTTTTCTTTATTTAATGGATATATCTAAAAATTCTACTCTCCGTTATGCGAAAAGCGTGCCAAATCTGCCAACTGACATATCTGTCAGCCCGTCAGGTATCATTTCTGACAGTTCTACATCTCCATTTGCGCGAAGAAAGTACTTTTAATTCGTAACTTTTTACCCCGTTTTTGTAATGGTTCTTTGATATTTGATACTCAAAAGTTCGAGATTGTAACTTTTAATGGTCATAAAGTTACAGATGATAAGTCGGCATCTGTACCCTGTACAAATGCCGTTTGTACGTGGTACAGATACGATTTGCACAGAGAAGGGTCGGCAACCTTTCTTGGCTCAAATCGTATTCTTTAACGATTGAAAGGTAAGCACTGAAACGAAGTTCGCTATTCGCTTCGCACAGCGAATGTCGTTTCCATAGCTTACGCTGCACCTCATGCCATGATACTCCTCCCAAAGAAGGGTGGTAGAAACAAAGAGAGGAAACTACTTATAGCGTGTAGCTTCCTCTTTCCATTGGTATGTCTCTTCGACGCAATCAGAATCTGTAACCTACCGTAAACAATACTTGATGACGTTTGTTGCTTACACTGACGGGATTCACATTGTTTGTTTCCAGCGTGGTGTGTCCGCCACCATCTGTTACACTGGCACTCATCCCATTGGTAAAGGGGTAGAAATCGCCGTTGGTAGTGCTGTATTGATAGGCAAGGTCGAGCGAAAGTTTTTCTACC
This sequence comes from Hoylesella marshii DSM 16973 = JCM 13450, assembly GCF_000146675.1. Taxonomy (GTDB): domain Bacteria; phylum Bacteroidota; class Bacteroidia; order Bacteroidales; family Bacteroidaceae; genus Prevotella; species Prevotella marshii. Next base: position 864,309 of record NZ_GL397214.1, read on the forward strand.
GTATAGCCTAAGCCACAGGTAAACCGTTGGGTAGCTTTCCAATTGGTATAATCGCTTGCCGAACTGTAATAAGAACCCTCGGAATTCAAAGACCCATCTTTATATCCAAACTTGCTGTACATCGGTGAGACGTAGTTGTAGCCAAGTCGGAGAGCAAGGGGTTGGGTGGGCTTTACCTCCATACCTAATCGTACGGTAGACACACCTTTAAGCGTCCTCTTGGTATGACGATTCATCACTTCATCACTCGAAGAGGAATCATAGTAAGTATCGAAGTACGCGTCGTAGTAGCCGCCGTCTTTGTATCGGTTATCGAGATATGCATAGTCAGTATACTCGAAAGTTGCACCTAAGGCGAGATATTTGTCTATGGTATGTCCGATGGAGGCACCAAATTTCCACGGAGTATTGAGCCTGAAGTCGTAGGATTCGTTGGAGTCTCCTCGGTCATAAGCCCCTACACCGGTGGTTTTATTGAAGAGTGTGGTATAGTTCTTCGTGGTGAGGTCATACCAAATAGGTGTAGCTACCGACAAGCCAATGCGGAAAGGAGAGGCCTCTATAGGTCGGAAGATGAGACCTGCTTTGAAATCGAAACCCGCACCTGTTATCGTGCGCTCATCGGCGATGATGACATCTCCTACCGGTGTACCGCCACTGCCCACGAGATGTTCTACGTATTCACTGTAACCTTTGTAGTGTACATCGTGTAAGCCAAGTGTCAATCCCAAGTAGACGCGGTCGTGTATGTTGGCACTCATGTTGAAGTCGTAGTCACCTATATATCCGCTGTGTTCACGATTGAACAGGTATCCATTAGCTGCGTTATAGCCGTAATCATGGGTGTTAGGGTCTACGAGCAAGGCATTCCAATAAAGATAGTCCAGCTGGTTGAAGGAACGAGCTGTCTTTGAACTCGTATTGCTTTCGTATCCGATGTAGCGCCCATTGGAATTTTTCCCGATATTGAAACCTCCTGCTGACATGGAACCAAGTGCACCTTTTATATACGACTGTTTGTTTTGTGATGCATTGTTCAGCGCACTCGATGCGGAAAGGATGTAGTCGAAATTGGCACTTTTATGGTAATTGAATGCGAAATTCAGGAAAGAGTTGTCGTTTGAATGCGTGACATAGACGAATCCTAATTGGTCAAAACTCATATTGGATTTGTTTGCGTCGGAGAAATTCTTGGCATCTTGCTGCGATACAAGACCGAAAGAGAGACTTCCCGTTGAGTGACGGAACAAGCCTATACCTGCGGGGTTGGTACCGATGGTGGATATATCTGCACCCAACGCTTCCATGGCTCCACCCATTCCGACGTAGCGGGCTGTACCGTTCAAATCCTGTTTGGCTATCTTTGCACTCTCATAAGTTTCCTGTGCCCCTACGGGAGCAATGAGCAACATTGAGGCAAAGAGTATAAAAAAAGTTCTTTTCATAACGTAATCATCTTTGTTTATTAGGGTATATACATCTTATTTCAAGGTGCCTGTCTGTTGTTAACGACGTCCGCCGAAGCTACCTCCGCCACCGGAGCGTGTGCCACCACCGCCACCGCTGCCTATACTGCCACCGGAGCGTGAGCCGCTGAATGAGCCTCCACCCGTAGAACCCGAATTGCCGAAACTGCGGTTTTCAAAAGTGCGAGTTGGCGTGTTGGTGTTTCGCGTATTGTCATAAGACCGACTACCGGAGAAGTTTCCACTACCGGAGCGTGTGCCATTGCTTACGCCCCTTTCCATACTGCCACCGGAACGTGAGCCACTGAACGAGCCTCTATCATAGGCATTTGAGTTGCCAAAGTCGCGGTTTTCAAAGTCACGGGTTGGCGTGTTGGTGTTTCGCGTATTGTCATAAGACCGGCTGCCGGAGAAGTTTCCGCCCCTGTCGGTTGCATCGCGTGCTCCCGACCGAGTTGAGTTCGTGCCTGTCGCATTGATACCTCTTCTTGGTCCGCTGAAGTCATCGTAACCATAGGAATACAGTCTGTCGCCCCCTCGTCTGCCGACGTCTCCATGATTGCGTGTACCCCTTACCCCACCATAATAGTAGTATCGGGGAGCATAGTAGCCGGGGTAACTCCATCCATAGTCATAATAATAACCTCGCCATCCGTAGTCGTAGTATGGATATCTCCATCTATAGCTATAGCTATACCAATAGTAAGGTCTTGGTCCGTACCAAGTGTAAGGCCATGGTCTGTAAAAGCTATAATACCCATACCAATAGGGGTCGTAATCCCAATAGTTATTATAGTAATAATCGTTCCAACCGTAATAACCGTCAAATCGTCTCATCCTCTGACTATACGTGTAATCGTCGTAGTCATCGTCGAAACGACGGTCTCTGTCTCTGCAGGCCGACCGCTTTTCCTCGGCCGGTTCGGCAGGGGTTCTGCGATTGTACTCATCGATATCGCGATAACTGCTGCGGTAAGAAGGAGCCGTTTGGGATTTATCGGTATCGGCCTTCTCTGTACTTCGTTTGGGTATGAAGTACAAATCATCGTTCTGTGCATATAAAGACAGTGGCATAATGCCTGTCCAGACTGCTAAAAGAATCATTTTCTTTATCATGATGATACTCCTTTCTGTTATTTGGTATTCTTTTTTCTATGGCAAAAATACGAATTCTCTATATGCAAATGTAAGGAAAAACCCTAAATAGCGGTAGGTTATTCCCTATTTTTTATAACTTTGTACTTAAAATTTAACGGAGAAATGAAATATTGGGAAGTAAACTTTACGATTTCCTCTATAAAGATAGACAGCAAAGGGAAACAAACGAGAGGTGTCCCGACACCCGACGACTTGCAGACTGCTCGTGATTTGGTAGCTGCTCTTGCAGGAGATGCCGGCTTCGAAGCCTTTGAAGATAGTGACGACGGAGTAAAAGGATATGTGCAAAAAGCATCTTTCAGCAAGCAAGCACTGAGCGAGTGTTTGCAGTCCTTTCCCATGCCGCATATCGTCGTTTCCTATACCGTGCAGGAAGCAGAAGACAGAGATTGGAACGAAGTATGGGAACAGGAAGGTTTTGAACCTATAGTGATAGCTGGAAAATGCGTGATTCACGATGGGAAACATGAGAAAGTTTTGAGCGGAAGCACGCCAATGATGGAGATACGGATTGATGCCCGACAGGCTTTCGGTACGGGAACGCATCCCACAACTCATATGATTGTCTCGATTTTGATGGACATGGAGAAAACGTTAGAAACGACGATGAAAGGAAAACGAGTTCTCGATTGCGGGTGTGGCACCGGCATTCTTTCTATTATTGCTTCCCAATGCGGAGCTTCGTTCATTACGAGTTACGACATTGATGAGTGGAGTGTGGAAAACACTCGTCATAATGCCCTACTCAATCAAGTGGACAATATTGAGGTACTCCATGGTACAGTGGATGTGCTTTCCCATGTAGACGGCGTATTTGATATAGTGTTGGCCAATATCAACCGTAATATCTTATTGGCCGACATGCCTCAATTTAAGGAGGTGATGTCCGCAGGTGGCATCCTTATCATCAGTGGCTTTTATGAGGAAGATTGTCGCTTGATAACAGAGAAGGCCGAGATGCTGGGACTTCATGAGGTGCGACGGGATGCGATGGATGGCTGGTGCTGCATGGTGCTACAATAGGAAGGAAATGAAATCGTTTGGGTAAACGACATAAAAACGAAACGCTCTCTCTTCACAGAGGGAGCGTTTCAATCTCAATAGGTATTAGCTTTTTTTTAAGGTAAAAAGATTGTATTCAGGATAACGATTGCAAAATTAAAGGATATTTTACTACCATGCAAATCTTTTTATATGTTAGAAAACATGTTTTCCCCTTTTGTTGATAGGATTTCCTCTTATGTGTTACAAAATAAATTTCATACAACGATGCGTGTTTTCTTTTACAATATAGATAAATGCAGATGGTAAAATATCCGTAAACTTCTGATATACAGAAAAATCTATGGACATACTTTCATATCAGCATATCCATAGATTCATGGCCGGAATATCATCTTCGGCGGACATTCTGCATCATATCTGCCGCCTTATCTTTATCGCTGTCAAAAGTAAAAACTCGATAGATGGAATACGCATTTTCCGGATCGACGATGTGGCGGGACATGAGTTTCAGTGCCTTCAATCGCTCATCGGAGAATGAGAAAAGCTCCATAAGGCGGGCGCATTGGTTGCATGTATAATAACAACCCAAGGTGGCGACTTCCAGCAGACTGTATTTGTCGGAATCGAAGCTGGCCTTTTTCACCTTATTATACAGCCATGAGAAATCAGTCTCGTTCAGACAGAAAATGTCATAAGGGTAAGGCATTACATCGCCGACCATTCCCCCATCATAGGGACGCATAGGATGTCGGCCTGCATCTTTTGCCTCGTCGGACGAAGGCAAGTCGACAGTCCGGTACCTCACCACCCTATCGTTTCGATTGAAATCTACGAGAATCTTCGAGACCCGACTGTCAAGCAACCCTCCTATCACCTTGCGGTATTCCCATTGTTCGCCGTATTCATCAAAGCTCGTTGCGCTCGGTTTTCCCAAAATCTCTGTCACTTCCTGTTTGCTCATGCCGCGCGTCACTACGCGCTTATCCTTTGCTGAAGCGGTGACGCTGCCCGCCATCAACAGCAGAATGAGCCATATAGCCGCCACTTTGTTTCTTTTCTTCCCGCTTTTTATCCACAGGTAGATGGCCAACGCGACGAACACTAAAAGCGTAAGACACATTTCAAGGGCATAACGCTCAGGTTGCAACCATATCTCTGTGAAGAAATTGATACGACCGAGTATCTCGACAGGTGTCCAGAAGATGATAACCGTGGCGATGGCCATGCGTATGTTGGCACCCCATGAGGCAAGTTTGAGTTGCCGGCGAAACATAAACAACGCTCCGATAAAGCAACCCAACCCCACAAGGAACGTCACGGGATGGTGGTCGCCAAGGAAATGCTTGTCGTAACAGAACATCAGCAGCAGATACAAAGCCCAGAGCATCATGTTGAGTTCCATGAATGTGACGATAGACGTGTGGCGCGTCATGGGTTGGACAACGATTTTCGGTCGATGACTGCGAAAGCATACTTTCTGAATCCATGTGATGAAATCGCAGCCGTTTTTAGTGCTGAATATATACATGGTCATGACCATCATCCACAGCCCGAAGGTTGCCGGCATGATGAGGTATTCGGGTTTGGTCACCACCACACCGTTTTCCATCTCGGGCTGTACGCCGTAGCGGCGGGCATAGTAGAGGAAGAGAAATTCCACCCAACCTGTCCAGAAGAGCAGACCGCCGAAGAGTCCCCAAAGGGTTTGGCGTGTATCACTTTTCACCACCACACCTACAATAACCATCACAAGGCCTACAAAGCCCATGATAAAACCGGCCGAGTGGATGGCAGAGGCCGAAAGCGTGCGCTCCATGATAATCATGAGGGCATGCCCCAGCGGCATGGCGAAGAGTACGAGGAAGAACGAGGCTAACGTGCGCCCCCAATAGTTTGGTTTTGTACCGCGCGATGCTTCACCGACGGTAGCAGATGGTTGCAATGGTTTGTTCATTTTTATTCTTATTTTTAATTATTGATAGTCGTTGTATAGTCGGTAGCATGTCACCGATGCCGGCGAAGTGTCCGACGAGGTAGTCTGAGTGTCAAGCGGTGCCGGCATCATTGAAATCGGGACGAAAGAGTGCCAAGCGGTGCCGGCATCATTGAAATCGGGACGAAAGAGTGCCAAGCAGCCCCGGCATCATTGAAATCGGGACGAAAGAGTGCCAAGCGGTGCCGGCATCATTGAAATCGAGACGAAAGAGTGCCAAGCGGTGCCGGCATCATTGAAATCGAGAGCAAAGAGCGCCAAGCAGTCCCAAAATCATTGAAATCGGGACAAAAGAGTGCCAAGCGGTGTCGGCATCATTGATACCGAGCGCGGCGGAGGGTCAGGGCGCAGCAAGTTCTTCGATGTAGTAACTCATCTGTCCGCCAACGTCGCCGATTTCCACATCGCCCTTATACCAACTGATGATTTGCAGTTTGTAGTAGTGTTTGCCATCAGCAGAGCGCACCACGTAGGTGTGGAACGACGGGGTATGAACGGGTGGAGGGCCAGAGAACGTCATGGCGCGAGCCAGCGTCGGGTTGGCACTGGTATTCGTTGTGGCCGGCCCGCGATTGGGGTCGAACCACGGGTTCTGGTCGAAGTCGAGATGATGGGCGATGAGGTATTGGTTCCAATCTTTGCGCGACATGGTTATGACCACAGTGCTGTCGTCTACCGCCCACTCCAGCGATGCCGGCAATTGGCTCACACTCGTCCATCGGTCGTAGTCTCCATAGCCTAAATCGGCTGCCCCGCCTTTGCCTATACCACTGGTTCCGCTGTTGGTACGCAGGCGATACCCGCAGAAAGCGATGTCCCAATCGGTGCGTGCGGTCTGCTCGCCTTCGCGGATGTCTTGATTAGGTGCCGAGAGATTGAATGCTTTGCCCGTGCGCAGGTTGAAGTACAGCCAATCGTTGGTTACGCCCGTGGTATATCCTGTTACACGGGGTAGAGTCTTGCCCGTGAAAGGTTCGGCCTCATAGGCGACGCAACCTGCAAGCGATGCCACAGCCACGGCGAGCATGATGGCATGGCATAAGAGGTGAGTAGCTCGTATCATTTCCGTTTCTTCTTTAGCGTGTTGATGATGTTGTCTAATAGAATTTCGGCTTGCAGCCATGCGCGGGCACCGGTGGTGGCGGGTATGTTGAACATCGTAATGCCCGAACCCAGCGTGCGGGGCACGTAGTTGAAGAGGTTGTCCACCCCAAGTGTGAGCTTCGCTTTGTTGTAGAACGTCTGCGAGAGCGAAAGATTGCAGAGCACATAGGCGGGCAACGTACAGCGAAAATAGGCATCGTAACTCTTGGCGTGCCCGTCTACCCACAGACGGTCTTGCACGTCGAACTGTTTCCGCCCCATAAACGATGCGCTCAATACCACGCCGAGGCGGTAGTTTCTGCGGTCGAGCCTATAGTCGATACTTCCCGTTGCAGCATGCGGCGAGGTGGTGTTTACCTGTACGCCGTGCTGTTTGCTCACGTTCACAAAGCTGTAGGTAGCGTTCATGGCGAGGCCGTCGAGTATCTTCCATTTCATCAATGCCTCCACGCCCAACATGCGTTGACGACTTAGGTTGGTGTATTCAAAGTTGTATTGCATGTCGTAAACACGCCACACTCCTTCTATTTTCTTGCGGAAGAAGTTGCCGTAGAGGTTCACATTCATGAAGAATCGCCGGCTGCTATATTCGGTTCCTACTGCAAAATAGTTGTTTTTCTCGGGGTTCAGATATTCGTTGCCGCGAATTTGAAACATGCCTAAATGGTCCCAATTGAAGAAGAGTTCCTTGATGCTCGGTGCGCGATACCCCATGGAATAGTTAGCTCGGAAAGACCATCGGTCGTCGGGTGAGAACTTCATGGCCAGCTTCGGCATCCACATGAAGCCGAATACTTCGGAGAAATTGGTACGCACGCCGGCCGATAACATCCATCGGTCGTTGACAGTCCACTCGTCTTGCGCAAAATATTCGGTTTCTTTCAATGCGCGGGTAGTCATCGTTCTGCGCACGAAACGGTCGCTTGTCAGTTCGTCGCTCGTATGCTCCACGCCGAGAATCATCGCATGTCCCTTCAAATAATGGCTCGTAATGGAAAAGCGCGGCTCCCATATCGTACTCTCATACACCTTCTTTCGATAGTCGATACGTTCGTGTCGTTTGAAGCGATTATAGAAATCACCGTGCAAGGAGAGGTGCATGGCAAACCAATCCTTGACTTTATAGTTGGCCTTAAAGCCCGTCATAAAGTCGCGCGACTGTGTGAAATTCATGTCTTGTATCAGGTCGTAGGTGTTCATATAGAAGAGTGCACCGTAGGCTTCCATGCTTAGGTTCTTGCAAGGTTCGAAATATAACTTCTGCGATGCTGAAATATGCTCCGTCCCTTCGATGCCCATGGGTGGACGCGGGGTCTCGCTTGTCATCGTGATATCGTGGGGAAGAAAGGGATTGGCCTCCTTTGTGTACACCTTTTTATCGTGTTCTGATTGGTACAGGTAAAAGGCATCACACTCGCTGTACCAAACGTCGGTCTGCGAAGTAACCATGCCCATTCTCGCACCTGCCGAGACCCACGCCTGCAAATTGGGGCGGTCGCTGTTTTTCTCAAACATATACAGAAAGTCTTTCTTTGAAGGGTTGCGGAAGTTGCGCTCGTTCATCTGCCCGTAGCGCAGCCCTGCCTGTATGTCGAGAGGTTTGAGTGTCTTCTTCGATATGAGGTTGATGACCGCTCCGGAAGCCCTGCTTCCGTAAAGGGTGCTGCTGGCTCCTTTCACGATTTCTATGCGGTCGATAGCGTGCAGGTTGAATCGTTCGTAATCTAAGTTGCCTGCCATATCGCCTGTCATGCGTTCTCCGTCGTGCAAAAAGAGTACATGGCGCGCATCAAGCCCCTGCATGGAGATATCGTTACCAAAGCCTACTTTCTGTATATTCAATCCGGGTGTCTCCTGTTGCAAGGCATGTTTCAGGTCTCCATAGCCTGCATCTACCAACGCTTTACCGCCAATCACCTGCGTGGTGATGGCCGAGAGTTTGATGGGACGCTCTGTTCGCGAACCTGTTACCACAATGTCGCTCAGGTGCATCACGTCTTCGCGCATGTAGATATTTACCTCTTGCATCGTGGGTTCCACAGCTCCGCTCACAACGGCGTAACCATTCGACGCCACCTTATAATATATAATGCCTCTTTCAGGAAAGGAAATCACAGCATGTCCCTCTACGTCTGTCAGCACACTCGTCGGTTTTTGCATCTGACGGTCGGCAGCATACGTGATAACAGCGGCCACCATGGGCTGTTCCGTTCCTTTCTCTTTCACTGTGAACTTGACAACATGCTGTGCTTGTACGCCGGCATAACCTGCGCACAAAAGCCATAAAAAAAACATGAGTCTGATTCCTTTCATTGATTTGTCAGGCATCTTTTATCTGCTAAAAAGAGGGGATGGGAGTACTTGCGTTCTCTCATTCCCTCTTTTCCCGTTTACTTTTCAAAGCTGCGAACAATGGAAGCACACCTTACAGGCCGTGATTTTTCTTCCATTCCGCCAAGTCTTTTTCGTATTTGGCAAGTTCCTGTTCAAAGTTCTTGATACGGTTTTTATCGATGGTTTGCAAGAAACATTCCGAACGAGCACCCATGAAATTGTAATCAACGGCAAATTCTATTTCACCGGTATTTATGTTCAAATACCCCTTTACACCGGCTCCGCTACCTGTTTTTTAGTCTCCGTATCGCTCGCCGATGTGGAAACGTTTCCGTCCGTGCCTTCAAACTTGACCCAGCCACTGCCTTTATGTTCGTCTTTTTCCCATGTTCCTAATTGCAAGAACTTGGTTTCGCACCTGAATGTAACGCTGAATGGCATCTTTCCTACTTTGAAGTTGGGCAATGACAATACCATGATGTCATTCTCTTTCCATGTAAAATTAAACTTTGTAGGACAGCCCGTCGGCAGCAACGTATTATCCACTCCTTTCAAATAGGCCTTGGTAGACAATACAATATCACCGTTCAACAGTCCTTTTGCCTTAGCGATGTCAGCCTCGGGAAGTGCCTTTTTCGTGTTTTCATTATCGCTGGAGCAACTTGAAACAGCAAAAGAAAACATCATTATGAGACAAATGAATAAATAAAAATTCTGTTTTTGTTTCATCTTCGTTCTTTTTTCTTGTTTTAAAATTATGCGCCAAAGTTATCATATATTTTTGAATATTGCAATATTCATTCATCGTTATTTTCTGTTTTTTCGTTTTTTGCGCCGTAAGAGTATGCATCCGGCAAGTCTAAAAGTAACTCATCCTACCTTTGGAAAAATACTTCAAAACCACACAGCATAAGTCATTTCATATCTCGTTTATTATCAAATAGTTCTCGCTCGATACGCCGCAGACATCTCATCTCTTAGCTTTTACACGCTTGAAGCTATGCTTTTACGAACTAATAGCTTAGCTCTTACAGTGTCAGAGCTATGCTTTCAGGAATTGATTGGAAACCAGCATCCGTCTTCCGGTACAATTTTCCTGTTTTATTGGGCATGCAATCTCCTTATCATACGCGAAAAAACACCGTATATTCCGTCAGATTTATTCCTTTGAAAGAAAAATTTATAAATATTGAGAGGTTATAAGAATTAATTTACTATCTTTGCCACCGCTTAGCAAAACAGATGACACTTTCAAACCCTTGGGAGTGTTTTTTATATGCAAGGCCTACCTATAGCGTAAAAGATTTTTAAAGCATATTATTGAAGAACTTATGTATTTTATCTTGTTCATCACCGTTTTAATAACGGCTGTTTTCTTAGTTGTGGCGGCATACGCCATCGCTAAGTGGATAGGTCCGCGCTCTTATAACAAGGTAAAAGGAGAACCGTTTGAATGTGGCATACCTACACGGGGGTCGGCATGGATACCTGTGCATATAGGCTACTATCTTTTCGCCATCCTTTTCCTTATGTTCGACGTGGAAACTGTCTTCCTTTACCCGTGGGCAGTAGTTGTTAAAGAATTCGGAAGCATGGCTCTTGTCAGCATCGGCTTCTTTATGTTGGTACTGGTATTTGGCCTTGCATACGCATGGCGGAAAGGAGCACTCGAATGGGAATGAAGAAACCGAATATCAAGAGTATTCCGTACAAGGAATTTAAAGACAACGAATCGCTGGAGAAAATTGCCCAAGAGTTGCATGAAGGCGGAACAAACGTGGTCTTGGGAACGCTCGACGACCTCATTAACTGGGGGCGGTCGAACTCTCTGTGGTCATTGACATTTGCCACAAGTTGCTGCGGTATAGAATTCATGTCTGTGGGTTGTGCCCGCTACGACTTTGCCCGCTTCGGCTTCGAGGTGACCCGTAACTCGCCAAGACAGGCCGATCTCATTATGTGTGCAGGCACTATTACCAACAAAATGGCACCTGTGTTCAAGAGATTGTATGACGAGATGGCCGAACCGAAATACGTTATCGCTGTCGGCGGCTGTGCCATTTCGGGCGGACCGTTCAAGTCCAGCTATCATGTAGTAAGAGGTATCAATGAGATAGTTCCCGTTGATGTATACATTCCCGGATGTCCGCCACGACCGGAAGCCATCCTTTACGGCATGATGCAGCTTCAGCGCAAGATAAAAGTTGAGAAGTTCTTCGGTGGAGCCAATCATAAAGAAAAGAAACCGATTATCGTTAATGACGTGCCGGAAGACTTTAAAATAAATAAGGAGTAACCGATATGAAGCTGGAAAATAAAATATTTGAGCTGAATGCGTTCCCCACAGAAATGGAGAAACTCAGAAACGAGCAGCATTTAGACTTCCTTGTAACCATCATCGGCGAAGACTTCGGCGAAGAAGGCTTAGGGTGTATCTATCTGTTGGAAAACACCGAAACACACGAACGTATCAGCGTGAAACTCATCGCTAAGGAACGAGACAACGCTTACTTACCCTCCGTATGTCATTTGTGGAAAGGTGCAGAGCTGTTGGAACGCGAAGTGTACGACTTCTACGGCATCCGATTCATCGGGAACCCAGACATGCGCCGCTTATTCCTGCGCTCCGATTTCCAAGGCTATCCTTTCCGAAAGGATTATGACATGGATCCGGAGAAGAACAAGTTTCCTTTGGAGGATGATTTGGAGCCTGATTATACGCTGCAATACGAGTTGGATCATCATGGGAACGTTTTAGAAAAGAAAGTACCGCTATTTACTGACGACGAATACGTTATCAACATCGGCCCTCAACACCCTGCAACACATGGCGTGTTACGGCTTCAAACCGTACTCGACGGTGAGGTTATCAAACGTATTTATCCGCATTGTGGCTATATACACCGTGCTGTGGAAAAGATATCGGAAAGCTATTTGTACCCGCAGATACTTCCTTTTACAGACCGTTTAGACTACCTTAGCGCAATGATGAACCGCCATGCATTGGTGGGTGTCATAGAGGAGGCAATGGGCATAGAGCTCTCCGACCGTATCAAATATATCCGTACCATCATGGATGAATTGCAACGCTTGGACAGCCATCTGCTGTTCTACAGTTGCTGCGGACAGGACTTGGGTGCCCTGACAGCATTTATCTATGGCATGCGCGACAGAGAAGAGGTGCTCAACGTCATGGAAGAGACCACCGGCGGACGCTTGATACAGAACTATTATAAAATAGGTGGACTGTTGGATGATATTGATCCGAACTTCGCAAGAAATGTGAAGAAACTTTGCGAGTATATCAAACCGAAGTTCAGAGAATATCAGGATATCCTTACCGGCAATGTGATTTTGCAGAACCGGTTTAAGAATGTCGGCGTATTGTCAAAGGAAGAGGTGATTTCTTATGGATGTACGGGAGGTACAGGGCGTGCTGCCGGATGGGCTAACGATGTGAGAAAGAACCATCCTTACGACCTTTACAACCAAGTAGACTTCAAAGAAATCGTGTATAACAACGGCGACAGCTTCGACCGTTACATGGTACGTATGAAAGAAATGGAGCAGAGTGTTCACATTCTCGAACAACTGATAGACAATATTCCCGAAGGCGACTTCTATATCAAGCAGAAACCTGTCATCAAAGTTCCCGAGGGACAATGGTACTTCTCCTGTGAGGGAAGCCGTGGCGAGATTGGCGTTTATCTCGACTCCAGAGGCGACAAGATGCCGTATCGACTGAAATTCCGACCTATGGGACTACCCTTGGTTGCCGCCCTTGATACGGCCTGCAGAGGCGAAAAGATAGGAGACCTTATTGCTGTAGGCGCTTCGATGGACTATGTCATACCCGACATTGACCGTTAAACATTCATCATCAACTATAAAAATTAACTGAAGTGTTTGATTTTTCTATTATAACGACATGGTTTGACGGTCTTCTCCGAAACACATTAGGGCTCGGAGACCTCGCGTCAATTCTCATAGAATGCGTAGTAGTGGGGCTACTGATACTATTATCTTACGCCGTCTTCGCTATCATTCTTATTTTTATGGAGCGCAAAGTGTGTGCATACTTCCAATGCCGGTTAGGCCCGATGCGTGTCGGACCTTGGGGATTGCTGCAAGTTTTGGCAGATGTGCTCAAGATGTTGATAAAAGAAATCTTTCCTGTCGATAAGGCAGATAAGTTTCTTTACACACTCGCACCGTTTTTGGTGCTTATCGGTTCAGTAGGCGCTTATTCGTTCCTGCCATGGAACAAAGGAGCTTCTATTCTCGATTTCAATGTAGGCATCTTCTTAGTAACAGCCGTTTCCAGCATCGGTGTGTTAGGGATATTCATGGCTGGATGGAGCTCCAACAATAAATTCGGTGTGGTTTCAGCCATGCGTGGAGCCGTTCAGATGATTTCTTACGAGATGTCGCTTGGACTATGTCTTATCACCGCAGTCATTCTGACGGGAACCATGCAGATGTCGGGAATTGTAGAAAGTCAGGCAGATGGCTGGCTTATCTTCAAAGGACACATACCTGCGCTTATTGCGTTCTTCGTCTTCCTGATTGCCGGAAATGCCGAAGCAAACCGCGGTCCCTTTGACCTTGCCGAGGCAGAGAGCGAATTAACGGCCGGCTATCATACGGAATATTCAGGCATGGGCTTCGGTTTCTTCTATTTGGCAGAATACTTGAACCTCTTTATCGTTGCCGGATTGGCTGCCACTGTCTTCCTTGGAGGATGGATGCCTTTACATATCGGAGGCTGGGAGGGCTTCAATGCTATCATGGACTATATCCCCGGCATCGTATGGTTCTTAGGAAAGACCTTTATGCTGATATGGGTTCTGCTTTGGATTAAGTGGACATATCCACGCCTGCGCATAGACCAGATATTGAAATTGGAATGGAAGTATCTGATGCCTCTATCGTTGTTGAATCTGGTTTTAATGACTATCGTGGTAGCTTTCGGGCTTCACTTCTAATGAAAGGGAAAGATGAAAGACAAGAAAAAATCATATTTCGGCGAAATAAAGGATGGCATGAGCTCCCTGCTTACGGGACTCGGCGTTACATGGAAAGAATATTTCACAAAGAAAGTAACGGAGCAATATCCTGAAAATCGTAAGACCGAACACATTTCGGAACGGCATAGAGCCATATTGACAATGCCCCACGACGAGAACGGAGTTAATAAATGTGTGGCTTGCGAGTTATGCCAGAAAGCATGTCCGAATGGCACCATCACCGTATTAAGTCAGATGGTAGTTAAAGAAGACGGGAAGAAGAAGAAGTTATTGACCGACTATGTGTACGACTTAGGTGACTGCATGTTTTGTAATCTCTGTGTAGATGCCTGTCCGCATGATGCCATCCGCTTCTCAAATAACTTTGAAAACTCAGTATTTGACAGAAATGTATTGGTGCAGCATCTCAACATTCCTCCTACCAAGGAAGCTATGGAACAGTATGAGGCCAATGCAAAGAGAATAGAAGAGGAAAAAGCCGCTGCCGCTGCAGCTAAGGCGGCAGAGGATGCTTCAACAGAAAAAACGGAGGAAACGAAATAATGGCAAACCTAATTATCTTTGGAATTTTAGCTGCAATCATTTTGATTTCAGCCGTATTTTGCGTCATGACAAAGCGTATCATGCGCGCTGCCACATTCTTGCTGTTTGTACTCTTTGGAATCGCAGGCATCTATTTCCTGCTCGACTACACTTTCTTAGGGGCAGCACAGCTCAGCATCTATGCCGGTGGTATTACGATGATATACATCTTTGCCATACAGTTGGTATCGAAAAGAACGCTGCAAGGACTGACCGAACACGTGAAAGGAAGCCAATTGGTGTTAGGCATTTTGCTCTCATTGGCGGGATTGGTCACAGTCGTGGCTGTATTGTTGAAGAACGAATTCATAAACAAAGCGATGGAAATGGCAGATAGCGAAGTGCCGATGAAGACTATCGGAACAGCACTCATGGGGTCTGAGAAGTACCAATATGTGCTACCTTTTGAATTTATCTCCATATTCCTTTTGGCTTGTATCATTGGCGGCCTGATGGTTTCGCATAAAAAGAAGGAGGAACAATAAATGACAATACCTGTAGAATACTTCTTTGTGCTTAGTGCACTTTTGTTCTTTATCGGTGTCTTCGGATTCATTACGCGGCGCAATCTCATTGCTATGCTGATTTCCGTAGAACTGATTCTGAATGCCGTAGATATTAATTTCGCCGCATTCAACCGCATTCTTTACCCGGGAGAGTTTGAAGGCTTCTTCTTCACTCTTTTCTCTATCGGAGTCAGTGCGGCAGAGTCGGCAGTGGCCGTAGCCATCATTCTGAATGTTTACCGCCACTTCAAGAGCGATCAGGTGAACAGTATTGAAAACATGAAATTATAAAATTGCGATTATGGATTACAGTTATGTATTTTTAATACTACTTCTACCTGCATTGTCTTTCCTTGTGGTGGGACTTTTAGGTATGAAGATGAGCCACAAGGTAGCAGGCCTCATAGGAACCTGTTCCTTAGCTGCGGTAACGATACTGTGCTATTATACAGCTATCGAATACTTCCTGATAGCAGGGCGCGAGGGGCAGTTGTACCCCACGGTAACAGCTTTCGACATGACGTGGCTTAGGTTTACCGACCTACTGACCTTTCATATAGGATTCCGCCTGACACCTATCTCGGTGATGATGCTCATCGTTATTTCGACGGTCAGCCTCATGGTACATATTTATTCCTTTGGTTACATGCACGGGGAGAAAGGTTTCCAACATTATTATGCTTTCCTTTCACTCTTCACCATGTCGATGCTCGGGCTCGTTGTGGCTACGAACATCTTCCAAATGTATCTGTTCTGGGAACTTGTAGGTGTATCTTCCTATCTGCTCATCGGCTTCTATTATTCCACAAAGGCAGCTGTTGCCGCCTCAAAAAAGGCATTTATTGTAACACGGTTTGCCGACTTGTTCTTCCTGATAGGTATCTTAATTTACAGTTTCTATGTAGGGACATTCAATTACGACCTGTCACAGATGAATCCTGAAAACATGGAGGCACTCCACCAAAACGCATGGATTATTCCCACAGCACTCTTCCTTATGTTTATCGGAGGTGCCGGAAAGAGTGCCATGTTCCCACTTCATATATGGTTGCCCGATGCTATGGAGGGTCCGACACCTGTCTCCGCACTCATTCATGCAGCCACAATGGTCGTTGCAGGCGTATATCTTGTAGCGAGCTTGTTCCCTCTCTTCATCGAATTTGCTCCGCAAGCATTACATTGGATAGCCTATATTGCAGCCTTTACAGCATTCTATGCCGCAGCTGTAGCTTGCTGTCAGAGCGATATAAAACGAGTATTGGCATTCTCAACCATTTCCCAAATCGGCTTCATGCTTGTAGCTTTAGGTGTTTGCATGCCCGACCCTGAGACAAACGTTGTGGCACAAACGAGCGAAGAATTTGCCGATGTAAATGGTCTTGGTTATATGGCCGGCATGTTCCACCTCTTTACCCATGCCATGTTTAAGGCCTGTTTATTCTTAGGAGCAGGATGTATCATCCATGCAGTGCATTCCAATGAAAAAGCATATATGGGTGGTTTACGCAAATATATGAAAGTTACTCACATCACGTTCCTTATCTGCTGTTTGGCTATTGCCGGCATTTTCCCGTTCAGCGGTTTCTTCTCAAAGGATGAAATCTTAGTGGCATGCTACAACTTCCATCCTGCAATGGGCATGATTATGAGTGCTATTGCCGCGATGACGGCTTTCTATATGTTCCGTCTCTATTATGTGATATTCTGGGGAAAGAGCTATTACGAGACCCATCAAGAGCAGGGAGCAAAGAAACCCCATGAGGCACCTCTCACGATGACGACACCGCTCATTGTCTTGTCTGCCATTACGATTCTCTGCGGATGGATTCCATTCGGTCATTTTGTATCGGCCAACGGATTGAGTTTTGACACTCATGTGAATTGGACGGTAGCCATCTCATCCACAATATTGGCGATTTGCGGCATTGCCCTTGCCACCTTTATGTATAAGGGAGAAGAAACGCCGGTGGCCGATGCCCTTGCCAGAAGATTCTCTACACTCCATCAAGCAGCCTACAAGCGTTTCTATATGGATGAAATCTGGCAATTCGTTACCCACCGCATCATCTTTCGCTGCATAAGTACACCCATTGCATGGTTTGACCGCCATGTCATCGACGGTACATTCAACTTCCTTGCATGGAGCTCCAACGAGGCCGGAGAGAGTATCAGAGGCTGGCAGAGCGGCGATGTACGCCATTATGCCGCATGGTTGCTGGCAGGTTCCATAGCCCTTACTTTAATATTGTTATGTATTTTATAATGTAAGTTAGAAAAATGAATATATTAACATTATTCGTCTTAATACCTTCACTGATGTTGTTGGGTCTTTGGATTTCCCGCAACACCCATCAGGTACGTAGTGTGATGGTGGCAGGTGCATCATGTTTGCTTGCACTCTCCATATGGCTCACTATCATATTCATTCAGATGCGCCAAGCAGGAGACACGGCTCCCATGCTCTTTACTTACAGTTCCGTTTGGTTCGCACCACTCAATATCTGTTATTCGGTAGGTGTCGATGGCATCTCTGTTGTGATGTTACTTCTGACAAGTATCATTGTTTTCACAGGAACATTTGCCTCATGGCAGCTCAAGCCCATGACGAAAGAATACTTCCTTTGGTTCACACTCTTGTCGATAGGTGTATATGGATTCTTCATCTCCATCGACATGTTTACCATGTTCATGTTCTATGAGGTGGCGTTGATTCCCATGTATCTGCTTATCGGCGTATGGGGTAGTGGTAACAAGGAGTATGCAGCCATGAAACTTACCCTGATGTTAATGGGCGGTTCTGCTCTTCTCATTATCGGTATTCTCGGTATTTACTTCTTCAGTGGGGCAACAACCATGAATGTGATTGAGATTGCGGCCATGCACAACATTCCCGTTTCTATACAGAAGGTATTCTTTCCTTTTGTCTTCATCGGTTTCGGAGTGCTCGGTGCATTGTTTCCATTCCATACTTGGAGCCCCGACGGTCATGCCTCTGCGCCCACAGCCGTTTCCATGTTACATGCCGGAGTGTTGATGAAATTAGGAGGATACGGTTGCTTCCGCATTGCCATGTTCCTGCTTCCTGAAGCTGCACACGACCTTGCATGGATATTCTTGATACTCACGACCATCTCCGTTGTTTACGGAGCATTCTCCGCATGTGTACAGACAGACTTGAAATACATCAATGCCTACTCTTCCGTGTCTCACTGCGGATTGGTACTTTTCGCACTCCTGATGATGACACAGACATCTTGTACAGGTGCCATCCTTCAGATGTTGTCTCACGGATTGATGACTGCACTTTTCTTCGCGCTCATCGGTATGATTTACGGACGTACACACACACGTGATATCCGTCAGTTGAGCGGTCTCATGAAGATTATGCCTTTCCTCGGAGTAGGTTATGTCGTAGCCGGTTTGGCCAACCTCGGATTACCGGGTTTCTCGGGTTTCGTGGCTGAAATGACCATCTTCGTCGGCTCATTCCAAAACGCCGACACGTTCCATCGTGCTGCAACCATCATTGCCTGCACAAGTATCGTCGTTACGGCGGTCTACATCTTGCGCACGGTAGGCTTCATTCTGTTCAACAAAGTGGAGAACCCGCACTACGAAACCTTAACAGATGCAACTTGGGATGAAAGAGTTGCCGTTTGCGGACTTATCGTTTGTGTGGCCGGACTGGGTCTTGCTCCCCTTTGGGCGAGCCAAGTCATCAGCGATACCATAGGCCCCATGATTGAACACATCAACAGCATATCTGTCATCGCATCACTTTAATAAACAGAATAGATAATGGATTACAGTCAATTTCTAAATATGATTCCCGAAGCCACATTGATGGCTGTGCTTGTTATCGTCTTTTTAGCCGATTTCATATCATCCGGCAAGACGATACGTAAATGGTTTAATCCGCTGGTATGCATACTGATGCTTGCACAAGTACTTATCAACATTTGTCCGCAAGAACCTGTCTCGACATTCGGAGGCCTGTATGTTACTTCCCACTCGGTAAACATCATGAAAACCATACTTGCTGCAGGAACACTCATTGTTTTCATACAAAGCCGACAATGGCTGTCGCGTGAAGACACAAAACGTTACGAGGGAGAGTTCTACATGCTCACCATCTCCACCCTGCTGGGTATGTTCATGATGATGAGTTCGGGCAGTTTCCTCATGTTTTTCTTAGGATTGGAGATGGCTTCCGTGCCCTTGGCCTGCCTTGTGGCTATGGATAAATACCGTTCCAACTCGGCAGAAGGTGCAGCCAAGTTCATCCTTACAGCCACATTCTCCAGCGGAGTAATGCTCTATGGAATATCTTTCATCTATGGCTCGGTAGGCACCTTATACTTTGAAGATGTCGTTGAAAAGCTAACGGTCACACCCATGAACATCATGGGATTGGTATTCTTCTTTACCGGACTTGGCTTTAAAATAAGTTTAGTACCGTTTCATTTCTGGACAGCAGACACCTATCAAGGCGCGCCCACTACCGTTACGGGCTATCTAAGCGTGATTTCCAAAGGTGCGGCAGCCTTTACTTTGATGACTATACTCATGAAAGTATTCGCTCCGATGACTGTTTATTGGGAATACCTGCTTTACATCGTCATCGTGTTGAGTATCACCGTAGCCAACCTCTTTGCCATCCGTCAAAGCGAACTGAAACGTTTCATGGCATTCAGTTCCATCTCTCAAGCCGGCTACATCATGCTGGCCGTAGTGGGTAACAGCAGTATGGGTGTTGCCGCACTCATTTACTACGTACTTATCTATATCGTAGCAAACATGAGTGTCTTTTCCATCATCAGCGTGATAGAGCAAAACAATCACGGCAATACGCAGATGGATGCCTACAACGGACTGTACACCACCAATCCCAAGCTGTCGCTCCTCATGACACTTGCCCTCTTCTCGCTCGGTGGTATTCCCCCGTTTGCAGGCATGTTCAGCAAGTTCTTCGTCTTTATGGCTGCTGCCCAGCAAGGCAGTACATGGGCGTATGCCGTATTGTTCTTGGCTTTGATTAACACGGTTATCAGCCTGTACTACTATCTGCTCATCGTGAAAGCCATGTATATCAACAAGAACGAGAACCCGTTGCCCGCCTTCAAGAGCGATTTCAATACCAAACTTGCACTTGCCATCTGTACGTTCGGCATCTTACTCTTCGGTATCGGCAGCTTCTTCTACGAGTGGATATACCAAGCAGCCTCATAAAGATGAGTGCCTTTTGAAAGCTCCGCGGGGAAACGATGAGAGCTTTCATCTTCCATTACCTAATCATATAGCCCGCACGGTTTGAGCCTTTTCTCAACCGTGCGGCTTTTCGTATGGGATGAAACGAGACTTCTGTGCCAATAAGCATTCTATTGCAGTCTTCGCTTAGTTATATTCATCAAGTCGATGAAACAGGGTTTATCATCGTCTTTACAATAGGCAATACAAACTCCCATCATGATGGGAATTTAATATTGCTTATTATTGCTGTCCGGTAAATATTTTTGTTATATAAAAGTTAAGGGCTAAAATCCTCTTTTGGATTTCAGCCCTTTTCGTTACTTTTGTTTCTACTATTAAACTTCAATAACATGGGCAAAAATACACATTTTATTGGGTAATAAATTATCCAGACGTGGATAATGACCTATCCAAACGTGGATAAGGGATTATACAAGTGTGTATAACTAACGGTATAAGGGTGGTGTGGTGTTTGGGGGTTAGTATAAAACGAAGAAGGCCTTGGAGGGGGATATCTCCAAGGCCTTGTATGAAAAAGAAAGTGGTCGTCTACTTTCCCGCATTGGCGGTACGATGGCGGCGA
>NZ_GL397214.1:888290-967944 GCF_000146675.1 Hoylesella marshii DSM 16973 = JCM 13450
ATATATATATACAGTAACTCAGCATAAAAGCACATCGGCCGATAAACCCAAAGAAGCAACAGAACCCAAGGCAGAGGCCACCAGCTACGCAAACCATGCTATCGTAATGAAACAAAACAAAACCTCCATCGGGTGGCACCTCCTTGACCCAAAACATTGCCCCGCACCGACATCTTTCACAAAGGCAGCACTTACCACGCAATCACCAAAAGGCACAATCTAAGCCAAAAAAGATTGCCGACCCATCCATGCACAAACACCACCCATACCACAGACAAACACCATCCGTAAACGCCACAGACACCGACTTATCAATCCCAACTTTACAAACCAGAAAACCACAATCATAAACACCAGAACAGCAAATACGAAAAAAAACACCACAAAAACAAAACAAAAACAATCCATAAACAACACAACCAAGACAAAGATAGAACTTGCCATCAAATATTTACACGGTGAAAGAGTTCGGTTTTAAAATAAATATGTACTTTTGCAGCAATTTGGAAGAATCATCTCCATATGAAGGAAGGTAAAAACATCAATTATGAGAAAATGTGCTTATTTCATGATACTTTTATCTGTGGTATCTCTATTCTTTTCAATAGGATGCACGGATAAGAAAGTTGCAGCAACCGACACTGTTGCCTCTGACACTTTGCCCGCCGACACAGCGGAAACTGATACCTTGGAAAACCTTATTGCAGATACTCCCATGCCAAAGGCGGCCGATGAACTCTTCGACGATTTCATCTTTAATTTCGCAGCCAACAGGAAGCTGCAAATCAACCGTATTACTTTCCCTCTGCCTGTGGAACGCGATGGAACAGTAAGCCACCTTAAGAAGTCGCAATGGAAGATGGAGCACTTCTTCATGCGGCAGGGCTATTATACACTCATCTTCGACAATCAAAGACAGATGAGTCTGGTTAAGGATACGACCATAGGAAAGGTGATTGTAGAGAAAGTGTACTTCAAAACCAAGACGGTGAAGCAATATGAATTCAATCGCGTAAACGGACTATGGATGTTGCAAGCCATACGATATAAGGGCATTGACGTGAACAAGAATGCTTCGTTCCTGAAGTTCTACCAACAGTTTGCCACAGACACGGCGTTTCAGCATCGCAGTCTCAACGACTACGTCACGTTCACCGGCCCTGACCCCGACGACGATTTCAGCCGTATGACGGGTTCCATCGCACCCGAGCAGTGGTCTTCTTTTGCACCCGAACTGCCCCACAGCTTCATCTACAACATTCTTTACGGGCAGACCTACAGCAAAAGCAACCAGAAGATATTCGTGCTCCGAGGCATTGCCAACGGATTAGAGACGGAACTCACATTTAAGAAAATAAAAGGGAGATGGAAGCTCGTTAAACTTTCCACCTGATTTCTTCACAAATGAAAGATATTCGCAACTACAGCCTTTTGGGGCACAACACGTTCGGAATTGATGCCCGATGCCGACGTTTTATCGAGTTTTCTTCGGAAGAAGAACTACACCCGATACTTCCGACGCTGACCGATGCCGACGCCCCATACCTGATTCTCGGCGCAGGGAGTAATCTTCTGCTGACGAAAGATTACGACGGAACGGTCATCCACTCCGCCCTCCGCGGATGGACTTATCGCGCAGAAGGTGACCTGATTTATATGCGGTGCGCTTCCGGTGAGAATTGGGACGAGATGGTAGCACAGAGCGTGGCGCACGGATGGAGCGGTATGGAGAATCTGTCGCTCATTCCCGGGGAGGTAGGAGCCAGTGCTGTGCAAAACATCGGCGCATACGGAGCAGAAGCCAAAGACATTATCGAAAGCATCGAAGCCGTGGAACGTGCTACGGGAAAAAACATCGTGTTTGCAGCAAAAGACTGCGGCTACGGCTATCGGCATAGCCATTTCAAGTCCATCTGGCAGGAGCGTTATCTCATCACCCATGTCACCTATCGGCTCCGCACCACATTTACGCCGCAACTCGACTACGGCAACATCCGCGAAGAATTGCGCAAAAAGGGCATCTCCTCTCCTACTCTCGCTCAAATGCGCGAGACCATCATAGAGATACGCCAAGCCAAACTCCCCGACCCTGCCGTGGAGGGCAATGCCGGCAGCTTCTTTACCAACCCTGTTGTTCCCCGTGCGCAATACGAACGTCTCGCCTCCCAACATCTCTCCATGCCCCATTATTCCGTCGATGATGAACACGAAAAGATACCCGCAGCATGGCTGATAGAGCAATGCGGATGGAAAGGACGCTCATTAGGTCGAGCCGGCGTGCACCACCGCCAACCTCTCGTGCTCGTTAACCGCGGCGGAGCATCCGGCAGCGAGATTCTTCACCTCTGCCGTGAGATACAGAACGACGTGCAAAAACATTTCGGCATTAACCTGCTCCCCGAAGTAAACATTCGTTAATCATCATCGTCGCATCTGCGCAAGCCGCCATATATAAAAAGGAGAAACGAAGAATGAAACTCACGCTATTGGGAACGGGAACCTCGGGAGGCGTTCCGTCTATCGGATGTAACTGCCCCGTGTGCCGTAGTACTGACCCGCACGACAAACGCTTACGCACCTCCGCTCTGCTCGAAACCGACACAACCCGCATCCTGATTGACTGCGGTCCCGACTTCCGCCAACAGATTCTCCCCCACCCTTTCCGAAAGATAGATGCCGTGTTGCTCACGCATATCCACTACGACCACGTGGCCGGCATAGACGATCTGCGTCCCTTTTGCACGTTTGGCGACATCCAACTCTACGGCGATGAAGCCACAACCGGAGGCCTACGCCACAACATGCCCTATTGCTTTGGCACCCATCTCTACCCGGGTGTTCCGCTCTTATCTCTCCATGCCATTGTGCCCCATCGTCCGTTACGCATCGGCGATATCGACATACTCCCGTTCCGCGTGCAGCACGGGGCAATGCCCATTCTTGCCTATCGCTTTGACAAGCTGGCATACATTACGGACATGAAAACGATGGACGAGGAGGAATACGCCTATCTTCAGGGAGTTGAAACACTTATCATCAACGCGTTGCGTTTCACACCTGTGCACCATTCCCACCAATTGGTGGATGATGCCATCCGTGTAGCCCGCCGAATCGGTGCGAAACGTACATACTTTGTGCATGTAACCCATCAGATAGGCTTCCACGACGAAGCCAACGCTCGACTGCCCCATGGTTTTTCTTTTGCCTATGACGGACAAGTTATTGATATGAAATAAACTATCTGCCTGCCGGATTTATTATTTTTATTTTCGCTACTTCTTCTCAAGCCCTCCCAACATATTTTATTTTGGTTTCGCTGGTGGTCAGCGGTCTCAAACTCATTTATTCCAACACCAAGTAAGGAACGTTAATCTTCCGATTTTCTGCCAAAATGAATATGATTTTATGTACTTTTGCAAAGCAATAAAACAATCACTAAAACAGAATATAGCTTATGAGATCAAGAACAGCAGATTGGTTTGAAACCAAAATACGCTATGAAAAGACCATGGACGACGGCATGCAGAAAAGAGTGACGGAAGCCTATACTGTAGATGCTCTCAGCTTTACCGAGGCCGAAAGTACCATCATCGAAGAAATGTCCGCATACATCAGCGGCGATTTTAAAATAACGGACATCAAGCCAGCCGCCTATCATGAAGTTTTTTTCAGCGATGTACCTACCGACGACCGCTGGTATAAGGCGAAACTGCAGTTTATTACCATCGACGAGAAAACAGAGAAAGAAAAGCGTTCCACCATTAATTATCTGGTGCAGGCCGGCACTTTACAAGGCGCAGTGAAAAACATCGACGAGGTGATGGGCGGCACCATGATAGACTATGTGATAGCCGGCGTGACTGAGACGCAACTGATGGATGTCTTTGAACACAACAAAGCATTACCTCAAAACAATGCAGCCGACCATCCCGAATACGAAGAGGGAGCGGAAAACGCAGAGGAGGAGCAATGATGACTACCGACATTGCACGCAACCTGCATGAGGTGCTCGACACTTTGCCCACAGGTGTGAAGCTCGTGGCCATTAGCAAGTATCATCCCAATGAATACATCGAAACGGCTTACCGCGAAGGACAACGCATCTTCGGAGAGAGCCATGAACAGGAATTGGCCAAGAAACACGACGCACTGCCCAAAGACATCGCATGGCATTTCATTGGCCATTTGCAAACCAACAAGGTGAAATACATCGTACCTTACATCTCCATGATAGAAGCGGTAGATTCTTTGAAACTCTTAAAGGAAATCAACAAGCAGGCCGCCAAGCACGAACGCGTGGTCAAAGTCTTGCTGGAACTGCGCGTGGCGCAAGAGGCCACGAAATACGGGCTCTCTTTCAACGACTGCCGCGCACTCCTCGAAGCCGGCGAATGGCGGGAAATGAAACACGTAAAACTGTGCGGCCTGATGACAATGGCCTCTCATGTGAGCGACGAAAAGCAAATTACCGAAGAATTTACCCGCGCCGCCGACTTCTTCGACGAAGTGAAATCACGATACTTCAAAGAAGATGCCGACTTCAAAGAACGCTCGTGGGGCATGAGCCAAGACTATCCGATAGCCATCAAATGCAGAAGTACCATGGTGCGAGTGGGCACGAGAATCTTTGGAGAGAGAGTCTATTGACATCTGCCAAAGACAAAGCAAACGGAAACAAAGCAACGATATGCCAACAACAAACGATACAAAGCAAATGAAATGGAGCTGATTAGATGGGGATTCATAGGCTGCGGCGAGGTGACGGAAAAGAAGAGCGGACCGGCATTCAACGAAGTAGAAGGCTCGGTTATCGAAGCCGTGATGAGCAGAAACGAGGAGAAAGCCTACGATTATGCCAAGCGCCATCGGGCTAAGAAATGGTACACCGATGCACAATCGTTGATTGACGACCCCGATGTGGATGCCGTTTATATCGCTACTCCGCCATCGAGTCATGCCACATTTGCCATCATGGCCATGAAAGCAGGTAAGCCCGCATATGTGGAAAAGCCCTTGGCTGCCAGCTACGACGACTGTGCCCGCATCAACAGGGTAAGCGAACAGACAGGCGTTCCTTGCTTCGTGGCTTATTATCGCCGGTATTTGCCGTATTTCCAGCGCGTGAAAAGCATCGTAAACGAAGGCATGATAGGAAAGATAAGCAACGTGCAGGTGCGTTTCTCCTGTCCTCCGAGAGATTTGGATTATCAT
Source organism: Hoylesella marshii DSM 16973 = JCM 13450 (assembly GCF_000146675.1). GTDB lineage: Bacteria > Bacteroidota > Bacteroidia > Bacteroidales > Bacteroidaceae > Prevotella > Prevotella marshii. The sequence continues at coordinate 893,502 of NZ_GL397214.1, forward strand.
TCTTCCGAGAACCTTCCTTGGCGTTTGCAACCCGATATAGCAGGCGGAGGCTATTTCTATGACCTTGCTCCGCACCAATTAGATTTGCTCCAAGACATTTTTGGCGTAGTAACCGAGGCTTACGGTATCTGCAACAACTGCGCGGGACTTTATGAAGCAGAAGATACCGTGAGTGCTTGTTTCAGATTTGAGAACGGGCTTCCCGGCAGCGGGTCTTGGTGCTTTGTGGGACATGAGTCAGCCAAAGAAGACAAAATAACCGTTATCGGCGAACAAGGCATGCTGAGTTTCTCTGTTTTTACCTACGACCCCATCCTGTTGGTGACGAGCAAGGGAACAACCTCTATCACCGTTCCCAACCCTCCTTACGTGCAATTGCCCATCATCAAGTCGGTCGTGGAGCACCTGCAAGGCATCAACGTTTGTACTTGCACCTGCGTGTCGGCCACTCCGGTCAACTGGGTCATGGACAGAATACTCGGTAAATTTTAATATGATTCGGCTCTTCGATACATCTGTGCGCCGGCATTCTTCGGCTTTCTTTCATCTTTCTGCAAAGAGATATGCTGCGGTCGCGCTGTTTCTTCTCATGGCTCTTCATGTATCGGCAGAGGGCGATAGCATCGCTTCCCGTAAGCCTTTCTTCAAAAAAATGGGAGCTGAACTCTATCGATTCGTGAAGAGTTTCAACACGATAGATACCAATTATATCGAACCCCAGCACTATAACTACACCGCGATGCTGCAAAACACAAACTCATACGAACAGTATCGAATCAGCAGTAAGAAAGGACAATCCATCGCTTTTGCACCCGATCCCTCTTACAAGTTAGGCCCCTATTTGGGATGGCGATGGATTTTTCTCGGCTATACGTTAGATGTAAAGAATCTGACCAAGGCAAAAAACAAAACGGAATTAGGCCTTAGCCTGTACAGCTCGCTAATAGGTATTGATTTGTTTTATAGGAAAACAGGCAACGACTATAAGGTAAAGAACATCGATTTGGGAGAGCACATCGATACCTCTCCCATGGACGGCACTTCTTTCGATGGCTTTAATGCCAGCATTAAAGGCTTTAATATCTATTACATCTTCAACCATAAGAAGTTTTCTTACCCCGCAGCATTCAGTCAAAGCACCTGTCAGAAACGTAGTTGCGGCTCTGCTTTGTTAGGTATAGGCTACACCAAACATTCTTTGGAGGTAGATTGGGACAAGTTAGACGGTCTGCTCTACGATAAGTTGGGAAAGCATACAAACAGTGCAGAGATAGACCCGAGCTTACTGATAGGGAAAGTCAAATACACAGATATTTCCGTTTCAGGAGGTTATGCCTATAATTGGGTGCTGGCACGGAACCTCCTTTTCGCCACTTCTCTTTCCCTTGCTGTCGGATATAAACATACGGTAGGGAATATGGGAGACGATGGCGTGGAGGCAAAAGGTTTCTCTTTTCGCAATCTCAACATAGATGGGATAGGACGTTTCGGGCTTGTTTGGAACAATACGAAATGGTATGCAGGTGCCAGCAGCATCATTCATTCTTATAATTACAGCAAGAGTCAGTTCTCTGCCAATTCCTTTTTCGGCAGTCTGAACATCTATGTGGGAATTAATTTCGGACGACGTTGAATCATCATGGCTCGTATTTAAAAAAATCAAAGACTTATGGTTAACTATCGAAAGCTTCTTGTTCTTTGTTTCCTCATCATGCTTCTTCACCCCTCCGCGCATGCTGTCACACCCCAGTACACCAAGGCCGACAGCATAAAAGTCATGAAGTTGCTGGCCGACTCCCGCCATTTCTCCCCGAATACAGACCCCGTTCTCTATTATGCCCGACAACTGAAAGGCATTCCCTATGTAGCCCACACGCTGGATAGGAATACACACGAGCAGTTAGTCATCAACCTTCGGGAACTTGATTGCACCACATACGTAGAGAACGTGCTCGCTTTGTCACTGTGCGCCCGACAGAAACGATACACTTTCCATGATTTTTGTACGATATTGAAAAACCTCAGATACGAAAAAGGAAAGGTGGATTATGTATCACGACTCCATTATTTCACATCATGGATAGAAGACAACGAACAATTGGGCTATATCTCCAAGATTCAAGGCACTAAGCCCCCATTCACCGCACTGCAAAAACTCGACATTCACTATATGACGAAAAACCATGCGTCATACACCATGCTGAAAGACCACAGCGAACATATCCGCGGCATCCGGCAAACCGAACAGCAACTCACGGGCAAGACCTATCGGTATATACCCAAAGCCTCGCTGAAAGATTCACCCCTGTTGCGTCGCACAATACGCAACGGAGACATTATCGCTATCTTAACTCGCAGAAAAGGCTTAGATACCTCCCATATCGGCATTGCAGTGTGGCATAAGGACGGTTTACACCTGTTAAACGCCTCATCGGTACACAAAAAAGTCGTGGAAGAGCCTATGACACTGTTTCAATACATGCAGAAACATCCCTCGCAGATAGGTATCAGAATTGCCAGGCTGAAATAATCTTTTTTCAACCCAAAGCGGTTCATGAGTTCCTGCACAGATTTTGTTTGATGGTCGGTCAGATGGTTTGTCGCCCCTATTGAAATGCAGATGAGCAGTCTCATAGCCGATTGGCGTTCAAAGCTATCCTTTTACCCCCTTGGAGCATAGCTCTTACGCGCTCAAAGCTATGCTCTTACACCGTCAAAGCTATGCTCTTTCAACTCCCTTGCTATCCCGTTGTTTATCAGAACCTTACCTCTTGTTGCGTACAACACATCGAACGGTCGGTTTCTTATTTTGCTTTAAAAACTTTCATATCTCATGAAAATATAGTAATTTAGCAGCCACAAAATGGAGGGAAAATGGCTTAGAACGAAAATAAACGGCGTTTTTAGCCCTTTCTCGCTTTTTGGACATAGCTAAAACAATATCATTTAAAATGGACGAAAATCAAACAATCGACCAAGACAGGATTCTAAAAATCAACATCGAAGAGGAGATGAAGTCTTCGTACATCGACTATTCCATGTCGGTAATCGTAGCTCGTGCCCTTCCGGATGTACGTGATGGCTTCAAGCCCGTTCATCGCCGTATCCTTTATGGCATGCAAGGCTTGGGCAATACGAGTGACAAACCCTATAAGAAATGTGCCCGCGTAGTAGGCGATGTGTTAGGTAAATACCATCCCCATGGCGACAGTTCCGTTTACGGAGCATTGGTTCGTTTAGCACAGGATTGGAACATGCGCTACACATTGGTAGACGGCCAGGGCAACTTCGGTTCTGTCGATGGCGATTCTGCAGCAGCTATGCGTTACACGGAGTGCCGCCTTTCTAAAATGGGTGAGCACATTATGGACGACTTGGAGAAAGATACCGTAGATATGGACGACAACTTCGACGGTACGTTGAAGGAGCCGCGGGTTATGCCTACCAAAGTTCCCAACCTGCTGGTAAATGGCGGCAATGGTATAGCCGTTGGTATGGCCACCAATATTCCTACACATAACTTAGGTGAAGTGATAGACGGCTGCTGTGCATACATAGACAATCCCGACATAGATACGGAAGGACTGATGCACTATATCAAAGCTCCCGACTTCCCGACAGGTGCATATATATATGGTATACAAGGCGTAAAAGATGCTTACGAGACAGGAAAAGGACGCGTCGTCATACGTGCCAAAGCCGAAATAGAAAGTCACGAAAGCCACGATAAGATAGTGGTTACAGAGATTCCTTACGGCGTAAACAAGGCACAACTGATAGAATACATCGCTGATCTGGTAAAGGAAGGAAAGATAGACGGTATCTCCAATGTGAATGATGAATCGGGGCGACAAGGTATGCGCATTGTGGTAGATGTGAAACGCGATGCCAATGCCAACGTCATACTTAATAAACTGTTTAAGATGACGGCACTGCAAAGCTCATTCTCTGTCAACTGCATCGCCCTCGTCAATGGACGGCCACGTCTTCTCACCTTGAAAGAGTGTGTGAAATACTTTGTGGAACATCGCCACGATGTGACCATTCGGCGCACACAATTCGACTTAAAGAAAGCACAGGAGCGTGCTCATATTCTCGAAGGACTTATCATCGCTTGCGACAATATCGATGAGGTCGTACACTTAATTCGTGCTTCCAAAGCCCCATCGGATGCCCAACGGGCGTTGGAAAAACGCTTTGAACTCGATGAGTTGCAGTCTAAGGCCATCGTAGACATGCGCCTTTCTCAGCTCACCGGCTTGCGTATGGAGCAATTACATGCCGAATATGAAGAGTTGGAAAAGTTGATTGCTTACCTCCAATCCATTCTCGACGACCCCGAGTTGTGCAAGAAAGTGATGAAAGATGAGTTGCAAGCAGTGAAAGAGAAGTATGGAGACGAACGTCGCACGGAAATCAAATATTCCTCGGAAGAATTCAATCCCGAAGACTTCTACCCCAATGATCCGGTCGTTATCACAGTAAGTCACCTCGGATACATCAAACGTACCGCACTCAGTGAGTTCAAAGAACAAGCCAGAGGTGGAGTGGGAAGCCGCGGATCGCGTACCCGCGAAGAAGATTTCACCGAGTTCATCTACCCTGCCACCATGCACAATACGATGCTGTTCTTCACGAGAAAAGGGCGTTGTTATTGGCTGAAATGCTACGAAATACCGGAAGGAACGAAGGATTCTAAAGGCAGAGCCATCCAAAATATGCTGAATATAGATTCCGATGACTCTGTAAATGCGTTCTTGAGACTGAAGGGGCTTGACGACGAAGCATTCCTGAATAGTCATTATGTGGTATTTGCAACGAAGAACGGCGTTGTGAAAAAGACCTTGCTCAAAGCCTATTCGCGTCCCCGTGCCAATGGTGTGAATGCTATCAACATCGTGGATGGTGACGAAGTGGTAAACGTGCGTTTAACCAATGGCAGCAATGAACTCATCTTGGCCAATAGAAACGGACGCGCCGTAAGATTCGATGAAAAGGCTGTCCGCACCATGGGACGCGTCTCAACAGGTGTGAGAGGCATGCGATTGGATGGAGGCGACGACGAAGTAGTTGGTATGGTGGTTGTCAATGAGGCAGACAAAGAGTCGGTGATGGTAGTCAGTGAAAATGGCTACGGCAAGCGTTCTTCCGTTGAAGACTACAGAAAGACGAACAGAGGTGGTAAAGGCGTGAAGACGCTCAGCATTACCGATAAGACCGGTCGCTTGGTTTCCATCAAGAACGTAACGGATGAAAACGATTTGATGATTATCAACAAGAGCGGCATTACCATCCGGTTAGCCGTTTCAAATGTACGGGTGATGGGACGCGCCACGCAAGGTGTGCGGCTCATTAACCTCACTAAAAAGAACGATGTCATAGCAAGCGTCTGCAAAGTAATGAGCAGCGAGTTGGAAGCCGCTGATAAAAACGATGATGCAAACGAAGCTGTAGACACCTCCGAACGTACAGGTCAGCTCGAGGATACTCACGAAAATAACGTTTCTTCCTCTACACCTGAACATACAGAAGACAGGTTCTGAATATGAATATAGTATCAACCTTTAAAAATTATACACTTATGAAAAAATTAATGATGATGGCTTTGATGTCTCTCGCAGTATCAACAGCCTTTGCACAGGATGTCTCCAAGCAGATTTCCGCTGCCAAAAGTTACGACGAGGCAATGGCTATTCTTACCCCTGCGCTCTCCGGAATGTCTGCAGCTGATAAGGCAAAAGCCTACAATGCAGTTGTAAATGTGGTCTATCCGCAGGCAGAGAAAGCCTTTACCGCTTTCACAATGAATCAGACAATGGGAAAGAACGACCCATTTGAAACCCTCTCTTCACTCCAAGCTATCAAGGCCGCAATGGATTGCGAACAGTTTGATATACAACCAAACGATAAAGGTAAGATTAAACCTAAATTCCATAATGCGAACAGAGACCGTCTCACGACTTCTCGCCTGTTACTTATTTATGGCGGACAAAATGCTTCGCAGGCCAACGACGATAAGCTCGCATATGATTACTATTCCACATACGTGGAGAGTGCAAGCAACTCTCTTTTCAAGGAAACTGTTGATGGAAAGGATGCTAACTTGGGACAAGTAGCTCGTGTAGCTGCCTATATGGCTGTGAAGAACAAAGACTTCGCGCATGCCAACCAATACATAGATATTGCAATGGCAGATACCGCTACAGCAAAGGATGCCGAAGAAATAAAAATCTATATCCTTCAGCAGCAGTTGCACTCAAAAGCCGACACATTAAGATATATCGACGAGTTGAAGAAAATGAATGCAACGAAGTATTTTGCCTCAATTGCCAGCCTGTACAACCAAATAGGAGAGAAAGCCCTGTCTGAGAAAATGATCAACGACGAGATAGCCAATAATCCCGGTAACAAGATGGCGTATGCCATCAAGGGAGAGACTTTCATGAACGATCGCAAATGGGACGAAGCTATCGAGGCCTTCAAAAAGACAGTGGCGATAGACCCTACTTTCGTGGAAGTGTACTATAACTTAGGCGTATGTGCAAGCTCCAAAGGCTTTGACCTGAACCAGCAATTAAGCGATAAGATGGGACGCTTATCGCCGGAAAATGCCGAAAAGGTGAGAAAATGCTTAGACGAAGCAAGGGTTTACTATGAAAAGGTACGTGAGTTAGACCCCAATCGCGAGAAGCTGAACTGGGCACCTCAGCTCCGTATGGTATATAATGCACTCGGCGAAAAGGCGAAAGCAGACGAAATTACAGCGATTATAGGTGAATAATTCTTACCGGAAGTAAGAAAAAACGGGTATTCCTATCATTTCCATGATAACGGCATGGTTGCCATGAAGTTGTCGTGGAAGTGATAGGGATTATACTTTTCATAGAAGATGTTGAGGTTTATATCAAGCTATTCATGATTTTTGAGGGAATGATGCAAGGAAAAATGTTCTGTAAGGAGAAAGAACGAATGATACGAATCATATATATATGTGTCTTATTAATGACCATAAATGCTATGAATGCGTTTCCCCAACGTAAGGAGATAGCACAAGCAAAGACGTATATCAAGTCGGGCAAAGACATCCATAAGGCAGACTCGATGATGAGAAAACTATTGACCGACTCGGCAAACACGGCAAACATAAAGATATGGACAACACTTTTCGATGCCGTAAAAGCACAATATGAACAAGGAAATGAGAAATTATATTTGAAACAACCTTACGATACGGCGGCTTTGTTTCGTCATGCAAGAAACATGTTTCTTGTTGCCGAACGTATTGACAGTTTAGATGCTATGCCGGACAAGCATGGAACAGTAAAATTGAAGTTGAGAGAAAAGCATGCGGAATATCTGTCGGCATACAGAGCTAATTTGCTGAACGGGGGTATCTTCTTCGTAAAAAAACAGAGGTTTGATGAGGCCTTCCGCTTCTTCGATACCTATATAGACTGTACACGACAGCCCTTGTTTACCTATTATGGGTATCAACAGCGCGATACTCTGTTGTCTAAGGCCGCATATTGGGCAGTTTATTCGGGCTACAAGATAAAAAATTACGATATGGTCATGAAGTATGCAGAAAAAGCAAAGGCAAATCCGGCGACGGGCGATTATGCCTTGCAATACATTGCAGAGATGTACAAACTTCATCAAGACTCTGCAAATTACATATCGACGCTGAAAGAAGGCTTTGCCCGTTACCCCACTTTCTCTTTCTTTTTCCCACGTTTGATTGCGTATTATGAAAGCATTCACCGACCGGACTCCGTGCAAATAACAGTAGACAAAGCCTTAGCGGAGGATAGTACCAATCAAGTGTTTCGGTTGGCAAAAAGCACTGTTCTTCTCAATGCAGGACAGTATGAAGAATGTATCAAAATTTGTAATACGTTGATTGCTGAAGATACCGGTTTGGCAGAGGCTTATTGTAACTTAGGATTGGCATATTTCAACATGGCGATAGCACTGGAAAAAACGGAAAGAAATACACGGTCAACTCGCAATAAAATAGCCGAATACTATACAAAAAGTCGCCCTTATATGGAAAAATATCGACAGCTAAATCCCGAAGACAAGGAGAAATGGGTGCCTGTGTTATATACCATCTATCTGAACCTAAACATGGGAAAGGAATTTGATGAAATAGACCGATTACGAAAGAAATGAATACCCATACGATATTAGAAAAGCTAAAGATAGAATCGCTCAATGCCATGCAGAAAGAGGCATGCCATGCCATTCTCAGGACAAAAAGTGACATCGTGATTCTATCTCCGACAGGAAGCGGAAAAACGCTGGCCTATCTTCTTCCACTTGTGCAAATGATAGATGAGGATAAGGAAAGCGTGCAGGCAATCGTGCTTGTTCCCGGCCGAGAGCTGGCTTTGCAATCTGTGAATGTTTTGCAATCAATGGGAACAAGGCTACGTGCGATGAGTTGCTATGGTGGCCGTCCGACCATGGATGAACACCGATTGATGAAGAAAATCAACCCTCAAATTCTATTCTGTACACCAGGACGCTTGAATGACCATATAGAAAAAGGGAACTTTTCTATAAATACCGTGAAATGGGTGGTAATCGATGAGTTCGATAAATGCCTGGAAATGGGATTCAGAGACGAAATGAGTGCGGTTTTAAATCGACTGGTTGACGCAGACCGACATATCCTTCTATCTGCAACTGATGCAGCAGAAATCCCTCACTTTGTGAATATCAATAAGACGAATCGCATCAATTACCTTGACCATACGGAAATGATTCCGGACAGGGTGAGCCTGTTTGAAGTAAGAAGTCCGGATAAAGACAAACTTGAAACCTTAAACCGGTTACTTTGCTGTTTAGGTTCCGAAAGTACTATTATTTTCTTAAATTATCGGGAAAGTGTAGAACGAACAGACAGGTATTTGAGAGAACATGGTTTTTATACAAGTTCTTTCCATGGAGGCATGGAACAAAAGGCGAGAGAAGACGCACTTTATAAGTTTGCGAACGGTTCTGCCAATATCTTTGTAAGCACAGACTTGGCATCACGGGGACTTGATATTCCGGATGTCAATAATATTATCCATTACCATCTTCCGATAGCAGAAGAGAACTATATCCATAGAGTTGGGCGTACCGCCCGTTGGGAAGCATCGGGAAGGAGCTTCTTTATCCTGAGTCCGGAAGAGTTTCTGCCTGAATACATCAAAGGTCAGATAGAATCATATACCCTACCCGAAATAATGGGAAAACCTGCCCAACCACGCATGACAACCATCTATATAGGAAAAGGAAAGAAAGATAAAATCAGTAAAGGAGATATTGTAGGCTTCCTTTGTAAAAAGGGAGGGTTGGAAAAACACGAACTGGGACGCATCGATGTAAGAGATTATTTCTCCTATGCCGCTATCGCTCGGAACAAGCTGAAACAAGTGTTGGAACTGACGAAAAGTGAGAAAATAAAGGGGATAAAAACCGTTGTAGAACCGGTAAAATGACGATTTCTTTTTAAAAGGCAGAGAAAAATAAAAATATCTCGGCAAATATTTGTTTAATCCAAATAAAAAGCATATTTTCGCACTCGTAATGAAGAACTTTTCTTTTATCAACTTAAATATAATAACTAACAAATGAAGAAGTACAATTTTAATGCAGGTCCATCGATTCTTCCACGTGAAGTAATTGAGAACACAGCCAAGCAACTCCTTGACTTTAATGGTTCCGGTTTGTCTCTGATGGAGATCAGCCATCGTGCAAAAGACTTCCAGCCGGTTATGGATGAAGCTATGGCATTGATCAAAGAGTTGTTGAACGTACCCGAAGGCTATGCTGTCATCTTCTTAGGTGGCGGTGCTTCACTCCAATTCCATCAGGTACCTTACAACTTCTTGGTAAAAAAAGCAGCTTTCTTGAATACCGGAACTTGGGCAAACAATGCTTTGAAACAAGCTAAGTTCTTTGGTGAAGCACTTGAAATTGCTTCATCTAAGGAAGCTAACTATACCTATATTCCCAAAGATTGGAATATTCCGGCTGACTGCGATTATTTCCACATTACAACCAATAACACCATTTATGGTACGGAAATGCGCAAAGATCCCGATGTAAAGGTACCACTGATTGGTGATATGTCTTCTGACATTTTCAGCCGTCCGGTAGATGTTGCCAAATATGACTGCATCTATGGTGGTGCACAGAAGAATCTTGCTATGGCCGGTGTAACATTCATTATTGTGAAAGAAGATAAATTGGGTAAGACAGGGCGTGAGATTCCAACCATGCTCGACTATCGTACACACATCGAGAAAGGCTCAATGTTCAATACTCCTCCTGTTGTTCCTATCTATTCAGCATTGGAAACATTGCGTTGGATCAAGAGAAACGGCGGTGTTGAAGCAATGGACAAATTGGCTCACCAGCGTGCAGACTTGCTGTATGGAGAAATCGACAGAAACAAACTCTTCCGCGGAACTGTTGCTGAAGAAGACCGTTCACTCATGAATATCTGCTTCGTAATGAACGATGAATACAAGGAATTGGAGAAACCGTTCTTTGAGTTTGCAACAGAACATGGCATGGTGGGCATTAAAGGACACCGCTCTGTGGGTGGCTTCCGTGCAAGTTGCTACAACGCAATGTCTGTTGAAGGCGTTCAGGCTCTTATCAATTGCATGAAAGAGTTTGAAGCTAAACATTAAAACAACCTTTATATATATAGGGTGGGGATTTCTTTCCACCCTATATTTTATCTATTAATCATTAAAAATATAAGACTATGAAAGTATTAGTGGCTACTGAAAAGCCCTTTGCAGCAAAAGCTGTAAATGCTATCAAACAGGAAATAGAAGGAGCCGGACATCAGCTCGTGTTATTGGAAAAATATACGGAAAAGCAGCAACTGCTGGATGCCGTAAAGGATGCCGATGCCATGATTGTGCGCTCGGATAAAGTAACTCCCGACGTAATTGATGCGGCTAAGAACCTCAAGATTATCGTTCGTGCCGGTGCAGGGTTCGACTCCATCGATATAGCATACGCAAAAGAGAAAAATATAGTTGTGGAAAATACGCCAGGACAGAACTCCAATGCCGTTGCCGAACTTGTATTCGGTATGTTGGTTGCTGCTGTCCGCAACTTCTATAACGGTAAATCCGGCTCTGAATTGATGGGCAAGAAACTTGGCATCCTTGCTTATGGAAACGTAGGAAGAAACGTTGCCCGTATCGCAAAAGGATTCGGTATGGATATTTATGCTTATGATGCTTTCTGTCCTGCCTCTGCCATTGAAGCTGACGGAGTGCATGCCGTTGCCAACCAAGATGAGCTTTTCAAACAGTGCGACATTGTGAGCTTGCACATTCCTGCAACACCTGAAACCAAGCAAAGCATCAACTATACTGTAGTAAATCAGATGCCTAAAGGCGGAATTGTTGTCAATACAGCCCGTAAAGAGGTTATCAACGAAGCAGAACTGATTAAATTGCTGGGCGAACGCGAAGATTTGAAATATGTAACAGATATCAAACCCGATGCTGAAGCTGAATTCCAGAAATTTGAAGGCCGTTTCTTCACAACTCCGAAGAAGATGGGTGCACAGACTGCAGAGGCCAACTTCAATGCAGGGCTTGCAGCAGCCAAGCAAATCAATGCGTTCTTTAAAGACGGTTGCACAAAGTTCCAAGTAAATAAATAACACGGAGATATGGCTACTATCAAACCTTTCAGAGGTGTAAGACCTCCACAAAATCTCGTTGAAAAAGTAGAGTCTCGCCCATACGATGTCCTCGACTCTGAAGAAGCAAGAGCCGAAGCTGGGGATAATGAAATGAGTCTTTATCATATCATCAAGCCCGAAATAGATTTTGAAGTAGGAACATCTGAATATGATCCGCGTGTCTATGAGCAGGCCGCAAAGAACTTCCGCAAATTCCAAGATAAGGGATGGCTGGTTCAGGATGATAAAGAGAGCTATTATATCTATGCCCAGACGATGAATGGAAAGACGCAATATGGTCTCGTTGTCGGTGCATACGTGAACGATTATATGACGGGGGTCATCAAAAAACATGAGTTGACTCGTCGTGACAAAGAAGAAGACAGAATGAAACATGTCCGTGTCTGCGATGCGAACATTGAGCCGGTATTCTTTGCCTATCCTGACAACAAAGTGTTGGATGCGCTCATCAATCGTTATGCAGCTCAGACTCCTGTTTATGATTTCATCGCTCCGATTGATGGATTCCGCCACCAATTCTGGGTAATCTCAGACCCTGCAGATATTAAAACCATTACAGACGAGTTTGCAAAAATGCCGAGCTTGTATATCGCAGACGGTCACCACCGTTCTGCTGCTGCAGCTTTAGTTGGCGCGGAAAAAGCCAAACAGAACCCGAATCATAAAGGAACGGAAGAATACAATTACTTCATGTCCGTATGCTTCCAAGCTTCTCAACTCACAATCTTGGACTACAACCGAGTTGTAAAAGACTTAAATGGCTTGTCGAGTGAAGAGTTCTTAAAAGCATTAGAGAAGAATTTCACTGTAGTTTGCAAAGGAAAAGATGAATACAAACCGGCAAAGTTGCACGAATTTTCGCTGTACCTTGACGGCCAATGGTATGCCTTGGAAGCCAAACCCGGCACATACGATGATTCTGATCCTATCGGCGTATTAGATGTTGACATATCGAGCCGCTTGATTTTAGATGATATTTTAAACATCAAAGACCTGCGTTCCGACAAGCGGATAGACTTTGTTGGAGGATTACGTGGTCTTCAAGAACTCAAACGTCGTGTGGATAATGGAGAAATGCGCATGGCCTTGGCTCTTTATCCGGTAAGCATGCAACAAATCATGGATATTGCCGATAGCGGAAAAATCATGCCGCCAAAGGCTACATGGTTTGAGCCTAAGTTGCGCTCCGGGCTTATTATCCATAAATTAAGCTAAATGTCGGATACTTATAAGACCATAACAAGCAAAATAGGACAAGGAACTTACACCGAGAAAAGGAGTAAGTTCCTGTCTTTTTGTCACCACGTTTCATCGCAAGAGCAGGTGAAAGAGCTTCTAACAACTTATCGCAAGAAGTATTACGATGCCCGTCATATTTGCTATGCCTATGTGTTGGGAGCGGAACGGCTTATCTTTCGCGCCAACGATGACGGGGAACCGGGGAGTACAGCGGGAAAGCCCATCTTAGGACAAATCAACAAGTATGAGTTGACAGACATTCTGGTGATTGTTGTCAGGTATTATGGAGGCATCAATCTGGGCACAGGCGGTCTGATGACAGCTTATCGTACTGCGGCAGAAGCTGGCATTGAGAATAGTGAAAAAGTAGAACAAATAGTAGAAGAAACGACAGAGCGACTGTTCCCCTATGAGCGGATAAATGATGTTATGCGAGTGGTTAAAGAAATGTCATCCCGCGTTATCTCCTTGGAGTATGGTGAATCGTGCCGAATTATATTGTCGGTAAGGAAATCGAAAATAAAAGAATTACGCCATCGCCTTGACAAAGTCCTTATCAAAGCCAATCCTTAACCCAAAATCGATTTGTCCTATTCGGTACTATTGTCATACCGTTACGGATAAATGTGTTGGAAACTGTGGAAATAAGAGAAGCGAAAATGAATTATTCTATCCACCGATATATAGTGGTATGGCTGACGTTGTCGACAGAGCAAAGAAGCACCCTGCCTCAAAAAACGTTATCTCGAACTCATTATGACAATATATCCGAAGGCTTTTCGGCAAAGGTCGTTGCCCCATGTTCCAAAAGGAAGTCACGGTCGCGGAATCCCCACAACACGCTGATACAAGGCAAGCCACTGTTGCGGGCAGTCGCTATGTCTACATCGCTGTCGCCTATGTAGACAGCATTTTCACGCGAAACGCCCAACTGTCTGAAAGCCTCTATCACGGTATCGGGTGCCGGTTTCTTCCTGATGCCTTCCCGTTCACCGATAGCCACCTCCACGTAGTTGCCGAAAAAGTGTTGGCATAACTCCTGCGTAGCAGCGTAAAACTTGTTGCTCACCACAGCCACATGCTTGCCGCGACGCTTCATCTCTTTCAGCATTTCCATGATGCCATCATATGGACGGGTAGCATCCAGATTATGCAGCATGTAATGCTCGCGAAAGGTAGTAAAGATTTCCTCAAAACGCGGATGAGATGCCCCATCCGGAATAGCGCGCTCCATGAGTTTCCTCACTCCGTTTCCTACGAATGTGCGCACCTCTTCCAATGTGCGTTCGGGTAGTCCGGCCTGTCGCAATGCATAGTTCGTACTCGCTGTCAAGTCTTCAAGCGAACTAATCAACGTACCGTCTAAATCAAAAATATAAGTCTGATATTCCTTCATACATTCTTCTTTTTCCGTAATTGTGGTGAGAGAAGCTCCTCGCTCACATGCCATGCAAAAATACGGAAAAAGAAGAAGACACGCGCATCCTTCCTGCTCTTTTTTAGTCAGGCAATGAGGCTTTCGCGTCTTTTCGCACGTTTCGTTCAAAAAAGAGAATACGGACGTTTGCTTCATGTCCATAAATTTTGTATCTTCGCAATATGATTAAAAACACCTATCAACATGAAAAAAGCACTACACACCTTATTTTTATCCGTATGTTTGTACTCAATGGCTGTCATTCCGGCATGGGCTTTATCAGACACGAACAACACGCATCATACCATCTGCTATATTCCTGTGGAAGACGAAACCACACTTTCTGCGGGCGATAAACTCATTATCGTAGATTTGGAACACGATTCCAAACACGTCATGGGCGCACAAAATACGCGAAACAATCGCAAGAGCATAACAGTATCTCTTGACGGACGTGTAATCCGAGACATCAAAACCGGTTCTGTGCTCACGTTAGGTGGAACACCCAACTTCTGGACACTCCACGATGGCACCGGCTATCTGTCTTCAGTCAGCAATACGCAAAACGCGTTGAAAGTTGTTTCCCAAGTCCAGCCTGCTGCGAAAGCAGTTATCCATATCAACGAAAAAGGCCATGCCCGCATCTCGTTCAAACAGTATGAGAGGAGATACTTGAGCTACAACTACCGTTACGAACTCTTTTCCTGCTATGCCGATTTCTCTGAACCGGTGCATTTGTTCCGTCAATCAGTCTGCGATGTCGACATAGATGCTTCAGGTTGTATGGGTTACCGTTGCAGCGAACCCCTCGATTTCAGCAAGACACAAGGCATTGCAGCCTATATCCTTGTAACTCGCGGAACTGATGGTATCGCCTTGCAGGAAGTAAAACGTGTGCCGGCAAACACGGGCGTCATCCTTAAAGGCACTGCCGGCACTCATTATCTTTTTGCCTCTAATGGAACGACCGACGACATTGCCCGCAATCTTTTGCATGCTACATCGGAAGAAATCATCAATACCGACGACCACGTATATATCCCCGATACCAGAACGGGAGTAACAGGACTGTATCGCTTATCAAGAGGGGAAACCATTCCGGCTAACAGTATATATGTAATACTCGAAAGTGGCACAAAAGATTTTTATCCGTTCAACGTGTCCACAGGTATCGCAACCGTGAAAAACGATGCCACCCCACAAGACGTTTACACAGTGTCGGGGATGAAAATATGCCCCAACAAGATGCAACAGGGTATCTACATCGTGAATCATCGGAAAGTACTCGCTCCGTAGTATCTCTCTTTGGATTTCATAGAAAATCTGATAAAAGTACTTTGTAAGATAGAAAAAGAGAGAGATGGCCAAGCAAATTGGCCATCTCTCTCTGTCGGGGCGACAGGATTCGAACCTGCGACCGCCTGGTCCCAAACCAGGAGCGCTACCGGGCTGCGCTACACCCCGCATTGCAAGAACCATTCTTTAAATGCGCTTGCAAAGGTAATGACAATTCGGAAACTTTGCAAATTTACACTTGCTTATTTCAGAATCTTTTGGTCAATGAATATCTGCTTCAACACCTGTACGCCTTTTTCCACCTGCTCTTCCGTATGAGTAGCCATGAGTGCAAAGCGTACCAAAGTATCTTGAGGTGCGCAGGCAGGAGGAATCACGGGGTTGATAAACACGCCGTTTTCAAATGCTTGCTTCGTAACAAGAAATGTTTTGTCTACATCACGCACATAAAGAGGAATAATAGGGCTCTGTGTTTCTCCTATCTCAAATCCTTCTTCACGGAAACGGCGCAGTGCATAATGAGAGACTTTCCATAGTGCCTCAATGCGTTCCGGTTCCTTTTGGATGATATGCAAGGCCTCTAATGCGGCGGCAGTAGCTGCCGGAGTGTTGGAAGCACTGAAGATATAAGTACGACAAGTATGACGTATATAATTAATGGTGTCCGAATCTCCGGCAATAAATCCGCCGATACTTGCAAGAGACTTACTGAAAGTTCCCATAATGAGGTCTACTTCATCCGTCAATCCAAAATAGTCACAGACTCCGCGTCCGTCCCTTCCGAATACACCGAGACCATGTGCTTCATCCACCATAATTGAGGCATTGTACTTTCGTTTCAACTCAACGATTTCCGGCAACTTAGCCAAATCGCCCTCCATGGAAAACACACCGTCTACCACAATTAGTTTCACAGCATCATAAGGAAGTTTTTGGAGTATTTTTTCCAAATCTTCCATATCATTGTGCTTGTATTTCAGCTGGTGAGCAAAAGAAAGGCGACGCCCGTCTACGATGCTGGCATGGTCGCGATCATCGCAAATGATATAGTCTTCTCGTCCGCAAACAACAGCGAGCACACCCGAGTTTACAGAGAATCCCGTAGAAAAGCAGAGCGTTTCATCTTTGCCGACAAACTTTGCCAACTCTCTTTCCAACTCTTCATGAATGTCCAACGTGCCATTTAAAAAACGACTTCCGGCACAACCGGAGCCGTATTTGTCCAATGCCGCTTTTGCCGCATCTATGATTCGTTGATCGCTTGTCAGTCCTGTATAGGCATTAGAGCCAAACATCAGAACATGGTGGCCTACCATATCTACTTCTGTTCCTTGCTTGCCGGTAATGGCTCGAAAATAAGGATATACGCCTGCTTCCATGAACTTCTGAGGCTCACGATAGTTTTTGAATCTTTCTTGTAATTGTCCCATTATAAAATAAAAGGTGTAGTACTCCTACAATATTCTTTAATTAGGCTGCAAAGATACAAAAATTGTATCATATACTGTTTTGTTTTAAGAAAAATCTGTCAGTTGGATAAATTAATCCTTTTATATGAACAGAATGCATCTTTATTTTATTATCTTTGTATTTCACAATATCGTATAGGCCAGATTGTAGTGCGACAGGTATGAATAAAAAGCAGATTGTATTCATCATGAATCCTATTTCCGGCACAGTAAGTAAAGCCGGAATACCACATATCATAGAGGCGAACCTTGATAAAGAGAAGTTCGACTACACGATTCGTGAGACGCAATATGCAGGACATGCCTCTGTGATTGCCGAAGAAGCTAAAGACGAAAAAGCTGATATTGTAGTAGCTGTAGGCGGCGATGGTACGGTAAATGAAGTGGCGCGGGCTATCGTACAGTCTGATACAGCATTGGCCATTCTGCCTTGTGGTTCGGGAAACGGGCTGGCTCGACACCTGATGTTACCCATGAATATTAAAGGAGCCATCCGCATTATCAACCAATGTGAGGTGCATTGTTTAGATTATGGCACAATCAACAACATACCATTTTTTTGTACTTGCGGCATGGGATTTGATGCCTTTATCAGTATGAAGTTTGCTATGAGCGGTAAACGAGGCCCTATCAGCTATGTGGAGAATGTGCTCAAAGAGGGACTTAAATACAAACCCGAGACTTATGAGATAGAAGACGAAACGGGAACGAAGAGATATAAGGCTTTCCTTATTTCCTGTGCGAATGCTTCTCAGTATGGAAATGACGCCTATATCGCACCTCAAGCATCTATGAGCGACGGGCTAATGGATGTCATTATTATGGAACCGTTCGACGTGCTGGAAGCCCCGCAAATCAGCATTGATATGTTTAACAAAACGCTCAATAAAAATTCCAAGATAAAGACATTTAAAACCAAGAAAATACACATACACAGAGACCAGCCCGGAGTTATTCATTATGACGGCGACCCCTTAATGATGGGCGAAGATATAGACATCGAATTAATTGCAAAAGGTATAAAGATACTCGTTAATCCTACTGCCGATAAACGCATGCGCAAACCCAATCTCATACAAAACGCATTCAGTGAATTCTTTAACGATATTCATCAAGTGAGAGAAGACATCACCCGTCAAACCCGCCACATACAAGCCCTCAACAAGATGCTTCAGCGGAAGCTCAATTTATAGTATCTTCCTATAAATAAAAATCTTTCGTCAAAAGGTTATATTCATTTGATTTGTAACCAGCCCCTCCCATCAACAAGAGTCTTTCGGAATTGATTTTCTCCGGTATTTCCTTGCTGAATGTAAGGAGATAACGCTTCGGCGGTCTGCTTTCTACCGTCTTTACAGCACACACCTTAGAAAGAGAAAAGCCCACAATACTACTTTCTGAAAGAACGTCTTCCCACATTTCTGCCGGAACGATGATGGAAAATATGCCAACAGCGGTCAGCAACCGATAAGCATGAGCAAACAGTTCGCGATATGAAAGCGTATCTGTATGCCGCGCAACAGCACGTTGTTTATCGGGATTACGCAGACTGTTCACGAAAAAGGGCGGATTAGAAACAATGGCATCGAATGCTTCGGATGGCATATAACTCTGCACGGACGTCTCTTGTATTTCCACTCTGTCTGCAAACGGAGATGCTTTCACGTTTTCCCATGCCTGCCGACAGGCTGCCGTATCTATGTCTATTCCTGTCACCATTGCTTGTTGAAAGCGTTGTGCCATCATCAACGCAATAAGCCCTGTGCCCGTTCCGATGTCAAGAATACGCATTCCGCCCTCTGCCCATGCACCTAACAGCACACCATCTGTACCCACCTTCATGGCACAACGGTCGTGATAGACGGTAAACCGCTTAAAACGGAAATAATCATTAGGCATATTTTTCCTTAAAATCTCTTGTAAAACGATATTCTACAGGTTATATTGCTTTTTTTATCGAAATACCTTTACCGCCGGCAAAATTATGAGCCTATATAGTTTAATCTCAATTATAATGTTTAACTTTGCACCTCATAATTATAGGTGAAGTATAGAATGAATAGAAATCAGAATAACGCATTCCAAATGATTGCCGACTACGAAGGCGACATTACCAAACTTTTTCAAGTGACCATTGAGGGCGAAGTGCCCATCTTAGCTACCCGCAATATGGTCATGTTCCCTGGAGTTATCTGCCCCATACTGGTAGGTCGGCCTGCAAGTCTTAATCTGGTAAACAAGATGAAGAATGAGCCTAACGGCATCTTTGCCGTGTTTTGCCAGAAAGATGCGAACGTAGACGACCCTTCACAAGATGATTTGTATGAATACGGAGTATATGCCAAGGTAGTGAAAGTGTTGGACTTGCCCGGCCCGGGAAACAATCAGACAGCCATTGTACAGGGGTTGGGACGTTGCACACTTTCCTCGCTTACCAAGAAACGTCCGTACTTAAAAGGACATACCGAAGTAGCCCCCGAAGAAATACCCGCCGAACGAGATAAGGAATTTAACGCAGCTGTGGAAGATTTGCTGCCACGCACCACGGAATACATCCTGAAAAACGAAGAGATACCCGACGAGTCGCAGTTTGCCATCAGTAATATCAGCAACCCGGTTATCACGGTTAATTTCATCTGCTCTAACATGCCGTTCAGCATCTCGGACAAGATGCGGCTGCTCTCTGTCTCTTCCATGAAAGAGCGATTATTTGAATTGCTGAAAGTTTTGAATCGTGAGATGCAGTTGATGGACTTGAAACTCAATATCAGAACTAAGACCCGAGAAGAGATTGACGAGCAACAGCGGGAATACTTCTTGCAACAGCAGATTAAAAACATTAAAGAGGAACTTGGAAACGGAGACGGTTCGCCAGAGAAACACGAGCTGGAAGAGGAGGCAAAGAAAAAGAAATGGACGGAAAATGTGAAAGCCGTCTTCATGAAAGAGCTGGACAAATTAGACCAACTCAATTCCCAAAGCCCCGAATACAACGTGCAGCTCAGCTATCTACAGACCATGGTATCGCTTCCTTGGGGAGAGTTTACGGCCGACGATTTAAACCTGAAACGGGCGCAAAGAGTGCTGAACAAAGACCATTACGGAATGGAGAAGGTGAAAGAACGCATCTTGGAACACATGGCCGTACTGTCGTTGCGAGGCGACCTCAAATCGCCCATCATCTGTCTCTATGGCCCTCCGGGGGTAGGAAAGACAAGTTTAGGCAAAAGCATCGCAGAGGCCATGAAACGAAAATATGTGCGCATGAGTCTCGGAGGTCTGCACGACGAAGCTGAAATACGCGGACATCGCCGCACCTACATTGGTGCCATGCCCGGAAGAATCATCAAAAGCATACAGAAAGCCGGCTCTTCCAATCCCGTTTTCATACTCGACGAGATTGACAAGGTGACCCAACATACCATCAACGGTGACCCCGCATCGGCACTTCTTGAAGTGCTCGACCCCGAACAGAACAATGCTTTCCACGACAATTACCTCGATATAGACTATGATTTGTCGAAAGTGCTCTTTATTGCTACTGCCAACGACCTTAGTTCCATTCCCCGTCCGTTGCTCGACCGCATGGAACTCATCGAAGTAAGCGGCTATATTACCGAAGAGAAAGCCGAGATAGCCAAGCGCCATCTCATACCGAAAGAGAAAGAAAATGCCGGCCTCGACAAAGAAAAAGGATTGACATTGAACAAGGCCGCCATTGAAAAGATTATAGAGCAATACACCCGTGAGAGCGGTGTGCGGCAGCTCGAAAAAGAAATCAACAAGGCTTTCCGGAAATTGGCTTTCCTCTATGCCAAAGACGGAAAGCTGCCCGCAGAAAAGATTACGCCCGACAAGATAGAGGAATTGTTAGGCAAGCCGCCCTATTACCGCGACATCTATCAGGGCAACGACTATGCCGGAGTGGTAACGGGACTTGCTTGGACAAGTGTTGGTGGCGAGATTCTCTTCATTGAAACCAGCCTTAGCAAGGGCAAGGGAGCCAAACTTACGCTGACGGGAAACTTGGGCGATGTGATGAAAGAATCGGCTGTTATTGCTTTGGAATATGTAAAAGCCCATGTAGACGCTTTGGGTATAGACTACAAGATATTCGACCAATGGAACATACACATACATGTGCCCGAAGGGGCAACGCCCAAAGATGGACCATCGGCAGGCATCACGATAGCCACTTCGCTGGCCTCGGCACTCACACAACGTAAGGTTCGCAAAAACACGGCTATGACCGGAGAGATTACTCTGCGAGGAAAAGTGCTGCCGGTAGGCGGAATCAAAGAGAAGATACTTGCCGCCAAACGGGCGGGTATCACCGATATTCTCATGTGTAAGGACAACCGAAAAGATGTAGAAGAGATTCCTGCCATCTATCTTAACGGTGTTACTTTCCATTATGTGGAGAACGTGCAAGACGTATGGGACTTCGCTTTGACAAACGAAAAAGTAAAAAATGCAGTCGATTTGACCGTAGAAGAAGAGAAGAAAGTTTAGCAAGCCGTAACACGCTGAATAGCCCTCTTGAAACAGCGGCTGGCAGGCGGTTTTGAAACACCATAGCTTTTACGCTCTGAAAGCATAGCTCTTAGCCTCTTGGAACATAGCTCTTACAACCTTGGAGCTAAGCTTTGACAAAACGACTGCTGATATATGGAGATAGAGAACATCTGAAATGAAATTTGAATTACAGCATACCGACAATGCCTCAGATGCACGAACCGGTCTCATTACCACAGCTCATGGACAGATAAAAACGCCCATCTTTATGCCCGTAGGCACATGTGGCAGTGTGAAAGGTGTGCATATCGCCGAATTGGAGGAGCAGGTGAAAGCTCAAATCATTCTCGGCAACACGTATCATCTCTATCTGCGTCCGGGGCTCGATATACTGAAAGCTGCCGGCGGACTGCACCGTTTCAATGCTTGGAACCATCCTATCCTTACCGATAGCGGTGGTTTTCAGGTGTTTTCGCTAACGGGTATTCGCAAACTACGTGAGGAAGGATGCGAGTTTCGGTCGCACATCGATGGTTCCAAACACTTTTTCACACCAGAGAATGTGATGGATACGGAGCGTATCATCGGAGCAGACATCATGATGGCACTTGATGAATGTCCGCCGGGAAAGAGTGATTATGCCTATGCCCGCAAAAGTTTGGCGCTGACGCAGCGATGGCTCGACCGCTGCATTGCCCGTTTCAATGCTACCGAACCCTTATATGGATATAGTCAGAGCCTGTTTCCCATTGTACAGGGATGCACCTACAAAGATTTACGCAGAGAAGCAGCGAAATTCGTGGCCGACAAAGGTGCCGACGGCAACGCTATCGGCGGACTTGCTGTAGGTGAACCCACAGAGACGATGTATGAGATGATAGAAGTGGTGAATGAAATTCTTCCCAAAGACAAACCGCGCTATCTGATGGGCGTAGGGACACCGCAAAATATTCTCGAAGCCATCGAACGGGGGGTAGATATGTTTGATTGCGTGATGCCCACCCGCAACGGACGCAATGCCATGCTGTTCACTTATGAGGGAACGATGAATATGAAGAACAAGAAATGGGAAAGCGACTTCTCGCCCATCGACCCCGAAGGATGCCATGTAGACCGTGTGCATACAAAGGCTTACCTGCACCATCTCTTCAAAGCACAAGAGCTTTTGGCCATGCAGATAGCAAGTATTCACAACCTTAGTTTCTATCTTCGTTTGGTAACCGATGCACGGGAACACATCGAACAAGGAGACTTCGTGAAGTGGAAAGCCTCTATCATTCATCAATTAGGCAGACGAATATAGGCATGAAACTGAAAGATACGTGGAACAAATATAATCCGTCAGCTCTCGGCAGACGCGCAGCCGACCGATTCCCCGTGATGAAACAAATCTCGGGATGGCTCGGATGGCTGAATCCGGGCAGATATATCAAGCGCTTAGACCGTTATATCATCCGCAAGTTTATCGGTACCTATATCTTTGCTATCGCACTGATTATCTCTATTTCCATTGTCTTCGACGTCAACGAAAACCTGGCCAAGTTCTCCGAATACAAAGCACCGCTCAAGGCCATCGTATTCGATTATTACATGAACTTCGTGCCTTATTTCGCCAATCTGTTCAGTCCGCTCTTCGTGTTTATCGCTGTTATCTTCTTCACCTCCAAACTTGCGGGCAATTCGGAGATAATATCCATGCTGGCAGCAGGCATCAGTTTCCGGCGCCTCATTCGCCCTTACATGTTCTCATGCGTGCTTATATCCGGTCTTTCCTTCTATTTGAGCGCATACGTCATACCCCATGGCACCGTTATCAGGCAGAATTTCGAGACGCTTTACAAGAACAAGAAGAAGAATACCTCAGCGGAAAACGTGCAGTTACAGGTGGGGAAAGGTGTCATTGCTTATATGAAACTCTACGACAACACGATAAAGAAAGGATATGGTTTCTGCTTGTATAAGTTTGAAAACAAGAAATTGGTAAGCCACATGACGGCCTCGGAGATACAATATGATACCATTTCCGACTCCAAATACCATTGGAAAGCCATGGATTGGAAGATACGTCAGCTTCGCGGCTTACGAGAGAAGATAACAAGCGGCATTACCAAAGACACCGTTCTGCAAATGGAACCCACCGATTTGGTCTATTCCAAAGGGCAACAGGAGACGTTTACAAGTCCGCAACTATTGGACTACATTTCCAAACAGATAGACCGCGGGTCGGGAAACGTGGTGCAATACCAAGTGGAATATCATAAACGCATTGCCTCTTCCTTTGCCTCTTTCATCCTAACCATCATCGGCGTATCCCTTTCCTCTCGCAAACGAAAAGGCGGAATGGGACTGTATCTCGGCATCGGACTGGCACTCAGCTTCGGCTACATCATGCTGCAAACCGTTTCGTCCACCTTTGCCATCAACGCAAACACGCCACCCATCCTTGCAGCATGGCTGCCCAACATCATTTTTGCCTTTGTGGCTTATTTCTGTTACCGCAAGGCTCCAAACTAACGATTTATGTTTTTTGAAGATTTAGACTTAAACGACGACGTGCTCGATGCACTCTACGACATGCACTTCGATACGTGCACACCCATTCAGGAGAAATGTATTCCCGAGATACTCAACGGCCACGACATCATGGGCGTTGCCCAAACAGGTACCGGCAAGACGGCCGCTTACCTCTTGCCCATACTCAGCAGATTGGCCGACGGCGGCTTCCCCGACGAGACAATCAACTGTGTTATCATGAGTCCCACAAGAGAATTGGCGCAGCAAATCGACCAAGCCATGCAGGGATTCGGCTATTATTTGCAGGATGTAAGCAGCGTGGCCGTCTATGGAGGCAACGACGGCAACCGTTACGACCAAGAGGTGAAGTCGCTGCGACTGGGCGCCGATGTGGTGATAGCTACCCCCGGACGGCTTATCAGCCATCTCAGTCTGGGCAAAGTGGACTTCAGCCGCGTGTCGTTCTTCGTGCTCGACGAGGCCGACCGCATGCTCGATATGGGTTTCAGCGACGATATTCTCACCATTTTCAAACAACTGCCGAAGACTTGCCAGATAATCATGTTCTCGGCCACGATGCCCTCCAAGATTGAGGAACTTGCCGCCACGATGCTCAAAAATCCCGTTGAAGTGAAGATAGCCGTGAGCAAACCGGCCGAGAAAATCAAGCAGACAGCCTACGTATGCTATGAGCCGCAGAAGTTGGGCATCATCAAGCATATCTTCAAAGCCGGCAACCTCACCCGCACCATCATCTTTTCCGGCAAGAAAAACAAGGTGAAAGACATCAACCGCGCCCTGCAACGCCTCCACATCAAGAGCGGAGAAATGCATTCAGACCTCACGCAGGCCGAGCGCGACGAAATCATGTATCGCTTCAAAAGCGGAGCCATCGACGTGCTCGTGGCAACCGACATCGTGGCGCGAGGCATCGACATCGACGACATCTACACCGTTATCAACTACGACGTGCCACGCGATGCCGAGGATTATGTGCATCGCATCGGACGAACAGCCAGAGCCGAGCGCGACGGCAACGCCATCACCTTTGTCAGCGATGCCGACATCAGCTACTTCCAATCCATAGAGAAATTTCTCGAAAAAGAGGTAGAGAAATTGCCGCTCCCTGCCGCTCTGGGCGAAGCACCCGCATACAAAGTGGTGAAGAAAAGCAGGAAAACCGGCCGAAAAAGCACTGCACACAAACCGGCAAGCAAAGGCGGAAGAGGACGCGGACGCAGAAACTCCGGAAAGAAAAAAGAAGCATGAAAATCATCAGACAAGAAGATTATCCAACCAACGCGTGGGCTGGCGGCATCACGCGCGAAGTATTCATCTATCCCGAAAGCAGCAGTTTGGCCGCGCGCAACTTCGATGTACGCATCTCCTCGGCCGTAATCGACTCCACAGAGAGCCGTTTCTCCGACTTCAGCGGCTATACACGCTATATCATGCCCTTAGAAGGCGACATCCGTCTCTTCATCGCCAACCGCGAGATACGCCTCAAGAAAGCCCACCCTTACAAATTCAGCGGAAGCATCCCCGTGTGCTCTGCAAACACGCCGGGCGCCATAGACTTCAACGTGATTGCAAGAGACGGCACAGAAGTGGAGGTACACATCGCCGCGGATGGCGACGCTTTCAATACAGACAGGCCGGCCATCGTCTTCGCACTCGACAACATCGAAGTAAACCACACCCCGCTCCGTCGCTACGACACCGCCCTACTCTCCGCCCCGTTCCACCTATCGGGGGGCAAGGCCGCCATCATTCGCCGTTAACGGTTGTTTCCCCTATACGGACGATTGCCCATTCGCTTTTCCGCGATCGCCCATTATTCCTTTCTCGATTGCTCATTATTCCTTTCGGTCAAACTATGAGTTTCAACCTTTGAAACTCACAGTTTCAACCTTTGGAACTCGCAGTTTCAACCCTTGGAACTCGCAGTTTCAACCCTTGGAACTCGCAGTTTCAACCTTTGAAAATAAATTTTCATTCTAATGGAAATAAAATATCCAACTGATGAAAATAAAATTTCATCCCAATGAAACTTCGCGGAGATGCTTGTTGGCCTGACGGTGCCATCAGGAAGAAATGAAGATTGTCCACTAAGAATCTTCATTTTTAAGGTATGAGAAAGAAAAACTCCCCCGATTCCCTAAAAGAGATTCGGAGGAGTTTTTATAAGAAGAACGTTAGGGTTATTTTATGTTGGGTTCTTCAAGTCCATAGCCTTTCTTCTTGTCGAGTGCTTTCAGTGCCAAACCAATGATGAGGGCAAGCACGCCTAAAGAGGCGAACACGCACATCGGCACGGTGTAATTATACTTCAAAGGATCGGTTACGCCCGGATTGGAAGAACTGAGTACGGAGCCGATAATCATGGGGAAGGCATAAAGGCCGATGTTCTGTATCCAGAATATCAAGGCATAAGCCGAGCCAATCAGTTTGTCATCGATGAGCTTGGGCACAGAAGGCCACAGGGCGGCAGGCACCAACGAGAAAGAGATGCCCAATACGATGACGGCTGTAATGGTGATGACAACACTTTGCGTTGCCGGTACGACAAACGCAAATACAAGGTGGCAGACAATCATCAGTATGGCACCGAGTATGAGCATCGTGGCTCCCTTACCCTTACGGTCGAGATAGCTACCGATAACGGGGGTCACCGCAGCTGCTCCCAAGGGGAATACGAAGAACACGAAGCCGGCTTGCTCGGCGGTGAAACCGAGATTACACTGCAACATGTTGATAGCGTATTTCTGGAAGGGGAAAATGGCTGAGTAATACAACACACAGAGCAAGGCTACGAGCCAAAAGACTTTCAAAGAAAGAATCTTGCCGATATCGCTCACCTTGAACGGGTCGTCTTTGTCTTCTTCCACACCTTGAGCTTCCAACTTCTTGTCCATGAATCCATAGACAATAAAACAGATGAGGCCGATGCAAAGCAACACCAACTCAAAGGCCAAGGGACGCGATACACTGATGGGGTGAATCTTTGCGATGGCAGGCGATGCCAATACCACAACAGCTACGCCCAAGCGGGCAATCGCCATCTCAATACCCATGGCCAAAGCCATCTCCTTGCCTTTAAACCATTTCACGATACCACGCGAAACGGTGATTCCGGCCATCTCGGCACCACATCCGAAAATCATAAAGCCTATGGCCGAGAGCTTTGCCGAAGCAGGCATACCGGCATAAAACGGAGTTATATTCCAACTTGCAAGCGGAAGATTGAAGTAATCGGTGAAGAATGCTTCGAGTGTACTGCCCACAAAGGCATCGCACACGGCATAGTAGTTGATGACTGCACCGACCACCATCACTACACCCGAAAGGATGGCGGTGAACCTGACGCCCATCTTGTCGAGGATAATTCCCGCAAAGACGAGGAAGAAGACAAAGACATTGAGGAAGGGCTCTGAACCGGCAAAGCGACCGTAAGCCACAGGGTCCCAATTCTTATACGTTTGTAAATACTCTTGCAGCGGCGACATGATGTCTACGAAGATGTAGGCAAAGAACATCGCCGAGGCCAGAAGGGCTAACGCTGTCCACCTCATCAGAGGCGAATCGCTGAGTTTCTTTTGAAATGTTTCTACCATTTTCTTTTGTTTTTATGTTTTGATATGAATCTACGATATAAGATTACTTCTTCAGCCATCTGTCAAGCCATCCGAAGAAAGTGCGCTGCCACAAAATACCGTTCTGCGGCTTCAATACCCAGTGGTTCTCATCAGGGAAGAGGAGCAATTCGGCCGGTATGCCACGTAAACGAGCGGAATTGAAAGCACCCATGCCCTGATTGGCGTTGATGCGGTAATCCTTTTCACCGTGGATACAGAGGATGGGGGTGTCCCACTTGTCGACAAACTTGTGGGGAGAGTTCTCATACGTGCGCTTGGCGTTGGCGGTCTGGTCTTTATTCCAGTAAGCATCGTCGTATTCCCAATTGCTGAACCAAACTTCTTCCGTATCCGTGTACATGGATTCAAGGTTGAAAGCGCCATCGTGGGCAATGAATGCCTTAAAGCGTTTATTATGATGACCGGCCAACCAATAGACACTGAATCCGCCGAAGCTGGCGCCGATACAACCCAACCGGTCTTTGTCTACGTAGGGAAGATTGTTGGCGGCATCGTCGATGGCACTCAGGTAATCTTTCATACACTGCCCTGCCCAATCGCCGCTAATTTCAGCGTTCCACTCCGAACCGAAGCCTGGCAATCCGCGACGGTTAGGCGCTACGATGATATAACCATTGGCTGCCATGATTTGGAAGTTCCAACGATAACTCCAGAATTGGCTTACCGGACTTTGCGGACCTCCTTCGCAGAAAAGCAATGCAGGATATTTCTTGTTGACATCAAAATGTGGCGGCAAGATAATCCACACCTTCTCTTGCTTACCATCGGTAGTGGCAACCCAGCGAGATTCCACCTTTCCAAAAGTCAATTGGTCGTAGATATGCTTGTTTTCAAAAGTAAGCTGACGCACTTTGGTGCTCTTTATATCCTTTCCGGGTGCTACGAAATAGAGTTCATGAGCTTGAGAAATACTATGACGCTCCATTAACAATTGTGTACCATTATGCGCTAATTGCACGGAACCGTAATCAGCCATATCGTCGGTCAGTTGTTTTACCTTTCCGGTTAGTTCGGCTTTATACAGATTGATACATGCGTGCCATACACCTATGAAATACAATGAACGCGAATCAGCATTCCAACAAAATCCTTCAACATTAGAATCAAAGGTGTCTGAAACATAAGTCTTCTTTCCATCGGCAAAACTATAAACGCATAAACGGTTGCGATCGCTCTCGTAACCATCGTTCTCCATGCTTTGCCAAGCAATGAATTTGCCATCGGGAGAGAATTGCGGATTCATATCATAACCCATATTGTATTGTCTGTTGGCAGGAGCATTCACTTCTTGCGTCTTCATGGTCTTCGTGGGATTTATCGCTACCTCGCGGAAGTCGGCAGGCTTACAGAGATTAGTTACCTTGCCGGTAGACAGTTCATAGAGAAAGATATCCGAGTCGGTAGAGACGGCATAATCCCGACCTGTCTTCCTACGACAGGTATAAGCGATGAACTTAGAATCGGGGCTCCAGTCGAGTTGCTCCACACCACCAAAGGGTTTCATGGGACATTCATAAGGCTCGCCGTCGAGAATGTCTTTGCCTTCAGAGATACCGCTCTCTGTTACCTCTGCCACATACGGATGCGGAATCGTCGTCACATACTCGTCCCAATGCCGATACATGAGGTCAGTTGCTAAAATACCTGATGATTTAGGCAGGTCAGAAGGATTCGGTTTGATGCTGCCGGTATAGGGAATCTGTTTGATAAGGATGACACGTTTCCCATCGGGAGAGAACTTAAAGCCTTCTATGTCTACAGCAGAGCGGGTGAGTTGTCGGCGATTCGTACCATCAGCATTCATGCTCCAAACTTGATTTGTCCCATTTTCATTGCTGAGATAAGCAATGTGTTTCCCGCCATCTATCCATGCCGGACTTGTTTCGTTCTTAGCACTCACAGTGAGCTGCCTGGCATTGCGGCCGTCAGCATCTACGACATAGAGGACTTGGTGTCCTCTGTTTTCTTTTACACTATAATAGCCCACTTGGTAGACTACTTTCTTTCCATCGGGTGAGGCCTGATGCTCGCCGATACGTCCCATAGCCCAGAGAGCCTCTGGAGTCATGAGGTCGCTCTGCAACGTAATGTTGTTCTTACCTATGTTCACGGTGTTTTGTGCTTGAATGGTGCCGCCCGATACTATCAATAACGCAGCGGCCATTAGGGTTGACTTATTCATAATATTAACAGTTAATAGATTCTTATATGTTTCTATGGTAAAGAGTATCGTATGAATGGTTTTTGACAGAAGTATAAATCATTGAGTACAAAAGTAGGACTTATGAAATACAAAACTACCATCCGGCATTGAACTCCTACAGGATATATTGAAACCGGCAACGGAGAGGCTACCCTCTCCGCTTACGGTCAAGTTCTTCCCTGCGGCGTTTCATTTCTTCCTGCTGCTTGGCCATTGCTTCAAGACGTGCAGCCAGCCCGCTCGTTTTCTTCGGGTTGTTTTTATTTTCTTGGTAATTCGCTTCCAATATAGCCAACAGTTTCTCGTCATTTGTCGTGCGGCGCAATGCCCACATGATAGCAGCACTAAAGAACAGACTGACAAAATAGTAGAAATTCAGTCCTGAACTATAATCGTTGAACATGAAGAAGAACATGACCGGCATGACATACATCATATACTGCATCACTTTCATCTGCTCGGCTTGCTGTCCTACCATTTGGTCTCGTTGCTGGCGCATGGTCATAATGGAATACAACACATTGGCTACGCAGAACAGAATACAGGTGAGTGAGAGGTGATCTCCTATGAGCCAAAGACTATCGTGCCACTCCCAGATGGGATCGTAGGTAGATAAATCCTGTATCCAAAGAAAGCTCTCACCACGTAATTGTATAGCATTCGGAACGAAGTTGAACATGGCAATCCAAATAGGCATTTGTATCAACATCGGTAAACAGCCGGAAAGCGGACTTACACCGTATTTGGAATACATGGTCATCATTGCCTGTTGCTTCTGCATTTGGTCTTCCGGCTTGTCATATTGTTTCGTAGCTTCATCGAGTTTTGGCTTCAGTACCCGCATCTTAGCAGAGCTCATGTAACTCTTCTTCACCAAAGGGAATGTGATAAGTTTCAGCAACAAGGTAATAAGTATCAGCACAATACCCATATTGATGTTCATGGCAGTCAGACCATCAAATACATACAAGGTAAACCACCGATTGATAATGCGGAACAAAGGCCATCCTAAATACACCAATCTTTGCAGTTCCAAGTCTTTACCAAACTTGCTTTGCTGCTCTATAGACTGAAGTAGGCGGAAATCATTGGGGCCGAAATAAAATTCAAACTCTGTGGGGGTTTTCCCCGTAGGGTCGAAAAACGTTTTTGCCTTAGCGGCATAGTCCTTCAAATAACCGGAGCCTTTTTCCTGCGGTATACTTGTCATCAATGAATTGGGAGCAAAATCGTTCTTGGCAATCATCACCGCACTAAAGAACTGATTCTTAAAGGCAATCCAGTCAATCGTTTCCTCTACTGGTTCATCCTTTTTCTCACTTGTCGCGTTCAGATAGTCTGTCCCACCCTTCGTCAAATGATAAGTAAGGGTGGAATACCTGTTTTCAAAAGTAAAACCACGTTCTTGCTGACGTGCCTTGTCCGTCCACTCCACGTCCATCGACCTGTAAGTAGGAGCGAAGAGGTCGGCCATGCCGTTTACCTGCATAGAGGCATGCAACATATAGTCCTTGCCTAAGAGGTAATGAAGCACGATAGCTTGTCCCCGACCGGTTGTTGCTGTCATGGTAACAGTAGAATCGGTAACCTGCGAGGGCGTAAAAAATAAATCTTCGGTGATAATATTGCTGTTCTTGCCAGCTAAGAGGAAATTCAACCGTTGGTCTTTTTCCGTAAACAAGGTAACATCTTTGTTACCATTGTGGTCTTTGAAGTTTTTGATAACAGCCTTTGCCACCGTACCGCCTTTGGTGCTTAGTGTCAGTTCTACTTTACTGTTCTTCAACACGATGTTCTGTGCCGTTCCCTTCATCGAGGCATAAAACAAAACCGTTGTATCTTCTTTTGCAACCGATGTCAGAGTCTTTTTACGGGCATCTTCAGCGGCTTTCTGCTGTTTCTCTGCCCTCTGCTTTGCCACTAAAGTTAGGGAATCTTGTGTGTGTTGAGCGGCTATTTCCTCGGCAGAAGGTTGCGAATACCAACTAAAACCGATGAGCACCGCAGCTATCAGTACAAAACCGATAATTGTATTCTTATCCATTGTTTTATTAATCGTTAGCTTAGTCTTTTTTATTAGCTATGGCCGTTTTCACGAAATCCACAAATAAAGGATGCGGATTAAGTACCGTACTTTGGTATTCTGGATGGAACTGTGTGCCTATATACCATTTTAAACCGGGGATTTCCACAATCTCTATCAATTCGCTCTCAGGGTTGCGTCCCACACAAAGCATGCCGGCCTTTTCATATTCTTTCTGATAATCGTTGTTGAATTCGTAGCGATGGCGGTGGCGTTCCTGTATATGTTCTTTCTTGTAAATATCAAACGTGCGCGAGCCTTGCTTCAAAACACATTCATAAGAACCAAGACGCATGGTGCCACCCATATTCGTGATGTTCTTCTGCTCTTCCATAATATCGATAACATTGTGCTTTGTCTTCTCGTCCATCTCGCGACTGTTGGCATCGGCATACCCCAAAACGTTGCGTGCAAACTCCACAACCATCATCTGCATACCCAGACAGATACCGAAAGTCGGTATATCGTGAGTGCGCGTATAATGAGCGGCTACAATCTTGCCTTCTATGCCTCGTTGGCCAAATCCAGGGCAAATCACGACTCCATCCATGCCCTTTAGTTTCTCGGCAACGGTATCTTCCGTCAGGTTCTCTGAATTGATAAAGGTTATCACGGTCTTATAATCATTGTAAGTGCCAGCTTGCGAGAGGCTCTCACGAATGCTTTTATAGGCATCCTGCAAATCGTACTTGCCTACAAGACCAATATTTACTTCTTTCACGGCTTTCTTGCGACGTTCCAGAAATTTACGCCACGGGCCGAGTGCCGGTGTCTCCCCTACAGGAAGTTTCATCTTTTTCAGTATCACGGTGTCAAGTCCCTGCGCCTGCATGTTCACGGGCACTTCGTAGATACTTGGCAAATCTTCGCTTTGTACTACACAGTCGAAATCTACATTACAGAAACTTGCCACCTTACGCAACATGCCATCGCCCAAATGCTTCTCTGTTCTCAACACCAAAATATCAGGCTGAATACCCACGCTCTGCAACTCTTTCACCGAGTGTTGGGTAGGCTTGGTCTTCAGCTCGTCGGCTGCTTTCAAATAAGGTATATAGGTAAGATGCACACAAAGGGCATTGTCGCCCAATTCCCACATTAGTTGTCGGATGCTCTCCAAAAAGGGAAGCGACTCTATGTCACCCACCGTACCCCCGATTTCGGTTATCACAAAGTCATATTTATTTTGCTTCCCCAACAATTTTACGTTGCGTTTTATCTCATCGGTAATGTGCGGAATCACTTGGATGGTCTTGCCCAAATAGTCGCCATGCCGTTCTTTATCAATCACCGCCTTATAGATTCTTCCCGTGGTAAGGGAGTTGGCTTTGGTGGTCTGTATATCGGTAAACCGTTCATAATGTCCCAAATCGAGGTCGGTTTCCATGCCGTCTACCGTCACATAGCATTCTCCGTGCTCATAGGGATTGAGCGTACCCGGGTCAATATTGATATAAGGGTCGAATTTCTGTATTGTAATGTTATATCCTCTTGCCTGCAACAACTTGCCGATAGAAGATGAGATGATTCCCTTTCCCAAAGAAGAGACCACACCCCCTGTCACGAATATATACTTTGTCTCTGCCACGTTTGATAATTTAATATGAATGGAGATGCGTTTTCAATCTTTCGGTTTCACGTTCGTTTCTGCTATCAATGCAGCCACTTCTTCGTTGATGCGGGTTGCGAAGTCTTCCATACTCATGGTAGCCTGCTCGCCTCCTCCTTGTTTACGCATGGAGACAAGCCCTTCGGCAGCCTCTTTCTCGCCTACAATAACCATGTAAGGAACGCGTTTGATTTCATTATCACGTATCTTACGCCCTATTTTTTCATTACGTTCGTCAATATTGGCACGCACACCCACAGAGTCTAAATAGTGAGCGACCTTGCGGGCGTAATCGTTGAACTTCTCTGAAATAGGAAGAATCGCCACTTGGTCGGGAGTCAACCACAACGGGAAATGCCCTGCGGTATGCTCTATCAACACAGCGGTAAACCGCTCCATACTGCCGAACGGGGCACGGTGTATCATAACAGGTGTCTGCTTTGAGTTGTCGTCGGCCGTGTATTCGAGTTTGAAACGCTGAGGCAGGTTGTAGTCTACCTGTATCGTTCCGAGCTGCCAACGACGTCCGATGGCATCTTTTACCATAAAGTCGAGCTTGGGACCATAGAAAGCGGCTTCTCCGTAGGCTATTTTGGCATTGAGTCCTTTCTCCTTGCAAGCCTCAATGATAGATTGCTCCGAATGTTCCCACACTTCGTCGCTTCCAATGTATTTCTCTCGGTCATTAGGGTCGCGGAGAGAGATTTGTGCTTCTACATTTTTGAAATCAAAGACTTTGAACACTGTCTGTATGATGTCCATCACACGCAGAAACTCGCTCTTTACTTGTTCCGGACGGCAAAAGATGTGAGCATCGTCCTGCGTAAAAGAGCGTACACGGGTCAGGCCATGCAGTTCCCCACTCTTCTCATAACGATAAACAGTGCCGAACTCTGCGATTCTTAAAGGCAAATCTTTATAAGAACGGGGTTTCCATGAGAAGACTTCACAATGGTGGGGACAGTTCATGGGTTTGAGCATATACTCTTCGTCCTCTTCCGGAGTATGTATCGGTTGAAACGAATCCTTTCCATAATGTGCATAATGCCCGCTTGTTACATACAGGTTCTTTGAGCCAATATGCGGTGTTATCACTTCCTGATAACCGTAATTCTTTTGTATCTTGCGGAGCATTCCCTGCAAACGCAGACGCAGTTCCGTACCTTTGGGCAGCCAGATAGGCAGACCTTTTCCTACACGCTCTGAGAACATGAAGAGTTCCATTTCTTTCCCTATCTTGCGATGGTCGCGCTTTTTTGCCTCTTCGAGCATGACAAGATACTCGTCGAGCATCTTTTTCTTCGGAAAAGTAATACCGTAGATACGCGTCATCTGCTCGCGCTTGGCGTCGCCACGCCAAAAGGCACCGGCCACACTTGTAATCTTAATGGCCTTAATAGCTCCCGTAGAAACCAAGTGAGGCCCACGACAGAGGTCGGTAAAAGCCCCCTGAGTATAGGTGGAAATCGTGCCATCCGCCAAATCGAGGTCAATGTGTTCCACCTTATATTCCTGCCCGTCTTCCTTAAACTCTTTCAACGCATCGGCTTTAGAGATATCTCTACGTACCACCGGTTCGTCTTTTTTGGCGAGCTCACGCATCTTTTCCTCTATTTTAGGGAAATCATTTTCACTGATGGCGACCCCATCTTTCGGCATCACATCATAGAAAAAGCCGTTTTCTATGGCAGGACCAAAGCCGAATTGGATGCCCGGATACAGTTCTTGGAGTGCTTCTGCCAACAAATGGGCTGAGGTGTGCCAAAATGTATGCTTACCTTCCTCATCTTCCCATTTATACAAGGCAAATGTTGCATCTTCGTTGATAGGACGATTGAGTTCTACAGTCTTGCCGTTTACACTACAGGATATCACTTCGCGGGCTAATGCGGGTGATATGCTTTGAGCTATCTGAAGTCCGGTTACGCCTTTTTCGTACTCACGAACAGAGCCGTCTGGAAACGTGATTTTTATCATAACTTCTTCGTTTTAATCAATTTGAATGCAAAAGTAGCATTTTCCTTTGATATAATAGAATAAAACAGGGAAAAATTAGTGGGGAGAAACCGGCACTTATTTCCCATTGTATCGCTTGATAATGCTGTAGGCATCAAACAGTCCGAGCTCGCCTGCCTTACTCAAATCGAGTGCTCCCGAGGCTTTTTCTCCTGTGTTGAAACGTACCAAACCACGATTATAATAGGCCTCAGCAAGCCGTGAATCATACCGAACAGCCTGCGTATAATCATCTATTGCCTTGCTGTAATCCTTTCGGGAAACATGGAGGTTCGCCCTGTCATAATAAAGATACGCATTTTGCGGATTCAGTCTGATTGCCTCATTGAAGTCTGCCAACACTTTGGCGGCTTTCAAACGGTCGTTCATCCCGAGAGAGAGATTAAAATCATTCATCATCGATTCGCATACTGCCCGTTGCCAATAAGCTAAAGATGATGTGCTGTCAACTTCGATGCAGGCATTTAAATCGCGGATTGCATCTTCATAGTTCTGTATCACGGAATAGGCTACAGCACGTTGCAGCAGAAGTCCGGCGGTACGTTTTGCCTCATGGGGTGCAGAGATGTCTGCCGTCAAACTATCTATCAGCAAAAAGAATGATTTCGACTGACTTTCATCCAGTGGCTTAGGATTACACGTTATATAGATGCGATGCAATGGTTGCTGCATGCGATTAACCTGCTCCAATTCCTTGTCGAAGGCTTGGTAAGACTGAATTCCATTGGCATATTGGAAATAAGACAGGGCATACATCGGCATATAGTCTGTTTCTACATGTCTGTTCTGCACCTTTCCGCGGTATTCACTCTTATACTCATGCTCCACGGAATTGTCGTCTGCCACGACAATTTGGTTGTATTTTTCGGGGTCGATGTCGCTTTTTCTACGTACCTCGTTTAATTTCTTTCGGCTCCAACGGCTCTGTATGCCCAAATGTTTGTTCATTTGAGCTTTGAAAATACGAAATTCATCTAATTCGGCCTTGGCCGTCATACCCAGTCTACGGTAGCAGTTGGCACGATATTGCAGGCCTGTCCAGAAATTAGGAAATCGCTCTATCACCTTTGAATAGTCGCGGATAGCCCCTCGAAGGTCACCGGTACGGTCTAACAATGTTGCCCTGTTAAACAAAGCCATTAAATTATCCGGTTCTATTTTCAATACATAATCAAAATCTTTGATGGCTCTGTTGTCATCACCCACCTGCACTCGCAACAAGCCACGATTGTAGTGCCCCAGAAAATTGTTCGGGTCTAAGTCCAAAGTAGTATCATAATCACCCATCGCCCCTCGCAGATTGTTCGTATTCAACCTTGCAATGGCACGATTCAAGTAATTGTTCACGGATTTAGGCTTCAAGTGAATGGCCTTACCTATATAGTTATCGGCATCTTTCCACTGTTTTTTCGATAGAGCAATAACTCCTCTCATCGCCCATGCTTCCCCGTTGTAAGGGTCTGTTTCCAAACTTTTATCCAACCATTTAGCCGCTTCCGCTGTGTCTTTCTGTTGCATACATACTTCGGCCTTCAAAGCGTATGCAGCGGCAAAAGAGTTCCACCGGCCGATGATGGTATCCAATTCTGTCTGTGCTTGCTTGTATTCCTTGTTTTCCATTCTGCATATCGCACGGTTGTACCAATAGTTGCGATTGATTGGGTCTGCTTTAATCGCGGTGGTATAATCGTGTATAGCCTCCGTAAACTTACGCTGTCTGATGCGTGACACGCCACGTAAATCATAAAGTTCCGGTACATACGGATTCAGAAGAATGGCTTCGGAAGCATCTGCTTCGGCACCGGCAAAGTCGTCGAGACAGAACTTGGCTATAGCCCGAAGTTGCCAAGGTTCGTATAAATAGGGCTTTTGGGCAAGCACCTGATTGAAATATTGTATGGAAAGCACATAGTCCTCATAGTGCAACGCGATACGTCCGCTTGTAATCAGCCTGTCTATATTGTACTGGGCATGCGCCGATACAGACAGTAAAAAAAGGAATAAGACGATACACTTTCTATACATATTTATATATATGGATTCTCACCTATACACCCAAAAGAATAAAAGAACCGATTGCCGGCCAACAATCCTCATGGTCGTTACAAAGGTATTACTTAAAATGGGAAAAGCCTTTAAACAGGCAGGAGGTTCCTATCCCATCCTTTTCGGTCACAGTACATATACTCGACACTTGACCATGCTTTCGTTTTCGACAAGGGTTATCTCATCGGTTTGGTGCGATAGCTACACTCATAGCGTCCCTGCGTGAGGGCTTTCAGTTTGTTTTTTATCAGCTGTTTACGAAGAGGGGAAATATGGTCTACAAACATTTTCCCTTCCAAATGGTCGAACTCATGCTGCATGACGCGTGCTAAATACCCTTCCACCCATTCGTCATGAGACACAAATGCTTCATCCAAATAGGTAACATGAATACGAGAAAAACGCGGAACCTTCTCATGTAATCCGGGAATAGAAAGGCAACCCTCTTCCATCAGCCGTTTCTCCGAGGTCTCATCAATCTCCAATATATGGGGATTGATGTATGCTTTCCGAAAGTCTTTGTATTCAGGGAAGTCGTCCGACAACACATTCAAATCTATCACAACCACGCGAATACTCTTCCCGATTTGCGGTGCTGCCAAACCAATGCCATCCGAGGAATCCATCGTCTCAAACATATTGGCAATCAACTCCTGAAGGTCTGGATAATCGGAAGATATATCTTGTGCCACCTTACGTAGCACAGGTTGTCCATAAACGTAAATAGGTAAAATCATTTTCTTATCGATTCCAAGTAACTCTGCAAGATAATGGTGGCACTAATCTCATCTACCAGTGCTTTGTCGCGCCTTGCTTTCTTTTTCAAGCCGCCGTCCAACATGGCCTTATGCGCCAATAAGGAGGTAAACCGCTCATCGTAGAACTCAATGGGGACATGGGGAACGGCCTTCCGCCATCTGTTTACAAATTGTTGTACACGAGCCATGTTCTCACTGGGCATGCCGTTTGGCTGCTTCGGCTCTCCGATAACGATGCGCTCCACCGGTTCTTTTTCCATATAGGTTTGCAGAAATTTGAAGAGTTCAGACGTAGGAACAGTCGCCAATCCGCCACATATCATCTGCAACGGGTCGGTGACTGCCAATCCTGTACGCTTCTTTCCGTAATCTATTGAAAGGATTCGCGCCACAATCAACCGAAGTCCTATTTAGCGTAAAGTAACCATGCGTCGGGATAAGTGGCACGGAAATCGTTTCTGCTACGCACGGCATCAGCCTTGTTTGCGAATGTAGATGCCACTACACGATACATGTTTCTATCGGCATTATATGCGATTTGAGCACTATATCCGGCCGCAACGAGGCGACCTTGCAGGCTTTCGGCATTGGCTTTCAGCGAGAAAGAACCGACAATAACGCTGTAGTCTTTCAAGCCGGAACCACTGACAAGAGTCACGCTTTCTTGGCGAACGGACACATTATCCACGTTGTCTACCACGCGTGTCTCTGTAACCGGTGTCGTTACCACAGGGGTTACAGTGTAGGTATTCTCTTCTGCATTCTCCTGATTGCCGGTCTGCTCTTGTGCTTTAGCTTTTTCATAAGCCTTTCTATAAGCACTTTCCTTATTGGAACCGCAACTTGCTAAAAACAGTGTAGCACAGAGGCCTGCACATAAAACAACATATTTCTTCATACGTTTGAAAAGATTACTTAGAGATTATACTTAATATCTTTAATGATGTCGCGAAATTACGCAAAAACAAAAGAATAGCCTATGATTGCAGCATAAAGTTTGTTAAATACGGCATACCCGATATATTTCACATAAAATAGGTGGCAGAAAGATGCTCATATCAAAAACTTTTCCTATATTTGCAGAAAGTAGACGGCATCTGATGCAGAAAGAACGAGCCGACAAAGGTTACACCTGCTATGAGGGTCGGTCTGCATGCTATTAATATATAATGGTTTAACTAATTAAATAAAGAAAGATGAAAACATTAGGTTATCTTGGGTTCTTCCTTGGCGGAGCCATTGCCGGCGCAGCCATCGGTTTGCTTCTTGCACCGGAAAAAGGTGCGGACACCCGTTCAAAAATCGCAGATACAATAGATGACTTCTGCAAGAAACATGACATTAAGCTAAGTCGCAAAGAGATGGACGACCTCGTAGACGACATCAAAGAGACCGGCTCAGAGATTGTTTAAAGCCTTTCTATGTTCTCAAGCGATAAAAATGTAGAGACCATTGCACAACTCGTAGAAGTGCTGAGACATTACATCGGGCTTCAAACGGAATACGTTAAGCTCGATGTAATAGAAAAAATAGTGCGCCTCATCACTGTCATCACATTGACGGTGATACTGTCTTTATTGGTGTTGCTTATCCTTATCTATCTTTCTTTCGCTGTTGCATACGCCTTGGAACCGGCCGTCGGCACTGCCGGAGGATTCGGAATCGTGGCAGGTATCTATCTCATCTTCTTTCTGATGTTCCTTGCTTTCCGTAAGAAATGGATAGAACAACCACTTGTCAGATTCCTTGCCGGACTATTAATGGAGAAATAACAGATGATGACAACCAACGAACAGACTCCTGTTTTCAATTCGCTTGCAGAATTGAGAACAAAGAAAGCAGCACTCCGCAAAGACATCCAACAAGAC
Source organism: Hoylesella marshii DSM 16973 = JCM 13450 (assembly GCF_000146675.1). Taxonomy (GTDB): domain Bacteria; phylum Bacteroidota; class Bacteroidia; order Bacteroidales; family Bacteroidaceae; genus Prevotella; species Prevotella marshii. The sequence continues at coordinate 933,916 of NZ_GL397214.1, forward strand.
GATCAGACCATTCGAGTGCTGTGGAATGAAATGTTTCGTGCCCCCGCAGTGTCCCCGTCTACCCCGAGCCAACGACTGACAGGACTTTTAAACACGGGCGGCAGTATTCTCGATGGGCTGATTTTAGGATGGAAACTCTACCGCAGGTTCAGTGGCTTCGGTATCTTCGGAAGAAGAAGATAACGCCGTTTCACCGCCCACAGTTCATCCGCAAAAAGAGAAAAGGATGCACCCCGCAGATGCAAACGCCACCCTATTGCAACAACGGAGAATCCTCAAGACATACCATTCACAAACGAGAAGAGAGCCACATCTTATCGGTTTATTCCTAAAAGCTAAGCTTTCACTTTGTCATCGCTTAGCTTCTACGTCCTTACAGCATAGCTTTCACAACCTAAACGCTATGCTTTCTTGAACAGCAGTGTATGTTGTTGTGTGACAGTCGCTTCACTCTAAGCAACTGTTGTCTTGTCGTTGCCCATAGGGCGATGAAGAGTTTGAACTGTATTACCTCGCATCGGGAGGAGGCGAAGAGGTGAATATTTCGGGTAAGATAAGTTTGGCTAAGCGGCGACAAATATGTATTTTTGCATGCCGAAATGAGCAACAAAACATCATCTTTACAGGAAACGCTATGACAGCATTTATTCAGATAAAAGGCGCACGAGCCAATAACCTCAAAAATATCTCGGTAAACATTCCTCGAAATCAATTCATCGTGATTGCAGGTGTAAGCGGTTCGGGAAAGTCGTCGTTGGCTTTCGACACATTGTATGCCGAAGGGCAGCGACGATATGTGGAGAGTTTATCGGCCTATGCCCGGCAGTTTTTAGGCAGGATGAGCAAGCCGGAATGCGACTCTATTAAGGGTTTGCCGCCAGCTATTGCCATCGAACAGAAAGTGAACAGCCGTAACCCTCGTTCAACGGTGGGCACTTCGACGGAAATCTATGAGTATATGCGGCTGCTCTTTGCACGTATCGGGCGCACATTCTCACCGATAAGCGGCGAGGAAGTAAAGAAACATTCGACAGAAGACATGGTGACGCAGATGCTGTCGTTTGCAAAAGGTACGAAGTTCGCTATCGTAGCACCATTGAAAATGGGAACGGGCAGGTCGCTCAGGGAGCAGTTGGAAATGGAAAACCAGCAGGGATTCGTGCGACTTTGGTATCATGAGACATTCGTGCGCATCGAGGATTTCATGGCCGATGAGGAGAACTTGAAGGCTGCACCGAGCGATGTTTTCTTGCTGATAGACCGCCTGTCGGTAGACGACAACAAGGAGACGGTGTCGCGATTTATTGATTCGGCCGAGACAGCACTCTATGAGGGCGACGGCAGATGTATGCTACTGTTTCTGCCGGGGAATATCCGGTATGAATATTCGACCCGATTTGAGGCCGACGGCATGCACTTTGAAGAACCTAACGCCAATATGTTTTCTTTTAACTCACCGCTGGGGGCATGTCCGGTCTGCGAGGGTTTCGGTCGGGTGATAGGCATTGACGAAAAATTAGTGGTGCCCAACTCATCGCTTAGTGTGTATGAAGGTTGCGTGCAGTGCTGGCACGGCGATAAGATGAAGGCTTGGAAAGAGGAGTTTTGCCGACGGGCAGAGAAAGACGGTTTCCCTATCTTCGAACCTTATTTCCAGCTCTCGCGGAAGCATAAGGAATGGCTGTGGCACGGTTTGCCGTCTGAGTTGGGCGGCGATATTCACGACCGCGTCTGCATCGATGCCTTCTTTCAAATGCTCACAGAAAACCAATATAAGATTCAATATCGCGTGATGCTGAGCCGATATCGTGGCAAGACGACCTGCCCTAACTGCCATGGCACACGACTGAAAAAGGAAGCCGGCTACGTGAAAGTGGGTGGGCGCAGCATCTCGGAGCTGGTGGATATGCCCGTATCGGTGTTGAAAGAATGGTTTGACACCCTGCAACTGACGGAGCATGAAGCCCTAATCGGCAAACGACTGCTCGTGGAAATCAAGAATCGGTTGCAATTCCTGCTCGATGTCGGTCTGGGATACCTCACACTGAACAGACCCTCAAACACGCTTAGTGGTGGGGAAAGTCAGCGCATTAACCTCACAACATCGCTCGGCAGTTCGCTTGTCGGTTCACTCTATATCCTCGACGAACCCAGCATCGGTCTGCACAACCGCGACACCGACAGGCTCATCCACGTGCTACGCGAGTTGAACGAGCTGGGCAACACAGTGATTGTGGTGGAACACGATGAAGACATCATGCGGGCAGCCGATTACTTGATAGATGTCGGCCCTGATGCCGGAAGCCTCGGCGGACGCATTGTGTTCGAGGGCTCGGCCGCCGACATCACGCCCCAATCGCTGAAGAAATACCCCGACAGTCACACGGTGAAATATCTGACAGGTACCGAACGCATAGACGTGCCCGCAAGTCGCCGCCATTGGAACATGGCCATCGAACTGACGGGCGCACGGATGAATAACCTCAAAGGAGTAAATGCGAAATTTCCGCTCAATGTGCTGACCGTTGTCACGGGTGTGAGCGGCAGCGGAAAGTCTTCGCTCGTGAGAGGCATTCTCTACCCTGCGCTGAAGCGACAACTCGACGAAGCAGCCGACATCCCTGGCGAATATTCCGCGCTCGCGGGCGATTGGCAGCACATCAGCCACGTAGAGTTCGTAGACCAACATCCCATCGGCAAGAGCACGCGTTCAAATCCCGTTACTTATATCAAGGCCTATGATGCCATCCGACAACTCTTTGCCGACCAACCGCAAGCACGGAATCAGGGGTTCTCGCCGCAGTATTTCTCGTTTAACACCGACGGCGGACGCTGCGAAGAGTGCAAGGGCGCGGGCACCATTACCGTCGAGATGCAATTCATGGCCGACCTCGAATTAGAATGCGAAGCCTGTCACGGCCAGCGATTCAAGCGCGATGTGCTCGATATACACTTTGCCGGAAAGAATATCAATGACGTTTTGAATATGACGGTATCAGAGGCTATCGCATTTTTTACCGACAACGGCGAGACGAAAATAGCCCAACGACTCCGCCCCTTGGAGGATGTGGGACTTGGATATATCAAACTCGGACAAAGCTCCTCCACCCTTTCGGGCGGCGAAAATCAGCGCGTGAAACTGTCCTATTTCATCGGGCAGGAACGGAAAGAACCGACACTCTTTATCTTCGACGAACCGACCACAGGGCTCCATTTCCACGATATCCGCAAACTCCTTCAGGCTTTCGATGCGCTTCTCGCACGCGGACATTCCATCATTGTTATCGAACATAATATGGAGATTATCAAATGCGCCGACCACATCATCGACCTTGGTCCTGAAGGAGGCGACAAGGGCGGCGAGATTGTAGCCGTCGGCACACCGGAAGACATCTGCAACAACGCCCGCAGTCTTACGGGAAAATACCTGAAACCGTATCTGAATCCCCTATAAAGTGCTCGCAGTTGGACTGCAAGGAGCAAAATAAAATTTTTAGTGCTTGCATAGCCTATGCAAATGACAAAACAAAAAATTGGGTGCTTGCATAGCCTATGCAAATGGCAAAATACAAAAAAGGGTGCTTGCGTATTTAATATTCCGTTTATTTTGTCAGTCTATCAACTTCCACTAACTTTGCACTCAACAAACGGCAGACAGAGACATGATTTATACGATTGACAGAATTACCACATTGATAAATGCAGAGCGTTACGGCGAAGCCGACGCGCGGATAGGCTTTATCCTTACAGACAGCAGATCGCTTTGTTTCCCCGAGGAAACGCTCTTCTTCGCATTGAAATCCGACCGCAACGACGGCCACCGTTATATACCCGAGTTATACCGCCGCGGCGTAAGAAACTTTGCAGTAGAGGTTCTGCCGGACAGCAGCAGTTCCTATACGGATGCCAACTTCCTGAAAGTTGCCGACACGTTGAAAGCGTTGCAGATGCTGGCTAAGAAACATCGCGAGACATTCCACATTCCCATCATCGGCATTACCGGTTCCAACGGGAAGACCATGGTGAAGGAGTGGCTTTACCAGCTGTTGATGCCCGAAAGATTTGTAACCCGTTCGCCGCGCAGCTACAATTCTCAGATAGGTGTGCCGCTTTCGGTGTGGCTATTGAATGAGAACACGCAGATAGGCCTGTTTGAAGCCGGCATCAGTAGACCCAAAGAGATGGATGCGTTACGTGAGATCATACGTCCGACAATCGGTGTTCTGACCACCATCGGCACCGCTCATCAGGAGAATTTTGCATCGATAGAGGAGAAATGCCGAGAGAAACTCCGCCTCTTTCGCCATGCGCAAACCATCGTGTATTGCACTGACAACGCACTCACTGCGCGGCTCATCAGCGAAGAATCGCTTGAAGGAGAGCCAATAGCATGGTCTACGAAAGATGAGAATGCGCAACTTTACGTGAGCCGGATAGAGAAGCAAGCGGAACACACTACGGTTTCCTATAGATACAAAAACCACATAGAAGGCCAATACACATTACCTTTTATCGACGATGCGTCCGTGGAAAACTCCATCACTTGCACCGCAGTAGCCCTCTATTTAGGTATCGCTCCGGCAGCCCTGGCCAAACGAATGGCGCATTTAGAGCCTGTGGCCATGCGGTTAGAGGTGAAAGAAGGACAACATGGCTGCACGCTCATCAACGACAGCTACAATTCCGACATCCATTCCTTAGACATCGCACTCGACTTCATGAATCGTCGCCCCGACCACAAAGGACGTAAACGAACGCTGATATTGAGCGACATAGAACAGACAGGGCGAAAGCCGGCAGACCTTTACCGCGAAGTGTCCCATCTCGCTGCCAAACGTAGGGTGGAGAAGTTTATCGGCATCGGAAGACAACTGTGCGCCCATGCCGACAGCATTGGGATAACCGATAAATGCTTTTTCCCCGACTGCGAATCCTTTATTCACAGCGAGGCCTTCGACAAACTGCGCAATGAAGTGATTCTCATCAAAGGGGCACGCCGGTTCGGGTTCGACCGTCTGACCGACCTGTTGGTAAAAAAGGTGCATGAAACGACCTTGGAAGTAAACCTCAACGCCTTGGTCGAGAACCTGAATTACTATCGTTCGTTCATGAAGCCCGAGACGAAATTGGTGTGCATGATTAAAGCCAACGGCTATGGAACGGGTGCCGTAGAGATTGCCAAGACACTGCAAGACCATCGGGTGGATTATTTAGCCGTGGCCGTGGCCGATGAAGGTGTCACATTGCGCAACAACGGCATCACGTCGAGCATCATGATTATGAATCCTGAAATGACAGCTTTCAAGACCATGTTCGACTACGAGCTGGAACCGGAAGTCTATAGTTTCCGCCTCTTAGACGCTCTCATCAAAGCTGCCCGCAAGGAAGGAATCGCCGGCTATCCCGTACACATCAAACTCGATACCGGCATGCACCGCCTCGGATTCGACCCGCAACAAGACATAGAAAAACTCATCGACGTGTTTAAACACCAGAATGCCCTCATTCCGCGCTCGGTATTCTCCCATTTCGTCGGCTCAGACAGCAATGACTTCGACGATTTCTCCCGCCATCAGTTCGTCCTGTTCGACGAAGCAAGCCGGAAAATACAATCAGCCTTCCCCCATAAAATTCTACGACATATAGACAATTCGGCGGGCATCGAGCATTTCCCCGAACGACAGTTAGATATGTGTCGCCTGGGAATAGGCCTCTACGGAGTGAATCCCCGCAGCAATGCCATCATCCACAACGTATGCACACTGAAAACCACTATCCTGCAACTGCGCATAGTCAAAGCCCACGAAACGATAGGATATAGCCGACGAGGAACCGTAGAGAGAGACAGCCTCATCGCTGCCATCCCCATCGGATATGCCGACGGGCTCAACCGCCGACTGGGAAACCGCCATGGCTATTGCTTGGTAAACGGGAAAAAAGCCGACTATATCGGCAACATTTGCATGGACGTGGCCATGATCGACGTAACGGGAATCGACTGCAAAGAAGGCGATGCCGTAGAAATCTTTGGCGACAGACTACCCGTAACCGTCCTCTCCGATGCGCTCAGCACCATCCCGTATGAAGTGCTCACAGGCATCAGCAATCGGGTAAAACGAGTCTATTTCCAAGACTAAGAAAAACAGTTTATTCAAGAAATAAGTGTAACACACACACATTCGCACCGCCAGTCGGATAACACTTTAAACGCTTTCACATACGCGCGCGCGAAGCGTATCGCATCCCCTATCAACAAAGGGCTCCGAGGAGTTCCCTTTGTTCGCTTTTTCGCCCCCGTCAGCTGCGTTGTGCGCTTAGCCGTGAGCGGCGATATCGCAGAACAATTTCCCGTTAATTCATGGCATAGCATCAATGAAGGCGATGCCAAGTCCGGCGACTTCGATGCCGACGAATGGGAAGACGACGAGCAGACCACCGGAACGGGATACAACCTGTGGACAGAGTAAGTCGCGCACTCCACGTAACCGGATTTAGCCTCTGCCGGCACCGCTCGGCACTCTGCAAGCCGGATTTAGCCTCTGCCGACACCGTTCGGCACTCTGCAAGCCGGATTTAGACTCTGCCGGCACCGCTCGGTACTCTGCAAGCCGGATTTAGCCTCTGCCGACACCGCTCGGCACTCAAAAGGTTCCGGAATCATTGATTTCCGAGCAAAAGAGTGCCGAGCAGCGCAAAAATCATTGATTTCCGAGAGAAAGAGTGCCGTGCGGTGCAAAAATCATTGATTTCCGAGCGAAAGAGTGCCGTGCGGCGCAAAAATCATTGATTTCCGAGCAAAAGAGTGTCGTGCGGTGCAAAAATCATTGATTTCCGAGCGAACGAGTGCCGTGCGGTGCAAAAATCATTGATTTCCGAGCGAAAGAGTGCCGTGCGGCGCAAAAATCATTGATTTCGGAGTGAAAGAGTGCCGTGCGGTGCAACTGATGCGGGAAGCATAAAAGAAACACCTTTATATATACACACATAGAGTGGTACGCGTCGCGACGATGCGTACCACTCGCTTTTTTGTTGATAGATATGGAAAGTGTTTCCGGTGCTTAATACCATTGAATGCTGTTGCTATAGCTGCTGCGCTTGTCGTATTTCAGTGCATCGGTGAGCGTGGCGGCATTGCAACGGAATGAGAAGTTATAAGAGGTGTAGGGTGCAAGGACGACCGAGCAACTCATGTTGAAGCAATGGAGGTCGCGCGAGAGCGAGGCGGTGGTCATGGAAAGTTGGTGGGTCTCGAAGTCGTAGCCCGACGAGAAGCTGATGTTCCATCCGTCGCTGATGCGTATGTTGCCGCTCATATTGAGTGTTTGGGTAAATTTATAAGGATAGCGCATGCGCTTGGTGTTGAAAGTGCCGGCGGTGTTTTCGCGCATGACGATACCGTAGCCAAAGGTGAGCGACCACGGGAGGGAGAACTTCATATAGCCGTCTTCATCGGTGTCGGCCTTTCCTTTTTCTGTTTTCTGCGCACCGGTCTGCCCTTTCACCATGTCTTCGTCTACGTTGCTTTCGCGTTTGGTGTCTACGCCTTCATCGTCGTCTTTCGCCTTGGTGTCTTGCTTATCGTCTTTTCCTCCGCCAAACCATTTCTTTATTTTCTCGGGGGTGAGGGTGAAAGAGATGTTTTGCGACGTGCCTTGGAAGCGCCCGAAGCGACCTTTTCCCCATTCGGTATGTGTGCCGATGAAGGGTTTTCCACTGCCGTCGAGTTCCCATGCGTAGGTGGCAAACACGGCGTTCATGCTAAACGTGTAGTTCTTCCACCATTTCAGGCGCAGGCGCATGCTGAGGTCACTCCACGGTCGGGTCTCGGCAGCCATATTGTATGACATGGCAGCTCCGATTTCGTCGATGATGCTGAGTTTGCGGAAGCCGGTGCTGTCTTTGTCTGAGCGTATTTTCATCTCGATGTTATCGCTGAGGTCGAACGAAATGCTTCCCGTCTTGCCTCTGCCCGGCACGCCGAAGAGGGCATTCTGATAGGGGGAGTACGTTTCATAGGATACGTTGCCATGGGCGTCGGTCTTCTGATAGGTCTTATAATATCCATAGCGCGAGGCACTGAAATCGGGGGCGTAGCTGAAATTCACCTGCGGCGTGAAGACATGGCGGATGGCCGTTATCTTGTCGCCGAAGAGTTTGCGGCTGGGCACGAAGAAGACGTAGAACTTGGTGGAAACACCGAGACTGAGGTTCCAATTGTAGACGTTGTTGAATCCATATACCGTATCGTTCACCTCGCGTTGGGCAGTTGTATTCCATGTTTTCATCACCTTGTTGGTGTACATGCGGTCGGTGAAGTTGAAAGACGGGTTGACGCTCAGGTAATTGAACAGGGTGAAGCTACCGCTGAGGGGCACATTGTGCTGCATACCGTTGCGCCAATCCTTGATGAGATTGGACTTGAAGAGGCGGTCTTCTTTCGTGGAGATGGAGTTGCTCAGCTGTCCTGTATAACTCAGGGCTATCTTTTCGTACCACCGCTCTTTGCCTACAGCATGACGGCGCTTAAAGGGATAGAAACGACTGATGGAGACGTTCAGGTCGGGCAAGGTCATGGCCACACTGGAGTCGCGCATGTTTTGCGACAAGTTAGTGGTGGCACTGATAGACATACCGATACTTGAGAGCGTGGTGCTCCAACTGACCGACGATGTGCGTGTGCTCTGTGTCAGCGAATAGGGATTATATAAGCTCGAAAGATTGTTGCGCTCGTAGCTGGTGGAGGCAAAGTTTACGCTGGCCGACAATGTGCTGAAAGGATTGGCTTTGGGGTCTTGCCGGTGATTCCATTGCAGTTTGAAACTCTCTGTGCGCATATAGTCGGGCAATCCTTTATCGCCCGTCTTCGTGTCTTGATAGCTGAAATAGAAATTCCCCGAATAGCGGTACCGCTTCGTATAGTTGGTGGCTGCCGAGAGCCCCCACGAGCCTTTGGTATAAATCTCGCCTAAGAGTTTGAGGTCCCATTTGTCGCTCATGGCAAAGTAATAGCCGCCGTCGCGGAGATAGAATCCGCGGTCGCTTTCGTCGCCGTAGGTCGGCATGATGAAACCGCTGGAATATTTCTTGCTGAACGGAAAGAAACCATAAGGAATGGCCAAGGGCAAAGGCACATCGGCGACCACCAGATAGGCCGGCCCGAAAGCCACATCTTTACCCGGGCGTACCTTGGCACGAGAAAGCGCGATGTAAAAGTCGGGATGTTCCTCGTCGCAAGTGGTATATCGGCCATGTTCTAAATACAGGTTGCCGTCGGCATCGCGCTTGGCTTTCTCGCTGGAAAGGAATCCGTCTTGCTGCGCGGTATTAACGCTGTTGATAAATCCCTTCTTGGTTTTGAAGTTGAAAGCCATCGTGTCGCTGGTGTATTTGTCTTGTCCCATATTGAACACGGGCTGTCCGATGTATTTGCCGGCGGTGTCGTTGCGTCCCACGGCACGTACCATACTGCTATCAAGGCTCATGTATATCTTTTCGCTCTCGAGATTCATATCCTCGTACTTCACGCGCGAAGTACCAAACAGATGGGCGGTATTCGTATGAGCATCGTAAATCAGCGAATCATTGGCCGAATAGTTCACAGGAGCGTCAATGCCATTTTTCTTGCTGCGGTTGATGGAATCGAGCCTCACGGAATCGTCGATGGCTTTGTTGTGGTGGTAGATGGCCAATTGCATGGAGTCCATCTGCGTTGTGTCAAGGGATGCTTTCTCGGCGGTAGTGGACGCCGCAGAATCTTTCGACATCACAGTGTCGCGCCGTTCCGCATCCCTCTTCTTTAGAAAGGAAGAGGAATGAATACCCGCCATCACAAAGACAGCGACAAATAAAAGAAAACAAGTTAGCGACTTCGTTCTCATTCTCGGGCGATATGAGCTGCAAAGGTAAGGAATAAATGGCTAAATGAGGTCTTTATTTTTCTATTTTAACGAATAGACGCTCCCACTCTTTAAACCGCGCTACACCCTCTTCACCGAACTTAGCAAGACTCCGTTCGGCTTGCTCCACCGTCTTTTTCTCGTCGAGGCGAGTCTTGGAGAAGAATTTGTCGGCATAGCAAATCAGTTGCTCTTCTATGGTCTCGGGCAAGAAATCCTGCTGCGGCAAGGGTAAGTTCTGCGAACGAATATCATGCAAAGAGAGGCCGGCACCGGTATGCCGCTCGCACACCCGTGCATGGCGAGGCAAGCCTTCTGCTCTCAGCATCTCTGCTCCCTCACGCCCGTGACAGATGTAAGGCTGTGTTCCGAAACATTGAATACTCGGCGCATAACAGCGAATGATGCCTATATCGTGGAGCATTGCTGCTTCTTCTACAAACGTCGTGTCGACAGACAACTCCGGATGTGCCGCAGCAATACAGAGTGCCCAATCGGCAACCGAGCGACTGTGCACCAGCAGTATATGCTTCAACTCGGTGTTCTCGGTATAATATCGATTGATAATTGCTTGATAATCTACCATTGTCTTTCCTTTTTCCTCTTGTGGCAGCAAAATTAATCATCGGCATCTGCGCTTACTGACGGCCGGCCTTCTCTTTACGAAGCAATAGATGCAGTTATCGTTCGACGAAGCATATACGGCAGCGACACACCTCCGTCTCTGTCTTGTCGCAGAGGCTTATCTTAGTAATGCGAACATGGTATTCGTTCTCTCCTGCCTGTGCACAATAGAATTGAAGCCGGTCGCCGAAATAACTCTCTGCCACGTAAGCGATGTCGAAGCGGCGCAAAGCATATCGGGAGTAGAAGTCTATGTCGAACAGGTCGAGTACATGGTCGATATACTTGATGCTGTTGATATGTCCGTTTACGTCTACATCGCTGTAGCGCGTTTCGAGGGTATGTGCAAGAGGCTCATCGCCCGTCATCTTCACCCGCGATGCTCTCTCTATGGGGCATTCACGCTCGGTCTCCACATACTGCGTTATCAATCCGTCTCGTATCTTGAAAATGTCGGCCGGCTGCCTCGTGTCCGTGTCTATCATCGCCCAGACACTTCGCCCATAGCCATACACGTAGCCGTCGGTGCGACTGATGGCAAAGTTGCGACTCGTGAAATAACGCATGGCGCTCTCCACCCATGTCTCCACGGTGAAGCGGTCGTAGGCACGTGGCATGTCGGTCATCTCTACCGCTAAACGCGAGAGTACCCATGTCTTGTGGATGGGGTTGAGGTCGGTCATTCCGTACCCCCGTTCATTGGAGTGGAAGTCGGCGGCATTCAATAGATGATTCCCCAGATGCCCCATTTGTAACCGCAGTGAAAAGTCGCAGTGAAACGGTTCGGCCAGATACTCGTAACAGCCTGTTTTGCTAAGTATTCCCATGATTATTTCTTGTATTATGCGCCAAAGGTACGAAAAATGAAGATGGCTGCCAAACGTTGAACTTAAATTCTCTGAATCTGCACGCTGCTCATCTCCATTTGGTCATTAGCAACTCATCAAGAGAGAAAGGCCTATGCCCGATAACGGACATGTTTGCTTATCCCGAACCCGCATACTTGATAGAAGACTTATCTCAGTTAGATAATCAAGTCGACGAAACATGGTTTATCATCGTCTTTACAATAGGCAATATAATTTTCCTACTTAGTGGGAAATATTTCTCTCTAAGTAGGGAAATTCGTCTCTCTAAGTAGGGAAATATTTCCCACTAAGTAGGGAAATTAATACTCCTTATATCTCGTGAGGTTAAATCCTATTGTAAAGGCAGTTGTCCTCTAACTATCCTGCGACCTATCTTTAACCCGAATCGGTTGATGAGAGCCTGTATATATGCGAGAGTTTGGGATAAGGTTATCCGGACTGTAAGCCTCAAAGGGGCGACAGACCATAAGCAGGGGGATAACTCCTGATAAATATGTGTAAAAAGATGAACCCCCGTAAGAGGTGACAGAGGATGGAGGATTAGTGTTCTATCACCTCTTGGGGGCTATTAGGATAAAAAATCTCTTATCCCGAATCGCGTATGTATTGATATGAATTACCTTTTTTCCTTTGCTTCCTTACCCCACACGGCTGCCGGGCTTTACGGGGCGGGTGAGCGTTGTGACGCTGAGTGCGCCGTCGAAGTTCTCTGCCGAGAGAATCATGCCCTGACTCTCAATGCCCATGAGTTGTCGGGGAGCGAGGTTTGCAATGAAACAAACGTCTTTTCCTATCAGCTCCTCGGGCTCATAGTGCTTGGCTATTCCGCTGACGATAGTACGATCCGTGCCGCTTCCGTCGTCGATGATGAACTTCAGTAGTTTATTGGCTTTCTTCACTTTCTCGCAATGCTTGATATGTCCCACGCGGATGTCGAGCTTTTCAAAGTCGGAGAAGTCTATCACCGGTTTGATGGGCTCGGACTTGTAATCGGCCGCTTCGTTGGCCTTTTTCGTATCTTCGAGCTTTTGCAGCTGGTGTTCTATCACGCTGTCTTCTATCTTCTCGAAAAGCAAGGCGGGAGTTCCCAACTGATGACCAGCCTTTAGCAGGTCTTTCTCTCCCAGCTTGTCCCACCCGAAATGTTCTGCATGGAGCATCTCGCGCAATGTTTTGCTGCTGAAAGGAAGGAACGGTTCAAAGACGATAGACAGATTTGCCACGAGTTGCAGAGAGACATGGAGAATGGTTTCGACGCGCTTCATGTCGTCTTTAGCTACCTTCCACGGCTCGCAGTCCGTGATATATTTATTGCCGATACGAGCCAGATTCATGGCTTCTTTTTGGGCATCGCGGAACTTGAAGACATTGAGTAATCCCTCTACTTTCTGCTTGACAGTTTTCAATTCATCGAGGGTTTGGCAATCGATGTCCGTCAGTTCGCCACATGCGGGCACAACTCCATTGAAATACTTTTGGGTGAGCTGCAACGCACGGTTCACGAAGTTGCCATATACAGCTACGAGTTCGTTGTTGTTACGTTCCTGAAAATCCTTCCACGTAAAGTTGTTATCCTTGGTTTCGGGGGCATTGGCTGTCAGCACATAGCGCAACACATCTTGTTTGCCTGGAAATTCTTCGAGGTATTCATGCAACCATACCGCCCAATTCTTCGAGGTGGAAATCTTGTCGTCTTCTAAATTCAGGAACTCATTAGCGGGCACGTTTTCGGGCAGGATGTAGCCTCCATGCGCTTTTAGCATAACAGGGAACACGATGCAGTGGAACACGATATTGTCTTTACCAATGAAGTGAATAAGGCGCGTTTCCGGGTCTTTCCACCACTTCTCCCACGAATCGGGATAGAGTTCCTTGGTATTCGAGATGTAACCGATGGGAGCATCAAACCATACGTAGAGCACCTTGCCCTCTGCACCCTCCACCGGCACGGGAATTCCCCAGTCGAGGTCGCGGGTCATGGCACGGGGCTGCAGGTCTAAGTCGAGCCAACTCTTACACTGCCCATACACATTGGAACGCCACTCTTTATGGTCTTCGAGAATCCAAGTCCTCAACCATTCCTGATAGTCATTGAGAGGCAGATACCAGTTCTTGGTATCTTTCATGACCGGCTTCGAACCACTGATGGTGCTCTTCGGGTTAATAAGCTCGGTCGGGTCAAGGTCGCTGCCGCATTTCTCGCACTGGTCTCCATATGCACCTTGGTGATGACAATGAGGACACTCGCCCGTGATATAGCGGTCGGCCAAGAATTGATGTGCTTCTTCATCGTAATATTGCCGCGAAGTCTTCTCCATCAGCTTGCCGTCGTCGTACAACTTGCGGAAGAAGTCAGACGCAAAACGGTTGTGCGTTTCCGAGGTGGTACGGCTGTAAATATCGAAACTGATACCGAAATCTTCAAAACTCTTCTTTATCAGCGTATGGTAACGGTCTACCACATCTTGCGGCGTGATTCCTTCCTTTCGGGCACGTATGGTGATAGGTACACCATGTTCATCAGAGCCACAGATAAAGGCCACCTCTTCGCCTTTCAGTCTCAGATAGCGCGCATATATATCCGAAGGGATGTACACGCCCGCCAGATGTCCGATGTGAACGCCGCCATTGGCGTAGGGAAGTGCGGCCGTGATAGTGGTTCTCTTATATTTCTTGTCTTCCATTCTTTGCTTAATATGATAATGTTTTGGCTGCAAAGGTACTACTTTTTTATGGATGCAACACAAAGAGCTGCAATTTCTTTCGCATAAGGATTCCCACACAAACAGACGCGAAGCCGTTACCGGAGTTATCAGCCCGTATTTGCTAACCGCAATATCAACAGGCTGTTATCCGTATTGATTTATATCAAGAAAGTATCCTTTTGAGAGAGAAAGGCGATTGATTCCTTGGCGCAATAGAAAAACAGGCGTACTTTTGCGGACGAAATATACAACGGTTGAAGATTAACATTCATAGCAATTGACATTCAGTAGGATTAGTTGAAGGTAGAAGATTGCATTTCAGAGGTAACGAATAGGTAATTAGAAAAGGTAAAATTAAAATAAAGATTGTAAAACAGGCTCAATAGGTTCTATATATAGGTAAGAGTTGCCGAGAGGCAAAGATTGATGAAGGTTAAGTTCTTATACTATTACAAAGAATGCTATTATTAAAATGTTGAAAGAAATTGTTGATAACAGCTCTCGAGAGATTCTCGGGGGCTGTTTTTATATTGACACTCGCCAATAGAAAGGGAGGTGTCTACCTTTACGTGAGTTCGGGATAAGGCTATCGGACTGTAAGCCCCGACGGAGCTTACCCGCATCCCCGAGGAGAGAGGACACCGAAGAGCAAAGTGACCGCACGCTTGGAGGTAGAATGATAAAAAATACCAGAGTGCGGCACTCTGAAGATTAAAAGTTAAAGGAAGTATAGGAGTGCGGCACTCTGAAGCTAAAAAGTTAAAGGAAGTGTGGGAGTACGGCACTCTGAAGCATAAACGTAAAAATACGTGAGTTCGGAATAAGGTTGCCGGACTGTCGCCTCTTTGGGACTATTAGATAAGATTCTCTTATCCCGAATTCGCGTACCTTTAGTACGTGATTTCTTCTACCACAGAAGATGTGTGCTTCATATTTTGTCCTTGTCTTATCTACCTTTTCCAACAGGTTTGCATCCGACATTTCAGATGCCCCTTCCCCTACACCCTTATTATATATGTGCCTGCAATTCTCCGTTCTTGCAGACTGCGACATCGCGCAATTGCCGTAGTTCGGCCTCCACAAGGTTAGTGAGTTCTACGAATTGTGGGATAGAGAGTTGTTCCGGTCGGCGGGTCATGATATCTCGGTCATAGAAAGCAGGTGAGGCGGGTATCGAGGAAAAGATTTGCCGCAGGCTTACGCGCAACATCTTACGCCGCTGTCCGAACACCGCTTTCACAATCCTGCGGAAGAGCCGTTCGTCACAGCCCAAGTCGGTAACACCGTTGCGAGTCATGCGGATGACGGCACTTTTCACCTTGGGTGGAGGATTAAACACCGTTTCGTCTACCGTGAAGAGGTATTCCACATCATACCACGCCTGCATCAGTACGCTCAGTATGCCGTAAGTTTTATTGCCTTCTGTAGCTGCCATGCGGAGTGCTACCTCACGCTGTATCATACCCGTACAACAAGGTATGAGATCTTTGTTGTCGAGCATCTTGAAGAATATCTGCGATGAAATATCATACGGATAGTTGCCGGTAAGCACAAAGGGCTGTCCGTTAAACACTTTCTGCAGGTTCATACGCAGAAAGTCTTCCCGCAAAATGTCGTCGTGCATCAACGGAAAATGCTTATGCAGGTAGGTAGCTGCCTCTCTGTCTATCTCCACGACGCGTACCTGACGCTCCTTGGTTACGAGAAACTGCGTGAGCATGCCCATACCCGGGCCTACCTCAAGTATGGGGAGTCGAGGACAAGCATCCACCGTGTCGGCAATGCGTCTTGCAATATCGAGGTCTGTCAGGAAGTGTTGTCCGAGATGTTTCTTGGGTCTTACCGATTTCATACGACGTTTTTTATGAATGCAAAGATAATTTAAACGATAGAGACCGCAAAATAAAATACCGTCTTTTCCTTTGTCATACAAGCTAATTCCACTATCTTTGCACCTACGAGGACGGGAAACATGAAACTGAAAACGATAGCAGACAACACCCTGAAGATAACCCTACCATTGCTACTTGGCGGAGCTATCCTCTATTGGATGTATCGCGACTTCGACTTCAAACGCATCGAGCACGTGGCGCTCCATGAGATGAATTGGACGTGGATGCTCCTTTCGTTCCCGTTCGGTGTGTTGGCACAGCTGTTCAGAGGGTGGCGGTGGAACCTTGCTCTCACCCCTTTAGGCGAACATCCGCGCACTTCGACCAGCATCCATGCCGTTTTTCTGTCGTATGCCGTGAGCCTTGTGGTGCCGCGTATCGGCGAGTTTGCTCGTTGCGGTGTGTTGAAGCGCTACGACGGCGTGTCGTTTCCCAAAGCATTGGGCACGGTAGTAACCGAACGCGTGATAGATTCGCTGCTCGTGTTGCTGGTTACCGGACTCACTTTTATCTCGCAGTTGCACGTCTTTCGCACGTTTTTCGACCGCACCGGCACGCGACTTGATGCCATTGCAAGTCGCTTTTCTACAACAGGCTGGATAGTTACGGGCGTGTGCATCGTTGCTGCCGTTGTTCTCTCCATACTGCTCCTGCGTCGTTTCTCCTTATATAATAAGGTGAAAGATACCGTGGGAGACATCGGGAAAGGCGTCATGTCATTGCGCCGTGTACGCAATATGCCCCTCTTCCTGTTGCTCACCGTTGCGATATGGGGCAGCTATTTCCTGCATTATTACCTCACCTTCTTTTGTTTCGACTTCACCGCCAATCTCGGCATGAGTTGTGCCCTCGTCACGTTCATCGTGGGCAGCATTGCTGTCATCGTGCCTACCCCCAACGGTGCCGGCCCGTGGCATTTCGCCGTGAAGACCATGTTCATACTCTACGGCGTGGCCGATGTAAACGCCCTTTTCTTCGTGCTCATCGTCCATACCGTGCAGACCATGCTCGTTATCCTGCTGGGCATCTACGCATGGGTAGCCCTGTCGTTCACCCGTAAGAGACAGACGGCTCTCAGCCCCGTTTCCGACTTTTCATCAACCTAAATACAAACCTTAAAATTTTAAAACAACATGAGTGAAATCAAAAATCTGAAACCCGAAGGCATCTGGAGAAACTTCTATGCCTTGACACAGGTACCCCGTCCCTCCGGACATTTAGAAAAAGTGCAGCAATTTCTGCTTGACTTTGCCAAAAAAGTGGGCGTAGAGGCTTTTAAAGACCCCGCCGGCAACATTGTGATGCGTAAACCCGCTTCGCCGGGCATGGAGAATCGTAAGGGCGTGGTGCTGCAAGCCCACATGGATATGGTACCGCAAAAGTCGAAAGACAGTACCCATAACTTCGAGACCGACCCCATTCAAACTTATATTGATGGCGATTGGGTAAAGGCCAAAGGTACCACCCTCGGAGCCGACAACGGGTTAGGTCTCGCTGCCATCATGGCCGTGATGGAAGACAAAACCCTCAAACACGGACCCATCGAAGGTCTCTGCACGGTAGACGAAGAGACGGGTATGTATGGTGCGAACGACCTTCCTGCCGGAGAACTCCGCGGAGACATCCTCCTCAACCTCGACACCGAAGAAGAAGGAGAAATGATTATCGGTAGCGCCGGAGGTATCAACCTGACCGCAGAAATGAATTACAACGAGGTGGACATCGACAAGAGTCACGCCGCCGTTAAGGTGATTATCAAAGGTCTGAAAGGTGGCCATTCCGGTTTGGAAATCAACGAAGGCCGCGGCAATGCTAATAAACTCATGGTGCGCTTCGTCAGTGAAGCCATCGACAAGTACTCCGCACGCCTCGCTACTTGGGCAGGCGGCAACATGCGCAACGCCATCCCCTTCGAGGCCGAGGTAGTGCTCACACTGCCTAAAGATAAGGTGACCGCCCTCAAAACCCGCGTCGACGAATGGAAAACATGCTTCAACAGCGAATATAAAGGCATTGAAAACGACATTCTCTTCTTCGCTGAAGATACCCCCATGCCCAGCATGCAAGTGCCGGAAGACGTGCAAAACAACCTCATCCGCGCCATCTACGCCTGCCACAACGGCGTTATTCGCTTCATCCCCACCATCCCCGAAAAGGTGGAAACGTCCTCCAACCTCGCTATCGTAGAGATAGGTAGCGGCAAGGCTTTCGTCAAAGTACTCGCCAGAAGCTCCAGCGAGACCATGAAAGAGTATGTTTCCAAAACCGTCGAAAGTGCCTTCCAACTCATCGGAATGACCACCACACGTGATGGTGACTACATGGGATGGAATCCCAATACCGACAGCGAAATCGTTAAAATCATGGCCGGTATCTACCAGAATCTCTTCAACGAAGCGCCGAGAATACAAGTGTGCCACGCCGGATTGGAGTGCAGCATCATCCTCAGTAAGTACCCGCACTTCGACGTATGCTCCTTCGGCCCCACCATGCTCTCGCCCCACACCACAAGCGAACGCGCTAACTGGCCGTCCACCCAGAAGTTCTGGAACTTCCTTGTGAAGACCCTTGAGCAGATTCCCGCCAAATAAAGCGAGCATCCCTGCCCTTGCGCAGCAACACAACCCGGGAGCGTCTGTCCTATCAGATGCCCTCGGGTTTTCCGTTTACCCATGTTTCACACCACCATAGTGGGCATTTATACGTAGAAAGGTTGCCGACCTTTCCCTATACAAACGCCATCTGTACAGGGTGCGAATACCGACTTATCAATCGTTACTTTACGACCATTAAATGTTACAATCCCGAACTTTTGAGCATCAAATACTAAGAAATCATCACAAAAACGGGGTGAAAAGTTACGATTTCTCACCATCCATCCGGTAAGGAATGCTGTCTATTCCGTGAAACATACCCTACGCTACCTTCATGAAAAATAGATGCAGACAGGCGAAAATATAATAAAATCGTGAAGAAATACCAATTATAATTTGTACTTTTGCAGCCGAAAACCAACCCTTTTGTATATCAATGGACGATTATCATTCGGAGAACAACTACTTGTAGGTTGCAGAGAGCATGCGCTCGTGCACTCATCTTCAACCTATTAACATATGGAGGATTAGTATAGATGAGAACTTATTGGAACACGAACGCCACCCTTACCACCCTCGATGAATGGCAGCCGGGCTGCTGGATTCAGGTGACATGCCCCACGGATGAAGACCGGCAAATGCTGGAAAGCCATTTTGAGATACCCGACTATTTCCTTTCAGACATCAGCGATACCGACGAGCGCGCCCGTTATGAGTACGACGACGGGTGGATGCTTATCATCCTGCGCATCCCTTATGTGAAAGAGATACGCTCGCGCACGCCCTATACGACGGTGCCGCTGGGTATCATCCACAAGCGCGATGTGACCATCACGGTATGCTACTACGAGACGAATATGATGATAGATTTCGTGAGCTATCAGCAAAAGCGCGGCACGGGTTTTACCGACTATGTGGACATGATATTCCGTATCTTCTTATCGTCGGCCGTATGGTATCTGAAACGACTTAAACAAATCAGCAGCCTCATAGAGAAAGCAAAGCGTAACCTCGACCACGATATTAACAACGAAAGTCTTATCGGGTTGAGCCGGCTGCAAGACTCACTGACTTATTTCGTCACTTCTATCCGCGGCAATGAGAATCTGCTGGCAAAGCTGAAGTTTAAATTACAGGTAGACGAACTCGATGCAGACCTGATTGAAGACGTGAATATCGAGATGATACAAGCACGTGAGACGACGAATATTTATTCCGATATATTGGAGTCGACGATGGACACTTACTCGAGCATCATCAACAACAATATGAACACCGTGATGCGAACGCTCACTTCGGTGTCGATTCTCATGATGTTTCCCACGCTCATTGCCAGCCTTTTCGGCATGAACCTCATCAATGGTATGGAAACGAGTCCTTTCGGTTTCGTCATCGCGCTGGTGCTGTCGGTGATTGTGTCGGGTGTCTTTTGGTGGATTTTCCGCTACAAGCGGCTGATTTAACCGCCACGGACAGAAAAAAGCACGTAATGTTTAGGTGGTTACAAGTTTTTTCCGTAAGTTTGCAAACCATATAAACACTCGTGGAAAACCAAAGTATAAACAGAAAAATTATGATAGACTCCGAAGATTTATCAGAGAAGAAGACCGAGGAAGTGATGCCTGAAGAGATCGAAGTTCCCGAAGTCGTGTCCCAAGAAGAGGCTCAGGAAGAGACCTCGGTAGCTGAAGTGACGAACGAACAACCGGCAGAAACTGAGGTCGCGTTGCCGTCGGCTAAACGTACCTACGCCACCAAAAGCGAGGTACTCGACCGTGTGAGAGAGATTGCGCACAGCGAAGAATATCCGAACAAAGAGGAGGTGGACGAGCTGAAAAGTGCTTTCTACAGATTACATACGGCAGAACGCGAGGCGAAACTCAAAGAATACATCGATGGTGGAGGCGATCCCGATAGTTATCAGTTCGTACCCGATGAGTTGGAAGAGCACTTCAAGGCCGAGATGAGTATCATCAAGGAGAAACGCAACAAGCAGTTCCTCGAACAAGAAGCCGAAAAACAAGAAAACCTGAAACGCAAACAAGCCATCATTGAGCGGATAAAGGAAATGACTACTTCGCCTGAAATGGCCAATAAATCATACCAAGAGTTCAAGCAACTGCAACAGGAATGGAAGGAAATAAAAGCCGTTCCGGCAGAGAGCGCAAACGAACTGTGGCGTAATTATCAGCTATATGTGGAGCAATTCTACGACCTTCTGAAGCTCAACAGTGAGGCACGCGAATACGACTTCAAGAAGAACTTAGGATTGAAAACACACCTCTGCGAGGCTGCTGAAAAGCTGGCCGAAGAGACAGATGTGGTGAGTGCATTCCATCAATTGCAGGAACTGCACCAGCAATATCGCGAGATAGGCCCCGTAGCAAAGGAATTAAGAGAGGAAATATGGGGGCGTTTCAAGGCAGCATCCACCGTCATCAACAAACGTCATCAGCAGCACTTCGAGAGGCTCCGTTCTATGGAACAGGAGAATCTGAATAGGAAAACAGCCCTTTGCGAACAGGTGGAAGCCATCGCCGGAGAGGAAAACAAGGCGGCTTCCGACTGGGAAAAACATGCCAAACAGATAATAGAAATACAGAAGGAATGGAAAACCATCGGCTTCGCTCCGCAGAAGATGAACGTAAAAATCTTTGAGCGATTCCGCACAGCATGTGATGATTTCTTCACACAAAAGACACTTTTCTTCAAAGAACTTAAAGAGAAGTTCCATGAAAATGCAGAGAAAAAAAGGGCACTTATCGAACGGGCACAGGCTCTGAAAGACAGTACGGAATGGAAAGCTACATCAGACAAATTCATTGCTTTGCAGAAAGAATGGAAAGCTGTCGGCATGGTACCAAAGAAATTAGGCGATAAATTGTGGGCAGAGTTCCTCGCTGCCTGCAATCACTTCTTCGAGGCACGCAATGCCGCAGGTGGAAATCCCTATGCTGCAGAGCGGGAGAACCTCGAAAAGAAGCGCAATATCATCACCCGCCTTCACGAGCTGGCTGAACAAAAGACGGAAGAGGTAGAGGAACAAGTGCACAACCTCATTGACGAATACAACGCAGTGGGGCATGTGCCATTCAAGGAAAAAGATAAACTGTACAAGGAGTACCACGACATACTCGACAAACTGCAAAAAGAGCTCAATATATCTGCCGCACGCCGAAAGTTAGATCAATTCAAGACGGCTATCAAGAATGCCGCTCAACGAGGCGAAGATGCACTGGGTAACGAGCGTGCTCGTCTGTTCCGCCATTACGAAGGACTAAAGCAGGAAATACAGACCTATGAGAATAATCTCGGCTTCCTGAATGCCAGCAGTAAGAAAGGCAACAGTCTTTTAGACGAGGTTCATCGCAAGATACAGCGGCTGAAAGACGAGATGGAACTTGTACGCCAGAAGATAAAGACCATAGACGAAGAGCAAAAAGATGGAGAATAACATATTTCCATAAGGTAAAGAAGAGGTTATCTATCCTAAAGGGCGGATGCCTCTTCTTGTTTTTGAGGCATATTTACAATCCCTTTTTCCACCGTTAAAAAACCAAGATAATGAAACGATTTGCACTTTTTTCCCTTTTCCTGTCCATCACCTTTTCTGCCTGCGGGCAAGAAAAGCCCGTTCTTCATATCATAGATACCTATTCGTTGTACTTTGAAGTGATAGGGAAAAACGCCGAGGTAAAGCGAATGCTTCACTGGCCGCATGGCAACAGCTTTCCGCCTACCATACTTCCGGCCGACACCTTGCGTCTGCGCAAACTGCTTGCCAGACCCCAACTGCGCAAACTCCTGCCTGCCCGTGCACGACTCCTATACAGCACACGTCCCAATGCCAAGGGGCGCGTACAGGTATTCCTGCTGCAAACCAGTAGTGCAAGCACTTTCTCCGGTCTGCAATTTGAAGACATGAAACCCTACGAATTCGATGGCGAAAAGGGTATTGTGGCGCGGATGAGTCGCTATACCACCTATCGCCTGACACTCTTTGCCAAGATGGTGTTCAGCAATCGGTTGGCTGTCGTACACCGAGGGCGGGTCGTCGGTACTACCTACATCATGGGACCCGACTTCGATACGAGCCGTGATTTCGAGGCTCTCGACTCTGCCGACATCGACTTGCTATCTGATGCCCTCGCCCCCTGCTGCACGGCCAAACCCTTCCGGCCGCTCTTCCACCCCCACTATCAACGTGGCGAATCCTATACCTACGAAATGACAGACGATGATGAGACGCGGAGTCTCCGCTACCGTCTAACCGTTTCCGACACCACCGACAGCCTTACCACATTCACCCTCACCCCGCTCACCATTCCCATTGATAGCACATACGAGAAGATGGAAGGCGTCGACCTTTCCGGTTTACCCGACAGCGTACAGGCAGTGCTGGTACGTACCCCCTTTACCTGTCAGGTAGATAGAGAGGGAAACTTCATGGGGTTCGAGCCTCCTGAAGCACCCATCAAGCATATTTTCAACCTCGTAAAACAGCGTCTGCAACCTCTCTACGACGCATTGAGCAAGGAAGAGAAAGAGGCCTTAAAGGAAGACCCCGATAAAGCGAACTATGCTATAGGTCTATTGACAGAGACGTTGATTAGTAAAAATAGGATAGAAGGACTGTTTGGAGGCATCGATAGAATCTTCTTCTTAAACGATAAAATTGAGGCCGACAGCCTAAGCGGACATATCTTCGACGGTTACGACCCCGCCACCTACGAGGTGAAAACGGCCGATGGAGGCGGCTGGCATGTGACGGTTATCACAGAAGGGTTCCACGACGAGGCCTCAGACATAATGAACTACGGCGAGGTACGTGCTGAAGGACCTAAGTTCCGCACCGTATATAACGTATCGCCCGACGGCATCGTTACCCGTATCGCCCTATATGGCATTTCCGATAAACCCTTCTTTATACTTCGTTGCATACAGAGTCCATGAACCATAGAATCCGGCAAACAACGGCACACATCGCCCCATGGAGTAAAAAAAGTTCGTAATCAAATACCCTAAAAACGTACAGAGTTAGAATCATGAATATCATTGCGAGGCATATAGGATGTCATAAAAATCATCGCATAATGTACGAGTCAAGTGCTGAAAGAGTATGATTATGGGGGTATCAATACCATGTTATAATGATGTGAGGTGTAATGTAAGCTCTGCAAGAACGCAAGATATCAGCCCAGCACATCGCGTTGGGTATAACGCAATCCCCTAAATGGAGCGCTGTAAGTGCGACAGAATCTTACGACCGATACGATTTGCGCCGGGAAGGTTGCCGCCCCATCCATGTACAAACGCCATCTGTACCACGAACAAACGCCATCTGTACGGGGTACGAATGCCGACTTATCAATCGTCACTTTACGACCTTAAGAAGTTACGACCTCGAACTTTTGAGCATCAAATACGCGAGTTCGGTTTAAGCATCTGCCTAAGTTCTGCTGCGAGGTTAGAGAAATGGGGTGTCTTTTTCCCAATAGTGAGGGTCACGATGACGGTTTTGAGCGATTTTTACCGATTGTGATGGTCACTTTTACCGTTCCGCTGTACTCCACAGCCGCCTCTTCTCTTACGGCTTAAATATTCTCTATCCCGAACTGACGTACAGAATCATCTCAAAAAGGGGCTGAAAAGCCACGAATGAGAACCACCTTTCCCGATGTGAAATATCCCTTCCCCCCCAAACATTGCTATCCGCATCGGGCAGGCGACAGGGTTATAAAGAGAACCATGATAACAGGCGATTCACCCACGACAGGGAGAAACGGAACCAACGATAGGTGCTCACAGGCTTTCCGCCGAACTTCAGTATAAACTCTCTCAAGGGATTGCGTGAGAAAGGAAGTCCAACGTCCATGAATCGTATGTGGGCATAACCGCATTGATGAGCATAACTGATGGCATGCCATATAGTCAGGACATCGGGGCGCACGCGGGGATATGACTTTCGCAACGAGGCTGCGTACCATACGTATGCGTCTCCGTCAGAGTACACACAGGCACAGCCACCGATGACTTTCCCCTTATAAGTCGTAATAAATACCCGTCCGCTCTCGCTGTGTGCCAGCTCCACGAACCACTCATATGGCGGTGTAAACCGGCGAAACTTGGACAGATTGTAACCACGCATGATTTTATAAAAGGCTCGTATCTCGCATTCATCTTCTGTCTCATGGGTAACTGCCCCTTTCTTCATACCTTTCCGTATGAGCTTTCTCATCTTTGCCGATAACCGCTGTTCGGGGGGCATGCTGTGAAGCGACTGGTGTATCTCCATCCACTGCACGGGAAAATAGCCGGCACGTCGGAGTTGCTTGTAGCCAAACATCTTATGGCTCATGTCACTTATCTCAATATACAAGCAGAGCCGATAGCGCAACTTCCGCGTAATGGCCAGCAGCATCATGTTGAAAAGTGCGGCTCGGTCGCAACCTTCTTCGTATTCGCCCTCCCCATAGATATGGGCATGGGTATAGAGATAGGGCGGAAAGAACGAGCCGCGCCGCCGCATGACGGTCAGAAGGTGGGCAATGATGCGGCCATCGTTTCCTATGGCAAAAACCATGAATGGGGTATGCGCAGGAGAACGCTCGAAAATGGTAAACAGTTCCGTGCTGTGAAAGAAGTTGCACTGTGGGAAAGTCGGCAACTCTTTGGTGTCTGAAATAATCTTGATGGTGATGTTCTCCATGACGCAAAAATAATAAATCTTTTCTAAAAAAGCGGCAAGGCATCCGCATTTTGAATAATATTAGGTATCTTTGCCCACCTAACAAATCAGCTGAAATATGACAGATTTTAAACAATTGATACAGCAACGACGCAGCCATCGTAAGTTTTCGTCGGAAGAAGTGAGCGGCGAAGATATACAACTGTTGTTGAGAGCGGCATTGATGTCGCCCACCTCCAAAGGGCAGCGCGCATGGCATTTCATCGTAGTAGATGACCGTATAGACCTCGAAAAGATGGCCGATGCCAAGGCTGCAGGTAGCCAATTTCTGAAGGATGCTCCCCTGGCAATCGTGGTGTTAGGCGAATCGGGAGTAAATGACTGTTGGATAGAAGACGGCGCCCTCGCGGCTATGTCAATCCAATATCAGGCAGAGGAATTGGGATTGGGGTCATGCTGGATACAGATGAGAAACAGAGGCCTTACCGACGGCACCGCCGCGAGTACCGTATTGCGAGGTATTCTGAATATTCCCGAAACGATGGATGTACTTTGCGTATTAGCCATCGGGCATTATACAGATGCACGTAAACCACAGGACGAGGATAAGTTGAAATGGGAAAACGTGCACGTGGATAAGTTCTGACAGTTGTACAGCCTACACACCGATGAGAATAACGATGATAGGGGCAGGCCGTCTGGGTACTCACTTGGCACGGGCACTGCACAAAGCAGGTCACGACATCGCACAAGTGTATAGCAGAACGATGGCATCGGCTTCTCCCATAGCCGCAGAAACGAAAGCGGAAGCCATCTGCCATTTGGGGGATTTACGCAACGATGCCGATATATATATAGTAAGTGTATCGGACAATGCACTGCCGCAACTATTGCCAACCATCTGCGAAGGGCGGGACGGGAAGCTGTTCCTGCATACAGCCGGTTCGGTTTCCATCGCTATTTTCAAGGGAATAACTTCTCGGTATGGCGTACTCTATCCCCTGCAAACGTTTTCCAAACAACGGGACATCAACTTCCGAACCATTCCATGCTTCATAGAAGGCAACACGGAAGAAGCAACATACGCTGTAGAAGACTTGGCCAAAACACTGTGCGCCCGCGTTGTCCGGTTGTCGTCCGACCGCCGGAAATATCTGCATTTAGCAGCCGTCTTCGCTTGTAATTTCACGAACCATTGTTACACCTTGGCAGCTAATATCCTCGAAAAGCAGGGTATTTCTTTCGACGCTTTACTTCCTCTCATAGCAGAAACAGCCGACAAGGTGAACCGACTCTCTCCGCAAGAAGCACAGACGGGACCGGCCGTGCGTTACGACAAGAACATCATCTGCGCACAAGCCGAATTGCTCTCGGACAACACCACAACGAAAGCACTCTACGAACTGATGAGCAAAAGCATCAACGAAGAACAAACAAAATACAGGAAAAAGAATGATTAACTACAACCTGAACAAGATAAAGGCCATCATTTTCGACGTAGACGGTGTGTTGAGTCTCTCCACCATCCTCATGAATGACAAGGGCGAACCCATGAGAACCGTTAATATCAAAGACGGTTACGCCATACAATTAGCACAAAAACAAGGCTTGCGCATTGCCATCATAACGGGTGCCGACAATGAACCGATACGGAAACGATACGAGAAACTCGGAGTACAAGATATTTTCACGAAGTGTGCAGTCAAGCTACAGATATACGAAGCATTGAAGAAACAGTATCAATTAACCGACGAAGAAATCATCTACGTGGGCGACGATATACCCGACTACGAGGTCATGAGCCGGTGTGGGTGCCCGTGCTGCCCCGCCGACGCATGCCGAGACATCAAGGAAATAAGTCGGTATATCAGTGATTACGATGGCGGAAAAGGCTGCGGCCGCGATATTATAGAGCAGGTGTTGCGTACCAAGGGACAATGGCTGATGGCAGAAAAGGCATTCGGCTGGTAAGTAAAGAGACACAATGCAGACAGTTTCATACAAGATGGTCTTGGCGAGTAACTCGCCTCGGAGACGCGAGTTGCTCGCGGGCTTAGACATACCGTTTGAGGTGCGCGTGGCAGATGGTATCGATGAATCCTACCCCGAAACGATTCCCGCACACGAAGTGGCACGATATATTGCAGGGGAAAAAGCCGCAGCGTACTGCAAAACAATAGCCGACGATGAGCTGGTGATTACAGCTGATACCGTCGTCGTGGTAGGAGAAAAGGTGCTGGGAAAACCGAAAGATGCCAAAGAGGCGTGTAGCATGTTGCGCGAGCTAAGTGGAAAGACCCACCGCGTGATAACCGGTGTCTGCCTCATTACCCGGCAGGAAAAGCGATTGTTTGACGTAACAACCTACGTTACTTTCAAGCCGCTCACAGAGGAAGAAATACGATACTACGTAAATCGCTATCGCCCGATAGACAAAGCCGGAGCATACGGTGTGCAGGAATGGATTGGTTACATAGGAGTGACGAATCTTTCGGGCAGCTACTACAACGTGATGGGACTGCCCGTGCAGCGAATCTATCAGGAATTGAACTCGCTGACGGGTGGCATCAGATAAACCGTCTTCTGAACTCGGCGCACACAACAGCTGTGGCAATAGCTACATTCAGACTTTCAGCCGTAGGTTTCTCGGTCGGGAAAGATGGAATCAGAAGCCGATGGGTCACGCGGCTGGCAATGGCTTTCGACAATCCCTTTCCCTCATTTCCCATCACAATCAGTCCGTTGCGCGAAAGCGACTGTTGATAGATATCCTCACCATTCAGCAAGGTTCCATAGACAGGAGTATCAGGGTGTAGCGCGTCGAGCAAGTCCTTCAAATCCGTATATACAAGCCTCACCCGTGCAATGCTGCCCATCGTGGCCTGCACAACTTTCGGATTGTAGGCATCGGCCGTGTCAGGACTACAGAATAGGGTAGTAATTCCAAACCAATCGGCAATGCGAATAATGGTACCCAAGTTTCCCGGATCTTGCACCCCATCCAATGCCAGCACGAGGTCGCTGTCGGGAAGCTGAAACAGAGAAGCGTCGTTGCTGTCGTCGGGTATGCGGAAAATGCCGATAACCTGTTGCGGATGTTGCAGAAAACTTATCTTACCCAACATCTCTTCCTCTACGACAATCACCTCTACACCTGCGGGCGAGGCATTTTCCGCCATCCATTCTTTCGTGGCAATGAGCAGGGTGGCATTGAACACGGGCAACAACTCACCCACCGTTTTCGGCCCTTCAGCCACGAACAGCCCCTCGGCCATTCTGTTTTTCTTTTGCTGAAGAGAGCGTATGAACTTTATCTTGTTTTTCCCTATCATCATGACAAACTTATGTAAAAAATCGCATTGCAAAGGTAAGGTTTCTCGTTGGATTCGTGAAATATCATACATCGATTTGTTTCAAAATTCGTACCTTTGCACTCAATCCAACTGTGTAACATCATGATGTTTTTAGTTCGTCGCCTTCGTAGATACGCTCGTTCCATCCTCCCCATGGCGTTCACGGGCATCCTCCTTTGCGGCTGTTCGGCCACAAAGTTTATACCCGAGAATCAATATTTGCTGAAGAGCGTAGAGGTGAAGGCCGACGAGAGAGAGTTGGATGCTAAACAGTTTCAACAGTATGTCAGACAACTGCCCAACTCCCGTTGGTTCTCTCTCTTCAAGATTCCGATGGGCACCTATGCCCTTTCCGGTCGGGACACGACGAAATGGCTCAACCGCACCTTGCAGCATATCGGTGAAAAGCCCGTGGTCTACGACACGTTACAGGCGCGCCTTTCGTGCGATGCACTACGCAATGCCATGCACAACATGGGATACATGAATGCTGATGCCACCGTAGAGGCGAAGATAAAAGGCCGATATGCGAAAGCTATCTACACCCTGCATGCCGGCGAACCGTCCTACATCCGCCACATCAGTTACGACATACAAGACTCCGCAATCGCTCATCTGTTGCATCTTGAGGACACTGTCCGGCAGGGATTACACGCAGGCATGCGCTTCGTTGTGAGTACACTCGACGACGAACGGAAACGCATCACCGACGAACTGAAGAATCTGGGCTATTATCGCTTCCACAAAGATTTCATACAATACGATGCCTACCGCATCCCCGGCACACACGACATCGACCTCGTGCTGCACCTGCTGAAATACAAGACGAGCGACGACATGCCCGAGCGACCGCACCCGCAGTACCGCATCAGAGACGTGAACTTCATCCAGCAAGACAGTGCTGCCATCCCTCTGCGGCGACAGGTGCTGGCCAGCAATACGGCCGTGAAAAGCGGTACGCTCTTCTCTTCACGGGCACTCGAAAAAACCTATCGCAACTTCGGACGACTGCAAGCCGTGCGCTATACCAACATCCGATTCCGCGAACTTCCCGACACCACACTCCTCGACTGCAACATACAGCTCGACACCAACAAACCCAGCACGCTCAGCTTCCAACCCGAAGGCACCAACACGGCAGGCAACCTCGGAGCAGCAGCGGCCGTGATGTACGAAAATCGCAACCTCTTCCGCGGCTCCGAACGATTGAGCATCGAATTGCGTGCAGCCTTTGAGGCCATCACGGGACTCGAAGGCTACAAGAATGAGAACTACGAGGAATACAGCCTCGAGACGAAACTCGCCTTTCCGCGATTCATCGCACCGTTTCTCTCGCGAAGTTTCCGACAAAAAAACACCGCCTCCTCCGAACTCTCCCTAAGCTACGACCTGCAAAACCGCCCCGAGTTCCACCGCCGCGTCTTCTCCGCCGGATGGCGTTACCGATGGAACGAACCCAATCGTCACTCCACCTACACGGTAGATGTCGTAGACCTCGACTACGTGTATATGCCATGGATTTCGCCCACCTTCAAACGCGAATACATCGACAGCATCAGCAATCGCAACGCCATCTTACGCTACAACTACGAAGACCTCTTCATCCTCAAAATCGGTTTCGGATTTACCTATAGCAACAACAACTACGCCGTCAAAGCCAAGATTGAAAGCGCAGGCAACCTGCTCCACGCCGTATCCCATGCCTTCTCCACCCAACAGAATAACAAAGGGCAGTACACGCTCTTCAACATTGCCTACGCACAATACGTCAAAGCCGATGCCGACTTCTCCAAGGTCGTTCGATTCGACCGCTACAACTCCGTGGCTTTCCATGCCGCCATCGGCATTGCCTATCCCTATGGCAACAGCACCGTACTCCCTTTCGAGAAGCGATATTTCTCGGGAGGCGCCAATTCTGTCCGAGGATGGAACGTGCGCGGACTCGGCCCGGGCGGCTTCAAAGGCACGGGACGACGCATCGACTTCATCAACCAGACGGGCGACATGAAACTCGACCTCAACATGGAATACCGCACCTTCCTGTTTTGGAAGTTCCACGGTGCCGCCTTCGTGGATGCCGGCAACATATGGACGCTGCGAAACTATGCCGAACAGCCCGACGGTCAATTCCGGTTCGACAAGTTTTATCGGCAGATAGCCGCCTCCTATGGTTTAGGCGTGCGCCTGAATTTCGACTACTTCATCCTGAGACTCGACATGGCGATGAAAGCCATCAATCCGGCTTACGCCACATCAAAAGACCACTATCCCCTGCTTCATCCTCGTCTACGTCGCGACTTCGCATTTCACTTCGCCGTAGGTCTCCCGTTTTAACCTCAACATGCAACCAACAACGCGCGAGGAGGCGTTCATCTTTTCATTCCACACAAACAAAAAAAGCGAGTGGTACGCGTCATCACGACGCGTACCACTCTATGTATTATGCAAAAAATAGTTTCTTATAGGCATGCGGGGCAGGCTGCCTCAATCCTTCGGCACCATCGGAAGAGGGTCGGAGGGTACAGGACCGGCACCGCCGCCCGGATTTTTACCGCCACCATCGTCCGGCTTTTTACCGTCGTCACCGCCCGATGGCTTTTTGCCTCCGCCATCCGGTTTCTTATCGCCGTCCGATAGTTTCTTATCCTTGTCATCACCCGGCTTCTTGTCTTTATCACCGCCCGGTTTCTTATCTTTATCCTCTTTCCGCTTCTTGGCCGCCGCTTTTTGACCGATGCTGAGGTTGAAGGTGGCGCGGAAGTCGGCTGAGATTTTATTCATGTCACTCACGAGGTCGGCCACGAGCGTCTTTTCAACCGCCGTCTTGGCCATGATGTACGAGGCGAGGATGCATTGGCACGCGCCCTCGAACAGCTCGTCGGTCTCGCGGCGAGCCGTACGCGAATCGGGCAGTTTTGCGGCCGTGGCTTCGTTGCGACGATCGGTGCGCAGCCGCTCGTACTCCTCGTTCACCACATTCAGCTCATCAAACACAGCTTTCAATCCGAGCACCGCCACCTCGGCGGGAAACTTGCCCGCATCTTGTTCCATGCCCACGATATGCCCGCTTTCGGCCTCGAAAATCTCTTCCTGAATGCCGAAATAGGGTTTGAGAATGACGTACAGATGTTGCGCAGCCTCGCGGATGGCGGCCACGGGCGAGGTGCGTTGGGCACGAACCACGGCGAAGATATTCGTCAGCAACTGGTCGCGCTCCGTGTCTTTTTTCTGCAATTGCGCAGTGAGCACCGACGCCGTGGCCTGCTTGTTGATTTCCACCTCCACGCCGATGGCCTTCTCCCATGCGGCTATCCATTCGGCCGGCAGGTTTATCTTGGTCGCATCCACCGTTTTCACAAGTTCGAACTGTTTGCGCTGGTATTGCGCGTGCAATACGTTGTTGAACTGCGAGACATAGCTCCCCTCAATTCTTAAAATTTTCTTCATAAGTCGTTGTTATTTTAGATGAATGAATGAATAAATAAATTATTTTGAGTCCGAAGTGCAGAAAATGCCGTCATAACTTATTGAGGAGTCTCGGAGCCTCCACACTGTCTCCATAAATTATTTTGAGATTCCGAGAGACTCTGAATGTTCTACCATAGATTATTTTTGCATCCCTTGGGTCTCGGCACTGTCTTCATAAATTATTTTAAGGTTCCGAAGTCTCGGAATATCCCACAATAAATTATTTTGGCACTCCCGGAATCCCCGACACTGCTTCCATAAATTATTTTAATAATTAATGAACGGACGAACTAAACGCGTTTGCTTTTTCTGACTGCCGGCCAAACTAAATCGAAAATCTGGCAGAACAACAATATCTACAAACCCAACCATGTATTCTTCCGTTGTCCAATATGAACTACTAAAGAAACCGGGATAAACGAGTTTGCCCCCAACTCGTGTAAATGCCTCATCAACTAAATTTCCGTACCATTCCCACTCGGATTTAGAGGGATCAAGTGAATGGGTTGACAAATCAACAAGGCCTAATGTACTAAGAAGACGACTCCATTCGCCCATTGTCGGTAAGTGCCAACGCCTACTATAGATAGCATCTGCAGAGGTCGTATTAGCCGGTTTATATTGCCCGGCAGCATAGAAAGCTGGATAGTTTATTGCATCGTTTCCTCTTATAATCGTATTTTTGCTATAAGTTGTACTCCACGTATAGTCATTAAAATCTTTGAACATGTCAAAGGCGTCTCTAACCGCCATCGTTGTATTGCTCTGTGTTTCTTTCTGGCTGCCATCACTCCATTTTATTTCCGTCCCCGCATTCTTTAATGCTACTGCTATACGTTTATCGAAATCAACGACTATTCCTACCGGTTTTCTTGCGCCGGCATTGGAGAGGAAGCCAGAACTTCCATCATTGAAAAGATAAGTATATTTAGGACTCATTTTAACTTTGATACAATAAGTACCATTGGCTACGAACGTATGATTGCCGTTCGCCAGTTTATTAATATCT
The DNA here is from genome assembly GCF_000146675.1 of Hoylesella marshii DSM 16973 = JCM 13450. GTDB lineage: Bacteria > Bacteroidota > Bacteroidia > Bacteroidales > Bacteroidaceae > Prevotella > Prevotella marshii. The sequence continues at coordinate 967,014 of NZ_GL397214.1, forward strand.
CCATTGAGTGGTTTCCAAAAGATTTTCCCGCCGGTGATATTCAGTTTTAGATTTGCAACCTCAGTCGTTGGCAGAAAATAATGGTAATCGGCCGTAGAGGTGTAGGCGTAGGTCTTCCCATAATTGGAGGCGGTGTATTTTGCTTCTGTGCTGGCCGGAGAATCATTCGCTATATTCATTGCTGCATCGGAAAGACTTGTATAGCTTCCGTCCGTAGGATTATAAGAAACTTTTTGAGGGATATTGTTGCCTGTTGATTGGAGTTTGTTAGTAATAGCAGTGGGAATGTCCTTTTTTGCTACGATTTGCGTACGCACACGGACACCGACGTGCCGAGCAGAAAGATTAATAGTTTGGTCTGTAGTAATTAAAGTGACTCGTTTTCGACCGATACGAGCTGTGGCAGCATTAGCTAAAGTCACCTCAAGTTTATTGCCAACGGGCGTTACTTGGTCGTTGAAGCAAACAATATCGTAAGTCTTTTTCCGACGTAACTCTATTTCTGCAGCTGAGCCGGCATCGGGTGTAAAACCTGTGGCAGTGAATGTGCCTTTTATTTCTCGATATACCGCTCCGTTAAGATAGGCGCGAATGGTGTAGTGCGTGGGGGTGGTTACGCCGCGGGTAGCTGCTGTCGGCTTCTCTGCCGGTTCGCTCTCAAGTGTGGTCTCTGTTTCGCAATCGCCCACCTCAGACAGAGCAGGTGCTGATGGTATCGAAGAGGCTCGGGTGAGTTCGGTTTCTGTGCCGAATCCCTCTTCTGCCATGCGGAACTGCACGGCCTGAAACGTAGCTTCCTCCTCTCTGTCGTTGTTATCCTCTTTGCTGCATGATGTGATTGTAAGTGCTCCTATTGCAAGGAAAAGGCTAAATAATGTCGTTTTCATCTTCATTGTTCTGTTTTTATTCAAATTCATTTTCATCTCCATCA
>NZ_GL397214.1:968039-1001180 GCF_000146675.1 Hoylesella marshii DSM 16973 = JCM 13450
GATATGAAAAGATGCAAAGAATTTGAGATTTCTCTGCATAAGATTTACACCTTGTTTATATATAGGATATGTTACACACAGTTGAATCATGGCGGCAAAGGTAAAGTTAATTCTGCAAACAGCCAAACTTTCCGCTTCCTTTTTGTAATAGTCCTTCCGTTATTTGATGCTCAAAAGTTCGAGACTTTATCTTTTCAAAGCCGTAAAGTGACGGATGATAAGTCGGTATTCGTACCCCGTACAGATGGCATTCATACGTGGTACAGATGGCATCGTTTGTAGGTGCGGAAGAGTGTTTTCATACCCGACGGGGGAATACGATTTGCAGATGACGCATGGCATGACCACCCCACATGGCATCGTTGACATAGCAGAAACCAATGCGGCGATACAGGCGTTCTGCATTTGGATTGCCTTTGTCTACGAGCAATCCCACGGCCGGCAGGCAGAGCATCTCGGCACGCGATACGGTAGCCCGCAGCAGCGCCTCGGCCACACCTTGTTGCCGATAGATATCGGTTACGGCCAAACTGTCGATATAGAGTTCTCCCGTCTGGGTCTCATCGTCCATCGCAGAGAAGTCTCGCCCGAATGTGTCGCGTACCTCTTCTATAAAAGCACGGCGCAAGGTGTGAAGAGCAGCGCCATCGTAACTAACGCAGATGCCCGCTAAGTCTCCCTCGTCGGTCATTGCCACGAGCGTGTTGCGGTAACTGTATTGGGTGTCGTCGCGTGCTACGAGGCGTGTCATCAGGCTTTCAAACTCAGCCAATGTATGTCCTTCTCCGGCAAAATGCAGACAACAGTCGTGGTTCATCGCCAGCATGATAAGGCGTGCAATGGCATGCGCTTGTGCAGGGTGGGCAGCAATGATATTCATCGGTTTGTATCGTTTTGTGCGCAAAGGTACGGTTTTTCCGACAGACGATGCACTTTCTCAAAAGAAAGCGGTAAATTTGCACACAACAAAATGCGAATATGAAGATAGCTATATTCTGCTCTGCCAACAACAACATTGACAAAGCATATTTTGAGAAGACGGAAGCCTTGGGGCGATGGTTGGCTAAGCGCGGCGACGACGTGGTATGCGGAGGCTGCAACATCGGGCTGATGGAGTGTGTGGCTCGTGCTGCGCATGAGGCAGGGGCACAGGTCGTGGGGGTCGTTCCTCGCATGGTGGAACGTGAAGGGCGCAGTTCCGAATATCTTGACGTTGAGATACTGTGCGACAACCTTAGCGATAGAAAAGACCTCATGCTTGCCAAGAGTGATGTTTCCATCGCCCTTCCGGGTGGCATCGGCACGCTGGATGAGATTTTCTCCATGGCGGCCTCTGCAACAATCGGTTATCATCGCAAGCCCGTCATTCTCTATAACATAGCCGCATTTTGGTCACCTCTCGTGACTTTTCTCGACTATTTGGAAACGCAACACATGATTCGCGGTGATTATCGACGCCTCATCCAAGTGGCCAACACGCTTGAGGAATTGGACTGTTGTCTGTCGCGAATAGGTCGGTAAAACATGAGAAAATGGAAGGGAGATAGGCTTATCTGAGATAAATTACGTAATTTTGCATTCATGATATAACCAATAAAGGGTGATGGCATCAATAGAAACATACAAATTGGTCAGGGCATGTGCCCGCATCGACGGGGGATGGTTGGGGCTGATATGGGTAGTGAGCTTTTCCTGCTTGATAGGTGGCATCAGCTATCCTATGGTTCAAAGCGGGTTTACGGTGCTGGCATTGCTGAGTCCTTTCTTTGTGGCATCGCGATTGAAACGGTTTCGGAACAACAGCCTAAACGGCACTATCGGCTTCTTTGGAGCACTCTCTTATTCGCTTTACTGCTTTTTCTATGCGGCTTTAATCTTAGCCATGGCACAGTTCGTCTACTTTCAATACATAGACCAAGGCTATTTTATGGGGCAAATCGTGGCTTCGCTCACCAAACCGGAGATGAGACAAGTGCTGATGGCTTACGGTATGACGCAGACGCAGTTGGACACAGAGCTGAATCTGCTGTCGCAGACGCGTCCCATCGATTTTGCTATTTCCTTTCTTTCATTCAACATTCTGATAGGGGCGATGCTGAGCTTACCCATCGCCTTATTGCTGAAATCAGACAGGCCGTTGGATACAAACACAAACAACAAACATTAATATTCCGAGATGATAGACATATCTGTTGTAATACCTCTCTATAACGAGGAAGAATCGATACCGGAGCTATATACATGGATAGACCGTGTGATGCGTGAAAACAACTTCTCTTATGAAGTGATATTCGTGAATGATGGGTCTACGGATCGTTCATGGGAAGCGATAGAAGAGATAGGGCGTAAGAGCGAAACGGTGAAAGGTATCAAGTTCCGTCGCAATTACGGCAAGAGTCCTGCCCTGTATTGCGGATTTAAAGAGGCACAGGGGAAAGTGGTGATTACCATGGATGCCGACCTGCAAGACTCACCCGATGAGATTCCGGCGCTGTATCGCATGATTACGGAAGAGAAATATGACCTCGTATCGGGCTACAAACAAAAGCGTTACGACCCGTTATCGAAAACCCTACCTACCAAACTTTTCAATGCTACGGCACGGAGAATCAGCGGTATACACAACCTCCACGACTTCAACTGTGGCCTAAAAGCATATCGCAAAGACGTGGTCAAGAACATAGAGGTATATGGAGAGATGCATCGCTACATCCCCTATCTGGCTAAGACAGCAGGGTTTAGCAAGATTGGCGAAAAGGTGGTGCACCACCAAGCCCGTAAATACGGTTCGTCTAAGTTCGGGATGAATCGTTTTTTCAATGGCTATCTCGACCTTATTACCCTTTGGTTCTTAAGCAGTTTCGGACGGAAACCGATGCACGTATTCGGGCTTCTGGGCACTTTGATGTTTCTCATCGGTCTGTTCTCGGCCTTTATCATCGGTGCCGACAAGCTGTGGGCTTTGTATCACAACATTCCCCAGCGACTTGTCACAGATTCGCCCTATTTCTATCTCTCACTGACGATGATGATAATCGGTACCCAATTGTTCCTTACCGGCTTCATAGGCGACCTTGTGAGCCGTTCGGCTGCAACGAGAAACGATTACCAAATAGAGGAGACCATCCGATGCGAAAAGTGATAGGTAGCTGCACCATGGCTGTACTTTTGTTGTGCGCTTCGTGCTCCACCATAGACTGTCCGTTCAACAACATGGTGCACACCGTTTATGGTTTCTACAACACTTCAGGGGTAAGAGCCTCGCTGAAAGACACGCTTACTGTTTCCACTACTAAGGTTTCGGGTGTCGACTCCGTGCTTATCAATAAAGATATTAAGGTAGACAGTATCCGCGTGCCCATGAGCTATGCCCAGCAAGAAGATGCCTTGTATTTCCTTTTCAAAGACACGCTGGGCACAGAAGTTACGGATACGCTGCGGATAAAAAAGACCAATCAAGCCCATTTCGTGTCGCCCGACTGCAATCCGGCATACTTCCACGAGATAATCGGCATTACCCATACACGCCACAAGATAGATTCCATTGTCGTCAATCGAAGAAATGTAACCTACGATGCTTCCAAAGAACATCTTAAAGTATATCTGCATTCAGGCAATTAGCATGTTGCTCATGATACCCGTCGAAGCATTTGCACAACGGGAGAAGTTGCCCACAGCTCCGAAAGACAGCATACCGCTGTTCAGAGGGGTTGCCGTATCGGTCGACATGTTAGGCATGATACAAAGACAAGTGAGCGACTACGGACAGTATGAAGCAGCCCTGAGAGTAAACCTGAAAGACAAGTATTTCCCCGTACTTGAACTCGGAATAGGCGAGGCCGACCATACCGAAGAATCCACCCGCATCCATTATGCTGCGAAATCCCCGTATGCGCGTGCCGGCATGGATTTCAATCTGATGCGCAACAAGCACGACATCTATCGGCTTTACGGAGGGGCACGCTATGCTTATTCGGCATTTAAATACGACTTGTTCAGCCCGGGCATAACAGACCCGAATTGGGGAGGAACGGCGGAGTATAAAGCCAGCAACGTGAAGTGTTACTACCATTGGCTGGAATTTGCCTTCGGACTTGATGCCAAGATTACAGGTGCATTGCGCATGGGCTGGAGCCTGCGTTACAGACGCCGACTCTTTCACAACGAAGGAGCGCTGGGCAACGCATGGTACGTGCCCGGCTACGGCGTGGCATCCAATGCCCGTATCGGCGGGACATTCCATGTAACGATTGAATTTTAAGACCATTACCAAATACAATACCCACGATGACAGACAACAAACGTAGCAAGCGTCTCCTATGGCAGATACCCCTGCTGGCCGTGCTCATTGCAGGCACTGTTCTCATTATCAGGCAGCAACAGTCGATGCCCTACCAACACGACAGCGGATTCGTGTTCGGCACCGTCTACAACATCACCTATCAGCATGAGACAAACATGAAAGCAGAGATTGAAGCCGAGCTGCGAAAGGTAGACCGCTCGCTCTCCACCTTTAATAAACAGTCCGTCATCTCGTCCATCAATCGCAACGAACGAGTAAGGGTAGACGATATGTTCCGTCGGGTATTCACACTGGCCGAAAGCGTCTCCCGCGAGACCGATGGTGCCTTTGACATCACCGTAGCACCGCTTGTTAATGCGTGGGGATTCGGATTCAAAAGCGGCATCACGCCCGACAGACATCGCATAGATAGCTTGCTTCACATCACAGGATACAAGAAAGTGAAACTCGCAGGCGACTATGTGCAGAAGGCCGATCCCCGCATCATGCTCGATTGCAATGCCATTGCGAAAGGTTACGGATGCGATGTGGTGGCCGATTTCCTGCGTACCCGGGGTGTGCGGAACTTCATGATAGAGATAGGCGGCGAGGTAGTGACCAGCGGAATCAATGCCAAGCGACTGCCATGGAAGATAGGCGTAACGAAGCCTACAGACGATTCGCTCAACATCACGGGCGAGATACAAACCGTACTCAACGTCACCGACAAGGCCATGGCTACCAGCGGCAACTACCGCAATTTCTACTATAAAGGCGGTAAAAAATACGCTCATACCATAGACCCTGCCACAGGCTATCCCGTGCAGCACAACATTCTGTCGTCTACCGTGCTGGCTGCAGACTGCGCCACCGCCGACGCCTACGCCACTTCGTTCATGGTGATGGGGCTTGAGAAGGCACGCCGCGTGCTCCACCGTCACCCAGAGCTGATGGCCTATTTCATCTATACCGACGCCCAAGGGCGTAATGCAGTGTGGTTCTCACCCTCACTACGCGATAAAATTAGGCAATAACACGCGTTTTCTATCCCATGCTTCCCGACCATTTCCCCCAACGTCTGGCCACCCTGCCGCTGTTTCAGGGCATGAGTCGCGACGACCTCGAGCATGTAGCCTCCCATACACCCTTCTTCTTTGCCCGCTACAATAAGAACAAGCCCTTGATACAAGACGGGGACGCCTGTCAGCGGCTCCACTTTCTCATCCGAGGAAGTCTCGTTGCCACCCATTATTCAGACAACCACACTTACAGCCTTTCAGAGACCGTAAATGCCCCCGAAGTGCTGCAAATAGAGCACCTGTTCGGTCTTCACCAGCACTACTCTCGCTCTTTCTTCACCCGCACAGACTGTATGCTCGTTAGTCTCGACAAGGCCGACGTGGTACGTTTGGCCGACGAATATCTCATCTTTCGCCTCAATCTCCTCAATATGCTCTCCACCCGATGTCAACGGGTAGCGCGTAATCCTTGGCATGCTCGCCCTACCGACCGCCGAGCACTCATCGTGCAGTTTATAGAGGAGCGATGCCTCCGTCCCGCCGGAGAGAAGTGGCTCGCCATTAAGATGGAACGACTTGCCGCCGAACTCAACGACAGCCGTCGCCACATCTCAGCCACGCTTCGCAGTATGGAACGCGACGGACTTATCATTCTGCGTCGCGGACTTATACGCGTTCCGGCCATGGAACTGATTTATTTCCAACGCGTTACCAAGTAAGTACGACCCACGTTTCACCACCGTCCGAAAGCAGGTCAGTGAGCGAACCGATTTCTGCTCACCAGCAGACTTTTTTCTACTCACCAGCAAAATTCATTCTGCTCACCAGCAAACTTTGCTCTGCTCGCCAGCCCATTCCCAAAAATCAGTAACAATACTTGCATAACACCGTTTTTTTTCCTTACTTTGCAGCAAACAAAAACAGAAACCTACCATGACAAAAGGAAAAAAAGCAGGGAAAAAACGTATGAGCAAACGACAACTGACCGACAGGCTCGTGGCGTTTTTCCAAGAACAACCCGATAGAACATTGAGTTTCAAAGACATATTCCGACAACTCAAACTCGACACCCACCCTTTGAAGATGATGGCTATCGACATCATGGAAGAGCTGTCGTGGGACGATGTGCTCGCGAAAGTATCCGATAACGCCTATAAACTGAGCACTGCTTCACAGGTGCAGGAAGGCGTCTTTCGCCGTAAGTCCAACGGCAAAAACTCCTTCATAGCCGACGGCAGCGACAAACCCGTGTTCGTGGCAGAGCGCAACTCCATGTTCGCACTCGACGGCGACCGTGTGCGCGCATCGCTGATGGCACGCCGTCCCAACCACATCAAAGAGGCGCAAGTGGTGGAGGTGCTCTCCCATGCCCGCGACACATTCGTGGGCAAGTTGCGCGTAGAAAAAGACTTTGCCTGCCTCGTGACCGAGGGCAACATTTATGCGCACGACATCATTATCCCCAAGCGACGACTCAAAGGCGGACACACAGGCGACAAGGCTGTGGTGAAGATTACCCAATGGCCTGGCCGCGAATCGAAAAACCTCGTGGGCGAAGTGGTGGACGTGCTCGGAGCCTCGGGCGACAACGACGTGGAAATGAACACCATTTTGGCACAGTATGGCCTGCCCTATAAGTATCCGAAAGCCGTGGAAGAGGCGGCAGAAAAGATTTCAGGCGAGATTACAGAGACCGACCTCCGCGAGCGCGAAGACTTCCGCGATACATTCACGTGCACCATCGACCCCCACGATGCCAAAGACTTCGACGATGCGCTCTCCATTAAACGCCTCGACAAGGGACTTTGGCAGGTGGGCGTACACATTGCCGACGTGTCACACTACGTTGCCGAAGGCTCCATCATCGACCGTGAAGCGCAGAAACGCGCCACGTCCGTCTACCTTGTAGACCGCACCATCCCCATGCTGCCCGAACGGTTGTGTAACTTCATTTGCTCGCTCCGCCCCGATGAAGAGAAGCTGGCCTATAGCGTCATCTTCAATCTCGACGACAATGCCGACATCAAAACATGGCGATTGGCACACACCGTGATTCGCAGCAATCGCCGCTATGCCTATGAAGAGGTGCAACAGATTCTCGAAGACAACGGAGTGAAAGACGGCACCGGACAACCTGCTCCGCCCGCTCCCAAGGGTGGCTATCGCGGAGAAAACGCCGAAGCACTCATCACCCTCGACCGTCTGGCAAAGCATCTGCGCAACAAACGTTTCAAAGGCGGTGCCGTGAAGTTCGACCGCGAAGAACTTCACTTCGACATTGACAAGACGGGAAAGCCCGTGCGCGCCTACTTCAAGATGTCGAAAGATGCCAACAAACTCATCGAGGAGTTTATGCTCCTTGCCAACAAAACCGTGGCCGAGAGCGTAGGCATGGTAAAAAAAGGTAAGCCCAAAACACTGCCCTACCGCATACACGATGCACCCGATCCTACCAAACTCGAAACATTACGTCAGTTTATCGTGAAGTTCGGCTATAAACTCAAGACCGCCGGTACCAAGGGCGAAGTCTCGCGCAGTCTCAACAAGTTGCTCGACGACGTACAAGGACGCAACGAACAGAAACTCATCGAGACCGTTGCCCTACGCGCTATGATGAAAGCCAAATACAGTGTTCACAACATCGGACACTACGGGCTGGCGTTCCCCTACTACACCCATTTCACCAGCCCTATCCGTCGCTATCCCGATACCCTCGTGCATCGTCTCCTTACCCGTTACCAAGCGGGCGGACGCAGTGCGAATAAAGAGCATTACGAAGAACTGTGCGAACACGCCAGCGACATGGAACAGATAGCCGCCAACGCCGAACGCGACTCCATCAAGTACAAGATGGTGGAGTTTATGGCCGACAAATTAGGCGAGACCTATGCCGCACACATCAGCGGCATCACCAGCTACGGCATCTACTGCGAGATAGACGAAAACCACTGCGAAGGCATGGTGCCCATACGCGACCTCGACGACGACTACTATGACTTCGACGAGCGCAACTACTGCCTCGTAGGACGTCGCCGCCATCACAAGTATCAGCTGGGCGATGCCGTCTGCATACAGGTAGCCCGGGCTAACCAAGAGAAGCGACAACTCGACTTCACTTTGGTGGACAAATAGCCCATTATCGCCCGCTATAATGCCCGTCTGCTCCTCTTAACATGGGGCGCAGACGGACATTCCTTTGGATTTCGAGCCGAAAAAGGTTGCCGGCCCTTCCCTATACAAACGCCACCTGTGTCACGCACAAACGCCATCTGTACAGGGCACGGATGCCGACTTATCAATCGTCACGTTACGACCGTGAAAAAATACAATCTCGAACTTTTGAGCATCAAATACTAAGGAATCATCACAAAATAAGGCAAGAAGCGCGTATTTGTGTACCCCATAAAGCATTCTTGCTATGAGAAACATCGATATGACATCCATGAAGTTGAAAATATTTATCCTGATGTTGCTATTGCAAGTGCCCATATTGGCTTCGGCACAAGTCATATTCACAGTAGACGGATTCTCGGACGAATACTACGGAAAGGTGTATATTGCAGACACTTCAGAGGTGTTCAGCCCCGGATGGATTGCCATCTATGAGCAAGAAACCGGCAAAGAGCTCATCTGCGAAGAGGCCGAAGAACTGACCTATGAACTACACGATGGCAAACTGCTGGCCAATATCGCAGAACGACCCTACGGAGAATACAGCGGAATACTCTACGACGACTTCAACTTCGACGGCAAGAAAGACTTCGCCATTATGGACGGGCAGTACAGCTGTTACCACGGTCCGTCGTATCAAATCTACCTTGCAACGGAAAGCGGATTCGTACAGAGTCCCGAATTTACGAGATTGGCACACGAATACTGCGGCATGTTCAGCATCAACGATGAGGAGAAGACCCTCTTTACCATGGAAAAAGACGGTTACGGTTGGCACAAGTTTTCCACTTTCGTGGTAGAAAACAACGAACCTAAGTTGGTGAATGCCATGACAGAAGACTTACGAAACGCACCTTTTGAAACCTATATAGAAGAGGTTTGGAACGGGGAACAAATGCAGGTAGATACCTTGTGCACCTTAAACCTCGACACAGAGGGTCTGAGGAAGATACTGTCGTTTCGTGTCGGAAAAAGCGACAAAGAAGTGGTGCTTTTCAGTATGTACGACGGGAGTTTGTACTATGTGTTGCTGCAACCCGACGGACAAATAGAATTCTCATTCCCTGTGGGAATAGAAAACGAGCCACCTGCTTTTACATACTTCCCCCACAAGGGGCTTTTAACTTTTAGGAATGAAGATGCCGTCTATACCATCTATAACCGACCGAAAGCGGTGGGTATAGAAATCACTACCGGTGGGAAAAACTATGTATGGCGGGGCAAGGTTACCAGCCGTGAGGGTTCGCTTCGACGGCTTCTAAAACCACAGTTAGACAATGTGGCCATCCAATAATATTGTCCTGCCAGCTTTCCGCCATCCTCTCGGGGGCTTCGCTTGATTCGACGACCAAGGCATAGAGGTTGTCTTACCGCTTCACGTTCTGTTTTGTGCCGGTGGATTCTCAATCACACTCGTCGCTCCACCCCCGCCTGTATTCTATCGTCCCTTGGGGCTATTGAAAAAGAATTATTGCTGTCCGGTAGCCCTTAATTCGCATAAAAATCCTTGCGGGATTGCCTTTATATAGGTAATTCCGCATTTTTTTTGAAAACCAAGCCTCCCTAATGAAATAAATCAAGTTCTTTTGGTGGCGCATTTGCTTTTTCAGTCATGATGATGAGTTCATCGTTCTGCGAATTTCCATGCACGAGATGAAAATCGATTGGCAATGAGTAAAAACTGTCATCCGCCAGCGCAGATGGCAGAAAATTATCAAAAAACTGTCATCTGCCAGCGCGGATGGCAGAAAATAATCAAAAAACTGCCATCGTCCACGGCGGATGGCAGAAAATGACTCAAAAACTGCCATCGTCCATGGAAGATGGCAGAAAAAACCTCGTTTGAATTTCAGCGCCTAACTCTTATATACGGAAAAGGTTTATAGGGGACAGTAATAGATAAGATTCTTCTATCCCGAGCTGCTGTTATAACAGTACGAGACGCAATGTCAGTGCTATAAGCGCGTAATAGGTCAGCCCTGCACGTAGCGCAGGGTATAGGACGTTTCCCTAAATGGAGCACTGTAGGTGCGACAGAATCTCACAACCGATACGACTTGCGCAGAGAACGGTTGCCGACCTTTCCCGGTACAAAACGCCAACCTGTATGGGGCACGGATGCCGACTTATCAATCGTCAATTTACGACCTTAGGATGCTTGCTTACCCTATGTTTGCATCAGGGGGGGGTAAACGCAAAAGCCATCCGTACCCATCGGATACGGATAGCAAGTGGAAAATATAAACGAGGAATTATGGCTCGGAAGTAACGGCATTGTAGCCCGCAACGAGCGTAAGCACCACAAGCCCGCCTGCGAAAGTAAGCGGTTGCATGTGTACAATGTCGATGGAATGGGCACAAGTGGCGGCATAGCCCACGATGTCTGCCCAAATATTGGAGCAGTCGTTCCACCCTTGCAGTAATACGAATGCCGCTACACCGGCTGCGGCACATATGGCCGTCCATATACGGTTTATCCGTCGTGCCGGCACGGGGAGGCGCCGCATCACACGTTCGGTAAAACCGTTGTCTTCTATCTCGGGCATGTGCTCGGCGAAGAAGTCTTGTATGAGTTGTTCGTGATTATCTGTCATATCCATTCTTTTTTAGATAGTCGGCCAGTCGTTGCTTACCTCGTGCGAGATGAGATTTCACTGTGCCGGCGGGCATATCGGTGATTTGTGTGATGCGGTCGATGGAAAGTCCGTCCATCAGTTGCAGTGTGATGCAGGTGCGCTCTTCGTCTCTCAGCAGTGCGAGTGCGCGGTAGAGGTCTATTTTCAGACCATCGTCGGATCGGTGGGTGAGCTGCAAGGCGGCGGCAGTGGCATCGAGGTCGGTTGTGAGTCGGTGTTGGCGGGTGTAATCGTAGAACACATTATAGGCAATCTTCATGAGCCATGTGGAGAAGCCGGCCATACCGCGAAACGAGGTGATGTGCATGTAGGCTTTCACAAAGGTGTCTTGTGCAAGGTCATCGGACAGTTGAATATCGCCCAGCGTGTGGTTCAGGAAGAACCGCCTCACGGACGACTGGTATTTCCGTACAAGGGCGTCGAACGCTTTCTTGTCGTGGAATACAGCCGCCTTCGTGACGAGGGAAATATCATTCATACGATTCACAGCACGTCGTGTTAGAGGTTATCGGGCGTGGAAGTGTCGTCGTGCCGGTTCCATTTGCGTGCCGAGGTGCGGGCGATGAGTGCCTGACCTACGCCGTAGAAGAATATCAATCCGCCGATACCGGCAAGTTCTTCGGCTCCTAAGCACAGGAACATGATGGCGAGACCTACTCCGAGTGCTCCGTTTTTGATGCCTCGTTTCCATAGATATTCGTCTGTTTGACGGTCTGTGTGCAGAAATTCTTGCGGTAAGGTTTGTCCCGATTCTATGGCTTTCTCTGCAAGTTTGTATTTCTGGTTACGACCTTTTATCATCCAATATGCAATGAAACCTATCAGGATGAACGGGGCAAGGGAGGCAAGGATGAGGAAGATGATGAAGAGGGGGGCAGCGAAAGGATTGTATTTATCCGACGCCATCTTTTCTTTCCACATACTTGACCATGACGGGGTGGAATCGTCGTCGAAGTCGGGTGGGTTGTAGTTAGAGGCGTAATCGTCGCTGTCATCGTCTTCCGAGGCGTTTGCACCGCGCGAAGTGGTGTCGGAATAGGCATTGATAGTGGAAGGGTCGGCTCCCTTTTTGCCTACGGTGCCCACCTTGGCAGGGTCGTGGCGGTGTTTCGGAGTGGCTTGTACAGCCGTGGTAGTGAGGGCAAAGAGTGCCAACAATGTAAACAGATACTTTTTCATAATCATTTGTTTGTGTTTGTTTTTTCTGTTTATTAGACGTAGTAAGCAGGTAATAAGTTGCATCAGCGTGTTTTTTTTTTAATTTTGTAGCCGTTACAATGAGGTATGATGACTTTTCCTGCCGATTTTGAAAGCTATGTGCGCCGTCTGTTGGGCGGTGGAAATGATACACTTTTCCTGCACGCGATGGAGGAAGAACCGCCGGTGAGCCTGCGGCTGAACCCTTTTAAGGTGTCGACCGATGCGGTCGGATTGCCCGATTTCGATGCACGTGTGCCATGGTGCAGCGAGGGTGTTTACCTGCGGACGCGTCCTCCGTTCACATTCGATCCGCTCTTGCATGCCGGCTGTTACTACGTGCAGGAGGCATCGTCGATGTTTCTTCATCGCATTCTTCGGCAATACGTCACCTCGCCGGTGACCATGCTTGACCTTTGTGCTGCACCGGGAGGAAAATCCACTGTGGCAAGGGCGGCATTGCCGGCGGGAAGTCTGCTGTTTTGCAACGAGCCTGTTCGTTCGCGTGCAGCCGTATTGACAGAGAATCTGATGAAGTACGGGCATCCTGATGTTGTCGTTTCCTGCAACTCGCCGGTTGATTATCATCGGTCGGGATTGCTGTTCGACGTGATTCTCGCCGACGTACCTTGCTCCGGCGAAGGCATGTTTCGCAAAGACGAAAGCACCATGGCAGAATGGAGCGTGCAGAACGTGACGGCATGCAGTCGCCGACAGCGCGACATCGTGTCCGAGACATGGCATTGCTTGCGTGGTGGCGGTCTGTTTATCTATTCCACTTGCACCTTCAACACCATGGAGAACGAGGAGAACGTGGCTTGGATAGTGAGAGAATTGGGAGCCGAAGTGCTGCCCGTAGACGTGGAGCCCGAATGGGGTATTACCGGCTCCTTGCTGTCCGGCTATGCGGCACCCGTCTATCGTTTCCTACCGGGCAAGACCCGTGGTGAGGGACTTTTTGTGGCCGTACTGCGCAAACCCGATGAGGGCGAATTGCCCACCCATCGCAGTTCCATGAAAGGGAAGACTGTCAGCCGTGGGAATTCCGCCCGCGATGCCATCGCCCTTTCATGGTTGAAGGACGGGGAGGCGTTCGTGATGCATCGGAAAGACGACAAACTCGTGGCCGTACCCCGCGCGTGGGCAGAAACATATCATGCAGCGGAGTCTTCACTACGTATCATCCACGCCGGTATCACACTCGGCACGCAGAAAGGGAAAGACCTCATCCCCGCTCCGTCGCTGGCACTCTCTGTGTCGCTCTCTCAGTCGGCATTCCCCCGCGTGTCGCTCACCTACGGGCAGGCGATGAGTTATTTGCGCAGGGAGACCGTGACCCTTTCGACCGACACGCCGCGGGGTTTCGTTTTGCTCACTTTCAACGGTATTCCTATCGGTTGGGCAAAACACCTCGGCAACCGAACCAATAACCTCTACCCACAAGAATGGCGAGTGAAAAGCTCGCATATACCGCAACATTATCACCCGATTATCACGATATGAAACAGTATCTCGACTTGCTCCACCTCCTGCTGACGGAAGGTACAAAGAAAGGCGACCGTACCGGCACAGGTACGCTCAGCGTGTTCGGCCATCAAATGCGCTTCCGTATGGAAGACGGCTTCCCGCTGCTTACCACCAAGAGGCTACACCTCAAGTCTATCATCTACGAACTGTTGTGGTTTCTCAAGGGAGACACCAACGTGCGCTACTTGCAGGAACACGGAGTGAGTATATGGGACGAATGGGCTGATGCAAATGGAGACTTAGGCCCCGTCTACGGCCATCAGTGGCGTTCGTGGGCTGGCCCCAAGGGCGAAACCATAGACCAGATACAGGGCGTGCTGAACCAACTGCGACAAAACCCCGACTCCCGTCGCATGATTGTCAGTGCATGGAACCCCGCAGAGGTAGACAGTATGGCCCTGCCGCCGTGTCACTGCCTGTTTCAGTTCTATGTGGCGGAGGGCAGACTAAGCCTGCAACTCTATCAGCGGTCGGCCGATACGTTCTTGGGTGTGCCGTTTAATATCGCCTCTTACGCGCTCTTGCTGCTAATGATGGCACAGGTAACGGGATTGCGTGCCGGCGATTTCGTCTATACTACAGGCGACACTCACCTGTATCTGAACCACACGGAGCAGGCTCGTCTGCAACTCACTCGCACGCCTCGCCCCCTGCCGACGATGAAGCTCAATCCCGACATCGCCGACCTCTTCTCTTTCCGTTACGAAGATTTCCAACTCTCAAACTACGACCCTTACGACCACATCAAGGCCGATGTGTCGGTATAAACGTCATCTTCTCAACCTCTCATCCTTATTTCTCATGCATATCAACATCATTGCCGCTGTGGCAGAAAACCGTGCTATCGGCTATCAAAACAAACTGCTCTACTGGTTGCCCAACGACCTGAAACGCTTCAAAGCCCTCACGACGGGGCATACCATCATCATGGGACGGCGCACGTTCGAATCTCTACCCAACGGCGCACTGCCTCATCGGCGCAACATCGTGCTGAGTACAACCGTCCGAAACTTTGAGGGATGTGACACCTATACCTCGCTTGAGGAGGCGCTGTCGCACTGCTCACCCGACGAGGATGTATATATAATAGGTGGGGCGCACGTTTATCGGCAGGCTATCTCCAAGGCCGAGCGTCTCTATCTCACAGAGATTGCCGACACACCTGCTGCTGCCGATGCTTTCTTCCCTGCCTATCATGAATGGCGGGAGGTGCAACGCGAAACTCATCCCGCCGATGAAAAACATCCGCATGCCTATGCTTTCGTAGATTATGTTAGGGCATAGATAGCAGGTTTATCGCAACGTTTTCGCCCAGACATAAGGGACTTTGCAGTCCTGAAATCATTTATTTTTAGAGTAAAAGATGTGTTGCAACCATAGCACACGACGTTTCCATGCTGTGAAAACAAAGTCTTTGCTTGCTTGGTATGGTTTTTTCTCCTATATTTGCAGCGTAAAACAAACTATTTAATCATGAAAAGAATATTACTTGCGGCAGCTCTGTTGCTGTCATTTATGGGTGTTTTCGCACAGGCCGAAGAGGGCGATTACACGTGGCAACCGCGTTTCGGATTGAGTTACTCCGACTTTAGGGGCAGCGATGCCAAGGGCTATACGCCTCGGATAGGATTCATTGGAGGTATTGATTTCGAGTATCAAGCCTATGAAAAGTGGAGTACTTCGGGGGCTATTCTCTTCAATTCACAGTGTGTAAATGCAGATGTTGCTGACTATAGCAACTCTTTCATTCGCATGAACTACCTGCAAGTGCCCGTTCTTGTGAACTATTACGCAGCAAAGGGACTTGCCGTAAAGGCCGGCTTGCAGTTGAGTTATCTCCTCAATGCCAAAGTTTGTGGCAAGAAAGATGGCAGGACAGAGAAGGTCGGAATTACAGACCGTTGCAACAGAATCGACATTGCTATCCCTATCGGTGTATCCTATGAATACCGGAACTTTGTGGTGGAAGCCCGTTATAATGCCGGACTGCTGAAAGTGTTTGACAAATTCTTCATGGGCAGTTCTTTGCAACCGGTAGAGAAAATATACAATAGCAACTTCTCACTGACCATCGGTTACAAGTTTGTGATGAGCGGTTCGGAATACGACCCCATTAAGGTCACAACATTCTAAGGCGAATGAAACAACGCGGGAGGACAACTCCCTGATGCTTCCTTCTTAAAAAGAGCAATCCCTTTCCCGAGTTATCGTCGGGAAAGGGATTTGTTTTTGGTCGTTTGTCATCTGTCTGTAATGCTTCGATACCCTGTTTGCATCGTTGCACACCGACAGCAATCAACCGTTTATTTCACCTCCCAAATGTCGTTGGTTTCCAGCAATTCCATGAAGTTATGATACTTCTTCTTGCCTTTCACCTCTTCTATCTGGGCATTCACAGCCTGATCGTAGGTGGGTGCGTCCACGTCTCTAATCACACCGAGTGCAATGGGGAAGCCATGTTCGTTGTCCATGAGTGCGAGCTTCATTTGCAGCGTGTGGTCTTCGGCATGTGCATCGTGGATGAGCACGTCGTCTATCGTTGCGCCGTTTTCACCAATTTTGATAACCTTCAGCCCGAAACCTTCCTGCGCAATGCCGTATTCGTTGTTCTCGCCGAAGAGCATCGGCTCTCCCTGACGCAGGTAGATGGAGTTTTTCTTACGGCCTTCCTTGTTGTAAACGGGGTCGTAAACGCCATCGTTGAAGATGACACAGTTCTGCAATATCTCGCAAACAGAAGCTCCTTTGTGCTTCTGTGCAGCTTTCAGAATTGCTATAATTTCGGCATTGTCGCTGGCTACGGCACGCGCGAAGAAATGTCCTCGTGCACCAAAACACAGCTCTGCGGGGCGGAACGGGTCTTCCACCGTACCGTAGGGGCTGGACTTGGAAACGAAGCCACGCGGTGAAGTGGGCGAGTATTGCCCTTTGGTCAGACCGTAGATGCGGTTGTTGAGCAGGATGATATTGATGTCGATATTACGGCGCATGGCATGAATGAAGTGGTTACCGCCGATAGCCAAACCGTCGCCATCACCGCTAACCTGCCATATATTCAGGTCGGGATTCACCACTTTGGCACCTGTTGCGATGGCTGCAGCTCGTCCGTGGATGGTCTGCATGGCATAGGTGTTCACGTAGTAGGGCAGTCGGCTGGAACATCCGATGCCCGAGATAACGGCCGTTTGATAAGGGGGGATGCCTATTTCGGCCATCGCCTTGTGCATGGAAGCCAAGTAGAAATGGTCTCCACAACCAGGACACCAGCGCGGTTGTCCTTTCTTATAATCTGTTGCTGTATATTCCATGATGTGTATTTTTTATCTGTTCGTGGGTCGGAGGGAAAGAGAATGCTCTTTACCCGTCCGACGTTTTCACTTTGTTATTTGCTTAATAATTTTTCAAAAGCTGCTACAAGTTCTTCCACCACGAAAGGTTGTCCCTTTACTTCGTTGTATTGGAAAGGTACGAATCCGTCTACTTTGGCACGCAGATAGGCAGCAAACTGTCCGAGGTTCTGCTCTGCCACCACGGCTTTGGGATACTTTTTCAGCACTTCGGCGGTGTTTTTGGGGAGCGGATTGATGTATTTGAACTGTGCCAGAGCCACTTTCTTTCCTTGTGCACGCAAGGTTTCCATGGCTGAATAGAGGTGCCCGTAGGTGCTTCCGAAGCCGATAAGAAGCAGTTCGGCGTCGTCTTTATCGCCTTGTACTTCCACGTTTGGTACTTCGATGCGTGCCACTTTGTCGGCGCGCAGGTGTACCATCAGGTTGTGGTTCTCGGGTTCTGTGGAGATACTACCCGTATTGCTGTCTTTTTCGAGACCGCCGAGGATGTGTTGATAGCCCTCTGTTCCGGGGATAGCCCAATAGCGGGCGTTGGTTTTCGGGTCGCGTTTGTAGGGCGAATAGTTGCCTTTCATCTCCGGAGTAGCATAGTGTGGATGAATCTCTGCCAGGTTTGCTATGTTAGGGAGCTTCCATGCCGACGAACCGTTAGCGATGAATGCGTCGGTAAGAAGTATGACCGGTGTGAGATGTTCCAAAGCTATCTTGGCTGCCATGTAAGCGGCATCGAAGCAATCGGTAGGACTTGTTGCGGCGATGACAGGCATGGGCGACTCTCCGTTGCGGCCGTAAAGGGCTTGCAAAAGGTCGGTTTGTTCGCTTTTTGTAGGCAGACCGGTAGACGGACCGCCACGCTGTACGTTGATGACTACGAGCGGCAACTCGTCGATGACAGCGAGGTTGATGGCTTCAGACTTCAGACATACGCCCGGACCAGAGGTAGATGTGGCGGCCAAAGCTCCTGCAAAAGCTGCTCCGACGGAGCTGGCGCAACCTGCAATCTCGTCTTCGCACTGTACGGTAATCACACCCATGCTCTTATGTTTTGAGAGTTCGTGCAGGATGTCGGTTGCCGGTGTGATGGGATAGGAGCCTAAGAAGAGTTTCAGGCCTGCCTTTTCGGCAGCAGCCATCAAGCCGTAAGCCGTAGCCTTGTTGCCGGTGATGTCCATATAGCGGCCTTTTTCTTTGGTCTTCGATTCTATTCTATAGGTAGAAGGCACAGAGGCATGCACGTTGTGGCCATAGTCGTAGCCGGCATGTACCACTTTGATATTGTTCTCGGCTACGCCCGGTTTCTTTCCGAACTTCTCTTTCAAGAAGTTCTCCACCAGCTCTAAGTCGCGGTTGAATAGCCAGCAGACAAGTCCGAGAGCAAACATGTTTCGGCTCTTCAGCATGGATTTGGTGTCCATACCTGTGTCGGCAAGACAGTCTTTCACCATTTGCGTGATGGGACAGGCCACCACTCGGTCTTCGTCAATGCCCATTTCAGCCAGATAGTCTTCAGTGGCAAACTGTGCTTTCCTTAGGTCTCCGGCTTTGAAACTATCGGTATCGATGATAATCGTTGCCGATGGTTTGGCATACTGGTACTGTGTTTTCAGCGCGGCGGCATTCATGGCCACCAGCACATCGCACTTATCGCCGGGCGTATAGACGCGTCCCTCGCCGATATGTACCTGAAATCCCGATACGCCATTCAGTGAACCTTGCGGAGCGCGAATGTCTGCGGGATAGTCGGGGAATGTTGAGATACCGTTACCAACAGTGGCAGAGACTGTTGAAAAGATGTTTCCAGCAAGCTGGATACCGTCGCCGGAGTCGCCGGAAAAGCGCACAACGACTTGTGATAATTCTTTGACCTCTAATTGTTCAGCCATAGTAGAATAATTTAGTCTTAATAGATTTTCTTGTTCTGTGTAGATTAACAGATGCAAAGGTGTGAAATATAATTGAGATAACAAAATGTTTTCAAAGTTTTTTCGTTGCCTTTTTTATGTTGTGTCGGTGAGCTGTCAGAAAAGAGGAAAAATCATGGCTGCATGCCGGCATCCTGCTCCTGTGTTTTGAAAGCTATGCTTTAGCATGCTCAGAGCTATGCTCCAACGCGATGAAAGCTATGCTTTTACAACATCAAAGCATAGCTTTCTCTATCTCTCACCCATCCTCTTGTTTTTCAGACACTTACGTTCTCCGAGACAAGCGCATACCTGCGTTGCCCTGTTCGGGGAGCGAGAGTCTGTGCGAAGCATGGCATTCGTATGCTGTATAGTGCACTTTTTGCTTGTTCGAACGAAATTCTAAAAGCTCGTAAAAAACAGACGAAAGACGTGCCGGTATGAATATATTTTCTTATATTTGCATATTCATTACACATATATATAATAACCGCATCGATGAAAGACTTTTTTAAATATGTATTGGCTACCGTTGTAGGCGGTTTGCTCTTAGGCGTTGTGAGCATTTTCATAGGGTTGATGAGCATCGTGGGCATGCTCGCATCGGAATCTCAGACAAAAAACGTGAGTGAAAACTCCGTGCTGGTCATGAACATGGCTGGTGTCATACAAGACAAAACCCAACCCAACATACTCGGAAAACTGACGGGAGAGAACATCGCCCAGCTCGGATTATCCGACATCCTTTCTGCTGTAAAGAAAGCCAAAAACAATGATGACATCAAAGGCATTTACATAGAAGCAGGCCTTTTACAAGCCGATTACGCCACGTTGCAGGAAATTCGCAATGCGTTTCTCGACTTCAAGAAGAGCGGGAAATGGGTCATTGCATACGCGGATGATTATTCTCAAGGAGCATACTATCTGGCTTCAGTAGCCGATAAGATATACATCAACCCGCAAGGAACGCTCGATTGGCACGGATTAGCTGCCCGCCCCGTATTCTATAAAGACCTTTACGCGAAGTTCGGCGTGAAGTATCAAGTGGTGAAAGTGGGGCGTTACAAGAGTTTTACCGAGCAATATACGGAAGAAAAGATGAGCGATGCCAACCGCGAACAGGTGTCGGCATTTCTCAATGGCACATGGAAAGACATCTGTCAGGCTGTTTCCGAAAGCCGAAAGATAAGTGTAGACTCGCTCAATGCCTATGCCGACCGCTTTATGCTCTTGACGGATGCAAAAGAATTGCTGAAATACCGGATGATAGATGGGCTGCTCTATGCCGACCAAATCAAGCCAGAGGTGTGTAAACGCTTGGGTATCGAACCGGATAAGGACATCAACCAGCTGAGCATTGCCGACATGGCAAACGTAAAAGAGGGAAGCAGCGAGGGAGAACAGATTGCCGTTTACTATGCCGAAGGCGGCATCGTGCAGACTTCTCTCTCTGGGACGTTCTCCGGCGGACAGGAGATTGTGGCGCAAGACGTATGCAAAGACCTGAAAGAACTCATGGAGGACGATGATGTGAAAGCAGTGGTTATCCGCGTCAACTCACACGGCGGCAGTTCCTACGCTTCCGAACAGTTGTGGCACCAGATAACAGAGCTGAAGAAAAAGAAGCCTGTGGTAGTGTCGATGGGCGGCTATGCGGCTTCCGGAGGTTATTATATGAGTTGCGGAGCCGATTGGATTGTAGCCCAGCCAACTACGCTTACAGGTAGTATCGGCATCTTTGGTGCATTTCCCGATATGAGCGGCCTGCTGACGGAAAAGTTGGGTGTAAGGTTCGATGAGGTGAAAACCAACCGCAACAGTGCCTTCTCTTTCATAAGAACAGCTCACCCATTTAATGCCGAGGAGACAGCACTTTTGCAGGCATACGTCAACCGTGGTTATACGCTCTTCCGCAAACGTGTGGCCGATGGTCGCAAACGAAGTGTAGAAGCCATAGAGAACATGGCACAAGGTCATGTATGGACGGGGCGCGATGCTTTGCGGATAGGACTCGTAGACCAGCTCGGAGGCCTCGACGAAGCCATTGCCAAGGCGGCAAAGTTGGCCAAGCTCGACGAATATTATACGGAGAATTATCCCGAAGAGGCAGATTTCATAGACCAATTGTTCGCATCTGTGGGGCGCAGAAGTTATCTCGACGACCAGCTGCGGGCTGCTCTCGGCGAATACTACCAACCCTTTGCCAACATGAAAAAACTGAATGAGAGCGACCCGATACAAGCGGCGTTGCCTTTCTCATTCAGCATCAGATAAACGGAGCGGCATCACAAAATCAGCAAAAGGTAAACGGCATGGAAGGCGATTTCATCAAAATAAACGAGTGGTTACGGCCTATCAGTTGGTTGTACGGGCTGGGAGTGCGCTTTCGCAATCAACTTTTTGAGTGGGGAGTGTTGAAGAGCCGGTCGTTCGACGTGCCCGTTATCGCAGTGGGAAACATTACCGTAGGCGGTACAGGCAAAACACCGCACGTAGAATATCTCGTGAAATTGCTGAAAGAAGAGGCGCAAGTGGCCGTATTGAGCAGAGGTTACAAACGGAAAAGCCGCGGCTATGTGCTGGCCGATGCCGACATCCGCATGCAGGATATTGGAGATGAACCGTACCAGATGCACAAGAAGTTCGAGAACGTTTACGTGGCAGTAGACCGTAACCGCTGCGCAGGCATCGAACATCTGATAACGGATGAGGCGACGAAAGATACCGATGTCGTCTTGCTCGACGACGCTTTTCAGCATCGGTATGTGAAACCGGGGCTCAACATTCTGCTGGTAGACTATCACAGACTTATCATCTATGATCGTCTTCTGCCTGCAGGCCAACTGCGGGAACCGAAAGAAGGAAAGCTGAGAGCCGACATCGTTATCGTTACGAAATGTCCGGCAAGCCTTAAGCCGATGGAGTTTCGCGTGCTAATGAAGACCCTCGAACTCTATGCCTACCAAGACTTGTATTTCACTACGCTGACCTATGGACGGATGAAGACCCTTTTCGGTAGCGAAGAGAAAGCATTGGAAGACCTTGGAAAGAAGATACATGTTCTCCTGCTCACGGGCATTGCATCGCCCAAACAATTAACAATAGACTTGGAACCTCATTGCGGAGATATTGTGCAGATGGCTTTTCGCGATCACCATCGCTTTACGAAACGCGATGTGGAGCGCATCAATGAGCGGTTTGCCGCTATGCCGTCGCCTAAAATAATCATCACAACCGAGAAAGATGCCACAAGACTTTCCGGCCTCGATGGATGGAGCGAAGAGGCAAAAGGAGCTTTGTTCGTGTTGCCGGTGGAAATCAAATTCATGTTGGAACAGGAAAAGAAATTCAATCATAAAATAATAAGCTATGTACGAAAAAATTCAAGAAACAGCATCCTGGCTGAAAGAACGGATGACCACAGCCCCCACCACAGCTATCATTTTAGGAACGGGACTGGGACAATTAGCTTCAGAAATCACTGATACTTACGAGTTTCCATACAGCGAGATTCCTCATTTCCCCGTTTCTACGGTGGAAGGTCATGCCGGCAAATTGATTTTCGGTAAGCTCGGCGGCAAAGATATCATGGCCATGGAGGGACGTTTTCATTATTACGAAGGTTACGACATGAAAGAAGTAACCTTTCCCGAACGCGTGATGTATGAATTGGGTATCAAGACGCTCTTTGTTTCCAACGCTTCAGGAGGCATGAATCCGGAGTTTAAAATAGGAGACCTGATGATTATCACCGACCACATCAACTTCTTCCCCGAGCATCCATTGCGGGGCAAGAACTTCCCCACCGGACCCCGATTCCCCGATATGCACGAACCTTACGACAAGCAATTGATAGCACAGGCCGATGCCATCGCCCGTGAAAAAGGCATCCGCGTGATGCACGGTGTGTACGTGGGCGTGCAAGGTCCCACGTTTGAAACCCCCGCAGAGTATGCCATGTACCATCGATTGGGCGGCGATGCTGTGGGCATGAGCACAGTTCCCGAGGTTATCGTGGCCAGACATTGCGGCATCAAAGTGTTTGGTGTGAGCATCATTACAGACCTCGGACTGGAAGGACAGCCTGTGGAGGTGAGCCATGAAGAGGTGCAAGTGGCAGCTAATAAGGCACAGCCGCTGATGACAGAAATCATGCGCGAGATGATAAAGAGAAACTGAAGCAATCATCACAGGCTGGCACTACATGACAGAAATAGCAACATTGGGCGAGTTCGGCCTTATCCGCCGTCTTACAGAAGACATCAAACCGCAGAATCCCTCCACGCGTTACGGCGTGGGAGACGATTGCGCCGTACTGCATTATCCCGACAAAGAGGTGCTCGTAACCACGGATATGCTGATGGAAGGCGTGCACTTCGACCTCACGTATATCGATATGCGACAGCTCGGTTATAAGTCGGCGATGGTAAACATGAGCGACATCTTCGCCATGAACGGCACACCGCGACAGCTCATCGTCAGCATAGCGTTGAGTAAACGCTTCACGATAGAAGACACGGAGGCTTTCTACGACGGATTGAAAGCGGCTTGCGCAAAGTGGAAGGTGGACATTGTGGGCGGAGATACGACGTCGTCTTACACGGGGTTGGCTATCAGTATTACCTGCATCGGCGAAGCTGCGGCGGGCGATATTGTTTATCGCAACGGTGCCAAAGACACCGATTTGATTTGCGTAACGGGTGATTTGGGGGCATCGTACATGGGGCTGCAACTCCTCGAACGCGAGAAAGCAGTGTATTATCAGCAAGTGGAAGAGGCTCAGAAAAAGGGCAACCGACAGGCGTTGGATAGCTTGAAAGACTTCCGTCCCGACTTTGCAGGTAAGGAATATCTGCTTGAACGACAGCTGAATCCGGAAGCACGGGGCGACATCATTGCCCAGCTGCGCGAAGCAAACATTCGTCCCACGGCGATGATGGATATTTCCGACGGGCTGAGCAGCGAACTGTTGCACATCTGTAGCCAAAGCAACTGCGGTTGTAGGGTATATGAGAAATCGTTGCCCATCGATTATCAGACGGCTGTGATGGCAGAAGAATTCAACATGAATGTCACAACCTGCGCCATGAACGGCGGTGAAGACTACGAGCTGCTCTTTACTGTGCCCATCGGAGACCATGCCAAGATTGAGGCAATGGAGGGTGTCCGACTGATTGGACACATCACGAAGCCCGAGTTCGGACACCTGCTTGTGACGCGCGATGGCAACGAGTTTGAGTTGCGGGCACAAGGTTGGAATCCGTTAAGCGCCGGCGACGGTGTCGATAAAGTCGATACGCCGAATCCCCGTTCATAGCTTCGCCCCCGAAAATAGAGAAGTAAAGCAGTGTCTCTGTGGTGTGGATTGAATGACTCAACCTCACCACAGAGATATTTTTCTTCCCCTGCATGCCATGATGAAATTCACATCTTTTTACGTGAGTTCGGGTTAAGAAAGTTCTTATAAAAGTTGGTAATCTCGTTGTTTTTGTAACTTTATATTTGAAAATCAACAACTTACAAAACAACCAAGCGATGATTACCAAAGACAAAGTTACTGAAAATCGCTGTAATATTTGCATAAAATCAGCAGTTTAACGCAATTGGGCTTGATTATTAAGGATATACGGCGCAAGCCGCAGAAAATCCGTCAACTGCAACGAGGCAGTAATATGCGGATTATTGCGACAGAAAGGTTTTCAAATCGTTACCCGAAAGCAGGGTAACCGCCTCCACCCAAAAGGAGAAAAACTGCGATTTTTCGTGCATCCGTTGCTGTTGCTTCATTGCTCCATATTTTGCATAGCAGAGTTAGGCTCTTTCATGTTTAATTTTGCAACCAAAAAGAAAAGGCAATGGCAAGAAGCACATTCAAGGTGCTGTTCTATGTGAACGGCAGCAAGGAGAAAAACGGTATCGTCCCCATCATGGGACGTGTTACAATCAACGGCACGGTGGCACAGTTCAGCTGCAAGCGCACCATTCCGAAGGAACTTTGGGACGTGAAGGGCAACAGGGCTAAAGGCAAGAGCAAGGAAGCCATCGCCACCAATCTCTCGCTCGACAACATCAAGGCGCAAATCATCAAGCACTACCAACGGCTTTCCGACCGTGAGGCGTTCGTCACGGCAGAGATGGTGCGCAATGCCTATCAGGGGCTGGGCAGCGAGTACGACACCCTGCTCAAATCCTTTGACAGGGACTGCGCCTCCCTACTCAAGCGTGTAGGCAAGGACAGGAGCATGGGAACATACAAGGTGATGCTCAGGGCAAGGAACAACACGGAAAAGTTTATCCGCTACAAGTACAACCGCAGCGATATGTCGATGCTCGAACTCACCCCCGACTTCATCAGGGACTTCGCCGTGTACCTCAGCACGGTGAAAGGAAACAGGAACGCCACTATCTGGCTGAACTGCATGTGGCTCAAGGGCGTGGTGATGCGTGCGCACTTCAACGGCAAGATACCCAGAAATCCGTTTGCTCAGTTCCATGTCAGTCCGAACACGAAGGAGCGTGAGTTCCTTACGGAGGACGAGCTGAAGACGCTGATGTCGCACGAGTTTGCCGACAGCCACTCCGCCTTCGTGCGTGACTTGTTCGTCTTCGCCTCCTTCACCGCCCTTTCGTTCGTGGACTTGAAGGAACTCACCACCGATGAGATAGTGGAGGTGAACGGCGAGAAGTGGATAGTTGCGAAAAGACACAAGACGCATATTCCGTTCCAAGTGAAACTGCTTGATGTCCCCCTGCAAATCATTGACAGATACAGACCGTTCCAGAAGGACAACTCTATATTCGGGGACATCAACTACTGGACGGTCTGCAAGAGGCTCAAGAAGGTCATGAGCGAGTGCGGCATCACAAAGGACATTTCCTTCCACTGCGCAAGGCACGGCTTTGCGACATTGGCACTCAGCAAGGGCATGCCCATCGAGAGCGTGAGCCGCGTACTCGGACACACGAACATCGTAACCACGCAACTCTATGCGAAAATAACCACCGAGAAACTCAACACCGACCTCTCCATGCTCGGCAGCAAGCTCAACGCATCATTCGGCAAAATCAAAATGGCATGACAATGAAAGGAGAAGACATAAACGGCAATGCCCGTCGGATAATCACGATGGACGAACACGGGAACATCACCGTACCCAAAAGGGAAATATGGATGGGCGAGTATGAGATTGCCGACCTGTTTGGCGTGTTCGGGCATACTATCCGCACGCAGGTCAAGGAAATATACAAGTCTGGGCTGCTGCATCCCTGCACGGCAGAGAGGAACATCAAGATAGCGGAGGGGCACTGGCTTGATGCGTACAGCCTTGAAATGGTCATAGCCCTTGCGTTCCGCATCAAGTCGCAAAGGGCAAAAAGGCTTCGGAAGCATGTCGTCGCAATGCTGACCGAACGGCACGAAAGGTTTGTCATGCTCCTTCCTGCACGGGCAGGCAGTCCCTGCTGAAACACCTTGACAGAGGTTTATAGAGGTTTATCCCCATCGACACAAGGGGATAAACCTTTTTCTTTTTGGGTGGTTGAAGGGCAGGGATAATAGTCAGGAACGAGTCGTATAGGACTGCCGGGAAAAGAAAAACATACCGAACACAACTTCTTTTATTTTGATGAATTGATGAATATTGATATAATATGATTGAATATCAAGCGATTGCAGGTTCATCAACATATCATCAGACGCTTGCGAACGATGAAAGAAAAAGGGATTTTCCCTTTTTCAGCAACCCTCGACAAATCCTACCAAATTATCCTCCTATTCCCTCAAATCTTGCTCTGCACCTCCCAGCTTCCCCTGTTTTTATTCCGTTCCGTTTTTCTTTCACCGTTCCGCGCCATTCTTCACAAGTAGTTTTCGGAACGATGTCCGTAACTTTGCACGATGCTATATATCAATCATTTAAGCAAGAAAGAAATGGATAAGAAAAACAATGACGGGCTGCTGGAAGATATGCCCGAAAAAAGAAAAAAGGACGGGGCTTTCGTCCGTGTGGGCACAACGCTCTACAAACTTGCAGACATGCCTCTCATCGGAGGTGGTTTTGTAAGGAAGCGCATCGTATGGAACAACGAGACGCTCCGTCAGGACTACGGCAGGGACTATTTGGCGACCGTCCCGAAGTATGACGGTTTCTGTACCGTCCCCGACCATGTGAATTATCAGCCCGTAGTAGGCAGTTTCCTCAACCTCTACGAGCCGACGGGACATCAGCCGAAGCAAGGCGTGTTCCCCCATATCAAGGCATTGGCAAGGCACATCTTCGGGGAGCAGTACGAACTTGGCATGGACTACCTGCAACTGCTCTACCTGCATCCCATAGAGAAACTGCCCATCCTGCTGCTCGTATCAGAGGAACGCAACACGGGCAAGAGCACATTCCTCAACTTCCTCAAAGCCCTATTCGGCGGCAATGTAACCTTCAACACCAACGAGGACTTCCGAAGTCAGTTCAACTCGGACTGGGCAGGGAAACTGCTCATCCTCGTGGACGAGGTGCTTCTCGACCGCAGGGAGGACAGCGAGCGGCTCAAGAACCTCAGCACCACCCTTTCCTACAAGGTGGAGGCGAAGGGCAAGGACAGGGACGAGATTTCATTCTTCGCCAAGTTCGTACTATGCTCCAACAACGAACGTCTGCCCGTCATAATCGACACAGGAGAGACACGCTATTGGGTGAGGAAGGTGGGGAGGATAGAAAAGGATGACACGGACTTCCTGCAAAGGGTAAAGGAGGAAATACCCGCCTTCCTCTATTTTCTCCAGCACCGCACGCTCTCCACGAAGAAAGAGAGCCGCATGTGGTTCAGTCCCGAACTCATCCACACGCAAGCCCTGATCAGGATTATACGGAGCAACCGCAACAGGACGGAAGTGGAGATGGCGGAAACCTGCCTTGAAGTCATGGACTGCATGAAAGCGGACGCTTTCTCCTTCTGCATCAACGACATGCTCCTTCTGCTGAACTGCGCAGGCTGCAGGACGGACAGGACGCAGGTAAGGCGTATCGTGCAGGATATATGGAAACTCACTCCTGCCGAAAACACGCTCACCTATACGACCTGCCAGCCGAGCTATGACAACATGCGCCCATATACGGAGATTAGGCGCACGGGGCGTTTCTACACCATCGGCAGGAAGCAGTTGGAGGAAATGCAGGGATAGAGGAATCGGAAATGATGAAACTCCACTTTGACAAGCGGCTTGATGAGGGCATGATGAAAGCATATTCTGTTGATTTCCAGATTATTGGAACGACATTCATCAATTCATCAGAATTTTCATCACTCCGACTTCGGTGGGAAACGGCAGTGGCATTACAGGCTGAAACGGAACAGGCAAGACACGCTGATATAAGCAACAGAAAAAGGCAGTCACGGCAAGCCGTGCATTCTGTATTTCCAAGCATGCAGGGTATTCAGATATTCGGGTGCAGTCCAAGTATGCCTTCGGAGAAACAAGTCCAATCGGCAGCACCGATGGAGAAACCGTGGGGACTTCAGGTTATAAGGGAAAGAAGTGGCAGGGGCAAATGCCCACGTGGTAAGCACGGTACGGATATTTTCAAAAGAGAAAATACCGTAGCTTATTAGGGGATTTTCTTAACGCTTCACTCCGTGTCCGCTAAAAATCCTCCAATAAGCCAACAGGGTTGCACCCCTCTGGACACCCCTGCCGAGCCTGTCGGCATGAAGGAACGGGCAAGCCGAAACACATTTCATTTTTCTTCTCACCGATAAAATCAGGAATATAAAAGACAAAAGACGACAACTATAAAACGATAACATCATGGGATATTGTGTATTGCATTTGGAAAAGGCAAAGGGAGCTGACAGCGGAATGTCGGCACATATCGAGCGCACCATTGTGCCAAAGAACACAGACCCAACGAGGACGCATCTAAACCGTGAGTTAATAATGTTTCCCGACGGCGTGTGCAACCGCACGTTAGCCATACGCCACCGCCTTGACACGGCGGGACTGAAACGTAAGATTGGAAAGAACCAAGTGCAGGCAATACGAATTGTATTGAGCGGCACACACGAGGACATGGCACGCGTGGAGGGTGAGGGCAAACTCGATGAGTGGTGTGCGGACAATGTAAAATGGTTGAGGGAAACCTATGGAGCAGATAATCTTGTTTCAGCAGTCTTGCACATGGACGAGGAAACACCGCATATCCATGCCACTATCGTGCCGATAGTACAGGGAGAACGTAGGAAGCAGAAAAAGGAAGAAAATGTGAAGCGCAAGTACAAGGTAAAAGCACCTGCCCCACGCCTGTGTGCAGATGAAGTGATGAGCCGTGCCAGCCTTATCAGGTATCAGGACACCTACGCCGAACACATGGAGAAGTACGGGCTGAAAAGAGGTGTAAGAGGGTCTCTCGCCAAGCACCTCTCCACACACGAGTATTACCGCAGCCTCATCACGCAGGGCGAGGACATACAGGCGAACATTGCCACCCTGCTGTCAAGAGAGACAGAGGCAAGTCGAATCATTGCAGAGGCAGAGCAAGCTAAGCAGGAACTCGCACGCATCAAGGCGGAGACAAAGACGGTGGAACTGAAGAACTCCGCTGCCAGGACTGCCACCGCAGCACTCAACGGAATTGGTTCTCTTTTGGGAAGCAACAAGATGAGCAGGCTCGAAAGCGAGAACAGGCAGTTGCACGGTGAGGTGGCAGAACTGAAAGAGAACATTGGACAGATGCGCATGGATATGCAGAATATGAAAGACAGCCACACCGCAGAGCGATTGCGAGCATCGGAGCAGCATCAGCGAGAAATCGGCAATCTCAGGCGCATCGTCGACAAGGCGAAGGAGTGGTTTCCCATGCTTGCCGAGTTTCTCAAGATAGAAAGGCTTTGCCGTTCGGTTGGATTGTCCGAGAAATACACGGACGAACTCTTGCAAGGCAAAGTTCTCGTTGTTACGGGAAAACTGCGGTCGGAGGAATACAGGCGTTCGTTCGCCGCTGAGAAGGTTCGTTTGCAGGTGGGTAGGACGGAGAAGGAAGGCAAGACCATACTCGACCTGCTTGTGGATAGAGTGCCGATTGCCGCATGGTTCAAGGGGCAGTGGGAGAAAATCAGACAGACGTCCATCCTTTCCTCAAAAGAAAACAGGAGCAAGGGAGTCAGGCTGTAACCATGTCTCCGCATGCTCCTTGTTTTCTGCATCTCATTCCATGACCTTTTCAGGCAAGGTTGCTTCCTTATAAGATATTTCCGCCATGATATGCTCTTCCATGTCATGCTCGTCAAGAAAGACAGGATAGATGAATTTCTCTTCATCCGGAAGTAGGCCGAGCTTTCCTAATTTCCCAAGCCTTTCCAAAGCCTCTTTCTTATTTTTCACTGTTAGGGTGAAATCACGGACAAACCCCTGTTTCTTGCTTTTCAGGCGCAAGTTCGTCGGAATGCCGCCTTTCATGACAATCTCATATACCCCCGAGAGAACGGCAGGCCCGACATGCCGATATACGGTAGGGGCGTAACGGCACAGATAAAAAGAATGCGCTGCGTTCTGGACAAGGAAAAGTCCCGAAACTCCGCTTCCTATTGACCATACAGGGTCTGAGCCTTCGTGAATTTCCAGTAACAGATAAGGCGGGAGGACTTTAACGGTCAGTTGCTGTCTTTCCTTTGTGAGGTTGTCGGTCAGTGAGACCTGAAATTCTCCCACTTGCAGGGCTTGGATTGAAAGAACACCTACATGCCCTGCCTGTTCGGGAGTTCTCGCATAGGCAATTCTAGCATAGTCCTTAAACGCATTGGAATTGCTTATCTGCAAGTCTCCACTGCCACTCGTGATGAACACACGGAGCGTAGAGCCTTGCATGATTTCCCTATAAGGTTTATCCAATTGAAAAGTCAACTTCTTATCCTCATCAGAAGAGGTGCAACTTATTATAAATGCAAACAAAAGGCAGGCCAAAGAGAATCTAAAATATCTGCCCATAATAACTGTCAATCATTAGAAAGTGTGAAATGAATTTGGAATTATTTCCTTTTTACCATCGGAAATAAGCGAAGTCTTTGATTATAATTTCCTTCTACCGGTCTTGTATCGAAAGAGAGTGAAGTCTCATTTCTGTCAACCATATAGTATCCACTTGCATATCCTTTCCAACCAAAATTGGCATGAACATAGACATCGTGTGATTTTATCATTGCCTTTAGTTTTGTTGGGGTAGAACGCGTCCGTACCTGATAACCGTCTAAAATCCAGCAATGTCCCCCTTTCTTATTTCCAGAACTTCTTGTTTCGGAAGGCTCCTCATCTCCTGTTATCAACACAGGACAACCGCGGTCTAAAGATGCAATTATTATGGCCGCATCCATATCATATCCTTTATTTCTTTTTCCCAAATTAAAAGTTACTCCCATTGTTTCCAAATATTTATGACTATTAGTCATGGAGGCACCGCCTGTTCCATCCATATTCCATTCTGTTTTGATGCCGTATGCAACATGCTTGCAAAGCAGTGCGACTTGGTGTTGAATATCATCATCCGTTAAGGCATCTATGCCTGCGCGTTCTTTTATTAAATTCCAATCTAAAGTATGACCATATACAGAAGACATCGCCTCATAATGTGCAACAATCTGGGCAATAGCCGTCCCCACACATCCAACAACCTTTGGAATATCATTATTAATATATCCAAGTTCATTATTGTAAGGCCTATTTTGTCCCCATTCTGTACGCAACATGGGCTTAACTTCTTTTACCAAAATCCCCATTGTTGGTTCAGGTATCCATTGCCCACGAGTAAGAGGTGTTTGGACTACCTTTATTTTTTCTTTCACATCATGATATGTAATGTCATTTGTATGAAAAGCAGTTTTAAGTTTACATAATGTTTTATCATGAAGAGAGTCTCTAATAGCATTATAATAACGCAATTTACTCTTGATGGCATTTTCTGCTTCCCTTACCATCAAAGCAACACTTTTATTTTGTGTTGTATCCGCTAAATTACCTTTTTCAGCGAATGCAATAACTGTTGCAAACCTCTCATCCCCAGCAACAAGAGCAAACCCTTCTTTTTCTGATAATTTTAACTGATATATAGGGATGGAAGAAACTGTGTCTTCTACGCTTTTGGAAGAAATTCCACCAATATAGTACTTCTTTTCGATGATAGGGGATTGAGATATACTTCTTGTCGCTTGTTTCCCCGAAAAGTCTTTGACAAGAGTTATCGCTTGGTCCTCTGTTATTTCTTTTGGATGTTCAAACGCTATACTAATATACTCTTCTTGAGAAAGGTTTAAGAAACTGCTGTCTGTTGCTTCTTCAAAACTTTCTTGTGTAGTGCAGGAATACAAATTTATTAGCCCACAAGCAATAATTCCTAATACTGTAAATTTTCTCATTAATTCCATATTAAATTAGATTAGATAAGTTATTTTGCAAAGATAGGCAATTTTTATATTTAATACAATCCCCATTGTTGGGTATTTTACAACATTTCAAAGCATTTTGTACAAGTTTTGCCCTACGAATGTTTTGAGTTTTCCAAACATCTTACTATCTTTGCTCACATAAAGAGTTCTTTGCAAGCAAAACAAAGCAGAACATAGCAAAAGGAACGGTTGCCAAATCGTTACCCGAAAATCAACCAATCGCATGGAACACTCTTGTATAAAGGGTTGTCGCTTTCCTATCCAAAGTTACGGAAATTTTCTGTATTATTGATGAGTTTGACAAGAATTTATCGCTGCTTTAAACATTTCTATCTTGAAAAAATTTGCAATGAAAAAGAAGAGCTTCTCAACTTTATGATAACGCCGGGAGATATTGATGACCGTAAGCCTTTGGAGTACAAAGCTTTTATAGAGTTCATACAAGGTAAGCTGTTCGGTGACAAGGGGTACATCAGCAAGAACCTCTTTCAAAGGCTTTTCGTTGACGGAATACAGCTTATTACCAAAAGGAAAATTGCCCTATAAATTCCCCTTTTATTTTCATTTGATACCCCTATTTATCCAAATGTGGATAACAAACTCTCCAAACGTGGATAATGACTTATCCAG
>NZ_GL397214.1:1004931-1012459 GCF_000146675.1 Hoylesella marshii DSM 16973 = JCM 13450
AGACACCGACTTATCAATCCCAACTTTACAAACCAGAAAACCACAATCATAAACACCAGAACAGCAAATACGAAAAAAGCACCACAAAAACAAAACAAAAAAACAATCCATAAACAATACAATCAGCACAAAGACAGAAAATTATCAAGAAAAAGGGGCATGAAACTTTCCTCGCACTACACATCTTACACCTTTTTTTACTAACTTTGCAAAAAGCAAATGGATGTTTATCAAATACATATAGCCCATGAAACAAGTAAGAATAACAGACAACTGCTTGCAAAAAGCCACGCAAGAGGGCATGGATGTGTTTCTGCAAACAGTTACGGATGGTATACTGACTGCTATTGGTGGCGAACTCAATGAAGAGACGATACAGGAAATCAATGCGCAGCAAATCACGCTATTAGCCTATCATATCCTAAGAGACGAGGTAATGGATGGTGGTTTCGTTCAGCTCATCCACAATGGGTATGGTCCTTTCATCTTCAAAAATCCGTTCGACAAAGCCATACGTGCGTGGGGATTAGCGGATTTATGTAGTCTCATTCGCAAGGTGCACAAGCTATACAATCGGTTTTACGAGGAAATAGAGCGCGAATGTTCCGATGAAGAATTTATGGCTATGTTTGAACAGATGCCCGAATTCGATGAGTTCGACGACCGCTTTGTGGAAAACGAAGAGGAATGGACGGCACTGGTGGCGCGATATGTAGATGAACACATCGGTCAATTTGCCGTGATAGAAAAGTAACAAGCCTCTATATATAAAAGGAAGAACAGTGAATAAGGAAGAAGAATTGATAAGGAAGAAAAGCCCCATACAGATTAGAAACAGGAAGGCATCGTTTGAGTACTTCTTTATAGATACCTATACGGCAGGCATCGTGCTTACCGGAACGGAAATCAAATCTATCCGCATGGGCAAGGCATCGCTCACAGATACTTTTTGTTATATCAACAACGGTGAGATATGGGTAAAGGGCATGAATGTGTCGCCGTATTTCTATGGTTCGTACAACAACCACGAGAGCAAGCGTGACCGTAAATTGCTACTCAACAAACGAGAGATACATAAGTTGCAGGAGGCTACGAAGCAAGTGGGGTTCACAATTGTACCGACTCTCGTTTTTATCGACAAAAACGGTAGGGCAAAAATGGACATTGCCCTCGCCAAAGGGAAGAAAGAATACGACAAGCGACAGACGCTGAAAGCCAAGGAAGACAAACGAGAGATGGACAGGGCGATAAAACGTTTCTAAACAAAACGCGCAAGATAAGAATGACGATTCAGGAACTCATCCGACAACGCATATTAATCTTAGACGGTGCTATGGGCACGATGATACAACGGTATCATCTGACGGAAGATGACTTCCGCGGTCAAAGGTTCAAAGACATCACAAGCATGCTGAAAGGCAACTATGATGTACTCAACATCACCCACTCTGACATCGTGGAGGAAATACACGACAAATACTTGGCAGCCGGTGCCGACCTCATCTCCACCAATACGTTTAATAGTCAGGCCGTGTCGCAAGCCGGCTATCAGTTAGAGGATTTCGCACACGAGATGGCGCTCGAGGGTGCTCGCATCGCACGTCGTGCCGCTGACCGATACTCTACGCCAACCCATCCACGGTTCGTTTGCGGCTCCGTGGGACCTACGAACAAGACATGCTCCATAAGCCCCAACGTAAATAATCCCGTCCTACGCAAGCACCACTACGACGAACTTTTCAAGGCCTATACCGAACAGATGGACGCACTGATAGCCGGTGGTACAGACACCTTTCTGATTGAGACCATCGTCGACACACTCAATGCAAAAGCAGCTATCGCCGCTGCCATGCAGTCGATGGAGCGTGCGGGTAAGACACTGCCCATCATGCTTTCCATCACCATCAACAATCTGACTGGCAACATGCCGAGTGGACAGACACTTGAGGCATTTCTTGCCGACGTAAGTCCCTACCCCATCTTCTCCATCGGACTGAACTGCTCTTTCGGTGCGAAGCAGATGAAGCCCTATCTGAAAGAGCTGGCACACAAGGCGCCTTACTACATTTCGGCCTATCCCAACGCCGGTATTCCCAACAGCATGGGGTTTTACAACGAGACGGCCGAGACAATGGGTGCCGATATTCAGGAGTTTATCGACGAAGGCATCGTGAACATCGTAGGCGGATGCTGTGGCACCGATGAAACCTTTATTGCCGAATATGCCCGACGTGCCAAGGATAAAAGGCCTCCTCTAATGCCTTTACGCAATGACAATTCGGCCAACGCACCCACCGCAATGCCTTTGCCTATTGACAACGCCATGAAAAGAGGATAAACTTCTTCACGATTTAAAAATTAAATCGTATATTTGCCCATAGCTATGCCACAAACAACGATTATTATACTACTGCTGCTCACGGCCATTCTGGTCGTGCTGGGAATCTTGTTGCTTCTCCCTAACATACGGATGTGGAAACGAGGAAGGGTCGCATCACTCCAACAAAAGAAGCAACTGATAGACGACACGTTGCATCGGCTGCAATGCCCCGTAGTATGGAAAAGCGAAGACGATGCACAGATTGCCGAATTTACGTTTCAAGAGGGACACTTCAGACTCTACGTGAGCGAAGATGCCGAAGCTATAAGGCTGTCGTATCTTTTCTTCCTCTGCGTGAGCATCGACAAGCTCAACCTCGTCAGAGAACTCTGCAACCGATGCAACATGAACACGCGCGCCGAACATCTGTTGTACACCGTCGACAATACCGAACACGGAACGAATGTGCATATCATCGCCGGTATCTATCTGCATGAAAAGACTGCAGAGCGGGTGATGACCGAGGCTTTACGAAATATTTTCGCATGGAGAAACTCGTTCGTACAGAAATATCATGAGCTGAATGCCGAACGGGGAAAGTTTGTCGACTTGGATGTGGAGCAAGGAAAAGCGGAACTCGACCGTCAGTTCTCGTTGCTTCGCGAACAGGAAATCCTGCGCCGCCCGTTGCGGAAAGGTAATCGCGAGACGCTCGACAGCGGCATGACATTGCCCGAACTCGCCGAAAGACTCTTTGGCATCGCGGATTTTCAGCCGCAAGAATTAAAAGTTGTCACCGACACAGTGAAAGTGTTCACCGACAAGGGCATCATCAACACTTTCCGCATATACAGTGCTTTAACCGACGGCATCAACCTGTCGGCATTCGTCAGAGCACACGCCACGCTGGAAGTGTGCTTCTGCGAGGCAAAGAAGTCCGACAGGCCACGTTTCATGCAATTGTTTCTCGAAACGGCGGGCAATAGCACACACACTTTATACTATCGGGCAACAGCCACGCTCATGCCACTTTCGCCAGCCGCAAACCTGCCGCTCGGCAGCTATGAGACGCAGGAAAGAAGCTGTGGTTGTCTGATGGCTGTAGACTTAGACGCAACCACGGAACGAAAAAACCTTGAGTTCCGGTTCATGTGGCAAGATGCAAAAGACAAACAGCAACGTGGTGAAGAGCATTTACTGTCCGACGAACAACGTCTCATCCTCCATATCATCGACCCCACCATCGC
This sequence comes from Hoylesella marshii DSM 16973 = JCM 13450, assembly GCF_000146675.1. Classification (GTDB taxonomy): domain Bacteria; phylum Bacteroidota; class Bacteroidia; order Bacteroidales; family Bacteroidaceae; genus Prevotella; species Prevotella marshii. Next base: position 1,008,499 of record NZ_GL397214.1, read on the forward strand.
CTATTGCTTGTATTTCGGTAAGCAACTCTTCCTCCGCCAACGCTACTATGAGGCACTGTCGTATCTCGAATACGCATTTGAAAGCATGCAGGAGACATCTGCCGAAATGAGCAACGAACAGATGGAAACACTCTGCGAAGTGGCGTATCTGTCCGGATTCTGCCACGCCGAACTGCATCGATTTAAGAAGGCATATTACTATCTGTTCATCGCGTTTGGCTTCAACCATATCACCTACACCGAGGCCTACGTCAACTGCTTGGTAAACATGGGCGACTTCCGCGCCGAACGCCTCATCGACACCCTTTTAACCCAAACGCAGGGAAATCACCACAACGGCGAGACGGAAAACGAAGGATACGTGCAGAAATTCATCTCTTTCCTGCAACGCAGAAAGACCACTCTGCTCATCAGACGTAAAAAATATAATGAAGCAGAAGAACTCTTGAAACGCATGCTCAACGAACCCGACAACAGCGACTTCGCTCTTCATGAACTCGCCACCATTCAACGACTAAGAAAAAACTAAGGAAACATCCCAGCGACACAATGGTATACGTACATTGGATTGTGATTCTCATCTACACGATAGTCGTGTTAGGAACCTTGGTCTCTGTGCTCACAGACAATCGACAGCCCGCAAAGACCATGGCATGGGTGCTTGTGCTTCTGTTCCTGCCCGTCGTCGGCATCATCTTCTACTTCTTTTTCGGTCGGAACACCCGCAAGAAACGCATCATCAGTCAGCAGAGTCTCGACCGCCTCTCCAAGCGTTCCATGCTCGAATTTGTAGAACAGAAGAACCTTGTTTTGCCGAAGCAACACATCTCGCTCATCAATCTTTTCACAAACCAAAACTGGGCGTTGCCCTTTAAAGATAACCACGTAGACATCTACAGAGACGGCTACTCCTTCTTCCCCGCCCTACTCTCGGCCATCGGAAAGGCACGCCACCACATCCATCTCGATACGTATATCATCGAAGACGACCCCATAGGCCGCCTTGTCTGCGATGCCCTGATAGACAAAACACGTGAGGGCGTGCAAGTGAGAATCATCTACGACGATGTGGGCTGCTGGCATGTCAACTCCTCTTTCTTCGAGCGTCTGCGCGAAGAGGGCATCGAAGTACACGCTTTCATGCCGGTGAAGTTTCCTGCATTCACGGGCAAAATTAACTACCGCAACCATCGCAAGATATGCGTGATAGACGGACACACGGGATTTATCGGCGGCTTCAACATCGCCTTAAGATACGTGAAAGGAAAAGCTCATCAGCCGTGGCGCGACACGCATTTCCGCATTTCCGGCGGAGCTGTCTATGGATTGCAACGGGCGTTTTTAGTAGACTGGTATTTCGTAGACCGCACATTGATTACCGACAGAGCATTCTATCCATCACTCAACGTCGAGGAAAACAACTGCATAGCCCAAGTGGTAACCGGCAGCCCCGTCTCTCCGTGGCCGGACATCATGCAGGGGTACGTCCGCATATTGCTCGAAGCCAAACAATATGTCTACATAGAAACACCCTATTTCCTACCCACCGAACCCGTGCTCTTTGCCATGCGCACGGCCGCGCTCACAGGTGTAGACGTGCGCTTGCTCGTTCCCTTACACAACGATTCCAAGTTCGTGGAATGGGCATCCCGCTCCTACGTGTTGCAAATGGTGGAAGCCGGCGTAAAAGTCTACTTCTATAAAGCAGGATTCAACCACTCTAAATTGCTTGTCTGCGATGATTCCCTTTCCACATGCGGCAGTACCAACATCGACTTTCGCAGCTTTGAAAACAATTTCGAGGCAAACATCTTCTTCTACGACCCAAGCCTCGCCCTACGCGTAAAACAACTCTTCTACGACGACTTAAAAGAAAGCATTCCCCTCAACCGCGTCTCCAACCTTCGCAGGCGCCCTTTCCTGCAACATCTTTGGGAATCCCTCGTTCGCCTGCTCTCCCCGTTGCTCTAATTGGCTGCGCCTCCTAAAGGGTATATTCCCGCACAAAAAAGCGAGTGTTTTGCGCCGTCCCAACTTGTAATAGGCTTTCCTTCCCTCTTCTCCGCCCCCACGTGGATGCTGCAGGGGCGGAGCGGATAGAGGAATATGCATTAATAGCGCACAAAGGGGAAGGTTTGGATATAACCCAAATGGCTTTTTGCTGCACCCTGCGGGCGAACTACAATATCATTACTACCACTCGGATAAAACACAATAGGGCTTGAAAATCCAGGGCTGGTGTATATTGTAGACGACCAGGACCGCTGTTGAAACGGGTTGGTTCCACCGGCATTCACAAAAGCGTTTGTTATAACACTCAGCTGTTTCTGAAAAGTTATATAACTACTCGAAACGTTTGTTTTCTTGGCAAGCTTATCAAAAACATTGATAATTTCGCCGATGGCGGGGAAGTACCATTCGCCGAAACCTACACCGTAAGGGTCGTGCGAAGCCCAATAAAATGCGGGGTAGCGGGTTTGTTGGTTGGCCTTTACAAGGCCGTCTACGTCGGTGCTCGAAGTCCATGTCCAGTTGTAGCCGTTTTCATCTTGCAGCGCATCATCAGAGGTTGCAAATGCGGTGGTGTAGTTGTTGCCGTTATAAGTGGGAGAAGTGGTTATTTCCCATTCTTTCACCGTGCCGCGCAATCCCATGGCAATGCCCTGCTGCGTCTTCGTCTTCCCGCGATACACCAAAGCAATGGGTGTGCGACTACCTTTGTCTTCGAGCATGCCCACCGTTTTATCGCTAAACAGATATATGGGGGTGGTGGTGGGAGTGAGCGCAAAGCGGACAGTATAAGATTTACCTTGCCAGCCAGTTGAAGGTAACGCCCCATTAGCACTTAAATAAATCTCATGGTTCGGTATGGATTTCCCATAGATTTGACCACTTGTAAATTTCAGAAAATTATGCTTACCATTAATTCCACCAGGTAGAATATACAGATAATTGCCGGTAGCAAAGAAAGGTTCAGAACCCAGTTCTGCATCATTGGCTGTAGCCGCAGAAAGTGGATAATCGTATGCGTAATTATGAGTTGTGGTCTGTAATGTTGTGGAATAGGAACCGTCAGCGAGAGCCTCATATGCCCAGTCATGACCGAATACCCTGCTTCCAAATTGCAACCTGATACTTGAAATATCTTGCTTATACGTCATCAACTTCACGCGTATTCTCGCACACAGATGGCGCATTTTAAAATGAACGGAATAATTGCGGTCAGCAGCGGTGATGGTTTGCGCTCCGGTCAGTCCTACCATTGCATTTTTCCCATTCCTGTAGGTCAGACGAAATGTAACGGGGTCTATCGTAATAGCGTCATCATTGATGCACACAAACTGATAAGTGCCTGGTGCAAGCGTAAGTGCTCCTCCTGTAGGTACGAAATCTCCATTCACGAACTTGCCTTTGAGCAGTTTACGGTTTCCATTGGTACCCATTACTCTTTGATGTGTAAGAGGATCTACCGCATAAATGGAGAATGTACCACCACCATCAAGTCTTTTCGGGGCACGAGTATTCTCTGCAGCATCTTCTTCAATACTGATATTTGCTGTCAAACCATTGCCCATATCCACTGTTCGATTTTCGGGAAGTGCTTGCGTAGCACGGGTATTTTCAGCGACAAATCCTTCATCACCTGCTGTGAAAGAAGTCTTTGTCTCACCTATTTCGATAGTGCCACTACCTGAAGGACTGTCGGGTGTTTCGCTTTGGCATGCTGCAACCAATATCGAAACAGAGAAAACACATGTTACTAAAAACAAATTTTTAAACCTTTTGTTCATTGTTCTTTTACTTTACTTGCTTATTACTTATAGAATTTTTCTTTATCACAGATCTATAATTCGAGACCTCCTGCATCTCCCTCTTCCTCTTCATCCCAATCTTCCTCTTTGTTTTGTCCGCCCGTGTGGGTGCCACTAACGGAAGTTTCGAGGAAATGCTCTTGCTCTAT
>NZ_GL397214.1:1012582-1026221 GCF_000146675.1 Hoylesella marshii DSM 16973 = JCM 13450
TCGGAGCCCTTTGTTTATAGGGGATGCGACACGCTTCGCGCGCGCGTATGAAAAAGCGTTTAAAGTATTATCTGATCGACGGTGCGAATGTGTGTGTGTGTATTACACTTTTTTCCGGTGTATGCAAATATAAAGCGTTAAAAGATGCAGAAAAATACACTTTTTTCTGTGTCTTCTCAATACCTTTATTTAATAAGGTAACTATGTTCTTGAATGATAGATTCAACACTTCAATTTCTTTTTACCGCGGCAAAGATACGGAAAGATGATGAAACGAACAAGAAAAAACCAAAAACTTTGCCACAGCATTATAAATATAGGGTCTGTCCTCGCCATGAGAACAGACCCTGCATATAGATAAAATGGATAGAAGAATTATTCTCCCTCTTCCATCTTGGCTTTCAGTTCGGCCAAGGCATCAATATCGCCAAGCGTCGTACCGGCAGCTACATTGTTGATAACAGGTGCATCTTCTTTCTTGCTACCACTATGCTTACGACCGGGCTTCTTCACATCATCCTTCACCTCCTCAAAGGTGCGGCTGTGGGAAAGAATGATACGCTTAGAATCTTTTACGAACTCTATCACCTTGAAAGGAAGCTCTTCGCCTTGCTGAGCCTGCGTTCCGTCTTCTTTCACCAGATGCTTGGGTGTGGCAAAACCTTCGCCTCCTTCATTCAGAGCGATAACTGCACCCTTATCCATCATTTCGATAATCTTGCCTACATGTACGGAGCCGGGGGTGTAAAGCGTCTCATAAGTGTCCCAAGGATTGTCTTCCAATTGCTTGTGACCGAGGCTGAGGCGACGGTTTTCTTTGTCAATCTCCAATACAATTACTTCCATGTCGGCACCAACATGAGTAAATTCAGAAGGATGTTTCACTTTCTTCGTCCAAGAGAGGTCACTGATGTGGATAAGACCATCTACACCTTCCTCTAACTCTACGAATATACCGAAGTTTGTAAAGTTGCAAACTTTGGCAACGTGTTTGCTTCCAATGGGATATTTTACCTCTATGGCCTCCCATGGGTCTTCCTTGAGTTGCTTGATGCCCAAAGACATCTTGCGCTCCTCGCGGTCGAGCGTAAGGATAACGGTCTCTACTTCATCGCCTACATGCAAGAAATCTTGAGCACTGCGCAAATGCTGGCTCCAGCTCATTTCAGACACGTGAATAAGACCTTCTACACCCGGAGCAACTTCTACAAAAGCACCATAGTCTGCAATCACAACCACCTTACCCTTGATATGGTCGCCCACTTTCAGATTCGGGTCGAGGGCATCCCATGGGTGAGGAGTAAGCTGCTTCAGACCTAATGCGATGCGCTTCTTCTCGTCGTCGAAGTCTAAAATGACTACATTTATCTTCTGATCCAGTTCTACCACTTCATGAGGATCGCTTACACGTCCCCAAGAGAGGTCGGTGATGTGGATCAATCCATCAACGCCACCGAGGTCAACGAACACGCCATAAGATGTAATATTCTTAACAGTACCCTCAAGAATCTGACCTTTCTCGAGCTTGCTGATAATCTCTTTCTTCTGTGCCTCCATCTCGGCCTCGATGAGTGCCTTATGGGAGACAACTATGTTACGGAACTCCTGATTGATTTTCACAACCTTAAATTCCATGGTTTTACCTACGAATACATCGTAATCGCGGATGGGATGCACATCAATCTGGCTACCGGGCAAGAATGCCTCGATACCGAATACATCCACAATCATACCACCCTTGGTACGACATTTAATGTAACCCTGAATCACTTCTTCGTTTTCGAGGGCTGCATTCACTCTATCCCAGCTCTTGCTGAGACGAGCTTTCCTGTGTGAAAGAATCAGTTGGCCTTTCTTGTCCTCCTGACTCTCAACGTAAACCTCAACTTTATCGCCAACCTTCAGGTCGGGATCATAGCGGAACTCGGAAGCGGGGATAACACCGTCGCTCTTATAACCGATATTTACAACTACCTCTTTCTTGTCCATAGAGATAACCGTTCCCTCTACAACTTGATGCTCAGACACGTTGTTAAGAGTTTCATCATAAGATTTTTCCAGCTCCTCTTTGCTGACGTTTACTTTACTTCCGTTTTCAAACTCGTCCCAATTGAAGTCTTCTAACGGTTGTACGTTTTTAAAGTTTGACATAAAAATTAATTAAAAGTTTAATAAAGTTAGACTTTATGTTTATTGAATAAATCGTCGCAAAGGTATAACAAATTATTGATATAGGGAGAATTACGAATGGTACCGGCACCTGTTTTATTGTTTTTTAACCATGCACACTCTTTTATACTCCCCGACTCCCAATGCACATATGAAGATTTACAAAAAGTGATGAGAATGCTTGATATTATGAATCCTTATTTCTATCTTTGCCCATCAATATAGAGAATGAACGCTCTATTATTGTTATAATAGTACTTTAATTATCAATCCTAAAAACCAAAGAAATGAAAAAATCATTTACACAAGTCATCAAAAATGCAAAACAATTGATTTGCACAGTTATCCTTACTACAACATTTCTAACTATCCACGGTGCTGCAATCGGGGCTTCCAACGTCATTAAGATGAAAACATCGCGCAGCCCTAAAGAACAGATTAAACTCGTAATAAATGGAAGTGGAGAGTACAAGGTAGAGGGAGCAAAACCGGCTACAATTGGCAATGGAGAAACGATGCTTACCTTAACGTCACAAAATGTGAACATAACGGGCGACATAACAAAATTCGACTGCTCGGATAATGACCTTAATTCGCTTGATGTGAGCGGATGTATCACGCTCACTGAACTACTATGCTACGAAAATTCCTTAACCGAACTTCTGCTTGACAAGAACAGTAATCTTGTGAATCTATCATGCGATTATAATTCTATTGAATCACTTGATTTAAGCCATAATCCTCTACTTAAAGATCTCCTGTGTCCGTACAATCGCATTAAGCATCTTGATTTAAGAAATAATAAACAACTCACCTCTCTCTATTGCCTCAGTAATCAGATTGAGGACATACAATTGGCTGATGAGAATGCCATTGAAGAAATTCTATGTAGCGGCAACGAGTTACACAGTCTGAATTTGCAAGGATGCAAGAACCTTCAATTGCTGGAATGCTACTACAACAATATAGAATCACTTAACCTTGCGGCGAATTCAAAACTCACCAAATTATCGGCTAAGAATAATCTGTTGAAGACATTAGACTTGTCAAATAACGTGAAACTTACCGTACTATCTTGTGCCAATAATGAGCTTACTTCCATCTCCCTTCCAGAAAACTCCACGGTACTGTCTGTAACCTGCTTTAATAACCAGCTAAAAGGCGACGCTATGAAAAACCTTATGAACGGTCTGCCCGATATAAATGGGAAAAGTATTACAGGTGAAGGCGGTGGAGAAATCATCATTGTCAATACATCTGTCGAGGAAAAGAATGTATGCTATAAAAGTGATGTGAAAATTGCTACTGACAAGGGATGGAAAGTAATGGACTTTAATGGTAACTATACCGAACGGCAAGCGTATGTTGGTGAAGATGACCCTGCCTCGGGCGTGAATGGCGTTAAGCAAGAGCCCATAAGGGTTTCGATTAGAAACGGAAAGATTGCGATTATCGGCAATTTCAAGTGTGCACAGCTTTACAATGCCAAGGGGCAACGGCTTCTTACCACAACCGACCATGAATTGGACACGGGTTGTTTGGCATCCGGTGCATATATACTGCAAATCGAGGGCAACAACCAAATGAAATCAATGAAGTTCCTCATCAAGTAAAACCACCTCACAACAAAATGAAAGATGCTGTATCACACGATTGTTATGATACAGCATCTTTGCTTTTATATATGTCCCTTTCATTTAAAACTCCGACCGATTGGGATTAAAAGATAATCGAACTGGCGTAATGTCCTTATCTCGAATTCGCATGCCCGCTTTTGGTTTGGCGTTTGCCCCAGCCGGGCATTTAGCTTTCCTTTTGGTTTGGCGTTTGCCCCAGCCGGGCATTTAACTTTCCTTTTGGTTTGGCGCTTGCCCCAGCCGGGCATTTAACTTTCCTTTTGGTTTGGCGTTTGCCCCGGCGGGGCATTTAACTTTCCTTTTGGTTTGGCGCTTGCCCCAGCCGGGCATTTAACTTTCCTTTTGGTTTGGCGCTTGCCCCAGCCGGGCATTTGACTTTCCTTTTGGTTTGACGTTTGCAACGCCGGTGCAAGCCTCCCGCCAGTTGTCGTGGCGTCCGACTAAGCGAAAAAAGTATCTACGTTAGGCTTGACAAATTATAGGAGGAGTTTTGCAGAGGTCTCAAGTCCGTATTTGTACCGCGTACAGATGGCGTTTGTACACAGCAAAGTCGGCAACCTTTCTTGACACACTCCCATCGGTCATGAGACAGCCCGCGCTGCTCTCTTATCTGAAATTATGCGCCGAGATGGGAAAGAATATAATCCCGACATTCTTCCATCAGCCACTTCGGGGTGCTGGTAGCGCCGCAGATGCCGACAGTCTGTGCCCCGTCGAACCATTCGAGTTCTATTTCTTTGGCATTTTCTATCAGATGAGCGTGCGGATTCACCTGCCGGCACTGTTGGAAGAGTACTTTCCCATTACTGCTCTTCTTACCGCATACAAAGAGTATCACATCATGCTTCGTGGCAAAGACGGCGATATTGGGCATACGGTTGGCCACTTGCCGGCAAATGGTATCGAAACTCTCAAAGGTAGCACCCTCGGCCATATGCTCTTGAATATAGGTGATGATGCGATGAAACTCATCGAGCGATTTCGTTGTTTGAGAATAAAGAAAGATGTCGCGGTCAAAGTCCAACTTCTTCACATCCTCAAAACTTTCTATTACAATTGCTCTGTTACGGGTTTGCCCGACAAGCCCTAACACCTCGGCATGCCCGTTCTTGCCGAATATAACGATTTGCGCCATAGGGTTGGCATCGAACTTTCGTTTGATTCGACGCTGCAACTGAAGCACTACGGGGCAAGTGGCATCGATAATTTCTATATTGTTTTGTTTGGCTATCTCGTAGGTTTCCGGTGGCTCGCCGTGCGCACGCAAGAGCACCTTCACGTGATGGAGACTCTTTAAATCGTCGCGATTGATGGTAATAAGGCCACGACGATTGAGACGATTTACTTCCATACCGTTGTGCACAATATCACCTAAACAGTATAGCTGCTCGCCTTTTTCCAATTCTTCTTCGGCTTTCTTAATCGCAGTTGTCACACCGAAACAAAAACCGCTGCCCTTGTCTATCTCGACTTGTATCATCTTGGGACGTATCGTTCTATCTATGAATAGGGTCTTCTGTCTATTCCGTCTCCTTTACAATGTGCTTGAAATAAAGTTCCAACAGATCCCCTGCTGCTTGGAAAGAGGTAGCCTCTCCCCTTAATACCGCCTGTTCAGCAGTTTTCAACTGCTTTTGAATGACGGTATTATTATAGAAGTTATTGCGCAGATGCTCATTGATACTCTCATACATCCAGTACTTGCTTTGTTCATTACGGCGGTAATCGAAGTAGCCGTTATCCTTTACAAAGTCGATATACTCGTAAATCATATTCCATACTTCCTTGATTCCTGTCCCGTAAAACCCGCTATAACAAAGCACCTTGGGTATCCATCCGCTTTCCGGTTCGGGGAAGAAATGAAGAGCATTGCGAAAACTCGTTGCTGCCAAACGGCATCTATCCACATTGTCTCCGTCGCACTTGTTGATGACAATGCCATCCGATATTTCCATGATGCCTCGCTTGATACCCTGCAATTCATCACCTGTGCCGGCAACTTGTATGAGCAAGAAGAAGTCTACCATGGAATGGCAAGCCGTTTCACTCTGTCCTACCCCGACGGTTTCTACGAAGATTTTGTCAAAACCTGCCGCCTCGCAAAGGATAATGGTCTCACGGGTCTTGCGTGCTACGCCACCCAATGAGCCTGCACTCGGGCTGGGACGGATAAATGACTCCTTACGTTGAGCAAGTTTCTCCATGCGCGTCTTATCGCCAAGAATACTTCCCTTGCTGCGCTCTGAGCTGGGGTCGATGGCTAAAACGGCGAGTTTACCCCCTGTGCGGTCTAACACGTGGCAGCCAAATTCATCAATCGACGTACTCTTACCGGCACCCGGCACTCCGCTGATGCCTATACGGATAGAATTCCCACTATAAGGCAGACACTTATTAATGACCTCCTGTGCCTTTGGCATGTGGGCAGAATTAACACTCTCTACCAAAGTCACGGCTTGGCTGAGCACGGTAATATCGCCTTTCACAATACCTTCCACCATCTCTGCCACCGTGAGTTCACGTCGCCGATAATGTCCTCGTTTCAGGTAAGGATTGACTATTTCAGGTTGCTTTACGCCTGAATTAACGGTTAAGCCTTCAAATTCAGCATTGTTTTCTGGATGTTCCATTATGTCTATGTGTATGATATTGTCCTCTCCGTAGTGTGTTGGTTGCCACAGGGAAGACGGTTGTTAGTTGATATTTACCCAAATCGTCACTTTCGGATGAGCAGGGTCATTCGTTATCATCAGTACCCTCGGCTTACTTCGGGCAGACTTAAGCTGCTTGGCATCCACGGATATTTTCAGTTCGGCACTCTCATCCGGCTCTATTCGTGCACGACTGAGAGAAACAGTCATACCGGTCGTAAACATTTGTATATTAGTGATGTCGAGACAACTCTTACCCGTATTGGTAATCATGATTTCACCTTTACCCTTGCCCTTACCCGACAGTCCGCCTAAATTCAGCGAATCGGAAGAGAGTTGTATCTTAGGAGGAAAGGCTCGCTGTGCCTCTGTCATATCGGTAAAAGAGGGTAATAATACTGTAGAGATTGAAATCTCTTTCGCCGAAGAAACCCTATCGCCGGGGTATTCCCCCAAATAAATGGAAGTCTGGGTCAGCCCCATGCTGTATAACAAATGGGAATCGAGGGTGATTCGAACCACACCTGCATGCCCGGGAGACAGCATGGAAGGCGACACCTCTGCCTTTATGTATTCGGGGAGGTGCATGGCGACAGGCTGCACGGTCTTCGATGAAGCATTCATGATATGAATTTCCTGCATCGGCATATCACCCTTGTTCACATTATCAAACTCGATGTTATTCATATCTGCTTTGATATTTCCCAACCGGAAAGGATAATCTCCCTCAAAAGCCGTTAGCTCTCCTACCACAATACCTTTGATGATGAGCTTCAACGGCTCGTCCGAGAGATTGTGATAAAGATATACAGCCTTCTCAAAACGTCCCATCTGCTTGGCATCATACGTCACATTGACAGTGAAATCATCATCGTCCCCAACAACAACCGGCGGGCATTCCACACTTACCGCACTGCTACTTGTTTCCGCACGGGTGAAATGCAGTTCACGGTACCATTTATTCTTTAGAGAGAACGATAGGGTGACGGGAGTTCGGTAGAGTACCTGCCCACAGTCGATAACATCGCTTTTTACGACAATCTTCTGTGCACTTACCGTCCATGCTATCAGCAACAAGAATAGCGAGAAAGTACTTCTTTTATCTAACTTCATCGTGATTCTTTATTTTACGTCGAGGGAGATGGCCGCCGCACGTCCGCCATATTCAGGAGCATAAGCGCAACGGATGGTACAGGTACCGGTAGAATAGTTGCCTACACGGTCTACATAATACTCCGTCTCAATACGGTATTCACCCTTGGGCAAGATATTGAAATAGTAGTTCGTAGACACATCTTTGGGCGAACAATAGTAACCGTTTCGATAACCGCTCAACTGCTCGACCGGCTCTAAACAGGCGGCGCGCTTGTCGATCAGCTGCACAAAGTCGTAGTCTCTGTCGGCCTTGATGGTGATTCGTACCTTTACGCGGTCACCCACTTTCAGTTTCCTGCCGCCATTCACGACCTCCCGTACGACGGTCAGCCCCGAAGAAGCATTGTCTATGTTCTTCACGTCTTGACGGTACTGGGCATAGACAGCTCCCCACGATGTGCCATCCGACTGCTTCTGTATAGAGAGCGTACGCATGTCAGCACCCGTTTCAGTGGTCTTCACATAACCTAAGCCGGCCGATGCCTTAGGCATTTCCATCTTCTTATCGTCTAATGAGAATACGGGAGCCTTACCTGCCGTAAGGACAGAAGTCCGACCATGGAGAAAAGCATACACGGCATTCACACTATTGATAGGCGTATCCCAGCTCTGTGTACGCTTCTCTTGCAAGAGCCATTTTTGCATTTCTTCTATGGTCTTCTTATCGTTGGGCGTGACAACTTTCAGGGCTTCTATGGCAGCTACCTGTGTCGGTATTCTGTAATCACACCACGAGTAGGCAGCTCTTCGTGTGTCGTAATAGCGTCCCATCTCCTCTTTATACACGGTAAATTCCTTAATACTGCGCACATATTCCTGTGCCAAGGTCTGTCGTCCCGTACCATTGAAGATAATGGAAAGTATTGCCTTATTGTAAATACTGGTCTTTCGACTTTGCTTCTCAAGGTGACGCAGCAAATAGTCACAGGCTCTCTTCACATCGGCGGGCAACTTTCTGCCGTCAAGTGTAGCCGTATAGAGGAAATCCACACACAGCCCATCAATATAAGGAACGATACCTTTTGCTTCTTCTCTCTTCATCCGTTCCACCTGCTGAATGATAGCCTTGCCCATATAAACAAAGCCTTTATCCAACAGGGTGGCCGTTTCGGGACGAACACCGGTCATCTTGTTGAGGCGTACCAATATATTCATCACCTCCATGGTTATATAGGGACTGCCCTCCATACCATTCCACCAGCAGAATGAGCCGTCTATTCCTTGCAGACCTTCTAAGCGCTGAATGGCAGACGAGAGGCGATGGTTGATGGTGTTTTCGTCGAAGAATGTCACGAGTTGCTGCTTATTAGCCGTCTCGTTATTGGCTACGTTCACCCACGGAGTCTCGTCTAAAAGCAGTTCTTTCAGCTCCTGATTCTTACTCAAATTGCTTACCAACGAGCTGTTTTCTCCCACTTCTCTACGCCATTGTTCGAGTGTTGCCTTGATTTGAGGCGAACTGTGGAGGATGTCGGAGGCAAGACTATGAGTATAATAAAGGGCAGCAAGGCTGATAGCGTTGTCGTCGTCTGCAGAAACGATGGAGGGCAACGCCTGTACCATCAACCATGAGGGGTTGTCCGTGTACTCCACGGTTAGCCGATTCGTCCGGTCGTTTACCGCAAACAGTTGCCGCAGGTCTATGTTCTTTGTACCGGCTGCATCCATGGTAAAGGGCAATGTGGTCGTTACCATCTCCTTATCGGGCAATACGGGCAGGTAGTGCTGTTCGCCGTCGGAATAGTCCTTACCTACAGCGGTGATGCGACAGATGAGCAACGGTTGCACACCATCGGGCTGATAATCGAACGATACGATACCGGTTTCTCCGGCTGCCACTTTGTATTTCACTGTCTTCTCATATACTTTCCGGTCGGTTTCGGGGTCAATCATTTCTATCTTGGCCTCGCCGCTTACGGCTGTTTCAGAGGTATTAAAGAGCCTTGCCACGATGTTGGCTTTATCTCCTGCACGAACAAAACGCGGGAGATTGGGCTGCACCATGACTGTTTTCTTGGCCACGACATCATCGGTGAGCATACCCGACTTCATCTCTGTATCGTGGGCAAGTCCCATGAAACGCCATGTGGTAATGCTTTCGGGTAAGGTGAATCGCAGTGCCACGCATCCATTAGTATCGGAAGTAAGGGTGGGATAAAAGAATGCGGTCTCGTTCAGATTCTCACGGAGTTGGGTCGTCTCCTTAGGCGAGACCTTCTCAGCTTCCACACTTTCCACATGGTCTCCTACCGCAGAATCAAAGACCTTTGCTTCTTCTACCACTTCCTTTTGTACATTGGCATCTTTACACATCATGACCGCGCGGGTCTTTACTTCCATTTCAGATGCAAAGTCATACGCACCGCCCCAATCGTAGCCTATGGGTAGCCATTCATCGCTTAATAGAGAGAAGTCCAACATATCCTCTGACAGCAGCGTGTAGGCAGCAGATGCATCAAGGTAAGTCTGCCCGAAGCTATTGAACGCCCAGTAAGTAGAGATATAAGGACGATACATATAAGGCGAGAAATACCAGTTATGACTTGTGATGGCGTCTAAGGCCTTGTCGTAAAGCACTGCCATGACACGAGCTACAGCCGGTCTCCCTTTCGTATCGGTAACAGATAATGTCCACTCTTCTTTCTGCCCGGGGGTGAGACGGTTGCGGAAGGTTGCCCACTTCAGATGGAGTTTTTTGTCGGGATAAGGTTTCATGATATGTACGGCATGTTCGTAGAAACGACCTTCTTTCACATGGGCGAATGTAACCAAGATGCCCGAACCATATTCTTCCTTATACCGATATTCCAGGGTTTTCACCTCGTTGGAAAGGTCTATCGTGCCATGTTTAAGTACCTTGTTTCCGGACAGGATACTATATAATATATGTGTATCGGTATCCGACGAACCCACTTGCACATAGACGGGCTTTCCGTCTTTAGGAAATGCACTTGCCGTCTGATAGAACCAATCGTGTGTCTTCACGACCGGCATTTTGTCGGAAAGACTGAACAACACTATTTCTCGCTCAATGGTGTCATTGTCGCATACGGCGATAAGTTTGTGGATTCCCGACTTCAACTGTGCCACGAGTTTCCGTATCGGAATCTCTTCATTGGCCGGTGCAGTGTACTTCTCGGGCATACCGGAAATAGAATAATTCACGGTTCCGGCTATATCTTGTCCGGCCATATTCTTGTAAGAGAACCGTATGGTTTTCAGACTGTCTTTTTCAGACTGCCGCGGCAAATCACAATAGAATGCCGTGGGGTATGTGCTCAAAGGCAGCTTCATCTCCGCACTGTGCGTCTCTCCACCTCGGTCGGTCACCATTGCGTTTACCCGTATTTCATAATAGGAACGGTGCTTGGTACCCGTATTCTTGGGCAAGACCATGGGGATAACGAGACGGAAGTCTCCGTTGGCATCGGTTTCTATGGTATCTGTCAGCAGGGTGGCATTGGCATCGCTCCTGTCATGATACCACCACCAATAGGCCTGATTCCGCACAACGGTATAGCTGACCTTGGCTCCCTGTACGGGCACACCGGTATACGTGGCAGCATGCGCCTTGACAATAAGGGTATCGCCATCGTGGTATTTTTGATTGACCTCCGGCATTTTCACCTCGAAGGTGGGACGTTTGTATTCGTCTACCGTAAAAGAGACGTTGCCTTGGCTCTCATCGTCGGAACTGACGGTGTAGTTTCCATTAAGGTGTCCTGTAGCAGGAAGCGTGAAATCGGCCGAGAAGCTACCGAATCTATCCGACGTTACTTGCCGCTGCTCTATGGTTTTTCTGTTGGCATCGTAGAGTGTGAGTTGCATCTCCCTTCCCGCTACGGCCTTGGTTTCCGTGCGGTTACGGGTAGTATAGACGATACCGCCTACATGTACGGTTTGCCCGGGACGATACACGGAACGGTCGGTATAGAGGTTGCTTTTGATGCGGTCTGCCCCTCCTTCCGAGGAATAGAAATGGCTGAGATTATAAGTGAGCCGACTAAAGCGGTCGTCGGTCGTATAGGCAAATGCCTTGTCGGGCTTTTCGCCTGTAAAACGGTAAAAGGCTTCTCCGTGGGCATCAGTAGTCAGGGTATGCGTTGTGGCCGGTTTCCCCCGATGTTCGTTCCACATCAGACGTATCTTTGCCTGTGGTTTCGGCTGCCCCGTAGTGGCACTCACTACGGCAAAACGAAACCGATTGTCGGGTAGTTGCTCTGCTAAAAGACATACGTCGCTCACGCGCAACAGCGAACGTTCCGTACCCATACTCCGGACATTGGTGCTGAACTCCAGCAGATAGACTCCCGCGGGAAGCCCTTCAATCTGCATGCTGTCGGTCGTTTCTTGGTAATCGGGCAACCCGATGAAACGACGTGTCTGCGTCTGTTGTTCCATCGGAGAGATGAATTTACGCAAGCGCGCCAACTCTTTTTCATCATTGATATTCCCTCGGTAATCGCCATCAATCGCAATACGCGACACACGCATGGTAATTTCCTGCACGTTGCGAACCTCGGAGAAGCGGATGCGGATGGGGCGATGAGGCAGGTTGACATCATGAATCACCGTGGCGGACATCTTTGGATTTGTAAGTGGCTTCTGCTTGTTGCGCAACACATTCATACGAGGCCATGCACCCCATCTGCTGAGGGCATAGTTGATATACTGCATCCGTTCCTCCACGGTCACGTCTTCTGCATTTTCCATCAGCTCATAGCGTTCGATGGCCAATTCGCCTGCTACGCGAAGGTCTTTATAAGTGTCGATCAACGAATCTATGGTAATCAGGTCTTCGGACTTCTTCAACAGGGGCACCTCTTCGGGGCGATTGGTCGTAAACATGAACAATGCACAGAGGCAAGCCGCAGGGCGATTGTCATGGGATAGATAATAGTCGTGCAACACCTTGTAGTTTCCCACCTCGAACCCGATGATACTGAGCATGTCGTTGTTGAAGATTTTGCTGTCGTAGCCTTCAAGGATAATGGGCGTATAAGCCGAAGAACGCGCCTTGGCCAGCAGGTCGGGATGAGACAGGGCTTGGCTTTCATAGGCTTGGCTTCGGGCTTCGCGGTCGTCGCCGAGCAGCGTATTTCTCTCATAAATCTTACTGAGCACGGTCTGATATACGGCTGCCAGCACCGGATTTGTCTCTCTTACGGCCTTTTCACGTTGCTCCATCTGCTCCACTTCCCTACGGAGCGAGTCGGGCGCAATCTCCACCTTAAGGCCTATCGTTCTTATCTCGGCAGCCAAAAGTTGCCCGAACATTTTCTCTGCTTTGGCCTTCACGGCAATACGCTTGAGAATAGCGAGCTGTGCCTGTGGCAAATCCTTGTCGGAAGCGTCCTCATACTGCTTCCATAACGAGGAATAAGTGTCGGCATACAAAGCCGCAGGTAACAACAAGCATACGGCAATCAATGAGATAAGAAACTTCTTCATAACAGTAATTGAATTGATACGATGTGAGCACAAAGATAGGAAAAACCCGCGAAAAGAACAAGAGAAAACGAGCATAAGTAACACAACTTCACATTTTCCAACTTCCACGGGAAAGAGTACAGTCGCGGTTTGTCCGTAGAAAGATTGCCGACTTTGCCACATACAAACCGTATCTGTACCACATACAAACGCCACCTGTACATGGTGCGAATGCCGACTTACGAATCATAACTTCCAGACCTCATTTTGTGCGAATCTCATTCTTTTTCCCTCCCGATGGTTATGAAGTTGTTACAAAAAGGGAACAGAAAGGAATAGACAGTAACCCCGTTTTTGATATGATGCAAACGTAAGGGGCAAAGTTTTTAGCTTTTTTCTTGTTCGTTTCATCATCTTTCCGTATCTTTGCCGCGGTAAAAAGAAGTTGAAGTGTTAAATCCATCATTCAAGAACATAGCTACCTTATTATATATAGGTATTGAGAAGACGCAGAAAAAAGTGTGTTCTTCTGCATCTTTTAACGCTTTATATTTGCATACACCGGAAAAAAGTGTAACACACACACACACACACACA
>NZ_GL397214.1:1026321-1029258 GCF_000146675.1 Hoylesella marshii DSM 16973 = JCM 13450
AGGCAAAGGGCTCCAAGGAGTTCCCTTTGTTCGCTTTTTCGTGCCCGTTAGCAAAGCGTGGAAAGACGAAAATCTCTCTAAAATTATTCTCACTTTTCACCCGTCTGCTGCGGGTAAAAAAGAGAGTTGATGATATATCGATGTTTCATTTTAACAAAACCCAATCCAATGAAAAGAAAACTTTTACTATTATTGTTCATCCTTTCTATGCTTCCTATTTATGTGTCCTATGCACAAACTATTTATACCTATACGGCAAATGGGAAGATATGGCGTTATACCTTAAGTGGAACCCCGCAAACGGCAACCATTAAAGGTGCAACAAATATGGATGGTACACAAGCTTCTGGTGCACTGAATATACCCAACGAAGTAGGAAACGGACCTAAATATCCGGTTACGACAATAGGTATCCGTGCTTTTCATGCTCATTACTCCATCACAAGCCTTACCATTCCTCCCAACGTAAAAACGATTGAGGAAGGTGGATTTTATAAATTATTGAATCTAACAGGCGCACTTTCTCTACCAAATGTTACGACAATAGGAAAAGAGGCATTCGGAGAATCTCCAAAAATAACAAGCCTCTCTGCACCTAATGCTATCACGATAGCCTATAACGCATTCTCTAACTGTAGAGGATTAACGGGTATATTATCCTTACCCAAAGCAACTACAATTGGAGAAAGAGCGTTCTTCTATTGTACAAATCTAACGGGATTATCTTTGCCAGAAGTCACAACAGTTGGAGACTTTGCGTTCATTCGTTGTGTAAAAGTAACAGGAACTTTATCTCTACCTAAAGTTACAAGCATTGGGAATTACGCTTTTAATGACTGTTATAAGTTAACAGAGCTATCCGCACCCAATGTTACAGTTATTGGTGAGGTTGCATTCGTTGGCTGCAAATCATTAACCACAATCTCATTGCCTAATGTTATAACGATCAAGAAAAGGGCATTCTCTGGAATACTAACACTAATGGCGTCATTATCATTACCTAAAGCTACTACAATAGAGGAAGAGGCATTTTATGGTTGTAGAGGGATAACCTCTTTGTCCGCGCCTCAAGTTACAACAATAGGTAAAAGTGCATTTTACGACTGTGAAAAATTAACAGGTACATTATCTCTACCTAACGTTACAGCAATTGGAGAGAAAGCATTTGAGGGCTGCGAGGCATTAACAGGCTTGTCTCTACCTAATGTTACAACAATTGGAAAGAGAGCATTTTACGAATGTAAAAAATTAACAGGTCAATTGTCTTTACCCTATGTAACGACGATTGAGCAAGAAACATTTTCTGAATGCGAGAGTTTAACAGGACCACTCAACTTGCCTAATGTCACTACAGTGAAACAAGAGGCATTCAGAAAATGTTACAGTATAACAGGTACATTGTCGCTACCTAACGTCACCACGATAGAGTCCCGTGCGTTTGATCAGTGCGAGAAAATAACCAGTTTGTCTCTCCCCAAAGTTACAACCATTGGTTCTATTGGATTCTTAGTATGCAAATCCATCACCGGTGTCTTGTCACTTCCCAACATTTTAACTTTAGGACAAGCTGCTTTTAGTGGATGTACGAAAATAACGAATTTATCGATACCTAAAATTACGACAATTGGCGATAACGCGTTTGAATATTGCCACGGTCTTTCAGGAACACTTACTATACCGGCATCTATCAAGGAACTTGGAGAACTTGCTTTTGGCTATACATCGAATCTTGAAGTATTAAGAATCGAACCAGGAGCGTCGCTTACTCGTCTTGGGAATCGAATTGTTGGAAGACATTACAAGCTAAAGTATATAGATATGCAAGGAGTAACGCTTCCTGCAGGAGTAAAGATTACAAGAAAAGGCTATAATAATGGTCCTTTTTCAGAATTATTCTCACTCACCATGGTCTATTTGTCTACAGGTAGCCCTGCTCCTGAAGCCGGAGAAGAGAACTTTGTAATCGGCAATACTTGCGATAATTTCGTAGTCTACGATATCGAAGATCGTGGTCTTTTGGAAGGAAGTAGAGAGGGATTCTATTACTCTCCGTATACTTTTACGGCCAACAAAGCAACCTTTAGGCGCAACTTTGCCAACTCTTTTTACTCTACTGTTAAAACCCTTTTATTGCCCTATCCTGCAACTTTGCCCGACGGCATGCGTGCTTATACATTTGAAGCAAGGACAACACATTTGGGAATTACGCATTTCCGCTTTACTTCCGTGGGCGATGGTGGCACACAGCTCGAAGCCAACAAACCTTACCTTGTGCGGATTATCGATGGTTCGGCGAGCAAACAGTTTGGAACCGACGTAAACGTGCAGGTGCCCGTCACGCCGCCCATCGCCTCTACCGAGGTACAAGATGCGAATGGCCAAGGCTTCTATTTCGGCGGGACTACCGAGAATATCGACAATGCCACGGCAGCGGGTATGAAAGCGTATAATCTGATTAACAACCAGTGGCGACCCATCCGCACCGACAACCCCAACGGCTATATCCATTCGTTCCGCGCCTATATGCGCACCACCGGTGCAGCACCCGCCAAGGGCTTTGCCATTGTGCTCGACGATGAAGACACACCGACGGGTATCGACGACACTGTTGCAGAAGATGCGGTGGAGCAAGGCAACAGCCCCATCTACACGCTCGACGGCAAACTGATGGGCACGGACATCGATGCCCTGCCGAGCGGCGAGATATACATCAAGAACGGCAAGAAGTTTTATAAATTCTAATCCCCGAAAACAATGAGAGTAAAAGAAATCTATAGCGCACCGCGGATTCATGTTATCCCGATGCAGACGGAAAACCTGTTGGAAACCATCTCGCTGCCCGTAAACAACAACTCGTCCGACGGTGGCGGCGATGCCAAAGGCGGATTTTTCGATGAAGACGACGAAGCGCACGGGCAGAGTATGGCCGGCTACGAA
>NZ_GL397214.1:1030027-1049313 GCF_000146675.1 Hoylesella marshii DSM 16973 = JCM 13450
GTTGGGCAACTCATTGTGAAAAGTTGGGCAACTCGTTGGAAAAAGTTGGCCAACTATTTGCGCAAAGTTGGCCAACTTTTCATGCAGAGTCGGCCAACTATTTTCTACAAGTCGGGCAAGTATGAACAGACAGTTGAGCAACTGCCGTTTTGAAGCATCGCAAACATAGCTTTTCTGTCTGCCTCAAGGTGATAACAGGATGCGTGCTAAGCGATGGACAGAAAGGCATCATCCTGCTTTTCCATGAACGAATACCTTTTGTTCTGTTATCTTTTTCGTATCTTTGCATCCGTACATACCCTTTATACATGAACCATCATGAAGAAATACTGTCTGAATCTGACTGTTTCTTCCTCGAAACAGCTCAATGAGCGATACGTATTGCTGAAACTCACCCATGAGCGACCACTTCCCGACATGATGCCGGGGCAATTCGTCGAAGTGAAAGTAGACGGTTCGCCCCATACTTACTTGCGAAGACCTATCTCCATCAACTTCTTCGACAGAGAGAACAACGAACTATGGCTATTGATTGCCATCGTGGGTGAGGGCACGAAACAGCTGTCTTTGCTGCAAACGGGCGACCTGCTGAATTGCGTTTTCCCCCTCGGACGAGGGTTTACGTTGCCGTCCGCTCCGCAAGAACGCATTCTGCTTGTCGGCGGAGGTGTAGGGGTGGCACCTTTGCTCTATTTAGGGCATGTTATCAGGCAAAGCGGCGGTATGCCTACATTCCTGCTCGGTGCGCGTTCCGCGACCGCTATTTTGGAACGGGAACTGTTTGAGCAAACCGGCCGACTCTATCTGACAACCGAAGACGGCACTGCCGGTGAACGCGGATTTGTGACCCAACATTCCATCCTTGCTAAGGAACGTTTCCATCGTATCGTCACTTGCGGCCCTACACCGATGATGAAAGCCGTAGCCCGATATGCCAAAGCAGAAGGCATCTGCTGCGAAGTATCATTGGAAAACATGATGGCATGCGGCATCGGCGCTTGTCTTTGCTGCGTGGAAAAGACCGTAAAGGGTCACGTATGCGTATGTACGGAAGGACCGGTGTTTAACTCAAACGATTTGCTATGGCAGCTTTAAATGTGAAATTAGGCATGCTGGAACTGAAGAATCCTGTCATGACAGCTTCCGGAACCTTTGGCTACGGGCTGGAGTTTGCCGACTTCTTGCCGCTCGAAGCTCTCGGCGGTATCGTCGTAAAAGGAACGACATTGCATCCACGGCAGGGCAACGACTATCCCAGAATGGCCGAAACGCCTTCAGGCATGTTGAATTGTGTGGGTTTGCAGAATAAGGGCGTAGATTATTTCTGCCGCGAGATATACCCCCGAATCAAAGACATCGATACGAATATGATTGTGAACGTAAGCGGTTCTTCGCCCGAAACCTATGCTGAATGCGCAGCGCGTATCGACGAATTAGACCGTATTCCCGCTATAGAACTCAACATATCGTGTCCCAATGTCAGTGATGGTGGTATGGCTTTCGGCGTTACTTGCAGCGGGGCGGCAAGCGTTGTGGCGGCCGTGCGCAAGGTTTATCACAAAACACTCATTGTAAAGCTCTCCCCCAATGTGACCGATATAGCCCAGATTGCCCGTGTCTGCGAGGACGAAGGGGCAGATTGCGTATCGCTCATCAATACGTTGATGGGTATGGCCATCGACATAGAACGTCGGCGTTCGTTGCTAAGCATCGGTACGGGAGGACTTAGCGGCCCTGCCATTAAACCCGTTGCGCTGCGTATGGTCTGGCAAGTGGCACGTGCGGTAAGCATCCCCGTGATAGGGATGGGCGGCATTTCTACAGCTCATGACGCAGTGGAATTCTTCATGGCCGGTGCTTCGGCCGTTCAGATAGGTGCCGCCAACTTCATCGACCCCACCGTAACGTTGAAAGTAATCGATGGTCTCAATACATGGTTAGATGCCCATCACTGCACTTCGGTCTATGACGTGATAGGAACGTTGGAGACATAACGAATGATGATGACACAAGCAGGAATACAAAAAATGAGAGCGATTTAAGCAATCGCTCTCAACCAACACAAAAACTAAACTAGACTTAACTAAGTTTAAACCGGATTTTCACAAACCCGAAAAATCTGTCGCAAAGATACGATAAAACTTCTACAAACACAAAGCATTTAATAATTTTTCACTAAAATAATTGTCTCTTATCATGATAAATCTACTTTACAATGAGGTAAGTCATAAACAAGTGGAAACCAACCCTATATGAAGTGAAATGAAAAAGCTATGCTTTGACCACCTAAAAGTTATCCTTTCAGACGATGGAAGCATAGCTTTAACAGCCTGAAAGCTATCCTTTTAGAAAACGAACGTATATACCTGTTGTCGGGATGTCTGCCAAGAGAGAGGCAGACATCCACCCTTGAATGCGTTAAGACCGTATGAAAGTGTGCGGGAGGTGTCAGCCGTTGTCGCGTTCCCGGATGATAAACACCGCCATCGAACCGAGCAACAGCAATGCGCCGGCAACCATCATCATGTGGCTCTGCACAGCCCCCACCATACCGAAGATAATACCGCCGAGTGCAGCCGCTATGATTTGGGGTATGCAAATCGTACCGTTGAACAGCCCCAAGTACACGCCCATGTGGCCTTTCCCTTCCAAAGCATTGGTGACAATGGCAAAGGGCATGGCCAGCATGGCCGCCCACGCACAGCCAATCAGGATGAAAGGAACGAACATGAGGTATTGATTGTGCACATAGTGGACAAGTATAAAGCCGATGCCACCTAAGACAAGGCTGACCGAATAGGCCATTTTGCGGTTAGAAATCTGTGGCAACACGATAGCCCATACTACGCTTCCGATGGCTTGCACGGCAAAGAGGATACCCACCCAGTTACCGGCTTCCTGATAGGCAGCAGAGGTAACATCGGTCGTTCCCCAAACGGTATCGGCTACGGAGCCGGTGGTGTAAGTCCACATATACATGAACGCAGCCCAGCAAAAGAACTGTACCAGCCCTACAGACCAGAATGCACGGGGTGCATCTCTTAGCAGTGCCACGATATTTACTTTCTCTTTGTCCAGCGCAGTGGCAAGTCCGTGGTACTCGGCATACTCTTTCGGCGGCATTTCCTTCACCTTCACCGTAGTATATATGACACAGAGAATGAGGATAAGCGCACCGATATAGAAGCTGAAAATCACGCTGTCGGGCACCGTTCCCTTAGGAGCCTCATTGCTGATGCCCAATGCTGCAAAGAAGTAAGGAAAGACAAATCCGGCTACCGAGCCTGCATTGCACAGAAAACTCTGTACGGAATAAGCCAACGCCTTTTGTTTCTCGTTCACCATATCGCCAACCAACATCTTGAAAGGCTGCATCGCCATGTTGATACTTGTATCGAGAAACATGAGTGAAATCAGACCGAAAACCATCGCGGTAGACACGGCCATGCCGAACGAACCTGCATTAGGGAGCAGACACATGACAAGTACGGCCACGGCGGCACCTACAAACAAATAGGGAACACGTCGGCCAAAGCGGCACCAAGTCTTATCGCTGAGTGTTCCGACGATAGGTTGGACGATAATACCCATAAGCGGCGGCAGAATCCAGAAGTAGCTCAGGGAGTGCGGGTCGGCACCCAATGTGGCGAAGATTCTCGATATATTGGCGCTTTGCAGTGCATAAGCGATCTGTACTCCGAAAAATCCGAAACTCAGATTCCACAGTTTCCAGAAACTTAAATCAGGTTTTGTCTTCATTTATTGAATTGTTTAGTTAGTTTTCTTCATTGTAAACGGGTGCTTCCTTTCTGTCTGTCCGGCTGTACCTACCTTGTGGTTCCTCTAAGGACAAGCCGCGTTCTGACTACCCGTTTCTCCACTTTGTCTTTAGGCAGGGTGCCTTCCACCTTGCCGATAAGTATGTCGGCCGCCTCTTCTCCTACACGTGTGCCTCGCTGTTCAATAGTCGTGAGCATGGGGTCGCTGGCCTTTGCATAGCCATCGTTGGTGAAACCGCAGATGGAAATGTCTTCGGGTACGCGCAGTCCCATACGCTTTGCCGTGTGAAGAATGCCTATCGCAGTATCGTCGTTGATAGCAAAGAAGCCGTCGGGAGGGTTATCCATCGTGAGAATATCAGGTGTAATAGCCTCTGCATCAGCCCTGTTGTCGCATAAACGCACAAGCGTTTCCTCCACATTTATGCCGTGTTTGAGCAGTGCATCCTTATATCCATTGAATCGGTTTTTGGCAATTTCCAATCGCATAGACGTGCTGTAAAAGGCAATGCGCTTACATCCCGTTTCAATCAAATGGGTGACTGCTGCAAATGCCCCTGCATAATCGTCTACCACAACACGGCTTGCATTGATGCCGGTGCTGATGCGGTCGTAGAAAACCACAGGCATACCTTTGTCCAAAAGGCGTTGAAAATGGTCGTATTTCATGGTGTCCTTAGCCTGCGACACGATAACTCCGCACACTTTGTTTTCATAAAACGACCGACAAATCTTCACCTCCCGTTCGTATTTTTCATTGCTTTGGGCGACCATAATGCGGTATCCGCGCGCAGAGGCCTCCTCTTCTATGCCGCTAAGAATACTGGAAAAATAGAAATGAGTGAACTGGGGAATGATGACACCAATCATCTTGATAGGCTCGATACGACTACGCCTGAGCGATTCGGCTATGATATTGGGAGAAAAATGGTGCTCGTTGGCATACTGCTGGATAAGTTCTCTGCGCTCGAGACTTATCTTCGGGCTGTTTTTTAAGGCACGGGAAACGGTTGCGACAGATACGTTTAACTCTCTCGCAATATCTTTCATTGTGATAGGTGCATTATCTCTCACGGTTTTTCATTTAAGTAAGGGCAAAGTTATGCAAATACTCCGAGCAGTTGATATATACCTATTATAATAAAGGAAAAATAGTATGCAAACGTTTGCATGAAATGTTTTATCCTTTTAACTCAAAAAGTGCAAAAGAGTGTTGCATAAGGGCTACTTTTGTAACAAATAGCGAGAGAGTAAAGCTATTAGCCTAAACAAATAATAACAACAAATAAAGTTAACTTTAAAAGAAGAGAATGATGAAGCAGGTAAAATTCAAAATTCCTGTTAGGGTCATAGTCCTGCTCTGCGGACTATTCCTATCGGTTGGTGCCTTTGCACAGCAGATTACTGTCAATGGCCATGTTAAGGATGCAACCGGCGAGCCCATCATTGGTGCAACCGTTCGCATAGCCGGACAAGATGGTGGTACCATTACGGACTTCGACGGTAACTTCACGCTCAAAGCCAAACAGGGAGCAACGATTCAGGTCTCCTTTATCGGCTACCGGACAATGAGCATCAGTGCGTCGGCCTCTGTCGTTGTGACACTGGAAGAGGACTCCAAAACACTGAATGACGTAGTGGTTATCGGTTACGGAGCCGTGAAAAAGAGCGATTTAACCGGTTCCGTTGCCGCATTGAAACCAGACGGTAAAAACAAAGGTGTAGTCGTGAATCCGCAAGACCTTATCCAAGGAAAGATTGCGGGCGTAAATATCACGTCTAACGACGGTGCTCCGGGCAGCGGTGCACAGATAAGAATACGCGGCGGTTCGTCACTGAATGCCAGCAACGACCCGTTGATTGTGATTGACGGAGTGGCTATGGACAATGAGGGAGTTAAGGGTTTGAGCAACCCTCTCTCAATGATTAACCCGCAGGACATCGAGTCGTTCAACGTATTGAAAGACGCTTCGGCTACAGCTATCTATGGTTCGCGTGGTTCAAACGGTGTTATCATTATCACCACAAAGAAGGGTCGGAAAGGTCAAGCACCTACCGTTTCCTATGCCGGCAGTGCTACCGTGAGCATGAAGAAGAAGACGCTCGACGTGATGACAGGCGATGAATTCCGCGCTTTCATCAAGAATATATGGGGAACCAGCAGCGATGCTTACCGTGCATTAGGTACGGCAAACACCGATTGGCAAGATGAAATTTACAGAACAGCCATCAGCCATGACCACAACGTTACGCTTTCAGGTGCATGGAAGACCCTCCCCTACCGCGTTTCCGTGGGCTATACCGGCCAAGAAGGTATCCTGAAGACATCCGATTTCCAACGTATAACGGCTGCCGTCAGTCTTAATCCGTCGTTATTAAACGACCACCTCACTCTGAATCTCAATGCCAAAGGCATGTATGCAAAGAGCATTTATGCCGACGGAGAAGCCATCAGCTCTGCTTTCCGCATGGACCCCACGCAGAGTCCGTATGCCTATACGTCGCCGTTCCACAGGACTTTCCTGACCGATTCGCATGGTGTAGACCGGTCGGCAGAAACATTGAAGAACTTCGGAGGATACTTTGAATGGCCAATGGCCGCCGCCTATGGCGATGATTCATGGCCTTATACCTATAATAACTTGGCCACCAAAAACCCGCTCGCTATCCTTAACGAGCGTCATGAGGAAGGCCACAGCCGTTCATTCATCGGAAGTGCCGACATGGATTATAAGGTGCATGGTTTTGAAGACCTGCGTTTGCACATGACATTGGGTGCAGACATCTCTCAAGGACGGCAATACAGAGATGCCAACCCCGCCTCTCCACAGTATATTTACTATGGTACACATGGCTCGGAGGAGATACTGAAGCGCAACCTCTCTCTGAGTGCATATGCTCAATACTTCAAGGATTTCGATGCCAATCATCACTTCGACATCATGGGAGGTTACGAATGGCAACATTTCTGGCGTTCGGAACACAATGACTACATCGGTTATTACCCGATGACAAACAATGACCTCAACCTCAGAGGAAAGGAACGTGAGCATACCCCCTATCGCTTCAAGACAGAAAGTTTCCTCGTTTCGTTCTTCGGACGTGCCAACTATACCCTTATGAACCGCTATTTCCTCACTGCAACAGTACGTCATGACGGTTCGTCACGCTTCAAAGAACACTGGTCTACCTTCCCCTCTTTCGCTTTCGCATGGAAGATAAAGGACGAGAATGAGTTCAAAAAAATCAATTGGCTCTCTGATTTGAAACTAAGATTGGGCTGGGGTATGACCGGACAACAAGACCTGAAGAAGAATGATTACGCATGGATTCCTACCTACTCCATCAGCACCGGTACCAATGGTTTCTATCCTCTTTTGGGCACAGGTATACTGTATCGCCCCAACAACTTCAATACTTTGCTGAAGTGGGAGACCACTACTACCTATAACATCGGCCTCGACTGGGGAATCTTAGACCAGCGACTGACCGGAAGCATCGACTGGTATTACCGTAAGACGACCGACTTGCTGAACTATGCCCCTGTGCGTGCGCTGTCGGGTTACAAAAACCAAGACTGGCAAAACATCGGTAAACTGTCTAACAGCGGTGTGGAAACAACCCTTAGCTGGAAAGTAGTGAGGTCTAAAGATTTCTATTGGACGTTGGATTATAACTTCACCTACAACCATAATAATATCAAAGACCTCAACGGTGTATCGCAAAACGGGAAACCGGTACCTAACACCGACATTAAGATAGGTACCGACCGATACCTGCAATACAACCAAGTGGGCTACGCTATGAACTCTTTCTACGTGTACCAACAGGTGTATGATAAAAACGGAAAGCCATTGGAGGGTGTCGTAGTAGACCGCAACGGCGATGGTGTGATTACCCCCGAAGACCGCTATTTCTATAAGAGCCCGCTTGCACCCATTACCATGGGACTTGCTTCTCGTATGGAATATAAAAATTGGGACTTAGGTTTTGCCCTGCGTGCCAACATCGGTAACTACGTATTCGATAACATTTCATCGGGTCAGGCCAACTTGGACAAAAACTCGGTATGGGCTCCGACGAGCTTCCTCTCTAACCGTCCGACATCCGTTTTGGCCAATAATTGGCAGACAAATAACGTTACATCGCAATTGTCGGACTACTATGTGCACAATGCCTCTTTCTTAAAATGCGATAATATCACATTGGGCTACAGCTTCTCAGACTGGTTCAAGGGAAGCGGAAGCCGTGGACTGAGCGGCCGTATCTACGGAACAGTAGCCAACGTGTTTACCATTACTAAGTATAAAGGCATCGATCCGGAAATCAAAAACGGATTTGACGACCAAATATACCCGCGTCCTATTTCTTTCATCGTGGGCATGAATCTTAACTTTTAATCACTTAATACAGAAAAGTCATGAAACTATATATAAAGAATATCATTCCGGTTGCAGCCCTATCGCTTACCTTAGGAATGACATCTTGTGTGGGTGATTTGGACGTAAAGCCCATTGACCCGAACTTGACAACCGACTTATACGTGGAAGGACTGTTCAATAAATGCTACGCTACCATGGCACTGGCCGGAAACGGAGGCCCCGATGGCGACTGCGATATTGATGGTATAGACGGCGGAACCTCCGGTTTTGTTCGTCAGATGTGGAACGCCAACGAACTGACCACCGACGAAGCTGTCTGTGCGTGGGGAGATGACGGTATTGCACAATTCTGCCATAATACTTACGACTCTTCCCATCCTATGTTGGCCGGCTATTATGCCCGCCTTACAACAAGCATCACCTATTGTAACCAATACCTCAACGAAGCAGAGAGTTACGATGCAACGATGACCGCCGAGGTACGCTTCCTTCGCGCCCTCGACTACTATCTGCTGATGGATGCCTTTGGCAATATTCCTTTCTCAACCACTGTTTCCAAGCCTGTACGTTACACACGGCAGGAGGCTTACAACTTTATTGAGAAAGAATTGTTAGAGATTGAGCCCTCTCTCTCTGCCGCACAGCCGAAGAAGTCTACAGACAGCGGCTACGGAAGGGTGGACAAAGCTGCCGCTTGGTTGCTCCTTTCACGCCTTTATCTCAATGCAGAGGTCTATACCGGAACAGCCCAATGGGCGAAGGCCGCCGAGTATGCAAAGAAAGTAATGGATTCTTCTTACCGTCTGAACACCACAACAATAGGCGGATGGAGTGCTTATCAGATGCTATTCATGGGAGACAACGGAGAAACGGATGCTGCATACGAAGCCATTCTGCCGCTGCTCCAAGACGGTTTGAAAACAGCCAGCTACGGTACATCTCTTTATCTGATGGGCTCAACGTTTGATGGCGATGTACATGCCAATAAGAACGAACCGACCAAAACCAACGGTACCGACCAGACATGGGGTGGTAATCGCGCTCTTCCCAACCTCGTGGCAAAGTTCTTCCCCTCGAATAACGCGCCGCAAGTGGCATGCTATGACATGACCGACGAAGCCGGTGACGACCGTGCACTTTTCGATGGAAAGGGTCGTACCTTAAATGTTGATGAATTGGGAACATTCAAGAAAGGATATGCAGTTGCCAAATTTACCAACTTCAAGACAGACGGCAGCGTGGGACATGATGCCAAACATCCTGATACTGATTTCTTCTTCTTCCGCAAAGCAGAGGCCTATCTTGCATATGCAGAAGCTACAGCCCGTCAAAACGGTGGCTCTGCTACGACCGAAGGTGTGGCTGCTATCAACGCTCTGCGTGCCCGCGCCCATGCATCGCAGCACACAGGTTACTCGCTGAATGATATTCTCGACGAATGGAGCCGCGAGTTCTACTTTGAGGGGCGCCGCCGTACAGACCTGATACGTTTCGGTAAATTTGGCGGAGACAATAACTACAATTGGCAATGGAAGGGCGGCACATACAATGGACGTAACTTCTCGGCAAACAAGAATATATTTGCCATCCCCTCAAATCAGGTAAACGACGTCATTAAACAAAACCCCGGATATTGATATCACATCCAAACCGAACATTTGGAGAACAAAAAAGAACATTTTAAAACGAATATCTAATGAAAAAGATCATAAAGTCGGCATTGTTTCTCCTGTGCAGCGTGTGCATACTCACTGCCTGCGAGGACGACAACGACTCAAATCCCGTACTGAGAACGCCGGACTCGTTCGTCATGAACACGCCGTCGTATGCCACTTCCGTGGTTGATTTGAAATCCTCTACGGCACTCAATTTCTCGTGGCAATATCCCGATTACGGCTTCCCCGTGTCGGTCAATTACCAATTGCAGCTCTCCGTCAATGGAAAATTCGATAAGGCTTTTAATCCCAATTTGAAAGCCAGCGACCAATCGGTAGACTTCATTACGACCGATGCTGTTTATCAAGAAACCAAAGGTGCTTTAACCGGCGAAGCCTTCGCAACGGCCTTGCAGAAGATTGCCCTTTATCAAGAAAGCAACGTTCCCGCAACGCAGAAAGTCTATGTAAGAGCCTTTGCAACGGTAAAGGGAGATACCGTTTACTCCAATCCCATTACCATTATTGTGGCACCTTACTACGTTGAACTGAAAGATGCACCTGTAGAAATATGGTATCTCATCGGAGGATGCATCGGAAACGGTTCTTGGACAAACAGTAAAGCAAGCATCGGAGTTGGCATGATACCACTCTCTCCCATCGAAGGGCAGGAATACGACCGCAAGACCGGTAAGGGCAAAATCGGCTACAAAGGCTATTTCCCTGCCAATGCCTCGTTTAAGATTCTTGAGAAAGTGGGCAATTGGGACTACGGTATGTGTGGAGACGGTACTGACAAGGGTACGACATACAGAAGTGGAGGTAGCGATCCCGGCAACATTTCAATAGCCGAGGCCGGATATTACTACATCGAACTCGATACCAAAGCCCACACCTGTACCATCAAGAAGATTGACGACCCGAGCAGCATCACTGTTTTCACAACCTTCAACCTGCCCGGCGATTACAACAGTTGGAACGAAACATCGCCTATGACAGCCGTAGAAACCTACGCTGGAGCCATCAATCACAACTGGACGGCTACGGTGACCATTACCGCAAAGGGAGGTGTTAAATTCAAGAGCGGCACCTCTGCTTACGGCGGAACTGTCTTCCCATCGGGCGTTGCCGGAACAACTCAGGTCAGCAAAATACCTGTTGAACCCGGTACGTATGTGGTAGTATTCAATGACATCACAGGTGGATATACTTTTGTAGAACAATAAAAACAGTACGGACGGGAGTTCGCTCCCGCCCGTACATAAAGAATCATAACACATGAAGAAGATATTCTATACAATAGGAATAGCGATGCTCTTCGCAAGTTGTTCCGACAGTTATACGGATTGGGCTACCCCGCACAGCTCGCAGTCAGAGACAACCGTCACGGTGAGCTTCTCTGCGGCACAGGCAGCCAACATTGATTATGCCACCTACACAGCCGACTCGGTGCAGCTCTTTGTGCCTACGGTGTCGAGTACTGCATCCAAGACCGTCACGACTTACCGTGCATGCCTCTACAATGCAGACAAGTCCGACAGTCTCACTGTGTCTACCGATGCTAACGGCAAGATTACAACGGCTGAACTCAAAACCATCGTTGAGAAACTATATGGCAAACGCCCTGTAGAACACGCCATTCCCGTTAATGCTACCGCTCTTACCGTGATAGACGGGCAGAGTCTTAAGAATATGGCGGCTACGCAACTCAGCGTCAAGCTCAAAGCTCCTTTTATTGACACAGCATATTACCTGACAGGCGACATCGCCGAGGGATGGGACAAAGCCCATACCTTGAAGTTCGCCCACAGCGGTGCTGATGTGTACGATGACCCTGTGTTCACGCTGTATTTCACCACCACTGCGGCCGATAAATACTGGAAGATTATCCCTGCTACCAACTACAATGGCAACTTCTGGGCGGAAGGCGAGAAGGGTGTACTCGGCACAGCTGTAAACGGCGATGCTGCGCTTACAGGTCAGCTCACCACCTCTTCTCCGCAAGCGGGAAAAGTGGCAACTGCCGGTTTATACCAGTTGAAACTCAACATGCTGGAATATTCCTACACTTTCACACCTCTTACGCTGGGACTTATAGGAGGCGCTACCCCCACAGGATGGGACTCCGATACCGACTTCACCTATAATGCTACCGATAAATGCTACGAGATAAGCAGCATTACGCTCACCAACGGCGAGATAAAAGTACGCGCCAATGATGCATGGGAGCACGATTGGGGCGGCACTTTGGCCAATATGACCTACAAAGGAGGCAACATTACCGTAACGGCCGGCACATATAAGGTGCAGTTCTTCCTCAATGCCGATGGTACCGGGCGTATGGTATTGACACCGTAATGGATTGTCGAGCACATACGACGATAACCGTTTCAAAACCACTGCGGGCAGGATTCTTTTCTGTCCGCAGTTCTCTTTTTTATATATACCGAGTAACCTAACAGAAATTAGGCTGTGAGATTTGTCCGTATCGGGAAAAATCCTTATCTTTGCAAACACAATGCAAAGGTCTCTTAGCTTAGTTGAATAGAGCGTCAGATTCCGGTTCTGAAGGTCATGGGTTTGAGTCCCATAGAGACCACTCCAGTGAGGTTCCTATATATAATAAGGTGGGAACTTTCACGAATAAACAGGAAATAATATGAATATTACAGAGAGATTTCTGAATTATACCAAGTTTGACACGCAGTCGGACGACCGTTCCGAGACCATTCCAAGTACTTCCAAACAACTTATTTTCGCACAATACCTTAAAGAAGAATTAGTGCGCGAGGGGCTTTCGGATGTGGAAATGGACGATAAGGGTTATATTTACGCCACACTGCGTTCGAACATGAAAAAGGAAGTACCAACCATCGGCTTTATTTCCCACTACGATACAAGCCCCGATTGCAGCGGTGCCAATATCCATCCACGCATCGTGCAGCAATATGATGGAAGAGACATCGTGTTATCGGAAGGCATCATTTCTTCGCCGAAGAAGTTTCCGGAGCTGTTGAATCATGTGGGTGAAGACCTTATCGTGACAGACGGACATACGTTGTTAGGTGCCGACGACAAAGCAGGAATAGCCGAAATTGTGCAAGCAATGTGCTGGCTGCGCGACCATGATGAAATCAAACATGGCGACATTCGTGTGGGATTCAACCCCGATGAGGAAATTGGAAAAGGCGCACATCATTTCGATGTAAAGAAGTTTGCTTGCGAATGGGCTTATACGATAGACGGCAGCGATTTAGGAGAATTAGAGTTCGAGAACTTCAATGCTGCCGGTGCAAAGGTAAACATCGTAGGCGTAAGTGTGCATCCGGGCTATGCCAAAGGCAAAATGATTAACGCAAACAGGCTGGCTGCCGAGTTCCAGCATCTGATTCCTGAAGACGAGACACCCGAAGCGACCGAAGATTATCAAGGCTTTTATCATCTTACGGGCGTTGAAAGCAATACGGAACATGCGTCGCTTTCATATATCATACGCGACCACGACCGTCAGAAGTTCGAGGCACGCAAGGACTTTATGAGGCAATGCGCCAACGTCTTGAACGAGAAATACGGCAAAGGCACCTGCGAGGTCGAAGTGACCGACCAATACTACAACATGAAAGAGAAGATAGACCCCAATATGCACGTAATAGACTTGGTGTTGAAAGCCATGCAAGCGTGTGACATCGCACCAAGAGTGAAGCCCATCCGAGGCGGAACAGACGGTGCCCAGCTAAGCTATAAAGGTCTGCCGTGTCCCAATATCTTTGCCGGAGGCGTGAACTTCCATGGTCCCTACGAATTCGTTTCCATACAAGTCATGGAGAAAGCGATGCAGGTCATTGTCAAGATTTGTGAGCTGACGGCCGAGTACAACGACTGATAACCCTATTACCCCCACGCATCCCTATAATACCTTCATCGGCCGATGAAGCGTTATAGGGATGCGTTTTTATTAAAAGGAGAAACCATTATGTCCGGACTTCCCGAGCTGATAAAAGACCTTGCCCTTATCCTCGTTGTGGCAGGTGTGGTCACAGTTTTGTTTAAGAAGCTCAAACAGCCTCTTGTGTTGGGCTACATCGTGGCGGGATTTCTCGTAAGCCCGCATATGCCTTACATTCCATCCATTATCGACAAGACCGACATCCAGACATGGGCAGACATCGGCGTTATCTTCCTTTTGTTCTCCATGGGGCTGGACTTCTCATTCAAGAAGATTACCAAGTTAGGCATGGCACCGTTTATTGCCGTCACGCTGATATTCATCTCGATGTTTACCCTTGGCTATGTGGCCGGCCATTTCTTCAGCTGGACGCACATGGAATGTGTATTTCTTGCAGCTGTCTTTGCGGTATGCAGCAGTACGACGATTATCTACAAGACATTTACCGATCTGAAACTCAAGCAGCAGAACTTCACAAACCTCGTGTTGAGCGTGCTCGTGCTCGAAGATGTTATCTCCATCATCGTTATGGTCATGTTATCGGCCATTGCCGGTGGCGACAGCGTAAACGGCGAACAGCTTGCCGGCATCGTCACAAAGATTGTCTTCTTCATCGTGCTTTGGTTCGTGGTCGGTATCTTCTTCGTTCCCCTGCTGCTGCGAAAGATTCGTGGCCTGCTCACCAACGAGATACTGCTCATCGTTTCGCTCGCCCTCTGTTTCTTCATGGCCATTCTCTCGTCGCTGGTAGGTTTCAGCAGTGCTTT
Organism: Hoylesella marshii DSM 16973 = JCM 13450; assembly: GCF_000146675.1. Classification (GTDB taxonomy): domain Bacteria; phylum Bacteroidota; class Bacteroidia; order Bacteroidales; family Bacteroidaceae; genus Prevotella; species Prevotella marshii. The sequence goes on from NZ_GL397214.1 coordinate 1,044,557, forward strand.
CGGCGCATTCGTTATCGGGTCGATTCTGGCCGAAACGGTAGAGGGCACGCATATCATCAAGGTGGTAGACCCCATCAAAGACCTTTTCGGCGCGGTCTTCTTCGTGTCTGTGGGCATGTTGGTCAATCTTCACATCATCATAGAATATGCTGTGCCCATCGTCGTTATCGTCTCCCTTATCGTTGTCGGGCAAGCCCTTTTCGGTACCATGGCATTCCTGTTGAGCGGACAGTCGCTCAAGACTGCCATGCGATGCAGTTTCTCCATGGCACAGATTGGTGAGTTTCCTTTTATCATTGCCTCGCTGGGACTCTCGCTGGGCGTCATCGGCGAGTTTATGTATCCCGTCATCGTGGCCGGCTCAGCCATCACCACATTCCTCACGCCTTATATTATCAAATCGGCCATACCCGCTTACAACATTCTCGAACGCCATCTGCCCGCCGAATGGATAAAGACTTTCAATCGCACGACGATGATAGGAAGCGATGCCAATGTTGATAACAAATGGAGACCGTTGCTCATTGCCATGGTGCGCCACACGCTTATCTACAGCATTCTCACCGCAGCCACCATCGCCCTCGCCCTGATATTCCTACTCCCGTTCCTGCGCGAACTTCTCCCCCATTGGTGGGCTAACGGCCTCTGCGGCGCATTGGCGCTCCTCGTCATTGCTCCCTTTCTTCGTGCCATTGTGGCCAAGAAAAACCATAGCGAAGAGTTTAAAGCACTGTGGAACGACAACCGCCGCAACCGTCTTCCCTTGCTCCTTACCATTTTCATCAGGGCAACCCTCGCCGCGGCCGCCATCTTCTACCTGTTGCAATACCTCAGCCCGCTGTCCACGCTCCTGCATATCGTGGCCTCGCTGGTCGTGTTGGCAATGATGCTTCCCTCGCGCGGCCTCAAAAGAAGAAGCATCCGACTTGAGCGGCTTTTTATGCAAAACCTCCGTTCCAAAGACATCGAGGCTGCCGTCATGGGGCGCAACAAGCCGCTTTATGCAGACCATCTGCTCGACCGAGATGTACATATCTCCGACCTCGAAGTACCCGACGACAGCACATGGGCAGGAAAGACGTTGCGCGAACTCAACCTGCGACGCCTCTTCGGCGTACACGTGAGCAGCATTCTGCGCGGATCGCGACGGCTCAACATCCCCAACGGCACCACCGTTATCTATCCAACCGACAAACTCCAAGTCATCGGCAGCGACGAACAGCTCACCGCCCTGAGCAATGCCATGGCAGAAGCCGTCTACCCGGCCGACCCTGACATAGAGAAGCGCGAAATGCACTTGGCACAGCTCCTCATCGCTCCCCACCATCCGCTCATAGGCAAAACCCTGAGCGAGAGCGGCATCCGCGACCGCTACAACTGCATGGTTGTGGGGTTGGAGGAGGGCAAACAAAACCTCACGCCCCTCGACCCCACCCGCCGGTTTGCCGAAGGCGACGTGCTTTGGCTCGTGGGTGAAGCCGAAGCCCTCCGCACGTTGCTTGCCCGATAACACGGTTGCACCCAACCACTCGCTTGTGTCATGCAAAATATAGTTTTATACGCGAGTTCGAGATAAGAAAATCTTATCCAATAGCTCCGAAGGAGCGATAGACCTTAGGCAGGGGTAAGCGATAGCGCAGCCCCTGCATGGAAGCATTCTCACCATCAAAACTCCGGAGGAGTGACGGAACGATAACGGATATGCTGCCGTTCCGTCGCCCCTTTGGGGCTTTTCCTTTTTGCGTATGCTTAACAGGGGCTTCACCCCTGCCTGTTTTCTGTCGCCTCTTCGAGGCTTTCCCTTACAAGCATTGTTGGCCTTATCAACAAACAACAAAGCGAGTGGTACGCGTCGTCGCGACGCGTACCACTCCAAAGTGTTAACCAAATAATCAAGTTTGATAAGCGAGTGATGGTCTCACTCTTTCGGTATCATCGGAAGGGGGTCGGAGGGCACCGGACCGGCACCGCCGCCGTCAGGTTTCTTGCCGCCATCGTCTGGCTTCTTGCCTCCGCCGTCCGGTTTCTTGTCTCCGTCATCTGGTTTCTTGCCACCATCGTCCGGCTTCTTGTCTCCGTCTGATGGCTTTTTACCGTCGTCTCCCGGTTTCTTATCACCATCCCCCGGCTTCTTATCCTTATCGTCCTTTTTCTTCTGCGCCATGCTTTCGTTGTGCGTAGTTTTGGTTTCCTTAACGGCATGGTTGATTTTGTCGATAAGGTCGCCGATGAGCGTGCGGTCGGCATCGTTGGCAGCCACGATGTAGGCCGCTTCGATGTGGCGGAAGAGGGCGTTCATGGTGGTGTCGTTCTTTTTGCGGATGAGCTTGCCGGCGGGCAGTTTGTCGAGTGCTTTCGTGTCCGACCGCTGCGTGCGCAGGGCGTTGAAATCCTTGTTGGCCGCCGTCAGCAGGTCTACCAGCGTGTTGAGCCCGAGGGCGGTAAGGTCGGCGTCGTTCATCGGCTTGGCGAGGTCGTAGAGCAGCCCCTCGATATGCGCCGTCTCCTCGGCATCGGCCTCCCATTGCAGCCCTTTGTAGGCATCCGCCACGAGTTTCAGCCGGGCACCGGCTTGGGCGCGGTCGGCGATGGGCGATTTGCTGGCCTGCCGAATCTCTTGGAAGAGCGATGTGACGATTCGGTCGCGTTCCGCATCTTTTTTGGTCATGAGTGCGGTTTCGCTCGATGCCATGATGGCGCGCGCCACGTCTTTTTCCTGTTCGATGTCGGCCTGCCATGCGGCGATGTCGGCTGCCTCGAGCAGTATTTTGGCAGGTGCCACGGGCGAGATGGCTGCATACAGCCGCATTTGCAGGTCGGCGTGGAGGCCGAGGGAGAATGTGGAACTCAATGTTCCATCAATTGTTTTTATTGGTCTCATAATTATTATTTTTTGAAAAGGTTAGTATTCTCGAATTGCCGGCAGAGTCTAAATCCGGCTTGCAGAGTGCCGAGCGGTGTCGGCAGAGGCTAAATCTGGCTTGCTGAGTGCCGAGCGGTGTCGGCAGAGGCTAAATCCGGCTTGCAGAGTGCCAAGCGGTGTCGGCAGAGGCTAAATCTGGCTTGCTGAGTGCCGAGCGGTGTCGGCAGAGGCTAAATCCGGCTTGCAGAGTGCCAAGCGGTGTCGGCAGAGGCTAAATCCGGCTTGCAGAGTGCCGAGCGGCGCCGGCAGAGTCTAAATCCGGCTTGCGGAGTGCCGAGCGGTGTCGGCAGAGACTAAATCCGGCTTGCAGAGTGCCGAGCGGTGCCGGCAGAGGCTAAATCCGGCTTGCAGAGTGCCGAGCGATGCCGGCAGAGGCTAAATCCGGACTTCGCATCGGTTGTGCGGTGCTAAAATCCTTGATTTCCGGCTTCATCTTTTAGAAATGGATAAAGGGACGAACGTATTCTGCCCCCTTGTCGTCCATGTCGGTGAGAGCATATCGGTTGAGCGGTAGAAGACCTCCATTACCGTCAAGAACGATGGTAACGCTTTTGGTTAATGATACCTCCGAACTGGTGTGATACCAATAACTTTGCAATGCGGTGCCGCCGGCAGCGGTAAAGAAGCTGTTCAGGTAGTTCCAGTCGAGCGCAAATCTGGTTGTAAGCTCCATCGCTGTAGCCTTTTGAGCCCTTCCTAACAGTTCTAAAGCTCGAAGAAACTCTCCGGCTGCAGGCAGATACCATTTGCTTATATTGGTTCCGGTAATGGTAGGTCCGGGGTTGTACTTAGCCGCAGTATAAAAGGCATAACAAGTAGGCGTTTCGCCTTTTGTTACATTATTGATACTTGCGTTACGATCCCATGTGTAGTGAGAGCCGTTCATATCGTTGTAGATAACGTTAAAATCACTGCTCTTATCTATATTGCTTCCGTCTCCCCATCTGGTTGTTCCGGTCGGTCCTCCTGGCATTGGGTCTTGCGTGGGTGCATCATTCAAAGCAATAGCGGTGCCTTGTTTATCGGCGGTTTTTTCGATGATAACCACACCAATGGGGGTGCGTCCTGCCGCTTGAGCAAGCGGGGCGGTGGTGCCGTCGGAATAGAGGTAGTGAATGGGAATTGTAACCGCTAACTCCGGAGCAAGCTTTTTGTTTTTACCCGCGTTGAACTTGACGGTAGGATAATTCATCGTGGTTGTGGCACTGATGCCACTGATAGGATGGGTTACGGTGTATTCAATATTGAACGGACTGTAGGTGCCCGGGGGCAGCACGATGGTGGCAGCGTTGGCGGTAACAGATGCGGCAGCCGGTAGGGTAAAGCCGTTGTTGTCGGCACCTTTCAGGTTGAGCGTGATGCTGTTGGAGGGCGATGCGGGGGCATTGGCGGTGTTGAGCCCGCTGTCGTCGAAGTCGAACGTACCGGCAATGGGTTTGTTGGCAGTTATCTTGATTTTGGTGAGCTTTCCGCCAACCAATGTGGCATCGGTGGTAAAGGGCGTAAGGGTGAAATAGGCGGCCTTGTGTTCGAGGGTGAAGTCGTAGTGGTTGCCGCTCTTTGTGGCTGTGGCCGTTCCGCAGTCGCCACTCTCGCCGATGTGGGAGGCATCGGCAGGCAGGGGTTGGGTTTGCGTGGCGGCGATGGTCACTTTGTCTTTCGCACCGTTCTTACCCGTATAGCGCAGAGGGTAGTTGAGGTTGCTGAAGGTTCCGGCAAACCAGAAGCTGGCCGTGGGCACTTTCGTTACGCTGCCCACGAGCTGTGTGCCGAGGTTGTCGCGCACGCTTTGTTGTAAGTCGGTTCCATCGTTCAAAAAAAGTTTGTCGCCGGC
>NZ_GL397214.1:1049550-1071774 GCF_000146675.1 Hoylesella marshii DSM 16973 = JCM 13450
GTGTGTGTGTTACACTTTTTTCCGGTGTATGCAAATATAAAGCGTTAAAAGATGCAGAAAAACATACTTTTTTCTGCGTCTCATTCATCATCGTATTATAATTGTTTATTTGTTTCACGGCGGCAAAGGTATAACAAACTTTTGGAACAGCCAAATATTGGGAAAAGAAATATAAAAAGGGAAACTAAATATACGCACATGAAAGAAAGCGCAAAAGCGACTAAGCCTCGGTCTTTTCTATTGCTTTTAGCGTTTCGACAGCTTGGCCGACAGAGTGGATATGGGCAACCACCATGCTGCGCTTTCCCCTTATCTCCTTCAGATTGCAGTCGCGGGCATGCACCATGAGATAAGCAATGATTTTGTCGAAGACTTTACTCTTATAGTACGCACTTTCGGGATTGCTCACAAACTGCATCTGCATCTGTCCTTGTTTAAGAATGAGTTTCTCGCACCCCAAGCGTTTCCCTACACGCCGAAGCTCAACCACGCGCATCAGCTCAAGCCCCTCTTTGGGCACCGCACCAAAGCGGTCTTCCAGCCGGCGTTTGTAGTTCTCCATCTCGTTGTCGTCTTTCAGATTGTCGAGTTCACGATACAACAGCATCCGTTCGCTGCTTCCGGGCACATACGTGTCGGGGAAATACATTTCGAAGTCGCTCTCCACGGCGCAATCGTCCACAAAATCGTCGCCCGTCGGCTGCTTTCCGTCTTGCATTTCCTCTGCATACAGGTCTGAAAACTCGTCATTTTTCAACTCCGTCACGGCCTCACTCAATACTTTCTGATACGTTTCGTAGCCCAAATCCTCTATAAATCCACTCTGTTCTGACCCTAACAGATTGCCTGCTCCTCGTATATCGAGGTCTTGCATGGCAATATTGAATCCGCTGCCGAGACCGGAGAACATTTCCAGCGCTTCGAGACGACGGCGTGCCTCATTGTTGACAGTAACGAGCGGGGGCGCAATCAGATAACAAAAGGCTTTGCGATTGGAACGCCCCACCCTGCCCCGCATCTGGTGAAGGTCGGAGAGACCGAAGTGCTGGGCACCTCTTATAATAATGGTATTGGCATTCGGAATATCTATACCGTTCTCTATAATAGTGGTGGAAAGCAATACATCGTAGTCGTGGTTCATAAATCCCATGATAACGGCTTCGAGACGGCTCGGCGACATTTGTCCGTGGCCTATCACGACCCTGCAATCGGGTATATGCTGAACGATGCTGTCGGCGATGTTCTGCAACTGCGCAATGTTGTTGTTGACCACATACGTCTGCCCGTTTCGACTCATCTCAAACTCGATAGCATCGTACATCGCGTCGTCGTTAAAGGTGGCAATCTCCGTGCACACAGGATAACGATTGGGCGGAGGAGTACGCATGATGCTCATATCTCTTGCACCCATGAGCGAGAACTGCAAGGTGCGAGGGATGGGCGTGGCCGACATTGTAAGCGTATCGACGTTCGCTTTGAGGGCGCGCAGTTTCTCTTTGGTCGACACGCCGAACTTCTGTTCCTCGTCGATAACAAGCAAGCCGAGGTCTTTCCACACCACATTTTTGCTGACCAACTTATGTGTTCCCACGAGGATGTCTATCTTTCCGGCTGCGAGGTCTTCGAGGATGCTTTTCATTTGCGAAGCAGTGCGGGCGCGGGATAGATAATCGACCCGCACGGGAAATAATTTCAGCCGTTCGGAGAAGGTGCGATAATGCTGAAAAGCCAGCACCGTGGTCGGCACGAGAACAGCTGTCTGTTTGCCATCGAAGGCGGCTTTGAATGCAGCGCGGACGGCGATTTCGGTTTTGCCGAAGCCCACATCGCCACACACGAGCCTGTCCATCGGTCGTTCGCTCTCCATGTCGGCTTTGACTTCCTGCGTGGTTTTCAGCTGGTCGGGTGTATCTTCGTAGAGGAAACTCGCTTCTAATTCGTGTTGCAATGACGAGTCCGGACTGAACGCATGCCCTTTGATATGGCGTCGTTTGGCATAGAGTTGTATCAAATCGCGTGCTATATCTTTGATGCGTTTCTTGGCTCTTTCTTTGAGTCTGTTCCATGCTCCGGTGCCTAATGTGCTGAGACGAGGCGGTTCGTCGGTATTGCTGTTGCGGTATTTGGAGATTTTGTGGAGCGAATGGATGGAGACATCCACCTTGTCGTTGTGTTGATAGGCGATGCGGATAACCTCTTGGTAGCCTGTTTCTGTTGCGACGCGCACAAGTCCGACAAATCTTCCGATGCCGAAATCGACATGCACGATGTAGTCGCCTGTTTCCATTTCCAGCAGTTCTTTCATTGTGAGCGCCATCTTGCCTGCTCGCGCTGCATCGCTGCGGAGGTTATATTTATGGAATCGGTCGAAGATTTGGTGGTCGGTGAAGAAGCATATTTTGGCGTTGTTGTCTATGAATCCCTCATGCAGGGTTTTATCTACAGGTGTAAAGTCGATGTAGCTATGCGAGATGCTGCCTGCTGTTTTGGCTTTTTCGAGGGTTCTTTCATCGAAGATGTCTCTCAGTCGTTGATTTTGTTTGGGGCTGTCTGCAAGGATATAGAGGTGATATTCTCGGAGCAGATAGTCTTCCATTGTCTGCATCAGGAGGTCGAAGTTCTTGTGAAAGAGGGGTTGTGGCGCGGTGTCGAAGTGGAGTACGGCTTGAGCGTCGGCGGTGTCGTGCTGTCCGAATTCCACTTGTTTGAGTGCAGAGATGCCATTGATGAATTGCGAGGCGGTGAGAAATTGGAACTCTTGCTGTATCTCTTCCACGCGTTGTTGTCGTTCCTGTTCGGGGATTCCCTCCAAGCGTTCGGCCAATGCTTGCGATGAGAATCCGTCGCGGTAGATGCGTTCGATGCGGTCTTGTATGTAGCGGATGCTCTTGGCCACGATAATACTGTCGGACGGAAGGAAGTCTGTCAGCGGTATCTTCTCGGTCTTGACGGCCGATAGTTCGGGCACAATCTCGACGCTGTTTTTTTGTTCTTTGGAGAGTTGGTCTTCTACGTTGAAGGTGCGTATGGTTTCTATCTCGTCGCCGAAGAAGTCGATTCGGAAGGGAAATTCGCAGCTGTAGGAATATATATCGAGAATACTGCCGCGCAGGGCAAATTGCCCGGGTTCATAGACATAGTCAGTTTCCGTGAATCCGAGGTCTCGCAGGGTTGTGCCGAGGGTTATCACGTCGATGCTCATTCCTGTGCGGAGCGTCATCATGTGCTGGTTGAGTTGCGAGGAGGAAACAACTTTTTCTCCCATAGCTTCGGGATAAGTGACGATATAGAGAGCCTCAGTCCTTTTCGTTGCGATGCGCGAGAGTACTTCTGTTCGCAGGATTTCATTGGCCGGATCGTGCTGCCCATATTTCACGGCACGTCGATATGACGAGGGAAAGAACAACACGTTCTCTTGTCCGAGCAGTTGTGTGAGGTCGTGGTAGAAATATCCTGCCTCGTCAAGGTCAGGCAAAACGAAGACAAGCGTCTGTGTAATTTCTTCCATCAAACCGGCAAAGAGCATGGCGGGTGCGGAGCCGGTAAGCCCGTCGAGACGAATGGTCGTGATGCGTTTGTCGGCGAACAGGTCTGTGAGTGCTGTGCTTTGCAGCAGTTTTCCGTATTGTTTCCGAATGATTTGTATGTCCATTGTAATCTGTCTAATGGCGATATGATGGTTCTCCGACCGCCGTTCGTCCGGCTTCGATTGTGGGATATATAAGCAAGACGAAAGATGCGGCGGGAAGATGGATATCAGAATGCATCGCGATACTTGTTTTCTTCTTTGTCGTCGAGCATGCTGAGGTATGACCGGTAGCGGCTTTGGGCAATGTGGTGGCTTTCCACGGCTTGCAAGACGGCACAGCCGGGTTCATGCGTGTGGGTGCAGTTGCTGAATTTGCAATGCTTTGCGTATACGAAGATTTCCTTGAAGTAGCTGCATATTTCGTGAGGTGCCATATTGAAAGTGCCGAAGCCTTTGATGCCGGGGGTATCGATAATGTAGCCTCCTGCGGGAAGTTCTATCATTTCACTGAAGGTGGTGGTGTGGGTACCTGTGTTGTGAGCATCGGATATTTCGGCGGTGCGAAGGTTTTGTTCGGGCAGCAATCGATTGATGAGCGTGCTTTTCCCTACTCCACTGTTGCCGCTGAGCAGGGTTACTTTGCCTGCAAGGATGGGAAAGAGGGCATTGGTTCCTTCGCCTGAAACGGCAGAAATACACCGACAGTCGTAACCTATTTGTCGGTAAAGGTCGGTGAGTCGGTCGAGAAAGCGAAGTTCTTCGGCGTTGTAGCGGTCGCATTTGTTGAAGATTAAAACGACGGGCACATCGTAAGCCTCGGCCGAGGCGAGGAAGCGATCAATGAACGTAAGCGAGGTTTGGGGATAGTTGACGGTGGCAATGAGGAAGGCTTGGTCTACATTGGCGGCCAATATATGGCTCTGCTTAGATAAGTTGGCGGCCTTTCGGATGATGTAGTTCCGTCGCTCTTCAATGGTTGTGATGAAAGCCGTTCCTTGTGAATTGACGGTTATCTGCACACGATCGCCCACGGCAACGGGGTTTGTGCTGCGGATGCCTTTGATGCGAAAATTGCCTTTTACTTTGCTTTCGATGATGCGTCCGTCATCGGTTCGCACGGTGTACCAGCTGCCTGTATTTTTGATAACGAGCCCTTGCATGGGGAAAATGAGACAAAGAATTGAGATGGGTTGGGTAAAAATGGGAAATTGAGAGCGAAAGGACGATGGCAAAAAATTTACCGGAAATATCTAAGTCCCAATCGGTCATGAGAGTATTTATCTACCATCTTTATATGGACTCCATCGTTTTCTGTCATCTTCTGTTCGCTTGTCGGCATCTTGTCTGCCTTCCTCTCTCGACGTAGTCCGCTACACCTTCGACAAGATGGCAGACAATCTACCCAACAATCCAACAAAATCTGTACAGGTCTCACGAACGATTTGGGCTAAAAGAAAACACGTTTCCGTGCTTTGTCCCTTTGCTCTCAATTTTCGACAGAAAGGAATGACGTGTTAAACCGTCATGATTTCCTTGTCTTTAGCAACCAATAAATCGTCGATTTTCTTGATGTATCGGTCGTGTATCTTCTGGAGTGCGTCTTCAGCATCTTTCTCGTTGTCTTCGGAAAGGCCGTCTTTGATGGCTTTCTTCAACTTCTCTTTCACGTCAGCACGTACGTTCCTCACCTCTACTTTGGCTTTCTCGCCAATGGCTTTGCATTGTTTCGAGAGCTCGCGGCGACGTTCTTCGGTGGGTTGCGGAATACCTAAACGGATGATTTCTCCGTTGTTTTCGGGCGTAATGCCTACATCGGAGTCCATAATGGCTTTCTCAATGTCTTTGATGGCTTTCTTATCCCATGGCCGAACGGTAATGGTGCGTGCATCGGGAACAGCGACATTGGCTACCTGATTCAAAGGAACCATCGAGCCATATGAATTTACTTTAATTCCATCGAGTATGGCAACGTTGGCGCGTCCGGCACGTATGCGTGCCAATTGCTCCTCTAAGAACATGGCTGCCATTTCCATTCTCTCTTCGCTTTCGCTAAGTGTTGCTTTAATGTCTATCATATCTTTGTTGCATTGAATTCTGAAATACAAATGTAATGATTAATCGCGAACCGTACAAAAGTTCCGTCTCTTTTTTGCTAAAGCTCCCCTCACGGCCGACGAACACTGCACTGCGGCATCAGACAATCTGCTGAATCTCTTTCATACCGTCGATGTTTTTCAGGTCTTCCATGATGCGCTTCACGTCTTCTCTGTCGTGTATGCGGAGTTCCACACTGCCGTCGAAGATGCCTTCATGCCCCTCAAAAACAAGTTTTTTGATGTCTACATTGAAACGATCGGTAATCGCGCCCGATATGTCTTTCAACATTCCTTTGCGATCAATGCCTCGTATGCGGATGGTGGCATCGAAATAGAGCTGTTTGTGCATGTTCCATTTGGCATCCAATATGCGGTTTCCGAAACTCGATTTGAGCCTCGCTGCCACGGGGCAACTACGCTTATGAATCTCTATACGCTGCTTCGTGTCGATATAACCAAGCACATCGTCGCCCGGGATGGGATGACAGCAAGAGGGGAAGATGTAACCATTGATGTTGTCTTCGGAGATAAAAATGGGTTTCTTTCGGTTGAAGTTCTCGCCTACCACGATTCTATTTTCCGCCTCGGGGGGGGCTTCTCTCTTCTTGTCATTTCCAAGGAAAGGCACGTACTTGCGCCATGCGAAGTTGTTGCTGTTCTTCTTCTTTCCGTGCAAATCATCCAAATCTTTATCTCCGAGCGTAATGTTCTTTTCACCGATACTTTGTAACAGTGCTTCGTGTGTCTGTATTCCGTGCGTTTCACACAGTTTATCAAGCACGGAAGCCGTCAGTTCCAAGTTGTTCTCTTTCAGCCATTGCGTAAGAATATCTTCGCCTTTCTTCTGTATTTCACGGTCGTTTCTGCGAAGAATAGCCAATATCTTTCCCTTCGCCTTTGCTGTAGAAACGAAATGAATCCAAGCGGGTTGCACGTGTTGCGACATCGACGTAAGTATCTCCACTTGGTCTCCGCTCTGTAACTTGTGGCTCATCGGTACCAATTTGTGGTTTACCTTAGCACCGATGCAATGACTTCCAAGTACCGTATGTATCTGAAAAGCGAAATCAAGAGCTGTACAACCGGCGGGCATGGTCTTTATTTCACCTTTGGGCGTAAAGACGAATATCTCGGAAGCGAAGAGATTGAGTTTAATGGCATCAAGGAAGTCCATGGCATCGGGCTGCGGATCGTCCAAAATCTCTTTGATTGTGCGCAGCCAATTATTCAGTTCCTTCTCGTCTTCCGTATATTCTCCACCGGCTTTATATTTCCAATGGGCGGCAAATCCCTGCTCGGCCACCTCGTCCATGCGGTCGCTTCGTATCTGCACTTCTATCCAACGACCTTGCTTACTCATCAATGTAACGTGTAAGGCTTGGTACCCGTTGGCTTTCGGATGATTGAGCCAATCGCGCAGACGGTCGGGATGCGACTTGTAAATCTTATTCATCGCCACATAGATTTGGAAGCATTCGTTGATTTCTTCCTCACGTTTCTTGGGCGTAAAGATAATGCGCACGGCTAAAATATCATAGATTTCGTCGAACGTGATGTGCTTGGTCTGCATCTTATTCCAAATAGAATAAGGGCTCTTCACTCGCGCTTTTATCTGATAAGCGATGCCCATCTTGTCCAAAGTTTCACGTATCGGAGCGGTAAACTGTGCAAACAAGGCATCACGCTGCACCTGTGTAAGTGAAAGTTTTTTCTCTATCGCGGCATATTCTTCGGGATGTTCGTACTTGAAACTTAAGTCTTCGAGTTCTGTTTTTATTTTGTTTAGCCCTAATCGGTTGGCCAACGGTGCATAGATATACAGTGTTTCTCCCGCTATTTTGTATTGTTTGTTGGCAGGTTGCGACTGCAATGTGCGCATGTTATGCAAGCGGTCGCATATTTTAATGAGAATCACACGAATGTCATCGCTCATCGTCAAGAGCAGTTTCTTAAAGTTCTCGGCCTGTGCTGATGACCAATCACCAAACAGTCCGCCACTGATTTTGGTCAGACCGTTCACAATTTGTGCTATCTTAGGGCCAAAGATATTCTCTATATCCTCAACTGTATAGTCTGTATCTTCCACCACATCGTGCAAGAGAGCCGAGCAGATACTGGTTGAACCCAGCCCCATTTCCTCACAGGCAATCTGCGCCACGGCAATAGGATGCATGATATAAGGTTCGCCGGACAGACGCTTCACCCCTTTATGTGCCTGCTTGGCAAAGTTGAAAGCCTTGGTAATGAGGTCTACTTTCTTACGATGTCGCGAGGCAAGATAGGTATCCAACAAATGCTGAAAAGCACTATTCACCATTTGTTCCTCGTCAATCGTATGCTCATTTTTCTGCTGTTCGTCCATCATCATGCTCTTCTATATATTAATAAGGTATCAGGTGATGGGCGGACATGACAGTCCGCCCCTAACGATTGCTTTACTTAATACGTATTTTCTTGCCTGCTCTAATGGTTGTTCCATTGATTTTATTGAGCCGCCGGAGCTGCTTTACCGTCGTTTTATTGCGTCTTGCAATTTCCGAAAGGGTATCTCCGTTGCGCACGGAAATGCTTTTACTTCGTTCGCGACGAACCTTTTTTGCTCCTTTCTTGTGTTTTCCATAACGTCTGCCAGCATATTTCCACGTCACAACCGGTTTGCTTCTCTGTATGACAGGCACGGCTTCATTCACGTCTACCTCATTTCTTCTTACCGGCATCACTTCGGGTTGATAGGCATAAATGGAGTCTTCGTTATCGATAAAGGTACTGATTTCTGCTACGGGAAGCCGCAAAGCAGAGGGCGATGCGTAGCCGTTGACGATGTCGCAACGATATTGTGGGTTCAGAGAACGTAAGTGTTCGATATTGATATTGCAGACTCTGGCGATTTGTTCAAAGTAAACATCCCTATTCACCATTACGGTGTCTGTCTTGACAGGCAAATCCGTAATCATCGGGCAGATATTGTGCTCGCCGTAATAGTTCATGATATAATTAGCGGCAATAAAGGCCGGTACATATCCTCGCGTCTCTTTCGGAAGATAAGGGTATATCTGCCAATAGTCGGTACTTCCGTTAGAGCGATGTATCGCCTTATTGATGTTGTCGGGACCGGCATTATATGCTGCGATGACAAGATTCCAATCGCCGAATATCTTGTAAAGATCGCTCAGGTAATGAGCAGCTGCATACGAGGCTTTCACAGGGTCTCTGCGTTCGTCTACCAAAGAATTTACGGTAAGACCGTATCGCTTTCCCGTGCTCAATATAAACTGCCAAAGCCCTGTTGCCCCTACTCTCGACACGGCATTGGGATTCAATGCCGACTCGATAACCGGCAAATACTTCAGTTCGAGCGGAAGTCCGTAGGCTTCCAAAGCATCCTCGAAGATGGGCATATAGAAGTTGGAAGCCCCCAACATGTAACTGACAGACCGGCGAAGCCTGCCGCTGTATCGGTCGATAAATTGCTGAACGATGTCATTGTAAGGCAATTCTATGATACAAGGGATACGTTTCAGTCGGTCGATATACACCTCTTTTTCAAACACGGGGTTATAGTCGTGCGTCTCGCAGGTGGTATCGGGATGCAGATAAAGTTGGGAGTTGTACAGCATCAGCAGGGAGTCAAGTCCTACGGTCATACCTTCCGGTACGTCGATGATGCTCTCCTTTCCGTCTTTGTTCTTTACGGTTATCTCTTCATCGTTGTCTGTCTGCGCGTTGACCACGCCCATACTGCCACACAGCAATGCGGCAATGAATAGACAACTCCTTTTTCTCAATGGTTTCATTCCTGTTGTTTTGTTCTTTTATAGGTTAGAAAGTCAGGCTGCAATGTATGCCTATACCGTTCGACCTCATCAGCGACCTGCCATCGGTGGCATTGATAACAGTCGGTTCTACCCGCAAACTGAGGTCTTCGGATATATCGAATTCCGATAATGAAGCATCCACGTATGCGTCGATGACAGAGAGAGCATACACGCCAATCAAAGTGAATATGCTCAAATCCCTATATCTTCGGTATCGGTCTTTACGCTTTTTGAACACGGTTTGATACTGTGCCATGTTCGAGGGAGTAATGGTTGCCCCTAAATGCAGGAACTTATTGTAGCTCTGCGTGGTGGGATCGTCGTCCATAATGTCCATATACGCCTGCGAATAGTCATGATACATTTGGTTATTCCAGCGTATAGCGTATGCACATCCCACAAATCCACCGTAAACGATGGGTAACTTCCAATACTTCCGATTATAAATCTGACCGGCTCCGGGCAGTACCAACGCGAGCCAAAGAGCACGCTTCGGGTCGGGCTTCCATGTTGTCCAATCGTGTGGTTTACGAACTTTCCGACTGTCTTTCATCGAAATGCTCATACTGTCTGCATGCGTAAGAAGCACCGGAGACAACGTTTCTACCGTCTGCTTCTCCTTCATTATCGTATCAGAAGACCCAACAGATGGTTCACCGATGCGTTCTCGTGCACCGGCAGAGATACAACATGCCGTGAACAAGATACAGACAATAATGCCCGAACGGAATCTTCTTTTGATGCAAACGCTCACGTTTTACTTTTCTTTCAGTTTGTCGAAAACGCGCATAATGTGCTCCAGCTCCTCTTCATTCGCAAAGGGTATACTTATCTTTCCTTTCCCTTTGGCGGAACAGGTCATCTGAACCTTCGTACTTAAAAAGCCTGACAAACGTTTCCTCAGTAAGTCGAATTCCTCCGGTAGCTTTGTTTTGGCTGCAATTCTTTTCTTTCCCACTTCTTCATCGCCGCCGTTCTTAAGCCGTTGCACGATTTCTTCTACCTTACGAACAGTGTATTGATTCTTTTGAATCTCTTTAAACAACTGTATTTGAAGCGAGGGGCTCGACAATGCTAACAAAGCCCGGGCATGTCCCATGTCTATCTCTCTCTTCTGTAAAGCCATCTGCACTTGAGCAGGAAGTTTCAAAAGGCGCAGATAATTGGCCACTGCCGCGCGGCTCTTCCCTACTCTTCCCGACACTTTTTCCTGTGTCATTCCCGATTTTTCCATCAGGTGTTCATAGGCCAGAGCTATCTCTATGGCATTCAAATCCTCGCGTTGTATGTTTTCCACGAGTGCCATTTCCATCACGTTCTCATCGCTCACAGTACGTATATAGGCTGGTATGGATTTCAAACCGGCCAGCTGTGAGGCGCGCCAACGACGCTCTCCTGCTATGATTTGGAACTTATTGTCTGCTACTTGGTGAAGCGTAATGGGTTGGATGATACCTATTTCGCGGATGCTGGTTGCTAATTCACGCAACGCTTCCTCATCGAACTCGCGACGAGGCTGGTTCGGATTGGCCTCTATTTGCTCAATCGCAATCTCATTGATGGTAGAGGAGCCTTGTGTACGGACACTTTCCGTGGAAATAAGCGCATCGAGACCGCGCCCCAATGCATTGAATTTCTTGTGTACTGCCATATGGTATATCTATGCGTTTAACGGGCTTCGCGCCCACAATTCTTTATTTCTTATTATTACGTCTGCAACGTATTGATTTAAAACAAGTTACCTCTCACTTCGCAAAAGCTATGCTTTCAGCGTATTGAAGCTATGCTTTCGGCGCATCAGAGCTATGCTTTGACAGCGTAAAAGCTATGCTCTCTCAAACGGGTATCTGTCCTTTTGCGGGAAGACTGCTGTGAGAGAGACTATTCGGACTTATTGATAATTTCCTTCGCCAGTGCCAAATGATTCTTACTTCCGGTAGAGTCGGCATCGTAAAGGATAACGGGTAAACCGTGGCTGGGGCTTTCGCTGAGCTTTACATTACGCTGTATGACGGTTTTGAATACCAATTCTTGGAAATGACGCTTTACTTCATCGTAGATTTGGTTGGCAAGTCTCAAGCGGCTGTCGTACATCGTCAGCAGGAAACCCTCTATCTCTAATTGCGGATTCAGCTTGCTTTTGATGATTTTAACGGTATTCAGCAACTTGCTGATACCTTCGAGTGCAAAGTATTCACACTGAACGGGGATGATGACAGAATCGGCCGCCGTAAGCGAATTGACTGTGATAAGACCGAGCGAAGGCGAACAATCGATGAGGATATAGTCGTAGTCGTTTTTGATAGGAGCCAATAAACGACGCAATACGGCCTCACGGTCATCGAGGTTCAACATTTCTATCTCTGCTCCCACAAGGTCGATATGACTGGGTATGATGTCAAGTCCTTCGATGTCGGTGGTATAGATGGCATCCCTTACATCTGCATGATCGATGATACATTCGTAAAGAGAACACTCCACATTCTTCACGTCTACGCCCAATCCGCTTGAGGCATTGGCCTGCGGGTCGGCATCTACTACGAGCACACTCTTTTCCAGCGTAGCCAAAGAAGCTGCGAGATTAATGGTCGTTGTGGTTTTTCCCACACCGCCTTTCTGATTCGCTAAAGCTATGATTTTTCCCATTTTATAGTCTCTTCTCATTCGTTGATTCGGTTACAAAGTTATATATTTTATGTGAGAAACAGGTATATTAAAGGTTTTTTCGTACATTTGCAGACAAAATAAACGCAAGTATGAAAGAGCAAAAAAGACCGTTGATACTGATTTCCAACGACGATGGATACCACGCAAAAGGACTTCGCTCACTCGTAGGGATGATAGAAGACATGGCCGAAGTATTGGTCTGTGCCCCCGAATCGGCACGTTCGGGCTTTTCATGTGCCTTTTCGGCCACTCTCCCCCTTACCTTGAAACGGCGAAAAGACATCGGTTCAGCAGCTGTATGGTCATGCAACGGCACACCGGTAGACTGTGTGAAACTCGCACTCAGCGAGCTAACGCCCCACAGGAAACCCGACCTCGTGCTCGGAGGCATCAACCATGGCGACAATGCCTCTGTGAATACGCACTATTCGGGCACAATGGGTGTGGCATTGGAGGGCTGCATGAAAGGTATTTCGGCCATCGCTTTCTCACTTTGCAACCATGCTGACGACGCTGATTTTGCACCTTTGCGAAGTCTTGTCAGGCAGTTTGTGGGTCGTGTTCTCAAAGAGCCATTGCCTGAAAACACGTGTTTAAACGTGAATTTCCCTGTCTGCGACAGTTTTAAAGGGGTGTGTTCGTGTCGTATGGCCAAAGGTATGTGGGGCAATGAAGTGGTGCGTTGCGAGCATCCCAGAGGCTATTCGTACTATTGGCTCACAGGAGAATACACCAACGAAGAGCCTTATGCAGAGGATACAGATAATTGGGCTGTGACACATGGCTATGTGGCTGTTACGCCAACACGTATCGACGTAACCGACTATGCGATGCTCGAACGTATCAAAGGCTGGAAATTCGACGAATAGGAAGCTGGCTTTCAACACGTTAGAAAAGATGAAGTATTACTTGATAGCAGGCGAAGCCAGCGGCGATCTTCATGCTTCTCGCCTAATGAAAGCACTGAAAGAAACCGATAAAGAGGCCGAATTTCGCTTCTTTGGCGGTGATAAAATGGCAGCGGAAGGCGGCGTTCTCGTGAAGCATTATAAGGACTTGGCGTATATGGGCTTTGTTCCCGTATTACTACATCTGCCCACCATATTTAGGAATATGGCTTTCTGTAAGCGCGATATACGAACTTGGAACCCCGATGCTGTTATCTTAATAGACTATCCGGGCTTTAATTTAAGCATTGCAAAGCATGTTCGCGCCCACACAAAGATACCGGTCTATTACTACATCTCTCCCAAAATATGGGCTTGGAAAGAATATCGCATCAGGAGCATCAAGAGAGATGTTGACGAGATGTTTTGCATCCTACCCTTTGAAGTGCCGTTTTATGAGGGTAAACACCGGTTCCCCGTGCATTATGTAGGTAATCCTACAGCCGAAGAGGTGGCACTTTTCAAGGCATCATACACAGAGCATCGTGCTGCATTCTGTGAGCGGAATCACCTCAATGGCAAACCTATCATCGCCTTATTGGCAGGCAGTCGGCGGCAGGAGATTAAGGATAATCTGCCTGCTATGATAGCGGCTGCAAGCCGATACCCCGACTATCAACCCGTGATTGCCGGCGTATCGACCATTGAAAGGACATATTACGAACGCTTCATGAATGGCTGCGATGTACCCATCGTTTACAACGAGACTTATCCGCTCTTGTCTCACGCCGTTTCGGCACTCGTCACCAGCGGTACCGCCACTTTGGAAACAGCACTTTTCAACGTACCTCAAGTGGTTTGTTACGAGACCCCCGTACCCCATCTCATTCGCTTTGCATTCCATCATATCATCAAAGTGAAGTATATATCGCTGGTCAATCTCATCGCCGATTGCGAGATAGTACCCGAACTTTTGGCAGATCGCTTCAGCATGGAGAACATCGCCAATGAGTTGGAACGTATTCTTCCCGGCCATCCGCAACGAGCCATCATGCTGCAAGCATATAGAGAAGTACAAGAAAAAATAGGCCATTCACAAGCGCCTTACCATGCTGCAAACATCATGGTAAGGCTCCTTCACGCAACACAAAACAAGGAGTAAGGGCATTACTCCTCGCTTTCGAGACTCAATTCAACACCTCATCGAGGAGTTCTTCGGCAGTTACTTCCTCACTACCACGCTTCACATCGCCGTTCTTCGCTACGATATAAAGTCCTTTTCGCGGTGTCCATTCCATGCAAAAGAGGTCTGATGGCGAGTCGTAACCATGGTTCTTGATGTTGCGAAGCACCCATGCACGGGTACGATTGCAGTGTGCCAACGTACTGTTTACAATGGCTCCGTTGTTTACAAGCAGATAAGATTCGGCCACTTTCCCCACCTCTGATACCGTGATAGCTCCGTTTGTTTCAAACCGAACGTCATCTACATCGAACATGGAGAATACTCCCTTCTGTCTCAAAAGCACCCTGAATTGCTCCATTTCCAAGCTATTGCGCTTGAAAACCTTAAAGTTCAATATGCCATTTTTCACCAAATATACGCTGTCTCCTTTGATAATGCGCCTTAAAAGAGAAGACCTCATACAGAAACGGATAAACAAATTAAAGAATGTCCATACCGCCAAAGCGAACAATATATGCCATACAGACATGTCGGGGTTATAGATGACACCTCCCACAAGTGCTCCGATAACAAATGCACTCACAGTGTCGAGAGGAGTAATCTGCGCCATTTGCGCCTTACCGGCTATGCGAAGAAAGAAAAGGATACCGACCATTCCGGTCATTAACTTAAGAGCGATGTCAATGTATTGCATATGATTGAATGATTGAAAATGATGTTTTGTCTTTTATGATTACACCTTATTATATATAAAAGGTGAATCCCGATGTCTCGTTTGCTTTACGTTCCGTCTCTATAAAAGTCGAGTGCATCTGTTATTTCCTCTTCTGTCGCGGTTTGATTGATGTGTATATCGCCCACATCGGCTAAGAGGGTGAAATTGATCTGCCCTGCTTCGTTCTTCTTATCATGGTGCATCAAAGCTATCAATGCGGAGTAATCGTCGCAGGAAAAGTCGAGTTTTCCATAATAATCATTGATGAATCGTACCGTTTTACGCATCTTTTCAACAGGGAATCCCTGCTTGACGACACTCAAATAAAGCTCGCATACGAGGCCGAAAGCCACGGCATAGCCATGCAAGAACGGACGTTTTACGGCCAGAGACCATGCTTCGAAGGCGTGACCGACTGTGTGGCCGAAGTTCAAAGCCTTACGAATTCCGCGTTCGGTGGGGTCTTTTCTCACGATATTCTCTTTCACTTTCACGCTTGATCCCACCATTTCCTGCAAACGAAAGAGGTCGGGTTGCGCTAAATCAAAGCAGAGTAAATCCGCCCACATCTGTGTGTTGCTGATGAGACCATGCTTCAACATCTCGGCATAACCTGAACGTATATTCGTTTCATCGAGCGTTTCAAGAAAGCGAGTGTTGAGCAACACGCAGGCAGCTTCATTGAAAACGCCTATTTCATTCTTCAATCCATTGAAATTAATGCCCGTCTTTCCCCCCACGGAAGCATCCACCATGGCCAGCAAAGTGGTAGGAATTTGAATAAAATCGATGCCCCGTTTAAAAGTAGAAGCAGCAAAACCACCCAAGTCAGTCACCATTCCGCCCCCTAAATTGATGAGACATGAATGGCGTGTAGCTCCTCCGTTACTCAATGAAGTCCACACCTTTACAAGGCTGTCGAGGCTTTTATGACTGTCGGAAGCCTTGATGGTAATGAGGCGAACGTCTCGAAGCATATGAAACCGGCTAAGTAACGGCCAACAGAGGGCTTCCGTCATTTCATCGGTAAGCACGAAGATACGGTCGTGGCAGCAGACCGCCAAAGCCTTTGCCAAGTCGCTTTCCAAGTCTTGGGAGAGGATGATTCGTTGTTTCATAAGCAGCATTGAACGGGTGTGAAAAGAGCCGAGGCCTTATGAAAGGGTAATCCCCTTATCGCTAATGACTATCAAACGACGGGCATAAAGGTCGCCGATAGCACGTTTATACACTTTTTTACTGACCTGGAAGCACCGTTTTATTTCTTCGGCATCACTTTTATCGCCCAATTCGCACGTACCTCCATTGTCTTTCAGATACTGCAACAGCGTATCGGCAAAGTCCTTTGCATGGCGTTGTCCATCGGGTTGCAGCCTCACATCTATCTTCCCATCGGGTCTTACACGGTCGATATAACCTTTCATTCGGTCTCCCGTGTGCACTTGTTTAAATACCTGATTCTCATAAATAAGTGCAGGATAACGATTGTCTATGATGGCTTTGAAACCAAGGTCGGTCTTCTGCCATATCATCACATCTACTTCTTCACCATGCCGATAGGCAGGTTTCTGCCTGTCGAAGTAATGTTCCACCTTGGCAGAAGCTACAATGCGGTAGCTTTCTTCATCAATATGCACATGCACGACGTAACGGTTTCCCGTTTCCATCCTGCGTTTCTGTTCACGGAAAGGACAGAAGAGGTCTTTCATAAGCCCCCATTTCAGGAAAGCACCATATTGGTTTGTCCATGCCACTTCCAAACATGCAAAGTCTCCCACCTTAGCCAAAGGGGTGAGTGTAGTGGCTACCAATCGCTCGTCTTGGTCGAGATAGACAAACACTTCCAACTCTTCGCCTATCTTACAATCAGCAGGTACGTAGCGCGAAGGCAAGAGTATTTCTCCTTCGTCGCCTCCTTCAAGATATACGCCGAAGTCTACTTCTTTGGTTACAAACAGGCGATTGAAGTCGCCGAGTTTTACTTTCTCCATATCATCCGTTGTCTTTTGTGAAACGGTCTTTCCCTACTCTCCAAGGGAAAGACAATGGGGCAACCCACCCTAAAAGAACTTTTACACATGAGCAAGTCTGCCTGTTGATGCTTCTCCTTTATCTGCAAAAATGACAGAGCATAGCTTTCATCCTGTAAAAGCATAGCTCTAAGGCGATGAAAGCATAGCTTTTACGCGGTAAAAGCTATGCTTTCTCACGACAATCGTTTTCCTCGCGTCTATGAAACCCTATCCTGCTGAACAGCAATAGGTTGCACAAACGCATTTTACTTGCCGCCTTTTTTAACCTGAGACTTATATGCCTTATTCAAGCCGGCTACCACTTCGTCGGTGATGTCATAGCTCTTATCGGCATACAGCAGGTTATCACCCTGCTTGCTGAGTATCAGCGAGTATTTTTTATCTTTGTTGTAAACAGCCAGATAGTGCTGAATGCTGTCGCGCAAAGCCTGATTAAACTTATCGGTCTCTGTCTGGAACTCATTTCCGAGGCGTTGTTGCAAGGCCTGCAAGTCGTCGTTTTGCTTCTGCAAACCGGCCTGAATGGCCTCTGCCTGCGCCCTTGTATAGGCATTTTGCTGTACTTTCTGCTGAAAATTAGCTGCCGCGGCTTGCAAGGTACGTCCCTTTTGTGCCACAGTATTCTGAATGTTCTGCCTCTTCTTTTCAAGAATCAGCGAGTATTCTTTACAGAATTCGTATTGCGACATGATAGAATCTACCTCTACATAGGCTATCTTCATGCTGCCGGCAGCAGGCTTTGCGGCTTGTGCAGGTTCAACCGTCTGCTGACGAGATTTATCGCAAGACGATACTGTCGCTGTAGTTGCAGCAACCACAGCCATAGTTAAGAAAAAGTTTTTCTTGTTCATTTTACTTATTAAATAGGTGTATGATTTCTTTCTTTGATACTTGTACGGGGTGCGATACGTGCTTCTCGGTCTTGTTCTATCACGCAATGGATGCCTTGGTCTCTCAGGTGCGGGTTGTCGTGTATATGCTGTGAAGCGAAAGAACCGTTTCTCTTCAGTATCACTTTCACGCTTAATAATGCCATAGCAATAGCAATTATTAACACCGTTAATAGGATTATTTCCATCATTTTTCTTAAATTTGCAGTGATAAGGCCTTATGACCTATACCTTGGAAAGCAACTTAGCTTCTGCAAAGCACATGCAAATGAGCGCAATGTAAGTTCGCTTACAAATTGCCGAATGCAGCTTAGCTTATGCAAAGGTAAGTATTTCTTTAAGAAAAACCCTCAAAACTACATTAATAATGAATAAAAGTGATTTAAAGCCTATCTGCGTTTTTGAACAATTCGCAAGAATCAATGAGATTCCCAGACCATCAAAACATGAAGAGAAAATCGTAGCTTATTTGGTAGATTTTGCCAAATCGCACCATCTTCCGGTAAAAGTAGATAAAGCCGGAAACGTGCTGATTAGCAAGCCGGCCACCAAAGGCTACGAAGACAGAAAGACCCTCATTCTGCAAAGCCATGTAGACATGGTATGCGAAAAGCTGCCCGACCTTGACTTCGACTTTCAGAAAGATGCCATTCAAACCTATGTAGATGGCGAATGGTTGAAGGCCAAAGGCACGACATTAGGTGCCGACGACGGTATCGGAGTGGCCATTGAGTTAGCAGTATTGGATAGCAACGACATTGAACACGGCCCGATAGAATGTCTCTTTACCACAGATGAAGAGACGGGACTGACAGGTGCCGACGCGTTGGAAGCAGGTTTTATGACCGGCGATATGCTGATTAATCTTGACTCGGAAGACGAAGGACAGATTTTCGTTTCTTGTGCCGGCGGCATCACTACCACAGCCGTGTTCTCCTTTGAGCGTGAGAATGCACCGGCAGAGGCAGTGTTTCTGAAAGTTTCCGTACAAGGTCTGACCGGTGGACACTCCGGTGATGACATCAATAAAAAGCGCGCCAACGCTATCAAACTGCTGGCTCGTTTCCTTTATTTCTCACAGGAGAAATACGGATTACAGCTCTCCGACTTCAATGCAGGCAAGATGCACAATGCCATCCCGAGACATGGACACGCAGTATTTGCCGTTTCCAAAGAGGCGAAAGAGAAACTGAAAGAAGACTTAAAAGTGTTTGCAGAAGCAGTGAAAGACGAATTCCATGTAACGGAACCTGCTATACAATTCTCCATAGAAGAAGCTCCTGCTGCTAAAGTGTTGCCCAAAGACGTATCGAGAAACTTCATTCTCTGCATGCAGGGCGTATATAACGGCGTACTGACCATGTGTCAGGACGAGGCCATCGCATGGCTGGTAGAAACATCAAGCAATGTGGCCAGTGTGGAAATGGGAGAAAAAGACATCACCGTAGTTGCCAGCCAGCGGTCGAATGTGATGAGTAACTGCACGAATATGGCCAACACTGTGAAAGCCGTCTTTGAGCTTGCCGGCGCACGAGTGTCGCAGTCTGACGGCTATCCGGCATGGAAGATGAACCCGAACAGCGAATTGACAAAACTTGCTGTAGAAGCCTACAAGAACGTATTCCACAAAGAACCACAGGTGTTAGGCATCCATGCAGGACTGGAATGCGGCCTGTTCTCGCAACGTTATCCCAACCTCGACATGGTATCTTTCGGCCCGACATTGCGTGGAGTGCACTCTCCCGATGAGCGCCTGCTTATACCTACGGTGCAGATGGTTTGGGATCATTTGCTGGAAATGCTGAAGAATACGCCGAAACGATGAAGATACGGCACTTTTATAAAACAGCCGCAGCCGGTTTGATGGCTGTCGTTCTGCTACTGATGGGGTGCGGACAGGCACACGATGCCAAAGCAACCGTATCGGCCTTTCTTGACGAGAATCTGGTGCAAGGCGACCTCTCCGACTTGGAATACTCAAAGATAGATTCTACGACCCACGTTTCCGCCGCCGCAATAGACAGGATGCGGGCAGAAGCAAAGACGCAAGGCATCTTTAAAAAGGACATCAAGTACACGGGGGAGGCACATCCGAGAACACTCATTTACATTCGTGTGACATATCGGCTGACCAATATCCAAGGTTCGGAAAAGAAATGCGCGCAGACGTTTTACTTAGACAGAAGCCTGACAAACGTCGTGGCCTTTAAGAACGACTGACAAAAAACGAAACGAAAGAACAGGGCTTTTCAAACTGAAAGGCTCTGTTTTTTCGTGTGAACACATGAAATGGGAAGCACCAACTCGCCCATATCTATCATGGCATTGAAGAGCGCAATGTATTGATAATGCGGCAGGTCGGACAACAGAATGTCCTTTTCTATGAGCATACCGCTATCCAACAAACTTGCGCGCATGGTGCCTTCAAGCAACGGAGTAGCAGGAGTGAACCATTGATAACCGTCATAGAGAGCGATGTTGGTATAAGACGTATCGGTGAGCAAACCATTTCTAACTATCAATACGTCGTCGCATACGCCTTTCAAAGCGAGCAAGCGTTCGAACAAACTCCGGTCAGCACTTTTATAACGGTAATCGGCCTCGTTGCCATCAACCAATTGCAGACTTTTCAGTAAGCGCATGCGGTAAGGTTGGAACTCGGTTTTCAAGATACCGTCGGCATTGTATAGCACACGCGCCTTTACCCGCTCATCCATTGCCGGACAGGCTTTCAATACTTCCTCGAGCGGTAACGGTGCGGTTTTTCCATGACGTTCGCGCAGCGTACGTTCTATTCGAGCTACGTGGTAAGGCAACCGCTGCGGCATCCCCCTTTCTATCCGGATGGTTTCAATGTATAGGCACATAGACTTTCTGCTTCACTTCCTCGTATTCATCGCTCCATCGGCTTTGGGCGGTAATGCCTCCTCCGGCCTTGAAGAACAGGTGTCCGTCGCTTTGATCGATAAAGCGTATCATGACGGCACTGTTCATTCTGCCCTGCACACAACAACCCATGACACCTGTATAGAAGTCGCGTCGGTAGTTCTCTGCATTGTCGATGATTTGCAGGGTCTTCGTCTTGGGCGCACCGGAGATAGAGCCTGCGGGCAGAAGCGTGAAGAGCATCTGACCAAAATGCCGGAGATAATGGGGCGTGAGATGGCCGGCAATGTCAGAACTCGTTTGCAACAACACGCCGCGATGGGTTTCTATACGGTCGATATAGCGGTATCGACGCACGCACACTTGGTCGGCTACCATGCTGAGATCATTTCTGATAAGGTCGACAATCGTGGCATGTTCGGCAGCTTCCTTAGCATTGGCCATCAATACGCGTTCAGCCTGCGGGATGGAAGCATCAATCGTGCCCTTCATGGGGTAAGAACTGATGATGCCATTGCTGACGCGCACAAACGTCTCGGGCGAGAAACAAACCAACCTGTCCTTAAGCCAAAGACGATAAAGGGCTTGCGAACGAAGACATATATCGCGCATCGTGAGCGAAGTTTTCACAGGAATGCGACAGGTGAGGTTCGCGAGATAGCTGTTGCCGGCCAAGAGATGGGAACGCACGAGCTCGAAACTGTGACGATAATCGCTGGCCGAGGGATAGTCGGCCGATAAGCGGACAGGCGAACAATCGCGGGGCTTTTCGCCACGGATGTTGGTGAATCCCTCGAAATCGAAGAGGCATTCGTTGGGGTCTACCTCATCGGCAAGCTCCACGAAAGCCTGCTCTGCCTCATAATCTATGATGAAGATAAAGGCTTTTCCCTCGCCAGCCAATCGGTCGATACGTGCTATCGCCTCTTCTCTGCTATACGTTTTCATGCTGCAATGATGATTTCCGAAGATGCAAAGGTATCAATATTTTTAGGAAATGCTTGCGAGGTTTGCAAATATTCCTTACCTTTGCCGCCGTCATTCAAACAAAAGAATAAAAATGATGCCGAGTGCGTGTACATATAATCATAGTGTAGCATTGCAGAAAGACGCAAACTTTTTTGCAAATTTTATTGCCGATTATTTGGTCAATCCAAATAATTTGCTAACACACACACACACACATTCGCACCTGGCGTAACCGCCATTCGATATTTTATCGTACGCGCGCGCGTAAGGCAGCGTGTATTCCCCATAAGCAAAGGGCTTTCGTAAGTTCCCTTTGTTCCTTTTTTCATGCCCTTTTGCAAGGTGTGGAAAGGCAAAAATGACTCTAATTTATTTAATCAAAACAAGTAAAATAAGATGAAAAGAAAACAGGAAGACAAGCTCCCTTATCTTGCACCATGGTGTGAGGTTGTAGAAGCAGAAGAAACAAGTTTAATCTGCAGCAGTCCGAAAGTAACTCCCAACGGGCCGGGCTTCAACGAAGACGATTGGGACAACGAACACGACATTGA
>NZ_GL397214.1:1071870-1155521 GCF_000146675.1 Hoylesella marshii DSM 16973 = JCM 13450
CGATGGAGATGAAAATGAATTTGAATAAAAACAGAACAATGAAAATGAAAACGACATTATTTAGCCTTTGCCTTGCAATAGGAGCACTTGCAATCACAGCATGCAGCAAAGAGGATAACAACGACAGAGAGGAAGAAGCCACGTTTCAGGCCGTGCAGTTCTGCATGGCGGAAGAGGGATTCGGCACAGAAACCGAACTCACCCGAGCCTCTTCGATACCATCAGCACCTGCTCTGTCTGAGGTGGGCGATTGCGAAGCAGAAACCACACTTGAGAGCGAACCGGCAGAGAAGCCGACAGCAGCTACCCGCGGCGTAACCACCCCCACGCACTACACCATCCGCGCCTACCTCGGAGGTGTGTTGTATAGAGAGATAAAAGGCACATTCACTGCCACAGATTTTACACCCGACGCCGGCTCATCTAACAGTATGGAGTTGCATAGAAACCGCACCTACGACATTCTTTGCTTCAATGACCAAGTAACGCCCGTTGGCGATAAACTCGAAGTTGTTTTGGCTAATGCTGCTACCGCACGCATCGGTCGGCAGCAAATCACTTTGGGTAATACCGATCAAAACATATATCTTTCCTCCAAGCATGTGGGCGTACGCGTACGCTCCCATATTGTGGCAAAAAAGGATATTCCGACAGCCCTCACCGCCACGCTCCAAGGCAGCAACATTCCGCAACGAGTGTCTTATAATCCCGCAGATGGCACCTACACCACCGTTGCCACCGGTGCGCTTGCCACGCCGGCCATCACCTCTCCCGCCAGTACGCAAGCAAAGTTTACAGCCTCCAACTACGGGCAGACCTATGCTTACACCTCTACGGCTACGAACTATTACTACGTGCTTCCCACGACCGACAGCAAAGACCTGAAACTGAATTTCACCGGCGGAAAAATCTTTTGGAACCCACTCACCGGCTCCACATCGGGACTGACCAAGACAAGCCGGCCGCTTACGGCCAACGCCAGTTACCGCATTGCGGTGAAGATGAAACCCGCCTTTATCTATCTGATGAGCAACGGGCATACCGGTACTTTCCGGCAAACTCGCTTTGGCGGAGGCGATCAAACGCCCATCGCTCTCGTGATTGATCCCGGCCTACATCTCGCCATTGGGTTGAAAGATGCTCATAGAGGCCCCGTGTTCTGGTGTACAAATATCCCTTCCGGTGGCGTTTGGGGAAGTTATACAAGAATGCAGTGTAATACGCATGCAGCAACAACGCTGCAAGAAGCATTCTCTACCTTGGCTGCAAGCGGTAGAGATGAAACATGGAATGCCGCTTTCAGTGCAAGTGCTCCGCTAATGACTCCTATTGGTGTGAAGGCCACAAATCCTTATTTTCCTGCTTTCAATATTGCGGCACAATATAATCCCGGCGGAGGCTACACGGGACCAACCGCTTTGCAGTGGTTTCTTCCGTCTGTCAGCGACTGGAAGCGATGGACAGCGTGGGCTTGCTTCGATTGGAATGTTCAGATTGTATCAAATGGTGCAGGTTGGGACACAATGTGGTATAAAAACTTGATAGAAAGCGGTTTGACGCAAGTGGGAGGAGGAGGATTTCGCCCCAGTGGAAATACTATGTATCAAACAAGTACAGAGTATAACGATGGGTCTAATACGTCTCGCTATTTTTATATGGCAGGTCCTGCGGGGAATGCTATAATGTTCTCAGACTATAAATACGGAGGACAGAAAAATTTGCCTACCATTCAAGCTATTCGCTCTTTTGTGATCTATTAGAACTTCAGAAGATGCAAAAAGTGAGAATAAGTGGCTTGCAAAGGCATTTACAAGTGAAAAAATACGTCTGCAAGCCACTTGTTGGGACGCTGCAAACGTGAAATGTGCTAACAAGCCACTTGTTGGGCTGCTGCAAACGTGAAATGCGCCAGCAAGCCACTTGTTGGGTCGCTGCAAACGTGAAATGCGCCTGCAAGCCACTTGTTGGGCTGCTGCAAAAATGAAATGTGCCTGCAAGCCACTTGTTGGGTCGCTGCAAAAGTGAAATGACCAACAAGCCGCTTGCTACGAACATAAATATTCATCATTTAAAATCACAACCACTATGTCATTACAACAAAAAACAAAAATCGGAGACCACGGTGCTTCATTCAACAACGTGCTCCACATGCAGTATCACCGCGCGATGTACACGCAGGTGACGGCAGTAGACAAACAGAAACTCCACCTGACGGACGAGCTGCTCAAAGAGTGGAAGCGATGCATCGACATGGAAGAGGAAATCAACCGCGCGGTGGTGGCCTCTCTGCTCTCGAAGCGGCTGAATGAGAAAGACGGCGAGCGCGACGACACACTCTCATTTCTCTTTGGCGTGATTCAGCACCACAAGTATTCGGCCGACCCCACCGAGCGCGGTGCCGCCGAGGCATTAGGCATGATTATCAAGCCCTATAAAGGGATTCAAAGGGAACCCCTCGAAGAGGAATCCGGTCATATCTATGGGCTGCTCCACGACCTCGAAAAGCAACCGGCCGAACTCATGGCACTCAGCCTCGACGCAACCCTCACGCGACTGCGCACGCTCAACGACGAGTTCGCCAAACTGTTTCTCCAGCGGCGCCAAGATGTGGTAGCCTCGAAGCTGCCCACTTCGCGTGTGGCACGTCAGCAGACAGATGCCGTATGGGACAAAATCGCCGGCCTCATCTATGCCTCGCAGCAACTGTCTGCCACCGATGCCGACCGCGCGCTCATCACGACGCTTATCGACAACCTCAATCAAACGTTCGCCGACTACAGAACGATGAATAAACAGAGCATCGTGCCGAAGAAGAAAGATAAGGACGGGAAAGATAAAAAGCCGTCGGACGGCGACAAGAAGCCGGGCGATGACAAGGATAAGAAACCATCAGAGGGAGATAAAAAGCCGGGCGATGGTGGCAAGAAACCGGATGGCGGCGATAAAAAGCCAAGTGACGACGGTAAGAAGCCGGACGACGGTGGCGGTAAAAATCCGGGCGGCGGCAGTGCCGGCCCTATACCCTCCGACCCTCTTCCGATGGTGCCGAAGGAGTAAGGCAGCCCCGCATGCCTATAAGAAACTATTTTTTGCATAATACATAGAGTGGTACGCGTCGCGATGACGCGTACCACTCGCTTTTTAATGATTGGAAAGGCAAGTGCTGTGGACATCAAGCGGGGTTGCCGCTTTTTAGGACGATGCCTTTGTAAAAGGAAACCTCGGAGAGGTGACAGAACACAGGCAGGGGTGAAGCCCCTGATAAGCATGCGCAAAAAGAAAAAGCCCCAAAGGGGCGACGGAATAGCAACATATCCGTTATCATTCCGTCACTCCTCCGGAGTTTTGATGGGGGATGCTTTTATACAGGGGTTACGCTATCGCTTCACCACTTGCCTAAGGTCTTCCGCCCCTTTGGGGTTTACAATCCGAATAACCTTATCCCGAACTCACGTATAAATTGCTTGATTACATACAACAGAGTGGTACGCGTCGTGATGACGCGTACCACTCGCTTTTTTATTGAGATCTCGATGCCGGCTGGCATGATATCGAACGTGAAGCCCTGCGGGGCAAGCATTTTCTTCACATGGTCAGGAATTCATTGTAAGCAGGAATTCCTCGTTGCTCTCGGTGCGCTGCATGCGTCCATGAATCTCGTTCATGGCTTCAATGGGATTCATGTCGGCAATAAACTTGCGCAGAATCCACATGCGATCGAGTGTAGTCTTATCTTGCAACAAGTCGTCGCGGCGCGTGCTCGATGCCACCAGATTGACGGCAGGGAAGATGCGCTTGTTGCTGAGCGAACGGTCGAGCTGCAATTCCATGTTGCCCGTGCCTTTGAATTCTTCAAAGATGAC
This sequence comes from Hoylesella marshii DSM 16973 = JCM 13450, assembly GCF_000146675.1. GTDB lineage: Bacteria > Bacteroidota > Bacteroidia > Bacteroidales > Bacteroidaceae > Prevotella > Prevotella marshii. The sequence continues at coordinate 1,075,734 of NZ_GL397214.1, forward strand.
CTCGTCCATTTTGCTACCGGTATCAATCAATGCCGTGGCAATGATGGTGAGCGACCCTCCGCCCTCGATGTTGCGCGCTGCACCGAAGAATCGTTTGGGTTTTTGCAGTGCGTTGGCATCCACACCGCCTGTGAGAATCTTTCCGCTGGCCGGAGCCACTGTATTGTAGGCACGTGCCAAGCGGGTGATGGAGTCGAGGAAGATAACCACGTCGTGGCCGCATTCGACCATGCGTTTGGCTTTTTCCAACACGATACCGGCAATCTTCACGTGGCGTTCGGCAGGTTCGTCAAACGTTGAGGCGATGACTTCGGCATTCACCGTGCGCGCCATGTCGGTCACTTCCTCGGGACGTTCATCGATGAGCAACATCATCAGGTACGCCTCGGGATGGTTGGCGGCAATGGCATTGGCAATGTCTTTCATCAAAATGGTCTTACCCGTCTTGGGCTGGGCGACGATGAGTGCACGCTGTCCTTTTCCGATGGGCGAGAAGAGATCTACCACGCGTGTCGAAAGGTTGGTGGTGCGACGGTCGCCGCAGAGTGTAAACTTTTCATCGGGGAAAAGAGGTGTCAGATGCTCAAAGGGGATGCGGTCGCGTATGTCGGCCGGCATGCGTCCGTTGATTTTATCGATGCTCGTAAGGGGGAAATACTTCTCTCCATCGTGGGGCGGACGCACATGGCAGTCTACCACATCGCCCGTTTTCAATCCGAACTGCTTGATTTGTTGCACGGAGACATAGATGTCGTCGGGCGAAGAGAGATAGTTGAAATCGCTGGAGCGTAGGAATCCGTAGCCATCGGGCATTACTTCGAGCACGCCGTTGGCTGCGATGAGGTCGGCGAAATCAAAAGTATCTGTCTCGCCTACGGGCATTTGCTGATAGGCGGGCGTGAGGTTTTGCATGGGTAGCGTAGGATTGTCGAACATGTCGTAGTTGGGCAGTGCCGCCTGATCTTCTATCGGCAAATCCACCACGGTGATGAAATCGGTTCCATCGTTAGGATCGCCTGCCCATACGCCATTGGCAACAGGCTCGGTGGCATCGTCTAACACGCTGTTATGCGCCTGCACTTTGGCTTGCAATTGTGCCAGCAAATCATTGTCGGGTTCATCTGCCGCCATGGCTTCCGCCGGTTCAAACGATGCTTCGGGTACAATCTGTTCAGCCATCTCCTCGGCCGGTGCCGGCAGTTCGGGTGCCTCGGCCGGTTCGCTTGTCGGCGTCTCTACTGTTGGTTCTTCCTTTGTTGTCGGCTGCTCGGAACTTTCTGCTTCCGATTCGGCAGTTGCTGTCGGAGTTTCTTCCACGGATGCTTTCGGTTTACGTCCGCGACGCTTCGGGGCTGCCTTCACGGCCGGTTCTTTCTCCTCTGTAGCTTCAGATTCTACGGCTTCTACCGGCACATCCTTAAACAATGAAGGCGTTTCGGCCGTCGTTTTGTTTTTCTTTGTATCGAAGTTCTCCCCGTCTGTTCCGTTCACGGTATATACACGGTCGGTGGTATCCTTCTTCGCGATTCGTGTACGACGCCGTTTGGTTCCCAACGGATTTTTGTTGCCTTCAACTACTGCCTGCTTGTCGAGAATGGCATAAACGAGTTCTTCTTGTCCTGACTTGGCATTGAAATCGGCGCCAAGGTCTTTTGCAATATCTTCCAACTCGGAGATATTTTTTGATAATAGTTCGTCTTTACTATACATATATAAAATTGTATATGAAAAATTTGTCTGTGTGAATGTGTTTCACGGACGGAAACACTTGTTGTATGAAAATTATGCTGCAAAGGTAACAAAAAGAATTGATACTGCTGTCCTTTTATCCTACTTTTTGCAGACTATACGTTTCAAAAGGTTTTGCGGACAGCAAAGATAAGTAGAATCATTTTCTATGATAAGATATCGATTGCTTGTCTACTTCTTGCGTTGCTTCATGCCTGCTTCTCGCTCAGGAGAGAGTTTCCGCAACCGTCGAATGGGTTCCGGTGCCGTGGGATAGAGTGTAAGTGCTTTCTTGTAGTTAGCAATGGCAGCGGCCGTCATACCCTCTGTCTCACATTCTTTACCTAAGAGTGTGTATTCGGCGGCCAACTCTTTCAGAAAGGTTTCATGCTTTTGTTGCTCTTCGCGCAGACGCTCATTCTCCTCGCGCAAGCGATGGATGACGCTCAGTTTGCGACGGATAAGACGCTTGGCGGCAGGCTTTTCTATGTCATAGCGACTATGGATAGCCTTGAAGAAATGGTCGATAAAAGCATCGAAATCACCTTTATCAAAAGAGGTAGCGGCATCGTGGTACTCCCTGTCTGCTTTCGATTCTTCCAATGCGGTATTGATAGTGTGGCGGTCGTTGTAGGAGCGCGCGAAATGAAGTATTTCGGGACGCACGAAAATCTCGCTGCGTCGGATAGGGTCTTTGAGGCTAATGCCTTCCAAGGAAGTGCAACGGCTCAATGCCACATAGGTTTGTCCGCCGGCAAATACTCCTCCCGTGAAGTCGATATGCACATTGCGGAAAGTGAGTCCCTGACTTTTGTGCACGGTGATAGCCCATGCCAATCGAATTGGGAATTGTACATAGGTGCCTATTTCCTCCTCTTCGATCTTCTGCTCCCGTTCGTTGAAAGTGTAACGCATGTTGCTCCATTTTTCTTGCTCTACATCGAAGTCTCGTCCGTCTTCGGTTCTGATGTAGAGTTTGCCATCATCGTTACTGATGCCGATGATGGTACCGAGCGTTCCGTTGACCCATCGCCGCTCTTTATCGTTTTTGATGAAGATGATTTGCGCGCCCGTTTTCAGGTCGAGACGGATGGGGGTGGGCAGACTGTTTTCGGGGAACTCACCCTCGATGATTCCGTAAAATACAGTCGGTTCGCCAGGGAGCAGGCCGAGCTGTTGGCTGTTGATGTAGTCTACCGTATCGCGTCGGGTAGAAAGTGTGATAGCGAGTTTGTCGTCAGAGGTGTCGAGTTCGGCTCCTACTCTGCTGTTGAGCCGTGCCAAATTTGGCGTGTCGATGCCCCCATCACGTATCTGGTCGAGAATGTGAATAAAAGTAGGATCGGTCTGCCGGTATATCTTCTTCAGCTCAATGCTCACGAGCTGTATCTCGCGAAACACATGGGCATCGAAGAAAAAGCCAGAGGGGTAGAACGGGCGGAGCAGCTGCCGGTCTTCTTCTCTTATCACGGGTTCCAATTGATAGACATCTCCTACAAGCAACAATTGCTTGCCACCGAAAGGCTCGCGTATGTTTCGCGAGTAAATACGCAACACTTTGTCGATGAAGTCGATGATGTCTGCCCGCACCATGGAAATCTCGTCGATAATGATGAGTTCGAGTTCTCGAATCAATTGACGCTTCTCTCCGCTGTACTTCAACGTGTCTTTGATATGGTGCGGACTGTATCGCATGTCGTTGGGCAGCAGAGGATGGAACGGAATCTTAAAGAAGCTGTGCAGCGTAGAACCTCCCGCATTGATGGCAGCAATACCGGTCGGCGCAAGAATCACGTGTTTCTTCTTCGTCGTAGCGGCAATGTGGCGCAGAAAAGTAGACTTTCCCGTCCCGGCCTTTCCCGTGAGAAAGAGCGACCGATGAGTGAATCGGATCAGCTGCAGTGCGTCTGCCAGCTCAACATTATCAAGGTCAATGGGTTCTATGACTGATGAGAGATTGTCCATATTATATTTTGAAACGGAAGACACGGAGCACTGCAGGTGTTATCGGTCTGCCGGCTCCGTGTCTCCCCATAGTTTGCTATATTGTTATAGGTCGTCCAGATTTACCTTTTGCTCATCCGGTTTCTTACGTTTCTTCTCTTTGGCAGACTTTGCCTCTGTGGGATTACGGGCTGGTGTAGTGCTGCCATCGGCATCGGTCTGCTCTACCACGGATATGCCGTTGTCGTCTAAGATGACTTCACCTTCGGAGGAAGCCGAAAGACTGTCGATGGCTGTTGTGTCTCTGCGTGCCTGCGGTCTGTAACTGTCGCAGATATACATCCCTCGCGTGATGTCCTCATCTTTCGGTCGGTCAAACTTCCCGTGATAATCTCTAAATGCAGGGTCTTTGAAAACCGCTTGCAGAAAATAGCCGCAGATAGGAAGTGCAGTCCGACTGCCTTGCCCTAACGCGCCGGTACGGAAGTGGATACTTCGGTATTCGCCACCTACCCACGCGCCGACAACGAGCTTCGGACTTACGCCCATGAACCACGCATCGGAATGGTTGTTGGAGGTGCCGGTCTTGCCGCCAAATTCCGTATCTCGAAACTCTCCCACATAACCCCACAGGCTCTGCGAGGTTCCGCCGGGTTCACGCATTCCTCCTTGCAGGAGTTGCTGCATCAGGAAAGCACTTTTGTAAGGTATCACCTGACGCTCTTCGTTCGGACCGACATATACTTCATGCCCGTCCTTGTCTACGATACGTGTCACTAACACCGGCTCGTGCATCTTACCATTGTTGGCCACCGTACAATAAGCATCTGTCAGCTCAAGGAGGTTGACATCGGAAGACCCTAATGCCAACGAGGGTGTTTCGTCCAAAGGACTCTTGATACCCATTTCGTGAGCTGTTTTGATAATGTTACGGATGCCCATCTCTTGTCCGAGTCTCACAGCAACAGAATTGATACTGCGGGCAAAAGCACTCTTCAATGGCATAGAATCACCCGAAAAAGAACCGTTGGCGTTAGAAGGTGTCCACGTTACATCCTGCTTTTTAAACTTGTCATACACCTGCATAGAGATGTATTCATCACGCCGTTTATCGCAAGGGGTAAGCCCTTGATTCATCGCCTCAGTATAAACAAAAAGTTTAAACGTAGACCCGGGCTGTCGCATGGCCGTCACTTTGTCGTATTTCCATGAATTGAAATCAATGTCACCCACCCATGCCTTTACCGCACCGCTCTGCGGTTCCATCGCCACAAAGGCACAGTGCATGAATCGCACCATATAACGGATAGAATCCATCGTGGACATTTCTTTCTCTATCACTCCTTTTTCATAGTCGAAGAGCTTCACCTTGTGGGGCTGATTGAGATAGAATTGAATGGAATCGGGGCTGTTGGGGAATCGTGCCAACAGGTTTTTGTACACCGGTTGCTTCTGCACAATATCTTCAATGAAGTGGGGTATCACCTTGTGACTTTCGTCTTGCCACGGTTCTTGTCCTGCCCAATGACTGTTGAAGTTACGTTGCACTTGCCTCATCTGCTTGATAGCAGCTTGTTCGGCATACTTCTGCAAACGCGTATCGATGGTCGTATATATCTTCAAACCACTGCTGTAGAGGTCGTAACCGTTATCTCTGCACCAATCTTTCAGGTATTCTGCCACCGCTTCACGGAAGTATTTGGCTTGTCCGTCGTAATTACTCTCCACGTTATAGTTCAGCCGAAGCGGTGTCTGAACAAGCGAATCGCACTCGGCTTTCGTCAAATCGCCGTGAGAAAGCATTTGCCTCAACACCGTATTGCGCCGCTTCAAACTGTTTTCCGGATTGGAAATAGGATTATAATAGGTAGTGGCTTTGAGCATACCTACCAGCACTGCGGCCTGTTCGGTCGTGAGTTGCGCCGGCGTTGTATTGAAATACGTTTTACAGGCGGTCTTGATGCCAAAGGAATTGGAACCAAAATCTACTGTATTTGCATACATCGTGATGATTTCTTTCTTATCATACACGGCTTCGAGCTTGCAGGCGATAATCCATTCCTTACTCTTCATAATGAGCATTCGTATGCCCGGAATATATCCGAGCAGGCCGGTAGAATATTGCGTGCGAACCCTGAACATATTCTTGGCCAGTTGCTGCGTGATGGTAGATGCTCCGCGGGCATCGTGATGCAAAATAGCATCCTTCATTGCAGCAAACATTCCCTGTGGGTCAATGCCGAAATGCTTGTAGAAACGTTCGTCTTCTGTGTCTACAAGGGCTCTCCAAAAGGCTGGATTCACCTCTTCATACTTCACGGGAGTTCTGTTCTCATTGAAATACTTGCCAATCAACACACCATCCGCACTATATATTTCAGAGGCTTGATTAGTGGTAGGATTCATAATCTTGGAAAACCCGGGCGACTTGCCAAACAACCACAGAAAGTTGATGTCTACCGCACCAAGGTAGAGAAACAAGGCTACCAATAACGATGCAAAGGCCACTCCTGTCTTCACATACCACGGTCGCCCCTTATAAAGCGACTTGTACCAAGGCCAAAAAGCACGGCATTTAGCCAAGAACTTATCCCAATAGGGTCTTATCTTTTCTATCATATTATAATGGGATTTGGTTTCTTTGTGATTACAAAAATATGAAATGAATGATATTTTACGATAACTCGTCTATATATTTTATGATTTCTTCAACATCATCGGGATTAAACCATCGGATGGTATCATCGCGTTTAAACCATGTCAATTGCTTTCTGCAATACCTACGGGTAGCTGATTGTATCTTAGCAACAGCCTCTTCCATTGTCGTTACACCGTCGAAATACTCGAAAAGCTCTTTGTAACCCACCGTATTCAGGGCATTCAAATGCCTATAAAGAAAGTTTCTACGTGCTTCTTCCACAAGTCCCTGCTTCATCATCTTCAACACGCGTTCGTTGATACGACGGTAAAGCACTTCACGTTCACGGTTCAGCCCAATCTTCACAATACGGAACGGACGTTGTTTCTTTTCGTTTTTGCGGTAAGAAGAATACGGCTTTCCCGTAATATGACATATCTCTAACGCATGAACCACTCGCCTCGGATTATTTCTGTCTACCTCTTTATAATGCTCGGGGTCTAATTTTCGCAACTCCTCTGCCAAGGCCGACAGTCCCTCTTCCTTAAGTCTCTGCTTCATCCATGTCCGTGTAGTATCGTCTACAGTAGGCAGTTCGTCTATCCCGTGGCAAACAGCATCGATATACATCATGCTCCCGCCGCTCATCAGAGCAAAGCGATGGGTCTCGAACAGTTTATCAAGCAGTGTCAGCACATCTTCCTCAAACATCGAGGCATTATAGTAATCGGAAAGTTGCTTGCATGCTGTAAGGTAATGCTTCACGCGTTGTCGCTGTGCAACAGTAGGTGCAGCGGTACCGATGGGCAATTCTTTGAAAAGCTGACGGGAATCTGCATTGATGATAGGTACACCCAAATGTTCCGCCACTTGAAGGCTTAACTCGGTTTTACCCACGCCCGTCGGCCCCAAGATAACGATGAGTGTATTCATCTGTTGTTATCGAATTAAATCCCTACAACATCAATCACAGAATAAAGCAAAACCGACTTATCATGCTAACAAACAGAATTTCACGCCCTATAAAAGCATGATTATCGGATAATTCCTCTGTTAGAAGACTCGACAAAATCTATGATATACTTTATTTCTTTCGTGATTTTCAACTGTCGCTTTATCTCTTCTATACCCTCAGCCAGCACTCCTTTTGAGTACAAAAGCCGATAAGCCGTGTGTATCAGCTCAATGGTTTCATTGTCAAAACCCTTTCTGCGAAGTCCTACCAAATTGATACCTGCATATCGTATGGGGTCTTTTCCGGCCGTAATATAAGGTGGAATGTCCTGACTGAAACGGCTTCCGCCTTGTATCATGACATAGCCGCCAATGTGACAGAACTGATGACAAAGCACGGCTGCACTGATAATGGCATAATCATCGACTGTTACCTCGCCGGCAAACTTCGTGGAATTGCCGACGATAACATTGGAACCGATAATACAATCGTGAGCCACATGCATATTCTCCATCAGCAGATTGTTGCTGCCCACCAAGGTGGAACCCTTGGAAGCTGTACCTCTGGATATGGTCACGCTCTCACGTATGCTGTTGTTATCTCCTATTTCACACAACGTTTCTTCACCTCTGAACTTCAAATCCTGTGGCTTCGTAGAGATACTTGCCCCGGGGAAGAACTCATTATTACTGCCGATACGCGCCCCGAAATGAATGGTGACACTATTCTGCAACACGTTATTGTCGCCTATCACCGTATTACGGTCTATATAACAGAAAGGGCCTATCACATTGTTGTCACCCAATTCCGCTTCAGGATGAATGTAAGCCAACGGGCTAATTTGATTCATACGTAGTCTGTATTTTACTTATTCTTTACGATTTGCGCCGTAAATGTGGCTTCGGAAACCACCTTGTCGCCCACAAACACATAGCCTTTCATGGATGAAACGCCGTGTCTGACAGGTGCAAGCAGTTCTACTTTGAAGAGCAAGGTATCTCCCGGCACCACTTTCTGACGGAATTTCACGTCGTCTATCTTCATAAAATAGGTAGACCAACGCTCCGGCTCCTCTAAAGTGTTCAGCACCAATAAGCCACCACATTGCGCCATAGCCTCTATTTGCAAAACGCCGGGCATCACCGGTTCCTGCGGGAAGTGCCCTTGAAAGAAGGGTTCATTGCTCGTTACGTTCTTTACGCCCACAATACTTGTAGCGCCTACGGCCGTAATCTTATCGACCAATTGCATCGGATAGCGATGAGGAAGCAGTTCGCGGATGCGGTTTACATCCATCACGGGTTCCTCATTAGGGTCATAAATCGGAGCTTGTATCTCGTGTTTCTTTATTTCGCGACGCAGCAGACGTGCAAACTTATTATTAATGGTGTGACCCGGGCGAGTGGCAACGATGCGCCCTTTAATAGGCTTTCCTATCAGTGCCATGTCACCAATGACATCCAACAACTTATGGCGGGTACACTCGTTTTCCCAAACCAACGGCTTATGCTGGATATAACCCAACTTAGTAGCATCCATATGGGGCACTTTTAATAGGTCGGCCAGCTGGTCTAAACGCTCCTGAGAGGTTTCTCTCTCGTAGATAACAATGGCATTGTCCATATCGCCTCCTTTGATGAGATTGGCTTTCAGCAAAGGCTCTATATCACGAACAAAAACAAACGTACGGGCGGCAGATATTTCCTTAGAAAAATCCGACATGGCATCGAGTGTTGCAAACTGACTGTTCACAAACTTGGAGTCAAACGAACACATGGCTGTGATACTGAAATCTTCTTCGGGGAAGATAGTGATGCACGAGCCACTTTCCTCATCTTTCACTTCTATTTTCTTGCGAATGATGTAAAAGTCCTTGGGAACAGACTGCTCCACGATGCCCACTTCGTTGATTTTCTCTACATAAAGAGCGGCAGAACCGTCGAGTATCGGAAATTCGGGACCGTTTACCTGTATGAAGCAGTTATCGATTCCAAGTGCATAAAGGGCAGCAAGACCATGTTCAACGGTAGACACCCGTACCTCTCCCTTTGCCAATACGGTGCCTCGCTGCGTATCTACCACGTTCTCGGCAATGGCTTCAATAATGGGTTGTTCTTCTAAATCGATGCGTTGTATCTTATATCCTGTATTCTCAGGGGCAGGATTGAATGTAACGGTAAGACTCAAACCGGTGTGCAATCCCTTACCGCACAGGGAGAAACTGCCTTTCAGTGTCTTCTGTTTCAACATTTCTGTCATTATATCTCTTTTTATTATTTCTTCTCTCTTCGCAGTTCGTCTACCTCACGTTGCAAGTCATTGAGTTGCCGGTACAACTCCGGTAATCTACGGAAAATAGCTTGCGACTTGAAATAGCCTTTGGGTTCCATCGGCGGTGTGCCGATAAGCGACTGATTGTCTTTCAGGTTTCCCGGCACACCTGATTGTGCTCCAAGGAAAACTTTGTCGCCTATCGTGAGATGACCGGCAAGCCCCACCTGACCGCCAAACATGCACCAACGACCGATTTTTGTAGAACCGGCCACGCCAACTTGTGCCGACATGACCGTATTTTCACCCACATCGGTATTATGGGCTATCTGTACGAGATTGTCTAACTTCACCCCTTTACGTATGTAAGTACTGCCCATTGTAGAACGGTCGATACAGGTATTAGCGCCAATCTCCACATTGTCTTCAATTGTTACTATGCCTATCTGCGGTATTTTGTCGTAGCCCTCGGCATTGGGGGCGAATCCGAAGCCATCAGCACCTATCACCGCACCGGCATGAAGAGTCACATGATTGCCTAAACGGCAGTCATGATAAACAGTAACATGGGGATAAATCAAGCAACCATTGCCTATTTTCACGTTGTCACCAATGGTTACATGGGGATAAATCTGACAGCCATCACCTATCTCCACATGCTCGCCGATATAGGCAAAGGCACCGATATAGGCATCTTTTCCCACCTTTGCATCAGGCGAAATGAAAGCCAACGGGTGGATACCGGTCTTCTTGGGGCGTGTCGATTCATAAAGCTGCAACAATTGGGCTACAGCCTCGTAAGCATTCTTTACCCGAATCAGTGTGGCATGTGTGGGTCTTTCGAGCTTCACATTCTCGTCGATAAGCACAATGCTCGACTGCGTTTCGTAAATGTAATGTGTATATTTAGGATTTGATAAGAAAGAAATAGCACCCGACACCCCTTCTTCTATCTTAGCAAAGGTATGGACGGATGCATGCTCATCTCCTTCTATTCTGCCTTGTATGTATTCGGCTATTTGTTTTGCAGTAAATTCCATTTCAACCTAATCAGTTGCATTATTTCTGCAAATATAACAAAATAAATTCATATACGGGGGAAACGCTCTTAAATATTTTTGTTTTTTGCGTTTTATACTTGCTGAAAGAGCATATGACTTCCAATTAACGAGAACAAAAAACCTTGTTCCCGACCAATCGAAAGCTGTACAACAATGAGGAAAAAGAGGCATATTGTCAAAAAAGGTGATAACTTTTCACAACGTAAAAGCAGGGGTATCGACAAGAAAAAAAGTCTCCTCCATGCGATATCTAAGAACAAACAAAAGGAGAGAATCCATAGATTCCCTCCTAAAGATAGTCTTCCAGACAATTCGTTACTGATTAAAACGGCTATCGATGAGGCTGTAACCAGCCACGTCTGTCCAGCGTTCAAACTTCTTCGTTTGAAGGTTCAACACGCCAAGACGACATTCCTTACTGGCCGTAGTATAAGAAATGAGCAACAAATCGAGTTTGGCATGCTTGGCAATGCTTACCAAACCGGAGTTAGCAAAGCCCGCATCTTTCAAAGATACCTCGCCAAGTAAGGTTTGTTCCTTAGTCTCTATGTTGTAAGAAAATATGCTTGTTTTCTTATTTTCATCACCTATGAAATAGAGCATCTTCGTTTTTTCATCATAAGCTGCTGACTTTCCAAAATTTGTTACCGACAGTTCCGCAATAGCAGAACCATCTTTCATACTCCTCAATATCGGCGTATTCTCTATAGTAATCAAAGTATTGTCAGAAGATTGTACTGCCGATTTAATTTTAGACGATGTCGTAAGACTCTCCATCTTTTGGGCATCATAATCATAACTATACAGTTTGTCACGGAAAGGTATGAATGCCCACACTCTTCCCTCTCCGTAATAATACCTGCGGAGTTTAAGTCTGTCGAAAGCGGGCACAGGGTCTTTCAGTCGCTCATCATCCTTTAAATCCTTATTGAAATCCACTTTAAAGAACGAGGGGCCGAATGCAAAATATACGTTCCCTTTATTATCGACCGTTACACCGTTAAATCCATACCAATCAAGGTCTTCCGGTAATCGCACAACAGCTTGGTGAACAACTTTCAAGGACTTGGCCTCAAACACTGTTACAAAATGATCTTTCTGCTTCGGAGTTACGAATTGAGAGTATACCAGATAATAGTTGCCTGCACGTTTCAGCGTTGATTCGTAACCAAGACTTATATTCGGATTTATCTCTTTGAATATTTTGTCATCTACCTTCCCATCATATGAAGTCAGAATGATATTGCTCTCAATACCTGTAGGTGCGTGAGATGCGCCGTTATAAGGCACGCTCCCTTGGTCAAGCGTAATGAAATAACCGAAATAAGGCTCGTAAATAGCTCCGATAGGAGTCTTATTTACAGTGGAAAAGCCATACGCTTCCCATGAGGAGAACTCGGCTTCCGCTTGAGTATAAACGGTCTTTCCATTAGGTGTTTGATAAAATACACCTTTCCCGAGTTGAGGTGCTTTGTCTACATAAATGACAGACAATGGAGTTTCTGCAAAAGCAGAATCAGCCAATTCCTTAGCCCCGTTCAACTTAACCGTAGTCAGATGTGAGCAGCCTTTAAATGCAGAAAGAGCAACTGTTGTGACCGAAGAGGCCTGAATCTCTTTTAACTTCTGCGAATTTCTAAACGCATTCTTCCCGATAGTCTTAACTGTAGCAGGCAAAGTGACAATGCCGTCGGCCGGAATCAGCTCTTCCGGATAAGAAATCAGCACATCCCCTTGTATCACGATCTCTGGTTGCTTCGTGTCGTCGCTGTCAGAACAGCCCACGAAAGCAATGGACAAAAAAATAAAAGATACTTATACATTATTTCTTCACTTTAGAAATAGAACTATTCATATATTTAGTTTGTCCCATAATTTGGGTTCCTGTACAATCTACAACCATCAAATGAGGTTGTTTAACGCCGAAAAGCGGCGAGAAAACGCCTGTAAAGTCATTCTTTGCAAGATAGATGCAATATACATTGGGTAACTTTGTCAGCACATCGATACTACCTGATAAGCGGTTGTTTTCTAAAGAAAGCTGCTGTACGGCAGAGAGATGGGCAAATGATTCGGGAATGCTGCCGGTAAGATTGTTATTTGATAAATACAATTCCTTTACTTTCAAATGCCCATAAGAGTCAGGTATCCCCCCTTCAAACTTATTCTTCGACAGATAAAGAACCTTTAATTTCTCCGCATTCTTAAATTGAGGCAAACGACCTTTCAGATTGCAAACAGCTAAGTCGCACTCAACCAAATTGGGCAAATCTATAACCTCCGGCATGGAAGTAAAGCCCTGACGACCTAACCGGAGGAAAGAGAGCTTTTTCAGGTTATTGATAGTTTGAGGAATCGCACCTGTTAAAACATCCGGATTTTGAGCATGGGTAACATGCTTCATATCCCATGGAGATGTCCACATATCTAATGAATCAAGCGAGGTTAAACAGCCTATTCTGTCAGACAAACTACCTGTTAGACTCGTGAAGGATAGTTTCAAACTTTTCAACTCGGTAAGATTATATATCTCGTCAGGGATGGAACCACCTAAATCTGTATTGTAAGAAAGATTGAAGCGTTGAAGACGCGACAGTTTGCCAATGGACTCCGGTAGTTTTCCCTTCAAATTGTTGTGTACCAAACACAAAGAGACCACTCTTCCGTTAGCAACCTTTACGCCATACCAATCCTTGAGAGGTTTCTCCAACCAACCTTCATTCTTGTACCAATGACCACCATCTAAAGCATTGTAAAAGTCTACTAAAGCCAATGAATCTGACGATTCTGTGACGCGACTTTTCATGTTTGATACTTGTTTCTCTTTGGTACCTTGCTCTTCCGAAGTGATGTCGCTACCACATGAAGCCAGCAAAGCAACCATACTCAATGCTGAAATACAGCACAATTTAAACATTTTCATTTGCTTGTTTTTTTTAATAGTAAGTTTCCAAGTTAATTCTCTATTGTTTTTTATCTCTACTTGACAGTGCAAAGGTAATATTTTATTACCACTTTCCATGACCTTTTTCATACTTTTTTTGTATAAAATTCATACATAATTAACCAGCATCCGAAAGTCCACCTCATACCTCCTTTTTTCTCCATGATATAAGAGATTAGGCAAAATCAACATTTGTAAAACATCAATACCCAAACTTCCATATAATAAAAGGATAGCTTTCACACGCTAAGAGCTATCTTTTTACACGCTCAAAGCTATGCTTTTAAGAGGTAGGAGCTTAGCTTTTAAAATACAACCTTTATCTATCTGTATACCAACGGATTATCTTTGACCCGATATTTTTTCACTTGCAATGTTCTATGAACAAAAGTATTTTGTCATTGAAACAGCATTTTATCTTGTCCTTACTGTGTTTTCCATAAGATATTTTGTTGCGTCGATAGTACTTCTAACAAGGCTACGAACAAGAAAAATCAGGCTAACAGGTGGCCATTCCAATACGCATGAAGTGTTCCCTTGTTATCACGGTGGAGCGAGATACGGCCTTCTAACCATTCGGTCATGGCCATCTCTTGGGTTAAAGCTCCGTAATTGACCACACGTCCCTCATCGATTTCAAGGAAAAAGAGGGGTAAACGCTCGCCCGTCTCCAGCTGCAATTCGTGAGCGGCATATCGTTTCATCGTTTTTGTGGCGGCATTAAGCGGGCTTTCTGCGGCGCTTGTTTCAACGATTTGATGAGCTGTTCATCCGCGGGAACTGCTTCCGGCAGTGTTGAGGGTACAACTCCATTGCTATCGGGTTTCGGCATGGCATCCTTCGGTGCTATGCTATCGGTGGGCGATGGCGTTTTCTTTCCATTGTCGTGCATCCTTATCAACTGCACATGATAGATGCTCATCAGTCGCAAAGTGGTAGAGGGTACAGCGCTTCCCTGTAAGTTTGACAACATGAAATAGCCGCGTATCTCGCGTATTCCAAGATGTGCCTCGTCGTCCAAGACCAATGAATAATGCGTAGCTGAAGTGATTTGTTGTGTCCGGGAGGCCACACTATCGTTGGCAAACCTCACAGCCAATACGGCAACTCCTTCGCGTAAACCGTCTTGGTAGATAAATTGCGCATCGAAATTGAGCATGATACGGTCGCCGCGATGATAGGTGGAATCGGCAGTAAGATAGAAAGATTGAACGCTATAAGGGGCTTTGGGAAGAAGGAAAAAAGACTTGTCACCCGTCCAAATGTCAGCGGTATCACCTTGAGCTGTCATCGCGCCAAACTTATTTAAATCGCTTGCAGAGGCTCCGAGGGCAACAGCATCGTCGTTGAAACGTTTTGCCAATCGCTCATAGATATCGTGCAAGCGGTCGGCATGCCGTGTATAATAAACTAAAGACGAATCGAACTCGGCTTTAGTGACACCGTACTTCCTGAAAACTGCTGCCTGATAAAGTTGTTGCTTATAACCGTCGACAGCACCGGCATTATTGTCCTGCAACATGGCTTCTGCCAAATGATAATCGTAAAGAATATCTTCCATCTCGCCGGGCTGTATATATTGGCTCGGCACTGATGGCTTGCAACTCCACAAAACGAGAACTGCAAACATGAAGAATATGACTTCTAAACGTTTCAATCCTTTTTCTTTTTAAGTCGGAAAGAGATGGTGGAAAGGTCTTGTCGGCAATAAATCATCAGCAAAACGAAACCTACGCTGATACAAGCATCGGCAAAATTGAAGACAGGACTGAAGAAAATAAACTCTTGACCGCCCCAAAACGGTACCCAATCAGGCCACGTCGAGACAATAAGAGGAAAGTAAAACATGTCTACCACCTTACCCATAAGGAATGGAGCATACCCATTTCCCCAAGGCACAAAGTAGGAAACATAGTAAGGAGACGAAGCATTAAAGATGAGACCATAGAACATACTGTCTATCATATTTCCCATTGCACCGGCCAAAACCATGGAAAGAAACACGATATAGCGAGTTCGTGCCTTGACCTTTACCTGCTTATAGAGATAAATCGCTATGACTCCGATAGCCAAGAGACGGAAGAGGCTGAGCATAAATTTATTGATAAACGTCATGCCATATGCCATTCCGTTATTCTCAATGAAGCTGATGTAGAACCATTGGGTCACTTCTATGCTCTGATGCAGTGTCATATGGGTCTTTACTTCGATTTTTATGATTTGGTCGATAACAAGTATCGACAACACAATCAAGCAAGCCAACTTGCCATCGGAGTGAAGTATATTCTTCATCTGTCTGTTTGTTGTTGAGAAATAAGGGCAGGCATCCATACACTGAAACACAGTACCTGCCCTTTATCTTCATAGATTTCTACCCTTTACGGGCGTTTTTCGACTCCACACTCAACGTGGCATGGGGTACGGCACGCAGACGTTCTTTGGGTATCAACTCGCCCGTTATACGGTCGATGCCATAGGTTTTATTCTCTATACGCACTAAAGCGGCCTCCAAACCCTGTATGAACTTCTGCTGACGACCTGCCAACTGAATGAGTTCTTCCTTGCTTTGCGTGGCACTACCTTCCTCCAACACCTTGTAAGTGGGTGAGGTATCGTCCACGTCGTTGCCGTCGGCATTCATCAAAGTACGCATCATTTGCTCGTAATCTCTTCGTGCCAAACGCAGCTTTTCATTAATGATGGCTCTGAATTCTTCCAGCTCCGAATCACTATAACGTGTTTTCTCTGCCATAATAGATATAGTTAATGATATTTGAAAATAGAGGTTCGACAATCATCGGTTTTAGCCATTGCCGTGTCCTCCCTATGTTTAAATCTTTTGAATGGATATGTTGAGTTTGAAATGATCAAAGTCTACCTCGGTTCCTTCGTTAGCTCCAATGGAGAGATGATTGGCCAACACTTGGCTCTTCACATAGTCGGCATAGTCGGCAATGGCAGCTTCCACGTCCGGATGCTTAGCTATCACGACATCGATGCGGTCTGTTATCTCCAAGCCCGCTTCCTTTCTGAGGTTTTGAATGCGGTTGATTAACTCGCGTGCCATACCCTCTTTGCGGAGCGCATCTGTGAGTTGCACCTCTAAGGCCACAGTCAGGTTACCTTCATTGGCTACCAACCAGCCCGGAATATCTTCGCTGATAATCTCTACATCGGTAGCATCTACCGTCACCGACTCACCTTCTACAGTGAAAGAGATACTGCCCGATTGTTCAAAAGCTGCAATCGCATCTTGGTCGAGCTTATCCATCTGTGCGGCAATGCTCTTCATCAATTTGCCAAACTTTTTGCCCATTGTGCGGAAATTGCACTTTATCTTCTTCACAAGGACACCTGTTCCCTCCACGAAATGCAGCTCTTTCACATTCACCTCATGCTTAATAAGGTCTGCAACGGCAGCGATATAGCGCTTTTGGGTCTCGTCGGTGGCAGGAATCATTATCTCTTGAAGGGGTTGTCGCACCTTGATATTCACTTTGCGGCGCAGTGCCAAAACCATTGACGTTATCTTCTGAGCCATTCCCATGCGGGCTTCCAGCTCTTTGTCGATAAACATTTCGTTGGGTTCGGGATAGCTGCTGAGGTGTACGGAAAGGGCTTTCTCGCGCTTGGTTACGGCCATTAAGTCTATATAAAGTCTGTCAGCATAGAACGGAGTCATGGGTGCCAAGAGTTTGGCAACCGTCTCCAAGCAGGTATAAAGCGTCTGATAAGCACTGAGTTTATCCTTACTCATCTCTTTGCCCCAGAATCTTTTACGGTTCAAACGCACATACCAATTGCTTAAATCGTCGTTTACGAAAGCATCGATGAGCCGTCCTGCACGGGTGGGGTCATAGTTTTCAAATTCCGATATGACAGCTTTCACCAGCGAATGCAGACATGAAAGCACCCAACGGTCTATCTCCGGTCGTTCGTTTAACGGCACATCAGGTTCCGAATAGGTAAATCCGTCTACATTGGCATAGAGCGAGAAGAAAGAATAAGTATTGTAAAGTGTGCCGAAGAGCTTACGTCTCACCTCATCAACGCCGTTTTCATCGAACTTCAAGTTGTCCCATGGCTCGGAGTTTGTCATCATATAAAACCTTACGGCGTCAGCTCCGTACTTGTCGATCATATCAAACGGATTGACAACATTTCCCACTCGCTTGCTCATCTTGTTGCCTTTGGCATCGAGGACAAGCCCTGTTGAGATGACGTTTTTAAAGGCAATACTGTCAAAAACCATAGTGGCAATGGCATGAAGGGTAAAGAACCAGCCGCGAGTTTGGTCTACTCCCTCGTTGATAAAGTCGGCCGGAAAGGCTAATCGGTTATCTATCGCCTCTTTGTTTTCAAACGGATAATGCACCTGAGCATAGGGCATGGCACCTGAATCGAACCATACGTCGATGAGATCGGTTTCCCGTTTCAAGGCTTTTCCTGTGTTGCTGACCAACACGATGTGGTCTACATAGGGGCGATGCATGTCTATTCGTTCGTAGTTCTCTTTTGAATAATCTCCCGGAACGAATCCTTTCTCTTTCAAAGGATTCGTCTTCATGACACCGGCATTCACACTTTTCTCTATTTCAGCATAGAGTTCTTCCAGCGAACCGATGCAAATGGCTTCGCCGTCGTCGTTTTTCCATATCGGCAGAGGGGTGCCCCAAAAGCGGCTCCGGCTAAGATTCCAATCATTCAAGTTCTCCAACCAGTTGCCGAAACGTCCCGTACCGGTGGATTCAGGCTTCCAATGAATGGTTTTATTCAGTTCCGACATGCGTTCTTTCTTTGCCGTTGAACGGATAAACCACGAATCTAACGGGTAGTACAACACGGGCTTGTCGGTTCTCCAACAATGGGGATAGCTGTGCACATGCTTCTCTATCTTAAAGGCTTTATTGGCTGCTTTCAGGTCGATACAAATGGAAACATCCAGCGTTTCGTCTTTTTCGGTGAGACGTTCGTCATACGCATTCTTCACAAAACGGCCGGCATATCGACCCCATGCCTCACGATGGATGTAACGATTCACAAACTCCGCATCCAAATCCGCCATGTCATAATACTTGCCTTGTAGGTCTACGATGGGGCGTTGCATGCCGTTTTTATCAATCATCACAATGGGAGGAACACCTGCCTTGCGAGCTACGAGGGCATCATCGGCACCGAAATTCGGCGCAATATGCACGATACCCGTACCGTCTTCGGTAGTAACATAATCGCCGGGGATGACCCTAAACGCACCGTTCTCCATGGGACTGACGAGCGGAAGCAACTGTTCGTACTCCATACCCACAAGGTCTGTACCCTTATAATGTGCGGTTATCGTCCACGGTATCACCTTATCGCCTTTCTTATACGTTTGCAAATCAACGTCTTTCCCTGCCTCATTGAAATATGCAGACACACGTGCTTCGGCAAGAACGACCGTTATCGGCTCGCCGGTGTACATGTTGTAACTGCGCACGGCCACATAGTCTATCTTCGGACCGACGCACAATGCCGAGTTCGCCGCTAATGTCCACGGGGTGGTTGTCCATGCTATGAAGTAGGCATTGCCCCACCCTTGCAACTCGGTTTTTGGCTTCTTGATGAGAAATTGGGCTGTAACGGTGGTATCCTTTACATCTCTGTAACAGCCCGGCTGGTTCAGTTCGTGGCTTGAAAGCCCTGTTCCCGCAGCGGGCGAATAGGGCTGTATGGTGTAGCCTTTATAGAGAAGGTTCTTTTCATAGAGCTGTTTCAAAAGCCACCAAAGGGTCTCTATATATTTATTGTCATAAGTAATATAAGGATGATCGAGGTCTATGAAATAGCCCATGCTTTCCGTCAACCGCCTCCACTCTGTGGTAAACATCATGACATTCTCACGACATTTCCTGTTATAGTCTGCTACCGAGATGTATTTCTCAGAGTCTTTATTGTCTATATCGGCCTTTGTGATGCCCAATTCCTTTTCTACGCTCAATTCAACAGGCAGCCCGTGGGTGTCCCAGCCTGCCTTGCGGCGCACTTGGAAACCACGCATGGTCTTGTATCTGTTGAATGTATCTTTGATGGCACGTGCCAAAACATGGTGTATTCCGGGATGTCCGTTCGCCGAGGGAGGTCCCTCGAAGAAGATAAACGGCGGACAACCGTCGCGCTCTTCTATGGATTTTCGGAAAATGTCGTTCTGCTCCCACGATGTCAATACTTCTCTATTAACAGCCGCGAGGTCAAGTCCTTTATGTTCGGCGAATTTCTCTGCCATATTATTACCTTAATTTATGATGCTGTATTATTAGCGTGCAAAGATACAATATTTTCTCTGCCTAACCAAAATAAATAACCTAATTTTGGCTGCAAAGCTGTGAATAAAAAGCCGAAAAACAGGCTTTTCTTCTATCAAAGACAAACGCCGTTACGACAAGTGCAAAGCACTGAAAATAAGCCAAATAAGTATCAGCATTGTAAAAGCTAAGCTCTTAGGCCGTCAAAGCTAAGCTATGATACGATAAAAGGTAAGCTTTCAACGCGTGAAAGCTTACCTTTTATCTTTATGGATGAATGCCTCCCAAAAGAGGAAGGCTATCAATGAGTTGATTATCCCAAATATTTCATGAGGACTTTAACGTTTCCGCTGTCTCTTAACTTGGCTATACTTTTCTCTCGTATCTGACGAACACGCTCGCGAGTAAGCCCCAAACGGTCGCCAATCTCTTCGAGACCTTTCTCATGACAACCAATTCCGAAGCATTCGCGGATAATGGTTATCTCGCGATCTTTAAGCACTTTGCACAATACAGTATTGAGTTCCTGTGCCATAGACTCGTGGTCTACGAGACGATCGGTACGACTGTCTTCACCACCGGCCATGACATCGAGCATGCAGTTTTCTTCTCCTTCCTGAAAAGGGGCATCTATACTGACGTGATGTCCATCAGCCATCAGGCTCTGCCCTATCTTTTCTTCGTCGATATGGGTAACGTCTGAAAGCTCGGAGACCGACGGATGACGCTGATTCTCTTGCTCAAACTTATTGATTTCGTGGTTTATCTTGTTGAGAGAGCCAACCTGATTAAGTGGCAAACGCACGATACGGCTCTGTTCAGCGATAGCTTGAAGTATGCTTTGGCGTATCCACCATACGGCATAAGAGATAAACTTAAACCCTCGTGTCTCATCAAACTTCTGTGCGGCTTTAATAAGTCCGATGTTTCCTTCATCTATTAAGTCAGTCAAAGTGAGACCTTGGTGCTGATATTGTTTGGCTACCGATACGACGAAACGCAAGTTGGCAGTCACCAATTTGTCTTTTGCACGCTCGCCTTCGGGGCCTCCTTTCTTTATCTTTTGTGCTAATTCTATTTCTTCATCGATAGAAATCAATGGTGCACGGCCAATCTCAACGAGGTATTTATCTAAGGCTTCGCTCGATCGATTGGTTATACTCTTTTGTATCTTTAGCTGTCTCATCTTTTATAAACCTTAATCTTTACTAACTTACTGAATACCAATTTAATACATAAAACTTACAGAGAAAACGTTGCAAAATTACAAAAAATACAGTTACACATGTGTTAAAATAGAGAAAACATTTAGCCAATAATCGTTAATATCTTCTATTTCATTCGTTTCTTTTGAAGCCATAAAATAGCGATACGGAGGGTTCCACATCGCTATTTCATGGTCATCAGCCCGCCATTGGAGAGGAATAAAAGCCTCGCCGTTCGGCTAAGACTGTCATGCTACAGATGAACTGAAAGATTGTCACCTTATTTAATAAGGTCGATAGAACGTTTTAAGAAAGCATCAAGTCCGGCACCTTTCAGCATACCGTTTTGCAACAAGGCCAAATCTATCAACTGCTTAACGATTTGATTGCTTGCAGCATAATCGGCAATGATGCCGTTTTTCTTTTCCGTTTCTTCGCTCACGGCCTTTTCGGTTTTAGCCATCTCGTCTTTCTCTTCCTGCGTTATCTCCTCTGCTTTTTTGTCTTTTTGCGATTGACGCAGGGCTGCAAGACGGGCATTCAGGCCTTTGAGTTCGGCAAGAACAGGCTTCAACGCTTCTGAGCAATGGGCTACTTCATCGCTAAGCACCTGTTTCACCAGCCTGTGATTGCTGTTCAGAACCAGCGAAAAGGCATCGGGCATCTGTGCATAGAAGTTCATACCGCTTTGAAAATGACTGATATCTTTCATCCGTCGCATCCATTCATTCTGCGTGATGAGCACCGGCTGTGCATTCTCTCCTAAGTCCTGTACTTCTACACTGAACTCTACTTTTTCTATCTTGGGCAACTGTGAACGGAACGTTTGTGACAAATTGGCACTTTCTTCCTCTGTGAGCGAGGTCTCGTGCCTCTCTTCCTTTACAATCAAACGGTCGATAATATCGGCATCTACACGGGCAAAGCGACTCTTCTCAAACTTCTGCTCAAGCATGGAAACCATGTGTACGTCGAGTTGTCCGTCAAGCATGAGCACGCTATATCCCTTTGCTTTAGCAGCCTCAATATAACTATACTGTTCTTCTTTGTTAGTGGCATACAGATAAATGAGCTGTCCGTCCTTGTCGGTCTGGCTGTCTTTGATAAGCGTTTTATACTCCTCAAAGGTAAAGAACTTGTTTTCCGTATCTTTAAAGAGTGCAAACTCTTTGGCTCTATCATAGAAATCTTCTTGTGACAGCATGCCATAGTTGATAAATATCTTTAAATCGTCCCACTTTTTCTCATAGTCCTTACGGTCTTCCTTAAAAAGCGTGTTAAGACGGTCGGCCACTTTCTTGGTGATATACGATGAGATTTTCTTCACATTGGCATCGCTTTGCAGATAGCTGCGGCTCACGTTCAACGGGATGTCGGGTGAGTCGATGACTCCATGAAGCAATGTCAGGAACTCGGGTACGATACCCTCTACTTGGTCGGTAACAAAGACCTGATTGCAATAGAGCTGAATTTTGTTACGCTGCAAGTCAAGATTCGATTGCACACGAGGGAAGTAAAGCACTCCTGTAAGATGGAAGGGGTAGTCCACATTGAGATGAATCCAGAAGAGCGGATCATCCTGCATGGGGTATAATGTGTGGTAAAACTGTTTGTAGTCGTCATCTTTCAACGTGCTCGGTGCCTTCGTCCAAAGGGGGGCGACATCGTTGATGATATTGTCCTCGCCGGTCTCCACCTGCTTTCCATCTTTCCATTCTGTCTTCTTTCCGAAAGCAATGGGCACGGCCATGAATCGACAATATTTGTTCAGAAGTGCCTGTATGCGTTCTTTCTCTAAAAATTCCTTACAGTCATCGGCAATGTGCAATACGATGTCCGTACCTCTCTCTGCCTTGTCCACCTCTTCTACCTCATACTCGGGGGAACCATCGCAACTCCATTTCACGGCCTTGCTATCCTCTTTATAACTACGAGTAATGATTTCCACCCTGTCGCTTACCATGAAAGCCGAATAGAAACCAAGTCCGAAATGACCGATAATGGCATTGGCATTGTCCTTGTATTTGTCCAAGAAGTCTGTAACGCCAGAGAAAGCTATTTGGTTAATATACTTATCTATCTCGTCTTCTGTCATACCAAGGCCATGGTCGCTGATGGTGATGGTTTTCTTTTCTTTATTCAATTGCACAGAAACGGTGAGCGAACCCAAGTCTCCTTTATACTCACCACGTTCTGATAACGTTTTCATCTTCTGTGTAGCGTCTACCGCATTGGAAACCATTTCACGCAGAAAGATTTCATGGTCTGAGTATAAAAACTTCTTAATAACGGGGAATATGTTTTCGGTTGTTACCCCAATGTTGCCTTTTGCCATAATGATATTTGTTTTTTCGTCATTAAATTTTTGCCATATCACAAACAAATAGTATGCCAAAGGAGCAGGAAAAGGATAGGTAATCACTAAAAAAGGATGACACTCACAGGGAAGAGTGCCATCCTTTTATATTACCGAAAACAAGCTATTCGGTAACGGAAGCACTATTCTCGTCGTCCGAAAGGGGTATTTCCGCAGCTTTTGCTTCGATATTTCGCCTGACAGAATGAGATTTAATACCGTTCAGACATTCGGTCACTCCGTAAAGAATCATAGTTAATCCTATGATAAGAAGCGGTGCGCTGGCAATAAAAGACGGTTTCACAATAGCCACGATGCCCACAAGAAGTGCCAACGACGGCAGCATCCAATAGAAGAGCCCTATACGACAATATTTCGTAAGCGAGCCTAATCCTACGAATTGGTTGAGTGCTCCGAGGATGAGAAGGGCGGCTAAAAGATATACCTGCCAAGCAATGAAAGTGTCAGGCATCAGTGAAAGAATGGCACCCAATATCAGACTTCCCGCACCTACGATGGGATATGCAGGACGGACAGCAGATGACGACTCTGCCAACGTTTCGCCGTCTGAGGTATCTTTGGAAGCTCTGCGCAAGGCAAAGAAGGTGGCACAGGATACGATACCCGAGAGAAAGAACAATACACCGATGGCTACCGTGAGCCAAGTTACGGTCTCCTCACGATACATAATCAGCAATCCGCCTACTACAATAGCACACAATGCGCGCACATAAATACTCTGTATGACTTTCATTTCTTTTCCGTTCGTTGGTGATATTTATGCGGACAAAAGTACGAACTATCTCTTATATGAGCAATCTTTTTTATACTTTTGTGCTGAAATTCATGTACCGAAAGGCCAGAAATGTATCAACACGCATATAAATGGCCACCACACAAATACCGAAAACAAGATGACAAGACTATGGTTGGTTCGTCATGGAGAGACGATAGACAATGTAAAACAGATACTTCAAGGCCAATGTCAGGGTGAACTCACTGAGCATGGTCTACAGCAGGCATGCGACGTAAGAGACAGACTAAGGGATGAGTCTATCGATGCTTTCCTTTCAAGCGACCTGAAACGCTCTATCGACACATGCCGTGTGATTGCTGAACCTCACGGAAAAGAAGTGACTACTACTCCACTCCTAAGAGAGAGAGATTGGGGTGACTTTACCGGTGCGTTTATACCTGATTTGAAAGGCCGTCAGTGGCCGGAAAACGTTGAAACACTCGATGCGCTGCGTGCACGTGCCCACAAGTTTCTGTGCTTCCTGCGACAGACTTTTCCCAATTGTACCGTGCTTGCCGTCGGTCACGGCATTATCAATAAAGCCATACAGAGTGTGTACTTCGACAAGCCGATGAATGAGATCATGAAGATGAACAATGCAGAGGTGCGCGAACTACTTCTGTAACAAAGACAATTCCGATATGTAATACCTACAAAACAAAGATATGACTACACAAAAAGCACATCCTTACCTTTTATTATCCGCCATCCTCTTAGCCCTCTTATTCATTCCCTTTCTGCCCGCTACGGCACAAGAGGAACGAGGTGTTCCACTGAAATTGGCTGACCTACGGGAACAGACCATCAGTCAACCTGCCTACCACCTCAACTTCACCATACCTAAAGAAGGTGTTGTCAAGGGAGAAGCCATCATCTCATTCGTCAGCAAGACCCGACGAGTGGTACTCGATTTCCAAGCCGATGCCAACCAACTCCACACCATCATGGTAAACGGACAAAAAGCCAATGCCACCGTAGTAAACGAGCATATAGTGCTTCCTCGCTCGCTTATACGAAAAGGCAAGAACACCGTTGCGTTGCAGTTCACAGCAGGCGACAAGGCTTTAAACCGCCATACCGATTTTCTCTACACGCTGTTGGTACCCGACAAGGCACGAATGCTGTTCCCTTGCTTCGACCAACCCAATCTGAAAGCACAGTTTACGCTGACGCTGACCGTACCAAACGGTTGGTGTGCGGTGTCCAACACGGCCATCGTCGATTCTGTTTCTATCTCTGAAGGCATGCGATACACCTTTGGTACGACCCGACTTCTGCCTACCTATCTGTTTTCTTTCGTGGTCGGACGTTTCCAAAAGACATCTACCGTATGCGACGGTCTCCCTATGACAGCCTATTATCGCGAGACCGACACTGCAAAAGTTTCGCAATTACCCGAAGTTTTTCGGCAGATTGCCTACTCCAAACGCTGGTTGGAAGACTACACCGGTATAAAGATGCCGTTTGAAAAATACGATTTCATCATGATTCCGGGCTTCCAATTCGGGGGGATGGAGCATCCGGGAGCCGTGCTCTACAAGCATAACTCCATCTTCTTAGGCCCCACGCCCACACCTGATGAGCTGCTCCGACGCGCCGAACTCCTTGCACATGAAACCACTCATTACTGGTTTGGCGACCTCGTAACCATGCGTTGGTTCAACGATGTATGGACAAAAGAGGTTTTTGCCAACTACTTGGCTGCCAAAATCATGCAGCCCTTATATCCCGACATCGACCATCCGCTCAATTTCCTACGCTCCTATCAGACACGTGCCCTTACCGAAGACCGCACACAGGGCACACACCCCATTCAGCAACCGCTTGATAATCTTAACAACGCAGGCCTGCTCTACGGCAATATCATCTACTGCAAAGCTCCTGTCATGATGCGCAAACTCGAAGAGACTATCGGCGAAAAGAACTTCCGCGATGGCCTTTCCGAATACTTAAAAACCTATTCTTATGGCAATGCTACATGGGACAATCTGGTAAACATCTTCGCAAAGAAAGACCCGCGGGTACTACAATTCAACGATGTATGGGTGAAATCAAAAGGGTTGCCTACGATTTCGTGCGAGGCGAAAGACGGCATACTTACGGTGCGGGAAACCGATCCTTACGGCAGAGGCTGCCGATGGACACAGCGACTGAAGCTGAAACTCGTATATAACGACGACGAACAAACGGATAAAAAAGATGCTCAAATACATCCACAGACACCCTACGAAATAAAGGAAGTGACCATGGGACAGGGTGATGTACGCATACCCGTGTCAGACAGACTGCGCTTCGTGATACCCAACTGCGACGGCAGTACCTACGGACGTTTCGTTCTCGATGACCGCGCATTGAACTACCTTCTTGCCACATGGGCAGAAGAAGAGAGTGCCGAAGCACGCATGGCTGCCCTCATGAATATCTATGAAAACCGACTGATGCACCGTTGTTCCGACGAACAAACTGCTCGTTCGCTGCTTCGAGGCCTGAAATGGGAGCAAGACCCGCTGGTAGCATCGGCATGCTGCAACTATATGTCGTCGGTCATGAGCCGTCTTCATGGTGAACCGAGACTACAAATGGAGCGTAAAATGTGGTATATGAGCCTCTCCCATTCCCTCGTGTCGTGCCGGCAAAGGCTGGTGAGGTCGCTCTTCAGCTTAGCTACCGACACAACCCTCATTGCCCATCTCTATGACGTATGGCAGCAACAAAGCAACAAGCAACTGAACGAGCGCGACTATACAAGCCTCGCTTACCAACTTGCCATCCGCCGTCCGGCAGAGTGGCGCGCCATTCTCGATACACAGAGGAGCCGACTTACAAGTGCCGACCGTAAGGAAGAATTCGACTTCATCAGCCGTGCCTGCACACCCGATGTGGAGGAGAGACGAGCACTGTTTCGCTCCTTGCTCAAGAAAGAAAACCGAAAGGTAGAGCCTTGGGCAGCATCGCTACTCTCACTACTCAACCATCCGTTGCGGCAACAACAGGCTTTGGAATACATCCTGCCCGGATTAAACGTGCTGGAAGAGGTACAACGCACTGGCGACATATTCTTTGCGAAAGACTGGGTCATGGCGTTGCTCGCAGGACACGACAGCGACGAGGCTAAACACATTGTGGAAACGTTTGTGGAAACTCATCCCAACTATCCGCCGGCACTGCGAAACAAACTTCTGCAAGCTGCCTATCCGCTGCTCAACCGATAGTGCAGTCCAACAGACATCCACTGCCGCCCAACTATCTCCGTTAGGATAAAGAGGATATTCTCAATACCATACTTATAATGACATAAGATACAACGCAAGCTCAGGAAACGAAGTTCGCTGTGCGAAGCGAATAGCGAGCTCCATTTCTGCACTTATCTTTCAATCATTAAAGAATACGATTTGTCTCAAGAAAGGTTGCCGATCTTCCATGTAAAACGCCACCTGTACATAGAACAACCGGCATTTGTACAGGGTACAGATGCCGACTTATCAATCGTAACTTTACGACCCTTCCAAATTGTAATCTCAAGCTTTTGAGTATCAAATACTAAAGAATCAAAACAAAAACGGGGTAAAAAGTTACAGATTAAAAGTATCTTTCGGCCGACATAAAAACATCGATGAATCTACAGACAACACAAAAGAGAGTATGAGAAAAGGAGGTGGATTTAGAATATCCGCACCCTTTTCTATGAGCAATGAGATAGGAGGGAGGGAATATGAGGGGACGATGTAGACCGAAAATGAGAAACTGATGCGATTAGGTCAGGGAGTGACGGAAAAAATGTATATTTGCAATGCAATGAAGAAACAATTGTTATGGGGCATGAGTCTGCTGTTCGTGGTCTCCTGCAACACAGGACATGAGACAGAAATGGTACGTGGAGCCTACTATTGGAGCACTACGTTTGCTTTAGACAGCACACAGCAGGCCTTTCTGTCGACACATCGCATCAGTCGTCTCTATGTGAGATACTTCGATGTAGTAGACAACCGCGAGGGACAAGCCGTGCCCAATGCCACCATCGACTTCCACTCCGCGATACCCAAAGGCATAGAAATAGTGCCCACCATCTATATATTGAACGACTGCATGCGGCACGAGGAACCCGATTTAGCGGAGAAATTGCTGAAACGGGTGCTACAAATGAACGAGACAAACGACATTCCGAAGATTCGCGAACTGCAAATAGACTGCGACTGGACAGCCTCCACCCGACAGCGTTACTACGACTTTCTGCGTGAGCTACGCGAACGGGCTGCACAACAAGGCATCGTGCTGTCGACCACCATCCGCCTACATCAGCTCTCTATGGAGGTGCCGCCGGTGGAGCGAGGCACGTTGATGATGTATAATACCGGAGATTTCAGACGACTTGATGACCATAAACCCATTCTTGACATGGCGGTGGTACGTCCCTATCTGCGACATCTGAAGCGATATGCACTGACATTGAACACAGCCTATCCGCTCTTTAAGTTCCGTCTGTTGTTCCGCCGTGGTCGATTCGTAGGCGTGATTCACAGCAAAGACGAATATCCCATTCTCTCAACAGACAGCATCATTACCCGAATGCCTGCACTGGGCGACATCATCGATGCCCGCAATGCCGTGGAAGCCATGCGTCCCGATGCCAACAACGAAATCATACTCTACGATATGAGTACCGATAATCTGACCCGTTTTAATCCATCCGAATATGAGAAGATTTATCATCCTTAACATCTTGTTCGTTCTATCGTGCCTGCGCGGAATGGCCTGTGCAGGTGAGTATTTTACGCACGACACGAATGTGTTTAATATCTTTTACAACGACGAATACGACAACGATTCCGGCGATGCCCGCCTCCTGTTTCAAAAGCAATTGGTGGACTATTGGCTGAAGTATGTGGGCGAAGGCTCCGTGCGCGCGCAGTGGAAGCGCGAGCCTGTGTATTCCGAAGCCGCTTACTTTTTTGAAAACAATTGTAAACGTCTGTTTGCTGCTGCCCGCCGAAAGGGTGATGTCGAAATGGAAACGTATTTGAAAGAGACAGTGAAGTACAACCACATCTGCGAAGAACTGTCTGACGTATGGGAATATCCCACCAAGCAGCAGTTGACTGAGCGAAAACGCATCCTTCGCAACATGCAGACCGTGGGGCTTTCCTACAAAGGCACTCGCATGAAAGCCCAATATGCACTGCTCTACATGCGTGCCAATCTGCTGTTGGGTGAGTATGCTACCAATCGCACCTACTGGTTGCAAACGGCTGCCGATTGCACGAAAGGCGTTTACCGCGATATGATGCGAAGCCTCTATGCCAACGCCTTGCTCCACACCGGGGCGTTTCGCCGCGCTTGCGATATCTATGTCGAGCAGGGCGACTGGGTGAGCGTGCGTTGGGCACTGCGGAAATATCGCAACATTGCCGGCATACAAACGATTTACAAGGAAGACCCTAACTCGCCGGCCTTGACCTATCTTGTGCAGTATTTCATCAATGGAAGCAACTCGTGCTATGAGGCAGACCCAGATGCAGCCGACGACAAAGCCCGCGAGGATGACAGAATCGTCCTCCTTTCGTTTATCGAGAAGGACGTGTTGCATCATCCTGCCGTGCGCAACAAAGCCATGTGGTTGGCCGTTTCAGCGATGTTGTATTATGATATGGATAGTAACGACGAGGCTTGGCAAGCGATCAACAAGGCCATGCAAATGCAGACCGATACCCGCACGAAAAACAGCATCCGCTGCATACGTCTGCTGATTTCCACAGCTGCCAAGCCCTTGGATAATACTTATTACGATTACCTCTCTACAGAGTTTGCGTGGTTGATTAAGCAGGGAAAGGAACAGAAGAATGCCTATTTCAACGGCGTGCTCGACCGCATTGTCTATAATGAACTGAAAACAAAACTGTATGACGGCGGACAGAAACAGTTGGCCGTCGCCCTTATCGGTATGATGGACGAATTGAGTTTGCCCGTAGAACAATATGAGTTCAATGAAGAAAGCAGTGATGTCGACACCGAGAACAGCGAGTATCACTATTTCGGGTGGGAATATACGGAATTGCTCGACGAAATGACTGCCGACGAGTTGCGCGATTATTTCCGTTACATTGCCGGCACGCCCGCAAATGCAATCGAGCGGTTCGCATTCTCGCGTATCTATAGAGGCGATGATATGTTCAACGATCTCATCGGCACAAAGTACATCGCACGGGGGGATTTTGCCACGGCACTCACATATCTCG
Source organism: Hoylesella marshii DSM 16973 = JCM 13450 (assembly GCF_000146675.1). Lineage (GTDB taxonomy): Bacteria > Bacteroidota > Bacteroidia > Bacteroidales > Bacteroidaceae > Prevotella > Prevotella marshii. Next base: position 1,106,146 of record NZ_GL397214.1, read on the forward strand.
AAAGGGTTTCTATGAAAAATGTCAATGCTACAGATATTTCGTTTTATGCCGATGACCGTGACTATGAAAAGGAGCGGTGGTTCGTGAGGCAACGGGCACCCGAACAGGATAGCGATGAAACGGCCGATCGCCCTAATATGACGGAGAATCCCAAAGTAAACTTCTGCCGCGAGATGCTGCAATTAGAGCGTCGGTTCTCGCTCGCCCGCGAGGGAGAAGGCAAGCGTGGCATGGCCTACGATTTGGCCACACGCTACTACCAAGCCTCCTGTTATGGCGACTGCTGGTATCTGACGCACAATACGCAGAGTTGGGATGACAGTGCGCGTGTCAACGAAAAGGACTTTGCTGCTACAGCCATTGCTTATCTGAACATCAGCAAAAAGAGCAAAGACAAAGACTTGCAGGCGAAAAGCCTCTTTGCCATCGCCTACATCTGTTATCAAATTGAGGTATGGGGCTGCACCTACGAGCATGGTGAGTGGTTCTCAGACATCCCTCCGTACTCGCCCGTTTATCCCGCTTATCGTGAATTGGCTGCTTGCGTAAGACGAGACAAGACGCAACGAGACTACATCACACATTGTGACATACTGCAAGAGTTTATGAACAGTAACTGACCGCATACTGCCCAATACCCGATTTCAACAGCGAGGTATCGGGCATTTGTTTTCCGGTCGGAGATTTGCTCCCAGCATGTTTTTGAGCTGCTTTCCTGTCGGAAATTGCCTCGAAAACTTTTAGAAAGCATCTTATGTCCGCCTTCACTTTGCATCTGTTTTGTTTTGTGATTCCGTGGATTTAAAGTAACTTTGCAGTGTTAAAACAAGAAATCTATAAAAATATGGGTATATTTTCAAATCTATTCGGTAAACGTGGTGTAGGCCATGCCAAAGTGGGAGGAATGGAAGACTTTATGACGCTGATACGCGTTTACTTTCAGGCATCGCTGGCAGCCGGTCTCGGTATCACAAACCTTGCCGTTTTACCGGATTTACGCACATTTAAAGCAACGCTGCGAGTTCCGACGGTGAATAACAAATTGGGGATAGGAGAGAAGACCCACTGCAAAAAGATGATGAAGGAACTCTACAAAATGGATGACAGTTTCTTCAAGGAAATCGACCGGAGTATCCGTCGTAATTGCCATAAGATGCAGGATGCGCAGACCTATCTCCTCCAGTTTCAGGCCTTCAGTCAAGATACCATGATGCTCATGGGCAATTTGATGAAGTTCAAGTTGCGCGTACCATCATTCTTCAAAAAGGCCATTCATTCCATGACAGAGAAGACTGTATCGGATATTCTGAACAAAAACGACTTTGATGATGTGGGCGTGATGAAAACCGTTATCGGTATTCGCAAGTACAATGCCCGTTTGGGATTCTCGCAAGGTTGGATAACCGAGTTTGTCTTCCATGTGGTTATGCTGGCAAAGAAGGAACCAAAGCCTGCCGACGACGGGAAGAAATAAGTGGTCGCAGGTGAGGCTATCTCCCTTGCAGCATACCGTGAAATGCAATCTTTTATTTGGCATATTCGATTAATTCAACTAATTTTGTAACCCAATTGTAGGATATGATTGCAGACGAAAATGCACTGGTACAATTCACAACGCGCATCCGACAGATGATTCTTCGCCACGAGGAAATCTCACAAGAGAAAAAGCAACTGCGTATCGCTGTGGAAGAGAAAGAGGCACAAATTGCCGAACTCACCCGTCAAATAGAGCATCTGCAACACGAGTACAACAGTCTGAAGATGGCCAGGATGATTGAAATCACGGACGACGATATGGAAACTTCCAAGAAGAAAATCAGCAAGCTCATCAGAGACATCAATAAATGTATCACACTTCTGAGTGAGAAATAAGCGGCTGAATGGCTGGAATCAACAACGAGAAACTTAATATCACACTGCATATCTACGACGAAGATATACAGGTTACAATTCCTCGAGAAGACGAAGAACTGTACCGCAATGCGGCGAAACTCATCACGAGTACCATCAGCTCTTACGCCGAAGTATACAGAGGGCGCAAGGGCGAAAAGATTATTCACTATATGGCACTCATTGATATTGCTCTTAGATATGCACGTGAAGCCAAGCGCAACGATATGACACCTGTTAATGAACTTCTTGGTAAGCTGACTTCGGAAATAGAAAAGGCTTTGGATGATAGGGAATAGCTGTGTAAGCACACAATGCCCTGTCATTTCTTCACATTTCCACTCCATCGTGTTTTTGATATTCGCCCCGCTCGCCGGAAATGATTGTCCATAAATTAAACTCAATATACGAACATAAATATAACATTCAATGACATCAACTATTATTATTGCTGCCTCCTGCCTCCTCGTCGGAGGTGTCGTAGGATACATGATATTCCGTTACATCATTAAAGGGAAATACAACGGAATGATACAAGCTGCCACAAAGGAAGCCGAAGTATTGAAAGAAAAGAAACTGCTGGAAGTAAAAGAGAAGTTTCTCAACAAAAAGAGTGAGCTGGAGAAAGAAGTGCAACAGCGCAACCAGCACATACAGCAGAGTGAGAATAAACTCAAGCAACGCGAATTGTCGTTAAACCAGCGACAGGATGAGTTGTCGCGTCGCCGGCAGGAAATGGAGCAAAATCAGCAGCGTTTTGAAAACGAAAAAAGGCTGTTGCGAATAAAACAGGAAGAGTTAGACAAAATGCAGAGCCTCGAGCGCGAGAAGTTGGAAGAGCTCTCCGGGTTGAGTGCCGAAGAAGCACGCAGCCGATTGGTGGAAAGTCTGAAAGATGAAGCCAAGACCAATGCTGCCGGCTATATCAACGAGATTATGGACGAGGCAAAGCTCAATGCCAATCAGCAGGCCAAGAAGATTGTCATACAAACCATTCAGCGCGTTGCCACCGAAACGGCCATTGAAAACTCCGTCAGTGTGTTCCATATTGACAACGACGAAGTGAAAGGCCGCATCATCGGTCGCGAAGGTCGCAACATCCGCGCGTTGGAAGCTGCTACGGGGGTGGAGATTGTGGTAGACGATACACCCGAAGCCATCGTCATTTCAGCTTTCGACCCCATCCGTCGCGAAGTTTGTCGTCTGGCATTGCATCAACTCGTGGCCGACGGCCGCATCCATCCCGCCCGTATCGAAGAGGTTGTAGCGAAAGTGAAAAGACAGTTAGACAACGAAATCATAGAAACAGGCAAGCGTACTACGATTGACTTGGGTATTCACGGCTTGCATCCCGAACTCATCCGCATCGTCGGAAAGATGAAATACCGTTCTTCATACGGTCAGAATCTGCTTCAGCATGCACGTGAGACGGCGAACCTATGTGCCATCATGGCATCGGAATTAGGGTTGAATCCCAAGAAAGCCAAACGTGCCGGACTGTTGCACGACATCGGTAAAGTGCCTGATGAAGAAAGCGAACTGCCCCACGCGCTCTATGGAGCAAAGATAGCTGAGAAGTATAAAGAGAAACCCGACATCTGCAATGCTATTGGCGCCCACCACGACGAGATAGAGATGAATACACTGCTGGCACCCATCGTGCAAGTGTGCGATGCCATTTCCGGCGCCCGCCCGGGTGCTCGCCGTGAAATCGTAGAAGCCTATATCAAACGTCTCAACGACCTCGAAGCCATCGCCATGAGCTATCCGGGCGTCACCAAGACCTATGCCATACAGGCCGGTAGAGAGCTTCGCGTCATTGTGGGGGCAGACAAGATGGATGATAAGGAAACCGAGGCTCTCTCCGGAGAGATTGCCACCAAGATACAAAACGAGATGACCTATCCGGGGCAGGTGAAGATTACCGTCATCCGCGAGACTCGCTCCGTATCTTACGCCAAGTAAGTGTCGTCGGATTCTTTCCGAGTCCAGGATAGAAAAGTCGGCAGCTGTGCTGTAGTCTTACAAACAAAAGTCTACGCATAGCTGCCGATTTTGTTTGTCGAGAACGAAATCGCCTCCGCCAACAAGCCGCTTGCAGGCTCGTTGCAAAAGTGAAAAGCGCCAACAAGCCGCTTGCAGGCTCGCTGCAAAAGTGAAAAGCACGAACAAGCCACTTGCAGGCTCGCTGCAAAAGTGAAAAGCGCCAACAAGCCGCTTGCAGGCTCGCTGCAAAAGTGAAAAGCGTCAACAAGCCGCTTGCAGGCTCGCTGCAAAAGTGAAAAGCGCCAACAAGCCGCTTGCAGGCTCGCTGCAAAAGTGAAAAGTGCCAACAAGCCGCTTGCAGGGAGATTTACAGCGTAAAAACGCCGACAGACCGTTTTTCAGATGGCTCCAATGTATTTATTTCCGAGATTCTCTTCTGAACTTCCGTTTATTTTGTACTTTTGCATCCGTTCATGTAAAAAGATTCTCTCTTGAAACTCCATCTCTTTAATCCCGAACACGACCTTGCCTTGGCCACCAATGAGGCTCATTTCACAGCTCCGCATGCTGCCCGCGAACTGCGTGCAGACCTCGGATTCATACCTGCTTTATGGGCTTCCGATGGCGATTTGGTGCTGGTAGACGACGTAGCGGCTGCTTTCAATGCCTATCGCCGTTTTAAATTTGACAGAAAGCCGGAAGTCATCTTCATAGCGAAAGATGATTTGGCTACAGGTGTTTTTTCTTCAGACGCACATATAGAAATCGCTCCTTGGGGATGGGACAGAGCCATTGCCACGCAGTTGAAGAGCATGCAGATTCCCGAACATTTGTTGCCAAGCGACGACGCATTGCAGCATATCCGTCGCCTGTCGCATCGGCAAACATCCGTCGCCTTGCTTCATGCTTTGCGGAAGCAACTTCCGCAATCGACTGTAGGAGAGCGAGTGGAATGTCGGTGCATGATGGAAGTGCATCAATGGATTGACCGTTGGCATCACGTCGTGGTAAAAGCACCGTGGAGCAGTAGCGGGCGTGGCGTGAGATACATTCATTCCGAGATGGAAACCAACACCGCGGGATGGCTCAACAACATGATTACCCGACAGGGAAGCATCTTCGTAGAGCCCTATTTCAACAAGGTGAAAGATTTTGGCATGGAGTTCTTTTCAGACGGAAATGGACGCATTGATTATTGGGGATTGTCGCTCTTCAAAACCATAAACGGGGCGTATGCAGGAAGTCTGCTGGCCACAGAAGAGGAGAAAGAAACCGCTTTGACGGGATATATATCAAAAGACGTGATACAAACGGTCTGTACCCGCATTCAAAATCAAATGGGAAGCCTGCTCAAAGGTCGCTATGCCGGAGCGTTCGGGGTGGATATGATGGTGGTAGCAGAAAAAGACGGAAACGGTTTTGTCTTGCATCCCTGTGTAGAAATCAATCTTCGTCGCACGATGGGGCATCTTGCTTTAGCGTTGTCACCCAAGGAAAGTGGCATCCCAAAACTCATGCGCATCTGCTACGAAGGCACGTCTTATCGTTTGAGAATCATGCCCGCAGATTAATCTCACTTCAGTATCGGCTTTCTTTTTTCAGGCCGACAGTGTAGCCGATAGTGCCTGAAACTATCAATGCAGAAGCCGAAAGCAAAGGGATGTTGCTATCGTTCCATCCGGTAATAAGGATTATTGCGAAGAGTATGCTCCCTACAAAAATGGCATACAGTCCAATGTGAGCCCAGCGTATCTTCATGAATCATTTTATTTTCTTTGTGGCGCAAAAGTACGAAGAAATACGTTGTACCTTGCCCCTTGGTCGTTGTATTTTCTGCAAAAAACAGTTAAATCACATGGAATACAATAGCGCACATGGCGTATTTCAAACGGAAATCATTACCTTTGCACAGCATTTTTGCAAATTATCAATTATTAATCAATTATTTAAAGTAGTATGAATCAATACGAAACCGTTTTCATTTTGACTCCCGTTTTGTCTGATGAACAGATGAAGGAAACGGTCGCTAAATTCAGAAATCTGCTCGTAGAAAAAGGAGCAGAAATCGTGAATGAAGAGACCTGGGGGCTGAAGAAGATGGCTTATGCTATTCAGAAGAAGTCCACAGGCTTTTATTGCCTGCTGGAGTTCAAAGCAGAGCCAGAAGTAATTAACACGCTCGAAACACAGTTCAGACGCGAAGAGAAAGTGATTCGTTTCATGACTGTTAAGCTCGACAAATATGCTATTCAGTATGCCGAGAAGAGAAAAAACAAATGGACAGAAAAACTAAAGGAGGCTTAAATCATGGCAGAACAATCGGAAATCAGATATTTAACTCCACCTTCCGTGGACACGAAGAAGAAGAAATACTGCCGCTTTAAGAAGAGCGGTATCAAGTATATCGACTATAAAGACCCCGACTTTCTGAAGAAATTCCTGAATGAACAGGGTAAGATTCTTCCCCGTCGCATTACCGGAACGTCATTAAAGTATCAGCGTCGTGTAGCTCAGGCTATCAAGCGCGCACGTCAGATAGCATTGCTGCCTTACGTAACTGATTTGATGAAATAAATAAGGAGGAATTGACAGATGGAAATCATACTGAAAGAAGATATTATCGGCTTGGGTTACAAGAACGATATCGTAGAAGTGAAATCCGGCTATGGCCGCAACTATCTCATTCCTAAGGGTAAAGGAGTCATTGCTTCTGAATCTGCCAAGAAGGTACTTGCAGAGAACCTGAAGCAGCAAGCCCACAAGTTGGCTGCTTTGAAAGATGCTGCTGCAAAGCGCGCAGAAGCATTGAATGGGGTGGCTCTCGTCATTGAAACCAAGGTAAGTGCTACCGGTGTGACATATGGTTCGGTGAATGCAGCTACCGTGGCCGAAGAGTTGAGCAAGAAAGGTTTTGATATCGACCGCAAAATCATTACGATGCGCGACATCAAGACTGTGGGTGACTTCGAAGCTGTTATCCATTTCCATAAGGAAGTGGAGGTAGTTATCCCTGTAAAGGTGGTTGCCGAGAATGCACCCGTTGAGGCTGCACCTGCCGAAGAGGTTGCTCCCGTAGAAGAACCGCAGGTTCAGACAGAGGAGGAAGCACCTGCCGCTGAGTAAGAAATATATAGCAAATAGATTTATCTTCAATCCCGATTGCCTGTGATGGCCGTCGGGATTTTTTTTGCGATTCAATCCCAATCGGTCATAAGACTGCTCATCTAACATCTTAATATTGATGACATGGCTTCCATCAGCAATTCCTTTTTCGTCCTATCCCTTCTATGAAAGTTCAGCGGACTTCTTCCTACTTTTATCGGTAGATATCTGACCGGTGCAGTTCCACGATACGTCCGTATTGCGCCAAGCGTTTCAAATCGAGTTTCTTCTTGTTGCCTACAACGATGATGGCGCGGGGTTCTTTGCCGGCTGTGTTCGTCTGATAATTGGTCACGTCGTTGGCCGAAAGCGAAGGGAGAATCGTCAGCCATCGCCGGGACGGATCTTCTGTGTAACCGTTTCTGTGCAAGAAGGCGATGCGATTGCCGATACTGCGAAACGAGGGGAAGTTGTTGGAAATTCTGTTCAGTATGCCTTGTCGGGCAATATCAACCCCCGTTTGTCGCAGCGGCATGTGGGTAAGCAGACTGTCGAGCACAGAGAGTGCGTTCATGGTCTTGTCGGCCTGTGTGCCTAAGCGGGTGGTGAAGGCCGTCGGTGCATCGGCATGGCGGATGAGCGAAGGACACATCAGATTGGCGGAGGCATAGTAGGCCAGCGAGCGAAACTCGCGTATCTCTTGGAAAATAACCGACGACATGCCGTTACCTAAATAGTCTGCCCACAGCGTTTGTCTAACGCGGTCTTCCACCGTGGGGGCGGATGGCAACTGGGCATACGTGCCGATGATGGTCTGCCGCGCCGAGGGATTGTTGAACAGATAGACCGTAGGCTCACAGACGGGCATGAGGGGGACGAATGTGGACTGGGCGGGACGCGCCATGCTGTCGATAGAGAACTGTTGCTTCAGGGCTTGCGCCACTTCGTCGGGCGGAAGTTGTCCGCTATAGACGATGGAGCATGCGTAGCGTTGCGCGTCGGCAAAATGTGCCAAGAGGTCTTCGGCACGCAGGGCACTCAGGGTCTTTGCCGAGGGCTGCGTGAGGTAAGCAGAGCGGTCGCCGTTGGCCACGCGTTCGAAGACGGCATTGGCAATGGTCGTGTTGTCTTTGAAGAACGTGCGGTCGCTTAATTTCCTTTCGGTTACGACATCGCGCATTTTCCGTGCATCAACCTCGGCATGATACATGAAATGATTGAGCAAACGGAGCGTGGGTGCGAGGTTACGGTCGTATCCGCTGATGCCGAGGATGAAGCTCGCGTTATCAACGCTTATCGCCATGTGTGAGCCCAACTGTTGGAATGCTTTGCCCAACGCGAGTTTCGAGAGTGAGTCGGTGCCGACAGTGGAGAGGTATTCTTTTGTTGCTTCGAGCAATGGGTCGGCAATGGTGCCTTGATGGAAGATGAATTGCAGTTTGAAGAGGTCGTTTACGGGATTCTTCACTGCGTAGAGATTTACCTGCGGCGAGAGTGCGATGGTGGTGGCATCGCGGTCGAAGTCGATGAGGCGTACAGGTTTGTCGTCGGTTGGCATCTTCGAGAGTTGTTCGGCGTAGGCCGACTGTGCGCCGATGTTTTTCGGCGTGACGGGTTGGTAGCCCGGCTGCGCCATCTTGTCCTTTTTTCCGCTGCCGTATTTCTTAACGACACGTATGGATTGGTCGTTGAAGTAGCGGGCAGCCACGCGCATGATGTCGGCCTTCGTGAGGTTGGCCACATTGCGACCGGTGCTTATATAGTCGTCCCACGAGCGGTCTTGAGTAAAGGCGTCAATCATAGCACTTGCACGGCTGTCGATTTGCTCCATCATCTGTTGTTTTTCTCTGATGTAGTCGCGTTTCAGACTTTGCAGCATCTCGTCGCTGAACGCACCGCTTTTCAGTCGGTCTACCTGTTGACGACACAGTGTTTCAACCTTGTGTTTGGAACCGAAAGGGATGTTGGGCACGGCACCGAAGAACAGCAGTCCCGTGTGTCGGAGTGCCATACGTTCGCAGAAGGCATAGAGCATCTTGTGGCTGTGCACCAGCGAGTCGAGCAAACCGGTGTTGTTGTCGTTGGAGAGCAGTTGGGTGGCTATGTCTAATGCTGGGGCATCGGGGGCATCGTCGGTCGGGGCACGGAAGGCTACGGCATCTATCTTGATGAGCGGAATGGGTAGTTTGACACCGAGCGTCTCCTTGCCCGTGAAAGGCGATAGTTGCCAAGGCGCGCGTGCCGGAGCATTGCCCGGGCGTATTCGTCCGAAAGTTCGTTCGAGGAGCGGCATGAGGGTGGAGGGGTCGATGTCGCCGCAGAGAATAAGCCCCATGTTGCCTGCCACGTAGTATTTGTCGAAGAACTCGCGCATTTCGCTGAGCTTCGGATTCTTCAGATTTTCGGTGCTGCCGAGGACGGGATAGGCGTAGGGACTGCCAGCAAAGAGCTTGCTCATAAACTTTTCCATGGCATTGCCGAGCACATTGTCGTTGACCATGTTTTTTTCCTCGTACACGGTTTCGAGTTCGTTTTGGAATCCGCGGAACACGGGATGGATGAGCCGTTCGCTGTTCAGTTCCGCCCATTGTGCGATGTATTGGGGGGCGAACTCGTTGTGGTAGACGGTCTCGTCGTAGGAAGTGTAGGCGTTGAGTTTTGAGCCGCCATAGCGGGTAATCAGCGAGTTGAACTCGTTGGGGATGCTGTAGTCGGCAGCTTTCCGGCTCAACCGGTTGATATCTTGCTGCAAGGCGCGGCGGGCGGCCTTGTCGGCTGTAAGGGCGAGTTGGTCGTATCGGGCGGAGATGGAATCCAGCCACGGTTTCTCTGCTTGGTAGTTGGTGGTGCCGATTTGGTCGGTTCCCTTAAACATGATGTGCTCAAAGTAGTGGGCAATGCCGGTGTTGGGGCAGTCGTTGGCACCTGCTTTCACTACCACTGCGCCCATCACTTTGGGTTGGCTGTGGTCTTCGTTGAGCCATACGGTCATGCCGTTGGAGAGTTTGTGTTCCACCACCCGAAGCGGGTCGGTCTGCTGTGCACACACCGGATAGATGCTGCACCACGTGATGAGAAATGCGAGGATATGTTTCATGTTGTGTTTGTTTTTTTATGATGGACGATGCAAAGGTACGCGGAAGATGGAGAATGGCCAAGACTTTTCTCTCGCTTTTTATCGGGATGTACCGGCGCAGGGTGCGCCGGGGCTGCATGAGTGCCGAACCATGTCGGCGCAGGGTGCGCCGGGGCTGCGCGAGTGCCAAACCATGCCGGCGCAGGGTGCGCCGAGACCGCACGAGTGCCAAGTGTTAAGATTTAGACTGCGCCGTTAACAAATGAGTGCCAAACAGTTAAAATATCAACTACGCCGTTAACGGATGAGTGCCGAGTGTTAAGATTTAGACTGCGCCGTTAACAAATGAGTGTCGTGCGGTCTCGGCAGAGGCTCTGCCGAGGCTCCCGGAGTGCCAAACCATGCCGGCAGAGGCTCTGCCGGGGCTTTCGGAGTGTCGCACAGTGCAAACCGGAGTTCGGGTCGGGTCATGGGTGCATACACTCGTCTACAAAGGAGAGGGGTAAGAGGTCTTTCATGCTGTTGAGTGCATAGATGGCATTCGTGCCATAAAGCAGAATGCGGACGGGCTGGCGGTAACGGTCTTCTATTTCCAATACTACCTGCCGGCATGCACCGCAAGGACTGATGGGGTTTGCCAACAGATGTCCCTCCGTATTTCGAGCGGCCACGGCCAACGTGCGTATGGGCTGGTCGGGGAATTGCGATTGGGCGGCAAATATGGCCGAGCGTTCCGCGCAGAGACCGGAGGGGTATGCGGCATTCTCCTGATTGGCGCCGATAACCGTCCGTCCGTCGTTGAGCAAGAGGGCTGCACCCACACGGAAGTGCGAATATTTGGCATACGCATTCTGTGTGGCATCGATGGCTGCTTTGAGAAGTTGTTGCTCAACTTGGGAAAGTTCTTCCATCGTATAGACTTCAATGTCGATGGGCAGATTGATGTGTTTCATTTGTCTTCTTGTTAGTCTTTTTTGTATTCATAGCATCCTATGTCGGGTTTCCCATCGCGGGGCTGTCCGTCCTTGTCGGCGGGCAACGAATGGGTGGCATCGGCTTTGTCTATGGCCAATGATTTCTTGCTGAGGCGGAAGTCGTAGCGCAACAAGCGGGTATCGACTTCTTTGAAATTCTTCCATCCGGCTGAAACGGTATCGCTCACGTTTTCCCAAATAATATGGCTGTAATGCGTGGCATCGTCTTTCACTTCGGGTGTTCGCAGCAGACAATTCTCGAACCGATAGTTGAACGGCGTTCCCTCCTTGCGGTCGTCGCCTTTGATAACGTCGTCGGCATAGCCCGTAACAAGGGTGTTGATGCAACGAAAATCCTGCAAAGGGAAAATCTTATCGCCCATACGGTTGCCGATGAAGAGCGCACTGCCGCGGTTGGAATCGAAGGGATAAAGCTGGGCGATGGTGTTGTGCAGGAGCAATGCCGAACCGCCGTAAATGGCCATGCAGGCCGACAGGGCGTTGGTGATTTGGCAGTTTTTCACTTCAATGTGGGAGTTGTAAGACAGCACCCCCGTTCCTTTACTGTTGTGCACCGTGGTTGAAAATAGCGTGAGCTTCAGCCGCGAGGCGTCGGAAGAATCGCATACAATGGCATCGTTCGCACCGTGAATATCCGTATAGGAAATGCGGTTCTCGTAAGAGGTTTTATGAAAACGCAAGCCTTTCCATTGTCCACTGATGCGGTCGTAAGGCAGATAGGGGAATATTTTGTCGAGGCGATCGCCGCGTAAGACGATGCTGTCAGTTGGCGTTCCTTCACACACAAGTTTGCCGTGTACATCAATGCCTGCCTTATCGTGGAAATAAAGCGTTGTGCCCGGGGAGATGGTCAATGTGGCTCCTTCACCCACGGTTATGCCTCCGTATATGATGATGGGCGCGGGGCCTGACAAGGTTGTGTCGTGGGTAAGGGTCGTATGAGTCAGTTTTGTGGCATCCCAAGCCCAAGCCTGCAGGCATACTTTCTGTTCCACGCCGTTTTCCAGCGTAAAGAGCAAATCATCTTCCACTGCTTTTGGATTCACTTGGTGGCTTAATGGCGAAGTCAATGCTACAAACACGTTGATGCTGTCTTTGTTTCTTATTTCCACATCGGAAGTGCGGTAACCTTCCGTCTTACCTAAATTCGCACCGTCTACATTCACGAGAAAGCCCGTTTGATTGCCTTGCCTCAAACGGACATTTGTGCATCGCAGACCAGCTCCGGAACGGTTGTAAACCCGAAAGACGGTGGTGGCGGTGGGAACATTTGAGAAGACGGTATCAAGTCGTACCGTGTCTGTGGAGAAAGAAAGGATATGCGAGGGCGATGTTGAAAAAGAATCATCGTCGCTGCAGGAAGCCCATAAAAAGAGGAAAGCGGGCAGTACAAAGGGTATTATTCTACATCTCATCGGTCATATAACGTATCAGAAGCGTATTTATTGTCTCGGAAGAGATGCGGTATCGGTTGTCTATTCTTTGTCCTACCAGCCATATAATGCGCCCCGAAGCATCGGTAACTACGAGTTGCTCTCTTTTCTCGAAGCGTGTCATTTTGCGGTCGGTCATGAAATCGCTGACCAGCTTTGAACCCTTCATGCCGAAAGGAACGAAACGGTCTCCCTCGGCAGTGCAACGGATGAAGAGTGGAAATTGTACTTCGTCAGCATCTAAACAAGCCCACAAGGGGTCGCGTATCACGGGAGTGCCAGGATTTGTCTGTATCGTCTGAAAACTAAATCTAACATTTTTCCTGTAAACATAGGTACCCTCTTCGGGGATTTTCAATGGTTTGGAAACTTCTTTTTCCGTTTCTTGAAGCAACAATCTGTCTCTGTCAATCAGCAATCTGTGAGTAGCAGACAGCCATTCTTTTCCTGGCGAAGCGTGGAGATGGGTGTATATATCCTCTATCTGTGCGGAGCGAAAACCGTATTGTTGCAGGATGAAAAACAACAGATATTCGGGGGAAGGCTCTTCTAAAAGACGAGGAATGGATAATGTATGCGGCATCGTACATACTCTTTGAGTTGCTTTCTGTAAAGCCGCTTCAGTCACTTTGATGGCCTCCGAAACATAGAAAGCCGTCTTGGCCATGCTTTCGCAGGCAGCAGGATTAATGTCTTTCAACAGAGGGATAATGTTGAGTCGTATTTTATTTCTCACAACATCGGCTACAAGGTTGGTACTGTCGGTGATGTATGTCTGCCCGATGTCTCGCAAGTACTGTTCTATCTCCATTCTTCCGACGCAAAGTAACGGGCGCAATATAAAACCGTTTCGTGGCAGAATGCCTTGTAATCCATGAAGTCCCGTACCGCGCACAAGGTTTATCAGCATCGTTTCTACGATGTCGTCACGATGATGGGCTATGCAGATGCCGTCGCAGGAAAGGTCTTTCCGCAGGCTCTCGAAATAGTTGTAACGCAATTCTCGCGCTGCCATTTCTATGCTGATTCCGTGTAATCGGGCATACGAAGATGTGTCGAAATGGACTGTATGGAACGGAATGTTGAGACTGCGACACAGTTTCTGACAGAAAGCCTCATCTCTATCGGCCTCTTCTCCGCGAAGTTTGAAGTTGCAATGTACGGCTTCTAAATGATAATGAAGCCTGTTTAAAAGGAATAGAAGTGCTACACTGTCTGCTCCTCCCGATAACGCGACGAGATATTTGCCTTCCTTTTGCAAGAGCCGGTGGATGGCAATATAGTTGGAAACGGTTTTACTGAACATATAGCACAAGCCCCTTCAGGTATTCGCCTTCGGGATGATAAATATTGATGGGGTGGTCTGCGGGTTGATGCAATTGATGAAGGATTCTCACATTTCTGCCGCTTTGTGCAGCTGCAGTAAAGACCGCTTGGCGGAAATGGTCTTTGGAAACAATTTGGCTGCAACTAAATGTAAACAGGATTCCTCCGCTTTTAATGCGCTCAAAAGTCTTTGCATTGAGCCGAATATAACCTTTTAACGCATTATGAAGTGCTGCTCGATGTTTAGCAAAAGCCGGAGGGTCGAGCACAATAAGGTCGTAAGCCTCTTTCGCCACATCAAGAAAATGGAATGCATCTTCGCAGAATGCTTGATGGCGGCTGTCGCGGGGGAAGTTAAGTTCTACGTTTTTGTTGGTGAGTTCAATGGCTTTGGCACTACTGTCTACGGAGTGTACGAGGTTGGCTCCTCCTCGCATAGCATAAAAAGAGAAACCTCCTGTATAGCAAAACATGTTCAGCACGTTGCGGTTCTTTGCATATCGTTCCAGCAAACAACGGTTTTCTCTCTGATCGATAAAGAACCCTGTCTTTTGTCCTTTTAACCAATCGACATGGAAAAGTAGCCCGTTCTCCATGGCCGTATTGTCTTCGCTTCCCCCATAAAGGAATCCATTTTCTTGTCCGAGGTCGGCCTTGAAAGGTAGAGTTGTTTCACTTTTATAGTAGATATGTTCTATTCTGTCGGCCATTACTTTGATGAGTGCCTGTGCAATCTCTGTTCTGCTCACATGCATACCTATGCTGTGTGCCTGCATTACCGCAGTTTTCCCATATACGTCGATAACCAACCCTGGCAGATTGTCGCCTTCTCCATGGACAAGACGATAGGTATTATTGGATGGAATATCAGTTATGCCGGCACCAATCCGCATGTTTAAGGCCTCTGTTAGCCTACTTTCCCAAAATGAAGCATCAATTTTGACGTCCTCGAACGACAGAACCCGTACAGCGATAGAGCCTATTTGAAAATGACCGACGGCAGCGAATTGTCCATCAGAATGAAGTACCCGTACCGTATCTCCTTCTTCTATATTACGGTCTGTATGGTGTATGGCTCCCGAAAATATCCACGGATGAAAGCGTTTTAGGCTCTCTTCTTTGCCTTGTTTTAGGTAAATATTTTTAGTGTTCATTAGAATTTACAGGTTATTTGTTTTCGTTTTTCAGCGCATCAGACTGCCTCTCTTCTTGAACTGTGACAAGTTGGTAAGCGTGGTCTTTTTTCAATCTATTGAATTCTTCATAGAGTTTGATACATGCCCACGCGTCTGTTGCGGCATATCTTTTCTGCTTCTCGGTCAGCACATCTGCATCCCAATTCGTTAGTTGTTCTCTTTTACTGATTCGTTGTCCAAAGATATTGGCATATAATTTAGCTAACCCAAGGTCTTGAATACCTATTTCCTTTACGTGATCCTGCAAGTCAATAAAATTACCGGGGATAAAACTTCCTCGTTTTTGTAAAGCCATAACATCGTCTCCTAACGATAATCCTATCTTGGGGACAGTGCTGTCTTCCAAGAAATATTTAATGGAAGAAGTAAGGCCAATCATGTTCAAGCGAAAGAGAAAACAGGTGTCATTTGTAGAAACTTGTAAAAGAGAAACTTTGTGGGTTTGTCCTTTTTTAAATGCCGGTCGTGTTTCGGTGTCTATTCCAAGAATGGTCTGTGAGAGCAAGAAAGCTACAGCCTTGTCTGCCTCTTCTTTTGACTGGACGACAATGATTCTTCCCCCAAATAAAACTCTGGGTAATTGGCTGATTGCCTGTTTGTCGAACTTACTGAATATTACCTTTTTCATGTACTTACAAATTACAGAATGCGTCGGTTCAAGATAAAGCATCTTGTCCAAAAGCCCCCAAAATTCTTATCCCAAAGTAGCATAAATGTTTGTTTTGATGCTTGCCTCGGCTGGGCATTTGACTTTCCTTTCGGTTTGGCGTTTGCTCATGTTGAGCATTTAACTTTCCTTTCGGTTTGGCGTTTGCACGCGTGTGGGATTTCCATGAGCCCCGGAGGGGCGGCGGATTTCAGGCAGGGGTGGAGCAACGAGCAGAACCCCTGATAAGCGACCCATCAAGGAAAGAACTCCGGAGGGTCGACGGAGCATCGGACAACCTCCCCTCTGTCGCCCCGTCTGAACTTACTGCTCAAGCATCCTTATCACGAACTCACACGCAACGTGCAAAATTAGAAAAAAGTTCTTGGAATCTCATCTTTTCTTAGTTTTTTCCCTTAATTTTGCATATAAATTATTGAAAGGTGGGACGAATGGTAAGAAAAAAAGCCGGAGCAAGGTCTAAAAGTCTTGCGGGAAGGTTCGGTATCAAGCATATTTTAGAAAACGAAAAAGCCAATTTTCTGTTGGGGATTGTGCTTTTATTTATATCTGCTTATATCATTATTGCATTCTTTTCTTACTTTTCTACCGGTCAGGCAGACCAAAGCCTTGTATTGGATTTACGGCCGGGAGAACTGGAAAATCAAGCACGTGAGTTTAAAAATTATTGTGGTTCTATTGGGGCATTAATATCCTATTTCCTCATTGCTCGCTGCTTCGGATTCCCGGCTTTCTTTATTCCTCTTTTTCTTGCACTGACGAGTTTGCAGTTAATGTCTGCTTACAAGGTGAATCTTTGGAAGTGGTTCTTTGGAACTATGCTTGTTATGGTTTGGAGTTCTGTCACACTTGCCAAGTTCCTTACTCCTTTTATGGGGGATCAGGTCTTTAATCCTGGCGGAGACCATGGTGTTTATTGCTCGCAGTATCTCGAAAATGTTATTGGATCGCCTGGACTAACTGCCGTTTTGATTTTTGTTGCCCTCGCTTTCCTCACCTATCTTAGTTCAGAAACAGTTTTAGTAGTTCGCAAGATACTAAATCCCATTGGCTATATTACTAACAAAGTAAAGTTCACAGTAACCAATGAATCTCACGAAAAAGAAGCGACGGCATCTGAAGAACTTCTTGTTGATACACAGGAAGACCCTGAAGTATTTGATAATCCGGCACCCCAGACGGTTGAATTTCATGGCGACAATGAAGTTATTTTTAATGAACCGGCTTCTGAAGATGACGTTTCTTTTTTATTGGATGGACATGTTGAAAATGCGATAAAACCATTTACACCGGTAGACAGTGAAACAGAAATGGCCGTTACCATAGCCGAAGAGGAAGAAAAGGCAAGCGGGAAGACAGTAACCTCTGAAGAGGTACTCAATACCCCCATCAATCCGAAAGAGCCCTTTACAAACTATAAGTATCCTACTCTCGACCTTCTTAAGAAATACGACAATGATGGTAAGCCTTATATAGATAAGGAAGAACTTATGGAGAACAAGACCCGAATCATTGAGGTCTTAAATAGTTTCGGTGTGCAGATACGGGAGATTAAAGCAACTGTTGGTCCAACAATTACATTATACGAAATTACACCGGCTGAAGGGGTACGTATCTCTCGTATCAGAAACCTCGAAGATGATATTGCTCTCAGTCTTTCCGCTCTTGGTATACGTATTATTGCACCCATCCCGGGTAAGGGTACTATCGGTATAGAAGTACCGAATGCAAAGCCGAACATTGTCTCTATGGAGAGTATTCTTAACTCTAAGAAGTTTCAAGAGACAACTATGGACTTACCTATAGCCATAGGTAAAACCATTACTAATGAGGTTTACATGGTCGATTTGGCTAAGATACCCCATCTGCTGGTGGCAGGTGCTACCGGTCAGGGCAAGTCTGTGGGGCTCAATGCAATTATTACTTCCTTATTATACAAGAAACATCCCAACGAATTAAAGTTCGTTTTGATTGATCCAAAGAAAGTTGAATTCAGTATTTATGCCCCCATTGCCAATGCTTTCCTTGCCAAAGTACCGGATGAAGACGAAGAACCTATCATTACTGATGTAACGAAAGTTGTAAGAACATTGAAGAGCTTGTGTGGATTAATGGACCATCGCTACGATCTCCTTAAACTCGCAGGGGCACGAAACATTAAAGAATATAATCAGAAATTTATCAACCACCAGCTCAATCTCACAAAGGGGCATGATTTCATGCCTTACATTGTGGTGGTTATTGATGAGTTTGGCGATCTTATAATGACAGCAGGCAAAGAGATAGAACTGCCGATTGCCCGTATTGCACAGCTGGCTCGAGCTGTTGGCA
This sequence comes from Hoylesella marshii DSM 16973 = JCM 13450, assembly GCF_000146675.1. Classification (GTDB taxonomy): domain Bacteria; phylum Bacteroidota; class Bacteroidia; order Bacteroidales; family Bacteroidaceae; genus Prevotella; species Prevotella marshii. The sequence continues at coordinate 1,124,148 of NZ_GL397214.1, forward strand.
TACATATGGTTATAGCTACACAGCGCCCCACAACAAGCATTATAACGGGTAATATAAAGGCTAATTTCCCTGGGCGTATGGCTTTTAAAGTAAGTGCAATGATTGACTCGCGTACCATCTTAGACCGTCCGGGTGCCAATCAACTGATAGGAAGAGGAGACATGCTTTTCTTAAATGGCAATGAACCGGTGCGTGTACAATGTGCTTTCGTAGATACACCCGAAGTAGAGAAGATCAATGCCTATATTTCGCAACAGCCGGGTCCCATTCAGCCTATGGAACTTCCCGAACCTGTTTCAGAGGATGGAGGTACTTCCGGTAGTCAAAGTGCAGACCTTCATTACCTCGACCCTCTTTTTGAAGAAGCTGCTCACGCCATAGTTATCAGTCAGCAAGGTAGTACAAGTATGATACAGCGTCGCTTTTCTATTGGTTATAACAGGGCAGGACGCTTAATGGATCAATTGGAGAAAGCCGGTATTGTAGGTATAGCGCAAGGCAGTAAACCGCGAGATGTGTTGATAACAGACGATAGTTCTCTTGAGAAACTACTGGCCTCTCTTAGAGGTTAGATACTTTTTTATAAGGTAAATAAGTAATGAAAAGACTTTTTCTTATCTCCATGTTGCTTTTGCTGGTTGCTGCAACCATGATAGCGCAAGGTAATAACAACGCCCGAAAGATACTTGACCGTACTTCCGCTGTTGTAGGAAACAAAGGAGGAGCTACGGCTTCATTCACTCTATCGGGTGGAAAGCTGGGTAAGCAGCAGGGCACCATTGCTATCAAAGGCAATCGTTTTTATGTACAAACGACTAAAACTATTGTTTGGTTTGACGGGAAGACGCAGTGGACTTATCTCAAAGGCGGCGATGAAGTGAACGTAAGTTCGCCGAATGCAGCACAACAACAGGCCATGAATCCTTATACATTTATTCGATTGTATCGAAACGGTTATAACCTGACAAGTAAGACAAAGGGTAAAGGATATATGGTTCACCTCCTTGCACAAAACAAGAAGCAAGGTTTACAAGAACTGTACATCACGGTTGATGCCAAGTATCGTCCTACGCAGGTGAAGATGAGACAGGCAAGTGGATGGATAACCATTGATATCAAAAACTTTAAAACAGCCAACCTGAGCGATGCTAAATTCAAGTTCAATGCCAAAGAGTTTCCGAAACTCGAAGTGATAGACCTGCGATAACTCATGAAACTTTCTACAAGCTATTTTCAACTCTTGCGGATAATCCTTCATCACCGCAAGCTCTATGATAAGCGAAATCTGACGTTTGAGGAAAACAGAACAGCAAAAATCTTGGTTTGGATCTTCCAATCCTTTCTGCTTTGCTATTTCATATTTATCTCTGTTCTACTTGCTCTTGCGGCACAGGAATCCAGAACCATCACCGCCTATGAATTAATGTTTGGTTTCCTGCCTTTTATCCTTTCCATTGATTTTCTGATACGCCTTATTAGGCAACAGACACCTTCGCAACTCATCAAACCTTATATCCTGTTGCCTATCTCAAAGTACATATGTATCGATTGCTTCATCTTTGCCTCGCTCGGGTCTTACACCAATCTGATTTGGTTTACCATATTTCTTCCATACGCTATTATTTCTGTCTTGTTTAGCGAGGGTTTAGGCATCACGTTCTGTTTCCTTCTCGGTCTGTATATCGTTGTTTTAATCTGCAACCAATGGTACGCCATCGTGCGTGCGCTTACTCGCAAACACCTCCTATGGTGGTTTTTGCCCATTGCCGTTTATGTCTTGGTTTATGCTCCTCTGTTCTTAGGCCGACACGTCTCCATAGAGCGATTATTGCACTTCTACGCATCTTTCGGTACCTCTATCTGTCGTGGGCATTGGCTTGCATGGCTGATATTATCCGCCTTGTTAGCATTCACGATTTATGTCAATAGAAAGATACAGCTTCGCCTTGTGCTCTCTGAAGTGCAACGTCAGGAGACAGCAAAGGCAGCACGCGTGTTCCGTCTGTCGTTGTTTGATAGATACGGAGAAATCGGCGAATACATGAAGTTGGAAATAAAAAGTATCATGCGAAACAAGGCAGTGCGCACATCGTTCCTCGTTGCAAACGCCGTTATCGTAATGTTTAGTGCCATTATCTCCTTGTCCGGTATCTACGACAACACTTTCATGCTTAACTTCTGGTGTCTGTACAATTTTGTCATCTATGGAGCGACAATGCTTACACGCATCATGTGTTACGAGGGCAACTATATTGACTGCTTGATGGTGCACAGAGAAAACATCCTCTCACTGTTGAAAGCCAAATATTATCTTTTTTCGTTGCTGTTGGTTATCCCTCTGTTGTTCATGTTGCCCACTGTCTTTGTCGGCAAGTGCAGTTTACTGATGCTCTTTACATTTATGTTTCTTGCTGTCGGTCCCGTTTATTTCTGCCTTTTCCAAATGGCAGTCTACAACAAACGAACCATTCCTCTTAATACCAAGTACACAGGAAAGGGAATGATGGAAAACAACTATATACAGATTGTCGTGCAACTTGTTATCTTTACCGTTCCGCTTCTTTTTCTCAATCTATTGCAGCTTGTAGTCTCAGAGACGATAGCCTATATTGTTCTTATCCTTTTTAGCATAGCATTCATGCTCTCGTCAAACATTTGGATTCACCGGATATACCGCCGTATGATGAATCGTCGGTACAGTCTGATAGAAGGATTCCACACCTCCCGATAAGACTGATTCTTTCCCATATGAAAAAAGTTAAGGAAAAGTTTGTTCGTTTCATAGAAAAGACCTACCTTTGCACCTACGAAAATCAGAAATTCAGAGGAATTTGTCTGTAACTTGCATCCTTAGCTCAGTTGGTAGAGCAACTGACTCTTAATCAGTGGGTCTAGGGTTCGAATCCCTAAGGATGTACAAAAGATGCCTATCTCATAAGAGGTAGGCATCTTTTTATATTTATGTTATAAGGGAAAAGCAGGTTAAGGTGGAATGTCCGATCGGAGAATGTTTTAAAATATTACTGTCCGGTAAACCTTTTCCGTATAAGAGTTAGGGAATGAAATTCAAACGAGGTTTTTTCTGTCATCCGCGCTGGCGGATGACAGTTTTTACTCATTGCCAACCTGCTCTGTACTGTTATCTATAGAATGATAAAAAAAAGACACGTATCTTTCTCACAGGTGCTAACCATGCTAAATAAAAGAATGCGGGATTACCTATATAAAGGCAATCCCGCAAGGGAATCTATGTTAGAGATGTTTTGCGGACAAGCAATAATTTTAAAACAATGATGAAGGGGCGGAGGAGAGGTCATCTTTATAAAAAGCGACAGATGGGCCGCCTGATGATTGATGGGGGATTAAATACTTAATTCGTCGAGTACTTTAATCAGTTTTTTGTCGAAAGGCTTGTCTGAGCGTATGGCCTCGCTTAGCGGCACATATACCACTTCGTTGTTTCTGATGCCTACCATGACGTTGCGTTGTCCTTGCATGATGGCTTCGATGGCGCCAATGCCTGTGCGTGCGGATAGGATTCTGTCGTGAGCAGAGGGGCGTCCGCCGCGTTGCAGATGGCCTAAGATGGAGACGCGGACATCGAATCCGGGGAATTCTTTCTTCACGCGGTCGGCATAGTAAAGGGCACCACATTTGGGACTTTCCGACACGATGACGATGCAACTCTTCTTGGATTTGCGGATGCCTCGCTCCATGAAGCGGGCTAATTGGTCTACGTCGGTAGAGTCTTCGGGGATAATGGCTGCCTCGGCGCCACTTGCGATGGCACTGTTTTGTGCAAGGAAACCGGCATCGCGCCCCATCACTTCGACGAAGAAGATGCGTTCGTGGCTCTGTGCCGTGTCGCGGATGCGGTCTACGCATTCCACAATGGTATTGAGTGTGGTATCGTAGCCTATGGTTGAGTCGGTTCCGTACAGGTCGTTGTCTATAGTTCCCGGGAGGCCGATACAGCATACATCGTGTTCTTGTGCGTAGAGCATGGCACCTGTCAAAGAGCCGTTGCCGCCGATGACTACAAGTGCATCGATGCCGGCCTTTACCATGTTTTCATATGCTTTCTGTCTTCCTTCCACGGTCATAAATTCATGGGAGCGTGCCGACTTCAGAATGGTTCCGCCCGACATGATGATGCCGCTCACGTTTTCTGTGGTGAAGTCGGCAATCTCGTTATGGATTAATCCGTCGTACCCCCGATAGATTCCTTTGATATGAAAGCCGTTGCAGATGCCCGAACGGGTAACGGCGCGTATGGCGGCGTTCATGCCCGGGGCGTCGCCTCCCGAAGTTAAGATACCTATGGTCTTTATTTTTCCCATGAGAATATATGATATATGTTACAGTACAATTTGTATCAAACCAACAGCCATAATGCCACGAGTCCCAATGCCCATGCCGCTAATGCTATCCAGCCCACGTGGCGGAAGTACCATCCCACGTGCATCTTTTCCATTTTCATCAACGCCAGACCACTCATAGAGCCGACGGCAAGCACGCTGCCGCCAATGGCTGCACTGAAAGCAATCATCTTCCAATAGGCCCCGTTGCAGACAAAGGCGTGGTAGTATTCGGAATCGGAGAAAGAAGACTGATGCACCGGCTCTACCACATCGTGGAGGGAGAACATGCTCATGGCGGTCGCGAAATTATCTAATACGATGCTTACGAATCCGGTGCCGATGCCTTCGACCCAGATGCTGTCTACATGCTCGGCTATCTGTCGCGCCATCCAACTAAGCGCACCCGTCTCATTGACCACGCCAAGGGCGAGCATCACGCCCATCACAAACAGCATCATCTGGATGACACCATACTGCAAGACGCGCGGCACACGGCGATGTATCATCTGGTCTACGTTCATCAATTTGCGGTTGACCACCTCATTGACAATCCACAAAATCGACAAGACGCACAATGCGCCAAGGAAAGGGCTGAGTTTCGTGATGTTATGAAACGTGGGGATAAACCATAAGCCGCCGATGCCCACGATGAGCATCAGGATACGTTGCCATACGTTCAGGTTGGTATCATCGCCACGGTAAGGCATCGCGACACCTTCCATTTCCACACGTTCGGGCAAATAACGCCCCAACCACCAAGTAGGCAATGCCCATGCGATGAGACACGGCAAGAGCAAAGACAAAGAGTAATCGGTGGCTGTTACGGCTCCCATATTCCACAATACGAGGCCTGCGGGGTCGCCGATTACGGTGAATGCACCACCACAATTGGCTGCGATGACCACCGCACTGCCGTAGAGCATACGTTGTCTGCGGTTGGGTATCATGTCGTGCATGATGGTGAGCATCATCACGGTCGTAGTGAGGTTGTCAAGATTGGCGGAAAGCAGAAAGGTGATAACAGAAAAGAGCCACAGGAACTTACGACTCTTGCGGGTGCGCACCCAAGCACGGATAAAGTCGAAACAGCCGTTGTTGTTGAGTATCTCTACGATGGTCATGGTGGCCAAGAGAAACAAGACTATCTCTGCTGCCTTACCCACGTATTTCAAGAAGATATTATGAGCGATATATTCTTTCACTGCGATGCTCGTGGGAACAGCTCCGCCGAGAAAATCGGTATATTCCCGTTGGTGCTGACTCATCACGAAGTCCGTGCCGTAACAGATATAGAGCACCCATCCCACCGTGCCGGCAAACATGGCTATGGCGGCCTTGTTGATGTTTGTCTGTCGTTCGGTTACTATCAAGATGTAACCCAAGAGTAAAATTGCTGCGATAATCAGTCCCATAACACCTAAAAATACAAACGCAAAGGTAACAAATATTTCAAACAAGCAAGCAACTGTCGGCTTTTTTCTTTCTATCTTCTTTATGAATGTGTACCTCGCTTATCCGGCAGACCACGTAGACCGCCGGTTTTCGATTTCAGAATCTTAATGGAAATCATCGCGCTGACTGCCACGGACAACACGCCGAGCGACCCATACAGAAATGGATTGTCGAGAAGCGTAATGCCGAATGTGAGCAGACCGAGCGGCAATTGCAGCATCATGTAAAGCCGCACGGAGGCAGACACACGGTAGCCATGTCGGCGATACATATAGATGAAAACGACAAGATAGTGAAGCAAACCTACGACGGCCAGCGCCAATCCCGTCCCCCACAGTCCCCACAGACGGAAAAACGGGAGGGCAAAGCCCACGATGAGTAGGGCATATACGCTTTCCAAGACGAGGAAACTGCGGGAGTCGCCCTTAGCCAGCGAGATGTACTCTACCGGCAGTCTGACCGCTCGCATATACATGCCGAGGAGCGACACCTGCGCCATGCCGACGGCCGGTGTGAAGCGTCCGCTGTACAACAAAGGCACGAGCCACGGCAACGTTATCATGAACAAGGCTATCAAGGGTGCGGCAAACAGCAGCGAGACTTCTATCTGCCGGTTCACCGTCTGGTTCATCGTAAACGTATGGGTTGCCACGGAAGAGAGGCGCGGAAAGTAGTCGGTCTCCATCGCCACGAATATCATCGACACATAAGTGGTGGTCAGCATGAATCCCGCATTGTAGAGTCCTACGGTGTCGAGTGCACCTTCGTGGTTGAGGAAGCTGCGGATAACGAACTCTGCACCGCTGGTCATCGTGCCGGCCACGACGAAAGCTACGCCGAGCTTCACCATCGGCAGTCCAGCCCCCAACGTCTCCCGTCGGAGAGAAAGTCGAAGCGGATAGAGCCGATACGAATAAACGATGGATAAGAATAGCTGTATCGCGGCCATCAACACCAAGGAGGGTACAATGGCGGCCTCGCCGAACTGCTCGTATAGAGGCACAGTGAGCAGGAGCGCAAGTAGCACCGTGCCAACAGACTGTTTGGCCAACGCCCGCAACTGTCGCGTAGCCTTCAGTATGGCCAATTCACCGTTTGTCACGGCAAGTAGGGGAATAATGGGCGAAAGTAGCATGAAATGAAGCGTATGGTCGCCCCAACTGAAAGTGAAACGGTCTAAAAGCGGACTTAATACGACGCATACGAACATGCCGAACAGTCCGGCCAACAGGCTCCACGAGCGGATGACACGAACAGAACGTTCCATTTCCGGTGTATCGCCCGTAGCAAACGATTCAGACAGACGTTTCACCGCACTCATGCCCAATCCCAAGCCTGTGGAATCGGAAACCAGTGCTATCGTGGAATTGAAGAGCGAGATAAGCCCCATGCCCTGCGGACCGAGAATCATGGCCACCAACTTATTACGCACCACCCCCACGAGGATGTTCACTCCCTGTACACCGCCAAACATGCCGGTGTATTTCAGTATATGTAAATAGCTGTTGCGCTTTTCCCGTTTTTTCATCGGTATATAAACGGCCGTCCATCGCGTTTATTGTCTGTTCTCTTCCTCTCTTTGGCAGCCTTGAATCCATGAGAAACACTGCGGGGCACCGTCTGCCCGTGGCCGATTAGTAAGGGAACATTAGTTCGAGATAAAGACCTCTTGCCAAAGCCCCCGAATCTGTTCTGATACTTGCCCCAGCCGGGCATTTAACTTTCCTTTTGGTTTGGCATTTGCTCATGTTGAGCATTTAACTTTCCTTTCGGTTTGGCGTTTGCTCATGTTGAGCATTTAACTTTCCTTTCGATTTGACGTTTGCTCATGTTGAGCATTTAACTTTCCTTACGGTTTGACGTTTGCTCATGTTGAGCATTTAACTTTCCTTACGGTTTGGCGTTTGCTCATGTTGAGCATTTAACTTTCCTTTCGGTTTAGCGTTTGCTCATGTTGAGCATTTAACTTTCCTTTCGGTTTAGCGTTTGCACCAGCCGGGCAAGCCTCCCGCCTGTTGTCGTGACGTGCATCCGCGTGTGGGCTTATCGTCCCCCTATCTTTATCTCGAATTCGCGTTAAGGGAGTGGCGAGGAAACGCTAAATACCGCGGAAAATAGAGCGAAAATATTTCTTTGCATTTGCTGTCGGACTCTACGAACGACAATGTTTGACTCCGCTTCAACAATTATTGCTTCAAAATATTTGCACAGTTATAAAGAAAACAATATCTTTGCAATAACAAAAGAGAGATACAGGTCGTATCGATTCGATTGGGATACTCATCAATTAAAATCGAAAAACCGAGATGACTTCTCTTGTCAATGGCGGGCCACATACCACATAAGCGGTAAGCTGAAAAGCCGGTGGATTACAAAGGCGGAGAGCTCTCAAATCTTATATGACTCGGAGTTTTCATCACATCATCGGTACGACCTCTTACAATAGAGAGACAGGGTGAGCCTGTCTCTTTTGGTTTACGAACCGTTCTCGTCCATATAAACAAATAAAAGATAAAAACCACTGCTTATGTTTTCCGGAATAGTAGAAAGCTTTGCCACTGTAATATCCATTGAGAAAGACAAAGAAAATATCGACTTTACACTCAGCTGCCCTTTTACCGACGAGCTGAAGATAGACCAAAGCATTGCCCACAACGGCGTATGCCTGACTGTGGTGCGGTTGGAGGATAACACCTACACCGTAACGGCGATGCTCGAGACCCTGCGCCGCACAAACCTTGGCCTGCTGAAAGTGGGCGATAAAGTGAACATAGAACGTTCGATGCTCATGAACGGACGTTTAGACGGACATATCGTGCAAGGCCACGTAGACCTGACAGCTCAATGCACAGCCATACAGGATGCAGACGGCAGCACTTATTTCACCTTTACGTATCACGAAGACCCGGAAATGACACAGCGTGGTTACTTCACCGTGGACAAAGGCAGCGTAACAGTAAACGGCGTTTCGCTCACGGTTTGTCGCCCCACGGCCAACAGCTTTCAGGTAGCCATCATACCTTACACGAAGGAGCATACCAACTTCTGCGACATCGCGATAGGTTCTACAGTCAATATTGAGTTCGATATCTTAGGCAAATATATTGCAAGATTGCACGAACTGCGATAAGACGTAACCATCCGTCTCTCGCAATAAGAGGTTATTCATCAGGCAATATTCTTTTGCCAAGTTTCGTTTATATCCATAAAGTATCATCATTTCACCTACTGAACAAAACGACAAAACCCATGAAAGAGAAACGTTTAAGACAGTTTGCACTACTTGCCTTGCTATGTTGCGGCATGCTTCACTGTAGCGCACAAAAGCAATGGACATTGGAAGATTGCATCCATTATGCCCTCGAAAACAATATCAAAATTAAGAAAAGCAGTCTTCAGAAATTGTCGACACAGGAAGATATGTGGCAATCTAAAGCTGCCCTGTTGCCTTCTTTAAACTTCAATACGTCGCACAACATCGCCTATCGTCCGTGGCCGGAAAGCGGACATTCAACCATAGCTAATGGTTCGAGTGTAGACAAGGTGTACTACAACGGCAGTTATAACGTAAATGCCAATTGGACGGTGTGGAACGGAAATCGCAACAAAAACACCATCAAAGCCAACCAACTTGCAGTGCAACAGGCTGCCTTAGACTCTGCAACCACAGCAAGCACCATACAGGAACAAATAGCCCAACTCTACGTCCAGATACTCTATTCGGCTGAAGCCATCAATGTTAATCGGCAAAGTCTTGAAACAAGCAAGCTGAACGAAGAACGTGGACAATCCATGTTCCGCGTGGGAAAGATGAGCAAGGCCGATGTAGCACAACTTACAGCACAGCGGGCACAAGACGAATATAATATCGTGGCAGCTGAAAGTAATCTGAGAAACTATAAAAGACAGTTGAAACAACTGCTCCAAATCACAAGCGACGAGCCCTTTGAAGTGGCTATCCCTACTACGACCGATGAGATGGCATTGCAGGAAATCCCGTCGCTGAACGATGTCTATACTAAGGCACTGGAACTGCGACCTGAGATAAAAAGTGCCCAGCTGGCAATAGAAAGCAGCAACGTGAATATCAAAATCGCAAAAGGCCAGCAACTACCAACGATCGGCTTGGCAGCTGGCTTTGTCACGAACACCACTTCCATCAATTCTAAAAGCTGGGGAACTCAACTGAAAACCAACTTCGATGCCTCGGCGGGAGTAACTGTCAGTGTACCCATTTTTGATAATCGCGCGGCCAAGACGGCCATCAATAAAGCCCGCTTGTCATACCAAACAAGTCTATTAGACCTAAAAGACAAGGAAACCATACTCTATGCCACAATCGAGAATTATTGGCTGGAAGCCGTCAACAACCAGAATAAACTGAAAGCAGCCATGGTAAGTGTAGCAGGGCAGACCGAAAGCTACAAGCTATTGAGCGAACAATTTAGGCTGGGACTGAAGAATATTGTAGAACTCATGACAGGTAAGACCCATCTCCTGACAGCACAACAGAACGAGTTGCAAAGCAAATACTTGGCTATACTCAATATTAACTTGCTGAAATTCTATCAGAGCGGGATACTCAAGAATTAAGGTTATAGCTCCATGGGTATGGACAAAGATGACCTCGTGTTATATGTCTGAAGCGAATGGGGACGACTTTACCATTCGCTCACAGCGTTATTCTTCGGTTATATCCGGCTAAGAAAGTAGCACAGGCAGGCCAGATAGAAGCCATCAGATACGAATAAGAAAAAGGGAAGGAGACAAAGAATGAGTAAACGACTGCTAAGACGCGAATGGCTGTTGCTGCAAGCAATTGTATGGATTGTCTTATTTCTCATGCCATTGGTCTTCAGCGACCCCAACGACAATATGACGCTTTCCGGCTATCTGATACGCAGTATATGGCCGCTGGCTATGATTTTTGTTTTCTACGTCAATTACCTTTGGCTTGCTCCTCAATACATCAATCAGCATGGTGACAAGCGTACGTTCTGGATCGTAAACGCCTGTCTCGTGGTGGCCATGGCGGCTATCCTCGGACAGTGTAATGAATACGGCCGACAGTTAAGCAAGAAAGAAAGAATGATGAAACACCACATCATACGCCTTGAGTCTGACGATAACATGAAAAACATTTATATCATGTTTGTCAGAGACGTTTTCAGCTTGTCTGTAGCTGCGGCCATTGCGAATTCCATCATCATGTATCAACGTCTGAAGATGGCTGAGCTGGCCAGGAAAGAGGCCGAAGCCGCAAGGGCTGATGCTGAACTGAAAGCCCTGCGTTGGCAAATTAATCCTCATTTCCTGCTCAACACATTGAACAACATCTACGCCCTTGCAGCTTTCGATACGGACAAGGCACAGAGTGCCATCATGCAATTAGGCAAGATGCTCCGCCACATTCTTTACGACAATCAGCAACAGCTCGTGAATCTGAGAAACGAGGTCGAGTTTCTCCATAATTACATCAATCTCATGAAAATCAGGCTCTCCTCAACCGTTGATATCACCGAAGAAATCAAGATTCCCAACCCTTGTTCGTTGCAAGTAGCCCCCCTTATCTTTATCTCACTCATAGAAAATGCGTTCAAACACGGGGTCAGCTCCACCGAACACAGCTATATCAAGGTGAAAATCATCGCCGACACCACCCACATCATCTGCGATATTGAGAATTCCTATCACCCAAAGACCGAACAAGACCACAGTGGCCATGGCATAGGATTGCTACAGGTGCAACGCCGTCTCGACCTTTCATACCCCGGAAGTTATGAGTGGAAAAAAGAGATAGACCAAGAACGAAATTGTTACCAATCAAAAATTATTATCTATGATACTAAACTGCGCAATCATTGACGACGAGCCTTTAGCTGCCGACTTATTGGCGAGTTATGCCCGCAAAACACCTTTCCTCCATCTCATCGGTTCCTACAATAGTGCCGTTTCTGCCATGAAAGAAATTCGCACCAATCATATTGATTTGGTGTTTCTCGACATCCAGATGCCCGAACTGAGCGGTTTGGAGTTTGCGAAAATCTTTTCCAAAGATACAAAGGTTATCTTTACCACCGCTTTCAGTCAATATGCCGTGGAAGGATACAAAGTAAATGCTCTCGACTATCTGCTCAAGCCCATCAGTTATGAAGAGTTCTTCGCATCGGCCTCTAAAGCACTCGAATGGTTCGAGGCTGCTACCCAAAATGAGATGAGCCTCAACGACCGCTTCATGTACGTGAAAAGCGACTACAAATTGGTGCAAATCAAATTAGACGATATCCTTTTCATCGAAGGTGTGAAAGACTATGTAAGAATCTACCTCGAAAATAGCCCTACCCCTGTGATGAGTCTCATGAACATGAAAAGGCTCGAAGAATTCCTCCCCCAGCCCGAGTTCATGCGCACACACCGCTCCTATATCGTACACATGCCAAAAGCAAGACTCATCGACCGCTTCCGCATTGTCTTTGGCGAACACATGATTCCCATTTCAGAAAGCAATAAAGAAACGGTACAACACTATTTCGACTCACACACACTGACATAATACGACATGAATCTCCGTCGGGCATGGATTTTGTTATTTTGATGAATAAAAAAGGAGACATCAATTATGGCATTTATAGACTATTACAAAATACTGGGTGTAGATAAGAGCATTGCACAAAAAGACGTGAAGAAGGCTTACTTAAAAAGAGCCAAACAATTTCATCCCGATTTACACCCCGATGACCCCAAGGCAAAGGCTAAATTTCAAGCCTTGAACGAGGCATACGAGGTGATCGGCGATGAAGAAAAGCGAAAAAAGTACGACCAATACGGAGAGCAATGGCGCAACGCTGATGCCTATAATGCGGCGGGCGCAGGCGGTGGAACCTATCAATGGGGGACTTCCGACGGCTCATCATTCGGCGGCTTTGATTTCGGAGCCTTCAGCGGAGGCGGTGGTGTCAGCGATTTCTTTGAACAACTCTTTGGCGGCGGCCGACGGGGAGCAAGAACTAAACGCAGTACACAACGGTCTTCGGGAGATGTCGAGAGTTCGGTCAACATCGACTTCTATACGGCGATGTTAGGCGGAGACATCATTTTAGGTCTCAACGACGGCTCAAAGGTGAAGCTAAAGGTGAAACCGGAAACTCAGAACAACACGAAAGTAAGACTGAGGGGGAAGGGATTGAACCGCGGAGACGGAACTTTCGGCGATCTTATCATCACGTATCAAATCACATTGCCCCAACACTTATCCGACCGACAGAAAGAATTGCTAAGGCAGATGCGCGACGCGTAATGCTGTGCCCGAGTGGGGTTAAAGTTGCCTGTGAGCATCCCATCTTCTGCTGGTGAGCAAAAGAAATTCTGCTGGTGAGCAGAAAAAAGTTTGCTGGTGAGCAGAAAAAAGTTTGCTGGTGAGCGAAAAAAAGTTTGCTGGTGAGCAGAAAACGGCTCGCTCGCCGAGGCCTTTGAAAAGCAGACGAGAGCCTGTATGTAAACAACTTATTATCAATCACTTTATCTATAAGGCTGACAAGTTTTGCGGGAGAGGATATCGGAGAGGTGATAGAATATAGGCAAGGGCGTAACTCCTGCAAAGTAGTTGTCCGGCCTGCCAAAGGAATGAGGCGACAGTTTCCAATATCCTTATCCCGAACTCGCGATACCTAATATAACAGACCGGCACGCATCATTTTGATGCGTGCCGGTTGCTTTTATAAGTATGTATGGGATTACCACAACGAGAGGCGTTGCTCTTTGGGGATAAACATTTTATCGCCCTCTTTGATGCCGAAAGCATCGTACCACATATCGATATGCGGCAGTGCGCCGTCTACGCGCCATTTGCCCAATGAGTGGGGGTCGCTCTTCGTGCGATTACGTATCTCCTTCTCGGTGATATTGGCAGCCCACACGCCTGCATAGGCGAGGAAGAAGCGTTGCTCGGGAGTAAAGCCATCTATAGTGGGAAGCGGTTTGTTTTTCGTAGCATTTTTAAAGGCATTGAAAGCCACTTGAAGACCACCATGGTCGGCCAGATTTTCGCCCAGCGTGAGCTGACCGTTGGCATTTAAATCGGGCAACACCTTGATGGCAGAGAAGAAGTCTGCATACTTACCGGTACGGTCGGTAAAGTTCTTGCCGTCGCTCTCCGTCCACCAATCGGTCATGTTTCCGTCTTTGTCGTAGTGGCGACCTTGGTCATCGAAGCCGTGGGTCATCTCATGTCCGATAACAACTCCGATAGCACCGTAATTGAAAGCATCATCGGCCGTCATGTCGAAGAAGGGCACTTGCAAGATGCCTGCGGGGAAACAGATTTCATTGGTCGTGGGGTTATAGTAGGCATTCACCGTCTGCGGTGTCATACCCCATTCGTCTTTGTCAACGGGCTTGCCTGCGCGGTAGTCGATGTCCCATTTATCCCAGAACAGGCGGCAGTTCTGCACGTTCTCGTAATACGATTTCTTCGGGTCGATAACCAACCCCGACATATCTTTCCACTTATCGGGATAGCCTATTTTCACGTAGAATGTAGCCAACTTGTCGAGTGCGTTTGCTTTCGTTTCATCACTCATCCACGTCTGTGCCTTGATGCGTCCGGCAAGAGCGGTTTGCAAATTCTTCACCAGCGTTTCCATGCGGGCTTTTGCTTCGGCGGGGAAGTAACGCTTCACATATATTTCGCCGAGTGCCTCGCCCATCTGGCCTTCTACTTGTGCGGTGGCGCGCTTCCACAGCGGATGGTTCTCTTTACGGCCAGACATTGTTTTCCCGAAGAAGTCGAAGTTGGCAGCCACCACATCGTCGCTCAGGTAATTGGCTGCACCTAATATGACATCGAGTTCCATGCAGGCACGCAGCTCATCGGCAGTAATATGTGCGAACACCTTGTCGGCTCCTGCGAGGAACGACGGTTGGCCTACGACCATCTCCTGAAAGTATTCCGTCTTCACGCCCTCGGCATTCAGCAGTTTCCGTAATTGCAAGTGGGGATATTTCGTTTCAAAATCTTTGAGGGTCATTTTGTTGTAGTTGGCCTCCACATCGCGCAATTCGGTACGGCTCTTGCTCACTTTAGCCAATGCCGTTTCCACTTTGAGAATATCCTGCATGCGTTTCTGTGCCACGGCATCTTTGAAACCGAAAAGCCGGAACATGCGCACAATATGCTTCTTATAAGCCTCGCGGATGGCGGTTGTAGCACTATCGGTATCAAGGTAATATTCTTTCAGTCCGAGGGTGAGTCCGCCTTGGTAAACGTTCAATATGTTCATCTTAGCGTTTTTCTCGTCGGCTCCGAAGCCTATACCTGCAGGGAATCCATAGCCGAAAGCTGCATATTTCAACTGTATCGCCTGCAAAGCTGCCGGTGTTTTAGCCGCTTCCAATGCCCTGATAAGAGGCATCACGGGGGCGACTCCTTCTTTATTTCTGCGCACGGAATCCATTGCTAACTTATAGAAATCGCTGAGCTTCTGCTCTACAGACCCCTGCTTGTAAGTACCTTTCAGCAAATCTGTCAGGATGTTATTGATGCGCACATTGTTATCTTGCGCCAATCTGTCAAAGCTGCCGAAGCGAGAATAAGCTGCGGGAAGCGGGTTGTTCTTCATCCATCCTCCACAAGCGAACTGATAGAAACTGTCGCCCGGGCGCACCGAACGGTCGAGGTCTTCCTGATGGATTCCCGATTTAAGAGGCGTCTGAGCCATGCCCAACGCCGGAACAATTGCCATTACTGCCATTGTCATTAGTGATTTGATTTTCATGTTATGATACTTTTAATGTTAAAAATAGATAGTATATTGTCATCTGTTTTTCCATGTTATCTATGATGCGGTGGAAAGCGCCTCCAAGTCTTCGGATAGCCGTTCCCATGTTTCGACTTCTTTGTCGAGTGTCTGCTTCACAGAAGTGTATTCCGTGACCAACACCATATCGGAAGCACCCTCGGGCGTGCAGAGGATGGCATCCAACTCTTTCAGGCGTTGCTCCATACGTTCTATCTTTCGCTCCGATTCCTTTACTGCTTTTTCCGCCTTATTGAGGCGTTTCTGCCGTTCCTTGTGCTCGGCATAAGATTGTTTTCCCTGCTGCAAGGAAGCGGGGGATTGCTTGGGAGCAAGAGGTTCATACGACGTAAGGTTTTCCAATTCGTTCAGCGAATGGATGTCGCGGGCATGAAGGAAGTCGTAGATGCCACCTAAATATTCGCGCACCTTACCACCACCGAACTCGTATACCTTTGTCACAAGTCCATCTAAGAACTCTCGGTCGTGACTGACGATAATCGCTGTGCCGTCGAATGCCTTGATAGCCTCTTTGAGTACGTCTTTAGAAGGCATGTCGAGGTGATTTGTCGGCTCATCGAGTATCAACAGGTTCACGGGTTCCAACAGAAGTCTTATCATTGCCAAGCGACTTCGTTCGCCGCCACTCAGCACCTTGACCCTTTTCTCCGAAACCTCGCCGCCAAACATAAATGCTCCTAAGATGTCGTTGATTTTTAAGCGGATATCGCCTTTTGCCACATGGTCTATCGTTTCATAAATGGTTAAACGCTCATCCAACAGCTGCGCTTGGTTCTGCGCAAAATAACCTATCTGCACATTGTGTCCTATCTTCAGCTCACCTTCAAACGGTATTTCGCCCATGATACATTTCACAAGCGTAGACTTTCCTTCTCCGTTCTTGCCCACGAAAGCCACTTTCTCGCCGCGCTTGATGGTCAGTGTAACATGGTCGAACACGCTGTGGTCGCCATACGTCTTGGTTACTTCGTTGCAGATAACGGGATAATCGCCGCTGCGCAGACACGGAGGGAACTTGAGACGCATAGCGGAAAGGTCTACTTCGTCTACTTCTATGGGTACAATTTTCTCCAGCTGCTTGATACGGCTCTGCACTTGTACAGCCTTTGTGGGTTTATATCTGAAGCGTTCAATGAAATCTTTGATATCTGCTATCTCCTTCTGCTGATTCTCATAGGCGCGCAGTTGCTGTTCTCTGCGCTCGACACGCAACTTCACATACTCGTCGTACTTCACCCGATAGTCCGTTATTCGTCCACAGGAAATCTCTATCGTTCGATTGGATACGTTGTTGATAAAGGCTCTGTCGTGGCTTACCAGCACTACGGCACGGGCACTCTGTTGCAGCTGTTGTTCCAGCCATTGTATGCTCTCAATGTCGAGATGGTTGGTTGGCTCGTCGAGCAACAGTACGTCAGGCTTCCGCAATAGTATCTTCGCTAATTCGATACGCATACGCCACCCACCGCTGAATTCCGATGTGGGACGGTCGAAATCGCTGCGCTCAAAGCCCAGACCGGCAAGTGTGCGTTCTATCTCTGCCTCGTAGTTCTCTCCTCCGAGCATGAGGTAACGGTCGTGTTCCTGCGTGTATCGCTCCACAAGTGCCATATAGTCTTCACTTTCATAATCGGTGCGCTCGGCGAGTTGGCGATTCATGCTGTCGATACGTTCTTTCAGTTGCGTATTGTCGGCAAAGGCCTTGCGAGCTTCTTCGCGAACGGTGGTATCATCGTGTAGCACCATGACCTGCGGCAAATATCCCACTTCCGTATCGCGGGGCACAGAAACCGTACCGGCGGTGGGTTGCTGCATGCCGCAAAGTATCTTCAACAGGGTGGATTTTCCTACTCCGTTCTTACCCACAAGGGCGATGCGGTCGCGCTCATTGATAACGAAGCCTACCTCTTGGAACAGCGGCTTGGCACCGAATTCAACCTTCAATCCTTCAACCGAAATCATCTAAGCGTCGATTTTTCAATACCCGAATAGCTGAGTGCTGCCCCGATGGCAGTGCAAAATTCGGAATATTGGGGGATATGAAACTTCACGTCATAGAGTTTTTCCATAGCCGGATAAACAATCTTGCATTGGGGAAGCAATGTCAGATTGCCTATCATCACATAGTCTTTGATGCCGGTGCCGAGCGATGAGAGGATGGTGGCACTGCCAATGGTTTGCAACACCATCCACACGATACCCAGCGAAATGTCTTCTGCCGAGGCATCGGCCTGCGCATTCCCAAAGAGGGAGGCAATGGCATCCATGGGGAGTCCCGAGAGCGGATGGGCGGTAATGTCGCCTATCAACACGTTGATTTTGGAGATATCGCCGTGAAGTGCCATGTTTGAAATCAAACGTATGTCGTCGGTTTTCAACAGCAATCGCGCCAACCCCTGCAACGTACCGCCTCCCACGCCGATACCTCCGATATGGTCAATGGTTCCTTCGTCGCACCTTACGAGCGATGTTCCCGTGCCCATGCTTACAACTATCATGCGGTCTTTTCCCGATTCAAAGCGCGCGCCAAGGCCGTCGGCAATGAACTCGTCGGCACGTTCGGTAGGCAAACCATACACGTCGTTGTTGATATAGGCACTGCCCACGCCGGTGAGCATCACCCGTTCCACTTCTGCAAGACTGATGTCGTTGTCGTAAAGGTATTTACCAAAGGCGCCATACAGTGATGTGACAGGGTCGGTAGCCCTGATGCGGATGGGTGATACCACTGCGCCGTCTTTGATTCCGACTATTTTTGTCGTGCTGATGCCTACGTCGATGCCGATGACTATATTCATAGATTTTTATCGAAAGAACGTGCAAATATAGCAATTATAATTAAGTTATGATGCGATGATGTCGTATTTTTCGCCATCACGCCACGCGGCAAAGCACTATGACCTTACGTTTAAAAGATGTTTACAAACCAGCGAGCATGCGAGAGATTCATTACTATCGTCCGGATTGGTCATTGTCTCTTTCAAGATTGTTCATAAACTTTTACCGGAAAGTCTATTCGTGAGAAAGGGGAAGGGTATTGTGCCGGTAGACAAAATGATGCTCTACCGGCGACATAAATGGAGAGAGTGAGCGCGGAAAGATACGGCCATAACGGTTGGTGCTCGAGGCGTAGGTGCTGACAAATAAGCGGCGGCGAGCACGGGAAAGAGCAACATATAGGCGGCAGGCATCTTCGAACAGGCTCTCGCGATGGTTCGTTGAAGAGAAGCGCGGATAACGATCGTCGGTCACGCCAAGCACCACTACGTTATCGAACTCAAGCCCTTTGGCCTTGTGGACGGTAGAGACGAACACGCGCTCTTGTATGCTCTTGCTGCCACAGAGGTCGGTTTCTCGGTAGGAGTTAATGTCTCTTATGTGGTTGTGCAACTGCTGTATCAGCGTGTCTTCATCGACACCCATCACATTTTCATCAAGGTAATCAACGATATAATGCAACTTTTCAACCGGAGCAATATGCCGCGTCTCCACCAGCGTATCATAGACATATCGCAGTTCGGCAGTGAAAGCCTGCCGTTCGTGGCGGACATACAGCCGGTGGAAAGAATGGAAGAACAAGTCGGCATACACGTGTCTGAACTTCTCCACCATAGGACGATGCGCGTCGATAAAGCGTTGTTGCTCGTCCACGCATGCCACTGCATGGCGATAGCAATAGTCGGCGAGGCTCTTGGTGGCCATGATGTCGTCGTCGGCCAAGTGGCTGTTCGTCCCTTCCAACCCAAGTCGCTCGAGCAGATGTTTCAGCTTATAACTCTTCTGCCGTGGGTGGAGCAGACGAATCAGCTTCAGAGAATCGAACCGCTCAACGGCCTTCCAACGCTCCACCCATTGAGGAGCATGACGCAACAAGTTATAGAGCAGGATGTGGAAGTCGTACTCCACGTTATGCCCCAACACGGCGTCGTCGGCCACATAATCCATAAACTGTGCGAACGCCTCCTCGGGAGAAAGACATTCATGGTGCTTCATCTCCTCGATAATAGGATTGGGTATATCACCGAGCATGGCAGGAATCTCGCGCTCGGTGCGGATAAAAACATTGAAAGATGAGCCTTCCACCACCTTGCCATTGCGCACCTTGATGGCGGCAAGCTGCACGATGTCGTCGGCAAACACGTCGAGTCCGGTGGTCTCGGTATCGAAGACAACCACCTCTCTTTCAGCATAGCAGCGGGCAAAGGTCTGCATATAGGTGGGGTTAGGCGTGAGGAAGTCGACGGGCGTGAGTGCTCGTTCCTGCACTTCACGCAGCCATTTGCGTGCCGTTGCGCCATCGGGGGTCATGCGCAGGCCTTTCAGAATGCGTGACCATGCCATCAGGTTGTGCTCGTCTACAAGTACAGTGAAATGAGCAAAAAGGAGTTTCACCTCCGGCAAGTCGAAAAGGTCGCGGCCGGAAACTTTAAAGTGCGGCACGCCAATATCGTTCAGGCGCAGACTCATCTCGTCGGCTTCGCGGTTGGAGGAGACAATGACAGCCGTGGTCTCGCACTCGCTTTGTCCGAATAACGTCTGCACAAGGGCGGCCACCTCAACGTACTCATCGGCTTGGGTCTGCGCTTTCAATATGGCTAAATCGGCAGGAGCGTGAGGCTCATCCCTATCCGTTACGGGCAACAGTCGTCGGTCGATACCCAAGACCTGCGCACCGAAATCGTTGAAAACATCGAGCAGATATTTCGGAGAACGATAATTCACACCAAGTGTATGGATGGCTTCCGGACGACAACGCTCTTTCAGCAGGTTGAGCGTCTCTTTCTTAGCACCCATAAAAGAGAAGATGGCCTGTTGCTCATCGCCGAGATACAACACGGAGAACGCGCCCGAACGATTCGTAAACCGGTCGATGATGGCCAACTGAAGCGGGTTCAGGTCTTGCACTTCGTCTATCTGTATCCACGTGTAAGTGCGACAGTCGGCAGGGAGTTCGTCTTTCACGGCATCATACGTAAACAACAGTAAATCCTCAAAGTCGAGCATGCTGTTGGCGCGTTTGTACTGTTCGTAATGACGGGCGGCATACATCATCTGCAACAGCTGCTGCATCTCCAGCGTAAGATGCAAGTCCGACGAAGGATAATAGTCGTCTATATGCTCGTAAATATCGAGAATGGAACTCCGCGAATAGGGCATGCGAAGCTCCGTACATACCGCCCGCAGAGCCTTGAAATCTACGGAGTCAGCATGCAAGAGGAGGTCGCGGGGGTGGTCAGCAGCATACTGATACATGAGATGCTGAAAGTTCATGATGGTAGAATAGTAATGTCGCCACCGGTTATCGCTCAATATGCTCAACTCTTCATGCTCTAAATAATCGGCAATGATGCTGATGGTATCTTCTTCGTCGATAACGGAGGCACTCTCAGGTATAATGCCATTATCGAACAAGAAGCGAGAACAGAAGCGATGAACGTTGCCCACAAAGAGTTGCTCTATTCCCTCACACTCGGTCATCGTGCTGATTCGCTCGCGCATTCCCCGCGAGGCACGGTTGGTGAAAGTGAGACACAGCATGTCGGCAAATGCTGTTCCTGCATGATAGGCATGCACGATACGGGCGGCAAGAATCTCGGTCTTACCACATCCCGGCGGTGCCAATACCACATGATAACCGCCCGCAGCAGCAATCACCTCTTGTTGTTTCTCATCGTAAATCATGGTTCAATTATATAACAGATTGGCAAAGATAGTGCAAGCGAGTGCCATAAGAGCTTGGTCTTAGATGGCCGAGCGCAGCCTATCTTATGCAAAGATAGTGCAAGCGAGTGCCATAAGAGCTTGTTCTTAAATGGCCGAGTGCAGCCTATCTTATGCAAAGATAGTGCAAGCAAGCGCCATAAGAGCTTGGTCTTAAATGGCCGAGCGCAGCCTATCTTATGCAAAGATAGTGCAAGCAAGCGCCATAAGAGCTTGGTCTTAAATGGCCGAGCGCAGCCTATCTTATGCAAAGATAGTGCAAGCAAGCGCCATAAGAGCTTGGTCTTAAATGGCCGAGCGCAGCCTATCTTATGCAAAGATAGGCAAATTTGCTGGGATAGCCACACGGAGTATAAACGAATACAGAGCGGAAAGCATAATCCATTGTTATACAGAAACATACGAGGTTGATTGTAAAAGCTATTCTTTTGCAACTCAAAAACATAGTTCCAAGGACATTAAAAGATAGCTCCAAGGACATTAGAGCATAGCTTTCACAATGCAAGAGCAGTCCGTAGCTTTCGGGGCACCTTGTATTTAATAAAAAACAAACACCGATGGAAGATTTCTTTACCTGTATTCTTTCGTCACGGTATTTATGCTTACCTTTGCATGCCCGTTCGTCGGAAGTGAAGAAGTTTTCCCCAAGACCGATAAAGGATGACGGCTTTACAGAAGACGACCGGCATATATTGAATAAACAGAGTGCTTGATCAACCTCTTAAAAAACAAGAAAATGAAGAATAAAAAGAACCAAGTCAGTGTGCTGTTCATGCTTTTCAGCATACTTTTCTGTGTTTGCCTGATAGCGGCAAACCTACTCGAAACAAAGCAAATTGCCGTAGGTCCCATCAGTTTAACCGGTGGTTTGATTGTCTTTCCCGTCTCTTATATCATCAATGACTGCGTTTGTGAAGTATGGGGATACCGCAAGGCACGCCTACTCATTTGGACGGGCTTTGCCATGAATTTCTTTTTCGTAACGGTAGGAGCGATATGCGATGCCATCCCGGGAGCAGACTATTGGACAAACGATGCCGGTTTCCATGCCGTATTTGGTTTAGCTCCACGCATTGCTGCGGCCTCTTTCGTAGCCTTCCTTGTCGGCTCGTTTGTCAATGCCTATGTGATGAGCAGGATGAAGATTCGCTCAAAAGGCAAACATTTCTCACTGCGTGCCATTGTCAGCACTATTTTCGGCGAAAGTGCAGACTCACTTATCTTCTTCCCCTTAGCCCTCTCGGGTGTAGTCCCGGCAGAGGAACTGCCCATGCTGATGCTGTGGCAGGTCATATTGAAAACCGCTTATGAAGTGGTGGTATTACCCATTACTATCCGTATTGTGCATGCGCTGAAATCAAAAGAAGGAGAAGACGTGTACGATGAGGGCATCAATTACAATGTATTGAAGATATTCAGCATCTAATCGAGCAGTATGGAAAGGAAAAGAAAAACAGAAGGACTGCATGCACTCGGTACACAGACAAAATACTGCACAGACTACGCTCCGGAAGTATTAGAGACGTTTGAAAACCGCCATAAGGACAATGATTACTGGGTGGAATTCAACTGTCCCGAGTTTACCTCATTGTGCCCGATTACAGGACAGCCCGACTTTGCCGAAATAAAAATCGCCTATATCCCCGCTGAAAGGATGGTGGAAAGCAAGAGCCTTAAACTTTATCTGTTCAGTTTCCGTAATCATGGCGACTTTCATGAGGATTGTGTAAATACAATTATGAAAGACCTTATCCGGCTCATGGCACCCAAATACATCGAAGTAGTCGGCCTCTTTACTCCACGCGGTGGCATCAGTATCTATCCCTACGCCAACTATGGGAAGCCCGGAACACGCTATGAGCAAATGGCCGAGCATCGATTTATGAATCACAAAATAAACTGCTAAGAGGCCTACACCTTATTATATATATAAGGCACATGTGTGCGGAAGGACATAAAACCTTGAAAAAAAAGTGGCACAGCGTACACTTTTCAAAAATATTTTTCTATATTTGCAACATCGTTAACTATTGAAAAGTACAAGACAAAAGCAATATGAAAAAGAAAGTACAGTTCAGTCTCGTCTATCGAGATATGTGGCAGTCGTCAGGTAAGTACCAGCCACGTAAAGACCAGTTGGAGCGTATTGCCCCTGTAATTATTGAAATGGGCTGTTTCAGCCGCGTAGAAACCAACGGTGGAGCCTTCGAGCAGGTGAATCTCCTTGCTGGAGAAAATCCTAACGCTGCTGTTCGTGCATTCTGTAAGCCGTTCAATGAAGCGGGTATTAAGACCCACATGTTAGACCGTGGCTTGAATGCGTTGCGTATGTATACCGTGCCCGACGATGTGCGCCAGCTGATGTACAAGGTAAAACACGCACAGGGCGTGGATATCCCCCGTATCTTCTGTGGATTGAATGACACCCGCAACATCATTCCGAGCATCAAATGGGCAAAGGAAGCAGGTATGACTCCGCAGGCCACACTTTGTATCACAACATCACCGATACACACTGTCGAGTATTATTCAAAGATTGCCGATGAAGTAATTGCTGCCGGTGCAGAGGAGATTTGTCTAAAAGATATGGCCGGAATAGGCCAGCCTGCCATGCTCGGCAAACTGACAAAAGCCATCAAGGACAAACATCCCGAAGTGATTATACAATACCACGGACACTCCGGCCCTGGTCTTTCCATGGCCTCCATATTGGAAGTGTGCAATAACGGAGCCGACATCATCGACACCGCTATTGAGCCTCTATCATGGGGAAAAGTGCATCCGGACATCATTTCTGTGCAGAGCATGCTGAAGAACGAGGGCTTTGACGTGCCCGAAATCAATATGAATGCCTACATGAAAGCTCGTTCTCTGACACAGGAATTCATAGACGAATGGTTAGGTTATTCCATCAATCCGGCCAACAAGCACATGAGTTCACTCTTGTTAGGTTGCGGTCTTCCGGGCGGTATGATGGGAAGTATGATGGCCGACCTCGGCGGTATACGCGGCACTATCAACAACATCCGCAAGAAAAAAGGAGAACCCGAACTGTCGGTAGACGACATGCTCGTGAAACTGTTTGATGAAGTAGCCTATGTATGGCCACGTGTTGGCTATCCACCCCTTGTCACTCCGTTCTCGCAATATACCAAAAACATCGCTCTCATGAACTTGCTTACCCTCGAACAGGGCAAGGGTCGTTTCGTTATGATGGACGATGCTATGTGGGGTATGATACTCGGAAAGAGTGGAAAGATACCGGGCACCATTGACCCAGAGCTGGTAGAGTTGGCCAAGAAACAGGGACGAGAGTTCACTACAGCCGACCCGCATACCCTTATCCCTAATGCTTTGGATGATTTCAAAAAAGAGATGAAAGACAACGGATGGGACTTCGGACAAGACGACGAAGAACTCTTTGAGTTGGCCATGCACCCAGAGCAATACCGTAACTACAAGAGCGGACAGGCTAAAAAGAACTTCCTTGCAGAACTACAAGCCGCTAAGGATGCAAAACTCGGCAGCAAACTCACACCTGAACAGCTGTCTGCATTCAAGCACGCCAAGGCTGATGCCATCGTAGCCCCTGTGAAAGGACAAGTATTCTGGGAATTCAATGGCGAAGGAGAATGTGCTCCGACCGTAGAGCCGTTTATCGGAAAGGAATACAAAGAGGGTGACGCATTCTGTTACATACAGGCTCCATGGGGCGAATTTGTAACCGTACCTGCTGCATTGGGTGGTAAATTGGTGGAAATCAATGCCAAACAAGGCAAGAAAATCAATAAGGGCGATGTTATCGCTTATATAGAAAGACCGGAGTAAAGAATCGCTCCTAACCCATCGGACATCATCTGCCATGTTTGTGAAAACGCAATGGCAGATGGTGTCTTTTGTTTTTACGCCTTATTATATATGGAATGGAGAAAACGATTGAGCAGCAAGCTACACCTTGAAGATGTGCGCGCATTGGCTACTGAGATACAAGAAAAAGGAGGCGATGCTGACAAAGAAATGCTTTTCGCCCTGTTATCCGATGCCAACAGTAAGGTCGCGGGGAATGCAGCATGGGTGTTCAGCCACTTCCGAAGTGACCAACGCCGATGGCTCTACGGCAAACAGCAGGTACTTATCGACATGGTTATGCGGACAAAGAACCCTACCCTACTCCGTCTCATTC
This sequence comes from Hoylesella marshii DSM 16973 = JCM 13450, assembly GCF_000146675.1. Taxonomy (GTDB): domain Bacteria; phylum Bacteroidota; class Bacteroidia; order Bacteroidales; family Bacteroidaceae; genus Prevotella; species Prevotella marshii. The sequence continues at coordinate 1,149,680 of NZ_GL397214.1, forward strand.
TCTCTTTACTCTTGCGCCTGCCCTTTACCGAAGATACCCTCCGTACCGATTTCCTCGACTTCTGTCTGTTACATATCACCCAAACATCTGCTCCCGTTGCCATCCGTTCCCTGTGTCTCTACCTCGCCTATGAGCAATGCCGCTTCTTTCCGGAGCTGACAAAAGAGCTGAGAGCCATACTGAGCATACTTGAATCCGAAGCGTTGTTGCCCGGTCTGCGTACAGCTAAGAGAAATGTTTTGCATCAGCTAAAACAGAACCATTAACTTCTCAATACAAAAAAGCCACGACATCATGCCGTGACTTCTTCGTTGCTATCTTTTTCTAATACCTATCGTCGGTATTTACATACAAGCTTTTCTCTATTTTTTAATGGTATGAGTACCCCGACTTACTTGCCGAGGTCGATTTTCTTACTTAATATCGCAGCCTCTATTACAACGGAAGCAATAATCGTCAGTATTCCAAATGTTATCATCATCTTTTTACCTTTCTTTTTTATTTGTTATCCTTTTCTTCTTACGATGCAAAAGTAAGATATTATTGTATTTGCAGCAAGCCCTTTCAGCAAAAGATACCACGAAGTTCGCATTTGTTGATACACATCAACCATACCTGTTTATATTTCCAGCAGCAAATGCATATTTTTTAAGTTTTATCGTTATTTAGGAGCCAAGAATTTTGTTTATCTTCTAAGAATTCTTAACTTTGCGCTACGTTTTGCACGACTTTAAATCATACACAAATAATTTTATGCCTAATACTGTCAAAGATAGTAAAAACAGAGTAGTCCTCTATCATCTCATTGCAATCTTGGTTGTAAGTATCTGGGGGGCAACGCTTGTAAACACAAAGGTTGTGATACAAGGTGGTATGCGTCCCGAGGAAGTATTTCTGTCACGCTACATCATAGCCTATCTTGCTATGTGGACACTGTCGTACAAGCGACTATGGTCTGCCAATATCAAGGACGAATTGCTGATGGTGGCATGCGGTATCTTAGGAGGCTCGCTCTATTTCATACCTGAGAACTTTGCCGTACAAGTAGGTAGTGTTAACGATATTAGCTTCATCCTCTGCACATCGCCGTTGTTTACCATGTTTTTAGCTATACTTTTTTTGAAGGAAAAACTAACGAAGTCGCTTGCTATCGGTTCAATGATTGCCCTGATTGGCGTATCGTTCATCATATTTGGCGGCAACAACGATTCGACAATAGCAAGCAATCGCCTACTGGGCGATGCTTTGGCATTGCTTTCAACGGTTTGTTTTGGTGCTTACTGCTTGCTACTCCGCCCACTAGGACGAAAATATGGAGCAGCATTCATTACCCGCAAGATGTTCTTCTACGGCTCACTGACGAGTTTGCCGCTGTTCATTATCACACCGTGGCAATTCCCATTAAAGAATTTCCTCACCGACCTGCCTGTTACTTTAAACCTTCTCTTCCTCAGTCTGGTAGCATCATTCTTTTGCTTTGGGGCGTGGAGCTATGTTACAGAGAAAGTAGGTGCAGTAAAAGTGGCCAACTACAACTACTTCAGTCCTATTTGCACGGTCATCATCAGTGCCATCTTCTTAGGAGAAGAAATGACTGTCGAAGCTGCTCTTGGCAGTGCTCTTATTCTGATTGGTGTATTCTTTGCCAATAAAAACAAATAAAAAAACAAAGAAGTAACCAAAATAAACTATTTCGGGAATTTTTATAAAAAAAATGCCTAAATTTGTAGCTGGATATTTACTTGAATCCATTTACTTTCATAAAAATTATCAATTAATTAACTAAGACCATGCAGAAGAAGCTTTACTCTCTCATCATGATGCTCACCCTTACGCTGAGCATGATGGCACAAGTAACAACATCCGGCATCAGCGGAAAAGTTACCGCCCAAGGCGAAGACGTTACAGGTGCAACCATTACTGCTACTCATGAGCCGTCAGGAACTGTCTATCGGGCTGTGACCAACACAGAGGGACGATACACCATCAACGGTATGCGTGTGGGAAGTCCTTATACCGTAGTCATATCCTACGTAGGGCACAAGACACGAACATTTAACAATGTAACCCTCTATCTGGGAGCGACACAGAACATTTCATGCGACTTAGAAGAAGATTCCAAGCTGCTCGAAGAATTAGTCGTTACGGGCAAAAGTGGACTGAATGCCACCAAGACCGGTGCGGCACAGAGTATCGATACCCGTATGATTAACAATATGCCAAGTATCAACCATGGCATTGCTGATATTGCGCGTCTCAATCCACAACTGAATATCACCAGTACAGGTGCCATGTCGTTTGCCGGCATCAATAACCGCTATAACTCTTTCCAGATAGACGGAGCCATGAATAACGACGTATTCGGACTGACTGCTAATGGGTCGAACGGCGGACAGGCCGGCACACAACCCGTATCGATGGAGACAATCGAGCAGATACAAGTGAATATTGCACCTTATGATGTGCGGCAAAGCGGCTTCACAGGAGGTGCTATCAATGCCATCACAAAGTCGGGTACCAACCAATTCCACGGCTCTGCCTATTACTATGGATATAATGAGAATCTCATCGGCAGACACTATAAGATGAGCAACGGAAAGTACAGCAGCCCCTACAACGATGAAACGGAATATCAAATAGGTTTCACTCTGGGTGGCCCCATTGTAAAGAACAAACTGTTCTTCTTTGCCAACTACGAGAGAGACAACAAGGAATATCCCAACAACTTCGGGCTGGGTGCCGATGGCTCTAAGGTGGATGGCGAAGAAGCTAAGAAGATTCTGGATTTCGTAAAAGCACAAGCTGCTCTACAAGGTATCACTTACAACGGCGCTTTCTCTAATCCCGACATCTACACACAGTCCGACAAGGTGGGAGCAAAACTTGATTGGAACATCAACGACTTCAATAAATTCTCCATACGCTGGTCGTTTGTTACCGCTAAACAACTCAATAACACAGGCAATGCAGTCACACTGAATACCGACACATATAGCTATCCGTTTAAATCGAAAACCCATACGTTCATTGCAGAGTTGCAGACCCGTATCTCGCCTGTTATCAGCAACGAAGCACGTGCCTCATACGTGTCGGTACGCGATAAGCGCAGTCCGGGACAGCCCTTCCCCATGATACAGGTAAAGAACGTAGGAACAGGCGGCGGTACAGTAAATATAGGTAACGAACGTTCCTCCATGGCCAACCAATTAGACCAAGATATCTTTACGCTCGAAGACAACCTCACTTGGTACAAGGGTAACCACACATTCACATTCGGTACCCACAACGAGTTCTATAAGTTCTCCAACCTCTTCATACAAGACTTGTATGGCAGCTACTTCTACAATACACCGGCCGACCTTTACGCCGGCAAAATATACCGTTATCGTTACGGGCAAGCCAATGTAAGCATAACGGGCGACCCACGCTGGAAGCCCTCTTTCGGAGCAGGCCAACTTGGTTTCTATGCTCAAGATAAATGGGATGCAACCAATAACCTCCAGCTTACTTACGGTTTGCGTATGGATATCCCAATACTCTTCGACACACCGACAGCCAACGAACCTTTCAATCAATATGCAGCAAGTAAAGGATGGAACGTGAAAACCAATCAAAAGCCGTCGAGTGCGCCACTGTTCAGTCCGCGCGCAGGTTTTCGTTGGGACATCGCCAACGACCACCGTTTCATTCTTCGCGGCGGTGTAGGCATCTTCACGGGTAGAATACCTTTCGTGTGGCTGAGCAACAACTTCTCTAACACAGGTATACAGCTCTCTACCTACGATACGAAGTCTACAAGTGCTCTCTCGCTGGTGCTCGACCCCAACAACCAAGCTGCCAACACAAACAAACTTACAGCCGATGGCAGACAGACTATCAACATCTACGACAAGAAATTTAAGTTCACACAAAATTTGCGGTTGAACCTCGGTTTCGACTTCGAGGCCTTAGGCATTAATTGGACGGCAGAAGCCATCTACTCCAAAAACTTGAACGACATCTACTACAAGAATCTGGCCTACGACGCTACAGGTGCCACCCTCGCTGCTACGGAACCTTCCCTCAATTTCGATGACCGTCCCATGTTCAAACGTGTTACTACGGGCAGTGATTTCAGCTATATCTACGGCCTCTACAATACGAACAAAGGCCATACACTCAACCTGTCGCTGAAAGCCGAAAAGCACTTCAGGTTCGGTCTCGACCTTATGGCCAGCTATACCTTTACACAGTCGAAGACCATCAACAATGGCTCTTCGTCCGTAGCACAGAGCAACTGGAACTACAACTATACCTATCGCAATCCCAACGCCCCTGAGTTAGGCAACAGTGCTTTCAACATTCCCCACACCGTGAAGTTCTCTGCATTCTACAATGTAGACTACGGCCGCAACAAAATGTTCACCACTACCGTAGGCCTCATCTACCAAGCACAGAGCGGCTCGCCCTATTCCATCTACTACTACGGCGACCTCAACGGCGACAGCTCTAACGGCAATGACCTGATGTTTATCCCCACCGATGCACAGGTAGACCAAATGAAGTTCAGGGATTATAAGAAAGGTTCGACCATCATTATGTCTGCCGCACAGCAAAAAGCCAACTTCAAAGAGTGGTTGGCCAACACCCGCTACCTGCGCAACCATCGAGGTGAATACTACAAACGCTATGCTGACAACCTGCCTTTCGAAGGGCATTTCGACCTCCACTTGGCAGAGAAGATACGCCACAAGATGGGTAAGACCATCCACACCTTAGAAATATCCATGGACATCATGAATCTTGGCAACCTGCTGAACAAGAAATGGGGACGCACCTATGGCAACGGATTCGGAAACTACTACAGCCCCGTAACTTACTTAGGCGGCGGAGAGTTCCAATTCCTGCACGAGGGGAACTACGACATGTTCAACTACAACGACTTCTATAGCCGCTGGCGTGGTCAGATAGGCGTGAAATATACTTTCTGACAATTATTTCTATCAACATGAATCAAGCGGATATTCCTCGTGAATATCCGCTTTTCTCGTGGAAAAGATGTATCTTTGCCTTGGTAAATATCTCCAAAACACGAGGTATTGATAAACAGCAATTCAATATCAACCCAACCTATAACAAAACAACGCATTATGGTAATAGACCCTAACCAACTGGAAGAAAACGTGGTAATGAATTTCAAAGGCGGACAAGGCGAAATGGACATGCGTGCTTTCGTAGACAGCAAATGCCGCATCATGCGCAACGTACTGAAACCCGGTGCAGGCAGCGGAGAGCACATCCACGACGGAAACAGCGAGATTATCCTCGTACTCAACGGCACCCTCACTTTCTATTTCGATGGACAAAAAGAAACCGTCTCCACAGGCCAAATACACTATTGCCCCATGGGGCATCGCCACTATTTTATCAACGAGACCGACACCGATGTCGTGTTCTTCGCCGTAGTGCCCGAGCACCATTGAGGAAACCGAAACAAAGTCCCGTCAACGGAGAATACAACCAAAAAAGGCGAGTGGTACGCATCATCACGATGCGTACCACTCTATGTGTGTATATATATAAAGGTGTCTCTTTTGCTCCTCGCACGGCAGGGATAAGACTTGTTCTTTTCTCACGCCGCGCGCGTTCCGCAGAGCGGCCTCCTTACGGTTTTTTCTTTTTCTTCTCCTCCTCCGGCTTCACCACCTCGTAGGAGATGTCGAGCATCTCGTGTTTCAGCTGCACGCTCGGGGTGAAGATGACGCGGGGTTTGATGCCCGCCGTGTCGAACGCCTTCTCCGTGGCCGCCCCTTTTGAGGAGAGCGATATGCGCAGCGTGCCGAACTCGCCTAATTGAATGCTG
>NZ_GL397214.1:1155943-1196389 GCF_000146675.1 Hoylesella marshii DSM 16973 = JCM 13450
TGCCTTTAGCCGGGGCAACGCCTGCAGGCAGGCGCAGACCGGCGCGATGGGGTTTTAGCTTGATGGAAGCACCATCTCTTGTTCCCTGTTTATAAAATCCGAGGCCTTGGTCACCGCTGTTGGAGAAGATATAATATTTGTAACTGGCCGACGAGAACTCCTGCTCGGTAGCCGTTCCCACAAGCAGATTGCCGGTTACGTTCTCTTCGGTGCCCGTCACATTGGCTTGATAGGTTATGGTGCTGTTCGCCGTGCCTTGCAGAATAAATCCCGTTTGCTTGGGGATAATCTTGCCTGCACCGAATGCTTGCGCATGCGCAGTGCCTGGCACGCCATGCTTACCGCTGGGCGTAATGCCCGTGATGATATACGCCGTGCAGCCCGTAGGAACGAGGAAGTTCTCGTTTTCTAAGTAGTAGGTGGTGTAGCCGGTAGAACCGATAGCGAGTTCCTCGCGGTATAAATTAGCACCGTCTGCCCAATACGGTTGAGACTTGTAAGCGGCTGTTGCATCGACAGGAAGATGAACTACTTGTAAATTGGTTAAATCACGAAAAGGATTGTAAGGACCATAAGTTGGATTGACAGGGTTGGTGGTATAGAGAAGTGCCGGTGTCGGCTTAGTAAAAGAGATTTCTTCCAGCTGGTATAGTCCGTTAAAAGTACCATAGCTAAGGGTATCAAGCTGCGCTGGTAGTTCAAGTTTTTTCAAAGGAGGATTACTCTGAATACAGATACCGAAGTCCAATCTGCGTAAGGTTTGAGGAAATTTTATATAGGAGATCTGAGACAAATTAGCATTGAATGCACCATAGTCGATGTATTTTACTTTCGTGTGAGAAAGGTCTACACCTTTAAGACTGTGTAAATGAGTACACGCCTCGCTACCTATCACTTCCAGCGTAGAGGGGAAAACTATTTCCTCTAAGTCAAAATTAAGGTCGACCGAATAAGATCGAAGAACTTTAATATTTTCAGATAGAATTAGTTTTTTAAGTCCATTATTATACACGTGATTATTTACCCACGTAACTCTTCCTGCAATGTCTGTCACCTTGTAAGTATCGCCGTTGTAGGGAACAGTTCCGGGCACGGTTATAACAGTAGTACCGGGGGCTCCATTGCCTTTTGTTATCTTAGCGAGCTTGTTGACGGGGTCTGTAATGGTGAAATCAAACTGTGCGCCCGTTGGGTCTGTCCAACTCGAACTTTGTGCCCGTCCTGCAAGAGCGACGAAGATGGCACAACATACTATCAAAATTCGTTTCATTGTTTTGTTATGTTTGTTACTGAATACTTACGTGAAAAATCGTCGCTATTTTCCTCTTGTGCAGCTTGGCAAAAGGGCATAAAAAAACGAACAAAGGAAACTCTTAGAAGTCCTTTGTTTATAGGGGATGCGACACGCTTCGCGCGCGCGTATGCGAAAATGTTTAAAGTGTTATCTGACTGGCGGTGCGAATGTGTGTGTGTGTGTGTGTGTGTGTTACACTTTTTTCCGGTGTATGCAAATATAAAGCGTTAAAAGATGCAGAAAAACACACTTTTTTCTGCGTCTCATTCTTCGTCGTATGATGGTTGCTTATTTGCTTCATGGCGGCAAAGGTAAGGCTAATTCTGCAAACAGCCAAACTTTCCGCTGCCTTTTTGTATTTTGGTACGACCGCATTTAGGCTTTTATCTTCAATATTGATAAGAAAAGGAAAGGGATAGACCGGCCGACAATGGCAAGTCTATCCCTTATAGGTAATATCCCCCTCTGAGAGAGGGGTGAAGGAGTTAGAAGAATAAGTAGCGGTTGTCTACAACCTTTGCCTTAGCATACAACTCTTGCATAAAATTACCGGCAAGCTGCATAGCATGCTGCTTCATCTTCTGCTCATAGGCTTTGGCATCAAACTTTACGGGACGTGTGGTTTTACCCGTTACTTGGAAAAGGTAGACACCGGCCATACCTTTAACGGGATGGGGACTGAATCGACCTTTGCCTACAGCCGATACCGCACCGCTCAATGCTGGCTCTGCAGCACCTGTGGATGCGATGAATACCGGAGCGGCAAAAGTTATCTGATTCACAGCTTGCACCGTAGCTCCTTTGCCCTTGGCGGCAGCTATGGACGTCACACCCTTCAGCTTATTGATAAGCGTATTGGCCTTCATGTCGCGCAATACTTCTTGTCGAACGAGGTCTTTTACCTGTGCATCGTCCAAATCACGATAGCCCATGGGATGAATTTTATTGAGTACGATAACCAGCAGGTGGTCGTTGTCTCCACATTCATAGAGCGGCGACACCTCACCTTCTTTGGCATCGAAGACCCACTTCATAGCATCGCGCGTGCTGTGTATGCCTGCCACATAGTGTTGTGACGTACGCACATCGCCTGCTTCTTGTACTTTGAAGCCATACTTAGCAGCATTTTTCTGTATGCCATCTAAAGTCTGATTCTCGCTGACAAACTTACTGAATTTGTTATATGCAGCAGAATAGGTGTTCTTTGAGAAGTCGATAGGCTTCTTGATGACAGCTGCAATGTATTTTTCTGTCATTCCTTTGCGGTCTACCACTTGCAGGATAACATTGCCGGAGGTCATTGCGATGTTTCGTATCTCGTTTACGGGCTGCGTGTTCAATGCTTCTATATAAGTCTTTGTGTCGTTATCCATTGATGGTGACTGCTCATACTGACGTGTGGTCATCCATGTACGCTCGCCTGTTTGTCCATATTTCTTGGCAAGGGCATCAAATTCCGCCCCACCTTTCAGTGCCGTATATACGCTGTCTGCTGTCTTACGGGCGGCATCTACTGAAACACCACCTATTTGTATGACGCGGAACTGTATGGAGTCGGGCAGCTGTGACTTCGCCATCAAGCGAATCACATTGAGCGTATTGTCCTGCTTATTCTCGACAGGACCATAGACTGTGCCCACAGCCATTGAGTCAATTCGCTGTGCAATGTCTTGCGGGAAAGCGTTTTTGCTGACCGGCACACCTAAATAAGGTACTGCCGAGTTGCTTTTCCGAATAACTTCGGCAGGGTCGGAAACCGCCTTCAGCTGGTCGGTGAGTTCATTTACAGACTTAAACAAGACGCTACGGTCTGCCGCAGAGGCCTGTACGTGCACATCAACAAACTTAATATCGCGGGTTTCTTCATATTGTTTGAAACGTGGCTTTAACTCATCATATTTCGCTTTCAAATCGGCATCCGTTACTTTCACTTGATTATCATTGATAGAGCTGTAAGGAAAAGCAGCCAACTGTACATTGCTCTCTTCGTTTTCGGCCTTGAATGCCATCTTGGCTTCTACGGGATTGGAGAGGAGACAGTGAGCCAACAGACTTTGATACTTCTGCGAAAGTGTTTGCTGACGCAATGTTTTTTCAATGAATGTCCAGAAATCATACAACTGTTGATACTGCTCTGCAGCCCGCGGGTCACCTGTCTTGGCTGTTTTATAGTCTGCAAGGAACTTCTTCAATGCGTTGGCGTCGAAACGTCCGGTCTGTTGATTGACGAACGGGGTTTGCAAGAGCATGGGATTCGTACCTTCGTTAAGGATATTTTGTAGCTCTTGGTCAGTAACGGTAAGCCCAAGCTTCTCTGTTTCTTTTTCAATCAGTTTGTTTTGAACATAGGTGTTCCACACCATATCTTTGACTTGGTTTTGTTCCTCATCAGTCAGGTTTTCGCGTCCTTGGGTCATTTTGATAACGTTTGTGTACTCCTCGACCAATTTCTGGAAGTCTTGCACACTTACCTTTTCTCCCATGATTTCGCCTACTTGCTGACGTTCGTTATTGCGAGTGGCCTCGCAGGAACGTACAAATTCTTCAGCAATAAATGCAAAGAGACCTACACTGATGATAATTATCAGTATCAGGCCTTTGCTTCTGATTTTTCCTAATGCTGCCATTATTAATGATGATTATTTTGTTTATTTTTCTTTACTTTCTGAATAAAAGGCCTACAAAAGTACGAAGAAAATGGTAAAGTGCCCAATTTTAGCTGTAATTTTTTAGTCCTCTATAACTTTTAAACGGACGAGTTCTATTTTTGTCATGGTATTTTTGATAATCTTAAATTCAAAGTTGCCAACTTTCACTATTTCATGCAATTTGGGGAAACTTTGGTATTCATGGAGTATCAATCCTCCCAAAGTCATGTACTCGTCACTTTCTGGGAGGTTGAGACCGAACATCTCGTTTATCTTTCCTATTTCCAAGCGGGCAGACAAAACATATTCATGATCGCCCACCTGCGTGGCTATATATTTGGCATTGTCGTGTTCGTCTTCTATGTCTCCGAATATCTCTTCCACAATATCCTCAAGCGAAACGAGGCCGCTGGTACCGCCAAATTCATCGACAACGATGCCTATGCTCTTCTTTTGTTGTAAGAAAGTTTTCATAAGTTTTTGGGCAGGCATCGTTTCCGGAACTATCGGCAACTCTCTGATTGAGGTTCTCCAGTCAGCTGGTTTGCTAAACATCTCAGAGGAATGTATGTATCCCACCACATGGTCTATATCTTCATTGTAGACGATTATTTTTGAATTACCACTCTCTATAAACTTGTTTTTCAACTCTTCCAAAGTGCAAGTCATATCTACGGCGTTGATTTCCGTTCGTGGTATCATGCAATCTCTCACTTTTGTGTCGGAGAAGTCGAGCGCATTCTGAAATATTTTCACTTCGTCTTCAATGTCTTCTTGGCTGCGTGCGTTATCTATGCTCGACTGCACAAGGAAGTCGAGGTCTACTTTAGAGAACTCTTCGCCCTCGTCTTCTTTTTTCATCTTGATGCCTATCAAACGCAGAAGTCCTTTAGAGAGAAACGTCGAAAAGCGAGAAATCGGCCATAGAATGATATAACAGAGGAATGCGGGAAAGGCAAACAGTGACAGCAAGAAATTAGGATTACTCTTAAATAAGGTCTTCGGCAGGAACTCACCGGTAAAGAGTACAATGATTGTAGAGAGAATGGTGTCGGCCGGAACGGTAAAGCCCACGGGCATACCCTTGAAAAGAGTGGCATCAAAAAAGCGGGCAATAAGGATACCATAGACCACTAAAGCGATGTTATTGCCTACCAGCATGGTACTAACAAAGTCGTTAGGATGCTTAAAGAAGATGGCCAATGGACGCTTGGAAAGTGGATTCCGACCTTTATCCATTTCAGCAAGCAGTCGGTTACTGGACACGAACGCAATTTCCATGCCAGAGAAAAAGGCCGAGAAAATCATGGTAATGACTATACCTATTATTAAAGAAATATACATGGCATCTTCATTTTGCAGTTAAGAACGAGTATCTTTCATCGTAACAAAGGTATTGTTTCCTGCTTTCGTTGCGGAACGGCAGGCTGACGTTGTGGTGGCATCTGTACTGTATCGGCAGACTGTCCGGCAGCAGGCATGGCAGTTGTTTCCTGCTTATCGAAGTCTTCTTTCACGAACGAACCTTTGGAGTTAGACACCGTATAATGAGTCATATTCTCATCGCTCCTAAAATAAGTACCCTGCAACTGACGTTCGGGTGTGATAAGACGGGAATACTTATAACTATACAACTCATGCGTATTCTGATTCCAATACAATTCTTCGCTATAGAAACGCAGCCCGTCTTTCGTTAAGATACTCACTCTGCCGCGCAGTTCCCACAGGCGTTCCACATCGTAGTAGTAGGCCGTATCGCACTGAATATAAGACTGAATATGAAATTTCTCGTCAAATTGTTCGAGGAAAAGACCCTTTCGGAATATCCATCGTGAGGGGTTCAGATTCTGATTCACCTCCCATTGTTCGGTCACAATGCGATATTTGATAATACCCGAGTCTGAAATCAGCGTATTTACACCGTTGCTTACCATCATGGCAACAGAATCTCTTGCATGGATGGCAGAGGCGGTATGTTCTTTCTCGCCTTGACAGGAGGCGATGAGAAAACAGACGGACAAGATAACGATGCCGATACCGCCATGAGACTTCAACGATGGTAACATGTCGTATTTACTCCACTTTCCACTTCTGGAACCAACGCTCATTGAAAGTCAGCCCGATGTTGATGCGGAACGTATTCTCTGTAATCAGTCCGGTAGCACTACTATGCACCCATTGGGCACTTATGTTGAGCATGGAACGATTGTTGTAGGCATTCATGATGGGAATGCCGAATCCCGCACTCACACTTGTTTCTTTCGGTCCATCCTGACCATTGATTTTGAGGTAAGGAGTGGTGTACGACACACCGGCACGATACCTCAGTCTTCCGAAGAAATTACGTGCGGTAGCGTCTTGGCAGTATTCCCCGCCGAAAGTCAGCTTGTGCCGGTCTTTAAACAGGTGGGAAGTCAAGGCATATTTAGGCACGTTGTTCACAACGGAGTATTCCGGAAAATCTACCGACGACCATTTCTGTAAAGAGTAATCGGCACCTATTCGCCAGCGGTTATCATGCGACCAAGATATTCCTACGCCCAACATCGCAGGCAGAGACAATCCTCCATTCGCCCGATAAGTCGCCGTATCGCTGACCGAAGTTTGGGGATTGGTCGAGATAATGCGACAAGTAGGGTCGCCGCCGATATCATGTCCGAGGCTGTAAGTTGCGCCAAGAGTCATCTCATCCTTTTTAGAAAGGCGGGCAGTGTATTGCACTCCGAAGCCGAGTTGATAGCTTGTCACATTAGCTGTGTAGAACTTAGACAGGGTATTGATGGTCTTGTCACTGTAACTATTGATGATGGAACGGGAATAATTGCCCCAAATGTAAGAGGCATTAACACCAACGGAGAAGCCTTTAACAGGCATCCAGCCCGCACCGAGGTACGCACAGTGCATACCGCCCCTTCCATAATAAGTATTGGTGTAACTCGTTGTGCGGTTGGCATCCACATATTCCGTATTGGAGTAATTAAATCCGATATTGGTAAAAGGAACGATACCGAAGCTCACTCCTACATGTCTGGCAGCCCGAAAGCCCGCCACGGCATACTCGAAATCGGCATTGTTGGCATTCAGCGTGCGCCCTCTTTCTTTGAAACGGGTTGTCTGTCCCGAAACACCGGCATCAAACAGAAACATCAAAGAGTCCATTCCTGAGTAAGAAGCAGGGTTGAGAAAGTTCACCTGACGCGAGTCGCGAAACCCCAATCCAAGTCCGTTCATACCCCGATTGAATCCGCTTGATTGTTCGGAAAGTACCCCCAATCCGTATTGGCTGTAAGGAGAATTGGTGCCGCTTTGTGCAACTGCCGTGATGGAAACAGCCGCAAGAAACATCATGCCGATGATTTTTTTCATATATAACGTTGTTCGTTTTCTTTAAGATGAATTGATAAAACGGTGCCGGAAACAAGGGGCTGACGTTTGTCAATTGCGTGCAAAATTATCGAAAAAATTCGGAATAATGATACGGTAAGTGGGAAATATAAGTTATTTTTGCATCGTGAAACGTTTGAAACGCTATTTTAGATATAGTTTAACATCTCTCTTTCTGTTCTCTTTTTGCAATGCTTTTGCAGCCACAGATGAGGTCGGAGATTCTATAGAGATAAGTCTGCTCACCTGCCAGCCGCATCAAGAGGTCTACAGCCTTTACGGACATACCGCCATCAGATACCGAGACAGGCGTAATGGAACGGATATTGCCGTAAACTATGGTATGTTCAGTTTCAGAAAACCTTTCTTTGTCTTGCGCTTTATTTTCGGACTGACCGACTACGAAATGGGTATAGAGCCGTTTGAAGACTTCTGCGCACAGTATGCGAGCTATGGAAGCGGGGTAAGGCAGCAGACACTTCGCCTTTCAAAAGAGGATAAAACAGCGATTGAAAAAGCCATTACAAAGAATTACCTGCCGGAAAACAGGGTATATCGCTACAACTATTTCTACGATAACTGCACGTCCCGAGCCCGTGATATTCTTTTAAACAACATGCGGGAACGAGTTATTTATACTTCCGTCGTTCATCCCGAAGTGTCGTTCAGAGACATGGTACATGCCTGTTGCAAAGATGCGCCGTGGACAAAGTTTGGTAACGACCTCCTTTTAGGCGTGATGGCAGACCGTAAAACGACCCGAACGGAACAGCAGTTTCTGCCCGATCATCTGCGGAAAGACTTCGACCACGCCTTGATTGTCGGTAAAAAGAAAGTTCCTCTCGTAGCCCATAGTTTTTGGGTGGTGCCCCCGGGGGTGCAGACGATAGAAGAATCATTCCCTCTCAATCCTGCGATTTGCGGTATCATTCTACTCATTGTCAGTCTTGTCATGATGGGTATCGAACTTTGGAAAAGACGAATCTGTTGGGCTTACGATGCCCTCTTGATGCTGACGACAGGTCTCGCAGGCATCGTGCTCTTTGCCATGATATTTTCGCAACATCCCACCGTGAGCCTCAACCTGCAGATTCTTTTGCTCAATCCGTTGGCGCTCGTCATGCTCTATCCCGTGACCAAAGCCACGATAAAGAAGCGGAGAAGCAAGTGGTGGATAGCGGAAGCGGTTTTTCTGCTACTTTTTTTCATCGGTGCCTTTGTGCAGACATATGCCGAAGGGATGTATGCCTTGGCCTTGGCACTGCTCACCCGTTGTGTCATACACCAGCTTTTACGTCCTAAAAGCTATGCGCTTACCGCATGAAAGCTATGCTTTTACACGCTCAAACCTATGCTTTTACAAAATGAGAACTAAGTATCTGTATTTCATTATATTATCGCTCTGTACCACGAGCCTGCAAGCCCGCACGACGCAAGGTGTGCCACGACTCGTAGTAAACATTGCCATCGACCAGTTGCGCAGCGATTATATAGAAGCCTTCGAACCGCTTTATACCGGCGATGGCTTACGAAAACTGATGACGGGCAGCAGGTGGTATGTGTCGGCCTCTTTCCCGTTTCTGCCCATTGACAGGGCATCGGCCATAGCAACCCTTGCAACAGGCACTACACCTTATTATCATCGCATCGTAGCAGAGAAGTGGATGAACCATGGCACCTTGCGTCCCATCTACTGCGTAGACGACAGTCAATTCACGGGAATTGGCACCGCCGATGCTTCTTCGCCTAAGAACATGGCAACATCTACCATTACCGATGAGTTGAAAATGTACACCCAAGACGCCGCAAAGGTGTTTGCAGTGGCTCCCAACAGAGATGCCGCCGTGCTCTCAGCAGGCCATGCGGCCGACGGAGCATTCTGGGTAGACGACGAAACAGGACTGTGGGCAACTTCCTCTTACTACTTCAAAAACGCACCCGCATGGCTTTCAACCTACAACGACCAATATTCGCCGGCCAAGACTGTCGGCAGTGTGAAATGGATTCCTAAGAATCCGATGGCCAATACGTCTGGTCTGACCGCGAGACAGCCCCTGCAAGCAACCTTCAGCCATAACTTCGCCGGAGCAGATAAGTACACAAGTTACAAAACGAGTGCACTTATCAACGAAAACATAACAGACATGGCACTGCAATGCGTCGCAGCCAACGCCATGGGCGACGATGATGTGACCGATTTACTCGCTATCACCTATTATGCCGGAAGTTTCCGCCATAAAGGCGTGAACGCGAATCCCGCCGAGATGCAAGACACGTATATCGGTCTTGACAAAGCAATAGAAAAACTCATCTCAACACTCGAAAGAAGTATCGGAAGGTCGCATCTGCTCTTTGTCATCACAGGAACCGGATACTCCGACGAGGACACCCACAGCTATCAAAAATACAGAGTACCCACCGGCACTTTCTACATCAATCGCACAGCCCGCCTCCTCAATATGTATTTAGGTGCCATCTACGGACAGGGACGCTATGTAGATGCATATTACAGAAACCAGATTTATCTCGACCGGAGACTGATGGAACAGAAGCGAATCGGATATACCGAGTTGCTGTTGCGCAGCCGTGAGTTCCTTATGCAGAGCGAAGGAGTGCGCGATGTCTTTACAGGCGAACGTCTCTTTGCCTCGGGCAATAAGTACGTGGAAAAGATAAGAGGAGGCTACAATTCCTCCGTCAGCGGCGACATCCTTTTGGAAATCGCCCCGGGATGGAAAGTGCTCAACGAAGAGACCCAAGACAGCTACGTGGCGAAAGACGGTATCGTCTCTTTCCCCGTTATCTTCTACGGTGGAAACATCATGGCCGAACGGGTTTCCACCCCTATTACCGTCGATAGAATAGCACCCACCGTCGCCGGAATTATCCGCATACGTGCCCCCAATGCCTGTAAAGAAGAGCCGTTGTTCTGAAACGAATACGGCACGGCGGTTCCTCGATGGAGTCAACCGCAGATACTTTTGCAACACATTCATACCGCCCATTACGAAAAATATTCGTACTTTTGCGCGGTAAAATCAAAAAGAAACAATAAAATAACAACATAATGAATCTCAATAAATTCTTACAGTCATTGTTCGGGAACAAATCAACCCGCGACATGAAACTGATACAACCGTTCGTAGACAAAGTCAAAGCGGCCTATCCGGAGATAAAGGAACTTTCCAACGACGACCTGCGGGCAAAATCGAAGGAAATACAAAAATACGTGCAAGACTCGGCCAACGAACAGAAAAAACAAATCGAAGACCTCAAAGCTACGATAGAAGCCACACCCATCGATGAGCGCGAAAGCATCTTCAACCAAATCGACAAACTCGAAAAAGAAGTGCTCGATATCTACGAAGAAGCCCTCAACGAGGTGATGCCCGTCGCTTTCTGCATCGTCAAAGACACGGCCAGACGCTTCGCCGAAAATGAGGAAACCATCGTGACGGCTACCGACTTCGACCGCGAACTCGCCGCAAATCCCAAAAACGACTTTATCACCATCGACGGCGACCGAGCCATCTATCACAACCATTGGACAGCCGGCGGAAACGACCTCAAATGGGAGATGATTCACTACGACGTGCAACTCTTCGGCGGAACCGTGCTCCATCAGGGAAAAATCGCAGAGATGGCAACCGGAGAAGGCAAGACGCTCGTCGCCACACTCCCCGTTTTCCTCAATGCACTCACAGGAAACGGCGTGCATGTCGTGACCGTAAACGACTACCTCGCCAAGCGAGACTCCGAATGGATGGGACCCCTCTACATGTTCAACGGCCTCTCCGTCGATTGCATTGACCGGCACCAACCCAATTCGCCCGAACGTCGCAAAGCCTATCTGGCCGACATCACCTTCGGAACCAACAACGAATTTGGCTTCGATTACTTGCGCGACAACATGGCCGTCTCGCCTGCCGACCTCGTGCAACGTAAACACAACTACGCCATTGTCGATGAGGTAGACTCCGTGCTCATCGACGATGCCCGCACGCCGCTTATCATCTCCGGCCCCGTCCCCAAAGGAGACGACCAGATGTTCGAGGAATACCAACCCCTTGTCGAGAAACTCGTCGATGCACAACGCAAGCTCGCAACCCAATTCCTTGCCGAAGCCAAACAGCAAATCACGCAGGGACAACAAGGCGATAAAACCATCCTCGACGAAGGATTCCTCTCTCTCTATCGCTCGTTCAAAGCACTGCCCAAGAACAAACCGCTCATCAAATACCTCTCCGAAGAAGGCATCAAAGCCGGTATGCTCAAAACGGAAGAGATGTACATGGAGAACAACAACCGCAGAATGCCCGAGGCCGTGAAACCCCTTTACTTTGTGGTAGACGAAAAACTCAACTCCGTCGACCTCACAGACAAAGGCGTCGAATGGCTCGCCAACCATGTCAACGACAAAAATCTCTTCGTCCTCCCCGACATCGCGGCACAGCTCTCCAGCCTCGCAGCAGAGAAAGGACTTACCGACGAGCAACGCCTCAACAAAAAAGACGAACTCCTCAATACATACGCCATTCAGAGCGAACGCGTACACACGCTTCAACAACTGCTCAAAGCCTACACCATGTTCAACAAAGACGACGAATACGTAGTCATCGATGGCGAAGTGAAAATCGTCGACGAGCAGACCGGACGTATCATGGAAGGACGCCGATGGAGCGACGGACTTCATCAGGCCGTCGAAGCCAAAGAGCACGTCAAAATCGAAGCAGCTACACAAACATTCGCCACCATCACCCTCCAAAACTATTTCCGCATGTACCACAAGCTCGCAGGCATGACCGGTACCGCATCCACAGAAGCCGGAGAATTTTGGGACATCTACAAACTCGACGTCGTCGAGATACCCACCAACCGACCCGTCGTGCGCAAAGACATGGACGACCGCGTGTATAAAACAGCACGGGAAAAATACAACGCCGTCATCGACGAAATCGAAACCATGCGCAACGCCGGACGACCCTGCCTCGTCGGAACCACATCCGTCGAAATCTCCGAGCTCCTCTCCAAGATGCTCAACATGCGACACCTCCCACACAACGTCCTCAATGCCAAACAACACCTCAAAGAAGCCCAGATTGTAGCAGAGGCCGGACGCTCCACCGACGGACTTGGTGCCATCACCATCGCCACCAACATGGCCGGACGAGGTACCGACATCAAACTCTCCGACGAAGTCAAAGCAGCAGGAGGACTTGCCATCATCGGAACAGAACGACACGAAAGCCGACGCGTCGACCGACAACTACGCGGACGTGCCGGACGACAAGGAGACCCCGGCTCATCCGTCTTCTACGTCTCACTCGAAGACAAACTCATGAGACTCTTCGCCTCCGAACGCATCGCAAGCGTCATGGACAGACTCGGATTCAAAGAAGGAGAACGAATCGAAAGCCCCATGATTTCAAAAAGCATCGAACGGGCACAAAAGAAAGTCGAAGAAAACAACTTCGGCATACGTAAACGACTTCTCGAATACGACGACGTGATGAACAAACAACGCACCGTCATCTACGAGAAACGCCGACACGCACTCATGGGAGAACGCATCGGAATGGACATCACCAACATCATCTGGGACCGCATCGTCGCCATCATCGAGCGAAACGACTACGAAGGATGCGTCGAAGCATTCCTCAAAATCCTCGCCATGGAATGCCCATTCACAGACGAAGAATTCGACACACGCGACTTCCCCAAACTCGAAGAAAAAGCCTTCCGGCAAGCCATGGACAACTTCAAACGAAAAGCCGAACGACTTCAATCCCTCACATGGCCGACCATCAAAGACGTCTTCGAGAACCAAGGCGACCGATACCAGCGAATCATGGTGCCCATCACCGATGGGAAAAACGTTTACAACGTACCCTGCGACCTCGAAGAGGCCTACCGAACCGAATCGAAAAGCGTCGTACAACAATTCGAGAAAGTCATCATGCTCCACATCATCGACGACGCATGGAAAGAGAACCTCCGGCAGCTCGACGAACTCCGACACAGCGTGCAAAACGCATCCTACGAGCAAAAAGACCCCCTGCTCGTCTTCAAACTCGAGAGCGTCAAGCTCTGGGATGCCATGATCGACGACCTCAACAACCGCATAGCCTCCATACTCATGCGCGGACAGCTCGCCGACATACAGCAAGGCGCAGGAACCGTGCGCGAAGCCGCCCCCGAGCAACGCTCACAGCGATACACCGAAAGTAAAGACGATTTCAGCGACCCCGCACAGGCCGCCGCCGCAAGACAAGACACACGCGAGGGAGCCGAAGCACGGCGACACACGCCCATCGTCAAAGACAAGATGCCCCGACGCAACGACCCATGCCCCTGCGGCAGCGGCAAGAAGTTCAAAGACTGCCACGGCCGAGGCTTCGTCTAAGCTGCCCATCCCAAAAACGGCAGGCTTTGAGGCCTGCCGTTTTTTATGCCATAAATACTCCCCAGCATAAACACCATAAGAATGTAAGCCATCTACAAACCTCAAAGAGGTGGAAGACCACAGACAGGTGGTGAAGTCGGGCAGGACGTAACCCCTGCGCAAAGCGCTCCTCTCTCCTGTAAACCTCGAAGAGGTGGAAGACCACAAACAGGTGGTGAAGTCCGGCAGGACGTAACCCCTGCTCAGAACGCTCCTCTCTCATACAAACCTCGAAGAGGTGGAAGACCACAGACAGGTGGTGAAGTCCAGTAGGACGTAACCCCTGCTCAGAACGCTCCTCTCTCCTACAAACCTCGAAGAGGTGGAAGACCACAGACAGGTGGTGAAGTCCAGCAGGACGTAACCCCTGCTCAGAACGCTCCTCTCTCCTGTAAACCTCGAAGAGGTGAGAGACCACAGACAGGTGGTGAAGTCCGGCAGGACGTAACCCCTGCGCAAAGCGCTCCTCTCTCCTGTAAACCTCGAAGAGGTGACAGAATCTAAACCGGCAATAAAGTCCGGAAAGATGAATTTCCTGCATATCATATTTTTATGCCATCAAACTACAAAATACTACACAACATGCAAATCCACATCTCCCAATTACGCAAAACCTTTGCCGACAAAACGGTTGTAGAAATCCCCGATTTCTCCATAGCCGACGGCGAAATACTCGGACTCGTAGGCAACAACGGTGCAGGTAAGACCACACTCTTCCGACTCATGCTCGACCTGCTCAGACCCGACAGCGGATGCGTTGTCTACACCTGTAACAACCAACAGATAGACCCCGCACACTCCGAAGCATGGAAAAACTACGTCGGAGCATATATCGACGAGAGTTTTCTCATAGATTTCCTCACACCGGAAGAATACTTTGACTTTATAGCCAAAGTAAACAACCTTAAACCCGAAGAAACAACTCATGTGCTCGAGCATTTTTCACCACTCATGAACGGCGAAGTGCTCGGCAGCAGGAAACTGATACGCGACTTGTCCGCCGGTAATAAGCAAAAGGTGGGTATCATAGCTGCACTCCTGCACAAACCCTCATTGTTGATACTCGATGAACCTTTCAACTTCCTCGACCCGCTTGGGCAGAACGTGCTGAAGAAAATGCTTACCGATTATCACCGTGAAACTCAGGCAACCATACTCATTAGCAGCCACAACCTTGCTCACACCATAGACATTTGTCCGCGTATCTCCATTCTCGAGCATGGCGTGATAGTAAAAGACCTTCATACCGATCGTGAAGATGCTGCGCGTGAGCTGGAAAATTATTTCAATGCTGATGAATCGCTTTGCTGAGTCCTATGATTCATTTTTACCTTTCTGACAATCATCCGATGGCCACTCCAAGCATCTTGGAGTAGCTATTTTTATGATTGGTGGTTACTTCGAGCAACTTTTAACTGCTAACAATAGGATGAATACCATCTACGAGCACTTTTTAACTACTTACCATAGAATGGTATAATCATCTATTATATTTTTAATAGCTAACCATCTTATAGTTTTTGCTTATCTTCTATTTTTACCAGCTAACTATAGGATGGATGTCTTATTAAAATTACTTATAGTAGGAAATCATCCTATGATTAATAATCTAAACTGAATAAGTATTCATACATTATATGATTTTATAAACTATAACTAATAAATAATGTTAAACCTAAACACTTTTTTATATCATTTGCATTGTAAACCCCATCATCATCACTATATTTGCTAACGACAAAACAAATTATTCACTAAAAAATAAAATGCCATGCCTCAAAACAACAATTCATTACCAAGCTATGTAAAGATTAGAACCTCTGGTATGCAATTCAATAACGGTTTGCATACGCAATACCATCGCGAGCTATACAGAGCTGTTACCAAAGAAGATGCACAGAAACTCCATTTAGCGGAAGCTCTTATCAAAGATTGGGAAAAGTGGATAGATATTGCTATAGATGTCAGCCGAGAGAGTGCCTTTTCCTTATTTACAAAAGAGCTTACTCAAAAAAACAAGTATCGCAGCCATTTGATGGTTTATATCTTCAAATCAGTGCGTTTGCAGCGTCAATCGCCTGTTGAAGCTGTTTCCAAAGCTGCAAATATCTTGTATTTGCAATTAAAACCTTATTTCGGTACACAAAACAGTAATCATTTGGCAAAAGGAGCTTATGTAGAGGGCTTATTGCTTGATATCAATAAATATACAGCTGAAGCACAAACACTTTCTTTGGAGCCTGCTATCAATACACTACGTAGCATCAATGAAGAATATAATCAATTGTGGTCAAAACAATTAGACGAAAGCATCAGCAGGAAGCTCCCGCCATCGAGAGAAGTGCGCAAGCATCTTGATGCCATCTATAGAGAAGTCAGCTCTTATATCCAAGCTGCTTATATCTTAGCTACAAAAGAAGAGGATAAGCGAATGATACTTGCTTTGGTTAAAATTCTGAATCAGATTACTTCCGACCTAAATACTACACATAAATTAAGCATGTCTCAAAAAGCAGCTGCCGAGGAAAGAAGAAAAAAGAAAAAAGAGGAAGAAGAAGCGAAGAAGAAGGCAGGTGAAAAGCCTACGGAGGAGAAACCAAAGCAAAAGAAGGAGGGTAAAAATACCGAGCAGGAACCACCTAAATCATCAGAAACAATTGAAAAGAAATCAGAGGAGCCAACAAAGTCCACGACAGAACCTTTTGAGAAACCAGCTTCAACAACTGCACCTACTTCAAAAGAGAAAAGCAATGCGGAGTAGGAAACCCATCTTATGAAGATAGCTCTGCTGAATTTTAACCCGTTAGCAGACGAATCGATAAAAGCCCCGATAGCTGAAACTTGGCTACCGGGGCTCGTCATGAAAAAGAAAAAAAGCTCCGCCATCAATCGTAGGCACTGACGGAGTACGTGTGATGCATTGCCTACTTACCAATGAGCGCGATAAGACGCGCTAAGGTTTCTTTAGCGTCGCCCAACTCAAGGAAGACGCCTGATTTCTTGCTGTACAAAGGATTGTCTACGCCGGCATAGCCCGGTTTCAGGTCATAGTTGCAAATCACGACTTCGGGAGCTTTGTCAACGTTCAGCACAGGCATACCGTAGATGGGTGTACCTTCTGCATCGCGTGCAGCAGGGTTGAGCACGTCGTTGGCACCTATTACAATGACTACGTCAGTAGCAGCAAAATCATCGTTGATAGCTTCCATTTCGTAGAGCTGCTCGTAGGGCACGTCGGCCTCGGCTAACAGTACGTTCATATGGCCGGGCATACGTCCGGCAACGGGATGGATGGCAAAACGCACGCGGGCACCGTTGTGTTCGAGTGTGTCGGCCAGCTGGCGTACCAGATGCTGAGCTTGGGCAAGAGCCATGCCGTAGCCGGGCACGATGATGACGTCGCGGGCAGCAGAGAGCACCGTCTTCAACCTATCGTCGGCATTGCCGGCAGGAGCTTCTGCCTTTTTGGCATCCGTACCATGAATGCCGCCGATAATGCGCATCAGCGTTTCTTTGGCGTCGCCTAATTCGAGGAATACTCCTTCCTGTTTGCTATACAACGGGTTGTCTACGCCGGCATAGCCCGGTTTCAAATCATAGTTGCAGATGATGACGGCAGGAGCCTTATCCACATTGAGTACGGGCATCCCGTAGATGGGCGTACCTTCAGCATTGCGGGCAGCGGGATTGAGCACGTCGTTGGCGCCTATCACCACTACGGCATCGGCGGCAGCGAAGTCGTCGTTAATCGCTTCCATCTCGTAGAGCTGTTCGTAGGGCACGTCGGCTTCTGCCAACAATACGTTCATGTGGCCGGGCATGCGTCCGGCAACCGGATGAATCGCGAAACGCACTTCGGCACCATTGCGGGTAAGTGTGTCGGCCAATTGCTTCACTAAATGCTGTGCTTGGGCGAGCGCCATACCATAGCCAGGCACGATAATCACGTTGCGGGCAGCTGAAAGTACATCGGAAGCTGTTTTATCGGTCTTGGCAGCAGGTGCAGGCGCAGGTTGATTGTCAGCTATCGGTACGGCAGTAGGTTTCGGCATCGCAGAGGTCTTTTTCACACCGCCGAGGAGAATGCTCATGAGGCTGCGGTTCATAGCGCGACACATGATTTGCGTGAGCAGCAGTCCGGAGGCTCCGACGATGCCACCGACAGCAACCAAAAAGATGTCGCTAATGGCCATACCGGCAATGGCACCGGCTACACCCGAAAGGGAGTTAAGTAACGAGATAGTGATAGGCATGTCAGCCCCTCCCACACGCACAGAGAAGAGCAATCCGAAGAGCGATGAGGCAATGAGACATCCGCCGAGGGCAATTCCCATTTGCTCAGGTACGAATGCTCCCCATGCAATGGAGAAAACAGTAGCGACAAGCGTGATGAGGGTGAGGACAGAGTGTCCGCTCCAAACTACGGGGCGTTGGGGCAACACGCGGTGGAGTTTGCCGGCAGCTACGAGACTTCCGACTAAGGTAATCATGCCGACGGCAACAGCTAACAGCGAGGTAAGGCTTATAAAAATGACGTAGCCGGGCTTCATGATCGTCATTAACATGACAACTTCTGCATGACCACCGTCGAGACCGATTCCCAAGGCGGTCATCATGCCGACCAACGCAGAGGCACCGCCTCCAAGCCCATTGAACAAGGCTACGAGCTGGGGCATCTGTATCATCTGTGCCTTGACGGCCATGACACTACCTATCAATGCGCCAACGAGAATGGCGGCGTAGATGGTGACGACGCTGGCGACGCCACTGAAATAAAGTGTGGCAACGACGCCGGCAAGCATGGCGAAAGCCGAGAGCAAGTTGCCTGTGGGTGCCGATTTTACTTTGCTCATCAACGAGATACCTGCGAGTACGCAGACGGAGAGCACAATACTGATTGCAAGTTGTAATGTATCCATGACGGCTTATTTTCTTTTCTTGTTAAACATGCGCAACATGCGGTGCGTGATTCCGAATCCGCCGAAGACATTGATGGCGGCGAGCACGATGGCCACGAATCCGAGCACTTCGCCAAGACAGGCGAGGGAATCGCGGCAGTTGCCGAGCGCAGCAAGTCCTGTGGCGGTGATGGCGCCGACAATGGTGACTCCCGAGAGCGCGTTCATGCCGGACATGAGCGGCGTGTGGAGCAGACTTGGCACGTTTTTGATGATGAAATAGCCTGCTATGGTGCAGACTACAAACACGAGGATTAAAATCAAAGGATGAATCATAATAGTAATGGTGTTATGGAAATAGGGATGGTTCGCAAGTGTCGATGCTCGTTTCCCATCCCTATCAAACATGAAAGAATGATTGTCTTATAGTCCCATGGCTTCACGTGCACCGGCGTGTACGAGTTGGCCGTCGATGCAGACAAGGCTCTTGGCGATCACTTCGTCGGAACGGTCGAGGTTGACCTTGCCGTCTTTGACGATGTATTTCACGAGGTTGTACATGTTATTGGAGAACATCCATGTGGAACTTGTGGGCAGGAGGCCGGGGATGTTCTTCACGCCCATGAGGGTCACGCCGTGCTTGTTGATGATATCGCCCGCGGGTGTGAGTTCGCAGTTACCGCCTTGGTCGATGGAGATGTCCACGATGACCGCTCCACGCTTCATGCCTTTGACGGTGTCTTCGGTGATGATGATGGGAGCGACTTTGCCCGGGATGAGTGCAGAACAGAAGACGATGTCCATTTGTTGGATGGTCTCTTCCAAGGCTTTGCGCTCCTTGGCGAGTACGTCGTCGGGCAGACGGTTGGCATATCCTCCCTCGGCAATAGCGAGTTCGGCAGGAACGGTGGTGTCGATGACTTTCGCGCCGAGGCTGCCGGCCTGTTCAGCAGCAGCGGGTCTGATGTCGGCGGCATAGGTAACGGCACCGAGTCGTTTGGCTGTGGCGAGTGCCTGAAGTCCGGCTACACCTACGCCGATAACCATCACTTTTGCCGGTTCAATCCTGCCGACAGCGGTAAACATCTGCGGCATGAAAGTGGTGAGTTTGTCGGCGGCCATGAGAATGCCTTTGTATCCGGCACATGTACTCATCGAAGTGAGGGCGTCGAGATTCTGTGCACGCGAGATGCGGGGAATGCCGTCGAGGGTGATGGCAATCACGCCTTTGGCCGAAAGTTTTTTCACCATGTCGTGGTTTACGGGCGATGCGGGGTGGATGAAAGTGATGAGGTACTGTCCTTGGTGCATCATGTCCACCTCGTGCTTGCCAAGCTGTTCGTTGAACTGCGGTTCTTTTACTTTCAGTATGACTTCGGCGCGGTCGTAAACGTCCTGTACCTTGTCAATCAGTTCTGCTCCGGCTTTCACGTAGTCCTCGTCGTGGTAGAGGGCTCCGTTGCCAGCTGCTTTTTCCACCAAAACGGTGAATCCGTCTTTTACGAACTTGCTTACGGTTTCGGGAGTACACGCTACGCGTGCCTCGTCGTGCATAATTTCTTTGGGAATACCAATAATCATGATTTTGAATGTTTTATTTAAGGTTGATAGTTGTTTTTCTTTTTGTCTCGTTGTCAGCTTGGGGCGATGCTTTGTTTTTCAGGGGATTGTCGCCGGCAAGCATTGTTTTTTTCGACACGCAAATATAGCCTTTTTCTTTCTATATACAGTGTTTTTACTCACAAAAGGTTTATAATTAACATGATTTAGCGGTTTGTTCTCCTGCTGTGAGTTTTCCTGATTAATAATCGGTCGGTTTCTTTCTTTTTTCCGAATTTCTGTTATACCTTTGCATGAGCGAGTCGGCCGAGAAAGCGGAGAAAATCTCTACTGATGCCGATAGCAGCGTATGTTTGTAACCTTAAAAGTATTTGACAATGATAAAACAGAAAAAACTTTTCTCCATAGGACTTGTCGCGATGCTCGTGCTCTTCTCTTCGTGTGCTTCACGCTATCATGTGAGTGGCATAGAGCGCAGTCGAATTTTGATAGACAGCCGCTATGATGCGCAACCCGATACCCGCGCTGAGGCCATCTTAGCTCCGTATAAGGCACGTGTGGACAGCGTAATGGCACCGGTTGTTGGTACTACCGACAGCGAACTCACTCCCATGCGACCTGAGGGGAAGTTGTCTAACTTGTTGCCCGACATCCTCATTTGGGCAGCAAAAGACTACGGAGAGCATCCCGACCTTGCTGTATATAATATAGGTGGCATGCGCGCTGCTCTTCCGAAAGGTAAGGTTACCTATGGCGATGTGGTGGATGTGGCACCTTTTGAGAACAAAATTTGTTTCCTTACGCTTAGCGGCACAAAGCTCATGGAGTTGTTTTCGCAGATTGCTTTCCGTGGTGGCGAAGGCGTAAGTCATGGTGTGCAGTTGGAGATAAGCAAAGATGGGAAATTGCTGTCGGCCACGCTTCACGGCAAGCCCATCGACCCTGCAGCCCATTATCGGGTAGCAACCATCGACTACCTCTCGCAGGGAAACGATGAAATGGTGGCTTTCAAAAGTGGAACCGAACTTGTTTCTCCACAGTCAGAACGCAACAACATGCGTTACATTATTTGCGATTATTTCCGCACACAGGCAGCAAATGGTCTGTCTGTTACAGCAAAAATAGAAGGTAGAATTGTTATCAAATAAGCTATGAAACCAAGATATTTACTCGTATTTATACTCTTTGTCATTGCCCTTAACGGCTCAGCACAGAAGAAACAGTTGGTGATTCTGCATACCAACGACACCCACAGTTGTATCATGCCTTTGAGTGTAAACCTCTCCGACACGCTCGTGGCCGGACGCGGAGGCTTTGTGCGTAGGGCGACGATGTTGCAGGAAGCGCGCAAGAGACATCCCGACTTGCTCTTGTTCGACAGCGGCGACTTCTCACAAGGTTCGCCTTACTATACACTCTATCGAGGCGATGTGGAGATAGAACTGATGAACGAGATGCAATACACAGCTTCTACCGTGGGCAATCACGAGTTTGATTTCGGCATGGAGAACATGGCTCACCTATTCAGTAAAGCCCGTTTCCCTATTCTTTGCTCCAACTACGACTTCACGGGAACTGTGCTCGAAGGTCTTGTTAAGCCTTATATGACGTTCCGCCACAACGGAGTGAAGATAGGCGTCTTCGCGCTCGACCCTGAATTAGATGGACTTGTATTCTCCAAAAACTGCCAAGGTGTAAAGTATCTCGATCCAATTCGCGTGGCCAACGACATGGCCACGATGCTGAAAAAGCAAAAGAAATGCGACGTTGTTATCTGTATCTCCCACCTCGGATGGAATCTCCATGGCATCGACGACACTGAGGTGATAGCCGGTTCGCGCAATATCGACCTCGTACTGGGTGGTCATTCCCACACCTATTTTCACACGCTGCAATACGTAAAAGACCTTGATGGCCGCGAAGTGCCTGTTGATCAAAATGGTAAACACGCCGTCTATGTAGGCAAAATCGTGCTTACGCTGGATAAAGGAAAGTAACGTAGCACTTTCTTTCTCAAACATTTGGTCGCTTTAATAAATTGTTATACCTTTGCCGGCACTATGCAAAGAAGAGGAGACCATAACCCAATGAATGCGGTGCAGGAAAAAGTGTGTTTTTCTGCATCTTTTAACGCTTTATATTTGCATACACCGGAAAAAAGTGTAACACACACACACACACACACACACACACACATTCGCACCGTCAGTCAGATAATACTTTAAACGCTTTCTTATACGCGCGCGCGAAGCGTGTCGTATTCCCTATAAACAAAGGGCTCCACGGAGTTCCCTTTGTTCGCTTTTTCGTGTCCGTTTGCAAGGTACGGAAAGGCAAAAATTACTCTAATTTATTTAATTAAAACAAGTAAAATAAGATGAAAAGAAATCAGGAAGACAATCTCCCGTATCTTGCACCATGGTGCGAGGTAGTAGAAGCAGAAAACAGTCAATTAATCTGCTCAACGGTTACACCAAGCAACGGTTCACAAGAAGACGACTACGAAGACAAGGGCGACCAAGAGGGAGACGACTTCGATGTAGATTTAGATTTTTAATCCGCAAAAAGACGAAACAATGAAACAAATATTTATCAAATTCAGTATGCTCGCAGCAGTTGCCATGTTGATAACGGCATGCAGCAAAGACAATAACGAAGATAATACCAGTGAACCGGTCACGAGCATTAAGTTTAACATGAGCGAAGCTCCTTACAATGACGATGTGGAGATGGCTGGTTCCCGTGCAGCTGTTACCGAGATCATTAAAGATACGTTCGATATGGGTGGCATAGAAGCCGAAGTTACCCTTGAGCGCGATTCAGAACAGCCCAAACAAGAAACTCGCACCATTACGAGCGGAAACCATTATACTATCGTTGCCTTTAAAGCTGGCACAAGCATTGAAGCAGCAAGCACGAAAGGACATTTCAATGCTTCGGGGGCATTTGTTTATGATACGGGCGTTAATCCGATTCAACTCGCCCCGGCCAACTACGATTTCGTTTGTTATACTCATCAGTATGCCACGCGGTCGGGCAATAATATAGAAATTCCCTTACAGCATGCCGACAAGGCGTTTGTCTGTCGACAACCCAACGTAACAATTGCCAATACCAAGAAGCAAGAGATCGCTTTCACAATGAAACATGCAGGTGTACGTGTACGCACGAAAATAATGGCGTTTATGGTTCCTACAGGTATAAACGCCACGTTGGGTTATCAAGCCAACAGCGTACCCGCCTCAACCGTTTATGATATGACAACAGGAACATTCTCTGCGAGCACCACCAAGAGCGGCGATGTCGAGGCAAAAATGCAAAGATTCGACACGGCAGATACAAACTTTGACAGCGAGCTTCAAGACAACCTTGAAACAGTCACTGGCGATAACTACCTCACCGTGTTGGCCGGAACAAAACCCGAAGAACTCGTCTATAACATCATGGGTGGGACAGTATACAATAAGCCCCTTAACACCAACGGCAATCGCAAACTAAAAGCGGGCAATGCCTTTGACGCCAACGGAGCTTATACCTGTACAATCAGGTTGCTCCCCACCTATGTTTATTTATTTGAAGACGGGCAGACGGGCCGCCTTAAGGACAGCGGCCGTGCCAATCATGTACCCATTGCTCTCGTATATGCCCCCCATAAGGCCATTGCTCTTTGGAACTTTGGTGGCGAAGGAAATACCGTAGACCACTGGATCAGAGGTTATAATTATGCCCAACACAATTCGTCAGCGATGCTGAATACCGTTGAAGATGCCCTAAACAGTACAACGAGTGGCAAGGTTTGGACTTGGGAAAGTTATGACAGTAGACATGATGGCAACCCCATTATAAAAGCCAATGAACTTGCTGACTTTCCTGTCTATTATTGGGCAGGTAAATATTATCAAGATTTCTATCTAAGCGACCGATTAATAGCCAAAGGGAAGACCTTAGCTCCATCTCTAAACAAAGATGAAGTGTGGTATTTGCCGAGCCTATCTGAATGGCGAGACCTTTTTGTAAAGCTGGGATTTGGAGATGTTAGTAGTATACCTATTTCTTATTCTGGTTCATGGCAAGGGAATATGGTAAATTACGCCTTTAAGGTAGCACAGGGAATCTCAATTACAAACTCCTCTAAAACGTATTGGTCTAGTTCTGAGGAGAGTAACAGCTATGTTTATTACGTAACCCCCAGTCGTTACAGCATGAGGTTTGAGAGCAAGGATAAGCGAGATTTTATGACTATCCGAGCTTTCGTAGAATTCTGATAAGATTTCGGGGCATCCCAAAAAGCTGCCGACAGCGCGGGTACGATTTCGGGGCATCCCAAAAAGCTGCCGACAGCGCGGGTACGATTTCGGGGCATCCCGAAAGTCTGCCGACAGCGCGGGCACAGTTTCGGGGCATCCCGAAAAGCTGCCGACAGTGCGGGCACGATTTCGGGGCATCCCGAAAGTCTGCCGACAACGCGGGCACGGTTTCGGGGGCGCCCGACGAAAAAAACGATGAAAAACAGTGTCTCGGAATATTTCCGGAACTCATATTTTAATTAATAACCTTTTTAAAAACACTCATCCATGAGAATGAAAACCATTCAGAAAGACAGACTCCAAAACATGGAGCACTTTCAGTATGCCGACCGCGTGTTAAAACTCTGCAAAGAAGCCGGCATAGAGAAACTCACCGACGTATTGGCACCGCTCGAAGCCGCACTGGCCCGCGAGGACGAGGCGCTCAACCGCTCGCGATCGCTCGACGGCACCGAGGCACTCGAAAAACTCGACCGCAAACGCGACAATGCCTATTACGCCCTGCGTCTGCTCGTAGAAATAGAGCTGCGCAACGACGACGAAAACGTGGTAGAGGCTGCCAAAACCGTGGCAGAGGTGATGAGGCGCTATCCCAAGACGCCGGAAGTGAACTACGACCAAGAAACGGGAAACATCCGCAACATGGTCGACGACTTCAAAAAAGCACCCGCTGCCGCAGCCGTGACTAAAATCAATGCCACGGCAGCCATCGCACGCCTCGACGAGGCCAACAAAGCATTCGATGCCCGCTACCACCAGCGCATCACGTCGAAAACACCCAAAGGCACGTTCGACACCGCTGCCCTGCGCATGGGCGTAGACAAAGCACTCGAGAGCGTGCTCGCCCACATCACCGCCCTCGACACCCTCTCGCCCGATGCCAAAACCACCGCCCTCATCACACATTACAACAATCTCGTAGACCTCTACCAAGACGTGTTGGCGCGACGCAAGGCGGTAAACGCGAAGAAAAACAAAGAGAAAAAGAAGAAAGGCGACAAAGACAAGAAGCCGTCAGACGGCGACAAGAAGCCGGGCGATGACAAAGATAAGAAACCATCAGAGGGAGATAAAAAGCCGGGCGATGGTGGCAAGAAACCAGACGGCGGAGGCAAAAAGCCAGGTGACGACGGTAAAAAGCCGGACGACGGTGGCGGTAAAAATCCGGGAGACGGCGGAGGTGCCGGCCCTATACCCTCCGACCCTCTTCCGATGGTGCCGAAGGATTGAGGCAGCCTGCCCCGCTCGCCTATAAGAAACTATTTTTTGCATGACAGATAGAGTGGTACGCATCGTGATGATGCGTACCACTCGCGTTTTTTAATGATTGAAAGGCAAGCGCTGTGGACATCAAGCGGGGTTGCCGCTTTTTAGGACGATGCCTTTGTAAAAGAAAGAGCCTCGGAGAGGCGATGGAACACAGGCAGGGGTGAAGCCCCTGTTAAGCATGCACAAAAAGGAAAAGCCCCAAAGGGGCGACGGAACGGCAGCATATCCGTTATCGTTCCGTCACTCCTCCGGAGTTTTGATGGAGGGATGCTTTCATGCAGGGGTTACGCTTACGCTTCACCACCTGCCTGTATTCTGTCGCACTTACAGCGCTTTATTCTGCTGTAATCTTTCGTCCCTTTGGGGCTATTAAATGAGACTCTCTTATCCCGAACTCGCGTATAAATTGCTTCGTTTGTGAAACAGATATGAAGACCGATTTGGGATTAAAGGGCATGCACAGGACATCATTTCGATAGTTTTTTATACCTTTGCACCACTATCCATCCTATGCAACACGCAATGAGAAAGAACGACTATCTGCTGCCGGCCGAATGGCATACACAGAGCGGTATACAGCTGACTTGGCCTCATGCCGAGACCGATTGGCGCGATATGCTCGCCGAGATTACCGATGTTTTCCTCGCCATGGCTGATGTCATCACCCGCCATGAGCTTCTGCTGGTGGTCACACCGCAACCCGTCGACACGCGGATTGCCCTGCAACGTGTGCTCGATGACAAACAGATGGAGCATGTCATTGTCTGCGAGATACCTACCAACGACACATGGGCGCGCGACCATGCCGCTCTGACACTCGTTCCCACCGACGCTACAGGCGATATTCCCGCCCGTTTGCTCGATTTCGGATTCAATGGCTGGGGCGAGAAGTTTGCTGCGCAGCACGACAATGCCATCACTGCCCGCCTTTGTGCTGCCGGAGTGTTGCACGGTGAGCGGGAAGACAATCTCGATTTCGTGCTCGAAGGCGGCTCCATCGAGAGCGATGGCGAGGGCACCGTATTTACCACAAGCACCTGTCTGTTGGCACCTCATCGCAACCAACCCCTCACACAAGCTGACATTGAAAGTCGGTTGAAGACGACACTCCATGCCGAGCGCATCGTATGGCTCGACCATGGTACGCTGCTTGGAGATGATACCGACGGCCATATCGACACCATTGTGCGGTGCGCTCCCGATGATGCATTGCTCTATGTCTCCTGCCAAGACCCTGATGACGTGCATTACGAGGACTTCCTCAAACTGCAAAAGCAGCTGCAAGAATTGCGCACGCTTCAGGACACCCCTTATCGACTCATGCCTCTACCCATGCCTAAAGCCATCTGCTGCGACGGCAGCCGACTGCCGGCCACGTATGCTAATTTCATTGTGCTCAACGGTACCGTTATCTGTCCGACCTACCGTCAGTCCGCCCTCGATGCTCTGGCCATTGATGTCCTCCGGCAGGCATTCCCCGACCGTGAAGTGATTGGCATCGATGCCTGTCCCGTTATCCGTCAGCACGGTTCCCTCCACTGTCTCACCATGCAGTACCCCAAGGGCGTGATAACCCTCTGAATCAACCCACGCTAAATACCCGAATCCATCATGAATACTTTAAGAACAGGAATCATTCAGCAACGTTGTACTGCCGATGCCGACGACAACCGCCGCCGCCTCGCTACCGGAATCGAAGAGCTTGCCCGTCGCGGTGCACGCCTCGTTGTGTTGCAGGAATTGCACAACACCCCGTATTTCTGCCAAACGGAAAACGTCGATATGTTTGATTGGGCGGAGACTATACCCGGGCTGTCCACCGACTTCTTCGGTGCGCTGGCGCAGAAGCTGAACCTTGTCATCGTGACTTCACTCTTTGAGCGTCGTACAGCCGGTCTCTACCACAATACGGCCGTTGTGCTGGAACACGACGGCACGATAGCCGGCACTTACCGTAAGATGCACATACCCGATGACCCTGCCTACTACGAGAAATTCTATTTCACGCCCGGCGATACGGGCTTTGAACCGATTGATACGTCGGTAGGACGTCTTGGCGTGCTCGTTTGTTGGGACCAATGGTATCCGGAGGCTGCCCGTCTCATGGCGTTGCGCGGTGCCGAATTGCTCATTTATCCCACGGCGATAGGCTATGCAGCCGACGACACCTGCGACGAACAGCAACGCCAACGCGAGGCTTGGACAACCGTGCAACGCGGACATGCCGTAGCCAATGGCTTACCTGTGATTACGGTAAACAGGGTCGGACACGAGCCGGATTCGAGCGGGCAGACTGCCGGTATCCGTTTCTGGGGCAGTAGCTTCGTTGCCGGTGCACAGGGTGAACTCCTATATCGTGCATCGGAAACGGAAGAGGAATGTACCGTTATCGATATCGACATGATGCGCAGTGAGCAAGTGCGTCGCTGGTGGCCGTTCTTGCGCGACCGTCGTATCGACGAGTACGGCTCGTTGCTCAAGCGTTTTGCTGATTGATGTCCCGTTTTTATACCCAAACTTATCTATGATACTGATTGCAGATAGTGGCAGCACAAAGACCGACTGGTGCCTTTGCCATGCCGACGGAAGCGTAACGTGTGTTGTCACACAGGGCATCAATCCGTTCCACCAAGACGAGACGCGCATATCGGCTATTCTCGCCGAGGAACTTATCCCTCAACTTCGTCATACGGACGTGCGACAGGTGTTTTTCTATGGAAGCGGCTGTCGCGATGAGCAATGCACCCGTATGCACGACCTCTTGTACCGAGCATTCCCTCACGCCGCGGAGATTGTCGTAGACAGCGACCTGATGGGAGCAGCCCGCGCCCTCTGTGGACACAAGGCCGGCATGGCATGTATTTTAGGCACGGGGGCAAACTCTTGTTTGTACGACGGCGATGCCATTACACAAAACACGCCACCGATGGGCTATATTCTCGGCGACGAGGGCAGCGGTGCTGTGCTGGGCAAGTTGCTTGTGAGTGCGATAGTGAAAGGACATTTATCCGAGACTGTGAAGGCGGATTTCTATGTGTCGACGGGACTTACACCGGCCGACATCGTCCGTAAGGTGTATCGTGAGCCGATGCCCAACCGTTTTCTGGCCAGCCTATCGCCCTTCGTGCATCGTCATCTGGCCGACAGGGATATACGCAAACTCGTAGCCGAGAACTTCCGTTCGTTCTTTCGGCTGAACCTTGAGCACTATCGACGCAAAGACCTCTGTGTGCATGCGGTAGGAAGCATTGCTTACTACTATCGGGAGGTGTTGGAAGCTGTAGCCTTGGAAGAGGGTTACAGGATGGGAAAAATAGAAAAAAGCCCGATGGAAAGGCTTGTGGCATTTCATCGGGAAGCGGGAGAAAGATAGGGCGGAATCAGAGGGGAAGTCGCCGCCAAATACCATTGGGGATAAGCCGCCACAGGGCTGTCAGCAACCTCCATCGGCCGTCTATCACACATACGTGACGGTGTTTGCGAATGGCTTGCCACATTTTCTCTGCTACCATATCGGGACGCATGAGCATCGGATAGCGATGCTCGTCCGAAAGGATGGCAGTATCAACGAATCCGGGACGCAAATCGGTGAGTCGTATCTTCAGTTTCCGTGCCCGTATGAGCTGTTCCAATGCCTGCATATAGGTATTTTGAAGGGCTTTCGTCGCCGAATAGGCCGGTGCTGCGCCCAAACCTTTCGTGCCTGCGATAGAACTGATAACAGCGATGTGTCCGCCACCATGGTTGGCCATATAGTTGAAGACCGTGCTCACCAAGGCAATGAATCCCACAGCATTGGTGCGAGCTGTTCCCGCTTCGATGTCGGTGTCGAGCAGCCGATTCTGTTTTCCGATGCCCGATGAATACACATACAAGTCTATCCCACCCATCTTTTCGATGAAGCGAGACAATCGTTGCGGGGCATCCTCTTGGATAACATCGAGCTGTAGAGGGTGTACCCGTTGCGGGCAGAGGGCAACCAACTGCTGTAGCAGATTGGCACGGCGGGCTGCAACCCCTACCATCCATCCTTCACGAATGAGCACTCGTGCAAGTTCCCATCCTATTCCTGAAGAGGCACCGACGATGATGGCGCGTCGCATGCTTGGGGTTTCTGCAATCATAGCATCTTTTTCGTTTTTGTTCCTTTAGTTGTTGACTGTAGGTTCGACAGTGGTATTTTGTACGTTTTCTGCAGCTGCGACAGGTATCAGAAGTCGAAAAGCGAGAGTGACAGGTCGGCAATGGGTAGGTTCGCATCCGGCTCGTCGGGGTCATCGTCCTTGAAGTCGAGCATGTATTGTTGGGCAGGGTTGAGGTCTTTCTTGATGCGGTAGATGCCTCTTCCTGCGCCATGTCCTATCACTGATTCGGCATGGCGTGTATGACGTGCGAGAAAGTTTCGTGTATAGGTATATACTTCTTCAACGGTTACGTCGTCGAAGAAGCTGTTGCAAGCATTGAATACATGCTTGGTTATTTTGGCCACTGTGAGGCCTCCGTCGCCGGCCTCGGCCAATACACGTAGTATTTCTCTGTCGTACTTCATGCGTTTACAAAAAAGGAGGGTCTGCATCTTGCAGACTCTCCTTTCCTGTTTGTTTGAGTGGGAAATCAGGCCAGCGACACTTTCTTTCCGTCGCCTTTAATCTTTCCTTCCTTAAAGAGCCATCCCATACCGAGGAGTACTTCCTGTTCATTCAGGGCAGCAGCCTTGCTTAAGTCGGCCACGCTCATGGCTTTCTGTTGCGTCGCTAAGGCTTGATATACGTCACCGGCCTTGAATCCGATATTCTCTGCACTGATATCAATGACCGTCTTCCCTTGTGCGGAACTCTTTTTGGAGGCAGTGGCCTTCTGCTTTACAGGGACTTTTTTTTCTACTTGTGCGCTCTTTGCGGTCGCTTTCTTTGCCGTAGCACCCGCTTTTGTTTTCTTTTCTGTCATAATCAATCCACTAAGTTAATACGCTATTGAGGGGCATAAAATACGTCTTCTCAATCTATTATACTGCAAAATTAGTGATAACATTTGACATATTGAAAACTTTTAACGCAAAATATGATGGGCATGGAATCGCCATCGCTGGTTTACGCCTTTTCTTGATTTAAATCAATAGATATGGAGAGTTCCTGCAACTGTTTGGCATCAATTTCCGACGGTGCGTCGAGCATGACATCACGTCCGCTGTTGTTTTTCGGGAACGCAATACAGTCGCGTATGCTGTCGAGGCCAGCCATAATGGATACAAAGCGGTCGAGGCCAAAGGCGATACCGGCATGGGGCGGTGCACCATATTTGAAAGCATTGATGAGGAAGCCAAATTGAGCCATGGCGCGTTCGGGGGTGAAACCGAGGATACGGAACATCTGTTCCTGTAGTTGTCCGTCGTGGATACGGATGCTTCCGCCACCTACCTCGATACCGTTGCATACAAAATCGTAGGCCAAGGCGCGTACGCGCTCCGGATGTTCGTCGAGCAAGGGGATGTCGTCGGGGTTAGGCATGGTAAAGGGGTGGTGTGTAGCCATGAGACGTTGCTCTTCGTCGCTCCATTCAAACAGGGGGAAATCGACTATCCATAGGCATACGAACTTGTTCTTATCGCGCAGGCCAAGACGTTCGCCCATCTCAAGTCGCAGGGTAGATAGCTGCGTGCGGGTCTTGTTGGGGCGTTCGCCGCTCATGATGAGTATCAAATCGCCGGCTTTAGCACCTGTGGTTTCTTTCAGCTTTGCGAATACTTCGGGGGTATAGAACTTGTCTATGCTGCTTTTTATCGTGCCGTCTTCCTCTATTTTTACCCATACCAAACCAGCGGCTCCTACCTGCGGACGCTTTACGAAGTCGGTGAGTTCGTTGAGTTGTTTACGGGAGTAATGGGCGCATTTCGGTACGCAGATAGCGCCGATATAGTTTGCATCGTTGAAGACACTGAACGTACCCGTTCCTTTGAGTACATCCATCAGCTCAACGAACTCCATGCCAAAGCGTAAGTCTGGCTTATCGCTGCCGAAACGACGCATGGCTTCGTGCCATGTCATCTGTGGCAGAGGGTCGGGCAGGTCTACGCCACGAACCTCTTTAAATAGGTGTCGTGCCATACCTTCGAACATGGCAAGCACGTTTTCTTGGTGGGCGAAACTCATCTCGCAGTCAATCTGCGTGAACTCGGGTTGGCGGTCGGCACGCAAGTCTTCGTCGCGGAAGCATTTGGCTATCTGGAAATAACGGTCGAAACCGCTCACCATCAGTAGCTGCTTTAGCGTTTGCGGGCTTTGCGGAAGGGCATAAAACTGTCCTTGATTCATGCGCGAAGGCACTACGAAATCGCGGGCACCCTCTGGTGTACTACCGATGAGGATAGGCGTTTCCACCTCTATAAACTGCTGCGCATCGAGATAGTTTCTCACGAGAATGGTCATGCGGTGGCGAAGCTCCAGATTCTGTCTCACGACTTGACGGCGTAGGTCGAGATAGCGGTACTTCATCCGTATATCGTCGCCCCCGTCGGTATTGTCTTCAATGGTGAAAGGAGGCGTGATGCTGCTGCTGAGCACATGGAGTGCGGAAGCGAGTATTTCGATGTCGCCTGTGGGGAGATTGGCGTTTTTACTCTCACGTTCACTCACCGTTCCCTCCGCCTGTATGCAGTATTCACGGCCGAGTTTGTTGGCTTCATCGCACAAGGCGGCATCTACGGCTTCATTGAATACGAGCTGCGTAATACCGTATCTGTCGCGTAAATCGACAAAGGTCATGCCGCCCATCTTACGCGTGCGTTGCACCCATCCGGCAAGGGTGACGTGTTTGCCGGCATCTGAGAGCCGCAGCTCTCCGCAAGTGTTTGTTCTATACATGGAAACGAAAGTTGTTTAATTGACCTGCAAAATTAAATAAAAATAGGGAATCACCCAAACGATTGTTGCTATTTATTCCGCACAGTGTACCTTCTCCGCACTCTTGTCGGCAGAGGAGGACGCACAAGGGGTGGTGAATCACGGAAAAGAGCATACAACAGCTTTTTGGCGGAGGTGTATTTTGCTTTCAAAAAGTGCTTTTCATTCGTAACTTTTTACACCGTTTTTGTGATGGTTTCTCGGTTTTTGCTCGTTGAAAGTTCGGGATTGTAATTTCTAAGGTTCGTAAAATTACGAATGATAAGTCTGCATTCGTGCCCTGTACAGATGGCGTTTGTACGTGGCACAGATACGGTTTGTACATAGAAAAGTCGGCAACCTTTCTCGGCGTAAATGGCATTTGTCGATGTAACCAAGGCAAACGCTGCAAACGCGGAAGTGAAAATAAATGGGGAAAGGATGGGGTAGCTCGTTTGTTTTCATTACCTTTGCAGCGTGTAACAGGAGGATTGTCTATAATGGCTGGGAGACAACGAACGGTTATACAATCACATTATAGACATAAAAGATTTTGAAGACATTTGAAGAATTAGGCGTAAGCGAAGAGATTCGCCATGCCATTGAGGAGCTGGGATTCGAGCATCCCATGCCCGTACAAGAAGAAGTAATTCCTTATTTATTGGGTAACGGCAACGATGTGGTTGCATTGGCGCAGACCGGCACCGGCAAAACAGCCGCCTACGGTTTGCCTTTGATACAGAAAATTGATACGGAGAGCAAGACCACACAAGCACTGGTGCTCTCACCTACACGCGAACTTTGTTTGCAAATAGCCGATGACTTAACGGCTTTCAGCAAGTATATCAATGGCCTGCATGTGGTGCCCGTCTATGGCGGAGCGTCTATCGAAACGCAGATTCGTTCGTTGCGGCATGGCGTGCAGATTATCGTGGCCACACCGGGGCGTCTCATTGATTTGATGCACCGTGGCGTTGCTAAACTCGAAAACGTATCGAATGTGGTGCTCGATGAGGCCGATGAAATGCTCAACATGGGCTTTTCCGACAGCATCAACGAGATATTCGAGGGAATACCTGCCGACAGAAATACGCTCCTCTTCTCGGCGACGATGAGCCGGGAGATTGAGAAAATAGCGCGAAACTATCTGCACGACCACAAGGAGATTGTGGTGGGAAGCCGCAATGAGGGAGCGGAAAACGTGAACCATATCTACTATATGGTGAATGCGAAAGACAAATATTTAGCTCTCAAACGCATCGTAGACTACTACCCGCATATATTTGCCATCATTTTCTGTCGCACAAAGCGCGAAACTCAGGAAGTAGCCGATAAGCTGATACACGACGGCTATAATGCCGAACCTCTGCACGGAGACCTCAGTCAGCCGCAACGCGACCTCACAATGCAGAAGTTCCGTCAGCATATGACTCAGTTTCTCGTGGCTACGGATGTAGCAGCGCGAGGCTTGGATGTAGATGATTTGACACATGTCATTAACTACGGCTTACCCGACGATGTGGAAAGCTACACACATCGCAGCGGCAGAACAGGCAGAGCAGGTAAGAAAGGCACCTCTATCGCCATCATTCACACTCGCGAACGCTCTAAGATGCGAGCGATAGAGAAGATAATCGGAAAGAAGTTTGATGAGGGAACCATACCCACTGCCAAGGAGATATGCAGCAAGCAACTGTACAAGGTGATGGACGAGATATTGAAAACGGATGTCTTAGAAGAGGAAATTGCACCCTTCATGACCGAAATTGACCGCCACTTCGAATACATAGACAAGGAAGACATTATCAAGAAAATAGTCAGCATGGAGTTCGGTAAGTTCCTTGCCTATTATGCAGATGCTCCTGTTATTGAACGTCCTACGACACAGAAAGAACGGCTTAGCGAACGCAAAGAACGGCAACGGAAAGGCGGAAACCGCAGCTACAAAGCCGAAGAAGGCTTTACTCGGTTGTTTATCAATTTGGGAAAAGCCGACGGTTTCTACCCGGGCGAGGTGATGCAGTTTATCAATCGTCATGTGCACGGTCGGCAGGAAGTGGGACATATTGACCTATTGAGCAAGTATTCTTATATAGAAGTGCCATCGGAAGATGCCGACCGCGTGATGAAGGCTTTGAATGGTGTGCAGTATAAGCGGCGCACTGTGCGTTGCAATGATGCTGACCGAGGAGGAAACAAGGGTGATCGGCACAGTCATCAACTGCCCGAAGACAAAAGCCGAAAGCCGAAAACTCGCAGAGCGAAAGGGGAAACAGGCGATTGGAGACAGTTCTTTGTAAAGAACAAAGTGGAGGTAAAAGGTGAGATACCCGACTTTTCGGAGGAGGGATGGGCACGCAGAATACCGAAAAAGAAATAGAATCGTCCCGTGCCAAAAGGGCAAGAGATAGAAACCGCCGGTGAGAGAAGAAGCCTCTTTTACCGACGGTCTTTTGTGTTACGGGCAGTTACAAGCGGCTAAGAAATCGCTCTCGGTCTACGATGAACCGCAGATGTGTGCCCTCGCCGATGAGTTTATCACCTTGTCTGACCGTGATGCGGAAGTGCAGTTTCTTTCCATCCACCTTTTCCAATACGGCTTCGGCCTCCACTATAGCCCCGATAGCTGTGGGGCTCAGATGAGAAGATGCTATCTGTCCGCCCACAGTCGTTGTGCCTTCCGGCAGACTGTCGGCTACGGCTAACATGGCTGCATTCTCCATCAAGGCCAGCATGGCAGGTGTTGCTAATACCGGCAAATCGCCCGACCCTTGCGCAATGGCTGACTGCGCATTGCTCACTGTGAGCCGGCTTACATGTTTTAATCCTTCTTTCAGCATAGTTGTTTCATATAGAGTTACCCGCAAAG
Organism: Hoylesella marshii DSM 16973 = JCM 13450; assembly: GCF_000146675.1. Classification (GTDB taxonomy): domain Bacteria; phylum Bacteroidota; class Bacteroidia; order Bacteroidales; family Bacteroidaceae; genus Prevotella; species Prevotella marshii. The sequence continues at coordinate 1,191,493 of NZ_GL397214.1, forward strand.
TTACTGAAAAAATGCCGCACTTTCAATCTTTTTCACTATATTTGCCCCTATCTATGTTTCACTCTTTAATACCAACACCCATGAAAAGAACGTTACTCTTATTATTTGTTTTCTGTACCGTTTCCGTGTACGGACAAACCCTGAAGGCGAATTTCTATGCGCAAGAGGCCATGAAAACCTACTACAAGATGGGCTGGGACAGCCAAGAGGAGGCTGCCACATGGACTTACCAACGCACCAATGCAAGTGCTACATGGAGCCTCTGGCAACAACCGCGGGTAAAAGGCATGAAGCCTTTCTCCTCAATAGATGAAGCGAGTCAATACTCATTGGGTATCCCATATGCCGAGAGCATGCAGAACGAAACGGCTACCTCGCCCGAAATCACTGTGGAGCCCAATAGTCAGTGCGAGTTCTATAGCTGCTTCAGTGGCGGTCTGCTCGTTTTCGCCCGATGGACTTTGAGTGTAAAAGACGTGGAGGCTGGAACGACCACGCTACTTCTCGACGCTTTCCGGTGGGCACAGGAACAGGGATATACAGGGCCGAATTGGATCAAATTCCGCCTTGACCTCTCCGCCTATGCGGGAAAGAAAGTGCAGTTCTCTTTCAATTATAAAGGGCAGGGTGGCGAAGATGTGCTCATCGATGGCTTCCGGCTCATGCAGTTAGACAACTCTGCAGATGCCTATGTCTCTATCAACACGGAGCAGAAAGTACATTTCGTCAATACATCTGAGGGGGCAATTACCACCTATACATGGACTTTCCCCGGCGGTACACCGGCCACTTCTTCTGAAAAGAATCCCGAAGTTACCTATGCACGAGCCGGTTCTTATCCCGTTACGCTGACGGTGGCCGATGCCAATGGTAGCCAGACGCTTACCCGCGATGCGTATGTCCGTGTGACGGGTGTGGCACCCAAAGCCCTCATCGGTGTGCCCGAAGAGGCTTACTTATCGCCTTTCACCGCCTGCTTTGTACCATTAAACGTGCCCGTAAGGTTCAAAGACCTCTCTGACGGCCGGCCTTCGGAATGGATTTGGACGTTTACCGGTACCGATATTACGCGCAGTACCGACCGCAATCCTGTGGTAACCTACCTCCGCAAAGGTGTCTACAGTGTGGGGCTACGCACCACCAATGACACAGGCACTGACCAAGATATACTCCAAAATGCTATACAAGCCGGCGGCGAGCAGTATGTTTGGAATATCAAACCCGAGGAAAACGATAAGCTCGTAAAGCTATCCATGGGATGGTATGGTAACTATGCAGGTAGCAATTGGCTCGGAATGAAAGAGTTTGCAGAGTATTTCAAGGCTCCTCTGGCGGCAGCTGAAATCAAGAGCGTGGATATTTACTTCGCATCCGTTACCACCGTTAGTCCTGATGCCATGATTACCGTATCTGTGAAGACACCCGACGGGAAAGGGATGCCCGGCACTTCGCTGGCATCGGCTTCGCTGAAAGCCTCGCAGCTTGTGTTCGTTGCAGGCGACCTCAAACCCACTTCATTTACTTTTGCCTCGCCGGTCAAGGTCAGTGGCGAGTTCTTTATCACCGTGGACGGTATGCCTAACAACACCAGCGGGTCGAGTGCCGATGATATTGCTATCCTCTGTCACAGACGTAACGAGGGCGAACTTTGCACGGCTTTCCACCTGTTGGCAGACGAAGACGAGAATCACCAACCTACCGGTACTTATACTTGGTTCCGCAATACCGACGACCCTTTGTCGATGGCGCTCTGTCCCTTGCTTTCTTACGATGTGGCAGCCACGGGCATTGAATCGGCATCGGCTTCTTCAACTGCGCAGGAGATGAGTTTCGACGGTGAGACCCTGACGCTTCGTGGTTCGGTTGATGCTGTGCAGATTTACGGCATCAATGGCGAAAGTGTTCTGTCGTTGCTCCATCCCGCATCGACTATCTCGCTGCGTCACCTGCCTGCCGGAATCTATGTCATAAAGGCAACCTACGGCAACAAGACCGCTATGCAGAAGATTGTAAAGTGAGGCGTAATGTCCATTACGCCCGTATTCATCCGTATCGCAGTATTGCGCAAAGCATTAAAAGTTGTCGAAGAATGGGCGTTCTGTCCAATCCCAACTTGGGATTCGATTTTTCACGCGTGTTTTGCGCTGTCCGACTCTCGGATTTGGTTTTTCACGCGTGTTTTGCGCCGTCCGACTCTCGGATTTGGTTTTTCACGAGTGTTTTGCGCTGTCCGACTCTCGGATTTCGTTTTTCACACGTGTTTTGCGTCGTCCCAACTTGGGATTCGATTTTCATACACGAGTTTGGGATAGGTTATCGGACTGTAAGCCTCTTTGGGGCGATTAGATAAGAATCTCTTATCCCGAACTCGCGTACAAATGGCGTTTGTACAGGGAAAGGTCGGTAAACTTTCTCGGCGCGAATCGCATTGCCGATGTAAGCAAAGCAAGTGCTGTAGCCGTGAAAGATGTCACCCCAAGACAACGCTTTGGGTAAAAAAAATACAACAAGGTCAAGGACAAGGTATTGTTACTCGACAATGAGCTTCGCAACTTCGTCGGCTACACGTACAATCACAAGACCGCGAGGCAAGGAAAGTACGTTGCCCGGGCACAGAATGCCCGAGAACAGCATGGTGCCGTCAGCACGATAGATGCGAGTATCTATGGCGTGGGTGCCCGTTACTGTGAGTTGGCCGTTTTCCACACGGTAGTTTTGAGATTTCTTCGCGTATTCCATGCCGGTAGACGCAACCTCCTCAACCTTGACATTGTCGATGTAGAGCGAATGGCCGGCGGCAACGTCGGTGTTGCAGGCATGGAACCCGATGAAGAGAGGGGCATCGGATGTTGCCGTGAAAGTCTGTTCCAAACGTTTCCAATCATAGTCGGTATCGACCGATGTCACGGGCAGCAAAGCCTCCGTCATGGCCGATGCCATCGGATGTATGCCGTATTTCACTTCGATTGTCTCAACAGCAATGCTGCGCACATCGAATGACAGTTTGTAAGTCTTATCCTTCTTCACAGCAATGAAAGGCGTAAACAGCCAATCGTCTTTCTCCTTGTCGCCAGAAGAGATGCGCATATAGCCATATTCATAGAGGTATTCCCATGTAGTGCCATCAGCGTTGGCATCTTCTATAGCGTAGCAGAGCACGCGCTGATTGGTAGAGAAGTCCTCGGCATACGGCACTTCAAAGGGTTTGCCTACAAGAAGTTTGTTTGACGACATGGGCAGCCCTTTGCTTTCTTCATCAATGTAAGGCGTCACATCATAGAAACACATCGTGGGAACATCGGGACGGAAAGTGTCTCGGAAAGGAGAGGTCGCATGAGTGGAAACAACCACGTCGTCGGGCATCCGCTTAACGATATACTTCACGGCTGCGAGGTCTACATAACCGCCATGAACACCTTTAGAGGGCGCATCCCATGTCAGCACGAGTTCGTCGGGCGCAGTCCCTTTGTCGAGAACAACACTCTCTACACCGCTCGGCGTATCCTTGCCGATGTAGATGTTGCGCAGCGTGGCTCTGTCTCCCTCGCCTTTGTCATTGCTCAGCACGATATGCACGTCGTGTAGGCCTGTGGTTGATACCGTAACTGCGCAGGAGGTTGATTGTCCCGCCTCCACCGTTCCATGTGCAGCGGCCATATCGTCAATGAACAAGGTATATTGGAGTGTGCCCGAAAGCGTTGCACCGCTATGCGTAGTGTCGGGTGCCTTGAAGCTGACTGTACCTTTCAAAGCTCCTTGTGGGAAAGAGGCGATGAGATCGGTGGCGGCTGCCGGTGCACCAGCAGCTATCACTTTGGTGTCTGCCCACAAGGCCGCAAACTCTTCCTCGTGGGGAAAGGTCTTGATGAGTGTAGCCTGCGCATTGGTCACATCCACGCTGTAAAGGTCGCCGGTGTTGTTGGTGGTCGCCGCCCAATAGAGTGTCGTGGCATCGTAGTCAGAGAACGTCGCCGACTGCTGATAATCAGCGGGCGATACACCCGTAGAGCCGATATAACGTAAGTTGGCGTTGGTCTTATCTATCTCGTAGAGTGCACCCATATTCGTGATACCAAACAGACGACCTTCTTTATTAAATGCCATGGCCAAAAACTTCGTATGATCCAGCAACCCCACCCTTTCTTTGGTTCTACGAGACAGGTCGAGCGTAGCCAACACATTGCCTGCATAGCCATCTACATAGGCCGTGTACACCTTTTGGGTGGTGGGATCGTAGGCCAATACTTGCGATTCTGCCACAAACGATGCCGGAACCGTCGTGCGGGTAATCAGATTGAAATTGTCGTCGACATCATAGATAAACATATAATAGTCGTTTCCGTAACCGCTCGAATTGTCAATATTGAAGCAATAGTAGCGGTTGCGTACTTTCACACCTCCCGCATTGGGCGTTGTTTTCAGCTCCTTCACGTCGTCTATAGATGTGTCCGAAGCCTGAGAAGTGAACCGGAAGATGCCATACACCTGTCCGCTTTTCTGAGAAGAAGTGAGATGCCCATACAGGTAAACATCGGTCTGTGCAGCCATTGAAGCAGCAGGCACAGCAAAAAGGACGGCCAAAGCCATGCCCCATAGAGTAAAACGTCTTTTCATCATGTGAATCATTGGTTTAGTAAAACTTTAGGTTAGTATTTGCTTGGATTGCCATCCGCTCGTCTGTCAATCAGCAAGACATCGTTGATAGCTCCCTCGCAAAATTAATAAAAAAAGGAAATTTGCCCCATAAACTCCCCTTTTATTTTCATTTGATACCCCTATTTATCCAAACGTGGATAATAAACTCTCCAAACGTGGATAACAAACTCTCCAAACGTGGATAACAAACTCTCCAAACGTGGATAATGACTTATACAAACGTGGATAATGACTTATCCAA
>NZ_GL397214.1:1199886-1269200 GCF_000146675.1 Hoylesella marshii DSM 16973 = JCM 13450
AAACACCGACTTGTCAATCCCAACTTTACAACCCAGAAAACCGACAATCATAAACACCAGAACAGCAAATACGAAAAAAGCACCACAAAAACAAAACAAAAAACAATCCATAAACAACACAACCAGGACAAAGACAGAAAATTATCAAGAAAAAGGGGCATGAAACTTTCCTCGCACTACACATCTTACACCTTTTTTTACTAACTTTGCACAAAGCAAATTCACGCTATTAGCCTATCGACCTATCATTTTCATCCATTCTACCTCATATTAAAAGATATTAAAATGGCGTATCGCATAAGAGAAAATATCGAGAAAAATTGTGAACTATCGGCGAAAATAGTATATTTGCAAGCTTTCATACACAATGAAGACTCTCTCTATGAAGAAACAAACAATACACATACAATAACCTAATATTAAAAAACAATCACAACAATGAAAAGGATTCTACCTCTTTTGCTGCTTTTGTTGCTGCTTATCAATCCGGCCTTTGCCCGCAAGGTGAAGCAGGCAGAAGCTCAACAGATAGCAGCAGCATTCTTACAAAGTACCCGGCAGGGAGACGTGAAAACGCGCTTCCAAGCTATGCCTCCAAAGTTCAAAGCGGCCACAACAACCTCTGATGAGTACGCCCCTTTCTATGTGTACAACGTAGAGGGAGATAAGGGCTTTGTCATCGTATCGGGCGACGATGCTGTAGCCAACATTTTCGGCTATGCGGACAAAGGCTCGTTCGATTTGGAGAATGCTCCCGCCAACGTGGTAGCTATGATGAAACTCTATGCCCACTTGGTCGATGTAGCAGGTGATGGAGCTAAAGTCAATGGCCGACAATCTGCTATGTCAAAGGGTACACCTGTTATTGCACCGCTTTTGGGCAGCATCGAATGGAATCAAAACGCTCCGTATAACAGCAAATGTCCCACCTATCAGAATAAGCAAGGTCAGACCGTAAACTATTATGTAGGATGCGTGGCAACAGCCATGGCGCAGATTATGAGATTCTATTCTTATCCTACCAAAGGTAAGGGGACTAAGAGCTATATATCGAATGTGGGCAAACTGGAGGCCGATTTCGGTAACACCACATATGCATGGGACAGAATGCCTGCCCGTATGTATCCGGATAATGCGAATACAGCACAGAACAATGCCGTCGGCACACTCTGCTTCCATCTGGGTGTTTCCGTAGACATGAGCTATGAGGAAGATGGTAGTGGCGCCTATTCCCAGATGGTAACAGGTGCTCTTATCAAATATTTCGACTACGACAAGGGTGCTGCTTTCAAGCAGCGCAACAACTTCTCATCCGCAGAATGGATGAAAATGATAAAAGACGAGCTGAATGCCCACCGGCCTATATACTACAGCGCTTCCAATGAAGACGGCGGCGGCGGACACGCTTTCGTATGCGATGGATACGACACTAACGACTATCTGCACATCAATTGGGGATGGGGCGGACAAAGCAACGGCTATTTCATGGTTAATGCCCTCAACCCCGACGAACTCGGTATCGGAGCTAACGGTGGAGGATACAATATCGGGCAAGAAATGGTTATCGGTATACAACCGCCCACCGGTACACAGAAAGAGAAAGAATGGCCTATCTACGGTGCATCATCTTTGGGCACCTATTCCTATGGAGGCTCATATACCATAACAACCTATTTTGCCAATCACGATTCGGAGCCTTTCCGCGGCACTGCAGCCGCCGTACTTGTGAAAGACGACAACGTAGTGAAAGTGTTGCAAACCAAATCCCTCAATATCAGCGGAGCTGACCCCACAACCAACTATGTGGTAGGTGGAGAATACGTCACAATGAGTTCCATATCGAAAAACGTAACCGAAGTACCCGACGGAGACTATCGTCTGTGCTTCGCATTTAAGGAAAACGGTGTATCCAACTGGACAATTCTTCGGTTCTCGAAGACTATGAACAGCTTTATGGATGCTAAGGTGGAAAGCGGCGTCATGACGGCGACCCTCCACAAACCCGTGCCCGATGCAGAATTGATGGAGAAGATTACAACTTTGGGAGATATGCATGCAAAAGGCTCCGGACATTTCGTTTTAAAACTGAAAAATAACAGTCCCGACTTCTATCTCCAGCGTATCGCACTTCGCTTCACGATGACGGATGGTTCCAATAGAAGCTTTGTTCTGAACGAACCCACGAAGGTAAAGCACTTGGTCTACGACAAAGCCGAGAAAACAGTTGAGCTGATTGCCGACCTTCCCTTGACAATGAAGCCGGGGAAATATGAAGTGACGGCCTTTGAAGAAAAGTATGCAAACCATCCGTTCAAAGATGCACCCGACGGAAAGACCATCCTCGAGGTGAAAGAAGAGGCAACACACCCCATCATCAGACAAGCGGCCCAATACTATTGGCTGAATTACAACACCTACACGCAAGACATCAAACAGGGCGACTACTTATATGGAGTGCAATCCGTGCGCAACTACGGAACGACAGGAAGAACAAAAGTGCTGACCAAACTCGTAAAGACCAACGACGAGAGCAAGAACTACAATATCTTCATCTTTGAGAAATACCTGGGTAGGCAGGAACTCGTAGAGAAAGCATTCGCCAAGAAACTGTGCGTAGACCCGGGCGAATATCGCATGGAAACATACTATCTCGTCGATAATAAATGGGAGAAAGCAGAAAGAGATGTCGAAGATTGCATCATAGACGTGCAGCCCAATCCCGACCTTGCACTATCCTGCGAATCTTTCGAGCTACCCGCCCAAATGGAGAAAGGAAAGACCGCATCGGGTAAGGTAACGGTGAAAGCTCTCAAAGACGTGCAACGCAGCTTCGTTATCTACCTGCAAAACGACCTCACCAACGAAGGAGAAGTCATTTTCTCAAAGGCTGTTCTCACACTGAGCGCCGGCGAAACCGCGACTTTCAACTTCAATTACACGCCTACAATCGACAACGGCGAATACCTCTTGTACATGAATACGAAAATCAATGCCAAAATGTCTGAGCCGGCAGGAAACTACGACAACTACTACAAAGTGGTGACCATAGGCAATACAACGGGTATTGAAACAACCGTAAACCATGCTGCCGATGTGGATATCACATTCTCTCCCGACGGCAGAACTCTGACCATCAAGACATCGAACGACAGCAACAACGTGAACGGTATCGAGATATTCAGCCTCGACGGACAACGCGTCATGACATCCAAGGCCATCGCGGAAACCATGTCTCTGCCCCTTGCCAACGGCACATACATTCTTCGCGTCACGACCAACAAGGGCGTTGCCACCCGTAAGTTCATGATTCGGTAACCGCCGCGAGGTCTCTGACCTCTACTCACAAAAAGGATGCACCTCTTTATCGGGATGCATCCTTTTTTCGTTCTCTTTGGCGAAGCGAAAGACAACTCATTTCTTATGGGGCAATACGAGATTCAATATCACGCCAATAACCGCCGAAAGTCCTATCCCGCTGATAGAAAAGCTGCCCCATGAGAGCACAGCACCGCCGATACCCATCGTCAAGGTAACGGAAATAATGATGACATTGCGCGTCTCACCCAACTTTACCTGATGGTGGACGAGGTTTTGCAATCCCACACTCGCTATCGTACCGAAGAGCAACAACATGATACCGCCCAGCACGGCTTGCGGGATAGATTGCAACAAAGCGCTCAACTTTCCGATAACAGAGAAAACGAGTGCCGTACCGGCGGCTATCCGAATCACAGCCGGAGACGTAATCTTCGTGATAGACATGGCGCCGGTCACTTCCGAATACGTCGTCACCGGAGGTCCGCCCAACAAGCAAGCGGCCAGACAGGCCAGCCCATCGCCGAAAAGCGTCCTGTGAAGTCCCGGCTTCTTCACAAAATCTTTGCCCGCCACAGCACCGACCACATAAATATCGCCGATATGTTCAATGACCGGCGCAATCGCCACAGGAATCATGTAAATGAAAGGTTCCCAGGCAAAATGAGGCCACGCGAAATGCGCCAACGATGCCGGCCAAGCAAACCAAGGAGCTGCCGCAACAGGTGCAAAGTCGATATTGCCCGTGCATAACGCCACCACATAGCCCGCCACAATGCCGCACACCACAGGCACCAACTTCAGCAATCCCCGCGCAAAGGTAAGCACCGCAATTGCCGTTGCCAACGAAACAAACGCCAATCCCCAGCCCGTCGAAGCCATCTTAACCGCACTGCCCGACAGCGAAAGACCGATAAGAATGATAACCGGACCGATGACTACCGGCGGAAACAACACGTCCAACAACTGACGACCGCGCCATCTCACCAATGCACTCATGCCGAAGTAAACCACCGATACACCCGACAGTCCCGCAATTGCACCCGACAACCCCCACTCATGGCTGGCCGCAAGAATGGGCGCGATAAACGCAAAGCTCGAACCCAAGAACACAGGAACCTGCCCGCGCGTCACAAGATGAAACAAAAACGTGCCCAAACCGGCTGTGAAAAGCGCCGTCGAAGGGTCCATACCCACCAACAGAGGAACCAACACCGTTGCGCCGAAGGCCACAAACAGAAACTGCACCCCGACAACCGTCTGTCGAAAAGGGCTCAATACCATATTCTTCATATCAAAAAAAAATTAATTCATTCACGCGAAGTTATACAATAAAACCCATAATCCGAATATTCCCGACCGAAAGTTTGCATAACGGGAAAATTTTCTTACCTTTACGCACATTATTCACCAAATTATAAACTTTATGACAGCAATCATTTCAATTATCCCCATCTTGCTCCTCTTTATTTTGATGCTCGGATTCAAGATGGCAGGCCACAAAAGCGCATTCCTTACGCTCATTGTCACCATTGCACTCGCAGCCATCGTGGCGCCCGCCATGCAATTTACACCCGAGGGCTTCAACACCATAGGCGTGGGATGGGCTTTTGTCGAAGGCACGTTAAAAGCCGTTTTCCCCATCTTAATCATCATCCTCATGGCTATCTTCAGCTACAATGTACTCGTTGAAAGCAAGGAAATAGAGGTCATCAAAGCTCAATTTACCTCCCTTTCCGACGACGACGGCATCACCGTACTCATGCTCGTATGGGGATTTGGCGGACTACTCGAAGGCATGGCCGGCTTCGGTACAGCCGTGGCCATACCGGCTGCCATCCTTATCTCGCTCGGCTATAAACCGATGTTCAGCGCACTTGTCGCACTCATTGCCAACACAGTCGCCACAGGATTTGGAGCCGTCGGCGTGCCCGTTATCACTCTCTGCAATGAAATAGCTGCTACCGGCTCGGCCGACCCCGCCCTCATCAGCGAGGTAGCTTCCAAATGTATTCTCCAACTCTCCCTCTTGTTCTTCATACTTCCCTTCATTATTCTCACCATCACTAACCACAGCAAGGGAGCTATCGTCAAGAATATTTTCCTCTCTCTCTGGGTGGGCGGCATTTCTGTCGTTGTACAATATTTCGTAGCTCACTTCCTCGGAGCAGAGACCCCGGCCATTATTGGGAGTATCGCGGCCATCATAGCTATTCTCATCTATGCGAAACTCTTTACGCGCAAGAAAGAGACTGCCGACAAGTCTTCGTTTACCATCTCACAGAGCCTTAGAGCATGGAGCGTCTACGGGTTTATCCTTGTCTTTATACTTTTATCCGGTCCCCTCTTCCCCGACATCAATGCTTTTCTCAAAACACATCTCGTCACAAAGATTGCCTTGCCTATCTATCCCGATGGAAAGTTCTTCTCATTCGCTTGGATAGGTAACGGAGGACTAATGCTCTTCCTCGGCACCATTGCCGGCGGGCTCACACAGCGCCTCTCTCTGCGCAGACTCTTTGTCATCTTAGCGAAAACTACCGTGAATCTCAAAAAGACCATGATTACCATCATCAGCCTCGTTGCCATGGCTTCCGTCATGAGTTATTCGGGTATGATTGTGGAAATAGCAAAAGGATTGGTTCTCATTACCGGAGATTATTATCCGTTAGTTGCTCCCCTCATCGGTGCCATCGGTACTTTTGTTACCGGAAGCGATACTTCTTCTAATATTCTCTTTGCCAAGCTGCAAGCGAACGTTGCACACCAGCTCGGCTACGCAGATCCGAATTGGTTAGTTGCTGCCAACACCACCGGAGCCACAGGCGGAAAGATGATATCTCCTCAAAGCATCGCTATTGCCACAGCTTCGTGCGATATGCAAGGTAAAGATGGCGAGATTCTTAAGTCTGCTATTCCTTACGCACTCCTCTATATCGTTGTCGGTGGGCTTATGGTCTATTTTGCTGCCTGATTTCATTTCTTATTTATATCCCGAGCGGGTTTGCCTCCTTCCGAAAGGCAAGCCCGCTCTTTATTTTTCCTTTTACCTATAAGAAATAGGTCTTGCAGCTACTATTATTATCATGAAGTTGTCTGCATGATTCATGGTGTGAGTCATTAGTAAGTTTAGATAGTTAAATATTGGATGATTTACAGCTAAAAGTTATTTTTAAGTCACAACCATAGGATGAATTACTACTAAAAGATGGTTTTAGCTAAAAATCACAGCATGATTTTTAAGTAAAAGTTATTTATAGGTATTAACCATAGAGTGGGCAACGCCTTAAAATTACTTATAGCTATCAACAATGGTATGGATTGGTAGTAAAAAATAAAAAGAGTAGCCGCCCTATCGCAGGGCAGCTACTCAAAACCAAAAAGTATAAATAAAAGTAAAAAGAAAGTGTAAGTAAAGCATCATAGCTTTTCTTTCTGACGCTTGTGTATGTACTTAATTTTAGCGCACTGTATATCGAAACGCGTTTGCAGCGAGTCGCGGCAGATGCGAGTTGTTGTCAGTAGGCGCAGTATGTGTGGCGAGGCCATTCCGACTGTGCGCAAACGGTTTACTTCCTGCTCTAAGCGTCTCACAGCTGCCTCCGTTTGCTGCAACGCCGAGTCTGTGGCGGCCAAGTCTGTCTGCGCAAGTATCAGTTCTGTGGTCTGATACAGTCGGAGTGCCTTTTTGCGGGTCTGTATGGCTAAGGGAAACTGTTTGCGTAAGCTGTCGATACCTGCTAATACTTGGTCGTATTGCTTGGCAGTATAGTGCGTTTCAATGGTTTGCATTAACGGGGCGGCCTGCTCATCGGGCGATTTGCGGCACGAGGAGTACAATAGGGTGAGAGCAAGAAAAAGAAGTATCGGGAGCTGTTTCATTTGAAAAGTGATGGTTGTCGTCATGATTGCATGGAGCTAAATGCAGTTTAGAGGAGTTGTCGGGATAATTGTGGGGTATCATTGAGTGTGCGCGATGGAGACGCATCCGTTGTCTGCGGGATGAAAAGTGATGACATGTCTACGCCTTCTCCTTGCAGGAGCCTCCATTTGCGTTGAAGGCCTCCCGCATAGCCTGTGAGGCTCCCGTTTGTGCCTACGACCCGATGGCAAGGGATGAGCAGAGAGATGGGATTGCGTCCGACTGCGCCGCCAATGGCTTGCGCCGAGCTATGAGGAACTTTGAGCAGACGAGCAACCTGCTGTGCGAGGGCTTTGTAGGTCACAACATGGCCGTAGGGTATGGTGGAAAGCAATCGCCATACGGTTTGAGTAAATGGCGAACCCGTGGGCATCAACCTCGGCATGAAATCAGGTTGCTTCCCAGAGAAATACAAGTCGAGCCATGCGTGAGCCTCCTCGAGAACAGGCAGCGCGCGCACCGCATGACGTTCGGGGAGCGTTCGCGCGAAATATTTCTGGCCATCGAACCATAATCCTGTGATAGCGTGGCCGTCGCTGGCAAGCGTCATGGCTCCGAGCGGCGAAAAATAAGTGGAGATGTAGGCTACGGGGGTGTTTGCTCTGTCGTGCTTCATTATTTTCGTTGCATTTGGGTGCAAAGATACGAAGAAGTTGTCAGCAATCGGTATCCGTGGGCGGGAAAAGGTGAGGGCGCGGCGGACGGAGGGGCGCGGTGGTAGTTAATGTTTGTTGAAACACAAAGGAAAGAGGCGGGGTGTCGCCGATAATCATTATTTTTGTACGCGAAAATCACGGGGACAATGTCCCAAAGAACAAGATTCACATGAGTGCAGAAAATCCTTTTTTTCACGTTGTACACGAACGTTTTACGACGGCCGAGGCCATCGAAGAGGCTAAACGATGTTTGCAATGTAAGAAGCCGACTTGCGTGACGGGCTGCCCTATCAGCAACGATATTCCGGACTTTATCCATCAGCTGTCGATGGGCAATATGGGTACGGCGATGAGCATTCTCAACCAGAAGAGCAATCTGCCGGCCATCTGCGGGCGGGTGTGCCCCCACGAGCGACAGTGTCAGGGGCATTGCATCCTCGAGAAGAAAGGGAATCCGATACAAATCGGGAAGTTGGAGTGCTTTGTGGCGGATTTCGATTCCGACATGCAGCTGACGCGCGAACGGCTGCCGCAGAAGACGCGGGGGAAGATTGCCGTTATCGGTTCGGGGCCTGCGGGACTGACGGTGGCGGGCGATTTGGCTCGTGCGGGGTTTAACGTGACTATCTTCGAGGCGCAACCCGAGGCCGGCGGGGTGCTGATGTTCGGCATTCCGGAGTATCGGTTGCCGAAGAGCATCGTGCGGAAAGAGATTGCGAAGATTGAGGCGTTGGGCGTGAACTTCCGGCTTAACACGGTTGTAGGCCCCGGCGGTCTGACGGTAGACCGTTTGTTTGCGGATGGTTTCGATGCCATTTTCATCGGCACAGGTACGGCTGTTCCGCAAGATATGAACGACACGCCCGGTGCGCATCTGCGGGGCGTGAGTCAGGGCACATACCTGCTGCATTGCGTGAGCAGCTATACGTCGGGGGCTATCGGGCGGCGGTTGGTGCCTGTGAAGAAAGGCGAGCGCGTGGCGGTTATCGGCGGCGGCAATGTGGCGATGGATACGGCGCGCACGGCGATACGTCTCGGCGGTGATGTGACGGTGGTGTATCGGCGGAGGCAGGAGGATATGCCGGCTATTGAGAGCGAGTATCGCGAGGCTGTGGACGAGGGGGTGAAGTTTATGTGGCAGTCGACAGCCATCGAGTTTGTGGGCGATGAGAAGAATCGGCTCACGGCGTTGCACCTCAACACGCCCAAGGGAGAAACGACGGTGGCTTTCGACCGCGTGTTTCTTGCTATCGGTTCAAAGCCCGCCGACCGCATCGTGTCTACGACGTCGGGTATCGAGGTGGATGAGAAAGGATATGTGAAAATCAACGAGCGCCCCTACGGCATGACCACGCGCAAAGGGGTGTTTGCTGGCGGAGACGTGGTGCACAGGCCGCAAACGGTGGTGCTGGCGATGAAAGCGGCGAAGGATGTGGCCGAGGGAATCGCACAATATGTGGATGCCATCAAACTGTTGGAAGATTGCGGCAAGGACGGGAATCCATCGTCGGCAGAGATTGCAAAATAAGGAGGATTGCCTTATATGAAGAAAACGGCATCGATATAATAATGAAGCTAAGCAAAGACGCGAGGCTTCAACAAAAACTGATAAGAGTGGCACGCATCACATGGATGTGCGCCACTTGTTTTTGTGTGTTATCGGCTAATCTGCAAGCATGCGAGCCATCATTCGCGGTTCTTATGTTGCATGTACCAGCGATGGGTGAAGCCCACATACATAAGCAGGGCGAAGGCGACGAGCAAAATAGCGACATACAAGAGCGTGGCGCGGTGGTGGGAAAGGAGGGCGATACCGAGAAAGATGCCCAGCGATACGCCCGACTCCCAGGTCAGAAAGAATGTGCTTTGGGAAGTGCCGCGTTGACAGTGTTTACTCAGCTTGATGAAAAACAAGAGAAACCGCGCACCTATCAGTGCTAATCCTAATCCCACGAACAAGGGTGCGATGACGTGTATCATCGGAAGCGGGCGGGTGAGAATCAGAAGCAGGGCTGTGCCGAAGAGCAACAATCCCGTTACCGTTTCGCTCTGCAGTTCGGCATTTGCGAAGACAATCTTGCGCACCACGATGGCCAGCAGGAAACCGGCCAACATCACACCATAGAACCATGCGTCGAACGAAAGCGTCATCAGCAGGCCGAGCGCCGTGGTAACGAGCATCAGATTGAGAAACAAGCACGCGCCGGAGGGCAGAAAGAAACGGTCGAGCGACACCACGCGCAGTGTTTCTTCAGGGGCTTTGAAGGGATAGCGGATGAGCGAGATAAAAAGCATGGACACCAACACGGCACACACCGACACACCGAACACGGCATGCAGACCGAAATGTGCCTCAATCAACAGGGCTGCCATCGGTCCTAAAGCCACTGCGAACCGGTTGAAGCGTGTGGAAGCGACGTTGGCCTCGGTGCGGTGACACGAGCTGCACGTGTCGATGATAAGGGTGCTCGACAATACCATCTGTGCCAGCCCGAACGTGGCGCCGGTGATGAAGCGGAGGACAACCACAAGACCGTAGCTGCCCGTCTGCTGCCCGTTGATGAGATAAATACCGGTCATGGAGGCCGCCATCACGATGAGCGCAACCATGCACACTTGATTGCGGCGATAACGTTGCACGAGATACGAACAGAACACTCCGAGAGCAAAGATGCCCACGCCGTAAGCACCCATACTGAGTGCCGTATGCAGGGAAGAGAAATGTCGGCCGGCATCGAGCCATTGCAGCAACACGGGTATCTGCATGTAGACGGAAGTCGTGAGCAGCAGGTTGGCTAAAGCCATCAACCAAAACTCCTTGTGCCAGAGTTTTACATGGGGGTGTGTATCCTGAATCATCATATCAAAACAAATAAGAATGGGTAAGGGTGCAGCGACGACGATGCATCAGTACGACTCGTCGGCCGTGGGAAATGCGCTTTGCTTCACGTCGGCGACGTATCGCGCCACAGCATCAGTAACCACGGTGTGGAGGTCGGCATAAGTGCGCAGAAATTTCGGACGAAAACCTTGCGTCATGCCGAGCATATCGGTAACCACGAGCACTTGACCGTCGGTTTCGCTTCCGGCACCGATGCCGATGGTAGCGCACGAAACGCGCTGTGTAACTGTAGCGGCCAACGTGGCGGGCACTTTCTCGAGCGTAATGCCGAAGCAACCCGCAGCGTCGAGTGCCTGTGCATCTGCCAACAACCGCCGCGCCTCTTCCTCGTCTTTTGCGCGCACGCCATAGCCGCCGAAGCGATGGATGCTCTGCGGCGTCAGTCCGAGATGCCCCATCACGGGGATGCCGGCGCGGATAATGCCTTCAATGACGGGAACAACAGCCTCGCCGCCCTCTATCTTCACTGCGTCCACACCCGTTTCCTTCATGATGCGGATGGCATTTCGCAGTCCGTCTTCCCAGCTCACCTGATAGCTGCCGAAAGGCATGTCGCAAATCACGAGTGCATGCCGTACGGCGCGTTTCACAGCCCGTGCATGGTAAATCATCTCGTCTACCGTCTGCGGCAACGTCGTAGCGTGGCCGGCCATCACATTGGCGGCGGAATCGCCCACGAGGATGCAGTCCACGCCCGCACTGTCTACGATACCCGCCATGGTATAGTCGTAAGACGTAAGCATCGAGATGCGTTCCCCGCGCTGTTTCATTTCAAAAAATGTGCGGGTGGTTATTTTCTTTCTCTCGTCTGATAAATATCCTGTCATGTCAATGTTCGGTTCATTATATCACATAAGGTGTTGTAATCGAGCTGCGCGAAGTCTTTCACCACGCAGTCCGAGAGTTGCGCGATGTCGGCCTCGCTGTTGGTCGTAGCGAGTCCCACGACATACATGCCTGCCGCGCGTCCTGCCCGCAGTCCGTTGAAGCTGTCTTCAAACACCACGCAGCCTGCCACCTCGGCTCCTATGCGTGCCGCCGCTTTGAGGTAGCAATCCGGATGGGGTTTGCTCTCGGCAAAGTCCTCGGCCGTGAGGATGGCATCAAACATCGGTCGCATGTCGGGACGACACCGGTACACGTTCTCCATCTTCGCGCGATTCGAGCTGGTCACCACCGCCGTACGCACACCATGCTCGCGCAGTGAGGCGACGAACGCGGGAAGACCACGGATGTAGTCGAAGCGCATCTGTCGTTCAAAGTCGTCGAGTCGTTGGGTTATCTCGGCCTGCACCGCCTCCATGCCCGCGAAATAGCGGTCAAACAGCTGCACAAGCGTCTGCCCCTTGATTTGCTCTTCCAACCCGGGCTGTTCCGGATAATAATGCCGGAACTCTCTGCCCCAAAACTCGGTGTACTGCGGCTCACTGTCGAAGACAACGCCATCGAGGTCGAACAACGCAGCTTGGATTCTCTTCCTACTCATCACTGTCGATATGGAATGTAATAACAGGTTGCAAAATTACGCATTTATTTCGGTTTATACACCAAAAGCAGATAAATAACGCAAGAGCCACTCTTATGTCCTCCCAATGCAAGTCGCAGAATCTTCAAAAACTCTGCATGCACCTCGGATATAAGGAAAAATTCCCGTAAATTTTTATCCGCTATGGCCGACGATAGGTAAATATTTAAAATAATATTGTCGGCTGTGGCCGATGGTGGTTAAATGATTAAAATAGTATTGTCGGCCGTGGCCGATGGTGGTTAAATGTTTAAAATAGTATTGTCGGCCGTGGCCGATGGTGGTTAAATGTTTAAAATAGTATCGTCGGCCGTGGCCGACGTGAATTAAAGTTAATAGAAACATCGTCGGCCGCGGCCGACGTAAATAAAACATAATAAAATTATCGTCGGCCGTGGCCGACGCAAATAAAAGTTAACGTGAACTATCGTCGGCCGCGGCCG
Organism: Hoylesella marshii DSM 16973 = JCM 13450; assembly: GCF_000146675.1. GTDB lineage: Bacteria > Bacteroidota > Bacteroidia > Bacteroidales > Bacteroidaceae > Prevotella > Prevotella marshii. Next base: position 1,212,650 of record NZ_GL397214.1, read on the forward strand.
ACGCAGATAAAAAGTAATTTTACCTATCATTCTTTATAAAATCGGATGGAAAAATAAGCAATTACCTCTCTTTAGCTATAGATTTGGATAGAAAAATGAGTAATTACCTCTCTTCGGCTATAGATTTGGATAGAAAAATAGGAAATTACCTATTTTTGGCTATAGATTTTTATATGAAAATGAGTAAAAAACTGCCGAAAGCAGTGGCGGCGGAGAGGATTTTCCGGTAGAAACGAAGAGCGATGGTGGCGGAGAAGAGGAAAAGACGGGGGAAAGGGGTTTCGAGGCTCCCACAGAGCACGTAAAAGCAAAATCACCTCGGAAAAAGAAGCCTCATACATAGGATAAAAGCTCGTTGCCTGCCCGATGGTTGTCATGAGAGAACGTCATGGAGGTTAAAACTTTCGGACGGGTGCATAAAAAAGAGGGGGGAAGTCGCAGAGCATCATTTTATTTCGTACCTTTGCAGCCACAGCAAAAAACAACAAGGAAAATGAAGGAAAGAGGAATCGCTCTCATGGTCTGCGCTGCGGCAATCGCCTTTTTATCGGGCTGCGGCAGCAAAAGCAAGTCGACCCTAACAACGAACAACATGCGGTTTGATAGTTTAGTGGTAGATACCGTCGTTCCGCTGTCCGCCACGGCCTCTGCACCTCGGGCTACACTCCGGCTCAATATCCACTATGCAGTGGGCGAGAGAGCGGACGTCGTCAATCGCGCCCTTCTGCAAGCAGGCATCATCACGCTCTACAAACCCGTGGAGGCCGACACGGATATCCGGCAGATGGTGACCGCTTTTACGAAACAGTTTGTAGCCGACTACCAAGCTGATTACGGCAAAATCTATTGCGAGGAGGGGGGCGGCGAGTTGCTCAACGTGGAATATACCGTGGACACGAAAGTGGAGGAATTGCGCGAGGGTTGTATCGCTTATGTGGTGTCGGCCTATTACTTCGCGCTCGGGGCGCACGGTATCGATCAGACGCTCGTGAAAAACATCGACCTGAACACGGGACGCATCCTCGCGCTGCGCGACATCTTCACCCCGGGCTATGAGAAGAGTCTCAACGAACTTATCGTGAAGAAACTCGCCGAACGGTTCAAAGTGAAAGACCTCGCCGGACTGAAAGCGCTGTTTGTCTTTGCCGACGGCGACGTGTATGCGCCCGACAATTTCGTTTTGGGAAGCGACGATATCACCTTTATCTATGGCGAAGATGAGATTGCACCGCATGCCGAGGGCGAGATTCGCATCAGCATAGACTACGACGAGTTGAAACAGATTCTGAAAAAAGACTTTTAAATCTCCCGACACATGGCAATGGAAGTATTACTGCGCTATTTTCCCACACTCACGGACCGACAGCAGGAGCAGTTTGCCGCTCTCGGCAGTCTGTATCCCGAATGGAATGCGAAGATAAACGTCATCTCCCGCAAGGATATCGACAACCTCTACGAGCATCACATCCTTCACTCGTTGGCCATTGCCAAGGCTGTGATGTTTCGTGCAGGCACGTCTGTTCTCGACTTGGGCACAGGCGGTGGATTTCCGGGCATCCCCCTTGCCATTTTGTTTCCCGATAGCCGCTTTCGTCTCATCGACGGCACGGGAAAGAAGATTCGCGTGGCCGCAGAGATAGCTTCTGCCATCGGACTGACCAACGTGGAGGCGGTGCAACGGCGGGGAGAGGAGGAACGCGAACGGTTTGAGTTTGTGGTCAGTCGCGCTGTGATGCCGTTGCCCGACCTCGTGCGTCTTGTGCGCAAAAATATCTCTTCCACGCAGAAGAATGCACTGCCCAACGGACTGCTTTGCCTCAAAGGCGGCAACCTTGAGGGCGAGACGACTCCTTTCCGCCGTATAGTGCAGACCTATCAGCTCTCACAATGGTTTAGCGAGCCGTGGTTCCGCGAGAAACAACTGGTTTACATCCCCCTATAAAAACGAAACAAAATGCTGAATATACAACGCTTTGTATGCAATCCGCTGCAAGAAAACTGCTATGTGGTTGCCGACGAGACCCGCGAATGCGTAGTCATAGATTGCGGCGCTTTCTATCCCGAAGAGCGACAGGCCGTGGTGCAATATATCAACGACAGCGGTCTCAAACCCGTTCATCTGCTCTGCACCCACGCCCATATTGACCACAATTTCGGAAACAACACTCTCTACGAAACTTTCTGTTTGCAACCCGAAGTACACAAGGCCGACCTTCCGCTGATGGAAAAACTGCCCATGCAGGCAGAGGCGTTGTTGGGTATCCGGCTCGACTATGAGATGCCGCCTGTGGGACGCGCGTTGCAAGAGACCGATGTCGTCCGCTTCGGCACGCATGTCTTTTCCATTATCCACACTCCGGGTCACACCCCGGGCGGCGTGTTCTTCTATTGCAAGGAAGAAAAAGTCGCCTTTTCCGGCGACACGCTTTTCAAAGGTTCTATCGGACGTACCGATTTTGAGGGCGGCAGCATGTTTCAAATCATCAACTCTCTGCGCTATATCGCCCAATTACCCGACGACACGACCGTCCTCTCCGGCCACGGCGAACGTACTACCATCGGCGACGAATTGCGCACCAATCCCTACATGGACAGATAACGATGGAGAAAGCAGAGCGAGTGATATTGGGCATCGACCCGGGTACCAACGTGATGGGTTACGGCGTGATTGGCATCACGAACAACAAGGCACACATGATTTCAATGGGTGTCATCGACATGCGCAAGATGGCTGACCCTTACTTGCGGTTGGGCAAGATATTCGAACGTGTGACGGGTATCATCGAATCGTTTCTGCCTGACGAATTGGCCATTGAAGCTCCGTTTTTCGGAAAAAATGTGCAATCGATGCTCAAACTCGGGCGCGCACAGGGCGTGGCCATCGCGGCCGCCATACGTCGCGACATTCCCATTCACGAATATGCTCCGCTGAAAATCAAAGTGGCCATCACCGGACAAGGACAAGCCTCCAAACAACAGGTGGCCGACATGTTGCGCCGCCTGCTCAACCTGCATAAAGAGGAACTGCCGCGCTTCATGGATGCCACCGATGCCCTTGCCGCCGCCTACTGCCACTTTTTGCAGTCGGGCAGACCGTCGTCGGCCGCTTCATACAAGGGATGGAAAGATTTTGTGCAAAAGAATCCCAAGAAACTCTGCCGGTGATAGCCGCGTCACCCAGAGAAGCTGTCCTTTGCAAAGGCATCACCACACCAAATAAAGCGAGTGGTACGCATCGTAACGATGCGTACCACTCTGCATATAATAACGTGAGTTCGACGAATTCAGAACAAAGTAAGCTGTGTATCAATAGTCATATGTATCTATTCGCTAATACAATGATGAGGCTTTTATAGATAATTTGTAACTTTGCACACATATGTTCTATTTTGGAACATATTATTAAGTATCAAAACTTATGACAGAGTTGGTTGTTATTTCTTTTCTTGTTGTAGTCGCAGCATTATTGGTTTTCTTTCGTATTAACTATGCTAAAATACGAGGAAAATTTGGTGAAAAGCGTATTTCAAAACTTTTGATGTACCTGCCCGATGAGTATACTATCTTCAATGATGTATACATACATGAAAATAGTAAGAGTGTGCAGATTGATCATATTGTACTGTCTCCATACGGTATCTTCGTGATTGAAACAAAGAATTTTAAAGGCTGGATCTATGGAAGTGAGAATGCAACTCAGTGGGCACAAAATATCTATGGAACGAAGTTCATGTTCCATAATCCATTACTACAAAATTACAGTCATGTGAAAGCTTTGCAATCCTTATTTGGCTATCCTATTCAGTTCTTTATCCCGATTGTTGTTTTTGTTGGAAATGCGGAATTGAAGGGCAATTATCCCAATCATAATGTCGTATATAGAGCGCAATTGTTAAGTACGATAGAGCAATATAAAAATGTTGTTCTTAGAGACGATATGTTGCAGAATGCCATTGGTAGACTCTCATATTCAAGTTTTAAGACAAAGGAGACAGCGTCATTGCATGTTAAGCAAGTGAGAAGTGAGGTGCAAGAAAAGAAAGCCAAGATAAGCCAAGGCATTTGTCCCCGTTGCGGCAGCGAGTTGATTTATAAAAAGGGGAAGTATGGATCATTCTATGGATGTAGTAGCTATCCCAAATGCCGTTATACTCTGAAGAAAGTATAAAGCGTACGGTTTCTTGAGGTTTTATCCGTATTCTAAAGTATATAGCTTAGCTCTATAAGTATACAATTAAGGCAGTTACACCTCGGTGTTGGCATAGGTATAGACAGAGTAAGACTGATGGAGCGTAAGGTGCACTGGCACTTACTCGTATCTTACTATCCGCATCACGACAGGTGTAAAGGTCAGCTGGGGCGCAAACCACATTCGGCTTTCCTTTTGGGTAGACAGTGTGCGGTGCTGGAGAAAATAAAGAAAGGCAGGTATCTCGGTTTTCAATTTCTGAAGAAAGTCGGTATCATCACTTTCCAGACGATTTATCTTCCTTACCCAATATCGGGTTTCTCCCATGTCTATAATGACAGGGAGCGACTCGTTATTGGAGCACAACACGAACTTGGCAAAGAAGGAGATTTCGTCTCGGTCTTTACCCTTTGCTTCCACCTTATAAGAAAGAGTTGTGCTAAGGTTCTTCAATCTCTCACTATCTTCCCTGCGGTTGAGCAGCACCTCATCTACCACAATAAGCAGTTTACCAGCCCAATCAGAATTAAACTGACTGCGAAAATCCTCGTTGGTGTTGAAGGTTACGTTGTTCTGGAATACGGCTTTGAGAAAATTAAGGAACATGCTCTTGCCTGTATTGCGTTCTTCTGACACCATCAGGAGGATGGGGAGTTTCTGCACGGGTTGGAGATAGAGCAACTGCAAGTAATCCATGCCCAACTCGTATTGTTCCCCGAAGATATGTCTTATCCGGGATTTGATGTGTAGGAACTCTCCTTCTTTTGACAGGTGTCCTATTGGCTCGTAGAGATTCAGAAACTTGTCAACCACTGGTTGATAGTTCATGTGGTTAGGAACGGTGCAGAAACCATCGTACTTTAGAACTGTGGCAATGAAATCCTTTCCATAGTCCTGCCGTAGCGTCTCATAGTTCCACACGATACGCTTCTTGACAAAACCACCATTGATGCATGGTTGGTTCACGATTTTCTATAAAGTCGTGCCAACACGGATAAATTCTTCCTGTACCATAAGCTATTTCTGCATTAAGGGTTTGTTGCTCATGATATACCTTTGAGCCTCTTGATTTATCTGTGCTGTGGTCTTAATAGGATTCTGCCGTAGCCACGCTTCAAGTTCTGCCTTCCAAAATAAAGCATTTTACCTTGCGGTTTGTAATGTGGTATCAGATTCCCTGATGTGAGTTTGTAGAGATAACTCTTTGAGAGGTTTAAGAACCTGCTGGCTTCTTCAAAACTCAGCACGTTCTTATTCATGAATACCATTTGTTCGAGTTCTTCAACTCGAGTTTCTAATGTCTTGTTCATATTGAAAACATTTTGAATTAAACAATATGAAGGTGCACCTTCGCTAATTATTTGTTAGCGAGGGCAAAATTAGAAACGATAAAAGTAAATGGCGTTGAGCAATGTTTGAGGTATCAACCTATGCTCAACCTACAGTCCTTGTACACTATCTCTTTAGATAGTTGTCAATATCAAAATCTTGCCAAGGTAGATGTGATGCGTGTAATGGATGCCGTGGATTTCCTTTTTTTCGTTAAGCTCCCAAGTTGTTTCCATTCTTTGCAATATGGCAAGCAAACCGATGCAATGTCACGAAAACATCTTTTCAAATAGTTGCGCTTCCCGATAAGATTACCAAAGGCAACGAGTATAACAGGTTTGTTTTCCATTCCCTTAGAAAGGAGATGCCGAATCTCTTCTATATTTTTCTGGTGATAGCTTTCATTGAATTCTTTATCAGAATGTAACTCGTTCGGATTCGTACTAGGTTGCGGATAAAGGTTCAACATCACAAAACTATCGAAACCATTATGCTCAGCAATCTTCATTACTCTTGTTACTGTTTGATCCGACTTATCTATTCTTGCCTTGCTTGGATTTACCCCAATGGCTATTAATGGATACCGACCAGCCTTCTTCAACGAATAACGGACATGTTCGTCGTCACCACACATCTCTATTTCTTTATATTCCATAACATTTGACATTTAGGCTAAAAGATATTCTAATAAAAAATCCTTTGCAATTCAATCAATTTACAAGGGATTTATAGTACCCAGACCCGGTACAAGGTAGTGAAAACAAGAGAAGCAAAAAGAATATATAATGCTGATAATCAGTAATTTGCATTTTTCTTATTTTTGCTAAATTAGCCCATTTTTGCCTGTTTTTGGTTGGATAGTACACTTTTAGTACACTTTGATATTTGAAACTTTTTAGTATCTTTGCAAAATAAGAAAACATCTGAAAATAAACGAGTTAATGATTTTACTCGGTTTGATACACATTTAGGTACATAACTATCAATTATGGCAAAATTAGAAAATAAAGCAAAGGAAAACCCGAAATTGGAGCAAAATATGCTTGCTGATGGTCGGATTAGTCTCTATTTAGAGTATTATCTCGGTAGAGAAGAAACGCCTATTTTGGACGATAATGGCAATCCTGTTTTGTATGAAACAGGTAAGATGATAGGCAAACCCAAAGTTCACATCAAACACAACAGACGAAAAGAAAACTTGCAGTTGTATTTAATAGCCAAGCCACGCACTCCTGCTGAGCGACAGCAAAACAAAGAAACGCTTGAATTGGCTGCCAAGATTCGTGCGGAGCGTGAACAACAGTTTAAGGAAAGTATGCTCGGCTATCGTTTGAAGAAAGATAGAAATATCAACTTCTTAGACTATTATCAGGCTTACATTGATAGCTATACCAAGAAAGACCTGCGAATGATTAAGATAGCCTTGAACCGTTTTAAGGACTTTTTGAAAGAGTACTACCCTCTCTATGAGTTTAGCATCAAGCCCGATTTGATAACCAAAGAAATGATGGAACGGTTTGTGGAGTATCTGCAATCACGAAGTGTTGGCGAAGGTGCAAAGAGCATCTACCAGCGTTTCAAGAAAGTGGTGCGCTACGCTATCGACCATGAAGTGATGCTGAAAGACCCATGTAAGGGAGTTGTGTGCAAGGTTGGCGAGCAGATCTTGCGTAAGGATGTATTGTCTATGGACGAAATCCAATCTTTAATTCAATGCCATTACGACAACGAAAACCCAAATGTTAGACGAGCATTTATTCTCTGCCTGTATTGCGGTCTGCGTTTCTGCGATGTGAAAGACCTGACTTATAAGAACATCGACTATACCAACCATCTGTTGAAGTTTGAGCAGAATAAGACCAAAGGACATTCTGCTAATAGCGGTGTGGTTATCCCTTTGAACGATGGTTTGCTTTCATTGATAGGAGAAGCCCCCGAAGACTTAGATACCTCCATTTTTAATTTGCCCACATACGAGAGTTGTTGCAAGTCGGTAAAACGGTGGGTAAAGCGTGCAGGTATCAATAAGCATATCAGCTGGCATTGCGCCCGCCACAGCTTTGCCGTGAACATCCTGAATAATGGTGCCAATATCAAGACCGTCGCAAGCCTATTAGGGCATAGCGGATTGAAGCACACCGAAAAATACACTCGCGCGGTGGATAAGTTGAAGTCGGAGGCGATCAATAGTTTACCAGAATTGAAGTTGTAATAAGAAAAATGAATTGAAAAACATTTTTTTGATTAGATGCGACCATCTTTTTGCTCAAAATACATACATTCTAAGAAATAATGAGTAATTTTATGGCGTAATCAAGTTGCATAAGTATGGAACGCAAGAAAATAAACCGTCTAAAGGTGGTTCTCGCCGAAAAAGGAATGACCAATAAACAACTGGCAGAAATCTTGGATAAAGATCCTACAGTTATATCAAAATGGGTAACGAATGTTGCCCAACCCAATGTAGAAATGTTCATTCAGTTGGCAAAGATATTGGGAGTGAGAGTTGATGATTTGTTGTGGACAGAATAAAAATGTAATGCAATATGAGATACGCTACAAAGCTCAATGAATATTTCAGTGGAGATAAAACCTTATTTTTGATACCACTCTACCAACGTAATTACGCATGGCAACGCAAACATTGTGAACGTTTGTTCTCGGATTTGGAGAAAGTGCATAACAATCATGTTTATAGTCATTTTTTTGGTAGTATTGTAACAGTAAAGGCAAGTGAATTGGAGGATGACTTGTTGATTATTGATGGACAGCAACGTATTACGACTATATCCTTGTTGATTTTGGCAGCAATTCATAGTGTGAAAAACGGTCAAATGAAATGTGAATTGGGCGATGAATATATTAGCGATCAGCGTAATAAATATTTAGTGGCTAAGTATCGTAAAGGAGAGCGCAAGATAAAGCTTCGCCCCATAGATAATGATATTAAGGCGTATGATGCATTAATGGCAGATGATGTTGACCAGATAGTCCCTGCTGACAAATCTGGTATAACGAGTAATTTCCAACTATTTTGCACTTTGATAAAAGCCAGCAATATGACGTTTGAGAACTTGATTGAGGCTGTTGAGCGACTGATAGTCATTGATATCAGATTGGATTCCAATGACAATCCACAATTAATTTTCGAAAGCCTGAACTCCTGTGGAAAGGACTTGGAAGAAGCCGATAAGGTGAGAAATTATCTGTTGATGTCCCTTACTTCGGAAGAACAAGAGGAATATTATCGTAAATACTGGAGAAAAATAGAAGAAAATACAGATAATGAGCCTACGATGTTTATTCGTGATTATCTAACCGTAAGGTGTAAGACTATCAGCAGTATTACAGAGCTCTATTTCGATTTCAAGCATTTCGATGAGGAAAACGGAATGTCAAGAAAGGAATTATTAGAGGAAATGCTGAAGTATTCGGTATATTATAAGAATGCCTCAAAAGGTATCGGCTATACAGAGGCAATCAACCGTAAACTAAAGCAACTAAGTTATATAGGCTCGATGGTGTGCATGCCCTTCTATCTGTCATTCTTTGATTATGCAAAAGAGCAAGATATTTCTAACGAAGTCATTTATGAAGTGCTTGATACCATAGAGAACTATTGGGCACGTCGTATTATGTGCGGCTATCCTGCAAATGTTATGGCTAAAACCTTTGCACTCTTGCATAGTGATGTATTGAGAATCATCCACCAGCACGAGAAAAGAGAGGTAGAACTAAATGTGACTTATGCCGAGCTGATGAAGTATATTTTTCTCCGTAAACAGGGAAATGCGAAATTACCAAGTGATGCCATACTTGAAGAGGAATTCCCCAAACGGCAAGTATATCGTATTCCTTTGGATTATCGTTGTTTTTTGTTTGAAAGAATGGAGAATCTGGACAATCTTGAAACAGATGATACAGTTGTTGATAAGATTAGAGAAGGAAAGTATTCTTTTGAACATATAATGCCACAAACATTGAATGCAAGCTGGAAGACAGCATTGGGTTCTAACTGTGAAAGAATCCATGAAGAATATTTGCACACATTTGCAAATCTTACATTGACAGCTTATAATTCTAATTACGGCAACCATTCTTTCCATGAGAAGAAAGAAGGATATACAGATAGAAAGGGTAATAAGATATATGGCTTTAAGGACTCCACTTTCAAACTAAGTAATTATCTAAAAACCATTGATCAGTGGACAGAAGAGGAAATAAGGGAGCGAGGTAGGCTGCTAAAAACTAATTTTCTTTACCTTTGGCCTATGATATCTACTTCATATACTCCACTTGAGCGAGAATCAGATGTTGTATCATTTGATGATGACGATGTAGAAGTTACTAATCGTCAGATACAAGCGTTCATATACAAAGGGCAAAAGCATATAATAAGTTCTTGGAAAGGAATGCTTGTTGAGGTATGCAAGTTGGTATATGCAGAGAAACCAACATCGTTGACATATCTTAGTGCAAAGGACGTTTGGTTTCACACATATGAAAACCTCAAACATTCAAAAATTGCCGACAATTGCTATGTTTGGTCATCAGCAAGTGCCCGAACAATATGTAATATCTTAAGTTTCCTCTTCACTGAGCTTGGTATCTCCAAATCTCAATTAGAATTCGATCTCATTCCTCAAAAAGAAAATGCGATAGAGGAAGAAGAATGATGGAACAGATACCTAAATAGCATATCGTTTGTTTTATATGAAAGAATCATATTTTTAACTTCCGATAATATAGACTTATAAGAACCATAGAAAATATGAACCCAGAAGAAAAGGCACGAGTTATCATTGACAGAATGTTTGAAGAAGCAGGCTGGAAAGTCGTTGATAGAGATAAGTATGCCCCAAATATGACGGCTGTGGCTATCAGGGAAGGATTGATGGTTGGCAATAGGGAAGCTGATTATTTATTATTTCTCAATGGAAAAGCAGTAGGGGTATTGGAAGCTAAGCGCATTGAAACAGATATAAATTCTGATATTGTGCAAGAACAAGCTCGCTTATATACACGTAGTTGTCCTAAGTGGTGTCAAGCATGGTTTCCTAATATACCTTTACCCCTTGCCTATGTTGCTAATAGTAGAGACCTGATGTTTTATGATACTCGAAAGAGTAATTCTGAATTTGAGTATTGTAAGAAAATTCATACTCCCAAAGAAGTTAAAAAGTTATTAGGCTTAGAAGATGATTATGTTGGCTTGCCCACATTGCCCCCCAAAGGATTGCGTGCGTGCCAATATGAGGCAATCACTCAATTAGAGCAATCGTTTCGTAATGGTGAAAATCGTGCTTTGATGGTTTTAGCAACGGGCGCTGGGAAGACTTATACTGCTTGTTTGGCAGCCTATCGCATGTTAGCTTTCACGCCAATGAAACGCATCTTGTTTTTGGTGGATAGGAATAATTTGGGTAAGCAGGCTGAAACCGAATTTGGTACATTCCGTTTGACAGAGAATGGCGATCCATTCAATACTATTTTTACGGTTAATCGCTTGAAGTCTTCAAGTGTACCAACGGATAGCAATGTGGTAATATCCACTATACAACGACTTTTCTCATTGTTAAAGGGTGACGAAATTACCGATAATGATGAGGACGATGAAGAAATAGAAGATAAGGAAATAATACTCCCAGAGAATCCTAATCTTCCTTCAGATTTTTTTGATATGATAATTATTGATGAGTGCCACCGTTCTATTTATGGTAATTGGCAGAAAGTCCTCAATTATTTCTCAAAAGCAAAGTTGATAGGATTAACAGCAACACCTGTTCCTGAGACGAAGGCTTTCTTCAATGGCAATATCATCGTAAACTATACTCTGGAGAATTCTATTATTGATGGCGTAAATGTTGATTGTCGTGTTTATCGTATCAAAACACAAGCAACAGAGAATGGCGGCGCTATTCTCGAAGGTGATAAAGTAAAAAGAGAAACATGCTATACGGGGCAAGTTCAGACTATTAGCAACCAAGAAACAAAAAATTATACTCGTGAGGAACTTAATCGTAGCATTATCAACCCTGCACAGATTAAGCTGATATTGGAAACCTATCGTGATGCGGTATATACTGAAATGTTTACTGAACCGCAGCGAGAACCCAATATGGATTATCTGCCCAAGACACTTATATTTGCACTCAATGAAAATCATGCAACTAATATCGTGCAAATAGCAAAAGAAGTGTTTGGACACAATGATAATCGTTTCGTACAAAAAATCACCTATTCGGCAGGTGATAGCAATGAGCTGATACGACAGTTCCGTAATGATAAAGATTTTCGTATCGCCGTAACTTGCACATTGGTGGCAACAGGTACTGACATTAAACCCCTTGAAGTGGTAATGTTTATGCGTGATGTGGCATCAGAACCGTTATATATTCAGATGAAAGGACGAGGCGTGCGTACCATAGGCGATGAGCAACTACGAAATGTAACGCCCAACGCTTACAGTAAGGATTGCTTCTTCTTGGTGGATGCTGTTGGAGTTACCGAACACGAGAAAGTTATAACTTCACCATCTGAGGGAGCAACCTCCAAACTAATGTCCCTAAAGGAACTCTTAGAGAAAATAACGCACGGTAACGTAAGTGATGATTATCTGCGTTTATTAGCAAGTCGCTTATCTCGTATCAGTCATAAATGTGAAGAAAAAGACCGTGAGAAGTTTATCAGTCTTGCACATATAAGTATGATGGATATTGCATCCAATATCTTTGATGCGCTCGAGCAAGGATCCTTACCGGAATATGTCAATGTGAATAAGCCAAATACGACTCGCAAGGCTTTGGTGCACAACATTGCGAATGAGCCAGATGCACGTGAGTTTTTATTGATACTCAATGCAGGATTTATTGAAACATTGATGCCCGGAGAAGATATGCTTATTTCAAAAGGCTTTTCACAGGAAGAAGCGCAGGCGACCACTTCGGCTTTTGAAGCCTATTGTGAGGAGCATAAGGATGAAATAGAAGCTTTGCGCATCATCTACAATAATCAAGGCGAGCCCCTTACTTATGCGATACTAAAAGATTTGGAGAATAAATTGAAATTTGCAAGTAGTAAGTTTAATACTTCATTACTTTGGAACTCTTATGCCATCATCAATCCCCAAATGGTAAAACATAGTTCAACAAAAGAGGAAAAAGAAGCTCTTACAAATATTATCCAATTAGTGCGTTATGCTTTTCACCAGATAGAAAGGCTCGAAAGCTTGTATCCATCTGCCAACCAACGTTTTAATCTGTGGTGTGGACAAAATCAACGACCTCTTACAGAAGAGCAGATTGGAGTGATGCAACAAGTATTTAGCTACATTGCATCGAATGGTTATTGTACAATTACAGAGATTAAAGACAATGATAAGACACAAGCGGCGCAACTTATCCGTGCCTTTGGTGGAAAAAATATAGCAAACGAAGCTTTGGCTTCATTATCACAATTTATCATTTACAGAAAAATAGCTTAACAAATGACAATAAATATATCAACAGAGCAAGCGCTTACCAAAAAAGTTTGGAATTTAGCAACGACCTTGGCAGGGGCAGGCGTGGCATATACCGACTACATCACCCAACTTACCTATCTTCTCTTTCTCAAAATGGATGCAGAGAACGAGGAACTGTTTGAGGAGGGATCCTCTATTCCAGAAGGTTATCGTTGGCGTAATCTGATAGAACTTGATGGCTTAGATTTGACGGAACAATATGAAAAGACACTAAAGATACTGAGCGAGCAAGACAATCTTATCGGTACCATCTTTACTAAGGCACAAAATGAGATTGACAAGCCTGTTTATCTTAAGAAGGTGATTTCGATGATAGACGAAGAGCAGTGGCTTGTCATGGATGGCGATGTGAAAGGTGCCATTTACGAGGGTATCTTGGAAAAGAATGGGCAAGACAAGAAGAGTGGTGCAGGACAATATTTCACGCCTCGCCCTCTTATCCAGGCAATGGTAGATTGTATCAAACCCAAGATTGGTGAAACCGTGTGCGACCCAGCCTGTGGCACAGGTGGATTCCTATTGGCTGCATACGACTGCATGAAACAGCAATCACAAGATAAGGACAAACGTGAATTCTTAAATAATAAGGCACTTCATGGCGTTGATAACACTCCATTAGTTGTAACTTTGGCTTCGATGAACTTATATTTACATGGCATTGGCACTGACCGTAGCCCTATAGCTTGTGAAGATAGTTTGGAAAAAGAGCCTGACACTTTGGTAGATGTAATTCTTGCCAATCCTCCTTTTGGAACTCGTCCCGCTGGTTCGGTGGACATCAATCGCCCCGATTTCTATGTAGAGACTAAAAACAATCAGCTCAACTTTTTACAGCACATGATGTTGATGCTGAAAACAGGTGGTCGGGCAGCAGTGGTACTTCCTGATAATGTGCTATTTGAGGGTGGTGCAGGTGAAACAATCCGCAAGAAGCTATTGAGCGACTTCAACTTGCACACCATTTTACGCTTACCCACAGGTATTTTCTATGCACAAGGCGTTAAAGCCAACGTGTTGTTTTTCACGAAAGGGCAACCAACAAAGGATATTTGGTTCTATGATTATCGCACAGATGTGAAGCACACATTGGCAACTAATAAGTTGCAGCGTCATCATCTTGATGATTTCGTAGCTTGCTATACAGCTAATCCTCGTGTCGAAACCTATAACGAAGATACTGCTCGTGATGGTAGATGGCGCAAATATGAGGTAGAGGATATTTTAGCTCGAGACAAAACAAGTCTTGATATTACATGGATAAAGGCTGGTGGAGAGGAAGAACAGTTTACATTAGATGAGCTAATGACAAATATCACAACTCAAGCCGGCAACATCAGTAAGGCGGTAGCCCAATTGCAGAAGTTAATGGCAGTAATTAAAGAGTAAACGCAATGGATAGCAACATTATATTAAGTCAAGAGCAGCAATTTGATGAGGTAATCAACATCATTTTGCAGCATCAGAGCCGTGCTTCAAGAGCGGTGAACGAAGAAACGCTGCTTATGGCTTGGAATGTGGGGGGGTATGTTTCCCATAAATTAAAATCGGAAGAATGGGGTAGCAAAGTTGTTATTCAACTTTCTGAATATATCCGTACCAAACAACCAAAGCTGAAAGGGTATAGCAGAAGTAGCATATACAATATGGTACTATTCTACGAGGAATACTCCTCTGAAAGATTTTTATCCACGGCATCACAATACTTATCTAAAGAATTTGTCCAGCCAAAAACTGCACAAATTAATAATCCCTCCCTAGCACAGACAAACCAAGGTACAACTGTTTTTCCTATGCAAATTGTCCAGCCAAAAATTGGACAATTTCCCAAACTACTCACACTAACCACTTTAACGAATCATATAGAGATATTGTGTCGTTGTAAAAGCAGTGAAGAACGGTTGTTCTATATTCTGTATGCTCACAAAGAACATTTAGTAAAAAGAGAACTTCAGCGTAGCATTACCAACCAGACCTACACAACATTGTTAGGCGATAAAAAGAATATGTCGAAAGGCTTATTGCAAACTTATCCTAATGCTCCTGTTGTATTTAAGGACACTTTGTTTGTTGATTTCCTCGGATTACCTCAAAAACATAGTGAAACAAAGCTCAAGAAAGGGCTGATAGAACACATGAAGCAATTTATTCTTGAGTTGGGTAAAGATTTTATCTTTATGGATCAAGAGTATAATCTCAATGTGGGTGCATCAACTTTCAAAGCAGACTTATTGTTCTTCCATCGTGGGCTACAAGCACTTGTTGCGGTAGAACTGAAAAAGATAAAGTTTCACCCTCGTGATCTCGGACAGTTGGAATTTTATCTCGAAGCCCTTGATCGTGATGTAAAGCGAAGCAACGAAAACCCTTCTATTGGTATTCTGTTATGTCCTGATGCAGATAAAATGGTGGTAGAATACGCTATGAGTCGCAGTATGAGCCCAACTTTGATAACAGAATATAAGCGTATTCTTATTCCGCAAGAGCGTATGCAAGAGCAACTCAATGAATATTGTAATCTGTTCTTGGAAGAACAAAACGACACAAATGATTAATTGGTAGATAATGGACACGAAGAAGTTAAGACAAAAGATATTAGACCTTGCCATTCACGGTAAGCTTGTACCACAAGACCCTAACGATGAGCCTGCATCAGTTCTTCTTGAGCGCATCCGTGCAGAAAAAGAACGCTTAATCTCAGAAGGAAAGATAAAGCGCAGTCGAAAGACTCTAAATACTACCGATACGCACCATTATGAGCAGGATGTGCCGAATGGCTGGTGCAAAACCGCCTTATCAGAGATAATAACTTTACTTTCTGGTAGGGATTTACAGCCGACTCAATACAATTCTTTTGAAAAGGGAATACCTTATATTACGGGAGCATCTAACATTGATAACAATACCATCATTATTAACAGGTGGACTACAGCTCCTATTACTATTTCACATAAAGGTGATTTATTAATTACATGTAAAGGCACAATAGGGAAATTAGCGTTCAATTCGGTTGGGGATTTACATATCGCACGTCAATTTATGTCACTTCAATTTATTGAGCCTTTAGTAAGCAAATATCTTTTCTATTGTTTAGAGGAAAGAATAAGCGCCATAAAACAAATGGATAACGGTTTGATTCCTGGTATTGACCGTTCTATCATTCTAAATCAAATTATTCAACTACCTCCTCTTGCCGAGCAGTATCGCATTGTAGCAGAGATAGAGCGTTGGTTCGCTTTGATAGATACAATCGAGAAAAGTAAAGAGGGCTTAGAAACTGCTATTAAGCAAACAAAGAGCAAAATCCTTGATCTTGCCATTCATGGTAAACTCGTACCGCAAGACCCCAAGGATGAGCCAGCATCAGAACAGCTCAGGCGCATCAATCCAAAGGCAAAAATCACTTGTGATAACGGGCATTATGCGCAGTTGCCGAGAGAATGGAGTGTAATATCAATGCAAGATGTTTGTAAACTAAAGGATGGAATAAAGCTGGATAGTACTCCTTTGATAAATTTGGATGTAAAGTATTTAAGAGGGACTTCAGCAGGAAAAGTCATTGATAGTGGTAAGTTTGTAACAGCTAATTCCTATATGATTTTAGTAGATGGTGAGAACTCTGGCGAAGTATTTAAAACCCCGATAGATGGCTATCAAGGAAGTACATTTAAGCTATTAGATATAGACCAAAATATCGATGAGAAATATATTCTCAATGTAATAAACCTACATCGAAAGGCATTAAGAGAGAATAAAGTGGGGTCTGCAATACCTCACTTGAATAAAAAGTTATTCAAGGCTATTTCCGTCCCCTTGCCACCATATAATGAGCAGGTAAGAATAGTAGAAGCGATTAAATCGACATTTAACTTACTTGATGCGCTCAAGGAGAATTTATAAGTTCTCCTTGACTGCGTCTAAGGCATTAAATAAGTTATCTATTGCTACAATAATTCGTGCTTGTTCTTCTTTGGGAGGCAAAGGTATTTTGATGTGTTCCATCTTTGATTTATTTACTATAGAAATAGTTACAGCAGATGACTTTTCCATCAAACTATTTTGGAAATAAGTTGATGTACACAAATGATATAAATAGTCTGGGAAAATAGCTAATGAGGGAATTGCTGTGTTTATTTGCTGGTTTGTAGTGCCTTCTTGCTCGATATAGCCGACTTTTCCGATACTCCCTATACAGCATATTGCAATAGAGTTCGGCGGTATAATCCTGGAGACGTCTCGACCTTTAGTTGTTAGGTATTCCGATGCCGTATTTGTATGTCTACCAGCATCTAAATCTGAAGGTTTATAAAGAGGAAAATTTCCTCCATAATAAGAAAGGTTAGACTTGCTGGGAGTTGAACCTGTTACTATTTTTGCTACGTCCATAAGCTCACAAATACTCCATCCTTTTGGCAACTGCGCATAATGCCCGATATACTTTATTATATTGTTACTTTATTCATTATAAATCAATGTAATATGGTAACAACATTTCAGAAGCATCTTGCTAAGACCAACTTGGCACCAAACACCATCACATCGTATGTGTGGACAGTGAACTACTTCTTTGAACATTACAAGGAAGTGAATAAAAAGAACCTTTTAGCATACAAAGGATTCCTTGTAGAGAATTTTAAGCCGCAAACAGTTAATCTACGCTTACAGGCTATCAACAAGTTCCTGGAATACTCGAAGCAAGAGAAACTGAAAGTGAAGTTTGTAAAGGTACAGCAAAAGAACTTCTTAGAAAATGTGATAAGTGATGCCGACTACAAGTTCTTGAAGACCAAGCTAAAGGCTGATGGCTTTGATGAGTGGTACTTCACAATATGGTTTATGGCAGCAACGGGCGCACGTGTCAGTGAATTGTTGCAAATTAAAGCAGAGCATGTACAAGTAGGGTATCTCGATCTTTATAGTAAAGGTGGCAAGATAAGGCGTTTGTATATTCCTAAGAATTTACGGACAGAAGCAAACAAGTGGATTAAAGAGAGGGGATTAAGTTCGGGATATATATTTCTCAATCGCTTTGGCAATCGAATCACAACACGTGGTATTGCCCAACAGCTTAAACATTTTGCTGAAAAGTATGGCATCAATAGGGATGTGGTTTATCCACATTCTTTCCGCCACCGCTTTGCAAAGAATTTCCTCGACCGTTTCAACGACCTTGCGCTATTAGCCGACCTTATGGGGCATGAAAGCATAGAGACCACTCGTATCTATCTACGCAGGACAGCGAGTGAGCAACAGAAGATAGTGGATAAAGTGGTGAATTGGTAAAGTCACATCAGACCTTAGAAGTGTATTCATTTACACTTCTAAGGCATTTTGAATATCATCAAGAATAAAAAACATTTTTTCTATCTTTTGAACGATTCGTTGTTGCTCTGCAAGAGGAGGTAACGGAAATAGCCATTCATCAATATGTCCTTTATTTATAGAAGGTGAATTGTCTCCTTTCATAAATTGGTTTAATCCATTTACCACATTATCAGAAATCATAAGATAATAGCAATAGTCAGGATGGAGAATTTGGGGAATAGAGCTACACACATAAAATCCCGTTGATGCTATACAATTATCATTAGTAACCTTAGCAATATTACGTAAATACGGACGAACCATCGAAAAAACAACATCATTCTTTTGTGTGTAACGATTGGCTCTACTTGGTGCATTTACCGTTTTTATTGTTTTAACTTCACTGATTATTTGCCGTTTATTATCAATGGAATCAATATCAATATACTGAAATTTTTCATTCGTAGGCTTTGTAGATTTCATGGGTGCAAAAATATTCTTTCCTTTCACCCATGTCCAACTTTGGGGCAACTTCCTACTATGCCCGTTATCACAAGTGATTTGTGCCTTAGGATTGATGCGTCTGACCAGTTCTATCGCAGGCTCATCGTTTGGGTCTTGTGGGACAAGTTTGCCATGGATGGCAAGGTCAAGAATTTTACTTTTCGTCTGCTTGATGGCGGTCTGTAGTTCTACTTTACCTTGTTCAATGGTATCTATCAAAGCAAACCAACGCTCTATCTCAGCCACAATGCGCTGCTGTTCAGAAAAGGGAGGAAGGGGTATGTAGAAATTCTTTAGCACATCAAAAGGCGGAATATTTTTGATAGCAGTTCCTTTACTTTCTTTGTATGCTTCTTCTTTTAGGATATAATCAAAGTAGAGTAAATAGAATTTTTCTATATCTCTATTGTATAAACGGACAAGCATTAAAGCTTGATTTATTATTCCTTCCATTGGTTCTTGGGGTAGAACAAAAGTTTCACCAATAGTTCCAGCACAGCTTACGATAATATCAAAAGGCTGAATAGCAAAAGCTATCAGTTCTTGATATTTCTCTTTGGAAATGTAGTAAGTTCCTAACTTTTCATTTTTTTGTATAGCATTCTTCTGTTCATAGACTTTGTAAGTATTATCCCCTTTGAGGACAAACATAGACTTTGTTAAGCTACTTCCAAATGGCCCTTTCTTATAAAAAGCAAGGTCATCAAGTTTACACCATACCCACCCCTGTGGCACTTCAAACGGCACATCCTGCTCATAATGGTGCATATAAGAAGAATTAAGCTATTACATGTTTTCAATGGTATGTAATAAGAGAGAAAGATATGAGTTTGACAATAAAAGGGGGAAATACTCACAAACAGTCAAGAGGTTAAAAGGTTCTTTGTCCAACCAGCTATCAATAAAAATGCAACTGTAAATGCAACTATAAATGTAGAAAATGCAACTGTAAGTCCCAATGATACTATTGATAAAATATATCCTTCCACCTTGATGATTTTATTTTGAAAATCATAGTTCCAAAAGTTATGTCAGAACAAGAAATGTCTGTGAAAGAGAATACAGATAAGGTAGCTGATACCCTCTCGAAGGTACATAAAAAGGTTACTGATGAGCAGGCAAAGGTATCTGATAGGGTTACTGATAAACAAACTAAGGTTACTGATAAGCGAGAGATGATAGTAGAAAAAGCAGTGGCTAAAGCATTAGAAAATGGTAATAAATTAACGCAAAATCGTATTACCAAAATCCCTATATAACCAAGATGGAACTTGCTTCTGCTGTTGGTATTAGTGCGACTTCTATTATGCGTAATATCGAATATATGCGTAATAAGTACCTTCGCCGTGTTGGACCAGATAATGGTGGCTTCTGGGAAATCATAGAATAATATGGCATTATAGCAAGCCCAACCAAGTTTCCCGTTTGGTTGGGCTTGTTCCGTATAGAGTTACTTCAATTTTCTTTGCATCAGACTGTCTGCCTTCTGCTTCAATTCCAAGTCGTACCCATCAGCTTTCTTCTTGATTTTTCCGATTGTGGTTTCGTTACGATGAATGTCAAACACATCGTTGAGCCATAGTATTTCCTTCGGGCTGCAACCTCGCCATACTCTGATAATTCGGAACTTTAAAGCATCGTCATTATATTGCTGTTTGCTTTGCCACAACCAGAAGTTGCCAACCAAAGAAGCGAGACACACAACTGCTGTTATAACCACATAGGTAAAGACTTTAGACGATTTGATGTCAAATCTATGCTTGTGGATATGTTCTTGTGGTTGTGGCTGCTCTTTCTGCTCCTTCCACTCATGTAACATAGTCAATACGCTTGCCACCAACTTATCAATGGATTTGGCTTCCTCATCCTTGATACGCATTTGTATGGCTATATACTTATTGAGTATCTCCTTCGTTTTCTGCTCATATTGTTTGAGCAGTTCTTGATCATGCTGTTCATTACTTTGCGCTGGAATAGTAGGTGTAGGAAGAGAAACAGAACTGATGTCCTTTTCTTTAAGTTCCCTTACTTCCTTGTAAATTATTTCCAACTTGTTCTTGATTTCCTCAAAGAGGACAAATGTATTATTATCTGCCATAGTTATAAATGTATTTTACGTTTTTTCTTTTTCTTCTTTTTATCAAGTGTATTATAAACTTCCGCAGGGACTGTGCCGTGAGACTGAAACAAGTCTAATCCTCCCTCAATGAAATCATTGACAAGTGTGCTCGTAGCATCTGTAACATCTGATATAAGATTGATGGTTCCTTGTGCCTGTTGACAGTTTTCTTTGTTATTCTGCTGCAAGGCAAAATCAATCTTGGAATAGCTGCAACTCCTATCTACCTTTGAGCCGTTGAAATGATAGCCGTTCTTCTCAAAGATAATGCCTTGTACTTCTTGTGTATTGCCTTTGTATTTAAAGTGCACATCAATCCCTTCATTTCTCAGGTGAGCGAGTAATGATTTCCAATTCCTGCTTTTAGGAATCTTTTCCCTTAAAGCCTGATAAATCTCATACTTGGTCTTGTCTGGTTCTTTCAAGCGGTGTTCCTTGATTTTTTCCTTGCCACTGGCAAAGTATAAATCATATTTAGTGGTCAGTTCCTTACAAATCTTCTCGCTTCTGAATCTGTCGTTTTTGTCGGAAATGGTCTTGCCGTGATTGTCTATCCTATTGAAAGCAATATGGACATGCGGATGATCCTTGTCAAAATGGCGACCTATGATATACTGCGTATCTTTTATCCCCATTTTCTCCATATACTCACGAGCGACTTGTGTCATGAACTCGTTGCTTAATTTGAGAGAATCCTGTGTGGAGAAACTCAAGGAGATATGTCCGACGACCTTACTCACTCTTGGGTTTAGATTTGTTTGGTCGATGAAGCTCTGAATGATGTGGCTAATATCATCTGTCCTTACACCCGAACTATCTATAAGTTCCGTTCCCTTCTTCGGATCGAGGATGTAGTTAATAACACCCTTGAAGCCTGAACCTTTCATAAGCTTAGCTATCATCTTCGTATCAAATTTAGGATTTCATCAATCTTGGCAAGGATAAGTTTATGGAAGGGCGCAATAGCATAGAAGCCGTCCGCATTGGCACGATGTGCCAACTGATTGAGATTGTTTGCCATACCACACAGCTTGCGGATGAAGTCAGCCTGCTCAATGGTCAAGCGTTCAATCACATTTCCTTTATCGAGAACTTTTCTTACAAATTCACTCATGGATATTCCTGCGCTTATGGCTTTGCCTTTGAGTGTATAGTAATCCTCAGTGGTAAGTTTTACCGTGATGCGGTATTTCTTTTTTTCGGCTGCGCCTTTGGTTGGACGACCGCCTTTGTTGTATTCTGATTTAGTCATAATTGTTTCTTTAATTGATTTGATGGAGACCAGCGGGATAATCCTCTACACCTATCTTGGGAGGTGGAGCAAGTGGTTTGGGTATGCCCAAAACATAAACTTGCTCCCCGAAAAATAGAAGATGTAAGGCATCTACCACATTTATAATCCAAACCCCTTGTTTCTTTTTACTTCTGCTTTCTCTGGTTGCTTAATTTCTGCACATAGATACTCGTTGAAGTCCTTAAAGCCATTGTATAGCGTGGAGCAATTAGAAACAGAATCGCCTAATTCTTTGGCTAATTGTTGATAAGCATTCCTGCCTGCATCATCATTATCCAAGTAGCATTGGATACTGTCGTAATGCGACAATTTCTCTGTAATCTTATGAATATTTGATACAGAATTGAGTACCACATAATCTTGTTGGCTTAACTCCGTCCGCTGCGGATTCTTCAGTTTCCTTAATGTCATAAAAGACAAAAAGTCCATAAAGCCCTCGAAAAGGCAACAATTCTTCTTCGACTCATGGGCATAGAAAACACTAATATCCTTTGGAGCAATGCAGCCTTTGAAGAACGGGTTGCGTATTTCATACCCACCTGCACTATTGGGAAAACCTATCCCAAAATAATGCTTACCATTAGAGTCGTAATGAAGTTCTTTACACACAGTGGTAGCTACTTCCATGTCAATACATCTTTCATGTGAGTATCTGATAAGGGCAGGATGTGTCAAAGGTAGAACTTTTAAGTTCTCAAAGGGGTGTGCGTGTTGTGGTGATTCCTTCCTTGAATAAGGAATAGATAAGGGATGCACACAACTTGGAGCATTGCGTTCTATCTGTCTAATAAGATAGGACACATCGGAAGACTTATATAGTTCCTCTGCCAGAGCGATGATGTTTCCACCTTTTCCTATTCCAAAGTCATACCATTGGTTGAGATTTGTGTTTACCTTGAATGAAGCATGGTGTTCTGTACGAAAGGGGGAGAGATACCATAACTTGTTACCTTGTTGTTTGATAGGTATATGTCCCAGACTTGCAAGAAAATCTTGCAGTTTTATTGTTTTAATTTCTTGAATGTTCATATTACAATGAAGTTGAATGGTTTGAAAAATTGATGATTTGATGAAATGAAACATAATCTACTCGTTATAAACGACTTATGTACTCATCGTAGCTTCATCACAATGCCTACCAAAGTAGAATATACTTTTATGCTTCATAGAAGTGTCAAAATCTCGATTTCATGACTTCGTTATTTCCCGATCTCGCTCTCTAACATTTTCCCGAAATACAGAGATTTCTCCGTTATAGCACATCTGACCTTGTTTAGCAAGTTGTACTTTTGTGCGGACAAAAGTGTTACCGATTTCGCGAAATCGGGAAATGGGGTCGCAACTCACATAAGGGAGCCTGCCAAAAGAGGAACTTGATGCATTTCTCTTTTGGATAGTATAAAATACTTCTTTCATCATTCCTTTATACTGATGAGCAAAAGGATGAATGATCAAGATGTTGCCAATCAGAATCTTATATGCTTCTTTCATCATTTCATCAAAATAAATGATTAAATGTTTGTGAGTAGTTCTTTGGTCACGGTGTAGTACCTGCCTGTTCGCTTGATAGGCGAATAGTTCCTGAAGCTATTGTAGTCAATCTGATAGGTGAGATAGGTAAGGCTGTTGGGAGCAGGCGAGAGTTTCCAAATATCCTGTACAATCCTTCGGACTTGGCTTTTGTCAGCCTTGCAGCCTGTGTTGTTTAGCAGGCACACCATATCATTGATACAGAAAGAATATTCGGTAACAACCATCTGTTCCATTACCTCTAAGCAGAGTTCAGACATTTCCAACTCAATCTTGTTTCTATTGCTACGTATTATACGCTGAAGAGCGGATGTAAAAGTCAGCTTGGGTGCAAACCACATACGACTTTCCTTTTGGGTAGATAGCGTGCGATGCTGCAGAAAATAAAGAAAGGCAGGAATCTCGGCTTTCAACTTTTGCAGAAAGTCGGTATCGTCATTCTCAAGCCTGTTTATTTTTCTTACCCAATAGCGGGTTTCTCCCACGTCAATGATAACAGGGAGTAACTCGTTATTGGAGCAGAGCACGAACTTGGCAAAGAAGGAGATTTCATCTCTATCTTTGCCTTTTGCCTCCACCTTATAAGAAAGTGTCGTACTAAGGTTTTTGAGCCGCTCGCTATCTTCCCTACGGTTGAGCAAAACTTCGTCCACAACAATAAGCAGTTTTCCTGCCCAATCAGCATTGAACTGGCTACGGAAGTCCTCATTCGTGTTGAAAGTTACATTGTTCTGGAAGACAGCTTTAAGGAAATTAAGGAATGTACTCTTGCCTGTATTCCTTTCTTCTGAAACCATCAAAAGGATGGGAAGTTTCTGCACGGGTTGGAGATAGAGTAACTGCAAGTAGTCTATGCCCAACTCATATTGTTCCCCGAAGATGTGATGTATCAGGGACTCGATGTGTGGAAACTCTCCTTCTTTTGGCTGGTGCCCTATCGGTTCATAGAGATTAAGAAACTTATCGACCACAGGCTGATAGTTCACATGGTTGGGAACAGTGCAAAAGCCGTCATACTTTGGGACTGTGGCGATGAAGTCTTTGCCATAGTCCTGCCGTAATGTCTCATTGTTCCACACAATACGCTTCTTGACGAAACCGCCATTGATGCGTGGTTGGTTCACAATCTTGTATAAGGTTGTACCAACACGGATAAAATCTTCGTGTGCCATAAGTTACTTCTGCATTAAGGGTTTGCTACCCATAATATACCTTTGGGCTTCTTGATTTATCTGTGCAGAAGTTTTAATAGGGTTCTGCCGTAGCCACGCTTCAAGTTCAGCCTTCTCAAAGTAAAGCATCTTTCCTTGTGGTTTGTAATGTGGTATCAAGTTTCCTGAGGTGAGTTTGTAGAGATAACTCTTTGAGAGGTTCAAGAATCTGCTGGCTTCTTCAAAACTCAGCACGTTCTTATTCATGAATACCATTTGTTCGAGTTCTTCAACTCGAGTTTCTAATGTCTTGTTCATATTGAAAACATTTTGAATTAAACAATATGAAGGTGCACCTTCGCTAATTATTTGTTAACGAGGGCAAAATTAGAAACGATAAAAGTAAATGGCGTTGAGCAATGTTTGAGGTATCAGCCTATGCTCAACCTTTTTTCAGTTGTTTGATGTAGTTATCAATGGTTTCCCATCCTTTCGGCTGCTTCATGTTGATTTGGTCTGTTGCGGTGGAAAGGTCGGTGCGTGTCAGTGGCGTATCTTTTGTTTTCCCCAAGACAAGTTCATTACGAGCAATCGCAGATTGCCATTCATCAGTAATGAACCCTCGAAGATTAAGACTTTGCATGAGATATGCCAGCTGGCGATTGTTGTTTGATTTCAAAACACCTTTTAGTTTACAAGCAAAAAAGTCTTTGAGTATCTTGGCAGATATGTGGGTCGTGAATAATTGGATTTCGTTGATGCAAGCGGTAAGAATCTCAATTTGCTTATCTGTAAACTCGGATTGAAATGGATTTATTCCTTTACCAACGATGACCGGTTTCTTTTTCTGCTCACATGGTTCATCGTTTACCAAGACAGAAGAGCGAGACCGATCAGTTTGTACCTCTGTCAATTCAATTCGTTCTATTTCTGCCATGAGATATTTTGCGTATCGTTCATATAGAATTGCATCAACAAGATACGAGAACATCGGCAGGACATCATTATATAAGGTGTGTGTCTCAATGTATTTCGCATATTCAAACGAAGATACAGAGAATGAGGCATATTTCTGTTTTTGTTCTTTGGTCAGTGATTCAAAGAAGGAGCTTTCCCACAAAAAGTCATCATCGTTGTAATATTCCTCTACACATGCAAGAGCAGGATAATTCAGATAAATGGAGGATAGTTCATCGGTCATTCGGATATATTCTTTTTGCAAAATCTCTTTGAACTGTATATTGTTGATGCAACCTTTCTTCCTCAGAATATTTCCAATGAGCACATTGTAGGTCTGAGTAATGCAATAGCTTAATATTCGCTGAATACTGTCAAGCTGTATCCTTAGATTGTCATTTTCCATTTTTGCAATTTTCTAAGATAGGTATTGTTTACAAAGATAGGGCATTCGTTGGAGAAAAAGCCAAGAAAGGGAAATAAACAGAATAAAAGGGAAGAGTTGTCGTTAATTAAATATAAATCTGAGTGGCGAAAAACTATAAAAGTATACCTTTTTCATTGTATTGTTATATAGTGCACTTTTAGTACATTCTGAAAAAGAAGAATCCATTGTAAATCAAAGACTTACAAGGGGTTTGTAGTACCCCAGACCCGGTACAAGATCGTGAAAACAAGAGAAACGAGAAGAATATATAATACTGATAATCAGTAATTTGAGTTTTTCTCATTTTTACCAAATTAGCCCATTTTTGCCTGTTTTTTGTTAGATAAGTACACTTTGATATTCAAGACTTTTTAGTATCTTTGCAAAATAAGAAAACACCTGAAAATAAACGAGTTAATGATTTTACTCGGTTTGAAATGTGTGACGAGCATTTATCCTTTGCGCCTGTATTGTGGTCTGTGTTTCTGCGATGTGAAAGACTTAACCTATAAGAATATCGACTATACCAACCATCTTTTGAAGTTTGAGCAGAATAAAACCAAAGGACATTCTGCCAATAGCGGTGTGGTTATCCCTTTGAACGATGGTTTGCTTTCATTGATAGGAGAAGATCCAGAAAACTTAGATTCAT
Organism: Hoylesella marshii DSM 16973 = JCM 13450; assembly: GCF_000146675.1. Classification (GTDB taxonomy): domain Bacteria; phylum Bacteroidota; class Bacteroidia; order Bacteroidales; family Bacteroidaceae; genus Prevotella; species Prevotella marshii. The sequence continues at coordinate 1,239,625 of NZ_GL397214.1, forward strand.
CCATTTTCAACTTACCCACTTATGAGAGCTGTTGCAAATCAGTAAAACGGTGGGTAAAGCGTGCAGGAATCAATAAACACATCAGCTGGCACATGGCACGCCATACATTCGGTACGCTTGCTTTGAGTGCGGGAATTCCTATTGAGAGTATCGCCAAGATGATGGGAAACGCTTCAATCGCTAGCACACAGATATAATTGCATAGAAAGGCAACTTCTTATCATCGGCTAAAATTCGATATTCAAACCGGCAGAAGCATAAGGAGATACTTGGAAATAGCATGACCTGTCCCGAAACATACTCTTTAAGCTCCTGTCAGTGATTTCCGCAGGGCGTATAACATGAATGCCGGCCGTGAGGGGAATAGAGATGCGTTTGCCGAGTTTTATTTCGGGGCGGAAGCCAGCGATAATGTATTGGTGGGAGAAGATTTTGTCTTTTCCGTCCTGCACCATCAGCGCCATTTGTCCCTTCATTTCCGCCACGATGTTCAGACTTAAATGCCTGTTCGCATTATATCCCGCCGACATTTCCACACCGTCCATCATCGAGATTTTTACGGTATATTTTCCAGCCGTCGCCCAGTTTAGGTAAAAGGCGGGGAACAGCATCGGATAGCCGAAGGAGTTATTCAGAACAATCCCCCCGCCCAATTCAAGATTCGGTTTCAGATGATAGATGAAAACCACTCCCACACTGCCCAAAACGTTCTTGAACCTGATTTTGGAAAGCTTAGTGCTCGGCATATAAATGCCGCCTCCGACGGTGGCGAGCATCGACCATCTGTCATTCAAAGGCCTTAAATGATTCAGGCTCAGGCCGAGGTTCATTATCTCGTCGATGACCAAAGGCTCCGTGAAACCTTTGTTATCGAGCCTTACATATGCTCCTCCCACACTGAGTGCCCACATGGTAGGGCGTTTGTTTTCATCGAGTTTCATCGACAGCGGAATATTGACACCGCCCTGATAAACAACCGCCGAACCTTTGCTGTTTCCCACTTTCCTGTCCGTATCGCCTTCTGTCATTCGATAATCCGATTCTCCGAAATATTCGGTTTTGAACATGATTTGAGCATTTAAGCTCGTGCAGGCAGCCATCATTAATTCTAAAAGCAATATTTTTTTCATCTTGGTATTTATGAATGAATAATAATCTGCCACAAAGTTATATATCCGACCGTCATTTGCCAAAATCTCTTTGACGAATCACAGCTTTACCTTTGACGAATAATAATATTTTCATTTAATCCGTTAACTTTGCAGTATGAATATCGACTTGATAAAAAAAGACCGATACATTATTATCCCATTTTGGATATTGATGTTTTTTATTTTCTGGCTTCAGGTGATGCCGCAAACGGCGTCGGCACTCGAATCGGTGCTGTTTGCTGCACTTCTGATCATTACGATATGCCCTGTTGCCAACTACCTGAGCGGACCTTTGCTGCTGCGAGCCATGAAACAGAAAGAAGCAGGGCGGTTTGCCGGGCAGTTTGCCGCGTTATCGCTGGTTGTGGGACTTGTTTTCGTGAGCTGCATCGAACTGTTTTCCGGTTTGGAAAAGGCGGGGGTGTTTCTCGTGTCAGGCTGTTTCAACTTGTCAGCAACGCAACCTTACGCCTTTTTCGTACCTGTTTCGGCGGGTGTTATCATCAATATCGCCATTTGTGGACTGCGTTTCTTTTTGGAATATGTCAGGTCGCAGCAGCGGCTTGCCGAATATCGGTTGTGCACGCTCAGGCATCAAATGACGCCTCACTTCATGTTCAACGTGCTGAACGACATACACGTGCTGATGCAGACCGATGTGGAACTGGCGTCGGAACTGCTGATAAGGTATTCCGAGATATTGCGTTATCAGCTGTATAGCGGGGACAGGCAAAGCGTAACGCTCGGCGAGGACGTGCAATTCCTGAAAGATTTCATTGCCGTGGAGCAGTTGCGCCGGGACGACAGGCTCACGGTGTCGTGTTCGTGGGAGATTGAAAACGCACAGGTGAAAATCCCGGCATTGCTCTTCATTGCGTTTGTGGAAAATGCGTTCAAGCATGTTGCCGGTGCTGATATGGAAAAAGGAGATATCGATATTTGTCTGCGGCAGGCGGGCAGTACCATCTTTCTTGAAGTAAAAAACTCTAAACCGGCATTGCCTGCAAGAAGAACAGATACGGGAGGGAGGGGACTTAAAAACATAAAAGAGCGGTTGGATATACTCTGTTTCGGAAAATATGACTTGACAATCGATGAAACGGAAAACTGCTATCATACAAAACTCGTAATTGATTTCTAAACCGATGGTGGAAATGATATTGAAAACGAACCCGTACAGGATGAAATGTTTGGTGGTGGACGACGAGTCAATTGCCGTAAAAGGAATTGCGAACTATATCGGAAAGTTGGATTTTCTGGAAGTTGCCGCTTCCTGTTCGTCGGCGTCGGAGGCTGCCGAAATCCTCCGAAACAAAGAGATTGATCTGATGTTTCTGGATATTAACATGCCCTGTCTTTCCGGATTGGACTTTTTGGAGTCGTTGGATAAACCGCCATTGACCATCATCACCACGGCATATTCGGAATATGCGCTCGATGGTTTCCGATTGCACGTTACAGATTATCTGATGAAACCCATTGCCTTTCAGCGCTTCTTTCAGGCGGTATCGAAAGCACGGGAGATGTTTCTCCTGCAAAGCGGACGCGAAGAAACAACGGCTCCGGGCATGTATATCAGGCAGGGAGATTCCTTCAAGCGGATTGCATGGGAAGACATTCTCTACGCGGAGGGTATGCAGAACTACGTAAGACTGCATTTCGAGGACAGGGTTTTGACCATTCACCAAACCATGACGTCTTTAGAAGAAATGTTGCCCCGAGAAGCCTTTTTCAGAATACACCGATCCTTTCTTGTCAACATATCCCATATAGATACCATTTCGGGAGGGCGGATTTTCATGGGCGGGAAAGAACTTCCCGTCTCAAAGCAGCGAAAAGACGAGCTGTTGCGGTCTGTTGTGTATAAGAATCTGATAAGTAAATAGCAATGACAGTACGAGAAACTCATTGAGAGTTCTTTTGTATGTGTACCAAAGGCAGTCGATATGGGAGCAGAATCCTTTGCAGAGTATGAATAATAAAGAAATTCAAGTATGTATGGCAAACTTCCGAATAAAATGGGATCACTCAATAAGAACGAGAGTGTGTCCAAATGGTCATATTCTCTTTTTCTGCACAAAGCCCCGACTTTCTCAAGCCAGGGCTTTACTATTTCCTAAAGTTTTTATACCTTTAGGCATTCAAAATTACAATGCCAAAGATACACTTTCGTTCTTACATATACAACCAAATGCAAAGAATCGACAAAGATATTGTGAAGTGCCCCCAAATCGTATCGGCGGATAACTTAAGCAATACAAAAAAGGAGGAGCGCATCACTTTGCACTTGCTTATGGAATTCGCCAGGGAAGAGTTGTCGTTAATTAAATATAAAACTAAGAGACGAAAAATCATAAAAGTACACCTTTCTCTTTGTTTTGTCATAAAGTACACTTTTAGTACGCCTTGAAAAAGAAAAATCCCTTGTAAATCAGCTATTTACGAGGGATTTGTGGTACCCAGACCCGGGCTCGAACCGGGATGGATTGCTCCACTGGTGTTTGAGACCAGCGCGTCTACCTATTCCGCCATCTGGGCATAGCGTGTGCAAAGGTACGCATTAATTTCAAACGACCAAAATTTTTTGAAGAAAAGTGGCTATCAGTCTTGCTAAAATACGTTTCATTTGCTATATCTTAGGCTCTGTTTCATCACATTCGTTACAATCCTTTTGTCTGCTTTCAATAGGTTTCAATGGCTTTTCTTCGTCGTGCCCGCTCCTTTCGTGACACTTTATTTCGCTTGAAAAGGGCGAAGAAATCGAAGCCGACTCCTGCACTCGTAGGTGCAAATTGCTTGGCATAGGTGGCGATTTCTTTGGGCGTAACGGTGGGTTTCAGTTGGTTACCATAAACAATCACCTCGTCCATTCTCACCTGCTTGGGCAACATATACACCGTGTCTTTTAGTTCCAAAAGAGACAGGGTGCGTCGTAAGTAATTGCCATGTGTCAGTGTGATGCTTGTGACGGATGTCGGTAAAAAGTATCGACCGAAAGCGTCTGTATCGAGTCGTCTATTCGTATTTGTATAAATTTGCGCATAACGAATGGGCAGATGCGTATCAATGTCTAATACCACACCCTGCCGTTGCCCCTTGCAACCGATACTTACAAGGAAAGAAAGAAACAATATATACGACATTCTCTGCATGTCTCATCGGTTTTCCCTTGTACAAATATAGTCAATTTTCATAAGTCCTTTTTATATAAGCGATTACTTTTAGGTATTGTTGTCTTCCCTTTACATACGGAAACATCCGCTTTTCAATCCCGTTAATGTAAGATAATCACCGCCTTTTCGGGTTAAATTATGCTAAACCACCTTGGCTCTCTGATTTTTTATGACATCTTATCCATATATTTGCAATTTGCGATTGTAGCACTTCTGCCGAGGAAATGTCCTTTAAAAAGGCGTTTTGAGGCACGGGTATGTTCCATTCGCACACTACAAAACAACAATTATAGACTTATATCAATGAAGAAGAACGTATTATTTTTAGCCGTTATGGCCGGTGCAATGCTCATCAGCAGTTGTGCCAGTAAAAAGGATTTAGAAAATTGTCAGGCAGAGAATAAGAAACTGACCTCCGAGTATCAGAGCACGAAAGAGCAGCTGGCAGCCAGTCAGGCGCGTGTTACCAGCCTCGAAGACCGTCTTGCTCAGCAGAAGAGAGATTATGCTGCTTTGCAGAATTCACTTGATAAGAGCCTCAACAATGCGAATTCCAACAACATCAACATCTCTAAGTTGGTAGACCAAATCAATGAGTCCAACCAATATATACGCCATTTGGTAGAGGTGAAGAGTAAGAGTGACTCGCTGAACATGGTGCTGACCAACAACCTTACCCGCTCTTTGAGCAAGGAAGAAATGAAAGAGGTTGATGTGCAAGTGTTGAAAGGAGTAGTTTATATCTCGTTGGCCGACAATATGTTGTACAAGAGTGGCAGTTACGAGATTAACGATCGTGCAGCCGAGACCTTGTCGAAGATTGCAAAAATCATCACCGACTACAAAGACTACGACGTACTGATAGAAGGTAATACTGATAATGTGCCCATTTCAAGAGAGAATATTCGCAACAACTGGGACCTCTCTTGTCTGCGTGCTTCCAGTGTTGTTCAGTATTTGCAGACACGCTATGGCGTAGACCCCAAACGCATGACAGCCGGTGGTCGCGGAGAGTATAACCCCCTGTCTGACAACAGCACCGCACTCGGTAAGCAGCGCAACCGCCGTACCCAGATTATCATTACACCTAAACTCGACCAATTCATGGACCTCATCGATAAGGCTCCTGAAGAAAAATAACGGAGAATCAAGTGTCGGCAGTACATCCTTTACAAGTCAGACCACAGGTCGTTGACACCTGCAGACACACGATTCTCGCACAAGCAAGATAGCTTTCACACAGTCCGAGAAAAGGACTTTCGTCGTGAAAGCTATCCTTTTTTGTGTATATGCCTCGGTTTTAATATGATTTAACCCTTTTCTACGTTCTCTGCATGCAAGGTTCTCATCTTATCGCGTTTAAAGAGTAGAACCTAAACAGAATGAATATGAAGAAGAAACACCTATGGGCAACGACACTCGCCTTGCTATCAGCCACGTTCCTTTGGCAGTCTTGTCTCGACAACGGCGAAGACAACACCCGAATCCTCTTTCCCAATGCGCTCGTCACAGTAAAGCCCAACATCGACAACAGCGCTTTTTACATGCAACTCAACGATGAGGAAACCCTCTTGGCCACTAACATAAAGACCTCTCCCTTTGGAAAGAAAGAGGTGCGCGCATTGGTCAATTACACCCTCGAACGCCGCAAAGACCCACATTACAGCCATCTCGTGTGGGTGAATTGGATAGACAGCATACGAACGAAAGACATGGCACCATTTCTCGGAACACAAAATGCAGCACGCTATGGAAACACCCCCGTAGAGATTGTAAAAGACTGGGTAAGTCTTGCAGAAGATGGTTATCTCACGTTAAGGTTCCGCACCCGATGGGGCAACACAGCCCGTCATTCCGTCAATCTCGTGCATACGGAAGATGTCAATACTCCCTATTGCGTGACGTTCTACCACAATGATAATGGCGATGCAAAAGAAACTGTGGGCGACGGTCTGGTGGCTTTCCGGCTCCAAAACCTGCCCGACACAAAAGGGAAGACCGTACTTCTTACATTAAGATGGCTTTCTTACAGTGGCGAAAAGAGCACCGTATTTAAATATTGCTCACGCAAGACCGTCGCATCTTTCCCCGCTGCACCCACGCGAGCCATGCTCAAACCTCTCGACTAAACGGATTGGCACGTGCGTTTCACTATCGGCGACAGAGAGAAACAACTCATCAAGCACCTTCATAGCGGTGAGAGAACCGCTATGAAGGAGTTTTATTCTCTCTACGCCGGCTATCTTTCAGCCGTGGGAAGCCGCTATATCAGCGACGATAACGACCTGAAAGACGTGCTTCAGGATAGCTTTCTCAAGATATTCACCCACATCGGCGACTTCCATTATCAAGGGCAAGGCTCGCTCAAGGCGTGGGCTGCGCGCATCGTAGTGAATGTCGCCATTACGTTCTTACGGCAGCGACGACACGATGACTTGCTCCCAGCCGAGAATATGGCAGTCGGTGAAATGGAAACCGACGACCCGCCGATAGACGATATACCGCCCGAGGTCATCCACCAACTCGTGCGCGAATTGCCCGAAGGCTACCGAGCCGTGTTCAACCTCTATGTTTTCGAGCAAAAAAGCCACCGAGAGATTGCCCAAATATTAGGCATCAAGCAAGACAGTTCAGCCTCTCAACTCCATCGGGCGAAGAACTTGCTCGCACGAAAAATCGAACAATACAGAGCAGAACATGCAGACCCGTTAAGCCCGAGTGAGTATACTTTACATACGATAACCCAACCATCAACCCTCTCAAAACAATAGTTACATGAAAGAACAATGGCGAAAAGCAATGCAAAAGAAGCTGGAGGACTACCGGCTATCTGAACTTCCGCTGTCGTGGGAGGAAATGGAAAAAGGTTTGGAGCAAGTCGGTCGACCTGCTGCAGGCATCGTCTCGTGGCGACGGAGCATTGCGGCTGCAGTATTGGTGTTACTCGTTGGCGGGACGACCTTTCTGCTTCTGCGCCATCACCCAGCATCTTCCACTCTGCAACAGGTAACGCAAAAGACTTCGCAACCGGCACCCCCTGTCTGCGAAAAGCGCCCCCATCATTCGTCCGTATTCATCTCTCATCCCTCTCCGAAGCTGCTTGCTATGGATAACGCGCCAGCAACCGCCACGCACTTACCAAGCCGGCAACTTGCGATCAGTGAAGAAAAAAACTGCGATGAGCCTTCTTCCGTGCAGCCCGAGGAAAGCCCCACGCCGGACGAAAATAGGCAACTGCCGGACGAAAGCCCTGTCATTCAACCGTCAGCACCGTCTGTTTTCACCCATCATACCCCTGCTTCTTCTCCTACAAAACCCGTCTCCCGTTCTTCGCATGGCATGTTGGCAAAGGCTTATGTGACAGGGAGCATGACACAGGAACGCTCCTCCAGCGACATTGCCCCCATGCTTGCCGCAGCACAACCCTATGGTCCTTATCCGTCAGACATGAAAAGCAACGGCATCGCTCCCACGGGCGAGCTTGTGCCCGGCATGGAAACGCGCGTACACCACAAGACTCCCGTGCATTTCGGGCTGTCGCTGCACTACGATTTTTCTGAACGGTGGAGCATCGAAAGCGGTCTTTCCTATACGCAACTTACATCCGACCTCACGGCTCATACTGAGACCTACGCCCGCCACACGCGACAAACACTCTCGTATGTGGGCATTCCCGTCAGTCTGAACTATCGTCTTTGGCAGCATCGCCGCTTCTCTCTCTACGCCTCGGGAGGTGTGCTGGCAGAGAAAATGGTGAGAGGTCGCGCACGAGTGAAGACGATGATACACAACAAGACAGAAGACGTACGCACAGAAAAAGTGAACCTTCGGCGTTTGCAATGGTCGGTCAACGGAGCCATCGGTGCAGAGTATCGTCCCATCAAAAACATGGGCATCTATGCCGAACCGACCGTGGGTTACTATTTCAGCAACGGCACTTCTGTGCCCACAGTCTATCAGGAAAATCCGTTACACCTTACCCTCAATATTGGCTTACGTTTCCACCTCTCAACAAAATAGCAAGCACTTTGTTTCCCATTTTTCATTTCTATTGAGAGGATGGGACATTTCCTATCTTTCAATACATGAAAAGATAGATAAGCCGCCTCATGACCCATTTGGGATGAAGCATATATCGGTAATGGCAAAGCGTCAGTTATTATCCGAAGTCCTTTTCCTCGCTACCTTTTCAAAGGCATTCTGCATTTCGTTTCTGATTCCTTTTCAAAAATGCAGAATACAAAAAAATCACTTTTTGTTTGTTTGTTTCATGTAAAAGATATATCTTTGCAGCACAAAGGTTCGCTTAAACGCGATTAAAAAGGGAATGAGGGTGTAAATCCCCAACTGTCTCGCAGCTGTGAGTTCCTTTATAGCCTACGAACATTAAATCCACTGTTCGGAAACGAATGGGAAGGAGTTTGAAGGAGGAACAAAGTCAGAAGACCTGCCTTGATAAGAAAGAACGGACACTTCTCGATGTAAGGAGTGAAAGTAAAACGGAAAAAATCAGACGAATAAAAGGTGATGTTGCGCCATGTTGTGGCGTGCAATGAAACCATTGTATCACTACAGAAAACTAAACCGTACGTGTATTATTATATAAGTTTTTGAGAGAGATAGCGCAATCGTGAGATTGTGCTATTTTGTTTTTCTGCAAGTGATGTCGTTTTGTTCCATCCTTCTTCAGCTGCTTATCACCTTGATTCAAACAGAGATTCACAATGATTTCTCTCAATAACTATTGCTGTTGTGATTTTCAAAAAAGGAGTGGAGAGTTGTCCATGCATTGCATAATGCAGGCATGTCTGCAAACACCCATTGGGCACCTTGCGAGCGAAGTGCCTCATCGGGCAAAGGACCGCTGTTGACGGCAATGGTGAAGATGCCGGCAGCAACACCGGCTTTCACGCCCAAGGGAGCGTTTTCTACCACGATGGCCTCGAAAGGCTGCAGGCCGCCGGCTTTGCTTAGTCCCATTAAATACGGGTCGGGAGCCGGTTTGCCCCGCTGCACATCATAGGCTGTTACTATCTTGTTGCGGTTTACAAATTCGGGGAAATCGCTGTGAAGTCTTTCTATCAGCGGTTTCTGTGCACTGCCTGTAACGACAACAATCTGCATGCCGGCACGTTGAATCTTATCCATCAACTCTCTTACGCCCGGCATGATGGGGGCAACAGGCATCAGTCCGAAGAGACGGGCTTTCTCGTCGTACATCGTCTGGGCTTCGCTTTCGCTAATTGTCCGCCCTTGTTGCTCGTGCACAAGAAGCTGTATGGTCTCTACTCCCCGCATGCCTTCGTAGCGATAAGCATCGTCGGCTGTCATGCGGATGCCGAATTTTTTCATTGCCTGTTGCCAGCAAACGGCATGGTTGGGCATAGAATCGTAGAGCACGCCATCCATGTCGAAGAGTACAGCTTTGGGTGAAAAGACAGGGAATCGATGTTGTTTCTTATAGTCGTTGATGGTGGTTTGAAACATAAGTAGAGAGTTTTGAAGGGGCGTTTTTTAGCGTGTAAAAAGCGATATCCTCCATAGAAAAGGATAGAGGAACGGTCTCATGACCAATTGGGGGGCAAGGACGAAAATGTAATCGCTAAGGTTTTATGCCGAGAAAGCTATGCTTTCAGCGTGTAAAAGCTATCCTTTCACACGCCGATAGCTTAGCTTTTACGAATCAGGCGCCAATCGTTTTTGTTTTTATTCGTAAACGATTGACAATAAAAGACTTATTGCTCGCTCTGCAACCGCTCTTTAATGGCCTTGCTGTCGGCCTCATACCCGGGTTTGTTAAGCAAGGCAAACATGTTTTTCTTATAGGCTTCTACCCCGGGCTGGTTGAAGGGATTCACCCCTAAGACATTGCCGCTGATGCCGCAAGCGATTTCAAAGAAGTAGATAAGTCTGCCTATATAGTATTCGTTGAGCGTGGGTATGGAGATGCGTATGTTGGGAACTCCGCCGTCTACATGTGCCAAGCGTGTGCCGAGTTCTGCCATTTTGTTCACCTCGTCCACACGTTTGCCGGCAAGGAAGTTCAACCCGTCGAGGTTTTCTTCATCGTGGGGGAAGAGGAGTTGACGATTGGGCGTCTCAACACTGATAACCGTTTCAAAGATAGAGCGTTCGCCTTCTTGTATCCATTGCCCCATGGAATGCAGGTCGGTGGTGAAATCGCAGGATGCGGGGAAGATGCCTTTGCCCTCTTTCCCTTCGCTTTCGCCGAAGAGTTGCTTCCACCATTCGCTGATGAAATGGAGCTTTGGCTGGTAGTTCACCATGATTTCAATCTTCTTTCCGGCTTCTTTGTACAGCGCATTGCGTACAGCTGCATAGATGGCTGCAGGGTTTTCAGAGAACGGAATGTTGAGGGCTGTGTCTCGTTCCATGTCTTGTGCTCCGGCGATGAGGCGGCGAATATCGAAGCCGGCAATAGCGATGGGCAGCAAGCCAACGGGGGTGAGAACGGAGAAACGTCCGCCCACATTGTCGGGAATGACAAAAGTCTTGTATCCCTCTTTATTGGCGGCAGCCCGAGCAGCTCCTTTATGAGCATCGGTAATGGCCACGATTACATTGCGAGCCTCGTCTTTTCCGCGTTGTTCTTCACATTGCTTCTTCAACAAACGGAAAGTGAGGGCGGTCTCGGTGGTTGTTCCCGACTTGGAGATATTGATGATACCGAACCGTTTCCCTTTGAGATAGTCGGTTAATTCGGAAAGGTAGTCCTCGCCGATGTTATTGCCGGCAAACACGATAGTCGGGTTTTTGTCGTCGCGTTGCAACCATGCGAACGAGTTGCCCAATGCCTCTATCACTGCGCGTGCTCCGAGATAACTGCCTCCTATACCGGCTACGACCACTACTTCGCATTGCTTGCGCAGTGTATCGGCTACGTTTTGCACTTCGGCAAGGAACGTTTCGGTGGTTTGGGTGGGCAGATGCAGCCATCCTAAATAGTCGTTACCTTTGCATGTTCCCTGTTCCAATGCCTCGTGGGCGGCCTTTACCTGTGGTTGAAGTGCCGTGATGGCACCGGCCGGTAGGAACTGTTCGGCCTTACGGATGTCTAATTTCATGTTATCCATTTGTTGTCTGTTTATTGATTGAATGCGCACTGTTGCGCTTGATTTGCTATGGTTTTATCGGAAAGAGTCTGTGAGGAGCTTGATTTCTATCTGCGGATTGATGCGTTCGTATAATATATTGTAGACCGCATCTAATATGGGCATATTGACATGCAGGTGGCGATTGATTTCTTTCATGCACTTTGTTCCGAAGTAGCCCTCTGCTATCATCTCCATTTCTATCTGTGCACTCTTCACGCTGTATCCCTTTCCTATCATTGTACCAAACGTCCGGTTGCGGGAGAAATTGGAATATCCCGTTACGAGAAGGTCGCCTAAATATACCGAATCCTCAATGCTGCGCTCTATCGGATTGACAGACTTCAACAGTCGGGACATCTCTTGCACGGCATTAGACATCAGCACCGATTGGAAATTATCGCCGTATTTCAGTCCGCTACAGATACCTGCGGCAATGGAATATACGTTTTTTAAAACCGACGAATACTCTATACCGAGGACATCGGTACTTGTTTTCGTCTTGACGAAGTTGCCCGAAAGAATGTCGGCAAAGGCTTTCGCTTTGTCTTGGTCGGTACAACCGATGGTAAGATAGGACAGCCGGTCGAGTGCTACTTCTTCGGCATGGGAGGGTCCTCCTATGCAAGCGAGGTTTTCGTGGGGCACATCGTACACCTGATGGAAGTATTCGGAACACACTAAATTCTCGTCGGGCACAATGCCTTTAATGGCTGTTATGATGAACTTATCCCGTATGCGAGTCTTCAACTTCTTAAGGTGATTCTTCAGATAGGGCGACGGCGTAACGAAAATCAGCGTATCGTAGGCCTGCACAATCTTATTGATGTCGCTCGAAAACTCTATCTCATTGATGTCGAAACGCACGCTGGCGAGATAGGCGGGGTTATGTCCGAGACGTTTGAAATCCTCTATCCGGTCGTCACGACGCATGTACCATCCTATCCGGTGGGTCTTTCCCACAACTATTTTGGCAATGGCTGTAGCCCAGCTACCACCTCCTATAATCGCAATATTACCGCAATCGAACATTCTTCTGACTATCGTTAAGTTGAAAAAATAAGAGCGGGGGAGGCACACACCCTTATGGGATATGCCTTCTCCGCTATTCTCTTGCGCCCTTATTCCTTAGCGGCATTCGCTATCCACAGGGCAAAATCGTCTACGCTCGGCTGGGTGTAGCCTAATTTATACTTCTTGTTGATGCCGCAGACATCCATCTGCAACTTCTGCGGGTTGAGCTCTTTGATGTCTGAAACGAGGTTATAGCCCGCCTTGTTGAACACCGGCACCCATTCTTCTGCTACGCCGATAGCCGCCCATTCGGCAGCTGTGCTCTTGGGAATCTTCTTTTCCGGTCGCATTTGAGGGAAGAAGAGCACTTCTTGTATGGCTGTTTGGCCTGTCATGAGCATGACTAATCGGTCGATACCAATGCCTATTCCCGATGTAGGAGGCATGCCGTATTGCAGTGCACGGAGGAAGTCTCGGTCGATAACCATGGCCTCATCATCGCCTTTATCGGCAAGTTTCATTTGCTCAATGAAGCGTTGTTCTTGGTCGATAGGGTCGTTCAGTTCTGAATAAGCGTTAGTCAACTCCTTGCCGTTTACCATCAGTTCGAAGCGTTCTGTTAGTCCGGGTTTCGAGCGGTGCATCTTTGTGAGCGGCGACATCTCTACCGGATAGTCTATAATAAAGGTGGGTTGGATGAATGTTCCCTCGCAGAACTCGCCGAAAATCTCGTCTATCAGCTTGCCTTTACCCATGGTTTCGTCTGTTTCCATGCCTAATTTGCGGCATACGTCGCGTATCTCCGTTTCGCTCATCCCGTTGAGGTCGAAGCCTGTCTTCTCTTTGATGGCATCGAGAATGGGCAGCCGTCTGTAGGGTGCTTTGAAGCTGATGGTCTTTCCGTCTACAACGGTCTCTGTACAGCCGTTCACCTCCATACATATTTTCTCTAAGAGTTGCTCGGTAAAAGCCATCATCCAATTGTAGTCTTTGTACTGCACGTAGAGTTCCATACACGTGAACTCGGGGTTATGGGTGCGGTCCATGCCCTCGTTGCGGAAGTTCTTTCCTATCTCGTACACTCCTTCAAAGCCACCTACTATCAGGCGTTTCAGGTACAGCTCCGTGGCGATGCGCATATACATCTCTGTGTTGAGAGCGTTGAAATGGGTGATAAACGGCCTTGCCGAGGCGCCTCCTGCGATGCTTTGCAGTATGGGTGTTTCCACTTCGGTGTAACCTGCGCTGTCGAGCACGCTACGCATGGTGCGCAACACGGCAGCCCGTTTGAGGAACGTTTCCTTTACTCCTTCGTTTACTACGAGGTCTACATAGCGTTGCCGATAGCGCAACTCTGGGTCGTCGAACTTATCGTAGGCCACACCGTCTTTGTATTTTACCACCGGCAACGGCTTGATACTCTTGGCCAAAACGGTGAGTTCACGTGCATGAACAGAGATTTCTCCCGTCTGTGTTTTGAAGACGAAGCCTTTTATTCCTATGAAATCGCCGATGTCCAACAGTCGTTTGAATACCGTGTTGTAAAGCTCTTTATTGTCGTCGGGGCAGATGTCGTCGCGTGTAATATATACTTGTATGCGTCCTTTGGAGTCTTGCAACTCTACGAAAGATGCCTTTCCCATCACTCGGCGGGTCATCATACGTCCGGCAATGCACACTTCTCGCTGCTCGTCGGTGCTGAAATGTTCTTTTATCTCTGTAGAGAAAGCGTTGGTGGGATATTCGTTTGCCGGATAGGGGTTGATACCCATATTGCGTAACTCTTGCAAACTTTGCCTGCGAACAATCTCTTGTTCACTTAATTCTAATACGTTCATACTTATTGAAAATAGTCACTTGATGGATGCAAATTTACGAAATAAATCCGAATAAGCAGTACTTTTCACGTTTATATCTGCCTTTGCATCGCAATTTCATGGGCATCTGTCCGTGTAGGAAGGTTGAGATGGGATTACATCTTATATTGCCCCTGTTTTTCATGTATCATCCTATAGATATAAGGAATCCTTTTGTATTGATATAATGAATCCTGTTGTATTGATATAATGAATCCTTTTGTATTGATATAATGAATCCTTTTGTGTTGATATAAGGAACCCTGTTGTGTTGATATAAGGAACCTTCTTGTATTGATATAATGAATCCAATTGGATGTATATAAGGAGTCCAATCGTATTGATATATGAAGGAGTGTGTTAGGAGGAAGGGGAGAGGGGATGTTTAACTGATAGCCATCCAATTGATGTTGGTCTTTCGCAGTTCTTTCAGCCTGTTCCAGAGCATGGCATATTCGGCTTTCTCGCATGTGGGGTCGGTTTCTATGATTTTCCGAGCTTCTTCTCGTGCCAGCTGCACTATCTGTCCGTCTCGTGCGATGTCTGCTATTTTCAGGTCGAAAGCGATGCCGCTCTGTTGTGTTCCTTCAAGGTCGCCGGGGCCACGCAGTTTTAAATCGGCCTCGGCGATGCGGAATCCGTCGTTTGTCTCACACATAATATCTATTCGTCGCCGTGTTTCGGCCGATAGCTTAAAGGGCGATACGAGGATGCAATAGCTCTGTTCGGCGCCCCGGCCTACGCGTCCGCGTAATTGATGGAGCTGGGAGAGACCGAAACGTTGGGCATCCATGATAATCATCACTGAGGCATTGGGCACGTTTACGCCCACTTCAATCACTGTGGTGGCTACCAATATCTGCGTCTCTCCTGATATGAAACGTTGCATTTCGGCTTCTTTCTCGGCAGATTTCATCTTTCCGTGCACCTTGCTGAGCCTGTATTCGGGGAATATTTCCAGAAGGGCAGCGTAACCGTCTTCCAAGTTTTTCAGGTCAATCTTCTCGCTTTCGCTGATTAACGGGAAGACGATATAGACCTGACGCCCCAACTCTATCTCCCTGCGAATACTCTGATAGAGACTTGTGAGCTGGGTGTCGTACTTATGAAGGGTCTGTATGGGTTTGCGTCCCGGTGGCAGTTCGTCTATCACACTCACATCGAGGTCGCCATAAATGGTCATGGCCAAGGTGCGTGGAATCGGTGTTGCCGTCATAACGAGCACATGAGGAGGGTTCTCGCTTTTGCTCCATAGGCGTGCTCTCTGTGCCACTCCGAAGCGGTGTTGCTCGTCTACGACAGCGAAACCGAGACGGGCGAACTGCACGTTTTCTTCTATCACAGCATGCGTGCCCACAAGTATCTGTACTTCGCCGTTTGCCAATCCCTCGAGGATGGCTTGTCGGCGGCGTCCTTTCACCATGCCTGTGAGCAGTTCCACCCTCACGTCCATGCCCTTGAGGAATGTGCCGATAGTAGTGAGATGTTGCTCGGCGAGTATCTCGGTGGGTGCCATGATGCAGGCTTGGAAGCCGTTATCGAGAGCAATGAGCATAGACATGAGGGCAACAAGGGTCTTTCCCGAGCCCACATCTCCTTGCAGAAGCCGATTCATCTGGCTGCCCGATGCCATGTCGGAGCGTATCTCTCGTATCACTCTCTTTTGGGCTTCGGTGAGTGGGAAGGGAAGGTTGGAGGAATAAAAGCGATTGAACAATGAGCCGACGCGTGTGAAAACATACCCACGATACTTGCGTTTGTGGTCGCTGGCATACCTTAATATATTCAGCTGAACATAGAAAAGCTCTTCAAACTTCAGTCGAAGTCGTGCGCGGGAGGTATCTTCTGCCGATTGCGGGTAGTGTATTTTACGGCACGCTTCGTCGCGGGATATCAGATGAAGAGGCTGTGTGATGAACGGAGGAAGTGTCTCCGGCAGAGGAGAAGGAATCTTTTCGATGAGTGTCTTCGTGAGCTTCTCTATGGCACGCGACGTGATACCGGCCTTCTTCATGCGTTCTGTGGTGACGTAATAAGGTTGCATTCCCATGGTGGAGAGCTGCAGTTGGGCAGCGTTCTCTATGTCTGGATGGGCAAATTGGTATCGTCCGTTATACAAGGAAGGCCTTCCAAAGACAATATAGTCGGTATTTACGCGGTAGTTCTTATAGACATATTGCGTGCCTTGGAACCAAACAAGGTCTACAACGCCGTGTCCGTCGGTGAAATGGGCAATGATGCGTTTGCGTCGTCGGCCTGTATCATATTCTTCAAAGCTGAGGATTCGTCCTTTGATTTGTACGAAAGGCATGTCCGAACGCAACTCGTCTATGGCATAGATGCGGCTTCTGTCTACGTATTTATACGGGTAGTATTCGAGCAAGTCACGGTAAGACTCGATATGAAGTTCCTTACTTAATATCTCTTTCCTTTTGGGTCCTACCCCTTGGAGGTACATGATGTCTTGTTCGAGGATGCTCAATGATGGGTTTATTTGGGGAGAAATGAATAAAACGGAACGGATGATGAGGTGCCGGGAAGACTGCTTTCGGTTGGCAATCGGCAAAGTGTCTCGGCTATCAGGATGTCGAATGGTGTAGTGATTTTTATGTTTTCGCGGTTGCCCTCCACAAGGGTTATCGGTTGCCCCATGGCTTCTACGACCGACGCATCATCGGTATAATCGTCTCGGAACTCCTGATTATAGGCTTGTTTGAGCAGGGAGATGTCAAAGGTTTGCGGGGTCTGTACCAGCCGGAAGTCGTCTCTTGCCACAGTGGAACCACCTATCTGCCGCAAAGTCTCAACCACCGGCACAACCGGCACCACGGCTTTCGCCTCTTTGGCAGTGTCGTAACAACGTTTAATGACGGAGAGAGACACGAACGGACGCACACCATCATGCACGCCAACGATGCCTTTTGCATCTTCGGGGATGAGCCTCAACCCATTCTTTACCGACTGAAAGCGGGTTGTTCCACCATCGGCCACCTCATGATGGACATCGAATCGATGCTCGGCACACAGGCTTTTCCAATATTCCTGCTGGTCTTTTGGCAGCACCAAGATTATCTTCAATGCCTCGGAATAGTCTTTGAAGCGTTGCAAGGTGCGCATCAGTACGGGCAAACCGTTTATCGGCAAAAACTGTTTAGGGATGCTTCCACCCATCCGCAAGCCTTTCCCTCCGGCCACGACAATCAAGTATTGGCTCATACTTGGTGTGCTGCGATGACATCGGGAATGAGCATGCCGCTCTTCACCTCTTCACTCTTCTCTCGCGATACGAGCTGTTCCAGCAGTCTGAAGCTGTAAATAAAAGCGGCGGCAGGGCCTTTCCCCGTGGTGATATTTCCGTCTACGGTGCATAACTCTTGTGTATAGGTGGCACCGTCGAGAAACTTTTCAAAGCCCGGATAGCAGGTAGCACGCTTTCCTTTCAGTATGCCTAACCTTCCGAGAACAAACGGTGCGGCGCAAATAGCTCCGATGCGTTTGCCTTGGGCGTGATGTGCAGTAAGCAGACGGCACAGTCCCTCATGTTCGCTCAGATGGCTTGCACCGGGCATTCCGCCGGGTAGCAGCAACAAATCGGCCTGTTCAAAGTCTTTCACCTCTTCAAATTTCACGTCTGCTTTCAGGGTTACGCCGTGTGCAGACATCACGTATTCGGAGCCGGAAACACTGACTGTCTGTATCTCCACGCCGCCTCTGCGCAGAATGTCTACAGGTGCCAATGCCTCAATATCTTCAAAGCCATTGGCCAAAAACTCATATACCTTTGCCATAATTTTATTGTTTTATCAGGTTGTTTATCAAAAGAAAACTGTATTTTTGCAACATAGAACCTCTTGGCGGCGCAGCTTCAACCGTTGCTGATACGACTGCTTTCCGCCCATCACAGAGGTTTTGTCCTTTACAAAGATACGAAAAGTTTGTCAGTTGATGGCATACGACGATGAAGAATATTTTAAAAAGCTATTAAATATGCCCGTGAGAAAGCTAAGTTTCGCCATCTTCGGCAACGAATATCAGGCTAAAAAGTCGGCTTCTGTCCAAACTCTTCTGAGTGTATTGCATGGCTTTGGTGCCGACATCGCCATCGACCGCCCCTTTTATCTTTTCCTGACAAAGACCCTACAGCTTCGTGTCGAGGACGTAAAGGTTTTCGACGGAAGCGACTTCTCAGCAGACTTTGTTATCTCAATGGGGGGAGATGGCACTTTCTTAAAGGCTGCTTGCAGGGTAGGAGCTAAGCAGACACCCATTATCGGCATCAACACGGGACGGTTAGGCTTTCTTGCCGACATCTCGCCACGCGATATTCAAACGGCCATTGCTTCCATCTTTGCAGACGATTACTTAGTGGAAGCGCATACGAATCTCATGATTGAAACCTCGGGAGAACCCCTCAAAGCCATTCCTTACGCATTGAACGACATTGCCATCTTAAAGAGAGACAATGCATCGATGATTTCCATTCACACGAAAATCAACGGCGAACACCTCGTTTGCTATCAGGCCGACGGACTCATCGTATCTACTCCCACCGGCTCCACTGCCTATTCGCTATCTAACGGAGGTCCTATCATGGTGCCGCAGACAAGCATTTTCTGTCTTACCCCTGTAGCCCCCCACAGCTTGAGCATTCGTCCGATTGTGATTTCCGACGCTTCTGTCATTACGATGACAGTCGAGAGTCGCAGCCATAGCTTTCTGATTGCCATCGACGGACGGTCTGAAAAGCTCGCGGAAGGTACCGAACTGACCATCAGAAAGGCACCTTATATCACAAGAATCGTAAAAAGAAACGGACAAAAATACTTCTCTACACTACGTGAAAAGATGGCTTGGGGGGTAGACCAGAGGCAAGATGCCGCACAAGTATAATAGCTTGTCGTTTCCCACACCTTTATTATATATCCTATCACCGCAAGGAGATGCTCATTTATTTACCGCCCATTGATGATATTCAGCAACTTTAAAA
This sequence comes from Hoylesella marshii DSM 16973 = JCM 13450, assembly GCF_000146675.1. Classification (GTDB taxonomy): domain Bacteria; phylum Bacteroidota; class Bacteroidia; order Bacteroidales; family Bacteroidaceae; genus Prevotella; species Prevotella marshii. The sequence goes on from NZ_GL397214.1 coordinate 1,258,918, forward strand.
CGCTTCTCAACGGCAAGACCAACAGATATACAGCCAAGGAAATATTCCGTTGGTTATGGGCTGCTTGGCATGGAAACAGGCTTCAGGCCATGCTCAACGCCGTTATCGGACTGCTCGGAGTGGCAGTGAGTTTGTCCATGGTGTGGGCATTTCAACGTGCCATAGACGTGGCAGCCGGCAACCGCGACGGCTCTATTTATGGGTCGGTAGGCCTTATCGGCATCTTCATACTTGCCGATTTCGCCCTGAGCATCTCATCCATTTGGATAAGAAACATCCTTGGCATCCGCGCACAGAACCGCATGCAACAGCGACTTCTCGACCGTTTGCTGCGTTCGGAGTGGCATGGAAAGGAACGACACCATAGCGGCGATGTGCTCAATCGGCTGGAGCTGGATGTTGCCAACGTAGTGAACTTCCTCACAGAGGTTATCCCCAACACGCTATCCGTATTCACTCTCTTCCTCGGTGCTTTCTTTTATTTGTTTTCTATGGATGCTATGCTGGCTTGTATCACAGTGGGCATTATTCCGATATTCGTCGTTCTCAGCAAGATTTACATCAGTCGCATGCGTCAACTCACACGTCGGGTACGCGATTCCGACAGCAATGTACAGAGCGTTTTGCAGGAAACCATACAGAACCGCATGCTGATTAAAACGCTCGAAGCCCGCACGCTGCTGGTTGACCGGCTGGAGTCTGCCCAAAGCACCTTACGCAACAACGTCGTTAAGCGCACGGCTTTCAACGTGTTCTCCAACTTTATACTCAATTTAGGCTTCTCTGCAGGCTATTTGGTAGCCTTCCTTTGGGCGGCGATACGCATGTCTGAACACACATTGTCTTTTGGAGGTATGACTGCTTTCTTACAGTTGGTTAATAGAATACAAAGCCCTGCACGCAATCTTACCAAGCTCGTGCCGCAGTTTGTCTCTGTCTTTACAGCTGCGGAACGACTGATGGAACTTGAAGAAAACCCGCTTGAAGAGCAAGGCACTCCTATTTATATGGGCACTCCCTGCGGCGTGAGACTTTCAAACGTCTCTTTTGAATACGACGACGGCGAGGGAAAAGTAATCGAAAACCTTACTTTCGATTTCCGCCCGGGCAGCTGCACAGCCATATTAGGCGAGACCGGTTCGGGTAAAACCACGCTTGTACGCATGATATTAGCCCTGATGAAACCCATAGATGGTTGTCTTGAAATGTACGACGCTCAGCATTCGTACCCTCTCTCGCCGCTCTTACGCTGTAATTTAGTATATGTTCCGCAAGGAAACACGCTCATGAGCGGCACTATACGCGAGAATTTGCGTCTTGGAAAGCTTGATGCCACCGACGAGGAGATGGCCGATGCACTGCGGAAAAGCTGTGCCGACTTTGTGATGACTCTGCCCGAAGGACTTGACACGGCATGTACCGAGTCGGGAGGAGGCCTGAGCGAAGGACAGGCGCAACGCATTGCCATTGCAAGGGCTTTGCTTCGCAACCGGCAAATCATGCTGTTTGATGAAGCAACGAGCGCTCTCGACCCCGAAACAGAGCGGCGTTTACTGCGTAATATCCTGTCGAATCGTGATAAAACGGTTCTTTTCATCACCCACCGTCCTGCCGTCGTGGAATATTGCGACCAAGTACTGACAATTGAAAAATGTGCCGTCGATACAACAGACACTTACCTGTCTTCTCTTTCTCCCTTACCCCAAATCGGTCATTAGAGCCTATACAGGTTTTGTTTTGATGGTCGTTCAGATGCTTAATCTTCCTATCGAAGGCGTAGCGGGCTACGTCGAAAGAAGGCGGCAGACAAGATATCGACAAGCGGATAGAAGATGACAAGAAGCCGTAGGAGCAATATTGAATGATAAATGAGCGAGTTCGGGATAAGGTTATCTGGGCTGTAAGCCCCAAAGGGGCGAAAGACCTTAGGCAGGGTGTGAAGCTCGTAAGAGCGTAACCCCTGATAAGCATGTGCAGAAAGATGAACCCCGTAGGGGTGACGGAGGATGGAGGGTTCGTGTTCTGTCGCCCTTTCAGGGCTTAGACTGCGGGAATCCACAACACAGGGGCTGCGCTATCGCTTACCCCTGTCTAAGGTCTTACGCCCCGTCGGGGCTATTAGATAAGACTCTCTTATCCCGAATTCGCGTATAAATGAGCGGTCTCATAAGCGATTGGGGGTTACACGATTCGGAGTAAAACCTCCACTTTTTCCCACAAGAGCGTGCCCGATGGGATACTGCCCGATGGGCGAGGGCGTCTTTACTCGTCGGAGACAAAAAAGCCAACATTTTCCCTTTGACTTGCAGTGAAATAGAAACGGATGTATGAAAGCTATCCTTTTAGGCCGTCGAAGGATAGCTTTGAGAGCGTGAAAGCATAGCTTTAACAAGCTCAAAGCATAGCTTTCTCGTTTTCATCGCTTTTATGCTGGATATCAATGGTTTGCGTATCGTACTTCAGAGGCGGAATGGAACATGAAAAGAGGTCTGCTCCAAGCGGTTATGAACCCCGTTTTTACAAGTGACAAGATAGGAAAACACAGGCCGTCCAAACGTTAAAAAGAGAACAAAAACTGTTAAGAGGGCTGGTTCTTCGCCTTTTTTTCGTTATCTTTGCCACGTCTCTTTCGTGATTCGATGAACTTTTGTTGTGTTCAACGGATTGTTTTTATGGAACAACCGAGTTGTTCTCGGAGACATCAACCCAAGAGAAATAGGATATGGAGTTAAAGAAAACGATAAAGATATTTATTTTCGGCACACTTTTAAGCATATATGCCGGTTCAGCATTCGGACAGGATTTATTGGCAAGACAAGCACCCGTAGACCGCAAAATGAAAGCGGTAGACACGCTGATGTTGCAAAGCATTGTTCATAAAGAGATGGTGCAGTCGCCCGCCGCCGACCTTTATGAGGATTGGAACAACCAATATGCTCATAAAGCTACTGCTTTGCCGGACTCATTCCGCATCAGTTTGCGCAATTTCTGTATGCCAACACCGAGTCGCGTGGTAACATCCAACTTCGGACATCGTTGGGGACGCACCCATAAAGGTTTGGACATAAAGGTATATATCGGCGATACCATCCGCTCGGCCTTTGCCGGCAAGGTGAGAATCGTGAGGTATGAGGCCGCAGGATACGGCAGATATATCGTTATTCGGCATCCAAATGGCTTGGAAACCATCTACGGACATCTGTCGGCACAGCTGGTTTCAGAGAATCAGACGGTAAAGGCGGGCGAACCGATAGGTCTTGGTGGTAACACCGGACGTAGCACCGGTTCGCATCTTCACTTTGAGACACGTCTCTGCGGAGTGGCTTTGAACCCTGCATTGATGTTTGATTTCCGCAACCAAGACGTGACAGGCGACTATTATCTCTATCGCCGCAGCAGCTATGAACACGAGTCGGCACTTGCCACACGAGAGCGCGGGAAGATAGGAAACGGAGGTTATACACGTGCGGATGTCGTGGGAGAACCGCTTAAAACTGCAATACCGGAACTCGGAAGCGAGCCTCGCTACCACAAGGTGGAAAGTGGCGAAACACTCTACTCTATCGCTCGGAAGCGTGGTGTGAGCATTGATGCCATTTACAAGCTCAATCATTTCGGGAAGAATGTGCGGTTACGACCCGGACAAATAGTAAGATATTCATGATATTTTATTTTTTTAATGAATGAATGAGGCCGAGAGAAGTGATTTCTATCGGCCTCGTTTGTTTGAACTCCTATCGGTTATGAGATGGCCACCTCTCATTTCTATAGGGATGATGTCGTTTTCTGTCATCTTTTATTCGCTTGCCGGCATCTTGTCTGCCGCCTTTTCTCGACGTAGCCCGTTACGCTTTCGACAGGAATGACAAAGCATCTGACCGACAATCCCACAAATCCGTACAGGCATTCGTGACCGATTGGGGTTGAGGATGCCCTGCTTGCTCGCTGGAAGAAGAAACGAAAAAAGGGGACGAATGGTGATTCGTCCCCTTGGTAATCCTACAGATGAGAGATTACTTGTTCGTCTTTTGACAGTTTTTCTGTGCTTTCTGCTTGTTGCAACAGTCAGCTTTTTTCTTCTGGTCGTTGTTGCAAGTCTTCTTTGTCTCGCAGCACTGTCCCTTAGCTTTGTCGCATTTCTTAGCCTTATCGCACTGACCTTTTTCTCCTTTGTGGCAGCCTTTGTTTTCACTGCATTGCTGTTTCTTATCGCCATTGCATTGCTTCTGGCATGTGGTAGCAGTCTTGCAGTCGGTTTTCTCTACTTTATTCTTATCCTGTGTCTTTACACTTTGTGCGTTCACGCTTACGGAGAAGCACATAGCAGCTAATACGAGAGCTGCACTTACCAATGTTTTCTTCATCTTTTTACTGTTTATAGGGTTTGTGAATTGGTTGCAAATATACGGTGAAAGATTGGAAACGGATGTATGATTTCTGTTATAAATCATTAATGGCACGCACTGTCTGCCCGATGAACGGTCTGTATTTATGCCGGTTCGGGATAAGGAAGTTCCCTAAAAAGTTGGTAATCTATCTGTTGTGTCGTAAACTTATAGTTGAAAAATCAATAACTTACAATATGTATATGGTGGCGATTACCACTGAAAAAGTTAACGAAAAGACTTTGATATACCAAGATTTCAGTTCGTTTTTTCACTGTATAAGACAATCGCTTCTATACGAATATGCAAACGATTGCAATTGGAATTGGACAAATAAAAATGTTTTATGCGAATGTGATATATGGAAATGCCGTACCTTTGCTGCGCATTCCTCCCGAAAGGGATAGGTAATGGCAGAATAGAATTATTAGTTTTGTTGATTTAGTGAGTAAGGGTCTCGTTTGCAGTGATTTGCAAGCGAGATTTCTTTTTTATCCTTTTCGTGGTTTTCTCCACTCCCGTTACAGGATAATACCATTTTTTATTAAGAGAGGTTTCCGGCCTTTCCCCGTACAAACGCCATCTGTACGACGCATAAATAAGAACTTACCAATCGTAACTTTACGACCTTGAAAATTCTCACAAGGAACTTTTGAGTATCGAATACCGAGGAATCATCATAAAAAGAGGCGGAAAAGTTACGAATAAAAAGCATTTTTTTCCATCCATTCCCGATTTCAACCCAAGTCGGTCATAAACTGCTTAATAATCGGTTGGGGGTTAAAAACGAAAAAAGAGGACTTCATTATGAAATCCTCTTACAACCTGCATTGAGCGAGTGTGATTCGTTTGGGGCTCGAACCCAAGACCCCAACATTAAAAGTGTTGTGCTCTACCAACTGAGCTAACGAATCATTCACTTACCATGAATATTTTGCGGTGCAAAGGTAAACTATTTATTTGGAATGACCAAATTATTCGATGTCTTTTTTTGCATGATGTTTACACTCGGATTAAGAGCCGTTAATAGCTCGAATGGGTTTGTTAAAAGAGAACAAATAATAAGACAAGATGTCAGTTTCACGCTTTTTGCGTCTAATTTTGCAAGCGTCTATTGCGAAATATGACACAAACAATTAATCAATTACAAAGATGAAAAAGTATAATAAGTATTTGTTGGCGGCGATGTGCCTGTTGGCCGTCGTGCTCTCAGCAGGTGCATTCATGAGAGCCCAAGCAGCCGTTGCTCCAGCCCAGCCGGTAGACCTTACCTACGCAGCAGAGAAAGCGTTACCTGCAGTAGTACATATCAAGTATGTGCAGAACTCCAAGGTGAAGACCATTGACGTTCAGAGCGACCCATTCAGCGATTTCTTTTCCGACCCTTTCGGCTTCTTTGGCACGCCCAATCAAGGCGGAGGCACACAGAAGCGACAGGTGCAGACACCCAAACGCCAGGCTACAGGCTCCGGGGTCATCATTTCTTCCGATGGTTTTATCGTAACGAACAATCATGTGGTGGAAGGTGCCGACGAGCTGACTGTCACATTGAACGACAACCGTGAGTATTCCGCTCGTATTATCGGCACAGACAAGACCACCGACCTCGCCCTTATCAAGATTGACGGACGCAATCTTCCGACTCTTCCCATCGGCGATTCCGATAAGTTGAAAGTGGGCGAGTGGGTCTTGGCTGTGGGCAATCCTTTCAATCTTAATTCCACTGTTACAGCCGGTATCGTGAGTGCCAAGGCGCGCTCTTTGGGAGCCAATGGCGTGGAATCATTCATCCAGACCGATGCGGCTATCAATTCAGGCAATTCGGGAGGCGCATTGGTCAATACACAGGGCGAACTCGTGGGTATCAACGCGATGCTCTATTCACAGACGGGCTCGTATGCCGGCTACGGATTTGCCATTCCTACCACTATTATGAACAAGGTAGTAGCCGACCTCAAACAATACGGTACCGTGCAACGCGCCTTGCTCGGCATCCAAGGGACAGACGTCCACAACTATATCGACCAGCAAAAGGAGCAGGGCAAGGAGGTGAACCTCGGCACCAACGACGGTATCTACATTGCTAAAGTCGATGCCGACGGTGCCGGAGCTGACGCTGGTCTTGCCGAGGGCGACATCATCACGACCGTAGACGGCAAAAAGGTGAGCAAGATGGCGGAGCTACAGGAAATCATGGCCGGCAAGCGACCGGGCGACAAGATAACGCTCTCCTATCTCCACAACAAGAAAACCGTCGAGCGCACCGTCACGCTAAAGAATGCACAAGGCAATACCAAGGTGGTGAAGACTGCCGACATGGACGTGCTCGGTGCAAACTTCCGAGAGATAACAGATGCCCAGAAGAAGCAGCTCAATATCAACTACGGACTCGAAGTCATCAAAGTAAACAACGGTGCCTTTAAAGAGGCAGGCATCAGCCGAGGCTTTATCATACAGCGCGTAAACGACCAGACGATGAAGACACTCGACGATTTGCAGAAAACTGTCAAAGAGGCTTCCACCGGCAAAGAACCTGTGCTCTATATCCAAGGCACATACCCCACCGGCAAAAAGGCCTACTTCGCCGTGCCGTTGCAGAGCGAATAAACCTGCAATTGAATAGACAAGGAGCGATACATCTTCCGATGCTTCAAACAGCGAAGCGCGGAGCGTATCGCTCTTTTTTAGATGTATATTCGAGATAGAAAAGCGAAAAACTCTCCCCGTTGCAACTTTTCGCCTCCATCTTACGTCTAATACACATACAAACCAACAAAGAAAAAACAATTATGAACACAAAAAGAAACCTTTCTTTTCTGCTCATCGCGGCCGCGTTGCTGGGATGCAGCCATTTGGCCATGGCCTCCGATAAAGTCGTGAAACGTGAAATCAAAGTAAAAGATTTCATACGGATAGCCCTGCTCAACTCAAGTTCTGTGTATTATACCCAAGGGGCGAAAACCTCGGTAGTGGCAGTAGGACCGCAAGAAGACATCGACCGATTGAACATACACTCTGATGGCTCCACATTGGAAATAAGAAGCGAGCGACGCCGAAGCATAAGCATCTTTAGAGGCTGGAACTCCGACGATGTGAAGATATACGTTACTTCACCCGACATCGTGGGCATCTCCGTGAAAGGTTCCGGTGATTTCGTTGCAAAAAACAAGATAGACACCGATGCGATGACGGTGGAGCTCTACGGCAGTGGCGATATTGATATCTCCGACATCATCTGCAACGAGATAAAAACCACTCTCAAAGGTAGCGGCGATATCGACATCGACCATCTGCGTTGCGCTTCATCCGGCGTATGGCTCACCGGCAGCGGCGACATCAAAATGCGACAAATAGGCGTAAAAAACACCTACCTGTCGTTGGTGGGCAGTGGCGATGTGAGCATATCTTTCCACGAATGCGGCTCCGTGAAAGCCAACCTTACCGGCAGTGGCGACATCACCCTGTCGGGCAGCATCAAGCAATTAGATAAAACCAAACGCGGAAGCGGCGATTACCACACATCGCATCTCAACGTAGGCAGATGACATCGGCTCCACAGGAGCAAAGGCATCGTCCACACAAACAAAAAAAAGCGAGTGGTACGCGTCATCATCACGATGCGTACCACTCACTTTTCTTATAACACAAAATCAAAAATGATTGAACAAGCGGCTTGTTGGTCATTTCACATTTGCAGCAGCCCAACAAGTGGCTTGCAGGCACATTTCACGTTGGCATTGGGCTAACAAATGGATCGTAGTCTTAATAAGCCACGAAGGGACGGGTAATGTAATGAGGGTAAAACTTATAGCTCTCGGAAAAATACATACCATTGTAATAACCTGTGTAAATGTAATAGAATCTATCTGAATCTTTCTCGGTACTACATTGATAATAAACCCAAGGGTCACTCGGTTCACCTACAATTGGAGCTCCACCGGCAACCCTAAAAGCATAGTGTATCATTTTCGATTTCCAAGCTAAAGGTGTATTAAATGTTAATACCGGAACAACCGTACCAAAACCTAACTTTACAAGCACCTCTCTCCACTCATTGAAACTTGGCAAATACCAAACGCCATCTTTATTAAGATTAGACGACAATGTTTTACCGTTTAACTTGCTTGTTAAATCCGTACTTTGATAAAAGTTACCGGCATAATAAAAGCCTTCAAAATTGGGGTCTTTTGCCTTTACAATAGGATGTCCGTTGTGGTAACTGTCGTAACTCTCCCATGTCCAAACCTGCCCACTGACTGTATTATTGGTAGCATCTGTGATATTAGGAATCATAACAGAATTACTTTGTACGTCGCTCCAGCCAGCATTTTTTTCCATTGAGTATTATTTTGTCCTCCTTTGGCATTCCACAATGCAATGGCTTTATGAGGCGCAAATACAATCGCAATGGGAATATGTCCTTGACGGTTCGCTGCATGAAGAGGCCCCGTCTGACCGTCTTCAAACAAATAAATATACTGCGGCATCAAACGGATGGTGAGGGTATAGGCACCGTTGGCTTCAAAAGCATTACCGGCTTTTAACTTGCGGTCGCCATTGGTATTAAGCGTGGCATTGTACACCGTTCCACCCGTAATGTTATATACCAGCTCTTCGGGCTTTGTTCCCGCCAAGACAGTAAGATATTTATTACCCGTTTCCGTTAATAAAGACATTTGCAGCGTAGCATCTTCAACTGTTCCTTGAACAGAATAATTTTGTGCTTGCACCTTCCCTGTAGCATTTTTATTGGTGCTCGCACCAAATGTGCCCGTTGTAAAATCGTAGACAGTTGAGGCGGGAACATGATTAGCTTGATAGCCTAAAGTAGCGACAACATTCTTTGGTTCCATCACTGCAATGAGTTTAGTGCGAACGCGTGCACCAGCATGCTTCATCGTGAAAGCGATTTCTTGCTTTTTGGCATGAGTGATGGTGACGAGTTGCTTACAAACAAAAGCCTTGTCTGCATACTGCAAAGGAACTTCGATGGTATTGCCGCTACGTGTGGCGTATTGATGGGTGTAGCAAATGAAGTCGTAGTTAGCCGGTGAAAGTTGAATCGGTGTGCTACCGGCATCATATTTAAATTTCCCCGCAGCATCAAAATAACCCTTAATACTGGCAACTTCGGTATTTGTACCGGCTTTAAACACCACAATGGTGTAATGATTGCCACTCGTGATGGCACGTGTGGCGGGTTGCTGCTCATGGTCGCGCTCAAGGGTTACTTCGGCTTCCACACCGTTGATGGTAAACGTATCTTTGATAACTTTATCTGTGCTGGCGCGCGAGCCAGCTATCTCCACGTCGGTATTATACGGCGCTTCGCTCATACTAAACGTGATGCCCTTTATTGGCTCTTCGGTATTTTCGTCATTATTCTCTTTGCTGCACGCAGTAAACAGCGCGAGGCCAGCGGCAAGCAAACTAAATTTCATGAATCCTTGTTTCATTTTCTTTTCTTTTTACTGATTAAAAACCTAAATCTACTTCAAACTCATCGCCCTCTTGGTCGCCCTTGTCTTCGTAGTCGTCTTCTTGTGAACCGTTGCTCGGCGTAACTGTAGAGCAGATTAATTGACTGTTTTCTGCTTCTATGACCTCACACCACGGTGCAAGATAAGGGAGCTTTTCTTCCTGATTCCTTTTCATCTTTCTAATTGTTTTAAGTGAATAAAATTGAAGTTATTTTTGCCTTCTCGTACCTTGTAAACGGGCACGAAAAAAGGAACAAAGGGAACTCCTTGGAGCCCTTTGCTTATGGGGAATACACGCAGCCTTACGCGCGCGCGTACAATAAAATATCGAATGGAGGTTACGCCAGGTGCGAATGTGTGTGTGTGTGTGTGTGTGTGTGTGTGTGTGTTAGCAAATTATTTGGATTGACCAAATAAT
>NZ_GL397214.1:1269300-1272041 GCF_000146675.1 Hoylesella marshii DSM 16973 = JCM 13450
CGGCAATAAAATTTGTAGAAAAGTTTGCGTCTTTCTGCAATGCTACACCATTATTATATGTACACGCACTCTGCATCATTTTTATTCTTTTGTTTGAATAACGGCGGCAAAGGTAGGCAATCATTTTGAAATGGGCAAACTTTTTTTAAGAAATGGCATGGTTTCATGCGCAATCCAATCTTATGACCAAAAGGATGCAAACCATACGGGGAAAATCATTATCTTTGCAAACACAGAACACAAATAATCAACTACGATGACCATTCAAGAAGCTATCCATGCACGACACGTCGTGCGTAAATACCTCGACAAGCCTCTGCCTGTCGACGTGGTAAAGTTGCTGAACGAAAGAATTGCAGAAAACAATCGGAAGCATGGCATCAGCATGAAGTTAGTGGTGAACGACGGTAAAGCTGTGCCCGCTTTCTTTCGGTTGCTGTTTCATGCCAAAGGGGTGAACAACTATCTCATACTCTCAGGTGCCGACACGCCTGATACCGACCGCATGTTAGGCTATGCGGGTATCGACGTGATGCTCTATGCTCAAACGCTGGGACTAAACACATGGTGGTCGGCCTCTTTCAGCCGCAGCCATGTGAAGAAAAGTGCGGACGGCACACGCATCAGCGGCATCATTGCTATCGGTTATGGAGACGGACAGGGTGTGCCCCACAAATCAAAGACTATCGACGAGGTAAGCCGCTATGAGGGTGATATGCCTGAATGGTTTGTGGCAGGCGTAAAGTCCGCCCTGCTTGCACCGACCGCCCTCAATCGCCAAGCGTTTATGCTTGTGGGGGAAGGCAACGACGTAAGTCTCTCGTACCGTCGCGACAAGTGGAGTGAAACGAATATCGGCATCATCAAATACTGCTTCGAGGTAGGTGCCGGCATCGAACATTTCGCATGGAAAGAGATTTCCTCCATTTAACATCAACTCTCATTTTTAACAACATACCTATGAAAAAAACTTTATTACTACTTGCATCCGTGGTTTCGTGTCTGTCACTGTCGGCACAAACCATCACCCTGAAAAGCGACATGCCCAAGGGCGGTACCGTTCGTCTCTACATTGCTGCAAAGGGGAAAACCGTGAACATCGATACCGGCGACGGTACGCCGAAAGCCTATGCCGTGTCCGACCAAGTGGACAAGCCGACGCTTCTGTCTTTGAAAGCATCGGCCGACAAACCGAACGTGAGGATAGAAGGCGATGTGGTTGGCATGGAATGCTCGTCGATGATGCTGACCGATATCGACTGTTCCGAGGCCACGTCGCTGCTTATCCTGAAATGCGACATTAACCGGCTGACTGCGCTCGATGTTTCGCACAACACGCATTTAGCACGCCTCTACTGCAACGACAACCTACTATCGACGCTCCAGCTGGGCACGGCCGACAATCTGTTGTTGCTCCATTGTCAGGAAAACAAGCTCACATCGTTGAATCTCGCGGGTGCTGCTAAGCTCATCGAGCTGGGTTGTTATCGCAATCAACTGACCGCACTCGATGTTACGAAATGTGTGAAATTGGTGACGCTCAATGTAAGCCGCAACAAAATAAAAGCTATCGACCTTCAAAACTGTCCGCTCTTGGAGCAGTTGTCGTGCGAGAAATGCAAACTCAAGGAGCTTAACATAGCGAACAATCCTAAGCTCACCCACCTCTATTGCGGAGAAAATGCGCTGACGGAACTTGATGTAACCCGCCAGACACAGCTGAAAGAGCTAAATTGCAAACTGAACGAATTGCCGACCCTCAATCTTGCGAACAACACGGCATTGCAGGAATTATACTGCTTCAGCAACAAACTCACGGCGCTGAATCTCGACGCACAGCCAGCCCTGACCACGTTGAGTTGCGGAGACAATGCCATTGCCACGCTTAACCTCACTCACAACAAGCAACTGCAAGAGGTCAGCCTCAGTTATAATCGCCTCACCGATTTGCAGATGACGAACCTCCCCGCACTGGTTGCCATCGGATGCGACAACAACCTGCTCACCACGCTTTCCGCAAAGGGATGCACGGCGTTGCAGATGATGACCATCGACCACAACAAGTTGTCGGGCGATGCTGCGTTATCGCTTGTTCAAAGTCTGGAGCAAGCTCCCGCAGAAGGCGGCACACTCGTGTACTACAATGCGGCGGAGAATCCGGAAAAAGACGACAATGTGCTGACCGACCAAGCCATCACTGTGGCCAAACAAAAAGGCTGGCGCATACTCAACGGCGAGGATGAAATAACCACAGGCATGAAACAAATTGCCCATGAGGCGGCCTTTACCGTGGAAGATGGCGTCATCACATTCACATCCGGCATCCGTCAATGGAACATTGCCACACCCGACGGTGCCACCGTATGCCGCGGAACGGGCAGCAAGGCGCAGCTCCCGCTCGAGAAAGGGATTTATATCGTCTCTTATGGCGACGGCATGCACACGCATACCGCGAAGCTGATGGTACGATAATCCACCGCTTCGCTTCAGAGGCCGACTTCCCCTCCGCCCTGCAACGTCTGCACCGCAATGAGAGGAGAAGTCGGCCTCGCTGTATCTGTTAGGTGAATTCGGGATAAGAGAATCTTATCCAATAGCCCAAAGGAGCAATTTCGTGTGCGAAATTCCCTCCGCGGGTTGTCGGGAAGCAATTTTGTGTGCGAAATTCCATCCGCGGATTGTCGGGAAGCAATTTTGTGTACGAAATTCCATCCGCGGGTCGTCGGGAAGCAATTTTGTAC
>NZ_GL397214.1:1272536-1280845 GCF_000146675.1 Hoylesella marshii DSM 16973 = JCM 13450
GCGAGTTCGGGATAAGGCCGTCCGGATAGTAAGCTCCGACTTTTCGGTGTTGAGAAGTTCAATTTTTCCTTGATTTCTCACGCATGTTTTACGCCATCCCAACTTGGGATTTGATTTTTCACAAGTGTTTTGCGCTGTCCGACTCTCGGACTCCGTTTTTCACGAGTGTTTTGCGCTGTCCCAACTTGGGATTTGATTTTTCACGGGTGTTTTGCGCCGTCCCAACTTGGGATTTGATTTTTCACGAGTGCTTTGCGCCATCCCAACTTGGGATTCGATTTTTCACGAGTGTTTTGCGTCGTCCCAACTTGGGATTTGATTTTTCACGCATGTTTTGCGCCGTCCGACTCTCGGATTTGGTTTTTCACGAGTGTTTTGCGCTGTCCCGACTTGGGATTCGAGTTACACTCTTTTCCGGTGTATCCCGAATTTCTTTAAATCTTGTTAATCGCCGTTGATATTCTCTTGATTCATCCGTTTATTAAAGTAACGACAGACAAAAACCGAAGCATGCAACAGGAAGAGTTTGAACAGTGGGCACCCACGCTACATCGGAAAGCCATAGAGGTAAGCCGCGGCTATGGCCTGTCGCGCGAAGATGCCGACGACATGGCGCAAGACGTGATGCTGAAACTATGGACGATGCGCGCCGATATGTCACACTTCCACTCGCCCGTAGCACTGACCGCAGCCATCGCAAAACACGCGGTCATCGACTTCCTCCGCAAACAAAGGCCTGCCACTGCCGAAGAAAGCCTCCTCGCAACAGTTGCTAACGCCTCTTCGCCGGCCGATGAGCTGGAAGACAGAGAAAACCAATTGTGGCTCGAACATCGCATGCACACCTTGCCCAACACCGAGCATACGCTGCTCTATATGCGGCAGGTGGAGCAACGGTCTACCGAGGAAATGTCAAGGCTGCTCGGTCTGTCGCCCGCCTCGGTGCGGACAATCCTCTCAAGAGCACGCACAAGGCTGCTGAACGACATCAGACAACACCTCAACCCATAAAGATGAACATGCAAACAAAAGACATACAACAACTGCTCGACCGCTTCATGGCGGGCGACACCACGCGGGCAGAAGAGCAACGACTAACAGCATATTTCCGTACCCATCGGGTGAAACGTGAATGGAAAGCCTATCAAGAAATGTTTGCCTATTTCGACCGCGGCATGACAAACGAACGGCCGAAGCAAAAAAAACATCCCATTGCGCTGCGTCGTTTGCTCATCGGTCTGTCGGCAGCAGCGATTCTCGCCGGTGCAGTGTGGTTTATCAGACAGCCGGAACCGCCGTCGGTATCCTCTTCGCCTGTGGCCATCAACGTCCAACCGTCGGTTGTCCAACCGGTATCTCCGGCAACATCCTACACCCGAACTCCCCCCAAGAACGCTCGCCGACAGACCTTCCGCCCGAAACGAAACAAAAGAAACATCACGACAGCCGAACCATACGACGAGGAAACAGAAGCACTCGCCCGCACCGCAGCATGGACTTCGGCAATGATAGAAGCCAGCGTCGACAATCGCTCTCAGCAGGCCGACGCGCTTATCGCTCTCTTCGCGGCGATACACGAAGAGATGGCCGACAACGTCATCTACCGCATGAGCAGTCCGGAAATTGTACCATAACCCAAAACTCAATCATATGAAACATTTACAAAAATCCCTTGTGACGGCGATGCTATTGCTCGCTACCACCACCGTCTATGCACAGAAAAACGTAGAAAAGGCTTTTGAAGACTTCAGGGCAGCCTATCAAAACAACAAAAACGTGGCGTGCAGCATAAACGAAGAGAAAGACCCCGTCAGTGGCAAACTCCTCTCGCGAGGCAACACCTGCCGCTTCACATTGACAAAGCAAGACAAGAAGTGGCTAAACACATTGCTCTCGGCCTTCCAAGCCGATGTGCCCGCCGCCTATTACTACGTGAACCGCGATGCCGACCCCGATACCACAAGCCTCTACAGCATCGCCTACAGCAACGCCCGATACTTCACCCTCGGTAAAGACAAGAGCAACCGCCTCGTCCTTATCTCTATCGCCGATCCTGCCGACTCCCTGCGTCGCTACGTCTATGCGATGGAGTGGAATGACACCCACCAAGCGGATGTCATCACAGGACAACTCTACAGCGTCTACGGCAAGCGACCCTCAAAACAGTGGTTCTCGGGGCGTATCTCTATCGACGGCATGAATATCGACGAATGGATGAAGTCCTCTCGTGAGCTGGCTGCACTCAAAAACATGAATCTCGATTCGTTGATGACCCTTTCTGCCAAGCATCGCATCTCGGGTAAAGAGCTACGTAATATGCTCGGTGCCTACGACAATGTGATAACGCGTTACCGGTCGGAACCGAAAGACGATGTAGACTTTCTGGAACGGTTCGGTGCCATGAAATCATCATTTATGTATAGTCTCGACAAACGCAAGACAGCTGATTGGACACAGGTCGTAGCCGGCAAATTGGTAAAACTATGCAAGAATCATGGTAAACTGCTCAAGGCCGACGAGAAAACTCTCTGCATACAGAGTTTGAAAGAAATGAAGAAAGCCATTGACGACAAATTCATCATTGGTCTGCTCACCGAAGCCATCAAATACTTGGAATAACAAGCTCGCCCACGCTGACGGTATCTGTCCCACAGATGCCGTCAGTTCTTTATTCATAAGAAGTCGTCATTTGCCGATGCAGAAGTCTTTGAATATGGAATTCAAAACGTCGGAAGTAGTGATGGTACCGCCGGTTATCTCGGACAGTTGGTGGATGCATTGGCGAAGATCTTCGGAAAGAAGGTCGCCGCTGAGACCGGTTACGATACCTTCGATGACACGCCCTATACTTTCCTGCGCGTGCAGAAGGGCTTCGTAATGGCGGGCGTTAGTAACGATAACATCGTTTTCATGGATTTCAGGAATGTCGGCAGCATGGTAGATAGTGGCCTCCAGCAAATCAATATTTCTATTGTATTTGGCTGATACAGCAAGGAATGCAGGCTGAATAGTCCAAGGATAGTCGGCAAGGACGACCTCTTTCTCATCCATTTTGTTTGCAACAACAATGAGTTTCTTTCCTTTAACACGTGCCTCCATCTCCTGAATTTCCGAAAACGTAGGCGAAGCATCTATCATCCATATTACAATTGCGGCTTCCGACAGTTTCCGGTAGGTACGTTCGATACCCAAACTTTCTATTTTATCGTTCGTTTCACGAATGCCGGCAGTGTCGATAAAGCGGAAAGTAACGCCCCGTATCTGCATGGTATCTTCTATTACATCGCGTGTCGTACCGTGAATCTCGCTCACAATGGCACGCTCTTCTTTCAACAAACGATTCAACAATGTACTTTTACCAACGTTTGTTTTACCCACGATAGCCACGGAAACGCCAGATTTAAGGGCACGCCCTGTTTGGAACGATTGTGCCAAACGGGTAATCTTTTCTTTAATGTGTTGTGCAAGTTGCTGTAGTTCTTCGCGATTTGCAAAAGTCACATCTTGGTCGCTGAAGTCTAACTCCAACTCAATGAGCGATGTTATTTTAAGCAACTTATCGCGTAAGGCACGCAATTCATCAGAGAAGTGTCCGCGCAGTTGCCCTAATGCTAATTGATGTGTCGCTTTGTTGGTAGAGGAAATTAAGTCGGCCACTGCCTCTGCCTGACTCAAATCCATCTTACCATTTAAGAATGCCCGTTGGGTAAATTCCCCCGGAAGAGCTTGCCGGCACCCTAACCGAATCAACCGCTCCAGCACTTCTTTAATAATATATGCCGAGCCGTGACAAGATATTTCCACTGTATCTTCGCCGGTATAAGAGTGCGGAGCACGGAAGACGGACACAAGAACTTCGTCTATCACCGTCCTGTCTTCCGCTTGGATATATCCATATAAAACACTTTGTGCCTTAGCATCTTGTAATGATTGTTTCGATGCTGGCACAAAGGTTTTATCCACAATGGCGATGGCATTATCGCCGGAAACCCGTATCACACCCATTGCGCCGCCGGAAGCGGTGGCCATGGCGCAAATGGTATGGTGGTCGTTCAGTATATCTGACATTTAGATTCTATCCAAAACAAGTTGTATCAGCCCGTCGATAGAGTTCTTATAATTGGCATTTGCTTCTTTCGTGCGTCTGTTGGCAATCACCATGCAGCAAGTCATGGCCTTGTGTCCCATCAGTCGTGCAAGGCCGGCCACGGCACTGCTTTCCATCTCGAAGTTGGTAATACGATACCCGTTATGCTCAAAGTTCTCTATCTTCTCGTTCTGTTTCGGGTCGGCTAACGGTATACGAAGTTCTCTGCCTTGCGGACCGAAGAAACCACCACAGGCAATTGTTACTCCTCTTACCATGTCGTCGGCCGCGATTCTTTCTATCAATTCGCTGTCGGCATCAATAACATAGGGTGCTCCCAACTGCGGATTCCAATGCATGTGTGTCTTGAAATGCTCTTCAAAATCGAGGTCGCAGACATCGTTCCGACCGACATAGAAGTTCAACAGCCCATCGAAACCGATGCTCTTTTCGCTGGCAATAAACGTTCCTGTTGGCGTATAAAGTTGCAAACCTCCGCATGTGCCAATACGAACAAGGGTCAGTTGTCTGAACGTTTCTTGCTCGTTCCTTGTATTGAAGTCGATATTAGCCAAGGCATCCAACTCGTTGAGTACAATATCGATATTATCGCAGCCGATACCCGTGCTCAGCACCGTAATCCTTTTCCCTTTGTAAAGTCCTGTGATGGTACGGAATTCGCGGTTCTCTACCTCGCATTCTGTCGTATTGAAATGCGATGCAACCAAGGACACTCTTCCCGGGTCTCCCACGAGTATCACCTTGTCTGCTAAATGTTCGGGTTTCAGATGCAGATGAAAGATACTGCCATCTTTGTTGATAATTAGTTCTGATTCAGCAAAATACTTTTTCATAATTTTATTGTTTATTGGTTGATTGAGTGAGTTCTGCTTTGCGTATGTCTTTCTCTAATTGTTCATGATCTGTTGTCGCTTGCTGCAATTCCTGCTCTGTTTGAAGGATAGACTTGCTCATTTGTTGTCTTTTGGCAGGAGTTGCAGCATGGTAATCCCTACGCATCTTGTCTAACTTTTCGACCAACACCTGCTTCTCTGCTGTTTTCTTTACCAGCAATGTATATAACCTCTTGGCATCAGCAGAGCGAAAATCTTCTATGGAATGATACACTCTGTTGTCATTGATAACGAAACGTATAGACGGCTGTTTGCCGGTTGCCTTGTTGCGGTGGGTTTGCAGGTCTGCCAGCCGGCGACGTGCCTTTGACAACCTGTCGTTGTCTGTCCAAGTATCTTTGATGCTGCGAATTTGTGCCATTGCCATGAGTTGTGCATTGTCCACGTTACTTTTGTTGTAGCTGACGCGCTCGTCATCGAATGCAAACGTATAGACACAAACCTTTCCTTCCGGTTGATTCCGTGCCGTAACGAGCCAGCCCAAACTATCTGCCTCAGCCGTGATGTAGTAATAATCGTCGGCCGTAGAGTTATAAGGCAGACCGATGTTTTCCGGCTTATAAAATTGGTTGTTGTCTGTATCAAACCGTGTTACGAATATATCATATCCCCCCAAGGTATTCTTCCCTTTTCCGGCGAAATAGAGGGTGAGGCCATCGGGCATAAGAAAGGGGCAGGCGATGTCGGTCAACTCATCGCCGAAGTCTGCGACAATGCTCGGCTCCGACCACCGGTTGCCTATCTTTTCTGCCGTATAAAGCTGCATATGACCATCGGCATCGGGCAACGAGAAGTAGCGTTTGTCTCTGAATTCGTTCTCGTACACAAGACCCTTCTGTCTGCTGCTTGTGGGGTATACATCCATGTACTCCCGCAGCAATCCATACTCTTTCCCTATGGGGATATGGGCGGCGATGGAATCTTTATCTACCACCGTGCTGTCTATAAACATCACTTTTGTAGTGGCCGGCAGCATGTCGTTAAACAATGCTTGCTGGGGTGTCAGGTTAGGCGTGACAGTCGTAGGCTTTGCTCGTTTAGCTGCCTTCCGTTTCACTTGCCCGAAAGCACCTGTCGCGGTAAGTAATAAGAAAAGGAGGATGGTTGCTATCTTGTTTGTATTCATTTTACCTGCACGATGTTGATTCTTTCAAGCAAAGGTACAAATTCTTCCGTAAAAACCACGCCTTTATACTATATTTTATGCTGCACACTGATAACATAGATAGAAAATACGAACAAACTCATCAGACAATACATTCCTAAAGGTACAACATTTGAACACTATACAGATGAAAATGAATGCAAGACTAAGGAAAAAACTAAACTTCTCAACACCAAAACAACAGTTTTACAATCGAATTACATAAATTTGCACTTGCTATTGGAATTTGCAAAGTTAAGATCAAGTGTCGAACAAGAAGTTGCCATTCATAAAGATATGATTAAGAGATAATTTACCTAAAAGACAATATATCATGAACTTAAGATTGTTCCTTGTTTCTTTTGCTTTATGTTGGACTTCCACCTCATTTGCAATACATCCCGACAGCATCAATCATCATCTAAAAGATTATCAATATCTAACAAGATTTACTGAAGCTAACCTTGCTACTTACCCATATATTCACAAAATGTATGGTAAGGAATACGCCAAGCTTAAAAAGTCGATCAAGCGACATTTACTGAAAGGTCAAGATATAGAAACCGCAACTTGTGACTATGTCTTTTGGTTTTTCTCTCAATTCGACACGCATTTTATAGTTGACCGACATCGATTCTGGCAAGAGTATGACCGAAGGGTTCATCCCAAGTATAACGAAAAGATGGAGTATGACCCTCAACCCCTTGCGTGTATGCTCGATACGGATACCTATCTGGTAAGAATACCCTCTTGCAGCGGACAGAATCCTACTTACGCATGGGTCGATAGTGTTGCCCAAGCCTATAAAAGAACGAATTGTCCCTATCTCATTTTAGATATTCGAGGTAATTCTGGGGGAAATGATGCCATTTGGGAACCTTTTCTTGAGATACTCGCAGACCATCAACCAAAGAAACCTTGGAGAGTTCTATTCAGAAACACCCCCATGAACAGAGAAGTACTCATGAAACAAGGTGATACAAATATCGTAGAGAAAGCCCGTCAATCGAAAGCACAGTTTGTGCCATTGTCAGAAGAGAACAATAACGAGGAAATGCCTTTCATTGCAAGCCATTTAAAAAAGGCGGCAATTCTCGTTGATAGCAGAACAGCAAGTTCTGGAGAAACCTTAGCTCGTTTTGTAAAAGACTATTGCCATCGTGGAAAAATATATGGACAAGACCCTACCAGCGGAGCAAACCTATCGGGTAACATCGCTTCATTTCAGCTGCCACATAGTGGGATTACTTGCTATTATCCAGTTTGTGTCGACGAAGACTTCGCTTTACAAATAAAAACAAAAGAAATAGGAATCAAGCCAGATATAAAGATTCCGCTACCACTTCCCGCCTCTCTCAAAGATCATATTGACACATGGGTTGTATGGGTTGCAAAGAGTTTGAAATCAGACTGATACCATAAAAACAACAGCATGATGACACAAGAAGAATACAACCTGTTAGATGCCGACTTTGCCCATTGCAGCGGCAAACAGAGCGGACGAGCAAAGAATGCCTACGCCACACCGCCCACCAGATGGCTTGCAGAGAACACACGAGAGAGCTACACCGTTGTCAATCCCGCCGTGATAACCGGTCGCCAGCCCTGCTCACTCTTCATGCCCGACCGCAAGGAACGTTACGCATGGGGCATCTCCCGCATCTACGACAACGTGCGTGCCGCCGATCTGCGCGGCATCAAACTAAGCGTCATGTCATGCCTCGGTTCCTCTTCCTATTACAGGATTAAGCAGCAACGCCGTACCATCACCGAAGAAGAGCAACTGGACATCCGCCAAGCTTTCACCGACATGGGCTACGACGGACAAGCCATGGAGTTCGACCGCTATGAAGAACATTACCCCGCACTTATGCGACTAAGAAAAGACGACTGAACCACCCGTCTCACACATCTTTTATTACGCTTGCCTTTATTATATTCAGTCCTAAGTCAATCTATAGAATAGTCTCTTCTTTTACCTTTATATATATAAAATTGTCCAAACGTGGATAACGAATTATCCATGTTTGGAGAACAAATTATCCAAACGTGGAGAATAAATTATCCAAACGTAACTAATCAATGAAAAAGAAGAAATATCGAAATTGATGTAAACTAACTGATAATGAGGAGGAAATACACGAATTGGCATAATACTGCTCTG
>NZ_GL397214.1:1281962-1284482 GCF_000146675.1 Hoylesella marshii DSM 16973 = JCM 13450
TAAAGCAGAGCTGCAATCCGTTAAAGAGTGCGTGGGTAAATCAAGAGCAAAAAGTACTTATCAGAATCTTCTCTATTCAGACAAGTTACTTACAGAGTTTGTAAAGGATAAGGGAATGATGGATATAACCATCTCTGCAATAACGGAAGACTTATTTGAGGAATACGGTTTCTATCTGAAAAAACGAGGCTTGGCAACAGCAACCATGAATCGTTACCTTTGTTGGCTGAGTAGGCTGATGTATCGTGCGGTCAGCCAGAGAATCATTCGTTGCAATCCTTTTGAGAATGCCAAGTATGAGAAAACGGAACAGAAGATACGCTTTCTGCAAAAGAGCGATGTTGCCAAACTCATGGCATTGAGAGTAATTGATAAGGAAGCAGAACAAGCAAGACGGATGTTTATCTTCTCATGCTTTACGGGCTTGGCTATTGCTGATATGGAACATTTGCAATTGGGACACATTCAAACGGCAGCAGACGGACAGAAATATATCCGTAAAGAAAGGCAGAAGACAAAGGTGGAGTTTATTGTGCCCCTGCACCCGATAGCGGAGGCCATCATCAATCAATGTAAGGAAGAGCAACCCTGCATGAAAGAAATGCAGACGGTGAAAGAAAAAGGTGACGACTTTATCTTTCACTGTACTTGTAGCCGTAGCGTGATGAGTGCAAAGCTGAGTATTGTGGGTAAGGCTTGCGGTATCAGAGAGCGGTTGTCCTACCACATGGCAAGGCACACGTTCGGCACGCTGAGCTTAAGTGCAGGAATACCCATAGAGAGTATTGCCAAGATGATGGGGCACGCCTCTATATCCAGTACTCAAATCTACGCACAGGTGACAGATAATAAGATTTCTGAGGACATGGACAGGTTGATAAGGAAACATCAGACAAAAGAAACGAAGGAGGAAACCGTATGAATGTCAATCACCATCAAATAAAAAGAGACCGCAGTTATTTCGAGTGGGGCGATAATATGCAAATCACTTGCAAAGGCAAAGGCGAAATAGCCATGACAGAGAGTGAACTGGTGGATTTCTTTAGTGTAACATGGAGGAAGCTCAATTATCGTCTGCAACTTCTACTAAAAGTCTCTCCCCTGCAACCCGACGAAAGGGATACAGGGGAGCAGGAAGTCTACGTGAACGGACGGTTGCGAGGATATGCTCCGCTTTATCCACTCACAATCATCATCGCTTTGTCTTATCAATTGGACAGTACGGAAGCACACTTCTTCAGGAAACATGTATGTCAGAGATTGCAGAAACCTACATCCATAATAACACCGATATTCTTAATAGGAAAGACGGATACCTGATGATTATATTTTCTTTTTCTTTCATTGATTATATCTTACTACATAACTACAATAAGGTATAATACGTTGAAAGAAAAAGGATTAAAGATTTTTATTGATATACGAATATTCTTTCAATTATTTACTACGCTACTACAAAAGAAAGATTTTTATTAAAACTGAATTGACAGTGTATAAAAACTAAAAGCACAACCATGAGAATTTATAGTTTATAACACATAAACTAAAAGAGCTGTATCAAACCCTATAATGAGTAACGACACAGCTCTTTTTCTTGTTTTGAGGGAGATTAAAGCTTCTAATCAAGAAGTTCGCATCCTTTCAGATGTTGAGTTTGTATCCAATATATTTTATGGCAACTATTTAAGCTCATGCAACATGTAGGGTGCTCCAGAAACCTTTACCTTCAATTTTTCATAGCTTCCATCATCCATGTGATAGACAGAGTAGCCCATGCCTTGATCTGTTGACATGCCGAAGATGATATTATTGCCAGACTTGCAGATGGATGTGGCCCAGCCTACAGTTCCAGAAAAATTCATCTTCTTGCAAGTCTTATTGTATAGATTAATTTCAAAGGCTTGAAATGATTTGTCATGAACGTAGTCAGGTGGATTGCTTGCCGCTCCGGGAATGTTAAGGTATCCATAAACCTTTCCGTTTCCACCATACACTTTATTATAAGCATACGATGTTCTGTTCCCCTTTACTCCTTCTAAGTTTACGTCTGCAAGGGTGAAGCAATATGAGTTGTCAAAGTCTTGCTCCCCTTTCTTAATGCGCAAGAATCCTTCCTTGACCCCAGGCTGGTATCCAAACATTGCTACGCAATAGAAATAGATGTCACCCTTTTCGTCCATGAATGGATCCCCAGCGGGGGTCATAGAGGAGGCCATTGTAGCACGAGGGTCACTAATCATTTTGATAGGCTTATCGGTCTTGGTATCTATTAAGGCTATATGTGCCCCCTTCTCGCATGAGTAGGCAGACTTTAACTGGCAGAGCGTCACGTATAAGATGCCGTCTCTGATGATGGAAGCACATGGTTCAGGATTATTGTCGCCAGCCAACTTCCCCAAGGAATAGCCAGATAAATCTATTTCTCCTGTTTTTGTCATGGAGGACGGATCTATAATCCACACCTTTCCTAATCCAAGACAAGAAACGTAGGCTTTCTTCTCGGATAAGAATGTAATGTAT
>NZ_GL397214.1:1284585-1291789 GCF_000146675.1 Hoylesella marshii DSM 16973 = JCM 13450
GGGGGGTATTTTGAAACGGCAAAAAATAATTACGATAAACTGAAAGCAATTAAACTTATAAAACACTATATATCAACAGTTTAAAAGTTTATCTATTTGAAAAAATCTCGAGTTACTTTGAAACGGCAAAAAAAATAATATAACATTTGTGTTACATTTATGTTACATAAACGGGGAAAATGTAACATTTTAACCCCTCAAAATGTTACACCACACTGGTTTATGTAACATTTTGAGGGAAATTTCATGTTATAAGCTATTTATTGAACTAAGATTTTGAGTAGAGATTATTTTTTTAGACTTACTTACGGAGTTCTCCATTCTCGTCAAAAAAATCATTATAATTTAGGTCGGGAAACTCGTCGTCAAGGATACTTTTTGAAATTTCATCTAAGACAGCTTCATACCTACTCAACAATGAGTATACTTTCTTGTCCTTTACTATAAAGTTTTCAAACTCAGATAACAGTTTTTCTTTTGGTATTTGACCATCTTCAAAACTATAATATAGTTTACAAAAATTATTCCAAATATGGTTGTCGGCAATAAACAAAGAAATGACATCTACCGCTCCTGAAATATTATCTGTAACCTTTTTTGTGTTCGAGTAATTGTATCTATTGATAAGATAATTATACAAGGAGGACATGCCATTGAATGACTTAAAAATTTGGTATTCCTCTTCCTTGTCTTCACCATCTCTTTTCGGGAAATCTGTATTATCTTCTGCTAGGGTGCTTATAGGTTTTTCGTTCGAACCAAGTAACAGCCAGTGCAAATCAACATCTTTGCATTTTGCAAGAACAATATCATAATCAATAGTATTCCTCGAGTACCAATTAGAAATTGTTTGTTTGGTTACCCCAAGAAATTCAGAAAGAGCCTTATTGCCTTTTAACCCATAAAACTCTTTAATCTTATCTAATATACACGTTTTGTTAACCATTAAGGATTTTTAAAATTTCATTTTGTGTACTATTTCAAAATGTGTACTATCTTTGCATCACAGATGTATTATAGTTCACAAAAGTACAAAAAGATATGGCATTATCTATTGAGTATCGAAAGAAAATTTCTGCGATGCTACCACTGGGAGCAAAAACAGACATTGCAGAAGGGAGCGGACTCTGCCGAAACAACGTTTACGGCTGGTTCAATGGAAAAAGCTCAAACCCGAAGATAGAAAAGGCGGTCTTGGACTATTTTAACTCCCATATCAAGAAAATTGAGACGGAGAGTCAAAAACGAAAGGAAGTCATGGCATTTCTTGACAAAATAGATTAATAACGACGGCAATCACTTATAAAGATGCAGTTGCAGCAAGGTATAACCAACGGCGGCTTTTCCATCCCACAGGCTTCAGACGGTTACAAACACCGCCTGTTGCTTGCGGGTACGCGTAATACGGCGTTGTATATGCCGCGTTATGCGGGTGACATATCATCGGAAAAAGCCGTCGGTTATGCCTCTCTGCACGCCGTGCTTGCCGAAGCGGCAAGTATCTATAATGCGGGTATGGTTAATGTGTACTCGAACGTGTTATCCCCGCTTCATGAAGCATTTAATGCGATTTACCCGAACAAATACAGCTATCACCGCTTTGCGCGCTATATGAGAGAGGCGCAAACCGGTGATATTTTTAATATTGTCGTTGACCGTCGGGGCGGAAATAACAGAAAGATAAGCCCGATGTGCAAAAACTGGCTTTTCGACTTGATGAGAAGCGGCAAGAAATACGGTACACCCTATATGCACAAGGTAATATGCGAGTGCTGTGATCAATACGGCTACGAGAAGCCGTCTTTGTCATGGGTAAAGAAGAACTATTACACCTTAATACCTATTGTTTACAAGGAACGGTACGGGGCTGATGAGTTTAATTACCAGCAATTGCCTTATGCCGGCATTATACCCGCAGAAAAGCGTAACGAGCAATGGCAGATTGATGGCTGGCGGCTTCCTTTCTATATGGACGGCTGGCGTACACTCACTTTGTTTACCGTATTAGATGCATACAGTCGTAAAATCGTAGGCTATTGGGTTGCTGAAACTGAAAATACCGAAACCATTTTGCGAGGACTGGAGAATGCCGTACAAAATACGGGAGTTTTACCCTGTGAAATAGTAAGCGATAACCACAGCTTCAACCAAACCAAAGAAGCAGACAATTTTAAAGAGCTGATCGCTTCAAAAGGTTGCACATGGACGGTAACGAGTAACCCGCGTTATAAATCACTGATTGAACGCAGTTTTAACACCTTTGGAACGTGCTTTTGCAAGGATAAGCGGGGGTATGTGGGAGAGGGCATTCGGAGCCGTCGCAAAAATGCGCGTACCACGCAGGAGGAACTCGACAAATACACCCATGCCGGTAAGTTCTACAGTATGGACGAGCTGAAAAGTCTTGCAGCGGTACTTGTGGAGGAATACAATAATACAGGCGTAAACGGACATCAAGCCCCTACAGTGCTTTATGATGCAGCAGAACAGAACGCCTTACCGCAAGGTGAAGCCGACAAGATACAGCTATTCATACGACGAACGGAAACAACCGTAAGACGTGGACAAATAGACATCGCACGGGGTGGTAAAACTTATGAATACCAGTTGAATGCAAAGAACTATTCTGTTTTGAATAATCAAAAAGTTGCCGTCCGTTATTCTGATTACAGTATGCTTTATGTGTACAATCTTAAAACCGATGAGTTTATTTGCACCGTATCACAAAAGGAGTATGCACATGGTGCCAAAGCCAATCAGACCCAGAAAGACATTGATATTCTCAATCGCCAAAAGGGGCGTATTGAGGGCATTAAAAAGATACATAGGGAACAAGCCGAACAGATTAAGCGTGCAGCGTATGCCATAGACCCGTATGCCGCCGAAGCAATGAATGCAAGGACAACCCCGAAGACTGTACTTGAAATGATGCGCCAAAACGGTAAGGCGCAACTCGAGGCAGACCGTTTAGGCGTTGATGTCGGTGCACTAACATGCATAAAGGCGCAAAGCGAAATCGTACCTATCGACTTAACTAGAAAAGACCTGAAACAAAAAGAGCGGGAACGCAAGCCCTTTACCAAAGAATTTACGGGACTTGAGAAGATAACCAGTTAATAACCAAACATAAATGAAGATGAAAGATAAGAAATTATTAAAAGACCTAATCAACGACTATTGTAAGGAAAAGGGTATATCAAAAGCAGACTTTTCCCGTCGTGCAGGTGTTTCGGGAGCAACACTCTCGAGTATTGAAAACGGACATTTTGATTTAATCAGCGACACAATGGCAAACCGGCTTTTCGCTATGCTTAACGATGCAGACGGGCAAGCCATTTACAAAACGCGTGATTTTAATGCCGTACAAAAGGCTTGTGATGTGGCAAAACAGTATCATTTCATGATAGGTATAACCGGAGATACGGGAACGGGAAAAACAACCGCGCTTACGCATTTCTCAAGAAGCCGAAACGTCTATAAAATAACACTTACCAAGTCAATGCATCAAAGATTTTTCCTCGATGCCTTTCTTAAGGAATTAGGACAAGAATGTTACGGGGCATTGGGAGATAAGGTGGCAAAAATAGTTGATTTCCTCAACACAAAAACCGATGCGTTGGTATTGATTGACGAGGCGGGAAAAATTACGCCAAATGTTATGCTGCTACTTCATGACATACGAGAAGCCACAAAACATAATTGCGGCATTGTTATGGCAGGTATGCCTTACTTTAGGAGTAATTTGGAGAAGTATGCCAAACGCCAACAAGTAGGTTTTGCCGAGTTCTTGCGCCGTATAAACCTATGGCAGGAACTGGACGGGTTGAACCGTGCCGAGATTGAAGCTATCATCGAGGACAAGGGATATGACAAGGATACTGATATACAGACGTTTGCAGGGTTTAGGCGCTTTGCAGACTTAGAGAATAAAATATTATTGGACAATGTATTAAATGGAGGTTTCTGATTATGGTACAGATTGAAAGAGAAAAAGTAGTCATTGAAATTGAGGAGCCGTTCCCAGGCGACTACATTAGGGAACTTCACAACTCGCTATGTGAGTTAATACATGGGTACGATAGCCAAAATTTCACGCATGAGAACGTTCAGGTATTAACAAACTTCATGCAGG
Source organism: Hoylesella marshii DSM 16973 = JCM 13450 (assembly GCF_000146675.1). GTDB lineage: Bacteria > Bacteroidota > Bacteroidia > Bacteroidales > Bacteroidaceae > Prevotella > Prevotella marshii. Next base: position 1,288,718 of record NZ_GL397214.1, read on the forward strand.
AACTCATGCCTACAACCAAAGAACTCGACACGATATATAAGAAACAAAAAAATTAAATAGTAATGGTGACTTACAATGGTAATAAAGTAAAGATAGAGATTAAGGACGATTGCCCCGATTTCTATGTAAGTAAGCTGGCAGAATGTCTGGCCGGTATTATTGTAGGACAAAAAGACGATTTCTTTTACCTCAACCAAGAACACGTCAACAATGCGTTGATGTTTTTGCGTGAACTTCTACCGGATACAAACCAAGTATTAAGAGGCTATGCAAAATACAAAGGAAAAGAAAGTATCGCTAATTAGACTTTTTTATGCGATGCTTACCAATAGTGGGCTACAGGCTTTTAAAGATAACATCGTTTTTACCTTTACAGCCGGTCGTACCGTCCATGTGTCGGAACTTAATTGTGAAGAGCTGCAAAAACTTTGCGACATTATGCGCAAAAAGGGTTTCCCTGTTACTCAAGGTGAAACCCTCGAATATCGCCTTAGACGCAAAATATATGCCCTCTGCTTTGATGCTGGCATTATTTACGGGCATACGCAAGAGGACTGGAAAATGAACTTTGCAAAAGTTGATGCGTTTTGCATGGAGCGCGGAGCAGTGAAAAAAGGCATCAAAGAACAGAATTTAAACGAATTAAAAAGAACGCTAAAACAATTTTCTGCAATAGCAACTAAAGTACAGAAGCGGCAAAATCGTGTGCTACTCATAGCAAAGCTTGAAAGTGACTTAAATGAAGCTATACATGCAGAAGACTTTGAGCTTTGCGCCTCAATAAGAGAACAGATAAACAATATAATTTTAAACGTTAAAACAAAACAAGAACAATGACACAGCATTTTTTTAACACCCTTAATGGTAAAGAAAACAGCGTAAGCATTTTGTTGTACGGTGACATCGGAGAAGGGCAACAGGTAGACAGTAAAGCGGTAGTAGAAGAACTTATAACACTTGCTGCGCGTTACCCTAAAATCGATGTACGGATAAACAGTTGCGGAGGTGACGTCTTTAGCGGTATGGCAATCTTCAATGCCCTTAAAACATCAAAGGCAGACATTACCGTTTACATTGATGGTGTAGCGGCAAGTATTGCTGCTATCGTAGCTTTATGTGGCAAGCCCTTGTACATGGCACCTTATGCAAAGCTAATGCTTCACAGCGTAAAAGCCGGTGGATATGGTGATGCCAAGCAGCTTGAACAGACAATACAACTCATAAATCAGTTGCACGGAGACTTATCGAATATGGTTTCTGCACGTCTTAACATTACCCCCGAAGAAGTGGAACAACGTTTCTTTGACGGTACAGACCATTGGCTTACGGCACAGGAAGCCTTACAAATGAAGCTGATTAATGGAATTTACGAAACGGATACAGCAGAAGCCCCAAAGGCTGGAGAAGATGTTTACCAATACTTCAACAACCGTTTAGGCGGCATTCAATCCAGCAAGCAGGGTTTCTTCGCAGACTTTGCAGAACTCAAAGAAAAAGCAGAAAGATGGGATGCCTACCAGCGTACAAATTCCACATTTGAGAATAAAATTAAAGAACTGGAAGTTTTGGGAGATTTAAAGCCGTCTGAAAAGATGATGCTTCAAAACGCCTCAAAGGGTAATCCTATTGAGTTTAAACGCCTTATGGATGCTAAGAGGACGGAGATGCTCGACGAAGCGCAAAAGGCGCTTGAGAACCTTACCAATACCCGTGGGTTGTGGCGTTACTTTAATCTCCCTAAAGATAAAGAATTGTTACGCGAGTTTGCCCTTTCTCAGCCTCGCCTTTTCCAAAAAGTTTTCGGAGCTTTTCAACGACCGATAACAGAAGTATGGGAAGGTGACATGCGAGCAAGCTGGACACTGGAAGACTACAGAAGATACGATCCTTTGGCATTGCAACGCAATCCTGATTTAGCATTAAAATTATCCGGTAAACATTAACCCTAAAAATAAATTATAAAAATGGCATTACAAAAAGAAATTTGGGTAAATCAAATTAAGCAAAATTTTTACCCTAACAGTTCGTTTTTAAACTTCGTAAGAGATTTTAGCGCATTGGTGGAATTTGACGCTATCAACATTGCAGAAGCAGGAGTAGATCCCGATGTGTTGATAAACAACAACACTTACCCCATTGCGGTAAAGCAGCGTGTGGACAAAAACCAACGTATCGAGCTGGATAAATTCGAAACAGAAAATACGCTTGTGCGTCGTCCTGAAGTTATCGAGTACAGTTATGACCAACTCGAAAGCGTGCTTATGGGACATCGCAGCACCCTTAGAGCATCAACAGCAAAGAAAGCTGCACACGCCTTTGCACCATTGAAGAACGGGACATATACACCCGTGATAACAACAACAGGAGAGAAAGCAAAGGATGGACGTAAACGGCTTACTGTAGCGGACATCTTAGCATTAAAGGAGGAGTACGATATGATGGATGTACCCTTGGAAATGCGGTATCTCGTGTTAAACCCTAAGCATGTTTCAGACCTTATACTGTTTGATACAAAGGCGTTTAAAGACATTGTAGACCTCGTAGAGGGAGCACCTAAACGTTTTGCCGGCTTCAATATGCTTCAAACAAGTATTACGCCGACCTACAATGCCACAACGCTTGAAAAGGTGGCTTTTGGGGCAGAAAAAGCTGCAACAGATACGTTTTGCTCATTCTCGTATTGCTCGGACGAGGTGATGAAAGCAGACGGTGAAATTTATCTTTATTCGAGATATGACGACCCCGAACAGCGCGGTACAATCGTAGGTTTTGACAAACGTTTTGTGGCAATGCCTATACGTAATCGTGGAATTGGTGCGATTGTCTCGGCAAAAGACTGATATTTTCAGTTTCGTTTGGTTATTGAAAATAGGAAGAGGGCGGCCTTGTGGAAAGGCCGCCCTCTATTGTGTTATTCTTTATCGTATCCGAGTATGGACTTTGAATGTTATTCTATCATCGTTTAAATAATATTTGAAGAGCATTTATATTATCTTCAAGTAACAATAAAAACACGTCTATTTTTTGCCGTTTCAAAGTAACTATTTTTGCCGTTTCAAAATAACTCGCACA
>NZ_GL397214.1:1291889-1299117 GCF_000146675.1 Hoylesella marshii DSM 16973 = JCM 13450
TGTATGTGGCCTTTGCACCACTTGGAAATAGCATGGTGTTTCCTTCTTGAACAAGGATTCCATCCTTAGGGATGTACTTGTAGAAGTGTTCTGTATCTGTCACATATATCTTATTTTTATACACGAATGTGAATGCCCCCTTCGGAAGCACCAATGCGTTGTCTGTATTGAGTGAACTAACACTCAAATCCTTGAACAGGCTAATATATGTGTTTTCTCCGATGTTTACACTGTGTACAAATCCTACTTCAGATTTTGTAGAGGGAGGAAAGTCCGGAGAGTCCTTTCCGCATGAGGTGAGACCTACAAGAGATAGCAACACAAGGGCTGCGATTAAAAAATAATGTTTCATTTTATTTGTTTTTAAATTGGTAATATATTACAAACTCATTGCTCCGCCCGATGTTTTGTCGCGGAACAGATTAAAACGTAATTTTGTTTTAAAAGTGCGTCCTTGCAGTGGCATCTTGAATTCCATATAGTTCTCCTTGTCAAAGATGTTCTCAACTTCGAAACTCAATGAAATGTTATTGTGCCAAAAGGATTGTTGAAGGCCTATGGTAAACACATCGTTGGAGGGGATAATCCATTTTTTACGCTGGTCGGACAGTGTGCTCATTTGCCATCCCCAATCGAATTCTCCGACATGGGACACATCCATATAAATTCTAGATAGTTCATTTCGCCCCAGCAAATTTTCTGCATGATACTCCAAACCATAGTTAAAATAGAAAGACGGTATGTTGGGTACATGTTTATTATATGTGGGATTATCCGTCCCTTTTGCATCGTTTAACCATTTCTGCCGGTCTCGAATGTCCTGTAGTGTAAGATTGAAATATGTATAGATGTTTGGTGTCACGTCTACTTTCAAATCGGTATCAAACCCCATCGTGCTCGTCTTTCCCAAGTTTGTGTAGATGGAACGGATATCAGCGGGGAAAAGCCTTATCATATTCTGGATATACATGTAATAGAAGTTTGTTTCCCACTGCACGCGGGTAAGTCCTATCACATTTCTTGTATCTATGATGGTTCCAACGTTCAGGTTGTCTCCAATTTCAGGCAGTAAGTTCACTGATGGCTTGATGCTCATTCCGTTACCGAAAAGTTCTCCTGTGTCAGGGAGTCTCACATTGTGTGAAAACGAGAACTTTCCCCTCACGCCTTTCCAAAACTCATAGCTCACTCCCTCACTAAATCCGTAGTACGTTTTGTTCACACTTGTTTGTTTGGGAGCTGATGCATCTTTCATTTGGGCTTTCGACAAGGCATCGCTTGTTCTAAAGATTTTTGACTTCAGATAGTAAATGCTTATCGTCAAGGAATTCTGAAAACGATGATTGGAAGAGGCATACAAATGACAGAGTCCGATATTGTTTGAAATCATTTTGCTGGGGAACGAGCTAGGATCGAACCCGAGATAGTCATTCATGCGTTCATCTTTAGGACGGTAGTCCGAAAGAGCAAGTTGATCATTTATGTTGAATGTATGTTGTCCAAATGTATATTTTAAATTAAATTTGTTTCGTAATTCAAATTGCCGGTTATGGGATTCATTAAGAAGATTATCTTCTGTTTCCCCCATTGCCTGAGTGATGGTTCCATCCCATTGTCTTCTTGTTGTTGTTGTGTCTATCAGGCTCGTTTGTATAATAGGAATAACAAGGGATGATTTCATTTCCAAACCTTTAAAGATGAAGTCGTCTTTTTCTATATGCAAAGTGGGCATTATATTAAAGCCTTTCATATAGGCATGCTGCGAATCAAAGTTAAGAGACTGTATACCTTTTTTATTTCTGTAGAAGGCGCATTCCAAATCCAGTTTATCGAAGTATAGCTTTCTAAAACCAATGCCGACATGATAGAAGTCTGCGTCATAATAGTCATTATTTCGTCTTACCTTTCTGTATTCTGAGACTGGCAGGTTTATTTCGAATACTGGCCATGACATCGTGTAGTTGTTCTTGGATTTATTCTTAAAGAAAGCAACATTAAATAATATGCCTGACTTTGCAAAAAGCTTTTGAGCACTTGTAAGTGTCTTGGATGTTCCGAATGATGCCAATTCCTGCGTGAATCCTACTAAGTCGCATTCATCCTCACGTGTCACAATATTGATGGCTCCTCCTAATCCGTCGCCTCCATATTCTGCAGGCACAATACCCTTGTACACCTCTATATATTTGATTACATCTATTGGAATATCGTTGATGTCGAAAGAACCGTCAGGACTGTTGAGTGGAAACCCATTAATATATACGGCGACACGCTTACCTTCTAAACCATGTACAGATATGCGCGACGCACTTCCCAATCCGCCTGTCTTTCTTACTTTGATGCCAGACGTGCGTGTAAGAATTTCTTCTATACCGCTTGAACGTCCCCGCAGCTTGGATCCGTCCACTACGGTTACAGCCATAGGACTTTGCCGAATGCGGTTTATTTCCGCCTGCTGGGAAGATCCCCTCACTACAACTTCGTTAAGGACGTTCGCTGATGATTCTAAGAAAAAGTCTTTTGTGATATTGCCGTTTAATACAATGACTTGCCTTACTCGTTTATATCCAACAAATGAAACCTCAACAATACATGTTCCATTTGAGGGTATGTCAATTTGATAATTGCCTGTCTTGTCAGAAACTGTTTTCTGTTTTGTATTTTTGATTGATATGCATGCCCCAAATATGGGAAGTCCTGTTTCTTTATCTATGATTTTCCCACGTAATATATTTTGGGCAGACAAAACTGTTGTACACAAACACAGTATCGTTACGATGAATAATCTGTTCATAATTTTATGGATTAATGAGTTCTCGCCATCCTGCTGTATTATAGCGTATATATTCAGACAAAACCTGTTTTGCCTCTTCTTTACGGATTTCTGGATTTGAGACAATCTCTCCGACGATTGTTACCCATGTAGAAGAGGAAATCCGAAAGAATAGTGACGAAACTTTTGTTTGTATTTGTGGATAGACTTTTTGCATTTGGTCAATATATTCTTTACTTATTGCAACTTGTTCTTCGATAAAATTTTCACGGAAAAATTCTACAGAAGTACCTTTTGATTCAAAGAGCAATAACTTTAATTCTTCTTTATACAAGAAAATTATTTTAAGCGTTTCTCTTAGCAAATCTTTTTGACTTTGTATAGAGAAACGAAGTTTGTCTATTTTGTTGGATTCTATGCGATAGGAGGACAGCCTTCCATCCAAGACAGCAAGTAAAGGCCTAAGGACAGCATAAAAAATATCATCTTTTGTCTTAAAATAATTGTATATATTACCTAAGACAACTCCTGATTTTGCAGAAATTGTTCGCATCGAAGTTTTTCTAAAACCATTTTTTAATAAATTCATTGCGGGCAGCTGTGACAATTCTGTTTCTTATATCTTCTTTTAATATTTTCATTACTATTTTATTAACGGACATCGTTCAATTTTGTTCATAAAAAAAAGCGTACTGTTTAAAAAACAGTACGCTCCTTTTATTGTTGCCTTTATGCGGCTGTGTGATATTTTTATCATTAATTCAATTTTGGATACAAAGGTATGGGAAGAATTCTATACTGGCAATACTTATTAATAAGTATTTTTAATCGAATTATAATACTAAACTCAAATGGACTTAAAATAGTAATTCTCCTCCAACATCCTTTCCAAGTCCGAAGCCTTGTAGAGTATCTTTCCTGCAAACTGCGTGTAGGGAATAATCTTCCTGTCTCGGTAGTCCTGCAAGGTACGGGGACTGATATACAGTCGCTCGCACACTTCCTTGCCCGTTAGGAAAAGTTCGCCTGCAAAGAGTGGCTTGTGTGTATCCGCCACTTCTACTATTCGTTTACCTACACCTCTCAACGCTGAGACGACCAACTGCATCTCGTCCGACTCCATGTTCAAGTCTCTTGCTGTTTCCATCATATCTGTCTGTTTTTAGGTTTGTTCGATTTCGTAAGAAGCAATGTTTCCACATCTTCACGCTTGTAATAGCACTTGTGCCCGATTTGCGTAAACGGTAGCACACCCGTATCACGATAATGCTGCAAGGTGCGCTTGCTGATGTTCAGCAGCCGGCACACATCGCCGTTGTGCAGCCAGTCCGTATGCTTGCTTTTCTCTCCGAATGCCTTGTGGCAACTCTCGGCAAGGCTCAAGATTTCATCTCGAAGCTTTGTCCAATTGGTTTCTGTAATGATGTAATAGTTCATAATTTTATATTGTTATTGTTTGTTGTTTCAAATCTTTCCAGTTTTCATCGGCAAAGATAATGGCGTGCGTACACCTCTCAAAGCCGTGGGGAACAGCAGGGAAGTATCGGGAACTATCAGGAAAAGAGCAATCCGTTTCATCGGTTCGCATTTGCGTTTTCCTGCCCCATCTTCTTCTTTTGTTGCAAAGACAATGCAAGCGAGTGCAGAGGAAAGTTCACTTATCCTTTGCCGAGCGCAGCTTGTCTTATGCAAAATTAATATCGGGCATTTATTATTCCATCACTTTTCATTCAAGTGGCAGCTTGTGGTGCTATGATGGGGACAAAAGAGACAGATTGATGTTCTTGCCACTGCACAAATGAGGTTAATAAGGTAATTAAAGCAAAAGAGTACATCTGAAAGCAGACAGTAACATCCGTATTTCTGCTAATCTATCTTTCCTGTCATCCGTTTTTTGCTTAATGAGGCGATAAATGCTCTTCTTGACAGCTTGTTCCCCTAAGAATTTTGCAGCGGACGAGCGCAATATTATGCAAGAAGACTCTGAATGCTTGGAAGTTACGCATGCTCACCCTAACTTCACTCTTGGAAACCAATTCAAGGGAATAATGAAAAAGAACGCAGATGCAGGCAATACAGGCAGCAGGAGAAATCCTCATCGAATGAGGAGTTCCTCCAAGAACGCAGAGATAGAAACCTACCTCTCCACACACTACGAGTTCAGATACAATACTGTACTGGGCAGAACCGAATATTGCAGTAAGGGTAATAATCGTTTTGTAAAGGTTGGTCGTTATGAAATCAACACACTTCGCAGGGAACTCGATTGCGATGAAAGCATAGCGACTTCTGCCGAGAACCTTTATTCCATCATTGAAAGCAGTTTTTCTCCGCGCATCAATCCCATACAGGAGTATTTCAAGGCATTGCCACTGATTGATACAGGTGATGATAGTAGCAATGGTAGTAATTACAGTGGTAGTAGTGCTCCTTTTTCTCTTTCACCGAAAGCAATTTCTGATTTGGCAAGCTGCGTTGTTGTCCGTAACAATGAAAAGTGGTTGCCGTATCTTACCAAATGGCTCGTGGCGGTGGTTGCCAATGCGATGGACGACCGCGAGTGCCGCAACCACGCTTGTCTCGTACTGACAGGCGAGCAGGGCAAGTTCAAGACCACGTTCCTTGACCTGCTCTGTCCGCCAGCACTGCATGGTTACAGCTACACGGGCAAGATATATCCGCAGGAGAAAGACACACTTACTTATATCGGTCAGAATCTTATCGTAAACATAGATGACCAGCTCAAAGCACTCAATAAGCGGAACGAGAACGAACTGAAAAACCTTATCACCTGTCCGATGGTCAAGTATCGTATGCCGTATGACAAGTATGTGGAAGAGCATCCCCACTTGGCAAGCTTCGTGGCATCGGTGAACGGCAACGATTTTCTTACCGACCCCACAGGCAGCAGACGGTTCCTGCCCTTTGAAGTTCTTTCCATAGACATAGAGAAAGCCAAGCGTATTTCAATGGACAAGGTCTATGCTGAAGCCAAAGCCCTGTTAAAGTCAGGTTTTCGTTATTGGTTTGACGATGATGAGATAGCCGAGCTATATAGGGAGAGTGAAGACTTTCAAGTACAGACAGCTGAGATGGAGCTTTTGTTGCGTTGCTTCGAGAAACCAGCGGAGGACGAAAACTATTCGTTAATGACCACTACGGAGATACTCACCTATTTGGGTATTTATACTCACCAACCACTTGTTGCCAAGCGTATGGGCGAAGCCTTGAAGAAAGCAGGATACATAAAGGTGAGCAAGCGAAGAAACGGAGGTAGCCCCATCTATGCCTACAAGATTAGGAAAATCTTGCCCTGCCCGCTCCTTCAGACTTGTAGTAGCTAAATGTAGTAGTATGTGTAGTATCGTCCTATACTAAAAAGTGCTGCTGATTATCAATCACTTATCACAAAATAGTATGTAGTAAGAAGAATGATGAAAAAGTTTGGAGGGGAAAACTTTGGAAACGGTAAAACCATAAAACAGACAAGCATAAATAATTATCATTCAACCCATTAAAGTATCAAAATAATGAAAGAAGAAGATTTATCACTTATCAAGCGATATCCCATCGTGGAGTATCTCGAAAGGAGGGGTATCAGGCCTGTCCATAAAACACCAACCTATGCCATGTACCGTTCACCGCTCAGGGAGGAAACGCGTCCGAGTTTCAAAGTGGACAGGGAAAAGAACCTTTGGATAGACTATGCCGAAGGCAGGGGCGGAAGCATCATCGACCTCTGTATGCGCTTGGAAGGCTGTACGCTCTCGGAAGCCATCTGCCGTTTGGGGCAGAACGCTTCCGATAATACAGCGCACAGCTATTCAAAGACTGAACCCCGTATTGGTCTCAACCAGACAACTACAAGACAAGCAAGCGAAACAAGGAGACTGATAAGCATATCAGACACCTTGCCGCCGCATTTGCAGGAATACCTTATCAAGGAACGTTGCATCAATTTGAAAAAGGCAACACCCTTTCTCAAATGTATCAGCTACGAGGTAAGGGGAAAGAGATATGAAGCCATCGGCTTTGCCAATTCTTCGGGTGGTTATGAACTTCGGGACAACAATACGTTCAAGGGAACGATTGCCCCGAAGAACATCACTCCGATATTTGAGGACAAGGCACAGCCCGTCTGTCTGTTCGAGGGCTTTATGGACTTTCTCTCTTTTCTTTCAATGAAAGGGGAGGTCTCCAACCAATGTCTCGTGATGAATTCCGTGAGTAATGTAGCAAGAAGTATCCACTACCTGAATGAAAGAAATATAACCTCCGTTCGTGCTTTTCTTGACAATGACGATGCAGGGCGAAAAGCTGTGCAGGAATTTGTAAACACAGGTTTTAAGGTAGAAGATATGGCTGTGTATTATAGAGACTTCAAAGATCTCAACGATTTTCACGTCAGACGTGTCCGTGAGCAACGGGAAGAGTTGGTGAAAACTCCAAATATAA
>NZ_GL397214.1:1299578-1310655 GCF_000146675.1 Hoylesella marshii DSM 16973 = JCM 13450
GAATGGTGAAGTAATTGCCGTCCCTAAGATGACCGACAATGAAAGGGAAGCTATCGAGCTACTCAGACGAACTGCCTACTTCTTCTCACATATTTCCAACCTTATCAAGGTAAAGGATGATGCGTGGGTACTGATTACTCAAAGTCTTTCTTATCTGGCAAGGGAGGCATTTAAGCGTTTCTTCAATCCCAAATACCGCATTGAGGAAAGAGCAATTAAACTCTTAAATCTAATGGAGAATGATAGGAAAATGTAAGGCGATAGCGCACGGAAGCACGGCTTTAGACTATATTTTCAGAGAGGGCAAGCTCGGTAGTCGGCTTGCCTTCCACAATCTTTGCAGCAGAGAACCGAAGGCTATCTACGAGGAAATGAAGATGGTCAGCGATTACAACACACGTTGCAGGAACAAGTTCCTCCGCATTGAAATCGGTATCGCACCACAAGACGAAAGAAAGCTACCTGTGTCAGAACTTATGAGGATAGCCCATCTGTTTGCCAAACAAATGGGACTTGACAACCACCAATGGGTAGCGGTAACGCACAAGGATACCGATAACAGACACCTCCATATCATTGCCAACCGCATCAGCCTTTACGGAGAGGTCTATGATACCACCTTTGTGAGCAACAGGACAGCAAGAGTGGCGGAGGAAATCAGCCGCTCGAAAGGCTTGACCATTGCAAAGGAGGTCAGGGCGGAGAGGAAGCATCAGAAAGTAAAAGCCAATCCTACGAGAGAACAGACCAAGCAACAAATACAGAAGATTTGCTATGCCTTACTTGAAAAATACAAAGGCACAGGCATCACTGGGCATTCCATGTTCCTCTACGACCTTAACAAGAGTGGTGTAACCATCGAACGCTTGAAGAATAAGCAGGGCAAAGTCTATGGTTTGAGGTTTTCCTACAATGGACAAAGTTTCAAGGCTTCCGAAATCGGCAGGGAGTTCGGATACCACTCTTTGCGGAAAAACTTTGAGATAGCCAATAAAGCCGAAATAAAGGAGACGATAACAAAAGCTCACACAATGGCACACGAGACTGCAAAACATAAAACTCACTCAGACACAGGCTATCAACTTGTTCCTCCCAGCCGTTCGTACATACCGCCTACAAAAGCAAACGAAAGTTCATCCATTGCACAAGCCGTAGGAAATGTAGCAAGCACCGCCTTGAATGCTGCCGAAGAAATGATTTTGGGAGCAGGTGGACTTATTAATCCACAGATACACGGCGATGATTATGCCGAGACAGCCTGGCAGCACAAACTTAGAAATCAAGCCAAGAAAAAGAAGAAGCGAGGAAGAAGTATATAACAGCTCCTATCTATTTCCAATCGCTCAAAAACTCAAGGATGAAGTAAAAGAGCGAAAATCTTATCAAAAACGTTTGTTATTCAAAGCAAATGATTATCTTTGCAACTAGAATAACAAGCGTTCTTTGTTGATGTAGAAATATGCGATTAATAGCACTTCGCTCGTTTCCAAATCGTTACCTGTTTAGTTTGTATTATAAGGTAACTTCTTCTTTCTCAATTAGATACGTTTTAGAAATCATCTTTATACGTGGAGAACAAATTATCCAGACTTGGAGAACAAATTATCCAAACGTGGAGAACAGATTATCATGTCGTAACTAATCAATGAAAATGAAGAAATATCGAAATTGATGTAAACTAACTGATAATGAGGAGGGAATACACGAATTGGCATAATACTGCTCTATTGTAAAGGGCAGAAATATGCAGATTTAGGCAGAAGTTCAGTTACCAGAGTGTTACCTTGTTTTGATGTTGGTAACGATGGAGAAGAAATAGGTAACTGAATTATTATCGTTCGTGTGGCTGTTGCTTCGGTCGGCAGTTTTCTGCGTAAGTGAGGAACGCTTTAATTCAGGTAATTTTGCCCACAAATATTAAAGCGTATGAAAACAGAGAAAATGAAGGTGTTGCTCTACCTTAAAAAGAGCGGTCTGGACAAGTCGGGGAGAGCTCCGATTATGGGGCGTATTACCATTGAGCGTTCCATTGCCCAGTTTAGTTGTAAACTCTTCTGCAATCCCGATTTATGGAATCCACGTGAAAGCAGGATGGATGGTAAGAGCCGTGAAGCGGTGGAGATTAATGGGAGATTGGAGAATTTGTTGCTTTCCATTCAGTCTGCCTATCAGTCGTTGATTGCCAAAGGCCTGCCATTTGATGCAACCGATGTAAAGGAACTGTTTCAAGGCAGCGTACAGGCAAGATGCAGGCTCATCGAAAGGTTGGATATGCTTATCAAGGAGCGTGAAGCACACATCGGTATAGATATGAAGAGAGAATCTATGTCTACCTATCGTCTCACCCGAAAACGATTGCAGGAGTTCATTCAGAAGAAATACCATGTTTCGGATTTGGCATTCTCGCAGCTTACAGAAAGCTTTATCTATGAATTGCAGACATTCTGTCTCGGTGAACTCGGTCATCAGCAAAGCACATTTTTCAGAGTTGCAGCAGATTTGAAGACCGTCTGTAGGCTGGCTTATCGTGAGGGGATGGCTGATACGCTTCTGTTTGATAAAGTACATATAGAACGGGGATACAAGAAAACACCCAAAGCTCTTAACAAAGAGGCATTGGATAAACTCAAAGCACTCCGCTTTGATGAATTGGAAGAAGAAATGGAAGCCGCTCGTGATATGTTTCTCTTCGCCTGTTATACCGGTGCAGCCTATTGTGATTTGATGGAACTAAGCAAGAAGCATCTTGTCCGTGATGATGCAGGTAGTTTGTGGTTGAAGTTCAACCGACAAAAGACGGGTGTGCTTTGTCGTATCAAACTGTTGCCGGGAGCAGTTCGATTAATTGAGAAAATGCACAGCGATGAAAGGGAAACACTGCTCCCCCATATCAAATATCCCACTTATCAGTCCTGTCTTAAAGCCTTGCGATTACGGGCAGGTATATCTTTTCCTTTTACTTCGCATACTGCAAGGCATATCTTTGCCACACTCATCACATACAACCAAAGCTCTTGAACTTTCAACAAAAAGCTTAAGAGCTTTTCGCGAATTACTTATAAGCTTTTTGTAAAAAGCTTAAGAGCTTTTGCTTGATTACTCAAGAGCTTTTTATGAATTCCCGGTAAGCCTTTATGAAAAAACTTATAATCTGTAGGCAATAAACTCGTAGATATGGCGTTATCAGAGAAAAAGAACTCCCTGCAGAGCTAATACCTCCGGCGATGTGGGGAAATGAACGGAGGTACGAAAATTGAAATATTATGGCAAACAAACCATTGCAGTATGTTCTTACGGAACGCAAGTTGAATGTCGGCTCGAAAGCCGGACAGATTGTGCAGATTGCCCAGCCGACGGGTAGACATCGTGTCGATTTCCGGAATTTCTGTGAGCGTGTGGCAAAATCAACAACGTTCAACCGACAGGAAGTGCAGGCCGTGCTGAGCTATGCCACGGAGATTGCGCGTGATATCGTGGCTAACGGTGACATTGTTGAGTTTGGCGAAATCGGTACGCTCAAACCATCATTCAAGAGTCGTGCAGTGCCTAAGGGGCAGAAGTTTTTGGCCAATGTGCACATCGAGAAGCCGGTAGTGCGGCTCGTGCCCTCAAAAAAATATTTCACGCTTACGGATGTAACTTATGAGCTGACTGAGAAACCGGCGCAGAAGGCTAAACCATAAGCGGTGGAATGACTGTCGGCTGACAGTGTTGTGGGGTAAGGTTGCGGAGGTTTGTGCCTGCCGCTACCTTGCTTCTTAATAAGTTTAATTTATTGAATGAATAGAAATGAGGCAATTTGCATTTATAGTTTGCTTGTTGTTTGCTATCTGTGTGAATGCGCAAAAAATAAAAGGAATGGGAGAGAATAAGACTGCTCGGGAAGAAGTGGCAAACAGGAATGATAAGTTGGGGAGAAAGTTGTTCCTGGCATCATCGTTCAAAGATGTGGCAAAGTTTTTTGTCGATTTTGCCGGTGGAGATTTAGAAGGTAAAAGGGTGACATTTATTCCTACAGCAAGCATCCCTGAGTCAGTGAAGTTTTTCGTTAGTTCGGGTAGAAAAACTCTTGAGAAATTAGGGCTGACGGTAGATGAATTGGAGCTGACGCAGGCGAGCGAGCAGGAAATTCGGGATAAGTTGGAAAAGAACGATTATATCTACATCACGGGCGGAAATACGTTTTTTCTTCTTCAGGAGTTGAGAAAAACGGGGGCTGACGAAATCATTGTCGAACAGATAGAGCAAGGGAAACTGTATATCGGGGAGTCGGCCGGCTCGATAATTATGTCGCCTAATATCGAATATGTTAAAGAGATGGATGATTGCAGAAAGGCTCCCGAGCTTCCAGACTTTTCTGCGTTGCACGTTATTGATTTCTATCCTTTGCCTCACCATACGAATTTCCCATTCAAGAAGGTTGTTGAGAAAATCATTGCGGCATATGGGGAAAGGATAGTTCTTTATCCAATAAGCAATACGCAAGTTATCACGGTAAACGGAACAGAAGTTAGGGTTGAAGGTCGAAGATGAGTTTGCGGGGGTGACCTAAGTTTGTAACAGAGAGCGAACTGATAGGTTTCTTTGGTGTAACATGGAGGAAACTCAATTATAGTCTGCAACTACTCCTCAAAGCATATCCCCTGCAACCCGAAGAAAGGGATGCAGGAGAGTTGGAAGTATTCGTAAATAGGCAGTTAAAATGTTATGCTCCGCTTTATCCGCTCACAAACATCATCGCTTTGTCTTATCAATTGGACAGCATGGAAGCATACTTCTTCAGGAAATACATCTGCCAAGAGTTACAACGTCCTGCATCTGTGATGGAGCAGATATTCCTATATGGAAGTGGCAGTATCAATTGATATGCTTTTCTCTTTCACCGATATTATCTTACTACATAACTACAAGGAAAGGTAATACGGTGAAAGGAAGAGGTTTGGCGTTGTAGTCAGAAAGTAGGAATGGTTATTACTACCGTCTAACTACATGCTACTCTGTTTTTTGAGGCCTTCAAGTATACCGAAAGCCTTATAAGTAGTTATTCTCCAAGTAGTCTATCAACAGTAGAGATACGCATCTGTTTTATTGCATAACATTCCTTTTACCCGTATTTCCTGACCCTCTGATTTCTTCGTGATAAAGATAATTCACTATCGAGGGATGTCCTTTGGGACTTCGTTCGTAAGGTAATTCATTATCCACATACTTACATTGAGCCTCCTGCGCCATTTTCGCAGCCTCTTGCTCCAATTGCTTCCAATATGTTCGGTCTTTATGCAAATAGATTTCTTCATAAAGTGGGAACAAATGGGGATAGTGTGATTTGATATAACCCATAATGTTGGCCTTAAAACCACCCCGCAGATTGAGGTTCTCAAGCCAAAAGAGGTCGCAAATATCTTTCACTTCATGAAAAATAGCTTTGAAATTGGTGATGCCAGGGAAGATGGGCGACACAAAACAAATGGTTCGGATGCCCGCCTCGTAGACCTTTCGCATGGCTGCGATGCGCCGCTCTATGCTCACGGCCTTGTCCATGTCGGCACGAAATGTCTCATCAAGCGTGTTGACTGACCACGATACGGTGACTTTCTTCATTTGCCGGAGCAGGTCAAGGTCGCGCAACACGAGGTCGCTCTTTGTACAAATGAGTATTTCTGCATCGCTGTCTTTGAGCTCTTCAAGCAGTTTACGTGTCCTGCGGAACGTTGCTTCTTCGGGATTATACCCATCGGTCACTGATCCAATAACCACGCGTTGTCCGGCATATTTCTTCGGATTCTTGATTGCAGGCCAATGCTTCACGTCTAAGAAAGTGCCCCATTCTTCTTTATGTCCTGTGAAGCGCTTCATGAATGAGGCGTAACAATACTTGCAAGCATGGGTGCAACCCACGTATGGATTCACCGAATAGCCACCAACAGGGAGGTTGGACTTGGTCATGATGCCACGCACCTCTTTCGTTCCAATGAGTGTTTTTGCCATATATCTTCCTTTATTCTTTATAAATCCTCTACCGTTTCACCGTCTTCAGGAATAAAGACGCGGTCTAAAATTCCTGCCACTTCCGCACGCTTTCTCACCATTTCACGCGTCACGCTATTATGGTTCACGCCTTCAAGATGCGTCACAAATAACTTTGCATCAGGTGCAGCTGCAGCAACTTTTACCACATCTTCATCGTTCATAATAACGCGTCCACCCAAGCGAAAGCCATTGCCACCAGCATTAAGGGTGATAACCTCGGGGCGAAAACGCTTCAAATTGCGCTTCACACCAGCATACCAGATGGTGTCTCCGGCGTGATAGAGCGTCTTTTCTTGTGGATGAGTGAATACATAACCCGCTGTATGTCCGGCAGGATACTTCATGATGAAATTACCATGCTGGCTTTCGGCCTTTTGTATGCTCACTTCCCCAATCCTTGTATTGTCGCCGACAACTTCCACATGATTAAATCCATGCGACATCACCACCTGCCGATTGTTTTCGTCTTGCACAAAAAATCGCATATCTTTAGGCATCATTTCATAGGCCGCCTCATCGATATGGTCATCGTGTAGATGGGTAAGCAACACCGCATCTACACCTTTTAGCATCTCTTCTACAGGAAAAGGTAGTTCATGAAGTGGGTTGCGCAGGTGTTGATTTCTACTAAAGGGGAAAGGAGGCATGCAGCCTTTCTTTCCCAACATGGGGTCGATCAGAATTTTCTTTCCCCCATATTCAACGATTATCGTTGCATTTCTTATTTGCTGGATATTCATTGTTTATTAACAATTAAAGTTTAACATTGGCTTCCAGCATAATAGCATCCTTCAGTGGTTCATCATCATCAGAGAACGAATTTGCCTTATATTGTACACAAAGCACGAGCATTTCGCTGCTGCCTGTGTTCTTGAAAGCACGTTTGCCATTGGGCGCAATTCTCACGATGCTTCCTTCTGAAACGGGAAATCGTTTGCCGTCTACATCGAAAATGCCTTCACCTTTAAGAATGAAATAAAGCTCTTCGTGAGTTTTATGGATATGGCGTGTGCCATAATCCTGCCCAGCAGCAAGACTTTGGAAAGACAATTCTGCGCCTGTTGCTTGTAGTGCATGTCCGGCAAACATCTTTCCTGGGATAGAGAAATTGCCCATAGCCAACTCATATTCCTTAATTTCATTCAACTTACCTACGTTCACCGTGGTGAAGTTCTCACCTTTTTCTACAATTTTAATTTCTTTCATAATGCTATTTTGTTTTGATTACGAGTGCAAAGGTCGTGCATAAAACAAAGACACATTCTACCATTAATAATATATGCTCTACCATTTTGATAAGCCATTAATTATTCGTACATTTATTGCATGAAATTAGAGAATCACCCCCAAGAACTTACACAAGTTCCTTTCAGCAAAACGGAATGTGGTGTAGACTTCAACATCAATACCGATACGCACGAGCGTTTGCGGGGCGTATTGATGGAGTATCCGTCTTTCAAAACCAACTTCTTCGAGTTGTTTTTCTTCAGGAAAGCATCCGGGTGGCTGCGTTATGGCTTTCAACATATCGCGTTGAAAGACAATACGGTGCTGATACTTTCGCCGCACATCCATCAGGAGTGGCACATTGATGAAAGCCAAACGGATTATCGTTTCCTTATTTTCCGTGATGATTTTCTTTCAACCTATCTTGCCGATCCTTTCTTTACTTATCGTTTGCTTTATTGCTACCAAACAGATTTCCCACCCTATCTGTCGGCTACAGCTATGGAACGACAAGAATACGAGCGTTTGCTTGTGCGGATAAAAGAAGAACTCAACCATCCTCTTGCCGACAGCTATCACATCATCGTATCCTTGCTTCATTATCTGCTCATGACCCTTAATCGTAGGTATTCTGCTCAATACCATCTGCCTTTTGATGCCCCCAAGAACCACCATGCCTTTGAGTTCAAACAACTCTTAGAGAAGCATATTCGCCAATACCAGCAAGTGGCCGACTATGCAGCCATGCTGAACATCAGCCGCATCACATTGAATGCTTCTGTACAGGCACAATATGGGCAAACGGCCGTACATTTGCTGAAACAACGTCTGCTTGCAGAAATCAAGAATGAAATACTATTCACTGACAAAACTACCAGTGAATTGGCATACGAATTCAATTTCTCGGAGCCGGGACATTTAATGCGTTTCTTCAAAAAACAAACAGGACAGACGGTTACGGAGTTTAAAGAAGAATATAAAGGACAACAGTTTACCGCAGAATAGAAAAATGATTAAACGAAGAACTTACCAATAAACGAACGGCACTTGAAACAGATATATCTCTGCTCAAGTGCCGTTATCCATTCACCAATATACGCTTATTGCCTTTATCCTGTCCGACTACCCTTGTAATTCTCCTCCAACATACTCTCCAAGTCCGAAGCCTTGTAGAGTATCTTTCCTGCAAACTGCGTGTAGGGAATAATCTTCCTGTCTCGGTAGTCCTGCAAGGTACGGGGACTGATATACAGCCGCTCGCACACTTCCTTTCCTGTGAGGAAAAGTTCGCCAGCAAAGGGTGGCTTGTGTGTCTGTGCCACTTCCACAATTCGTTTCCCTACACCTCTTAATGTCAAGACGACCAATTGCATCTCGCCGTCTCTATGTTCAAATCTCTTGTTGTTTCCATCGGTAAAGGTAATGACGTGCGTGCGCCTCTCAAAGAAAGTAGGAGAGAAGAACCTATGACTTCAAATACTCTGCAAAGCACTACCAAATTATAGTTCGTCAACAGACTGAAGAAAGAATTTCTCCAACCGTTCTTGCCCAAAGGTTGGAGCTTGCATATCCATTGCCATAGCGGTTAGGAAGAACTCAAAAGGTCCGTAGGTTTTGGAAGAAGTGAATGTATGCAAAAGGAAGAGAATGAAACGGCGTACTACATCGGGAAGATGGTGAATAGTTACAGACATATCACAAGCTCGCAATGCCAGTTCTGCAATCTGATTATGGGTCAACACGTCTGGCCCGCCAATACAGAGTTCCTGT
Organism: Hoylesella marshii DSM 16973 = JCM 13450; assembly: GCF_000146675.1. Lineage (GTDB taxonomy): Bacteria > Bacteroidota > Bacteroidia > Bacteroidales > Bacteroidaceae > Prevotella > Prevotella marshii. The sequence goes on from NZ_GL397214.1 coordinate 1,308,606, forward strand.
TGGTCACTTTGTAAGATATCGACGATTGCCCGGGCAAGATCGTTACCATGGATTGGGTTCATATGCAGCTCACCGTGTCCGAAGAGCCATACGCTCCCATGCTTTGCCATTTGCAAGAAATCTTTCATATCAGAGAAGAACCCTGTAGGACGAATGATGCAATAGTCCATTCCTGAACCTTTAAGATAATCGACCAGCCGTTCTTTGGCTTCGCAGATTTTCAGATGCCGCATTTGTTCACCATTGAACACAGAAACATAAACAAAGCGTTTCACACCACTGCGGCGCGCTTCGTTTATCAGATTGACATTCGCTTGAAAATCCACATCCATATAGGTCTTCCCCTCTTTCTGCCATGTAATACCGACAGTGCTAATCACTACATCAATGCCTTCGCAGATGCCTTTCAGCGTATCGGCTTGTGTTACTTCGCCAGTCCTGATGTCTAAATGCGGGTAGGTACTGATAATGCGTGAGGGATTTCTTACCACAATTCTAGTAGAATAACCTTGACAAAGGAGTTCATCCATTACAAATCTTCCGAGATAACCAGTTGCACCTGCCAACAGTACACGGAATTGTGATGCAGGAATTGTATTATGGTTAGTTTTCATCTTGTTACTATTTTTGTATGTCTGATGAGAATGTGGAGTGTCAATAATCGCTGCGACAGGCTCATCCCATCGCAGCGAAAATAATTAAAACAGGGGCAAGTATTACGGCTGTTCACTTCCTCCGCCCCCGCCAGCCGGTTTCTTCTTTGTCTTCTTTGCAGGTGCCTCAAGAGAAATAAAGTTGAGCAAAAGAAGCCTTGGGGAAACCGTTTGTTTATGGAGAATACGGCACGCTTCGTGCACGTATACAAAAGTATAAATGCGGTTTTAGATATTAGGAGAGAGTGTGTTGGCAGATTATTTGAAACACACAAATATAAAGCGTTAAAAGTTGCAGAGAAATTCCTATTTTTCTGTAATAGCATCACGCCTTTATTGCTATGTGTCAAACAATTATTACTATTCACGATGACAAAGATACAATAAATATTATAAAATGAACCCAAAAAGAACGAAAATTCTTATATTGAGACATAAATAAAACGGAACTTGGAGTAGATGCATCTCTATCCGAGTACCGTTGTCCGTTCAGCAATATACGCTTATTGCCTTTATCCTGTTCTACTGCTCTTGTAATTCTCCTCCAGCATCTTCTCCAAGTCCGAAGCCTTGTAGAGTATCTTCCCAGCAAACTGTGTGTAGGGTATAATCTTCCTGTCGCGGTAGTCCTGCAAGGTACGGGGACTGATATACAGCCGCTCGCACACTTCCTTTCCTGTGAGGAAAAGTTCGCCTGCAAAGAGTGGCTTGTGTGTATCCGCCACTTCTACTATTCGTTTACCTACACCTCTCAATGCCGAGACAACCAGCTGCATCCCGTCCGTCTCCATGTTCAAGTCTCTTGCTGTTTCCATCATATCTGTCTGTTTTTAGGTTTGTTCGACTTCGTAAGAAGAAGTGTTTCCACATCCTCGCGCTTGTAATAGCACTTGTGTCCGATTTGCGTAAACGGTAGCACACCTGTATCACGATAATGTTGCAAGGTGCGCTTGCTGATGTTCTGCAAGCGGTAAACATCTTTTGTTATTGTTTGTTGTTTCAGATCTTTCCTATTTCCATCGGTAAAGATAATGGCATGTGTGTGCTTCTCAAAAATCAAAAATCCGCCACAAGCATAACGGGCTTGCAGCGGATAATACAAGATAGAACCCTGTAAGGTCGAATGCCTCCTACGGCTTTGGTTTCTTCTTCTTCGCATCCTCCTTCTCTGCAATCATCTTCACCTCCACACCTTGGATAAACTGCTTTTTACGGGTGCGGTCGGCAGCCGTCCAGTGTGTTTCGGGTTGAAAGTTCAGGCGACTGCCCAAGATGTTCTTTGCAGGCGAAAAGTCTTTCTCCGTGGCGGCAGGCTTCGTTCGCAATCCTACCTTAAATGACCCGAAGCCGTCGAGCACCACGCGGTCGCCGTTCTTCAGGTGGCGGCTCATCACGTT
>NZ_GL397214.1:1310755-1450494 GCF_000146675.1 Hoylesella marshii DSM 16973 = JCM 13450
GAATTAAGATAATATAACGCTAACATGGCGTTTGTTGTTAATTACTGTTTACAGATAGCAACCGTGCGATGTCGCCACAACCCGTTTTCTGGGCAGAAAAGGCAGCGAAAAAGCTACTTGGCAAGCTGTTGGTTTTCAGGGTGTTGGAAAAGCGTTATAAAAAGACCATCTTTTTATCGTAAAGAGACGGTCTTTTTACGATAAGGAGACCGTCTCCTTACACGCAAAAGACCATCTTTTCAGGTTGCGAAGCTTGTTTTTCTCTTTTAGGGGCATTTTCCCGACATTTAAAAAGTTCTAACGCTTATACAGGTATTCCAATTGTTTCGAAAACCGATAACAGGCTACTTGTATATCCCGCCCGCCTTGCGTTGCTCGGCAGCAATACCCCGAAAACGGTTTCGAAGGATTCTGCCCTCGCCCGAAACAACAAGCATAACGCCCATCTTACGGCTTTTTGGGGACTTTCGTTACCTCGTAGGAGGTTTCTTTGAGTTGGTGTTTCAGCTCCACGCCCGGCGTAAAGACGATGCGGGGTTTGATACCTTCGGTGTTAAAAGCTTTTTCGGTGTCCGAGCCTTTCGACGAGAGGGAGAGGCGCACCGTTCCGAACTCGCCCAGCTGAATGCTGAACCCGTCCATCAAATACGCCGGCAGGCGGTCTACGAAATTAGAGAGCACATTCTCAATATCGCCCCGCGTGAGCGACGAACGCCCGGCAATATCTCTTGCCACATCGCGCAACGTCTTGCGACCCGCGTTTACGGCATTGGCATAAAACTTCGACTTTGTTTTGTCTTGCGGATTTTTCCGCTTCACCAATTTTACTTTCATACGCTTTTCCTTTCTTTATTTTTTAGTTGATAAACGTTTTTCTGCTGTCTTTGAGCTGACGGTGTACGGCAGTCGGCATATTTTATTTGCTCATGAAAAAACAGCATACGGTTGCAAGTTTATTTCTTTCCGCTTGCGCAGAAATTTCTTCCCGTAAAGAAAATTATTTTCTCCCGCAAAGAAATAAATTTATATACGGGAAGAAATTTGTATACATACGTATGTGGGTTTTATTATTGTTTAAAACGGGATAGGCAAATTCTATGTTAATAGGCTACGACTGCACGTACTGTGGGAGCTTGACTAACGCCTTGGGTTTTCCAGTTTTTGCCGCCACCGGTCCGTGTCAGACTTGCACGAATGCCATACACAATATAGGCACTGCCATTATTGGTGTTTTCGGTACTTGCCCAATAGTTTGTGCCATTACGTGCTATCGAGCCGCCATCCGCAGCCGCGAAGGCATAATTTATCAAGCTGCCTTTCCACACCCCAAAGGCTTGGCTCTCATTACCAAGCCCTAATTTTACATACACTTGGTGCCAATCGTACATACTTGGTAAATACCATACGCCGTCTCTGTTGAGGTTGGGGGTTAATGTTTTTCCCTTAGGTGTTAGCATGCGCGTTAATTCGTTGCTCGTATAAAACTTACCGGCATGAGCGAATGCGGGATATTTGGTTGGGTTATAGGCTTTGCCGTCGCCATCTTTACTGCCGCTGGCATCCCACGTCCAATGCCTGCCTTGATCGGCTGAGGGGGCAATAGCATCATTCTCATTGTTATACCCTACATCGTTATGCTGTCTTTGCCAATCGGTCTGCCCATACCATGGCGAGGCATAATAGGCATTCCACAAGGCGATGGCTTTTCTGCCCGCCACATCGTACACAAGAGCGATGGGCACATGGTCTTTACGCCCGGCATCGCTTAAATAGCCCGTCTGCCCGTCTTCGTAAAGGTAGAGGTAGCGGGGCATCAGTTTGATACAAACTGTGTATGAACCATTTGCCACAAAGCCGTTTTTAGTGCCTATGTTGAGGGTTTGTGAAAACGATACGGGTTTGCCATAAAGTGTACCGCCACAAGAGAACCTCGTAGTTTGCCCTTTGACGGGTAAATAGTGGTCGTATTCTTTGGCGGTTACAGTATAGAGATCGTCGCTTAATCTGTTATTATGGATGGTTCCACTACTGGTATATGTTTGCTCGATTGTAGGCGTAGGTGCCGGATCAGCAAAGACTGATTCACCGGTAAGAATATCATAGCTCACATTTCGATTTTTCAGGTAGTCCCCTAAGCTTACGCCTGTAACAGACGTTGCATATTCTTGTAACGTTATGAGCTTGGTGCGCACGCGAAAGTCGGCATGCTTCATTTCAAAGGTGAGCGTTTGGTCGGCACCATTAATGGTGATGGTTTTTCTTCCAATCAAACCCTCTGCCGCACCTGTTGGGAAAAGAATAGTAGTGAGCTTGTCGCCGCTATCGGATACCTTTTCATTATAACATATAAAGGTGTAAGTGGCATTCGACACCCAGCTGTATTTGGCTTTGGGACTCGTAATGGTGGTTACGCCGCCTGTAACCTTAAAAGTTATCTGTTGGCTTAACCGCTGGGTGCCTTTGTAGGCAATGATGGTGTAAGTGCCATCAGGAATGGGTTTAGAGGCACGCGTGGCAGTGGGTGCGGGGTCAGGCTCAACGCTGATTTGGGCTTCAAACCCGTTACCGAGGTCTACCACTTCTTCTTTGGGTAATTGTGCTGCACGCGTTTTTTCTACGTCTGCCCCGAAAGGCACTTCGACAAAGTTGAATTTCAACGACCTGGCATTGAGACTTGTGGCGTTTTCTTCTTTTTCTATTTCGCCCGGTATGTCGTTGCTGCAACCAGCCCATAGGGTTGCTGCAAATAGCATTGCTGCAAATGTGATTTGTTTTTTCATACTGATTTCTTTTTATGAGTTAAAAACCGATGTTAATATCGCTTGTTCCTCCATCTTTCTCTTCGTCTTCGTCATAATCGTCCGGTCCTCCTCCCGACATGTCGTCTTTGTTGAAAGGAATAGACGTACAAACGAAACTTACCTGTCCAATAGGTATTACCTCGCATTGCGGAGCGATGTAAGGCAGTTTGCCTTTTAGAGATTGCGCGAGCACGTCGGCAACTTTCTTTTCTTTGAATTGTCTGTTCATAATTATCCTAATTTGGTAATAAATTTGTCAGTATCTTTTCTTTCGCCACGGGGCAAAGGAAACGAAAAAACCTGCAAGGATATTCCGCAGAATACCTTTGCAGGCTATTGTTTTCGTTATATTTTGTATATATTACGCGCGCGTAGGCGCGAACATTAATTATATCTCGCTCTTGTGTGTGTTAGCAAATTATTTGAATCAGCCAAATATAAAGCACTAAAAGATGCAAAGAAACTCGTATTTCCTTGCATTGTGCTTACACCATTATTATATATTGTCGGCTGTTTCACTCTTGCTAATCCTTAACTTGATATTCGCTCGTCTTTACAACTCACGCCGGCAAAGGTAATTATTTTATTTTAAACAGACAAATAAAATGTAAAATTCGACAGTTACCGAAATTGAAATGGCATCGATTTTTACTGAACACATTGAACGGTGGGAATGCCACGAACGCAGTTAATCTTCTGAATGCATAGCATTCATTTTTGGACGACAAAACGCTTTATGCGTAAACGTTTCGTTAGCTGACATTGCAAGACGTCAGTTTGTACCCACAAACAGCGCTTGCTCCCCTCATTCTGTTACCGGGGAGATTAGGCCGTAATCACTTCGTTCTCATCGGTCAGTGTTCAGAAATTAAGCAATAACAAATCATCTACAATGATTAACTTTCAAAGAAACTTATATGGACAGATATAATAGAAAGCCAGCCAAGTGGCAGCAACAGAATAAGGAAGAGCAGAAGATGAACAAGACAGAGTTCATCAAGGTAAGATGCACCTTAGAGGAAAAGCAGCGCATCAAGTCAAAGGCGGAAAGCACAAGACGGAAGTTCTCAGACTACTGCCGTGAAATACTCCTTAATGGCGAAGTGGTTGCCATTCCTAAGATGACGGACAATGAGAGAGAAGCCATTGCCATTCTCCAGCATACGGGCAGGTTCTATGGGCAGATTTCCAACCTTATTAAAGTCAAGGATGAGAGATGGGTACATATTACACAGAACCTTTCGCTATGTGCCAAAGAAGCATTTAAGCGATTTTACGACCCGCATTTTCGTGTGGACGACGAAATATATAAGGTCTTAAATATGTCGAGAGATGATAGGAAAATGTAAGGCGATAGCGCATGGCAGCACGGCTTTGGATTATATTTTCAGAGAGGGAAAGCTCGGTAATCGGCTTGCCTTCCACAATCTTTGCAGCAGAGAACCGAAAGCAATCTATGAGGAAATGAAAGTGGTCAGCGATTATAACAGTCGTTGCAGAAACAAGTTCCTCCGCATTGAAATCGGTATAGCACCTCAGGATGAGAAGAAACTACCCGTATCTGAACTCATGCGGATAGCCCATCTGTTTGCCAAACAAATGGGACTTAACAACCACCAATGGGTAGCAGTAACGCACAAGGACACCGATAACAGGCATATCCATATCATTGCCAACCGCATCAGCCTGTATGGGGAGGTCTATGACACCACTTTTGTAAGCAACAGGGCAGCAAGAGTGGCGGAGGAAATAAGTCGCTCGAAAGGCTTGACCATTGCAAAGGAAGTAAAGGCTGAAAGGATGTATCAGAAAGCAAAATCCAATCCTACGAGAGAGCAAACGAAGCAGCAGGTACAAAAGATTTGCTACACCTTGCTTGAAAAGTATAAAGGAACAGGCATCACAGGGCATTCAATGTTTCTTTACGACCTAAATAAGAACGACATCGCCATAGAGCGCATGAAGAACAAGCAGGGCAAAGTATATGGTTTGAAGTTCTCATACGGGGAACATACGTTCAAAGCTTCCGAAATCGGCAGAGAGTTCGGATACCACTCTTTGCAAAAGAACTTTGAAGCAGGCAATAAAGCCGAAACAAAGGAGATAATGACAAAAGCTCAAATAATGGCGCACGAGCAGGAAAAGAGCAAACCCCAACCGGATACAGCCTATCAACTTGTTCCTCCCAGTCGTTCATACATACCGCCTACAAAAACAAACGAAAGTTCATCTATTGCACAAGCCGTAGGAAATGTAGCAAGCACAGCCTTGAATGCAGCCGAAGAAATGATTTCGGGAGCAGGTGGACTTATCAATCCACAGACACATGGCGATGATTATGCTGAGACGGTATGGCAACGAAAACTCAGAAACCAAGCCAAGAAAAAGAAGAAACGAGGAAGAGGAATATAACCATTCTCCTCATTTTTCAATCTTTCCAAACAACAGATGACGCAAAAGAGTGAAAATCTTATCAAAAACGCTTGTTATTCAAAGCAAATGATTATCTTTGCAAATAGAATAACAAGCGTTCTTTGTTGATGTAGAAATATGCGATAGAAAGTACTTCGCTCGTTTCCAAATCGTTACCTGTTTAGTTTTTACAGCGAGGTAACTTCTTCTTTCTCAATTAGATACGTTTTAGAAATCATCTTGACTTGTATAACAAATTATACAAACGTGTATAACATTATTGGCTACATGCAGTTCTCATCCGACACCGCTTTCGCCCTCTCCCATCCGCATTCCCGACACTTCTTAACAAGAACGCTGCAAGCAGCTGCACCCTATTAGTTAAATAATATTGATTGCCCCGTTTTCCTTACCCTTTTCGCTACCTTTGCACCCAAAACAAAAACAGCATGAGTACTGAAACGAGAGCACCTGAAATACAACTCGACGGGCTGACCGAAACGCAGGTGAAAGAGAGTAGGATACAACACGGTGAAAACCTTCTGACACCTCCGCCGCACACATCGCTATGGCGGTTATATATAGAAAAGTTTCGCGACCCCATTATTCGCATCCTATTGGTAGCGGCTTTCGTATCGCTCATCTTTGCTTTTATCGAAGGACAATATGCCGAAACCATCGGCATTTTCCTTGCCATCATCCTCGCCACATCCATTGGCTTTTATTTCGAACGCGATGCTGCCCGCAAGTTCAATGTACTGACGGCATTGGGCGAAGAGGAGCCGGTGAAGGTGAGACGCAACGGCGTGATGTGCGAAATACCGAGACATGAGGTGGGCGTAGGTGATGTAGTCATCGTTGAGGTGGGCGATGAGATTCCCGCCGATGGTGAACTCTTACTCTCTACAGACCTACAGATAGACGAATCTTCGCTTACGGGCGAACCTATCATTACGAAGCACGCCGACCCTCAACACGTGGCACACGAGGCGGCCTATCCCGAAGATACGGTGCTCAGGTCTACGATGGTGATGAACGGTAGCGGCACATTCCGCGTCACAGCGGTGGGCAATGCGACGGAGATAGGCCAGGTGGCGCGGCATTCGACAGAAGCAACCGGCACGCAGACACCGCTCAACAGGCAGCTCGACAGATTGGCCAAACTCATCAGTAAAATCGGTGTCAGCGTAGCCGTAGTAGTATTCGTGGGCTTCCTTGCACACGATGTGCTGACCAATCCGTTGTGGCAGGGAGACAACTACTTGCGCATGGCAGAAACGGTGCTCAGGTATTTCATGATGTCTGTTACGCTTATTGTCATGGCGGTACCCGAGGGATTGCCTATGGCGGTGACGTTGAGCCTTGCGCTGAACATGCGACGTATGCTCAAGAGCAACAATCTGGTGCGTAAACTTCACGCCTGCGAGACGATGGGAGCTGTGACCGTTATCTGCACAGACAAGACAGGTACACTGACGCAGAACCGTATGCAGGTGCATGAAATGCTCCGTTACGAGGACAACGACGAACTGCTCTCACGTGCTATCGCAATGAATACCACAGCGCATATCGACGGCAACGACGCAACACACGGCATCGGAAATCCTACGGAAGTAGCGCTTTTGCTGTGGATGCAGTGCGAAGGGCACGACACGGAACGGCTTCGCGCCGAAAGCAACATACTCGACAGATTGCCATTCTCCACACAAAACAAGTTCATGGCTACGGTGGCAGACGTTGGCGGTAAGCCTTATCTCTTTGTAAAAGGTGCTCCGGAAATCGTGACGACATATTGCCGGCTGACAGACGCAGAGCAAACCGACGTAACAACACAGCTGCGGAGTTTCCAAAACAAAGCAATGCGCACATTGGCCTTTGCTTATAAACCATTGGATAGTGCACCCGTATCAACCGACAATATTCTCTCCATCATGCAAGGGCTCACGCTTCAGGCTGTAGCTGCCATCGAAGACCCTGTACGCGAAGATGTGCCGGGGGCTGTGAAGCAGTGCACCGATGCAGGCATAGAAATCAAAATGGTGACAGGCGACACGTCGGCCACGGCAATAGAGATTGCCCGACGCATCGGCATCTGGGACGAAACAACTCCCGATGAGGCGCAGATTACGGGTAGCGACTTTGCAGCCTTGAGCGACAAGGAGGCCTTCGACCGCGTGAAAATTATCCGCGTAATGTCCCGTGCACGTCCTACCGACAAACAACGCTTAGTGGAAATGCTGCAAAAGCATGGTGAGGTGGTGGCCGTAACAGGCGATGGAACGAACGATGCACCGGCTTTGCACCACGCCCATGTGGGCTTATCGCTCGGAACAGGCACGAGCGTAGCGAAAGATGCTTCAGACATGACCTTGCTCGACGACTCCTTCCGCAGCATCGAAAACGCCGTGTTGTGGGGCAGATCGCTGTATAAGAATATCCAACGGTTCCTCGTCTTCCAACTCATCGTCAACGTATCGGCACTTCTGTTAGTGCTGGCCGGCTCATTCATCGGCACGGAGATGCCCCTCACCGTGACCCAGATACTGTGGGTAAACTTAATTATGGACACGTTTGCAGCCATGGCCTTGGCCTCATTGCCACCCTCTCGCGAGGTGATGATAGAGAAACCGCGCAATAAAGACGAGTTCATCATCACCCGACCGATGCTCAACAGTATCATCGGTATCGGCCTTTGCTTCGCTGCGGTGTTGTTCTCAATGCTCGCATGTTGCCAAAATGCAGTCGCCGACACAAAGGTTCACCAGCTCACCCTCTTCTTCACGACCTTCGTGATGCTGCAATTTTGGAACCTGCTCAACGCTAAAACACTTGGTTCCACCCATTCCGCTTTTCATCATTTCTGGTGGAATCGCGGCCTACTCCTTGTCCTTTTCTTCATTTTAGCGGGACAATGGATCATCGTAACCTTTGGCGGCGAGATGTTCCGCACCGTGCCTTTGTCGCTTTCCGAATGGGTCATCATCATCGCATCCACATCCGCCGTACTGTGGATTGGCGAACTCTATCGCTGGATAAAAAGACTTCGCCATGCTTGATAAAACTGTCCGCAACATCGTGTTCGACTTCGGTTGCGTGCTCGTAGACCTCGACAAAGCGCGTTGTCTCGAAGCTTTCGACCGCTTGGGAGCCCACGCCTTGGCGCAATACGTGAACGAATGCCGACAGGAAGACCTCTTCCGCGAACTCGAATTGGGACATACCACGCCTGAAGAATTCTGCAACGAGGCGCGGCGGAAAGCCCACATCACGGCTACCGACCAGCAACTCTGCGACGCATGGTGCGCTTTGCTCGTGGGAATTCCCGTGCGCCGCATCCAAGCACTTCTGCATTTGCGCCACCACTACCGATTGGCCGTGCTCAGCAACACCAATATCATCCATTGGAAGCAGGCCGTGGACGACTTCTTTCCTTACCGTGGCATGAACGTAAGCGATTATTTCGACCACATCTTCCTTTCTTTTGAGATGCACAAGACGAAACCCGACCGCGCCATCTTCGAGCAAATGCTCCATGAAGCCGATATGGAAGCCGGCGAAACACTTTTCATCGACGATTCGGAAGCCAACTGTGCCGCAGCCCGAAGCATCGGCATCCACACCTTGCATGTATCGCACGGCGACGAGTGGCTCGACCTGCTGAAAGACGAACTCAAATGAAAATCATCCACTTCAACGAACAGATGCCACCCCAGACGCGACCTGCCATGGCTACGATAGGCTTCTTCGACGGCGTACACACCGGCCATCGCTTCCTCATCGACGAGTTGGCACGACAGGCACACGCAGAGAAGATGGACGCAATGGTGGTTACCTTCGACCGACACCCAAGGGAAGTGCTGCACAGCGATTACCAACCGCGCCTGCTCTCCTCGCTCGACGAGAAATTAGAGTTGATGACCCACACCGAAGCAGATACTTGCGCCGTGCTCGCCTTTACGCCCGAGATGGCAGCTCGCTCGGCGTTCGACTTCATGCGCACCGTGTTGCGCGACAAACTCTGCGTGAAACGCCTCTTTATCGGCTACGACAACCGCTTCGGGCACAACCGCTCCGAGGGCTTTGCCGACTATCTCGCGTATGGTCGCCGCCTGCATATCGATGTGAAAGAGAGTACCGCCTTCACGCTTGGCGACATCCGTGTCAGCTCCTCCGCTATCCGTTCGTTGCTCAATGAGGGAGATGTTATCACGTCCAACCGCTGCTTGGGTTATGCCTACACACTCTCCGGAACCGTGGTCGGCGGCTTTCGTGAAGGCAGAAAGATAGGCTTTCCCACCGCCAACCTGCACCCGTTCGATGCTCGCAAGCTCATTCCCCACGACGGGGTCTATGCCGTGGAAGCCACCGTTGAGGGCTTCGACCGCGCAATGCCCGCCATGATGAACATCGGCCGACGACCTACTTACGGTTCGTTCGATCGCTCGCTCGAAGTACACATCCTTGACTTTCATGCTGACATCTACGACAGAAAAATGTCCGTAGCATTCGTTCAACGGCTCAGAGACGAACAAACTTTTGCCGACCCCGCAGCCCTCGCCGCGCAACTCACCCGCGATGAAGCCGCCACCCGTGCCCTCCTAACATAGAGAATCTATTATGAAACAAGCCATTCAATATCTCGTAGCCTTTGTGCTCATACAAGTAGTTGCTGCACTTGGATGTCGTGGCGCGTGGATGCTATTCAACCATGGTTCCACCGACCTCACACCCACGCAAATCATCGTGATTTCCTCCCTTTCGAGCCTGTCCGCCATCGCGCTGTTTACATGGCGGCGATGGTACGACCGCTCACGTGCCTACCTGCAATCGCGCCCATGGAGTGTCGTCTTTTGGTGTGTTCTGCTCGCACTCGGCACACTGCTGCCCTCGCAGTGGCTTGCCGAACAGATGCCGGAATCATGGATGAAAAATCTATATGAGAATGAGTTCGATATGGTGCTGCGCCATCCTTTCGGGTATGTAACTGTAGGACTGCTGGCTTCCGTAGCCGAGGAAATCGTGTTCCGAGGCGCTATTCTGCGCGCGTTGCTCTCCTCTTTCAACCATCGCTGGGCGGGTATCGTCCTCTCGTCTCTGCTCTTCGCCATTATCCACGGCAATCCCGCACAGATGCCCCACGCCTTTCTGGCCGGCCTCATCTTAGGGTGGATGTACAGCAAGACGCGTAGCATCGTACCCGGCATCGTGTTTCATTGGACGAACAACACAGCCGCCTATATACTCTACAACCTCATTCCCAACGCGGCCGATGCCCGATTATCCGACTTCTTCGGTGACAACAAATTCTCACTGTATCTATCGCTCGCTTTCTCTTGCCTCATCTTCTTACCAGCCCTTTTCCAACTTTACCTGAGGATGAAGCCGGCCGATGCGCCGAAGTAATCTTTTGCTGTCCGCTAACTTTCTTTTCATCCGTTGTAAGATGATTTTTATAACAGCGAATTTTTTGCTGTTACATCCGCACATGATTTTATAACAGCGGATTTTCCGCTGTTACATCTGCACTTCATTTTATAACGGCGGATTTTCCGCTGTTACATCTGCACTTCATTTTATAACGGCGGAATCTCCGCCGTTACATCCGCACTTCATTTTATAACAGAAAAATTTTCGCTGTTACATCTGCAATTGAAAATGTAACAGAAAATTTTATTTTGTTACTTTTGCAATAAAAAACACGAAAGAAATCAATCTATGCCTGCGCCACCGATAAATAAAGGTTGATAGAAACGTTCATCACTTCTTACCGAACAGCCATATAAAAGTATAAGAGTGATCATTCGGCGTCAATCACTATGTTTTTTTAGTACTCTGTGCGGCATATCGCCGTGCGTAAGCAGTTCCATGGGGCAACCGAAATGCTTTTCTATCCACGTGCTGTCTATTTCCATACTCGGATGGTAGTGGAGCGTCTCGTTTACACAGGCCACGTTTTTCACGCTCTGGAGCACCATGCCCACATCGTGGCTTACCATGATAATGGCGCAACGGCTGTTGATGCGTGTCAGCATACGATACATCTGGTCTTGCGAACGCTTATCGATATAGGTATCCGGCTCGTCGAGCACCACGACTTCGGGATGCGAAACGATGGCTCGGGAGAGGAGTACGCGTTGCAGCTGCCCACCGCTCAGGGTTCCGATGGGTCGGCGTTCTAAACCGTCGAGTTCCATCTCGTGCAGTGTTTCGCGCACTTGCGCGTGTTGGGCTTGTGTGTAAGGACGCAGGAAACGCTTCTGTCGGGTGAGACCGGAGAGCACCACCTCATAGACGGAGATAGGGAACTTGCGGTCGATCGCAGTATATTGAGGCAGATAACCCATGGTGAGCGTGTCGACAGGGCTGCCGTCGCGAAAATAGGAAACCGTGCCGCTGCGGGGTTTCATCAATCCTAAGAGAATGCGTACGAGCGTGGTTTTACCCCCGCCATTCGGCCCGATGATGCCGAGGAAATCACGCTCAAAGACATCGAGCGATACGTCTCGCAGAACGGTCTTTCCGTCGTATCCCGCCATCACATGGGCAATGCTGATAATGGGCTTCATGAGTTACTTTAGTTTCTTTGCTATCGTCGTCATCTCCTGCTCCCAATTGTAATTCAGCACGTCTATCTCTTGCTGTTCCGCTCCTGTACTTTGAGCTATGACGGCGGTGTTTCTGTTGCTGAATTGCTTTTGAACAAAGATGGTCTTTACTCGCTTCAGCCGTGCTTCGGCAATGAGCGCACGCAATTGAGCTGCGGATGGTTCACGTCCTTCCTCTTCGATGGGCAATTGGGTGAGTGAATAGTCGCGGGCGAAATACGTGAGCGCGGGATGATAAATCATAAAGACGGTGCTCTTGTCTTTGGTCAGCATTTCGCGCACCCGTGTGTCGGTAGCCGCTATTCGGGCGAGGAACGTCTCGAGGTTGGCCTTGTAAAAGAGACTGTCGCGGGCATCGATGTCCACCACAGCTTTGTAAATATTGCGTGCGATGATGGCGGCATTGACCGTACTCATCCATACGTGTGGGTCGGGAATGCCGTCGCACGTTCTCACGGGTATGATGCCGTCGGACGAATCGATGACAATGGTATGGGGAGCATTGCTCTCGAGCCGCTTCATCCATGTGCGTTCAAAACCGATGTTGCCCACCTTTATATACAGGTCGCTATGAGAGAGGGCTATCATCTGTTGCGGGGTGGGCTCGTAGGTTTCGGGATTGCTGCCGCGGGGCACCATTGTTCGCACTTCAAAACGTTTGCCGGTAATCTGTTCGGTGAAGTATTTCAATGGTTCGATGGTCACGGTAATGATGCGCTTATCTCCTTTTTTGTTGCCGCCGCAAGCAGCCAACAGCAGGAGCAAAAGCAATAGGGGAAGAATTTTCTTTGTCATATTCGGGTGTATTATCGAAGTAATCGTAATGTTGTTGGTTACTAAAAGAGTTGTGCCACGCTGTAGACGAGCAGCACATATCTTAGGAATTTACCCGCTGTCATGCTCACCATCGAGATGAGCACATTGGCACGCATGAGTCCGAGCATGATGGTGATGGCGCTGCCGATGATGGGCAGGAAAGCAAAGAAGCCCATCCAAGCACCATGACCGGCCATAAACCGTTCGGCACGTGCCAGACTTTGTTGGCTCACTCGCAAGTATTTCTCTATCCATACGAGATTTCCCATGCGTCCGACACCATAGTTGAACATGCCACCGGCCATATTTCCCACCGTGGCATACAAGATGAGCGTCCATGGATGCAGACCTGCTGCCAGCAACCCAAGTATCACCGCCTCGCTGCTAAACGGCAGAAAGCTACCCGCAAGGAAAGCGGAAATCAACATGCCGGCATATCCGTAGCTCGTAAGAAGGTCTATCAATACGTCCATAAATTGAAAAGTGTGAGCAGAAAGGCTGATGCCGAGAGCACGAAAAACATGATGTTCGACAATCGTGTGTGGCTTAATGCCAAATAATGGGCTATCAACGGCGCGGTATTCACTGTCAGGAGTGCCATCAGCTGCTTGTAATGGGCGGGTTGCAAAATGATGAACGCAATGCAGGCGAACTCTATGATGACGAACAAATCATAGAGTATGCGGGTGCGTATCTTGTCGTGTATCCGCGTGACAAAGAAATGTATCGTGCCGAGCAGGCCTAACAGCGCTATGAAAGCAAAGGTAACGACTTGCAGAAGCGGCATGTCGGCAATGTCAGAAAGCGGCTGGAACACGGCTAAAGCTGCGAAATGGTCGGTCAGCAGCTGCATATCGTCTTGATAAAAGCAATAGGCAGCCACAAACCAATAGGGCATCATCAACCCAAGCACTGAAGCCCAGAACGTTCGCGCACTGAAAGATTGTAGATTGAAAGCCAGCAACAGCCACAACACAGGTACGAAAAAGAGGAGATGAACGAAAGCAGTGCTGCCAATACCGATACACAAGAATGCGTAGAACACACGGCCGGCGGCCTGTTTGTCTTGATAAACCGTGAAGACCAACATATAGAAAGCTGCCCAACAAAGTTGCAGCACGCAGCATGAAATGTCGTGAAAAATCATGCCCGTAGCAACTGTCAAGACGAGGAACGAACAGGAAACCATACGGCTGTAGGTGTGGATAAGCGCGTTCTTGTTGTTCAGTTCCACCATTATATATGTCGTAACGACCATGAGACCGAACTCTATCCAGAGTTTATCGGTCAGCAATCCGCCAACAATCCATACCAAAGCGGCATAGAGGACGGTAACGGGGAGAGCCAAACGGCTCCCGGCTATCCTGTTTTGTAATCTCTTTCCTGTCATTCATTGCCGGCATTTACCGGAGTTACAGCCCGTTTCCGAGCGTTTGTTTAAAGATCTTGCCCTATATCAGAACGGAAATAGCTATCAGTGAAATGTATTTTCCGAGCTTCTTTGAAAGCAGTCTTCAGGGCTTCATCCTTGTCTTTCCCGTAGGCGCAAACTGCCAAAACGCGACCACCGGCAGTAACGATTGCGCCGTCTCTTACTGCCGTTCCCGAATGGAAGACAATGGCATCTTTTATATCATCGAGTCCTTCGATGGGATAACCCTTGGCATATTGCTGCGGATAACCTCCGCTCACAAGCATCACACACACGGCAGCACGGTCGTCGAAAACTACCTCGCGCCTGTCTAAGTCCTCCGAAACGACTCCTTCAAAGAGGTCTACGAGGTCACTTTTAAGCCGCAACATCACGCTTTCCGTTTCGGGATCACCCATCCGACAGTTGTATTCTATCACCATGGGATTACCCTCCACATTGATAAGGCCGAAAAATATAAAACCTTGGTAGTCGATTTCCTCCTCGGCAAGGCCGTTTATCGTGGGACGGATAATGCGGTCTTCCACCTTTTGCATCCACGTTTCTGTAGCGAAAGGGACGGGCGAGATACTGCCCATTCCTCCCGTGTTCAGTCCCGTATCATGCTCTCCGATGCGTTTATAGTCTTTTGCTTCGGGCAAAATACGGTAGTTCTTGCCGTCTGTAAGCACGAAAACGGAACATTCGATGCCGGTGAGGAACTCTTCGATCACCACATTTTCCGATGCGTGGCCAAACATTCCATCCAACATTTGCTGCAATTCTGTCTGGGCTTCTTTCAGCGTTGGCACGATGAGCACTCCCTTTCCGGCACACAGGCCGTCGGCTTTAAGCACATAAGGAGGCTTCAGCGTTTCGAGAAAGCTGAGCCCTTCGGAGAGCGTTGCTTTGTTAAACGTGCGATATTGGGCAGTAGGAATACCGTGGCGGCTCATAAATGCTTTGGCGAAATCTTTGCTTCCTTCGAGCAAAGCCCCCTTTCCGGAGGGAGCAATAACGGCTATCTCGGCCGTGCGGGCATCGCTTCTGAATGAATCTTTTATGCCATTCACCAGCGGGTCTTCAGGCCCCACGACAACCATGTCTATCTTTTCCTCGACGGCAAAGTCTTTCAGGCGTTCAAAATCATTCACGCCGATGTCTACGTTTGTACCCAACTGCGCTGTTCCGGCATTGCCCGGCGCAATGAAAAGGCATTCCGTTCGGGGACTCTGGCTGATTTTCCAAGCCAAGGCATGTTCCCGTCCACCGCTTCCTAATAGTAATATCCTCATATAAAACAAGATGCCTTTATTTCAAATAGTCCTCGAAATACTGTGTGATACGCTCATGCAGATGTACGCTTTGATGTCCTCTCATATTGTGAGGCTCACCCGGGTACACGAAGAAGTCGGGTTGCGTACCGGCCTCTATGCAGGCTTTGAGGAATGAAAGGCAATGCTGGGGTACGACCACGGGGTCATTCATGCCGGTAATTATCTGCAATTTCCCTTTCAGGTTCTTGGCTTTCGGCATCAGAGAACTTTCTGCGTAACCCTCAGGGTTGCTTTGCGGCGTATCCATATACCGTTCTCCATACATGGCCTCATACCATTTCCAATCAACGACAGGACCTCCTGCCACACCCACTTTAAAGACATCGGGATACGTAGTCATGAGGTTTGTGGTCATAAAGCCGCCGAAGCTCCATCCGTGTACGCCCAAACGGGTACTATCTACATAGGGGAGAGACTTCAAGTACTCAACGCCCTTCATTTGGTCTTTCATCTCTTCTATACCGAGATGCCTGAAAGTAGCCTGCTCAAAGGCACGACCTCGGTCGGAAGAGCCGCGGTTATCGAGTATGAAAACGATATAACCTTTCTGTGCCATATAGGGTTCCCAGCCGCGAGACATGAAGTGCCAACGTGCCTCTACATTACGCGTACCCGGTCCACCGTAAACATATATGACAGTAGGATACTTTTTCGAGGGGTCGAAGTCTGCGGGTTTCACCATTCGATAGTAAAGGTCTGTCACACCATCGGCCGCTTTCAGCACGCCGGAGCTGAACTGCGGTACCTGATACCCTATCCATGGGTCTTTTGCCGCAAAGTATTCAACGGTTTTTCCCGTAGCGGTGGCCACAATATTTATCTGTCGGGGCACTTCGGGAGAAGAGTAAACATCGTACAGATAAGCACCACTTGCACTCAAAGCGGCGGCATGACTGCCTCCCGCCCCTCTGGTGGCAAGATGACATCCCTCACCATTGTCGAGCAGAACGCGTTTCCCCGTTTCGACATTTACTGCATAAACATTGTTCTGTATGGGATTTCTTTCGGTAGATAAGATAATTGCGCTCTTGGTTTTAGTATTGAAACCGAGCAAATCGAGCACAACCCACGCTCCTTGGGTAAGTTGCCTTTCCTCTTTCGCCTCATTGCCTTTGAGGGAGAAGAGATACAGGTGATTGTAGCCGTCTCTCTCGGTTTGGAGGATAAAGCGACTGCTGTCCCAAGGCAGAAACGTAATAGGATTGAGCGGATGCACATACTTCTCGTGTTTCTCCGTATAGAGGGTAGCGATTTTCCGACCGTCGGTTACACTGTAGGCATCCAGCGTATATACGTTTTGGTCTCTGTTTATCTCAATAAGATAAATGGTTTTGGCATCGGGTGCCCAAGAGATATTAGTAAAATACCTGTCCGTAGGGTCTCCCGTTTGCAGGTAAACGGTTTTTCCGCTCTTCATATCATAAATACCTACGCTCACCTTGTGGGTGGTCTCTCCTGCCATCGGATACTTCGTAGGCGCTGCTGTTGCAATGCGGGTATCGATGTCTACAAGCGGATAATCAGTCACCATGCTTTGGTCCATGCGGTAAAACGCGAGTTTAGAACCGTCGCTGCTCCAGAACGTACCTTTATAAATACCGAACTCATCGCGGTGTACGCTCTGCGCATACACGATTTCCCGACTGCCGTCGGTTGTGAGTTGATGGGTTTTCCCCGCAGCATCGGTCACAAAGAGGTTGTCGTTTCTCACAAAGGCCACAGCCCTGCTTGCAGCATTCCACTCGGCATGTTGCTCATCCGCGCTGCTCTGCCGCCATACTCTCTTTTTGCTTTTAAAGTCTATCAGCATGCGTTCCTTGCCGTTGTCCACAAGTACCAACGGTTTTCCCGCATACGGAAACAGTGTATAATATAGGCTTCTCACCTTCGTTTGGTCATCTGTTCCTGCCCAGCGGTTCAATGCGTCGAGCGTGAAAAGCGTTTTTTCTTTGCCCGATGCTTTGTCGATGAGCGTGCATTTGTCTGCATCTTGTCTCACGAGTTCATCCCCCCACCATGTAGCATAGCGGTTTTCGGGAATCATGTTGCGGTAATTCGTACCACCGAAATTGAGGTCTTCGAGTGTGAAGAGTTTGTTTTGAGCTGTTGTCATCAGTGCAATGTTGGCTAAAAAAGCCATTAACAAAATACGAACACGATTAGTCTTCATGGTTGAATCTTTTATTTTTGAGTTTAAAGTCTTTCATTTTTCTGTCTCTCGTTTCCTTGCCGAACGGCTTTCGTCCCTTATCGTTCCGCCGAGTGAAACGGTCGCCTTTCTCGTTGGTTGGTTCTCTGCGGTCGCGCGGGAACTTTCCTTTGAAGTTGCGACGCGACGGTTTTTCCTCGAAAGCATCGATTCTCCTGCGGTGGAAAGTAAAGGAGCGGATATCGCCCTCCTCATTTTCCTGCTCCTCGTCAAGCCGTTTCTTAAACTCCCGATTCTTCTTAAAGCGGTGTTTCTCGGCCATTTTTTCTTTCTCTTCTTCTGTCTTTACGATACCTCCCTCACTGCGGAAGTCTCTCATTTTTCCGTCGAAGATGGCGTATTTCCTAAACTCGCACTCCAGCGAACCATTGTAAAGCGGTATCTTGATGGAAGGTTTGAGGCCTATCTGGTCGAAACATTCCTCACGATAGCTGAGTATCCACGCTTCATTACCCGTGAAAGCATGCTTCAACCGCTCGCCTATCATGCGGTAAGTTCCTAAAAGATCGGGTGTAGAAATGCGTTCTCCGTAGGGCGGATTGGTCACCATGATACTCTTTTCTGCCGGCCTCTCGAAGTTTTTAAAGTCTGCTTGCTCCACGGTGATGTAGGCCGACAGGCCTGCTGCCTTTATGTTGGTGCGGGCAGTATTCACGGCTTTCATATCTATATCGTAACCGTAGATATGGTGTGGAAACACTCTTTCCTGCGAATCATCGTTGTAAATGCGGTCGAAAAGATCACGATCGAAGTCCGGCCACTTCTCGAATGCGTATTCTTTCCGAAAGACGCCCGGGTTCATATTCAGTGCGATGAGGGCTGCTTCGATAAGCAATGTACCCGACCCGCATAAGGGGTCGATGAAGTCGGTGTCTGCTTTCCACTCCGTCATGAGTATCATTCCGGCGGCCAACACTTCGTTCAACGGGGCTTCCACTGACTCCTGACGGTATCCGCGACGATGAAGTGACTCGCCGCTGGAATCCAACGACAGAGTGCAAGCATCTTCCGCAATGTGTATATTCAAACGCATGTCGGGATTGGAAACCGATATATTGGGGCGAATGCCGTGCTTTTCGCGAAACCAATCTACGATAGCGTCTTTCACCTTATAGGTAACGAAGCGCGAATTGCGAAACTCCTCGGAGTAAACCACCGAATCTACGGAAAACGTTTTCTTAACATCAAGATATTGCTCCCAATCTATTTTCTGCACCTCTTCATACACATCATCGGCCGAAAGGGCTTTAAAATGCTTGATAGGCTTTAGTATTCTGATGGCTGTATGCAGTTGAAAATTGGCACGATACATGAGTTCGTTGTCGCCGGAGAACGACACCATGCGCCGTCCTATTTTCACATTGTTTGCTCCAAGCTGCGTGAGCTCCTGTGCCAAAACGGGTTCCAGTCCCATAAAAGTTTTGGCGATGAGTTCAAATTCCATGTTTATGATGTTTCTGTTTGATTCTATTGGTTTCTCAATCTTTCTTATATCGCTTTGTGTTGGGTTTCATATCTTCCGTTACCCATATATTGGCACCCACGATACTGCCCTCTCCTATTGTGACGCGCCCTAAGACAGTAGCATTGGAATACACCACTACGTTGTCTTCGAGAATGGGATGGCGCGGTATGCCCTTTATGGGATTACCCGCTGCATCCAGAGGAAAACTCTTGGCACCGAGCGTCACTCCTTGGTAGAGTTTTACGTGATGGCCGATGATACACGTAGCACCGATGACGACACCCGTGCCGTGATCGATGGTAAAATGATGGCCGATAACGGCCGAAGGGTGGATATCGATACCCGTTTCGCTATGCGCCATCTCAGTCATCATGCGCGGAATAAGAGGTACTCCCATGGTATCAAGCTCGTGGGCAAGCCGATAGTTGATGAGTGCCTTTATCACCGGATAGCACGAAATGATTTCTCCGAAGTTCTCGGCAGCAGGGTCTCCGTTGTAGGCCGCTTCTACATCGGTGGCCAATATGCGACGTATCTCCGGCAAACGGGCTATCGTCTGCGTGGCCATCGCTTGGGCTTTGTCTCCCACAGCAGAGAGATGACCGGACGTTTCCTCCTCGCAGGTGTCAGCAAAGCATAACCCTGCCAGAATCTGGTCTGCCAGCAAACGGTGCAACCGTTCTATACTCACGCCAATATGGTAGCGCATGGTCTTTCTGCTTACCGATGATTTACCGTAATACCCGGGAAAGATGATAGCCCGTGAAAGGTCTATGATTTCTCCCAAGACACGGCTCGAGGGCAGCGGATATCCGTCTTTGTGTTGATGGAAAAGCCCTTCTAATTGTTCCGGCTCCGAGAGCTCGTTCACCGTTTGCGTGAAAATCTGCATGAAATGGGTGGTACTCATCACTGCGCACTACATATTATTATGTGTTGCAAAGTTACGCTTTTTCATGGAAACTCCGCATTTTTTCCGCAGAAAAACATACATAAGTCCCACTAAGACAAAAACTAAATTTTCAAACACCAAAATGCGAATTCTACGATAGAATATATTTTTTACACTTGTTGGTTGACTCTACAGTAAAACAAACTTGCACTTGTTTCGGGGTTTTCCGCGTCTATACATGGTTCTTTTTAGAGAATAATCCGTATCTTTGCATCCCATGAAGGCAGTGTTTCGGCTTGTCGCCGGCATCATGACGGTGCGGGAGGAAAGTCCGGGCAGCATAGGGTACTCCACTTCCTAATATAGAAGCTATTGGCGACAGTAGGCTCAGGCAGAAGAGAACGACCGCTCCGCAAGGAGTAAGGGTGAGAAGGCGGTGTAAGAGACCACCGGCTGATGGGTGATCATCAGGCCGTGCCGGCTGGAGGCTGCAAGTTCGCGTAAACCATCGTTTGAGGGCGACCCGTCCGAACTTCCCGATGGAGGGTAGAATGCTGGAGCTGCGGGGTGACTCGCAGCGTAGAGAAATGACAAGCCGTGAGGCATTGGAAACGGTGTCTCATGACAGAACCCGGCTTACAGAGGCACTGCTTTCATTTTTATTTATCTCATTACTTATGAAAGAAAAAGTGATCAGCATCCTTAAAGCCTTATGGCAAGACTTCACTGCCAAGCGGGTGATGGATGCCGTGGGTACGCTTACATATTCCACCCTGCTGGCTATCGTGCCCATTCTGGCCGTGGTCTTCGCTATAGCACGTGGCTTCGGATATTCCAAATACATCGAATCGTGGTTCCGAGAAACATTGGCAAGCCAGCCGCAAGCTGCCGAAGCTATCATCGGTTTCGTTAATTCCTATCTCGTACACACCAAAAGCGGGCTCTTCCTTGGTATCGGTTTGCTGTTCATGTTATGGACAGTGCTCATCCTGACACGCAACATCGAACAGACATTCAACGACATCTGGCAAGTAAAGAAGCCGCGGAGCATCGTCCGCACACTCACCGACTACATTGCCATGTTCTTTCTTGTACCTATCGTCATCGTTGTAACGTCGGGGCTTTCGCTCGTCATGGCAACTCTTGGCGGTGAGGTGGGAGATTATTTTGTCCTTGGACCGGTGATGCGCATCGTGGTTTTCCTCATGCCCTATGTGCTGATGTCGGCCGTCTTTGTCATCCTCTATGTCTTCATGCCCAATACCAAAGTGAAGTTTAAGAGTGCGCTCTTGCCGGGGATTGTGGCCGGTGTGGCCATGCAACTGCTGCAACTCTTCTATATTCACTCTCAGCTATGGGTGTCGGGTTATAATGCCATCTACGGGTCTTTTGCAGCCTTACCGCTGTTCATGCTTTGGGTACAGGCCTCATGGACTATCTGTTTGATGGGCGCAGAACTCACCTATACCAACCAAAACCTCGAAGACTTCGCTTTCAATGCCGATGCTTCCAAACTGAGCCATCGAGCACGCGTGATGATGAGCGTACTGCTGATGAGTCTCATCTGTAAACGTTTTGCTGAAGGGCGACGCCCCTATACAGCCCTTGAACTGAAAATGGAAACGGGTATTCCCATCCGAATCGTCAGCGATTTGCTCTATGATTTGGTACAGGTAAAACTCCTTTCTGAAACCCGCTATGATGAGAACGACGATGACTGCCGCTGCTTTCAACCCGCAGAAAGTATCAACCATCTCAGCGTGGGCACTGTAGTCGATAGGCTTGAAAGCAAAGGCGTATGGAGTATGCACCTCGACTTACACCACGAGATAGGGGCTAAAGTGAATTGGCCGGCCGTATATCTCCGTCGAAAGATGTATCTCAAAGACCTTGACAAATTCCTACTCAAAGATTTATAAACCTCAACCTCATACACCTATGAACGAAGATTTGGAATACATCATTACCGACCGCATGGCACGCTACAGCGAAATGCAGGGATTCCCTCAACCGGAGGCTTTCGACTTGGATAAAGAGACGATAGAAGATTACATCACTGCCAAGCAGTCTATCCTTACCGACGGCGAAGAGCGACGTAAGAAACTGCTCATTCCCGCAGTACTGCTTATCATGCCGACCATTGTTATGTCGGCTTTCAGCAGTTCTATGAAAGCATTCTTCGCTGCCCTTGCTGCAGGCCTCATCCTTGCATGTTTATATTGGTACGGTATGCAATGGAGGGATGCATATCGCCTGCGCCGACTCTATCAACCCGATATTGAACGATTTATTGCTGCCGTATTGGCATACGAGCCATAAGCAAGACGTACTTTTTCTGTACATTGCCGCATGGCATTTCAATCTTTTTCGTATCTTTGCAACCAATATATCATCTAAAAATAGAAAATATGGAATTACCCGATTTCATGTCTTATAGCAATAAGTTCACACAGAACGGATTTGTAGAGAAAATCTCCACCATAGCCAAACGAGCCGGCGCAAAACTCATCTACGCAGCACTGATTCTCTACTATACACTCGATAGCAAACAAGTACCTCTGAAAGACAAAGCCATCATCATCGGTGCACTGGGCTACCTCATCAGTCCACTCGATGTCATGCCCGACGCAATACCTATTGTGGGACTTGGAGACGACCTTGCCGTTTTAATATATGTACTGAAGAAAGTTTGGGGCGAAGTGTCAGAGGAAGTAAAAGAAAAAGCCAAGGCAAAACTCAATCAATGGTTCGACGCAGACGAAATCAAGGAGATCGACTCGCTATTCGATTGACCATCACTACTGCAACGCTTTCCCACAGCAACGGAAAATCTGATACATAGTAGCAATATTTTCCGTCTTCTTTTCTCCAATCCGCAGTTTGCACTATTGAGAAAGGATGAAAAAGGCAGACACGTCTCACCCTCTTTATCACAAAGACAGTCCCTTGTTGCTTTTCCATAGATGATACGAACAGCATTTTTTATCGCACTGGGTGGTGCCCTTGGGAGTATGGCACGTTACTTTCTATCCAAGCTACTGCAAACAACCACATGGATAGATTTCCCGTTCGGCACGTGGGCAGTAAACCTCTTAGGCTGCTTTCTTATTGGTCTACTGACTGAAGCGGCCGGTCACTACATTCTTCCCAATACCGATTTCAAACTCTTCCTCACAGTGGGCTTTTGCGGAGGCTTTACCACTTTCAGTACATTTACAATCGAATTGTTATCTCTTCTCAGAACAGGCAATGTGCTATCCGCCGCTTTCTATGCCGGCAGCAGTGTTTTTCTCGGTCTTCTGGCTGCATATATCGGCATACAAGTCGTCCGATTTTTCTCATAATGAAGTTTTTCTCATCCCTGCAAGACCTCCTTATCTTACTTTTCAAGAGCAAAAAATAAGTTAAAAATAATCGGTTTTTACCCCTCCCCCACTCGCTTATCGACTATTATTCGTACCTTTGCACCACTAAAAACGGGCAAGTCTTACACGGCCAGCTCCCTGTGAATCCTCCAGGACGGGAACGTAGCAAAGGTAACAGGTTGTAGCGGTGCGATGTAAGTAGCTTGCCCACCCCGCCTCTTTAGCTCAGTTGGCCAGAGCACGTGATTTGTAATCTCGGGGTCGTTGGTTCGAATCCGACAAGAGGCTCACTCAAGAAATAAACCGGCACTTACAAGTACCGGTTTATTTCTTTCTTTGTAAATATACTCTTTCCCTCATGATGCGATAAGCGTCTTGCATTCATTTCTTTAAACAACACCCAATATTCCCTTTACCTACACTTAGATAACTCTCTCTTAATACCTGTTATCCAATATCTGCCACAGTAATTCCCGCTCCGCCGAACTGCACGTGTTCGTCTTTATAAGCCGTGATATTGGGTACAGATGAGAGATATTGGCGGATGAGTTGCCTAAGAATGCCGTTGCCCTTTCCATGCAAAATACGTACACGGGGCACACCCACGAGGATGGCATCATCTATAAAATGCATCACGGCATGTAGGGCTTCATCACCACGCATACCCCTTACATCAAGGTCTTGTTTAAAGTTTTTCGTCCTATCATCTATCGTCCGACGAGTCATTCGCCCCTCAGTACGCACAGACGGTTGTACCTCTGCTAACGGAGCAGAAAGTTTTTCCAGCCTGTCGGCTTTCATCCGTGTGCGCATACCGCCAAAGATAACAGTCGCCGAGCTTCCCTCCAAAGCCTCCACCGTACCCTGTGTAGACGTTCCTTTCATACGTACCGCATCGCCTACACAGAGGAGTTCTGTTTTATTTTCCACCTTTTCTGTTCCCCGAGAGACAATCCTTTCCGAATCGCCTTGCATCGTTTTCTCTCTCTTCCGTTGCTCACGACGCTCCTTCCGTTGTCGAATCTGCTCCATCTTACGAGCTATTTTTTCGTCGTTAGCCATGCTGTCAAAGGTCTGCACCTCATCGCGAAACGCCTGCAACCCCTCTCTGATACGCCGCGTCTCCTCTTTTTCGGCTTGAGCTTCACGAATGGCACGAATGGCATTTTCTATCTTCCGATTACTCTCCTGCAACAGTTCTTCGGCCTGTTCCTTGGCTTTTTGCAGAATCTCCCTGCGACTTTTCTCTATCTCGGCTACATTGTATTCATAGCGTTCGATAACTTTCTCCATCTGCTTCTCGTGCCGATGTATGTTCTGTCGCTTGTTTTCCCAGTATCGCTTGTCGCGCACAATGTCTTGCAAGTACTTGTCGCTCTGAATGTAATCAGACCCCACCAACTCCGAAGCCTCTGCTATCACTTCTTCGGGAATACCTGTTTTGCGGGCTATCTCTATGGCAAAGCTACTGCCGGGGCGACCTATCTGTAACTGAAAGAGAGCTTTCATCTCCTTTCTGTCATAGAGCATGGCGGCGTTTACCACACCTTCGTGAGCATCGGCAAAATGTTTTAGATTCTGATAATGGGTGGTAATGACACCGAAAGCATGCTTTTTACAGAACTGACGGAGCACGGCTTCGGCAATGGCACCGCCTATCTGCGGTTCCGTACCTGTGCCGAACTCGTCGATAAGCAACAGGGTATGAGCATCGGCCTGCCGCATCATGGTTTTCATATGAAGCAAATGACTCGAATACGTGCTGAGGTCGTTCTCTATGCTCTGCTCGTCGCCGATGTCTATCATAAGACTTTCAAATACGCCCGCCGAAGAACGGTCGCCCACGGAAATAGATAGTCCGCACTGCAACATATACTGCAAGAGTGCCACCGTTTTGAGACAGACCGACTTTCCGCCTGCATTAGGCCCGGAAATGATGAGAATGCGCTGCGCCTCGGTTAAGGCTATATCGAGTGGTACTACTGCCTTTCCCTGCTTGTGAAGCGACTGTTGCAACAACGGATGTATGGCTCCCGTCCAATCTATGTAAGGCCGTGCCTGCACTTGGGGTTCCCATGCGCCTGTCGCCTCTGCCCAACGTACCTTCGCCTGTACAAGGTCTATACGTGCCAAAAGCCGATACGAGGTCAACATTTCTTCAGTATGGGGACGCACAAGGGCAGTAAACGCTTTGAGAATACGTATGATTTCTCGCCGTTCTTCTGCTTCTAATTCCCGTATGCGGTTGTTGGCTTCCACCACTTCAGCCGGTTCTATAAAGACGGTATGTCCCGAGGCTGACTCATCGTGCACAATTCCCTTGATGCGCTTCTTCATGGCGGGCGCCACGGGAATCACCAGCCTACCGTCTCGCAGCGTAGGGGTCACGTTTTTCTCGACCAATCCTTCGCTCTGTGCCAACCGCAGAATGCCGGTCAAAGTTCGTGCTACACTGCCCTCAGCCTTAGTCAATTCACGGCGCACAGCCATGAGTTCGGGCGACGCATCATCGCGTATCTTCCCATATTTATCGAGCATCCCGTCAATGCGCTGTATGATAAGGGGGAATGTCACCACACCTTCTGTCATACGGTGCAGTGCCGGATAAGGATAAACAGGCGTAGTGTCTCCGGGTTCTACCCCATCGGTGCGGTTGAGATACTGTACGATTTGTCGGATAGCATCCAGCGAGCGACGCAAATCAAACACCTCGTTTTCTTCCAGATAAGTACCTTCCAAGCGGATGCGTACAAGCGATTCGCGCACATCAAAGAAACCGTGAAGAGGGAAATCACCGGCTTCTTGCTGCACAAGTCGAAACTCTTTCACTTGTTTCAACCATTCGTTGATGGTATCGGCATTGGCAGAAAACGCCATGCGGTCTACCCTTTCGCGCCCCAACGGCGAAAGGCAGCGCTCGCGCAACAGTTTTCTTATTTCATCAAAGCCTATCTTTGCTTCAAAATTATCCGGATAAATCATGCTGCAAAAGTACGCTAACTTAGCGTAAAAAACAAAATTATGAAACGCCAATGCTTAAAAAACAGATAAATTATTTGTAGGTATCAAAAAAACAGTGTACCTTTGCAACCGCTTTCGATGGACGTTCCGACGTCCTCTGCCGTCAGCAAGGAAAGGTGGTAGAGTGGTCGATTACAGTAGTCTTGAAAACTACCGTACCGAGAGGTACCGGGGGTTCGAATCCCTCCCTTTCCGCTTTCAAAGGTGCAAGTTATACGGCTTGCACCTTTTTTGCTTTCTTTCGTCAGAAAAGCAGCAGGGCGGGAAAGGGATGGAAAATAAAAGAAAAGCCGTCCGCCCCACAACGATGAGAGGCGAGAAACACACTCCCTAAAAGGCTGAAGGAGAACTGCGGTTTCCCTATCTGTAAGCCACTGAATAACAGGAAGATACCCTGTTAATGGAGAGAGCTATACTCTGAGCGTGTAAAAGGATAGCTTTGAGCCGGTAAAAGCATAGCTCTGACAAAGTGGAAGCATAGCTTTGAGAAAGAGGGAGGAAAGCGGTTACGGAAACAGCGGTACACAACGGATGTGACAAAGCTTTGCTCAAACCATTTCCATGGCGAAATATTGATAGTCGCGCAACAGTGTTTCAAGAAAAGAGGCCTTGTCCTCTGTGTTGTCGTCGATGCCCAACGTCTCTCTCACCTTATCATATAAAAGGGCGATGCGACGGTCTTTGTCGTGCTCGTTGGAGGCCAATGTACGCGAAATAATATTGGCCTGTTCCAAAGAAAGGTTTTCGGCCTGACGGTAACGGGGTGTATAGTTGTGCGAAAGATAATCGTATTCGTCAAGACTAATGGCTATTTTTTTGTAACTGTTGAGCTTTACAACCATCGTACCGGCAGCCAAATCTCCCAATCGCTGGTGCCTTTCGGTAAGAAGAATCACCAGTGCTCCTGCGTATGAAAACACAGGGCCATCAATCGGACGCAACAGCCAACGCAACAGATAGCTGCCCACACTGGGGGTGGAACCATCGACTTTGACTACCCGTATCTTCATGATGCGCTTGCCCGGGGTCTGCCCCTCGTTGAATGTTTCGCAGAGAAAAGGGTAACCAAGGGCAGGAAGCACGAGCAAAAAGACAAGCAACCATGTGCTATCGGGCAGGTTCGACGGGAGGAAGCTAAACAAAGTAAGCAGAGAAACGCCGTAGAGCACAACAACAACCATGTCTATGAAGTAGGCGATAGCCCGTTCTCCGAGGCTTGCCGGCGTTTGTTCTATACGTACAAACTGCCCCGTGATGATGCTG
Source organism: Hoylesella marshii DSM 16973 = JCM 13450 (assembly GCF_000146675.1). Classification (GTDB taxonomy): domain Bacteria; phylum Bacteroidota; class Bacteroidia; order Bacteroidales; family Bacteroidaceae; genus Prevotella; species Prevotella marshii. The sequence goes on from NZ_GL397214.1 coordinate 1,338,353, forward strand.
TTGTCTGCCATTCGTTCAAGAGATATTTTACAATTTGCTTGCAAATATAGGCCATTTTTTCTATTTTTGCGACTGATTTCAAGCAAATCTTTTTATCGCCTGCGGGCACCGGAATGAAAGAAGTAACGTTTATAAGGCACAACATAGACAAGTGGAAGAGCATGGAGCTAACGTTAGAAACTGTGGACACGCAGTCTCCCGACACACTTGCCGACCTATATACGGAGCTTACCGCCGACCTCGCTTTTGCCCAAACACACTACCCTTCCTCACGCATTACGCTCTATCTCAACAACATGGCCTACGCACTGCATGGCTCCATTTACAAGAACAAGCGTGAAAAGTGGTCGCGTCTCATTACGTTTTGGACGCACGAAGTGCCGCTTACCATGTATGAAGCAAGGAAATATATGTTAATTTCTTTGCTTGTGTTTCTTGCAGGTATTGCTATCGGCGTGATTTCTACAATGGGCGATGCAGAATTTCCTCGCATTATCTTGGGCGATAACTATGTGGACATGACACTGGAAAACATCCGGCAGGGACATCCTATGGCCGTTTACGACGGCACACCGGAAGACATGATGTTCTTTGGCATTACCATTCATAATGTAATGGTTTCGTTTCAGATATTCGCTTTCGGCCTCCTTACGTGTTTCGGCACGGGCTTCTTTTTGCTTTACAACGGCATCATGGTGGGTGCTTTCGAGACTTTCTTCTATCAACACGAACTGTTGGGCGAGTCGGCTCTCGCTATTTTCCTACATGGAACGCTGGAACTTTCGGCCATTGTCATCAGTGGCAGTGCCGGATTTGCTTTGGGATGGGGTTGGCTTTTCCCAGGTACTTACTCGCGGGGAGAATCCTTCCGCCGAGGTGCACGTCAGGGTCTGCACATCATTGTGGGTGTGGTACCGGTGTTTATCGTGGCCGGCTTCATAGAAAGCATCATCACCCGACATACCGAGATACACGATGCCATAAGGTTGAGCATCATCCTCTGCTCATTGGCATTCGTACTTTTCTACTATATTTATTTACCAAAAAAACGTTATCTACATGCAAACGAACAAACCAAAAGTGCAGCTTTACGTGAAGAGAGACTTCGGACAGAAATTTGAAGCCACACTGCGTTTCATCAGAGAAAACTACCGTATACTGCTGAAATACTTCACCTATTTCATTCTTCCCGTATGCCTTGTGCAGGGATTGACGTTGGACAACGTCTTCTCCCGTGCTTTCACGATGGGCGCAAACAGTGCATCCACAGACAACGAGATAACCGGATTGCTGAACAACTACATCGGATTAATGGTTTATTACATCGGTTACGCGCTGATAACTGTTATCGGCACACTGCTGCTATTTTCCGTTTTGTTCGGCATGAAACAACTGTATTTAGAGCGTGAAAACAGGTTGCAAGGCATCACTTGGGCTGATTTGAGACCTTTTTTCATGCAGAATCTGCGGCGAATGCTGCGGCTGATGCTGGCAGGCCTTGTGATAGGAGGAGTTGCTACAATCCTATGGGTGGGCATCTCGATACTGTTGGTATATATCAGTCCGTTGCTGATAGGGATTGTGGTGTTGCTTATGATTGCTTTTGTGCTGCTTTTCGTGCCGCTCGTATTGTGGACTCCTATCTATCTTTTTGAACCTATCGGGGTGTTCGAGGCTCTTAAGAAAGCCATGAAATTAGGTATGAAACGCTGGGGCAGCATTCTTGTCTTCGTCTTTGTGCTCAACATGGTTACCTCCATTCTTCAGGGTATCACTACCATGCCTTGGTATATTGCTGCCATTGTAAAGATGTTTTTCAATATCAGTCATGCAGATGACGGGTCATTTATCAACTCGCCCGTATTCAGTTTCTTTACCTATCTGCTGGCCATCGTGCAGACTTACGGCCTTTATCTCTCCATCGCCATCCTTATGGTAGGCACGTTCTACCTTTATGGAGATGTCATAGAAACAGCAGAAAACAGAAGTGTAGATGCCGACATCGACAAGTTTGAGACCTTGGGCGACGACCACCAAGACGACCCGATGCCCATACCCGAAGACATCAAAGACTTCGACAAGCTCTGAACCACTGACCTATGGATGCCTCCATCGTAGATACGCTCGTCGTTGACACTGCCCGAATCCATGCCTTTCGCACAGATTCGGACTTCGATTACAGTCGCGAGCTCGTGCCCACAGACACGGGAATTGCAGATTGGATTTTGAAAGAAATAGGAGACATCATAGATACGCTCTTCAACAACGAGTTTACTCATCAGTACGGAGTCCTCTTCTGGACACTCCTCGGCTTGGTTCTCCTTGCGTTGGTGGCACTGTTTATCTATGTGAAACGGCCGGGACTATTCGGTCGCAACAAGCGCAACGAACAGGCATACGACGTGACCGAAGACACCATCTATGGCATCGATTTCCCACAATCCATCGCTGCGGCCTTGGAACGGGGCGATTACAATGAGGCCGCCCGTCTGATTTATTTGCATACACTGAAAGGCCTGAGCGATGCAGGGCGCATCGTCTGGCAGCCATTCAAGACCCCTACGCAGTACACTTATGAGATAAAACGGGACGATTTCTCACGACTCACAGCGCTCTTCATACGTGTGAGATACGGAAACTTTGCTGCCGACGAGGCCGTATGCGAGGAAATGCAGACGCTGTGGGCAGCTATCATGAAAGGAGAGACGGCATGAAAGGGAGCAGAATCTTTATCCTCGTCATCGTGGCGTTCCTCGCCGTCATGTTCATGGTACAGCTTTCACTGGGCAAGAAGTTCGTATGGCAACCTACTTTCAGTCATACCGACAAACAGCCGTTCGGTGCCTACGTGTTCGACACTATCATGGCAAGCACCATGAAGCAAGGTTATACGGTGACACAAAAGACGTTCTATCAATTAGAACATCAATACAGCCATCGCCGACAAGGCTACTTGATGGTTTCACAAAATGGCAGTCTCACCCGAACAGAAGCCCTATCTATTCTCAGAATGGCCGAACGGGGAGACAAAGTGATGCTGGCGGTATCGGGATATGAACTTGGAAAGATAACAGACACATTGAACCTCAGCGTAGGTTACGAGCAATTCGACTTCCAACGGCTGAAAGACAACGTCATCGAACGGGAAAATTCCGACACCATTCAATGGATGGGCGACGACAAACGCTATACCCGGGCGCAATACTACATCAACTCTGCCCTGTCGGGGTCTTGTGTTTCGCTGGACACTATACCGACAGAGGTACTCGGAATGCAAACGGGGAACGACGAGGAAGACACCCCCTGTTCGTACATCATGGCAGCATCCATGAAGTGGGGGAAGGGCAATATCATACTGATTCCCACGCCGTTGCTGTTTACCAACTACTCCATTCTTGAACCCTCGTCCACGTATTACGTGCACAGACTGATGTCGCAGTTCGGTGCTTTGCCTGTTGTCCGCGTGGAACGGCAAACGGAGGAAGAGGCAGCGATGCAGACCTCTCCCCTTACCTACTTTCTCTCACAACCGCCGTTGCAGTGGGGCATCTGCCTTTCCCTGCTCCTTATCATTGTCTTCATGGTGTTTACGGCACGGAGAAAGCAACGCATCATACCCGTCATATCCCCGCCGAAAAACCGCAGCCTCGATTTTATCAAACTCATCGGCACGCTCTATCACAGGCAGGATATGCACACAGACTTAGTAAGAAAGAAATATATCTACTTCTCTGAGGAGATTCGTAAACAGTTGGGTATTGACATCAATGACACCGATGCCGATGCCCGCAACATGCGCATACTATCGGCACAAACAGGAAAAGATGCCGAAACATTGCACGAAGAGATACGACAGTTGCGCTTCATCGCCCATTTCGACCACGAAATAGCCCTCAAAGAAATGAAAGAATACATTGACCAAATGAACGAAATCATTAACAAGCTATAGAGAATTATGGAAGAAAACGTAGAAACTCGCACAGACCTATCACAGTTTGCGCAGAAAGTAAAGGATATAAAAGCCGCCATCGCCGATGTCATTGTGGGACAAAACGAGGCCGTAGACCTGCTCCTCACAGCCATACTTGCCGACGGACATATACTGATAGAGGGTGTGCCCGGGGTGGCAAAGACACTGCTCGCACGTCTTGTCTCGCAACTCATCGACGCCCGATTCAGCCGCATTCAGTTCACCCCCGACCTCATGCCGAGCGACGTTCTCGGCACTACGGTCTTCAACATGCAGACCTCTCACTTCGACTTTCACAAGGGGCCTATCTTCGCCGACATAGTGCTTGTAGACGAAATCAACCGTGCGCCGGCCAAAACTCAGGCCGCTCTCTTTGAAGTAATGGAAGAGCGACAGGCTACCATCGATGGCAACACCCACAAGATGGGCGACCTCTATACCATCATTGCCACACAAAACCCCGTAGAACAGGAGGGTACTTACAAGCTGCCCGAGGCGCAACTCGACCGTTTTCTCATGAAACTCACCATGGGATACCCCTCCCTTGAGGAAGAAATAACCATTCTCGAACGTCACCATGCTGATGCCCGCATCGCAAAACCCGTCAACCTGCAACCCGTGATTGCCCGCGATGAACTGCTCGATATGCGCCGGCTGGTAGATAAAGTCTTTGTTGAACCCACGCTCTTGCAGTATATCGCCGCCATCGTACAGCAGACCCGCACAAGCAAAGCTGTGTATTTAGGTGCATCGCCCCGTGCTTCGGTGGCTATGCTGCGAGCTTCCAAAGCCTTTGCTTTGCTACAAGGACGAGACTTTATCACACCCGAAGACATCAAAATCGTTACGCCGCCCATACTGCAACACCGTCTCATCCTCACCGCAGAGGCAGAGATGGAGGGCTACACACCGCTGAAAGTAACGCAACGACTGATAGACAAAGTGGAAGTTCCTCAATAGCATCCGCCTGCAATGTATCTTACCCGTCGTTTCTATCTGGCTGCAACCGCCGTTGTACTCACCGTCTTCTCCGGCTACGCCTATGCCCCGTTGTTCAACTTAGGGCGTATCATGCTGTGCCTGCTTATCATCGGCACGGCGGCCGATACCATTCTGCTCTATGCCCGACGAGGTATCGAGGCCTGGCGGCAATGCTCCGACCGCTTTTCCAATGGCGACGAAAACCCCGTGAACCTGCGGGTGGAGAGCAGCTATCCCTTTACCGCACGATTAGAAGTGACCGACGAGATACCCCACATCTTCCAACGGCGGGACATCCGCTTTATGCTCTCGCTCCAACCCAACGAGGGAAAGAACGTGAACTACACCCTACGTCCCACCCAACGGGGGGTCTACGGATTCGGACTCATCCGCGTCTTCGTCTCCACTCCTCTGGGATGGGTGCAACGACGCATTACCTGCGGAGAGCCAAAAGACGTAAAAGTATATCCCTCCTACATGATGTTGCGGCAATATGAACTGTTGGCTATCAGCAACAATCTGACCGAGATGGGTATTAAGCGCATACGACGGGTAGGCAACAACACCGAGTTCGAACATATCAAGGAATACGTGAAAGGCGACGATTACCGCACCATCAATTGGAAAGCCTCGGCACGACGACACCAACTCATGGTAAACGTCTATCAAGATGAACGCTCACAACGCATCTACAACATCATAGACAAAGGTCGTGTCATGCAGCAAGCATTCCGCGGCATCACCCTTTTCGACTACGCCATCAACGCATCGCTGGTGCTCTCCTTTGTGGCCATCAACAAAGAAGACCGCGCCGGACTCATCACCTTCAACGAACGGTTCGACAATATGGTGCCGGCCTCCCGACGGCCGCACCAGATGCAGATGCTCCTCGAAGCCCTTTATGCCCAACAGACCACCTTCGGGGAATCCGATTTCTCCGCCCTTTGCATTCAGGTCGACAAGCAAGTCACCAAGCGCAGCTTGCTCGTGCTCTACACCAACTTCACAGGCACGACCAGCCTCAACCGGCAATTGTCCTATCTCATACGGCTTAACCGCCGCCATCGCCTGCTCGTTGTATTCTTTGAAGATGCAGAACTGAAAGCGTATGCACTATCCCATCCCGTCAATACGGAAGACTACTATCGGCACGTGATAGCCGATAAATTCAGATATGAGCAACGACTCATCGTCAGCATACTTCAACGCTATGGCATACAAAGTCTCCTTACCACACCCGAAAACCTAAGCGTAGATGTCATCAACAAATACTTAGAGATGAAAGCACGCCACATGTTCTAAACATCCCCCATCACCTTTTCCCGTCTTGCCCTAACAAAGATACAGAATAAACACTCTTAATGGCAAGCATTGAAGATGGTTTTCAAAGGGCTGTTTCATCGAGATGCTCTTATCTCAAAATTACGTTTCCTGATAAATCAATTTGCAGAAGTCTCTATATGAGAACTTGAGATAAGAGTATTTGAAGTATCAATCCTAACAGGGAGACTGACCACAGGCAGGGGTGAAGCAACGGGCTTACCCCTGCCTGTATTCTATTACACCTCCAACGCTCTGCTTTATTCCCCTTTTTACCAAGCCGTTGCCTTAGGCTGACATATTGCGCGCCTACAACACTTGCCTTCAATCATTAAAGGATATGATTTGTTACGAGAAAGGTTGCCGACCCATCCACATACAAACGCCACCCGTACATAGGACAAGCGCCATCTGTTTCACGAAGAAACAGCATCTGTATGGGGGATGAATGCCGACTTCTCAGTTGTTACTTTACGACCTTGAAAACTTTCAATCCAGAACTTTTGAGCATCAAATACTGAGAAACTCTCACAAAAACGGGGCGAAAAGTGATAAATGCAAACCACTGAAAAATCACCAATCAGAAAGTTTTGACGATTCCACCCCATCCTTTTACACGTAGAATGTATTTTTATTCTGTAAAATTTTAGGAAAAAGATTCGTTAATATAAAACAAATGCAGTACTTTTGTCGCGATTCTATGGGAAGTCGGGCGACTTTTACCATGAATAGGCCTATCAAGGTCTCTACACACATGCATCAATAAAAACGAATACATTGGTTATTAGCGACATAAATTATTAGTAAAAACTTAAATCATGAATCCTAAACAAAAGGAACTTCTATTATGTATTGCATTGTTGGCTCCGGCCTCTGCAAGCATGATGCCGGCGTGGGGATTGACCCTACCGCCCATGGCATCGCCTATTGAGGCCACGCAACCGCATGAACGGGTGGCCACCGGTATCGTGGAAGACGAGCATGGTGAGCCCATTATTGGTGCCACGGTGCAGGTAATCGGTACGGGTACGGGTACCATTACCGACATCAACGGCCGGTTTCGTCTCGTAATGCCTGCCGGTAAAACTCAGATTCGCGTGAGCTATGTGGGTATGGAATCACAAGACCTTCAGGCTAAAGAGAATCTGAAAATCATGTTGAAATCTGTAGCCAAAGGCCTCGACGAGGTGATTGTAGTAGCTTACGGAACGAGTAAGAAGTCAGCTTTTACAGGCTCGGCTGCCGTAGTAGACAGTAAAGAGATTGGCAAGGTTCAGGCCACCAATCCGTTGGATGCTATGAAAGGTAAAGCTGCCGGCGTGCAGATGGTGCAGGCATCGGGGCAGCCGGGTATCGGTTCTCCCACTATCCGTGTGAGAGGTATCAGTTCCATTAATGCCGGTAACGGACCTCTCATCATTGTTGACGGTTCTCCCTACGACGGTAATCTCAACATGATTAACCCCTTGGACATAGAAAGCGAGACGGTGCTCAAGGATGCCGCTTCGGCAGCGCTCTATGGTGCACGCGGTGCCAATGGTGTGATACTTATCACTACCAAGAGCGGTAAACGCGACCATTCCTCCATCTCTTTCGATGCCAAGTGGGGGCAGAACTCCCGTCAGTTGCCCGACTATAATTACATCGACCATCCTGCCGCCTATTATGAAATGTGGTACAAGGGACTTTACAACTATGCCATGGATAAACTTGGCTACAGTGCCGACAATGCTCTTGTATTCGCCAATGAGAAACTGACGGGTAACGATGCCTATGGTTTGGGGTATAATATTTACACCGTACCGCAGCACGAATTGCTCATCGGCCGTAACGGAAAGCTCAATCCTCGTGCTACATTGGGTAATACGGTGACCGGTAAAGACGGAAAGACCTACATGCTGTACCCCGACGATTGGACAGATGCCACCTTCCGTAATAGTCTCAGAGAGGAATATTCGCTGACCACAAACTACGGTACGCCTACGACAACCTTTTATATGTCTACCTCGTATCTGAAGATGAACGGTATCTCCTTGGGGTCTGACTATCGACGCATATCCGCCCGTTTCAAGGGCGATGCCCAAGTAAAGCCATGGCTGAAGCTCTTTGGTAATGTCAGTTATGCCAATTATAAGGCCAACTCACTACGCGACGATGGTAACTCGGCATCACCTTCCAATGTGTTCGCATTGACAAAGGTGGCACCCATCTATCCGCTCTACTTCCGCGATGCACAGGGAAATATACTCTACGACCAGCGGACGGGACTGCCGCTCTACGACTATGGTGATGGAGCAACCCTGCCTAATGTCAGGGCTTATATGAATCGTTCCAATCCGCTGTCGGATAATCAATTGGACAACAATGGTGCTAACGGCAACACTTTCAACGGAGCGGGCAATGCTGAAATCCGATTCCTCAAGGATTTCCGTCTGTCACTCAACAACACCGTATTCTGGGGAGACTATCGCGGTACTACCACCTATAATCCGTGGTATGGGCAAAATGCCTCGCAGAAAGGGCATGTGTATAAAAAACATGACCGCACGCTTACCTATACGTTGCAGCAGCTGTTGAATTGGCATCGCGGTTTTGGCAAACACGATGTAGAGGTCATGCTCGGTCATGAGTACTTCCGCTATCGCTACTATAACCTGAATGGCGACAAATTGAAGACATTCTCGTATCAAACAACCGAGCTGAACGGTGCCATACAAGTAGGTAACGCCTATTCTTATATGAACGAATACAATACAGAAGGTTACTTCGGGCGGGCACAATATAACTATGACAATCGCTATTTTGGCTCATTGTCGTTCCGCCGCGATGCCTCTTCGCGTTTCGACCCTGCCCATCGTTGGGGTAATTTCTGGTCGTTTGGCGGTGCATGGATGATAAACAAGGAGAATTGGTTGGTGGCTCCATGGGTAGACCAACTCAAGTTGAAACTCTCTTACGGCGAGCAGGGCAACGACAACATTGGTAATTTCCGCTATATTACCTATTATAATATAGAAAACTCCAACGGCAATGTTTCGCTTACACCTGCGTCACTTGGCAATGCCAATATCACATGGGAAAAGGGTGGAAACTTCAATGTGGGCGTGGAATTTTCGCTTTTCCATGAGCGTTTAGGTGGCGATATAGAGTACTTCTATCGTAAAACCTCCGATATGCTTTCGTGGTTCACACTGCCCGGTTCTTTCGGTTTCAAAGGCTATTGGGCTAATGTGGGTGATATGCGTAACAGCGGTGTTGAGCTGGAACTGCACGGCGACATCATCCGTACTAAGGATATCACATGGACAATGAGAGGCAACATCACGACTTACAAGAATAAGATAACACACCTGTCTCCCGCAGTAAAACGCTCCGTACTCGACGGCGTAGAAGGCTATAACAACGGCGATTACTTCTATGGTGAGGGACTGCCCATCTATTCGTGGCGCATGTTCCGTTATGCAGGTGTAGACCATGAAACGGGTGAAGCCCTTTATTATAAGAATATATATAAATATGACGGACATGGCAATCGCATGAAAGATGCTGCCGGTCACGACATCATAGAAGGCACAACTACGACCAAAAATACCGGTGAAGCGAGTTACTACAACTGTGGAACGGCATTGCCCGATGCCTACGGTGGTTTCGGCACAAGCCTTTCTGCCTATGGCTTCGACTTCTCTATGGATTTTGTCTACCAACTCGGTGGCAAGGCTTACGACAGCGGATATGCTGACGGTATGTCCTTTGCGCGAGGTATGCAGTTTCATGCCGACCTTGAGAAGGCATGGAGTCCTGCAAACAAGGGTTCCAATATCCCGCGTATTCAATATAATGACGTGAATATGGCACGCTTCTCCGACCGTTTCCTCACATCGGCAAGCTATCTCAACCTACAGAATATCACACTGGGATACACGCTGCCTGCACGTCTCATCACCCGCTTTGGGCTACAAAATGTGCGTGTTTATATGTCTGGTGAGAATATCTGGCTATGGTCTAAACGCCAAGGATTCGACCCCAGACAGAGTACCAATGGCGGTAACTCCAGCACACAATATTCACCGCTCCGTACTATTTCAGGCGGTATTTCCATCACATTCTGACCTTTAACGATAATCATATGAAAAGACTGAATATAAGATATTCCGTAGGACTATTGTTCCTTGCTGCACCACTGTTGAGCGGATGTATGAAGGAAGTGTTCCCTACCGACGTGGCAACGACCGACCAATTGGCAAAATCGCCCGACGCCACGGAGTTCCTCGTGAGTGCTATCCCCACCAAGGCCAAATCCGTATATAATTGGGACAAGTCTTATTCTTGGGGACTTGGCGGAATTATGCACATCCGCGATGTGATGACTGAAGACCTGGCCACTCTTTCCAACCGTGATTGGGACTGGTTTTGGTGGTGGTCTGAGTGCACCGATATAGGAGCACCTTGGATGTGTACGCAATACGTATGGGAATGGCATTACCAATATGTACAGGCCACTAATAATGTGATCGGTGCCGTGAACCCCGATGCAGCGACCGATGTGCAGAAAGGATACCTCGGCGTAGCTTATGCTAATCGTGCCATGATATATCTTGATATGGCACGCATGTATGAGTTTTTGCCCAATAAAGTGACAAACGGACGAAATGAGGCCGGCGTTGATGTGACCCATCTCACGGTTCCTATCGTGAAGGCCGGTATGAAAGAGGAGGACGCACGTGAGAATCCGCGTGCCACACGTGAGGAGATGGCAAAGTTCATTGCTGCAGATCTCGATGAAGCAGCCAAATATCTGCCCTTGCTGGTCAGCACACGCAACAAGACGTTCCCCGATATGGCTTGTGTAGAAGGCCTACGTGCACGGTTGGCTATGTGGCTGGAAGACTATCCCGAAGCCGAACGCCATGCCCGTCTGGCTATCAATGCTGCCGGTCTGCATCCCATGTCGAAAGACGACTGTCTGAATGTCGCTACCGGCTTCAATCAGATAGACAAGTGGATGTGGGGTGTTCAGTACACCGACCAAGACGAAGCTCTTGTAGACGAGTGGCTCAACTGGACATCGTGGATGTGTAACGAGACCCGCTACGGATATGCTCGGAAGGGTGCCTTTCAGCTGATTGGAAAGAGTGTATATGACCGCATTTCCAACACCGATTTCCGTAAGTTGGAATGGAAAGCGCCGGAAAGTTCGGCATTATACGACCAAGTACCTTTCCTCAAACCGGCCTACAAACAGAGCCTACCCACCTACGCATCGGTAAAGTTCCGTCCCAATCAGGGCAACGATGAGGCTTTCAAGGTTGGCGAATCCTCGGCTTATCCCATTATGCGTGTCGAAGAGATGTACTTCATAGAGGCAGAAGCAGCTGCTCATCAGGATATTTCCCGTGGGAAACAGCTCATTGAGAACTTCATGAAACAGTATCGTGACCCATCATACACCTGTAGCGCTACTACAACAGATGCCTTGGTAGAGGAGATTGTGTTTCAGAAGCGTATCGAACTATGGGGCGAAGGACAGACCTTCTTTGACATAAAGCGACTTAACTATTCCGTTACGCGCGGTTATACAGGTACCAACTTCGAGCCTACCGAACGCCTCAATACCGATGGACGGCCGGCATGGATGAACTTCGTTATCGTAGACCAAGAAGTGATGTCTAACCCCATCCTCACAGACCATAACAATCCCGACCCCTCCGGTCTCTATACTCCGTGGACGGGACATTGATGAACCAACCCTATAAAGATGACAAATGATGAATTCTATAAAGAGAAAAACAACAGGCATATTGATGCTTGCAACCTTGTTGCTATGTGCTTGTGTAGACGATTATACCTATAGAGGAGCTTCCCTCTCCGGTGAAGGCAATGCTTTCATTGTGGGGAATGCCGTGACAACATTAGGTTTCCGACCCGGCGACCCGCTCACATTTACCGTTACCGTGCAGCGTCCCGACAGCAGCGAGGCCGGTACCGTACATCTCACAACCGGCAGCAGCATTGTTACCGTTCCTGAAGCCATCAGCTTTGCAAAGGGAGAAGGACGCAAGACCGTCACCCTTCCTTTCCAAAGCCAAGAGGCAACGACCGATACGGTGAAGATAAGTGTGGCACCCACCGATGCCTCTAACTACGGCATCACTTCTACGACCTATATCCTTAAGCATTATAAGGTGCATCATGTAGACTACGTTTCGGCATGGTTCGGAAAGACTTGGAACAACCTCGAAATGCTGGAAGCCGGCAATGGAAACTACCGTTTCACCATTCCGCTTACCGATGCCAACGGCAAAGCATTTCAACCTATCGACCTTTACAAACGTGCCGACGGCTCTATCTATGTCTATCCGCAAGACGTATATGCAGCACGCAGCAATAAGGGAGATATAGTGGCATTGCGTGTGGTAGGCAATTGGAAAGGCGATGCCAGCCGACTTTACAGCGATGCCGACATAGCAAAGGTCAGTGCACTTGCCGGAGGTTACAACAGCCATGACGATGCTTTCTACCTGAACTTCGCATGGTATGGACCCAACTATGGCTGGTGGGGATGGAACGATGAGAAATTTTATTTCCTTGATTAGCCAATATGAAGAAGATTCTGATAGCAATGATATGCCTCTTTGCCCTAACAGCAAAGGCGGCAATACGGACAGATAAGGAGATGAGTCAGGCTGCGTGCCAGGCACTCTCCGCCCTCTCCGGTAATGCTTCTCTCGCAAAAGGCATGGGAGAAATACCCTCTGCCGGCATAGAAAAGCTGTATGACGACAGCCAATTGGCCGTGTTCGGGTCGTCAGAAGCGGGTTATGCACTCGTTTCCTACGACGATACATGGCCGGCAGTATTGGCCTGCTCACCCCATGCTTTCCGAGGTGTGAGTGCGCCACTATCATGGTATATGCAGGCAGTGAAGCAGGCGATGGCCTACAGGCAGGCAACTACAGCCACACTTCCCGCAAGTTATGGCTACGCAGCAGCCGTAGAGCCATTCGTTGAAACCCATTGGGGACAAACAAAGCCCTACAATGACCTCTGCCCCACTAACGCCTCGGGCGAGCATTATCTTACGGGATGCGTGGCCACATCCATGGCGCAAATCATGCGCTATTACAGGTATCCCATCCACGGTACCGGCACCAATACCTATGGATTCACCCCTCAAGGCGAAGGCGGTACGGGTTATAACATCAGCGTAGACTTCAGTGCTGCCACCTATGATTGGGAAAATATGATTCCCTCTTATAAGAACGGATATACTCAGCAGCAAGCCCATGCCGTAAGTACCATCATGTATCACTGCGGCGTAGCCGTAAGCATGCAATATTCTATGACGTTCAGCGGCGCTTTCAGCCGTGAGGCTCGCGAGGCCTTCATCAAGTATTTCGGCTACGACAGTGGTGCCAACCTCTGTTCGCGCGACTTCTATTCCGCCAACGAATGGATGCGTATGGTCTATGGAGAACTCAATGCACATCGTCCTATCTACTACACGGGAACAGACAAAAATGCAGGAGGCCATGCCTTTGTGCTCTGCGGATACGATGCGCAGGGGCGCGTATGGGTGAACTGGGGATGGGATGGCAACGACGATGGCTACTTCAATATCGCCCTCCTCAACCCCGGAAGCCAATCATATTCGGCTTATCAAGACATGGTTATCGGCATCAGTCCCCAAAAGGTGATGGAGCATGAATCCCACCTTTGTATGGACCACCCCTTTACCGTGAGCCGTGCAGGCAAGAATATCTCGCTCAATGGAAGCGACATTATCAACCGTGGCGGTGCACCTTTTACAGGGCGCGTAGCTGTAATTATGCAAAAGGGGAACCGGCAAGTGGTGCTCTGCTCTACAGACATCACATCGCCCGTGGCCAACTACGACAGATACTCCGTTTCCTCACTCTATACCGTGCACCCGTTGCCTGCGGATATCGACGACGGAGTGTGGCGCGTATTCATGGGTTCACGCGATAGCGAAGATACCGAATGGCGATTGGTACGACATTGGAACGGCAACGCAAACAACTACAACAGTGCGATGGTTACTATCAGCAACAGGCGCATCACAAACGTATCTCAGGAGCTCGACGACAAATGGTTTACCACCGGCATCACCTCTGCCGACATGGATGTGCCCCTTTCAACACCCATCCGGGTTTACGATGTGCAGGGGCGTCAGTTGCTCACCGCGCCTACCGGCGATTTTAATCCCTCAACCATGCTGCCCGCCCATGGCACCTTTATCGTGAAGCAAGGCAAACGAACATGGAAGATATGCCGATAAACGAGTGGCGTTTATAACCCCTCAAGGGGCAACAGAAGATAGAGGATGTGGCTGCATTGACACATCCTCTTCTATTTTCTCGCCTTCTGTGTGTGCATAGGATGCGTTCCTGTCATACGCGAGTTTGGGATAAGGTTATCTGGACTGTAAGTTCCGACGGGGCGAAAGACCTTAGGCAGGGCGTGGAGTTCGTTGCCTCACCCCTGCCTGTATTCTATCGCACTGACAGCGCTCTACTTTGTTATACCCCTCTTACCCCAAAGCGTTACCTTGGGCTGACATGTTTCGCGCTTGCAGCGCTTGCCTTTCAATTATCAAGGGGTACGATTTGCCGTGGAAAAGGTTGCCGACCTTTCCATGTACAGATGGCGTTTGTCCTATGTACAGGTGGCGTTTGTTCTATGCACAGATGCCGTTTGTACAAGGTCATATATCTCCAACTCGCATAATGACTGTAACTTTACAAAACGACAGATAGCGCAGCTCTTCATGGTTAATTATACTTAATAATTGAACAGAATGGGGTCAACGAGCCTATATTTTATATATATTTGTCATGTCTAATAGCTAAAAACCGATACTGACATCCCAGCACACTTACAATATGATGCCATAGAGGGGCTGGCATGTGCAATATTCAAAGGAAATACACTGACCATCATCATTTAATACAATATAGAAAATGGAAGACAAGAAATTCAGAGTTGAGGCCGACCTATTGGGTGAACTCAACGTTCCCGTCAATGCTTATTATGGCGTGCAGACGCAGAGGGGTATCAACAACTACCAAATTTCCAACGCGAAGATGAGCGACTACCCCGATTATGTGATAGCCATGGCCTATGTAAAACTTGCTGCCGTAGAAGCTAACCACGAGGTTGGACTCATCAACGACGAGATAACCAATGCCATCGCACAGGCTTGCAAAGAGATTATAGACGGCAAGTGGCACGAAGACTTCCCCGTAGACATGGTACAGGGTGGCGCAGGCACCTCGGTAAACATGAATGCCAACGAGGTAATAGCTAACCGTGCATTGGAAATTATGGGGCATAAGCGGGGCGAATATCAGTACTGCTCGCCCAACGACCATGTGAACTGCGCACAGTCTACTAACGATGCCTACCCCACAGCCATCCGCTTGGCCGTGGTACGCATGAACAAAGGATTGGTGGCAAGTCTTACCGACTTGGTGAAAGCTTTCCGCAAGAAAGCCGAAGAATTCAAGGACAATATCAAGATGGGACGCACACAGTTGCAGGATGCCGTGCCCATGACATCGGGTCAGGAGTTCGCTGCATTTGCTAACAACCTCGAAGAAGAGTTGGCTAACTTAGAGTACAATGTAGGCATGCTTCGTGAAATCAATATGGGCGGAACTGCTATCGGTACGGGGCTGAATGCCGTTCCGGGTTATGCCAAAAAGTGTACGGAACGCCTGAGTGCCCTTACCGGCGAACCTCTCGTATTGGCCAAAGACCTCGTGGAAGCTACTCCCGATACCGGCGACTATGTGAGCTATTCGGGTGCACTGAAGCGTCTTGCCGTGAAACTGTCTAAGATATGTAACGACCTGCGCCTGATGGCTTCCGGTCCCCGTTGCGGTCTGCATGAAATCAATCTGCCCCCCATGGCTCCTGGGTCTTCTATCATGCCAGGCAAAGTGAACCCTGTTATCCCCGAAGTAACCAATCAGGTGTGCTTCAAGGTGATAGGCAACGATACCACCATCAATATGGCAGCCGAGGCCGGACAGCTTCAGCTCAACGTGATGGAGCCGATTATTACCGAATGTCTCTTCGAGAGTATCGAGTGGCTTCGTAAGGTGATGAATACACTAAGGGAGAAGTGCATAGAAGGCATTACTGTCAATGCTGCCCACAATATGAACACGGTGAAAAACAGTATCGGTATCGTGACGGCACTGAACCCCTACATCGGCTATAAGAACAGTACGAAAGTGGCTAAAGAATCGCTGGAAACGGGTAAGTCGGTCTACGACATTGTGCTTGAGAAAGGCCTGCTCACCAAGGAGCAACTCGACAGCATGCTCGACCCGAAGAAGATGCTTAACGCACACAATCTCTGAACCCCATCGGGACAGTACTATAGATTAAGAGAAAGAGACCTCCATGCAAGATGGAAGTCTCTTTCTCTTAATTGTGCCCAATCGCCACTGCAACATACTGTTGCGGGTGAAATGGGCAGATAGAATGTCTGTTCGAAAATTATCCGTAGATAATTTTGCCGTTCTCGTCTTCGTAAGGGGCGAGGTCTTTGCTGTACTGATTCATGGCACGCAAGCTCATACCCATATTCGAGAAACCACCGTCGTGGAAGAGTGTCTGCATAGTTACCTTACGGGTAAGGTCGCTAAAGAGTGTCACACAATAGTCAGCGCATTCGCCAGCAGTGGCATTACCGAGCGGCGACATCTTATCGGCAAAGTCCATCATGTTATCAATGTCCTTGATACCCTTGCCGGCTGTGGTCTCTGTAGGTGACTGTGAGATGGTATTGATACGCACATGCTTCTCGCGTCCGTATATATATCCGAAGCTACGGGCTATACTCTCGAGCAGACTTTTCGCGTCAGCCATGTCATTATAACCGAAGAACGTGCGATGGGAAGCGATATAAGTGAGGGCTACCACTGATCCATATTCAGCGATAGCATCGATCTTCTTGGCTGCCTGCAACATCTTATGAAACGATATAGCTGATATATCCAGCGTCTTGTTCAGCCAATTGTAGTCAAGGTCGTCGTAGGTGCGACGCTTGCGCACGTTGGGACTCATACCGATGGAGTGGAGCACGAAATCTATCTTTCCCCCAAGCTGTTCCTGCGCCTGAGTGAATACGTTTTCCAAATCCTCGTAGTTCGTAGCATCTGCAGCGATGACCGGTGCGTCTATCTTCTTGGCAAGTTCGTCGAGTTCGCCCATACGCAAGGCCATCTCGGTGTTACTCAATGCAATCTTCGCACCCTCTTCGACACAGCGTTCAGCTACTTTCCATGCTATGGACAAGTTGTTTAGTGCACCGAAAATGATGCCACGCTTACCTTCTAATAAATGATATGCCATATTGATTTGTTTAGTTTTCATCGGCAAAAGTACATATTTTATGGCAGATAAGCAAGAAAAGAATCATAAATCGGTGGCGCAGAGAATGGAAACGAAGCGGCATCGAATCGCCGTACTTACGTCATAACGGGGAGCAAATATTTGACAATGCAATAGCCGCCGCCTATGAGCCAGCCATACAGCAATGCCGCCAAGAGGAATGGTTTTGCGCCTGCTTTCTTGAATTTATCGATACTTGTTTCTGCTCCCAATGCCGTCATGGCCATGGTGAGTAGGAATGTGTCGAGGGTATTGATGCCCGAAACGAGGGTATCGGGTAGGAAGTTGAAAGAGTTGAAAGTAATAACAACTAAGAATAAGATGGCAAACCAAGGTATGGAGATGCCTTTGCGCTGGGTCTGCTCTGCCTCACTGCCTTGCGGATTGTGAGCAACAAACCAACTGACAATTAGCAATACGGGCACAAGCATCATCACTCTGATCATCTTCACAATGATGGCCGGGTCGGACACGGTCTTACCCATCACGTTGCCCGCTCCTACTACGTGTGCCACCTCGTGCACCGTAGACCCCGTCATGATGCCCATCTCTTCGGGTGTCAGTGCGAAGAAGCCGTTGTGATAGAGTACAGGGTAAAGAAACATAGACAGCGTTCCGAAGATAACCACTGTCGATACGGCGACGGCTGTCTTATAGGGCTTGGCATGAATAGCCCCCTCTGTGCCCAACACGGCTGCCGCTCCGCAGATGGCGCTGCCTACCGACGTTAGCAGGGCGATGCTACGGTCGAGCCGGAGCAGTCGGCCGAGGCCGATACCGCCAAGCACGGTTGTGCATACGATGATGGCATCGGCCACGATGGCCGGCATGCCTACGGCTGTGACGTCTTGTAGCGTCAGTCGGAATCCATACAGGATAATGCCGATGCGCAGAATACGTTTCGCACAGAACGTGATACCGGGCACCCACGTTTCGGGTAGGTTATTGCGCAGGCTGTTGGCATAGAGCATGCCCAAGAGGATGCCGATAATCATCGGACTGATGGAGAGTTGTGTAGCCCACGTCATATCACCGAGGTAGAATGCGGCCAGCGAGAAGAGGGCTATCAACAGGATTCCGTGGAGCATACTGCTCCGTTTCTCATTCAGCATAGTACGAATATTTTAGTTTATATCCACTGCATGTAGTCGCAGAGGCTGTAGACAAAGATACAGAAGATGGTGAGCAGCCCCACGATAACGGGGAGATAGACATGCCGCACGTCGTCGGGGTGTTGGTGTTTTGTGAGTAACAGGAAGACTTTGTAAACCACTGTAGCACATACAAACCCTAACAGTGCACCTACGAGCAAGTCGCCCGGATAGTGTACGCCGAGGTATACGCGCGTCCAACACATCAGCAGTGACCAAAGCACAGTGAAGAATGTGAGCCAGTGGCGACGGTAAATGTAGGCCACAAAACACGTGAATCCCCATCCGTTGGCGGCGTGTGCAGAGGGGAAGCCATATTCTCCGCCACGGTAATCGTTTACCACGTGCACCATGTGTGATATGGGGTTGTCGAGGTTACTGGGGCGTAAGCGCCCTACATAGGGGCGGATGAGTGTAGAGCAGATTTGGTCTGACAAGGCAATGATAGCTATGGCTGTGAGCAGGCAACCGAGCGCTACACGCCATGAGAAGGTGCGCACGAGCACATAGAAAAAGCTCATGTAGAGGGGTACCCACACGAACTTGGCACTATAGATATACATGAACTCGTCCCAGAATGTGGAATGGACTTGGTTGATGTGCAGCAGTACGAAAGTGTCCCACTTGATGAGTTCTCCTAAGAGGGTGAGGAAGAGGCTTTCCATGGATAGAAATGTTGTTGCTGTTATCGGTGGGCGATGTCGTCGTAGAGCGTTTGCAGATAGGCTTGCCCCTTGCGAAGGTTGGTGCCTTTGTGCGCTCCGTTGTCTACTACGATGCGTCCGGATTGGTTGTCGAAGATGAGTTGATTGTCGTCGGTTACGAGACCGAAAGCGTCGGGAATGGTAAAGAATGCGAAATGGGGTGACGAGGCATCGGTCATATCCTTACTGAAGAGGAAGGCTTTGTGGGAGACGCCGAGCTGTGCAAGTAGGGTGGCAGCGATGTCTTGTTGCGACCCGATGACATCGAGGCGGCAGGGCTTTTTCACGGCACCCCCCGATAGGATGAGCGGTATCTGGAAACGTTCGAGCGACAGGTTGTCGATGTTTTCAGGATAAGCCCCCAAATGGTCGGGCACCAATACGAGGAGCGTATTCTTCCATGCGGGTAATCGGCACAGTTCGGCCACGAAGCGTCCTACGCAATCATCGGTATAGGCGAAAGCATTGAGGCGAATGTCGGACAGTCGTTTGTAGGGCACATCAAACGGCTCATGGCTGCTGGAAGTCTGTAGCACGCGGAGCATGGGTTTATCGGTGTGGTCTGCTCGTATGTCGTCAAGCAGACGGCGGAACACCAGATGGTCGGCTACACCCCATTTACTCATACGCGAAGAGAGGGGAAAATCCGTATCTGAGATGATGTCTTGGAAACCTGAAGACACGAGATATGAGCGCATGTTGGTGAAGTCTGCGTCGCCGCCGTAGAAATAGCGTGTATTGTAGCCGACACGGCGTAGACTTTGAGCTATTGACGGTAGCGATGCTGTCTTGTGTGGATACTTCATGATGCTCATAGTCGGTTGGGCAGGGTACCCGCTCAAAACGGCTACCAGACCGCGGTCGGTGCGGAAACTGTTGGCATAAAAACGGGTGAAGAGTACGCCTTTGCGCGCTATGCGGTCGAGGTTGACCGCCACATCTGTGCGACCTCCTAACTCACCCATGAGCTTTGAGGAGAAACTTTCAAGGATGACGATGACCACATTGGGGCGTGTTGTATTCAGTAAGCACAGCCGTTTGGGGGGTATGTTGGGAGTTGCGATGCTGCGGTCTTGCATGTCGCGGAATATTTTCTGCGCCTCATCGGCGGGCATGAAGCGGTATTGCTCGGCGAAGTTCTCCTGATGGGAAACCGATTCAAAGAAGCTGAAGAGCGGGTTTACAGCAGCATGGTTCAGCCTCATGTTATCGCTGAAAAACGCTTTACCCGTGTTGTTGGTGCCTACGGTAACACCTCCTCTGATGGGAATAAACAGCAAACCTGTGAGCAGCAACAGCATGAAAGTGGCACCCCATCGTTTGAAATCTGTGCGGATAGGCCTGAAACAAGCCCTCATGATGCGGTAAATGAGGTAGGCATAGAGGGCGAAAGCACCCACACCGAGCAGAATATATCCGATACTTACACTGGCAAAGGCGGCTTTTGGCGAAGAAAATAAGTAGAAGAGGGGGGTGGAATCAAGGGGGAATCCCCAATATTCGTAGAGGGCGAGATTGGCTACAAAGGCGAGAGAAATGAGTGTGGCTGCTATTCCGAAATAGATTCTTGCGACCTTATAAAGCCAAGGGCGTTCCGTCCAGACAGACAGCAGTAGGAAAAGGCCGGGGAATACGGTGAGATAAGCAGCCATGGAGAGGTCTAATACAAGGCCGTGGGCTACCACGTTGAGCCAGTTTGCTACCGGTATTCCAGCAAAAAAAGAGGGGTACAGCGCCATGAACAAAGGCTTTTGTATGGCAAAAAGCAGTACCCACAGGCCATAGAGTGTGAAGAATCTGATGACTCTGCCTTTCATATCTGTCCGTCTGTGATGTTGTACTGTTCGTGTTTATTGTCTGATGCAAAGGTAGTTAAAATCTTATAAATATCCAAGGAACATCAGAAAACTTTGTCGATTTTATCTCATCTGTCCTATGAAAGGATGAGGGAGAAATACCCAAAACTTTCCAATTCGTGGTTTTTCAATGGCGTGAATTTATCACTTTTCACCCCCGTTTTTGTGAGAGTTTCTCGGTATTTGATGCTCAAAAGTTCGAGATTATAAGTTTTAAGGGTCGTAAAGTTACGATTGATAAGTCGGCATTCATACCGCGTACAGATGGCGTTTGTACCATGTACAGATACGGTTTGTACAAGGCAAGGTCGGCAACCTTTCTTGCAGCAAACGACATCTATTGTCGGACTCTTTTGCCCCTCAGCGCTTCTGTATAGGCTCTTATGACCGGTTAGGGGTAAAAGAACGCCCGTTATAACGGTGGTTATACGGGCGTTCTGTGTGGATAGGACGGTATGAGGTGAGTTATTTTTTCAGCACCACTTGCCGTGCAGTGTAGGCGTAGCATGCATCTACGATATCAAGCAATGCCTGCCAATTGGCGACCGGTTCGTTTTTGTGGTCGTAGCGTTTCACGACGTGGAGGAGGAGTTTGCCCCCTTCGCTCTTAGCTGTGGCCATGAAAGCACCGGCAGCATTCTGTACATTCGTATTGAGCTTCTGCAATCCTTCGGCCGACACTTTGTAACCTGCGGGCAGGTCTACGGCAATATTCCATTCCGTTTGTCGGGCGCACATCCTGTTGATATCGGCATCGCGCTTGCGGTCGTTTCCCTCTATTTTCTGTACGTCGCCGATGAGTTTGCCCACGGAGAGCACGATGTTGCTGCCAGCTTTTTTCACCAAACCATCGAGCGTATAGCGCATATTGTAGACGAATGCGGCACTGTCGGGGCTGTTGCCGATGGTTACAATCTTATAGGAGAGCAACTCTTTGGCATCTTCACCCTGATAGTATTTGATTTCTTTCTTGAAGTCGTCTATCTGTTGCTTGCGCACTTCCTTGAGCGATGCCTCTCTCGACCTCGTGGCGCGCTTACCCAAGGTGGTAGCCAAGTCTTTGTCTTCCTTCATGCGTTGCTTGTAGGAGTCAAACAGGTTGTCGGGTGTGCAGAGGTCGGTCTGCCAGAGTTCTTTCAATGCACCCGATTGTGACTCTGTGCGGTCGATGGTCACCTCTGTTCCATTGAGGGTTACGCGGATGTCGGCCACGTCGCGGTTGTCTGATGCTTTGCTCACGGGCAGGGTGATGGTTTGGTATTTCCCGTCTTCAAAGGGCTTTTTCTCGTCAATACTCAGGATAGCCTTTTTACCTTGGAACTCGGAGGGAATCTCACCGGGCACGACAGAAACGGGGCCGTAACCAAAGTAGTATTTCTCGCTGTTGCGGAGTTTCACGAACCAACGTGTATGGAGCCAGTAGGTGAGTTTATCGACGTCGGCCTCGTTGTCGTCGGTCGTGATACCAAACACGGCAGGAATGCCGGCATCTTTCAGCAGGGTGTAGTATTGCAGGGCGACACGTGTGTCGCGGTAGTAGTTGAACCAGTACTTCAGATGATAGAAATACACGAGGTCGTAGATATAGTCTGCGCGCTTTGTCTCGTCGGGTATATCCTTTTTGGCTTGCTTAGCGAGTTTCTTCAGCTCGGGGAAGTCGCCATATTTATAGACGGGATAACGGATGCCGATAAGCCTCCATACATCTCTTTGAATGAGCTTCGGGTCGGGATTGGCCGTAATTCCTTTCTTCTTCGCACAGTCAGGGCGCTGTTCGCCTTCCACCTTGCAGATAGCTGCCAATAGGATACCCGGGGTTTGCAGTGTTTCATCATACCAGAGCGAAGGTGTGCATTTCTCTTGATTCAACATCTCTGCATCGAGCACGTAGTTACCTTCTTTATCGGTCGATTCCGTTACTTTCGGTGCACCGTTCAGGGAGCGATACAACACGGTAAAGTCTTTGTCGATATCGCAGTGCAGACGATTCCACAATACGGGATAGTCTTCTTTGAACTTGAAAAAGAACGGGTCGTAGTTGTGTTCTGCGAACTCGTCGCTTTCGTAGACAAACACATCAATAGCATCGCCCACTTCCAATCCGGGCACGGCCAGCTTCTGTCGTTCCTGTTTGTCTTTCTTTCCTTCGGTGGCCGACACATAGTCGTCGGTGCTGATTTCCTTGATGGTACCGTCGGGTTTGACGATACGCACACCGAGCACCACTTTCCCCTTCTCGCGCCATCCGTTGTTGCTGTAGCCGGTTGTCGTGGTACGGTAGTCGAACTCTGAAAATCGTTTTAACGCTACGTCATCGTTGATATAGATGAGTACGCGATGGAGGTCGTTGCAATAGAGTTTCCGCAGTTTGAACGATTGGCCTTGACGCATCAGCGTTCCCCAACTGAACTTTGCCGAGCGTACCATCTCTACGTCTCGGTAGTTGGCCAAAATGATGGCCGATTCGGTTTTGTACTTTGCCGGACAGTCATGTTTCTTGAACTGGGGCATATCCATTGCCCAGATACGTTTGCGGGTAGCATCGGCAAACTCCTTGTAGTCTTTCTTGCTGTCGGCCGATGTATGCTCCACGGCAGCAAACAACAACAGTATCGCCCATGCGATACGACATAAAACCTTTTTCATATTTTTCTTTATTTCTTGGTCAGTATAATCTGTTCATTGCAGGCATCGTTCCAGCGGTGTAGGGCATCGTTCCATGCGACCATCTTGCTCCGTGGTATGAGCCTGTCGGTAATCTGCATCACGCGACGGAATGTTATCTTTCCGTTCTTGTGTGTGAAAGTGCAACTGAAGATGCCCTGTGGCAGTTGCAGCCGGAAATTCTTCGGGCACTGCACCTTGTAGCTGGCGGGTACGGTGAGGGTTACTTCGCGGATGATATTGCAGCGCACGGGCAGCATGTAGTCGTTTACTCGGCGAGTGGTGTCAATGCGATTGGAGAATAGTTCGTTGTGGGGATTCATCTCGATGTACACATCGCCGTCCAACTGTTGCACGCTGACGCGGTTCTCCACCTCAGCCTCGGCCGATGCCCAGCGTGTCTTGCGGTCGTCGCAAGTCCATCGGGCATGGGTGATGTTCAGCGTGTGGTCGTCGTTGTTCATCGTGTTGGCCAACATCACCGCCTTATCTTTGGTCTCTGCTTTCTCGTGTGTGCGCATATACCATTCTTTCATGTCGCCGCACCATGCGTCGGTGACAGTGCCTTTGAGCATGAACTCGCCGTTGCCGGCCGGTGCTAAGCGGTAGTGATAAGTCAGACTGTCGGTCGAGGTATGGGCATCGAGTGTGGGCAATGTCATCAGTTTGCAGTTCTCTCCGTCTTCCACCACGGCCTGCCGGCCTTGTATGGCGCCGGGCACATAGCCCACGGGGATGTATCTGCACGTGGCGTCGAGCCAATAGGTTTTCCCGCCATGGAAGAGGGCGCAAATCATGTGGTTGGTGGCTGCGAGGGTAGGGATGTCGCTCATGTTGAACGCCACGTCGTCGGTGCCGATATCCACCAACCGTGCATCGAAGTGTTGTGCCTGCAGCAGCGTGGCCAACAACAACGACATGCCTTTGCAATCGCCGTAGCGTTTCCGCACCACTTCTGCCGGACGGTCGGGCTGATGGCCGGTGATGCCGGCCTCGAATGCCACATAGCGGATGTTCTTCTGCACCCATTCATAAGTGGCGCGTATGCGGTCGAGGTCGGTCTTGCATCCCGCATTGATTTCTTTCAGAATGGCGTCCTGTTCGGGGATGCTGCGGTCGCATCGGGTCAGCGAGTTCGACCATCTGTACATGTCTTTGTAGTCGTCGAACGACCCCGTGATGAGGATATGGGGATAGATGCGCTCCGAGGTGGGTTGGGAAGCGTCGGAATGGGTGCGGTCGAGGTCGGTTATCGTGTAGGTAAACACAGAGTCGGAGCCTTCTGCACGCCGCGATATTTGGATGTGGGGCGTGAAGTTTCGCTCATGCAGACGGAAGCGCGACATCGTTTGCGGGATGCGGAAAACGACCGTCTTGCGCCGCACGCGGTAAGGCTCGGCCAGCATCACGCGCGTAAAGTAACGTACATCCTTGAACGTGCGCTGGAAACGCACCTCCTCCGTCTTGTTCTTCCGTGCCAGATAAACGCTGTAATAACACACTTTCGTGTCGTCGTAAAACACGTTTTCCGGTGTCACAATGCGGTATTGGGCGCGTCCTTTCCCGTAGGAGTTGTCGAGCGAAATAAACTCGCCGTAGAGTGCGCCCGGATAGATGGTCACCGGCCGGTCGGTGAGTGCGCGGTATTCTACCGTCTCTTTGTTTTTTACGATGGGGTGACCGTCTTTCATAGAAAATACATACTCGTCGGTGGCTTCGCTGATTTCCACGTCGTCTTCGTCATCGGCCGAGGCCGTAAGCATAGTGAAGGGGCATATCAGCACCAGCCCCGTCAGAGAGAAAATCTTTATCAAATGTTTCATCATTGATAGGTTAAACTTGATTCAATAATGGATGCAAAGGTACAAAAAAAATGATAAGAATGAAATTTATCGTGATTTACGGCTTTTCCTTGCAAGAGGTACGCCGCATTTAAATACAAATAGGCTAAGGCTCCGAATAAAGAATTCTCTTCGGAAAGGAGGTTCGACAGAGGCACAGAAGTGCAAACGAACCATGCGGAAGTGTTAAAAAAGAGGGCGAAAAAGGGCAAGAAAATACGCCTTTGTAACTGATTGATAATGAATCTGTTGTAGGGACGAAAAATTTGGTGCGCATCTCGTTCAAACTTTCTGCGCAGAAAGTTTAAACTTGGTGCGCAGAAAGTTTGGCCGACAACCGCATCTTTTTCGGCCAAGATTTAACAGATTTGTTACGAAACCTTAAAAACGAAAGGTCGCACGGGGTAAAAGGGTGAGAGCATCAGCAACGGAGATTCATGGTGAAGCGGGTATAAAAAACAACGGAGGAGGTTTCATCACGAGACCTCCTCCGCCCAATTTGGCAAATAAACCATGAGCTTACGCTCGCAGTTCTTCTTCTGTACTCCAGTCTTCTTTCGACTTTCTCACATAACTCTTATAACGCAACTTGGCCATCTGCTCGGCTGCGTCGAATATTTCTTGCGCCTCGTTGGGGAATGCTTTCTTGACAGAGAGGTAGCGCACCTCGCCAAGCAAGAAGTCTTGGAACTTAGACCAATCCGGTGCTTTGGAATCGAGTATGAAGGGATTTTTGCCCTCATCGGCCAATGCGGGGTTGTAGCGCCACAGGTGCCAATAACCACATTCCACGGCTTTGCTTTGCTCGGCCTGGCTCTTGCCCATACCGCCTTTCACTTTCAACCCGTGGTTGATACAGGGAGAATAGGCGATAACGAGCGATGGGCCGGGGTAGGCTTCGGCCTCGCGGATGGCTTTCAGCGTCTGGTTGTTGTCAGCGCCCATGGCTATCTGTGCCACGTACACATAACCGTAGGTCGTGGCCATCAGTCCCAAATCTTTTTTACGGATGCGTTTGCCCTGTGCGGCGAATTGTGCGATGGCACCGAGCGGCGTGGATTTGGAACTTTGTCCGCCGGTGTTGGAATAAACCTCGGTATCGAGCACGAGGATGTTTACGTCTTCTCCGCTGGCGATAACGTGGTCGAGACCGCCGTAGCCTATGTCGTAGGAAGCGCCGTCGCCACCGATAATCCACTGCGAACGCTTCACGAGATAATGGTCGAGGGTCTTGAGCTCGGCGCAAACGGGGCAGCCTTTCTCAGCGCCGGCAGCGATGAGCGGTTTGAGCTCGCGTGCGGCCTGCTTGCTTTCCTCTGCGTTATCTTTTGCGTCTATCCATTTCTGTGCAGCCTGTTTGAAATCTTCTGGTGTGTTGCTTTCTGCCATCAGGTCGTTCAACAGCTTCTCGATGCGCTCACGCATCTTCTTGTTTCCGATGGCCATACCCATGCCAAATTCGCAGAAGTCCTCAAAGAGGGAGTTGTCGAATGCGGGACCGTGCCCCTCTTCATTCGTGCAATAAGGCGTGGAAGGGATGGAGGCTGAATAAATGGAGGAACAGCCCGTAGCGTTGGAAATCATCTCGCGGTCACCGAAGAGCTGGGAGATGAGCTTCACGTAGGGTGTCTCGCCACAGCCGGAACAAGCTCCTGAGAACTGAAAGAGCGGCGTAGCAAACTGCGTGTTCTTGGGGTTGGCATTGATGTCTACCAAGTCTTGCTTGCTCTTCACATTCTTGATGAGGTAATCCCAACGATCGGCCTCTTCGTTGTAGCCGGCAAAGGGTTTCATTTCGAGCGCCTTTCCATTCTTGTTGCCCGGACATACATCGGCGCAGTTGCCGCAGCCAACGCAGTCCATCACGCTCACCTGAATGCGGAAATGCATGCCTTTGAGCTGCTTGGGTGCTTTCATTTCGAGCGTCTCGCCTTTGAACTTGCCGTACTCTTCTTCATCGAGCACGAAGGGGCGTATACAAGCGTGCGGACAAACGTAAGAACATTTGTTGCACTGAATGCAGTTGTCGGCCATCCATTCGGGAGCGAAAGCCTCGACGCCGCGCTTCTCATAGGCAGCAGTACCTGTCTGCCATGTGCCGTCTACGGTGCCGTACTTCACGAAGTCGGAAACCTTCAGCAAGTCGCCGGCCTGCGCATTGATAGGCCGAACAAGTTCGCGAACGAATGCGGGAGTATCGTCAGCCACCTCGGCATCGTCTTCCAAATCAGCCCAAGCCGGATCTATTGTCAATTGGTGGTATTGGTCGCCGCGGTCAACTGCCTGATAGTTCTTGTCTATCACATCCTGTCCTTTGTTTCCATAGGACTTCACGATGAATGCTTTCATCTGTTCTACGGCCAAATCCACAGGTATTACTTTCGTGATGCGGAAGAAAGCCGACTGCAGAATAGTGTTGGTTCGGTTGCCAAGGCCTATCTCCTGCGCAATCTTGGTCGCGTTGATATAATAAACGGTGATATTGTTCTTGGCAAAGAGACGCTTTACTTTCTTCGGAATAAAGTTGATCAGTTCTTCTCCGTCGAAAATGGTATTGAGCAGGAATGTGCCGTTCTGCTGCAAACCACGCGTCACGTCATACATATGCAGATAGGCCTGAACGTGGCAGGCCACGAAGTTCGGTGTCTTCACCAGATAGGTAGACCGAATCGGAGAATCGCCGAAACGAAGATGCGAGCAAGTGAAACCGCCAGACTTCTTCGAGTCGTAAGAGAAATAAGCCTGGCAATGCTTGTCGGTATTGTCGCCGATAATCTTTACCGAGTTCTTGTTGGCACCCACTGTGCCATCGGCTCCAAGGCCATAGAACTTAGCTTCAAAAGTGCCGGCACTACCCAAGGGCAGCTCTTCGAGCAGGGGCAACGACGTAAACGTCACGTCATCGACGATACCCACAGTAAAGTGGTTCTTCGGCATGGTTAGCTTTAAGTTGTCGAACACGGAGATAATATGCATCGGCGTTGTGTCATTAGAGCCCAATCCGTAACGTCCGCCCACGATAAGCGGCCGGTCTTCCACGTCGTAATAGGCCGATTTCACGTCTAAATACAACGGCTCGCCCTCTGCACCGGGTTCTTTTGTTCGGTCGAGTACAGCAATGCGCTTCACGGTCTTCGGAACCGAAGCCAACAAGTGCTTCACGGAGAACGGACGGTAGAGATGCACGGAAATCATACCCACTTTCTCTCCCTTACCGTTCAGGTAGTCGATGGCCTCGCGGGCAGCCTCCGTTGCCGAACCCATAAGAATAATCATACGGTCGGCATCCTCTGCTCCGTAATACGAGAAGAGGTGGTATTCCCTGCCTGTAATCTTGCTTATCTTGCCTAAATAGTCTTCCACTATCTCCGGAATCCTGTCGTAGTATTCATTGCAGGCTTCGCGATGGGTGAAAAATGTTTCGGGGTTTTCGGCTGTTCCGCGTGTTGTGGGTCGTTCGGGAGACAGTGCACGGTCGCGGAATCGCTTAATGTCCGACTCGTCCACCAGCGGGCGGATGTCGTCTTGCGTCAAGCATTCTATCTTCTGGTACTCATGAGATGTACGGAAACCGTCGAAGAAGTTCATAAACGGTACCGAAGTCTTCAGTGTTGCAAGGTGAGCAACGGCCGAAAGGTCCATCACCTCTTGTACAGAGCCTTCGCAGAGCATGGCGAATCCTGTCTGACGTGCAGACATCACATCCTGATGGTCTCCGAAGATACACAGTGCATGGCTGGCCAATGTACGTGCAGACACATGGAAAACACAGGGCAGCAATTCGCCGGCAATCTTATACATGTTGGGTATCATCAGCAACAGTCCTTGCGAGGCAGTAAAGGTGGTTGTGAGTGCACCGGCTTGCAGAGAACCGTGCACGGCACCGGCTGCGCCGCCTTCCGATTGCATTTCCTGTACCATCACCGTTTGTCCCCAAAGGTTTTTCTGTCCCCGTGCAGCCCATTCGTCCACGTGTTCCGCCATCGGCGACGACGGAGTAATAGGGTAAATGGCAGCTACTTCGCTAAACATGTAGCTGATATGTGCGGCTGCCTGATTACCGTCACAAGTGATAAACTTTTTTTCTTTCATATCCTAAATAGAAATAAATTAATAAACTTTGTTCGTGTAAATATATATTATATAGTCTGTTTTTGTTTCGTTGGCTTGTTCTTATGTCCTGTCTGTTGATCAATAGAGAAATCCCAGCAACCACAACGGTATCTTATTTTCTTTCCCCACCTCTGTGTTGTAGCGGACATATGTAATATCCGGATTATACCTTATCCTCGTCGTACTCTCCGCGTCGCATATTCTGAAGCGTCGTTCCCCGTCTACCGTATAGCAATTATTTTTAGTACCTTGGTTTACATGGTGGTCTTTCCATAGCGCATTCACGAAAAACGTCTCCATCACATCCTGTTCATCTACCTTAATAGGATAAATGGCATACATCAGATTCGAGTTGTGCATCATCACCTTCGACGGCTTTTTGGGAAATTCCTGCCCCACCGGATAGATAATGTTGATAAGTCTTGCATCCGCCAGATACTTGATATAGTTCATTACGGTAGCACGACTCGTCTGTATCTCATCCGCCAAATTGCTGATGTTCGGTGCTTTCGGACCGTCTACGGCCAAAAGGTAGAACAGTTTTTTTATCTTCGTCAGGTATTTCAATTCTATCTGTTTGATAAGCAGGATGTCTACTTCCGTCATCATGTTCATCGTCTTCAACAGATTCTCCGAGAAGTTGCGATGCTCCAGAAAGATAGGATAAAACCCGTGGTGTATATAGTCTCTGAAGTGCATGACGGGACTTACTCGCGACAATATCTCTTTACTGATGTGCTCGTGATGGGTCAATATCTCGTCCAACGTATAGGAGTGGAAGCTGTGTCCTGTTCGTAGGTTCAGGTATTCTCTAAACGACAGTCCTCTCAAGTTATAACTCTTCACGATACCATTCAGTTCGGGATTCTCGTCTTTAAGTCTCATTACGCTCGACCCTGTAAATACTATCTTCAGTTCGGGGTAAAGGTCATAACACTGTCTTAGCTCTTTGCTCCAGTTCGGTTGTTTGAAAACTTGGTCTATCAGCAACACTTTTCCGCCGTGTTTGCAAAACTCGCCTGCAAAGTCAGCTATACCGCGCCCTTGGAAATAGAAGTTATTCATATTCACATAGAGGCACTGCCGGTCTTCAATGCCAAAGTATGCTTTGGCGTATTGCAACAAGAACGTGGTCTTTCCTACGCCTCTCGTTCCTTTGATACCTATCATACGGTCACTCCAATCTATCTCATCCATGAGCGTGCGATGCACCGGTGCTGTCGTATGCTCTACCAAATATTTATGAGTACGAAAGAAAGCCTCCATTACGTTCTATCTTGTTTGCCTTGCAAAGATAGTGTTTATTTCTATTATTTGCAAACTCTACATAGCAAAATATGAAATATTCTCGATTTTTCTCTATTGTCTTACATTCATGCCGCCTACAAAAGAAGGAGCTACGGGTATAGGATTACACTACTTCCACCACCGTCAGTCTGCCATTCGATATACGGAAACGAATGTCTCGACCATCGAAAGGCATGCCATAGATGCGCTCCGGCTCTTCTTGATAGGGTGGCCGAGGGTCGAGGCGTAGCGTTTCCATGAGTGTTTCCACCTGCTCCGCAGTCAGTCCCTGTCGTAATCTCACAGGGAAATCTACTTCCAACGGTTGCCAATCCACGGTATCGGCAAAGCCACTTCGCGCTTCCGGATAGGCATCGGCGTCACGCAGATAAGGTTTGATGTCGTAGATAGGTGTACCGTCCATCAGGTCGGCACCCAAGACATGAATCACCGGCCCGTGAGCGGTCTGCAAGTCGATGCGATCTATTTTTACTGCGGAAAGTCCGAGATTGTTAGGACGAAAGGGTGACCTTGTGGCAAAAACGCCCATCTGTACATTGCCGCCAAGGCGCGGAGGGCGCACAGTCAACGACTTTTTAGCCCTTCGATTGCCGGAAAACTCCCACAGCAACCACAAATAATCGAAACCTTCCAGCCCGTGAAGAGCCGACGGGTCGCGGTATTTTTTCTCAAAAATGATATGCCCTGTCAGGTTTGTAGACAAGCCGCTTTGGCGCGGCAGGCCGAATTTCGAGGGAAAGGGCGAGTGAAAATACGCCACGGGAGTTATCTCCATATCGCTCGGTTTAAGTGTCTGTTTATTTCGTTATAAGGGTTTGTCGCTTTGCCGACAAGGTTCGTACTGTTACGCACCATTCTTCTTTCTCTCTTGCCACAACTCGATACTGTTAATCAGGTTCTGCCAAAGAATATAACACCCGGGTCCAACAGACGATAGGGGTGTAAGATACGTGTAGGCAATCCAGATGGCAAAGGCCGTATTTTTCTGTCCCAATGCCTGACCACTCTCTATCGTACGGTCAAAGAAATGGCCGATATATCGTCCCACGGCAAATTGCACGATACAGAGCAACAGCCCTAACAGTGCGATGAGCAAGAGAAACCCCGCCGTGGTATCGGCATGTACGATGTTCTTTACCGTCGTTCCTGTGACGATGGTCAACGAACAACCCCACAAATAATAAGACAGGTCTTTCACACCGACAATCCATCGGTTCAACGAACGCAAATAATGCTTCACGAAATAGCTCAACACCATGGGCAGAACGAGTACCAAACACACCTTATATAATATAAGGAGAAAGGCAGAAAGGAAATCCATATCCACAGCCTTGTCGATGAGCGGGAAGCAGATGGGTATGAGAAGAGCGGTTACAAAATTGGAGAAAAAGGTGTAAGTGGTCATCTCTTCGAGGTTACCTCCTAACTTCTGCGTCACGACTGCTGCTGCCGTAGCACACGGACAGATGATACACGTAAGGAGGGCTTCGAGCAATACGAGGTTGCTCCCTGTAATGTGGAACACGAGTATCACGCCTACGATGATCAGCACGAAGAGTATTTGAAAAATACCCGTCCACAGATGCCATCCCACAGGCAACAGTTTCCGGAAGTCAACCTTGCAGAATGTGACGAACAGAATCAAGAACATAAACAGCGGAAGAATGGCATCAAACACGGGAGCGCAGGCTTCCGCCACGCCGGAAAGTTGCGGGGTAAGTCCGAAAACGAGGTAGACCACGGCACCAAAACTGATAGAAACCGGTAGCGTCCAATCTCGCAGAAAGGTTAGAAACTTCATTTTTCTTTCTCTTTTTGCTTTAGCCGAAACGGGAAACGACTGATGCAAAGGTATATAAAAATCAGTAAACCATGAAGCATTTGCCATGCGATTCAATAAAATCCATGGGTCTGTTCAATGACGTCTGCACTACACACAAACCCTATCTGCGCCATGTACAAACGGCATCTGTACAGGGTACAAATAGGGAGTTATCATTCGTGACTTTACGACCTTAAGAACTTACGATTTCAAACTTTTGAGCATCAAATACCGAGAGACTCTCACAAAAACGGAATAAAAAGTTACGATTTATAACCCACCCATTCGTGACAGATTGAGAGAATAGCGGAAAGGCCGGTAGAAAATAATTTCTCTTTTATTCGTCTGTTCATATTTATTTCGTTACCTTTGCGCAATTATATAATATGATGTAAGTGAAACAATAAGTCTTTTTAATTATTTTAGATGAACGTAATAACGAAAACAGTCTCGCTGCCTGATGGGAGATCCATCAGTGTCGAGACAGGCAGATTAGCTAAACAAACCGATGGTTCGGTAGTAGTTCGTATGGGTAACACCGTTTTGCTGGCTACTGTTTGCGCTGCTAAAGATGCTGTTCCCGGAACAGATTTCATGCCTTTACAGGTAGATTACAGAGAGCAATATGCCGCGGCGGGTCGTTTCCCCGGTGGCTTTACCAAACGAGAAGGAAAGCCGAGCGACAATGAGATATTGACTTCGCGTCTTGTAGACCGTGTTCTTCGTCCGCTATTCCCCTCAAACTATCATGCAGAAGTATTTGTAAACGTGATGCTTCTCTCCGCCGATGGCATAGACCAGCCCGATGCATTAGCAGGATTTGCGGCTTCAGCTGCCATGGCTTGCTCGGACATTCCCTTTGATTTTCATATCAGTGAAGTGCGCGTTGCCCGTGTAAATGGAAAATATGTGGTGAACCCTACCTCCGAACAGATGAAAGAGGCCGACATGGATATCATGGTGGGTGCCACCAAAGATAATATCATGATGGTGGAAGGTGAGATGAAAGAGGTGAGCGAACAAGACCTCATTGAGGCACTCAAGGTTGCTCATCAGGCTATCATCCCCATGTGCGACGTGCAGGAAGAGCTTTCCAAAGAGCTCGGAACCGACGTAAAGCGCGAATATGACCATGAAACGAACGATGAGGAACTGCGTGCCCAGCTACACAAAGATACCTACGACAAGTGTTATGCCATCGCTTTGGCGGGCGATCATGATAAAAAGACCCGCGGAGAAGCCTTTGATAAGATAAAGGCAGACTTCCTCGAAACCTACGACGCAGCCCATACAGAGCTGTCCGAAGACGAATTGGAAGAGAAACATGCTATGGTAGATCGCTATTACGACGACGTGATGCGCGATTCTATGCGCCGTTGCATACTCGATGAAGGTAAGCGCTTGGACGGTCGCCGTACGGATGAGATACGCCCGATATGGTGCGAGGTATCTCCGCTTCCTATGCCCCATGGCAGTGCCATCTTTACTCGTGGCGAGACACAGTCGCTCACCACATGTACGTTGGGTACGAAACTCGATGAGAAGATGATAGACGACGTGCTCGACAAGAGCTACCAACGCTTCATTCTCCACTACAACTTCCCACCGTTCTGTACAGGTGAAGCACGTCCGCAGCGTAGCGTCGGCCGTCGTGAAATCGGTCACGGACATCTTGCATGGCGCGGTCTGAAAGGTCAAATCCCCGCAGATTATCCCTATACAGTGCGCCTCGTCAGCCAGATTCTTGAGAGTAACGGCTCGTCATCAATGGCCACCGTATGTGCCGGGACATTGGCACTGATGGATGCCGGCGTGCCGATGAAAAAGCCGGTGAGTGGTATTGCGATGGGACTCATTAAGAATCCGGGCGAAGATAAATATGCCGTCTTGAGCGACATTCTTGGCGATGAAGACCACCTCGGCGACATGGACTTCAAAACGACAGGTACGAAAGACGGATTAACAGCCACACAGATGGACATTAAATGCGACGGACTGTCGTTTGAAATCCTTGAGGAAGCACTCATGCAGGCTAAGGCCGGACGCGAGCATATTCTCGGAAAGATAACCGAAACCATCGCAGAGCCACGTGCCGAATTGAAGCCTCAGGTACCCCGCATTGTAGCTTTCGACATACCGAAAGAGTTTATCGGAGCCGTGATAGGTCCGGGTGGAAAGATTATCCAACAGATGCAGGAAGACACCGGCACCACCATTACCATTGACGAGATAGACGGCAAAGGCAAGGTGCAAGTAAGTGCGCCCGACAAAGAGAGTATCGATGCTGCCTTAGAGAAGATAAAAGCTATTGTTGCCATTCCCGAAATAGGCGAAATATACGAGGGGACAGTACGCTCCATCATGCCCTACGGATGCTTCGTGGAAATCATGCCGGGCAAAGACGGATTGCTCCATATCTCCGAAATAGATTGGCGCCGGCTCGAAACCGTTGAGGATGCAGGCATCAAAGAGGGTGACAAAATTCGCGTGAAACTCATGGATATCGACCCAAAGACCGGCAAATACAAGCTCTCTCGACGCGTATTGATGGACAAACCGGAGGGATATGTAGAGCGGGAGCGTCGTCCTCGTCAAGACAGAGGAGAGCGCAGGCCGCGCCCCGACCGTGGCGAACGACGCGACTTCGGTGGTCATGAATCTCACGAACCGCGTCGCTTTGAGCATAAAGACTTGTCGTCTCGCGAATACCACGACCCGTTGGCAGAGCATGAGCCGCGCGACTTCAACGACAGTTTAGACCACGAATAAAATTTGCTCCACCACTAATGGCGAGCATACGATGCAAGTGCCGATTGCCTGTTTATCAGCAATCGGCACTTTTTTATCGGGAAGAATCAGTGACTCTCCTTCATCTTCCGGAATGGCAAGTGGGGAAAGTCTATTATTCATATTCCCGATTCGCACAGAAAGGCAGTTATCATTCGCAACTTTTCGCCCTCTTCTGTAATCGTTTCTCGGTATTTGATGCTCAAGAGTTTGAGATTGCAAGGTCTTAAGGTTGTAAAGTTACGAATGATAAGTCCCTATTTGTACCCTGTACAAATGGCGTTTGTACGTGGTACAGATACGGTTTGTACAGGGAAAGATTGCCGACCTTTCTCGCGTCAAACGGTATCTTTGGAAAAGTTCTTTCGCACTTGCAACACTCCATTGGGGGAGAACGCCCTATACGCAGCGCATAGCGTCGAGGCATTGAGCCGCCTCACGAACGATTTGGGTTAAATAAATAAAAAAACAAAGGGGGTATCCTACGTATTAAAAAGAAATGGTTATCTTTGCCCACAACTAAACAAAAGACGAAAGAAGATGAAGAAGATGTTAGTAATGATGCTGTTGCTTATGGGCACCTTTGGGGTCGTAAGGGCACAGCAAGCAGAGATAAAGTTCGATAAGTTGTTGCATAACTTCGGCACATTCTCGGAAAAGAACCCCATACAAGAGTGCGTGTTCACATTTACGAACGTGGGAAATGCCCCCTTGGTCATCAATCAGGCTGTAGCTAGCTGCGGTTGCGCTGTACCTTCATACACGAAGTCGCCTATCGCTCCCGGGCAACAAGGTCAGCTGAAAGTGACGTATAACGGGCAGGGAAAATTCCCCGGACACTTCAAGAAAACGATTACCGTGCGTGCCAATGCTGCAACGGAAATGACGCGTCTTTATATTGAAGGCGTGATGGAAGAGGCGAAATAATGGACACGACGGCCTACTGCCGTACATCCTTTCTCGTTTTTCGGGCGACGACCTTGGTAAGGAGAGTTGGTCGCATGAGATAGAAGAAAATAAGAATAAGACCTCCGACGGTATCTAAATATACCATCGGAGGTCTCTTCTTATGGACTTTCCTGCCATCCTTTCGGGAGAGGGCTATACCTCTAAATTCCGTGTGGGCTTCCCTCATTTATTGATTCTTCCACAATACCTGCCTCAATCCACTGCGTGATGAGTTGCTCCGCATCAGCCATTGCGGTAGAACGGTCGATGCTGTAATGCTCGGTCAGCAGGTCTGCCAACACATCGGCAGTGAAGTCGCGTCCTGCTATCGCCTCCCACAGAAAGGCAGACGTGTCGTTCATACTGATGATATTACTGAAGTCTATATTCTCCTTACCCTCGGCAACTATGATTTGCTCGCCGCAAATTGTGCGGAGGTTGAATCCTTTCTTTGCTCTCATTTCTTATATCGGTTTAAATGTTTTTAGCCAAATACGGCGATAAAAGGCCAGCAAGAACCGGCGGAGCGGGAAGAGGCGTGTCCACAAAAACGAGTAAACAAGCCATTTCATACCGTTGGTCTTGTCGATTTTCGTACGCCCTTTCCTATAAAAGCCCATGGCAAAAGCCTTGACATCGGTCAGTCGGCATTCCTCGGAAGAAAGGTTGCCATCGCCACGCAGCGTCACGCGGTCGCCTTCTATCCTGATGATACGGTGCAACACGTAGACCCCGGGGCGTACTTCGGCTAACACGGCATCGCCCTTGCGGGGACTGATAGCACGTGTGAGCAAGGCCTTATCTCGCCCATCTTCGAGAAAGGGACGCATACTGAAACCTTTGAGTTTCAGTGTCACGGTGTGCCCCTCATTGAGTAACTTCACCACTTCGGGCAGGAACTGTGCGTTGGCAAACAGTCTTTCTTCTACTTTGAGATGGTGTTGTGACATAGAGTGGCAGAGGCTTTATCGGGTAAACAGTGTAGTACGTAGGTAGGGATAATCTCAATGATATGTCCGATGGTTGTGCAAATAGAGTTGAAGATATCGGCATCCCATTTCATCGAAGAACATGAGGGGAGCAATGAGGCAAAGGCTTCGGTGGGAGATAGGTGGTCGATGCTGTTCTGTGGTGCACGGTCTATTCGTGTGATGGCTCCCAAAGGGGCTTTCACGTTTCGGTAACATGGAGTCTTTCCACTCCACGGACTGCCATAGATATAGGCCTGTCCGTTAATGATGCGTACCACGGGGTTATCGTCGTTCATCAGGTCGCAGTTGGGAATATATCGCAACCAGTTGCTCACTTGCGTGCTCTTTCCCGTGCCGCTCTTGGCAATGAAAGCATAGCCACGTCCTGCACATCTGACCAACGATGCATGGAGAAGCAACGTTTCATGGTGGCTGGCAGCGAAAGCAAAAACGAGCATGAGGGCATTGTTGAGGCCGAAACTACGCATGTCGTAGCTGCCGAAAAGGGCGCAGCGACAGTCTTTGAAATGTTTGTCGGTGCGGAGCAGGCAGCAGTCAGAGCCGTTGGTATCTTTCACCAAATACTGATAACCGCCGTTGCACAGACGGTCTACTACGGTATCGCCGTTGCCTGTGTCGAAGACACGTATCCGTTCGCAGTCGTCTGCAGTTACGGGAGTCGTATTTGCGTCTACCGAAAGATGAAACATCACATCGGGAGCGGCATCTGTGCGAAAGGGTTCCAATGATGGAATGAGTCCCATATTCTCCGTGTGGGGCTGGTGGAAGGTGATGGCGAGATTTAACTCGGCAATGCGGAAATAATGGGTTTCTGTGGTCATTCCACGGGGTGTTCGGGTTGTACGACGGTGAAGCGGAATGCCTCTGCCGGCAGTTCTTTTACGATGTATTTCAACTTCTCGGCGTAACGTTTCCGCAGCTTGGCATATTTTTTTTCTACTTGCTCGCGTTTTCGGGCATATGAAATGATGCAAGTGCTATGCTCCACACCTTGTCCGGTCAGATAGTCACGTAGCTGATATGCATAGCTGTCGCGCCCGAAGAGGAATCCCCAACCGGAGCTGATCCATGCCCCGTCAAGTTCCTGTATGGGTGTGATGTACACCGTGGAATCGTTAAAAGACGATGCAAAGCCGAAAGCATAGAGCCGCGGCACCTGTTTTTCGCGTGCCTGTATGCCGCCCGCAGCGAGCACCGTCAGCAACAGAACGGCTATAGAAACGTTGATGATTCTCATAAAATGTTGTATAAGTTGTATATATAATATATAATACTTGTTTGTATGTGTTATTGCCCGAGGTAAGCCTTCAGCAGACGGCTCTTCGTGTTCTGGCGAAGCCGACGGATGGCCTTTTCCTTTATCTGTCTCACGCGTTCACGGGTAAGACCAAATTTGTTGCCAATCTCCTCAAGAGTCTTCTCTCCTTGGTTGATACCGAAGAACGCTTCTACGATGTTGCGTTCTCGCTCGTTGAGTACTTGTAGTGTGCGGTTGATTTCTTCCCGTAGCGACTCCCTCACCAATTCGCGGTCGGCCATGGGCGAATCATTGTTGCACAGCACGTCAAGCAGGCTGGTTTCGTCACCTTCGGTAAAGGGTGCGTCCACAGAGACCTGCCGGCTATTCACTTTCAACACGTCTGCCACCTTCTCTTGTGACAAGTTCACCTTATCGGCAATTTCCTCCATACTCGGACGTCGCTCGTTTTCCTGCTCAAATCGATTCAACATCTTATTGATTCGATTGACTGACCCTATCTGATTGAGTGGAAGCCTAACGATACGGCTTTGTTCAGCAATAGCCTGCAAAATACTCTGGCGAATCCACCACACAGCGTATGAAATGAACTTAAATCCGCGTGTCTCGTCAAATTTCTCTGCCGCTTTTATCAAACCTAAGTTCCCCTCGTTGATAAGGTCGGGCAGACTCAGTCCTTGGTTCTGATACTGCTTAGCCACTGAAACCACGAATCTTAGGTTGGCCTTTGTCAGTTTTTCCAGCGCCTGCCGGTCGCCGCGTCTGATACGCTGTGCTAATTCCACTTCCTCTTCTACGGTCAGCAACTCCTCATGTCCTATCTCTTGCAGGTATTTCTCTAATGAAGCAGTCTCGCGATTTGTAATGGATTTCGTGATTTTCAGTTGTCTCATATGGCATTATTTTTTAGGTAGATGCAAATTTAGTGTT
The DNA here is from genome assembly GCF_000146675.1 of Hoylesella marshii DSM 16973 = JCM 13450. GTDB lineage: Bacteria > Bacteroidota > Bacteroidia > Bacteroidales > Bacteroidaceae > Prevotella > Prevotella marshii. Next base: position 1,378,419 of record NZ_GL397214.1, read on the forward strand.
TTTTCCTCTTTACCCCAAATTATTCGTTCCTTTTTGTGGTATCTTTTTACCCAAGGTGCGCTGTAGATGCGAAAGTTGCAAGCGTTTCATGTACCGAGCATCCGCAACGCGAAAGACCTTTTATCTTCCGTCATTCCTCCGAAGTTATGATGGGTGATACATTCATATAGGGGTTGCGTTCTTACGGACTTCATCGCCTGCCTGTGAATCTGTCACCCCTTTGGGGCTATTGGGTAAGATTCCCCTATCCCGAACTCGCGTAGTATTTGCATAGAATCAGAAAGCGAAAGAAAATGACCTCAGCCATGCGTTTTATCGTAAGGGTTCTACACCAATTTACCAATCCATTCAGAGCGGTCGCCCGGCAGAAGGTCGATAACGGGAATTTCGACCATCGTATAGCAAGCAGGAGAGAGCCGCGTAGAAGCACGTGCCACGTTTACAAGCGTCTGGGCAGTAAGGGCAGGATTGTTGATGCTCATACTGAATTCCAAACGCTGGTTCTGTGTCTTGCCACTGACACCTTTCCGCACGAGATGCACGCCATGTCCCATATCGCGCACATCGTCTATAGAGTCTACGGCAAACACGTGTGTCTCGTCGTGGGCGAAATAGGGGTCTTCTTTGATCGCTTGGGTAACGGCGGCAAGGTCGGCACCCGCTTCCAACTCCACATAGACCATGCGGCGGTGCAATCCTTCACCCTTGGGAATGGTAACGGAGAGAGCATTGCGAACACCGGCTTTAGAGCGCACACACACTGAATGCCCCATGCTCATGCCCGGACCAAAGTTCGTATAGGTCAACCCCTTTGGCGTAAGTCCCTGCATGAGAGTACGTACCACGGAATCAGAGCCTGGGTCCCAGCCTGCAGCAATTACGGAAACAGCATCATGTTGCTGACATAGCGGCATCAGTGTGGCACGATACTCAGCGATGCCCGTGTGGATATCGTAACTATCTACTGTGTTGATACCTAATGCAATGTAGGTCTTAGCATAATCGGGACACAACCTTGTGGGAGCGCAAAGTATGGCCACATCCACAGCACCGAGGTCTCGAATGTCTTTCACCACATGGTAAGGTGCGAGAGCAGCTGGCTTGTCAGCCGCTCCGTTACGGCGTACTACCCCTGCAATCTCGAAGTCTTCGGCCGCTTCCAATGCTTCTATGGTATATTGTCCGATGTTTCCGTAACCTACGACGGCAGCTTTAATTTTCTTCATATTTGATATTCCTTTCATTTTTTTTGTTGTGATGAATGATTTCCATCGCTACAAAGTTATGTTATTCCCACCAAATAGCACAAGTCGCACTTTATTTTTTAGTATAATTAAACTACAATCGTTCATGAGCAGTCTCATGGTCGCTTGGAGTTAAAGCAAAGTACGTAGGTTTCCCTTGATAGTGAAGAGCTGCCACATCGTGAAAATAATTAAGAATCAAAAGTATGAAAGCCATTTTTTTTTGCTACCTTTGCACGGTCTGGACGAGGGGTTTCATCTGCCTCGCCGTGATACGGATACAAGATGGATAAGCAAACGAAATGGAGCAATAACGTCATCATTGCCGATGCCGATTATATAGATAAGGTGGCATTTGACCTCATCGTGAACTTTGAACGCATGATTGGACGGCGCATCCCTAAGGCCGATATGGCACGGTGGATAGAGTGTGTGGCACTCGACGGCGGACTGAAAGAGGGCGAGAACGATACACAAGTGGTACTCATCCACGACAAGCGACGACACAAAATGGAGAACTTTGTGCCCGCAAACTACGACAAGGAACTCAATGCACAGGCTTTCAAAAGCACACTGGGCGAGTTTACCATCAGTTCGTATCCCGTAGAAGACATGGTGGCTGCCGATGATTTCTTCGTCCATGTGCTGCAAACCGTGGTGTCGCAACCCGACGTACACCGTGTGGTTGTTATACCGAATGCTGAAAATGCAACCTTATATGACAACATACGGCAGACACTCCACTTCCTCGATGATGATAAAAAACGTATCACTGTGCTTGCAATGCAGCCTATGCAAGGGGGAAATTTCCGTCAGGAAATACTGGGCTATTCGCTCATGAGTGCCTTGGGTATCAGAGCTGACGAGATAAAATAAAAAATAAAGACAGAATAGATAAAATGGGAAAAGTACTGATGATTGGTGCCGGTGGTGTGGCCACCGTAGCTGCATTCAAAATCAATAAGAATGCCGACGTATTTACCGACTTTATGATTGCATCGCGGCGCAAGGAAAAATGCGATGAGATTGTCAAAGCGATAGGCAATCCGAACATCAAGACGGCACAAGTAGATGCCGATGATGTGGAACAACTCAAAGCCCTCATGCGTGACTACAAACCCGAAATGGTGATAAACTTAGCCCTACCCTACCAAGACCTCACTATCATGGAGGCATGCTTGGCATGCGGCTGTCACTATTTAGACACGGCCAACTATGAGCCGAGAGACGAAGCACACTTTGAGTACTCGTGGCAGTGGGCGTACAAGCAACGCTTCGAAGAGGCTGGACTGACTGCCATTTTGGGATGTGGTTTCGACCCGGGAGTGAGTGGCATCTTTACCGCATACGCTGCTAAACATCATTTCGATGAGATTCATGAATTGGATATCGTAGATTGCAATGCCGGAGACCATCACAAGGCTTTTGCTACAAACTTCAATCCTGAAATCAATATACGGGAGATTACGCAGAAAGGTCTCTACTACAAAGACGGACAGTGGATAGAAACAGAGCCTCTGGAAATACATCGAACGCTTACTTATCCCAACATCGGGCCGCGCGAGAGTTACCTCCTGCACCATGAAGAACTCGAGAGTTTAGTAAAGAACTATCCTACTATCAGGCAGGCACGCTTTTGGATGACCTTTGGCGAAGAGTATCTCACCCATCTCCGCGTGATACAAAATATCGGTATGGCACGTATCGCCCCCATCGACTACAATGGTCAGAAGATTGTTCCGTTGCAGTTTCTCAAGGCTGTGTTACCCAATCCACAAGAACTCGGAGAGAACTACGAAGGCGAAACAAGCATTGGCTGTCGCATTCGCGGTGTGAAAAACGGCAAGGAACAAACCTATTACGTGTACAACAACTGCAAACATCAGGAAGCATATAAAGAAACGGGTATGCAGGGAGTAAGCTATACAACGGGTGTTCCGGCCATGATTGGTGCTATGATGTTCTTTAAAGGACTATGGCGTAAGCCCGGTGTGTGGAATGTGGAAGATTTCGACCCAGATCCCTTTATGAAAGAATTGAATAAACAAGGTCTGCCTTGGCACGAGGTCTTCGGCGGAGACTTGGAATTATAATAATGATTATCTAACCCCTCTAACGATACAGCCATGACAAAAGAGAAAGAAGAAACAAACAATGTACAAGAAGGCAAGTTGAAAGCCCTTCAGGCAGCGATGTCGAAGATAGAGAAAGATTTCGGCAAAGGTGCTATCATGAAACTCGGCGACAAGCAGATAGAAAATGTTGAGACCATTCCTACAGGTAGCATTGCGCTTGATTATGCTTTGGGCGTAGGCGGTTATCCCCGCGGTCGCATCATTGAAATATATGGTCCCGAATCTTCAGGAAAGACAACACTTGCTCTCCATGCCATTGCCGAAACGCAAAAGGCAGGAGGCATTGCTGCTTTTATAGACGCGGAGCATGCTTTCGACAGATTCTATGCCCAGAAATTAGGCGTAGACGTGGATAACCTATGGATTTCACAGCCCGACAACGGAGAACAAGCTCTCGACATTGCCGAACAGCTGATACGTTCGGCTGCTATTGATATCATCGTTATCGACTCCGTGGCTGCCCTCACTCCCAAGAAAGAAATAGAAGGAGATATGGGTGAAAGCAATGTGGGATTACACGCACGCCTCATGAGCCAAGCGTTGCGCAAGCTCACCAGCAACATCAGCAAGACGAAAACCACCTGTATCTTCATCAACCAAATGCGAGAGAAAATAGGTATTTCGTTTGGCAATCCCGAAACAACTACAGGCGGATTAGCATTGAAATTCTATGCCAGCGTGCGAATGGATATACGCAAAGTGACGAGTATCAAAGACGGAGACACCGTCACCGGCAATTTAGTACGCGTAAAAGTGGTAAAAAACAAGGTTGCCCCACCTTTCCGAAAAGCAGAATTTGAAATAACCTTTGGCGAAGGAATCAGCAAGATAGGTGAACTGATAGACCTTGGCGTAGCACAAGATATCATACAGAAAAGTGGCTCATGGTACTCCTATGGTAGTTCCAAACTTGGGCAGGGACGTGATGCCACCAAAACCTTACTCAGCGATAATCCCGAACTATGCGAAGAAATAGAGGCACGCATCAAGGAAGACATTGCCGTCAACGGTCTCAAAGTAGCAGTAAAGAAAACGAAATAACTTTGTTGTACATCCCCTTTGCATATCCAATATATATATTAATAACGTAAGAAAATAACGAAATGATTAACTCTCAAGAAATCAAAATCGGGACATGTATCCGTCTCGACAACCAGATTTACACCTGCATCGATTTCCAACACGTGAAGCCCGGAAAAGGCAACACGGTGATGCGTACCAAACTAAAGAACGTAACCACGGGAAGAGTGCTCGACCGTACTTTTCAGATAGGCTTCAAACTCGAAGACGTTCGCATTGAGCGCAGACCTTACCAGTATCTGTATCAAGACGGCGAAGACTATATCTTCATGAATCAAGAGACCTTTGAACAAGCACCTATCGCAAAGGAAGCCATCACCGGCGTGGCATTCATGAAGGAAAGCGACATCGTGGAAGTTGTAACAGACACGACTGATGGTACTGTTCTCTTTGCCGAGATGCCTGTAAAGACAGTGCTTCGCATTACCCATTCCGAACCGGGCATCAAAGGCGATACGGCCACCAATGCCACTAAACCTGCTACATTGGAAACAGGTGTTGAAGTGCGCGTACCTCTCTTCATCAATGAGGGCGAGCTCATACAGGTCGATACCCGCGACGGTTCTTATCTACAACGCATCAAAGAATAAAACCATACGCACCTTCGGTAGAGAACAAATGGCGACTGCATCATGGCCATTGTTCCTTTTTTTAGCCGAAGGTGCGTTCCGTTTTTATCATTCTCTCACCTACAGATTCTCTCATGACTTACAGCATCATCGTTCCCGTCTATAATCGCCCCAATGAAGTGGACGAACTTCTCGAAAGTCTCTGCACACAAACCCTACAAGACTTCGAAGTTATCATCGTTGAGGATGGTTCAACGATCACCTCTCAAGACATCTGCACACGATATGAAGACCGGATGAAGATACGTTATTTCGTGAAGTCTAATACCGGTCCGGGCGATACGCGCAACTACGGCGCTCAACGTGCCGACGGCATTTATCTCATCATACTCGATTCCGACGTCGTATTGCCGCCTCACTATTTAAAAGCCGTAAACGATGCTCTTGCCGCTGACCCAGTCGACGCTTTCGGCGGTCCCGACTGCGCCCATACGTCGTTTACTCCCACACAGAAAGCCATCTCCTATAGCATGACGAGTTTTTTCACCACCGGAGGCATCCGAGGCGGCAAGAAAAAACTCGACAAATTCTATCCAAGGTCATTCAACATGGGTATCCGCCGTGATGTCTACACCCACCTCGGAGGTTTCTCCCGTATGCGTTTCGGTGAAGATATTGACTTCAGCATCCGCATTTTCCGTGCCGGTTACCACTGTCGGCTCTTTCTCGAAGCATGGGTATGGCACAAGCGACGCACAGATTTCCGCAAGTTCTATCGTCAGGTTTATAACAGCGGCATCGCACGCATCAACCTCTATCGCAAATATCCCGATTCGTTGAAACCCGTACACATGTTGCCTGCTTTCTTTACCGTGGGATTGATGCTCCTTATCTTTACTTCCGCCGTAGGCAGAGCGATGATGCACTACGGCAGTTCGCCTCTCTGGTTATGGGTATTTCTCGTGCCGTGGATGCTCATCTCGGCCTATGCCCTGCTGATAGCCCTCTCTGCCACTATTGTGAATCGGAGCTTGCGGATAGGTCTGCTCGCCATTGCCGCCGCCTTTACCCAGCTCACCGGCTACGGGCTTGGATTCCTCGAAGCATGGTGGAAACGCATCATTTTGGGCAAAGACGAGTTCCAAGCGTTTCAAAACACCTTCTACCAATAACCTCACTTACTTTCTCATACAATGAAAACCACACCCACCAAACTCTCCATCACACAATGGGCGGAAGAAGATAGGCCGCGCGAAAAGCTCAGAGACCAAGGGGCAGAGAGCCTTTCCAATGCTGAACTCCTTGCCATCATCATCGGCTCGGGTACACCACACGAAAGTGCCGTTGAACTCATGAAGCGCATCCTTTCCGACAACAATAACAGCCTTTCCCATCTTGGCAAGCTACGCATCAGCGACCTCTGCCGCTACAACGGCATCGGCGAAGCTAAGGCCATCAGCCTGCTCGCCGCCTATGAACTCGGTAAACGACGCCAGCGAGAGAAAGTGGGCGAGCGACCAGACCTCGGTAGTGCCACTGCCATCTACAACTATATGCACCCCATCATGCAAGACCTCGACGTAGAGGAAGCGTGGGTCTTGCTGATGAATCAAAACTACCGCCTCATCCGTCCGTTCCGTATTTCCCACGGTGGGTTGAGCGATACGTTCATCGACGTGCGCATCGTTATACGCGAAGCACTGCTTTGCAACGCCACCACCCTTGCACTCGTCCACAACCACCCCAGCAACCACCCTCAGCCCAGTCATCAAGACGACAGCATCACCCGCCAAATCAAAGCCGCCTGCGACACCATGCACCTCCACTTCCTTGACCACATCATCATTGTCGACGGCCGATACTACAGCTACTGCGAGGAAGGCCGCTTGTAGTCCTCTCCCCTCTTCTCCTCCCTTCCACTTATCTCGAACAACCGCGTTTTACCGTTCGCCAGCAACCCCAATCCTTCTCCGCATCCGTTTTTTATCAAAAAAAATACTTCCACCATTTGTTTTTCAGAGAATTATAATTACCTTTGCCGGCGATAACCAAACAAAACGAACAAATGAAAAAGGTATTATTGATTTGTATGCTGGCGTTTTCTACTGCCATTTCGTTCGGTCAGAACAAAGCTTTCGACGTTGAAAATCTGAAAACCCAGAAAAAGGTATTAGCTTTGAATACTAAGCTCAACAACTTGAAATTAGAGTATCAGAAAGAGAAAGAGAATTTTGGAGAGCTGAATGAAAAAGCTGCAACTGTCAATGCAACAGCCAATGTGGCAACAACCGACTTTACGTCGTCAGATGCGTCCACTACGGTAAAAGATGCAAAAGAAACCGTTAAAACGCTGAAGGAAGCACAGAAAATCAACAAGAAATTGCTCAAAAGCCAGAAGAAACTGAACCATTTGGAAAAGAAAATGAATAAAATACAAGCTCGTCTCAACGAGTTTAACAAAAAGGTGAAATTCGTAGACAAGTAAGACACCGTTCGGTATCATTCGCATACCCACTTATAAAAGGATAGCTTTCACAGCGTAATCACTTAGGTTTTAACGCGTGAAAGCTATCCTTTTATACTCACGGAGCTCACATTTTTCAACCTTTAAACTTATATTTCCTTATGGTGGAACTTATGCAGGACATTTTTACGCAAAAAGAATCGCATAAATTTGCGTATATCAGTAGAAGTGTGTATCTTTGCACTCACTTTCAAACACTATATAAGTGAATGAAAGTTATATAAGGTAAAGGGCATTAGTTTCTTTCCTTAAAGGGAAAAAGAACAGCGTGCAGTTTACCAAACAATGTAAAAGATCGGGATTTGGCGCAGTTGGTAGCGCACACGTCTGGGGGGCGCGAGGTCGCTGGTTCGAGTCCAGTAATCCCGACTAAGACGATGTAAAGGGGTTGATTATCAATCCCTTACGCTTTGTCGGAGGTAAGAAGGTCGGCGAAAAGTCGGCGAAGAAATAACAAGATTATCAATCGGGCATTTCACTCAAAAATTTAGAAATGCCTAAAAAAAATTTTTATTCTCAGAACAAGCAGACGGCAATTGACAAGATTGTCGGCTGGAAGCCGCCGAGATTTCACCAGGCTTCAGAATGCTATGTATCACTTTCCGCTTTCGATCCGACAATAGGGAAGTTTCATACCAAGAAATTTATGCTCGGACATATAAAGGGAAAACGTAACCAGCGCCAATACGGCGAGGCTCTCATCAAGAGGCTCACGGAAAAACTGATGCAAGGCTGGAACCCATGGGTGGAGGTGACGCAACCCTTGGAATACACCTCTTTCGATGAAGCTTGCGATCGCTATCGGGAGTATCTGCTAAAGCTATTGAAAGAGCACAACATGCGCGAGGAAACGGCGGTGTCTTATATAAGCCGTCTCAGAGTGCTACGCAGATGGAGGGAGAAGGAGTCTGTCAACCTTTTCTACACGTATCAATTCGACCGTATCCTTACCGGTCAGTTCTTAGACTATGTCTTTGTGGACCGCAACAACACGCTTCAGACTCGCAACAATTACTTGAGCTGGCTGAAGACTTTCTGCAAATATCTGCTGGAGCGTGGTTACATCCCTTCTGACCCGACGGCGGGTTATTCACTTGTACAGAAGCGAGGGGTGCTGAAGAATCGCGATGTGATTCCGGATCCTGTGCTACAGGAACTCAAGAATTGGCTGGAGGCGAACAACAAACACTATCTGCTTGCCTGCTACATTCTCCATTATCTTTTCATACGGCCGCGAGAGATGAGCTATCTGAAGGTGGGAGATTTCAATATCAAACGAAAGACGATGTTGCTACATGGTGACCACACGAAGAATCATCGCGATGCTCTGCTGACGGTTCCTGACCATGTGATGAAGTTGATGATAGCATTGGATGTTTTTAAATGCCCGAGCGATTATTATCTTTTCAGCGAGGATTTTGCTCCCGGTGCGGAACGTCGGAGCGAAAAGTCTTTCCGTGATTACTGGCACCATCATGTACGTAAGCACCTGAAACTGACTACACGGTATAAATTTTACTCTCTGAAGGATACGGGTATCACAAATATGCTGCGTGCGAACACGGATATTCTAACGGTTCGTGACCAGGCACGGCATTCTTCGATTTTGATTACCGATATCTATACTCCGAAGGATATTCAAAGTGCGAATGCGTTGTTGCTGAATTATAAGGGTGTGTTATAAAAAAGGAGATAGGAAGTTTTTTGCTTCCTATCGTCCTATCTTCCTACAAAAAGATGGTGAAAATACCTATTTCTTTCTGTTTTTACCATTTTCATTCTTATATTTCATTTTTTGGGGGGGATGTTGCTTCCGTCTCGGGCTCTTTTTCCTCGGGTTCTTTTTCGGGCAGAGAGGTGTTTGATGTGTTGTCTTCTTCGATAATGGCCGTTTTTGCCTTTGTTATGAGGTTTACGAGTTCCAGCAGTACTGACATAGCGTCTTTTTGTGCTCCGCTGAAGCTGATGGAGACATCGTTTTGGTCTGTTTCTTTGTAGTAGACCGATGCGAGGTGTCCTCCCTGTTTCGGGTTTACGCTTCCACGAAATTCGGGATGATCGTCAGCATCGAGGATGAGTTCTCCGTTGAATGCGTAGTGTCCCTGTTCCTCTGTGAGGACAAAGGTTCTGTTTTTTGATGTAATGTTCATTTTATTTTGTTTAGTTGTTGTCATTATATATTTTCGGATGTTTGGAACATGTTGTTGAATGCCATGTTGTAGATGATGAATTGGAACGCTCCGTCGTGGACGCGGTCGTCGTCTGAGAGCCAGATGTCGATGGCGATTCTCTGTCCTATCATTCCTATGCTTTTGATGGTGGCTTTGATAGGCATGGATTGTGTACTATCGTCGTAGCTGTGTCCGAATCCTGTGAGTGATACGCCGATGGTTTTGCGCAGTTGGGGTCCGTATTTGAGGAGAGCTTGTGCCCATGGGACGGGCAAAAGGATTCTACAATGTCCTTGACCGATGCGTTCTATGGCGAGTGCATATCCGTTGTAGGTTTGTGCATTGATGGTTGTTTCTGTGGGGTTGCAGGTAGCGAATCCCCATGCCAGCACTCGGAAGGGGACGCCCGCCATGTAATTTCCTATGAGGTTTCTTTGTTCGACGAGCCACCCGTAGAAGGTGTCTTCGCTTCCTATTCCGTGAAGTACGACCGACGTACCGGTGTAGATGGCGATTTTAGAGAACCTGCGTCCTTCGTCGAAGAAGTATTTTCCCTGTGGTGCGATAATGACTCCATAGCCCGTATATGCTCCTCTCAGTGGGTAATTGGTGATATGGAGCGTTCTTCCCCGTTGTGATACGTCCCATTGGAGGTTGAAGTGGTTCCATTGGGTGTTTTCTCCATCGAGCCATGCGTTGTCGTGAAGCGAGATATTGTAGTGTTCTTCTACGGTGGCATAGGGAGATGAGAAGGAGCCTTTGATGATGACGTTGGAGAACGTGCCTCCAACGGCTTCCATGTTTATTGCCGTGATGTTTCCCTGTTCGTCGACTTGGAAAGTGCCGTTGGGTGTGGAGAATGTCCTGGCGGAGATGTCTCCGTAGAAGTATGCTTTTCCGTTTTTGAACTGTGCGATAGGGTTTCCTTGATTGTCGATCCATTCAAAGTGGTCTGCGATCTGTCTTATTTGTCCGTTGGTGATGTCGATACCCGTATCGAGGAGTGCTTTTTCGATGGGGAAAACATTCCATTCCGGGCATTCATCACCTTGTACAACTCCGACAGCATAGACCTCAAGTGAGCCATGCAGTCCGTTGATGCCGAAGATTTCTCCTGTGCCTTTGAGCTGTTCCTTGCCATAGAATGTCGTGTAGTATTTTTTCCATCCGTTTCCGAGTTCTATATACTGGCTTTTCTCAGTTAGGTAGCTGAAGGAGCCTTTATCTCCGGGCATCCACGTACCGAGTCTCCATAGTGAGTTTCCGGTGAGGTCTTTTGCTACGATGAAGAGGGTGAACTGTTGGTTTGTATTGTCTGTGGGTTCTTCGAGGTTCCATTGTAGTTGGTACCAGTAGCTATTGTTTGTAATTTTTCTGATTTTTCCGTATTTTTCGTTTTCTGTGGTTGTATCTTCTTCAAGATTGACTTTCTGCGCGGAGATGGCGAGTGGTTTTTGGACGAGATTTTTTTGCGGGTCATGGTGATAAGGCAGCCAATCGGTTGGTGCAGCGGACTCGACGAGGCAGATGCCGTAGATGCTTGCTGTGGCAACGCTATTCAACCGCAGGGGTATCACTTCTGTTGTGCTGGGGCAATTGTCTTTAGTTTTGAATGTTGCCCAGCAGCGCGTCCATCGGTCGGTGAGCGTGAATCTGTTGTGTCCATCGGATGCACTGTTTCGGAAGTCCTGTGCGTTGATGACTTCTGCGCAGGTGTCAGGCGAGAGCGCGCAAGCACACGTTCCGCTCCCCTTCGCGTAGAAAGAGAGGGAGTAATAAGTATTGGGCTTGATTGGGATGTTGTTCCACTTGAGGATGTCTCGTTGTTGTTCCTCTGAATTGAGTGCCGTTGCTACGGAGAAGTCGTTGATGGCTCGTTCCTGTAGTGTTATGCCCTGCCGGATGATGTTGTCTCCTCGAAGTGTTTTTGTGTTTCGGAGCAGGTTGTATTGTTTTTCTTTTGTTTCGGACAGTTTGGCAGAGATTCTGTCGGCCTGTGTTTCGAGCTTTGCCATTTTTCTGCTGGTCTCGGCGTTGTCGGCCTGATAGACGGTTTGTTCTACTTTTTGTGCGATGGCCTGTGCATTTTGCTGGATCTGCGTATTCCATGTCTTCCTGTTGGCGTTGTAGTCGTTTTTGAGTGTGGAGAATTCGCTTCGGAACTGTCGGCTGTTCTGCACCCATTTTGCGACTTGCCGGTGTAGATTAGTACCGACGAAGACTCTTAGCGGGAACGTTCTTCCTTCTACTTTTACGGGGATGTCTACCCATCCTGAAGCGTAGGCATATCCTGTTTCGGGGTCATTATCTACGGCCACGATTTTGACTCTTTCTCCTTGTGCGGTGGCGCTGATTCCTTGTGATGTGGTGAGCGATTCTGCAGGGATGGTTATCGGCAGTGGCGTTGTTCCTCTGAAAGCTCTGACGTCGGTATAGGCCTGTGCGAGTTGTGCCGGCGTGACGGTTCCATTGTCTGCGGTATCGATGATGATGTATTCGGTGGACAGTTGTATATTGACGGCATCTGTTCCATCGTGTCCGTCTGTTCCGTAGACGCTGATGATGGCATGTGTTGTTTCGGTGGTTGTTCCATCGGTATATGTGATGATGTCGTATGCCCAGAGGTATTTATTGTTATTGGTGAGTTTCGGCGTTGTTTCGGTGTACTCGGTGGGCGGTGTGTTGGGTGTTGCTGAGACTCCGAACATTCGTTTGACGGAGTTGATGCCTCGTGGTTCGACCTCTGTCCACGTGTAATCTTCAAGGAAGGGTGAGGGGTATGGTTTGTTCCATACGAGGGTGCCGAGGAATTTTCCTGTAGTCGTTCCTCTTTCTTGGTCTTCGGGTGCCGGTGTCCATGTCGTAGTACTGTTTCCGAGTTCTATTTTGATATTGGTGATATAGGCTTCGTTGATTCTTTGCTGTGCTTTGTCGAAGAGTTGGTTGAAGACGCCTGCGGCGTTGTTTTTCCCGTAGAGTATTTGCAGTGTTTTGGATGTTCGTCCGTCTCCTTTTTTGTTTACCCAGTGTCCGTAGTAGTAGTCTTTTCCGTGTAGTTGGAAATAGAATTCGATACCGATTCTTCCTTGCTCGAAGTTGCCCGGGATGTGGTAGTCGAAGCTGACTGTGAGGTCGATTTTCTGTCCTTGTTTGCAGGTTTGCAGGTAGGGGATTGTGAAGATTTCCTCGGGTCGGTTAAATTTTTTATAGCTTTCGGGCATGAGGTTTCTTCCGTCGGCATAGTTCCCTGTTTCCTTCCATTCCTTGGGTTGTGTGAACGTTTTTTTATCGTTGGAGTACCGTATATAGGTATAGGATGCCTCGCCCTTCATGCCATATGTTTGTTTGATCCATTCCGTGTTGTTGTCTTTTGGTTCTGTGGTGGTGGTTGTTCCTTTTGGTACGTTACAGAGCCATATAGCGTTGTTGTGTGATACTCGGTCGTATCTGCCGTATTTTTCTCCGTTTCTCCATTCTCCGCGTTCGCAGACGAGCGGTGTGTTTTGCGCTGTTCCTGCTGCGGAAGCGATTTCCACTCGGTCGCTTCTGAGGATTGTTTTTTCTCTGGAATGCTCTTCGACGATGTGTGTATCGAGGTTGAAGTCATTGATACCGGCATAGTCGACGCGTCTTCCTTCTGAGACGTATATGATGTATGCATATTGTCTGTCGGGGTTGATTTGATTTCCGAGTTGTACGATGTTGTCGAGCGGTTCTGGTTCGTCGTTATCGACGGTGGTGTCGCATCCGATACAGGTATGTTCCATGAGTGTGACCGTTCCTTTGACGGATGAGAGGTCGACGAAGTGGTAGGAGCGTCCGTCTTCGAGCGTTTCCTGTCCGATGTTGACAACGAGTCTCCAGTAGTATCTTCTGTCTGACCGTTGTTTTTGATGGTTGAGGAAGGTATCCGTTCTGGCCATGGCCTGATCGCCGAGTTGGAAGTCGTTGATAGATTCGATGTCTCCGTCTTGTGCGGGGAAATAGCATCTGAAGTCACCGCTGGACAATTTTTTGACTTTGGTGATTTTTGCTCCAGCAAATGTATATCCTGTGTCTCCTGATGCGAAAGAGAATTTTTTGATTTCTACTTCGGCCGATATGGATTTGACGCGTGCCTCGATGATGTCGGTCACGGCGTGTGTTCTTCCATTGTTGTCTTGGTATATTGCGAATCCTTTTCCGTCGAGGGTGTCTGCTCCTTGTGTAAAATCTTTGCTTTTGATGGCATCGACGGTGAGTGCTTTGAGCAGTGCTTCTCCTTGCTCATTGATATGGAATCCCGCCCCGATGGTTATGCCTTTGAGGAAGGATATGATTTCTTTCGCCGTTGAAGCCTTGTCGGATTGCAGTATTTTGTCCCAGTCTTTGGATTTTTGGTCGAGCGTATCGGCGACTGTAGCCGTATCGGCGTGTCCGGCGTAGATTTTCTCGGCATCGATGGTGAGATACTTTCCGAGGCGTTCGAGTGCATTGAGGACAGAGATGTTATCGTGTGTATGTCCGAGGGAGCCATCCCCTTGGTAGGAATTGGTGATGGTTTTCTTGAGGAAGTCTATGATGGCCTCGAGTGTTGTGACGTTCCATTGCGAGGCATACGGATTTTGAACTGGGAAGAGTGCCCCTTTTGTGAGTGTGAGTCTTGGCAGTTCAACCAAGCGCGGGGCGAGCGTAAAAGACGTGGCATCGGGTATTTTGATGTGCAGCATCTCCGTCGGCAGTTCCGTTCTTGGCAGGTTCAGGAATGGTTTTGCATCGGCGAACCTATAGGTAAAGTTGTATGTTGACGGCAGTTCTTTTGTTTTCCACGAGACATCGCTGTCGGTGACGACGATTTTGCGTATTGCGTCGCCGGTATAGATATATTTTCCGAGTGACGGGAAGAAGTCGAGTACCCATTTTCGTTCGTTTTTTGTGAGGAATCCCGTATTTTTTTTGAATTCTCGGAGCGTGTCGACTCTATATTCCTGTGTATTGTTTTCTATTTCGACGATGTTGTGTGTATGTTTTGCGTTGTTTTCGGTCTCCCCGTAGGCTCTGAAGGTGTCGATTCCTCCGAGTGAGTTTTCAAAGAGGATCCACTGTTCTTCTTCGCTTTTGATGTCGGTGGCATAATATCGTTGTATGTATGTGAGTCTGTTTCCCTGCTGGTCTTCGATAAAGATGTCGTAGTATGCCGGCATTTTCTTGATTTTTCCGGCGATGATGGCGTATGATACAGGAATTGTCCAGACGTTTCCGGCAGATAGTAGGGCGAGCTGGAAGGGCAGTTGTGTATAGTTGTCTGTTTCTTCTTGGGGGATGTATGCGACTCCCTGTACTGCGACGTCATGAGCGGCGTAGTATGTGAGGAACTCCGGCGTGTGGTATGTCACGGGTTTGATGTTTGGCTGCCACGTGAGGAAGTTCGTTTTGAGGAAGTTTTCCGCCGAATCTGCGAATTGGTCGATTCCTGCTCTTATTACTTCGAAGCTGAATGTTTTGTTTTCGTTGGTGTTATGTTCGGTGATCGAGGCATTGAACTGTTTTAGGATGTTGGGTTGTTTATAGGGTTGTGTTTTGTCGAGTAGTTGGAAGCTGAGCAGGGGTGTGATGATGTTTTCGAGTTCGATTTCTATGTGTCCGTTTTTATTGGGCGTGTAGGTGTGTTGTACGATGACTTTGCTGTCTCTTTCGTCCTTGAGGGAGAACGTTGTTTCCTCGTTGGTGTGGATAACGAATCGTTTTAATGCTCCAGAGAGTGAGAGCTGGTCGGGGGTTAAGAGAATATCCATGTTTGTATTGATTTAGGGCAAATGTAGTTATAATCTGTATGTTTTTAAAGGACAATGCAGGGTGGTGGACGCTTTATTTGGGCACGCATTCGAGCCAGACCTCTGTCTTTGTGTATTTCCATTTGGAGTGTCTGAAGAGTGTGGCGTGTCGGGTTTTCTGTGATGTGATGGATGTTTGTTTGGCGTAGGGAATTCCGACGTATTCGGGAGCGGGCGTTGGCGGATATATGACGTTGAAGGTGCGTTCTTTGTCGGGTCCGGCGTTTTCATATTCTTCACGTGAGACTTCTGTTTGTTTTTCGTGGCCGACCCATTTGTACTGCGTGTTCATAAATGACAGTAATTGGTTGATGGTCGGTGCATTGATGACTGGCTCCATCAGTGCGATAGAGCGGAGTGATGATTCGACAGGTTCGTTTTTTCCGCCGAGTGTGAATTTGAGTTTATCGAAGAGGAAAGCTACGCCTCTGATGATGACTTTGGCCGTCGCCGGCAGGTTTTGTTTTTGTGTTTGCGAGAGCAGGAGTTTGACTTTTGTTTCGTGTAGAGCGTTTCTCAGCAGTTGGTCGTATTGTCTGTAGAATTTCTCGAAGATCCCTTCTTCTCCGTGGTAGTATAGTGCGTAGTCGAAGATTCGTCCTCTGATCGGGAATCTGAGGTCGTAGGGCGAGATGGTTCCCTCTGGTTGGTTATTGAATGAGATGTATGAGAAAGCGAGCATTGTTTTTTGTTTGGCGGCGTTGTCGGTGGTATTTTCTTTGTCTTCTCCTGCGATCATCATTTTGGAGTTGTGTGTGATATAGTTTCCGATGTAGAGATACTGTCCGAAGTCGTGTGAGACTTCTGCTCCATCGACATTAGCTTTGTGTTTGAGTATTCGGAATTCGGGAATGAGTTCGGGAATTTTGATTTCTTTAGGTTCGAGTTCTTCTCCAGTGTTGTAGTCTTGTGACGCCTCTCCGATTTTTGTATAAACAGTATAATTTCCGGAGAATCCGTCTTTGTAGAAAGCTCCGTCGACGGGATTGAAATATGCTGCGGGTGCCGCTTTTTTCATGTTAGCAAGGTCGTCGAATGCGTCGTTGATTTCAGTATCGAGTTTGTCTTCGGGTGCAAGTGTGATTCGTTTGTAGTCTTTCTCGGCTTTGTATGCGACGGTTGGTTCTTCGACGATATTTTTTGTGAGGTCTTCTTCGGGCTGTGTTTTGAGTGTGTCTTTGAGGAAGATGACATTGGCGGTTCTGAGTGCTTCGTCGGCCGTGAACTCACAGCAGAATTTTTTCCGGAAGACAGCGATGAAGTCGGCGCATGTGATATCCGGCACAAGGTCGGCTATTTTGATTTTCCCGTTAGCAAGCGTATCGATGACGTTGTTGAGTACGACCATTTTGTCGAACGGTTCGGTTTGTGTGAAGAAGTTTTCTTGGAGTTGGTATCCAAAGAACGTGAAGACGCGCTGCAGGAGGTAGTTGGCTCTGATGAAGGGCGAGATGTAATATCCTGGTGCGAGCGTGATGGGTGTTTGGTTGACGTATTCCGTTCGTTGGGTAGCGTTGTAGAAGTCGGACTCAGGGTCTTCATAGTCAGGATAGAAGGCTGTGAGCGCAGGTACTTCGATTTGTTCGTATCCGTCTTTCCCCCATTTCCAGACTTTTTTTGTTTCGAGTGTGAGTTGTTTTCCGTAGGCATTGAGCACTTTGAAGTTGAGTCCGGTTTCAGTACCGGAGTCATCTGTGAGCAAGACAGGGAAGATGGCGTAGTGCGGATTGTTGTTGGTACGCAATGTGCGACAGAAGTCGATGCAGTCTTGTACGGGTGTGTTTCCGCTTTTGTGGGAGACGTGGATGCATTCATCTGCGAAGACATCTTTGAGTTTGACGTTCCGGATGCGTGAATAGAACGAGCCATCGTTGATATAGAACGATGTAGCGATCGCCCCTTTGTATTGTGCTGAATGTACGATTTGCCGACATTGTGCAAAATACTCCCCGTCTGAGATAGCGACGTCTATGGGTGTCATTTTTGTTCGTCGTGCGAGTGCGTCGGGAAAGTTGAGCAGTCTGCGATTGTGTTCTGATGCCGGCAGTTCGAGGGGTGTTGTTTGTTCTCCGTAGTCGTTGAAGAAGGGGTTTGTTCTTTCGACCTCGATTTTGGTATCTGTTTTGAGTTCGTATGCCTCGTTGCTGTTGAGATTTATGATGCGCATGATTTGATGTTATTTTGCTGCGAATCGGCGTGCTTTGTCTCGCAGTTGTTGTTTTTGTTCGATTTCGTTGAGTGCGACGGATGCCGGTATACCTTCGCTTGAGATTTTGTCGAGCACTTGGAGGAGTCTTTGCATGAATGGATTTCCGGTTTCGTTATTTTGTATGGGTATGGAGTTAGGCGTATTGGAAATGCTTCCTCCAGTGGCTCTTCCTGCGGTCTGCTGTAGCAGCAGTTTGTTCATATCGAGTGTGCGGATGTTTCCCGCCCGTTGTGCTCTGTCAATGATGTCAATGATGGGTGCGACGGTAGGGTTTTCGATGGCGGCATTGGAAGCGACCCATTCTCTGCTCTGTCCGTAGGGTCCTTCTCCGACGATGACGGTGGGTCTGTTGATGAATCCCCGTTTGCCGGGTTCGTATGCCGCATGGAATCGCCGTCCGTCCTGCTCTCGTTCGACATCTATGCTTCCCCCCGTTTCCAGTCCTGTGGCCACTCGTGTGCCTCCTGTGCCTGTGTTGGCAGCGCCGTTGAGTGTGAGTTTTTTGATTTTCTGTCGTTCGGCGTTTGCCGTTGCGAGTTGTGCTGCCCCTGTGACGGTCATGAGTGCCGCCGCGATGGGTCCTGCGAGCGGTCCGAGGGAGCTGAGTGCCTTCATGACCGCCACGGCGGTGTCTGCAATGATTTGTGATGCCTTGATGGCGAAGTCGACATCAGCGTATTTTTTTTGTATTTTGAGTTTTTCGTTTGCCTTTTTCTTTTCGAGTTCAGTGGTATCTTTCCCCGCGTTTTTGGCCGCTTCGATTTCGGCATCGTATTTGGCGTCGAGGTTGGCCATTTCTGCGTCTTGGAGTGCACTGGATGCTTTGGCTGTGAGGTTGGTGTAGTAGTCGAACGTCTCTTTGTAATGAGCAATTTTGAGTTGTCGGACGGCATCTTCGTATTCTGTTTCGGATATTTTTTTTGCGTCGAGGTGTTGTTTGAGTTGTTCGAGTTCAGCATTATAGATCTCCTGCTGCGCTACGATGCCGTATTGCTGTCGGATTTGGAGTCGTTGTTGTTCGGCCTCTTGTTGGAGGTTGCTGAGTGCCTGTTGGTATTCTTGTTCGGAGAGGCGCCCGTCGGCGTAATCTTTTTCTATTTCTTTTTTTCTGTTATCGATTTGCTGCTGGAAGTTGATCAGGTTGTATTTTTGGAGTATGGAGGCTTTTTGTTGTTGTGTTTTTTGCTCGGTGTCCGTTTCTATTTGTTCTTTTGCTTGGGCGTACGCTCTGGTGATAGCCGTTTCGTCTTCTCCTCTTTTTCTGGCATAGTCGATGGCGGCCTCGTAGTTGGCTTTGAGTGTTGCGAGTTGGATGTCGTGTTCGAGTTGTTGTCTCTGTTCGTTGTTCAGTCCTTTTTCTTTGAGCGTGTCGAGTATTTGATAGAATTTTTGCTGTGCTTCGAGTTCTTTTTCGCGGAGAGCCTGTCGTGCTTGCAGTTCGTTGTTTTGCTGTGCGATGACGAAAGCTGTTTTTTCGTTTTTGTCTTTGATCCGTATGTTTTTTGCCAGCTGCGTATATTTCTCCTCTATAGCGAGTATCTTTGCTGCGTGTGCGATTTGCAGTGTGAGGGCTTTGTTATCGTATTGTTCCTGTGTGATTTGGCGTGTGATGAATTGTTGTTTGAGCAGGTTGAGTTCTTGGTTGTAGGTTTGTTGCAGGTTGTCGATTTTTTGTTTTCGACTGTTGCCAAATGCCGTTTTGTTTTGTTTTCCGGCCTTTTCGGTTGTTTTTTTGTCTTCGAAGGTGTTTTCGAGGAATTGTTTTCTTTTTTCGAGTGCTGCGATTTGTCGGTCTATTTTTTTGAGTGCGGAGATGTCTCCGACTTTGATGGTGAGTCTTTTGGCCTTGAGTGCCTCTATTTTTTGTGTGATGTTTTCGATTGCCTCTGCGATGGTACCTTTTTTATTGTCGTCGGTTCCCGCGTTGCCGCGGAGTTTTTTTGCGAGATCTTCGTCAATGTTGTTGATGGTCGTTTCGACGTTTTTAATTTTTTTGTTGACGTCGTCGAGTTGACCGGCGAGCACTTTGAGGTTTGCCGCATTTCCCATGGCCGCATACATGTTTGTGGGTGCGACGGGTCCGGAGGAAGTTTGCCTTCGTCCGTTGTTTTTTTTGTAGAACTCGGCCTGTTCTTCTTTCATTTTTTTGAGTTGGTCTTCGAGTTTCGTCTGTTCGAGGATGAGGTCTATTCTTTGTTTTTGGAGGTCTTTGACGGCCTCTTGTGTGGCTTCTGCGAGTGCTTTTTCTTTGAGTTTGTCGAGGTATCTGGTGAGTGCGAGTGTATTTTCGTCGTAGACTTTTCCCTCTTTTGACAGTTTCGCGGTGTAGTCGGGTACGATTTTTTGGAGTTCGGCGATGGCCGCTTTCCGTTCATCGAGTGAGCGTGTGTTGTCGTGTATTTTTTTTGTGAGCGCTTCTATTTTGATTCGTTCTTCTTCTACTTTTCTTTGTGCTTGGTATCGAATGTTGTTGAGTTTTTGTTGTGTCATAGCCGCAGCATTGAGTTTTTTGTTGTAGAGTAGAAGTGCTCCGACAACGAGTGTGATGGCTCCGAGTATGAGTCCCCATGGACTGAGTTTGAGCACGATATTGAACGCTTTTTGCAGTGCGATGGAGGTGGTGATGGTTTTATTGAGTACGGCGTGCCGTAGTACGGAGAGTTCGAGCATCATGTTTTTGACGGCGATGGCTGCTGCCTGTAGTTTTTCGACGGCGAGTTGCCTCATGCTCCATGCCCATGCGATTTTTTGTCCGGCGACGTATGCTGCATAGGTTGTGACGAGCAGGAGTATGGCTTTTCCGAGTTCGAGGATTGTGTCTCGGTGTTGTATAAGGTATTTTGTTGTGTTGACGATAGTGAGTTGTATTTGTCCGTAGGCATCGGCGAACTCTTCTTTGATGGGTAGGAGTTCGTCTCCGAGTTGTTTTTGTGCGTTTTGGAGTCTGACGGTTCTTTGTGCTGCTCGGTCGGCCGCTGAGATGTAGGTCTCGCCGGCTGCGGCCAACTGCCCTTCGACAATGTTGGCCACACCTTTCATAAAGTCGCCCGTCTCTTTGGTCTTCTCTCCTATCTCGGCGGCAGAGAGACCGAGGTTGTCGAGTATCTGTGGGGATTTACGGCCAAGACCGGTGACTATGGAGTCTACCATATAGTCGAGCGACTGCCCGGTCTGCTGTGCTTTGAGCTGGGCGAAGGAAAGGTACTTTCCGAGGTCTTCCAGTGGTATGCGGAAGTCTTTGGCCTTTACGGCAGCCTTCATGAGCTCGATGTCGGACACCGTGCCCTTGGTGGCTTTTCGAAGCTCGTCAAGAAGTTCCGGGCGGTCAAGTCGCTTGAAAGCATGTGTGATGCCGTCGGCTGACTCGGCCAACTCTACGCTCTTGGAGATGGTATCGGACAACGTTCCGGTAAGCGACTTAAACCATCCGACAGCTGTCTCTATACCCTTTACGGCAAGCTGTCCGAAGAAGAAGTTGTTGTATTCGTCCGAGCTGGCAAGTTCCTTGAAGTTCTTGGCATTCTGCTTCAATTCTGCCATCCGTGCATTGACTGTCTGAAGGCGACTTTCAAGGTCGGCATATTGCTTGGGATTGAGTGCTTGTGACACATTGTCAAGTTCCTTTTGTAAGGACTTTGACTGTTTCCTAAGTTGCGACATGGTCATCGCATTGGTGTCAAGGGACTTTGTCTGCTCCTGGATTTGGGAAGTAAGTTCCTTTATCTGCTTGCCCGTAACCTTGTAACTGGCTGCAAGTTTTTTATATTGCTCTGTTTCTTTTTTGCCTGAAGCCTCCAGTTTTATCATCTGCTGAAGACGCTGCTTGTTCTCATTTCGGAGAGAAGCCGACTGTGTCTCCAGCTTGTGGATTGCCTGTTGTGCTTTTGCCGTCTTGACATCGACAACATACTCTATTTCGTCTTGTGAGAGATGTTTGCTTGACATAACTATTATGGATTAACTGCTTTTTCAAGTTGGTTATGGATGGCTTGTCTGACTTCATCGGTAAACCCGTAACGGAGTTGGGGGAATGTCTCATGATAGAGGACACCCCAGACAACACGGTTGTAGAGTGCGAGGTTACGGCGTTTGAATTTGGCGACCCTGTCATTCCGCTGTCGGTAAGCCATATCCAAAAAGCGGAGATACGGGAGTATCTTGACAAAGATGGTTTGCGATTCGCCGGTAATCTGGCTGTTGAAAGAATGCTTGGATAGGGAGGTCTGCAACCGTCCAGTCCGTAGTTGGTAATTGCTACGGACTACGGATTCCTGCATGGCATAGATTTTTGAGATGCCTTTTTGAAGGGCATCATGGACGAACTTCTTACGAATGAGACTGTCTGTTACCATACTTGCTTTTTATGCTGCAAATATAGTAACAGACAGTTATAGGAGAAAGGACAGAGAATATCCTATTTAACGAGATGCCTGTATAATGGAATGCCTATTATAGGTGTGAGAAAGCCACATAACCCAATATAGAACAACTTTACAGACCACGGCTCGCCATGTGTGAAAAACGGCATCAAGGCAAGCGTTGTCAAAAGAAAAATTGCTTCTAAAAGTACCATAATCCTAATATTAATTCCAATGCAAATATAATGCTTATAGTTGAAAATTGCAAGTCATTCCTCGAGTATTTCAGTTTCTATGGCCCGGAACAGTTCAAATACGACTTGTGGAACCATAGAATTGCCGAGAGCTTTTATGGATTCCTGTCGCCATCGGGTGAAAGGAATGGCAAGACGAGATACATCAAAGGGTAGCCCATCATTTCCTCCACAAATAGGGGTGACAGTTGGGAAGTTCCGCCACCAACCTTGTGGGCAATCTGCTCCGCCAAGTTGCTCTGTTCCGCTTTCGGCTTCTTGTGTGCTTTCAGATTGCTCATCGTCATCATAGACCTCTTGCCGTCGCTCGCCACCGGAGTAAGCAGCCAGTCCGCTTTGCTGAACATTTCCGGCAAGTCTTTCTGCTTGGACTTCTCGCCTCGCTCCTTGAGGTTCTGAGCACTGGGAGTCGTCAACATCCCATTGAGTGCCATTGCCGTCAGCCCTGACCCCATCTGGCTGCTCGGGTTGTAACTTGTCGACCAGTGCGTTGCCTCGGCTGCATTCGGGGTCGGCAGGATTCCGTGGAAACAGAGGTAGTCCAGCAGGCCGTTCGGGCGTTGTTCTCCGTTCTTCCGGCTTCCCATCGTCCGTCCCCCCTTCGCGCGGAGCTCCTGCACTCTCTTGCTGTGCTGTATCTCCACAGCCAGTGGAGTCGGTAGCAGTTCCTGCGGGCAGAACTTCTGCTTGCCGTTCTCGCATACTTTCAGCCCCTGCGTTACAGGAGTGGGCAGCATGTCCGAGTAGACTATCTGACTCAGAAGGCTGTTGTATCTCGTCCCGTTCCTGTAGCCGTTGCGCTTCGCTCTCGCCCTCATTGATGCAGGATCCTCGCAGAACTCCATCGTGCATGGTGTCATCAAGAGGTGTGGGAACATTCCTTCGGGCGATGAACCACACTCTGTCCCGTTGGTGTGGCGCACCGACGGAACAAGCCGGAATAACAAACGGTTGGATGGTGTATCCTTCACGCTCAAGGTCTGTACAGACGGTTTCAACAACGAACTGTTGCTCTTTTCGGTATATGTCGTCGCCCTCACCGAATAGAGAGGTTGTGCATCCCACCTTAACCGCCTCGCCGGGCTGTACCATCGAGAGGATGCCAGCAACATTTTCACCAATGACGAAAGAGGGCTGTATCTGCCTGATTGCTCGTAGCATCTCCGGCCAGAGGTAACGGTCATCATTCGCTCCAAGTCGCTGTCCTGCCGAGCTGAACGGCTGGCATGGAAAACCGCCTGTGAGTACATCGATTTTTCCTTGCCATTTGGAGAAGTCTGCCTGCTTGATGTTTTCATAACCGATTGAATTAGGATACCAATAATTGAGAATGGTGTTGCAGAACTCGCTGATCTCGCAGTGAAAGACATTTTGCCACCCCAACCAAAAGGCTGCGAGCTCGGGTGCGCCAATACCGCTGAAAAGCGAGGCGTGCATGATAAATCTTTTCATTCATTTCCTTGTTTGTTTGTCAATGGCAAAATTATATACTTCGATTCTGTTTGTAAAGGACACCTCGTCTCCCGACGAAGTGCCCTGACAAACAAACATCCAAACGAATGGATGCTTTGACAAAAAAGAAAATTATCGTTCACGGAACATCCATTTGAACGACAGTCCGTGGGAAGCGGGACGATTGCAGAAATCGAAGCCGGCCTGCCGGAGTGCCTCGAACACTTGGATAGGGCTGACTTTGGCGGAAGAGTCTATCTCCTTGATGGCCTGCACCACTTCCTCTGTGGAGAAGAAGTGGGTGGCCTCTGCCGGAGTTGACGCCGGGCGATAGGTCATTTGCAGGGCAGCCACATAGACGCTGATGTCGGTGATGGGCTGCTCTTGTGGTTCTTTCTTTTTACTCATTGTCTAACATATTTAAGGTTTGACGATCGTCGGCTTCGCCTGACGGGTCGACCGAGGTGAGAAATGTGCCGAAGTCCTTACGCAGGGAGCGCAGGGTGTCGAGGAAGGTTAGGGCTGCCTCGGGCTTGATGGCATGGGTATCGCGCCACTGGTCGAGCAGGAAGTCCTCAATGGCCTGAAGACGCTCGGTGCGCTCGTAGATATAACCTGGGTCGAGCATTGCTTCGAGGGTTTCGGTGGCTTGCTCGTTGAGATGAATGAGAGTGGTTTTCATTTTTTGCCTCCTTTCTTTTCAGCAACTTCATTAATACTCTTACAGATGTCTTCACAACTTTCACGATTGAAACCTTCCAAAGAAAGCACCTTCTTATAGTGCAGACGCAGGACTGCTTCGGTGAATCCGTGAGTGGTACAGACATAGATATGGCCGCTGCCTGCTTCGAGCGCATACCGATCTTTTGCCTTCGGTATGGAATTCAGTTCATGGCGAAGTTCCTCAACAAACTTCTTCAGTGTAGGTTCGTCAGCCATAAGAACCTGATGACGACGCTCCATACACTTTGTAACAGGTTCAAGGTACTTCGGGGTGGAATATGCCTTGAAAAAATAATCAAAGAAAATCATTTTTTGCCTCCTTTTCTTTCTTGTTGTTTCTTATCAGTTTGATTAATACGGTAAACGATCCCGGCTGCGGTGACGGCAGCGACGGCGGTGATGGCTGGCTGCTGTTCTACTGCTGCCGCAGCAAGGATCATGCACAAAGCTACGAGATTGATACGGATTACCAAACGACGGGTTGCAGGGAACTCGGCGATACGGCTGTAGAACTCACTCTTGGTGTCGAGCCAAAGGTTAAGAGACTTGAACTTGCGCTGTATCGTAGCACGTACGTCGATAGGCTGCTGCACTTGGGCAGAAGGCTCGAAATGAATTGTTTGTTGCATATTTGCACGATGTTTAGCATTGCCCGGATCCGCCGGGTGCGGAGACAGGAAAAGCGGATGCTCTTCCTGTCGCTAAACATCGTGTCTTACACCAACAAGGGCTAATTCACATGGAAGGCATCCGCCATATCTTCATTGCAGAGAAGCTGCAACATGGGCATAAAAATAAGCCCATCGAAATCTAATAAGTTCGGGGCTTGATGTTACTCTCGCCCTTGATTGTGTATTACTACACGACATTTAGCGGTTACAAAGATAGAAACTATTTTTGTAACCGCCAAGGATTTCGGGGATTATTTTTATTCATCTATTAAGTCAGGAGCTTCGAGTTCACCTCCCAATTCTCGATAATATTTATAGGTTTTCACTATATTGTTAATTTCCTTACTTGTGACATTCCTTGTTGTGTAAGTTTCCCAATTTGATATCTTCATTTTAACCTTGCTCCCTATTTTAATAGATTTAAGGAAATCAACTGCGTATCCCGAAGGTATTTCGTAATAGTTTCCATTATATGATTCGTGAGCCATATAAGACTGAATAAAAATATCTGAGATCTTGTCGTCTATATTGAAAGTAAATCTTGCTACTCCATCAATCTTTTTCTCTTGAGAAGTCTGAATAACCAATCTAAAATATTCTGCCTTCCCCTGGTTTATGACCATATAGGCCCAAATGTAGTCTATATTGAACGAAGAAGGTTTATTTTTAGGGACAACTATCTCGGGAATTCCTTTTGAAAAAGAATCTCGTTCAATAGTATACTCTTTTTCAATCAGGGCGTGGATAGAATCGAACTGATGCTTTTGGGCTTCTATTGCAAGTTGTTGCATTGTCTTACCTTTATTACAGGAACACAAAGAAAAACATACGATGAAAAGGTATAAGTATAATTTCATAAAAATGGTTTTAGTTAATAATACTACAAAGATACAAAGATATTGTAAAAAAAATGATATAACAGAAAGAAAAAAGCCTCTCGCTACTGCGAGAGGCTAACTTGCACCCATAGGCGATGAGTGACTTTTGTCTTGAAGGTCAATGAGAACCTCGCCTAAATATTTTCTGCTGCACGACGAATGCGGTCGGACAGGTCTATAAGTGCACCACGCATCTGCTCAGCTTCCTGTTGGTTGAAACCACCTGCACCTCCGTTGCCGTCAATACCGTCCATTTTGTGGTAAAACCAAGATGAGGATTTCTGAAAGTAGGTATTGGCAAAATCACGCCATGAAACTGACATCAGAATGTCTTGTACTTTTCTTTTCATATCGGTAACTACTACTGGGGTTGTCATAACTGTTTCCATTGTTGCTGTGTTTATAGTTTTACTTTTATTGTGCCTCTCCCTCATAAGGGAGAGGTTTTTAGCTTTATTCGTATGGCTGTCGGACCATTTTGTCGAAGAGTTCCTGTAAATCCCATAGGAGTTGTGGATAGCCATTTGGATAAGAGCGATTGTAATTTCTCATTCTTTCGAGGAGTTCCCGTTCTTCGGGTGTAACCTCCATTAATTTTTCTTTTTGTTCCATATCTCATTGTTTTCTTTTGACACTACAAAGATACTACAAAAAATCGTATTATCCAAACTTTTACTATAAAAATTTGTAGTAAGGTTTATTTTTTAACATTTTAAAAGCCGTAACAGTTCGGAGACTGCCACGGCTACAAAGAACGAGCATCGTATTTTTATACTTCTACGGACACGAAACCGTGGGCGATTAGGTCGGCAAGGAAGGCGCCGGGACTGTCGGTGGAAACAAGGTAGCCCTCAAATTCCTGCAAGCGGTGAGCGAAGCGTTGCATATATTCCATATCTGTGCCTTCGCTGTCGAAATGACTGCCTGCATGGAGCTGGCGGAGGAATTCCTCGGGGCTGTAGGCTACAATTTTGTGGTTGTCTCCTTTTATGTGGTAGATTTTGAATTTTGGTGCATCTACTCGACGATGTTCGGGGACTAAATTATGAGGAAGTCGGCTTTGTAGCTTTGCTTCGGTGATAATAGCACCAACGAGTTCTTTTGGAGAGATGGTCGGCTTTTGCTGACCATCTCTTGTTTCTATTTTTATTCTTCTCATACTGCTAACTTTTTTGTTCTTATCTTCAAGTAAAGTTTTTCGCTTTCGGTGAGGAAAGGTATATTTTGGAGAGTTGTTCCTGCATTCACCTGGCCTTGTTTTGCAAAGGTAATCATTTTTGCGAGAAAATGAATCCAAGCAGACATCTTTGTGAAGTTCGTTGAACCTCCGTGCTGGCGAAACTCTACCGTGCGGTGGCGTGCGTAAGCTTCGAGGTTTACCTTGTGGTAGCGGTTGTGGGCGAAAGCTGCTCTAAGGTCGCTGATATTAGAAGCTCGGTTGATGGTTGCCTCTGTAATGGTGGTAAGCCCCTTGCAGAAGCGGTTGTTGCGACGGCTTAGAGGCATAAAGTGGTCGATAACCTTCTCAAGGCGTTTGTAAGTAATAATAAGGTTCTTCCAAGTCTGAAGGTCGAACTCTGCAGCGTCCATGTGAACGTGAAGTCCGCAAGAGTCGTTAATCTTAGCGTTGCAGAGGTCGAGCACCCAGCAAACCTTTTCCAGTTCCTCAAGTCCTTGCTCTCCGTGGAGGATTGGGCTAACGAGTTCGAAGGTGTTATTGCCTGAAAGGCTGCTGTCGGTAACTAACTTCCAATGGTCGGTGTGGTCGGTGTGATTGTAACCTTCAACCTCTACTCTGATGCCTGCTGCTGTAAGTTCTCTTGCAAGGCGTTCACGTGTGCAGTTGTAAGCTTCTATCTCAATACCGAAGTTGCGGTTGAAAGTGTAGTCGAGTTGTGGAAGAACTGTTGTCGCTGCCTGCGCTGCACCCTGTGTCATTCCCTGCATCATTCGCTTGTAGACGTTCTGCACGAATCCGTAATTACCACCTGCTACAAGGTCAGCTACCTGTCTGCGTGTAAGTCCAAGGGTGAGGAGCTTCTGAATCTTAGAAGTCTTTGTTCCGTTCTCGTTGAGAATGTTCTGAATTTGCTCGTTCATAATCTTCGTTTTTTGAATGTTCTTTGCATAAGATAAGCTGCACTCGGCAATCAGAAAGTAAACTTTCATTGCACTCGCTGGCATTATCTTTGTTTTCTAATTGTAGTGCTAAGATAACACTACCTTTGCGAACACACAAACATTATTGCACTTATAACCAGTCATTTAGAACTATATATCTTTTGGCAAAAGATATGATAAAAAGAGCCGGTGCAATCGCTGCAGCGGCTCTTTAAAACGAAACGATTTTTGTAAAAAACAAAATAATAAACCTATCTAACAATTATAAATGAAACACTATCTGACAAGCTGGTAGAATTTTGCGTAGGTGAGCCGGGTGTGTGGGTTGCGACTGCTGATATCGATGCGCACTTCGCGGCAGCCGAAGCGGAAGAAAAGGAAGCGACGGGGTATGCGATGGATGATGATGTCGAGGGTATCGGTGGTGGAGATACTGCCACGAAACGACGAGTCGGCGATGGTGCCTGTGAGGCTTGTCCATGGGTCGGTATATGAGAGGTGACGAGGTGTTTGGCTGTAGGTCGGTGCTACTGTGGATGTATCGGACGGAACGGTTGTCAGCTGCGTTTCGATGTAGACACTGGTAGCGGTGGCTGCCGTGGCTGCCGTGGAGATACGGGAGGGTTTGATTCCGGCCTGACGTGCGACTTTCACCAGAGGGTCGGCGCTCTGACGGAACTCATCGGCGCGGAGGTTGATGGCCGGCGCGGAAGCGTGGCTGCGGCCGTCGGAAGTCCGGGTAATCTCTACCCTACCGTTGTGTAGGAGTATGGATTGGTTCTGACGGAGCCGGTCGCGGTCGTTTTTCATCTCTACATACCGACGGAAAGTGTAGGAGAGCGCGGCGAGGAGTGTGATGAAAACGGCGGTGAGGATTATTTTTGTACGCATATTTTTCGTACTGTTTGTATGAGTATGAGTAGTTGTGTGAGGTATGTAGGTGATGTGGCGTAGCGTACTCCTTGTGCGTCGCAGATGCGGTGTGCGAACTCTTCGGCATTTTGACGGTGTAGCCATGCGTCGGCAAAGCCGGGTTTCTGAAGGAGGCGGGTATGTTCCTGAAGGCACTCCTCAAGGGAGTCGAAGTCCTTGAATAGTCGGTAAACGGTGTAATACCATCTGTTGCCGGTCTTGCACTTGGCGATGGACACGACCTTCTCGGGTGCGGTGAATGTGCGGTTAGGTGTGTTGAAGTACTCATGGGTGAGGATAAGGACGGTATGCCCTTTCCAGTTGCTGCCACGAGTGATACCGAAGAGGTTGAACTTTCCTATGCGCGACTTGCCCCATCCGCTTTCGAGGATGGCCTGCGCCGTGACAAACTCGGGGGCGATGTCAGTAGCCTTCTGGGCTGCTGCATAGATGCTGCGTGCAAAATCACGCTGTGCTGCTGTTGCCATGATCAGTCTTTTTTGATGTATTCGCCTTTGTCATTGAAGTCTTTGAGACGGCGTACGAAGGAGTTGGGCAGTATGGGGTATATGGCTTGTATGTTTTCGACGATGGAGAATGTTTCTCTAACCATCATGAACACGCAGAGGTATGTTCCGATCCACTGTGTGGCTCCGACGACGCTGCCGTGTACGGTGAAGTTGGAGAGGACGTTGGAAAGGATAAGCAGGAGGATGTAGATGACGATCTTTTTGCAGAATTTGGAGAAGAAGAGTTCGCTGGATGCATCTTTATATAAGAGATGTTTCCATACGCTGAGAATGGTGTCGATGACGATGGCGACGGCTATCCACTTGGCAAATTCCCAATCTTGGTAGAGGTATTGTGTGAGGTTGGCAATGATGGATAGTGGCAGTGAGACGAGGGATATCATGGGTATTTTTTTCATTATATTATTGTGGTTGGTTTCTATTTGCGAAGTTAGTTTATGGGATTTGCTTTGCAAAGGACCGGCTCAGTGTGTGTGTATCGAGGGGGTCTGGTGCGATACATGAGAGCATGAGTGTCCATCCGATGGATGTGAGTTCGGTGGCGACGAATGGTATGATTTCGGCTTTATCGAGTTCGGTTCTTGATAGCCAGTCGATATTTCCTGCGTTGGCATCTGCGATGAGCCATGCGTGTAGTTTTGCGATGAGTTGTAGTGTATTGTCGGATGCGAGCATGTATTCGGCGGTGTCGGCTCTGTTTGGCATTTTGTATGCGACGGTGATAGCGATTCGCTGTGAGATACGGAAGGAGCCGGGTTGTGTGCCGAGCATGTCCATCTCGCCATAGTCTACGAAGAGGAATGAGCCGAGGAGTTTGTCGATGCGCTGTTTGAGTTCGTCGAATGACTGTCCGTAGACATAGTTTGCGATTTCGGGGATTCGCGGTTGTTGTGGCAGTTGTTTGAGTTCTTGGACGAGCTGGTTGTATCCGGGGAAGTCGCTTGTTCCGTTGGTGAACATGGCGAGGACACCATTTCGGTCGGGGTATTGTGCGAAGTAGAGGAATTGTTGTTTAATCATACACTATTTATTTTTTTCCAAGTACGAAATAAAGTTATCGACTTCATCTCGCAATAATTTTAATTTATCTATGAAATCTTCGGTGCTATCATCTTCTATCTTATGTAGCCTGATTGACCAGCTGCAATCAGAAACCTGCAAAAATGTGTTTCTGATTTCTTCACCGCGCCAGGTGGTCATACCATCAAAACAAACAAGGTTTCCTGTTGAAGGTGAATCTTCTTTATTTAGCCATATCCTTCTATTATACATCATTATAGAATTTTGTCAATTATGTTAATAGGAAGTCCGGACTCTTGACTTATCTTGGCCTTGTCCCAGCCGAAGCCCTTCATGTTGCGAACGGCAGAGATGGTTTGTTTGCGCAGTATTTTGAGGTATGTGATGATATTGAGCTGTTCGATTTGAGCGGCGTCGCCCAGCCCATCTTTGGAGAGATCGTAGAGTGCATCGGCGGCATCGGTGGTGATGGGGTGTCGTGGTTGTGGGGTGATTTTTGTGAGTAGCGAGAAGGGTGTTTTATGGAAGAGATAGTTGTTGAATGCTTGGAAGTTGAACGATATGGCGGTGAGGGTTTCGGTAGGGAGTGTGGCGAATGTCCTGGCAAGTATGTGTGCGCGTCGTGAGTCGTAGGGTTCTTCGGGATAGTAGAGTATGGCTGCGAGCAGTGGTAGTGTTTTGTTGTTTTGCTCGATGAGTGCTTGTGCTTCGATGTATTGGAGAGCAGAGAGTGAGGAGGTAAGTATTCCGAAGTCGTTGGAGATGGTATATGCGCTGTATTGTTGGCCGTTGACGTGTATGATAGGGAGGAGTTGAGCACAGAAGCAGAGGTCTACGACATATTGGTAGTCCAACCGGCGCAGCACACGGGCTATGGGAAGATGCAGACGGAAGGGGTCGATGCGCCGGCAGAGCTCGTAGGTCTCGTTGTCCATACCGTCGAGAACCGCATTGTTGTCGGGATAGTTGATTTGAAAAAGGAAGGTGAGCTGCTCGGAGATGGCCACGAGGTTGGCAATCTGCTCCTCGGTGCGGAAGCGGCGACGGTCCCAATTCATGATGTCACAGAGCCAGTTGATACGCACCTCGCCGGCCGACAGCCCACCGGCTGCCATGCGGAGCAAGTCGGCCACGAGGCGGATGTACTGGCGGGCGGTCATCCCGTCCCATCGGTTGGGTATGCGGTAGATTTCTCCCTTATATACAAGCTCTATATCTTTCACGGCAGCATGATGATTTTGTCGGCCGGGTGGTTGTAGGCGGAATAGCTGCTGATGTCGGCAGCAGTGTCGGTGGAGAGGAGCGTGTCGGCATTGGCAAGAAGTTCTTCCGCCTCACGGTCAAGGCGGTCGGCAAGGGAGAGGGCTGAGTCGTGGTCGTCCTTGCCCGAACGGCTGGCGTGGCTCTCGTCGAAGAGGTTACGGATGGTGGGCGGAAACTCAAGGATGTCGAAACGGCGCAACGACTTGGCAATGGTTTTCTTGGCGAGGGCAAGCAGGAGCATCGGGCGGACGCGCTGCGTGCTGTCCTCGGTGAGCTTGGCGAAGTAGGCGGACATGACTTCGTCGAGCGTTTCTTTCTGAAGGGGAACGGTACGGAAGAAGAACAGATAAGAGCTGTCGATGGGATAAATCATGTCGAAGTCGGGCATGGACTTTATCTCGCACCTATTCAGAATGGAAAAATACCGGGTCTTGCGCCACAGCGCAGCCGGCGAGGTGGTGTCGTTTTCCTGCACTTTCGCATCCATGAGTAACTGCACGATGGTATCCAGAGCATTGCAGTAGTTCTCCATATAGGAGCGGCGCATGGCTTCGAGTTCGTATTTGTAGACATTCACATCGTTCTTGCGGCGGTTTATGCTGTCGAAGATAAGTTGCACGGCCATTGTCATGTTGGCTATGGCGGCACGCAAACCTTCCATGAGAGACGAGTCTCCATCTTCCTTGGAGATGGCTCGAAATACAGCCGGACTGATGGCTGTCTCTACTCTCTTCCGGGCTGTGAGTCCCGAAGACTGGAGGTCGTTTAAGTCCATATTCGTCTCCACGCCCGGTGCATACCGGCTGAAAGTGGAGAAGTCGGTGAAAAGTTCTGTCAGTATATTCATGACTGTTGCTGGTTTAGTCTGTCCTTGGGGGATATGTCTTCCTGTCGCTGTGGTACCTCGCGATAGAAGCCGATGCGGTATCCTTGCCTGTAGAGGGCGGGGAAGTTGAGCTTCAGGGCGAGGTTGAACGGTTCAGCACAAATCTCGTCCTCGGGCGTGAGCGACATGATATAGATAAGGTAGTTGTAGTAGGCGTCAGATCCTGACTTGCTGATCACGCCGTCCTTGCTCACTGCCGTGATGGAGGCATCCAATCCGACGCTTGAGAGCAGCGCTTCTTCGCTGCGCTTGTCGTAGGAGATGAGTGCCTCGATATATTCCTTGTACTTGAGATCGATGGTCTCTATTTTCCACTGCTGCTCGTTGCCGGACGAGTCCATGAACGAGATGGATGAATAGGCCTTGCCCTGATTGTCCGCTCCGCTGAGATAGTCGCCTATCTTGCGCAGTTCCAATCGCATATACTCCACGAGCAACGATTCGCGGTATTCCGTGCCAATTTCGATGCCGTTGTATTTAACCAAGACTTTATCCTTGGATTTGAGCAGTTTATTCTCCTCGCATAGCTTGATGAGCTGGGTGCGCTTACTGCTCACCCATGCGTTGGGAATGATGATGTGAATCTTGGCCGCGAGCGAATTGCGCAGGAAAGAGTTGATATAAGTCGCGGTCTTGTTGCTGCCCTGAATATAGGGGCGCGCCCCCTGATGGGTCTCGTTCACGCCGTAGAACTCATCGACCGATTTCTCCCTGTGGTGCGATACTGCAGCATAGAGGTAGTTATCCACCTCAGACAGGGCGAACTTCGGATAAACCTTATAATTGCCCAGCCCGTAGGTCCACCTGCCCACAGCGATGTGGTGAAAGTCTCCATAGCCAATCTGCTCGTAGGCTACATCCTGACGTGTGGTGGCAAGCCGGCAGTGCTTATTCTCCAGCGGCTCCAGTCCGGCAACGGGCATCATACCCAGCCGCTTGCCACGGGCAAACCGCCATTTACAAAAGAAGTCGCCGAAATAATAGAAATTCTTGATGCAGGTCTTAGCAAACTCCTGGGCAGTGGCTTCCATGCCCCGCTCCTCCCACGTGTTCAACCATTCGTCCCATTCGGGTAACGCGGTGTATTTTCGCTTTATCTTGCCACCCTCCACTGTCTGCACATACGCACAGGGGCCATGGCCATAGAGCATCTTTATCTCCTTGCTGTACAAGCGTGGCAGCAGGCGGTTCTGCTTGATCTCCATCGTTACCTCGTCGCAGAGCGCGTTGCTCACTCCACGCATACACACCTGATAACCATTGACACTGAGCCACTGGTGTTCATGCAGATAGAGTTGTCTGCCCGTCGGTACGAGCAGCCCCGGCGTACCAAATACCTGCTGCCCTTCCCCGATCTGAAAGGAGAACACGTTACCGTCCAGGATATAGTTGCCGGCATTGCCGTAAAGTTCTATACTGTCGTTCATAACCAATTTATCTTGTGTAGTTTATATCCGTCTTGCGGAAAGCCCATATACCTGATGAGTATGCGGTAGCACATCCTTGGCTCACCATCGCCGTCTTCAAAGAGAAAGTAGTTCTCCGAATCAACGGAGAACCTGTCCTGTGGCAGCTGCGTGCGATACCTGCAGTGCTCCTTGACCACCATGCTCTCACCAGCCATGCCTTGCGACCTCGAATAGGGGAAGAAGCACAGCGTGAAGTCACCTTTCGGCAGTTTGCTAATCTCCCTTGCCCATTGCATCGCATGAATGCCGTCCATTTCGATTGCCTTCTTCATCACTTGCGAAATTACGGTATTCCGCTTAGGGTGCAAAGGACGGAACGTGGAGCCGGCCGTCATATTTCCGCCCTTTTGAAGGGGTGCACCTCATTATCAAAAATCAGCGGTGCGTGGTAATGGGCGGTATTTATCCATTTTATTTTTTCCTTTTCAAAACACAAACTATTGATTTTCAACAAGGTAAGGTTTTAACCTATGTAAATAGCGCCCGTTATTACTATACTTTACGCACTTTTTATATCATTCTTTGGTAATTATTTAAGTATTATATGGTAATGTTTTCAGGCAAATCATCAGGCAAAGAGCTTAATTCTTTCTTGATAATATCCGAATAAAGACCATACAAAAGGTAAATCATTGCACTCGGAAGCTGCGTTGTCAGTCCCGGACGGCGTTTCAACTCTTCTTTTTTCTCGCTCGACTTATCCAACTCTATTTTGCCATTTGTTTTCTTCAACGGACTAACGAGGATGGCACTACAAAGGTTGGGGCACTCATTCTCGTCGACGCGCACCTTTGGCAACTGTGGAAGTTTCTCGGCAAAAAGCAACTGACAAAGTCTGAACTGCTGCCAGTGGTAGATGGTGGGTGCACCGTCGTTGTAGAGGAACACCGAAAAACCATAACCCTCTAAGGCTGCCTTCATTGTCAGCGAATCGGTGGTGATTTGTTCGAGTTCTTCTTTGGTTTTATTACCTGCACGGTCTGGATAGAGATGAATAACCTTATTTACAGCATCAGTACCAAAGAAAGAGTACACCTGCTGTGCGAGGTTCTGCTGGTCAGCGGGGATGTATGCCCAAAACTCCTTGATGATATCGAAACGGCGACCGTATTCCTTCTTTTGTCCGACGATGAGTGACTGGAAGTTGCCCGGGTCGTAGCCTATATAGAGTGGTTCCCGTTTATCGTAGTGGCGCAGATAGCGTGCCGTGAGCGTGAAATGGTCCTTGAGGTTCAGCTTCAGAATCTGGTCGTAGATGTAACTGTCCTTGAACTGGTGCCGCTCGTGGTCGTAGGAAGTGAAAAACTTGTTCGTTACCTCCTTATGCCGGATGGCACAGATGGCGGTCAGAAACTCGTCCATATCAAGGGTGTCGAGCTGGGTTTTGAAGAACTTCGGTCTGAGGATATCTTTATTGCAGAACGAAGACGCACGAATGTAGTAGATGGCATTGCGTCGCATATCAGCAAGACGTGGTTTCCAACGTGCGATAAAAGCATTCTGCTTCTGCGTTTCGAGCCGTATTTTCTCCATGATGATGGGATTTTTGGTTTCTTTCAGTTCCTTCTTCATGGCAAACATGCGGTAGATCGATGCGTTGATAGCGAGCGACACAGAAGCTATTTCGTCGATAAGCCGGCGGTCCATTTTGTTCTCGTACTCCTCAAACCAATCGTCTTCGCCCAAATCCACCCGGGCGGTGTCGCTCACGCCCGTCACGCCCTCATAGTAAGCCGACCGCCGGATGTCTGCAGAGCCACCACGCAGCGAAGGAAACAGGCGCGATTTGAGTTTCTCGCCGCTGTTGTGTTTCATCTCCTCCACGAAAGCATGCACGGCATTGCGGCCTGCCACACTCTCGGGCTGGTCGGACGACACGAGCTGCAGGTGCGCCCCATTGCGGAAGATAACCGAGTGCTTGGCATAGGCAATCGGATAACGCGGGTGACGAAAGTGGGAGGGAAGTTTTGCCTCGCCCACTACATAGTCTATGCCATATTCCAACATTGCCCGCTGCTTACCGTTCACGATGACGGGACGTGAGAACGAAGCCTGAATGTTCGGCCACACGTTTGTCATCAGGGCAACGTATGTCTTGTGAACCAGAAACGACAGTTCGCCCGGCATGTCGTTCGCCACGCGGATGAGTCGTGGCACGATTACTCCTTCCGTCTTACCCGTTGCACGTGCCCACTCGGCATAAAGCATGTTGGGGTCGATAATGTTGGCCAGCAGCTGCACATGGTTCATGTAGTAGTGCTCGAAGTTGAGTACACTTTCATTCTGTTGATGATCAGTCATTCTGTATTTCCTCCACTATTTCCGCCTCCTGTATGTCCGCATCGCGCAGCAGCCGTTTTTTCTCTTTCGTCTCAATAGGCAGCGAGTTAATCAGCGTAACATAGAAGCCTTGGTTGTGCTTGGCAGCAATCTCCTTGAGGTTCTTTTTCGAGAAGCCGAGTTCCTCGGCAGTGATAGTGGGAGTAATGATGAAAGTCACACCGAGATCGCGGTCGGCTTCAGCTATCTCCGATGCACGTCGACGACACTCCAAAGCAGCATCATAACAGGCCTTCATCCCCTTATAATCACGTCGTTTGGCACACAACTTGGCCAAATCTTCGTATTTGTTCGCAAAATTGCTTTCCCAAACTTTAATAGGCACATTGCAATCGACTTGGAAGTAGCTGATGGCTTGATATATTCTCGCCATGCAAGTACGCTCCTCTATTTTGATGTGCTGTTCGGCATTAATTCGCAAACGGAGTTTCTTTGCCGCCCGAGTTATGTTTCGTTCAAATTCGAAAATTTCGGCAGACCATTGTAACTGCTGTAAGAAAATCTTTATATCAGTAGGAATACCTTCACAGTCTCCACTCGTTAGGAATGTAGATATAAGGTCAGGGTGAATAGAGTCTAATTTCTCAATATCACTTTTTATCATATACCAAACAACTTAAATCGCAGATCTTTTTCAGAACGCTCGTTCTTACGTTCTTCCAACAGTGTGATAGATTCAACATCTCCCTTCTCCGCTTTCTTAGCGAGTTCTGCATCAATATTATACTCACCAAGTGCACACCCTTGGTGATATGCCTCGCAATAGACATCGCCGGGAATGCCTATGCGGTATAACAGGGCTATGCGTTTGGCTTTTCTCAGCCCGAGCAGTTGGCAAATACGCTCGGGGGTATAGCTTAACGCCCCGAATGTTCGCACATGGTTTACATACTCGTCTGACAATCCCTCTTTGACTAACTCTGACATAGAATAATCTTTTCGGTTTCAGAAGCTGAGAGGATGGCACCATCTCTTTCCAGTAACACAGGCTGCTGCGGGAACATTGCCATGAATCTACGTACCGTAGCCGCTACATACTTTGGATCGATTTCCATACCATAGCCGATACGATCGGTCTGCTGGCATGCCATGATAGTAGAGCCAGACCCAGAGAACATATCTACAACAATGTTACCGTTTTTAGTACTGTTAGTGATCGGATATGCCATCAGGGCAACAGGCTTCATTGTTGGATGTATTTTGTTGGCTTTGGGTTTATCGAAATTCCATATAGTTGTCTGCTTTCGGTCGGCGTTCCAAAAATGAGCAGCCCCAGGCTTCCATCCATATAAACAAGGTTCATGCTGCCACTGATAGTCTTGCCGTCCCATGACAAGTGTATCCTTAGCCCAAATACAACACTGAGCTATCTTAAAGCCTGCCTCTCGAATTGCGCGACGGAAATTCTCGCCCTCCGAGTCCGCATGAAAAACATAGAAGGAACCACCTGGTTTTATAATAGTAAACATCATGTTGAATACAGACTGCAAAAACCGAAGGAACAGGTCATTCTCCATCGAGTCGTTCTGGATGGTGAGTTTGTTATCTCCTCCACCTTCGTAATTTACATTGTATGGAGGATCCGTGAGAATCATATCGGCTACTCTTCCATTCATCAAGGCTACGACATCTTTCTTTGCACGACAATCTCCACACATCAGCCTGTTATTTCCAAGCCTGAAGACGTCACCAGGACGAGCAAAAACATCATTATCCTCTTGTGGAAGGGGTTCTACGGCATCCTCTTTAATTTCGGTTGTATCACTTTCTGAAGCAAACAACTTATCAGTGCCGACAGAGAAGTCATTTTGTTTCACTTCATAACCAAGATTGAACTTGGCGAGATCATCTCCATTGATGTTGTACTTCGTGAAAAGAAGCGTATCTGGATTTTTTTGAGCAAACTCTGAGTTGTAGGCGGCGATTTCCTCCACAGCCTCTCGTTTATCAGATGCCTGAATTTCCTCGTATGGTATTTCGGGAATAGTGAAACCATAAGATCGGAGCCCCAGTAGAGCCTTCCGACGCTGATGCGCATCAATAATCCATAGTTTTCCGTCAGGGTCTTTCCAAACTTTAAATGAATACTTAAAACCACGTGTGATGATGAGCATCTGCAGCTTCGATAATTTGTCTGCATCAGGCTTCTTAAAGTCTTCTTGAAGTTCGATAAAAGAGTCCAGCGGGGCTGTAGGAAGATTGCCCAAATTAAAAACTTTTATACTATTTTCCATTGCTATTTACTTTGTTGTTCTAAAACCATTTTAAATAATCTCTCACGTTCCCAGTATCGTTCGAGGTTCTGCTTATCCAGCTGTCGCCGGTCCTTACGGTCGCCTCGTTTGAGATATGAACGGTAACGCTTGATGTTGTCGAGCACATTCTTATGGCGGCGCAGAAACTCGGCAGGGTCGGCCTTGAGCAGTTTCATGAGCTGGGCTATCTCTGAGCGGCCAAAGAGTATGGGGTGGTGGCAGAGGAACTTGCCCGTGTTGTTGAACGACTGCAGCTCGGCGAATGCCTGAAGATTGCGGATGCGCAGTTCTGCCATTTCGGCTACGGCCTGTGCGGTGGGTGCAGTCTCCAGCAGTTCGTCGAGCTGCTTCATCTTTCGCCATGTGTTGATGCGGTCGTTGTAGAGAACGGTGGCCATCTGCACATCTGCATCGTCAAGATTGGTCCAGTCTATTTGCGGGTACTCTTCTTCTTTTTTTTTGGAGTGACTGGCTTTTTCGGCGACTTATCCTCTCCTCCTCCTTCTTCTGTAGAGTTATCCACGGGGCTTTCAACAGGGGTACCTTTGGGACCTGTCGGGTTCTCGCTGCCCTCACCGTCAACAACGGGATTGCCGTCGGGATTCGTTGGGTTCTCGTTGCCCTCACTGTCAACAACGGGATTGCCGTCGGGATTCGTTGGGTTCTCGCCGCCCTCACCGTCAACAACGGGATTGCCGTCGGGATTCGTTGGGTTCTCGTTGCCCTCACCGTCAACAACGGGATTGCCGTCGGGATTCGTTGGGTTCTCGTTGCCCTCACCGTCAACAACGGGATTGCCGTCGGGATTCGTTGGAGGTTCATTGTCTGCCGGCTGCTGCGAGAAGAATTCACGCCGGTTGCGCACAATGTCGTCGTGGTCGGCTACATCGAGCAGAGCGAACAGAATATCCTCGGCATTCTTCCTTGGTGCGAGGTCGAAGCGCGTGAAGTCCGTACTCTGCGGATTCTTACCGTGCAGCAAGCTAAGGTCGGCCTCGGCTGCCAGCGGATTGGCGAGCTGGCGGAAGTAATATAGTTTTTCTTTTGCGCTATACATAATATAAAGGTGTTAGGTGATGGGTGTTGGGTGATGGTGGCCTATGCTGTTTTATCAGCACCTGTCATCTTACACCCAACACCCGATGGTTATGCTTCGGTTCTCGACACTTCGACGAGGGTCGTGGTGTCGAATACACGGAACGTGATAGACGCGCCTGTCTTGGCTGTCCATGTGGCACCGTCTTCGAGAATGAAGGTGGAGCCATCGGCAATGGTGGCGGGCTTGTCGGTTCCTGCTCCGATGAGCGTGATGTAGCGTCCCTTGTCGCTCTTACTGAGTCCGGACACGGTGGCGATGGCTGCGGCAGCGGATGTGCCGTTGGCTACGGTGTAGGTGTTGGACGCCGGGGTGATGGCGATGGTGGTCGCTCCGGCTGCCACGCTTCCTGCCGCCGTTACGGCCGGGTTGCCGGTATAGACGAGTGGCAGGTCGACAGACGAGCGCTTGAAGGTGAAGGTGGTGTAACGACCGTCCTTGTCGTCCTTCGTCTCGGTGTTGGAGAGGATGATCGGGCGTTCCAGCTCGCCGAGGATGTACCACTCCTTCTTCTTGATATGCTTGAAGAAGAGGATGAACTTACCGCCGCTGTACTCCTCAATGAAGTTGTAGAGCGGCACACGGGCACCGCCCATGATGATTACAAAACTATTCTCGCCCGTAGTGGTGATGTCGCCCTTCTCGGTGGTTCCCGTGAATGTCGGGATGTCGTGCGCCTCGAAATAGTGCGGTATCTCTCCCGGCTTCAACGGTACGGGAGCCACCTCACGGTTAGCATTTGGCTGCGGAAACGGTTTGGTACGGTCAATCTGGTCGAGAGCGATGAGATAGACGATGTAGGAAATGTCGGAGCCGTGGGTGTCACGGTCGGACACATCATCGATGTGCCCGAGTATGGCCATTGACGCAAGGGACAGGCCGGAACTACCGGCAAGCAGAAACGAATGGTCGCAGAATGCGCCGAGCATAAGCACTACGCCGAATACGGCAAACATGACCATGAACATATTGCGTGCCTGCCGGTTGGCGTAGTTAAAGCCCTTCAGAGGATTGTACGCACGGCAGCGTTTTTGAATGTTTGGCTTTTTCATTTTTCTTTTATTTTTGCAGGGAGCCGCCGGAACGGCTCCCTACGGTTACACAATAAATTTAATAAACAAATCAACTCTTTGTCTTAGCGGCCACCCGGAACATTGGGCTGAAGTTCCTTGTTGATAGTGCGCTTACCACCTACACAACGCTCCAGCTCGCGGAAGTTGCCGTCGCCTCCGAGAATCACCATGATGTAGTCGCCCACAGCCGTAGCGGTGAACGCGGCGGAGAGATTGGCGAACTTGCCCGACTTGGCAATCTTCGGCAGATGGTCGGACACGCCAGCCTCGATGCAGTAAGCCACACCGGCCTTGGCATTGGCAATATCGGTGTAGGTGTCCTGCGTGGTGGTTGTTCCCGTTACCTGCCAGAAGCCGTTGGCTGCGTCCACTTTATCAGTGATGGTGCCGGCAAAGAGGTTGATAAAGATCTGCTGCCACTCCCATGCATTGTCGTCCATCGCTTTCTTGGTGTCGAAGCGACGGCCCGTGAACGAGGCAGAGCAACCTTCCTTCCAAGTGCTCCACGCACGGACTTGCTCCATCTGTTCCTGCATCTTCATGGAGAGCATCTCGCCCGGCACAAATTCCAGAAACTGGATGTTGCCCGGCTGATGCAGCATCATGAACGGCAGCTGGCCGAGGTAAGGCAGCCAGATGATGCGAACCGTGCTATCGGGAACGACATTGAGCGCACCCATCGGGCCGCTGAAGTCCGTGTCCTTACCGTATGTGGTGCGGACATTCTTAATCCACCACGACTGGTGGTTCTTGTTGAGATAGACACAGTGCTGGTCGATGTCCATATCCTCAGTAACGGAGCTGCGTACATCGGCAATAAACTCCTGCACGGCTGCGAGCATGGTGGCCTGCGTGTAGGAACGGTAATCCTCGTCGGTGTGCGGCTTGATGTCGTACTGATGGACATAGCGCAACAGCGTGTAGAGAAAGCCCGTGGCTGCATTGAGGTAAGAACCGGCAACCCCTTTCTCGGGCTTCACATAGATGCCGCGCATACGGCGTTTGTTCTGCTCTACCTGAGCCGTGGTGAGCGTGTTGAGCAGCTGGTATTCAATCATCGTCCACTTGATGGGATCGGAACCTTCCTTATTAAGGTAGCCGATGTACTTGCGCTCGAGCTCTTTCATCGGGCCCCATTCCATCTTGATCATCGCATCGTCCACATAACCCATGTGGTTTTCTATCTTCATTCCGCCCTTGAAGACCTCACCGGCCTGATAAGCCTGTGAAACCTCGTCGAAGAATGCGTTGAAGACGAGACCACGATCCTGATAGCCATAAGCGACAGGGAAGAACTGGGTCATGTCGCGCACCTGAAGCACACGGGCGATGAGTGCGTCCTGACGCAATACGACGAACTGGTCGCCGACTCCGGCATTGTCCACACCCTCATAGTTGGTGGCGTATTTACCTGCAGCGAGGGCAGGCGCATCAAGCATCTTGTTCTGTTGGAGATACTGATAGCGATTCTTGAGCGATTTGGCAAAGTTGCAGGCTGCCTTGTAAAAGGCAACGCCGTCCACTTGTTCGTCAACTTCCGGCATGGCAGCTGCCGCACGAGGATTCGCTGCAATCCGATTCCAGCGGTTCTTCATGGAAAACAAAGGATGCTCGACACCAAACAAATATTCGGGTGTATTGCCGAATCCGTTGATGTTGAGCGGAGAAGCACTGACGGTCTGTGCCGGGACATCAGGTGCAGGTTTCTCGGCCATTGCCTTGAAGTCGGCGCGCATCCCCTTGATGCTTTCAAGAATGCCCTCAAGCGTGGCATTGCTTTGTGGCTGGTTTTGCCGTGCGCCCTCGTCACCCTCTGTGGCAGCCGTTGTCTCTATGCCGTTGAGAACCGACTGGATGGTGTTGAGCGTGGTCTGGAACTCTGCAGCCTGCTGTGCGGTCTGCTGCGCAGTCTGCTCCGCGGCGAGGTCATCGTTGAGCGTAACCTGGTACTTCTTCTGGTATTCGGCCACGACAGCATTGAACTCTTCCTTGGAAAGACTTTTTTCATCGAACTTCTGCTTGAGGTGCAGGAATTCGAGAACGGAGGTAAGTTTCTCTTTGAAATTCATAAACAATTAAAAATTAAAGCATTAAACAATATTATATATGGCAGTCTTCAGTTTGTTGGCATCAATGTACTCACGCCCCATGGTCACGGCTTCGGCAATGGCCTCCTGCATCGTATGACTTCCGTCGGTAAGTCCGAGTTCCACTGCCTGTGGGGTATAAAAAGTTTCGCCACGCAGTACCGGCGCATCATCGGGGAGTTCTGCGAGTTGGCTGCGCTGAGAACGCACCTCGGCAAGGAACTGAACATTGAGCGGATCGAGAATATCATGCACAAACTTTTCGTCCTTACCGTGACGCAAGTCGTCGAAGGTCTTATTTTTCAAATCGGAATTGGTGGCCTTAGCTTCTACGCGTTTGATGCCGAGCTTCTCAAAGTAAGGTTCAAAGTCGTAGAAACTACACATTGTGCCGATGCAGCCGACGTAGTCGTTGTCGGTAAGCGCATAGATACGGTTGCCATGACAACCGATATAATAGCCGGCGGAGCAGCACATCTGCTCATAGAAAGTGAGAATTGGTTTCTGACAGGCACGCAGCGTTTCGCTCAGACGGTCG
The DNA here is from genome assembly GCF_000146675.1 of Hoylesella marshii DSM 16973 = JCM 13450. GTDB lineage: Bacteria > Bacteroidota > Bacteroidia > Bacteroidales > Bacteroidaceae > Prevotella > Prevotella marshii. The sequence continues at coordinate 1,422,090 of NZ_GL397214.1, forward strand.
AGATACCACGCCTCGCCCCCGGGGGAGTTGATATGCAGAAAATGGCAGGAAATCTGCGGATTGGCTTCGGCTGCATGGAGGTCGGCTGCGAGCTGCTTGGAGGAGAACCAGTAGTAACTGTCTGCCATAACCGTACCCCATACGCGATGGTAGGCTATGGAATTATCCGGAAGTTGTTCGTCATCAAACTCGTCGGTAAGCGTCACGGTAGACGTGTCGTTATCCTGTGCCAGTACCTTCAAAATATCCTGAAGAGCAACGTGTGTCTCAAACTGATACACAGTATGGTCTTTCAGATAGACAGCAATTTCTTCCGGAGAAAAGCAGCAGGCAGCCTTTACTCCAGATTGTCCTTCTGCCTTACCATTGATGGGAAAAGCAGCAAGCATGGCCTGGCGAAAACCGTCGATGGTAATAAACAACGGTTTTCCCGAAGCAAGAAGATTCTGTAATTCGTTCATCAAAAATATTTTGATGCGAATGTACCATATAATAAGGTGTAGACAAAAGACCTACAGAAGTGGGTCAATGAGCATTTTGCACTTAATAACAAGATTAGCCGATGTCAGATTAGAAGAAATCTGCACCCGAGCAGGAATATCCGGTGTTCCTATCTGATATTTACGTCGGTCAGAAGTTTTAATTGTCACGATAGCGTTACGCTCGATGGAGAAGAAATGGCGGGCTTCACTGTCAGGCAAGTCTATCACAATTGTTTTGTCACAATTCCAAAAACTTCCTGATTCATTGTCAGTGAGTTGTGGGATGTAGGAAAAAGAATCTGCTACGAATTCATACATTTTAGAGTGAGCAGATTTGTCCGAAGTAGTCGGTGTAACTTGAATAAGATTTGAGAACTCTATCATAGTCTGTAAATTTGAATGACAAAAAGGGGCATTCGGTCTGCATTAAATGATGTTAATTAAGCACTGTTTTTTTATATTGACGTACTTTCTTTGGGCGCAGACGGTTGCGAAAGCGATAAAAGTTCTTCAGCAACGCATCAGGCGAGATGGATTTCAGATGGTAGGTGCGAATGAAATCGTATATAACATCCAAGTTCTTACGCTGACGTCCAAACTCCTCATTCTCCAATAGCACACGATGCAGCTCGAAGTTAAACATTCGGCGAATCTGAGCTTCAATTATCTTGGAGGCTGACGGAGAAAGGTAGTTGTAATAGGCAGGATCTTTCCATGGTATTCCATTGCCTGCTTTACGAAACGGCAACTGAATGAGTAGATTACCATCTTCAGGTTCGGTTTGGTTTGAACGCTTACGAGACATATTTTCCCAAATGCAATGGTACAGGTCGGAAGTGTAAGGTATTTTTACCGCCCCGTTTTTTTGTTCCACGCCGTATTTTCCTGCAACATACTCAGCAAGATAAGGTTCTATTCTGATTGCTGTATTTTTTTTGAGGGCTCTTTTTTCTTTGTGCATAGCAGTTTTACTTTTTTTTGCGTCCTACCGTCCTACAATCCTACAAAACGTAGAGGGCGCTTATGCAAAAATACTAAATATCAAAGACTTACGCAAAATTAATCAAATAAAAATTGCATTATTTCACTCAAAAACGTGAACCAATACCGTCCTACAACGACCTGAAAAGCGCAAATTTGTAGGATGGGATTCCGAAAAAACCATTTCCTACAAAAAAATCTATTTCCTACATCGTCCTACAAACCTACAAGCAATCCTACAAACTTACCTTCATTAATAAAACAATATAATTATATGATATATAGATAGTTATATAAAATATAGTTTGAAAAGAAAATTCAATTTGTAGGATTGTAGGATTGTAGGATAGTGTTTTTCTGAAAATTATTTTTCAAAAGTCGTGTTTTCCTTGCTTTCTTGAAAATTTAGGGGGTACGGGGGATTTTACGCCTGCCTCCGTCCAATTTGAAATGAAATGAGCCGTACCTATTCATCCGAACTGGCACGGCTCTACTTGAGGAAAATATATACCTTTTTAAAGGTAAAATAATATGATTTTTATTTGGTAATATCGGATTTTTTTAGTACCTTTACATAGTTAAATTGGGGGGGTATATACTCTTGGTAACATAGATTTTATATTCGAAATTACATCAGCCCTTCATGAAACATACCCAATGGATTGCTCCTCCCGCAGCAAGCATCTAATATTTTTTTCATATCAGTATCTAAATTTCGTAAAGTGAATAATCGCAAGAGGCTTTGAGAGGTCGTAACCTCGTAACCATTCCTCCCAATCTTCAAGCGATAGACCGTTATTATTAGCAAGAGTTTTCCTGTCGAAGCACCTCCCATCTATATCAAAGAACTTAAACGATGACACCCCGTCTTTGTCCTTGTCAAATGACAGTTTCTGTATTCCCACTCCGTCTTTAGCCGTCAGACGTGCTATTTCTACTTGTTTGCTGCGATACGGCCTGCCCGTCCACTGCCGGACAGATAACACAGCATTACCAGCCTGCACCTCCTTGATGTGCTTCTCCCATAATGGATAGTTAGCGCGGATAGTATGCAGTTTTGGGCGCACATAGATACATTCTGAACTTCTGTTAAAAATCAGACCTGCATAAAAAGCTTCACGAAACAGCGTCGGTTCTCCCGCCTTGCTATGCTTGACGGGGAAACACCTTGATAATGTGATTACGTATGTTTTCCTTTCCATATTCTTGTCATTTAAAATCCATAACTATTCTTTCTCCGACCTTATGTCGTGTGTATGTAAGGCTATCAACATCAAACCGCCTTACTTCGTCCTTGTTGGCGACATAGAATATCCAACTTGATGGTACATATTGGGGGACATGCCTATGTGGGACAATAACGGGGCGAACGGGAACGAACGTTGCCTCTTGTACAACTATTGGCTCTGTGTCGTCCATGTGTCCAGGCGTATATTCCTTGTATACTAAAAAACCTTTGAAAAGTTTGTTTTCGCAGCCAAGCAGCACAAGTGCCAAGCTTATAAAAATCAATATTTTTCTTATTCTCATATTCTTAATCGTTTTTCTGTTTAACAAATTCCCTGCTGCCTACTCTGATATATTTCACGTCTTTGCAGTAGTCTCTAATGAGAACTTTTAAGCTAATCTCATTCAGTTTAGGACAATCTTCATTTTTGAAGATAATCGCATCACTTTGCCTATCTCCGAAATTGCGGAGCGGTTTCCATGTTCTGTAAGTGCTTGGCGGTTCACAGACGAAAGCACTCACGACATACCCATCCGAGGTGTTTTCGACTTGGAATTCAAATGCTACATACATAATTTGTCAGTTTTTTAGATTTCTCTTTTGTCTAAAACGGTTCGTCACTACCCTCACTCATCGGATTAAAAGGAAGATCTTGGTTTGCGATTGTGTTGGCGCTCATCGGTTGCACATCCTGTTCTTTCTCCGGGTTCGGTTCTTCAATATAAGTTCTACGGAAATCGATATTGTACAATTCTTTGAACTTATCGTAGTCGATGATGATTGCGCTGGTCGATGTACTCTTCGGCTTGCGTATCTTGACCATTGTCTCCTGGTCATCGTTTCTCGGAACCTCGATGGTCTCCTCCCACGTGAAGCGACGGGAAGGTACGGTTCCGATATAGGATGGGTGGCTTCGCAGGTTCTGCTCCAAGGTCGAGAGCGTGCTACCCTCACTGTTGTAGCCACTGCGGTCGAAAATGCTGAATACGGCACTCATGCGCAGGAACATGACATTCGTACCTGGCTCAAAAGTAAAGGTGTGCGAGTCGCCTCGGGAATCCTTGCCTGTAACCTTTTTGGGCTGCTCGATAAGGAACTCGCGGCCTTCGGTGACCTGCTTGGTGTCAATCATGTTGTTGACAGCCGTGAAGAACATGGCCAGTTTGTCCGTACTGCGAATCAGAGAAAGTTGAAATCTTATCTTCTCCTGAGCTATCTTAAAAAAGTCGTCGTATGTAAATGGCAGACGCAGATTGGAATATCGCTCTATTAACTTCACCGTGCCGAGGAAGAGAGAAGCTGTTTTCATTAATCTGTCCATCTCACCAGAGTTGATAACGTCCTGTTTGAGTTCATTATACGCCTCTTGCTTGAGTTGTCGAAAATGATCCATAAACAAAGGGCGAAGTTCCAATATCTGCAGGAGCACATTTGATAGACCTATTTTATTGGGGTCTTCTATATTTTTCAACTCCTCGAAGATACGAACTTCATCCTGTGTGCGATTTCGGGGTTTGGGTACTTCGCAGACAATGACACGGCTCATCAAGGCGTTGTCATCACGCTGTGGTGTTTCCTGTCCGCAGATAATCACCGGTGCGAAAACCTTGTCGTTTTCGATTTCTTTGCCAGATGTACCTTTGCGCTTCTGTTTGCCATCGCCATCATAGACAATACCTTTTAAAGCCTGGAACTTATTGTCACTGATATCCTTATTGTTGTACTCATCGAGCACCACCGGTACATCCTTAAACATACCCATCATGGTGGCCATGGCAGCATCAGTACCTGTATTAAGGTTGAAAATGGGAATGTTTGGCGAGACGAAGAGGGAGCGAATAGAAATGGCTATTTGTGTTTTACCCGAGGACATCGGGCCCATGAAGAATGGAGCAGTGAAGAGACGGTCGATGCAGTGGATGTTGCTTCTGAAGGCGCACATGATAGCGAATATAATTGCCCATTTGCCGTTGTCATTGATTTTGTAAACTTGGTCCATTAGCCCAACCCATTTCTCAAAGGTTACCTTTTTTTCGGCCGGGACTTCCTTGTAGACGAGCTGACTGATGAGTTCGTATTTGTCGGATTGCTTGCCGCTGCCGGCGTAAATTGTCGAAAAGGCAGGCAGATAGTAGTTGTTCTTATTGTGTGTAACAACACCCAGTTCGTTAACCGGCTCAAACCTCCATTGCCCGTCCACTCTGTGGAAGATTCCGTTTGCAAATGCAAAAAACTGTTCATCGCCCTTGCGGCTCATTCCTTCACTCTGCTGGTTGCCGTATGTCTTAATCTCCGAACACATCACAAAGTGACGGCTCATATAGGTCTTGATGGCTTTCCACTGCCATTCTTCGCCGTTGAAATTCACCGCCTCGTAATTGATGAGCACTTCTTCTATCGATGACATCTTCAGCAGAGCCTTTGAAGGGATTTCTATGTAGATGGGCGTGTCGTAGTAGCGGCGGTTAATGCGCAGCACACGCTTGTTCTGTTCGAAGTCATCAGAGAAGATGTGTAGCAGGGGCGTCATGAAGAAATCGGCGACCTGCGTCATGCCGTTGCCGTTCTTGTTGCGGAACATATAACAGACGGGTTCGCTCTTCTTGTTGAGCCGGGGGTAATAGCCACATTCCTTCCACATGCGGTGGTACTCCTCATTCTCCTGCACATAGTCAGGCGGCTCGTTTACATCGAAATCCTCGTCATCGAGATTGTCGGTCTGCATACTTACCTTCATAGCAGACTTCCGTTTCTGCACGAACGGCTTGCGGATCTCGTCGAACTGTCCCTTGGTCAGTTTCAATACTGAGCAGTAATGGTTACGGTTGACCGTTACGACAGTATCCTCTGCGTAAGAGGTCAGTTCAATACATCTTGAGATGAGAGGAACACGGTCGCCCGAATAGTTCTCCAAGAATCTGCCGTGCAGACCGATGTAATAATCCACGAAAGAGCCTGTGGAGTCGTTGTAGGTCATCTGTATGTTGATGCCCGAACGGAACATCTCCGCCAATGTGTGCAGATAGTCGTTTTCCTCACCGTCGTTGTTGATGGCACAGCCACTCTCCGAAGACACAAAATAACAATAGACCCTGCGAAGTTCCTGGATGTCGTTGCTTGACGGGCGACCTGCTATATATACGATAGGCTCCTCACCGTATCCATCGAGGAAATCCTGCATGACGGAGGTCAGTATGCCCGGGCGGTCACTCTCTATATTTTCTTTCAGCGCATCGACACCGAATAGCCCGGCCTGTGTCTTTGTTTTCGGCAGGGCTTCCTGTATTTTCAAACGGATGTTGCGCACCTTGTCATCGACGATTCCTATTTTGCTCTTGAAATCAGCAGCTACCGACTTGACATACTCCAGTCGGAGACCGGCATCACCTACGCATGCAACGAGCGAACAGATGGTGTTCAGACCGTCGCTGATGGTGGTCTCGTCTTTACAGCCATGCGGAATCAACATTCTTTTCAGCGCTTTTGGGAAAGTTTCTGTCAGCTCCTTCAATTTGTCCTGTGTCCGGCTGACATTGGCTTTTGCAAATTCGTCGGGGTCGGTTCCTTTCGGCAGGCGGATGCACTTTACCTTTGCCCCGGCTTTCAACAGCAGCTCGCAGTTTTTCAGTGAGGCCTTAACACCGGCAGCATCTGCATCATATACCATGACTACATAGTCCGTGAAGCGCAGCAGCAGCTTCACCTGGTCATCCGTGAATGCCGTTCCACTGCCACCGATGACATTTTCCACCCCCATCTTGTACAGCGACATCACATCAAACTGCCCCTCTACCAGATAGGCAAATCCCTGCTTGCCGATAGCCTTCCGTGCCTGATAGAGTCCGAAAATGTGCTTGCCCTTGGTGAACAGCGGGGTCTCGCCTGTGTTCACATACTTGCCGACGCCCTCTCTCGGGGTGATGATGCGCCCGGAAAAACCGATAATGTGTCCCTGTATGTCATAAAATGGAAACATCAGTCTGTCTCGGAACCTGTCATAGGTCCGTCCCTCATTGCTGCCAACGACATCTACCTCTTGGAGCCGTTGTAATGAATAGCCAGCCTTGGTGAGTTCGTTCATAGCCAAGTTCCCCACAGGGGCATAGCCTACGCCGAAGTCTGCGAGAGCCTTATCAGTTAAGGCATATCCTCGGGAGACAAGGAAAGACTCAGCCTGTGACAGGTTCTTCTGGAAGAACTTGGCTGCGGCATCGATAGCGATATGCTGCGCCTCCCTCTCTTTATAGCGTGCTTCCTCCTCCGGACTCATTTCTTTTTCCGGGAAATCAAGACCTGCCTGACCAGCGCACCAACGTAGAGCCTCTATAAAGGTTAAATTCAGGTAATTTTGCACAAACGAGATAACATCACCACTTGCGCCACAGACAAAACAATGATAGGTCTGTCTTGACGGACTTACCACCATCGAGGGGGTATGATCATCATGAAATGGACAGACACCCTTGTAGTTCACGCCCGCCTTGTGCAAGTGCGTGAAGGACTCCACCACATTCACGATGTTAAGAGCCGACTTAACCTTCTCGATGAATAATTTATCAATCATGTTATTTTTCCTCTTCCTCAAATAATTCCAATTGGCGTGATTCGACTGCCTCCTGTATTGTTACTCCCAGGTATTCTGCCACGACTGCATACTCCTTGTCTGTGATTGCTTTTCGACCGAAGTAAAGATCCCAATATCTGCGCTGTCCGATTCCTGTTTCTTTATAAAATGTCCTTGTTGGGCTGAAGTCCTCGGGATGCCTAAATTTTATTTTGAGCATTGCAAACAGAAGATTACGTTTCACCGTACGACCAACAGTTAGACGATTCCGTAGTATGTAGAGTCTGACAGACATTGAACTACGATCCAAATGCGCGGCCATATCCGCAAGTGAGACCTTACCAAGATGTTGCCTAACATATTCTGCGTCCTCGACGGTCCATCTCTTGTTGTTGCCTTTATTACTCATGTTGTATTAGACCATTAAACTCATTGTCAAAAACGAACATCCTTACACTGTCTTCAGGGTGTATATGTCCCATATTGCATTGAGCATATACTTTCAGGGCCTCGTATATAAACCGAAGATCTCTTTCACTTAAATCGTTAATAGAGAATTTGCCCCAGCTATCCTTGTCAATGAACATTCCGCGCAGCAAAATTTGTTTTGAAAGATTCCGCCACATTCTGCCTGAGTAGCTTTTTCATTGTCGGTGTAAAGTGTATTTTCCCTCCTTTTTTATCTTTGAAACAGATGTTAAAACTTTTGATACCATTCTTGCGCTTAAAGGCCTTTCTTACTTTTCTGATGCTGGTCATGATTACTCGAATTTAAGGTCAAAACTTTTATCTCTCTCCACGGCACGGCCGGACATTCCAATGATGTTGCCCTCTTCTCCCTCTGTAAGGAACATTTCACGCTCACTATCCTTACTGGCAGAGAATGCCCGACCGTATTCATCCCATACAATCAACTGAGTGTTCGTATGGGCATTGACCTGCCTGACATCAGAATATCGCAATTTCATCTCGTCAATGGTGATATCAGCACAGAGTGCATCTATCGCCCTTTCAAAATCTTTAACTTTCATAGTCTTTTTGTTTGGGTTTCACATTTTTTTTCTTGACAGTACTGAACATACTCTTTTAGTTTCAAACAGTACAGTCCGTTGATACAATTTCGATGGAACTTACAGTTCCTGCACTCTTCATACATTGGGCCACAACTCCTTTTCCGACTTCTGCAGATAATCGGCAATGACCTTACGCTTGAGCGGATCAGGAATAAAATCCCCACGCAACCATCTGTAGACGGTCGTACTTGACACCCTGCAAAGAATAGCCAACTGTGAAATGACCTCGTTTCTTTGATTGGGCAAAGAATTCACAAACTCTTTAAATTCCATAATCTAATCTTTTTTAATGTTTTCATTGCTACTTCAAATGTTTTCATTATTTTCGTAGCGAAAAATATGTTACGCGATGCAAAGATGCAACTTTTATTTGATATAAACAAATATTTGAGTGATTATTTCGACTATTTATTTTAACCTATTCAAGAAATGCATATGGAAGATAAAGAAAATGTAACAGAAAGAATCCTTCAAATTATAGAGAAAGAGGGACACAGCGTCGCGACCTTTGCGCGAAAGTTAGATATACCCTGGACAACCGCCAACAATCTGCTTTCAGGGAGGAACAATCCAAGTTACGATCTTATCGTAAAAATCATAGAAAATTTTGATTGGGTTGATGCGAACTGGCTTGTAATGGGCCAATCAAGCGTGGCAAAATCGGAAGAAAAAAACGTTTATCATATAATAGAATCACAACAGAGAACCATAGAGAACCAGCAGAAAACGATTGATCGACTAACGAAAAGGCTTGTGCAGGACTTGTCTGATAAGCCTTCTAAAAAAGTGGCAAATGCAGGATAATAAAGATGTATCCGAAAAAGTAGAAAGAGCGAAAATACAGCTTTATTAATGATGTTTTTAAATAAAATAATCACCCAAATATTTGACTGTCTGATAATTTCATAAGGTCTTCAGTCGGCGAAAAGTCGGCGAAGACTACAACGATTCACAAACATGCCCTATTGATTATCAACACGATACCGATATACTTTTGGATTTCGTATTTCCAGTAATCCCGACTAAGACGATGTAAAGGGGTTGATAATCAACCCCTTTTTCGTTGTTTTGGGGTAAGAAGTCTACGAAAATCTTGGCTCCGAAAGGAGGAAGCGATATAAAACACGGCTTTATCAACCGCTGTTACCTAAATCCCACATCTCTATTACTTCTAATGTATTGATAGGTAAAAATAGAGAGGCTGTAGAATGGTTTTGCAGAGCTCTCTATTTACTATGATAATGAACTACATAAAAACACAAAGGATGGAAGATAAAAAAGGATATGTCAACGTGAAGAATGCGCTTTATTTTTAGATGCATCTATAGAGAACAAGGTATGGTTTAGTTGGCCATTTCGGAGAGGAACTTAATACGAACAAGCCTTATTTCTGTCTCGGAATAGTCGTCGCCCAGCTCTTGCATGGCGGTCTCGAGGTCGTCGGTATCACTCTCGCTGAAGTAGCTATAGATATCCTCCACGTGTTCTTCGTCCAGCACGTCGTCAAGGAAGTAGTCGATGTTGAGCTTCGTTCCGCTGTAGACGATGGCTTCGACCTCGTTCAGCAGGTCGTCGAAGTCTATTCCCTCGGCAGTAGCGATATCGTCGAGGGCTATTTGACGGTCGATGGCTTGAATAATCTTCACCTTTTGTATCGACTTCTTTGCGACTGTGCGTACGCGCAGTTCCTCGGGACGCTCGATATCGTTCTCCTTGCAATGGTCGGCAATCAGGCGACAGAATGGCTCGCCATAGCGTTTTGCTTTGCCGGCACCCACGCCTTGGATGTTTTGCAGTTCGGCGAGATTGACGGGATACATGGTGGCCATCTGCTCGAGCGATACGTCTTGGAATACCACATAGGGAGGGACGCCTAACTTCTCGGCCGTAGTCTTGCGCAGGTCTTTGAGCATGGCGTACAGAGCAGGGTCGAGGGCTACGGTACGTGCCTCGCCTCTGTCACTTTCATCTTCCTCACTGAAGTCTTTGTCTTCTACTATCATGAACGATTGCGGAGACTTGATAAACTTTTTGCCGGATGCCGTGAGTTTGAGCAATCCATAATTTTCTACGTCTTTCTTAAGGTAACCGGCAATGAGGGCTTGTCGGATAACGGGATTCCAAATATGCGGGTCTTCATCTTCTCCGGCACCGAATTCTTCTAATTCGTTATGCTTATGGGAAACGATGTCGTCGGTAGGACGACCTGTCACAAAGTCTATCACATAGTCGGTACGAAAGTTTTCTTTGATGGCTGCAATGGCACAAAGCACGATGAGGAGTGCATTCATGCCTTCTATTTTGGTCTTAGGGTGCAGACAATTGTCGCAGTTGCCGCAGTTGGCCTTCTCATATGTTTCGCCGAAATAATGCAACAACATCTTCCTTCGACAGACGGAAGATTCAGCATAGGCGGCCGTTTCTTGCAGGAGTTGTCGGCCAATGTCTTGCTCGGCCACCGGCTTTCCTTCCATAAATTTCTCTAATTTGCGCAGATCGTTATTGGAATAGAACGTGATACAAAGTCCCTCTCCGCCATCGCGTCCAGCACGTCCTGTCTCTTGATAATAACCTTCGAGGCTCTTGGGGATGTCGTAATGGATAACGAAACGTACATCGGGTTTGTCGATGCCCATACCAAAGGCGATGGTAGCCACGATAACATCAATCCGTTCCATGAGGAAAGCATCTTGGGTCTGCGACCGTTTGGCCGAATCGAGTCCTGCATGGTAGGGGGCTGCTTTGATATCGTTGGCACAAAGCACTGCTGCAAGTTCTTCAACCGTCTTCCGTGAAAGGCAATACACGATGCCGCTTTTGCCTTGGTGCTGTCTGATGAACTTGATGATTTGCTTGTCGATATCTTGGGTTTTCGCCCGCACTTCGTAGTAGAGATTAGGCCTATTGAAAGAGCTTTTAAATTCCTTTGCATCGGCAATACCTAAGTTTTTCTTGATGTCTGTACGCACCTTATCGGTAGCTGTAGCCGTCAAAGCAATAACGGGCGCAATACCAATCTCATTGATAAGAGGGCGGATACGCCGATATTCGGGTCGGAAGTCGTGCCCCCATTCCGATATACAGTGCGCCTCATCAATGGCATAGAAAGAAATCTTCACCCCCTTGAGGAAGCTCACATACTCCTCTTTGGTCAGGGATTCGGGGGCAACATATAGCAGTTTGGTCTTGCCGCAAAGGATATCGGCTTTCACATGGTCGATGGATGCCTTGTTGAGCGAAGAGTTCAGATAATGGGCTACGCCTTCTTCTTCGCTTATACCGTTGATAACATCGACTTGGTTTTTCATCAACGCGATAAGGGGAGAGATGACAATGGCCATCCCGTCCATAATCAGTGAAGGTAGCTGATAGCAGAGTGATTTCCCGCCACCGGTGGGCATGAGAACGAAAGTATCATTCCCATCCAACAGGTTCCGGATAATGGCTTCTTGGTCGCCTTTGAACTTATCAAAGCCGAAATACTGTTTTAGTTTTCCCGTAAGATTCATTTCCTTTCTTGCCATAAAAGGGGCATGAGTTTAGATTTTCAAGGTGAGCATTCGGGGGCAAAACCCTTTGGTAGCATCTTACTGCCATTCTCTTTTGTGAGATGAACAGCAAGACATGAGCGATAAAAGCATGAAGACCTACCCTGTGGCCTCCATCTTTTGCAGATGTGATTTATCAAGTTGTGCACGGGCATAGTCCGGCGTTACCTTAAACTGCTTCAACCGTTTGGAGGGTACTTCATACATGGCATTCATCATAATAGCCTCCACAATAGACCTGAGCCCACGGGCACCAAGCTTGTATTCCATAGCTTTGTCTACAATGAAATCAAGCACTTCGTTGTCGAAAGTAAGTTCTATTCCATCCATTTGGAACAGCTTCACATACTGTTTGATGATAGAATTCTTCGGCGTTACGAGGATATTGCGCAAAGCTTCCCTATCCAACGGATTAAGATAGGTGAGCACAGGCAGACGGCCGATGATTTCGGGTATCAGTCCAAATGACTTCAAGTCCTGCGGAAGAATGTACTTCATGAGGTCGGTCTTATCAATATGACGCACATTCTGTACCGAGTTATACCCTACAACATGTGTATTCATGCGTTGTGCAATCTTTCGTTCGATACCATCGAACGCCCCTCCGCAGATGAAAAGGATATTGCGTGTATCAACATGTATATAATCTTGGTCAGGGTGTTTGCGTCCTCCCTTGGGCGGAACATTTACCATTGTACCTTCAAGTAGTTTCAACAGTCCCTGCTGAACGCCTTCTCCGCTCACATCGCGGGTAATGCTTGGGTTATCGCTCTTACGAGCTATCTTGTCGATTTCATCGATAAAGACAATTCCGCATTCGGCCGCTGCCACATCATAGTCGGCTACTTGTAACAGACGCGACAAGATACTCTCCACATCTTCGCCCACATATCCGGCTTCGGTAAACACTGTAGCGTCGACGATTGTGAAAGGAACCTTGAGTAAGCGGGCAATGGTACGGGCAAGAAGAGTCTTTCCCGTGCCCGTGCTTCCTACCATGATGATATTGCTTTTCTCTATCTCTACGCCTTTGTCGTCGGCAGGCTGCTGCAAACGTTTATAGTGGTTGTACACGGATACGGAGAGATAACGCTTGGCCTCATCCTGCCCAATCACATAGTCATCGAGGTATTTCTTGATTTCCTTAGGCTTCGGTACGTCCTTGAGCTTAAATGCTATCTTACTTGAATGGGCATTCCCTGTATCATCGAGACCTGCCGATTGCACGATATGATAGGCCTGTGTGGCACATTCATCGCAGATAAAACCATGAAGGCCGGTTATCAGCAGCCTCACCTCTTTCTCTTCACGCCCGCAGAAGTTGCAAACTTTCTTCATTTCTCTCCTTTTCTATTACTGCTTTCGTTTGAGCACAGCGTCTATCATGCCGTACTCTTTTGCTTCTTCAGCATTCATCCAATAGTTACGGTCAGAGTCTTGCCATACCTTCTCGAAAGGCGTATGTGAGTGTTCGGATATGATTGTATACAGCTCTTTCTTGAACTTTTGTATCTCTTTGGCCTCAATCTCTATATCAGAAGCCTGTCCTTGTACACCGCCCAACGGCTGGTGAATCATTACACGGCTATGAGTAAGAGCGCTACGCTTGCCTTCCTGGCCTGCAACGAGCAAGACAGCGGCCATAGAGGCGGCCATCCCCGTACAGATAGTTGCCACATCGCTGGTAATGAATTGCATGGTATCATAGATACCAAGTCCTGCCGTGACACTCCCTCCCGGGGAGTTGATGTATATGGAAATATCTTTTCCTGAGTCTACCGAGTCGAGATAAAGTAGCTGGGCTTGAAGGGTATTGGCCGTATAGTCGTCTATCTCCGTACCTAAAAAGATGATGCGATCCATCATCAGGCGGGAGAAGACATCCAACTGGGTTACGTTCAATTGACGCTCTTCCAGAATATAAGGATTCAGATAACTCGCCTGAGCCTTCATGACATCATCCAACGCTTGCCCATTCATACCAAGATGACCTGTAGCATATTTCCTAAAATCATTCATTCTTTTCATTCCTTTTATTGCATAAAAAGAGAGGTTATCGACCCTCTTATTACATGTTTGAACAACAAAGTTAATAAAAAAAGTCGATAACCTCTTGATTATAGATGTTTTTTCTTAAAAAACAATCATTACCGTGCGAGCTTATTAAATTCCTCCATAGATACGGTCTGTGTATTCAGTTTAACTACTGCCTTCAGGGCTGTCGTGAGTTTCACATCTATAGCTCGGTCTATCAAGCCGTCGACATTCTCCTGCTTCTTCAGCATTTCTGAAGCATAGTTGGCCAGATATTCCTCGGGGACGTTCGACATGCCGTACTGTGCGAACTGCATGCGTGCTGCTTCCTTGGCTGCTTCTTTTACGTCGCTGTCTTCTATCTTTATCTTCTGCGCTTCTACCAATCGTCCTTTGATAAGCCTCCATGTCAGCTCTTTAATACTACCCTCGTAGTTCTCTTCCACGAATTTTTCGTCCTTATCTTTATTATTTGATAGCATGATACGCTTCATCAAAGCATCGGGATAGACAAGTTTGCCGACTTTCTTCTCCATATGTTTGCGTACATCTTGCAGGAATCGGAAGTCGGAGTCTATCTGCAACTGCCCTTTCAGACCGCCGGCAATCATTTCGCGGAACTGCTTTTCGTCTTTTACTGTTCCGTTTCCATACACTTGATCAAACAATTCCTGATTCACCTCGTGCTTCTTGAAGCGTGTAATCTCTGCTATTTTATAGCTGAAATCTGAGACAACGTCCTTGGCAATCTCACGGTCTATTTTCAATAAGCCAGCGAGTTCAGTATCGTTCTCCGGATAAGCCTTGCGCGGATTGAATGTGATCACGTCACCCACCTTGGCCTTTGCAAAAAGTTTACGTTGTTTGTCTACTTTTATATAATGAGGCATCATGATGGCACCTTCCACCTTAATACCGCCTTCCATCGGGGTTCCGTTTTTATCGAGTTGTTGAAGTTCGCCTTTCAACATATCGTTTTCCTCATACGCGTCCACCTTTTCGTAGTTGCCGGCACGCGAGGCAAACATATTTACCTGCGAGTCTATCATTTCATCGTCTACGTTAATCTCGTAATAAGGCACCTTATCGCGACCGGTCAGTTCTGCTTTGAATTCAGGAGCCACAGCAATATCAAAGACAAAAGTATAGGGTGCATCCTTTTCAAGTTCTACCGGCTTTTGGTTCTCGTTGGGCAACGGATTACCCAGCATATTGATATTGTTTTCTTTGATGTAGTCATTGAGAGCTTTACCCAATAGGTTATTGATAACATCGGCTTTAATAGAAGCGCCGTATTGTCGCTGAATCATTCCTACCGGCACCTGCCCTGGACGGAAACCCGCTATATTTGCTTTCTTCGCATAGTCTTTCAGTTGCTTAGCAACGCTATCTTTGAAATCAGCTTCTTCAATGGTAATGGTCATCAAACCGTTGATTTTGTCGGGATTCTCAAATGTAATTTTCATCTTTGATGTCTTTGGTTTTATTTATTTATCTTAATTATTTTCATGCTTCGCCTCTCGGCAATGTAAATGCAAAAGTACGGATATTTAACGTAACTACCTAATATAATTAGGTGAAAAAGCCACAAATATTTATTTTTTAACCACGCGTATCAAGTCTCTTTTTCTTACTACTCCCTATATCCCTATTACATACTTTTCTTCAATTCCCGGGAATAAAGAAGATTCCGTATTCTAAAGAGAGCAATAAGAGTGTGAGGGCAAAGATGAGCCAGCCTAACCGACGATAACCGGAGAAAAAGGCCAACAAGGCCGTGACAAACTCCAATAAAGCCATGCAGATAGTACCATACATCCATATGACAGCCATCAAGAAAGCACCTAACATACTGCTCACCCATGCAGACATCCAAAGAAGAAGATTCACTGCAAACAGAATTTTCCATCCGCTTATCCATCTCTTTATCATCGGTTTTCGCTCGTCAAGTAATGCTTTTGTCCACGGTTCCATGCTTTTATCTGTTGCCGTAACCTATGCGTCCCGCTCTTTATAAATCACATTGTTAGCTCCGCTCGTCAATTCTAAAGATTCTCGGTGTGCCCGAATAAAGCTGTCGATATGGCGTACTCTCTTTTCCTCCAGAATCTCGTCTACCGCTATCAGTATGCCGGTTTCCTCCACATCGCCGAAGCCATTGTTAATAGCAGTTCCGAAAAGCTTCATCGTAGGGCTGAGTCCCATGTAGGCATTCACCAGCGGAGGGATATTATACCCCAACTTTCTTATCTCTGTATTCAATATTTTATAGTCTTCTCTGAAGTCGTCTTTACAGAACAGTGCTTGCAGCTCGCGCACATCGGTCTCCAATTCGAGGGGTTTAATGGGTATAATCAAGTGTTCCTTATCATCAAAATGCTTCTTTAAGAAATAGAGTATCATGTCGCGTCCCCTGCGTATATACGAAGGATACATGGTCATCTTTCCAAAGAAATACTTTACATTGGGATTGATAACGGTGAGTGCACCGAGCCCGTCCCATAAGTTATCGAGCGCGAAAATGCTCTTGCTGCCCTTACGGATACTTTGATATTCGAGTGAGACAAACGACCGGCCAAGCTCTGCCGTCTGCATCATATATTCGTCGAGAAACTTCTTTGAGAAATGAAACATATGGCTGGTTGCCAACATGGGCTGGCCTGTGGCATCCAATTTCCAATCTGCTCCCAACATATACCTATATCCACCGATAATTTCCTCTGCCTCGGGGTTCCATACGATGAGCTGCTTATAGCCACCCTCCATGGTATCGAACTCATCGACATCCATGCTCTTGCCCGTTCCTCCTCCGGCATTTCTGAACGCTATCTCGCGCAATCTGCCGATTTCTTCCATCACGTGTGGAGCTGTTTGGGCAGTGATGATATAAATCTCGTTATGACTTTTATTGGTCATGCGGAGCTGATGTGCCGGTGTCAGCTCGTTTTTGAGCAATTCTCTGCTGACAGGCCGGATAATTTCTTCTTCCATCTTGTAGATTTGCAAATCAATATTCACAGGTCGAGTGCCGTGGTTTTCGGGCTTGGCAGTTCTCGTTCTCTATGGTTCTTATGGGGCATTTCTTATAGTTCATACACTCTTTTCTGCACGTAAGCCGCCCATTCTACGGGGGTTTTAGACTTATCGAATGTCTGCCAGGGAATGGGGTTCCCTATGGATACGCTAAACGTTTGGTTGCGGTTCTTGTACATTTCATCAACTAAAAACAGCATAGCGATATTGAATTTGATGCCTAAAGCCTTGCAGATGTTGGCCAAACGATAGAAGAACGCTGAGTTCCGTCCGCTGAAGCGTATGGGCACGACGTCACGATGGGTCTCTATACTCTTGGTGATAAACGTCTTCTTCCATGGCAAATCCCGTATCTCTCTCCCTATTTTGCGAGAACACAGTCCCGCGGGAAACATCAGTATATGATGATTGTCTGCAAAACCTGCCTCTACCACGGAGGGAAAGTTACGGCTCTTGCTGCCTGTCGTATTGATGGGAATGCAAAGCGGAGCAAGTCCGGGTAGATTCATCAATAGGTCGTTGACCAGATAGCGGAAGTGTCCATCATAGTGGCGACCGATGAGAAAGCCCAACGCCACACCATCTACACCGCCCAACGGATGATTCGACACAAAGGTATAAAGACATCCGTCTTCCTTTGGAGGCAGATTCTCCCTACCTCTTACATCAAGTGTCATACCCAAATAGTGCACACAAGCTTCCAACCAATCTACTCCGGTTAGGTTCCGGCTCTCGTTAAGAAAAGCATTCACCTCGTC
Organism: Hoylesella marshii DSM 16973 = JCM 13450; assembly: GCF_000146675.1. GTDB lineage: Bacteria > Bacteroidota > Bacteroidia > Bacteroidales > Bacteroidaceae > Prevotella > Prevotella marshii. The sequence continues at coordinate 1,439,791 of NZ_GL397214.1, forward strand.
TTCATGCACGATTCGTTTCAACCAAGCAATCAACGGAGAGGGCACCCAACGAACTTTCCCGCCCATCTTACGGTGCAATATCTCCTCAATATTGATGGTTTTCTCTATTCCCTCACCCATTCCACAACGATACTAACGAAATGCAAAAATACGATAAGTTTTTGAATTATACCGTATTCGCATGGAAAAATATTCCCACCATAAGTTCCACTAAAAAGTGCAAACAGTCTCTGCTGTTAAAAGACGACTATGAAAAAACACTCAGGGAACATCGTCGATAAGGGGCTGAAAGCCCCGACCACAAAGCAAACCCACGGTGTTTTTCATATTTTCCCTTGAAAAACAAACGCAGTTTTTACACTTCGATTTGGAAAGTACACACAAAGAATCTCCCAAAGTGCGATACAAGTCATATTAAGCCCCAAATCGGCTCACTCGTCGTCTTCTTCTGAGTATTCCCCATTCTGTTTTTCCCATTCCAAATAATAGTCGTAATATAATTCGGGCGGCACATCGTCGGGAAATCTATCACCTAACACCTCTTTCGCCTCTGCGGGATTCATCCTACAGGCAAGTCGTAACGCCTTTTTAAACTCGTCTTCGGACTTCATCAACTTGCTGCAGATCGCATAATAGGAAAAGCCCAAATACCATTTAGGGATTTTGTCGGTAAGCATCGACATGCGCTGAAAGAGCCCATAGCACAAAGCATAGTTATGACATTCGTATGCCGTCTTGCCAAAGAGATAGAATAGGAAGCATCCCTGCCAGCTTTTCCCGAAGAGATAAGTGCCCAATGCCTGCTCCATGTAGGCCGCAACTTCTTCTACAGGCCAATGGGTTTCGAGCATCACGCGGAAGCGCTCGGTGCAGACTTCGGTATCTTCCACCTCATCTAACTCGGCGAGCTTATCGATATAGGACATGGCTTCATCGGCACGCTGCAATTTCGACAAAGCCTGCGCCATGCCGATGTATATTTGGTCAAGTCCCTCCGCCGTATCCTCTGCCAGTCGTTGCGCTTTCTGATAGTGCATGACAGCCTCGTCATAGCGTTCGAGGTTGGTGAGTATGATGCCCAGTGAAAGTTCGCCCTTCATATCGTCGGGGTTCTTTTGTTGATAACGTTGGTAGAAGTCGAGCGCCTCGTCATAACGTTTCAGCTCTACCAAAGCCTTGCCTTTCATAGTCAGTGTCGCATCGTTGGCGGGATTGATGGCAAGGGAATATTCGCTGCTCTCCAAGGCTCGCTCATAGGCTTCGGCTTGCATCTGTATCGTTCCGAGCCGGTTCCAGTAATCGTCGTTGTAGGGTTGCTCATCGATGAGTTGCTGCATGATTTTCTCTGCTCGTGCATAGTCTTTTTCGTTCTCGGCGATGCGACATTCTTCAAGCCGATAACTGTGTTCTTTCTTCTCGCTCGAACGCGCCAGCCACGCTTTTGCCTCGGGCGTATGGTCATAGTTCAGATACATAGAGGCAATCATCTCTGCACAAGGATCGCGCTGGTCGTCGGGCAATCGGTCGTAGACTTCCTTGAGGAACGTCTCCGCCTCGGTGGTTTTATTTTCGTACAACAAAATGTCCAACTTCAGCAGCAGATAGTTGATACTGCTCTTGTCGACGATTTGGTTAGAATAGGTTTCGGCCTGTTTGGGGGCGTCGTTGTGATGGAGTGTCACGCGTCCTTTGAAGTATAATGGAGCACCTGCGCCCGGGTAGAGGTCGAGAGCGAGATCAGCAATGGCAATGGCCTCGTCTGTCCGGCCGAGACCGTCATAATAGTCGGCGATACAGCCTAACATGTCGGCATTGGGATAGTTACCGTCGTCCTGTTCTTTTGCCCTTTCATAGGCAGCCAGTCCTTCTTGGAACTCGGGACTTTTCCATAAATCATCTTCTTGCATCATAGTTTTATCTGTTTTTATAGGATCAATATTTAAACGACGAACCGCCGAGAAACTCTCGCAGTAGCGAGGTAGGTGGCAACGTTTTGTTGGGAATGGGTGCGAAATATCGCAAGAACTTGTGCAGGCGGTAGGCCTCTGAATACTCTTCACTCTTCTCCGGCACGAGTTCGAGCAGGGGTTCGGCCTGCGTTTTGATAACGGCTAATTCAAAGAGCATGGCGGTGTTGAACATCACATCTGCGTTTTCCTGATAGGGGAATATCCACTTGTTTTCACCTGCTCTCACGCTCGGCCAACGGCGAATCGTCTCTTGCGCCGAACATGCGCGATACTTGTGGTCGCGAACGATGCGGCGCAGCAATCGGTTATCGGTGGTGGGGATGTAGTTGTGGTCGTCAAGCAGAATGGTGGTCAATGCCGAGGTATAGATTTTAAACTTATGGTCATCGGCAATGCGGTCTGTGAGCATGGGGTTCAGGGCGTGGATGCCTTCCACCACGAGTAGGTTATGCGCCTCCAACCGCAGCCGATTACCGCTCTTTTCGCTCCGGCCTGTTTGAAAATTGTATTTGGGAAGCTCCACCTCCTCGCCACGGAAGAGGGCGTTGAACTGTTCGTTGATGAGTGGGATGTTCAGGGCATGAATGCTCTCGTAGTCCAGCTCTCCATTCGCATCTTTCGGAGTTTCGGAGCGATTGAGGAAGTAGTTGTCGAGCGACACCTGTACAGGGCGTATGCCGTTGGTGAGCAACTGCACGGAGAGACGTTTGCAAAACGTGGTCTTTCCACTTGAGGAAGGGCCGGCAATGAGCACCATTCTTACGTCCTTGTGTTCGGCAATGTCATCGGCAATGCGTGCTATTTTCTTCTCCTGCAATGCCTCCGAGACGTTGATGAGGTCGGTTGTCCACCCCTTTTGCACCGCCTCGTTGAAATCGCCTACCGTGCGCATGTTGAGGATGTTCTGCCATCGGTGGTGTTCTTGAAATATTTCGAACATCTTGTCTTGCCGTATGATGTCGCCCAGTCGCGAGGGATCGTCGGCCGACGGAATACGTAGCAGCAGACCGTCATAATAGCGTTCGAGGCCAAATAGTCGCAGTTGCGAGGTATTGGTGAGCATAGAGCCATAGTAGTAATCCTTGTATCCATCGAGGTCGTAGTAGGCGGTATAGAGTGCCCCGATGCTGCGCAGGAGCTTCACCTTTGGCATATCGCCCACCGTCTCGAACATGCGGATAGCCTCTTCGGTCGTGGTTTCGTGGCGGCGCAAAGGCAGATGAGCATCCACGATTTCCTGCATTCGTCGGCGGATTTTGTCGGCATCGACATCGGTCACAGGATGTCCGAGGTTCAGATTGCAGTAATAACCGTTAGACACGGGTATGTCTATCACCACCTCACTACCTGAATAGAGGTCGTGCACGGCCTTGCAGAGCACGAGGAACAACGTGCGTGTATAGGTACGCAGTCCCGATGGTGAGGTGAGGTCGAGAAACTCTATATCCTTATTACGATACACCCGATAGTGCATGCCTTCCACTTTGTTGTTTACCTTGGCACTCACCGGTCCGTGTTTCATTTCAAGTCTTGTGAATTGAAAAACGTCAGAAAGTGTGCTTCCGATGGCTACGTTCAGAGTTTTTTTATTATTTTTGCAACGTATTTGTACTGTTTGTTTCATCATCGTTTTACGATTTAAGCGGTTTTGCGACGGTAAAGGTAAAGATTTTCTTTGAGAAGCCCAAACTATAAGGTATTACAATAGACAGAATTATGACTACGAGTGACTATTTACTCATCTTCTTCAAGATTGTCGGCTCATTGGCTCTTCTTATCTACGGAATGAAAGCCATGAGCGAAGCATTGCAGAAGATGGCGGGTTCGCAACTGCGCCACATCCTCGGCGCTATGACCACCAACCGCTTTACAGGCATGCTGACGGGCACGTTCATTACCTGTGCCGTACAGTCGTCGTCGGCCACCACAGTGATGACGGTTTCGTTTGTGAATGCCGGTCTTCTGACCCTTGCACAGGCCATCTCCGTCATCATGGGTGCCAACATCGGCACCACGCTCACGGCTTGGATTATGTCGTTGGGCTATTCGGTAGACTTATCTACCTTTGTCTTCCCCGCCTTTCTCGTAGGTATCGTGCTTATTTACTCGCGCAAGTTCCGCTACGTGGGCGACTTCCTCTTCGGTCTTTCCTTCATGTTTTTCTCTCTGGTGCTGTTGAGCACGGCGGGTAAAGAACTGCGTCTCCAAGATAATCCCGATGTCTTACACTTTTTCGGTTCCTTCGATACCAACAGCTATCTCACCATCATTATCTTCCTGCTGATAGGCACCGTTATTACGTGTATGGTGCAGTCGTCGGCCGCCGTCATGGCTATCACCATCCTGCTCTGTTCCACCGGCGTATTGCCCATCTATTTAGGCATTGCTTTAGTAATGGGAGAGAATATCGGTACCACGGCCACAGCCAATCTTGCGGCACTCGGAGCCAACACCCAAGCCCGACGGACTGCCCTCGCCCACTTGGTCTTCAATGTTTTCGGCGTGGTATGGGTGCTGTGTCTTTTCTATCCGTTCGTGCATACCGTATGCTGCCTTGTGGGATATAATCCCGAAGACCATAGCCTCACACAGGCACAACTCGCCGTAAAACTGCCCATTATCTTGGCAGCTTTCCATACGCTGTTCAACGTTACGAACACAGCGATACTCATTTGGTTTATCCCGCAGATGGAGAGGCTGGTATGCGCGCTCATCAAACCGCGCCGCAGCGAAGACGAAGAAGACTTCCGCCTACGCTTCATCCAAGCCGGTATCATGAAGACTCCGGAGCTTTCCGTACTCGAAGCACAGAAGGGGATCGGCTCATTCGGCGAACGCATCCACCGCATGTTCGGCATGGTTAGAGACCTCCTCGTGACCAAGGATGAGGCAGCCTTTGCCAAACTCTTCGCACGCATAGAGAAGTACGAAAGCATTTCCGACAACATGGAAATAGAGATTGCCAAGTATCTCGACAACGTGAGCGACGCTCACTTAAGCGATGAGACAAAGGCTAAAATACGCGCCATGCTCCGCGAAATATCCGAGATAGAGAGTATCGGCGACAGTTGCTACAACATCGCACGCATTATCAATCGCAAGATGAGCGGCAAAGAAGACTTCACCGATGAGCAATACCGCCACATCGGACAGATGTTTGAATTGGCCGACGATGCCCTCACACAAATGAAAGCTATGTTTGTTGCCCCCAGAGAGGAGCTGAACGCCAACCGTTCGTTCAACATCGAGAACGAAATCAACAACTACCGCAACCAGCTGCGAAGCCAGAATATCAACGATGTAAACGACCATAAATACACCTACGGCATGGGAACGCTCTACATGGATCTCATCAACGAATGCGAAAAATTAGGCGACTATGTTATCAACGTCGTAGAAGCGCGGCTTGGTGTGCGCCAGAAAACAGCTTAGTTCTCTGTATCAAAACACATTGTAGATAGGCATACGTTGCACTACAGCGTACCAAGGATATGCCCACCCGTTCAGCAAAGGGGATGCGTCGAAGTTCGGACGCATCCCCTTTTATACTAAACAGGTCATGAGATTTGGGCATACAAAAGCCGACCCACTCGGTATCAGCCGGTGGGTCGGACAGGTGGGACAAGTCCCGCAACATTATTTAATAACAAGCTTTTTCGTTATAACGTGCCCGTTGGAAAGGCGGTCTCTCTTGATATAAACGCCACCGTGAACCGGTTGCGTGACCATTCCGTCGAGCGTATAGTAGGTAGTGCTTACCACTTCGCCCGCCATTGAAGGAGCAGCGATGCCCGTGGTATAGGCTTCATAACCCTTACCTGCGAGCGATGACCCTGCCACAAGTGCCCATGAAGCTGTGCGTATAGCTGCCTTCTGAGTATCGTTTGAAGCAACGCCATAGAAACTTGTCGGGTTGTGGAAGTTGGTGTCTCCTACAGCACCTGCGATGGTGTTCACCACATTGTCGGCCTCGCTCGACCCATCAAAATAGTCAAGGTCAGCATCCACATTCGTATTGCGTCCGGCATTGTGCTGCACGGTGCAACTCGTAATCCGTCCGCCTCTGACGAAGATTCCGCCACCCTTGAAAGCGAGATTGTTGTAAACCACGACACCGAATACCTCACCACCCTGATTGTAGATGCCACCGCCCTTGCCGCCTTCTGTAGCGCCATAGTCTTCGGTGTCGGCATGACAGCCAGCCACTACCACACGTTCGGCTTTCACGGTGTTGAAGAGGCCGCCACCATGAATGCCTCGACAGTCGAAGATATGGCTGTCGGTCATCGTACCTTGGTTATATACGGCTCCACCGGTAAAGGCATAACAGTCGGAGAAGCGGCATTGGCTCACTGTTCCGCCCACATTCACAAGGGCACCGCCGGCATCGAGTGCTACGCAATGTTCGAACTCACAGCGAGCTATCGTCACGTTGATGGCATAGACGGCACCGCCCAGGCCATTGCCGAAACTCGAATGGCTGAAGTTACGAGCGAAATAGCAGTCCTCTATAGATGCCGTTCCGCTACCTTCGAGACGCACAGCACCCCCTTGCGTATCGCTACTGCCGGTACTTTGTACGGTGAAGTAAGCACTGTTTTCCAACACTTTACAGGCTGCCAAATGCACATTGCCTTTGGCATAAAGTGCCCCGCCGGCAGCCTTCACTTTCCACACCATGGCGTTACCGCCCTTGAGCGTGAAACCGTTGATGACCGTCGCTTTCTCAAACTTCACGTTGGAGTAGAGAATATGGTTGCTGTTATTGGCCGTACCGGGTATGAGGTCTTTCTCTACACGCCACCCATAGCGATAGTTGGAGGCATACATCAGAGCGCGTTCCCACACGTCGGGCACATCGTCATCTCCGCTAAGGATGGTCTCATGCTCAAAATCGTAAGCCTTACCCGATGCAGCAAATGTTCGGTCGGCCTTGGATGTTTCCGTACCGGCAAAGCCACCGTAGAGCGATACACCCTCTTTCAGCGTAAAGGCACGTGAGTTTTTCTTGCTGCTATTGATGAGCTTCACGGGTTTGTAAGTGCCGGTGGCAATCCATATCTCATCGCCGGAAACGGCTTTCTCAAGCATGTCGTCGATGCTTCCCGATGCCGTTGCCCACGAGGTGCCATCCCCTGTCGCACCGGCTTTCACATAGTGTACGGTAGCATGCGTCAACTGTACAGACATGGTCAATAGCATGGCCGAAGTAAGTAAAAGATGTTTCATAGTGTTTTGCTTTTATATGAGTATTAAGATTTTATCATAGGGTTGCGGAACACCTTTCCGCACTGTTTCCGGCTGCAAACGGCTGCCGGTCGGTAACGAAGCGTCATGTGTCGTTTCCACAAACCACATGGCGAAGATAAACATATTTTTCCGTACTGCAAAAGAAATACGACAATTTTCTTCTTTCTGCCGATGATGTAGATTGTCCTGTGCCGATATCTCCTTAAAAGGTGTTTTCCATTGGTAACTTTTCACCCCGTTTTTGTGATGATTCTTTACGCGAGTTCGGGATAAGAGAATCTTATCTAATCGCCCCAAAGAGGCGACAGTCCGGCAACCTTATTCCGAACTCACGTATTTTTACGTTTATGCTTCAGAGTGCGGAACTCCTATACTTCCTTTAACTTTTAATCTTCAGAGTGCCGAACTCTGTTATTTTTTTCATTCTACCTCCAAGCGTGCGGCCACTTTGCTCTTCGGTGTCCTCTCTCCTCGGGGATGCGGGTAAGCTCCGTCGGGGCTTACAGTCCGATAGCCTTATCCCGAACTCACGTATTTGCAGAGAAAAAGTTCGGGATTGTAACTTTTATGGGTTGTAAAGTCACGATTCATAAGTCCCTATTTGTCCCCCTGTACAGATGCCGTTTGTCCGTGGCACAGATACGGTTTGTACAGGGAAAGGTCGGCAATCGTTCTCAGTGCAAATCGCATCGGTTGTGGGATTCTGTCGCACCTACAGCGCTCCATTTAGGGGAACGTCTTATACCCAGCGCGATGCGCTGGGCTGATAATATTGCGCGCTTACAGCACTTACATTACATCTTGTACCAAGATAATATGGTATCTATACACCCTAATTACTTGTTCAGTTTCCATGTAACACCGTCTTTCGTGTCTTTCACTTCAAAACCGTCTTTGGCCAACTCGTCGCGTATGCGGTCGCTTGTTGACCAATCTTTGTCGGCTTTAGCCTTGGCGCGTAGATCGAGCACCATATCTACCACCTTGCCATAAGCGGCTTCGCGGGCATCATTATTGGCGTTTTTCTCGCTTTTCAGTCCGAGCAGGTCGAAGGCGAAAAGGTGCATCGTGTCTTTCAGCTCCTGCAAGTCGGCGGCGTTGATGCTGCCCTTGTGGTCAAGCACTGTGTTGATGATACGGCAAGCCTCGAAGAGGTGACTGATGACGGTGGGTGTCTGCAAATCGTCGTTGAGTGCATCGTAGCACCGTTTGCGCAGGGTAGCAACCGTTTGTGCGGTAGTTTCATCGGTGGATGGGGCAGGTTGGATGCGGTCGAGGTCGTCGAGTCCGTTCATCAGCCTTTCGAGTCCTTTCTCGCTCGCTGCCAATGCGTCGTTAGAGAAGTCTACCGTACCACGATAATGGGCCGAGAGAATGAAGAAGCGAATTGTCATAGGCGAGAAGGCTTGCTTCAGGAGCGGATGGGTGCCGATGAAGAACTGTTCGAGGGTAATAAAATTACCGAGGCTCTTTCCCATCTTCTTTCCATCTACGGTAATCATATTGTTGTGCATCCAATAATGCACCATCTGATCGCCTTGACTGGCTACAGCCTGTGCGATTTCGCACTCATGATGGGGGAAGATTAAGTCCATGCCGCCGCCATGAATGTCGAAGTGGTTGCCTAAGTATTTGCGCCCCATGGCCGTACATTCGCAGTGCCACCCGGGAAAGCCGTCGCCCCATGGGCTTGGCCAGCGCATGATGTGTTCGGGGTGTGCCCGTTTCCAAAGAGCGAAGTCCACCTGATTGTGTTTCTCGCCCACGCCGTCGAGTTCGCGCGAGTTGTTAATCACATCGTCTAAGTTGCGCCCCGAAAGAATGCCGTAGCGATGGTCTTTGTTGTATTTTTCTATATCGAAATAGATGCTGCCATGGCTTTCATAAGCATAGCCGTTGCTCATAATCTGCTTTACCAGCTCTTCCTGTTCGATGATATGCCCTGTGGCATGAGGTTCGATGCTGGGCGGTAAGACGTTGAGTGCACGCATGGCATCGTGGTAGCGGTTGGTGTAAAGTTGGGCAATCTCCATGGGTTCGAGTTGCTCAAGGCGTGCCTTTTTGGTTATCTTGTCGTCGCCATCGTCGGCATCGTGCTCCAAATGTCCCACGTCTGTGATATTGCGCACGTAGCGTACCTTATATCCGATATGACGGAGATAACGAAAGAGCACATCGAAAGTGATAGCTGGGCGGGCATGCCCTAAATGCGGGTCACCGTAAACAGTGGGACCGCAGACGTACATACCCACATTGGGGGCATGCAGGGGTACAAACTCTTCTTTCTTCCTCGTAAGCGTATTGTAAACAAAAAGTCGTTGTTGCATCATTCTCATTGTATTTTAATTTGCTGCAAAGGTAGTGTTTTTTATCTGAAATAGGTGGGAGGTATAGGGTTTCTTATATTTTTTATTTCGTATCTTTGCACGGGTGGAGGTACCTATATGGTTCCCCCTGCATTATTATTTATCTCAATCTGTCTCTGCTGATTTATATTATCGTATCCTGTTATAATGAAGAAGAGGTGCTACCGCAGAGTACCGAGAAGTTACGCAACCTGCTGAAACGACTGCACCAAGAGACAGAAGCGGAGGGCAGATTGCTGTTTGTCGATGACGGGAGCGGCGATCGTACATGGGCGATCATAGAGGAACTATCAAGAAAATACGACGAAATTTCGGGTATCAAATTGTCGCACAACCGAGGCCATCAGGTAGCCTTATGGGCCGGGATTCAGGAAACAGCCGGTCGCTGCGATGCCATTATTTCGATTGATGCCGACTTGCAAGACGACGAAAACGCCATTATGGAGATGGCGAAATTGTTTGTCGGTGGCGCAGATCTTGTGTATGGTGTAAGGAAAATGCGGGATATCGATACGTTCTTCAAGCGTTTTTCAGCAGAAACATTCTACAAACTGATGCATACGGTCGATAAGCGGATGCTTTACAATCACGCCGACTTTCGGTTGATGTCGGCACGCGCAGTAGACGCCCTCATGGAATACGGCGAGCGCAACCTGTTTTTACGTGGGCTTCGGAGAAAGCCATGCTCAAAGAAGTTGTCAAGCCTAACGTAGATACTTTTTTTCGCTTAGTCGGACGCCACGACAACTGGCGGGAGGCTTGCACCGGCGTTGCAAACGTCAAACCAAAAGGAAAGTTAAATGCTCAACATGAGCAAACGCCAAACCGAAAGGAAAGTTAAATGCTCAACATGAGCAAACGCCAAACCGAAAGGAAAGTTAAATGCTCAACATGAGCAAACGCTAAACCAAAAGGAAAGTTAAATGCTCAACATGAGCAAACGCTAAACCAAAAGAAAAGTTAAATGCTCAACATGAGCAAACGCTGAACCGAAAGAAAAGTTAAATGCTCAACATGAGCAAACGCTAAACCGAAAGGAAAGTTCAATGCAACGGCGTTGCAAGCGTCACACGATAACGGATGAAAACGGAATGGTGCTTGCCGAGGAAACGACAGCT
>NZ_GL397214.1:1450594-1477938 GCF_000146675.1 Hoylesella marshii DSM 16973 = JCM 13450
GCCAATGAAAGTGATATGAAACACTTAGAAACACCCCTGAAGAAAGCTGAATTGCCACGGAAAGCACTTGTTTATGCCGATAAAGGATATGACTCGATGGAGAACAAAGAAACCCTCAAACGTATGAAACTTAAAAGTCGTATCATGCATAAGGGAACAAGAGGACATGAAATTACAGAAAGGCAGCAGCGCATCAACGTTGCTATAAGTAAGACACGCTACAAAGTAGAACGTACCTTTGGTTCTATGCATAGATGGTTTGGTGCTGGAATAGCAAGATACGTCGGACTTTCAAAAACACATGCGCAGCATATTATGGAATCCATTGCCTACAACTTATACCGAACACCTGGGATTATTGTGTCAAATTGTATCAGATAAGGGGAAAATACACCGATAAAAGATTGTTATCTACTCAAAAAGTAACCTCCAACGGCATCTTTTGGTCAAAAATATTCATTCTTCTAAGAGTATATGGGTGAAAATTGAGAGGGTGTAGGTTTTGCAGAGGTCTCATACTGTGAGTAAAGATATCCATGTAAAGTGATACAGCGACTGATGGACAGATAGGGAGAGATGTCGCCGCCATTGTTGACGGGTAATATCCAACTCCCCTCGTTCAACATAGACACAGCTACAATGGCTTCGCGTGGCTCCCCCGTTGTGTTGAAATCGGTTATCCATAGAAAAGGGATGGTCATAAGGGTTGCAATGAGTAAGACCATCCACATGAATTGCTTGTTTTTACTTTTCATAAGTGATTCTGATATGGAAGAGACAGATGTTTCAGTGTGCGACGAGACCGTCAAAAGGAAAAGGTGTCGGCGCATATTGCGCCGGCACCTTGCTTCTTACTCCGATCAATATCTCCATATATTATAATGATAGGATTGTTTTGAGGAGTCTATTCATGGATGGATTCGAGTGTCTTGCCCACTTTCTCTATCATTACTGTGCCGAGTAACACCTTGCCATCGGGGTCGATAATATAGACGGAGGGAATCCACTTCACACCATAGGTCTTGGCGATAGCGGTTTCCTTCATCTTCTTTAGCTCGGATACGTGTGTCCAATCCATCTTGTTCTGTGTCACGAAAGTGCGCCATGCGGTGGCATCTGTATCGAAAGATACGCCTACAAAGGCCACCTTGTCGGAGGCGTAAGCCTGATGGAGCCGCTTCATTTCGGGCACATCTTTGCGACAATCGGGGCACCATGTAGCCCAGAAGTCCAATACAATGTACTTTCCACGCAGCGAGCTCATGCTAAAGGTTTTGCCATCGGCAGTCTTCAAAGTGAAATCGGGTGCTGCAACGCCCTGTTTGAGAAGTTCTGTGGCGTACTTCTCGTCGGCATCCTGTGCCGACAGATGGGTGGTCAGTGCCATAAAAAACAGTGTTAAGGTGATGATTCTTTTCATATTTGTATTGTGATGATTGATGATTCAAAAGCAATGGGAGCGAAGCGCAACGGGGATGCAGATGCCGGTTTTATCGCTTCTTTCCTTGTGCGTAATAGTTTTTCTGCGCTTGCATGGTGATACTTCCATTACGGTTTTTGGTAAAGGTAAGGGTGCTTTGTTGCAGTGAATGGTTGGCATGGTCGAAGATGATGGCAGGGTTGATGGTATGTCCGTTTATGCGACATTCCAAATGCAGATGCTCGGTGGTGGCACGCCCTGTACGTCCGGTCAGGGCTATCACCTGCCCCGCTTTCACCTTGTCGCCCACTTTCACCAGATTCTTGGAGTTATGACTATAGAGAGTTTCCAATCCGTTAGGGTGTTTGATGACAATGCAATTGCCATATCCGAAATAGACAGACGAGCGCGTCACCACACCGTCGAACGCAGCCAATATCTTGTCGTTGGGCTTTGTCTTTATATCCACGCCCCCGTGACGACGCTTGCCTCCATAGGGACTGATGACATGAGAGCCGGGGAGAGGATAAGCCCATTGGCTCGGAGCAAGGTCGGATAGGTTCATCTTGTACACATTACTGCCGGCAAAAGGGTCGTCGGTTTCTGACTTGGCCATCTGCTTATCGGTTTTTGCCTTCTCTGCATCAGCTTTCTCCACACTTACGTTCACCCTCGAACCGCTCTTCTTACAGAAAACGGTCTGCCGGCGCAGGCGGTGCGATTTGATTTCAATCAGTGTTTCAGGATTGATTTTCCGGCCATCGACCATGATGAAGAACAGACAGTAAACGCGCTTATCCTTACCTCCGACAATAGCCACTGTCTGTCCGGCCTTTACGTTGTCGCCCACTTTCATCATATTCTGTGCATTGTAGGCATAGACGGTTTCAAATCCGTTATCGTGGCGTATTACGATTACATTTCCATAGCCGGGGATGTGGCGCGAAAGGCGTACCGTACCGTTGAACATTGCCTTTACGGCATCGCCCTTGGTGGTCTCGATGAGCAGGTTGTTCTCTCGGTCGGTCGAGACTTTTCCTACGGGCAGGGGAAAGCAGTATTCCTTATCTTCAAGGATGGAGAAATCTACGGAGAACGTGTTCGATTTCTCGAAGAGACGGGGTGTCTCTATGCTGATTTGCTGTTGCTCAAGTGCAGTGAAAGTGTCTTTTACAGCAGCATGTACGGAAAGAACAGTACATGCAAAAAGCCATAAAGTGAATAAGATTCTGGATTTCATCATGTTTGAAATTTAAAAGGTTGATGAATGTGGTGTAAGGAGTATGCCTGAGAAGATGCGACCGGAGGCAATCCCTAATCGTCGAGCCGAGAAGTAATCCTCGGTATGATGGTAGGTGCAGATACCCGACATCCGTATGTTTTCGGGTCTGATACCCCATTGCACCAATTGTTGTCGGTTACATTCGGGCAGGTCGATGTGCCATTTATCGCGTTGGATGCTGATAGTAGCCATATCAAAGCCGGCTTCGGAGAAAGCATAGTGTACCTCGTCGCCTACCTCGAAAGCATCGAGACCGATGCCCGGTCCCACAACGGCCTGTATTTGCGAAGGCTCTGAACCAAAACATCTGTGCATGGTGTCGAGTGTATGTGTGGCTATGCGTTGCATTGTACCTCGCCATCCGGCATGAATGGCGGCGCAGGCGTGGTGCTGCACATCGTAGACGAGTAAGGGAATACAATCGGCTGTAGAGACACCGATGCACACACCGTGCAGGTCGGTTATCAGGGCATCTATCCCTTCGAGTTGGCTTCGTCGGGTGTCGACAGAGGCATCGAAGAAGGCTGAGGTTATCTGTCGTACCCCACAGCCATGTACCTGATGAGGCATGAGTAGGCGGTCGTTCTCTATGCCGAGCAGCGTACAGAGACGTTCTCTGTTGCAGCGTACATGGTCAGGATTGTCTCCGCAGTATTCGTTGATGTTGAACGTGCCGTATCGTCCTTGGCTTACGCCACCGTGACGGGTAGAGGAAAAGGCCTTTACCTGCGGATGGAGAGGGTGATATGTCAGGACAGGTTTATTCATCTTCTTGGTATTCAATCTCGTAATCTTCAAGATCTTCGATGTCGTCTTCACCGAGATATGTCAGCTCTTCACCCTCTTCTTCCATTTCGACAGCAAAGCGGGTCATGTCTTTGTCACGATGTACAAGAGTATCCTCTGTAATGATGCCCTGCAACTTGTTGCTTTCGCTGTTCAACTCGCGCCACAGCGTATCTTTCAGTTCGGCGATACCTTGCCCCGTCACTGCCGAGATGAATACTACGGGTAGGTCATCTGGGGTCGTCTCTCGCAGCATTTCAATAAGTTCTTCATCTAAGAGGTCGCACTTTGTAACGGCCAACACCCTGTGTTTATCCAGCAACTCTGGGTTGAAATTTCGCAGTTCGTCCAGCAACACCTCATACTCGCGGCGTATATCGTCTGTATCTCCGGGTACCATAAAGAGCAGCAGAGAGTTGCGTTCTATGTGGCGCAAGAAGCGTAATCCTAGCCCTTTGCCTTGGCTCGCCCCCTCGATGATACCGGGAATATCGGCCATAACGAACGACTGATGGTCACGATATTCCACAATGCCCAGCGAGGGTTCAAGGGTGGTGAAAGGGTAGTTGGCAATCTTCGGACGTGCACTCGACACGGAGGAAAGCAGGGTGGATTTACCGGCATTGGGGAATCCCACAAGTCCTACATCGGCCAAAAGCTTCAATTCGAGTATAATGGTCATCTCTTCCATCGGTTCTCCGGGCTGTGCATAACGGGGAGCCTGATTAGTGGCCGAGCGGAACTGAAAGTTGCCTAGTCCGCCACGTCCGCCTTTCAAGAGCAGTACTTCTTGGCCGTCGTAGGCCACATCGCACACGTATTTTCCCGTTTCGGCATTGTAAACCACCGTACCACAGGGTACATCAATATATAAGTCTTTACCATCGGTACCATGACATTTGTCGCGTCCGCCGTTACCGCCATGCTCTGCAAATATGTGCCGTTGGTATTTCAGGTGCAGTAACGTCCAGTAATTGTGGTTACCTCTCAGGTAGATACTGCCCCCGTGCCCCCCGTCACCTCCGTCGGGACCACCATTAGGCTGGTATTTCACGTGACGCAGGTGCATGGAGCCCTTGCCACCCTTTCCTGAACGGCAACATATCTTTACATAGTCTACGAAGTTGGATTCCGGCATAGTCTCAATGGATGAATTAGGGAAACGAACAGTCGATAGTTCGACTGTTCCGTATCGTGCAGAGCAATGTCAGAGCAGACAAGCAGTGCATGATTGGGATGAAAGGCAGAAATAGCCTGTTGCCTTGCTGAAAGAAAAGCCCGTTTATAGGCTACCCATTACGCGGCAAATGTCGTCGAAAATACGCTGGAGTTCGCCCAGACCGTCTATCCGGTGGCGAAGGCCTTCTTTCTCGTACCACGCCGCAAGGGGTGAAGTCTGGTGATGATATACCGACAGACGCTTGGCAATGGTCTCTTGGTTGTCGTCGCTCCGGCCGCTCTGTTGGCCTCTTAGGAGCAAACGTTTGATAAGTTCCTCCTCGGGAACGGACAGTTCTATCATGGCCGATACCTTGTGTCCGCGCTCCGAAAGCATCTGTTTCAGGGCTTCGGCCTGGGGTATAGTGCGCGGAAAGCCGTCGAAGATGACACCCGCATGCTCTTTCCCGAAGCTATCATACACGTTGGCAAGGATATTGATCATCAATTCATCGGGAATCAGTTGCCCGCTATCGATGTATTCCTTGGCCGTTTTGCCGAGTTCGGTACCGTTTTTTATCTCGTTGCGAAGCACGTCTCCTGTGGAGATATGGTTAAGGCCGTACTTCTTTATCAACATTTCGCTCTGGGTACCTTTACCAGCCCCCGGCGCTCCGAATATAACGACATTCTTCATCTCTCCGTCTTGTTAAATGGTTCAGTTATTCTTCTATGAGGGTATATATATCTCTCAGGTTGCGTCCCTGTTGGTCATAATCTAATCCATATCCGAGTATGAAGTCGTTGGGTATGCGTAGGGCAGCATAGTCTACGTGGAGAGGTAGCTGCAGACGGTCGGGTTTAAGCAGCAACGTACACATATGTATGGACTTAGGCCCCCGTGTGCCAAGGGTTTCGAGCATACGCTTCATGGTGAGGCCAGATTCAACGATGTCCTCAAGAATGATGACCGTGCGCCCCGAGATGTCCTCGTTGATGCCTATCACTTCCTTAATGGTACCGGTGGAAGTAGTGCCTTGATAGGATGCCAACTTCACAAAAGATATTTCGCATGGGATAGTTATCATGCGCATGAGGTCGGCTGCAAAGATGAAAGAACCGTTCAGTACGGCTAAAAACAGCGGATTCTTGCCCGCCATATCCTTGTTTATCTGTTCGGCTACCGCCTTTATGCTCCGCAATATCTCGGCTTCCGGAATGGACGTTCTAAACTTCTTGTCCTTGATTTGTATGATAGCCATAGTCTCTTTTTAATATATTTTGTGGCAAAAATACTAAAAAGATGCCATATTGAAGTAACCGTTTAGCATTAATTTTGTATTTTTGCATGGCATGAAGATATTCACCAGCAATCAAATCCACGAGCTTGATAAGTACACGATAGAGCATGAGCCGGTGGCCTCTATCGACTTAATGGAACGTGCGGCCAAGGCCTTGACACGTGCTATTGTCGAACTGTGGGATGCCCATACGCCGATTGTCGTGTTTGCCGGTGCCGGCAACAACGGCGGAGATGCCTTAGCCGTAGCCCGTTTGTTGGCTGAGGAAGGCTATGCGGTAAGTGTTTATCTTTTCAACATCAACAATCATCTTTCTGCCGACTGTGAGACCAACCGAAAAAGGATTGCCGACAATAAACGTATCCAATGCTTTTCGGAGGTGACACAAGAGTTCGAGCCACCTAAGCTCGATGCCGATACGCTTGTGGTAGACGGCCTTTTTGGATCGGGACTCAACAAACCGCTCGTTGGTGGTTTCGCCACTTTGGTGAAGTACATCAACCAATCGCCTGCCACCGTGGTCAGCATCGACATGCCTTCAGGACTGATGACCGAAGACAACACCGACAATATCGACGCCTGTATTATCAGAGCCGATGTGACCCTTACCCTGCAACAAAAGAAACTCAGCATGATGTTTGCCGACTGCCAGAAGTACATCGGTCGGCTGCGTGTGCTCGATATTCGCCTCAGTCAAGCCTTTATCCATACTGCCGAGACAGACTTTCGCGTGGTCGAAGAGGCCGATGTCTGCCGGTTGCTACGCCGACGTGCCGATTTCGTCCATAAGGGCGATATGGGTCACGCCCTGCTTGTGGCGGGAAGTTATGGCATGGCCGGTGCAAGTATTTTAGCAACGAGAGCCTGTCTGCGTGCCGGTGTAGGAAAGGTGACGGTACATACGCCGGCACGTAACTACGACATCATGCAGATAGCAGTACCCGAAGCGGTGGTGCAGATAGACCGAGAAAAGCCCATGTTTTCGGAATCTGTCGATGCCGAGCCCTACAACGCATTGGGCATCGGTCCCGGTCTGGGACAGTCGGAAAGCACGGCTATTGCCCTGATTTCCCAACTTCGGAGAAGCCGTATTCCCACAGTGGCCGATGCTGATGCCCTCAATATATTGGCACTTCGTCGGGCATGGATACAACAACTCCCTAAGGACATGATTATCACACCCCACCCCAAAGAGTTCGACCGTATGCAAGGTATACCCTCCTCAAGCTGCTACGAAAGACTTGCCAAGGCCCGCGAAATGGCATGCCATCTGCACATCTACGTCTTGCTGAAAGGACATGTTTCGGCTCTTTGTATGCCCGATGGCAAGGTGATATTCAATTCTACGGGCAATTCCGGTATGGCTACGGCCGGTAGCGGCGACGTACTGACAGGTATCCTTACGGCACTCTTGGCGCGAGGCTACCGACAAGCCGACGCATGTATCGTAGGTATGTACCTCCATGGATTAGCCGGCGACCTCGCTGCCAACGACCTTGGCAAGGAAAGTCTTGTGGCCGGCGACCTGATAGAATATCTGCCCAAAGCCTTTAAAAGAATAGAAGATTAACCACCGGAGGGAGATAGCTCCTACAGCCGCTCTCCTCTGCAACAATCACTAAACGAATGGTAAGAACCAAGACTATGATGAAAAAACTCTTTATAATATCCATCGTCCTATGCTGTTTCTCGCATCTTTATGCGCAGACCCCCGCAGCGGGCACGTACTACTACCTGCCTAAGACAGTGCTTCACTTCAGCTTTCAAGTGGAGAAAACCACCTATACGCCCGGAGAATTCGCACAATATGCGGGTAAATACTTCAAACGAAACGATATTTCTCTGGATGCGCAGGTGTCGCACCGTATCATCGCGGTGACCATGAGACCGGAAGCCATGCCCGACACTGCCAAATTTTATCGAATATCACAGGAACCTAAATACAACATAGGTTCCATAGAAATAGATAAAAATGGTGTATTGTTGGCCGTGAATGCCAAACCTGCACCCCAACCGGCACCTACCTCTTTCGTGCCGACACGACGACCGAATCCGTTGGAGCCCCACGAGTACATGAGTCAAGAGATACTTGCTGCGGGCAGCTCTGCCAAGATGGCCGAATTGATAGCCAAGGAAATATACGATATACGTGAGAACAGGAGCCTGCTCACTAAGGGACAGGCCGACTTCATGCCCAAGGATGGAGAGCAATTGCGTATCATGCTACAGCAGCTCGATACACAGGAGAGAGCACTCTCACAGGTGTTTGAAGGCATCACGGTCAAGGACACATCGGAGGTCACGCTCACTTTCACGCCTATACGGTCTATCAACAAACAACAGTTTTTCCGTTTCTCAACATACTTCGGCCTCACTGCTGCCGACGACCTTTCGGGCACACCTTATTATATAAGTATAGAAGATGAACACACCCTACCTGCACTCAAGCCCGATATAGAGGCAGGGAAGAAGGAGAAAGAGGGGCCGGGCATATATGTGAATCTCCCCGGAAAGGCACGCATTACCCTATACAGAGAGACTGCACGTATAGCAGAGTTTGAATCTTATTTGGCACAGTTTGGCCGCGCGGAGGCACTTACAGCCTCGCTCTTCGGCAAGAAAACCACCACCCGTCTTGTCCTCAACCCCCTCACGGGTTATGTGGAAAGCCTTGCAACGGAGGTTCATAAGTAGTCTCATCCCGTTCTACCTGTTCTGCCAAGGACATCTGTATCAGTCTGCATGCCTTTGGGAAACGGTATCATCTTCCCTGTTTTTTATGAGGAACCGACATGAGAACTCCGTCCCCGTGCCGACAATCTATACCTCATTACGCTGTTTGCCCATTGCGCAGACAGCGTTTTTTATCTATCTGTCAGGGAAGAAAGCGGTTGCAGATAATGAAAAATCATCCATCGGCCTTGGTCGTTCCCTTCTTTTTCCCTATATTTGCAAATATAAGCAAGGGGTTAATCTTTTTTATAGGAGGAATGCTACTATGATGAAAGACCTAATGGAAACACTGCAAGCCGGTAACTATTCGATGGTGGTATTGCATGACGGAAAAATCCGGAAATATGAAGGACGAGGTATAGACGAACTTTACAGGCTGTTGAGAGAGCGTCCTGAACGATTATACGAGGCGAAACTTGCCTACAAAGTGTTAGACAAGGCCTCGGCCGGACTGATGGTGATTGGTGGTGTGAATGATATCTATGCCGGTGTGATGAGCAAGCAAGCCATCCCGCTACTCGACGAAGCGGGCGTGCGCTATATGTTTGATAAATTGGTAGACCATATCACAGGGGCAGACGGTGAGGATTGGAATGATTGGGAACGGATATGCGCTCCCCATCGTAATGCCGAGGAGGTGCTCATCGCTGTCAAACAAAGTATGAACAGGTTGTACACCCATGGGTAATGATGCCCACAATCTCCTTTCCCTATAAGGGTAAAAAGGGAATTGGAATACACCATGCATCATGTGCCAAATGACCTGTATAAGCTCCGAAGAGCATGATTGTGAAGCGTATCAACACTATATTATTATAATAGCATGAAGGGCAATGCAAGCCCCCAAAAAGTAGCATTGCAGGATAACATAGATGTCATAAAATGATGGTGTGATGTATGGAATAAGTGCTGTAAGCACGTAATAGGTCAGCCTTACACGTAGCACTATAGTAGATGGTACTTTCTCAAATAAGCTCTGAAACGAACGTTCGCTCTGCGGAGCGAAATAGCAGAGCGGAAAGCAAAGTCAGCCCAGCGCTACGCGCTGGGTATATGATGTTCCCCTAAATGGAGCACTGTAGGTGCGACAGAATCCCACAACTGATACAATTTGCCACAAGAAAGGTTGCCTACCTTTCCTTGCACAAACGCCACCTGTACGCGGTACAAACGGCATCTGTACACGGCACGAATGCCGACTTATCAATCGTCACTTTACGACCCCGAAACTCAAATCAGTCATGAAAGCCTATACAGACGTGAGTTCGGGATAAAGGTTATCGGACTGTAAGCCCCGACGGGGCGTAAGACCTTAGGCAGGGTGTGAAGCTCGTAAGAGCGCCCCCCCCTGACAAGCATGTGCAGAAAGATGAATCCCGTAGGAGTGACAGAGGATTGAGTTTAGTTTTCTGCCGCCCCTTTGGGGTTATTGGATGAGATTCTCTTATCTCGAACTCACGTAGATAGTTAGAGGACAACCGCCTTTACAATATGATTTCACCTCATGAGATATAAGGAATATTAAATTCCCATCACATCCTTATAATCCCTTATCCACGTTTGGATAAGTCGTTATCCGCGTTTGGAGAATTTGTTCTCCACGTTTGGATAATCTGTTCTCCACGTTTGGATAACTCATTATCCACGTTTGGAGAGTTTGTTATCCATGACGGGAAATTTGTCTCTTCACGGTGGGGAAGTATTTCCCTTCATTGCGGGAATTTGTATTTCCTATCGTAAAGACGATGATAAACCATGTTTCATCCACTTGATTATCTAACTACGCGAGTTGTGGATAAGCCTATCGGACTGTAAGCCCCGACGGGGGTATTAGACGAGACCTCTTATCCCGAACTCGCGTATACAGATTTTGTCTGATTGGTGATCAGAATCTGTACAGTATCTAACGACCGATTGGGATTCAATCAAATTCACGTATTGAGAAGAAGCTTTCCTCCACTCGTCGTAAAGAGAGGTGGAATACATTCAAAGGCAGAAGAGAAAGATATATGGCTCTTCTTCTCGTCGTATCAGATGACGGATGTGGGCGGAAACGACAGAGGGAACACCGTCGGTGTCCCCTCTGTCTGTTATATAGATACCCGGATATGCCTATTTACTTCATACCGAGTGCGGCCTTCGCCGTAGCATTCTCGGGGTCTATCTCCAATATTTTCTTCCAATAGCTGTCAGAAGTTGCCTTATCATTCTTCAAGTAATAGTAGTAACCCAGATAGGAATATGCCTCTACAAGCGTCACTTTGTCGGCTTCCGACTTCGTGGGATGTGCCTCTACACGGCGGGCATAGTCGTCATAGAACGGCTTGGCAAGGCCTTCCGTCGTTTCCGGGTCCATCAACGAATTGACACGGGCACGCATATAAGTGGCATATTCAATGTTACTGGGGGCTTTTTGACCTAACTCCTCATATACCTTGTCTGCCTTTTTTAAGGCCTCCGTCTTGGCTTGTCCCGTGGCTTTGTCGCCCTGTGCCATATAGATACGAGCCAAAGCGATGTAGTCTGACGTGCTGAGTTTATCGTTTTTCTCCATGTACTGATTGTAGTAGGAGATGGCGTTATCAAAGTCTCCTAAGCCCGAGTAAGCCTCTGCGATTTGCTTATAGAGGTCGATGCTTTTGGGGTCTTGTTCCAAACTCTTCTTAAACATTTCGATTGCCTTATCAAGTGCGTTGGCTCCGCTGTAGGCATGTCCATAGTACTTATAGTCCAAGGCAGAAATCTTAGCACTGTCGGAAGCATTGAATAATCTGTCGCCATAGGTGAGTGCCTCGTCATAATTCTTCAGGTCGGTATTGTTATAGAACGTCAGACGATTGAGTGCGGCATGACGCGGATAACGCTGCACACCATGGGAAGATACTTCAAGGCTCTTCTGCGGATTGCCGCTCAAATAGGCAGCAAAAGCATATTCGGCTAACTGCCCTGCGTTCATCTTAGCCTTATCGGCCTTGTCGTAATACTCCACAGCCTTGTCGAAACGGTTGGACAGATAGTACAAGTGTCCCGCTTCGGCATCTACGGGATAGTCGGGCAATACCTTTCGCAACTCTTCTAACTTGGAAACGGACTCGTCGGGACTGACACCACGATAGATTCCGGCATACTTAATATAGCCCAGCGGGTCTTGAGGAGCGAAGTTAATGGCTTGCAGATACCAGCCTGCAGCAGCACCTCCGTTGTCTTTCACGACCTCAATGTCACCTAACAGAATATACCCGGGGGCATAGTTCTTGTCGCGCTTGATAGCTTCGTTAGCATACTTGCTTGAGTAGGTAGTGTCCTGTACATTCAGATAAGCCCGTCCCAAGCCCACCAAGGCTTCGGCATTCTTCTTGTTTGCCTTGTAAAACTCTTTCACCTGAGCCTCTACTGCCTTGAGGTTTCCTTTGTTAGCGTTGATTACGTTGGTAATATTCGCAACCTGTGACTGTACGTCCTGCGCAGTCACGGTGGTAGCCATTCCCAATAGGAAAGCACCCACGAGTAAATATTTCATATGTTTCATAGTCTATCTGAATTATAGTTATCAAGTCCTTTTAAATAGAGGACGCACCAATCGATGATAAGTTTCAATGATTAATTGACATTAACATCTCTTACCGTAATATCACCTTGCACAGGCAACAGACCTGATTTAAAGATAATCATTTGTCCCTTCGGCGAGGCAATGAATTGGGCAAATCCCCATGGTAAACCGCGGATAGGGTCTACGACTAAAGCATAGATGGTACGGATAAGCGGATAATTACCATTATATATGTAGTACTGATACGGTTTCCAGCTGTTATAAGGCGTGGCCTTATCCATACGGCTGACCGACATGACTCTTATTTTCTTATTAAAAGTGGTATTGGTTGTATCGCGCTTGTCATTCAGCCAATTAGAACCAATAATACCGATAGCATTCGGTGTTTTCTCCACATATTCTACCACTTCCTTACTTGTCATAGCTGCCATGATATTGGGGCTGTTGATAGGTTTTCCGCTAAGCAGAGAATCCACACAGTAGTGTACGGTGCTGGATTGCTTATTGTCAAAGACTACCAATATGTCTCCTCGGGTGGAACGTGGGTAAAGCTCTTTCCAACTTTTTACTTGGCCACTCAGTATCCGCTTGATGTCTGTCACTGTGATACACGTGTCGGTGTTGGCATTGTTTACGATGAGCGACAGACCGTCATAGGCAATAGGGATAGCTCGAGGTACTAACTGCTTGCTGTGCAGATAGTCTGTTTGCTTCTTCGTGAAGTTCTTTGATGTGATAGCCAGGCAAATACTATCTTGCATAAGTAGGTTTATCGCATCAAGTTCGTTGGTATAGAGAGGGGTAAGTTGGGCTTCGGGATAAACACGCTCGAAGATTTCTTTTTCCTCATCTATGATTGGACTAAAACTTTCGTCAGAGGCAAAACGAATTGCCCCTGACGAATAAGTATCTGTCCTGCCACTCTTCGGCTTGTTGCCACACGCACCCAAGCCTATGAGTAACAGCATAAATCCTACAAAAGTGTAGAACGGTTTGTTCATTTTACTGCAATCTAAAAGTTACAGGAACCGTGTATTTCACACGTACAGCAGACCCGTTTTGCTTACCGGGTATCCACCGAGGCATGCTCCTTACCACTCGCTGAGCTTCTTTGTCTAATGAGGGGTCTACGGATTTAGCTACCTGTACATCGGTAATAGATCCATCACGCTCAACAACGAATGTAACGATGACACGACCTTGTATACCCGTCTCCTCTGCCACTGTAGGATATTTAATATTCTTAGACAGGTAAGACATCAAAGCAGCAGGGCCACCGGGGAATGAAGGCATTACCTCCACTACATCGAAGACCTTATTCTCGGCTACTTCTTTTACTGGTTCGGGCTGGACGATTTCTTCTTTTGCCTTGAGGATGGTACCACCGGCTTCATCGTTACCTTTTACAGTAAAGGCACCGATAGACGTATTTGTCTTCTGTAAGTCAGCCTGGGTTTTCATTTCCTCTTCGGGCTTCACCTCGGAGTCCTTCTTGATGACGGGAGGAACGAATTTAATAGAGCTCTTTACATTCTCCACTATCTTCTTCTCTTCCATCTTTACAGGAGCTTTCTTCTCTACCTTGGCTTCCTTTTTCTTAGCCAATTGTGAAAGCTCCACCTCCTGATTGAAGTTGTCCTTTGCCTTAGCATTTTCAATAATGATGTTCACACCGATGATTGTTGCAATCACAGCTGCGAATATAAGCATGAAGACGATTGCAAAGAAGTTTCGCTTAGCAGTGCTTCTACGAAGCCTATAAGCACCATAGGAATGATTCTTACCTTCAAAGACGAGTTCTACCCAATCGTTAGATATCAAATCTATTTTTGCCATTGTCGTACTATTAATGATTATACATCAGTCATTTATTTTACACCTTTCTTGGCTAATAAAGCCATATCCTGAGGTGTAATCGTATCAATGACATATTTACCTATACTGCATATCTGCATCTCATCGAGGGCATCTACCAAGTTCTTATAAGAAGAGGCATCTGTGGCTTTGATGATAATCGTCATAGTAGGAATCTTCTGACCATTGATTTCACCGCCTTTAATTTTCTCCAACTCTTGGTTGTACACTGCATCAGTATACTTCTTTGGGTTGGCAGCCTTTTTCTTATCAAGTTCCAATTTGGCAAGACGAATCTGTGCAACAGGCATCGTACCATCTTCGGTTTTATGCTCTGTCAAGACCTTTCTGATACCGTCTTTCCCCCATGTCGTTTCCTGCATGCAGTTCGGGTCATTGTAGTTGGGGATACCGTCAATATGATAAATCTTGTCATTGCCGGCCAAATAGATAGTCACGGTCTGTGAAGCCTTTGCTGCAGTTTTGTCAACATCTTTCACATTCTTGTCATTACTCGGCATGGTAAGTTGCATGGTCTGCGGCTTACTCAGTGAGGTACACAACATAAAGAATGTAATGAGAAGCATCATCATATCCACCATCGGGGTGAAGTCTACGCGGACGTCTTTCTTCTTCTGCTTGCCGCCGCCTTTCTCTTGTGCTACTAATTCTGCCATAGCTTATTCCTCCACCTTTTTATATGATGTAATTAGATAATACCGGTTCTCATTCATATCCTGTAGCTCCGACATAATCTTCTTGATGATACGGTAAGGGGTCTTCTCGTCGGCCTTGATAGACAGTTTCATCTCGGGATTAACGGCCTTTGCCTCTTGCACCCACACCTGGAACTGGCTCATTCCACCTTGTACACTATCCGTAGGAATACCTTGCTTGGGAAGTTCTCTACCCATTTCGCTCACTGTCTTATTCAGGAACGCAGGCAAATCCTCCACCGGTGTACCAAACATGGCCTGATCTTTGAATTTCTTTATCTGTACGCCGTTGAGAGAAACGCCATACTTACTCGTCATCGAGGCAAGCGTTGCCTCTAAGTCTGTCACTTTATCCATATTCATGAACACCTTGCCATCGTTATTGACAAGAATATTCAGCACATTTGTCTCCGGAACTTTTATCTCCGATACCGACCCCGGTGTAACTACTTTCACCGGTTCACTCTTCACGAACGTAGACGTTAGCATGAAGAAAGTCAGCAGGAGCACCATCACGTCGCTCATCGGCGTCATGTCGATCCAGGTCGATTTCTTCTTAATTTTTACTTTACCCATAGTGATAAGTATTTAAAGGGTTAGCAAAAATTAAGCTTCTTCTTCGTGGTTTGCTTCGTATGTCTGGGCAATAGAGTAACCAACCTCATCAAGGGCGTATGTCAGCTTATCGATCTTGTTTGTGAAGAATCCATAAGAGATAACGGCGAGCCAAGATGTAGAGATACCGAATGCGGTATTAATCAAAGCCTCAGATATACCGGCAGACAGTTGCAGTGAGTCACCGCCACCACCTGCGGCCAAAGCTTGGAACGACTTGATCATACCCGTTACAGTACCGAGAAGACCGGTCAATGTACCCAATGTTACGAGCGTTGCAAGAATGGGCAGGTTCATTTGCAGGGTAGGCATCTCGAGTTGTGTTGCCTCTTCGTGAGCCTGCTGTATCTTAGCTATCTTCTGAGCTTTCTTGATACCTGTAACAGCTTCCATTGCCTTGTAAGCGTTCAAAGAAGCTGATACCACATTAGCGACAGAGCCTCTCTGCTTGTCGCACAACTGCTGTGCCTTGGCAAAGTCTTTAGCATTGAGAGCAGCTTTGATGCTTCTCACAAACTTAGTCAGAGACTCTCTACCGAATGCACTGCGAAGTGCCAACCAACGCTCAATAGAAAGAGCTACCACGGTCAGAAGCAGCGTCTGAATAACAGGTACCACGATACCACCTTTGTAAATCGTTCCCCAAATATCCAGCGGATGTCCCTCGGAGTTACCGCCTTCAAAGTGGCTGGCATCGCCTAAGTAAAACTTAAAGAAACTTACAGCAATGATGAAACATACAACGATGATCCAAAATGCTGCTTTGATACCTTGGAAGCCCTGTGCGTTTTTAGGGCTAGCTGTCTTTTGTGTAGTTGCCATAATTTAAATGTTTAATTTTAGTTACTAAGATGTTTATATTGTTATTTTAATGTTTTATCTGCAGTTAGTTGAAAACGACTTCCTATACCGAACCATAAAAAAGATTCAGAAAGCCTCGCAAAGATAATCAATAAAAAGAGAAAAATTACACCGATTAACAACTTTTAATAATGCATTTCGTCATCTTCCTCTCTTGCTTTCTTCACTTCATGTACAGGGTTTCTATATCGCGTTTAGTTCTCCGTTCATTTGTTAGATATGACCATTGACACAAATATATCGTATCTGCCATAATGGATATTTCCCTATGCAAATATAGTCAAATTATCTATTACAACGAAAAAAATGCAATGATATTTCACAAACGCCATGAAAATAATTACAAAATGCGCCTTTTCCTTGCGAAAGAACAGGCGGAGAAGCATCTACCAGCATCGTATCATCCCCATATCGACTGCCTCTTGCGGCTTTCCTTCGACACAGAGTACACGACACCTTATTATATATATAGCGTGAGAAAAGAATACATGATACAGATCATATAATGGTGAAGATCTGCACGTTTTACGGGTTGGCAAAGTCTGCATTCATGGTTTACCATCCGTCCATCAACAGATGTAAAAAGGGAAGAAGGGTGCGGGATAGGGGGGTAAGACAGTAGAAATCGCCTTGAAAAATGATAAGGTTGGCAGAGAGAAGTTGGATGATTGCATCATGAAAGACAGCAGAATCATGGGAGAATGACGGGGGAATGATCTCATTTTGGGAATGGGTTTCCTGTGCTTCGAGCAACAGAAGAAAAAACAAACTGTCCGGTTTACAGAGCCATACAAGCACATTGCGCACCGGACAGTTAGGGAAATGCGGATCTCTTACCATACTAACGGGTCGGTGAGAATAGTGCCGTCTTCGCTGATATCGTCGGATTTGCCAAAGCTGTTGGCCTTGTATTGCACGCAAAGCATCAACATTTCGCCCGTTCCTGTGTTCTTTAAAGCCCGCTTGCCGTCGGGAGAAACACGCACGATGCTACCCTCTTTCACGGGAAATATATCACCATCCACTTGATATTGCCCCTCACCTTTGAGAATGAAATAGAGTTCTTCGTGGGTTTTATGCGTGTGGAGGAAACCGCTGTCCTGCCCGGGAGCAAGCGATTGCAGGGAAAGTTCACTGCCCGTTGTGCCTAGCTTCCGGCCTACAAACACCTTGCCAGGGATAGCCACCTCGGGCGAAAGCTGAAGCACATAGTCCTTTATCTCGCTGAGTTTACCTACGTTTACGGCATTGAAGTTCTTTCCACTTCGGATGATTGCTAATTCTTTCATCATTTTGTTTTGTTTAATTGGTTGTTCGACTTGTTGTTTATTTCTGATGCAAAGGTATTTATTATCAGCAAGTTGCGCAAGTAGGCACGAGAAAGTCAGATGGTTTCGAGGGGGTAAGTAATGGATCAACAGGGCAATTCTCACAGTAGAGTTTTACATAGTTTAACTTTAAAGATTCGGTAAGGCAGGAAGCATTGGTTACTTTTGTAGTGTATTTAAAAGAAAAAAGGAAGATGAATCGTCATGAAATGCGCGATGCCTTGTATCCCCGGTGCCCGGTTCGCAACGTGCTAAACAGAGTGGGAGACAAATGGTCTATGCTGGTTTTGTTCTCTTTAGAGAATTCTCCCGCCATAAGATTTAAGGAACTTCAGCGTTCAATTCCCGACATATCTCAGAAGATGCTCACAACAACCCTCAAGACCTTAGAGGCCGACGGATTGGTGATGCGGAAAGCATATGCGGAAGTTCCACCGCGGGTTGAATATGAATTAACGGCGCGAGGCAAGAGCCTTCTGCCACTGATTGACAACCTTTTGCTATGGGCAACCGAAAACATGGAGAACATCATGGTCGCCCGTGAGGCTTTCTTCCTGAAATGAGGCAGACGCCATAGCGTAATGATTTGCACAATACGACAAACAGTTTTATACAGAATCCTGACATCACAAAGTTGGTCATGACATTTATTTCCCTCCCGAACCGACCTTATTATATATAGAGGAGATGATATGTGCTGAAACGTGCACCGGTCATGAAACAGCAACCATCGCCACAAGGTGAAAATCTATTACTTTTCCGCCCATTTTTCTTATGATTCCTCGGTCTTTGATGCTCAAAAGTTCGAGATTGCAACTTTAAAGTTACGATTCATAAGTCGGCATTCGTATCCTGTACAGATACCGTTTGTACGTGGCACAGATGGCGTTTGTACATAGAAAGGTCGGTACCCTTTCTCAATAATACATCTGTGTAAATCTTAGCATTGTTGCAAGCTGCGAGAAAGACACGTGCCTTTTTATCATTCGGGAGATAAATCATATTCCTCCCTAATAAAAGAATAAAGAAACGTGCTCCTGCGAAGTGCGGGAGCACGTGTAGAGGGTGCTTCATCCTTGACAAACGTCTGTAGAATGTCTGCTTAGCGATACTCTTCACCACGCAGGAACACTCGATTCACGAGCGGGGTGGTGTAGGAATATGGGATGAAATCGAGTGAAGGAATCGGGATGGTGATGAAGAAGTTGGCCATCTTGCCCACAGCTATCGAGCCGTAGTTGCGACTTAAATTCATGGCGTAGGCGCCGTTCAGGGTTACGGCATTGAAAGCTTCGATGGGGAGAAGACGGAGCTTTATGCAGCCGAGGGAGAAGATGAACTTCATATCGCCCGAGGGAGTTGAGCCGGGATTATAGTCGCTGGCTAATGCCAAACTGAGACCGTGGTCGATGATTTGCCGGCCGGGAGCATATTTCATATTAAGGAAGAAGGAGGTTCCGGGCAATGCGGTAGGAATGGTTTCGGCATTGCGGAAGAGTTCTATCTCTTCTTCGGTCATGCTTTCCAGATGGTCGACGGACAGGGCGTTATGGCGTATGGCCACTTCTACGCCTCCCGATGCGGCGAGTTCGTCGGCATGAATCTTGGGACGCATTCCGTATTTCGCAGCTGCTTCCATGATTCGGCCGGTTTCGTCGGGGGTAAAGAAGCCTGTGTCGCAGAACACGTCGATAAAATCGGCTAACTTTTCTTCGCCTACAGCCGGAATCATTTCATTGATGACGAGGTCTACATATTCGGCTTGTCGACCGGCATATTCTCTCGACACGGCATGAGCGCCGAGGAAGGTGGAGACAACGCGTAATGGAGCTGTTTCTTTTATACGGCGAATCACGCGCAGCATCTTCAGTTCGTCTTCGGTGTTGAGCCCGTAACCGCTCTTGATTTCGAGGCATCCGGTTCCTTTACGAATCACTTCATTGACGCGTCGCATGGCTTGGCGGTAGAGTTCGTCTTCGCTAGTGTTGTGCAGCAGGTCGGCCGAGTTGAGGATACCTCCGCCTCGCTTGGCTATCTCGGCATAGCTGAGTCCGCGTATCTTATCCACGAACTCTTGTTCGCGACTCCCGCCGAAGACGACATGCGAATGTGAGTCGCACCATGAGGGCAAAACGGCTCCGCCTTCTGCATCAACGATGGTTACGTTGGGCGTATGCTCCAGGTCTTGGGCTTCGGCCATCTGTCCGAAACGTTTGATGATACCATCTTCAACATAAAGAAAGGCATCGTTGATGATGCCTGTCTCTGCCATTTCGCGGCCTTGCAAGCGCAGTTTGCCGTGGCTGTCTGCGCCTGCAAGGATTGCTATGTTTTTTACGAATAGTTTCATTTGCGCAAGAAGTCTACTGATTTAGCGATATGAGGTGCCATGAATTCGTCATTGACGATGAAGGGCACTTCTTTACGATAGGCATTGAAGATAGCTTCGATGGCTGGCGACGACTTCAGCGGCCGACGGAACTCCAGCGCTTGGGCTGCATTGAACAGCTCGATGGCGAGCACTCGTTCTGTGTTGAGCACCACTTGATAGAGTTTCGTGGCGGCGTTGGCGCCCATGCTTACGTGGTCTTCCTGTCCTTGCGACGAGGGGATGCTGTCGGCTGAAGCGGGTGTACAGTACATCTTGCTCTGGCTCACGATAGAGGCGGCGGTGTATTGTGGAATCATGAATCCGCTGTTCACACCCGGTTTAGCTACCAAGAAGCTTGGAAGGTTGCGTGTGCCGGATACGAGTTTGTAGATGCGTCGTTCGGAGATGTTGCCCAGTTCGCATAGGGCGATTGCGAGGAAGTCCATTGGTTGTGCAATGGGTTCGCCGTGGAAGTTGCCGGCTGAGATGACAAGGTCTTCGTCGGGGCAGACGGTTGGGTTGTCGGTAGCGGCGTTCACTTCGATGTCGATAACCGATTTCACGTAGCGTATCGTATCTTTCGACGCGCCGTGCACTTGTGGCATGCAGCGGAACGAGTAGGGGTCTTGTACGTTTATCTTTGGTTGTTTGATGAGTTCGCTTCCTTCGAGCAGTTCGCGAATGTGTCGTGCGGTGTCTATTTGTCCTTGGTGCGGACGAACGGCGTGTACGGCGTGTGTGAATGGTTCGATGCGTCCGTCGTAGGCTTCGAGCGACATGGCGCCTATCTTGTCTGCCCAGTCGCTCAATCGCTGTGCTTGTAGCAAGCACCAAACGGCGAAAGCGTTCATGTTCTGTGTTCCGTTGAGCAGTGCGAGTCCTTCTTTTGAAACGAGCTGGATGGGTTGCCAATTCATCTTCTTGAGCATTTCTTCGCCCGAGATAACTTCGCCGTTTATTTCTACGCTGCCAATGCCCAGAAGCGGCAGGCATAGGTGGGCTAACGGAACGAGGTCGCCCGATGCGCCGAGCGAGCCTTGCATGTAGACAACGGGGTAGATGTCGTTGTTGAAGAAGTCAATCAGTCGCTCCACTGTTGCCAATTGGCAGCCGGAGAAGCCGTAGCTTAGCGACTGTATCTTCAGCAGGAGCATTATCTTCACGATTTCGTTTGGCACGCGTTCGCCTACGCCGCAGGCGTGCGACATCATAAGGTTTTTCTGGAGGTCGGAGAGTTGTTGCTTGTCGATAGATATTTTGCACAGCGAGCCGAAGCCGGTTGTTATGCCGTAGATGGGCTTGTCTGATGCTTCGATCTTTTTGTCCAGATACTCGCGGCAGCGTGTAATTCTCTGGCGGGCGTCGTCGGAGAGCTCGAGTTTTATTCTTTTCTCTATAATCTCTCCGATGCGTTCGATGGAGAGGTGTTCTGCGCTTATTTGATGTGTCATTATAATTGATTTATTAAATTGTTTATAGGGATTGAGGTAGGGATGTAGACTGTTAAACTTAGACGGCGATTATCGCTCCTTAGGGCGGACGGTCGTCGTTTAACTTAGAGGGCAAATGACGTTTAACTTAGAGGACAAATGCCGTTTAACTTAGAGGGCAAATGTCGCTTAACTTAGAGGACAAATGCCGTTTAACTTAGAGGACAAATGTCGTTTAACTTAGAGAACGATTGACGTTTAACTTAGAGGACAAATGCCGTTTCGTCGAGAGGACAATCGCTATCCCGTGCAAGCCCCGAAGGGGCGTCAGACCACAGGCAGGCGGTGGAGCCCGATAGGGCTCCACCCCTGTAAAATGGTCGACCAATCAACCGAAGCCCCGAAGGGGCGACGGAATGTGTGGCGGACGGAACTGTTCCCATTGCGTTGTTGTTAGAATGCTTTGTCGATGATGCCGTCGTCCACGAGGTTGGGGAGCGTTACGGTGAGGTTGGGTGTGCGCTCCATCTCGCGCTTGATGGCGTCAATGGAACCCTTGTTGCGTGCCCAGCTCCGGCGTGCGATGCCGTTGTTTACGTCCCAAAGTAGCATTTGCTGAATGCGGCGTGCCGAGTCGTCGCTTCCATCGACAACCATGCCGAAGCCGCCGTTGATGACTTCGCCCCAGCCTACTCCGCCGCCGTTGTGAATCGACACCCAAGTGGCGCCGCGGAAGGAGTCGCCGATGACGTTCTGTACGGCCATGTCGGCGCAGAATTGCGAACCGTCGTAGATGTTGCTGGTTTCGCGGAATGGCGAGTCGGTGCCTGATACGTCGTGATGGTCGCGCCCGAGCACAACGGGTTTGCTGATTAGGCCGCTGCGCACGGCTTCATTGAAGGCGAGGGCTATTTTTATTCTTCCCTCTGAATCGGCGTATAGGATGCGTGCTTGCGAACCTACGACGAGCTGATTCTTGCCGGCTTCCTTAATCCAGTGGATGTTGTCGTCTAACTGCCCGATGATGTCGGGAGTTGCAGTCTTGCGTATTTCTTCGAGAACTTCGGTTGCGATGCGGTCGGTTGTTGCCAGGTCTTTCGGGTCGCCCGACGAGCATACCCATCGGAACGGGCCGAAACCATAGTCGAAGAACATCGGCCCCATGATGTCTTGCACGTAGGATGGATAACGGAACTTTCCGTTTTTGCCCATAATGTCGGCTCCTGCGCGACTTGATTCGAGTAGGAAAGCATTGCCGTAGTCGAAGAAGTACATGCCTTTTGCGGTGAGCCTGTTGATGGCTGCAACCTGACGGCGGAGCGACTCTTGTACCTTCTCTTTAAACTCTTCGGGTGCTTCGGCCATCATGCGTTTCGATTCCTCAAGACTCTGTCCGACGGGATAGTATCCGCCAGCCCATGGATTGTGGAGCGAGGTCTGGTCGCTTCCGAGATCTACGCGAATGTTCTCGTCGGCGAGGCGTTCCCAGAGGTCTACCACGTTGCCTACGTATGCCATTGAAACTACGCGCTTTTCTTCAACGGCTTTGCGGATTGCTGGAATCAGCTCGTCGAGGTTTTCGTGCAGCTCGTCTACCCAACCTTGCTCATAACGCTTGCGGGCAGCTAACGGATTGATTTCGGCCGTTACGCTGACAACGCCTGCAATGTTTCCGGCCTTAGGCTGTGCGCCCGACATTCCGCCCAGACCTGCTGTAACGAACAGTTTCATGTTGTTGCCTCCTACCTTGCGAGCGGCGTTCAGGACGGTTATCGTCGTTCCGTGAACAATGCCTTGTGGACCGATATACATATACGAGCCGGCCGTCATTTGTCCGTATTGACTTACGCCGAGTGCATTGTCGCGCTCCCAGTCGTCTGGCTTTGAATAGTTCGGAATAACCATTCCATTTGTCACAACCACGCGTGGAGCGTTTTTGTGCGAGGGGAACAAACCGAGCGGGTGACCGGAATACATCACAAGTGTTTGCTCGTCGGTCATCTCGCTCAAGTATTTCATTACAAGCCGATATTGCGCCCAGTTCTGGAATACGGCGCCGTTTCCGCCATAGGTTATCAGTTCGTGCGGATGCTGTGCTACAGCCTTATCGAGGTTGTTCTGAATCATCATCATGATGGCTGCGGCCTGCTGCGAGCGGTGTGGATACTCGTCAATCGGACGGGCGTACATCTCGTAGGTAGGCCTGAAACGATACATGTATATTCTTCCATACGTTTTCAGTTCCTCGGCAAACTCGGGAGCCAGAACGGCGTGGAACTTCTGCGGGAAGTAGCGCAAAGCGTTGCGAAGTGCAAGCCTCTTTTCCTCTTCGGTAAGAATATCCTTGCGCTTAGGCGCATGGTTGATAGTCGTGTCGTAGGCTTGCGGCTCAGGCAGTGTGTCGGGAATGCCGGCACGAATATCTTTTACAAATTGTTCTTTGGTCATAGTTGGATTACATTTTTGATTCAACGATTTTCAATATCTCTGCTTCTTCCGAATTAGCCTTTGCAATCAGTTCGTTGGCCTCGGCAACCAATTTGTCGGCAGTTGCGCGGTCTTTCAATCCGGCGGCGTTGATTTTCACGTTCAATCCGGCGCCAAGGACGGCAGCGCGAGCGGCCAATGCACCTACTCCGGCATCGGAAACGCTGTTCGGATTACCTTCTTCGGCCATTGCGCGGCACAGCCCGAATACATGATAGGAGGCCTTCATCGTGTGCAACGGAACTTGTGTTGCATATAACGTGGCATCCTGAATGGCTGCCGAGCGTAAGGCTTTCTCTTCGTCGGTTCCTTTTGGCATTCCGAAGGCAGACATGATGCGATTGAAGGCTTCGGTGTCTTCGTCAACGAGTGCCATTAACTCTGTCTGAATCTTCTGTCCCTTGTCTGCCCAGTTGCTAAACTCTTCCCAGCGGGCATCCCAACCTGGTTTGTGGCTTGAGAGGTTAGCAACCATCGTTCCCAATGCTGCACCCAGCGCACCCATGTAGGCTGCGATGGTTCCGCCACCCGGAGCTGGAGATTCGCGCGATGTTTCGTCGGCGAAGCCTTTTACTGTCAGGTCGATGAGTCGGTCTGTTTTGTTTTCGTCTTCGAGCAGATACTCAATAACTTTCTCGCGTGGATTGAATGGTTTCAAATCAGCCAGTCCCATCGACGAGACGGCTATTTTAAGTATATCTTCCTCGGGAATGCCCGTAGAGCGGTTTTGCTTGCGCAAGAAATATTTACCTGCGTCAATGAGCGTGCGTTTCGGTATCAAGCCAACGATTTCGGTACCTGTCACACGAACGCCACGGTTTTGTGCGCAACGGCAGACCTCGTCAAAAGCAATGTGCAATGGGGTAACGTTTATATCGGTAATGTTCATCGACACCTGTGCAATGCCGTATTCGTCGATGAACCAGCCAATCGCCTTTGTTCCTTTCAGCGTTCCGGGAATCATAATGGTTTTGCCATTGGCATCCTTCATCGGTTTACCAATCGGTGAACCTCCTTCGCGCTGCGGACGACCTTTTTCTCTAACGTCGAAAGCAATCGCGTTAGCCCTACGAGTGGATGTGGTGTTCAGGTTGAAGTTTGTTGCGATGAGAAAATCGCGTGCGCCCACGGCTGTGCATCCGGTGCGGGCAATCGATTCGTCGAAAGCTCGTGCGCCGAAATCGGGAGCTTCACCGGTATCGGTCATTCGTTCAGGCAGTCCTTCGTATTCGCCCTTACGACAAATGGCAAGATTCTTTCTCTCGGGCTTTAGTGCTGCAGCTTCATAGCAATAGCAAGGCACATTCAGTTCTTTTGCAATTCGTTCAGCCAACTTGCGAGCCAGTTCGGCACACTCTTCCAGCGTTATACCCGACACGGGGATGAGAGGGCAAACATCCGTTGCTCCCATTCGCGGATGGGCACCGTGATGCTGACGCATGTCGATGAGTTGTGCTGCTTTCTTCACTGCAAGGAAAGCTGCCTCGACAACCTCTTTGGGTTCGCCAACGAATGTTACCACCGTTCGATTAGTAGCCTCACCGGGGTCGACATCCAGCAGTTTGACACCTTTTACAGAAACGATTTCGTCTGTGATTTGTTTGATTACATTTTGATTGCGTCCTTCGCTGAAATTAGGGACACATTCCACGATTTGTTTTTCTCGTATCATGGGTTGAATTAATGTTGTTTAGGTTCGTTTTTCATTTCGGACGGTAAAAGTAGATATAAGGAGACATAAGACCAAATAATATTTATTAATTTTTCATAAAGCACCTACCCGCTTCTATACGTCCCGTTCGTCTTTCTTGTTCCTTATACACATAAAAATTCCTCATCCGTCTTCTATAGAGAGCATAAGAACAGATGAGGGAATTCTCGTTTTCTCAGTGATTCATTCATGATTAGGATGAGTGACAGATGCACTGTGATTGCCTCCATACCATCCATCGCCCGTCACTTTTCATCTACTGTTGTTCACTTTTTCACCATCTTTCGGCCGTTCACGATATACACGCCCTCGGGCAGGTTTTCGAACTTGCTCGTGAGACGGATGCCATCAAGGGTATAAATGCCGCGCTTGTTGGCGGGAACATCGACAGTCGGGATTATGATGGAAAGCGTGCCATCAGGGACAATCACCACTTCCTTGTTCACCACTGCACCACCTGACATGACGGCATTATACCCCGTGGTATTGTCGATGGTCGCATCTGCGGGCTGTACAATCTTACAGCCTTCGAGCTTGATGTCGCCCCAGTTGCGGATGGAGCCGAACTGACGACCTGTGGCCTTGACCGTGGCGTTGTGAATAATAAGTGTTGATGTCGGACTACCGATAATGCCAAAAATGTCGCTCTTGGCCGTGACACTACAGTCGATGATGGTGAGGTTGGCAGTAGCATTGGTATTTAAGTCGATAGCCATCCCCGGCCCTTCGATGGTGAGTGTACCACCGCCGGTGATGGTCATAGACTTTTTGAGCAGAACGGTTGATTTACTTTGGGGAGAGATGTCCGTAAAGGAGCAATTCCCTTTTACTATCAATTTCAGCCCCTCATCGTTGCTTGTAAGGACTCCGTTTCTATACTTGATGTGAGCGTTAGTGAGGGTGAGTACTTTGTTCTTGGCATCGTAATGCACCTTACCGGTGATACCTTGGCCGATGACATTGTTTGTTCTCGTAAGCCACTGTCCGGCAAGCACAATACTTGCACTTGTGCTACTAGCCCACATCATTGCCGCTATGATAAGAAGGAGCGTGAATAATGTATTTTTTTTCATGATAATCGTGCCCCCCTGCTGAATCTCCTTTCAGAGCAACACCGTGTCGAGGGCATGGGTGTTTGAGGTTGATTGGAAAGATTATTCTTGTACGTCTTACATTATCTGATTTGCTTAATAACGATTCTGATATTTACAATATGCAATGCAAAGATAAGAAATCAAAATCAATTAAACAACGAATCTACCCTATTAAGTGTCAATTTGATTTCCGCAAGTTTATAAATTTGGGAGATGACGTCAGAGATACGATTAGAAAATAAAAAGAGAATCCGATATATCGAATTCTCTTTGTGACTCCGCTGGGATTCAAACCCGGAACCTTCTGATCCGTAGTCAGATGCTCTATTCAGTTGAGCTACGGAGCCTTTTTGCTGAATTGCGAATGCAAAGGTAAAGCTTTCCTATGAAACGACCAAACTTTTCCAGAAGTTTTTTGAGGGAAGAGATAAACTATAAGTTCCACTAAGAAGTGCAAATAGTCTCTTTTATTAAAAGAGGGGACTATGAAAAACACTCGGGGAACGCCGTCGACAAGGGGCTGAAAGCCCCGACGAGACAAAAAGATTTCAGTAGCAATACAAAAAAAGAAAAGGGAGACCGAAATCTCCCAGAGATTAATCAACTTTGTATTGTATATGAGATTTGCACTTGCTATTGGAATCTGC
>NZ_GL397214.1:1479178-1480984 GCF_000146675.1 Hoylesella marshii DSM 16973 = JCM 13450
ACTGGAGGACAATGACCCGGCACATCCCAGTCCCGCGCCCAACACCATCACCATTCCGCTGACGGGCAAAAAAGCATGGAAGCCCGGCACCTCGAAGCTCTACAAGTTAAGCCAGAACACCAGCGACTGGACGTTCCACCTCACCGTCACCCAACCCTCGGCCGCCGCCTACAATGCCACGCAGACCGGCAACTACGGCATCAGCAGTTATCGCGAAGCCCCCGACGGTACGCAACGGCCGGTAGCATGGCGGGTGGTGAAATACCAAGAGAGCACCGACGGCGGTGCCACATGGAGCGCGGAGAGTGACACCAAGCCCGCGTGGCTCACCAGCCTTAGCCTTACGCAAGGCAACGGCAGTACAGCTGCCCAGCAAGGTAGCGCTACCGTGCAGAAAGCCCCAATTATTGATAAGCTGGCTCCCTATAACAAGGTGCTGCACGATGCCACGCCCAAGGGCAGCCCCACCAGCTATTACAACCTTTCGAACAGTACCGGTGCTGCAACCGTTGAGAATACCGCCAATTCTTACCTGATTTCTGCTTCCGGCTATTATAAGATTCCATTGGTTTACGGCAACGCCATCAAGAACGGTGGCAATAATACTCACGCTTATATCAGTAATGCGGCACCGGGTAATCCCAATGTCTTGTATCACTTCAAGGATCACGCCGGTGTGGACATTGACAATCCTTGGATTACCCAAACCCACGGCGGCGTGAATACTCCCGACGGAGCCAAGATCGTATGGACCGACCAAAGCGGCATTGTTGATGCGGGCAGTCTCGGCATCGAGGGTAGTGGAGCGAACGCTTTCGTCCATTTCCGCGTACCGCAGGACAAAATTAAGAACGGTAACGCTGTCATCGCCGTTACCAAGGGCAGTACCGTCGTCTGGTCGTGGCATCTGTGGTTCGACCACGGCGATGTATTGGATGTTATCCCTTGCACCAACTTCCAGGGGTATACTTACAAGTTCACCAAGCAGACGCTCGGCTCCGCTTACCGCAAATGGGACGGCTCCGCCTACAACAAGCCGCGCGTGGCGAGAGTTAAAGTAGAGCAGACCATAGGCAATAACGGCGCGAAACAGTTTGCCTATATCGACATCAAGCAGAATCCAAATAGCGTCAAGGAAATATCCTCCACTTACTACCAGTTCGGTCGCAAGGATGCCTTCCCCGGAACCGATACCACTCCCGACGGTTCTTTCAACAAGAACGGCGGTGACAACATGTCCATTCAGAACGGTATCCAGCATCCCGAGACTTTCTACCCTTATGGCTCAACTTGGAATAGCGGTTACAATCAATACAACCTCTGGTCAATGGACAACACCGTTACAGGCTACAATGACAACGCCGTTGTCAAGACCGTCTATGACCCTTGCCCCGCCGGCTTCAAGATGCCTGCCTCCAATGCCTTCACTGGCTTCACGACAAATGGGCAGAACGGAGGTACGAAGAATGTAAGCGGTGCTTGGGACTACGGGTGGAACTTCAACAACAAGATATCTTCTCCTGATGCCACCGTATATTTCCCTGCTTCGGGTTATCGCGACTACAACGGCGGTTCGCTGTACGACGTGGGCTACTACGGCTTCTATTGGTCGGCAGTCCCGCGCAACTCGAACAACGGTTGCATCCTGTACTTCGGCTCGGGCTTCGTGTACCCGCAGAACAACTACCATCCGTCGGTCGGGTTCTCTGTCCGTCCCGTGGCCGATGAATAACGGATGTGAAAAAGGCTCGGTACGACACTAAGGTTGAGGCCCCATGCCATCATCTTACATCACCTCTGGGCTGA
>NZ_GL397214.1:1481554-1499976 GCF_000146675.1 Hoylesella marshii DSM 16973 = JCM 13450
ACTATTGATTTTCAAACATTTATATATTGTATAACCCCTGATTTAGGATGACAGTCTTTGTTGTTAATACTACGTATGTTTACATTTATTTTTGGTTGTCCTGATAAGGTTGGCAAGTTCAAAAATACGTGAGTTCGGGTTAAGAAAGTTCTTATAAAAGTTGGTAATCTCGTTAGTTTTTTGTAACTTTATAGTTGAAAATCAACAACTTACGAAATAGCCAAGCGATGATTACCAAAGACAAAGTTATAGAAATTTTCTGTATTATTGATGAGTTTGACAAGGGGGATAAGCTCTTAAAACTTGCCAGAAGTGATGAAATGAAAAACCGCACCAACCCGATAGAAACAAGGTTGGCGCGGCCTTTATCTGTTGATATTACACTTATTCGGGGCGCATTACCACTTTAATCCGATTACCACTCGATAACAGCCGGTCTTTGAGGAAAGCGGCAAGGTTTTCGGGGGTAAGTTCATTCACTACCTTTTTATAATCGGTATAGGTGTCGACTCCATAGTGTTTATAGGTCTGAAGTTTGACTATCCAATAGGAATTGGTCTTCGCATCTACATCAACTTGTTTAAGCATGAAGTCCTTTACTTTCTGCACCATATCGGCATCCATCTTCTGTGCGCCCTCAACAACACCTTTTTCCATCAACTCAATGGCAAGGTCGGTCTTGGAGGGGTCGCTAATGGGTGCATATAGCTGCATGAAGAGATTAGGATTGCCGGCCTCGACTCCCATGGAACCGTTGGCACCTACCGAGTAGGCTGCGCCGGCATCTTCGCGTACGGTTTTGAGGAGCACCATGGAGAGCACTTGCCCAACAGCACTCATCTTTACGCGGTCTTCCAGCGTGTTGTTACCTTTGGCGTAGTAGAAGTAGAACACGATGGGCTTAGGTGTTTCCATCTTACGGGTGAAGATGCACTTCACATCACCTGTAGCGTATGTCTTCACATCCCTGTAGTTGCTGCGGGCTTTTGAAGCGGGAAGTGAGGCGATATACTGTTCGATGAGCGGACGGAGCGTGGCTTCATCGAAGTTGCCCACAAATGTAAACGTATAGTTTCCGGCATTTCCATACAGCTGCTTGGCCATCTGCAAGATACGGTCGTAAGACACTTTAACAAGGTCTGACAGTTGCAGGTTAGCGAAGCGTGGATTATGACGATTGATGGTGTTCGTCAGCGAGTCGATGAAAGCGCTTTCGGGGCGCAAGCCTTTGTTCTTCAGCATAAGTTCGCTCTGCGACATCAGGTCGTGGAAAGACTTTTCGTCCTTGTTGATAGCGGTGAATTGCAGATAAACCAACTGCATCATCGTTTCGAGGTCTTTGGGTGTTGAAC
This sequence comes from Hoylesella marshii DSM 16973 = JCM 13450, assembly GCF_000146675.1. Classification (GTDB taxonomy): domain Bacteria; phylum Bacteroidota; class Bacteroidia; order Bacteroidales; family Bacteroidaceae; genus Prevotella; species Prevotella marshii. Next base: position 1,482,907 of record NZ_GL397214.1, read on the forward strand.
CGGCTTTCACGTACTGATAATCATCTTCGGTAGCCACCGACACGTGTGCCTGCTTACCGGCGAGGGCTTTTTCAAGCTCGGTATGAGAGAAGTTACCCAGACCACTGGCTGCTATGACATCGTCGTAGAGCTTGAGGTTTGCATAATCGGGTGCATCAAAGAGACTGCTTCCGCCCTTAGCCGATGCCTGCATGACAACCTCGTCGTCCTTAAAGTCGGTCTTTTTCAATATGACAGTGGCACCATTGGAAAGGGTCATTTCCTTGTAACCGAGTACTTTATTTTCTTTTACGCTCTTAATCTTTCCTGCCTTCGGCATCTTGGTGATGAGGGGTTCGTTCTTCACGTTGTCCACATAAGGTGTGGTTTGTTCGGCACGTGCAGCCTCGAGTGCAGCCCTCATGGTAGCCGGCGTGGGATAGGTGATACCCTCTTTCTCCTGTGCGAGGTCATAGACCACGAGGTTGGTATCGCTCACCGAAATCAGTTCTTTAGCAGCTTCGTTGATGGCCTCGAGGGGGATGGCCGGTGCCAGCATTTTCCATATTTGATATTCATCTTCGGCAGAAGGTATCGGTTCATTCCGCAGATAATGTTCGCGATACTTGTCTCCGTACTCGTCGTTCTTTACTTTATTACGGTTCGTGTAGGCTTTTTCGGCCAACGACAAGAACTCTTCTTTCGCCCGCAGATACTCTGTAGCAGTGAATCCGTGCTGACGTACACGCATCAGCTCGCGCATGCCGGCTTTCAGTGCATCGAGGTCTTTTCCTTCTTTGGCTACGATATTGAGTTCAAAGGCATCTTTCGTTTTGGAGATGAAATAGCGTCCCTCTTCGGCCGAAGCCTGTACGAACGGGCATTGCGGGTCTTTTGTCATCTCGCTGAGACGCGCATTGAGCATGGTCACGATGGCATTCTTCACATAGTCTTCGGCCATATAGTCTAATCCCACCTTGGCAGAATCGGGTGTGGCATCGTGCTTCATGTTGATGGATACTATGCTGAACTGCTGCTCCTTATCCTTTTCAAACAAGTAAATAGGCTCCACGTTGTCGGGCACGGGTGTCGGCACTACCTGTGCGGCATTCTTAGGTACCACGATAGAGCTGAAGAGCTTCTTGATTTGAGCCTCGGTATGGTCTACGTCCACATCGCCGACTACAATGATGGCTTGGTTATCGGGACGATACCATTTCTTATAATAGGCACGCAATGTGGCGGGGCGGAACGAGTCGATAATGCTCATCAGACCGATGGGCAACCGCTCTCCGTATTTGCTTCCCGGGTAAACTTTGGGCAGGATCTTCTCGAACAAGCGTTGTGTACCGCTGTTGCGCATCGTCCATTCTCCGTGTACCACACCGCGTTCTTTGTCTATTTCCTTGGCATCGAGTGTCAGTCCATTGCTCCAGTCTTTCAATATGAGCAGACACGAGTCAAGGGCAGACTGTCGCTTGGTAGGCACATTGCACACGCGGTACACGGTCTCTTCGATAGAGGTATAGGCATTCAGGTCGCTACCAAACTGCACACCGAGCGAGCGTGTAAAGTCAATGATGCCGTTGTCTTTGAAGTGTTCCGACCCGTTAAACGCCATGTGCTCGAGAAAATGAGCCAATCCGCGTTGGTCGTCGTTCTCGTTAATAGACCCCACACGTTGCGCAATATAGAAGTTGGCCACGTGTTCGGGATAGTTGTTCTTACGGATGTAATAGGTGAGTCCATTGGGAAGTTTGCCCATTCTCACCTCCTTGTCTACCGGTATCGGCGGCATTTGGGGCATCTGTGCTTGTACCAAAGCGCATAACGCCCATACGGCAAGGAATAGAAAGGTTCTCTTTTTCATAAATATATCAATTAAAATGAATTGTATCTTTCATTGGATGTAAGGTAAACAAACCGCCTATCACCCGATGCTTTCATCGGGGGTGGCAGGGTCTATCTTATGCAAAGATAGTGCAAGCAAGTGCCATAAGAGCTTAGTCTTATATGGCCGAGCGTAGCCTATCTTATGCAAAGATAGTGCAAGCAAGCGCCATAAGAGCTTAGTCTTATATGGCCGAGCGTAGCCTATCTTATGCAAAGATAGAAAAAATATACATACAAGATTCTAATTGAATGGATATTTTTAAAAATTTTACATCTGATTCCCGCCCGCACGAGAGTTCTATCCAAGGATATTTGAATTGTAAGCCTCGTAGAGGCGATGGAACACAGACAGTGGTGAAGCCCGTAGGGCAAGCGCTGAAACAACGTTCGCTGTGCAAAGCGGAGCGGAAACGAAATTCGCTGACACGAAGAGGAAGCAAAGCGAGGCGCGCAATATGTCAGCCCAGCGCGCAGCGCTGGGTATAGGGCGTTCCTCCAAATGAAGCGCTGTAGGTGCGACAGAGAGCAACAATATATGCCGTTTGTCGCAAGAAAGGTTGCCGACCTTTCTCTGTACAAACGCCATCTGTACCACGCACAAACGCCACCTGTACATAGGACAAACGCCACCTGTACAGGACATCATGACAGATTGGGGATAAAAAGAAAGGGTGAAAGTGGCGGAATAAAAGGTTAAGGGAGCGATTCCAACAGCCGTTCGATAAGGCGCGGAACAGCATAATCGTCGATGTCAGACTCGGAAATCCAAATGTACTCCGGCGGAAGTGTAGGCCTCACCTCCGTTTCCAAAAGATAAAAATCGGCCAACAGAATACGGTGAGTAAGTACATGTTTCACATTGCGGTGCAACATAGTAAGTTTGCCCATGGGTAAGGGCGATAGCGACAGTGCAGCATCCGCCTTTTCCGAGAGGCCGAGCGCTTGCGGAACGGGTGGCTCCCACAATCCCTGCCATATATCGCCCGAGGAGCGGCGGCGGATAGCCGTAAAGCCCTGACAGCGCACATAGATATAGGTGAGGCGGCGTGTCTGTATCTTCAACTTCCGCAACTTCACGGGCAACTTGTCGATACGACCTTCACTAAGTGCCACACAACTCCCCGACAAGGGGCAGAGCAGGCAGCGTGGTGATTGGGGCGTGCATTGGATGGCTCCGAAATCCATCATCGCCTGATTAAAGGCCGAGGGCGCATCCGGTGGTAACAGTTCCTGAGCCAATGCCGCAAAAGTTTTCTTGCCTTGTGTAGAATTAATAGGCGTTTCTATACCGAAATAGCGCGACAACACGCGATACACATTGCCGTCTACCACTGCCACGGGATGTCCGAACGCGATGGAAGCCACGGCCGCTGCGGTATAGTCGCCCACGCCTTTCAGCTTTTTCAGTTCTTCGTAGGTGTCGGGAAAGTTCCCTCGTGCGGCTATCTGCCGTGCAGCGGTGTGTAGGTTGCGTGCCCGCGAGTAGTAGCCCAGTCCCTGCCATAGTCGGAGCACCTCGTCTTCAGTGGCGGCTGCAAGATCTTCCACGCGGGGAAAACGCCGCATGAAACGCTCCCAATAGTCGCGTCCTTGGGCAATGCGGGTCTGCTGCAAGATGACCTCGCTCAGCCAAACAGCATAAGGGTCGGTCGTCTCACGCCAAGGCAGTTCACGCCGGTTGTGCGTAAACCAATCTAACAAAGCAGAGGTGAAACGTTTCACATCGGTAGGATGATGGGATGCCATGCCGCAGCTTACTGCACCGGATACTTCTGGTAGATGCGTAACCCGAACAACGGTGCCACGGCGTAAGCGTGTTCCATGAGGTCGGACATGGTATGTTCGTAGTTCTCCCATTCCTTATTACGCAGGAAGAAATAGAAGTTGATGGGCAAACCGTGGTCGGTCGCTTCTTGTTGTCTTACCAAGATGGTCATGTCGGAATTCACTTCGGGGCGGTTACGTAGGTAACATTCCATATAGTTGCGATAGAGACGCAGGTTGACGGGGTTGCCCTTCAGCTCCTCTTCGGTGCAGAGCCCTTGCTCCGACAGTCGGCGTTTCAAGGCCTCGTCTGCCACGACAATAGAACGGAAATCAAGGTAGAAGTTGCGGTTCACCCGCCGGCCGTCGCCCTGCGTCATGCCTTTCCAATTCTGGAAAGAACCGTTTACAAGCGTCAGCGGTGATACAGTGAGGATGGTGTTGTCGAAATTCTGCACCTTCACAGTGGTAAGCGAAATCTCCTGCACCACGCCATCGATGGCTGTTCCCTGCACAGTAATCCAATCGCCTTTGTGCACCATTTCGTTGCTCGTGAGCCGTATGCCGGCCACCAGTCCCTCAATGGTATCTTTAAAAACCAGCATCAGTACGGCCGACGTTGCACCAAGGCCGGCGAAGAGAGTCAGAGGGCTACGGTTGATGATGACCGACAGCGTGATGATGACACCGATAAAGATGGCTACTATCTTCAGTACCCCGCAGAACGATTGTATATACTGTTGCGATGACGAACCGATACGCGGCTCGATATAACGGAAGGAGTCGATAAAAACAACCGCCAACCGTACCGACATCACTACGATATAGATGGACGTGAGACGGGTAAGTGCTTCGTGTACCAATGGGAATTGATGGAAGATAAGGGGGAGTAGTTGCCATACCACGATGGCGGGAACGATGCGGCAGGCCGACAATAAGACGGTGCGGTTGAATAGGATGTCGTCCCATACGGCGGTCGTCTTGTTCGTCACTTTCAGTATAAAGGGTACCAATACCCTGTGACAGATAATGAATGCCAACCATGCCAGCAGCATAGTAACTACCACAAGTAACGTGTGGCGAACTACGGGTACGGTGCTTCCGGTGATACCCGTAAGTTCTATCAAATTGTCTATGAAAATACGAATAGTGTCCATATAAAATAATGTGTATGCAATGTTACGATATGAAGAGGCTACTGCGGAGCACAGAGGGTGTTGCACACATCGTCTTGGAAAGCACGGGCGCGTGCGCTCTGCATGACACCTTGGTTGATGATAGCAAAGCACAGTTTATGGCCGTTTGCGGCCGTGCAGTAGCCTGCGAGACTGATGATACCCGTCAGTGTACCCGTTTTGGCACGCACGTTGTCGTGGGCGAAAGTGCCTTGCATCCTATTCTTCAGTGTCCCGTCCGAGCCTGCTATGGGCAACGATGGCAATAAATGCAGGTAGATGTGGCTGTTGCGGTAGGCATGTTTCAGCAACGTTACCTCCAACTCTGCCGATACGTAGTTATAGAGAGACAGACCGCAACCGTCGGCAATGCGATATTGCGAAGCATTGAGGCCTAAACGGTCGATAAGCCGATGTATAATACTACGGGCATGCGATGCCGTGGCGGGACGATTGCCTGTAGCAGCGGCTATCTGATAGAACATGGATTCGGCATAGAGGTTGTCGCTCTCTTTCATCATGCGCATCAATATTTGGTCTATCGTGTGGAAACGCGTACATATCTCGTAGGCGTTGGGTGGACAGTTGTTGATACCGCTGGTGCCGTCTATCACGACACCGGCATCAGCCATCTTCGCCAAGAAACGCTCCATAAAGATGTCGCGGCGGGCAAAGACCAATGGCGACAGCACGGGGTTGTCATCGTCCCAGCACCAGCCTTCGCCCAACAGAGCAGTCTCTTTCATGCCCATGTCGGCATATACGGTTCCCCGTATGGTGTCGACGCCCATCTTCTTGATGCTCTCCACAAAGGCATTGATGTCATCGATATTTAGGCGGGGGTCGAAGCCGCCTATGCAGTAGAGGTCGCCGGTAAGTGTGCGGTCGGCAATGGTGCCGGTATATTTGAGTTGGGTCTTGAACAGATATGAGCCACCTAAGCGGTCGAGGGCTGCCACTGCCGTTACTATTTTCATGGTGGAAGCGGGGCGCAGTAATTGTCGTTCGTTCCGGCGATAGAGGACGGAGTCTGCCGTAAGGTCGTAGACCATGATGCCGACCTGCGAGGTCTGAAACAGAGGGTCTTGCAGCAAACTATCTATCGTGGTCTGTACCGAATGCGGCCACGGAAGTGTTTCAGAGGTGGTTGCTGTGGTATCGGGTGGCGCAACTATGGGGGTTCCCATGCCTGCACACGCCCATAACAATAGGCCGAACAGCGTCTGCCAACGTGCTGTTATGCCATGTTTGAACTGTATCCTCATTCTTTCGTTCTCCTTCTCGTGCAGGTATTTCTGTCGCTTCTCCCCCCCCCATCGGCCATGAGACGGCTCATCTAACATCTTAATATTGATGACATAGCTTCCTAACAGGCTCTTATGACCGCTTGGGGGTTAAGAAGTTTTTACACGGCAAAGGTACGAAATATTTCCCGCTCGTGCAAATCCCTTTTCCCGTTTTCAGATTCGTCATTTCCGTGCTTTGTACCGATGTTTGTGGCGGAGCGGCGGGGGAGGGATTTGGATGGGCGGGTCGGTATTGGCTCGTTCGTTCTCCCCATGCTCTGCGATGCCGACAAGAAGACCACTTTTCATTCGTAACTTTTCCGCCTCTTTTCCTTATGACTCCTTAGTATTTGATACTCAAAAGTTCGGGATTGCAACTTTTAAGGGTTGTAAAGTTACGATTCATAAGTCGGCATTCGTGCCCCGTACAGATGGCGTTTGTCCTATGTACAGATGGCATTTATCCGTGGAAAGGTCGGCACCTTTCTCGCGGCAAATCGTATCGTTTGTTGGGTCCTGTCGCACTTACAGCGCTCCATTTGAGGGAACATCATTTACCCAGCGCGATGCGCTGGCTGATATATTGCGCTCTTTGCTTTTAGCTCCGCTTATTCGCTTCGCACAGCGAACGTTGTTTCAGAGCTTATTCCATATATCACACAGTAAATTTATCACATCCATGTACGCCGCAAAACAACCTTTTTATGACCTATCTCACACCTCATGTCATTACAATAGGGTATTGCTGTGCCGCATCATCATACGATGAAGAGGGAAATAGAGTGGTAACGAGACACAAAAAATCCCGACATCTGTATAACCAGATGTCGGGATTATGATGATTTAATGGAAAGAAATATGATTACTTATTGTCTTTCGTGCTATCGTTAAATGTTGCTACACGGTTGAACTCTACCTGCTCAAAGAGCTGGTCTGTAACACCCATACCCTTTGTAATCAAACGATTGGCAGCAATCTTATACTTCTTGATAAGAGCATTCTTCACTGCCTCGGCACGTGCGTCGGAGAGTTTTTGGTTCAACTCGGGGTTTCCTTCAGGAGAAGCATAACCCTTGATCTCTACAACAGCAGAGGGGTTCTTCTTCATATATGTAGCAATCAACTCAATCGGAGCGTACTGTGCGGGGTCGATGTCGGCCTTGCCTTGACGGAAGAGTACGGTGGGCTGCAGGTTGGTAACCGTAGCGGGTTTCACGTACTTAGGCTTCTTGTTGCACTCGTCGAGGGCACTCTGCAGCTCTGCAATCTGACGATCCTTAGCAGAAAGCTGGGCATCTTTGCCATTGAGGTTATTGCGAAGATCGTTGATTTGAGCGTTCAAGCCATCAATCTCACCTTGGTCACGCATCTGAGCGATAGTAAAGTTGTGAGAACCATTGGAATTCTTGAACTTGTAAACAAAACCTGCATTCAGTTGAACGAAAGCTCTGTTGAGGTTGTATTGTACACCCTCGTAGCCTGTGCCGTTGAGTGCATAGATAACAGACGGCTCAACATAGAACTGCCATTGCTTCTTGGAACCGAAGTTAAAGGCGAAATCAACACCTGCTTTCGAGGTAAAGTTATTGATGTTCGTAGCATGCAGATTGTTGAAAGAGTGACCCCAACCAAGACCATAGAGGGCAATCACTTCAAACGGACGAGGTTCGCCCTTGTATCCGCCGAACCAATTGCTCAGGTTGACTGTACCCAGCAACGAGGTATTAATGAATCTTACGATAGTACCGAACGATTCATAAGGCTTGTTGGAGAAGTACACATTGCTCTCTACTGCCAGACCGAAGACGGGAGTAAAGTTACGGCCAATACGGAGACCTGCGTTAGGATCGAGGTCGTTCAACCACTTGTGACCGGTTGCTTTCGTAGCTACACCGCCATTGATACCAATGTAGAAGTTGTCGAAAGTCTTGCTTTCTGTCAGCGTTTGTGCAGAAGCAGATACTGCCATTGCAACGGCAGCAACAAATAAAACTAACTTTTTCATATCAAACTCTAAATTTATTAGTGATAAATAATTAATGTTATCTGAAATCTAATTTCGGCTGCAAAGTAATAAAAAAGTATTGTAACATCCAAATAAATCATACGAAAAAGTATGTTTTATAACACAAATAAGACAATTGACGGGTCATTTTGCCTATTTTTTGTATCATTTGCATACTATTTTTCATCCGTTAGCCTTTCTCTTATCGGTAAGAGACACATTCTCAAGGTAGAACGCAATACATCTCAATAATATTTTGTAAGTTTGCAGGTCTATGGAACATTCTATGAAGAAAATCATCCTAATCACGGGAGGTCAGCGATCGGGGAAGAGCCGGTATGCCGAGGAATTAGCACTCAGCTTGTCTGATACCCCCGTATATTTGGCAACAGCGCATATCTGGGACGAGGAGTTCCGGCAACGGGTGGCCATGCATCAGGCACGCCGTGGCGATAACTGGACGAACATAGAGGAGGAAAAACACCTAAGCCGACACCTTATATATAATAAGGTGGTGGTGATAGACTGCATTACCCTGTGGTGTACTAACTACTTTTACGACAGAACGGCCAACGAATGGGAGCAACACACGGTGGAAGAAGCCCTGAAGAACCTGCAGGAGGAGTTCGACCGATTCACCGAACAAGAGGCAGTATTCATCTTCGTAACCAACGAAATCGGCAGTGGAGGCGTGAGTGATAATCCCGTGCAACGCCGGTTTACCGACCTGGAGGGGTGGATGAATCAATACGTGGCTGCGCATGCCGACGAGGTGATACTGATGGTATCGGGCATTCCGGTGAAGATAAAAGGATGAGAAAACGGCATCGCAATGAGGAAATTCGATATACAAAAGCCCGATGAATCCTTGAGAGAGACCATCGCGCAGAAGATAGACAACTTGAACAAACCCAAAGGATCGCTCGGACGGTTGGAGTCGCTGGCCATGCAGATGGCTATGATTCAGCAGACACTTTCGCCCACGCTACGCCATCCGTGCCACCTACTGTTAGGCGGAGACCACGGTATAGAACGCGAAGGAGTGAGCCTTTCACCACGCGATGTGACGTGGCAGCAGATGATTAACTTCACCCGAGGCGGGGGCGGCGTGAATATGTTTTGTCGGCAACACGGCTTCGACCTCAAAATCGTGGACATGGGCGTGGACTACGATTTAAGTGCCTACCCTACCATCATCGACAGAAAGATTGCCCGCGGTACCGACAATTTCCTCTACAGACCGGCCATGAACGAGTCGCAGTTCCACCAGGCCATCGACACGGGGGCAGAGCTCGTCGATGAGTGTCGACGGGTGGGGGCAGATATCATTTGCATCGGCGAGATGGGCATCGCCAACACCTCACCCTCAAGTATCTGGATGAGTTTGTGGGGAAATATCCCCTTACAAGAATGCATCGGGGCAGGCTCGGGGCTCAACGACGAAGGCATAGCCCGCAAGTGCGCCATCCTGCAACGTGCCGTAGACAATTTCCTTGCCGCCGGAAACGACCCCGATAACCCTGAAACCGTGATTCGATACTTTGCCGGCTACGAGATGGCAGGCGCCATCGGTGCCATGTTGCGGGCTGCGGAACTGAAGATGGCCGTGATGGTCGACGGTTTCATCATGTCGGCCTGTATGCTGGCGGCTTCCCGTCTGTATCCCGACGTGCTCCGTTACGCCATCTTCGGGCATTGCGGCGACGAAGTCGGCCACCGACGCATGCTCGCACTCATGGATGCCCAGCCCCTATTGAGCCTCAACCTCCGCTTAGGCGAGGGCACCGGTGCCCTATGCGCCTTTCCTATCATCGACAGTGCGGTACGCATGATTAACGAACTCAACAACTTTCAAAATGCTCAAATCACTAAATACTTCTAAATGGTATGACCCACTTTGGGCAGCCCTCATCTTCTTCACACGCCTGCCGTTCTGGCGTCTGCACCAACCTCCACGCGAGAGTTTCGCTGCTGTTGTGGAGTACTGGCCGCTGACGGCATGGCTCACGGGTGGCATCACAGCCCTTGCGGTCTACTTCGGCAGTAGCATCTTCGGCATGCCCGTAGCCCTGATATTGGCCTTTGCGCTCCGACTGCTCCTCACCGGCGCACTGCACGAAGACGGACTGGCCGACTTCTTCGACGGCTTCGGAGGGGGCGGTAGTGACCGTGCGCGCATCCTCGCCATCATGAAAGATTCGCACATCGGTACCTATGGCGTACTCGGGCTTGTGGTCTACGAATTGCTACTCTTTGCCACCCTCACGCGGCTCACGCCGTTTGATGCCATGCTCACTATCTTTGCCGGCGATGCCTTTTCCAAAATGGTGGCAGGACAACTCATCCAGATGATGCCCTACGCCCGCACCGAAGAAGAGGCCAAGAACCGCACCGTCTATCGCCGCATCGGCTTTAAAAGTGCTATCGGCCTTACCTTTCAGGGGTTGCTGCCGCTCGTTCCGTTCTTCTTTTTTCTGCATGCGAGAGCACCGTGGGAGCTGATGCTTGGCCTACCTTGTGTCGTGATGTATTTCCTCTATCTACTGATATGGCGACGACTGAGGGGCTACACGGGCGATTGCTGCGGCGCCTTATGCCTGCTCGTTGAGCTCAGTTTCTATCTGACGGCCTCGGTCTTTCTCACCCCACTCCTACCCTAACCTGCTTTTCCTATGAATGTAGTATTGATTCGCCACACCAGCGTGGCAGTTCCCAAAGGCACGTGCTACGGATGGAGCGACGTGCCCGTGACCGACACCTTCGCACAAGAGGCCGCCCAAACCCGTCAGCAGCTCGAGCACTATCGGTTTGATGCCGTGTATGCTTCGCCGCTCACTCGTGCACGGAAGCTGGCCGACTTCTGCGGCTATCCGGCTCCGATACTCGACGAACGCCTAAAAGAGATGAACATGGGCGACTGGGAAATGCTGCGCTACGACGAGATAAAAGACCCCGCGTTGCAGACGTGGTTCGACGACTACATGCACTTGGCCGCCACCAACGGTGAGAGCTTCCCGCAGTTGTATGCCCGCGTAGCGAACTTCCTCGACCATCTCCGTAGCACGCCCCACCAATGTGTGGGCATCTTTGCCCACGGCGGCGTGTTGATATGTGCCGGAATCTATGCCGGCCTCTTCCCCCCCGAAAACTGTTTTACCCACCTCGTACCTTTCGGTGGTGTACAGGAAATCAGCATCTGATGCTTCGGCACGAGCAGAAAAGATACCGGGTTTACCGGAGGAAAAGCTGTAAGCAGTCATGCAAAAGTGTTAAAAAAGAGAGCGAAAAACGGCGAAAAATAAGGCCATTGTAACCAACTGATAACAAACATCTTACGAAGACGGGGGAAATAGATGCGCATCTCGTTCAAACTTTCTGCGCAGAAAGTTTAAACTTGGTGCGCAGAAAGTTTGGCCGACAACCGCATCTTTTTCGGCCAGGATTTAACAAAACTGTTATGAAGTCTTAAAAACGGAGGAGGTTTCATCGGCGACTTCCCGTTGAAACAATCCGATAAAAAAACGCGCTGCGGCCGCCTAATGCAATGCTTTGCAGCACCAGCGGCTCACCTTCACCATCACACCCAAGCCCGAAATCTCTTTCAGTAGATAGTACTTGCCCGAGCGTCTCACGAGCTTTCCATGCAGACCGCGCAACGGGCCATACCTTACTTCTACCGCCACACCTGCCTTGAAATGTGCCTCCTCCTCGTTGAGGAATTGCCGCAATTCTATCGACGGATGACACATGAGCATGAATTCCCGCATCTCCCGAGCAGGAATCTCACTATACTTGTTGCTGCGGGGATGGCTTCTCACTACCGACATCTTCAACTCCGGCGATGCCGACAACTGCGCCAGAAGGGCGATATCATGGGGCTTTTTCACAAAAAGGAGGTTTCTCACCACGGGTTTGAGCACGTGGTGCACGCGACCTCTTCCGTCTTCCACGTCGGCATACTGCATGGGCACGAACGTTTCGATTCCGTTCTCTTCAAATAGTGCCTTGGCTTCTTGTTGGCGAAGCGTGAAGAGACGAACGGCCAGCCACGGCGTGTCGTCGTGCAGACCGCTGGTATCAGATGGGGGAAAAATATCTGTCAGTGGGTTCATAACGATGGAGCAAAGGTAAGGAAATGAGGGTTAACGGCAAAATATAAGATGCGGAAACTGCCGGATTCTACAGCGACAGCCAGTTATCCATGATTTGCAAACCTTGGGGCGTGAGCACGCTTTCGGGGTGGAACTGTATGCCACACACGGGATGCATCCGATGACGCAGCGCCATGATGAGTCCGTCGCCGCTCGTGGCTGTCACCTGTAAAACGGAAGGGAATCCCTCGTCGTCCACCACCCAACTATGGTAACGCCCCACTGCGAACCGGCTGCCCAGCCCTTGAAACAACGGCTCATCCGGCAAGGGGATGCAATCGGCGGCGATGCCATGGAAGACATGAGGCAGATGCGTCAGATGCGCCCCGAAGAACTCGCCGATAGCCTGATGACCAAGACATACCCCTAAAATGGGCTTGCGAGTCTGATAAAGGCGTATGATTTCGCTCAAACGCGGCACCTCGTGCGGCAAGCCTGGCCCGGGGCTCAATATCAGGCGGTCATACCGTTGCAAGGTCTGTGGCTCGGCGTCATCGACGGATACCACCGTCACCTCGGCTCCCAACTGCTTAACAAGGTGTGAGAGGTTATAGGTGAACGAGTCATGATTATCAATGATGGCAATCCGCATGACGATGGTTTTCTGTCTGCCTCCCGTCTCTCAAGCGTTCGAGAAACGACTGCAACTTCTCTATATCCTTTATGCCGGCTGCCGTCTCGAAGTGTGTGTTGAGACTTACGCCCATGAACATCGGATGGCGCAGCCCACCCAAGCGGCTCGCATCCTCTGGCGCAATATCTCCGCCGATGATAAAGGGGATGTTGCCATCGTAAGCCTCCAGCAGACCAAGGTCAAGACGGTCGCCTGCTGTCGCCATAGGCAGATGGAAGAAAAAGGCATCCACCGCACCTTCATAATCTTTCCAACGACGTATATCGGCCACGGTGCGCACCGTCCATCCCTTGATGATGGCTATGCCGGGGCGGATGTCGGGGTCGAGCGTCCGACGCAGATTCTCGCAAGCCTCGCGCGTCTCCGTGCCCTGCAGCCGCACCGCATCGAGCCGGTAATTATAGACACGCGTCACGATATTCTGGGGCATTTCGTCCATGAACACACCCAAGCGACTGACCCGCGACGAGCGTGGAATATTCATATCAGCGACGGGGCGGTCGGGAATAATACCTGCCGACGAGGGAATCATGGGTAAATACCTCGGACTGCGCGGATGAAAGATAAATCCGATACGGTCTACAGCAAGCTGTTCCACCGCCCGTATATTCTCCGGCTCTCGTAAGCCGCATACTTCTACTATCATGTTGTCACCTTTCTTTCATTTATCTTTGGGAATCGTCATCTATTTTCGGATGGCCGAACGCAGGATGAACCATAAGTGCATCGCCACAGTGGGCAGCAGGCCGTAGTGACTTTTCATCACCCGAAACCGTTCCTGAAGCGATGCCCTGTGGTTGCGTACCGTCATTCCTCCGTCTAAATAGTTGACCACAACGGCATGCACAGGTTTCAGAGCGAGCTTCTGTCGCGTCGCCTCCCGCATGATGCGTATGCACCAATCTACGTCGGCCGAATAGCGATACGCCGTGTTATAGGGGGTATGGCGGGCGATGGAGGTGCGGGCATAGAAGGCTTGGTGGCACACCACCATGCCATGGAGGAACGAACGCCATGTGAGCCGTGCCGGTGGAGACAGACGACGATGCCGCAGGAAGCGGCCATTATCGTCTACGATGTCGGTATCGCCATAGAGCACACCCGGCAAGTTTTCGCCGTCGCCCACGCTGTTGGCAATGGTCTCGAGCGTGTCGGAAGCAGGGAAAACATCGCCTGCGTTGAGGAAGCATACGTAATCGCCCGTAGCCCTGTGCAGCCCTTTGTTCATCGCATCGTACAATCCGCTGTCAGGTTCAGACACAACGAACACGTTGTGACCCTCGCTTCGTTCATCGGAAGAAGCGCGATAAGCCTGTGCCATTGCTACGGAGCCATCGGATGAAGCACCGTCGATAATAAGATGTTCCACGTGCGGATAGGTTTGCGCCAACACACTGTCGAGAGTGCGCTGCAACACCTGCGCGGCATTGTAAGTAACGGTAACGATGGTAAATGTAATCATAAACGGGATGGGTTCCGGCGTAACGCCTCGTTGTAAACTTCTATATAGCGCGTAGCAACGGCACTTTGTGAATACTGCTGCGCCACTTTCCGGCGAGAAGCTTGCGCCAACGACTCGGTATCGGCCTGCATCAAAACCCATCGGATGCCCTCTGCCATGTCTTCGGCATCGCGGAAGCGGGCAACATAGCCGGTATTCCGGTGGTCTATCATTTCGGGAATTCCTCCCACACGAAAGCCTATGCAAGGCACACCGCACGCCATGGCCTCCATGATGGTATTGGGAAGATTCTCGGAAAGAGAGGGAAGTACAAAAGCATCTACGGCATTGTATATATCCACAATTTTGCGCGTATCGCTTGTATATCCGAGTGCATAGACGGGCAAGTCGAAAGCCTGTTCAAAAGCATCGGCATGTCCACCGAGTATCACGATGGCTGTGCGCTTTGCGAAATTGTCGTCACGTTGCGTCAGCATGTGGCAAGCATCTATAAGATATTGCATACCCTTATTGACATTCGTGATACGTTGTGCCACAAAGAGTACGAGTTTCACGGCAGCATCTTCGGGTAATCCTAACCTCCGTCGGGCAGCCGTTTTGTCATAGGAACGGAAGATGCGGGTGTCGATAGGGTTAGGGATGCTCACCACGTTGTTCTCTGCGAGCAGTGCGCTCTGCCTTGCCTGAGCGGAAAGCCATTCGCTGCACCCCACAAAAGTGAGATTACCTCGTGCATAGACTGCCGTCTTGCGTTGCCAGATTCGGTAAGAGAGGTCGCGGATACTGCCGCCTTTGGGCAGATAAGGACAGTACCGGCAATGGTCGGTAAAGCGTTGGCAGTCGAGTGCGAGGTGACAAATGGCCGTGGCAGGCCAGATGTCGTGCATCGTCCATACCACAGGTTTACCGCTACGGAGTATCTTCCGAATATCGGCAAGTGAGAGCATGCCTTGGTTCACCCACGAAAGGTGGATGATGTCGGCCTCGTTGAAAATGTCTAATGAGGTGATGTCGTTGCCCGTGTTGGCTATATCGATGTCGAAAAGATGCTGACGGGAAAGGTGCAGATGTAGGAATACGCACCATCGCTCCCATAGAAAATGCCACATCTGAAGCCACGACGATTTCAACCCTATCACGTTTACGTTGTCCGTCTCTTTGTCTCTTACCAGCATACGCGCCTTGATGCCGTTGTCGTTTAACGCCGTCATCAGTCGGTTGGCAGCAAGTGCCGCCCCTCCTGTTTTCTCGCTTGTATTGACGATTAACACCCGCATATCGTGGTTTGTTTGGGATAGGAAAGTAAACGAATGGGCAACCGCATTATCTGACAACGCGGATGGGCAGGTTGATATAGCCTTGAGGAGCGACGTCGGATGTACGCGTTTTCCTCTTCTTGGGGCCAGGCATAAGCGGACTGTTGTAGAGCACTTGCCGTATGCGATAGCGTTGGTCAGCCGTGAACTCGTAGCTTCGATTCACGGCATAGTCCATGAGGTTGGTGGCTATAAACATTTGGTTGGTGCAACTGAGACGTTTCAGCAGGTCGGAGAACTTACGTTGCTCTTTGCTGTGTGTGTTGAGGTAGTAGGTAACGTAAGCATCGTATTCGTCTTTGTTGTACGACGGCGTGTCGCGGCAATAGTCGGTGTCTTCGCAACCATTGGCCGTGCCGCCGTTTTCCGTCTCGGAAAAGGTGTGATGCAGTCCTAAATAATGCCCTAACTCGTGTGCGAGCGTCACGTTGATGTCGGTAGACGAATACAGATAACCCTCCTTTCTTTTGGCAGGGTCGGTGTATCGGCTCGACTCGTCGTTGATATACCGGCTGTTGATGGATGCACTATAGGCGAATCTCAGGTTGCGCTTCGTGATGTTGTGGTTCGATGCCAAATGCAAGCCTTCTAAGTCGGTCTCGTCCCTTACGATATAGGGAAGATGGCTAAGGCCGAGCAAGATTCCGCCGCTATGGTTTTGTTTGTAGTGGAAGAGCATCACGTTGACATATTCGTTGGGTTCCCACAGATATTTCTCATTCCCATCTTCCTGATTGGTCAGAAACCGATAGGCATCAATGGGATATTCGCCCTCGTAGCGTATATAGTCTACACCGGGAATCGGCAACTTGCGCCCTTGTTCATCGTATTCGGCCAGAAAGAACTGCACGCGTATGTTTTGGCTTTCGCCGTAGACGTCGCCTCGGTAGAGTTCATTGACATGGGCGAGAATCTGCCCCAGGCGTTCCACGCTCACGTATTGCGTGGGGTCTGCAGCGTTGGTATATAAGATATGGAAGACAACCGGCAGACGATAGGTGTAGCTGTCATCGAGCGTGGCGGTGGTGTTATCGTCGTCTTCATCGACTATCTCTGAAGAAGAACGAGAACGGTTGCTGTCTCCATCGCTGCACGCGGTAAAAGAAAGAGCAAAGCCGATGGATAGACAGAGGACAAGTTGCTTGATATACATGCATTGGATTTTAGATGCAAAAGTAGTAAAACATCTTTGAACGGACAAACAAATCATCTCAAATCGGCCATGAGTGCCTGTTCATAAGTTCCACTAAGAAGTGCAAATAGTCTCTTTTTTATTAAAAGAGGACTATGAAAAACACTCGGGGAACGCCGTCGGCAAGGGGCTGAAAGCCCCGACGAGCCAAAATAAAAGTCTTAATGTTTGCGGAGCTTCCGCAAATGACAAAATAAAAATTTTAGTGCTTGC
>NZ_GL397214.1:1500051-1532526 GCF_000146675.1 Hoylesella marshii DSM 16973 = JCM 13450
ATCGAAACCATTTACAGTTACATCCGCTTCGACCGTTCTGGTGGAGGGGAACTCTACAAGAGTTGTCGACACAAGTTCATCGCACAACACCTCTGAAAATGAATGCAAGACCAAGAAAGAAACTAAACTTCTCAACATCAAAACAACAGTTTTACAATCGGATTACATAGATTCGCACTTGCTATTGAAATCTGCGATTCCGGTTTTGTCAGGTGACCGGTCAGATGGTCTGCCGGTGTAGACACCTCGCGGGAAGAACGCTGTAAAAACATAGGGTCTCATGGCCGATTTGGGTTTCAAGGTCGTAAAGTTACGATGGGTAAGTCGGCATTCGTGACCCGTACAGATGGCGTTTGTACGTGGTACAGATACGGTTTGTACACGGAAAGGTCGGCAACCTTTCTCGCGGCATATCGTATTTGTCTATGTCATTTAACAAAACCATTGCGGAAGTCATTTACCCAAATTGTTATTCGACAACGGCATTGCCGGAGGTCATTTATTCAAATTGCTATTTGACAACAGTATTCGGGTATCATAAGGGCGCAAGGTGCGAAATTCAGGCAGAACTGTTGCTTATCATGCAGAAAAGGATTACTTTTGCAAAAGTATTATGAACGGATGAAAGCACTGAAACTTCTCGTACAAGGGGCTGCAGGCCTATACTACCCCATCAAGGCGAACGGCAGGTTTTTCCTGTTTATGTACGTCTTGGGCGTGGTGTGTGGCTATACCACGGTGCAGCCCTATAAGGATGCGCATATCTATCCCAACACTTTTCTCGAGCTTTTTCTCGACCTCTATGTGCTGTGTCTTCTGCTGTGTCTTCTGCCTCATAGGCTCCGCAAGTGGGTGCGTCGTATGGCAGGCGTAGTATTCTATGGTGTAGCCATTATTGATGTTTACTGTTTTGTGAAGTTTCAATCCACGCTCAATCCGGCCATGCTCCTGCTGGCAGAGGAGACGGATATGCGTGAGACGGGCGAGTTTTTCGGCTCTTACGTATCGGCCGAAGTGCTGACCACCAACCTCTTCTGGGTGCTGCTCATCCCTATGGTGCACTTCCTCGTCTGGATTTTCTGCCTGCGGAAAGACAGAAAAACCGATGCTGCGGCACGGTGGTGGGCATCGGTAAGCGCGAAAGTCTCCCCCATCATCCATCAGGCATACCCTGCAATGGGCATTCTGATCCTGTTTCTACTCATCGCAGCCGGTATAGAGAGTGCCGACAACAAGGCTGCCACGTGGAAGCTGATGTCGGGGAAAAACATCGGAGAAGTGGAACATACACTCACCGAAAAGGGACATGCCGAACTGTATCTGCCCATCTATCGGCTCACGTTCAGCATTTATGCCAACAGCCTTGCTGCCCAGCAGATAGAAAAACTCAGGGCAGCAGCCCACCGAGTGGAGGTGGATTCGTGCAGCTATCGCAGTCCCGATATCGTGTTGATTATCGGCGAAAGCTACAATAAGCATCATTCCGAGTTGTACGGATACAATAAGCCCACTACGCCGAAGCAGAAGCGGCGAGCACGCTCAAGGAGACTAGTCCCCTTTACCGATGTTGTATCGCCATGGAATCTCACCAGCTTCGTGTTCAAGCACCTCTTTTCTCTCTATTCCGTGGGAGATAAAGGCGAGTGGTGCGACTATCCGCTCTTCCCCGAATTGTTCAGGAAAGCGGGCTACCACGTCACCTTTATTACCAACCAATTCCTCCCCAAGGCGCGACAAGAGGTGTATGATTTCAGTGGAGGTTTCTTTCTCAACGACCCCATATTGAATCAAGCACAATTCGATACCCGCAACGACCGGTTGCATATCTTCGACGAAGACCTGCTCAACGACTATGAGACATTGAAAAAAGACCGCAAGGCACATAACCTCACTATATTCCATCTCATGGGGCAACACGTGTCATACCGCATCCGAAGCCCAAAAGACCGAAAACACTTCACCGGAAACGACTACGACCGTCCCGAATTGGGAGAGAAATCAAAGCAGAATTTGGCAGAATACGACAATGCCGTGTTGTACAACGACTCTATTGTAGACCAAATATTGAAACGCTTTGAACACGAGGAGGCAATTGTTATCTACGTCCCCGACCATGGGGAAGAGGTGTATGGTCCTGGCGCAGAACACTTCTTCGGACGCATGCACTCAACGGAAATTACGGCAAGGCTTGCCCGAGAAGAGTTCGAGATACCGTTTTGGATATGGTGTTCGCCCCGCTATCTTCGCCGACATGCCGACATCTACCGGCAGATAGTGAGAGCCCAAAATCGCCCTTACATGACAGATGCCCTGCCGCATTTGCTGCTTTACCTCGCAGGCATCGAGACGAAGTATTACAAAGAAACGGAGAATCCGCTCAGCAAAGCATACGATGCAAAGCGGCCACGAATACTCAAGGCATCGACAGATTACGACAAACTGATGGAAACCGATAGAAAGGAGAAGACATGGGAAAGGGGACGCTGACGAAGACGGAAAGCGCAGCGCTCAGAGGCTTAGCCATCTTGGGTATCGTGCTGCACAACTATTGCCACTGGTTAGGATTGGCTGTGAAGGAAAACGAATACACGTTCGACCTCGATAAGAGCCATCGCCTTTGGTGGATATTACAGCATCCCGATATGTATCTGCCGGTACACTTATTGTCTTTTTTCGGCCATTACGGCGTACCCGTGTTCCTCTTCCTCAGTGGCTATGGGCTGTTTAAGAAATATGAAAACGATGCCGAAAGGGTAGGCGCATGGCCGTTTATCAGAGTGCATTACCTGAAACTGTTGCGTATGATGATTGTCGGCTTCGTGTTGTTTACCATGCTCGATGCCATCACCCCCGGCAGACATCCTTATCAAGCATGGGATATAATTGCCCAAATAGGTATGCTTATCAACATCCTGCCCTATCCCGACCATATCATTTGGCCTGGCCCTTATTGGTTCTTTGGCTTGATGATGGAGCTATACCTCGTGTACCGATGGGTATTGTATCGCCGAAGCCCTTGGATTACCGTGGCCTTGGTGGTGCTTTGCTGGCTGATGCAAGCCGTCTGCATGCCCGAAAGCGAGGCATTAAACAGAATCAGATATAACTTTACGGGCGGCATGCTTCCCTTTGGAGCGGGGCTGCTCTATGCACGTAAAGAGGTTACGATGGGTAAGAGAGGCTATGCCGTTGTGGCCTTGTTATCCACTATCGCCGTATTTGCATGCGGTTTCCATTTCCACCTTTGGTTGTGGATACCACTTTTCGTGGTGACGGGCTGCGTATCGATGGTCAGACTGCTACCCGACAGTCTGTTGAAAATACTTTCATGGACGGGCAGTATCTCTGCCGCTCTATTTGTGACGCATCCGCTGGTACGAAAGGTTTTTATCCCTATCTCCCGCCAAGGAGACGTATATGCCGGCCTACTGCTCTACCTCATTCCCTGCATTGCCTTAGCATGGGCGGCCGAAATGTTGATGAAGAAAATACCGACGCCCCAACTTAAAAGGAAGACACCATGAGATGGAAAGAGATAGAATGGGCAGACCTCAGCCGCTATCGTGGCGAATTGATGGGGGCAGCCATGCTGTTTATCGTATTATTTCATGTAGATTTGCCTCGCTATGACTTATACTACGGCCTACGTCGATGTGGCAATGTAGGGGTAGACATGTTCCTATTTCTCAGTGGTATCGGTTTGTGGTATTCATGGTCTAAGAATACCTCTCTGCGCCAATTCTTCCTCAACCGATACATCCGCATCTACCCTGCATGGTTCATTGTTGCGTCACTCTATTATATTCCCCGGTTCAAGAGTGGCCATAGCATCATCGGACTCTTAGGCGATACGCTTATCAACAGCTGCTTTTGGATTCGCGACGAACTGACGTTCTGGTATGTACCAGCCATTATGGTGTTGTATTGCTTTGCCCCTGCTTATATGACCCTCATCAAGCGCAATCCCGCTTTCCGCTGGCTTCCTGTGTTGATGATGGCGTGGTGTGTTGCCGTGCAATGGGTTGCCCCTATCCACAGTGCAGTAGGTCACATCGAGATTTTCTGGAGTCGTGTGCCCATTTTCTTTCTCGGCATTAACTGTGGGCAAATGGTGCGGAGCGAACAGCGTATGCAAGAAAATACCACATGGCTCGTGTTGATGGGCTTTCTCATGACCGCCGGCCTCTGCATTTATCTTGAGCAGATGTGGCACGGACGGTTCCCTCTTTTTATAGAACGCATGGTTTATATACCGCTCACCGTTACCTGTCTGCTGCTGTTATGCAAGGTATTTCGCCATACGCCCGATATTATCCGACGGTTCTTCCGCCTTTTAGGCATCATCAGTCTGGAGCTTTATCTGATACATATCCAGTTTGTGATGCGATACGTTACCCCCCATCATATCGGTTATTGGCCTACAGCACTCATTACGCTTGCCGTTGCGATGCCTTTAGCTTGGGCTTTGCATACAATCATCGAGAAAACCGTAAGTAAGATGCCGTTGCCCCGTTATTACAAGAAACCCTCCTGATATACCCTTCTATGGACAATCGAAAACAAGTGTTTGCTTTTGACTTCGACGGCACACTGACTACCAAAGACACTTTTATAGCATTTATTCGCTATACGCGAGGCACTCTCCGTTTCCTTTGTGGCTTCCTTTTGTTCAGTCCGTTGCTGGTGCTGATGAAATTACGTCTGTATCCCAACTACCGTGCCAAGCAGCAAGTTTTCTCTTTCTTCTTCCGCGGAACACCCATTAAACGCTTCGACGAGCAGTGCGTAGCCTTTGCTTCGCACCATCGGCAACTGTTGCGCTCCCGCGGCATATCCACACTCAACGATGCCCTTACAGCCGGCCATCGGGTACTCATTGTCAGCGCAAGTATCGACAACTGGGTACGCCCCTTCTTTCCTTTGTCCGATACACTCACTGTTATCGGCACGCAGATAGAAACAAGCGAAGGCCGTATCACAGGGCGCTTCCTCACTCCTAACTGTTACGGGGCGGAGAAAGTACGACGTATCAAGGCCGTCATGGGTGAGGAGAAAGACTACCAACTGACAGCTTTCGGCGACAGCAGGGGTGATAAAGAAATGTTAGACTATGCAGATAAGGGATATTTTAAGCCGTTTAGATGATGACAAACGGCAGAAGGCGGGTGAACTTCTGCGCTTCTGTATGGTAGGCGTGACGGCCGTATTGCTGCAATATGCCATTTACGGCCTTTTGCTGCAATGGTGCGAACCCACACCAGCCATGACCGTAGGCTATCTGATCAGCTTTCTGTTCAACTTCCTTGCCTCCACGCGTTATACCTTTAAGGTGAAGGCAAGCACCGGACGCGGCATAGGGTTTGCGCTCTCCCATATTATCAATTACCTTTTACAGATGGGCATACTCAACCTCGCTTTGGCTTTGGACGTGCCCAAATCGTGGGCACCAATACCGATGTTCGTCGTCAGCGTACCCGTGAATTTCCTGTTGGTCAGGTTCTTTTTAAAGACCGATGGCACAGGCAACCTGTTTCGCATGTTCCGCCTGCGCCGAGAGGAACGCCTGCCTGCTGCCATAGCCCTTGTGGTATTTACGCTTCTCAATGCCCTCACTGTCTGTAGGTATTACGATCCATTCACCTTCTTGGGACATGACTATTGGCAAGTATTGGTGGGCGGTTTCCAAGTATCGGGCTTCGACTCCATCACCTACTACGTTGTCACTGAATGGGAAGCACGCTACAATGTGTATCGTCATCCGTTGCTGTCGTTCTTCATGTATGCTCCTTATCTCATCAACAAGGCCTTCATGTGGTTATCAGGTATCAACTGTGCCCCGTTCGTGGTGGGTGTCATCCTTATTTTCTGCTCCTTTTATTCCTTTCTTTTTCTCTATCGAATCCTACGTCGCATCGTAGGTCTGCGCCATGTCGATGCCCTTCTTCTCGATGCTTTCTTCTTCTCGTTTGCTTTCGTCATGGTCTCCACTTCTGTTCCCGACCATTTCATCATGTCGCTCTTCCTGCTGCTGTTCACGCTCTATATCTCCGGACTGTGTATGCTGCGGGGGCATCGTCTCGGAAAGGTGGAGACGCTGCTGCTTTTCGTTGCCACGGCCGGTGTCACTCTTAACAACGGCCTCAAGGTATTTCTCGCCGCCCTTTTTACCAATGGCCGACGTTTCTTCTCCCCTCGCTTCTTCCTCTCTGCCGTATTGGCACCCGCCTTGTTGATGTGGGGCTTCTGTCGGTTAGAGTATCGCTACTTCGTGCGTGACCAAGAACAGGCACGCCATGCGGCGAAGATGCAGGAACGCATCCGTAAGGAACAACAACGCCAACACGATTTGGCTATCAGCAAGACGCCCACCGCTCCACCACGCTGTGTGGTCTATGTGAAGAAAAAGGTAGCCAAGCAAGGCGTACCAATGGCGAAGGGAGAGTTCCTCAGATGGACAGACGGCACCACTGACCGCGGAACATCGGTCATAGAAAACCTCTTCGGCGAGTCGCTCCAGCTGCACCAAGACTTCCTCTTACAGGATGTGTTTCGCAGTCGCCCCGTCATTGTGCCCTATCGCTGGGCTATCAGCTATGGGGTAGAGTCCGCCGTCGTATTGCTCTTCATCGTGGGCGTATGGTGTGGCCGTCGCTCCCGTTTCCTATGGACAGCCCTATCGTTCTTTGCGCTTGACCTATTCCTTCACATCGGCCTCGGCTTCGGTCTGAATGAGGTTTATATCATGTCGTGCCATTGGATGTATGTCATACCTCTTGCCGTGGCCTATTTGTTCCGCGCTTGTACAGGACGCACGCTCCGCTTGTTGCGCATCGGAATGGGGGTGCTCACCCTCTATTTATGGCTCTACAATAGTATATTGTTCACCTCCTATATGATAGGATAAACCCCTTGACCTATGAAAAACCCCTTTGCTATCCGACGAGACGAACGCCGACCCGCCTTTGTAGCATTGCTCCTTGCGGCTTTGCTGCAGGTCGTGATGGTGGTATATCGTTACGACCTCTTCACCCGTGGGGGCAACCAAGGTTATTGGAATCTCTTCTTCAACCATTTCCAAGTATCGGGATTCGACCCCTTGACATATATCACCCTATCTCACTGGGACGTGTATTACGAGATTTTCCGCCATCCTGTCCTATCCCTGTTATGGTATCCTTTCGCACTGTTAAACGAATGGTTGATGGGTGTTACAGGCATCAACTGCGCCATATTCATCGTGGCCGGCGTACTCACGGTCTGTGCCGTCTACTCATTCCTCTTTCTTTACCGCATCTTGCACGAGTTGATTGGTGTGGGGCGCACAGATGCATTGCTCCTTGTCGTCCTTTTCTTCTCTTTTTCTCACATCATGCTGACCGTTATGGTACCCGACCATTTCGGCCTCTCCCTCTTTCTACTCACCCTTACGCTGTATGTTGCAGGCCGTAAGTGGACAGATGGTGAACAGATGAAAGCATGGCAGACGGCCTTGCTCTGCCTGCTGACTGCGGGAGTAACCACCACCAATGGTGTAAAGGTATGGCTGGCAGATGCGTTTGTCAATGGCCGACGGTCGCTGTCGCCTCTCCGCCTGCTGGTCACCGTAGCATTTCCCGTTGCCATTCTTGCCGGCGCATGCCTGTATCAGGATGCTAAATACGTGCAACCTCGATTGGAAGCAGGCAGACAGATGGAGGCATACCACATGCGAAAAGATACGATACAGGCCGTGAAGATTGCACAGGCCAAACAAGAGAAGACGGCCAAAAAAGGCATACCGCTCGCCGAAAAGGGACTGTTGCAATGGACAGATATCTCCACCCCGCGCCTGCCCTCTGCCGTAGAAAACCTATTCGGAGAGTCCATCCAACTGCATCCGACGCATACGCTGCAAGACCTCTTTCACGGACGACCGGTCATTGTTTCCTACGATTCCGCACTTAACTATGCCATCGAGAGCTTGCTCGTAGCGTTGTTTCTGCTCGGCATATTGTGCGGACTGCGATTCCCGCTCATGCAACTGTGCCTGTCGTGGTTTGCTTTCGACATGCTGTTGCACGTCGTGCTCGGCTTTGGCCTTAACGAGATTTATATCATGGCCGCCCATTGGCTCTTCATTTTCCCCATCGCTTTTGCCTTTCTCCTGCGCCCCCTCAACCGCCCTTACCGCCGTCTGTTGCGCTTCCTGTTGCTTCTCCTTACTCTCTTCCTCTGGGGCTACAACGGCTATTATATGTCAACAACCCTCCTTTCTCTGTAGATGCATGGCCGTTGCAAGTAGCAGAAAAGACCGTTACCAACGCCTTATCGGTCGGTTCTATTACCCCCTTTACTCAAACCATTCATGAGATTTGGGTTTCAGGCTCGTAAAGTGACGATTGATAAGTCGGCATTCGTACCGTGTACAGATGCCGTTTGTACAGGGAAAGGTTGGCAACCTTTCTCACAGCTCCAACGGGGCGTAAGACCTTAGGCAGGGTGTGAAGCTCGTAAGAGCGCCACCCCTGACAAGCATGTGCAGAAAGATGAATCCCGCAGGGGTGACAGAGGATCGAGTTTAGTTTTCTGTCGCCCCTTTGGAGTTATTGGATGAGATTCTCTTATCTCGAACTCACGTAGATAGTTAGAGGGCAACCGCCTTTACAATATGATTTCACCTCATGAGATATAAGGAATATTAAATTCCCATCACATGCTTATAATCCCTTATCCACGTCTGTATAACTCATTATACACGTTTGTATAACTCATTATACACGTTTGTATAACTCATTATACACGTTTGTATAATTTGTTCTCCACGTCTGGATAATCTGTTCTCCACGTTTGGAGAATTTGTTCTCCACGTTTGGATAATCTGTTATCCACGTTTGGAGAGTTTGTTATCTACGACGGGAAAATTGTCTCTTCACGGTGGGAAATATTTCCCTTCATGAAGGGAATTTGTATTTCCTATCGTAAAGACGATGATAAACCCTGTTTCATCGCGTAAAGCAACAGCAAAGCGCAAAAGAGTAAAACCATGTGGAGATGTATCGATAAACCTTGCAAAAGGTTTGCTACCACACGGCAGATAGGGGTGTTGCGCAAGGAGAAAAAAAGGCATTTATTTTGCTTTACGCCAAAATAAGCGTACCTTTGCATGGTATTCCTTATAATGTGACATGGTGGAAGATAAGAAAATCGGACTGCTAAGCCGTATCAATAATCCGTCGGACTTGCGAAAACTAAACGTAGACCGGTTGCCACATCTATGCAAAGAGCTGAGATCTAATATTGTGGAAGAACTCTCCGTGAATCCCGGTCATTTGGCCTCAAGTCTCGGTGCCATAGAGATTACAGTAGCCCTGCATTACGTTTTCAATACACCCGACGACCGCATCGTGTGGGACGTGGGGCATCAGGCCTACGGTCATAAACTGCTGACAGGTCGCCGAGACCGATTCCACACCAATAGAAAACTACACGGCATACATCCCTTTCCCTGCCCCGCAGAGAGCGAGTACGACACGTTCACCTGCGGGCATGCCTCCAACTCTATCTCGGCCGCATTAGGTATGGCTGTGGCTGCGAAGAAAAGCGGACACAAAGACCGCCATGTGGTAGCCGTGATAGGCGATGGTGCCATGAGCGGTGGACTTGCTTTCGAGGGATTGAACAACGTTTCAAGTACGCCGAACGACCTGCTTATCGTGCTCAATGACAACGATATGAGCATCGACCGCGCCGTAGGAGGGATGGAGAAATACCTGCTCAACCTCGACACCACTGCAACCTACAACCGGCTGCGACTGAAGGCATCGCAGTGGTTATATTCCAAAGGTTATCTGACCGAAGAGCGACGCAAAGGCATCATCCGCCTCAACAATGCTATCAAGTCGGCACTCAGCCATCAGCAAAATATCTTCGAAGGTATGAATATCAGATACTTCGGGGTGTTCAACGGCAACGACGTAAAAGAGGTGGTACGCCTGTTGACTCAGCTGAAAGACATGAAAGGCCCTAAGTTGCTGCACCTGCATACCGTGAAAGGAAAAGGCTATCGACCCGCAGAAGAAGAGGCCACCGTCTGGCATGCCCCGGGTAAATTCGACGTAAACACGGGTGAACGTATCGCATCCACCCCCGTAGACTGTCCACCGAAATATCAAACGGTTTTTGGCGAAACCCTGTTGGAACTAGCCAAAATGAATCCTAAGATTGTGGGTGTAACACCAGCCATGCCGACGGGATGCTCGATGAACATACTGATGAAGAACATGCCCGACAGAGCTTTCGACGTGGGCATTGCCGAAGGACATGCCGCCACATTCTCCGGCGGGATGGCGAAAGACGGACTGCTGCCGTTTTGCAATATCTACAGTGCTTTCTCGCAACGGGCTTACGACAACATCATCCACGACGTGGCCATCATGAACCTGCCCGTGGTCTTCTGTTTAGACCGTGCAGGATTAGTGGGCGAAGACGGGGCAACACACCATGGCGCATTCGACTTGGCCTTTCTCCGTCCGATACCGAACCTCACCATAGCCTCACCCATGGACGAGCACGAACTGCGACGGCTCATGTACACAGCACAACTGCCTGGCAAAGGAACGTTCGTTATCCGTTATCCGCGCGGCAACGGCGTACTCTCCGATTGGCGATGTCCACTCGAAGAAGTGGCCGTGGGCACAGGTCGCAAGCTGCACGACGGCACAGACGTAGCGGTGCTTAGCATCGGACCGCTGGGCAACGACGTGACAGCAGTCATAGAATCGCTTGCAGAAACCATCAGTGTGGCACATTACGACATGCGCTTCCTGAAACCGCTTGATGCAGACTTGCTTCGCGAGGTGGGCGAACGCTTCGGCAAAGTAATTACCATCGAAGACGGCGTGCGCGACGGCGGATTAGGCAGTGCTGTGGGAGAATGGATGAACGACAACGGATTTCATCCCCAAATCATCAGAATGGGACTGCCCGACCGATTCATAGAACACGGCACCGTAACCGAGTTGCGACACATCGTAGGGCTGGATCAAGAGGCCATCAGACAAAACATAGAGAACTTACACAGACAATGAAAATCATCATCGCCGGTGCTTATACCATCGGTTCACATCTGGCAAAGCTGCTGTCACGCAACAATCAAGACATCGTTCTCATCGACGAGAATGAAGATAACCTTGCACGGCTACGTGCCGACTTCGACCTGCTGACCATGCACGCCTCACCCACAAGTCTCAAGACGCTGAAAGAGGCTGGCGTGGCCGCTGCCGATTTGTTCATCGCCGTAACACCCGACGAATATAAAAACATTACCGCCTGCGGATTGGCACATGCCTTAGGCGCCAAGAAGACGGTGGCGAGGATAGACGATTCAGAATTTCAACAGCAAGACAACGAAGAGATTTTCCACAAGATGGGCGTCAGTTCGCTCATCTATCCGGAGATGCTCGCAGCCAAGGATATTGCCAACGGGCTGAAGATGTCGTGGGTACGCCAGCGATGGGATGTCCACGACGGAGCACTCGTCATGTTAGGCATCAAGCTCCGCGAAACTTGCGAAGTGCTCAACCGCCCCCTCAAAGAATTGTGCGGTCCCGACGACCCCTACCATGTCGTAGCTATCAAACGTGGCCCCGACACTATCATTCCGGGAGGTAACGATGTGCTGAAGCTCTACGACCTCACCTACTTCATGACCACCCGCAACTATATCCCCCACGTGCGGAAAATCGTGGGAAAAGAGCATTACGCCGACGTGAAAGATGTGATGATTATGGGAGGCGGAGGCACCGCCGTGCATGCCCTGCAGGCCATACCCGACTACATGGACGTAAAGATTATGGAGAAAGACGAGGCGCGCTGCGAATTGCTCAACGACATCATTACGCGAGATAAGGTAATGGTTATCAATGGTGACGGCCGCGACATCTCGTTGCTCGTAGATGAAGGAATACGCAACATGCAGGCCTTCGTGGCACTCACAGGCAACGCCGAAGCCAACATCCTGGCGTGCCTTTCAGCTAAACGGATGGGCGTACGCAAGACCGTGGCCATGGTCGAGAACATGGATTACGCAGAGATGGCCGAAGGGTTCGACATCGGGACTATCATCAACAAGAAAGCCATCGCCGCCGGATACATCTATCAAATGATGCTCGATGCTAACGTACACAACGTGAAATTCCTGACAACCGCCAACGCCGATGTGGCCGAATTTATCCCCGTGGAAGGCTCGCGGGTAACGAAGAAGCCGGTCAAAGACCTCGGACTGCCCAAAGGTATGACCATCGGCGGCCTTGTGCGCAACGGCGAAGGACTGCTTGTTTCCGGAAACACGCTCATCGAAGCGGGCGACTCCGTGATGGTGTTCTGCCACAGTGTGGACATGAAGAAGATAGAGAAGTTTTTCAATTAAGCGATGATCAATCTCAAACTCATCTCCAAGATACTCGGTTCCCTGCTCTTCCTCGAAGCTGGCCTCATGCTCATGTGCCTGCTCATGGCATCTTACTTCAAGGAAGACGACGTGATGGCGTTTCTCATCTCCGTTATCGTGACCCTGCTCTTCGGCTTCGTGCTGAAATATGCCGGCGGCCATGCCGACAACGCACTGGGACGGCGTGATGCTTACCTTGTGGTCACACTGTCGTGGACGGTCTTCAGTTTGTTTGGCACACTGCCTTTCCTCATCAGCGGCTATATCACCGGATTCACCGACGCTTTCTTTGAAACAATGTCGGGGTTCACGACGACGGGTGCCACCATCCTCGACGATGTGGAAGCCTTTCCCCACGGATTGCTCTTCTGGCGCTCACTCACGCAATGGCTCGGCGGGCTGGGTATCGTGTTCTTCACCATAGCTCTGCTGCCGTCGATGGTGGGCGGTTCGGTCAGGGTATTCGCAGCCGAAGCCACAGGTCCCATCAGCAGTAAACTGCATCCCAAACTCAGCACCAGCGCGAAATGGATTTGGATGGTCTACCTCCTGCTCACCGTGGCCTGCATAGGTAGCTATGTGGCTTGCGGCATGGGTTGGTTCGACGGCATCAACTACGCCATGTCTACGACGGCCACCGGCGGATTCTCCACCCACAATACCAGTGTGGAGTATTTCCATTCGCCGGCTGTGGAATACGTCTGCACACTCTTCTGCTTCCTCTCCGGCATCAACTTCACCCTTTTTTACGCATCGGTGGTAAAACTGCGACCGAAACAACTG
Organism: Hoylesella marshii DSM 16973 = JCM 13450; assembly: GCF_000146675.1. GTDB lineage: Bacteria > Bacteroidota > Bacteroidia > Bacteroidales > Bacteroidaceae > Prevotella > Prevotella marshii. The sequence goes on from NZ_GL397214.1 coordinate 1,513,262, forward strand.
CTGACCAATTCCGAATTTCGATTCTATCTTGTCGTGGTGCTCAGCCTCACGGTCTTCATCATGATAGAGTTGATGATACAAAACGGCTATGATTTAGAGCATGCTTTCCGCTGTGGACTCTTCCAAGTGGTATCGTTTCTGACCACAACGGGCATCTTCAACGACGACGCCGGACAATGGCCGCACGTCACATGGGTGGCACTCGCGCTCTGCATGTTTATCGGTGCATGTTCGGGCAGCACAAGCGGCGGATTCAAATCCATCCGAGGCGTGATGCTGCTGAAGATTATCAAAAACGAGTTTAAACACATCCTCCACCCCAACGCCGTGTTGCCCGTAAGGATAAACGGGGTGAACATCGAAAACAACCGCCGCCTCACGCTCCTGTCGTTCCTCACGATGTATCTCGTGCTCAGCCTCGTATGCTCTTTCACCATGATTGCCTGCGGAATAGACAACACCAACGCCATCACCATCACGCTCAGCGCATTGGGCAACGTAGGCCCGTCGCTCGGGTTGGAGATTGGTCCCACGATGTCGTGGAACAGCCTGCCCGACTTCGCCAAATGGATGTGCTCGTTTCTCATGCTCGTAGGCCGTCTCGAGATATTCAGCGTGTTAGTCATCTTCACCCCCGCCTTCTGGAAAAACAACTGACAACGAACCCCGAATATGCGACCCATCAAGTTCAAACCCATCCTGAAACAGACCTTGTGGGGAGGCGAAAAGCTCGTCTCCTTCAAACACCTCGACACCGATGCCACGCAAATCGGCGAGAGTTGGGAAATATCGGCCGTGCCGGGCAGCGAGTCCGTCGTAGCCGAGGGAGAACTCCGGGGCAAAACCCTCCGCACGCTGATTGAAGAGATGCGAGGACAGCTCGTGGGCGAGGCCAACTTCCGCCGCTTCGGCACGACGTTCCCCCTACTCATCAAATTCATCGACGCCCGCCAAGACCTATCCATACAGGTGCATCCGTCCGAAGAAATCGCCCGCCGGCAGGGTAAAGACCACGGCAAAACCGAGATGTGGTACATCATGGAATCGGATGCCGGCGCCAAACTCTACTGCGGACTGAAGCAGAAGATTACCCCGCAGCAATACGAACACATGGTCGAAGATGGCACCATCATGCAGGCTGTAGCCGACTACGAAGTGAAAGAGGGCGATTGCTTCTTCATCCCCGCCGGACGCATCCACAGCATCGGAGCCGGATGCTTCCTCGCAGAGATACAGCAGACCAGCGACGTGACCTATCGCATCTACGACTTCAAACGCAAAGACAAAGACGGACGATACCGAGAACTCCACACCCGCGAGGCGGCAGCGTGCATCAATTTCCGCGTAGAAAACAACTACCGCACGGAATATGTACCGGCCGAGAACCAAGGCGTGAACCTCATTCACTGCCCCTTCTTCCACACCGAAGTCTACGACCTCTCCGCCCCCATGACGCTCGACTACAGCCAGCTCGACAGCTTCGTCGCCCTTGTATGCCTGAAAGGACAAGCCACCGTCACCGACGACGAGGGCACCCGCACCCCCATCGCATCCGGCGAAACCATACTCATTCCCGCCACCACCCGCACGCTTTACGTAGAAGGCCGTGTAAAATTCCTCGCCACCTACGTGTAACACGTCCCCACACACTCTTTTTACTCTCTCTTCCATAAGAAATGCAACAGCGTTTTTTACGCTGTTATTGCAGAGCGGTATTTTATAACAGCGTTTTTTACGCTGTTATTGCAGAGCGGGATTTTATAACAACGTTTTTTACGACGTTATTGCAGAGCGGGATTTTATAACAGCGTTTTTTACGACGTTATTGCAGAGCGGGATTTTATAACAGCGTTTTTTACGACGTTATTGCAGAGCAGGATTTTATAACGGCGTTTTTTACGCTGTTATTGCAGAGCGGGATTTTATAACAGCGTTTTTTACGACGTTGTTGCAGAACGGGATTTTATAACAGCGTTTTTTACGACGTTATATTTCCACATAGAAAAGTAACAAAATAAAGTGTTTTCTTTATAAAGAAGGTCGCTTTTTGGGTCGAGAGATGAGAAGTTACCAAAAAAAATCGCTATATTTGTCCCAAACAAATACCAATCGCATAGACCATGTACACAAGTATCAAAGAGCGCCAACTCACAGGCGCACCGCAATTCACGTTTGAAGACCTGTTCATCTTTCCGTTTAGCGAAAAACGAGTCTACGAGCCCGACGGCAGCTACCACTACGTGCCCTACGAGCAGAATACCTCGCCCACCGGCATACACATCTTCGACGACTACCTGCGCAGCATCGGCACATCGGACTTCAATCTCTTTTCTTTCTGCGATTCGCACGGCATCAACACACGCGACCTCGAAGGCGTTACGTTTATGCTCACGGGGATGGGAAGTCGTACCTTTCGCAACAAATGGAAACTGCAAACAGCCTTTTCCTTGCTCAGATACACGGATATGACGATAGCTGAGGTGGCCAAGGAAAGCGGATTCGGCAACACCATGTCGATGCATCACGTTTTGCATCATGCCAAGTTGAGCTCGGCGACAGTATTGCGCTACCAGATGCGCAAGGAACACGACGTAGGACGCTATCGCCCCTGAACATCTCTCGAAGATACCGATTTCATCCGGAGCGGAAAGCCGTAGCATCTGACGCTACGGCTTTTGTCGTGAGAAGAGCCACGCATGGAGCGCGTGAAGCTTTGCCAAGACAAAAGGATTCTTCAGATAAAGGCATTGCACGGCCACAAAATAGGCCAACAGCAGCACCGAGGCCACAATGAAATGAAGAAAGAAAGCATCGGTGACGAAATAGCGGACAAGCAGACACAACACAACGGCCGGCAGATAAATCGCCACATTCTGCAACAAGATGCGGAACGGGAAGCGGATGCCGAAACGACGGGTCACATACGTTTGGGCAATGAACAGCACGCAGGTCTCGGACGAGAGCCACGCCACGGCAGAACCCATGGCATGAAAACGCGGCACAAGCCACGCATTCAACAAAATGCAGACCACGGCACAGATACCTGAAACACACGCCAAAAAGCGGTCGGCCTTGCAAGGAATGAGTATCTGCATGACGAGTATCTGGCTGTAGCCGATGATGAAAATGAGTGGCATCAACCATCGCAGGGGCAACGCGGCCGGCTCATAACCGCGACCGGAGACAAGCAGAATAATGTCGCTGCTGAATATCATACCCGCAATGACGATGGGCACCGACAGACACAACAACACCGACATGGAGATGTGAACAAGACGGTTGAACTGTTCTTCGTCGTTGTCGGAATGCAGCGAACTCATCCGAGGCATGACCACATTTGTCCATGCCGTGTAGACGGCCTGAAAGATGATGATGAGTTTATAGGCCGTAGAGAAATAACCCACTTCGCTGTCGGTGGAAGCAAAGCCGAGAAAAATAATATTGAACGCAGTGTAAAGATTGGTCAATATCATATACACGCCTAACGTGACGTAAGGTTTCAGGTATTTCTTCAGGTTTACATCGCGAAACCGATAGCGCACAATGCGGCGGCTTCTCACCATGTTTATTAGCGCATTCACCACCACCAATCCCACGGTGAGGGCGAAATACACAGAATAATCGGTCGGTGCCTTGACAAGAGTGAACACAGCTATCAGGTAGAGAACGCGCACGATGAGCGACCGCTCGGTAATGTATCGGAACTCTTCCATTCCCGTGTACAACCATTCCATGAGAAGGAAATTGAACAGGAGTTTGAACGCACCGACATACATCAGCTGCCGATGCTCATAGAGGCGGTCTATCCATTGTGTACAGACGAGCAATATCACGAGCAACACGGCGGTAAAAAGGCCGTTGAGCGTGATAAGGCTGGAGAAGACCTTGCCGAGCCGCGAAGGTTCGGTGCGTGCTGCGGCCGTCTCCCGAATGCCGATGGCACTGATACCCAGCATGGAGAAAATAATGAAATAATTGATAATGCTGTCGATGAAACTGCATATTCCCACGTTTTCCACGCCCAACACGCGGGATATATAAGGGAAAACGATGAGCGGAAACACGTAGTTGGATACGGTGAGGATGCCGCTGTAGACGAAGTTTTTCTGTATTCCCATCTTATCTTTCTCTAACAAGGCGAGGCTATGCTCTACCGGAGCGAAGCAATGCCAGCGGATACCATAACTACTTCAGCAAGTTGGCAATGGTGGCAATCATGGTGGCAACGCCGGCCGTGGTTGTGCCGATAGAGAGCCATTCCGTGAGTTTCAAACCGCTGTTCTCCGACTTGCTGGGCACCACAATCTCGCACCCTGGCCTGACTTTCGCATTATGGCTGACCTTGGCTACCGTTCCATTCATATAAACGATATAGGAACGGCTCTTCTTTGCTCTGTTTCCAAATCCGCCGGCCTGTTCGATATACCACGATACACGCCGGCCTTTTTCGTAGGCCACCGTATTGGGGAACATCACGTCGCCGCTGATTTTCACCGTTCCGTTATACTCCGGAACGATGAGTTTATCGCCTTCACGCAACACAAGGTCGGCATCGCCTCCGGGTTCTTTCAACGCCTTGTCGAGCTCAATGCCCACATAGTAGGTCTCGCCGATGTCGAGCTTCGCAACGTCCAAAGTGTCTTTCTTTCCGTCTTGTGCCTTTACCATCTTGAGAATGGTCTCCATGCGAAGCCGCTCATCGGGCGTGATACGGCGCTCCAGACGGGCACCTTTGGGGTATGCGGTTTCTTTCATGCCGCCGGCTTTCCTGATGGCATCGGAGAGGCGTTCGTTTTTGCGGGTGAGCGTGTAGGTACCGGCAAACATGACCTGTCCCTCTACCTTGATGTTCTTTTGCTCGGAGTAGCCCGGACTCTTGCGCACGTACACTTCGTCAAACGGATGAAGCGTGAAGCCCGGTTGCCCGTCGACGACAAAACCGTCTTTGAGCGAGAAGCTATACGTATGGGCGATGATGGAATCGGTAGTCGTAGCAGAGGGATTTACGATGCGACGCGCCACATCAATCTTCACGGTAGAGGCCGCATCTTTCAACCCTCCGGCTTGCAGAATGAAGTCCTCGATGGTCTCGTTATCGGCATATTTATAGATGCCGGGGTCTTGCACCTCGCCGTGAATAGTAATGGTACGATTGGCCTGCACTTCCTGTTTGGTGGGGATAAAGAGCACGTCGTTGCTCTGCAAAGGTATGTCTGCCGTCTTGCCTTTCAAGATACCTTCCACGTCTACACTGACCACTTCGAGCGTGCGGTCTTCCTTCATACGGTGCATGACAGCCCGAGCGGTGAAGGCATCCTCCTTGAGACCTTCGGCATGTTCCAAGAGAGAACGTACGCTCGTAATGTCGCCGCCCACCTGATACATGCCGGGACGAAAGACAGCCCCTTTGACTTCTACCATATTGGCATAACGTTGCAACACGGAGTCTACGCTGATAGAATCTTCATCGGCTACGCGGAAAGAATGCATATCAAACTCACCGATGTTGAAGAGAGTGAACTCCCGACCGGTTTTTCTCCTGAGCCGCACGGACTTTCTGTAGGCATCGCCTGTGAATCCTCCGGCATATTTCAGCAAAGTGCCCACGCTCTCGGTCTTCTTCATCTCATAGTACATGGGGCGTTTCACCTTACCTGTGATATTCACGAGACAGTCGTAAGGACCGACCACAATCACATCGTTGTCGGATAGTCTGATGTTGCCCGTGAGCTTCCCGTTGAGGATATAGTCGTAAACATCTACAGTGGTGACGAGACGGTTGCGACGGTAAACCTTGATGTTTCGCAACGTACCGATGTCGTTGATGCCGCCGGCCATGTACAGGGCATGGAACACAGACGCAAAGGCCGACAGGGTATAAGTACCCGGTGTCTGAACCTCGCCCATGACGTTTACCATGATAGTACGCGTCTGGCCGACCGTGAGCCTGACGTGTGAACTTCTGTAACGGGCACCAAGGGTGGAACGCAGCCGTGCGTTGGCCTGCTCTACCGTCAATCCACTGACATGTACGGGACCAAAGCCCTCAATGGTAACGTCTCCGTCGGGCGAAACAGTGAGTTCCTCTGTCTTTTGCGAAGCACCATAGATGTCGACAATCACGGCATCGCCTGGCCCTAAACGGTAGTTTTGTGGCGTAGCGATATTCATGTTTGGCTCGAAAGAGAGGTCTTTCTTGTTGAATATATCTCGGCCAAACACCTTTTTTTCATTGCGTCGCAGCAGCTCCTCGGGCAATACTTTCTCCTTTTGAATCGTGGAATCGGGCACAAGGATGGCTATTTCTTTCTGCATCTGCTGGTAATCAGCATCATCTTTATCGTAGGTATGTGTGTAAGGAATATTGCTCTTTACCTGATAATTGGTGTTTTTCTTCTCGGATTTCTCGCCGTTGTTCTTGCGTAAACGGGTCTTCTCATCCTTGGGCGTGGTCTCGGCACTTACCTGTCCGAGTCCCTCCTCTTTAGTCACACGCTCATATTTTTTCCGTACCCGTTGTATCTGCTGTATATTTACGCCCCGCTGCATCAGCTGGGTCACAATCTGGCTTTGGGGTGTTCCCTGCTTGTATTCTTTCACAACGTATTGCATCACTTGCTCATCAGTCATGCCCGTCTGTGCCATCGCTTGAAAGCCACACAGCATGGTAAACAGTACGAATAGGATATATCGTTTCATAAAACCTGTAGACTTCTACTTTATTTTCGATAGTTTTTTGCTTCTTGCCTCTGCAACCTTTCATTGCCGAGCGCAGCGTATCTTATGCAAAGATATTCATTTTTTCCGTAACCACGATGTATCCACATGATTTTTGCATGGAAAAACACGTCATTGTCCCGTTAAAAAGGACGTGCAGTTTTCTGCCGACCGATAAGAAATAAATCCATGAATTCAAAATCAGTATTCCTAATTGTAAACCCTATAAGGTAGTTTTATAGAGCACATCGATACCATAATTATAATAGTACAAGATGTAATGTAAGCGCTGTAAGCGCGTAATAGGTCAGCACTGCACGTAGCATTAGGTAGATGCTACTTTCCCAAATAAGCTCTGCAAGAGCGTAACATGTCAGCCCAGCGCATAGCGCTGGGTATAGGGCAATTCCCTAAATGGAGCGCTGTAGGTGCGACAGAATCTCCCAACCGATACGACTTGCGCCGAGAACGGTTACCGACCTTTCCCTGTACAAACCGTATCCGTGACACGGGCAAACGCCATCTGTACAGGCTCTCATGAACGATTTGGAATCAGGGAAAACAGGGGAAAGGTGACAGATGGGGCGGAATACATGGAAAACAAAACGAACAGGAAAGAAAAGCACAGGTGGTTGATTTAGGTCAAAAAAGCGATGGCTTTAGGAGGGAATGAGGGGTGAAGTATTGCAGAGGCTGCCAATTCTGCCTACCTTTGCACCATCAAAAGGTTAATAGATTGTTTAGGTTAGTAATAAAAGATTTAGGTTTTTAGTTATTAGATTTAAGGTAGATTGAAGATTGTTTAACGAAAGGATGATAAAGAAGGCTGAGAAGTTTTCTTTTTATTCGGAATAAATTTCTAAGTTAAACATATGAAAATGCGCCGCAGCTCGTAGAAGGGTTGCGGCGCATGTTGGGTTTAGCGGGTAGATGAATCTGGGTCATCATGCTCAATGAGTGCCACGGCATAGGCACTCATCCCCTCTTCACGGCCAACGAAGCCCATACGTTCGGAGGTAGTGGCCTTAATGGAAACGTTGTCGGGATGGGTACCGAGTATCTCGGCAATACATGCCTGCATGGCTGGGATATGAGGGTTGAGCTTGGGCTGTTCGGCACAGATGGTGGCATCGATGTTGCCTAATCGATAGCCTTTGGCGGAAAGGAGTTTCATCGTTTCAGCAAGTATCACCTTGCTGTCCATGCCCAGTGTGGTATCAGACGTATCCGGAAAATAGTAGCCTATATCACGCATGTTGGCTGCGCCGAGGAGTGCATCGCAGATAGCGTGTAGCAGCACATCGGCATCACTGTGGCCAAGCAGGCCGCGATGGTGAGCAATACGGATTCCACCAAGCCACAGTTCGCGGTCTTCTGCCTGTTTGTGAACATCGTAACCGAATCCTATACGAAACATGATGGGAGAGTTTTTAGCAATGAGTGGAGAAACGGGGGCGGACTATCGCCGCTTGAAAAGGTCTTTCAATCCGTCCATGTCGAAGTTCAGAGTAAAACGCAGCGTCTGGTCGAGCGGATTGCTCTTGGCCGTAGCTATCACATAACCGGCATCGAGTGAGAAAACGTTCATCTTGAAGCCTGCACCCACGGTAAAATACTTGCGGTTTCCCTTGTTGGCACTTTCGTGGTGGTAGCCGGCTCTGACTACGAACTTGTCATTATACGTATATTCTGCGCCGGCGCTCCATCGCACTTCCTGCAACTCTTCCTTCAACCCATTGGGTGCATCGCCGAAGCTCTTGAAGATACCGCCAATGGAACTGATGTCGTAATACTCGCGCTGCAGGCGGTCTGCAAATTCCTTTTCTGTCTCACTCCCCCCCTTTACGGGACGGGTGGGAACGAGCAGTTTGTTGGCATCGACAGCAAAAGAGATGCGGTTGTATTCGTCGATAGGCACCATGAGAGAGGCACCTAAACGCATGTTGGTGGGTATGAATTCACTGTTGTTGCTGCCACCAAACCGTATCTTACTTCCTATATTGCTCACGTTCAGACCCAGACCCAACTGACATTCACGCTCACCAAGATTGATATAGTTCTGATAGTAACAGGCGATGTCTGCGGCAAAGGCCGACCCCGGGGCGGTATCGTCAGAGAAATTATACGTCAGGTCAGAATATATCCAACGCACTGCGGCGGCAATAGAAAACTTCTCGCTTAGCATCAGCGAGTAGCTCACATCTGCCGACATTTCGTAGGGAGTGATGGTCATACTGTTGTCGTGTGACGTACCGGTGCTGGTAGAAACTTCGCCCAAAGAGAAATAGCGCACGGAACCGGATACCGCGCTATAGTCGCCGATGCGATAGTAACCCGACAGATAAGCCAGATACATGTCGTTTACCAGCTGACGCAACCATGGCGTGTAGTTTAAGGCAACGCCGGCCCGACTGATCGTGAAGGGGTATTTGGCGGGATTCCAATACTGTGAATTTACGTCAGGGTCGGTGGCTACTCCGACATCTCCCATACCTGCAGCGCGGGCATCGGGGGCAATGGTTTGCGACGTAACTGAAGTTCTTTCGGGATTAAAGATGTCGCGTTTGCTTTGTGCAGAGAGGTCTAATGCCAAGAATAGCAGCAAAAGAGCGACTATGGGTTTCGTGTATGGATACATATTTTTGTTTTCTGATGGGTAAACGGCGAGTGCGGAAATGGCAGTTTGCCCTGCACTGTGCCGAGAGTAAAACGGGTCGAAGGGGTTATTTATTGTTTATGATGACAAGTTTCTTTACCTTGGATGCCACGCTGCCACCTTCGCCGTGTACACGTATGCGATAGAGATAGATACCTGTATGGAGGCGTTTTCCGTCGGTATCAATGAGATTCCACGGATAGGTATAGGCTCTTGTGTCGGAAACGCCGGACTCGGAATGGCTCCATACGAGGCATCCCATGAGGTCGTAAACCTCGATCGTGACGGTGACATCGCTGCCCATACGGTCGTGATTAACGATAAAGGTGGTAGCATTTCGCGCAGGATTCTCGGTCGTATCGATACTGTAAATGGTGGATTTCAAGCCTTTGACCACATGGAATGTCAGTGTCACGGTAGAGGGATTATTCAGTATATCCCATGCCCTGAACCGCAGGGTGTGGAGGCCTTCGCTGAGTTCTGGCAAGCTGTAGTAGGTAGTTCCCGACGTGTAAGACCCGAAATCGTAGACGAAGTTGTTGTTAAGGATATAAGTCTTCTCAATGTCTCCGTCGATGGTCAGTTCCAAGTCGTGCCCGATACCGTTACCGGTGGTGTTGATACCGTCCTTATCTGTTATTTTAGCCACGAAATAGGGTGTAGAATTCACCCGTGCACCCGAGGTAAAAGAGGGTGAGTTAAGGTAACAATAGAGCGACGGGCCTATGGAGTCGTTGGTCGCGGTTACCCCTCCGGTGGTGATGAATGCCTCGCTATAACCGTTAGCAGTCTGGGTATGTTCGGCATTCATGGCATACACGTTGATAAGCCCTTTGCCACCGATATAGTTGATGTCCATGGGTACGGCAAAGACAAATGTAAATCGCCCTGCTTTCACACTGTCTGAACCGGAAAAAAGAATCTTGGTGCGGTCGTAATAAGTCATGGGAGATGTGGTTTCATCATCGTTTTTCTTGCATACTATCAACTCCTTTGCATCTCTCACAATCGCACTTACGAGCCCGTTGAAATCGGTCATCTCTGTCGTGCCGTCGGGGGAAAGAACACGTCCACTTACCCGCGTGATAGAACCGGAAGGCAATGGCACAACGGTGCCGACGGTAATCGGTGTGCCGTTGATGCTATCGATGACAATCTTCCGCTCGGGGAGTTTGAGGGCTAAGGCAGGGTCGCCTAACAACGAGTATTGCAACTTGTTCACCGTGCAGTCCTGTCCGGAGGTAATTAAGAAGTTCTTTGTCTGCCGTTGCGCCTCACCTATCGTCATGTTCCGTCCACCATTCCGGCTCAACACATAGCGTAGGAATGCCATATTGATTACCTTGTTGTAATTAGCATAAACGGTTCGCGTCGTGCCGAAAAATGCCACTGCCCCGCCTTTAGGGTTAAGTACTGCTGCCTCACCTATGGTTGGCGTAACGCCATCAAAGGGCATGATGTCGCATGAGGCCGTAATCCAAAGGGGCAAACGGTCGTTCCGAAACGCAGAGAAGTCGTTGAGCATAAGTACTTTCTCGTGAGAGAGACTTGTCTCTGCTCCGTGACCGGCATAGTCCATAATCAAGGCCCCGGCCGCCTGTTGTTGCTTGATGAGCTTGGTCACTTCGGGATAAGTATTGCCCGTAGCGGCACGTTCACGCCGAAAGGAGTCCCACAAAATGCGGCGCACTTGGTAAGCGGGATAGGCTGTTTCTACTTTTGTAGCGGTTTCATCGAGGTCTTTCATGTGCAGGTTATCGTCGCCGTCGTCACCCATAAACACAAGCATGTTTTGCCAATCTCCCGCATAGGTGTTGTCAATATAGGCAATGGTCTTGTCTACCATTGCTTTCGCTTCTTCATCTGTCCGCACGGGGAAGCGTCCCACTGCTACATCCTGCATGTCGCTCTCTGTAGGGTCTGCCCCTTCCCCATCGTCTAAAAGGGTGAAAAAACCATCGTCTACATAGCAATAAATCTTATTGAAAGAGTTCTCGCTCTCGAAACAGAGCAGAAAATCATCGGGGCTATACGATGTCCAATCGGCAGTGCGCATACGATTGTCCCATGTGCAATCGCCGAAGAGTAGCAGATACTTGGGCATATCGTCGGGTGTGGGATAGCGGTCGTAGAGCATCTTGAGATAGCGCCGATAGGCATTGGCATCGGGTGTACCACTGGAAAACTCGTTGTAGAGTTCGTCTGCAGGCACGATGCGCACGCGCATGCCGTCGCGACGGGTATGGAAATCTGCCAGTCGACGTGCCTGTGTAAGGAGCTTCTGCGACGCAGGGATGATGATTATCATGTCGGCTGCACCGTCGGCATGCAGGTCTTGCGGGGTGATGGTGTACACATATTCCGGCTCCGGATAGGTATCGGATGCCAGCACAGGGGCGGGACGCGGGTTGTTAAATGTCAGCGAGATATGGTCTAAACGCACAGGACCGCCCGATACGGTGGTAATAGTAACGGTGTTTGTTGTCCCGACCGTTACCCCGCTGAATACAGAAGAGGCGGCGTTCCCCATGTCATATTTCCCGGTTGAAATGGAGAGTCGCCCCAACGGTGTGCCGTTGAGCGATACATCGGCAGCCGCGGGGTTGCCTGCCGTAATCGAGATATATAGCTTGCCCGGGGCAGACTGTTCGGGTGCCGACAGCGTATAATCCTTAGACGAACCCTGATATACAGGAGTATCTTCAAACAAGTTGCGTCCGCCGTGATACCATGAGTAGTTGTCTATCTCGTGGAGGGAATGGTAGTCATCGGGGGAAGGATAGAAAGATGAAAGGAAATCGTCGGGGGTAACAGTGAGGGGTGCTGCATCTGTCTCGGTAATGAAATAATAGCCGTAATCAGAATAAGGATTGCGCGTTCTCATAGTTGCCGTGGCACTACTCCATGACACTGCCCCCTGCGCATGGAAGAGGCGACGGCCATCTACGGTGCATGTAGGCACTTCTTTCAGATCGTCGAAGCGTTCCAAATCAGCGGCTGTCAGTTTTTCATTCTGCAATGCCCCGCCATAACCGTAGATCTTTACCTTGGAAAGGTCTGAAAAGCCGGCCTTACGAATCAGGTTTTCGCTCAGTCGATATACGCCCGAAGCCCCTACACGTATCTTAGCCCACTTACCGGAAGACAGCACCGAATGGGCGGCATAACGCGAAGCAGGCGGAACGGGAGTGCGAGTGGCTATACGTTGCATGGCAGGCAGAACGGGGCGAGCTGTGGTGCGGAGCATAAAACTAACGAGCATCCGGTATTGTCCGTTGCGGAACACGAGCGGGCAGAAATCCACTTTCAGCAAACCTTGTCTGCGGTCTGAAAGCCTGCTTTGCCGCATCTCGGGCAAGGCCGGTAGCACTGCATCCGACAACCGGTGGTAGGCCGCCACATCGGCTGCGCTCATATCTATAAACTCCGGATATTCGATAGACACCGTGTAAACGGAGTCTGCATGATTGACAGGCAACGTCTGCGTATAGGTGAAATGGGGCAATACGGTGTCTATCTTCACCTCCTCAGCAGTGAGATTGAAGAACTTCTGCGCCCTTACTGTCCCAACAAACAGGAGCAGAAGTGCCATTACAGATATGCGTATCTTACTTATCAAAGTGTTTATTTTACGTTTAATATCAGTACCTTGCAGTCTTCTATATAGCCCTCAAGGCAATCGTTGATATGAACAGCCCCCACACCGGCCGGTGTACCGGTATAAAGCAGGTCGCCTGTTTTCAGTGTGAAGAACCGACTGATGTAGGCTATCAGCGCGTCTATTCCGTAGAGCATTTCGCTCGCATGGCCTCGCTGCACGGTCGCACCGTTGATATCAAGGCGGAAATGTAGCGTCTGCACGTCCCGAAAGGTCTGTATGTCTATCCATTTGCCAATGGCGGCAGCACCGTCGAAGCCCTTGCAGACCTCCCACGGACTACCCGCGTCACGTAGCCGGCGCTGCATATCGCGTGCCGTGAAGTCGATGCCCACGGTCACAGCGTCGTAATAGCGGTGGGCAAACTGCACGGGGATGCCTTTCCCCAAACGCGAGATGCGCACCACGAGTTCTGCCTCGTAGTCTATCCGACCCATGAAATCGGGTAGGAAAAACGGCTTTCCGGGCTTCAGCAATGCCGAGTCGGTCTTGGTGAATATCACCGGTTCTTTGGGTTTATATAACGTTCCATCCAGCTCTTTATTGTGCTCGATGTAGTTCATTCCTACAGCAAATATCTTCATCGTCTCTTATTTTTGGGTTTTCGAGTGGCGAGGGCTACATGTCTAACGGCCGGCTGAATGCGTATCGATAGCCTATCTTACCCTATACCGTGTCGGATGTTTCACCTACACCTTATCTATATATAATATTCCACAGCATCTATCAAACCGGCACGCAAAGCATATTTCGTAGCTTCATACGCGGTGTTCACTGCTATCTTTCTGAATATGTTTTTCCGGTGAGTATTCACCGTATGGAAGCTGGAATAGCGCTTGTCGGCTATCTCTCGGGTAGTCATGCCTAAAGCAATATCCTTCAGTATCTCGGTTTCTGTCTTCGTGAGGAGGTCTTTCCCACAGGCTGAGGGTACAGGGGTCAACAGCAATTCGGCCATCCGTTGGCAGATATACCGTTGCCCACGCAGGGCAAACAGCAAAGCCTCGCGTATCTCCGGCAGTGAAGAATCCTTCATGACAATACCGAAATGGTTGCCGGAAGTGATGACACTACGCACGAACGCTACACTTAACTCGTTGCTGAAAAGCAGCCATTGCGCCTCCTTGAACCGCTGGGCTATGATGAGAAGCTCGGCTGTGTCGTTGATATCAAACAACGTATAGTCGAGTACCACGACAGAGCAAGGGTTTGCTTTCAGTCGTTCGGTCATCTCAACCTTGTTTTCTACATATTCGTAGCATACGCCGTCGAGGTCTCGCATCACATGTATCAGGCCTTCGCGGGTGATGTCTTGTCGGTCTGCCAATAGAATGTTCATGTCTCTGCCGCTGTTTCTACATGGAAAAAAACGTTTCTGCCTCCACATCGCAACCCATGAATCCCATTTCGCGGGCACGCTCCTCGGGCTGCATGAAGTAGATGGCGGTTCCTTCATCGCAAATCACCCCCTGCCCGTCTTCTAACGTCACAGCAATAACAGCGATGTTTCTCACCTGTTTGATGATATGTGCCCGCAAAGTAATTTGCGGTTCGGTGGTCATAACGGGCTTTTTGAAAGTAACCTCCAACTTACCCGTTACGCCCGTGGCTTGCAGTTTGCGCATCACCGTCCAGCCAGCAATCTCGTCTATCAGCGTACTGATAATGCCGCCATGCATGGTGTTTATCCAGCCTTGGTAATGTTGCTGCGGACACCAGAAGCACACGATGTCGTCGCCATCTTCGAAAAACTCCATGTGCAACCCTATCGGATTATCGGGCGAACAGCCGAAACAGTCGTAACCGCCTTTCTCTCTCCACGGGTTTTTGATTTTTTTCATACGCCTCGGTATTTGTTGTAAACAGCAACAAAAGTAATAAAAAAAACGGATGAATGCTGCCATTGTCCCCCATTTTACATTTTCTGCCCGCCCCTTTTCCTTATGATTCCCTTAGTTTTTAGTCCCTAAAAGACGAGGTTGCGACTTTAAACTCCAATCGTTCATGAGACCGCTTCTCTACCATTTCAATACGGATTCCATGACTTCCTAAGAGGCTCTCATAACCTATTTGGGGTTCGAGGTCGTAAAGTTACGGATGATAAGTCGGCATTCGTTCCCCGTACAGATGCCGTTTGACCGTGGCACAGATACGGTTTGTACAGGGAAAGATCGGCAACCGTTCTCGGCGCAAGTCGTATCGGTTGTGGGATTCTGTCGCACCTACAGCGCTCCATTTAGGGGAACGCCCTATAGCCAGCGCTGTACGCTGGGCTAACATGTTACGCTCTTGTAGAGCTTACCCCATCAATCATACGATGATTTTAGGGCATCTATGTGCCCTGCAATACTACTTTTGGGAGACTTGCATTGCACCTCACACCATCATAATAGGGTATTGACGCACTCCGTAATCATACTCTGCCAGCGCTTGCATTGCCCCTTACATGCGCTTAGACTAAGAGAGCTATTTCTGGTAATCGGCTGTTGCATTTACTGTACTTGCCCAAACTCCTAAGAAATAAGGTAAAACCAAATAATGTTAATCTAAGGGTATTTTCAATCTGTTCAGATAATAATGACCTTCTTTTTGGGCTATATTTGCAAATAAACAGATATTGTAGAGAGATTCCTTTAATAACCTCACTTATTTACCTTTGTGTATGATGAAACCCAACAAAGTATTATTGATGATATCAGGTATCGTTATGATATCTGTCGTCACGATTCTCTCCTCATGCTGTAAAGATGAGGAAGGAGTTTTTTATCCCAATCTTTCAAGAGAAGGGGGAGAAAAGTTCCGCTTTCACAATGTAGGAAAAGACACCATCTATTGGGGAGACGAAACCCACAACGATGTTAGCATATGGACAGTTAACGTAGTCAAGAAAGGAGAGATGGAGTACGCATTTGTACAAGTCCGTACTGAGACAGGAGAAACAAAAGTGGCTGGGACAGACGGGACTGTATATGGTACCCTTGAATATAAGGAGGGGAAACTGTTCAAGGCAGACATGATATGGTGTACCCTTGTAAGATTGGCAGACAAACAAGGGCATTTGACCAATGGCTACGAGATAGAAGTAAGGGAAAAGCCGGAGCGAGACTATGACATCGCTTTCGTTGTTATCGGTTATTCTAAAAATAAGAGCAGACCACAACAAACGAGTATTCGCCTAAAATAAGGTAAGTTTGCTGTCCAAAGTGTTGATAGGAGAGAAAATGCTTTCCTAATATCTTAAAGATTTTCTGCCAATAAAAGGAACACTTTGTCAAGGATATAAACACAAAAGAGCCACTTCTCTACTCTGTAGCGAGTAGGGAAATGGCTCTTTATAGTTGCCTATGCGTATTCCGTAAACAGCGAACGCAGGCGGTATCATAAGGGTAAGAACGCAAATCCACATCGGTCATAGGACAGCTTATCCACCATGCTAATAGGGATGACATGGCTGCCTAAGAAGCTCTCATGACCGATTTGGGTCAAAGGCTATTGTGGGTAAAAGGCTTACCGTCGAAGTTAAACGAGGCTGTGGTGGTCTTTCCTGCCTCAGTCTTCTTCACATTGAAAGTGATTTGATAAGTATCTGAACTCTTCTTTTTGATGAACAGAGAGCTGCCCTTATCGAAAACAACGCCGGGACCACCGATGAGTGAGCCAAGTTGGAATACCCAATCGCCCGGGGTACTTAGGTCGATGACCTTGCCTTCGAGCTTCTCCGGAATATCAAGTGTCACACTGGCAAGGTTCGTTATACCGGACATGCCGGCAATGCTTACAGTGTAACGGCCGAGGGCATTCTGCACAAGAACCGCTTGTACCTTGTATTCCTTGCCGTTTACGGTGAGGGTGTTGGATGCTTTGTTGTCGTCGTCGCTGCCGCAGGAAGCAAACATTCCTGCCATGCAGATTGCTACAAGGCCTACGACCATGTAGCTGAAAAACTTGTTGTTTCTAAACATAATATTGAATTTTACTAAAGACCGCCCCCCAGCTCTCTAAGTGGATAGTGCGACCGATGGTAACGGGAATCGGGGATTGGTCGGTTTTGATTTGTCGCGCTATAAGTGCTGTTTACGGGTGCAAAGGTAGTGAAATAAATCAGAAAGCAGACGCTTTCCACAAGAAAAGGGTATAGGAAAATACGAGAAAATGCCGTCTGATGTCATCATTATATACCTCCTCCATCGATGAAGGACACGTCTTGCGCCTTGATTTGCAGAATCTTTGAGTGCGGAGGCACACTGTTGGTGACCCACACATTACCGCCAATGACGGTATCGTGGCCAATGATAATGTTGCCCAATAGGGTAGAATTGGAGTAAATTGTCATTTTCTGTCGCCCCTTTGGAGTTATTGGATGAGATTCTCTTATCTCGAACTCACGTAGATAGTTAGAGGACAACCGCCTTTACAATATGATTTCACCTCATGAGATATAAGGAATATTAAATTCCCATCACATGCTTATAATCCCTTATCCACGTCTGTATAACTCATTATACACGTTTGTATAATTTGTTCTCCACGTCTGGATAATCTGTTCTCCACGTTTGGAGAACTCATTATCCAAGTTTGGAGAGTTTGTTATCCACGTTTGGAGAATCCGTTCTCCACGTTTGGAGAGTTTGTTATCCACGACGGGAAATTTGTCTCTTCACGGTGGGGAAATATTTCCCTTCATTGCGGGAATTTGTATTTCCTATTGTAAAGACGATGATAAACCCTGTTTCATCGACTTGATTATCTAACTACGCAAGTTCGGGATAAGGCTATCGGACTGTAAGCCCCGACGGGGCTATTAGACGAGACCTCTTATCCCGAACTCGTGTAACAAATAATCTGAAATGACCTCGCTCTGTAACGGATATTTCTCATCAGGCAGAACCATAGGACATCTGTCCGTCACTGATGACATATCGTTCTGCCGCCAAAACGACACAAAAAGGGGACTGCTCCGTGATACTCAACGTATCGGGAACAGCCCCCACGATAGATAAGATAAAGTAAGTTACGGTTGGCTCTGCTAAGAAATATTACTTCTTAAACAGAGAAGCCAAACGATATTGTATACCGATGTTCAAACTGTTTACAAACGTACCCGGAGTGCGGTAGATCTGGGCGGAGTTGTAACGGTCTTTGCTCATACGATAGACTGTGTGGCTATAGAAGAGTGACAAGTCTTTGGTGAGATGATAAGACAGGATGCCACCAAGGTTGAACGCTAACTCTGTACCTGCTTTACCCAACACAAGGGAGGGGCCACCATAGAAAGAGAGGTTCCACTGACGATTCGGATTAACACCCGAAATCATGTTGAGGGCATTGAATTGGTAGTTTAACGACACTGCAGTGTTCTTGAACTCCATAGGGTCTAAACTGCTGCCGCCATTGTCTATCCAAATCTTATCGGTCAGGTACTCGCCACTTAGGCGTATGCCGTGGTAATCATCGAGATTGTAGCC
Source organism: Hoylesella marshii DSM 16973 = JCM 13450 (assembly GCF_000146675.1). Classification (GTDB taxonomy): domain Bacteria; phylum Bacteroidota; class Bacteroidia; order Bacteroidales; family Bacteroidaceae; genus Prevotella; species Prevotella marshii. The sequence goes on from NZ_GL397214.1 coordinate 1,531,758, forward strand.
TACAAAAAACGCACCATTCTTCAGCAACGGATTGCTTTGCCCCGTGTAACGCCATGTATGTACAGCTGTGTTCCAGCCGAAACCGCCACCTATAAAGAGGCCGGCATCTACTTCTTCCTGACCTTTCGCCTGCTGCACCTTCTTACCTTTGAGATGCTCGTTGCCGTTCAGGAGCAAAGACATACCCAACTTGATGGCCAACTCATTGGCGTTTTTCAATACCTTATTGCCGCTGAAACGACCCATCATAGAGTAAGTAGGCTCAATATTGAAGCGGAGGTCGTCGCTCAACTTCACCCACAGCTGGGCACCTAAACGGAACTCGTTGAACTTGCCTTCATAGGCTTTATCCCAATCTTTCACGAAACGAATCTTACCTGCACCGAATCCTCCAAAGATGTTGAAGCCGGCAGGAGCCTTCCAATCGTATATTTTGGTAATGCCGAGCGGGTTGAACATTAAGTCTAAAGTACCGGCTACAAAGCCCAATTGGTACTTCATGTGCTTGGCAGAAGAGCGATCCCAATCACCATTGCTGATATGAATACCGCCGCGAACGCCTAAAGCAGAGTTCAACCACCAACCAAGGTTGGCGTTAGCAGTATAGCCTATCGAGCTACCCGACGACACTTTTACCTTATTGTACCACGATGGACCAATATTATACTCGAAGAAGAAGGGTTGACGAGCGTAGTCGCAAGCTAAGGGATTATTGGCCCCAGGCTGGCTCTTGCCAAAGGTGCCTCCAAGATGATACTGCAAACCAATG
>NZ_GL397214.1:1533221-1534190 GCF_000146675.1 Hoylesella marshii DSM 16973 = JCM 13450
TTCAAACTGTTCACAATCGTACCCGGGGTGCGGTAAATCTGAGCAGACTTGTAACGGTCTTTGCTCATGCGATAAACATTGTGACTATAGAACAAAGACAGATTCGGAGCTACCCGATAGGTCAAGATGCCACCAAAGTTCCAAGCAAAGGACGCACCATCACCCAAGGCCAAAGAAGGACCCGTGTACACAGAAACGTTCCAACGACGTGCAGGATTCACACCTGCTATCGCATTGAACATGTTGAACTGATAGTCCAAAGAAAGCAACGTGTTGTGGAACTTCATCGGCTCTAAGCTGCTGCCACCGTAGTCTACCCATATCTTGTCGGACAAATATTCACCACTCAAACGAACGCCGTGGTAATCGGTCAGGTTGTAGCCGGCAAACAGAAGACCGTTCTTGATAAGAGAAGAACCCTGACCGGTGTAACGCCATGTATGTACAGTGGTGTTCCAACCCAAACCGCCACCCACAAAGATACCCGAAGGCATCAAATCCTTGGCATCCTTAGTCTCTACGTCTTTGTCCTTGCTGCGGTCACGGAGCAACATCGATACACCGACTTTCAAGGCCATCTCGTGGGTCTTCTCAACTACCTTGTTGCCACTGAAGTTGCCTAACATCGAGTAGGTCGGCTCCAAGTTTAGGCGCAGGTCATTGCAGAGCTTCAACCACAACTGAGCACCCAAACGGAACTCGTTGAACTTGCCCTCATAAGCACTGTCCCAATCCTTTACAAAACGGATCTTGCCCAAGCCGAAACCACCGAAGAGGTTAAAACCTACAGGGGCATTCCAATCGTATATCTTCGTAATACCCAACGGGTTGAACATCAAATCTAAAGTCGTAGCAAAGAAACCTAAGTTGTTCTTGCGCAAGCCTGTTGTGGCATGAGACCAGTCGGCGTTGCTGATATGAACACCACCGCGAACACCTAAAGCGGAGTTCAACCACCAACCAAGGTTA
>NZ_GL397214.1:1535355-1619246 GCF_000146675.1 Hoylesella marshii DSM 16973 = JCM 13450
GGCATTGGCTGTGTAACCCATCGAACTGCCTACAGAGATAGGAAGGTTCGTGTACCAAACAGGACCGATGCTATACTCGAAAGAAAGGGGCTGTTGCGTATAGTCACACGTGAGCATCTTCTGCATCTCTTTAAATGTATGATTGACATTATACATCAAACCAACATTAAGACTATTCACAAAAGTGCCCTCATCTTTATAAACTTGTGTCGTGATATAGCGTTCCTTTGGCATACGATAAACCGTATGGCTATAGAATAAAGCTAAACTCGGTGTTATATTATAAGTAAGCATTCCACCGAAGTTAAGGGCAAAATCTGTCCCTGCACTACCCATAGCTAAGGAAGGACCACCATATATATATGTATTCCAACGACGATAGGGATTATAACCAGCAATTGCATTGAGAAGGTTCAATTGATAATCCAAGGATACCAATACATTCTCCATCAGATGCTTTTTCGTTGCTGTATGACCACTATTCTCAACCCAAATGGGATCAGTCAGATATTCACCGTTCAAACGAATACCATGGTAGGCATTCAGATTATAGCCGGCGAACAGAGTTCCATTCTTCAGCAAGGGGGAAGCACCAGTAGAATACCTCCATGTACGTACGGTTGTATTCCATCCCAAACCTCCACCAAGGAAGAAGCCACTCAACTGAGAGTAGCGATTAACCACTCCTATACTATCGAGATTGAACTTCTCACGACTCGGTTTGTCACGGAAGAGCATGGTTAATCCCAATTTGATGGCTAACTCCTCATATTGCTTACGTTGGTCAAAGCCCTGATACTGCTCAATAAAGGCGTAAGAGGGTTCTACGTTCAAACGCAAATCGTTTGTCAGCTTCATCCACAACTGAGTTCCTACACGATAACTGACATAATTACTCTTTACATAATGGTTGTGCTCCTCATTAACAACCCTCATTCTACCAAATTCATAGCCGGCAAGAAGATTCACTCCTACTTTATTATCCCAATTGAAGTTACGATTGAAACCAAACGGATTAAAAAGAAGGTCGAGTGCCATTCCCCTCACGCCCAATAAACTTTTTGTGCGCAATGGGCCATGAGATGGGACTTTGGAATTATCTGCCCAATCTGCATTGGTGATATGAATACCCGAGCGGACACCAAGAACCGGCGACAACCACCATCCGAAATAAGCGTTGGCAGTGTAACCAATTGAGTTGCCCATAGAGAGATTCGTTTTATTAAAGTAAGCTGGGCCTATACTATAGTCGAAGAACATGGGACGACGCCAATGTTTCTTGGCATACTTCTCTTGGAACATACGTTCATCTTCCTCAAACTTCTTCATGAAGTCACCCAAATCATTCTTCTTGGATACTTCCGGCCAGAAATACCAGATATATGAGAGGTTTGCTCCATAACCAAAATCAAGGCTATTGAACTTCGTACCTTCCACTAAATCTTGCTTGCGGGTGGCCAATCTGATAAAAGGTTCTACCGCGAATGCAGCATGTGGACTAGTCGAGACCCTAAACTGCAGGCCAAAGCGTGCATCATAGGACATCGCCGAAGTAGTGGCATAACTTGTAATAATGCTTCCGTCCGTAGCAGACAGTTTGGAACTCTGCAAGCCCAAACCGGCTACACCAGACACCGTTAGTCTGCGTTCCGGACGATAACCCAGCATATAATTCGTAAAATTAAAAAGGTAATCTACATGGGCTCCAAACGATTGATAAGTAGTCTTTGAAGTGAGTAGATTGGCTTCTTTCACAAATCCCCAACCGCCGGTTAATTGCAATCTAACCGAACTCATCGGACTCAAATCCTTACCGAAGCCAACATGGAAATTGGCAAATGGTGTATACCGGAAATGATCATTAGGCAGATAATTCGTAATTCCTCCGCCGAAATCCAGATAAGTATGGTCTAAAAAGCTCTTATTCACAAAGTTATCTCCGCTATATCGATGACGTCGATCCAATATGAAGCGCAGACCATTGAATCCTTTAGGTCTTACCGGCCCGTAATAAACGGTATCTTCGTGCAGAACAGAGTCGCCTATCATGGCCTCCAAGTCCTCCAAATCTGCCACAATCGTGTCACTTTGCTGCACAGTTGTGGGGTTATCTATATAGGTATGCTTGATGCTTGGAAGAAAGTGCGTACCTGCCTTCATAACAAAAGGCGATAACGCAACAACCAATACGACAAATACTCTTCTTTTCATCTTACCTTATCTTAATATTACTATTGTTCTCTTATTTATCATCGCCTTATTCTTCAGCATCCAGTGATGCTGCTTTCGGCTTCTTCATCAGGAGTTTGAATCTCTCTCTATATAAATCTTTCTTCGTTTCATCATAAGGATATCTCTTCCGAATATCATCCGGCACATTCGCATCCGAGGTGAAGAACTTGCTATAAAAAGTTCTATCCATATCAAAACAGTGCTGGAAATAAGCCAAGAAATTAGGCATACCATTGGATTGCAACTTCATTCCCAAATCTGTTCCGTAGTCTTGCAAAAGTGTAGCATAATCGTTTTCAGATTCAATATCAGGATCATTAGCAGCAATAATACCCATCATATACCACTTCTTTGCAAGGTTATCCGGCAACGAATCCACAAGCGGAACCAATGAAGGATAACTAAATTCCAACTCCGGCGCAAGCTCTATACTCAGAATGGCATCATTAAGATGGCTGGTTCCTCTGATATAAGACAGTGCCCTTTGCGAAGCCTCATCTTCTTCTTGCGTTTTATTCTGCTTAAAGAACAAGGCCTCAAGATCAATTAGCATCTTTAAAGCATGAAATTCTTCTGTATCGGGCAGCTTATTGGCCAAGTGATTGGCTTCAGAAAGTTTCCGAGATTTCAGATACATCAAAGCCTGATTAGCCACAATTTCACGGAAATTGACCGTATACATATAAGAACTTTCAAAAGATACTGGTCGAGAAACCTCCAGACCTGCTTTCATATCAATGAATGGTTCCAAAACGGAAAGATCCACACTGTCTTTCTCCAACAGATAACAAGCCACTCTATTGGCAAGATAAGCAGCAAAAGGACTATATTTCATTGTCTTTCTTGCCTTATTTTCATTATAGGCACGATATGTCAATTTGCGCAATTCGGCACTATCAGTAATCTGATTGAATAGGTTATAATAGTCTCCATTAGAGAATACTTCCGTACCTCCTACAGCATAACGAGGGTCATTGTTATAAGTCCAAAGGACTTCTTTCGGCTCCAAAATCTTGTTACGACGAAGCGTATAAGTACTCTTAATCAATCGTTGGTTCTTCATAATTTGCTCAATCGTGGGGTTGCTGACCATCATTCGACCGATATTTGTCAGATTATTAGACTGTGCATAACGCCTCAACTCTTCAGACTCGGACTTCTGCCCACGCTCCATCAAGGAGTCGGCGACATCAAACCATGTGTAAACCTTAGGCTCTTTAATATTCAAACCGGCACTCCGTATATTTGCTCCCACCATCTTCAGAATCTTTTGGGCACGCCTTCTTGCCAAGTCTATATTAGAAGCTTGGTTACCTTCAGGCGATGCTGTGCCCTGAATGCTAAAGTTCATCAATGAATTACCGTAAGATCGCAATTCCTTCACCAATAATTCCAATGTCTGCTGATTTGTAATATCCTCTGTCAGCTCATCTTTTCCTACGATAAAAGTCAATTGCAAATCGCGCGGAACCTCACTCAATCTGGCGCGTACTTGCTCATAGAGTTTCGGCTCCAATTTCATTTCTTTTGCCGTGAAACCTACGTCAAGCATCTTCCATGGCCTGCGCACATTGTTGCTTCCTTCCTTATTATCTCGATAATAAACATGCGTATAATCTTCAAGACTAAGTGTAGATACCCATTTATAAAGGGCATCAATGTCCGGCTTAGGATAAGTGAAGTCCCATCCGAAACTGAAGACATCGTCTGTCAACGTATTACCATAAACATAATAAGAATGGAGTGAGTCCCAACGTTCAAAATCGTAACTCTTTCTTTTTATTTGATTGGCATGATACTTATCGCCTTCAAAGACCAGAGGCTCTAAATACTGTATGGTATCATTCGTCTTTGTATCAACAACTATCGGCTGGAAAATCAGACGGGAATGCTTTGTCGTATACCAAGCTGGCAGGGCAACATTCACCGTCCACCGCATATTAGGTCCGTCATCAATAGGAGGTAATTCCTTGAAGCTCATACCCCTCCGTTTAGAAACGACACTCACATTCTGAATCATGATACCATCTGCTCTCGATGGGGCAAAAATAATCTCATAATTCAAACGAGCTGCAGTGACATCTACTAACTTCAGAAAGCCTTCACTAATTAAGAGCAAAGCTCCTCCGGCCGACACATCTGCCTCGAAATGGCCTTCGTAGTCCGGTATGACAATATCATTACTCTTTATCTTAACAACACTTCCAAAAGTCCGGTTTTGGGAATTATAGAGTTGTGCCTGTCGGCGTGCCTCGGCTTTGTTATCAAATACATAGACCGGAACTGACAGGGGAAGTTTTCCCTGCCCGTCTCCCGACAGTCCTTTCATGGCCTTGTACACCGTACCCGTTATATGCATTGCCTGCGCATGTCCCTTTGTGGCAAATCCAAGGAACAGGAAAACAGACAACATTCCATAAAATATATTCTTTTTCATCATCAGTTCCCTTTAAAAAACTTTACCATATTGCGTATGAAAGTGTAACACCTATCTTTGTCGGCAGTATGCGATGACTCCAAAAACCTTCTGCTGCGGGCGCATCGCCATTCACCACTAATGCAGAACCGTCTAACATTGTTTCTTTATGATGGGAAAAGACAACGCCTACACCGGCATGTGCATCTATCGACAAACGGTCGGTCAAAGGAATCACATAACCAAAAGAGAGGCCGGCTCCCCATGCTGTGCCATCATAATTCCGGTTGTTCCATGTCATATCATAAGAAGCGGCAAGCAGACTAAGACCAACGAAATGATGGTACATAGGCCGTCCGCCAAAGTAATAACGATATTCGGGCTGTACACCCACCACTTTCATCTCCTTATGGAAATAGGGCTTATTGTTCACAAAGACAGACAAGCCAAGGGTCGAACGATTACCCATCGTCATTTCTGCTCCCATATTATAAGTTTGCAGAGCGAGCATCGTAAGATCGGTATTCACAGAGAATGTCTGTGCCTTTGCTGCATGATTTACTCCCAGCAATAATGCAAGAAATATAATTATCTTCTTCATCTCGACTCTTCTTTATGATTCCTTATTTACGTCTTTATTCTCTTCTTCACCGCTTGTACCCGTCTCAGAGTCTCCGGGATTCTCTTCCTTACCGGCAGTATTCGTTGCTTGAGGCTCCTCCTCGTCTTTCTTCTTAGATTTGGATTTCTCCTCGTCTTTCTTCTGCTTCTTCAGTTTTTTCTCTTCTTCTTTTGCTTTCAAAGCTTCTTGCCTCTGTGTCTGCTTCACCTGTGCCAAGGAATCTCGTTCCCGTTTGGCTCTCTCACGGTCTTGTTCTTTCATCAGAGCGGCTTCTGCTTCTTGAGATTTGCGAACAGTCTTCAATGAGTCTGCCTCGCGTTTGGCTTTTTCTCTATCGAGTTGCTTCTGCTGTGCAGCCTCTGCAGCTTTCTCTCTCTCCACTACTTTCAGTGAATCAGCCACTCTCTTGGCATTTTCTCTATCGAGTTGCTTCTGCTGTGTAGCTGCTACGGCTTTCTCTCTTTCCACTACTTTCAGTGAATCGGCCACTCTCTTGGCATTCTCTCTATCAATCTGTTTTTGGCGTGCAGCCTCTACGGCTTTTTCTCTTTCCACTACTTTCAGTGAATCAGCCACCTTTTTAGCTTCAGCCTTAGCCTTAAGTGCTTCTATATGTAATGCCTCATTCACTTTCTTCAAAGAGTCGGCCTGATACTTCCGCTCTATTTCGAGATGCTGTTTCTCAAATCGTTTCTCATAATCTACCTTTTCCAAAGAATCGGCTTTCAACCTACGCTGTTTCTCTAAAGCGGTATTGATGCTATCCATCCTCATCTTCTGGGCATCCAATGCTATGCGATAATCAGTATCAACCAACATACGATTCTTATACTTATTAGATAGCTTGGTTCCGAAATGATAGACTAAAGAAGCCTTGATAATATCGGTAGATGCGGCATAAATCCATGGCGAAAAGGTGAGTGCATAACCGCTCTCCGGTTTTGTTACGGTATAAACGTATTGATTTCCGGCAAATTCTCTGCGATATTCGTGATATTTAGCGAAAACTACACCGGCATTCACGCCCAAATCCAAATCAAGACTTGCGCCATTCTGATAACCATAAAGCTGCGTAATCGTACCGACCATAAGGCCTCCGAAGACACCCTGACCTTTCCTGCCGACGCTTCCCAACTTAATATCAAACTTGTTAGCACCGGCATAAGCGCCTACATAAAACACTCGTTTAGGCATATGGGCATGCCAATATTTACGCAGCTCCACACGACCGTCATAGAGGTCATACACATAATAAGGACGCACTTTCGTATCGGCATGCCAATTAAAACGACCATACAAACCTACAGTCCATGTATTCCAGTTTTTATTACCTGTGGCAAATTCCACTCCGACATTAGGAGTCAGCACAAGCCAATCCACGATATTCGCTCTCAGGTTGAAACGTTCTATTACTTTCAACGTGTCCACCTTATTATAATATAACAAGCGTCCTTGGGCGAATAATTCCGGTGTTCCGAGGAAGAACAACAACATAAGCAACATAAAATGCCTACGTCCTCTTGACTTTATCATAACCTTTAAATTATCAATACGTTTCATATCTATCGCTATCCCTGCCGTTATCCAAAGGCGTCTATAATCTGTTTCGCATATTCATCAGAGGGATTCAGCGCTTGTATCTTATGTGCATAGCTGGAAGCCATCTTGTAATCCTTGCGCGTATAATAATAGAAAGAGAGCTGTTTGTAGCATTCTATAAGCACAGGCTGGCTCTCTCCGCTCTGTTCCAACAGTTCTGCCGCTTTCAGGAAATAAGGTTTGGACAGTCCCTTCTTATCCCCTTGGTCGAGCAAGCCGTTTACTTTTGCCTGCCAATAATATCCCAAATAGGTATCAGGACGTAACGCAACGATTTCTCCGTAAATTCTGTTTGCCTGAACAAGTGCATCAGACTGCTCCAATGTCAGCGGCTTACCTTCTTCCATATTATCGGTTGCCTTTCTCCAATAGAGACGTCCTAACTGAAACAACTCATAGGCCATGTTCTTATCCTCCTTATCCAACGACTTCACATAAGCCTCATAATACTTGATGGCATTATCGTAGTCATTGATATGGGCGTAAGATTCTGCAATCTCCTTCTTAATGGTGGGCAGGTCTGGATTTTTCTGTAAAGCGATATTAAATTGGTCTATCGCTTCCTTTCTCTTGCCTAATCCGTTCAGCACATAGCCATAATAGATGTAATCGCGATATTGCAATTTTGTCTCGTCACCATTATATAATAGGTCATTGGCATTCTTTTGGGCTGCTTCAAAATCGTTGATCTCCGTATTCGTGTATAGCAGCAAACGGTTGAACACGACGTTGCGGGGCTCACGTTGATGTCCCAATTCGGCCAATTCCAATGATTTTACGTAGTCTTTCTTCAAGAATTCAAACAGAGCGTAATGTGTCAGTTCCTCGATATCCAACGAATCGGCACCAATCTTTTCATACGTAGCAAGGGCATTGTCAATATCGTTGGCTGTATAATAAAGCTCTGCCACCTTTTTATCAATATTGATATCCGGTCTGTTCTGGCCAAGAACTCTCAGTTTCTCTATAGCCTTTGCGATATCCGTCTTTTGCACCAAATCCGCATATTTATAATAGGCATCAGGGTCACGCCTGTCAAAATACATGGCACGACCATAATAATATAGGGCTGAATCGGGAAGATTCTTCGCACGTGCTATATCGCCTCCAAGGTTTAAGGCTTTCGTACTGATACGAAAACAACGCTGTGCCCGATTAAAGAAGTACGTTGCTTCATCCGTTTTACCGGCATCCAGAAAGACTGTACCCACAGCTGCAATCAAATCCGTATTGTCCTTGTTTTTTTTAATCAACTTCTCTGCATTCTCTTTTGCCATTTCTACGTCATCTTTCAAAAATGCTTTGATGACCAAAATGTCACTACTTTCCATTATGTTTTGCGAAAAGATGGGCAGGCAAATCAATAGAGATATTGCACATAGCAACCATTTCTTATCCATTCCTATTCGTTATTTATCATTTTACATTATAAGCAAATCCCTAATAAAGAAGAGGCAAAGACAAGAAACTTGGAAAAACCCATCGCAGAAACTTTATCTTTTATACCTCGTAGCTATTCCATGATAACCAAAAAGTATCCCGTCCTCACAACGTGTGAACCTCGACACTCTTGAAATCGGAAAACAGCTGCAAAGGTATTATATTTTTTCTAATAAAAAAGAAATAACCGCGTTTTTTAACGCAACTGCCCTTATTTTCCTCTCTACTCACGAGTGCACGAGGTGTTTTATAACATAATTTTATAAATTTAAACTATATTATTTCATCTAATACTTCATGTGGCAGCAGGCATTCAGAGATGCAGGTCGTGCCCCATGCGGTCTCTCTTTGTCTTCAAGTAACGATAGTCGTACTTGTTGGGAGAAATCTCTATGGGTACGATTTCGCTAATCTCCAATCCATAGGCCTCTAATCCCACGCGCTTCACGGGGTTGTTGGTCATGAGGCGCATCTTGTGGATACCGAGGTGGCGGAGCATCTGTGCACCACATCCGTAGTCGCGTTCGTCGGGCTTGAAGCCGAGGTGTACGTTGGCATCCACGGTGTCGAGTCCCTCTTCCTGCAACTTATAGGCAGCCATCTTGTTCATCAGTCCGATGCCGCGACCTTCCTGTTGCATATAGATGAGCACGCCTTTGCCTTCTTCTTCAATCATTTGCAGCGACTGGTGCAACTGCTCTCCGCAGTCGCATCGCATACTACCGAGGATGTCGCCCGTAGCACAGGAGGAGTGTACACGCACCAAAATGGGCTCATCGGGCTTCCATTCGCCTTTGACAACGGCCATGTGTTCCACGCCGTTAGCTGTCTGACGGAAAGGAATCATCCTAAAATGTCCGTAACAGGTAGGCAGGTCTACCTCTGTGCCTACTTCTATCAGTGATTCGCGTTCGAGCCGATAGGCAATCAAATCTTTAATGGATATCATCTTGAGATGGTGCTCCTCGGCTACTTTTACCAAATCAGGCATACGCGCCATGGTACCGTCTTCGTTCATAATCTCCATGAGTGCTCCCGCGGGATAGAGACCTGCCAACTTGCAAAGGTCTACAGCTGCCTCGGTATGACCACTGCGGCGCAACACACCGTTGTCTTGGGCATAGAGCGGATTGATATGCCCCGGACGTCCGAAAGTTTGCGGTGTGGATGCAGGGTCGGCCAAGGCACGAATGGTTGCAGCACGGTCGTGGGCAGAGACCCCTGTGGTACAGCCCTCGAGTTTGTCTACTGTCACCGTAAAGGGGGTACCGAGTACCGATGTGTTGTCTGTCACTTGGTGAGGCAAGTCGAGTTCTTTACACCGCGAAATGGTAATGGGAGCGCACAGCACCCCTCTGGCATGTTTCAGCATAAAGTTTACTTTCTCGGGGGTAATTTTCTCTGCTGCAATAATGAAGTCGCCTTCATTCTCACGGTCTTCATCGTCTACTACGATAACGAACTTACCGTCGCGAATGTCGTTTACGGCTTCTTCTACACTGTTTAACTTGAAGTTCTCCATATTGATGTGATGATTGGGTTTTTCGATTTATGCGAGTTGCCGCTCGACAATGCGAGCGATGATGTGTTCGTTGGTGCGGGTAATGGTACGCAGGTCGCGTATCAGGCGCACACGGAACATCCATATTCTGACATACAACACTGCGCCTAAGGGTATGACCACAAACGATGCGATATTGAGCCATTTGCGTTCAAAGGGGCGGGTGTGGGCTTTCAGCGACATGAAAGGGTAAGCATTGAGTGCGCTGAGAATCACTTTGTCGCGCGTGTTGGAAAGGTCTTCGATAATGTTCTCCAATTCTTCGCCGATGCGCTCTATTTCGTGGTCGGGTTCGTATTTGAAGAATAGTCTGATGACGTTGGGCATTGACAAGAGGCGATGCTTGCCGGCGTAAGCCCGTATGTCGGCTGTCATGGTTTCAAGTCTTTCGGCATCGGCGCGATAATCGGGGTCGTTGATGATGACTTCCTTACCGGCTACATGCCGTTTGAGGCGCAATCCAAACAACCGCATGAAGAAATTGCGGTAAAGGTCGATATTGAACACCACAGAATCGTTGTTCGCCTTATAGGTAATGAAGATGGAAAGGGGAATCAATACCGCAGGAGCCAGCCCCTTGCCGAACCACACTGTCCACATGCCTCCTCGCGCCATGCGATATCCGGAGTTGTCTAATATATAATAGATGATATACACCAGCACAGAGATAATCACGGGAACGCCCAATCCGCCCTTGCGGATGATTGCGCCGAGGGGCGCACCGATGAAGAAGAAGATGAGACACGATAAGGCCAGCGTAAACTTACTGATGGCTTCGATGTCGTGTTCTCGTATGAGTTGGTCGCCGTCGGAGGTAAGCATGGCACGGAAGTCGAGGTTGCTTGCTTCCATTTTCACCGTATTGAGTGCACTGTTAATGAGATTTTTCCGCTGCTCATCCGGCAGACGTTGGTAGAGGCTGTCGAAAACCACACGACCTTCGGCTACCTGCTTCAACGCCTTCAGCGAGTCGCTGCGACGGAGATGGTGCACTGTGAAATGCTGTGCTACCATATCGCGGTATATCTCCCGCCCCACACTGTCATACTGATGATTGAGCGAATCGAGGTCTTTTCGTATCTGGGAGAGGCTCTTTGTCCGCGCATTGTTCGACATGCTGCCCCCATCTTCTAAGCTGAAGTCGCTGTCGAAGTCAAGTACGATACGCTTAGAGAGAAAGGTCTCACGCCGATAAGGCACTGATGCGCTACTGCCAAACTCCGTAGAACGCATGTTCTCGAACCATTCGCCGCTGTAGAGTGTCAGCAATAAGTGTTTCCTGTCTGCTGTTGTCTGCAACCGGCCGGAATCGGCAAGGATGATGGCGGCATCTTCGTAGCTATCTGTCATGCGATATATCATGATGCCATACAAGACACCCGTATCTCGGTTCTTTTTCTGCACATAGAGATTGGATTGCGGAATGCCATCGTAAAAGATGCCTTCGGGAATCTCGAGCTCGGGGTTCTTGTGACGCATGGATTGTATCAACACGTTCAGGCGACTGTTTGCTTCCGGTCCCACGTTGTTTTGGAAATAAAAAGAACCTATTGCGATGAGGCACGATAGGAGTATCAACGAGCGGAAAGACTGCATCAGGGAGATACCGGCAGCCTTAATGGCCGTGAGTTCAGAGCTTTCTCCCAAGTTGCCAAACACGATAAGAGACGACAACAGGATAGCCAGCGGCAAGGCCTGTGGTACTAACATCAAGCCCATATACCAAAAGAACTGTGCAAGAATCTCAAGAGCCAGCCCCTTGCCGATGAGTATATCGACCCAACGCCACAGGAATTGCATCATTAACACAAACTGACAAATCACGAATGTGCCCACAAACAGCAGTCCGAACTGTTTGGTAATGAAAATGTCTAATTTCTTTATACGAAACATTCCTCGTCGTGTATCCGACAGCCACTAAGGCAATCACCGTGCAAAATTAGTATAAAAATATCAGAAACCCGATTTTTCCTCTGATTATCCCATCATTTTTTATCCCCTGCGGCTGACTGCTGTTTAAGTGCTTTACCAAGTCGAGATACACAGCAAGAAAGCTAATGACACAAACAAGCATAGCTCTGAGCACATGAAAGCTATGCTTTGACGTCTTAAAAGCTATCTTTTTACACGGTAGGAGCTATGCTTTTTCAACAGAATTCGTAAAGCATTGTTTATCTGTGTGTTATCTCTTGTGTAACCGTATCACACATTCGGTATTTTACGGGGAAATGAAATAGGAATGAAAACAACGGCCTGCGCGGCAATGACAACCCCTTATCGCCTCTTTTGCAACATGACTTGTGGCGGCGACAGCAGATTCTTTTTCCTTTTGTTTGGAAGTTATCGGAAGATTCTTTATATTTGCGTAGTCCTCAATATCTTACCATCATGAAGAATCTTACGCTTGTTACATTGCTGTTGGCATCGCTTTTCTTTGCCTCATGTGAGAAACCTTCGCTTGAAGGAGACGAAAAGAAACCGAAGAAACCGCATACGGAGAAACCCGACGACAAAGGAAAAGAAGACGAGAAACCTCCTGAAAATCCGAAAGATTACATCACTATCCATGATTTTCTCACCAAAGATTATTCTTCGCAAATATGGGTAGCCGGCTATATCGTGGGTGCTTGCAAACGTTCCATCTCCAATGCCGAGCTCAAGGCGCCTTTCTCTTTTCAAACGGCTCTCTTGCTTGCCGACGATAAAAACGAGACGGATAAGGGGAAAATGATGGCGCTCGAACTGCGTACCAAATCGGTGGCAAGACGAGAATTAAACCTTGTCGACCATCCCGAAAACCATCGCAAGCGTATCAAAGTCTATGGATATCAAACCACTTATATGGGCGTTCGGGGTATGAAAAAGTGGGGAAGCCTTTACGAATGGATGAAGTAAACGCGATACAACGAAATCCGTTACCTCATGCACCTCATCAAACAATGCAGCCGCGTCCTGTAACGAACACGGCTGCATTTGTTTCCGCAATGACGATTCACCTATATTCATCGCGAACGGAAGTGGAGATGGAGGGAGTTGAACCCTCGTCCAAACAGGGAAACCATACGCTTTCTACACGTTTATTCCGGACTTTTATTTTCGTGTTATGACAAGACCCGGACCACCCATCATAACCTTATCCTCTGAAATTTCATCAAGCCGATGAGGCGCGACTTGACTATTTCCGATGAAACCGCATTGCTTTTTCGGGCTATTTCGGAAACACAATTCCCGAGCAATGTCTCGTTCCGTTACCTTGTAACAGAATAAAGCCTTACATCTACTGTGCTTCGATCAGGCAGCGAGAGCGTATTGTTTTTCGCCAGATAATTCTTTGACCGATGAGATTAGGGAGCCAACGGCCAACGCTCCACGTGCTTACGTACCATCTCAACCCGCTGTCAAATCCGGTCATCCCCTGATGCCATCCGGCTTTCCTATAGCTGCTGCGGATAAGCCACCGACCTCGCATCTTTACGATGGTAAGCGCAAAGATAGTATTTCCAATTCTATTTTGCGACGATAGAACACACTTCTTAAGGAAATATAACAACTTTCATGGGTGAAAACACTTTTTTTCCATTCTTTAAACCTAAAAGAAAAGCAGGGATTTCACAAAAAGAAACATAATTGTATTTATTTGTAAATGTTACACTCGATATGCCCATATACAGGGCGTTTCCGCAGACGAAATGTCCGATTTTGCAAGATGGGGAGATTGAAGAATGTCCGATTTTGCAAGAAGGATGTCCGATTTTGCAAGGCCTCTTCGTCAGTTTCCTCCTAATTTTGCCCCAAGAAAACGTCTTCAATCATGATAGAAATCAAACATAAGCAACAAAACGACGCTCCGAAGAAGCGGGAAGACCATCCGGAGTTGTACGACGAACGTATGGAACTGCTCGACACCATCCATGAAATGGTGGAGCAGGAAGTGGTCAAACACATCGGCAGCGTGCGTGCGCCACAGGATAGCGTGCGCCAACAAAAGCCACCGCCAGACAAGGCAAAGCCCGACCGCCCGCCTGTGCGCGGAGTGCGGAAGTGGCTTCAGTGGCTGTCTGATTACCTGATATGACACCTTATATATATAAGGACAGCAGCGGGGAAGTGCTACCGGCAACGCTCATAACCTAATCCTTTTTCATAACTCTCGCTCCGGCGGCCTCCCCGCTCTTTCTATTCGCCTCTCAAGTGATGAGAAGAATGGTAACAGCAAACCCGACTACGGGAGGGATAAAACTCCCGAAAACAACAAAATATACTTTTAATATCAACCCAACACCCAAGCCCCCGATACGGCGTTGCTCCGAAAGGAGATTTAATAGGGGGGCATTATTATTATGAAGAATAAAATACTCACACTCCTCCTCACCATCATAGCGATGATGTGGGCAGGTAATGTGCAGGCGCAGCAGTCGTTCGAAATTGACGGCGGGGAAATCGATTTCACCACTTCTGCCAACCTCACGGGGCCGTGGCTCCAATCGGGCAAGGTGAGTTGGGACGCTATGACCAAGACGCTCACCCTCGACAACGCCATCCTCGTGGCAAAAAAGAACGCATTTAATTTTATTAACATCAGGCATATAGGATGGACATTGCGCCTTATCGGCAGCAACTCCATCACCACCTCCGGCTGGACAGGAATAACAACAGTGGATGCAGACCTTAAAATCAAAGGCGGAGGTAGCCTCAAGATTGATGCCCAAGTATATGCCATTTCACATACCGGTGCCGACAAAGGCGTGACCATCGAAAACTGCACGGTGGAAACAAGCAAGAGTTTTAGCGGCACGAAGGGTAACGGGTCTTCACTTGTCATAAAGAACGCCACGGTGAAGTTCAGCAAGGTTATGAATTTCAAATCCATCAGTCTCATCGGTTGCGAAATCAAAGTACCCGTGAACGGCAGGGTAGACACGAATGATTATGGTATGCAGATTATCGTCGATAAGGACGGTGAAGAGGCCAAATCTGTCGAAATAGAAGCTGGGCCTGCCATCAATTACGACCTTTCTATTTGCGGCACGAAAGTAACCTCAGCCAACTGCGACAACCTCTCCGCGCTTGACGGCGTAGAAGGAACGGTGAGTTACGATGACGACACGAAGACCCTTACGCTGAATAATGCTACCATCCGCACAGCTGGCAATATCGCCATCTACAACATGCTTGATGGCTTGACCATCAAGGTTATCGGCACCAACAACATTGCAACAGAAAGCAACAGAGTCATCTTCTGCGGTAGGGGCACCACCTTTACCGGCAGCGGAACGCTCAACGCAGAAAACCGGACAACAGCTTTTGTTATGTTTGGAGCTGTTACCATAGACGGCTGTACCGTGAACATCAAAGGCGACATCATGGGATTTAACGGCACGAGCGGCGAGAACCTCACTGTACGAAACGCTACGGTAACGGTAGAGGGAAACGTTGCCGGCTCTATTCGTCTACTCAACAGCCTCACCTTGGAAGGCTGCGCCATCACCCAACCCGTCGGAGCCAAGTTCGACCTTCGGAAACACGCCGTGACACTCAACGGCGAGATAGTAAAGAGCAAAGTGGTTATCACCAAAGGCGCAACGGGCATCAACACCCCGACAGCCGACATACCTGCTTTCAAGCGCGGCATCTACACACTCGAAGGTGTCCGCCTCAAAGACAAGTTTAACAGCCTGCCCAAGGGCGTGTATATCGTCGACGGCAAGAAGGTGGTGAAGTAGTAAGAAACAGCTGTGTTCCGTACTAAGTAACTATGGTGCGGAGCATCGCTCGCCAAAGGTGCTAAACACCCTTGAGCAAAGATGCTCCGATACTGTTGCACCAAAAGTCTTACAATAAATTCCGTAAAAGGCTATAAAACATAAATATCAACCCAACGCCCAGGCCCTCGATACGGCGTTCCCGCATAAAAAGAAATCCGCGGGTCATTAGGGGGGCACCATAAAGCAATGAAGAAAAATTTATTTTTTGCAAACGCAGCGAAAGCAGCTTTCGCCCTTGCAGCAGTGTTCATGATGTCAATTGCTCTCGCTTCTTGTGGAGGTGATGACAAAGACGATCCGAACCCCGGCCCCAGTCCCAAACCTAATCCTAATCCCGAGTTGAGAGAAAACGCCTTAACCCTTAACGGTAAGGACTATGCCATCGCCAAGGCTTCTATTATAGATATTGGCCAAGACAATTACTTCAGGATAGAGCTCGCTACCCCTTTAGTTGTGAAAATAGGCGTATATATGAGACTTGATTTGAAACTCCATGCCACTGGCAAGCCCTTTGATCTGACAAAACTTTACCCCGAGAAGGATGATGATGACCCTGATTACCGTCCATATGGAACTTGGGAACTCGAAGTCTATCAAGATGGGAAGACTTTCTTTGCCTGTGACGATCAACCCGATAAAGGTACCCCTTGTATCAGTGGCACTGTCACCATCACGGGCAACGCCAAAGAGGACTTCGCCATCGAGTTCAAAGACGTACGCGCCAAGGGTAAAGATGGTAACGAATACACGTTCTCGGCATACTTCAAAGGCAAGCCGGAAAAGAAGACCGTCTGACACCGAATCGCCCCCCTCTTCCTGTTGAGGGGGGATTATGAAAGAAAATTTCCAATTAAATATCATTAAGAATAAAAGTTATGATGAAGAAAACATTTTTAGCGAGCGCAGCAAGCAAGGTTTTTGCTCTCGCTACAGTATTTATGATGTCAATTGCTCTCGCCTCTTGCGGCGGTGATGGCAAAGACAACCCGGCACCAGACCCCGGTCCCAATCCTGGTCCCAATCCCGATCCGGGTTCCGAGTTACCGCTACCTAAGGACAAAACGGTTCATTTCGACGACAGAGAATTTCCCATCAAGCTGGCCGAATACGAACATCTGGGCGGCACGATGTACAACATCCACCTCTACATGGGTGAAAAGGGTATGTACGCATCACACAAAGTGGTTATTCATGCAGACATGAAACATCACTTCACCGGTAGCAAGATCGACCTGTCTAAAAAAGAAGGCATCCACGACGGACAATACTGGGGATTGGAATACTATAATAGAAACGGTGAACCTCTCTTAGAAACATGGGGCGACCCCAGCTACACCAAGAACCCCATTTTCAATACCGGTAACCTCTCTATAAGAGGTAAAGTTGCCGAGGGTGTTGAAATCCTGCTCCTCAATGGGCGCTTCAAGGACATGAAAGGTAAAGATCGCACCATGACGTTGAGCTACTCGGGCAAGATAACCCAGGAGTATGAAAACATACCCGCCGAAGGATATGTTACCATCAACACCTACAGCGAAGAAAGCATCAAAAGCGGTAGCTTCGAAGACAAAGATAAGGGTAACTATGTGTTACACTTCAATATCGGTAGCAGAAAGGAAAAGGTAGTGATTTTTCTGAACAAAGACTACCACATCGGCAAGCGCATTGACCTGACCCAAAAAGAAAGTTCGCATAGCGGGTCGTACTGGAAAGTGGAGTACTACGACGCATCCGGCAACCTCGTGGCCAGCAATAGCGGCGACCCCAACGATACGGACTCCAAACCCCTCAAACACGGCATCCTCGATATCACCGGTAAGGTTGACGGCGATCTCCACGTCAAGCTAAAGAGCGGAACCCTGCAGGGCAAAGGAGAGAACTACAATGTCAACCTGCACTACAGAGACAAGCTGACCGAGATACTGCCTGATACACCCAAAAGCATCGCGGGGACTGTTAACATCGATGGAGAGAATTACATCATTTGGAGAAGCAAATCCGAACTTGACACACCCCACACAGGTTCTGTCAAGTTTCTGGTGACTTATTACCTCAGGAACAAGACGGATTATCCAAGAGCGGTCATCAGGATGAGCGAAATTCACTTCGGAAAAAGAATTGACCTTTCTTTACCGGATGCAAATCCGGGGACAATGACGTTTTGGGAAATAAGATACTACGACGAAAACGGAAAACTTGTGTTTGATACCAGTGCCCTTGACCATAAGCAGCACTTCAAAAGAGGTACTCTCTGGATTACCGGCAACACAATCACTACCATTAATGTAGGAGTGGATAACGGTGTTGTCATGGGTAAAGACAGCAAGCTACATACCTTCTCGATGTGGGCCAACAAGGCACCTAAGTAGATAGAATAACGCCGAATCGGCCTGAGTGCGCCTATGGGGCGAGACGAGCTGAGTGCCCTATCGGGCAGACATCTGACAAATCTATCTAAAATCAAATAAATCATAATTTTAAATGAGAAAAGATTTGAACGATTTGAATTCGATTTATTCACATACGGTCTATCAACCCTTCTGCACCGATAGGCGCACTCAACAAACAATAACAAACCGAACATTTTAAACAATATGAAGAAGCTAACAATCCTATCATTTGCCATCGCTCTGATGGGCATCATGGCAGCAATGCCGGTAAGGGCACAGCAATTCCGTTTCTGTGAGAACGAGTACACTGCCGATGCCACCATCCCGCTCGGCGGAGGCACGGCAACGTGGAACCAAGCCAAAACAACGCTCACCCTGAAGAACGTTAAAGCAGAGAACGTATCCGGCTACTTCATTTTTTGCGAAGGCCTCGCCAACCTGAAGATTGTGCTCGAAGGCAGCAACAGCGTGAAGTGCAGTAATTGTTTTCTCCTTTGGAAGGGTGGAAACACGGAAATTTTGGGCAAAGGCTCGCTTACGGTGTATTCCAACAGCAACGAGGCCATCTACATGGGAGACCATACTGCCCCTCGCACGCTCACCATCAAAGACTGCACGCTCGACGTGCAGGGAAAAGAAAAGAGCATCTCAGGTTATTGCAACGGAGACAATACGGAGACCCTCAACCTCGTGGTAGACAACGCCACGCTCAAGGTGAAAGGTGCCACAGGTGGTTGGGGCTGGAAAGATGCTGGCATAAGCTACCTCAAATCCTATCAGCTGAAAAACTGCCACATCAGCACCGTCGGCGTAAAGTTCGGTAAGCAAAGCAACTTCACCTATTATGAACTCCTTGGCACCGATGGCAATACGTACTATGGCGAGGTGGAAATTGTTCCGGGCAAAGCTCCCACCGATATCTCTGCCGTAACGGCCGACGCATCGCAAGGTAAGCGCGGCATCTACACCCTCGACGGCATACGCTTCAACGGTACACTCAACGACCTCCCCGCCGGCATCTATATCATAAATGGCCGCAAGGTGGTGAAATGATACACTAAAAATCTCGGCTGAGTGCGCCTGCAGCGAGACGTGTTGATGAGCCGTCTCGCCAAAGCCGACTCGATAGGTACGGATTGATAAATAAAAATCACCCGATTTAAGAAACAAATAACCATCAACCTTTAAAAACAAACAACAATGATGAAAAATCAAATTAAAAACCTTTTGGTTGTAAGTCTGTTGTTCGGAGCGCTCCTGCCACAAACGGCCAACGCTCAACTGGGCGGTCTGCTCAAGAAAGTGAAGAAAACCGTCACCGAGACGGTGGAAAGTACCGTGAAAGAAGAGAAACAGAAAGTAGAAAACAAAGTAAACAACAAAGTGCAGCAGTTGCAAGACGGCGTAAGCAACACCGTGGAAAGCAGCGTGCGGAACGCGTCGGATGCGGTGAAAGGTGTAACATCCCTCGGTGCGTCGTCTTCTCGCAACACCTCGTCGTCATCATCGGGTAGCGTATCGTCCTCGTCGGGCAGCCTCGGCCGAAACATGAGCACCAACGTGGGCAACGGGCCGAAGGTATATGTGAGCATGAACCGCGGTTCGGCTCGCGGTGCCGGCACGCAAGACAGTCCCTACCGCGACTTGCAGAAAGCCATCGACAACGCCGAGGAAGGCAGCGTCGTTTGCGTGGCCGAAGGCAACTATCTCGGAAAGCTCGACTGCGGCTACATCGAAATTAAGAAGTACATCAAGGTGGTCGGCGGCTATAGCGACAACTTCTCGGAGCGTAACCCGCTGCAGCACGTCACCCGCATTCAGCCCACCAAGGAGCAAAACGGCACCAACGGTTCGCGCGGTCTCTTTACCATCGATGTGAAAGGCAATCCCAACGGCGAGGTGCTCATCGACGGTTTCTTGCTCGACCTCGGCATGCAGAACAACTACCAGCGTGCCGACCCCTCCGACCCGCGCTGCGGATGCTGCGAAGGCTGTGAGACCGGACGCATCACCCCGGGTGGCGAAGTCAACGGCCTGTCGCACCAGCTGATGAAAGGCAATACCGAGGGACGGCTCATCGTGCGCAACTGCGTCTTTGCCAACGGCCTCTACTTCGGTTTGCAAATGACCAACCTCGGCGGCCATTGGGAGATATACAACAACGTGTTTATCTCCAACGTCTATGCCGCATGCAGCGTTTCGGGCGCAGCAGCCATGGGTAAACCCATCTCCGCCTCGGTAGACTTCCACCACAACACGGTGCTCTTTTCGTGGTGTCGCACGAAAGAGATGGAAGACATGGGCTACGGCTATCGATACATGATTGGCGTCCATGGCGACGTGCACGACAACATCTTCGGATGCAGTAACCTCGGTGCCCTCGACCGCACACACATCGACTCCAACAAAGCCCACGAGGCCGACCGCAAGACCTCGGCCTACAACAACATGTTCTTTATGAACGCCGCCGACCTCGTACTGCCCTCCACGGGCGGCAAGTGGACGCTCGTCAAGGCCGCACGCTTCGACGAAGTAGACCAGATGGCCAAATGCGAGGGCAACATCGAAGCCCCCCAAAACAGCAACATCCTCAAAAAGATAGACCCTGCCTACCTCAAGGGATTCGCTACACTCAAGGTGGTTAGCAACACTTCCTTTGATGCCAACTCGGCCGCCAACCTCTATCGTCAGGTCAACGGCATGAACATGCAGGGCACATCAACCACACGCGTGTCGATGTATGGCAATCGCTACGATGCCGACAAAGCCCTCTCGCTCTTTGGCGCAGAAAGTCGTTACGGCGCACAACTACCATAAATAAGCCAACAATTTTAATAACAGCAATATGAAAAGACAAACAATCTTTGCAAGCGCGGCGAAAGCAGCTTTCGCCCTTGCAGCAGTAGTAATGATGAGCACCGTATTTACCTCGTGCTCGAAAGACAACGACGAACCGAAGCCCGAACCGAAGGCCAACACCGTAACCATCGACGGCGCAGAGAGACCCATCGTCAAGGCCGAATACGCAGACATGGACGACGGCGACTACTGCCTCGACCTCTACGCATCCGATGACGATAATAAAATGGTGGAAATTCAACTGAACAAAGACCTGCATATGACCGGCAGCGCCATCGACCTGACCCAAAAGGAAGCGAACCACGACGGAAACTACAATTGGTTGGTAGAATACGATAAGCCCGACGACACTAAGCTCATCTATACTTACGGCAGGCCCGGCAATGATTTCCCCGTCTTCACCACCGGCACGCTTACCATCAGCGGCTCGCCCGAAGGCACCATTAACATCAAGCTCGAAAACGGGCGCGTAAAAGGCAAAGACGGCGCGGAACATACCCTCACCATCAGCTACAGCGGCACGATGACGAAATATGTAGCCCCCGAGCCGAAGGAAAACACCGTGACCATCGACGTCGCAGAGAGACCCATCCTCAAGGCCGAATAAGAAGACTGAACAAAGACCTGCATATGACCGGCAGCCCCGTAGACCTGACCAAAAGGAAGCGAACCACGACGGAAACTACAATTGGTTGGTAGAATACGATAAGCCCGACGGCAATAAGCTCATCGATTCTTACGGCGCCCCCGGCGAGGATGACTACCCCGTCTTCACCACCGGCACGCTTACCATCAGCGGCTCGCCCGAGAGCACCCTCAACATCCGGCTCGAAAACGGGCGCGTAAAAGGCGAAGACGGCGCGGAACACACCCTCACCATCAGCTATAGCGGCACGATGACGGAGTTGTAAACGCCCCACGCCCGCGCCCCCCGAAACAAGGAAACCAAAGGGGCGCGGGGCTTCCAACTACTTGGAAGCCGGTAAAAAACACTCAAGACCCCAAAAGTGACCCTCACAACGTGCAAAAAATGGCTTAAAAACCCAAAAGTGACCCTCACAACGTGCAAAAAATGGCTTAAAACCCCAAAAGTGACCCTCACAATGGGCAAAAAATGGCTTAAAAGCCCAAAAGTGACCCTCACAATGGGCAAAAAATGACTTAAAAGCCCAAAAGTGACCCTCACGACATATTAATCATTATCAATTAAAACACTAAAAAAATGTTATTAAAAGAAATTCAAAAAGCTCGTCTCCGCAACATGGAGCACTACCAGTTTGGCATTCACATCTACGAAATGTGCAAAGAAGCCAACATCGAAAAACTCAACACCCTGCTGCCCGCGCTCAAAGTGTGCATAGAGGGCGAGGCCGAGGCACTGAACCTGCCCCGCGGACAAGAGTTTATAACCGAAATCAGAGAACTCGACGCCGTGCGCGACGAAAGCTATCGCGCCCTGCAACTGTGCGTAGAATTGGCTAAACACAAACGCGCCGCCGACATAAAGAAAGCAGCCGCCGAGGTGGAAAAAGTGATGAAACGCTATCCGGGCGTGGCTACGCAGAGCAACGATGCCGAAACAGGCAGCATCAAAAACCTTGTGGTAGACCTGAACGACGCAAAAGTGAAACCCCACGTGCTGAAAATCGGAGCCAAGGCCGACCTCGACCAGCTGGCAGCCGATAATGAGGCATTCGACAAAATGTTTCGCGCCAACTTCATTGATACCACGCTCAACAGCGCGTTCGACATCAAAAAGCTGCGCGCCACCACCGATGTAGCCATCAATGCCGTGCTGCGACGCATCGACTCGCTCGACGACCTCGAGCCCGAAACCGTAGGTCTGGTAGCACTCGTAAATCGATACAACAGACTTGTCGAAAACCGCCAAACCACCCTGGCCATGCGCAAAGCAGCCGCCGAGAAAAAGAAACCCAGCGACGGCGAGAAACCCAAAGACAAAAAAGGAAAGAAGGGCAAGAAGGAAGAACCCGACACGGGCGGCGACGTGAAACTACCCGCCGAGGGCGGCATCCTCGTAGACAACAGCCTGAAAACACTGCGCAAAGCCATCATCGCAAAAGCCACCGAAGGGGAATACTACCTCGAACTGCGGCTCGATGAGGAAAGCAAAGAAAGCTTCTGCGTGAACTTCAACCCCCTCACAGGCAACGAAAAAGCCATCGACATGACCCGCGAAAGCACCGTCGTCTGGGCATTGTCCTACAACAAAGGCGGCAAACGCCTCTTCTACGCCGACGGCAGCGGCCAAAAACACAAATGCGATGCCGGCACCCTGCTCTACGACATCGACGTGGAAAGCGGCCACTATCAGGTGAGCATCACCGATGCACGACTGAGCCACGGCGAGATAGGCGACGGCAAACCCCACACATTCGCCCTGCGCATCAACGGCACGGCCGAGGTGAAGAAATAATACGATTAAAAACAAACAACACTCAAAACAATTTAACCCAACGCCCGAGCCTCGACACGGTGTTGCTCTGAAAAGAGATTTAGCAGGGGGCAAGTTGAAAGTATGATTAAAATCAATCAAATAATAACGGTATCGGCAGCCATTGCGCTAACATTTGCCATCGCAACGCCCGCAGAGGCGCAGTTGGGCGGTCTGCTCAACAAGGCCAAAAAAGGCGATTAAGAAAAACGTAGAGAAAATCGACGACAACACGACCGCTACCCCAAATAACAGTCGCAAAGGCAAAAGGGAACGGGCGGAATCGCTGGTTGTTCTGCACCAAGAGGATTTCAATCCCTCGGAAGCCGCGCTGGCTGCAAACCCGCTTGCCAAGAGCGAAACCGTGCCCGAGAAATTCTCGAAAAGCTACAAAGACCTGTATGCCGCCTACGAGCATCTCGATTCGTATTATTTCCCGCTGCAACCCTACTACAAATATCCCACCCTATATGCTTTGGGCGAGGAGCAACTCATTTACCCGTGGGCACGCTTTCTTAAGGAGGCTAAGAAAATTCTGGCTTTCCCTGTGGGTACCACTCTGGGTGATATCACAATAGGGCTTGTAGGCTACGACGACGGAGTGACAGAACTTGTTTCGGCAGACGGACAGAAATTGGCAATGCACGCCGACGAGTTTTTCCGCTATCCCATGGCAGCACGCTTCTTTGCCGACCCCAACTGCGACGAGTCGGTGTGGAACCTTGCCATGTTGCTTGCCTACAACAACGGTCGCTTCAGGGCAGTGAAAGCATATACCACGACACAAAACTCCGGCGTGGCAGATGCAAAGCGGGGATGGATGTTCCCCTACAGCGATGGAGGGGAATGCAACGAACGTGAAGCGCTGATGAAACTCATGGCACGCTCTGTTGTAGACATCGACCTTATTGCCAAATGCGTGCTGCAACTCTATCAAGGCATGGAGAGCGAGAAAGAGGCTACCAAAAAGGCACTCTATTTGATTGCTGCCAACGAACTGTATAAACAAGTGCTGATGGAGCACGATAAATTCTCCGCGAACTCCTCGAAGCTGAACAAGCAACTGATGTACTACACCCGTTACAACGGCACCCCCGAATATTCTGAGATTGTCGACGCAGCCATCGTGAAGCCCGAACCGCCTACGATGGCCCTCAAGCCCGGTGCCTTGGATAAGCAACTCAATGCTCAAGTGCTGCGCATCATCCGGCAGCAATATCCGGACATTATTCGCGTGGTGGTTATCAACGATGCGTGGAAAGTGCACACCAACGGCATTGTGCCCACCGACCGCGCCGTAATGGCATGGGCTGTTTATCGCAATAAAAAAGGTAAACTCGAAGCTCACGACTACAGTTTCTGCCAGGATTATCAAGGCGGTGGCAGATATGGCGCCCTGCGCTACAAAGGCGTCGGCACGACTACAGTTTATGTAAAGCAGTAAGCACCAACAACGTAGCATCCTATATAATGTAAACCCCAACGCCCAAGCCCCCGCAAGGCGTTCCCTCTCTCTCAACAAGAGAGAGGGTTATCGGGGGCAAAAACGATAATGAAAAAGTATTTACTAAAAAACAAGTTGGCAGCCACAGCCGCACTACTGTTTGCGCTGCTCGCCCTGCCCGCAACCATGCTGGCACAAGATTTATCTTTTGGCAGCGTAAAAGTAACGTATGCTAACTGTAACAACCTTGTAGATGCTTTTAAAACCTACTATAAAAATATAGGCATCTTTGGCAACGCCTTCTGCAATGCCAGCGGAACGGTGAAGTACGACTTCGCCACCAATACCCTTACACTCAACAATGCCAACATCACCCTCACCACCAATCCGGGAACAGTCAACGGCATCGTATTTAATAGCGATATGGACGTGCTGAAGGTAAACCTCATCGGCCACAACGTTATCAACAGCGGAACGGCAGCCTTTCACCAAACGCGCAACGTCAACACCGGCCGCGACCCGGAGCTTATTTTTACCGGAACAGGCACGCTGAAAATAACCAACAAAGGCACGCTAAGTAGCAAGTATGCCGGCATCAATCTGTATGCCGACGGTAAAATGTCGGTGCAATGCAAAGAACTCAGCGTTACCAGCATAAACGGCCTGGGCATAGGTGCCAACTATAACTACGCCTCTAACGGCAGGCTTACGCTGAGCATCGGCAACAGCGCCACATTGATAGCCAAAGGTAAAGCAGGTTCTATTGCGAAAGTCAACAACTTTTCGATGGGCAGTAGTTTAAAGTTTCACAAGCCTGCGGGCGCACGCTTTAACAACAGCAAGCACGCCGTGTGCGACGCCACCGGAAACGTGATAACTGCCGAGGTGGTATGTGCCCCCAGCAACTGGGTTCCCTCCGGCATCGAAGCCATAAAAGCCGACATACCCGCCACGCGTCAGGGCATCTACACCCTTGACGGTGCTCACCTCGACGGCGAACTGAAAAACCTGCCCCAAGGCATCTACATCGTAGACGGTCGCAAGGTAGTGAAATAATACATTAGATAAACAACTTAATCCATTTAAAATTAAAATGTATATGACAACAAAAACAATCTTCGCAAGTTGTGCGAAAGCAGCTTTCGCCCTTGCAGCAGTAGTGATGATGAGCGCAGCATTCACCTCGTGCTCGAAAGACAATGACAACAACGATGGCAGAACGACTCCCCTGCCGGAGCCCAAGGCGCAGACCATGACCATCGACGGTATAGAAAAGCCTATAACCAAAGCTACTTACGAAGATAGGGGCACCGACAAGTGCTGGCTTCGACTCTTTCCCAGTAACGACGAGGACGAGGTTCTGAAATTAGAACTGTCCATAACACGCCACATCACTGGTAAACTCATCGACCTGACCCAAAGAGAAAAGCCTGTAAATGATACGGAATTGTATTGGTCGGTAAGATATTTTGTGAACGGTCATAACACCACGCTTTTGGGCAGTTGGGGCAATCCCGATGCTTCCTCTCCCCTCTTTACCACCGGCACGCTCACCGTGAGCAATCCGACCGGCAACAGCTTCACCATCGTGCTGAGAAACGGGCGCGTGATAGGCATCAACGACGGCAAGGAGCACACCATCACCGTCAGCTACAGCGGCCCGATAACGAAGGAATAAAACACCCTTGGTTTTCCTCCCCTCGGGGAGGAAAACCAAGGGGACGCGGCGCTTCGTAGCACATGCCGGAGGGTCAGACTTCCAACAAGAGCAGAGGCGTGCGACAGACGGCATCCGTTTCTTTTCATCATGATTCTCATAATAACCATGCTTGTTTTGTCCACGCTTTGCTCTTCCTCTCGAAAGAAAGGCCGAACCACATTCAATATCTATGGAGAGAGACTCTTTCATTCACCATTCAAACATAAACAAAATGATTTTTACCAACAACCTCATCACCTTAACATTGCTTGCTCTATGCAGTTTGCCTATATGTGCACAGCCGTCCGTCAGACAAGATAACGTGGAAGTGCGCGTGGCCGCTAAGACTTTTAATGCCGCCAAGAGCTTTCTCGGAACAAAGATAAATGCCGACGACACATGGACAGACGTAGGAAACACCTTTACTCATAACCCCAATTTCAAAAGCCATGCTCAAAGAAATGTGCTGTGGTTTCCCGATTACCGGCTGCAACCTTTCCAATCTTCTGCCAAAGCTAAGGCGGCTGACCCGCAAGCCGATTCCAAAAAGATAGACAGAGGATTTACGCAAGACTACTCGCACATTCATGCCTTCTACGAACACCTCAGTAAATGGTATTACCCGTATCAGCCGTATTACCACTACCGAGACTTCTATTGGATGCACAACGACGACGACAACAAACGGATGCTCACGGAGTTCAATCACTTTGCCAAACAGGTGGTGGCCTCCACGGGGCGCCGTCCGGCAAAGTTCGCCTACCACGCCGTGACCCTGCCCGACGGTACCCATGCCCACGTACCCTACGATGAGCGGTTCCGCACGGCATGGACAGCACTCTACCTATCTAACCCCACCAGCATCAAAGCTTTCCAATACTATGCCATGACGCTCCTGTCTACCGACCCCATATTGGCTCATTGCTTCGAGAACGTAGCCCCTGCCGCGAAAGGTGGGAAGTACACAACTCCTCATCGAGAACAGTTTGAGAAGATGCGCACAAACAGAGACAAGATGACACTCATCATGGCGGCCAACTACTTGAAATACGAAGACTTGTGCCAATTTATCCAACGCAACTTCCAACGCTTCGAGACGGCAGAGACCGCCTACGGTAAGCTGTTGGCCGGCTGGGTAGGTCACGTGACCTATCAGAATGTATTCAAAAACCACCGTAACCACAAGGAAGACAGCGCAGAAGTGCAAACGTTCAACCGCCTTGACGCAGCTTTCCTGAAAGGTTATCCGGCTTTACGCGACCAATTAGCGAAAGAGACCGGTCTATGGTCTGCTCCTGTCGCCGATACCAAGTGCTCCGCCACAGAGAAGAAATGGCCTGTGGGCAAGCGTGGCAAGGGACGTCGCCGGTAACAAACGTCTACGGGCAGTTGTCGGAAGGAGAAACGTCTCCGTCGGCAATGGAGGCGCAGATGGCAACAAGATTGCTTTTTTCATCATCATTTTCCCTAAATTCCTCTTTCGCAGTCTCGTTACGCCATTCCTCCTTCCGCAATTTGCCCTTCATTAGAGATATTTCATTTTATTCGTTTTTATTCATTTGTTTCGGCAATTACAGACTAAAGCGTTGCCGCTTAGGCTAAAGTGATTGCTTTGTTTTCAAGTTAGTTTGTCCTCAAGGTCGCTGTGAAGCCATACCTTGAGGTTTTTTCATCCTCCCTCTATCCGTTTGTCACACACGCCAGCTCCGTCATTGTGGAGCACAACAATACCATATCATAATGGTACGAGGTGTAATGTAAGCTCTGCAAGAGCGCAACATGTCAGTCCAGCGTGCAGCGCTGGGTAGATGATGTTCCCCTAAATGGAGCGCTGTAGGTGCGACAGAATCCCACAACCGATGCGATTTGCTGTGAGAAAGGTTGCCGATCCATCCACATAAAACGCCATCCGTACGCGGTACAAACGGCATCTGTACAGAGAACGAATGCGGACTTATCATCCGTAACTTTACGACCTTAAACTCCCAATCGGTCATGAGCGGCTGTACCGATTGGGGGTTGAACGGGGAGGAATCGGCATGTTAAAGTAAGTAAATAGGAATATCGGTCAATGGAAAATGCGTATTTTCGCAAGAAAATACAGGCAGCGATGCACGAAAATATAGCTCCAAGACCCGCACGAGGTGGAGAACACATTGCCATCATCCTCTCAGGAGGTATTGGCTCGCGTATGGGAACAGACCGTCCCAAGCAGTACATTGAGGTGCAGGGTCGTCCTATTATCGCCTATGCCATCGACGCCTTTGCTCGGCGCAACGACATAGGTCGGATTGTGGTCGTGGTCGCCAATGAATGGAAATCCTACGTGGAAGCCGCGTTGCAGCACGTAAAGCAGCCCATTGCCTACGCATCGCCCGGGGCAACCCGCCAACTTTCCGTCTTCAACGGGCTGGAGGTGTGCCGGACGCAAGGATGTGCAGACAATGCCATCGTTATCATCCACGATGCTGCACGTCCGCTCCTCGGTGCCGACATCATAGACCGTTGCATCGCCGGCATTGAGGAAGGCTACGACGGTGTGCTACCCGTCGTGCGCGTGAAAGATACCATCTACCAAAGCGAAGATGGGAAAACCATCAGTCGCCTGCTGAACCGGCAGCAACTCTTTGCCGGGCAAGCCCCCGAAAGTTTCAGGTTAAAACCTTATTATGACCTGCACACAAGGATAAGCCCAAACGAATTGTTACGCATCAACGGCAGTTCGGAAGTAGCCATACTTGGCGGATTACGGGTGAAGATAGTAGAAGGGTCGGAGCGTAACTTCAAGATTACCACCCCCGAAGACCTGTCTCACTTCCGCCAGCTATTGGAAAGCGAGACCGGCGATACGGCCATGCGATAACGTCGGCTCTGCAGGCGACCGTTCCCTCCCTGCCCTCCGCGGCAGTCGCCATGGGGAGAAAAAGAGGAACAACCTGCCGCAAAGAGGGGCGCAGTTTCAACATACAAGCATGAAAGCAAACGTTTTATACCATATCGGAGACCTACGCTATACCGATGTAGCCCTACCGGAGCTGCACGACGGCGAGGCACTCGTGCGCGTCCGAGCCTGCGGTATTTGCGGGTCAGACGTGGCACGCGTTTTCACGACCGGTACTTACCATTTTCCCACCATCATAGGCCACGAGTTTTCAGGCGAGGTCGTCGAAACATACTCTGCGGCAGACGCAGAGTGGGTAGGCCGGCGCGTATCTGTTTTCCCCCTGATACCTTGTCGTCACTGCGATGCCTGTCACCACGGGCAGTACGAGATGTGCACTTGCTATAACTATCTTGGCTCGCGCACAGATGGTGGTTTTGCCGAATACGTAGCCGTGCCCGTATGGAATCTCTTTCGGCTTCCCGACAGCGTATCCTACGAAGAGGGTGCCATGATGGAGCCGGCTGCTGTGGCCATGCATGCCTTGAAGATAGCCCGCGTCGGCATGGGCGATACCGTAGCCATCACCGGTCCGGGAACCATCGGCATGATTCTGACGCAACTCATTCAACGAATCGGCGGTACGAAAGCGGTGTTGATAGGACGCACACAGGCGAAGTTAGACTATGCTCGGCGTATAGGCATCCGGCATGTATGCAACTCCGGAACCGAACATGTGGCAGATAGGGTCGGTCAACTCACCGGAGGGCGTGGAGCAGACATCGCTATCGAGGGCACAGGAGCCAGTGAGCCGATGAACCTCTGTCTGAATCTGGTACGGAGTGAAGGCCGCATCGTGGCCATGGGCAATCCGCAAGGCGACATGCTGTTTCGCAAAGATGCCTATTGGAAATTGCTAAGAAAACAACTCACTCTTCGGGGCACATGGAACTCCACCTATGGACTCGGCCGCGACGATTGGCAGGATATATCGGCATTGCTCGCCGAGGGAGCACTGAACCTGCGGGGACTCATCACCCATCGGTTACCCCTCGCCGAGCTACAACAGGGGCTGTCGCTCATGCGCGATGCCGCAGTCTACACGAACAAAGTAATGATTGTCGATGAACAAGGATAGGAAAAACAAACTCTCGGTGTCGCTCATGTGTGCAGACCTGATGAATTTAGAGCGAGACATCCGCCGGTTGGAAAGGTTGAACGTGGACTACCTGCATGTAGACATCATGGATGCGAAGTTCGTACCGAACCTTACTTTCGGGCCGGACACCGTGAACAGCATCCGGTGCATCAGCCACCTGCCCCTCGATATCCACCTACTGATGGAACATCCGAGCGTGATTATCAGGTCGGTGGATATACGGGAAGGCGACATCGTGACCCTGCACCACGAATGCAAGGACAGCATGTTGGAAAACATCGCATTCATCAAGCAGCGGCATGCTTTGGTGGGTCTGGCACTCAACCCCGACACCTCAATAGAGGAAGCACGCAAGTATCTGCCCTATACGGATGTGGTGTTGCTGATGCTCATTGTACCAGGGTTTGCCGGCTCAACCATGATTCACGGCATCATGGACAAGGTGAGGAAAACGCGCGAATACTTGGAAAAGAAAGGTTACGACAACATACGGATAGCCGTGGACGGCAGCGTGAGCCACGAAAAGGCCGAAATGATGGCCGCGATGGGGGCAAGCGTGTTTATAGGAGGTACGGCCGGCGTGTTCATCAAAGGCAAGGAGATAGAGGAAACCGTGCCGCTGTTTTATCGAGCGATACGATGATACGCAACAGCAAAAACCACCGCCCATGTAGGCTGATGCACCCCAAGCCCCAAGAAGGTAGTAGATGACAAGGCGATCGTTTAGAAGTGGCAATCTTCGCCAAACCTGTTGAGAAAAGGGAAAGAATGAGGGTATAAGGGGCATAAAATAAGTTAATAAGGTTATAGGTTGAAGAAATTTGTTTATTTTTGCAAACATATCACATAGGTCTACACCGATTTGTACAACTCTGCGGGCAGGAAAGTCGCCCTAAGGCGGAGGAGTGGATGGGTGGGGAAAGTGCATCTTTCCTTTACTTTTCTGTCGTTTCAGCAAGATAGAAGAGGAGGAGAGATTGTAGAGAGACGGCATAGAGGAACCGTCTTGTCGGTGACACTACCCCGCACAAGAGCAAAGAGGTTGCCTGCCCGATATGCTTTGCCATCCGCTCATCTCAGACAAGACCAAGCTCGCGAGTCATAAAAAATCAAAGTACAAAGAGATTGCTTACACAGAAAATCCGATGGAGATACCTCAATAAGGCTTCTTTCTGCAAACTGTCATGCAACCGGCATCCCCATCGGGAATCGATTCACAAACCATTATCTGTATACCCATGAAAAGTAAGACATACGACTATCTGATAGTCGGTGCGGGACTTTTTGGTGCGACATACGCCTATTTCGCACGGAAAGCAGGGAAGAAATGCCTCGTTATAGACAAACGGCCACACCTCGGGGGGAACATCCATTGCCACGAAGTGGCAGGTATTCACGTGCATCAATACGGGGCGCATATCTTTCACACGTCGAACAAACGGGTATGGGAGTTCGTCACATCGCTGGTGGAATTCAACCGCTATACCAATTCGCCCGTAGCCCACTATCGGGGGAAGCTGTACAACCTGCCTTTCAATATGAATACGTTCTACCAAATGTGGGATGTCACCACTCCCGAAGAGGCATACGCGAAGTTAGAAGAACAGCGTGCAGAGGCTGTGGAAAACATGAGGATGGCCGGTGCGATAGAGCCTCGGAACCTCGAAGAGCAGGCGCAGTTGCTCATAGGAAAAGACATCTACGAGCGCCTCATCAAGGGCTATACGGAAAAGCAATGGGGGCGGCGATGCACAGACTTGCCGGCTTTCATCATCAAACGTCTGCCCGTGCGCATGGTATTCGACAATAACTACTTCAACGACCGGTACCAAGGCATCCCTATAGGGGGGTATAATCGACTCATCGATGCGTTGCTTGAGGGAGTGGAAACACGTGTGGAGGCAGACTTTTTCACCGACAGGCAAGCTTGGGAGGCCATGGCCGACAAGATTGTGTTTACGGGGAAAATAGACGAGTATTACAACTATCGGTTCGGAAAGTTAGAGTATCGCACGGTACGCTTTGAGCAGGAAACACTCGACATGCCGAACTATCAGGGTAATGCTGTGGTCAATTATACCGATGCGGAGGTACCTTTTACCCGCATCATTGAGCATAAACACTTTGAAATGTTCGGCGCAGAGGTTTACGAAACGCCCGAGACGGTGATTTCGCGCGAGTATTCCACGGAATGGAAAGAGGGCATGGAACCCTATTACCCCGTGAATGACAACCGCAACACAGCCCTCTACAAACAATATGAAGCACTGACACGGTCAGAGGAAAATGTGGTTTTCGGTGGCAGATTGGCTGAATATAAATACTATGACATGGCTCCTATCGTGGAAAAAGTGATGGGGCTATGGCCAGAAAGTTCGCAAGAGGTATAGGAATCGTTGGCTCATCTGCAGGAAACGAAGTGTTGGCAATGATAGCATAAAGTATAGAATTTTCTATGAAAGAGCAACTCATCAACTCGAAATGTAATGATATCACGATAGCTAAAGGTATCGGTATCATGTTGATGGTTGTAGGTCATTCCGATTCTGTAGCCTTTCTTCATTACTTTATCTATTATTTCCACATGCCTCTTTTCTTCTTCTGCAGCGGCTTCTTTTTCAATAGGAAAACGTCCGTCTATGAGTTCACAAAGAAAAGAATCAAGGGTTTGTATCTCCCTTATGTGAAATGGACATTATGCATATTCTTACTGCATAACATGTTCTATACTCTAAATATCTATAATGAGGCGTTTGGTACCTCGCCTTATTCCTCAACGTACTTCGGTCTCCATGATTTCAAGCACTATATTATCCCGCTTTTCATCAATATGAATGGAAGTATCACAAGGATTTTAGGGGGATTTTGGTTTATAAAGGTATTGCTGTGGAGTGCTATCATCGTGAGGTTGATAGGCAGATTAACGACATCTAAAGAGCGTGTAGTGGGACTGATTTTGGGCTTTGCTATCATAGCAGTAGTATCTCGTAAGTACAGCATCAACATTCCGGTGATAGAAGATATATCCATTGTCTGCTTAGGCATTGTGTTCTACTTGTGCGGTTATTATTGGAAGAACAAAACACAAAAAAAACAAAACTTCCGTTATTTTAACAGTCTAATACTGTTAGGCACTCTGTCCCTCCTTGCACTGAGCTTTATATGGCCGGCATCTATGTTCTGTGATTATCTGATGATCTTTCCTTATGTGGGCGTTGCGCTCATAGGTATTTATATCGTTTTGGGGGTCTCGGCTTATTTAGACCGAAGGAAGCCCCGGCTATTGTACTATATAGGAAATAACACATTGACCATCTTGGGGCTTCACTTCTTGGCATTCAAGATTGTGGCACTCATCCAAATCTATTACTATCACCTCGATTTTACCTATCTTGCCAAGTTCCCCGTTGCATGGAGCGGGCAAGATGGTGGGTGGTGGATACTCTATTCCATAACGGGCATTGCCATCCCTGTGGGTATAAAATGTATTTATGATAGGATAAGGAACCAAACTGCGAAGTGTCTCAATGCGACTTAGAGGGTCGTAAAGACCTTTATCATCAATAAGGTGACGACTGAGTCACTGATACGACACAAACGAATCATTTATGGACAAAAATCATATCATTACCGTAACATCGCCCTTGCTCCCCTCCCTCGATGAGTTCAACGACTTGCTGAAGGAGATTTGGGAAAGCAAATGGATTACCAACAATGGGACATTTCACCAACGATTAGAGGACGAACTGTGCAAGTATCTCGGCGTACCGTATATCAGTCTTTTCACCAATGGCACACTACCGCTGATAACTGCGCTTCAGGCCATGCATATTACAGGCGAAGTGATAACGACACCCTACAGTTTCGTGGCAACGACCCACGCCCTGTGGTGGAACGGTATCAAACCCGTATTTGTGGATATTGACCCGTGCACAGGTAACATTGACCCGAGTAAAATAGAGGCAGCCATCACACCGCGCACTACAGCCATCATGCCCGTACACGTCTACGGAAAACCCTGTGATGTGGAGGCCATCCAAGAGATAGCGGACAAGTATGGATTAAAAGTTATCTATGATGCAGCTCACGCTTTCGGAGTAGAAGTAAACGGTAAGAGCATCATTAATGCTGGAGACATGGCCACGTTGAGCTTTCATGCCACAAAGGTGTATAACACGGTGGAGGGCGGCGCCCTTGTAATGCACGATGAAAAAACAAAAAAACGCATAGATTACCTGAAAAACTTTGGTTTTGCAGGTGAAACAGAAGTAGTCGCCCCGGGTATCAATAGTAAAATGGACGAAATTCGCTCGGCTTATGGACTGTTGAACCTTCGACAAGTAGATGCCGCTATTACCGCACGGCAGAAAGTGGCTATTGCCTATCGTAAGGCCTTGCGCAACGTCGACGGCATTTCTTTCTGGAATGATATGCCCGGTGTCCGCCACAACTACAGTTACTTCCCCATCTTCATCGATGCAGAAAAATATGGTATGACCCGCGATGAACTTTACATTAAAATGAGAGGAAAAGGCATCTGGGGACGCCGTTATTTCTATCCCCTAATAAGCGAATTCTCCACCTACCGTGGATTAGAAAGTGCCAATCCTACCAATCTTCCGCAAGCCACAAAGATGGCAAACAGCGTAATCTGCTTGCCGATGCATCACGCCTTGAGCGAAGAAGACATCCAAAGGACCACTGATTGTGTCACTAATATTTAAATCTTATGAAAGTAGGAATCATGCAGCCTTATTTTATGCCATATATCGGCTATTGGCAATTGATAAATGCTGTAGACAAATACGTTGTATATGATGACGTGAACTATATAAAAAAAGGTTGGATTAACCGAAATAATATCTTGGTTAATGGGGAGGGGAAACTGTTTACAGTTTCTTTAAAAGAGGCTTCACAGAACAAATTGATAAATGAAATAGATATCTGTGATGATTTTAGTAAGTTGTTGAAAACGCTTCATTTCTCTTACTCGAAAGCACCATACTATCATACTGTTGCAGAGCTGATGCAAAAGATATGTGCATTCCCAAATAAAAACTTAGCGGCTTTCTTATACAATAGTATCCGAGAGGTATGTAATTATCTCAGCATAGATACTGAAATCGTGCTTTCTTCAGATATAGAAAAAGATAACTCGTTAAAGGGACAAGATAAAATATTGTATATATGCAAGCAATTAGATGCAACAGAGTATTATAATGCAATCGGGGGAAAAGAACTATATGATGAAGTGTCGTTTACAGCCAATAATATCAAACTATCCTTTTTAAGGACAGAATTTAAAGAGTATTCACAGTTTGAACACCCATTTATCAAAGGATTATCTATCATTGATATGCTGATGTTCAATTCGGTTGAAGAGATGCAAAAGCATTTAAATTATTATGTTTTAGAATAAGGCTATAAAATAATTATTTAAGACAATGCTTAAAGGAGAAACTATTTATTTGAGAATGTTAGAGCCAGAGGATTGGGAACTAACCTACAAATGGCATAACGATACGGAGATACAACGCCTTACTTGTGGCCCGATACGTATTGTATCAAAGGAAATAGAGAAGGCATGGGTAAATTCAAAAGCAACAAATAACCGTAATGACCTCTATCTCGCGATATGCCTAAATTCAGATAACAGAATGGTGGGATATACTTCGATAAGCGAGATAGACAATTTTAATCAGTCATGTTTTTGGTCGGGATTGGTTATCGGTGATAAAAAGAGTCAAGACGGATTTGTGTTAACAGAATGTACATACTTGGTTTTGGATTATATTTTTACTCAAATGAATATGCATAGGGTTATAGATACATGCTTGGTAGAGCACCTTTTTTCAAATGCTTTAGCTTATGCCTGTCATTTTCAGAAAGAAGGAGTTGAACGAGAATCCATATATAAGAATGGGCGTTTTAATGATGTGGCAACCTATTCATTGCTACAAAGCGAATATTTGGAACATAAGAAAAAAGGAGATTATGAGGTACATTCATTGATGGTGAATCTTGCGACACATATAAAACGATTAAAAAAATCGGAACAATGATTTCCTTTAAAGAGCTAAAAAAGAATTTAAAGAAAGAGGCAGAAATATTACCTCAGGTAAAAGTAGCACTGGTAGGAGATACTGCAACTCAATTCCTTGCAACCGGCATACGGGGAATGGGAATAGAACGCGGCTATAACATCCATTTATTTGAAGCAGAATATAATCAAGTAGAAAGACAACTCCTCGACTCCACAAGTGAGTTGTATGAGTTCGATGCCGATTATGTCGTTGTTTTTCAATCCACTCATAAGCTCGCAGAAAGACACAGTCTGCTTAGTTCGAAAGAACAAAAATGTTTAGCGGATGAGCGCATCAGATTTATTACGGAATTTTGTGGGAATCTTCTGCGTAAGAATAAAAAAATTATCTATTTCAATTATCCGGAAATAGACGATACTGTTTTTGGAAGTTATGCAAATAAAATTCCATCATCTCTACTGTATCAAACTCGCAGATTGAACTACAAATTAATGGAATTATTACCGCAATATCCCAATTTGTTTATTTGTGATATTGCAGGATTACAAAATAAGTTTGGGCGTAATATGATGTTTGCTCCCAATATCTATGTAAGCACAGAAATGGTCTTATCTGTTGATGCAATTCCTTATGTAAGCAGTAGAGTTATAGATATAATTGCTGCATGTCAGGGACAATTTAAGAAATGCTTAATACTTGACCTTGATAATACATTATGGGGTGGTATCATTGGTGATGACGGCATCGAAGGAATTCAGCTTGGGCATGGATTAGGTATCGGAAAAGTCTTCACCGAATTTCAGATGTGGATAAAGAAATTGAAGCAACGAGGAATCATTATCTGTATTGTATCGAAGAATGATGAAGAAAAAGCAAAAGAACCTTTCAAGAGGCATCCTGACATGATTCTGAAGCTTGAAGATATTGCGGTCTTTCAGGCAAACTGGGAAACAAAGGTAGACAATATCAGGACAATTCAAAAGATACTAAACATCGGCTTTGACAGTATAATATTCTTAGATGATAATCCCTTTGAGCGAAATATTGTCAGAGAGAATATTCCAGGCATTACTGTCCCTGAACTTCCAGAAGATCCGGGAATGTATTTAGAGTATCTTTATTCTTTAAACCTTTTTGAGACCGCCTCTTATAGCGCTCTTGATAAAGACAGGACTCAACAATATCAGGTAGAAGCACA
The DNA here is from genome assembly GCF_000146675.1 of Hoylesella marshii DSM 16973 = JCM 13450. Classification (GTDB taxonomy): domain Bacteria; phylum Bacteroidota; class Bacteroidia; order Bacteroidales; family Bacteroidaceae; genus Prevotella; species Prevotella marshii. Next base: position 1,573,120 of record NZ_GL397214.1, read on the forward strand.
GCGCGTTTCATTTAAGAAAACATTTACCAATGAAGTCGGATTTCTACAGTCTTTGGGGATGAAATCTTCGGTTACAGGATTTACGGCATTCAACATTCCCAGAATTGCACAACTTTCACAGCGAAGCAATCAGTTCAATCTTCGTACAATAAGATATACGGAATCTGATATTGCAGGTATGGCAAATAACCAAAAGATCATAGACATGGCTTTCACGTTAGAAGATAAGTTCGGAAACAATGGTCTTATTGCAGTGGTTATAATGAAAGAGACTGAGCCTACAACATTATTTATAGACACTTGGTTTATGAGTTGCAGGGTTCTTAAGCGTGGAATGGAAGACTTCATCCTAAACAACATGGTGGAGGTTGCCAAGATAAAGGGATATAAAAAAATTGTAGGTGAGTATCTGCCAACAGCTAAAAATAAGATGGTAGAACACCACTATACCTCTTTAGGCTTTAAAAAGATAACCGGAACAAAAACAGCACGATATATTCTTGATACAGATGAATACCAAACAAGAGCATGTCTCATTCAAAGAAAGTGAATAATGGATATCTTACAGTTAGCTAAACACTCTCAACAAATTCAGCATATATACAGCATTACACCTGAAGTGTATTACAGTTTTCAGCGTTGTAGTAATGACTATAATCCTCTTCATACCGATGAAGATTTTGCTAAGCGTAAGAACTTCTCTGAAAGAGTTATGTATGGCAATATCCTAAATTGCTTTGTAAGTCATTTTGTAGGAATGCTTTTACCTGTCCGTGATGTTATTCTCATTGCACAAGACATTCAATATCACAGACCCGTATATTTATACGACGAAATATGCATGGAAGCTACTGTTAACAATGTTTCCGATACAGTCAACATCATAGAGTATAAATTGAAATTCTTTAAGCAAGTGGAAGAAAAAAAAACAATAGTAGCCAAAGGACATGTACAAGTTGGTTTGTTAAAAGAATGACAGATGAACGAACAAGAGGTCTTACGACAAAGAGCTGGAAATATACGGAGAAACATTATTGAGGCTGGATATCATTCCGGTAGCAGTGCACATTATGGTAGTTGTCTCTCGTTGGTAGAAATACTAACATCTTTATATTTTAAAGTGGCAAATATAACGCCAAATGCAGAAAGAGATCGCATAATATTGAGTAAGGGACACGGTGCATTGGCTCTGTACTCCACATTATATGAAAAGGGTTTGATAAGCAAGACGGATTTATTTTCCTTTGAAACAAATGGCAGTAGCTTTATCGCTCATGCACATCGAGATATTAGCAAAGGAATAGAATTCTCCGGAGGAAGTTTAGGTTTAGGTATTTCATTCGGTATGGGAGTTGCACATGCCTGTAAATTAAAGGGAATCAACAACAGAGTTTATATTATTGTAGGCGATGGAGAATTAGATGAAGGATTAGTATGGGAATCTCTAATGTTTGGTAATCACCGAAGTCTCAAGAATACGACTATAATTGTAGATTGTAACGGTTTGCAAATTGATGGGAAGACAGATGATGTGATGAAACTAACACCATTAAAGGAGAAGTTTGAATCTTTCGGTTATCAGACAACGGAGATTGACGGGCATAACATAAATCAGCTATGCGAAGCATTATATCAGTCTTCCCTCTCAGGCCCTTGTGCAATTATTGCTAATACGGTGAAAGGAAAGGGTGTATCTTTTATGGAGGACAACGCTAAATGGCATTATAAATCATTATCTTCCAGCAAATATAAAAAGGCCATTCAGGAACTATTGGAAAATGAATAAAAATATAGATATATCCCAATATATAGGCATGTCTCAGTCCATTGCAATATTTGGAATGTACTTGCCTGATCATATAGAGCAGTATTGTGGACTTCATATTATAACGGCTGACATGGCAGTCAGTGCCAGCCTTGAACGTCTATCATACCAATATGCGGAGAGTTTGACCAATGTTGGTATAGCAGAGCAGAACATGATAGGCATCGCTGCCGGAATGGCATCAGAAGGTTTCAAGCCGATCTGTATTGCACAAGCCTCATTCATATCTATGCGAGCTTTTGAGATGAATCGCCAATATTTAGGCTATATGCATAGTAATATAAAGCTGATAGGACTTAATTCTGGCTTTTTATTGCAGTTTATGGGTAATACGCATTATTGTATTGAGGATTTATCGATTATGCAAACCATTCCAAACATGGTAGTCCTTTCACCGGCAGATGCAGTAGAAGCAGTGATGGCTCTTGATGCTGCATTAAGAATAGACAGTCCTGTTTATATTAGACTGACAGGTAATTCTATGCTTCCGGTAGTATATAAAGAACCGTTCTGTTATCAAATAGGAATCAACCATATTCTAAAAGACGGTAATGATCTTGCAATATTTGCAACAGGATCGATGGTAGGTATCTCCTTAGAAACTTCAAAAATATTGTATACGAAGTATGGAATCATGGCTGCAGTTATTGATGTTCATACCATTAAGCCCATAGATACAGAAGCCATTAATAAATATGCCGGAGTGAAACTATTTGTAAGTGTGGAAGAACATAATATAATCGGTGGATTAGGTTCATCGATTGCTGATTATATTTCTCAAAAAGGAAGCTATCCACTTCTATTAAAGTTAGGCATTTGCGATGTTTTCTCAAAGCCTGGTGATTACAATTACCTCTTGGAACAACATTGTTTAACACCAATATTGTTATCTGAAAAGATTTATCAGAAATACAGTAGCTTATGAAGAAAATTTTAATAACAGGCTGTAACCGCGGATTAGGTAAGGAATTACTGGAGCATTTTGCGTCTAAAGGATGGGATATCATAGTCTGCAATAGAAAGCAGTATGAAGATTTTGATCAGTTTTCAGAAGCTATCGAAACGAGGTATTCTATCAATATCCATACATATTATGCGGAATTAGACAATAAGAAATCTCTTCAAGAATGCCTAATCAAGATCACTTCGGAGCATACGACTATCGATGCCCTCATCAATAATGCCGGTTATTATTCTAATGGATCGATATTCAGCTTGGAGTATGAAGACGTAGAGAGGTGTTTCCAAGTAAACTATTTAGCTCCTTTCACATTCTGTAAGGCAGTTGCAGAATTGATGATCCGACAAGGAAACGGGGTTATTATAAACATTTCATCAATATTAGGTCAGACTGTTACGAAAGGCGGTTCAAGTTATGGAGCAAGTAAAGCTGCATTGAATTATCTTACACAAACGTTAGCACAGGAATTGGCATCTTTTGGAATAAGGGTAAATGCAATTTGTTGTGCCGATTTAGAAAGCGGAATGTTTCATAAGCTTTCACCCAAACAACAAAAAGAGCGTATTCAACGAATTGCCATGAGGCGTCTTGCCAAATTAAATGAAGTTGCAGATGCCGTAGATTTCTTGGTGTCGAACAATGCCAGTTTTATAACAGGAGCACTCCTAAGAGTTGATGGGGGGGGGTATAAATTTTAATAAAAACAAATAAATTAAACAATGAAAAAAAAAGAATTACTAATTAAATTAACAACCATCTTCCGTGATATTATGGATGATGAAGACATTACTCTTACAGATTCAACGTGTGCTGACGATATTGATGAATGGGATTCCCTAACAAATATACAATTGATTGTCGCGATAGAGAAAGAATTTGGTATAAAAATAAAATCAGGACAGATTCAATCTTGGAATAATGTTGGAGAAATGGTAGAGGATTTACTTAAAGAGCTAAAGGATAGAAATTAAATGATATTCCCTGAGAAGATAAAAGCTAAGAGTCTCAATAGAGGAGAAAAGTTAGAGAGAAGTTCCAATTTAGAGCTGTTCCGCATCCTATTGATGCTAATGATTATTGCGCATCATTATGTGGTGAACAGTGCACTATTGGGCGACATCACCCCCACGAACCTTACAGGTAATGCACTGTTTTTAAGTCTATACGGTTGGGGTGGAAAGACGGGAATCAATTGTTTTATTCTCATTACCGGTTATTTCATGTGCCGCAAGGATTTCTCATGGCGCAAGTTCTTTAAATTGGTCTTTGAGGTTTATTTCTATGCTACAACCATTTACCTCATCTTTCTCCTTACCGGTTATGAGACATGTTCTCTTTCTGACATTTCCCGCGTAGTACTCTATATCCCCGCAGATGTTGGCCATGGTTTCGTAGGTTCATTTATCTGCCTGTATCTCCTTATTCCGTTTATCAATAAAATGATACAAGGCATGGATAAGCGGCAATATCAACAACTTTTAATCATATTATTGGTCATCTTTACCGGAGTGGGTACTTTTGTGCCCGGGCGATTCTATGAATACATCGGATGGTATGTAACCGTTTATCTCATCGGTGGCTATATACGTATCTACGGCATCCCCCCGTTGTCAAGTCTCAAACGGAGAATCTGTTTCCTCGTCGTAAGCCACGGATTGGCTTTTGCCAGCATTTTGTTTATCCTTTATTATTACAAACTGAAAGGAGGAGCGGACAACATTGGGAATATCTATTATTTCGTAAATGATTCCAATAAACTATTTGCTGTCTTATGCTCCGTATCTCTCTTTGTGGTATTTAAGAACATTAACACAAAAAAAACAAACATATACATTAACAAAGTGGCAACGGCAACTTTCGGTGTATTACTGATACACGGCAACAGCAATACCATGCGTCGGTTTCTTTGGTACGATTTATTAAACAATGATTCTTACTACAACTCACAATATCTTTGGATACATGCTATACTCTCTGTTGTGGGTGTTTATGCTGTTTGCGTAATGATAGATTTATTGAGAATCCGACTGATAGAACGTCCCTTATTCGGATTGTTGGATAAGAAGCTCTTCCTGAAGAGCAGCAAATAAGAGTATGGCATCAGAATTAAAGAGTAAGACAGTACACGGACTGCTATGGAGCAGTATCGAAAGGTTCTCTACGCAAGGCATCAGCTTCGCGTTCTCCATCATTTTAGCCCGTATCTTAACTCCAGAAGACTACGGTGTCGTAGCTATTGTAACGGTGTTTACAACGATTGCAAGCCTTTTTATCGATACGGGGTTTGGCTCAGCATTGATACGAAAGCCGGAAATCAGCGAAGAAGATAAATCTACAGCATTGATTTTTAATGTGCTTATCTCTGTGGTTTGCTATCTGATTCTTTTTATTCTTGCCCCCTTTATTGCCGACTTCTATCATAATCCGCTTCTGTCCCCATTACTTCGTGTCACCGCAATACCACTCATTATCGGTGCTCTTTGTGGCGTACATCGTTCTCTTCTGACCAAGACAATGAACTTCAAGTCTATTGCGAAGATAACACTTACCAGTACTGTTCTTTCCGGAATTATCGGTGTTGTGATGGCCTACCAAGGCTATGGCGTTTGGGCTTTAGTGGCACAAAACGTTATTTCCGTTGTCATTTCCTGTATTTTTATTTGGATTGCTGCGAAATGGAGACCGCGAACATGGTTCAATAAGGAGTCTTTTCACTATCTTTTCGGATACGGCTCAAAGTTGTTAGCTTCTGGACTTCTCGATACGGTGTACAACAATATCTATCCATTGGTCATCGGTAAATTTTATACACCGGCGCAATTAGGCTATTTCTCGAAAGCTGTCACTTTCACGACTTTACCCTCTTCTAACCTCACGGGCGTACTGCAGCGGGTCACGTTCCCATTATTAAGCATGATACAGAATGAGGATGAAAGATTAAGGACAAATTATCGGCGGATTCTCCGCAATGCAGCATTCGCCATATTTCCTCTCATGATGGGTTTGTGTGCATTGGCATCTCCGCTGGTTAATCTACTACTGACGAGTAAATGGGATGCTTGTGTCATCTATCTGCAAATTATTTGTTTCGGTATGATGTGGTATCCTGTACATGCCATCAACCTCAATCTGTTGCAGGTGAAAGGGCGCTCGGATTTATTCCTGCGGTTGGAGATTCTCAAAAAGATAATGGGTGTAATCGTTCTCTGCATCACCATTCCGCTGGGTATTACAGCCATGTGTATCGGCATCGTAGTAAGTTCATACCTGGCCTTATTTATCAACACCTATTACACGGGAAAACTGATTGATGTCGGGTACATACGACAGATGAAAGATGTATTGCCGATTCTCATCAATAGCATGGTGATGGGGGCTGTTGCCTATCTCGCAACGCTGATAACAAATTCCAATGCCATCAAATTGGTTATCGGCACACTTGCAGGAATCGTTTACTATCTCTCTATGTCTTATCTCTGCAAGTCTGACGAATTGAAAGAAGTATGGGGAATCATAAGAAGGAAATAAAATGACAGATACACCGGTAGTAACCATACAATGCTTAGTATATAATCACGAGCCCTATCTGCGCCAATGCTTAGATGGCTTTGTCATGCAGAAAACAAACTTCCCGTATGAGGCCATCGTACACGACGATTGCTCAACAGACCAATCTGCAGCTATTATCCGAGAATATGCAGAAAAATACCCCGACATCATCAAACCCATATACGAAAGTGAGAACCAGTATTCCAAGAAACATGGCAGACTGGCGGAAATCATGAATGAACATACGAGAGGAAAGTATGTGGCATTCTGTGAAGGAGATGATTATTGGACAGATCCCGATAAGCTACAGAAGCAAGTCGAGATACTGGAAAAAGACGACAGCATAACAATGGTTTATACTGGGTTTAATACAGTAGACTTCAATAGTAAACCCATCATCCGACCCAACCATGAGTATATCAAACAGCATGCTCCAAGCGGAGATATCTTCGGGATTTTGATGGAACGAAACTATGTGATGACATTGACGATGTGTATACGAAGAGAGATTCTTCATACCGATAGTTACCTACAATCGCCTTTTAAATATGACTATACGGTTGCCTGTGATGCTGCCCTTCACGGGAAAGTCATCTTCCTGCCGGCAGAAACAGGATGTTACAGGAAAAATCCGGATAGCATCATGAACACTTCAGGAAAAGAGGTCGGTCAGCATTTGCTACAAGTATTCCGTCATTATGCCCTATTATTCGTAACGACTGCCACCGGTATGACCCGCAGCAGATATAAGAGAATACAGGTTATCCACCATATTTTGAAGTTTATCATACAGTGTGATGTTCCCTTCTTGCACACGTTCCTTAAGAAATCTCACTCCACCATACCCTATTTTGTGTTTGGTTACGCAAAGCTGACACGGTTATTCAGACGAGTTTACAATAAGATAGCTCCCTAATTATGGAACAGATAGCCCATAAACCAACATTATCCATCATTATTCCAATATATAATGGTGCACGGTATTTACGGGAAAATATACAAAATGTATTAGCCCAACCCTGTAAAGACTTTGAGTTAATCCTCTTAGATGATGGTTCTAAGGACGAGTCATTGTCGATTTGCAAAGAGTTCGATAGCCCTTATATCAGACTGTATACACACGCCAATATGGGAGTCTCCAGAACAAGGAACAAAGGGATTGAACTATCAAGGGGCGAGATATTGATATTCATCGACCAAGATGATGTCATGCGCTCGAACTTCTATACCGAAAAGATGCGCGACCAATTGAAAGAAACTTTCGGTCAGGGTATTGATTTGATTATAACCGGTGCATGGTCGGGTGATGAGAATTTAGACCAGGGCATATTCCTTTCTATCGAAAAGCAACGGAAAGGTATTTATAACGGACGTTGCAATACGACAGCATGGGGAACAACCTTCACCTTTAACATGAATATTTTCTCGCGCCGTTTATTCTTCGATGAAGAAAATAAAGCGACTGCTGTTCGTTTTTTTGAACTTCCGCTTGATGTTGAAACAATTTTCCGACACTTAACTCAATATGCTGCCCGCAAAATATTGTATGCTGATAATTTTAGCTTCTGTATCAGACGTAACAACGAAATTTCCGTTTCCTCTAATTGGAATTGGATAAAAGTACATCCCATAAAGTGTGAAGCCTATTATGACCTAATACAATGGCATAAGAAGTATTATCCTCATGATGTAGCAACCATTCATGGAGCAGAGAAAGCTTTCTTGCAGACCGTCACGGATATGATTAAGACGAATTATGAAGTTCAGGCTGATTTAGTTTCATTTAAAAAGGAAATCAGTAAAAAAAAGTATTATCATGATTTGCAAGAGATGATCATTGCTCACCCTGAAGAGTCCATTCTTGTCAAAGCATTACTGACAGCCCCTATACAGGTCGGCAGACTTCTACATATAGGATGGTTTCGACATCTCATTAGGAAAAGATGGACACTTTACGAAAAGTTAGGCATCGGACAGAAAAAGACTGATTTACGAGGAATGTATGAAAGATAGAGAAAGCACACATCAACGGGAGAATTGAATGGATGCTGAAACATTATCCAACCGTTTTAGGCAAATAATTCAATGATTATCAAAAGTAAATGGATACAATAAAACAACTTCTAAGAAGCCTTTTGGGCAAAAAATATGGATGGATTGCACAAGAGTATAATCAGTTAAAGACTTATCTATACTCCTTTCTGCATCCATACTATTATACCCCCAAGCGATATACAGATACGTTCCTTATATATAATAGTAAAATTACAGATGAGGCGATTATCCACAAAAAAGCCCCCTCCATCATCTACATCTTTTGGACAGGCAACAACGAAATCACCCCCAATCGTATGGCAGGTATCAAATCATTGGAGAAAAATGCACATGTTGAAGTTAAATTGATTACTAACAAGAACTTAAAAGATTATATTATTGAAGGAGATCCCTTACCGGAAGCCTATCAATATCTTTCTTTTGTTCATAAATCAGACTATTTACGCTCCTATTTTATGCACCATTATGGCGGAGGATATGCAGATATCAAAACATATTCACACTCGTGGAAACAGGCATTTGACAAACTGAATGAATCTGACGCTTATGCTATCGGCTATGGGGAAGTAGGATTTTGGGGAGTGGCGAACCAAGATATCGAACAGCAAAACCTAAAACACGACTTACGAAATTATTGGAGATTATTGATAGGAAACGGGGCTTTTGTCTGCCGTCCCCATACAAAATTCACCGAAGAATGGCACAGAGAAGTAAATCGAGTATTGGCATCACATTCGGAGGCATTAAGGAAACATCCGGCAAAAGATGCATTCGGAACAAACACCGATTACCCCTTACGCTGGACAGAGATACAAGGTGAGGTCTTCCACCCGCTTTGTCTTAAGTACCATAAAAAGATTTTAGCAGACAACCGCCTGAAACCGTCCTTTAAAAACTATAGATAGAATTCATTGAATGCACCTCTTAAAGAAGATATGGGTACAAATCCGCGACATTTATTTCTATTTCTTTAGAAATGCAATTATTATCAATGGGTACGTAGACGATTTGACGTGGTTGGGTATCCGGCATCGCAATTGGGGAGACGATTTAAACTATTATCTTATACCTCTTATCAGCGGACGGCCTGTCATCTTCTATCATCATTTTTGGTTAGCAAGGAAACTACGTTTTAAGAATTACCTTTGCATCGGTACGCTTCTTGATGCAGTTAATTATTCCAATCCACAAACAATCGTATGGGGAAGTGGAGTCTCCGGACAGGAGAGAACCTTTGTATTACCAAAGAAGATTTTATCTGTTCGAGGTAAAAAAACAAGAGAGTTCCTTACCCGTTATCAGATAGACAGTCCTAATGTATTGGGAGATCCTGCCTTACTCTTACCTTTATATTATACTCCTCCTTCTCCTCCTAAGAAATACAAATTAGGGATTATACCGCATGTCGTTGATCTCGATTATCCCGCCATACAGGAAATACAAGAAAAGTTTCCGCATGAGGTTCTCATTATTAATTTGGCACGATACGAAAAATGGACTGACATCATTGACCAAATCTCTATCTGTGAATGCATTGCTTCGAGTTCTCTTCATGGCCTTATTGTTTCCGATGCCTATGGTATTCCTAACTGCTGGATTGAGTTGTCCGGAAACCTTTCCGGAGGATATTTCAAATTCTATGATTATGCTTCTTCAGTGCAACGGCTATTGGTGAAACCTTACTCGGTAAGCACATCCAATGATATCGCCTCATGTATCAAACTCTGCAAAGAATGGAAAACACCTCTCATTGATACTCAATCAATTCTACAAAGTTGTCCTTTCTACAAAAAGGAGAAGCATAAAAGAAAAAGCCAAACATAGGAAAATATGCCGACGCTCTCAGTGATCATCCCCGTATACAATGCAGAAAACACATTAAACGAGTGTATTGACAGCATCCTCATACAAGAGTTTCATGATTTTGAAATACTACTCATTGATGATGGCAGCAAAGACAACTCTCGTGCTATTTGCAATGATTATGCGATAAAAGACAGTCGGGTAAAGATTCTCTATAAAGAGAATGGTGGAGTAAGCTCCGCAAGGAACATGGGATTAAATCATGCGCAAGGGAAATGGATAACTTTCATTGATGCCGATGACTATATTGAACCCGAATATTTCCACAACATCAATGATGAAGCATTTGATTTAATCATCAAAAGCTATAAGGAATTAAGAAACAGCCTTATCACTACCCCCACCGCAAATATACACAGCGATGCTTCTTTGACTGCTCCAACCGATGTATCAGACTTTATTTCAAGGCATTTAGCAACCATGGTGTTAAGAGGTCCTTGTGGGAAATTTTATAAACGGGAACTGATAGGCTGCACCCGATTTAACGAAAACATGAAAGTAGGCGAAGACTCTTGCTTCGTATTCAACTACCTTACGACAGTAAAAAAGATAAAATTGCAGGCGGGAGCATCCTATATCGTTCGATGTGCAAATGCGTCTGCAGCAAATAAATATGGCTGTACCGTCGAATACGCTATTCAATCGCTTCAATTCCTATACGATGCTCATCTTGCACTCCAAGAGGCACATGCCATTTCTTCAGAGAGTTTCTTGTCATATATCGGATACTTTAAACTCATCTCTAAAAGCGATTGGAAAAAAAACCTGAAAAAATGGTATGCTGATAATACATTAAAAAGAATGTATCAATATATTTGGCCGCATTTAGCCGCCAAGCAGAAAATAGAGTATCGTATTCTTTCAACATTACTTTCTTAATTTAAAATATCTTCGTATGCTACCTAAAATAAGTGTTATTGTTCCTATATATAATGTCGAAAAATATATAAGAAGAGCTTTAGACAGTATCTTAGCCCAAACGTTCTCAAACTTTGAACTACTGCTTATTGATGATGGTTCTACAGACAGTTGTAAAGAGATTTGCGATGAATATGGAAACAAACATCAGCATATCAGAGTCTTCCATAAAGAAAACGGCGGGTTAAGCTCTGCACGTAATTATGGATTGGAAAGAGCATTAGGAGAATATACCATATTCTTCGACCCTGATGATTGGGTAGAACCACAATGCTTGGAAGAACTTTACAGCATTGCGGAAAAAACAAAGGCGGATGTAGTGATGTGTGCCATCTATTACAATGATAAATATCGCCAAACTTATTCTTCCCAAAGACCCTCAAGCACGCAATCTGCAGAAATATTAGAGGATTTAATAATAGGGAAGGTCGGTTGTTTTACTTTTAATAAATTAATCCGTCGAGAATGTTATACAAAGTACGGTATTCTTTACCCACAAGGTATCTATGGAAGGGAGGATCAGTATGCAATCTGCAATCTGTTCAAAAATGATATAAAGATAGCATATACTCCCCGAGCTTATTATCACTATGTACAATATCCTCATTCATTATCAAGATTCTATGACGAAGAGACATTGCAAATGGATATCCGTACCAGAGATATGTTTGTAGAACTGTTTGCCGATACTGAATACAAAGAGCTGGTTGATAGAGAAAAAACCAAGAGTATTATCAGTCGTGCTTATTTGTTTGGTGAGCATGTGTACAATTCCCGTCAGTTCCAGAAAAGGTTTGGACAGTATCAATCGCTTTTTATGAAAGGGCAAGAACCGCGCTATATGACTTTTTTGTACTATATGGCATTCCATGGATATTACCATTTGTCGAAAAAGCTCTTTAATATAGGTTTTCAAACGAAGCAGGCATGCAAGAAAGGGCTTAAATGCTTGCATATTCTTAAGAATAAATAATCGGGTATTCTTATTTTAGTAATAGAAGAGCGTCCTCATGATACCTATATTATTTATCGGCCTCTATTTCATTGCTGTTACAACACTTCAAAAAAGTGTTCAGATACAGAAAAACCTATTGATACTTGTCTGTATCATCTTAACTTGGATGATTGGTAACAGAGATCTTGCTTGGGCAGATACCTTTGTATATGTCATGGCATTCAACCAAGCGCCAACCATTTTCCAAATCCATGCTGATACGATTCCTTTTGGCTATTCAGAGATAGGGTATTTCTATTTGGCTTCCATTATCAAGACCATCTACAATGATTCTTTCTTTTATTTAGTCGTAATGGGCGCAATATCCATGTTCCTGCTATATAAGTCTCTGACCAAATATTGTATCTTTCCACTTATCGGTATATGCGACTATATCGGGAGATTCCTCTTAAACAGAGATTTCACGCAAATGCGTTCTTCATTGGCAATTCTATTGATTATCTTCACAATAGACTTTATATATAAAAAGGAGATATGGAAATTCTTAGGAGTCGTATTCCTTGCTTATCAGTTTCATCGTATGGCCATTATCGCCCTACCTGTTTATTTCCTTTATAAAGTAAGATTTAATAAAACAACGATTGTTATCAGTCTCATTGCTGCTTTTATCCTATCTCAAGTGATAGCAAGCTCTATTTCGGGAACCGTCGATTCGTGGAGTGAAGATTTACAATATGAGACTTATACGCAAGGAAGCTATGTAGAAGAAGCCTTGGGACTTAGAAATCCATTAATCTATTTCCAATTAGCAGTACTTCTCGTCTTTACTTTCATGGAAGAAAAACTAAAGCAAATTGCCCCTTATTATTATCTTCTACGAACAGGATATTTCTATTCTACAATGATTCTTATCTTTTTCTGTAATTATACAGCATTATCCGGTAGAACGTCAACTATGTTTGCAACCATGGAAATGTTTATCTTGCCGGTTATAGGAATGGCATTTAAAAAGAATGTTCGTATTCTTTATTATATGGTTTTAGGCGTTATACTCATCTATTTCTTCTATAGTAAGTATAATGGGGCAATGATAGAGATGGCCGGTTCCAACCTTTCATAAGAGAAAATGAAAATATTTATCGTCTGTACACGGTTATGCTTTGGTGGAGCAGAGCGTGTGGCTGCCATGTTGGCCAATGGTCTGTCTCAACGCGGACATCAGATCACTCTTATTGCCAACTTATTTGATGAAATCACCTATCCTATTTGTTCCGACGTTGAATTAAAGAATCTCTTCCCCCAACGAAAAAACAAATACCTCAAATGGATTACTTCCTTTTTCTTATTACGTAAATACGTAAGACAAGAGAAGCCGGATGTTGTCGTGGGCATCATGTGGACATGTTCTCTACGAGCAAAATTTGCATGTATAGGGAAGTCTATTCCCGTGGTCAGCACCATACATGATGCACTTGAACGACCGGCATCGGCGAAGTTTTCACATATGGAATCTTTTCACATGTTTCAATTGAACAAGCTGTATGACCATGTCACCGTACTGACAAATGCTGATAAAGCAATCGCAGAGAAGATGTTTAAGAATACGCATGTCATGCCCAATCCTCTATCGTTAGAACCGCTAGGAGATGTTCCCCCAAAAAGAAATGTCATCTTGGCAGCAGGGAGATTAGAAGATTGGTATTACAAAGGATTTGATTTGTTGATAGAAGCGTGGGGAAAGTTGTCGGCCAAACATCCGGATTGGATATTGCAAATAGCCGGTGTCGGAAATGAAGAAAGTCAACAGCTCTTAATCGATTTAGCGATAAAAAGCGGAATGGCACCTCATCAATTCCAATTATTAGGCTTTAAAGAAAATATTATCGATGTCTACAGAGAGGCCGCAATCTTTGTCCTAAGCAGTCGGTACGAGGCTTTCGGATTGGTATTATTGGAAGCCATGTCGCAAGGATGCGCTTGTATTGCTTGTGATTATAAAGGCCGGCAACATGAAATTATCCGTCATGGAAACGAAGGATTGTTATGTATACCGGAACAAGTTGAGGACTTAGTTGCAAAGTTAGACACCCTTCTTACAGACATAGCTTATAGAGAAAAACTTCAAAAAAATGCGATAGAAGCATCAAAACGTTTCCTGCCCAATAAGATAATAGACAAGTGGGAAAAGCTGTTGTTTGAAATCACCCGATAAACAAAACCATCATCCATAATAACTTTCTTTAAAATAAAAAGGAGATGAATATTCCCATAACGATATTAACGCCCGCGTATAACAAGGGGAAAACGATAGAAAGAACCTATCAAAGTCTTTTAAACCAAACTGTTTTCGATTTTGAATGGGTACTTATCAATGACGGAAGTACGGATGATACGTTGGATATCATCAAGACCTTTCAAACAGATAAATTCCCCATTCGCTTCACAGACAAACAAAATGAGGGATTGAACAGAACCTTCAATCTTGGAGTAAAGCAAGCACACGGGGATTTGATATTAAGACTTGACCCTGACGATTACCTAACCGAAGATACCGTTGAGAAAGTGCTTCAGTATAAAAAAATATTAGATACGAATCCACATCTTTGCTCCATTGTTTTCCTTACGAAATTTTCGACAGGAGAAATCGTTGGCTATCATCCTTATACAGAGCTTCATCAAACGAACTTCACTGATTATCGTATTATCGATAAAGCAAAAGGAGACCGATTGGAAGTCGTAAAACGAGAAGTATTCTTAGAATTTCCCATGCCGGAAATTCAGGGAGAAAAGTTCTGTTTAGAATCATATATGTGGCAACAAATCGCAGAGAAATACGATGCGATATATGTACCCGAAGCCATTTACATAAGAGAATATAACGAAGCGAGTATCACATCAAACCTAGCGAAAGTACTTTCGGATAATCCCATTGGCACCATGCTTACTTATTCGCAGTACATCAAAATTCTATCAAAAAAGAAAAAGCAAGGCGCAAAGGTAAATTTCGAGATTTTCAAGAATGGAATTAATTATTTCAGATTTGCATTCCATTCACACCGCCCCTTATCGGAAATACTTAAAGGCGTTTCTGCCTCTGTTGCATTACTTTGCTTTCCTGCCGCTTGTTTGTTGTATATCATAGATGCAATGGATATCAATTTAGTGTACAACATTCTGTTCTTTCTGAGAAAAAACAGACCCGTAAAACATAAATAACATTCTCTTGCTATAGCTATATCTATCAAAGATTCCATAAAGGTCGTCTCATACGAAATCCCTGAAAGTATCTATTGATAGCATAACATCTACAGACATTTTTTATATACACCCTATTACGTATGCTTAAAAACATCTTTCTCTTGTTGCGCCCCCAACAGTGGTTGAAGAATATCTTTATCTTCATACCGTTGTTCTTCAGCCGTCACCTGCTGGAGATACACGATGTGGGTATTGCCGGTATCGCTTTTATCGCTTACTGCTTCATGGCAAGTGCCATCTACTGTTTCAATGACATCTTAGATGTAGAATCCGACAGAAAGCACCCGCAGAAATGCAAGCGTCCGTTGGCAGCCGGTAAAATCTCAAAGACAGGCGGTTATCTGCTGATGGGCACCTGTATCGCCCTGTCTTTGGCGTTTGCCTCACTCATATCCACACGAACCGTGCTTTACGGACTGCTCGGTGTCTACTTTGTGATAAACCTTGCTTATTGTCTTTACTTAAAGCAGAAGGCTATCATCGACGTATTCATCATTGCTGTCGGCTTCGTACTGCGCGTGTTAGTAGGAGGTTTTACCACCGGCATCTATATCACCCATTGGATTGTACTCATGACCTTTCTCCTCGCCCTCTTTCTTGCATTTGCGAAAAGACGCGACGATGTGGTTATCTATGCCAACACCACAACGATGATGCGCAGAAATGTAAATCGCTACAACCTTGAGTTCATGAATCAGGTCATTTCCCTCATTGCCGCCATTACAATGATTTGCTACATCATGTACACGGTCAGCGATGATGTCATCATGCGCTTTCATTCACAATACATCTATCTGACTGCTGTTTGGGTATTGGCCGGTCTCATCCGTTATCTGCAGCTCACCATTGTCGATGTGAAAAGCGGAAGCCCCACAAAAGTGTTGCTCAAAGACCGCTTCGTGCAGGCATGTATCGTCGGATGGATACTTCATTTCGCCCTTTTCATCTATCTGTAACCGCTCGCAATGCCCCAAACGTTCCGTCATATAGCCGTGTTGCTCTATGCAACGCTCTTCTATACGGTCTTCTTATCAGGCCTTTCATGGCTTGTGGGAGGTACGATAACGCTCTTCCATCTGCCCCTTTCATTCCTGTTTGGCTGTCTGTTTTTTGGGAAAGAGACAGGCCGACACGTAAGAGAGATCGCTTCAGCATTGATCATCATCATCGTATCGATAGGTCTCTCAGCACTTATCTATGACTACAGTGCCGACGGACAATGGTACCACATGCCTGCTGCCTATGCTCTTTCCCATGGATGGAATCCCGTCTACGAAAGTCACAACCCCATCATAGCCGATGTTCATACGGCCAATCTCTGGATAGATCACTATTGCAAAGGCATTGAGACGATGGCTGCCACCATTGTCGCTGTGACAGGAAACGTAGAGTCGGGGAAGGCAGTCAACCTCATCATGCTGACGGCCACTTTCCTTTTACTATGCGATTTCCTTTCTTCTGATTTCCCTCTCAAGTCCAAACGGAAGATTCTCTTTTATGCTTTCGTCTTGGCTCTTTCTCCTATTGTGGCCTGCGAACTGTTTACGTTTTACATCGATTGGGTGACTTATTACAGTGTGGTGTGGTTGTTCATCATCTTATACCGACTGAACAGGAAGCCGAATCATAGGCTGCTGTATCTTCTTTTCATGACCATCTTCATCGGGGGAAGCACAAAACTCAACATCACCTTTTGGATGGGCTATTTCGTTTTCTTCTTCCTTATCTTCCTATGGGTGAAGAAGAAACGTGCACTTATGAAGCAAGTATTTCTCACGGCCATGCTGAGCGTGGTCTCCATGCTGTTCATTGCCTGTTTCAATCCCTTTATTACCAACTTTAAAGACCATCACAATCCCATCTATCCTTTCGGCGATAAACAGTTGGGAGCACCCGTTACAAGTGCCATTATCTCTGGATGTCAACCTCGATACATCGTCAATGAGCCCAGAGTAAAACAAGTCTTTATCGGACTGACAGCACGACCCAACGGCGGCTATAGGTCTGCATACATTCCGCCTTACAAGATAACAGCGACCAACATCATGAAATCCGGTGCCATGACAGCCAACGTTGGGGGTGGCGGATTGTTTTTTGTAGACATCCTGTTGTTGAGTATCATACTATTATTGTTGTGCCGCAATCATCCCGCTCGTAAGCCCGTGTTACTAACAACGGCCATTCTCTTTCTGGCACAGTTCGTCTTGCCCTATGGCTCTTGTTACCGATATGTACCCTTTGTCTATCTCATCCCGTTGCTGTTCATGCTCTATTCCGAGCTGGCCGGTTTCAGATGGCGCGGTGCCCGCTATATAAGAAGGGGCTTGTATGTGCTCGTACTTCTCAATATTACCCTCGATACAGCCATTGCAACGGGCTTTGGCATCCGTCATACATATATTATTCGCACGTATGTGGAGAAGATACGACAACAGCCAAAAGCAGCCACCTTCAAAACCACCAACTGGAGTTTTATCCATAAAGTTTACGGGGGAAATGTGGAAGACACGACTATCACAAACCCATCAAAGGCTTCGCGTTTCGTACCTATTCCCCATCAGAAGGGCGATTCCATCTGGGTAGATGCGACAAAGATTACTCCGCTGCCATCGTTTAAGAATCCTTTGTTGAAAAAAGTAATGGAGTTATAACCGTGAAAATTACGTATATCTTTCCTTGGGCTTACTCTGTACAATAGACAACTTTACCCCTAAGCTCATTAACACATTAAACAAACGAAGAGAAGGTTCTTTAATACATACATAACATAAGCCATAAACTTCTATGAAGTACGAGTATATAAAAGAAGTTGATATTCACCTCCCTATTGCAGAAAATTACAAAGATGTGTGGACGTTCATACAAAGTGATTATTTTAGAATGAAAGGTAAAACGGCTAACTTTTCTGCTACGTTGGCTTTTCTTTTTATAGAACCCACCTTTTGGTTTCTATTCTGGCTTCGTATAGCTTCGTATAAAAAGAAAAATCTTTTATGGATGATTGCAAAATTTATTCATAGGAGGAATATGTTTAAATATCATATGCTTATTCCTGCAAGCACCCGTATTGGGTTTGGAATATATATAGGACATCCATTGTCTATAGTTATAAATTCTTCTGCCATCATAGGAAATAATGTAACAATAAGCCAATTTACCAATATTGGAGCAAATCATACAAGGGCTGCTTACATAGGGGATAACGTATATATGGCACCATCTGTATTACTTATAGAAGCGATTTCCATTGGCAGTAATAGTACTATAGGGGCAGGCAGTATTGTTCCTAAAAACATACATTCTAACTGCACAGTGGCAGGAAACCCTGCAAGAGTAATTAAAGAGAATACACCTGCCCGCTATTTAGGAACTCCATGGAAATTTAGTCCTATTGAAGAAACAATTAAACACTTGTAGCGATGTTATCAACACTCATTATACTTACTTTTTATCTGCTTCTTTGCGCAAAGAATACAGATTTTGTCCCAACAGACTTTACACTTGACAAAACAAATCTACTGAAAGCGATACTTCCTTTTGGCATCATTCTTCATCATATATCATTTAATGCTTCACAAAGTGTATTATACGATTTTCGTTTTACAGGTCCCTATATTGTGGGGTTGTTCTTTTTTATGAGTGGTTATGGGTTAGAATGCCAATATCGTAAGGGTAAAATAAGTTTCAGGGCGTTACCTGCGAAACTAAAAAAACTTTTTATTCCTTTTATAATTCCCGTGATTTGTTATTTATTTTTAGCTATTGTGGTAGAAAAAGAGACTGTTCACAACATTCTTAAAGGAGTTTTTTTAGATGGTCAAATCTTACTTCCTCATACTTGGTTTATCAGTGTTTTAGTAGCAATCTATATTTGTTATTTTAGTACGCGTCAACTTATCAAAGACAATAAGATTCATCTTCTTATTTTATTTATTCTTTTCACCTCCTTTGCCATTATGATAAAAACATCTAATAATAGCCATATTTATACAAGCAACTATGCTTTCTTAATAGGAATGGTCGTGCAACAGAATGAGAAGCAATGGATTATATGGGCTTCGAAATGGTATGTTTATGTCTCTGCTTTTATCCTCTTTACCTTCATTTCATTTTCTTATATAGAAAATAGACCCATCTTTAAAGGGGCAGGAATTATTGGAGTACCGCTTTACGTATGTACTTTTATTCTGTTAATCACGAAGATTCCAGCACATTACAGCACAAAAATCACTCGTTTTTTCTGTATGATTAGCTATGAAATGTACTTATTTCAAGGCATTAGTATTTTGCTTATCTACCATTTTAATATAATTCCTTTGTGGCAATCTGTGGTTTGCATACTCACATTAAACATCCTTTTATCGTTCATTTCTCATAAAGTAATAATATATTCTTCTACATTATGCCACAAAAGATAGCCTATATCATTAATCATTTAGGAGAATCAGGGGTAAACAATGTAGTACTTGATTTAGTGACACAATTTCAGTTGCACGGACATCGCTGTGTGGTCTACTATTTAAAAGAGAAGAAAGAGATTCTTGATTTTCCCTGTTCGATGCAGAAGTTGGATGAAAGTATTTACCAAGCGGACGTGATTCATGCCCACGGACTTGCCCCCATGCTCTGGGTATCCAAGCACAAAAAACGATTAAGGCAACACGGCAAACTTTCGCCCAAGCTCATTACAACCCTACATTGCTATTGTTGGCAAGACTTTACCGACACTTATTCACCCTTAAAAGGCATGTTACTCTGTTTGTTATTCTTGTTTTCGGCACGCTCGTTCGATAAAATCGTGTGCCTCAGTAAGCATATGCAGCACTACTATCAAGGGAAGATGCCCGCCCAAAAGCTTACTTACGCCTATAATACTCGAGTACTGTCTCACACCGAAACACTCTCAGAAAAAGAACAACTACAACTGCAACGTTTTAAGGGAAACGGCATTTTGATAGGCATGAACTGTGTATTGTTGTTGCGCAAAGGCATCGACGTGATGCTCAAAGCCATGCGCCTGTTGCCCGACACTTATAAACTTTACATCGTGGGGACAGGAAAAGAAGAAGCATTATTCAAGTCGATGGTCGATAAAGACCTCGCCCCGCGCATTCGCTTTGCAGGGGCTCGTCCACGTGCACATCGTTATCTCTCTCTGTACGATATCTATGCACTGCCAAGTCGCAGTGAGGGTTTCCCGTTAGCACTGCTCGAAGCCGCCGACTACGGTAAGCGGGTGGTCTGTTCCGCCTTACCCGTTGTTAAGGAATGTTTCACCGACGATGAACTAATCACATTCCCCATGCCCTCAGAAACGGCATTGGCAGCAGCCATTCAAACAGCCATGACACGTCCGGAGCTATGCACAAACATCAAGAAACGTTTTGACCGAGACTATTCTCCCGAAAGTTTTTATCGGAGGTATATGACGATTTACCATCAAGAAACTTTCCATTGAGGACGCAACCGTTTCTTTATGATATGAGAATAGAATTTATTGAAAGGGGCAAACGATATCTTTTTTCTGTCATAAGTCTGATAGACAAATAGTGAAAAGTTATGGCACAATCTTTATCCAAGGTCTATATACACATTATTTTCCATATTGCTTCATCCTCTGTACCTATCAAAAAAGAGGTTGATGGAGCATTATATAATTATATGGGAG
The DNA here is from genome assembly GCF_000146675.1 of Hoylesella marshii DSM 16973 = JCM 13450. Lineage (GTDB taxonomy): Bacteria > Bacteroidota > Bacteroidia > Bacteroidales > Bacteroidaceae > Prevotella > Prevotella marshii. The sequence goes on from NZ_GL397214.1 coordinate 1,594,172, forward strand.
GGATATTGAAAGAATTAGATTGTGTCCCGATAAAGATAAACGGCATGCCAGACCACATTCATCTCCTATTTGTATTATCACGAATGCAATCTATTGCAAATGTCGTAGAACAGTTGAAAATCAATTCTACAAGATGGTTGAAAGAAAAGAATTCCTGCTATCAAAAGTTTGCATGGCAGCATGGATATGGAGCATTCTCTGTCAGTGCATCTATATGTGAGAATGTGAAACAGTATATTGAACAACAGGAAAGTCATCATGTCAAACATTCGTATCAAGAAGAGTTAAGAGAATTCTTCCGTCGTTACAAAATTGAGTATAACGAAAAATATGTTTGGAATGATTAGTCATTCGTCGTTTTTGCATAGGAAAGATAAGAAGAAAGGAGTGATATGAGGGTGGTATTAGGAGAGAAGGTGTTTTCATGGAATGTTGTATCGCACCTTCAGCGCTCTATTTAGGGCACATCACAATACCCGGCGCTTTGCGCTGGGCTGATATATAACGCTCTTTCAGAGCTCGATTACACCACAAATATAGCATAAAAGCGATTGCGGACAGCCATCAAGACAAAAACGCAGAAACAAAGTTCGCTATGCGAAGCGAAGCGGAAACGAAGTTCGCTGACACGAAGAGGAAGCAAAGAAAAGTACGAACGATGGTTACGCAGTACGAAAATCTTGATACCCCACACCGGCAACACAGTATATAATAAACCTAAACGACCATTGTTCTATGCTCACTGATGAACAAAACGCATCAAAAAACAGAGCAATGAAAGTGCGAAACATATGAATCCGGTGCGAAGCGCTGGGTAAAAAACCATCCACGAACAAAGCACTGAAAGTGCGAAAGATATGAGCATAGTGCGAAGTACTGGATAAAAGACCACCCACAAATAGAGCACTGAAAGTGCGAAAGATATAAGCCCAGTGCGAAGCGCTGGGTAAAAAACCATCTACAAACAAAACACTGAAAGTGCGAAACAGATGAATCCGGTGCGAAGCGCTGGGTAAAAGACCATCCACAAACAAAGCACTGAAAGTGCGAAAGATATGAGCCCAGTGCGAAGCGCTGGGTAAAAGATCACCCACAAACAGAGCGCTGAAAGTGCGATACAATGATATTGGAGTAAACGCCCTTCAACCTATAACGGTTTAAAAATCATTTGAAACATCCCGTTTGTTCTCTTCACATCTCTCACCTCTTTATCTTTTCTATGGCTAAAGCAAAGCCGGCAGACAGGTATCTCCATCACCACGAAAAAGCGGATGAAAGATATGGCAAAACAAAAGCTATGCTTTTAACGGGTAGAAAGATAGCTTTTACACGCTCAAAGCTATCCTTTCATAACGCAAAAGCTATGCTTTTTCAATATTGAAGATAACTTACTTGTTATCAATGTGATACAACAAAGCGGCAGATGGTTGAAGCCCCATGAGCCCAAAAACGGGTGACCAACCGTAGAAAACGAACTTCAAAACACTCCGCTCCATAGCACGATAACCCCCATCTGAAAGCATCAAACAGCATATATGGACAAACTGAAATTCTCGGTGGCCATGTCGGTCTATAAAAACGATAACCCCGAATACGTGCAGACGGCACTCGACAGCATTATCAAGCAAACCTGCGTACCCGACGAAATCGTATTGGTGGCCGACGGTCCCATACCCGATGCCCTGCGCGAGGTCATCGAACACACCCGCAAACGATTCCCCCAGCTACGTCCTCTCTATCAAGAGAAGAATGCAGGACTTGGCGAAGCACTCAGAATAGCTGTGGAAAACGCCCGTTACGACTACATTGCGCGTATGGATAGCGATGATATTTCGCTGCCGGAACGCTTTGAGAAGCAGATAAAATGTTTCCGTGAAGACCCATCCCTCTCGATTGTAGGGGGCATGATAACGGAGTTTGTCGATACACCAGACAACATCACAGGACGTCGTCTATTACCGTTGACCGATGCAAAGATTAAGAAATTCATGCGTTCCCGTTGTGGTGTAAACCATGTAACCGTGATTTTCAAGAAGTCGGAGCTGCTGCGCGTAGGCAACTATCAACCTTTTTATCATCAAGAGGACTATTATCTGTGGGCACGGATGATAAAGGGTGGTTGCGTGTTCAGAAACATTCCGGACGTTGTTGTCAATGTGCGCGCCGGCAGAGACCAATATGCCCGTCGCGGTGGAATCAAGTATATGAAGAGCCAAATCAAGATGTTTCACTTCATGTATAAGGAAGGTGTCATCACGCTTCCTCGTCTTTTATACAACTATGCAGTAAGGTCGGCCGTACAGTTCCTCATGCCTAATGTGCTGAGAACATGGATTTATCAGCATTTTTTGAGAAAGAAATAGTCCGTCATCGACCTTTTCCTGCCTGTCATTTTTTAGCAACCGACGCACCGAAAGCAAACTCCCGTAGCAAAAGCAGCCACATGAAAAAGTTGAATCACACAGAGATACAATTTTTAGAGCTTTACAAAAGCAGCCTTTGGGGTACGCCTTTGAAAGACGAACTGTTTGCTTCGGAAGCCACAGATTGGTCGCGCATCGTTGAGATAGCCAAACAGCAGACGGCTATAGCCTGTACGGCTGATGCCTTATCGCACCTGCCGAAAGACCTCGTGCCTCATGACCTACGGCTACAACTCATCGGTTCGGTGCTGTCGGTACAGAGAGCCAATGAAGCCATGAACCGGCTCTTACCCCAACTCTTCTCGCTGCTCAAAGCAGAAGGCATCAGAACTTGGTTGCTGAAAGGGCAAGGATTGGCTTGTCATTATCCTGCACCTGAACTGCGGCAGTCGGGCGACATCGACCTCTTCTTTCCCAATTTACAACAGTTCTACCAAGCCTACAACCTCTTCTCGCAGACATTCCGACGAACGGAAGAACTGCAACCCGACTCGCTGCACGCCACTTTCGAGTACCAAAACATCGTCATCGAACTGCACGGAAAGATTGTTTTGCGCATCAATCGCAAGTTAGATAAGAATTTTAACGGTTGGTTACACAATATAACAGGCTGCCCTTACGATAATACAATAGAGATAGCCGGTGGACAGATAGCAATTCCTCCGGTCTGCTTCGATGCCATCTTTATCCTGATACATACCGTACGGCACTATTTCGGGGGAGGTATCGGCCTCCGACAAGTGAGCGATTGGATGCGATTCCTTTACGTAAAAAGAGAGGAGATAGACCTTTCCACATTGGAAAAAGACATCGAAAAGCTCGGATTAGGCAAGATTTGGCGCGTCTTTGCCACAATGGCGGTAGAGCTGTTGGGCTGCCCCGAAGAGGCGATGCCTCTGTACCGGAAAGGAAAATACACGGCAGAAAGCCGGAAAGTACTGCGGTATATCCTCGACTCCGGTAACTTCGGACAGCATGATAAGCGTATAAAAAGCCAATCGAAGTATTATCTTTTAAGGAGATGGAAAGCCCTTACAGGGCATTTGAAGATGAAGTTCAGAAACGTAACCATGTTTCCCGAAGAAGCACTTTACGATGTTCCGAACTTTATAAAAGATGGTTTACATCGCACACAGTTTTGGGAAAAAAGATAAAAGAGTTATCAATCTATGAATTTAAGAATACTTGTCGGCGGTCTCATCATCCCCTTTCTCGGGTCGATGATATTGGTTTATCTCATTCATCCGGCCATTGTGAGGTTGGCTATCAACAAGAATTTAGTGGATAATCCTAACGCCCGGAAACTGCAAAAGAATCCTATCCCCGTGTTGGGAGGTATCGCCGTGTTCTGGGGAATTGTGGTCGGAGCCGGCGTTACCAGTGTGTTCTTCGATAGCTATGCCCTCTTTCCTACCATCGTAGCTATCACTATCATGATGTATATGGGAACGATGGACGACATCATGGGGCTTAGTGCCACGTTAAGGCTATGCACCGAGGTGCTCATCATCGGCTTTCTGATGTATATGAGCCGATATAGCTTGGACAATTTCCATGGCGCTTTAGGGCTATATGAGCTGCCCGTATATGTTGCCATACCCATTTCCATCGTATCGGGAACCGGCATTATCAACGCCATCAATATGATAGATGGAGTAGATGGCTTGTCGTCGGGCTTTTGCATATTGGCCTGCGCCATCTTTGGCTTTGCCTTTGTAACCTCCGGAGACGGAAGTATGACCGTGATGGCCATGCTCTCTGTGGGGTCGCTCATTCCCTTTTTCTTGCACAATGTCTTTGGTAAAACATCAAAAATGTTTATCGGCGACAGTGGAACACTCATGATGGGAACTATTCTGAGCATATTCATCTTCCATATATTGGATACCCATTCGCGCGTGGCTTATAACTATCCGAACATGGGCGTAGTAGCTTTCACCTTATCGGTACTGTCTATTCCGGTGTTCGACACTTTGCGCGTGATGACCACACGCATGCTGAAAGGCAATTCCCCCTTTCATCCCGACAAGACACACCTGCACCATCTGTTTATCGAAATCGGCTTCTCGCATGTGGGAACGGCCTTTTTCGTCAATCTGTTGAATCTTCTCAATGTGGCATGTTGGTTGCTTTCGTATCAATTAGGAGGCTCTCCCACGGTACAACTCTTCGTGGTTTGCCTCATCGGATTCTTCAATACAACAGGTTTCTACATCATTGTAAAACGATTGAACCACAGCCATTCCGCGTACAAGACATTGAAATTATTGGCCGAAAAGAGCCATATAGAAACAGGAAAGACTTTCATCTATCTCAGAAAAGTATTGGATAAAACATAACACGGATGCTTCCTGAACGAGTAGCAGCACAGTCAGAAGATGATGTCGGCTCGCTTTTTGAAGGGCATTTTTTTGTGTTCTAAAATAAAAAATATAAATTTGCATACGCTCCTTTCATGGAGAACATGACATCAAATCAAACATAAAGAAAAGGAAATAACAATATGTGTGGAATTGTAGGCTATATTGGAACAAAGCAAGCATACCCCATTCTTATCGGCGGACTTCACCGGCTGGAGTATCGGGGCTATGACAGCGCAGGCATATCGCTCATCAGCGATACCCATGCCATGAATATATATAAGGCCAAAGGCAAAGTGGAAGACTTGGAAAGAGCCGTTGAGGGGAAAGACATCAGCGGCACTTTAGGCATCGCTCACACACGTTGGGCGACTCACGGGGTACCCTCCGTCATCAATGCACATCCCCATCAATCGGAAAGCGGCAATCTTTCCATTGTCCACAACGGCATCATCGAGAATTACGCCACACTACGCAATCAACTTGAGGGGAAAGGTTTCAACTTTAAAAGCGAAACCGATACAGAAGTGCTTGTACAGCTTATTGAGTACACACAGCAAAAGAACAATGTCGATTTGAGCACTGCCGTGCGTCTCGCCCTTAACAAAGTAATCGGTGCTTATGCAATTCTCGTCATCGACAACCGCAACCCCAATCAGCTCGTAGCTGCCCGAAAAGGCAGTCCGATGGTGATTGGCATCGGCGAAAACAACAACGAATTCTACGTAGCCAGTGACGCAACACCCATTGCAGGCTATACGAAGAACGTTGTCTACCTCAACGATGAGGAGATTGCAGTTATCGAACGAGGCAAAGACTTGGAACTCTGCAACCTTGAAAACAACCATATCGACGTGGAAGTGCAGAAAGTGGAGCTCGACATGGATATGCTCGACAAGGGCGGTTTCCCCCATTTCATGCTCAAAGAGATATTCGACCAACCGAATTGTCTTAAGGATTGTATGCGTGGTCGCTTACTGACCGATGAGCACAAGATAGTACTCAGTGCGATGGTAAACAACAGAGAGCGCCTCATGGCAGCAAGTCGCATCATCATAGTAGCCTGCGGTACGAGTTGGCATGCAGGCCTTATAGGCAAACAACTCATAGAGAACTTCTGTCGGGTGCCCGTCTCCGTGGAGTACGCAAGTGAGTTCCGATACCGCAATCCGGTCATTTTCAAGTCTGATGTGGTAATTGCTATCTCGCAAAGTGGTGAAACTGCCGACACGTTGGCTGCTATACAATTGGCTCGGGAACAAGGGGCATTCGTCTATGGGATAGTGAATGCTGTGGGAAGTAGTATCGCCCGAAACACCGATACGGGAACTTACATCCACGTAGGACCCGAGATTGGCGTGGCTTCCACTAAGGCTTTTACCGGCCAACTCACAGTGCTTACCATGTTTGCGCTGGCCTTGGCACACGAGAAAGGCACCATTGAGGAAAACGAATACAGAGAAATCATACAGGAATTGGGCAGAGTTCCGGAGAAAATAGAAGAGACATTAAAGTCTAATGACTATATAGAAACGATGTCGCGCACCTTTACCTATGCCCATAACTTCCTGTATTTAGGTCGTGGATGGAACTATCCCGTGGCCTTGGAAGGTGCCTTGAAGCTGAAGGAAATCAGCTATATCCACGCCGAAGGCTATCCTGCTGCGGAGATGAAGCACGGCCCTATCGCCTTGGTAGATACTGATTTGCCCGTACTTTTCGTAGCTACCCACCACCAAATACATAACAAAATCATCAGTAACATGCAGGAAGTAAAGGCTCGTGGTGGACATATTATCTCCATCGTGACAAGAGGCGACGAGCAAGTACGCAAGATAGCAAGTGATGTCATCGAGATTCCACAGACGTTACCCTGCATTGCGCCACTGTTAAGCGTTATCCCGTTACAGTTGTTAGCTTATCATGTAGCCGTCCAGAAAGGACTGAATGTAGACCAACCGCGCAACTTGGCCAAGAGCGTTACTGTGGAATAAGACGGCAAACACGTAGTCAATATTCCGTCAAACACGATAGACGAAGCCTCGGAACATCTGTTTTGTTCCGAGGCTTCATTGTTTTCAGCGGCATCGACACAGGGCTGTAACCCTGACAAAGGGCATGTCCATTCCTTCAAAAATCATTAAATGCCATCTTCAAAGCTCCGTTATTCCGCTTTTATTTCCTACTTTTGCAAGTCAAATCACGAAGAGATGAACATCAAGAAAACCACCCTTTTAGTCCTCTTAGCCGTCTGTTGCAGCTTTCATATACAAGCAAAAGAAGTGTTGCCCGACGACTCCACCCGCGTGGAAAACACCGAAAAGGCCGACGAACCCAAAGAAAACAAGAAGAAGGAGGCGGCCAAAAAGAAAACATCCGACTACGAAATGCTCCTCAAAAAGGGAGGAAGTATGCAGCAAGGCATGTTTACCGTGCGCCACATAGAAGACAAATGGTACTTTGAAATACCCGACTCCATGGTAGGAAAGATGCTTCTCGCCGTGACGAGATACGCTTTTGTGCCCCAGAACTTCGGAGTTTTCAGTGGCGAAGAGGTGAGCCGTTGCACTTTATACTTTGAGCAACGCGACCCCAAGACGATGCTGTTGCGTGCTTATGTGTTATCGCAGGAGGCCGACGAGCATAGCCGTATTGCCACAACGCTTAAGTTCTCGTCTGCCGATCCCATTGCTGCCGCATTTAAAATCATCGGCCGTAACAAGAAAACCCATGCCCAACTGATTGACGTAACCCCGCTTTTCAAGAAAGACAACAACCTCCTCAGCATCCCAAAGACTGCCGCATCAAAGCTCAAACTCGGAACTTTGGCCGAAGACCGGACGTTTATCGACACCATAAAAACCTATCCCATCAATACCGAAATCGCAACTACGCGCACCTACAACGTAAACGCGGGGCGAGTAGCTGCTTCGCGTACAGGGTCGATTACCTTAGGCCTGAACACATCTATCGTGATGCTTCCCGATGTACCTATGCGCAAACGACTATGGGATGAGCGAGTGGGCTACTTCATCAATCGCTTTACCCACTTCACAGACGACCAGCACAAGACCGAACGGGAGTCGTTCGTTTCGCGTTATCGGCTTGTTCCCAAAGACCTCAAACGTTACCTGAAAGGCGAATTGGTGGAACCTGTGAAGCCCATTGTTTACTACATCGACCCCGCCACCCCTAAGCAATGGGTGCCTTATCTCATGCAAGGAGTGAACGATTGGAATGTTGCTTTTGAATCAGCAGGCTTCAAGAATGCCATCATCGCTAAGGAATGGAACCCTCAATCGGGCTTTAGCATGGATGATGCCCGCTTTTCCGTGCTTCGTTATCTGCCTTCGGAAACCGAAAACGCTTACGGGCCACGCATCGTAGACCCACGTAGCGGCGAAATCATAGAGAGCCATATCGGTTGGTATCATAACGTAATGAACCTTCTTACCAAATGGTATATGGTGCAATGTGCACCGCTTGACCCACGTGCACGTAAGATGCAGTTCGACGAAAAGCTGATGGGCGAGTTGATACGCTTTGTCTCTTCCCACGAGGTAGGCCACTCCTTAGGACTTCGTCACAACATGGGAGCAAGTTACGCTACGCCCGTTGAAAAGCTCAGAGATAAGGCATGGGTGGAAGCCAACGGACATACGGCTTCCATCATGGATTATGCCCGCTTCAACTACGTTGCCCAACCGGAAGACGGAATCACGGAGCGCGGACTGTTTCCCCGCATCAACGACTACGACAAATGGGCGATACGATGGGGCTACAGCTACCGTCCGGAGTTTAAAGACGAATACGAGGAGAAAGAGAAACTGCGCGAAGAAACCACCCGCACCTTAGCTGCCAACCCGCGACTGTGGTTCGGCGGCGAGGGCAGAAACGAAGACCCACGTGCACAGACCGAAGACCTTGGCGACGACAACGTGAAAGCGAGCGACTACGGCATTAAGAATCTGAAACGCGTTATCAAAGGCCTGCCGCAATGGACGCAGCAGACCGACGGACGCCACACCGACCTCCGAGAGATGTATCTGGCCGTTATCAAACAGTACAATAGATACAACAACCACGTGATAAAGAACCTCGGCGGACGTTATATCAATAATATGCCCGGCCGGAAGCCCTTTGAGCAGATACCCGCAGCACGCTCCCGCGCAGCCATGGATTACCTTTCCCGCCAACTCTTCACAGCTCCCGTGTGGCTTTATCCCGATGAAATCACATCCATGACAGGCACCGATGCCGCCAACGACATACAAACGAAGCAGGAAACGGCACTCTCCACACTCATGGCCGCTTCTCTGCTCAACAGCATCAACAATGCATCGTTGGCCTCTCCGGAGGCTTATCGCCTCGACGACTATATGCAAGACCTCTTCCATGCCGTATGGAAACCGCTCTCATCGCCTGCAGAATTGGTCAATAAAAGCCGCCGGGCACTCCAACGCAACTATATTGCCAACCTCGACAAGCTGCTTAATCCTTCAGAGAAAGAACGCACCGGTGCAGGCGCAAAAGCATATCGGAGCGATGCACGGCTCTACGCTTTGCAGCAACTCGACCAAATAGACAACTATGCCCGCTTGCAACTAAAGACGGCAACAGGCCTCAACGCCCTGCACTATCGCGACATCCTGCAACTGACCAAGCAAGTGAGAACCCGACAAACAGATGCCCGATAACCGGCTGTCTCTCCCTTTCCGAAAGTCTTCCGGCAAGCCCCCATCCGGCAACCATTCTGCTCCTGTTTCCTAAAAGCTATGCTTCCACACGCTCAGAGCTATGCTTCAACGCTATGAAAGCTATCCTTTTACAACGTCAAAGCATAGCTTTCTCAACAGACTTGCTAACCTTCTATTGTTCAAACACTTACAGTCTATCTCGCAATAGCGGGGTGCCGATACGTCAACTCGGTATAAAAGCATCTCGTCCAATTGCCCCAAAGGGGCGAAAGAACTTAGGCAGGGGCAAGCGATAGCGCAGCCCCTGATAAGCATACGCAAAAAGATAAACTCCGCAGGAGTGACGGAATTATTGATAACTACCCCTCTGGCGCCCCGTCGGGGCTTAGGTAGTGGGAATCCATAGCACAGGGGTCGCGCCCTACGGGCGCCACCGCCTGCCTGTCGTCCATCGCCCTGTCAGGGCTTATCGGTCAAATCCCTTTATCCCGAACTCACGTGCCGCCGGTCTGTAAGCGCAGATGCTGCCCGATAGTGGCTTTGCTCCCAAACGATTATCGGCAGGTTGCGAAAAGGAAACAGCTTTGCCCCTTTTGTAAGAAAGTTGATGATATCTTTTGTGAAAGATAGACGGTATTCGCCGTAAATGTAGTATCTTTACAGCCGTAAAAGGGCATGGCCTGCTGCACCGGTAGTCCATCCGATATTTAAACAGCCTATTTGGAAACCAAAACAACACGCTTTTCTATGAAACCAACAGTAGCAGTGGTTCTCTGTACGTATAACAACCCCAACGTGCTTCGCCTGTCTTTGTACAGCATTACCCAACAGACGCTCATGCCCAACGAGGTGATTGTGGCCGACGACGGTTCTACCCAAGAGACAAAACGCATGGTAGAGAGCTTTCAAGACCGCCTTCCCATCAAGCACGTATGGCACGAAGATAAAGGCTTCAGACGGGCGATGATTATGAACAGAGCCTTTGCCGCTTGCACAAGCGACTACGTCGTACAGATTGATGGCGATATTATCATGGAACGACACTTCGTAGAAGACCACGTGAAAGAGGCGCGACGCGGTTATTTCCTCAATGGAAGTCGCGGGAAACTGACGAAGGAACTGACCGACAGAATTGTGAAACTGCCCGCTTTTATTCCCCATCTCTTCACCCGCGGACTTACCCGCAAACCCAACGTCATCAGGCTTCCGTGGCTTACTCCCTTGTTTTACAATTATAAGAAGGATGGCATGGTACGCGGCTGCAACATGTCTTTCTGGCGCGATGACCTCTATGCTGTGAACGGATACGATAACAGAATGGTGGGATATGGTACCGAAGACATCGACCTTTCGGCACGTTTGAAACGATTGGGCGTGAAGAAACGATTCGTGAAATTCAAAGCCATAGAATATCATATCTATCACCCCGAGCATGCCACGAAGCATATCGACACGAAAAACCACGACATCTACGACTTACATGAGGCAGGAAACGTGGTGAGAACAGACTACGGATTGTCTGACTTCCTTCAGCCGGAGAGTGCAGCAAGAGAAGCTGAAGCGTCGGAAAAGCAGGAAAAAGAATAGAAACGGAGTGGCCTTTCAAAGGTAAAACACATCGAAACAGCATGTTATGAACTATTACATAGAGGTAATCAACCACAATAAGGCGCGGCAGGATGTAGACCGGGTATTTCGCGATCTGGGTTATACAAACCTCACACCGCAGTCGAAAAGCGTGCATCCCGTTTCGCGTTTCATCACGAAACTCACAGGGGTGATACGCATTCTGACCACCGTGAAGCGCGGTGACACGCTGTGTTTGCAGTATCCTATGAAGAAGTTCTACGACATGGCGTGCACCTTTGCCCATTGGAAAGGGGCTTATGTGGCCACCATTATTCACGATTTAGGGGCTTTCCGCAGGCATAAGCTCACGCCAGAGCAGGAAAACAACCGCCTGAAAAAGACCGATTTCCTGATTGCTCACAATGATACGATGAAACAGTATCTCATAGAAAAAGGATTCAAAGGGCATATCTGTTCGCTCGGAATCTTCGATTTCATCGTGCAGACAGAGCCTAAAGACTATGATACCCCTCACGTGCCGCGGCGCGTTTTCTATGCCAGCAACCTGAAAAAGTGGCGTAATGGATTCCTCTACGCTTTGCAGGGTGTGATGAATGAGTGGGAGATGACGCTCTATGGTCATGGCTTCGACGAGGAGGGGAAGCGCAACCCGAAGTTAAAATATGCAGGAAGTTTGCCGGAAGACCAGCTTATCGCTGAGGCCGAAGCAGACTTCGGATTGGTTTGGGACGGCAATTCCATCGACGAATGTGACGGTGATTGGGGGTCGTATCTTAAAATCAACAACCCGCATAAGACATCTCTTTATCTGCGGGCGGGCGTACCTGTCATTATTTGGAACAAGGCCGCGATAGCTCCTTTTATAGAGTCTAAAGGGTTGGGAGTGAGTGTTGGGTCACTGAAAGAACTCGACGAAGTGTTCAGAACGATGACTTCGGAGGAATACAACACACTGAAAGCGAATGCAAAAGCCTTCTCCAAACTTTTAGGAGAAGGCCGGTTTGTGCGCAAAGCGTTTGTTACGGCGCAACAAACGCTGACCGATTTGGGGTAAAAAAAGGACTTAAAGTTCCAAAGGAAAAGAGATATCGTACTTCTTGCTGTATCGTTTCCAAAAGCGGTAGCGGGTCTGTAAGCCCCTTTCCACAGTCTTTTCCACATCTAATCCGCGGGCTTCGGCATAGGTTGTGAGCAGCGTTTTGAAGAAGCGAATGCTGCCCCAAAGGCGGCGGAAATTGTCGGCACCACGGCGGAGGCTCACTTTTCCGAAGTACATACGGTTGATATCGATAATGGAAAAACGGTAGCAGCCGTCCTCATCACACGTCCATAAGATGTTGCCCGGCGAGTAATCGAGGTGCAACACGCGGGCATCGTGCATGTGGGCGGTGAACTTGCCCAATGCGCGGGCTAAGGTATCGTAGTCGGATTCGGGATGTTGTCCCACCTCATACAGCAGATTCGGATACTTACACTGTATGCTCACAAAGTAAGAAAGGCCGAGCATACCGGCATGACGGCTCTCGATATAGGCCACGGAAGCAGGCGTCTCAATGCCTTTGGGCAGAAGAAGAGAGGGGTAACGGAAGGCACGCAAGCCTTTCGGACATCGCCAACCCAGGGAATAGACGAGACGATTCAACCCCTTGGGACTGTGGAATCGCTTCACATTCAGTTCCGTTCCATCAGGTGCAACAAAAGATTTGATGAGGTTTCTGCGCCCACCGTAAATATAGGTTCCTTCGCTTTCAAAGCGAGAAGGCAGGCTCTCAATGTAGGAGCGGAGCGACTCGAACGGGGCGTTAAGCAAGACTTTCTGCATCGGTAGCGGGCTTTTCGTCGTTCACTTCCTTATGAAACACCTTTCCATGCACCACTTTGAACTCCTTATTAAACTGCTCGTGCGTGCGTTTCCAGCGGTTATGCGTCCAGAGATAGAACTGCGGTTGCCGGCGTATGGTTTGTTCTAACATTTGGAAAAAGCGTCGTGTAATCTCGTGCTCGGGCAGCGAACGCGGGTCTTTTGTAATGAGATGATAGGTGCAAGTGTAGTATCCGCGGCGCGGACGGCTCATCTCCACGTAGTAGACAGCATTGTTCATCTTACACATAATGCGCTCTGCGCCGGTGAAAACAGGTGTTTCCTGATTCATGAAAGTCAGCCAAAGATGAATGTTTTCCCAACGTGGTGTCTGGTCGGAGATATAGCCGAAGATGCTCATCACCCCCTCTTTGCGGTATCGGAAGAGATATCTGAGGATTTCTTTCCTTGGCACCGGTACGCCGCCTACACAGGAACGGATGTCTCGGAAGAGGCGGTCGAACAGGTCGCTGTCCAGCGGTTTGTAGACAAGTCCCATCTTCCGGTGGGGCGGCAGGTCTATTCCCACACACGAAAGCCACTCCCAATTGCAGTAATGACCTAAGATGGCAGCCACGGATTGACCGTCTTGGAAGCAGGCTTCGATGTCTTCGGAATTGATAATAGAGAAGCGTTTCTTCAGTTGTCGCTTGGAAATGGACAGCAACTTCACAGCTTCTACAAAGTAATCGCTGAACCATCGGTAGAACTTACGTTCTATTTCGCGCCTCTCCTGCTCGCCCTTTTCGGGGAAAGAGTTGAGCAGATTGCGCCTTACAATGGTGCGGCGATATTTCAAAAGATGATATAAGATGAGGTATCCCACGTCTGATAAGACGTAAAGAACTCGCAGCGGAAGGAGCGAAACGAGGTAGAAGAACGTATAAACGAGGTAATACATCATCGCAAAAGGTATCAGGTCTGCATGTCGTGCAGCTTCTTGTAATAGCCGTCTGCTGCCATCAAAGACTCATGGGTGCCACGTTCCACGATGCGACCTTCATGCATGACGCATATCTCATCTGCATTCTTAATGGTCGAAAGTCTATGGGCAATGGCGATAGTGGTACGTGTTTTCATGAGCCGCTCTAAGGCATCTTGCACCAATCGCTCGCTTTCGGTATCGAGCGCAGAGGTCGCTTCGTCTAAGATAAGTATGGGGGGATTCTTTAAAATGGCTCTTGCAATGCTTATACGCTGCCTTTGTCCACCCGAAAGTCTGCCTCCTCTATCGCCGATACCTGTGTCATAGCCCTCTTCGGTCTGTGTAATGAAGTTGTGGGCGTTGGCTATCTTTGCGGCTTTCTCTACCTCTTCGCGGGTTGTGGTCTCAACTCCGAAGCTGATATTGTTGTAGAATGAGTCGTTGAAAAGTATGGCTTCTTGGTTTACATTGCCGATAAGAGCGCGCAAGTCGTGAACTTTCACATCTTTGATATTCACCCCGTCGATGAGAATCTCTCCCTCTTGAATGTCGTAATAGCGAGGAATCAGGTCTACCAAGGTGCTCTTTCCGCTGCCGCTCTGTCCCACAAGTGCTACCGTCTGGCCTTTTTCAATGGTGAGATTGATGTCTTTCAACACCCATGTACGGTCGTATTTAAAGGATACATGACGGAATTCTATGCGATGTCGGAAGCCTTCCAAGGGTTTGGGATGTATGGGGTCTTTGATTTCATTCTCTGCCAGCAGAATCTTATCGACACGCTCCATCGAGGCCAAACCTTTGGGAATATTGTATCCGGCCTTAGAAAACTCTTTTAAAGGGTTGATGATGCTGTAGAGAATCACTAAGTAATAAATGAACGTTGGACCAGAGAGCGTGGAATTGTTGAGCACCAATGAGCCGCCAAACCAAAGCACGATGACAATCATCACTGTGCCGAGAAACTCACTCATGGGGTGTGCCATCTGTTGACGGGTATTCACTCGCCTCACGTTATCTCTGTATTCGCTGTTGATTCGGTCGAATCGCTCGTTCATCTTCCTTTCCGCGCAAAAGGCTTTAATTATGCGAAGACCGCCTAAAGTCTCTTCTACTTGGCTCATCGTATCGCTCCATAAAGCCTGTGCTTTCATGCTGTTTTGTTTCAATTTGCGACCTACGAACCCCATGAACCAACCGAACAAGGGCACAAAAACAAGGGTAAAGAGGGTGAGTTGCCAACTGATGATGACCAATGTGATGAAATAAGCGATGATGAGCACAGGGTTTTTGAAGAGCATATCCAAAGAAGACATGATGGAACTCTCTATCTCCTGCACGTCGCCACTCATCCTTGCAATGATGTCGCCCTTACGTTCTTCGGAGAAAAAGCCTAACGACAGCGACGTAATCTTGCGGTATAATTGATTCCGAATATCTCTTACAATACCTGTCCGGATAGGTATGATGGCAGCAGAGGAAAGGAAATAAGAGGCTGTCTTTAAGAAAGTCATGAAAGCCAGCACAAGTCCGATGACAAGCAGGGTGGTGGTTTGTCCCATCTGGCCTATCATTTGGTGCACGTAGAAGTCGGCGTTGTTGCTGACAACGGTCTTCAGATTGTTCCAATCCCAGGGCATCAGAGCTGTTGCCTGCATGCCTTCTCCGGTTTTGAAGAGTATCTGCAAGATGGGAATAATTGCGGCAAAAGAGAATATATTGAGAACTGCGGACAGTATATTGAACAGCACTGTCAATAGGAGATACCGCTTATAGGGTGGTACGAATCGTCGAAGTACTTGTAGAAATTCTTTCATCTATGGTTTCATCTTTAGGGTCTTTCCGCCCCGTTTTCAATCTTTTACACCCAATTACGTCTTCTCCCATCCCGTATCGGGGCTTCCATGAAGTAGACATTCGAGGCGTTTCCCCATATCCTCGCCATGCTATCGAATAAGCGTTCTTCAGCTTTTGTTGCTATGGGGGGCGTTTCCATCATCGAGCTGTTCTTGTTTTGTAGTCGTCGCAAATATAAAATAAATCTGTCAGAGTACCAAATTTAGCCTTTGGGAAATAGGGGGTCCCGTTTTATTCCACGACTTCTCCGAGCAGTGTAGCACTTGTGCTGCCGGTAATTCTCACGTTCAGGAATTCGCCGATATGATGGTTTCCTTTGTCGAACACCACCATTTTGTTTTGTTGGGTGCGTCCGCAAAGTTGCTGACGGCTGCGCTTGCTGAAGTTTTCCACTAAGACTTCAAACATTTTTCCCTCGTCTTTCTTGTTGGCAACGGCCGACATGCGTGTCTGCAAGTCTATCATCTCGGCGAGCCGACGCAGTTTTATTTCTTCCGGAACGTTGTCGGGCAGATGTTTTGAGGCATAGGTACCCGGTCGTTCGCTGTACTTAAACATGAAAGCAGAGTCGTAGACTATCTCCTCCATCAGTGCGAGAGATTGCCGGTGGTCTTCCTCTTCCTCACCGTGGTAGCCCACGAAGATGTCGGTAGAAAGGCCGCAATCGGGGATAATCCGCCTAACGGCTGCCACCCTGTCTCTATACCATTCCGCGGTATAACGCCTGTTCATGAGTTTCAACACCTTGTTGCTTCCGCTTTGCACGGGCAGGTGTATATGGTTGCAGAGGTTGGGTTCTTCGGCTATGACGTGAAGTGTTTCGTCGCTCATGTCTTTCGGATGAGGTGTGCTAAACCTCACTCTCATCTTCGGAAAAGCACGTGCCACGTGGCGAAGGAGCTGCGGAAATCCTATCTCCGATGAGCCATCGGCCGGTTGGAAACGGTAAGAGTTCACGTTCTGCCCTAACAGTGTAATCTCTTTAAAGCCTTTTTCCTGCAAGTCGTGCACTTCTTTCACGATGCTTTCTATATCTCTCGACCGCTCCCGACCTCTGGTATAAGGCACGATACAGTAATGACAGAAGTTGTCGCAGCCCCGCATGATGCTCACAAAACCACTGATATGATTGCCCATGATGCGCTGGGGCACGATGTCGCGATAGGTCTCCGTCTTTGAAAGTTCTATGTTGATGGCTTTTTGTCCCAGCTCCGCTTGCGCTATCAAGTCGGGCAAATTGAGGTAAGAATCTGGTCCTGCAACAAGGTCGGCGTGGTGATTCTCGATGAGATCGTCTCTCACTCGTTCGGCCATACATCCCAAAACACCTAATATCACACGATGTTTCTTCGTGCTTTTGGCATGTAATGCCTCCAGCCGATGATAGATTTTATTCTCCGCATTCTCACGAACCGAACAAGTATTGAGGAACACTGCATCCGCTTCTTCTATGGATTCGCACATCTCATAGCCTGCCATCTGCATGACGGATGCCACGACCTCGCTGTCTGCCACATTCATCTGGCAGCCGTAGGTCTCAATAAAAAGTTTCTTCATTCACGCCTATTTTGCCTGCAAAGGTACGCGAAAAGGCGTGAAACGCAAAATAAATGCTTTCTTATTATATCTTTTTCAGTATCTGATTTCTTCCCTTTCTCGGCATGAAGTGTAGCTACAGACTTCCGGCCGTTTTGGTTTTTGCAGGTCGCGGAAGAGCCGTTTCACAAAGGAAAGAAAGCCCGTGCCTTTCCGATGCAAAAGTTATGGTTTGTCAAAGCATAGCTTTTACAGCCTCAAAGCATAGCTCTAAGCGCGTCAAAGCATAGCTCTTACACGCTCAAAGCTATCCTTTTACCTTTTACGCGTTAAGTGGCTGATACAAAGGAGCTAAGAAGGGGCGACAGAGGGGATAAGATTTGCCGACTTATCGCCTCTTTTATATTCACGGCTACACGAAATCATCGCCCAACTTGAGCTGTGCCTCATTCACGTATTTACGTATCAATGCCGAGGAATCCTCTTTCTTACAAATAATGAGCACATTGCCTTTCTCGGCCACGATGTAGCCATCCAGCCCATTGATAACCGCGAGTTTGCCATGCGGTAGCTTGACAATGTTGTTGTGAGAGTCTTCCAAAATCGCCTCCGAGTCTATGACCACGTTATCTTCTCCACTCTTGCTCATCATTTCATAGATGCCGTGCCACGTTCCGATGTCAGCCCATCCGAAATCGCATTTCAATACATACACGTTTTCACTCTTCTCGAGTATGCCGTAGTCGATAGAGAGATTGGGATATACGCAGAAGTTATCGTGCATGTAAGTATTTTCCTCTTCCACGGTGTTATGAGGATTCTGTTCATCGAGAGTGCTCAATACGGGAGGGAGCACATTGTGGAAGCAGGAGCGCAGATAGCGTGCATTGGCCAAGAAGAGACCTGTATTCCAATAAAATTCGCCGCTCTTCATAAACATCTCAGCGAAGTTTCGGTCGGGTTTCTCGGTAAAAGTCTTGACTTTAAAAAGATGGGGTACGGCCGTTGGCTCACCTAATTGTATATAGCCGTACCCGGGTTCGGGACGCGTAGGGGTGACACCCATAGTGAGCAACGCATCGTTTTGGGCAACGAAGTGAAGACCGGTAAGCATATTGTCGATAAAGACATCCTCTTTGGAGACAGCTTGATCGGAAGGAGTAACGAGGATGTCGGCATTGTCATCGTATCGCAATATGCGGTGAACAGCCCACGCTACACTTGGTGCAGTGTTGCGATGGATGGGCTCGGCCAGCACGTTTTGGGGGGTGATGTCGGGGAGTTGCTCCCTCACAAGATTCTCATAGACGATATTCGTACTCACGTAAATGTTTTCGGGTGGTATAAAGTTTGCCATCCGTCTATAGGTTTGTTGCAGCAGTGTGGTGTTCGTTCCGAAGAAATCGATAAACTGCTTTGGCATTTTCTCTCGGCTACAAGGCCACAGCCGGCGACCTTTTCCGCCAGCCAAGATAACACAATAGTGATGGTTGTTCATGGCTTTTGCTATTTAAATGAACGTTTCTGCCTACTAAATTACACATTATATATCATATAGACAAACATTCGATAGGTTTTAACCCAAATTGGCCATAAGATGATTTTTTATCTATCATTGGAGCTTTAAAGGCCAAAGTTTGTCAAAAAGACGTGTTTTTCATACGGCTATCAAGGCTCTTCAAAGGCAAATAAAAAGCGTGAAAAGTTTTGCTTGCGCCTGCTTTTCTTTGTATATTTGCAACCGACAAGACAAGAGAAAAGAACTCATGAAACGACCATGGCGCAGAAACTAACTCAGGAACAGACGCAGAAGCAAGTGCAGGTGCAGCGGCTTTCGCAGCAACAAATGTTGCAAATAAAGCTGCTGGAGATGCCGCTCACACAATTGGAGCAGAGCGTCATGGCCGAATTGGATGATAACCCTGCCTTAGAGGCAGGCTCGCCAGATGACATGGCAGAGAGTGAACCCGAGGAGAGTGCCGGTCTTTCAGACAGCGACAGAGAGGGCAACGAAGACTATGATGCCATGACCGAACGCGAAGAGCGGGAGGCTGCACTCGACGATGCCTTGTCTAACATCGGTATAGATGACCGCATGCCGGAGTATGAAACAGGCATGCACGACCGGCAGACGGCCGATTACGAAGAGATTGTATATGGCGATACCACGTCATTTTATGATAAACTAAAGGAACAGATGGGTGAGACGGAGCTTACCGAACGTCAGCGTGAAATCATGGAATACCTCATCGGTTCCCTTGATGACGATGGTCTGTTACGTAAAGAAACGGAGACAATCTCCGATGAATTAGCCATTTATCACGCCATAGATGCAACCCCCAAAGAGATTGAGGCTGTGCTCCATATCCTGCAAACATTCGACCCCGCCGGCATCGGTGCGCGCTCTCTACAGGAATGTCTGCTGTTGCAGATAGCCCGACGAGAACCTTCCCCCCTGACAGAACAAATGCGCCGTGTCATCACCGATAACTTCGAAGCCTTTACCAAGAAACATTGGGACACCATCGGCCGGCAGTTCGGTCTTACAGACAAGCAAGTAACAATGCTGCAAGAGGAGCTTAGGCGGCTGAACCCGAAGCCCGGTGCAGCATTAGGCGAGACGCAAGGACGCAGTGTTCAGCAGATAACCCCCGACTTCCTTATTGAGACCCATGAGGATGGTACGGTGTCTTTCTCGCTCAACAAAGGTCATCTCCCTGAACTTTATGTCTCGCCTTCGTTCCGAGAAATGCTGAAGACCTACCACACCGACCGTAAGACAATGAGCAGACAAGACAAAGAGGCTCTGCTCTATGCCAAGGAAAAGGTGGAGAGAGCCAAGGGTTTTATCGAGGCCGTAAAGCAACGTCGTCATACATTGGTGGTCACCATGCAAGCCATCATAGACAGGCAGAAACAGTTCTTTATCGATGGCGATGAGGCAGACTTACGCCCTATGGTGCTCAAGGATATTGCCGACAAAACGGGTCTCGACATCTCTACTATCTCACGTGTGAGCAATATCAAGTATGCCCAAACGAAGTGGGGGACATTTCCTTTGCGCTTCTTCTTTACCGACGGCTATACCACGGAAGCGGGAGAAGAACTGTCTACCCGCAAAATGAAGATAGCACTCAAAGAGATTATCGACGGCGAAGACAAGCACCGACCCATGAGCGACGACCAGTTGAAAGAAGAAATGAAACGCAAAGGATTCCCGATTGCCCGCCGCACGGTAAGCAAATATAGGGAACAGTTGGGTGTGCCGGTGGCGAGACTACGGAGGGAATAACGCAATGAGAAAGATAAACATTATGATGGCTGCTCGGGCAATGAGCGTCGTGTCCACTCCTTTTTATCTACCTGTGATAGGACTGGCGGCACTGTTTTCTTTCAGTTATCTCACCCTGTTACCATGGTCGTATAAATTGTTGGTGGTCGCCATGGTATATCTTTTCACCGTCTTATTGCCAACACTCCTTATCCATTTATACAGAAAATATCAGGGATGGTCGCTTCTCGATATCGGTGCCAAGGAACGTCGCATGGTTCCGTATGTGATTTCCATCCTCTGTTACTTCGCTTGTTTCTACCTCATGAATGTATTGCATATACCGCGATTCATGAGTTCCATCCTTGTAGCAGCCCTCATCATTCAGGTAGTCTGTGCTTTAATCAACGTTTGGTGGAAGATTTCTACCCATACGGCAGCCATCGGCGGTGTAGCCGGTGCCCTTATCTCGTTCTCCCTCATCTTCTCTTTTAACCCCGTTTGGTGGCTCTGTATTGTCATCATCCTCGCAGGAATGGTGGGAACGAGTCGCATGATTCTGCGCCAGCATTCACTCTTTCAGGTCGTTGCCGGCTTTTTGGTGGGACTGCTGAGCGCATTTTACATGATATTGATAGTATAAGCGGGCAAGTATTGATACAAGCAGACATGACATTTAACAACATAAGAAAAGAAATGGAAGCAACACCATTAGTAAGTATCATCATGGGTAGCACCAGCGATCTGCCCGTGATGGAGAAGGCCATGGCCTTTCTCGACGAGTTACATATCCCCTTTGAAGTAAACGCCCTCTCTGCACATCGTACCCCCGACGCAGTAGAACTGTTTGCCAAAAGTGCAAAGCACCGCGGTGTGAAGGTGATTATCGCAGGTGCCGGAATGGCTGCCGCCTTGCCCGGAGTGATAGCCGCATCGACCACACTGCCCGTTATCGGCGTGCCTATTAAGGGAATGCTCGACGGTCTTGATGCCTTGTTAAGTATCGTACAGATGCCACCGGGTATCCCTGTTGCTACAGTGAGCGTGAACGGAGCCATGAATGCGGCCATTCTCGCGACAGAGATGATAGCCTTGGGCGACGAAGCCGTGGCTGAGCGACTGACAACCTACAAGGCAAGTCTCGGCAGCAAGATAGAGAAGGCCAACAAAGAGTTGGCCGACATCACATATAAATACAAGACGAACTAACCATCTGCAGCATGCCCGATTTGTTCAACTACTTACGCCGAACGTCATCAGTGACCTGCATCGGCGACACCCCGATGGGCGGTGCCTACCCCATCCGCGTGCAATCCATGACCACCACGGATACCAACGATACCGAGGCAAGCGTGGCACAAGCCGAACGGATAGCCGATGCAGGGGGAGAGTATGTGCGCCTGACGACACAAGGAACACGGGAAGCAGAGAATTTAAAAGCCATCGGGATGCGCCTTCGTGCCGATGGCTACGCTACTCCGTTGATAGCCGATGTGCATTTCAATGCCCGTGTAGCTGACGTAGCTGCTCACTATGCCCAGAAAGTGAGAATAAATCCGGGGAATTACGTAGACCCTGCCCGCACCTTCAAAACCCTCGACTATACCGACGAGGAATATGCCAAAGAGATAGAGAAGATAGAACAACGCTTCGTACCATTCCTCCATATCTGTAAAGAACATCATACGGCAGTGCGCATCGGTGTAAACCATGGGTCGCTTTCCGACCGTATCATGAGCCGCTATGGCGATACACCTGCGGGTATCGTGGAAAGTTGCATGGAGTTTCTGCGTATCTGCAAGCGCGAGCATTTCGACGACGTAGTCATTTCCATCAAGGCCTCCAACACGGTTGTCATGGTACGTTCCGTGCGCTTGTTAGTCTCGGAAATGGAAAAAGAAGGTATGCACTATCCCCTTCATCTCGGTGTGACCGAGGCCGGAGAGGGCGAAGATGGGCGAATAAAGAGTGCTGTGGGTATCGGTGCACTGCTGGCCGATGGCATCGGCGACACCATCCGTGTATCTTTGAGTGAGGAACCTGAGGCAGAAATACCCGTTGCCCGTCGGCTTGTGGAGTATATCACACAACGTGCAGGACACTCCATGATACCCTGCGAACCCTTTACAGGTTTCGACTACCTGCAACCAGAACCGCGAGAAACCCACGGCATCGACATTGTCGGAGGGCAATCCCAGCCCGTTGTCATCGTCAGCGAAATGGGACTGAACGACCGATCTTCGGTTTTTGAAGCCCCCCAAGTGCCCCTCCCCGACTTTATCTACACAGGAGCATCGTTGCCCGAACGGCGACGCAAAGGACAGAAATACATCGTAGACTTCAATGTATACCACGGAGAAGCCGACACTTACCCCATCTTCCCCCATACGGCCATGCCGTTCATCGCCTCCGTCAATGCCCCTATGAAGTTTCTCGTATTGCAGTTCGGTGTCTCCGAAGAGGAATACACCGCTTGTTTGAAAGCGCATCCCGAGGTAGTGGTGGTATGTATGAGCAACCATAGCAACCGCTTGGGACATCAACGCGCCCTCGTTCACGAGATGATGGCACACGGACTGAAAAACCCGGTGATATTCAGCGAAGCCTACCGACACAGCAAGGAAGAGAAAGAAGACTTCCAGCTGGAGGCAGCTGCCGATACGGGGGCACTCATGATAGACGGTTTCTGCAACGGCCTTTGGCTCATGAACGACGGCACCCTCCCTGCCACCGACCTTGTTGCCACAGCACTCGGCATCTTACAAGCAGGACGTCTGCGCACTAGCAAGACCGAGTATATCAGTTGTCCAGGATGCGGTCGCACACTCTACGATTTGCGTTCCACCATCGCCCGCATCAAGGCTGCCACGTCCGACATGGCAGGTCTTAAGATAGGCATCATGGGATGTATTGTCAATGGGCCGGGCGAGATGGCCGATGCCGATTACGGTTATGTGGGAGCCGGCCCGCACCGTGTGTCGCTTTATCGGAAGAAAGAGTGCGTACAACGTAGCATTCCCGAAGAAGAAGCAGTAGACCGACTGCTCGAACTCATCCGCTCCGACCGACAGAAACTGCCCTGATTCATTTGCTCCATCCCCCGTTTCCCATAGAAAGAAATGGGGGATTTATTTTGCCGTCTAACCGATTTACACTACTTTTGTAGCCGAATTTCACTTTGAAAGAGATGATACATACATTGTTCACACGCCTTCTACGCATCGTCCTCGCGGCAATTGCCGTGCTGACAGTTGCCTCCTGCACCGAGAGAAAGTTCAGAGTGGAGGGTACTATCACGCAAGCCAAAGACTCCATCCTCTACTTTGAGAACATGAGCCTCAACGGACCGGTAGTGGTAGACTCTGCCAAGCTCGATGAAAAGGGTGACTTCTCTTTCTCGGATGTTGTACCGACTGCCCCCGAGTTCTATCGCTTGCGCATAGCCGGACAAATCATCCATATAGCCGTGAATGACACCCTCGAACACATCCGCATCAAGGCCTCATACCCCACAATGACCACGGAATACACCATAGAGGGGTCTTACGACTGCGCGAAAATCAAGGAATTGGCACTCATGCAGCAGCAATTGCAGCGGCGCCTTCTGGCCATCGACCGCAATCCCGCACTGGGCGTAGAGGCCACAGCCGACAGCATGTCGCGTATTATCGAGGCTTACAAAGACGACGTGAAACGACGCTATATCTTCAAAGAGCCCATGCGCCCCTATGCGTATTTCGCACTGTTCCAAGCATTGGGCGACAGACTTATCTTCAATCCCCGCGAAAGCAAAGACGATATCAAGGCTTTCGCCGCCGTGGCAACCAGCTGGGATACCTATTATCCTGAAGCCGAACGAGGTAAGAACCTGCATAACATCGCCATCGAGGGCATGAAAGACCTGCGTATTGTACAAAACCGGCAGGCTGTCCAACAGGTGGATATGAACAAGATGGGTGTATCCGGCATCATCGACATTGCCCTTTATGACAACAAAGGACACCTCCGCCACCTTACCGACTGCAAGGGAAAGGTGGTATTGCTCGATTTCCATATCTTTGCCACCAAAGCATCTACCGACCGTATCATGATGTTGAGAGACCTCTACAACAAGTATCATGTGCGGGGTTTTGAGATTTATCAAGTGTCTTTAGACCCCAACGAACACTTCTGGAAGACGCAGGTAGCCGCGCTTCCTTGGATTTCGGTACACGACGATAACGGTTTAAGCTCTCAATACGCTGCCACCTACAACCTGCAACGTGTACCCACCTACTTCCTCATAGACCGAAACAACGTGTTGCAGAAGCGTGATGTGCAGATAAAAGACCTGCACGCAGCAATAGAAAGCATGCTGTAAACGGGGCGCAATATTTTAAGAAAACATTTGCGTGTTTCACAAACTTTGTTTACCTTTGCCGCCATTATGCAGAATACAGCTATATATAATATAAGGAATGCGGTGCAGAAGAGAGTGTGTTTTTCTGCATCTTTTAACGCTTTATATTTGCATACACCAGAAAAAAGTGTAACACACACACACACACACACACAC
>NZ_GL397214.1:1619346-1843317 GCF_000146675.1 Hoylesella marshii DSM 16973 = JCM 13450
ACACACATTCGCACCGCCAGTCAGATAACACTTTAAACGCTTTCGTATACGCGCGCGCGAAGCGTGTCGCATCCCCTATAAACAAAGGGCTCCACGGAGTTCCCTTTGTTTGCTTTTTCGTGCTTGTTTTGCAAAGTGCGGAAAGGCAAAAATAAGACAGAATTTATGCATTAAAATATAGTGAAATTATGAAGAAAAAAGAGTTAGAAAAGAAAGACTATGTACCTCCATATTGTGAGATTGTAAAGGTAGAGTACGAATGTTTCTTCTGTACATCAGTAACGCCTGTCACGCCCGGTTCCTCCGAGGAAGATTGGGATAACGAAGAAGAGAGTGAAGATGAAATTGATTTCTAATTAACAAAAGCAAGAAGAAAAATGAAAAGACTATCTGTTATTGCAAGTATCATCGGCAGCATTGTATTATTGCTTGCAGGATGCAGCAAAGAAAACAGTTTTGCAGACAAAGAAATGATTGATGTGGAAGAGACAGGCCGGATTCTCATCAATACAGAGACTTATCTGCCCGACCAATCCTTTACGCGAGTAGGGCAGACTCAGACAGCCGAGACCATAGACTTAGGCAACAATCTGATTGCTGAAGTTTCGCTCGAGAAAGATGAGGAAGAAAGCGGCTTCACACGCGCAGCCATGAGCGAAGAGCATTACACCATCTTCGCCTTAAACAGCTCCAACGTACGGGTAGCCACCATGAAAGGCACCATTAAGGATGGCGCATTCAAACGCGATGTAGGTTCGCCGAAAATGAAACTCACTCCCGGCACCTATACGTTTGTCTGCATCAACGACGCAGTTACCGATAACACCACTTCGCTCAGCGTTACCAACAGCAGCAAGAACCCGATGATAGGCACCACTCAACAAACCATTAGTGGAACAGGACACACAATCACTTTCACTATGAAGCATCAAGCGGCACGCGTGCACTTCGGCATCACGTCTTACACATCGGCAAGCAGCGGTGTCAAAGCCACGGTTTCGTCAGACGGAAGCCAATTGAACAAGAACATATACGACTTGTCGGGCGAAAATATCACAAATACTGAGAACGGCAGCGTACAGTCAGGCGAATACACTTTTCCTGCCACTCCTGCAGCAACACGTTCGGTTTACACCCTGTCCTATTCTGCCACAAGCGACAACTATCAGTATTTTCTACCCAACCTCGAAGGCAAAGACCTGAAACTCACGTTTAGTGCAGGGACGGTTTATGGTGAAAGTATGGCAGGAAAGAGCATCAAACTCACTAAGATTGGGAAATTACTCAGAAACGGTTCTTATAAATTGAATATCAAACTGAAGAACGTGCTCTATCTTTTTGCTGATGGCACCGTAGGCACTTTCCAAGAAAAAGCCGAACGCCAACCCATCGGTGTCGTCATCACAGATAAAACACCCACGCAGAAAGGGCTTGCCGTAGCATTAAAGGCGATTACAGGCGGCAATAGTTGGGCTAAAGGTCCTAAAAAGTTTGAACACCACAACAGTGCGCCGATAAGCTCAGATTTCCTTACCCAATGGAACGACTACAACGGCTATAAGTGGACATGGGAGAAAGAAGGAAGTGCCGACGGCACCACCATCAAAGCCAACAGCAGCGATTTCCCCGCTTTCTATGCCGCTGCCCACTATCAGCCGGGGCCAAGCATCACGGGAACAAACATCGGCAAATGGTTCCTGCCCAGCCTCGGGCAGATCAAACTGACCGTGGCAAGGTTGTGCCGCGATGTAGACGTCAATGCAAAAACGGATTGGGATCCTTATCTCACTTATCGTCAGTTAGATGCCAATTTTGACAAGATATTCCTACAAGCTGGTGGACAAACATTGATAGACTGGATATGGACAAGTTCAGAACACTCGATCCAAGAGGGGCACGACTGTTTTATTAGGGAAAACGAGTTAGAGCTTGACGAGTCCGGTTATAATAAAGATATAGGTATTGGTGTCCGCCCGTTCGTGCATTTCTAATCAAAATAAGAAGATATCATCGATGTTGCAACCAAGGCTTTTGCATTCCTTACATGAAGACCGTTGTGTTCCTCATATCAATAGGTCGGTCTTCATTATATCAATACAAAGGTCTTGATATAATCAACATGGCGGCCTTGATATAATGAATGCAATGACCTCGATATAATGAACATAACCAACGGAGCTAAGCAAAGTGCGAGGCTTCAATTAATAACTTAAATATCAAACAATTATGCTAATTTTTAAAGTTGTAGAGACCATCCACAGGATTGGTCCGAAGAAAGGGCAGAAGGCATACAATGCCGTGCAGAAAGCCCCAATGAGTTCTCTGTGCAGTGGCTCATTGAGCGCATCGTGCGCGAAACATCGTTGAGCGAAGGCGACGTAAGAAACGTGCTCATCACACTGCGCAACATCTTCATCGAAGTGATTACCCTCGGCGGCTCACTCGACTTGGGCGACATCTTCTCCTTCCGCACCACGATTCCCTCAAAGATGATAGACAAAGAGGAAGACGTGACGGCCGCATCACTCAAAAAACCCCGTATCATTGTGCGCTGGAAATCGGCCATCACCGATGCATTGAAGAAAATCGAGGTGGAGGTGGATAACCCGAAGCGAAAAGAGAAGAACAAAAAGCCGAAGCCATAAAGAGGCCATCCCCGCTCCAACTCTCCTCATCGGGGAGAAAGGGGAAACAAAGAATTTCTTTTTTACCAATTATAAAATGTGAGAGTGGTACGCATCGCGATGATGCGTACCACTCGCTTTTTAATGATTGAAAGACGGGGTAGGTGCGTTATTTTCATATTGAATGTTTCCGGCTTTGCCACTTTTTTAGTATCTTTGCACATTATCTTTTGAAACTACACAATGGCAGAGAATCAAACGAAAGAGAATAATTATTCGGCCAGTAACATACAGGTGTTGGAAGGCCTCGAGGCCGTGCGTAAGCGCCCTGCAATGTATATTGGCGACATCAGCGAGAAAGGTTTACACCATTTGGTGAACGAAACGGTAGACAACTCTATCGACGAGGCGATGGCAGGCTTCTGCAAAAACATCGAAGTGATTATCAACGAAGACAATTCGATTACCGTGCAAGACGATGGCCGAGGCATACCCGTAGACGAACATGAGAAGCTGCATAAGTCAGCACTCGAGGTGGTGATGACCGTGCTCCACGCCGGTGGAAAGTTCGATAAAGGCTCCTATAAGGTGAGCGGCGGCTTACACGGTGTGGGAGTGAGTTGCGTCAATGCACTGTCGTCGCACATGCTCTCGCAGGTGTTTCGCGATGGGAAAATCTATCAGCAGGAATATGAAAAAGGAAAGCCGCTGTATCCCGTGAAGGTTGTCGGCACGACTGAACGCCGCGGAACGCGTCAGCAGTTCTGGCCAGATGCCACCATCTTCACCACGACCAAGTATAAGTGGGACATCATTGCCAACCGCATGCGCGAATTGGCCTACCTCAATGCCGGTATCAAAATCACACTCAAGGACATGCGTCCCGACGAAGAAGGTAAATTACGTGAGGAAACATTCCACGCCGAAGACGGACTGAAAGAGTTTGTGCGCTACGTAGACCGCCATCGCACCCACCTCTTCGACGATGTTATCTACCTTAAGACGGAGAAGCAGGGCATACCCATCGAAGTGGCCGTGATGTATAATAACGATTACTCCGAGAATATCCACTCCTACGTAAACAATATCAACACCATCGAAGGCGGCACCCATCTCACTGGCTTCCGCATGGCGCTCACCCGCACATTAAAAACTTATGCCGATGCCGACCCCGTTATCTCCAAGCAGATAGAGAAAGCGAAGATAGAGATTGCGGGCGAAGACTTCCGCGAAGGTCTCACTGCCGTTATCTCCATTAAGGTGGCGGAACCGCAGTTTGAGGGACAAACAAAGACCAAGTTGGGCAACAGCGAAGTGTCGGGTGCGGTACAGCAGGCGGTAGGCGAGGCACTGTCTAACTATCTTGAGGAGCATCCGAAAGAAGCCAAACTGATTTGCGATAAAGTGGTATTGGCTGCTACTGCACGTATCGCTGCCCGCAAAGCCCGCGAAAGTGTGCAACGAAAGAACGTGATGTCTGGTGGCGGACTGCCCGGTAAGTTGGCAGACTGCTCCAATCGCGACCCGAAGAAATGCGAGATATTCCTCGTCGAGGGCGATTCCGCCGGTGGTTCTGCCAAGCAAGGACGCGACCGCTACACCCAAGCCATCCTCCCCTTGAAAGGTAAGATTCTCAATGTCGAGAAGGTGCAATGGCACAAGGTATTCGAGGCCGAGTCGGTGATGAATATCATCCAGAGCATTGGCGTGCGGTTTGGTGTAGAGGGCGAAGGCGACAAAGAGGCCAATATCGACAAACTGCGTTACGACAAGATTATCATCATGACCGACGCCGATGTCGATGGTTCCCATATCGACACCCTTATCATGACCCTCTTCTATCGCTTCATGCCCCGCGTCATTCAGGAAGGCCATCTCTATATTGCCACGCCTCCACTCTATCTGTGCACTTACAAGAATAAGGTGAAAGAGTATTGCTATACCGAACAGCAGCGGCAGGCATTCCTCGATAAATATGGCGATGGCGTGGAAGACGGCAAGAGCATCCATACCCAGCGGTATAAAGGTTTAGGAGAGATGAATCCCGAGCAACTCTGGGAAACCACCATGGATCCCAACACTCGCTTGCTCAAACAGGTGAATATAGAGAATGCGGCCAAGGCCGACGAGATATTCTCCATGCTTATGGGCGACGACGTAGAGCCACGACGCGAGTTCATTGAGCAGAACGCAACCTATGCGAATATCGACGCATAATCCAGCACAGGCAGATCTTCTTAACCCTGCCGGTATTTTTTATATTTATAACTTGTAGCTCCGTTATACGACAAAGGGCATCTGTACGTGGTACAGATGCCCTTTGCTTTATATGGGGTAGAATATTATTGCATATCGCTCACCACTTGCATGAGTTTTTTGCCTATCGCCTCGGCCTCTTCCTGTGTAGGTGCTTCGCTGTACACACGGATAATGGGCTCGGTATTGCTCTTACGCAGATGCACCCAACTCTTGGGGAAATCTATTTTCACTCCGTCGATGTCGGTAATCCGTTCTGCCTTGTAGAGTTCTTTCACACGAGAGAGGATGGCATCGATATTGGTATCGGGTGTGAGATCGATACGGTTCTTCGCCATGAAATAAGTGGGGAACGAAGCGCGAAACTCGCTCACCTTTCCGCCTCTGTGTGCCAAGGCAGAGAGGAACAGAGCGATACCCACGAGAGCATCTCTGCCGTAGTGACTTGCGGGATAGATAACTCCGCCGTTACCTTCTCCGCCTATAATGGCATTTGTCGCCTTCATTTGTGTGGTTACGTTTACCTCTCCTACAGCTGCCGCCGTATAAGTGCCGCCGTAGCGTTCGGTAACGTCGCGCAGTGCGCGGGTAGAGCTTAGGTTGCTCACTGTATTGCCGGAGGTATGCGCCAGCACATAGTCGGCCACTGCCACCAGCGTATATTCCTCGCCAAACATGCGACCATCTTCGCAGATAAATGCGAGGCGGTCTACGTCAGGGTCTACCACGATACCTAAATCATAGGCACCCGACTTCATTTCGTTCATGATACCGGTGAGGTTTTTCTCCAACGGTTCGGGATTGTGTGCGAAATTACCGGTGGGTTCACCATTGAGTACGCGGTATTCCACGCCCAATGCCTCGAGCAACTTAGGCAGAATGATGCCGCCCACACTGTTGATAGCATCCACACAAACCTTGAAGTGCGCCAGCTTGATTGCGGTTACGTCGACCCGTTCGAGTCCCAGCACACTGTCGATGTGTCGATTGTCGAAGCTGTTGTCTTGCCGATAGCTACCCAACCCGTCTACGTCGGCGTAGGTAAAAGCCTCTTTTTCGGCGATGGCAAGCACCTCTGCGCCATCGGCTGCCGTCAGGAACTCACCTTTGTTATTGAGCAATTTCAGGGCGTTCCATTGCCGTGGGTTGTGGCTTGCGGTGACGATGAGACCGCCATCGGCTCCCGCCATGGTCACGGCAAGTTCGGTTGTCGGGGTTGTGGCCAAACCGATATCCACCACGTCGTAACCCATTCCCATGAGGGTGCCACAGACCACGTTCTTCACCATCTCACCGGAGATGCGTGCGTCTCTGCCCACCACAATCTTGTGCGTGGCCGACTGCGTAGTGTTGCGGATAAAGGTGGCATAGGCCGAAGTGAACTTTACAATGTCAAGCGGATTGAGTGTGTCGCCCGCTTTTCCCCCGATGGTACCGCGAATACCCGATATGGATTTGATGAGTGTCATGCTAAATTCCCCTTTCGTAAGTGATATTGTATAGGCAGGGATACACCCTTGCAGATGCGACGGCTTGCCCCTGTGTGTGCGGAACAATGAGATTTACCTTGGCAATCTCGTCGGTGGCAGTCTTGGGACGTCCCACCTTGATAAACGTGAAAGGCACAAGCCAGCCGCCTGGAACAGCGGTACTGCCACTTCTTCCGTAGGCCACATACATCAGGCTGCTGCCTTTGACGAAGGACGCTCGGAAAGTGCCGGTGGTGTTGGTTACGTCCATTTTGTCCACCAAATAGGTAAAACTGTTGTATTGATTGGAGAGTTGCACGGAATCGGTCTTGAGGTTGGTTTCCGTAAAACGGCAGAGTACGCGTGCCGTCTCGCCGTTTTTCAGTTTGGCTCCGCACCCTTCGCGCACAATCTGCATGTAAACACCCGAGCTACTGAACAACACATATTCGTTTTTAGCCGTATCTGTGGTGCAGTTCTGTGCATAGAACTGTGCCTCGGAAATCACCTTGATATGATGATTTGCTATATACTGTGTGATGGCGGCTCGCTCACGCTTCTTCTTGTCGGAGTAGGTTTCGTTGTTGCTACATGCCGTTAAAAAGAGTGAGAGAGACAAAACAGCCCACAGGCAGGCTGTATTCTTTATTCTGTTCCTTGTATAAATCATGGGACAAAGATAGCAAATAATGTTGAAAGGGGCGGATAGCTGTCTGTAGCTTAATATTATTTAACCCCAATCATTCAGGCCTTTGTGGCTTGTGAGGTGTCCAACGATTTATCGCTGCAACTCCTCGCGGAAATCGTTCAAAGCCTTACGTACGATGGTTTCCGCCTCTTCTATGGTGCAGTCGAGATGACCTCCTGCCGCATTGGGATGCCCTCCACCGTTGAAATAGCGCTCGGCCATGGCATTGCAATAGAAGGAGTCTACCGACCGCAAACTCAACCATATCTTGCAAGGCCTCTCGGTATCTTCACGCAGCGAGATAGACAGTTTGGCTCCCTTTATCTGTAAAGGCAGGTTCACAAGTCCTTCGGCATCGCCTTTGATGAAGCGGAAACGTGCCATGTCTTGCCGTGTGAGCGTGAAATAAGAAGCATGGAGGTCGGTAAAAACGTTCAACTTCTGGTACATGACATAGCCCATAAGGCGCAGTCGCCACTCACTATAGTTATGGTAGACGTTGCGGTAAATCTTATCCTTATCTATATGTTTGGTGAGCAGTTGGCTGATGATGAAGTATATCTCGGGGGAGTTGGAGTTGTAGGTAAAGCCACCCGTGTCGGTCATCATGCCGCAGTAAATAGCTATGGCGCAGGCCTTGGTCATGGTTTCAAAGGCACCCGATTGCCAGATAATGCGGAACACGAGTTCGGAGGTGGAGCTCATCTCGGGGTGCGATATGCAGAGAGCGGTGTCGATGTCGGGTTCGGGATGGTGGTCGATGAGCACTTTTTGCGCGGGCGATGCCGTGAGCACGGCGCCAAGTGTGTCGTCGAGCCGTTGAGCGCGGTTGAAGTCCATGCAGAACACTAAGTCAGCGTGGGCAAAAGCCTGCCCCACCGTTTCGCGGTGCTTGTCGTAACGCACGATTTTCTCTGTGTTGGGCAGCCACTGAAAGAAGTCGGGATAAGCATCGGGGATGACTATTTGCGGGTTCTTGCCTCGCGCTATGAGATACTGCGCCCATCCGAGCGAGGAGCCGAGCGCGTCGCCATCAGGGCTTCGATGACAGCAAATGATGATATTGCCAGACCTGTCTATCAAGGTATTGAGCAGCAACAATTCTGCCTCTGTAAGGATATTGATGTTCATTTTTGTTAGGTATAACAAGTTTCTTCCCGCCTTACCGACGGGCAAAAGTTTGGAAGATGGGATGCCGGAAAGACCATCTGTTATGGTGTGGAAGGTCAGAAGAGCTGTTCGGGATAGACACCTTCGTCTACGAGTCTGCGGATGCGTGCCACCACTTCCGGCCGATCTTCGGCATAAGTGACGCCAAACCATTTGCTTGTGGTATCAAGTACTTGCAGGGTGGCGGTACCTTGGTTGATGAGGTGGTTTACCATCATGGGGATGAAATATTCTGATTTTGGATTCTCCATGTTCCGTTGGTCGGACAGAAACTCTTTGAAGTAAGCCTCGCTATGGACGAAATAATCGGGGGTGAATCCCCATACGTTCATCGAAACGGGTGTGTTCTCGTCTACGGTTGTCCATGTTCCGTTGTCGTCTTCATAGGCTACAGCACCGCTTACGCGCTTGATTTTCGTACGTTCTACCACGGTTGTCAGGTTTCCGGAGGCGTCGGTGGAGCATACGCCACGCGAGACCGTACCGTTTTCGCTCAGCGTATTACCAATGCGGAAGCCTACCATGGCATAGCGGTTGGTGCTGTCGGCAGGGAGGGAGGTGAGGTATTTGGCCATCACGGCAAAGGCGTCGCGACTGTAGAAGTCGTCGCAGTTGATGGCCAAAAACGGTTCATGAATCACGTCTTTTGCCATGAGGATGGCGTGGTTGGTACCCCATGGTTTCTCGCGCCCTACCGGACAAGAGAATCCTTCGGGCAGGGCGTCGATGCTTTGAAAGCACAAAGCCGTGGGGATGTGTCCGTCGTATTTAGCCAACACCTTGTGGCGGAACTCCTGTTCAAAGTCCTTCCGTATGACAAACACGACCTTTCCGAAGCCAGCTTTGATGGCATCGTAGATGGAATAGTCCATGATGGTTTCCCCGTTGGGACCCAGTCCGTCAAGTTGTTTCAGTCCTCCGTAGCGGCTTCCCATACCGGCTGCAAGGAGCAATAATGTAGGTTTCATATAGAAATTGATGTGTAGAAATTGATATATATATGTGCAAAAGTAGTGAAATAAATCAAGAATGATGCAAGGCAAATTGATATTTTCTGCATGTATTACTCGTATAAAATCATTGCGTGATATACGGGGCAAGCACTACAAGAGCCGTTTTGCAGGGAAACTTGATGCCATAAATGATTGTGTGATATACGGAATAAGCTCCGACAAGCCATTTTTGTGGGGTGTATCAAAACCTTAATTATAATGGTTTGAGGTGCAATGCAAGTGCTGGCAGAGCATGCTAGCGCAGTGCATCAAGTGCGAAATATAATGGTACGAGGTGTAATGTAAGCTCTGTGAGAGCGTAACATGTTAGCCCAGCACACAACACCGAGTAGATGATATTTCCCCAAGTAAGCTCTGAAACGAACGTTCGCTGTGCGAAGTGGAACGGAAACGAAGTTCGCTGACACGAAGAGGAAGCAAAGCAAAGAGCGCTATATGTCAGTCCAGCATACAGCAATGGGTAGATGAGATTTCTCCAAATAAGCTCTGAAAGAGCACAAGATGTTAGCCCAGCGCATCGCGCTGGGGATAGAACGTTCCCCTAAATGGAGCGCTGTAAGTGCGACAGAATCCAACAACCGATACGATTTGCACTGGGAAAGGTTGCCGACCTTTCCACGAACAAATGCCACCTGTACATAGAACAAGCGCCATTTGTACGTGGAACGAATACCGACTTATCTATCGTCACTTCACAACCCTTACCCCCCATCGGTCATGAAGGCCTGTATAGGAAGTTATGTCATCTCTATTGAAATAGTAGAAAAGCGTTCTCATGAACGATGTGGGTTACGAGTTGCAATCCCGAACCTTTGAGCATCGAATACCAAGGAATCAAAAGAAAAAAGGGCAGAAAAGTTACGATTTCTCACCTCCTTTCGACTTTCATTTCCCATTGATTCGCCTTTTGTCGTCATTGTTATTTTCGTTTATTCGTGTTTTTATGTGTTATAAACGGTTAATAATGCACGATAAAAGAGGAATTTATATATAAAAAGTCGAGGGACTCACAAATAATTCATTACATTTGCGAGCGAAACGAAATGACAGTATGAGAAAACCCGCCCATCAGTCTTTGAGACTTTTTTACAGTTGGTTGTTATTGGCGCTCTTCACAACACCGATAATCATCAAGGGCGTGCACGTATGCCATTACAATAACGTGGTCTTAACAGACGGTCATACCACCTATACGAAGTCCACGGTGCAGGAAGCGGATAAGTGTCCTATCTGCCATTTCATGTTTCCCGCATTCTCTTCAGCCGAGGTCGTGCAGTTCTGCGCTGTGGCAGCAGTGGCGCTCGGCATCCTTGTTTTACTGTATGAAGGACGGCTTTCTTACCACGCATCCCGCACGGTAGGGTTGCGTGCTCCTCCGATCCTTTAACCCTATTTCCGCCTTTTCATCCTCTCCTCTGTCGGTTGCCGATACGTGGGTAATCGCAGGTGTGTGGTTGCAGAGTCTGTTGTCTGCTCGACTACAGCCTACCGCATATCCTTTCAGAGAGAGAAGCGGCGATGCGCGCAGCAGTGAAAAGGCCGGATGGCGCGCGACCCTCACATCCATCACTCAATATTTTTTCAAGTGAAGAAGAGAACCTTTATAGGTATCATTTGCCTATGCTCTTTCCTTTGTTCGCAAGCGCAATCTGCATCGCATGCAAACGATAAGTCCGACGAAGCCGCTCACCGGCCTGCGCCCGATACCACCCGCGTGGAACAGAATCATCGCTTAGACAACGTTGTTATCTATGGAAACACCCATCGCAGCGAACAGATGAAGCTTTCGCAGACCAGCGTACAGGTGAACCGCGACTATCTGCGTGCCCATTTTGCGGGGTCGCTCATGCAGAGTTTGCAGGACATTCCTGGCGTGAAAGCCATGAGCATCGGGTCAGGACAGTCGAAGCCTACTATCCGTGGTTTAGGTTTCAACCGCATGGCTGTGACACAAGATGGCATTAAGCACGAGGGACAACAGTGGGGAGACGACCACGGATTGGAAATCGATCAGTTTGCGTTAGACCGTATAGAGGTCATCAAGGGACCCGCAGCACTGCTTTATGGGTCGGATGCCATTGGGGGTGTCATCAATCTCTATTCCAACTATGTGCCCACAGGCCGGTTTCAGGGTAGCGCTAATCTGTTTACGAGGTCAAACAACGAGTCGTTAGGAGCATCGCTGAAGTTAGAAGGGCGCAGCAAGAAGTTCTATTACAAGACCAATGCTACCTATATAGATTATGCCGACTATAAGGTGCCGACAGACAGCATACAGTATTACTCCTATAACATAGGCCTGAAAAACAGGAGTTTACGCAACACAGCGGGAGGCGAGAAAGACGGAAGCGTGACCATGGGATACCTCGGACGAGGGTTCCGCACCGACATCCGATTGTCTGACTCCTATGCAAAGAGCGGCTTTTTTGCCAATGCCCACGGTTTAGAGGTGCGCCTCTCGGACATCGACTACGATGCTTCACGACGAGACATAGACCTGCCTTATCAGGAAGTGAACCACTTCAAGGCCGCCACCCATTCGGCATGGCAGATAGCCAAATTCGACTTCGAGGCCGATTTGGCCTACCAGAATAACCTGCGCAAAGAGCGTTCGGAACCCGTATCCCACGGCTATATGCCTAAACCCAACGGCACAATGGAACGTCGTTTTCTGAAGCATACCTATACCGCCCTGTTAGGTATGCACTTTACCCCCGACGATCGTCACACGGTGCGGGCGGGAATGAATGCCGAATACCAGCACAACCGACGTGGTGGATGGGGGTTCATTATGCCCGATTTTGAGACAATGGCCATGGGTGCCTATGCGTTTGACAGGTTTACGATACGAAAAGACCTCATCGTGAATGCCGGACTGCGCTACGACTATGTGCGCACCAAGATACACGGTTATCGCGATTGGTACAAGACACCTGTGGGCATCGCCGATTCCGTATATAAGGAACGGTCGGCCACATTCGGCAAAACATTTCACAGTCTTACGTGGTCGGCGGGCATCAACTATGCCATTGGCGCATGGATGCTTAAGGCAAATGTGGGCAAGAGTTTCCGCGTGCCCATTGCCAAAGAGCTGGGTGCAGATGGCGTGAATTACCATATTTTCCGCTACGAAAAGGGAAATACGACGTTACGCCCTGAAGAGTCTTACCAGATAGATGCGGGAATCAATTGGACGAGTCGCCTGTTTACAGTGCAGTTAGACCCTTACTTCAACTATTTCCCTAACTATATCTATATGAATCCCACGGCCGATTACTACGAGGGACTTCAGGTTTACAACTACACGCAGGCACGTGTGTTGCGCTACGGATTCGAACTGACGGCCACCTGTCATCTGTCTGAGAACCTCGAAGCTCAGGTACGGGGTGCCTATCTGCATGCTACGCAACAGTCGGGCAATAAGAAAGGATATACATTGCCATTCTCTCCGCCACCCACGATGGATGCCACCGTGAAGTACATCTTCTGCAACGGTCGCCACGAGCAAGAGGGATACCTCTCACTGACAACCCATCTCGTAGGCCCGCAACACGACATCGTGCCACCCGAAAAACCCACGCCGGGCTATCTTACACTCAACATGACAGCCGGCCGACAGTTCACTCTCGGCAATCGCAGTCTGCGGGTGGCGCTCAATGCAGACAACCTGCTCAACCGCAAATATTACGACCACACCAGCTACTATCGGCTTATCGACGTGCCCGAACCCGGGCGCAACGTGGCGTTACTCCTTGGATTTGAATTTTAATCTTTATAGTATTAACCCGAGGCTACGGCCTCACAAAACAAAAAAGTTATGAAAAAAAGTATTCTGTTCGGAGCCTTCGCTCTGATGAACCTGTGCCTCGGCACACTGACGTCTTGCAGCAAAGACAACAAAGACGACGACAAGACACCTATCAGTATCAAACTCGAAGAGGTGGGTGAGGACAACTCCCGCAAGGGAACCATAGGTCGCGACCTGCACATCGAAGGAGACGTGTTGGCATCGGCACGTATCAAGCAGATTCAAGTAGACCTGCGAGCAGCCGATGGTGCGATAGCCGTATCGAAAATCTACGACTCAAGCAAGTATCAAGGCAACATCAACGCCAAGTTCCATGAGCATCTCGACTTGCCTTCAACGCTTACCCCGGGTGCCTATAAGGTGGTATTTACCGTGACCGACCTCAAAGGAAATACCAAGAGCGTGACAACAGACATCACACTCATGGCCATCGACCCCAATGCACCTAAGGTAACAAACCTCGTTGTCAACGGGGGAACACTGACGGCAAAGGCCGGTACAACCATCAATATCAGTGCCAAAGTGACGGTGACATCGGCAGTGAAAGAGATAGAAGTGGAGTTTCACGGCAACAAGAAATTCTCTATCGACCTCGATGCCTACAAGGGGAAAACCGGCACGTTCGACGTAAACACCACCATCACCATACCGGCCGACGCACAAGCCGGCAAGTATCACGTGCACTTCGAGGTGGAAGACGTGAAAGGGCTTGAAGGACTCGACGAGGTGAAAGGCTTCACCATCACCCGATAACCATAAATCTCTACGCAATGAAGAGACCTATCCAAACGGGTATGCTGTTGCTCCTCGCCATGATGATGGCAGCTTGCACCAACCACGATGATAGCGACATGCAGCGTCCTGTCATCAGTGGCGAGGGCATCGTGGCCAATCCCACAGACTGTCAGGTCTACAAACGGGGCGACAAAATACCGTTCAACTATGTGTTTACCGACAATGTGGAGCTGGGTAACTTCAACATTGAGATACACAACAATTTCGACCACCATACACACGGCACCGGAGCCACCGAGTGCCCCATGGATGCGAAGAAGACACCCCTCAAGCCTTGGGTGTACAATCACGACTACCCCATACCCGAAGGATTGCAACGGTATGCCGTGCGCATGGATATTCCCATCCCCGCCGACATCGATACAGGCGACTATCATTTTATGATTCGTCTGACCGACCGTGCAGGCTGGCAAGAGTTGAAAGCCATGTCTATCAAGATTACGGAGTGATTGATTCACATTTTTTATGGTGCGAAATACAATAATTTCCGTACATCGACAGTTTATCAACTGTTATCAACTACTAAAATAAAAATGATATGAAGAAAGTAATGATTCTGGCAGTCGCATGTGCTGCCCTGGCTGCTTGCCAGCCGAAAGCAAAAACAGCCACTAATGAGGCCGGTACCGACACCACGGCAGTTGCCGCAACCGATACCACACACTACGAAGGCGTAGTGCCTGCAGCCGACGGCCCGGGCATCCGCTATGAGCTGGCATTGGCCAATGATTCTACCGACGGCTTCGTACTCACCGAAACCTATCTTGCCGCAAAAGACGGAAAAGACGAAACGCATACCTATAACGGCAAGAAAGAAGTGATGAAGAAAACCGTGAACGGTAAAGAGCAGACAGCCTACAAGTTCGACTTGGGCAAGGATGGCGGCGTAAGCTATTTCCTCGTTGTCGACGACTCTACCCTGCGCATGGTGAATGAAGAGCTGGAAGAGGCTGCCACCGGTGCCGACAAGTATGACCTGAAACGGAAATAACCTCCGGCTTGTAGGAAATCAAATAAGCGTAGAAGCGGGCATGTTCGTAGTGAGCATGTCCGCTCACTTTTTGCAGCGTTCCCATATCAATAGAAGAATTACAGAGCAAATTCCAACGCTACAGCAGCCCCCCGACGAGTATCGTGCCACACGCATGATACTCGTTTTCACGTTCACCCATCCTCACGGGTGCCCGCCACCCGTTTCTCCCGCCTTTTACCTCCATTCGCTATAAGAAATCATCGTCCGCGAGTGATGATTCCATATTCGCCCATCGGCGCGATTACTTCCTACTGATTTTTAGTACCCGCGTCCATGGACGCCGATGGTTCACATTAACATATCTTTGCAGCGCCCATGGACGCCGATACGTCACATTAATTTATCTTTGCAGCGTCCATGGGCGCCGATGATATTTTAAACGTTTAACCGTCGGCGCCCGTAGTTTCTGATACTAAATTATCTAATTAACTATCGTCGGCCATGGTTTCCGATACTGAATAACTAAAGTTTCCCACCCCTTAAAACACTGGCTTTTCCCATTCACCTTTGCCTGTCGTCCCCCATATCCATTGAGTTTTAACACATGGCTAATAGAAGTTATGCAGACTGTCCACATACTTCATCCCATTTTTCCAACGCCTCAGCCATTACAAGGATTTTGCTCATCTCTTTGTCGTTGCCGCAGATCGTTGCCATAAGGTGTTGGGGCGTCATCCCAAGTGGTTCTCCTAAAACACGAAGAATGCGTTCGATACAGGCAAGAACTCGCTTCCATAACGTGAGTGCCATGAGATCGCCCTCCATGTCCGAAAAGAGTTCGCCCATGGTTTGATATTCTGTGAACCGCTTTTCCAAGGCCATGACGGTATATGTAAGGTAACACAGCGTTGCGTCGGCTATCTGACCGTTGAAGTCGCAACCTTGATAACCTCCCAATCCTAGATACTGCTTAGTCTCCTTGTTCATCACCTCTATGTTCCATCTGATCTGATACACTTCAAAGGCTTTTATGAAAGACATCGTAGTGTCCGTGGTGAGCAAGACGTTCCATGCGGAGTTCCTACCATACTTGATGAGGAAGATTCTGACAGGCATGTCTCCTAAGTTGCCGTTGAGCTGAATATACCGGCATCTATACTTACGACAACTCTTTCCCCGTTCGCGTTCATAGGCGGCAATGAGTTCTGCAACATTTTTCTTCCTGCCCGATACGGTGTATTTCGCCTTTCCCATTTTTGCAAGTCCGACAAAGTGCATCGCACCTTTACCTATGCCCCTAACACACGCCATAAGTTGCTCGCAAGTGAACCAACTATCCGTAATCACATACTTCGCATGTAACGCGGTGGATGCTCTCACCCACAATGCGGAAGAGGCAAAGAGAAAGGATCAACTCCGAAGCGGAAACTCCGTCCCGTTTCTCCAATGACAGGCGAGACAGCAGGTGGCCGATGCCAAACTTGCCAAAAAGATGAAATAAATCATCGCTCATTCGGCTTTTAACACTCAAAAGTTTGGATAACTCGCTTATTTTCTCTATTTTTTGCTTCCATAACAGTTTTTTTTGTCTTGTCTTTGAAATCAGTTGTTTAGCGATTACTAATTTACAAAGAAAATTCGACAAACTGTTATTTTTTCTATCTATTTATTAGGGTGGGAAACTTTAGCTGAATAATTAATTTAACCATCATCGGCCGTGGTTTCCGATATTAAAAAGGGAGGTTACTTATCGGTGTCTGTAGAAGATGATGAGTGAGGGTGTGTTTTTCTATGGTCTGCGATGGATGATGATAGCTGACAGCGATTTTTCCCATCTGCTTCCATGCGCGAAAGGAGTTGAACGGCAGGGGATGATGGCTCGGAGGCCTGCCGCCTGCTTTTAACGCAGGGAAAGGGGATACGGGGAAAAGGGAGGGTGGTAGGCGAGAGGGGAAAGTAAAAATGGGGGAAGTTAGCCGACCTCTTCCTGTGCTTCGCGTGCCTTTCGCTCTTCTTCGAGCAGCTGAAAATCTTTCTTGCGGAGCACGAAACTGTTGCTGAGGTATTTCTCGCGCACTACTTTGTTGGCGGCCAACTCCTCCGGCGTGCCCTGAAAAAGGATGCGTCCCTCGAACAGGAGGTAGGCGCGGTCGGTAATGCTGAGTGTTTCTTGCACGTTGTGGTCGGTGATAAGGATGCCGATGTTGCGGTCTTTCAGTTTCCAGACGATATGCTGAATGTCTTCCACTGCGATGGGATCAACACCCGCGAAAGGCTCGTCGAGCATGATAAACTTAGGACTGATAGCCAGACAACGGGCTATCTCAGTGCGTCGGCGCTCGCCTCCCGATAGTTGGTCGCCTTTGTTCTTACGCACTTTGTTGAGGCGAAACTCGCTGATAAGGTTTTCCAAGCGTTCGCGTTGTGCTTGTCGCGGCAGGCCTGTCATCTCAAGTACGGAGAGGATATTGTCTTCCACGCTCATCTTTCTGAATACGCTTGCCTCCTGCGGCAGATAACCGATACCGGCGCGGGCACGCTTGTAGACGGGAAAAGAAGTGATGTCTTCGTTGTCTAAATAGATGTGTCCGGCATTGGGAATGATGAGGCCTGTGGTCATATAAAACGAGGTGGTCTTGCCGGCTCCGTTAGGGCCGAGCAGTCCCACTATTTCTCCTTGCCTGACATTGATAGAGACATCGTTTACCACGGTGCGCTTGCCGTAGCGTTTCACCAGCCCTTCGGTGCGCAGCATAAGACTTTCGCGGGTGGTGTGGGGCATAGGATTGGTTGTTTCGGTCATAAACGGTTGTTGATTTGTCGCGACAAAGGTAAGGATTTTCGGGCATACGGGCAAAGATAAAAGGCTTATTCGATGAAAAATAAGGGGCGAGGTCATCGGTATTCAGCGGATTTTGGTTACTTTTGCAGGCGTAACATCGAACAACCCCAAAATGCTGATAAAGAAATATCTAACCACGCTGGGAGCCTATCTTATACTGATGGGACGGGCTGTTGCAAAGCCTGAACGCATGCGTATGTTTTTAAAGAGATACGTGGCAGAGATGTCTGCGCTCGGTGTCAATTCTATCGGAATCGTGCTGCTCATCTCGTTTTTCATTGGTGCGGTGATATGCATTCAGATGAAACTGAACATACAAAGCCCGTGGATGCCCCGCTTCGTGACGGGTTATACCACGCGAGAAATCATGCTCCTTGAGTTTTCGAGCAGCATCATGT
This sequence comes from Hoylesella marshii DSM 16973 = JCM 13450, assembly GCF_000146675.1. Taxonomy (GTDB): domain Bacteria; phylum Bacteroidota; class Bacteroidia; order Bacteroidales; family Bacteroidaceae; genus Prevotella; species Prevotella marshii. The sequence continues at coordinate 1,637,383 of NZ_GL397214.1, forward strand.
GTCTCATTTTAGCAGGCAAAGTAGGCTCGAATATCGCATCGGAACTTGGTACCATGCGCGTAACGCAGCAAATAGATGCCCTCGATATCATGGGCGTGAACTCCGCGTGTTACCTCATTCTGCCCAAGATTATCGGCATGGTCACCATCATGCCTTTCCTTGTTATCATCAGTTCGGCTACAGGCATCCTCGGCGCATACGCTACATCTTACATCGGTCATGTGCTTTCGCCCGAAGACCTGACCATCGGTTTGCAGCATCAGTTTAACCCATGGTTCGTATGGATGAGCATTATAAAGAGCCTTTTCTTTGCCTTTATCATCTCGAGTGTGTCGTCTTATTTCGGTTATACCGTGCAAGGCGGCTCGGTAGAGGTGGGCAAGGCCAGCACCGATGCCGTGGTATCGAGTAGCGTGCTCATTCTTTTCTCCGACGTTTTCCTCACCCATTTACTCTCGTAAAGTCATGATAGAAATCAAGAATCTTTGCAAATCATTCGGCGAAAAGGAAGTGCTGAAAGATATCAGTGCATGCTTTGAAAACGGGAAGACCAACCTGATTATCGGACAAAGCGGCTCCGGCAAGACGGTGTTGATGAAGAACCTCGTGGGGCTTCTCGAGCCCACATCCGGGCAAGTCTTATATGACGGCCGGAACTTTGTGACTATGAGCAAGCGGGAAAAGGTGAACATGCGTCGCGAAATGGGCATGATTTTCCAAAGTGCGGCCTTGTTTGACTCAATGACAGTGCTCGAAAACGTGATGTTCCCCTTAGATATGTTCTCCTCCATGACCCTGCGCGACCGCATGAATCGTGCCCGTTCGTGTCTTGACAGAGTGAATCTGGTAGAGGCCGAACAGAAATTCCCCGGTGAAATCTCCGGTGGAATGCAGAAGCGTGTAGCCATTGCAAGGGCTATCGTGCTCAATCCCCAATACCTCTTCTGCGACGAACCGAACTCCGGACTCGACCCGAAGACCTCGCTCGTTATCGACGAATTGCTCCACGGCATTACCAAAGAGTTTAACATCACCACCATTATCAACACCCACGACATGAACTCCGTCATGGGCATCGGTGAGCATATCCTCTTCATCTACGAAGGACGCAAGGAGTGGCAGGGCAGCAAAGACGACATCATGGGTGCCACCAACAAACGGCTGAACGACCTTGTTTTCGCTTCCGACCTGTTCAGGAAAGTGAAAGAAGTGGAGACAGAGAAGTAATCCCTCTCTGCATTGCATACTCTACTAACCCATTTCAAAAACAATACAACAACAAAAACAAGATGACGGAACTCTACTAATAACTCTCTTTTCTTGAGTTCCCGTTTTATTCCTTACGAATAGGAAAACTATGCGTTCTTTACAAGTGCTGTAAAATCCGACCAGCTTTCCACCTTAAAACCCCTGATGTCACGTACCGATTTCTTAAACCAATCTATCTTTGAAAGCTCCATCACGGTCTTTACAATTGCGCTCAAATCATCTGCCGTTGAAAGATAAGTACTTCCCTGCACCCACTCAAAACCATTTGCTTTCAGTAGTTGCTTTATCTCAAAGTAAGCCCTATTGTAAGGTTCGCCATAGTTTTCCCCTCAGATCGCTAACCACCGTGTCGGAGCTCAGTGCGTACATCTCTCTTCGTTTTGGAGTTTAAACAAATCCTGATACCCGAAGAACACATTATGATCTTCGGTTTCAGCCGATATAACGACCCCTACGAAAGGATTATTCTCAACCTCTATCACGGTACCGTGCGTCCAATCGGACAACTTTGTCAAATCCGGAGAAATCAACACTTTATCACCTATCTTCATATTACAATCTTATTGATAATTATTTGCGAAGATACAAAAATATTTCCAATCTATTACTGATTTTGCTTCTCTTCCTTTTTATCTATCCATAACAAGCAAAGAGAAAGACAGTAAAATGATGAAAAGACGCTCCGACATCTCTTCACCATTTCTATTCTTTATACATCAACAGCAAACAATCTACTCTTTCAGTAATCCTTCGTCTAAGATGCGTTGTGCCGGAATATGGCGAATATTCCCATCTTTATCTGAAATCACAAGGCTCTCACCTCTGAGAGCCATCTCATGTACCAGTTTTTTAGAAGCGAGTCTTACGCCTTTAAGCACTTTACATGCAAACTCGCTACACTGCTCTTTCTCTTCCATAAACTTTTGTTTTTTAATCTTTCTTCTTCCTTTCCATAGCAAATCAGCTGCCAAGAGGCAGATATGTTTTCAACGCTTCCACGTATTCGGTAAAAGCGCGATGACCTTTGGGCGTGATGAAGCAAACCGTGTGGGGTCTGCGCCCCGCAAACTCTTTCCTCACACCGATGTAACCAGCCTTTTCCAACTTGTCTATCTGCACGCTGAGGTTACCTGCCGTGGCCTCGGTCTTCTCTTTCAGGTACACGAAGTCGGCCTCTTCTACCCCCATAAGCAGCGACATCACTGCCAGCCGGAGCTGTGAATGGAGTATCGGGTCTAAGTCTTTCATCATGCCGCCCCACGCTTTGAGTTGATGATATGCCCCGGAATGACGAAGATAATGACGGAAGCAAGACTGAAAAGCAGATGCCACCAATAGAAAAAGAGGTGGTGCATGATGCTGTTGAGCATATAGAGGGGTATCAACATCCCTAACAACGGCAGATAGGTGGTTACCTTATCTTTGATGATAACGCCTGTAATGGCGGTGCCGATTCCCATATAGAAGAGCGACATCGGCATCATCAGTACACTCAGCACCCCGCTATCGAGCATGCTGATAATGGGCAGCGAGATGGCTGTCAGGCAAAACATCACGCCGATTACTTTCCATACACTCGCAATGGCGCTGTCGGTATAGGTGATAACCTCCGGTTTCTTGCTGATACGATGCACAACAAGCCAACATACGAACATCAGCATCCACAGCATGGCAAAGTTGCCATTGCCCGTCAGTCGGATACAAATGTAAATCACAACGCCTAACACCGCTGCGAAGTAACCGAAGTAAAGCAGCAGATTGCCCTGCCCTATTTCCATGTTCTTTCTTGTTGTCTGAATCATGCGTGCAATGAGTTCCAGACTTTCTTTCTCGTTTAATGTTTTCTCTTCCATTGTCTTTTGTTTTTTATGGGATAATACTTTATGTGAACTTTAATACTTCTTTGTTTCCTGCTCCATTCTGTTTCGCTCTTCGGCTGCACTGCTTTCCACCTTCCGTTTCTCAGCCTTCTTGCCCTTGTCAATCCGCCACGAAAGGCCGATACGAATCTTTCGTCCGTCCGATGGCATACGCATCTCCGTATCGGTGGTATAATGTGGCAGTACCACCCGATACCGTTCGTAGCGGTTGAAGAGGTTTTCCACACCTGCAACCACTGTCATTCTGCCGTTAATCAACAACTTCCTGACTGTAAATCCCACGTTTTGAGACGTGCCAATTTGGCTGTTGCTCGTGTACATCCGGTTATGAACGCTATATTCCAGCTCGGCGTTGAAGCCTTTACCCATCCTCGCCGCCAACGTAGCATTTGCAAAAACAAGGTTATGAGCATCGTATTTCTCATCGCCGTTTTTCCGTATATATTGCCTCACACCTACCATATTTACGGTCAGCCTCAGACTTCTGCCCATGTCGATGGGTGCCGACAAAGCCACAAACCAATCGTTTTCGCCCCGATGGTTCTCGTAAGTTACATAATTGGAAAGCGGATTCAAGGCATCCTGACGGCTGTAAGGCCTCACAATATCTTTGTTGCTGTTGCAGCCAATCGTCAGTGTATAGCGATAGGCGGCAATCAATGTGAGGTAGAATTTATGGATATACGTAGGTCGAAGCCGTGGATTTCCCACCATGTAGGCATATTCCGAAGTCTGGATACGTGTGGGATTCATGTACAGAAAGTTAGGTCGTTCCACTTTCTCGGCATATTGCAGATTGAGCATCCATTGCTTCATTTCGTCGAAAGCGTAAGTGACCGATACATGTGGATACAGGTCGGTAGAGTTGCGATGTATGCCGTCGGTGCGATTTCGGGTAGCAGTATGTTCTAACCGGAGACCTGCGCTGCCGTTCCAACGTCCTGCATGGAAGCTGTACTCGGCATATATGGCACCGATGTGTTCATGATATAGCAGGTCGCAGTCTGCGGCTTTGTTGTTCATTCGGGTAAAGGCATATCGTCCGCCCCAAAGCAACTGTTGTGCATGCGGCAACCGATGATGCACGGAAACATCGGCCGACGCAATGTCATAGTCCGCCGATGTATGCTTGCTGTATGCCGTATCTACGTTGTTCCACAGAGAAAGAATAGAGTAAAAGTTGTTCGACGAAGAACTTTTATGTATGTAATCACCCATCACTTTCAGCTCCGATCCGCGTGCATCGAGTGTCTTCTTATAATTGGTCGCTATCGAACCGGCATCGTATTGAGACTGTTGGCGATAATCGCCCCTGCTGTTTCGGGCTGCACCGGCTATGGACAGCAGGGTCAGTGCCTCACTGTTTCGCCTCAGCGAACTGCCCGCCCATTCCGTTTCCAACCCTATCTGTTGCGTGGAATCGATGTCAAGTAGCCCGCCCACCGACAGCCGATAGTGGCGATAAGGCGAACTGACACGCTCTGATGACTGCATGGCGATATTGTCGGAGCGATAATGTCGCACCGAAGACGCACGGCCTTTGTCTGTAGGACGTAGGGTGTAAGCCCCCGATGCGTAAACGTTCCATTTGCCTTTGCGCACGTCTAAGAAAGCGGTAGGTTGCCAAGTGTGCATCCGGCTACCGGTTCTTTCGTCGAGCGAGAGGCTTGCGGAAAGCCCGTCTATCGTCTTCTTGCGCAGATAAAGACAAATGATACCGCCTTGCAGGTCGGCACTCCGTCCCGCATCCGCCATGCTCTGCACTTCTACGCGCTTGATGTTCTGTGCCGGAATGGAGCGCAGATAGGCCACCAACTGTTCGCCTTCGAGACGTATTTCGCGGTCGTTTACAAACACCTTGGTACCTCCCGTGCCATTGATGAGTATGCTTCGGTTGTCCATCCAAATGCCGGGTGCCTGCCGCAACACCTCGTCCATGTTCTTATTTTCATTCGTGGGAACATGAATCACGTATCGGTCGCCGGCATGCTCTATACGCTTTGCCGTTACCGTTACCTCGTTCAGGTGTACCAGCGTATCAGCTTTCACAACATAGAAGGGTGCTCCGGCATAGGCTGAAGCCGACAAAGTACACGCCCATAGCAGAGCAGTCATTCGTCGCATGGCAACTTAAAATACGGGGTAATACAACTTTAAAACCATCGATGTGCCGTCTTTCTCGGGCTGAAAGGCCTTTCTCACATAACCCTCGGCCGGTCTTCCCTCGGCATCCATATCCATTTTGTAGTCGCCGTTCTCATCGTGGAACACGGAAACCGTCCAGCTTTCGGCCATCGGTATTTCCATGTCGAAGGTCACGTCGCCCACCTTGGCATCTGCCATCGCCATGACCGGTTTCGCCGGTTCTCCGTTTTGGGGAGCTTTGCAGTCTACCATCAACAACACCTTTCCTTGACTGTTTTTCACGCCTTTCACTGTAATGTGTGCATTCTGTGCCGCCATCGTGCTGCCAATCGCTGCCATGGCAAGCATTAAAATCAGCTTTTTCATATTTCACTTCCTTTCTTTTTTATCGGTCATCCACTACTTTCTCGGTCATAGAAGGCATGGATTGCCCGTGAATAAGTTTATTTTATAAACCATAAGACTAAAAATATATGTGCCTTAAAAGCAAGATGCTTATGGGACACATGGCAAAGATAATTAGGTTTACAATATAAACCAAACTTTTTATCACTTATTTTTCAAATCATAAGAAAAAAGTGATAAAAAAGCTATTTACGAGTGTTTGAAGAATGCAAAAACCGGAAGAAAACGCTTGTCGTTACGATTTGTAATGAAAAAAAGCAAGAGAGGGAGAGACAGGAAAGTGGAGAAAGGCGTGCGCACAAGACCCTTTGGCATCAAGCAAAAACGGTTATGAGACCGCATATCTTCCATTTTAATACGCAAATTCGGGAAAAGAGATTCTTATCTAATAGCCCCAAAAGGGCGACAAACCTTAGACAGGGATAAGCGATAGCGCAGTCCCGGTGTCATGGAATCCCGCAGTCTAAGCCCTAAAGGGGCGACAGAATTAATGCTATGAGGCGCAGGGTAAGCGCTGCAAACGCGTAAGATATTAGCCCAGCACGCAGCACCGAGTAGATGACATTTCCCCAAGTAAGCGCTGTAAGCGCGTAAGATATCAGCCCAGCGCATAGCGCTGGGTATAGAGCATTCCTCGAAATGGAGCGCTGTAAGTGCGACACATCTTTACCAAACATCTATTTGAAAATGAAATAAAATAGTCGTTCGCGCCTTGCTTTCTGCCTCGTTTTCTACTTCGTCCTGTGGAACTGTGTTGAAAGGCCATAGTCCTTAACTTGTAAAAGCTATGTTTTTACACGCTTAGAGTTATGCTTTGATGCTGTCAGAGCTATGCTTTGAAAGCATCAAAGCATAGCTTTTTCAACGCCAACGCGTAACTGCTTGGTTTTCATGGGAAAGAGATGATGGAGAGAGGGGGCAGCAAAGACAATACAAACGCTCGGGATTCATCTTGGGAAAAGGCACTTTTCTCCCTGCCGATGCCGACCGATGGAAATTTGAAAACGGGCATATCCATCGGCAGAAGACGAAGTATCGACCATAAAAAAAGAACTACCGAAGTAGTCCTTGCTTTGTGCGCTTCAGGATGGGCTTGAACCAACGACCCCCTGATTAACAGTCAGGTGCTCTAACCAACTGAGCTACTGAAGCCTATTTGCTGTTTTATTTTGCGGTTGCAAAGGTAGTGCATTCTTTTGAATTCTCCAAACTTTTTCGTAAAAAATTGTCTTATCGTTATAAATTACGACAACTTTTCAATGAAAAGACAGCATTTCCCGCGATAAAAATGTATTTTTGCAAGAGAAAAGAAAACAGGACATGTGGAATATGAAAAAAGGCCTTTTGAGTATCATTTTGCTGCTTCCGGCACTTGCCGGCGGAGCACAACAGAAGAAAGACCATCACTTCGATGTAGCGAAAAATATAGAAACATTCAATGCGATTTATAAGAATCTCGACTTGATGTATGTCGATACACTCGATGCAAGCGAGGTAATCGGTACGGGCATCAATGCCATGTTAAGGTCGTTAGACCCCTATACGGAGTATTACCCTGAAGATAAGGCGAAAGACCTTAAACTGATGATTACCGGAAAGTATGCCGGTATCGGCGCACTCATCAAGTACAACATGGCCATTCAACGCGTTGTCATAGACCAACCCTATGCCAATATGCCGGCAGCAGAGGCCGGTTTGAAGAAAGGAGACATCATCTTGTCTATCGACGATACCGTGATGACGGATAAAGACGCAACTGTGGTGAGCAGCCGGCTGCGTGGTAATCCCGGCACATCTTTCATTTTAAAGATTCAACGCCCGTCTACCGGCAAACGAATGCAGTTTAAGATAACGCGAAAGGCTATCCAAATGCCCGCTGTACCCTACTACGGCCTACAGGAAAATCATATCGGTTACATCCAGCTGAACAGCTTTACGGAAGATTGCAGCAAGGATGTGCGTCGCGCTTTCTTAGATTTGAAGCGTCAAGGCATGAAAGGTCTCGTGCTAGACCTTCGCGAAAACGGGGGCGGTTCGTTATCGGAAGCCGTATCCATCGTCAACCTTTTCGTGCCGAAAGGCCTGTCGTTGGTCACCACCAAAGGCAAATTGAAACGCGCGAACCGGACTTACACAACCACAGCAGAGCCTATCGACACGGTGATGCCTGTGGTGGTATTGGTCAATGGCGGGTCGGCCAGCTCAAGTGAAGTGACCTGTGGGTCTCTGCAAGACCTCGACCGAGCCGTCGTTTTGGGAACGCGTACCTACGGGAAAGGACTTGTTCAGATACCGGTAGACCTGCCTTACAACGGTACATTGAAACTAACGACCGGTCATTACTATATTCCCAGCGGCCGGTGCATACAGGCTATCAACTATAAGCATGCCAACGGTGGATATAAAGAGCACATACCTGACTCTCTGACGCGGGTTTTCCATACGGCAAACGGCAGAGAAGTACGCGACGGAGGAGGCATTAAACCCGACGTGGAGATAATGCCCGACTCCTTACCCAATATCGCCTTCTATCTGGCCTCTGCCGGACGAGACTCCACGGAAGTACTGTTCAACTACGAATTAGATTACATCGCTGCTCATCCCACTATTGCTCCACCGGCTCAATTCGCACTGAGCGATGCCGATTATGCCGACTTTAAACGCAGAGTTCTTCAAAGCCGATTCACTTACGACAGAGAGAGCGAGAAGTATTTGAAGAACCTTGTGAAGCTGGCAAGATTCGAGGGATATTATGATGACGCAAAGGCCGAGTTTGAAAACCTTGAGAAGAAACTGAGCCACAATATCGCCAAAGACCTCGATATCAATCGGGAGAAACTGAAACAACTGATTGCTGCCGACATCGTAGCAGCCTATTATTATCAGGCCGGCACGATAGAGAACGGATTGAAGTATGACAACCAAATGAAAGAAGCTGTGAGGTTGCTGCTGAATCCGGCAGAATACAAAAAGATATTGAACGGGAAATAAGACGCTGACGGATACATTTCTATAGGAGAGCGTACACGCCGCTGCATCTCGAAAGCAAAGAAACGGCAGACGCGATGCCCGCTCTTTACGGACAACAGCAGTGCCGCCATGTTGCGAAAACATCGGAGGAAACTGACAGAGGCCGACCGACCGACAAACGGCAGACCGGCTTTTTCTTAACAAAATAACACATGACATTTAGAGAAAACATTGCAACGCCCCTCGTGCAGACCCTCCATACACACGGAGAAAGAAAGGCTTTCTGCATTGACGGCATCTATTACACTTATAGAGAGTTGACCGATGCCACGGCGAAAATCAGGCAAGCAGTGCGCCGTTTGTCGCAAAACATCGTGGCACTGGAGGCACATGACGACCTTTATACCTATGCTTCTATCCTTGCGCTCTGGTTAGAGGGAAAATGCTACGTGCCCCTTCATCCGCACCAACCATTGGAACGCTGTCTCGATATCCTGTCGCAATTGGGCACCGACGTGGTACTCGATTCGGGCACCGCTACGCGATACACCCGCCAACAGGTGGTGATGACGACAGCATTGCCTGCCGCGGAACAGGTCGACGACACCCCCGTAGCGGCTGATGATGCAGATTACGCCTATATCCTTTTTACCTCCGGCAGCACGGGACGTCCCAAAGGAGTGCCCGTTATGCGAGGCAACGTGGCAGCTTTCGTCGATGCGTTCCGCGCCATGGGTTGTCGGTTGAATGCCGACGACCGCTGTTTGCAGATGTTCGACCTTACCTTCGACCTCTCCGTACAATCCTTTCTTCTGCCCCTTTTGCACGGTTGCTGCATCTATACCATCGGACACGACCGCATCAAGTATCAGGCCGCATTCGACCTTCTCGATGCTCACGCCATCACGTTTGCCCTGCTTGTGCCATCGGTGATTCACTATCTGCGTCCTTATATGGAAGAAATCGAACTGCCCGAGCTGCGTTACTCGCTGTTCTGCGGCGAGGCATTGAGTGCTGATGACACGGAGCAATGGAGCCGAAGCGTGCCCAACGCACGCATCATCAATGTCTACGGTCCTACGGAAAACACCATTTACTGCACGGCCTACGACTTCCGGCGCGACGGAAAAAACAAGGAGAAAAACGGCATACTCTGCATTGGACGCGATATGAAGGGCACGAAGAGCATCGTCGTCGATGAGCAGGAACACGTTGTCTGCGCAGGAGAGAAAGGCGAATTGTGCCTCTCCGGCAGGCAGCTCTTTCCGGGATATTGGCACGATGAGGCAAAGAACAGCGAAGCCTTCTTCACCGTCGACGGCACGAGATATTACCGAACGGGGGATATTTGCAGCAAAGATGCCGATGGCGATCTGCTGTACTATGGGCGCAAAGATTCGCAGATAAAGATAGGCGGCTATCGTATCGAACTGAGCGAGATAGAATGCGTGGCACGGAAATTCTATCAGGAAACCCGTGCTGTCGTGGCTTTGCCGCTACCCGACGAGAGCGGCGAAGCCCGTATCCATCTGGTTGTAGAGGGTGAGGCAGCCGTGCAGAGCGACGAGCTGCAAGCCTTTATGCGCCGGTTCCTACCCGTCTACATGCTACCTGCCGAGATACATCGCCTCGACACCTTTCCACAGAACATGAACAACAAAACCGACCGCCGGCGCATAGCCGAGCTGATAGGTGGATGAAAACAACATACACAATGGAAAAAGAAGAAATTTTAAGTGGCGTAAGCCGCGTTATCTGCCGCGTGTTAAACAAAGAAGCATTGCAGATAACTCCCGAGACTACAGCCCATGACGTGGATGGATGGGACTCACTGTCGAACATGAAGATTATCAGTGAGACCGAAAAAGCATTTGGCATGAAGTTTAAACTGCGCGAAATCGTGCGTATGAAGAATGTAGGCGAGATGTGCGACGTCATCGCCAGCCGGCTGTAAAGAGGCCGATGCGCAGCATTCGTCCACGGATACGTGAGCTGGAGCGCATGCCGACAAGCGAATAAAAGATGACAGAAGGCTATGTCATCCTTATAACATGTAGACGGGCTGTCTCATGAGCGATTGAGATTCAATGATGACAAGACGCTACGGCTCCATTCCCCATTCGCATAGCAATATTTTATAATTATGGAATTTCTCTCTATACCTTTCAGTATCTGCCTGATACTGACCTTTGTGCTTTACTATGCCCACGTGCAACGACAGTGGCAGCGAGGATTGCTGTTGGTGTCGAGTGCCGTTTTCATCGGCTACTACGACATCGTTTACCTCGTCTATACCTTGGGCATTACGCTGTTCACGTTTTACTACGGTCGATTCCTCGCTCGTATGCAGGCACGCGGCTCGGCAGGCTACGTGCTTTCCGGCGGTATCGTCGCACTTGTGGGCACTTGGCTGGCGGCGCGTTACTGTTCGTCGGCCTTTCCGCTGGGCATCTCGTTCTATACATTTCAGGCCATCGCCTACCTCATCGACATTTACTGGGAAGAAGAGCCCGAGGAGAGCCTGCCCGACTTCTGTCTTTACATGATGCTCTTCATGAAGTTTCTATCGGGACCTATCGAGCGCAGCTATGACCTGTTACCCCAACTCAAACAGTCTCATGCTTTCAACTATACCAAGGTGGTGGACGGCATGAAGCTGCTGCTATGGGGAGCGTTTATGAAGCTCGTTATCGCCGACCGGCTTGCCACACCCTTAGACAGCGTGTTCGCCGACGTGCATTCGGCATCGGGCATGCAGTTGCTCGAGGCCACACTTATCTATCCGATTCAATTGTATGCCGACTTCTCGGGCTATACGAATATGGCGCTCGGACTTGCTGCGATGTTTGGTTTCAAGCTGTCTCCTAACTTCAATCGTCCGTTTGCGGCACTTTCCACGGGCGACCTTTGGCGGCGTTGGCACATGTCTCTGTCGTTTTGGGTGCGCGACTACGTATTCGTTCCGCTCTCTGCCTCTCTGCGCAAGTGGGGAATGTGGGGTGTATCGGTCTCGTTGTTGGTCACCTTTGCCGTCATCGGTGTATGGCACGGCGCGGGCTGGACGTTTGCCATCTACGGATTGATACAGGGTGCGGTCATCATCTACGAGACCGTCTGCGCCCGCCAACGCGACCGAATGAAAGCCCGAACCCAACGCCATCTCTACGCTTTCGTCATGATACTGCGCACGTATCTGCTCTTTGCCCTCTCGCTGCTGTTCTTCCGTTTAGAGACCGTCGGGGAGGTGATATACACCTATACCCATCTGCTCGACGGCATGGATACCAACGTGAAAGAGCTGAACTTAGGTATGAAAGACTTTTATTGGATTGTTGTGGCTATCGCCACCACACTCATGCTCACCGTGGAGTACATCCATTCGCGCATCAATCTGCTTGAACGCACCACACAGTGGCACACCCTTTGGCGTTGGACGGCCTACTTTGCATTTGCGTTTATCATCTTTCTGCTCGGTGCTTTCGGCGTAGAAAACTTCATCTATATCCAATTCTAATCCCCTCTCTGCAATGACAAACAACGATAAAATACCGGCCACGCACATGCTCCTGCGCTTCTATGCAAAGTGCTTGCTGCTGGCCTTGCCCTTTATTGCCCTGTGTGCCGCCTATGTGGCGGAAGACCCATTCATGGTGTTGCGCAACTACGACGACTACGACCACCCCACCTTATGCCAGAATGAGGGCATGGTGTCGTGGCTTAAATACAAGAGATACCGCAGCAAGATGCACTACGACTCGTTCATCATGGGCTCTTCGTGCACCATGGCCTACGAGTGTAGCGAGTGGAAAAAGTATATCAAGGGCAGTCCGTTCCGCATGTTCTGCAATGCCGAAGGAATGGCCGACATCCTGCAAAAGGTGGAAGCACTCGACAGAGAGCCGCACCAGCGCATCAGAAATCTGCTCATCGTTTTAGAAGACCGCATGGTGATGAAAAGCCGCATGCAGACCGATGCCATGCACATCATGCCGCCCGAGGTGTCGGGAATGGGATGGGTGAAGTACCAGACCACTTTTCTACAGGCATTTTGCAGTCCCTCCTACCTCTTCCCCTACGTGAAATACAAATTAGGATGGGCAGACAAGAAAGAAATAAAAGGCATCGTAAACACCGATGGAGCCACTCACACGCGCTATACGAACGATGCCGTATTGACAGAAGAGCACAAGATAGACAGCCTCGGTAACGATTATTGGAAGCAAGGCGCATGGGAAAAACAAGGCAAAGAGCCGCAGCAATACAACGTGTTGCCGGCTTATTTGTCGGAACCTCAACAAGTGACGCTCCGCAAAATCGCGGCCATCTGCCGTCGCCACGGCACCGATGTGCGCATCATTATCGGGCCTTCATACCATCAGACGGCCTTCAACCCCGCCGATGTTGCCGTGCTCCGGCGCATCTTCGGCAAAGCAAGCGTCTACGACTTCTCCGACTCTGCTCATCACGCCCTCACTGCACAACACAACTACTACGACCCGCCGCATTATCGAAAACAGGTTGGCCGACAGATTCTCCGCGAGGTGTACGGCGCATCTCCCAACAGGCGCTGAGACCCCTCTGTGCAAAGGGCAGAGGAAGACCGCAACGAGCGATCCGTTTTTTGCTCACCAGCAAACTTTTTTCTGCTCACCAGCAGAATCTTCTTTGCTCACCAGCAGAATTGGGGATGCTCACAGACAACTCTTCAGTCACTTGCAAACAGACATAGAAGGGGGTGGAAAGTCAATAGCTTTCCACCCCCTTTTCATGCATCTACACCGACTTGTGTAGTAAACCGTGAGAACTTACAACTGCTCGTTGGATAATATGCGATCGAGCTGTTCGAGAAGAACGAACGGGTCTTTCTTTATCTCTTTTAGCTTAAGCTCCTTGCTATCGAGGTAATCCACCATCTTTGGGAACCGTTTGAAGCGGTATTTCAAGTTGGCACGCAGGCCAATGGTAATGGCGTTAGTCGGCACGAAAAAGGTAACGGCTATGTTGTCGCCATCGATGCAATAGCTGCATGGAGTAGACGTTTCCCTACCCATGGTGCCATACGTCCACGAAGACACCGACAGAAAGCCTGTCACATATTTGCCTTGATACACCACCAGCCAGAAATACTTATGCCCCGAGGGTTTCATGTTTTCAGGATGGGTGAGCGCTTTGATGGCATAGAGCGACCAATATTCCTTGACGTCGCCCGTCTCCTCATTCGTACAAACCAGCTTCTTCACGTCGTTGGCATGATACGTGGTACCGTCTTTACCACCTTTCGTAGCGGTAATGGTAATCTCATCCATGTTCTTCACATTCTCCGGACCATAGGTTCCGTAGCTGGCTTTCATGTACCAGCCTTCCACTTTCTTCCCGTCGTTGAGGGTAAGCACGCACTTCACGTCGGGTTTCTTTTTCGCCAAAGCCGGAGCGAGACACAGCATTGACAGCAGTAATGTTGCAAACAGTTTCAATTTCATATTCGTTATGTTTTAAAGTTAGATATGCAAAGATAAGTAAAATCCCCACAGCCTCTCACAATATTAGATAGATTAACACAACTTTTTTTGCCGATTGTTTGCAACAATTCTCGCACGGGCTGGATTGTTTTACCGTGATATGTTCTATAACTATCTGTGTAGAAATCACTCAACAATCAAAGGAGAACGTGCAGGGATTCCCAATTTTTTCGTATCTTTGCGAGAGACAAAACAGATATCTACCTATTACTAACTGTTATGAATATGAAGAAACATTTACTTTCACTCGTAGTCCTGTGCGGACTCTCACTCACAGCTTTCTCGCAGACGATGCCGTCGGAGAAAGTCGTTCTCAATGTTGCAGCTGATGCAACAAGCGTGAAGTTCACGTTTCGGCTTACCGACAATTCGGCCTCGTTGCTCTGCGATTTCGGTGCCGGAGAGGTGGTGAAGAGCTTCCCGTCGAATACCGATGGCTCGCTCACCGTCATGGAATACACTTTCGCTACGCCCTCTGCTGCCGAACGTACCATTACCATTGCTGCCGACAAACTGAAGACGCTGCGGATCACCAGCAGTAAGACCATCAACGGCATCAATGAAGTGCGCTCTTCCGTGCTGAAGGATTTCAATGCCGACTACGTTTCCCTTGCCACACATGGTAAGGTAGACGTGTCGTTATGTCCGGTGCTGTCGACACTCACACTCACAGATACCGACGCTTCGGAGGTAATACTCCCCAAAAGCGACCACCTTAAAACAGTGCAGGTATCGACTACACTGCTGCAGAAAGGCAGTCTTACGAGCATCAACCTGACCGATGTGCCGAACTTGGAAGACCTACTCATCAAGGGCGCAAGTATAGACACGCTCGATTTGCGCAACAACAAAGAGCTGAAAGTATTGGTTTGCTCGTTCGGAAAGAAACGCATGAGAGCCATCTTAGGTGCCAAGGCGTTGCAGAAGATTGAACGATTAGACGTGCGCGGCAATGCACTCGGATTCGACCAGATACCCGACCGTGTGCTGCAAGATGTGCCCATCGAGCAGTTCCAATACACCCCTCAACGCGCGTATCACATCAACCCTTCGTGCATCAATGGCTATACGATAGACCTCTCGGCACTCTACACGGCCAAAGGCATCGTGACTACCAACAACATCACTACGTTCCGGTGGCGCTATAAGAACGGGAAAGCCGATAAGAAATGGAAAGATGTTCCTGCCGATAAGGTGCAGAATGCACTCGGAAAATTCACTTTCGACCCCTCATTGGCCTACAACGACAGCCTCACGCTCTACGTCTCCATGTCCAATCCGGGCTACCCTAACATCGGAAGTGCCCTGAGCAATAACCTCTTGAGTGTGACGACGTATATCCCGCTGAAGCCTACGGGCATACAGACCGCCGTAGAAACGAATCTCACCATCGTGCAAACCGCCGAGGGCATCAGCGTAGAGACCGACCGACCGGAGCCGGCCACATTGTGGAACATGGGTGGTCAACAGGTATGGCAGGGCGCGATTCCAGCTGTTATCAACCTCGACAGAGGTCTCTACATCCTGCGTACCGAAAGTGGGAAGCGGGTGAAGTTCATAAGGTAATCTGCCTTTCGGATGCACCTGTCTCCCGCTCAAAATGATGGAGATGTACATATACTTTTTATTTTCATTTTATTTGATAGCTACTTTTATGTAGTATTTGAGGGTGTGCCCATCCGGACACACCCTCTTTCTTATTCCCTTTTGCCGACAACGCTCCCCAACACTCGTGTTTCTCCATGCGCAGTCTCTTATCCTATTTTTGCCGACTCATTGAGAGAGTCGCACTTACAGCGCTCCATTTAGGGAAACGGTCTATACCCAGCGCAATGCGCTGGGCTGATATGTTACGCACTTACAGCGCTTATTCTTGTCTTATAAACGGTTAAAATGTAGGGTAGTGGAAATCGCGACTACATACCCTTTGTGTTTGAGGGGCGTAGTTCGTTTCTATAAAGACGTATTAGCCATCTGAAAATGCTAATAAACAATCTGAAAAGTGGCAATGAACAATCATTCCGCATTGCATACTGTGTTGGAAGAAAAGCTGTACGAAGGAAGGTCAGAGGTAGAGAATGGCCTCGTTGCCTTCGTTCATCAGCAGGTCGAGTATGCTCATATTGGGTAGGAACCCGTGTTTTTGCTCGTAGACTTGATAGTAGCGACGGGGGGAGAAATCGGGGTCGGGAAAGGGATGCTTCGGGTCAATGACATGGCGCAGGTCGGGGGCGTCGGGGGTTGCTTGGTAGTCGTGGGTAGGGAGAATGCAGGGTGAGATGTCGAGTAGTTCGCACATCTTCAGGGTAATTTCCATGTTAAAATCATAGAGAAACGTCCACCGTTTCTCAAAGAAAGGCCGTAAATCGTCGGCATAGTAATCGAAAAAAGGCGATTCGCCATAGGCACTTGTGAGGGCATTCCAGTGGATGCGCCGCCAATCTCCGTGGTCGCTGATGCGTACTTCACTCATGAGTTGCTTGGAACCATTGGCGCGCTCTGTAGGAACAGTGAGAACCTGACGACCGCCGGTGGTGGGAATGATACAGCGATTGCGGTAAGTTTGTTTGACGAAATGCTCATGGGCATCTATCAGTACCACGGGAAAGTGCGCCAGCTTTCCGTACCATTGCACGGGGCCGAAGTAAGTGGAAGAGAGCAACACATGCGCTTCGCAGTGCGCTTCCGTTGCGTTTGCCGCGGTATGGTATGCCCTTGGGCTGTCGTCGGTTGTGGCTTTCTTATCTATCGGCATTACCTTTGAGGCATGTGCCATGGTCTATTTGATATGCTCTACACAGTTGAAGAGGCGATGCCAACGGATACCTGCAAAGCCTTTTCTGTCGGGATCTGATGACCACCAAATAAATATCGGTTTACCTACGATATGGTCTTCGGGCACGAAGCCCCAATAGCGGGAGTCGGCCGAATTGTGGCGGTTGTCGCCCATCATCCAATAATAATCGAGTTTGAAAGTATAGGAATGCGCCTCTTTCCCGTTGATGAAAATCTTTCCGTTACGCACCTGTAAGTCGTTGTCCTCATATACCTTAATGGGGCGTTCGTAGAGAGGTAGGTTGCTCAGGGTGAGGGCAACGCTTTTACCCTTGGCCGGAATCCAAATCGGTCCGTAGTTGTCGCGCGTCCAGCCTGTGACAGCATTGAGGGGATAGAGGTCTCCTGTAGTGGCATCTGTATTGAGTTGGATGCTCTGAACGAGGTCTTTCCTCGCGCTCAATACCTGCAGGGCGTGTTTCGTCAGCGGCATATACCCGTTTTGATTGAGGCTCGTCAGGTCTTCTATGCTGATGTTCAGTTCTTTCAGCAGGTCTTCGGGCAGGTTTTGCTTCAACTTCACGAAGTAAGTGTACTGCACGTTTTCGGGCTCTTTGTTGGCCTTTCCGTTGAGGTAAACGATACGGTTTTTTATCTGAAGTGTCTGTCCGGGCAAGCCGACACAGCGTTTCACGTAGTTCTCGCGACGGTCTGTAGGTCGTGTAATGATGTCTCCATATTCGTTGGGATGCTGTTCTATATAGGCGCGCCCCGTAGCATAGAGCTTATCGAAGAACGCACGTTGCTGCACCGGGGGCAGTTTGGCCGGATTTACTTGCGTAGGGGCGGAGAGTTGGTAGCCGAAAGAGTAGACCATCTGATAGTAGTCTTGCGCAGCCCAGCGCTCATCATTTACAAGGGTATCTCCCGCAGGGAAGTTGAATACGACGATGTCATTGAGCTTCACCTTGCCCAATCCTTTCACGCGGCGATAGTCCCAGTGTGGGTATTCTATATAGGATTTACAGCCCAGCAGGGGCAAGGTATGTTGTGTAAGTGGGAGAGTAAGCGGGGTTTGGGGGATACGCGGACCATAACTGAGTTTGCTTACAAAGAGGTAGTCTCCCGTAAGCAAGCTCTTCTCAAGTGAAGAAGAGGGTATGACAAAGTTCTGAAAAAAGTACAAGTTAATAAAATAGACAGCCACTAAGGCGAAGACAAGGGCATCTACCCAGCTCATCAGAAATCGCACGGGTGTCTCTGCGTCTTTCCACCATTGCCACCTTATTTTCTTCGAGATGTATGCATCGTATATAAAAGGTACGACCAATAAGCCCCACCAACTCTCGACCCATAGCAGGAAAGTGAGATATAAGACGATGACAATGGCAAACTTTATCCATTGTCGTTTGGGATTTACAGTTTCTTTTTTCATCTTTTACAGTTGTTTTCTTAATGATGAATGCGGCATTCGCTGCAGTATTTCAGTGGTTGCAGAACCTGAGACAGAGGCCTGCGGAGGGGTATCAGAACCTAAAGAGGTCGCTCATGGTGAGCAGTCCGTCGTGGGTTTGCGTGTATTCGGCGGCCAACACCGCACCCAAGGCAAAGCCTTCGCGGTTGTGGGCATCGTGGGTAAGGATGATGCTGTCGGCTATGCTGTCGTAGATGATACGGTGGATGCCGGGCACTTCGTCGCGGCGAATACTCTCAATGGATAGCACATTGCGGGGCATTTCGTTGCTTCCCTCCACCGTTCCGTCGGCCTTTCGCTGCAGGCCTTTTGCCCACCGGTCTTTCCTTTGCAGGGTATTGATAATGTCTTCGGCCAAGGTAATAGCGGTACCGGACGGCGCATCGAGCTTGTGCATATGGTGGGTTTCCTCTATTCGAACGTCGTACTCGGGGAAACCGTTCATAACTTGCGCCAGATACCGATTGACAACAGAGAATAAAGCCACGCCGATGGAAAAATTGGAAGACCAGAACAGCGTCTTGCCCTCTTCGTTGCACATCCTGCGTATTTCGGCACCATGCTCTGCCATCCAGCCCGTGGAACCCGACACCACTTTCACATCGCGTGCAAAAGCCTTCATATAGTTACCATAAGCGGCCTGCGGGGTGGTGAACTCCACAGCTACATCGGCCGATGAAAAGGCGGCACTTTCAAAGGCATCAGCGTTGTCTACATCAATGATACATACGATTTCGTGCCCCCGACGCTTCGCTACCTGCTCCACAAGCCGACCCATTTTCCCATAGCCTATCAATGCTATCTTCATCTTCGTTTGCCGTTTTCTTATGAGATGGCAAAGGTACTGTAAATTAGACAGTATGCAAAATAAAAACGTCCTTTTTTACTACTGTCGCCTATTTCTCGCCCGCTTGCTTCGGTTCTTATCCCCTTTCATCATCAATATGTACCCTTTCTACTCTCTTTGCTCTTCCAACTCACGTACAAATTGTGTCGGTGTAATGCTGCAAACATGCTTAAAGGTACGCACAAAGCTGGAGTAATCGTTGAACCCGCATAGGGTAGCCACTTCGCTGAAATTCCGTGTCGGTGTCTTGGTTAATATACGACGAGCCTTGCTCACTTTGACACGTTGCAAGAAAGCCTTGGGCGTATGACCGGTAAGTGCGGTCATCTTTCGGTGGAATTGTCGGCCACTCATACACATGGCAGCAGCAATCATCTCTACATCAAAATCCTTCCCTTGGTTGAGCATCAGGTAGATGCGGTCGGTAACTTTGGTCAGAAATAGTCTGTCGGCATCATTCTGAGGTGTGGCATCATGCCCGCTGCTCTCGGATTGGGCGTACTTCTCGCGCAGGAGTCTCCGCTGTTCTAACAGTTTCTCAACGCGAGTGCGCAGTTCATCGCTATTGAATGGTTTGGCCAAATAGGCATCGGCACCGGCCTGCAGTCCCGCTACGCGGTCTGCTTCGGTTATTTTTGCTGTGACAACGATGATGGGCACATGGTTGATAATCTCGTCATCGCGTACCTGTCGGCAGACCTCCAAACCATCGGTATGCGGCATCATCAGGTCGGTAATAATGAGGTCGGGCACGAGTTCCTTGGCTTTTTTCAAACCTTCGTTTCCATCGGGAGCGTAGAGTATAGCGTATCGGTCGGCGAGACGACTGCCGATATAGGCTGCCACATCGGCATTGTCTTCAATCACGAGGATGCGAGGCGTATCATCGTCAAGTAGCTCGCTGTCTTCGGGCAATGCGGATGTAGAGAGCGAAACAGGTACAGGCAGAGCAACAGCAACCGGCTTCCTTGCCGGTTTCGTAGGCTTATGTATGGGAAGCGTGATATGAAAAGTCGTACCGCTGTCCGGCACGCTGTCGACACTGATGGTACCTCCTAAAGTATCGACAATCTGTTTGACGAGTGCCAGCCCTACACCCGTACCACCGGTATGACCAGATGCAGTGCCTTGATAGAAGGGTTCGAAGATATGTGTAATGTTATTTGCATCGATACCACAGCCGGTGTCAGCAACCGACAGATGCAGGAGGCCATCTCTGTGAAATACATTCACGGTGACCTCTCCATATTCGGGTGTGAACTTCAGAGCATTAGATAGGAGGTTGTTCATCACCTTATTTATATAGTCGGCCACGAAGTTGGTCTCCACGTCACCGTCATTCACATACTGTAAGGTGATGTTCCGACTGTTTGCGTACGCCCTGAAACTTTCCACGGTCATACCTATCTGCGCTACAATGTTGCCGCTTTGCCAATCGGGGTCGCCCACTGCCGACTTCATCTTCGATATATCGAGGAGCTGATTGATGAGGGTAAGCAATTGACTGCCCTGCCTTTCTATGGTTCGCGATTTCTCTTTGAGGTCGTCGGGCGTGTCGTCGGCAGCGGTAATATCACGGCTTAGTCCCAATATCACAGTGAGTGGTGTGCGTATCTCGTGGGTGATGTTGGTGAAGAAGTTCTCGCGCAGTGTACTCATCTTTTTCAATAATATATGATTTCGTCGACGCAGTCGTCCCGAGTAGAATAGGAAAGCGATCGACGAGACAAACAGTAAAATCAATAGAAGACTTGTATAGAGGATACTACGTTTGGCAGCGCGTTCCTCTTCAGCTTCCTGTTTGACGCGATCTATCTCTTCGGTCTGCATCCTGCGTTCGATACTTAGACTCAGATTCTGTATACGGTTCATTTTCTCTATGTCTACCACGCTGTCTTGCAGCGAGGTGGCTTTCACATGGCAGGCTAATGCCCGGCGGTAGTCGCCTTGCTGCTCGTAAATGCGATAATATAGGTCATAGATTTCGGCCAGATGCTCTTTGGATTTGATCTGAGTAGCGGTGGCTTCCGCCTGTGCCAGGGTCTTGAGGGCACGGGCATCGTTGCCCATGGTATGGTCGATCTGTGCCAGTGCCAACAGTGATTGCAGAGCGTGCCACTCGTCTTTCGAGGCTTTCATTCCTTCAAAGGCGGTATGGTATTCGGCGTATGCTTTGTCGTTTTGTTTCTGTTGCTGGTAGAGTTCGCCGAAATAGGTATGACAAAGGGAGATGCCTATATCGTTGTGGGCCTTTCGGTTGAGTTCCATTGACTTGCGATAGTACACCCAAGCCGAGTCTATCTGTCCTTTGTGCCTGAAGATGGAGCCGATATTGGCATAATTGATGGCCTGCCCTACGTCACTACCCAGTGCTTTCTCGCCTGCCAATGCCAACCGCAACACACTGTCGGCACGCTCATAGTTGCCTATCGTCATGTATATATTACCCAGTCCGTTGAGCGATTTCACACGATTCTTGCGGGCAGTGAAAGACGTGTCTGTACAAGCGTCGCTTAGTCGAAGCGCACGGTAATGGTATTCCTGTGCAGCATCGAGCACCCCCAATCGCCTGTAGTTTGTACCTATATAGTTGAGTGCTTGTACCCGCTCTATCGTATCGTCCAAGGCTTCGGCCTGTTTCAAGCCTTTACTGTGAATATTCAATGACTCGTCAAACCGGCTGTTGTTGCGGAGCATTTTCCCCCATTCGCGCAAAGCCACGACACTTCCGAAGAGGTTGCCTTCGGCTTCAAACTGCTTTTGTAGTTGAACTATTGAGTCGATGGAATGCACTCGCGACACGATGCTGTCCATCTCGTGGCGTTCTTCGAGTGTAACCGGGCGATAATGGTGCCTACAGGCTGTAAAAAGAAAAGGAATGAAAGAAAGGATACAAAGTGCACCTATCGTGCTTCCTCTACGCATCGCGGCCGTTGCGTTTTCATGTAAGCAGGGTCGAATGTGGGGGGTAGATACGTTCTCCATACCAAAGTTTTCTACAAAAATAACATTTTTTTTGGAGAAAACAAATAATCCTTTACATTTTCTATCTGTAAAGGAGAAATGCCGTGTCTGCTATTCAGTAGCCATACATACCGGTCTCATGGTGTTCCCTTGACTGAAAGAGAATACAATAAACGACCTCTTTCATGGGATTTGTCCCAGAAAAAAGAGTTTACGCAGGCCTTCCTAAACAGGAAGGAAATATACAAAAACGATTTACAGGGCGGTAAAGGCGGCCACAAAACCGAACACGATGCCGGGTAAATTCGCAATGGTCACCGGCCAATCACGCCGTTCTTTAAACAGTCCGTAGCCAACCCACAACGTGCAGTTTATACCTGCCATGAAGGGCTGTATGAATGTTCCCTTATGCCCGCCAAGGTTCTGTAGTATCTGCGGGAAGTAGAAAACATACATCAAAATAGATGTTACCATGCCTATCCATCCCAACGTTTCAAAAAACTTCTCTTTCTTCATGAACTTCTGTCTTTATGTTGTTCAGTAATCTAATACAAAAGGAGTCTATAAAAACAAAAATCCCTGCAGCCCCGAAAGGCCACAGGGAAACACCCCTTAGTGGGCGCTGAGGGATTCGAACCCCCGACCCTCTGCTTGTAAGGCAGATGCTCTAAACCAGCTGAGCTAAGCGCCCCATGCTTTCGTCTCTAAGCGGTTGCAAAGATAGGGGGTTTGTATGAAACCACCAAACATTTTTGACGTTTTTTTTATCGAAGACCGAAAAAACATCTTTTCGGCTGTGATAACATCTTCTTTTCGCACATTTTACAGTTGCTTTTCGTATCTTTGCACATCAATTATTCATTAAAAAGACATTCAGATGATGGAAAAGGTAGTGAGTGGTATACGCCCAACAGGATTTCTTCACTTAGGCAACTATTTCGGGGCAGTCAAGACGTTTGTTGAAATGCAGCACAAATACGACTGCATGTTCTTTATTGCCGATTGGCACAGCCTCACCACAAGCCCTAACCCCGACGACATCAGACAGAGTGCACGTATTATTCTGGCCGAATACTTGGCCTGCGGCATAGACCCCTCCCTGGCCTCGATATACATACAAAGTGATGTAAAAGAGACGCTGGAGCTATATCTCTATCTCAACATGAACATGTATTTGGGGGAGTTAGAGCGAGTGACCACCTTTAAAGAGAAGGCTCGCAAACAACCCAACAACGTAAATGCGGGGCTCCTTACCTATCCTACACTCATGGCGGCCGACATTTTGCAGCATCGCGCTCAGAAAGTTCCTGTGGGCAAAGACCAAGAGCAGAACATGGAAATGGCACGGAAATGTGCACGCAGGTTCAATCATATCTACAACACCGACTTTTTCCCCGAACCACAAAACTACTATTTCAGTCACGAAGCCGTGAAAGTACCTGGTCTCGACGGTAGTGGAAAAATGGGCAAGAGCGAGGGAAACTGCATCTATCTGCACGACGACGACAAGACCATTAGCAAGAAAGTAATGCGCGCTGTTACCGACAATGGTCCCCAAACGCCCAACAGCCCACGTCCCGAAGTCATAGAAAATCTCTTTACATTCCTGCGTATTTGCTCCTCAGACGAAACTTACCGCTACTTCGATGAGAAATGGAACGACTGCACATTGCGCTATGGTGATCTAAAAAAACAGATTGCCGAAGATATCATTAAGACGGTAACCCCCATACGCGAGCAGATTGCACGCTACATGGCCGACACGCCGTTGCTCGACCGTCTGGCACGCGAAGGGGCGGAAAAGGCACGGGAGAGTGCTGCTGCCACATTGCATGAGGTACGCCGTATCATAGGATTCGACCGCTGAAGCAATATCCCTTTCCCTCGTTTGGTAAGGTAGATGACCGCCGAAAAGTAACCGACGGGTAAGAGACCGGCGGAATGCAATACGCAATAGCCCAAGGCAATACCTTGGGCTATTATCTTTCGTACTTTCACCTCTTGCTTTTGTCACATCCGTTCCTCAAGGCGTTGCCTTGGGCAGACATGTTACGCGCTTGCAGCGCTTACCTTTCAATCATTAATGGCGTGTAGTCGCGATTTCCACACCCCATATTCTCCCCATTCATAAAGCAGGAGTAAGCTTCGAAAAAGGCACATTGTAGAGCACATCGATACCATATTATAATGGTACAAGTGTAATGTAAGCTCTGAAACGAACGTTCGCTGTGCGGAGCGGAGCGGAAACGAAGTTCGCTGACACGAAGAGGAAGCAAAGCAAAGCGCGTAACATATCAGCCCAGCGCACAGCGCTGGGTATAGGGCGTTTCCCTAAATGGAGCGCTGTAAGTGCGACAGAATCTCACAACCGATGCGATTTGCCGTGAGAACGGTTGCCGACCTTTTTATGTACAAACGGCATCTGTGCTACGAACAAACGACATCTGTATGAGTTCTTATGACCAATCGGAATAAAAAAGGGACGGCTTACGAGCCATCCCTTTATGAATTTCTTGCTATTGCCTGCCTGTTTGGAAACGCTGGCGAGCCTATCTGTAGCGGGTAGGGCTTATCTGCCCAGCCAGACCTCCGGATTAAGCTTTGCCGTCTCGCGTCGTAGCTGGAACTGTAGGATATTGTCGCTCCCCACGGTGCCTAACATTTGGCGGGTAGACACCTTTTGCCCTTTGCTTACACTGACTGATTTCAGGTTGCAGTACACCGAAATATAGGCACCATGGCGCACCATGACCACCATCGAACCGTCGAAACCAAAGACAGCACTCACCTCGCCATCGTAGATAGAGCGGGCTGCGCAACCGGCATGTCCGAGAATGTTGATGCCCTTATTGTCGAGTGTTACGCCTTTCAAGCCCTCAACGTTGTATTGCCCAAAGTGGCTTACGATACGATAGTTGCCGGTGATAGGCATAGGCAAGCGTCCCTTATTGGCTTCAAATCCACCGCTCATCATGCGATCGACCGTAGAGAGTTGTCGTGAATCTGCCACGTCTTTGTTGGCCTCTGCCACCGCTGCTGCATGTCGTTGTTTCTCTGCCATCGCTTTTCTCTCTGCTGCGCGGCGTGCTGCCTCGGCTTCTTTGGCGCGTTGTTCGGCTTTGGTTTTCTCTTCGGCACTGCGTTTTGCAGCAGCGCGTGCCTCACTCTTCGCCTTTTCTTCGGCCGCTTTTGCCTCTGCGATGCGGCGTGCATTTTCCTTGGCAGCTGCTTCGGCTTCAGCTTTCTTGCGTGCCAATTCCTCTGCTTTCCGTTTCGCTGCTGCCGCTGCTTCGGCTTTCCGTTTAGCTTCGGCCTCGGCGCGTGCACGCGCACGTGCCACCTCCTCGGCAATCATCTTGTCTATCTGTGCGTTGAGGGCGGCATCTTTTTTGCGTTGCTGGGCAATAACGGTTTGTATGGTTTTCTGTTGTTTCTGCAAGGAAGTGACCACTTTCTGTTGTTCCACCTGTTGTTCTTGCAGGGCAGCATGCTCTTTTTCTCCTTTTCGGAGCAGGGTGTTTTTCTCTCCTTTCACGGTTTGGAGTTGCGTGTTTTTCTCTGTTATCTGCTGTTGTTTCACTTTTACAAGTTCGCCTTGTGCCTTTTGGTAATCGGCATATTCGCGCATGAATCGCATACGGCGATACATCTGTGTGAGGTTTTTGGCACTGAAAACGAACATGAGTCTGTCTTGCACGTTGCGGTGCCTGGCCATATATTGCATGGATTTGGCGTATTTAGCCTTGCGGTCTGCCAATTCGTTTTCCAACGTTTGCAGCTGGCTTTTCAGTATGCCTATATTTCCTTCTATTGTACGAATATCTTTGTGGATGTCCTCAATATTCTTCTGTCGGCGGTCAATCTCACTGTTGATGACGAGTAATCCTTGTAAACGCTTCTTCACATCGGCCTGATTGGCACGTAACGCCTGCTCCTGTTGTTTGATTTTCTGCTGTATCTGTGTACGTTGTTTCTGGAGGTTTTTAATGGAGTTGTAGCTTGCGTCGGCCGTCATTTTACCCTTAGTTGTCGCCTTTTTGCCCTTAGTTGCCGGTACATTTTTCTTGGTCACCTTCGTCTTTGTGGCTGTTGTAGGCTTTGCGACGGGTGTTTTTTTGCGCGTCTGTGCCGAGGGGGCGAGGGTCAGCGCAAGAAGAAAGAGGAGAAGGATGTAGCGTTTCATTTACAAACTCAGTATCTTTTGTAATACATCTTCGGGGCTTATTTGTTTGTATTTGGGCGATAATTGGGTGTGGGTTTCCCAATCGTCGCGGGTATTGAGGGAGCCCATGTCGATGTCAATGCGGACTTGTTTGCTGTCTTTCAGTGCCGAAGTGGCGAAAGCTATACTTTGTTTGACGGGAAAGAGCTTCACGCCAAGCGGGCGAAAGTCGGTATACGTCCAGTCCAATGCAGCTGTTCCATGCTGTGCATGGCGGTAGCTGATGGCGGCCGCATCTATTCGTGCGTTGTTCTTATCAGCATCCCAACGGAAAGCGATGTCGCCGTTTTTGAGGGTGATGGGACTGTAATTTCCCGTAGTATGCAGGTCTACGTCGTATCGCTTCAGCAGTTCGGACGACAAGGTCTGCGCCCCGGGCACAAACAGTTGATTCCAGAACAGTGCCTGAAGGCTATAGAAAGAGAGACCGTTATCGCGCAGGAAATCTACCTGATGGTAGTCTGCCTTGATGTATTCCTTGTGTATGCGGTCGACGATGAGCACGTAGTCGGGTGTCAGTTCTATGCGTCCCACCTCGATAAGCCCTAACGGTGTGAGCTGGATGCGTATCACCTCGTCTTTTCGCATGTATATCCGGCCAGCTACGGAGATATCTTTCCCGTCTCCTTGTATGCGGAAGTCGATGCTCGAAGAGATATTTTTAGCATAAACAGCATTATCTGATACCTTTTGCACAAAGGTGAGTTTCTGCACGGCTTCGGTAT
This sequence comes from Hoylesella marshii DSM 16973 = JCM 13450, assembly GCF_000146675.1. Lineage (GTDB taxonomy): Bacteria > Bacteroidota > Bacteroidia > Bacteroidales > Bacteroidaceae > Prevotella > Prevotella marshii. Next base: position 1,664,578 of record NZ_GL397214.1, read on the forward strand.
CTTCGGTCTTCAGGGTTTGCCCTGTAGGGATGGCGCCTCCCTCTTTGGCGAGGGATTTCTTTACTCCGCAGGCGGAGAGGAGTAGGAGGAAAACTGTTGCGTGTATGACTGATAGATGCTTCATTGGGTTGATTCTTTGATGTATTTCCTGAGTTTTATCTTGCGCAAAAGCGTTTTGCTCTTGCTGCCGTGGCGCAGTGCAGATTGCCAAAGCTCCACGGCACGTTGGGTATTTTGGGTCATGGCATGGATGTCTCCTGCATGTTCAAGGATAACGGCGGAGCTGTCGGCATCGTTCTCCACAGCTCTGTCGATGTATATCTTCGCCTCTTCGTATTTCTTTTCGAGGAAGAGTATCCATGCGTAAGTATCTAAATAGGTGGCATTGTTGGGTTCTGCAGCCACAGTGCGGTAGCTCATTTGCTCGGCACGCTCCATATTCTTGCCCGTCTGGGATAGGAAATAAGCGTAGTTGTTGAGGCAGGGATAGTGGTCGGGCTTCCATTGCAGGCAGCTGTCGTAGGCCTCGAATGCCTCTTTGTTGCGGCCTTTCTCGTGCAGAATCTCACCCATGATGGCATAAAGGTCTGCGGCTATCTCCTTGTTGCTTTGCGGCGTAATCTGTCGCACACCACGACTGAGCACATCAAAAGCCTTGTCTGCTTCTCCTTTTTGGTAGTAGGCGATGCCGAGGAAATAGTAGAACATCATCTCGTCGGGGGTATATTCCAAAGCCGGCAGACAGAGGTTGATGATGCCCTCGGTGTCGTTTCGCTTCAAAGCCGACTGTATCAGTTGCAGTCGCGAGTTGGTGTTTTCGGGTGAGAGAACAAGCACCTCGTGCAAGGCGGCATCGATGGAATCCTGTGGCATATGCTTTACGGCCATGTAAGCGGCACGGAGTTCTGCCATGTCGGGGTGGGGTTGGCCGGCGGAGAGTGTCTGTTTGAAAAGTGATAGAATGCGGGTGCTGTCGCCGCCGTTCTGCTCATTTTCGGCAATCGCCTGCCGCATGAGGGTAAGTTTGTTCTCGATAGGTGTCTTACGGCTCGTCAGCAGATGGATGAGCAGTTGGCTGGCAAGGGAGTCTTGCTTCATCTCTCGATAGTAATCCATGAGCGACATTTGCGCCAACACATTGTCGGGTTCGTTGCGCAACACGGCGTTGTATTCGGCTAAGGCCTCCTTGTTGCGCTTCTTTCCCAGCAACCAGTTGCCCATCATGACGCGGTAATTCAGGTCGTTGGGGTACTTTTCGCAGAGGTCTTTCAGCTCTTTGTATGCCGCTTTATCGTTGTTTTGCATGGAATAGACGCGCATCTTGGCCAAGGTGATGTCTTCGTTTTTCCCCTCCACGGTCTCTATGCGATTCAGGGTTGCAATCATCTTGGCGTAGTTCCTTTCCTGTTGGTAGAGCTGTACTAAGATGTTGAGCACGTCGGTACGTTCTGGATAGGCACCGGATAGTTTCTCGTAGGCATCGATGGCAGCGGGGTAGTTGGCAGAGTTGATATAGCTTTGTCCTAACTTTTCGAGGTATTCGTCGTTCTTGTCGGATAGTTCCGCTGCTCGTTTGAAATGGGCGAGGGCAGCCGAATCATCCTTGAGCTCGTAGAAATAGCTCGCCAACAGATAATGGGCTTCTGCCGATTGAGGGTTGATTTTCAGACAATGGCGCAGCAAGTCGAAGGCCGCATCGTATTGCTTGGCTGTCTGACGGTTGAGGGCTTCGAGATAGAAGTAGTCGAAACGCTTGCGGTCGTTGGCCGATAGGGTATCCGACGGTTGCTGTCGGCGGTCGCGTTTAGCCGACAATGGCATCGTGAGTGTTGCCAATAGGATGGCCGTCAGCAAACAGAACGGTAGGAATCGAAGTCTGTATATCATCTCTTTCTCATTTGATGCCGGTGTGTCCGTAGCCGCCTGCGCCCCGTTCTGTCTCATTGAGTTGTGTCACTTGCACGAACGTGCACTGCTCATGTCGGGCAATCACCATCTGTGCAATGCGTTCTCCGTCTTCTACAACGAAGTCCTCGCTGGAGAAGTTGACCAGCAATACCATGACCTCTCCTCGATAGTCGGCATCTATAGTGCCCGGGGTGTTGAGTACCGAAAGCCCGTATTTCAGAGCCAATCCGCTGCGCGGCCTCACCTGTGCCTCAAACCCTTTGGGTAGGGCGATGAAAAGACCGGTTGGTATCAGTTTCCGCTCGAGAGGACGAAGCACGATAGGGGTGTCTATATTGGCTCGGAGGTCCATTCCTACACTCTGTTCCGTAGCATATGTCGGTAAGGGATGATGGCTCTTGTTGATGACTTCTACTTGTATCATAGGCGGTTGTCTGTGTTCTATTCAATTGCAAAAGTAAGTATTTATCTTCACATTCTCGTACTTTAAGGTTTAAAATGCCTAAACGTATGGCGGTTATCCATGCTTTTATCATACCTTTGCAATTCATTGGGTATCATCTTGACCATAAACCAAGGAAATGAAAAAAGAAGAATTGATGCGCAAAGCTATTGCGCTGAGTGAAGAAAGCGTGAAGAACGGAGGAGGACCTTTCGGTGCTGTCATAGCGAAAGATGGCGAAATCATTGCCGAAGGGGCAAATAGCGTGACCAAAGACCACGACCCTACTGCCCATGCAGAGGTGAATGCGATACGCAAGGCCTCACGGAAATTAGGTACATTCGACCTGAGTGGCTGTGAAATCTATACAAGTTGCGAACCTTGTCCCATGTGTCTTGGGGCTATCTATTGGGCACATCTCGATAAGATATACTACGCCAACGACAGAAAAGACGCTGCCCGCATAGGCTTCGACGATGACTTCATCTATCTTGAGATGCCGCTTCGCCCGCAAGAGAGACAGAAGCAGATGGAGCTTTTGCTGTCCGAAGAGGCCAAGAACGCTTTTCGCATGTGGGAAGAGAGTGCAGAGAAAGTCGATTATTAAAGGAGTACCACCCTTGAATCAACCTTGTTTTCAACAGAAACAAGGTGAGCCGGCCGGTCATTGTCCGCCAAGTCTCTCAAAGTAAACAATGAGGTCGTCCCATGTCTTGAATGTGTCGCTGCCAAGCAAGAGCACTGTGCCAAGAAACTCGGTGCAGGGCGTCGTGTCTATCAGGTAATCGCCATAGAGCAGCGAACGACAGTTGGTGAACACGATATGGTCGTGGGCTGGTGTGCTCAATGCTTCTTCCGTCCAGCATTGAAACTCGCCGATGGCCGCATGATGGTTGGTGGGAGCGGGTGCAACGAGATACACCCGATAATGTTCGAGCAAAGCTTCATAAGCCTTATACATGCTTGGACGTGCCTTTCCCGCTTCGTCTCTCAGTGCGGTCGGCGAGATATACACCACAGGACGCTCGCGTTTTTCCTGTCTGTCGTCTATCTGTCTGATGACAGGCACTAAGTAATGCACGGCCACTCGGTCAAGTAATTGGTGCGCTCCGTGGAAATGCAGGGCATTGGGATAGTGGCTATTGAACAATTCAAAGGTGTCTACCAGCGGGTCTTTGTCGCCAAACAGCCCCGTGACGCGTTGCCTTTCGACTTCATCAACCTTTGCAAAACACTGTTCGGTTATCTCCTTATATTCTTTGACCAATGCCTTTGTTACGATAAATTCCTGCACGCCGTCGCGACGGGGATTGAGGAATTGTTGCTTTCCTAACATGCCGTGGTGCGTCATGGTGTCGCCCATTTCAAACGCGGGATTCACCAAGATGCGGTCGAATCCATAGAGCATCTCGGCATACATGCCGCCCATCGACGACCCAATCACCAAGTCGGGCTTCTCTATAGCACATGTTTCTCGGAGCAATGTCATGGCTTCTTCGGGATGCAAGGGCAAATCCGGAGCTATCACAACAGTGTTCGGCAGCAGTGTACGTAAGAGATGTACTGTTCCCGACTGCCCCGATGAGCAGAATCCGTGTACATATAATATCTTCTTACCTGCCATAACGTCGGGAAAGGTCTTTCTGTATTCCATTTTTTCTGTGCTTAAGGGTCGTTATCGCTGCAAACTTACAAGAAATAATCGAATTACCGGCATATTGTCATGGGAAACCTGTAAAAGCATCACCTCCCGAAAATTAAAGCCTTTTGTCTTTGCCAATCACGTGAAAAACCTTACCTTTGCCGCACAGACAACCCTCTTGCCGGTCATTGAAACATGAGCGGGAAAGGTGCAATCTACCCTACCTAACCACCATATAATGGAAGAACAAAAGAAACAAAAACGTCCCTATCTGCGGAAACCCAAATGGCTTTACACCAAGATAGAAGGCGGAGATAAATATGGCTTCGTAGAGAAAACCCTCGAAGAAAACAATCTGCACACGATTTGCAGCAGTGGGAAATGCCCTAATAAAGGGCATTGCTGGAAAAGCGGGACAGCCACTTTCATGATATTAGGCGACCGTTGCACGCGTGCCTGCCGCTTTTGCGCCACACAAACAGGCCATCCGCTGCCCCCCGACCCTCACGAACCGGTGAAGATTGCACGAAGTGTGAAAGCCATGGAGTTGAGACATTGCGTCGTCACCTCTGTAGATCGCGACGACCTACCCGACAAGGGAGCCGCTCATTGGGCAGAGACCATCCGCGAGATACGCAAGGCTTGTCCCGACGTCATTATCGAAGTACTCATTCCCGACTATCGGGGCACCGAGTTACAGACCGTACTCAATGCCGCTCCCGACATCGTCGGACACAATCTGGAGACAGTGGAAAGGCTCACACCGAGCGTCCGTTACCGCGCCACTTACCGCAATAGTTTAGGCGTTCTCCAAGAGATTGCCCAACAAGGCTTCCTCACCAAGACCGGCATCATGGTGGGATTAGGTGAATCACAGCAAGAGGTGAACACACTTTTGCAAGAGGCTTACGACGCAGGATGCCGCATGATAACCATCGGGCAGTATCTGCAACCGAGCGATAAGCAGTTAGACGTGGTGGAATACGTACATCCCGATGTGTTCCTCGAATACAAACGGACAGCCATTCGCATGGGTTTCGACAATGCAGAAAGCTCCCCGCTCGTGCGCTCTTCTTACATGGCAGAACAATCATTCATCAGTATGCTCGTGAGAAAGAAAAGACAGGAAACCCACGAAGCAAAGGTAGGATAGGATTGTTGACTTGTGTTTTCCCTTGTCGCCGCTGCATCCTGAGTTCCGAACCGTTAGGTTTCGGAAACACAGAGGTGCTCTCTTTCCGTGGAAGAACGAGTTATCGACTTTTTCAATAACGTTTTCCTGATGGACATCAAACAGTATTACGACAACAAACTCGCTCATATCGGTGTACAAACAGCCCGTCTTAAGCATCGCAACCGATGGTTTCTGACCGGCGAGATAGGATTTTTTGCTGTCTTGATAGGCTTTCTTATCCTTTATACGCTTGTTCCCGGTGGTGCTTGGTGTCTGGTTTGTGCTGCCGCTTGCTTTGCTATTTATGGGTGCATACGCCTCTTCGATGCGAAAAATAGCCGTCGAATAGAGGCGTTAGGCAAGTTAGAAACCGTTTGCAGAGCAGAGAGGCTGGCACAAGACGGCGATTTTTCCGCCTTTGGAGATGGCGCCCATTATCTTCATCCCCAACATTCATTCGCTTTAGACCTTGACCTCTTCGGCTCCCAATCACTCTTTCAACGCCTCAACCGCACGGTTACGACCGCAGGAAGCAACCGTTTGGCATATTATTTAACGACTTTGCCGGCGCAAGATGCAAGAGACGATGCTTGGATAGAAAAGCAACGAGAGGCCATTGACGAACTTTCCGCAAAAGAAACTTGGCGTTCGGCATTCTGCGCATTGGGCAACGGCAGTGCAAGTTCTATTTCCTCGCAGCAAGTATCGGAAGCCCTGTCTGCCATGGAGCAGATTTCTTTTCCCGTCATTATCCGCCATCGTCTGCTTCCTATCATTGCCTACGCATCCATCGGTGTATTCTTCATCTTGGCAGCATGCTGTCTTTTTACCCCGCTCACCGCCACTTTCCCCATCACATGGGCACTGTTGCAGTTTGGTTTCTCATTCTTTCTTGCGGTTAAAACGCTGCGAACAACAGGGCAAACGATAGGTCACGTCCTGCGAGAGACCACCGTTTACGTGCAACTGATACGGCATATCACTGCTGCCACATTCGTTTCTCCTCGCACCCAACAGATTCAAGCCCTTTTGCATGATGCTCCTATCGCTTTCAAAGAGCTGGAAAGCATGTTAAATGCCATCGACCGGAGGGGCAACGTCTTAGGTATGTTCTTCTCCAATGCCCTTTTCATGAGCGATTTGTTTCTCGTCTGTCGCGTCCGCTCTTGGCTGCAGAGGCATCAAGGCAGAGCCATCGCTTGGATAGAAGCCGTCGCCGAAATAGAGGCATTGGTATCTATGGGAGCCTTTCGGTACCAACATCCGGAAGCCCGGGCAGCCGTTGTCACGTCTGCCGACAGCGTTTGTTATCAAGCACGCGGATTGTATCATCCTTTTCTCTCACCATTGAAAGCTGTGAAAAACGATTTCACCATTGCCGATGGCCATTTCTATGTGATTACCGGTGCCAACATGGCCGGTAAAAGCACGTTTCTGCGGGCGTTGGGCATCAACTATATACTCGCCATGAACGGCCTTTGCGTTTTCGCCGACCAGCTTTCAGTATCCGTTTTCTCACTGTTCAGCAGCATGCGCACAGGCGATGACCTGACCAAAGGTATCTCTTATTTCAACGCCGAATTGCTCCGTCTGCAGCAACTCTTATCGGAAGCGGCGAAAAACCGGCATACACTCATCATCTTAGATGAGATTCTGAGGGGTACCAATTCGCTCGATAAGCTCAACGGCTCCCTTCTTTTCCTCGAAGAAGTAGCCCGAATGCCGATTACCGGCGTGATAGCTACCCACGACATAGAACTTTCAAAATTGGAAACAACCCGCCCCGACCGTTTCCACAATTATTGTTTTGAAATAGAATTGGGTGCATCAGATGTCTATCCGTATAAGATAACACGCGGCGTTGCCCACAACCAAAATGCCACTTTCTTACTTCGGAAGATGCTTAAAGAAAGCCATTGAATATCAGTAACTTACCTTTCCCTTTATCACAGCTATGCTTTTACGCGGTAAAAGCTATCCTTTCACACGCTCAAAGCTATGCTCTCATCCACTTAAAGCATAGCTCTTACGTTTGATGGGGGTAGCCATTTCATGGCAAACGGTCAATGAATGGAGTTTTGAGACTGTTCGGCGGTATATTCCTTGGTGACGTATCGTTGCCAATAGGCAATGATGAGCGTGGTAAGCGGCAAAGCTATGATGAGGCCGACGAAGCCCAACAATGCTCCCCAGACAGAGAGAGAAAGCAGCAGAATGGCGGGATTGAGCCGCATGGCCTTACCCATGATACGCGGCGTTACCACCAAGTCGGAAATTAATTGTACGATAAGGAATACCAAAAGGGCAGGAACAAACACCCACCAGAAGTTCTCTCCCGTTTCGGCAGCTTTGAGTAGAGCTAAAATGGCAGTAGGAACCAAAGCCAATGTGTGCAGATACGGCACGAGATTCAGCAAGCCTATCAGGATGCCGAGCCCTATTCCCATGGGGAAATCAATCAGGGTAAAGCCGATGCAAAACAAGATTCCCATGATGAGAGACACCAAACTCTGCCCCCGTATGTAGTTGTTCAGCTCGCGTTCCACGTCGTGCATCAGCTCTTTCCAAAAGGGACGGTTCTTTTGGGGGAATATCTTTATCCAATTGTTGGTCAGGGTTTCGTAGTCTAAGAGTATGAAGAACATATATAATAAGGTGATGAACGAGGCTACGATGCTCATCACAATGCTCGCTGTTTGCCCCAATACGGCAAACAATCGGGGCATAGTTGTCTTTACAATGTCGCTGAAATCCTTGCTGTGAAAGAAGCGGGTAATCTCATGCCGGTTATCTTGCAGCCACTGTTGTATCCATGCTGTCACGCTGTTGGAATGGGTTGTGTCTTTCAAATAGCGGCCGGCCACGTCGGTAAGTCTGTCGAGCTGTTCTATCATCGGCGGAATAATGAAGTAGAGAACGCCGCCAATGAGACCGAGAACGGCGACCATGGAAAGGACAATGGCTAAGGCACGCACCCGCACATGCAGCTTGTATTGCACGAATCTTACAATGGGATAGAGGAGATAGGCCAGCAGCCATGCCACGAAAAACGGCAGAAGAACATTGCTAAGGTAACTCACGATATAGAGAACAGTTACCACCAACAGGGCTATCAGTGCCCAGCGGATAAATCGGTCGAATGTGATTTTCTTGTTAAGCATAACGTTTGATTTCAAGTTCCGGCAGTTGGCGGGAGACGTATGACCATCATTTTTTCCGCCGCACCTCTGCTTCTCTTCTATCCGAAAGCATCATTCTGCGGGTTCTCTTGCAGCATCGCCTTTCTGTAACATTCGCGGCAAAGCGGTTCATACTCGCTTTGCTCGCCTAACAATACCCGCTTTTCGTTGTCTACAGTCCTATGACTCACATAGGCAAGGGCACCGCATTTCACACAGATGGCATGCACTTTGGTCACTTCATCTGCGATGGCGCACAGGGCAGGCATAGGGCCAAAAGGCACGCCCTTAAAATCCATATCCAGTCCCGCTATGATAACGCGCACGCCACGATAAGCCAACCGGTTGCAAATGCTCACCAGATTGTCGTCGAAAAACTGCGCCTCGTCTATTCCCACTACGTCTATATCCGACGAAAGGAGTAAGATGGAGGCCGAAGAGTCTATCGGTGTGCAGTGAATAGCATGGCGATCGTGACTCACTACGTCTTCTTCCGAGTAGCGGTTGTCTATCGCCGGTTTGAATATCTCTACCTTTTGGCGGGCGAACTTCGCCCTTTTCAGTCGGCGAATCAGCTCTTCTGTCTTGCCGGAGAACATCGAACCGCAGATGACTTCTAGCCTTCCGGGGTGATGCGTCTCGCCTGTTAAGTTGTCTGTCATTTGCTTACAAAAGTACAAAGACGTTTTAAAAATTGCAAAGAATCAATTGTTTTTTTTGTCGGTGGGTAATAATTGTCTACATTTGTCACGTAAACATCAGCCACAGCAGACGTTTTTCCCGCCGTTGTCCGATGGCTGGGAAGGAGCGTTTCCAAGGCTGTTGCACTACGATAGCATATAATGGGCACTCTATACATTGTACCGACACCGGTAGGAAACATGGAAGACATGACATGGCGTGCCGTCCGTATCCTCAAAGAAGCTGACCTCGTGTTGGCCGAAGACACGCGCACGTCGGGCAAATTGCTCAAACATTATGACATTCGCAACAAGCTGTTGTCTCACCATAAGTTCAATGAACACGGCACATCGGCCAGCATCGTAGAGCGGATAAAGGCCGGAGAAACGGTAGCTCTCATTAGTGATGCAGGTACGCCGGGCATCAGTGACCCGGGGTTTTACTTGGTTCGAGAAGCCATTTCGGCAGGTATCACGGTGCAGACACTGCCCGGTGCCACCGCGTTTGTTCCCGCTTTGGTGTCGTCGGGCTTACCTTGTGACCGCTTCTGCTTCGAGGGTTTCCTGCCGCAAAAGAAGGGACGGCAGACCCGACTCCAAGCACTGAAAGACGAACAGCGTACCATGGTGTTTTATGAGTCTCCCCATCGGTTGCTGAAAACCTTACATCAGTTTGCCGAAACGTTTGGCCTCGACCGCAAAGTCGCTGTGTGCCGAGAAATCTCGAAGATACATGAGGAGAGCGTAAGAGGTAACTTAAATGAGGTGATAGACCATTTCACAGAAAATGAACCCAAAGGAGAAATCGTGATACTCCTCGCCGGTTATGATATAAAAAGTCAGAAAACTAATTCCTGAAGATATGAAAAAACTAATGATTTTTGCAGTTTGCCTGCTGGCATTTACTGCATGTAAGAACGGGAAATCTCAGACCGATGGTCTTGAAAGCGCACAGCAGACGGACTCATTGCAAAGGATTATTGCCCAGAAAGATAACGAAATGAACGATATGATGGCAACCCTCAACGAAATACAAGAGGGCTTTCGCGAAATCAATGAGGCCGAACATAGAGTTGCTATCGTAAAAGACGGAGAGGGAACGAACAAGGCTCAGCAGCTGAAAGAAAACATTCTGTTCATTGCCCAGACAATGAAACACAACAGAGAGCTGATAGAGAAACTGAGAAAACAAGCCCGACAAAGTTCCGTGAAAGGAGATCAGTTGAAAGAGACGATAGCCAATCTCACCAAGCAACTTGACCAGAAAGACCAACAACTGCAAAAGTTGAGGGAAGAACTTGATGCCAAAGATATCCATATCTCTGAACTCGACGAGCGGGTAAACAACCTCAATTCAAACGTAAACAGCCTAACTGCCGAAAACAAACAGAAGAGTCAGACCATCAATAATCAGGATAAACAACTCAATACGGCATGGTTTGTCTTCGGAACGAAGAAAGAACTCAAAGAGCAACGCATCTATGTAGACGGCAAAGTGTTGCAGGCAAACTTCAACAAGAACTATTTTACAAAGATAGACATACGCATCGATAAGGAGATAAAGCTCTATTCTAAGTGGGCGAAGTTGCTTACCACACATCCATCGGGTAGCTACACGCTGGAAAAAGATGCCAATGGACAGTACGTTTTGCGTATCAGTAACCCCCAAATCTTCTGGAGTACCAGCAAATATCTTGTGATGGTAGTGAAATAAACCTCACATCACATATCGCATGACGAAAGGGAACGCAGGCTGTATCGCCTCGTTCCCTTTTCTTGTTTCCATCTTTTTATATGCCAAATCACCTGTTTTAGGTATTGCGCAGCATAGCAGAAATGCCTATTTTTGCCACGTTGGACACCCTGTTTCGTGAACAATTATCTAAACCTTTACCACAATGAAAACGCTATTCAACGAAAAAACAGATTTCGGAAATTGGATTCCCATGCCGTTCATGCTCATGCTCTACGGAACTTCGGCTGTACTTCTGCTTGCAACCATCTTGCTGTTCGTGATGACGGAAAGTCTATTGTGCCCTTCTGTCGCATGCCTCTTTTTCCTCCTTGCCTTGGCTTTTACCGTCCACATGCAGCTCTGTCGTTATGCTTTCTCTTTCAAAGGAGGCGGCGTAATGGGCAAGATTCACGAGTATCTCGTGAGCAAACTCCCTTGGAATGGTGAGGGACAACTCCTTGATATAGGATGTGGAGCAGGCGCATTGAGTATCCGTTGCGCCTTGAGATTTCCCCAAGCTCGGATTACGGGCATAGATTATTGGGGTGCAGGATGGAACTATGCACAGGCGCAATGCGAGCGAAACGCTACAATTGAAGGAGTGATAAACCGCATGAAGTTTCAAAAGGGCGACGCTGCTGCATTGGATTTTGACGATGAAACCTTCGATGCTGCCGTGAGTAACTTTGTTTTCCATGAGGTGAGAACACAGCCGGAGAAACAAAAAGTGGTACGGGAAGCCTTGCGCGTGGTAAGGAAAGGCGGCTCATTTGCTTTCATCGACCTCTTTTCCCGATCCTCTCTTTACGGCGATATGCAGGCCTTTGTCAATGAGCTGAAAGCTGAAGGAATCAGTGAAATCACCTATATCGCCCATCTGGAACTTACCGATCTCTTCCCGAAAATATTCCGTGCACCGTGGCTGATGCCAGGTACGGGTATCCTCTATGGCAGGAAATAGCAGCTTTGAATTTATCTTAGAATTTATATTTCAGGTGCACTTCCACATCGGCCATTGAGCTGTGGTCGATTCGCTGCAGACCATTGCCGATGTGGTTGCGGTCGAAATAGTTGGTAACCCCTGCCTTTGCTTTCCACGAGAAGTGAGTGCCGAGGGTGGAAGAGACAAACAATGCGTAGCGCATACCTTGCCCATAAAATGACAGGAAACTGAAAGTACGGGGCATGGAATGCTCATACAAATAGATGCGACTTTGGTAATCGCGGGTATGGAAATAGCCGATGTTGGCATGTATCGTGAGCCATGGTGCAACAATCAATGAGCCGGTTTGATTAAACATCCATCCGTTGCTTCGTCGTTTGTAGCTTGTCAGCGCAATATCTGCTTGGGTCTTTATGCTCCATCGGTCGGTTTCGCATGTGGCATAGATGCGTCCCCGATGTTCTGTTTGGCAAATCAGATCGGTTTTCTGCTCGTTATCTTTCTCCCGAATTCTCAGCCTGTATCGTGCGAAAAGCGTCCAATCGCGATACGAAAGCGTGGCCGATGCCATCTCATCCCATGCCTGCGAGGCGCGGGAGGCTTGATAACGAGGCCACGGGAAGTAAGCGTAATCGGAATAAAAGTCGAGCAACAGCCGCCGAGAGGCATCCCAATGGGTGTTGATATATATGCCGCTTTCGTTTTGAACCACACCTCCGTCGCTGAAACTCCTGCTTAATAAAGCCTGATACCGATAGGAATAAAACCGTTGAAGCAAAGTTATCGACAGTGAGGAAGAAGCTTTGACAGTGGCGGAGTTAAGCGTTGCCACGTTGCCACAGCCTGTGATGGCCGTCTCACCATTGAGATGAATGCGCGAAGTGGCGTATCCGTAGTCGAGACCGACGTTCTCGAATCGTCTTCCCAATGGTCGATGCTGTCGGAAAAGCTGTGCGACATGGGGACGCAATGGCTTGTTGAACGATGTAAAAAGCCCTGTAACGCCTACGTGGAATCCGCTGTTGAAATAGCGAAAGTGTGTCCCTGCCACGAATTGCGTTGCATTGTTGTGTCGTTCCATTTCAGTTGTTGTGCGATGATAGCCCGTCTTCAATATAGTAGAAATCGTGCTGCCGTCGGAAGAAAGCGTAGCATCAATGTCCCGATAGGATAGGAACAAACTCGCATCAAGGCCTTTCATGAGGGTAACTGTTGCCGCTGCGCCCTGCAAATAGTCAGCTTCGGTGCGTGAAGCGTGTCCTCTGATGCTGTTACGGCTTCTGCTTAACATGGCCAACATCATCGTTTTACCCATACCGAAGTCAGTATTGGCCACCAATCCCATACCGAACGACACGCGATACCTACCTATGGTGAAGGCTTTTAATTGCCCGATGTCTTGTAAACTCAAATAAAACGAATAGAAATCATATCCTTTTCTGTTGCCCCTATCAAAGAACGGCTCGCCCGCATCTTGTGCTCCGACGATTCCTAACTGCACTTTCTGCGTGTAGCGGAATAGGTATCTGAGGTCGTGTCTGTAGCGATAGCCTAAGAAACCCTGCCTATCGCCTCGGCGAGTGTATAGCGGTATGCGGGCGGTTGTGGAGAGTTGGCTGTGTCCATACTGCCATATCTTGCTCAAAGAGGGTAGCGGCGGACGCTCACGGCTGCCTGCCCTGCAGAAGAAAGGAAGCAACCGACATTGTAACCGGTCAAGAGAGGGAATGAGAATGAGTTCATCCAGCGTCTTCATGGCTCCGTATTTGTACAGATATTCCATGATGTCGGCAATCTGAAAGCTGTTGAGGAAAGGTATGCGTTCTAAGTCTTCGCGAGTGGCGGTGTTGATGTTCAGCGGATGATCGGCCAAATCGGAGAGCACTTCATACACCGTTTCATCAGCAGGCTCTGCACCTTCTTCCGTTTCCATCAGTGCATGATAGAGTGTCTGCCAATCGTTTTCGTCTTGTGCTCGCATGGCTCCTGTTCCGAAGAGCAACAGTAGAAAGGCGAAGAGAGCTTTCATTCCATCCATCTGTTGATAGCGTTTTCAGGTATGATAGGTGATAAAACGCAGATTCCGCCTTTGCTTCTTATGGCAGAGAAGCCAAGGTTTCAGCGCGTAGAAGCGAAGCCGTCAGCTATTGTCGGCTTCGCTTTTATGTTTGGCAAACAGTCTGTTTACCACGAGCGAGATGGCTCCGTCGCCCGTCACATTACAGGCTGTACCGAAGCTGTCCATAGCTATATAGAGGGCAATCATGAGTGCTTGTTCCTCAGCTCCAAAGCCTAAGATGGAACTAAGCGGAGCTAACGCCGCCATGATAGCACCTCCCGGCACCCCCGGAGCTGCCACCATAAAGATAGCAAGTATCATTACAAAGTGCAGAAAGAGAGGAAACGAGTGTTCCATGCCCTGCAACAACATGATGGTAAAGGCGCAAGCAGTGATTTTCATGGCAGATCCGGAGAGATGAACCGTAGCACATAAGGGGATAGTAAAGCCTGCCACGCCTTCGGAAACTCCGTTCTTCACAGTTTGTTTCAAAGTGATGGGGATGGTTGCGGCCGACGATGAGGTGCCGAGAGCTGTGAGATAAGCCGACCGCATGTTCCAAAGCAGCTTAAAAGGGTTCTTCTTCACAATGGCACCTGCTATAATATATTGGTAGAGGAGCACAAAGATATGAAGCGCAAAGATAACTACGATGATGGTGGCAAACACACTAATGATGCGGAAAGCTTCACCGCTGACGGTCATATTGAGAAAGATACCGAAGATATACAGCGGCAACAAGGGGATGATTGCTTGTTCGATGCTTTTTTCTATGATGTGTTTGAACTCATTGCTTGCGTTCTTCAAGGTCTTCAAATTGCCGTATGCGATGCCTAAACCTGCAATGAAAGAGAACACGAGGGCACTCATGACATCGAGTATGGCTGGTATATTGACTGTAAAAAACGGTTCGATAGGAGCTGATTTCTGCATGGCGGCAAGTCCGGAGGTGCTTGCGCTCACGAGGGAAGGAAAGAATGCTGCCCCCGTAAAATAAGAGAGCATGCCCGCCACCACAGTATCTATATACGCAATTGCTACGGTAACAAGAAGCATCTTGCCTGCTCCATGACCGATTTCAGCTATCGCCGGCGTTACAAGACCTACGATAATGAGGGGTATCATGAACCCCAAGAACTGACTAAAGATGCCGTTGAAAGTGACAAAGAGCCGCACCCAAGGCATCGGGAGCACATACCCCATGGCCACACCGAGGATGATGGCGATGACAATACGTCCCAAAAGTCCGATTTTTACCTTTTTCATAGTATGACAATCAGAAAGGGGGCGAGCCGTGAAAGCCCGTCCCCCGATGGTTAGTTTCTATCTGCGAGAAGTCTGTCGGCTACAGCCTTGCCCAATGCTTCACATTGTTTTTTTACCTCATCATTCATCGCGAGTTTCATTTCCACAGGCTCTCCTACGACTTCAAAGTGAAGTTCGTTGTCGTTCCATTCCTTTATCTTGGCCACAGCTTTGCCCGCCCAACCGTAACTTCCGAACCATCCAAGGAGGTGATGCTTGATGTCTCTGTTGGCCATCTCACTGAGCAGAACATCCATTTCGTGGTAAAGCCCCGTATTATAGGTAGGCGCGCCCACGATAAGAGCTTTGTAACGGAACACATCTCTGATGATATAAGAGTGGTGGGTCTTAGATACATTGTATAAAACGATATTCTTGATGCCTGCCTCACTTGCCGAACAGGCTATTGTTTCGGCCATTCTTTCGGTATTGCCGTACATCGTTCCGTAGCAGATAACAATGCCTTCTTCCGTTTCATACTTGCTCATGGCATCGTAAAGGCTTACGACGCGCTCGATGTGCTCATGCCAAATGGGGCCATGGGTGGAACAGATGTAATCGAATGAAACATCCTTCAGTTTCTTCAAAGCATTCTGAACGGGCGTGCCATACTTACCTACGATGTTGGAATAGTAGCGTACCATCTCCAACCAGAATGAGCTGCAATCGATGTCTTTGTCGATGATGCCGCCGTTCAAAGCCCCGAAACATCCGAAAGCGTCTCCCGAGAAAAGTGTTCCGGCAGTAGTGTCGAGGGTCATCATGGTTTCCGGCCAATGCACCATAGGTGTCATAAAGAAGTTTAAAGTGTGGTGTCCTAACTCCAGCGTATCGCCGTTTTTCACCTCCACCGTTCCGCTTTCTATGTCGTAGAAACCTTTGAGCATGTCGAAAGTCTTCTTGTTTCCCACAATCTGAACATTGGGATAATACTTTCGTATGAGAGACAACGAACCGCTATGGTCGGGCTCCATGTGATTGATAACAATGTAGTCGACGGGTCGATTGCCGATTACTTCGCGCAGATTCTCCATGAATTGCACAAAGAAATCTACTTCCACCGTGTCGATTAAACAGACCTTGTCGTCATCAATGAGATAAGAATTGTATGAAACGCCGTTCGGCAATGGCCAAAGACCTTCGAAGAGAGCCTTGTGTCGGTCGTTTACACCTACGTAATATACCTTGTTTACTATTTCTTTCATATCAATATGGTTTGTTGGTACGTCGTTGTTGTCGGGATAGTCGGGGTGATTCTTTCTGCAAATATCCGAAAAAATGGGGAAAGAACAAAGTAAAACGGGGGATTTTTAGCTTTTCTTCCTGAAATCGGGAGGAGTGGGGAGAGGAGGCGTTTGCTTGCGAATGACACGCTCGCGGGTTCTCTTTATGGCAGTGAAAGATAGGTCATGACGGAAAGGCGGGAGAGCTGTCATGCTTTCCGTTTTAAGTACTCATAACCGATGCGACATCTTAGACAGTCTTTTTTCTCGCAATATTCGCGCTTTAATTGTATAAGTGCTTGACTGTCGGCAGCTGTTTTCACCGTCAGTCCGCAGGCTTTCCACATCCTCACGATATGGTTGTTTTCCGCTTGTAACCCGTCGAGAAGGTCGAAAGCACGGACGCATAATGCCTCTTGCGCCGTGCTGCGACCATAGGCAAAGAGGGTGGGAATGGCGGTGTTGATGAGCAACAGCCGGAGCGAGGCTGCCGAGAGCCGCTTCTGTTGCCGTGTACCGGCAGCGCCGAAGCTGTAGTGCGTTTCCCAATAGGGCGAGACATGAATTTCGAAGAGCTGTTCCAAGGCTTTTACATCGGTACATTCCAACAGTTTGCGCAAACTCGTCCGGTGTTTACAGTAGAGTGCTGCAAGCTGGGCAATGCGCAGATATGGGAAGTTTTGAGGACGTAAACGGAGGAATCGCCACAGCTTAAACGACATGGGCGAGAGATGGAATTTTCGTGTCAGAAAGGCGTATTCCGTCTTTAACTGTAAGAAATATTCTTCTGTCAGGGTTGCTTCTCTGTGTTTTTCCGTCACTGATTCAGGTGTCAGGAGTCCGGCCTGTCCCATAAAAAGAGCCTCTATTTGCTGTTGATGGTCGCGATGATGTGCGGCCGCCGACAAGGGAATGTTCCATGCCCACTGCTCAAACGCCTCGCCGTTGATACCAAAGCCGAAGTTGCGTGCTAAGGTAACGAAATATGTTTTCTCCCAATCGCCGCCGGCTTGTGAGAGTCTTTGCAGGATGTCGGCTGTCTTTCGTTCCAATCGTTCGGCTTGGAGTGAGGCCATCCAGCTGTGTAGGGTCAATCTGCTGAGCGAGGGAATAAGCCTGTGGCAGGGAGGGAAGCGGTCTTCGGCAATCAGCTCCCGATAGTTGCGGGCAATGGTTTCCGGTATCGGAAGCACGAGTTGCGGCAGTTCCCGACCGGCTTTTGTAAAGACGGGAGCACCCGTTTCACCCACCACGTGCAGCACCACATTGTCGTAGGCCGTATCTTTCTCATGGTCATGCAGGTACCAATCGTCGGGGCGGTCGTGAATTTCCACGTTACCCACCCACAGCGTGTCGCCGATTCTTATTTTGGCATTGAAGAAGTCGGGGCCTGCATCGGTGTTGTGCAAGCCGGTATCTATCACGTCCACGGCTTGCCCGTTGTGGGTAAAAAGCTCATGAAGCGGAAAGAGTTTGTGTTTCCATACATAGTGCAGAAGTTGCTCCATAGGGTATAGATGTTGAGGGCTTCTCTCGGCAAAGCTACAATATTTTTTCGACTTTGGAAAGGTTTTACAAGGTAAAAGCTCAGTCGGGAATCTGCACGAGACCTGCTTTCCTACGTTTGTCTGTTGTCTGCGCGATAGCGCTCAAACAGCCATTGTGCAATGAGCGGTGAGCAATGAAATGCAAAGAGCTTAGCTTTCAGCATGTGAAAGCTAAGCTCCAAGGGCGTAAAAGCTATGTTTTAAAAGGGTAAGAGCATAGCTTTTGGAAACGGCTGTCTATCCTATTGTATAATAGGATGTTACGTTCGGTGTCTTCGTTGCATGCAAGGACGGTGTTGCCCGTCTGTCTGCCATGGGGCGACAGGTGTGGGGCGAGCGCATTACAACAATCTATACGTTGAGTTTAATGGCCAATTTCTCCAGCATATCTTTGGTCATGCTGTCGAGGTTGAACGAGGGTTTCCAATCCCATTCCTTACGGGCGCAGGAGTCGTCCATGCTGTTTGGCCAACTTTCGGCAATGCCCTGTTTGAGCGGATCCACGTCGTAGACCATTTTGAAATCGGGCTTATAACGTTTGATGGCTTGGTAAATGTCTTCCGGTTCGAAGCTCATGGAGGCGATGTTGAACGCATTGCGATGTACCAAACGCGAGGGGTCGGCTTCCATCAGCTGAATGGCGGCATTCAAAGCGTCGGGCATGTACATCATGTCGAGATAGGTTCCCTTGCGCAAAGGGCAAGTAAATGTCTCGCCTTTTACCGCGCTGTAATAGATGTCTACTGCGTAGTCGGTGGTTCCTCCGCCGGGTAGCGTCTTATAAGAGATGAGGCCGGGGAAGCGGACAGCACGCGTATCCACGCCGTATTTGCTGTAATAATAGTTGCTGAGCAGCTCTGTTGTGACCTTGGAAACGCCATAGATGGTGCACGGACGTTGGATAGTGTCTTGCGGAGTCTTATCATGGGGGGTATCGATGCCAAACGAACCGATGGAGCTGGGTGTGAAAACGGCGCATTGCTGCTCACGTGCCACCTCGAGAATGTTCCACAATCCGTCTACGCCCACTTTCCATGCTAAGCGTGGTTTGGATTCTGCAACGACGGAAAGGAGGGCTGCCAAGTTGTAGATGGTATCGATATGATGGTCGCGTACCACAGTTGCAATACCCTGAGGGTCGGTCACATCGGCCACAGCCGACGGGCCTCCGTCTTTCAATTCGCCGGTAGGCTCAGCCCCGTGGATGTAACCTGCTACAACATGGTCATTGCCATAACGTTTTCGTAACTCGTTTGTCAGCTCAGAACCGATTTGCCCTGTTGAGCCGATAACTAAAATATTTTTCATATAAAATAGAGATAAGATAGAATTTGTCTGCAAAATAAGCACTTTTTTCGCTAAATTATGAAGATCGGGAATTAAAATAGTTTAAAAGTGAAATGTGGTTTTAAAAAACGTAATCAAATCACGGTGGTCTCAAAAATTATCACTTACTTTGCATCAATAACCCACAAAATTTTAAATCTTATGTATGGAAAAATGAAAGAACACCTCAGCCGTACACTGGCTGAAATCAAGGAAGCCGGACTTTATAAGGAAGAACGCATCATAGAAAGTGCGCAACAGGCGGCTATCCGAGTAAAGGGAAAAGAAGTGCTGAACTTTTGTGCAAACAACTACTTAGGGCTCTCCAATCACCCGAGATTGATAGAAGGAGCTCGCAAAATGATGGAAACCAGAGGATTCGGTATGTCATCGGTGCGTTTTATCTGCGGCACACAAGACAGTCATAAGGAGTTGGAAAAGGCCATTTCCGAGTACTTCCGAACAGAAGATACCATACTTTATGCGGCGTGTTTCGATGCCAATGGCGGTGTGTTTGAGCCGCTTTTCACAGAAGAAGATGCGATTATTTCAGACTCATTGAACCACGCCTCTATCATTGATGGTGTGCGTTTGTGCAAAGCAAAACGGTATCGCTATGCCAATGCAGATATGGCCGAGTTGGAGAAATGTCTGCAAGAAGC
The DNA here is from genome assembly GCF_000146675.1 of Hoylesella marshii DSM 16973 = JCM 13450. GTDB lineage: Bacteria > Bacteroidota > Bacteroidia > Bacteroidales > Bacteroidaceae > Prevotella > Prevotella marshii. The sequence goes on from NZ_GL397214.1 coordinate 1,684,403, forward strand.
GCAGCAACAGCGCTTCCGCATCATTTGTACTGATGGAGTTTTCTCCATGGATGGCAACGTAGCACCGATGGATAAGATATGTGATTTGGCAGAAAAGTATGATGCGCTCGTGATGGTAGACGAGTCTCACTCGGCCGGAGTGGTAGGAGCTACGGGTCACGGAGTGAGCGAGTTGTGCAAGACTTACGGTCGCATAGACATTTATACGGGAACATTGGGCAAGGCATTCGGCGGCGCTTTGGGTGGATTCACTACGGGACGAAAGGAGATTATCGACCTTCTCAGGCAGAGAAGTCGCCCCTATCTGTTCTCCAACTCTTTGGCTCCATGTATCATCGGCGCAAGTATCGAGGTGTTTAAGATGCTGAAAGAAAGCAACGAACTGCACGACCGATTGGTGGAAAATGTGAATTATTTCCGCGAGAAGATGATGGCCGCAGGTTTCGATATCAAGCCTACGCAGAGTGCTATCTGTGCCGTGATGCTCTACGATGCCAAACTCTCGCAGGTGTATGCTGCCAAGATGCTGGAAGAGGGCATCTATGTAACAGGTTTCTACTATCCTGTTGTGCCGAAAGGAGAAGCCCGCATACGCGTTCAACTCTCTGCCGGCCACAACCGCGAACAGCTCGACAAGTGTATTGCGGCTTTCATCAAAGTGGGTAAAGAACTGAAAGTATTGTCGTAAACCGACAGTTTCTAAGGTGTCGCAAACAATCTTTGCAATACCTGAAAGCAAAACCAATACGGGGAAAAGGGTGTCGGAAGATACCCTTGTTCCTCGTTGCTTTTATACGCCTGCCTTGTCAAACATTTTCACACCTTATTTATATAAGGACATGAAAAACGAGAGATGAAAATGCAGGATGCTTCGCGCTGTTTTACAATAAAAGCGAAAAGAGGGCGTTATCTCTTATGTGTTGAAACGTATTGTCCATATAATTACCGTTTGGTTGCTGGTCTCTGCTGGTGCAAAGGCACAGTATGAAGTGGCATTCAGCCACTATTTCGACATGGAAACGGCTTTCAATCCCGCGGCAGCCGGTAAGGAATCGAAGCTCAATATCACGGGAGCGTATGCCTCTGACTTCACGGGATTCGAGCATAATCCACGCACAGCATACCTTGCTGCCGATGCTCCTTTCAGGCTGTTGAATGCAAATCATGGTGCCGGTGCTTCGTTTATGAGCGATAAAATCGGTCTGTTTACCCATCAACGCATCACCTTGCAATATGCGTTCCATCAACCTCTATGGGGCGGAACCTTAGCCTTGGGCGCACAGTTAGGCTTTTTAGGCGAAACATTCGATGGATCCCGCCTCGATGCAGGTCAACAAAACGACCCTGCTTTGCCCACGATGCAGGTAAACGGAAGCAGCTTCGATATGGCGTTGGGGCTCTATTATAGGTATCGAACGTGGTATGCCGGCCTTTCGGCACTGCACATCAATACACCCACTCCTCAGCTCGGAACCAACAATGAGTTGAAAATAACGCCTGTTTATTATTTAACGGGAGGATACAATATAAAGTTAAGAAACCCGTTTCTTAAAATACTACCTACCGTTCTCTTGCGTACCGACGGCACGACCCATAGGGCTGACATCACGGGACGGTTGGTTTACCAGACCGAGAACAGGTTTCTGTATGGCGGATTGGGCTACAGTCCCACCCGTTCTGTTACCGTTCTTGTGGGTGGTAGCTTTCATAGCGTGCACGTGGGGTACAGCTACGAGATGTACACCTCTACCCTTCATCCGGGTAATGGCAGCCATGAACTCTTTGTAAGTTATATGATGGACATCGATATCGCTAAGAAAGGGCGCAATAAACATCAAAGTGTAAGAATACTTTAACAATAAGATATGAAAATAAGAAAAGGCTTTCCCTTACTCTGCCTCTTGGCTTCGGCACTCTTGCTGACGGGCTGTTTCGGCGGGAAATCACTGCTTTCGAGTGGCGGAGGAGGCGAAGTAACCGGTGTAGGGACAGGTAAGCCGTTTACAGAACCTGCCCCTTACGGCATGGTTATGGTGAAACGAGGATATATAAGGATGGGTATGAGCCGTCAAGACAGCCTTTGGGGACGTCAGACTCCTGTGAAAGATATCTCTGTAGACGGCTTTTGGATGGATGAAACGGAGGTTACCAATTCCAAATACAAGCAGTTTGTAAACTGGGTTCGCGATAGTATCTTGCGTGAAAGGCTCGCCGATCCGGCCTATGGAGGCGATGAATCATATAAAATAACCGAAGATAAGTTCGGTAATCCGGTCACTCCTCATCTGAATTGGCGTAAGCCCTTACCCCGCAAACCCGATGAAAACGCATTGCGGGCGATAGAGAGTCTCTATGTAACCAATCCCGTTACAGGCGAAAAACTCATAGATTGGCGGCAGTTGAATTACAGATATGAGGTGTACGACTATACCACGGCAGCCCTTCGCCGCAATCGTCTGAACCCTGAAGAACGTAACTTGAATACCGACTTCACTGCCAATCCGGACGATGTTGTGATGATTTCCAAAGATACGGCATTCGTAGATGATGAGGGAAGAATTGTGAGACAAACCATTGACAGGCCGCTTTCCGGCCCGTGGGACTTCCTCAATACGTATATTGTAAACGTGTATCCCGACACAACTTGTTGGGTAAACGACTTTAAAAACTCTGATAACGAAACCTATCTGCGTAACTATTTCAGCAATCCTACTTACAATGATTACCCTGTTGTGGGTGTAACGTGGGAACAAGCCAATGCCTTTTGTGCATGGCGAACAGACTATTTATTGGCTGGTTTGGGACGTGAGGCGCGTTATGTGCAGCGTTATCGTCTGCCCACAGAAGCCGAATGGGAGTATGCCGCACGAGGAAAGAACGGTACGGAGTTCCCTTGGGAAAATGAAAACGTAAAGAACGGAGAGGGATGCTTCTATGCTAACTTCAAGCCCGACCGTGGCAATTATACCAAGGATGGTAATCTGATAACCAGCAAAGTGGGCATTTTTTCACCCAACACAAACGGCCTTTACGACATGGCCGGTAACGTAGCGGAGTGGACAAGCACTGTTTATACCGAATCGGGGGTGGATGCCATGAACGATTTAAACCCTCAATTAAAGTACAATGCGGCAAAAGAAGACCCCTATAACTTGAAGAAGAAAAGCGTAAGAGGCGGCTCGTGGAAAGACCCGGAGTCGTATATCCGCTCGGCATGGCGCACATGGGAGTACCAGAATCAGCCCCGTTCATACATCGGTTTCAGATGTGTACGCAGCTTGGCAAGCTCTTCCAGCACCAAACAAAAACACTTAAAAAAAGGAAGAAAATGACAGAATACAGCAAGTTTAACATCGTTTACCACCTCCAAAGGTGGATGGACAGCGTACCCGGGCAAACCTTTTTGAACTATGCCTATAGTTGGGGAGCCTCCGTTGTGATACTTGGAACGCTCTTTAAACTTACCCATCTGCCCGGCGCAAATATCATGTTGTTTCTTGGAATGGGAACAGAAGTGGTGGTGTTCTTCCTCTCCGCGTTCGACAGACCTTTCGATAAAACACAAGAAGGCAAAGAACTGCCCACGCATATCACCGAAGAATACATGGAAACAGGGCAAGTTGTATATAATAAGGTGGAAGCGGTGGCACCAGAAAAGCCCACTTCCCGTCCCACAGTAATTGCTGCAACAAGTGCTTCGAGTTCTGCACCCGAAGTGTTGCAACCGACATCCGACACGATAGAGGCTGTGCAGCGACAGCAGCAAATCACGCCTGAAATGGAACAGGCAACAAGCAATTATGTGGCAGAACTCAACCGACTGACTGAAATGTTGGCAAAGGTGAGCGAACAAAGTCAGCGCCTTACAACCGACAGCGAGGAGATGGAAAACCTCAACCGCACGCTGACCGGTATCTGTAAGATATACGAAATGCAACTCAAAGGTGCCAGCCGACAGATAGGAACGATAGACCAAATCAACGAACAGAGCACCAAGATGGCGCAGCAAATCGAGCAGTTGAACCGCATCTATACACGTATGATAGAGGCCATGACCGTCAACATGCGTGCCACCACTCAGGGGCAACCTGTCGATACCTTATAAACCGTAATGTCGCTGCTCTGCCGATAGTAAGAAAAACCTATGGCCATAAAGAAAAGACCCATATCTCCACGCCAGAAGATGATAAACCTGATGTATGTCGTCCTTATGGCAATGCTTGCATTGAACGTCTCTCCAGAGGTGCTCAACGGCTTCTCTATTGTTGAAGAAAGCCTCAACCGAACCACAGAGAACTCGTCGAAAGAGAATGCCGCGCTATACAGCGACTTCGCCAATCAGCTGAAATCAAACCCGCAAAAAGTAAAGGAATGGTTTGAAAAGGCGACCTTCGTGAAGCAGATGAGCGATTCTTTGTTCGACTTTGCCCAAGCTTTGAAGTGGCAGATAGTTAGAGAGGCCGACGGACAAGAGGCCGATTTGCGCAATATTCAGAATAAAGAAGACCTCGAAGCGGCCAGCCATGTGATGTTAGCCCCTGGCACAGGACAGGGTAAAAAGCTATTTAATGCCATTAATTCTTACAGAGAACGTATCCTGAAAATGGTGACCGATGCCCGTCAAAGGCAGATTATCACCGATAATCTGAGCACCCGACTTCCCGCCAAAGCCCACACAATGGGCAAGAATTGGCAAGAGTATCACTTTGAAGACATGCCTGTGGCTGCGGCCATTACACTGCTGTCGAAACTGCAAAGCGATGTTCGCTACGCCGAGGGAGAGGTGCTTCATACGCTGGTGGCTAACATCGATTTGAAAGATATACGAGTGAATCAACTCAGCGCGTTGGTCATTCCCAATGCCAAAACCGTTGTCCGAGGCGACAAATTCTCTGCTCAAATCGTTATGGCGGCTATCGATACCACCATGAGACCTCAGATTTTTATCGGCGGACGGGCAGTGAATTTGCGCAACAACACCTATGAATTCATCGCCGGACGTACCGGAGAATTCAATCTAAGCGGATATATCGCAGTGCAAAACGGAAGTGGCGAGACCCTCAAACGTAACTTTTCGCAGCCTTATACTGTGGTAGAACCGAGCGCAACGGTATCTGCCGACCTCATGAACGTGCTCTATGCCGGTTACAGCAATCCGCTTTCAATCAGTATTCCGGGAGTTCCTTTGAATAAAGTGTCGGCTTCCATGACCGGCGGTACACTGCAACCTACAGGTCCCGGCCGATATATTGCACGCCCCTCTGCCGTTGGTCACGACGTGAAGATAACGGTTTCGTCTACCCAGACAGGACATATGCAGCAAATGGGACAGTTCGTTTTCCATGTCAGAAAGCTGCCCGACCCCACTCCTTACTTAGCTTTGGGCACATCGAGGTTTAAAGGCGGTGCACTGACAAAGGCCAACCTCATGTCCGTCACAGGCATAAAAGCGGCTATTGACGATGGTCTTTTAGACATAGAGTTTCGTGTTACAGGGTTTGAAGCCGTGTTTTTCGACAATATGGGCAATGCTGTTCCGATGGTGAGCAACGGCTCTCAGTTCTCAGACCGTCAGCGGGAAACGTTCCGAACCTTATCCCGCAATAAGCGATTCTATATCACCCATGTCAATGCAGTTGGGCCGGATGGCATCTCAAGACGTCTTTCCGCTGCAATGGAGGTGGTTCTCCGATGAGCAGAAGACGAGAAATAAAAGGATAAAGGCCGACGAATCAAGTATTTGAAAGCCTATTCTCTAACGAAAAAGAAATACATAGAATAATGAAACGTATCTTGTTCATACTAACGATAGCCTGTCTTGTACAGGTAGCCTATGCACAGCCGGCGGCAAGGAGGCGGGCAGAACAGCAGCAAAAGTCTAATGCCGGGAATGTTACTACCCGTGCCCGTATCGAGTTCCCCGTCAGCCCGTCGATGCCCGAAGATGTAGCTTGGCGGCGCGATATCTATCGTGAAATCAATTTAGAGGACAGTCCCAATGCCGGCCTGTATTATCCCGTAGAACCCGTGGACTCACGGATGAACTTGTTTACCTATATCTTCAAGCTCATGATGACAGGCAACATACGGGCTTATCAGTATCGTCTCGACGGCAATGAGCTGTTCAACGATTCTTCGCGCGTTAAGCCTTTGGCTTTCTTAGACAACTATCATATCTATTATGAGCGTAGAGACGGACGCATCAAGCTGGACAACAGCGATATTCCCTCTCGTGAAGTAAAGTCTTATTACATCAAAGAGAGTGTCTATTATGACCAGCATACGGCCACGTTTCATACCCAAGTCATCGCTCTTTGCCCGATTATGAGCCGTGAGGACGACTTCGGCGAAGGCACAACCAAGTATCCTTTATTCTGGGTAAAATATGAAGATTTGGCACCGTTTCTTAGCAAGCAGACCATGATGACCAGCAATTTAAACAATGCTGCCACAATGAGTATGGACGACTATTTTACCAAACATCAGTATAAAGGAAAAATATATAAGACCACCAACATGTTGGGGAAAACATTGGCACAGGAATATCCCACCGACACTGCCATGACAGCAGCTCGGCAACGCATAGAGCAACAACTCTCAACGTTTGAAAAGAACATTTGGGGAGATCCCGTCCGCAAAGATTCTCTCGATAGTATTGCACGGTCGGGAGTAAAAGAAAAGGTGGTAAAAAAAGCGCGGCGCACGGTCAAAGACACAGAGACAAAGACGGTAGCGAAGAGCACGAAGAAGACATCTGCTCCCCGTTCTACCTCTGCTACACCCCGTGTTTCAGTGCGCCGACAAAGACATTAACCGACCCACATTATCCAACTACTAAATAATAATTCATATGAAAAAGACTATTCAAATGGCATTGATAGCCTTGGCACTATGTTCGGTATCAACCGCCCGTGCCCAAGTAAAGTTCGGAATCAAAGCGGGTATAAACGTCTCGCAGATGTCTATGAGCAGAAATGTTGTGGATGCTTCCAACCGTTTGGGCTATTTTGTCGGCCCTACACTGAAGATAGGCATGCCTGTTATCGGCATAGGATGCGACATTTCGGCACTTTACGACCATCGTGATGCCAAACTTAAGGACTCGGATGTAAACATGAGTAAGACCATTAGCCAAGAGTCTATAAAGATATCCATCAACCTGCGCTATGGTATAGGTTTCGGTGATAACGCCGGTATCTTTGCTTTTGCCGGTCCGCAGTTCGGCTTTAATATCGGCGATAAAAAGCAAACGTTGGTAAAAGATGCGGCCGATTGGCGGTTGGAAACATCTAATTTCAGCATCAATATCGGTGCAGGTGCCATCTTGGCGAAGCACTTACAGGTGGCAGCCGGTTACAATATCGTGTGTGGAAAGACCGGAGAGGTGAGAATAGACACCGGTATCAAGGAGAAGGTAAGAGGGCGCAACAATGCTTGGCAGCTCTCCGGCACCTATTATTTCTAACTCTTTCTCGGGTTGATAACAAGAGGATTTCCTAAGTGGAAGTCCTCTTTTTTCATCTTGTTGCATACGTTCGGTGCAGGAGAACTCGCTTATCTATCGCCCCCTTTGGGGCTTTATGCAGATTCTTCAACCCCATTCACGTATATCGTTCCATCCATTTAACGTTTCAAAAGCAAAGTGTCCGGACATCGGAAAGGCACGACGAAGAAGCACTCCGACAGCTTGTGACGGATTTCCTTACAAGCAGTTCCTTCATCGGTGCTTACGCATTGAAATACAGCAAGATAGCAGAGCGTTTCTAAGAGCTATCCTTTTAGCGTGCCAAACGATAGCTCTTATCACGTCAAAGCTATGCTTTGAAAGCGTCAGAGCATAGCTTTTGATATTTGAGAGGTAAGCACCTGAGGTACAAAAGAGATTAAAGTCAAGTCAGCGCCTTGGGTAAATGGTGCAAAAAAGGTGAGTGCTGAAGACGCGAAAGACCCTTTTCTTTCATTTTCAAATAGATGTTTGATAAAAATGTATCGCACTTACAGCGCTCCATTTAGGGGAACATCATATACCCAGCGCTATGCGCTGGGCTGACATCTTACGCTCTTTCAGAGCTTACTCCTGCTTTATAAGTGGGGAAAGTAAGGGACGGTGGAAATCGCAACTACATACCCTTGATGATTGAAAGGTAAGCGCTGGAGGTGCGTAAGCTGTCAGCCCAAGGCATCGCCTTGGGTAGAGAAAATGCCAAGCGCTGAAACGAAGTTCGCCGTGCGAAGCAAAGGCAAAGTGCGAAAGACCATTTTCTTTCATTTTCAAATAGATGTTTGATAAAGATGTGTCGCACTTACAGCGCTCCATTTAGGGGAACATCATATACCCAGCGCTATGCGCTGGGCTGATATATTACGCTCCTTCAGAGCTTACTCCTGCTTTATGAGTGGGGAAAGTAAGGGACGGTGGAAATCTCGACTATATGTTTTTGATAATCGAAAGGTAAGCGCTGTAAGCGCGAAACATGTCAGCCCAAGGCAACGCCTTGGGTAAGAGAACGCCACAAAATGGAGCGCTGTAAGTGCGATAGATAATAGCCCAAGGCAACGCCTTGGGTAGAAAGGAGCAAAAAAGGTGAGCGCTGGAGGTGCGAAAGACCCTTTTATTTCATTCTATATAGATGCTTGATAAGGATGTATCGTACCTTGTCTTTGCTTCACACGGCAAAATTCATTTCTAAGAAGAATGGCAATAAAAATTTAATTGCTACCTTTGCCGCGCAGAAACTGAAACCAACGATTTCAACTTATGACTTTTCTAACCATTTCCATCATTGCCGTATTCGTGCTCGGATACGCTTGTATCGCTTTTGAGAGCGGACTGAAGGTAAACAAAGCCGCCATTGCCCTGCTCATGTGTGTGGCTTGCTGGACGCTTTTCATGATAGACCCGTTGAGCTATGTGATGAGTGCCGACCCTTCCTATGCCGGTGGAGCGGCGGGACTTTTGTCGCATGTGAGCGGAACGTTGACCCATCATCTTGGGGCAACAGCCGAGACATTATTCTTTCTGATGGGCGCGATGACCATCGTTGAGATTGTGGATTCCCACGGCGGATTCAACTTTGTACGTGATTTACTGAAAACGAAGAGCAAACGAACACTGCTTTGGCGTGTCGCGTTCATGACGTTTTTTCTCTCTGCTATCTTGGATAATCTCACCACGAGTATCGTGATGATTATGGTGTTACGCAAGCTCGTACACGACCGCAACGACCGTATCATCTATGCCTCGCTTGTGATTCTTGCAGCCAACTCGGGTGGTGCATTTTCTCCTATTGGTGATGTGACAACCATCATGCTGTGGATTGGCAACAAGATAACAACCGCAGGCGTTATCAAAGAGGTGTTTGTGCCCTCGCTTGTGTCGATGATGGTGCCGCTCATCATCATGCAATACAGTTTGAAAGGCGAGCTTCCCGAACCTCAACAGAAAGGCAGTGCAGTGGTTGCCGATGAGTTTAATGAGTTGCAGCGGCGTATTCTTTTCACTCTCGGCGTAGGCGGTCTGGTCTTCGTGCCTGTATTTCGTTATCTCACGAATCTGCCTCCGTTTATGGGTATTCTGTTAGTTTTGGGCATTCTATGGACGGTTACAGAGGTTTTCTATCGCAAGGCCCACCTCGACGAGCATAGTTTTTCAAAGCGCGTAAGCCATCTGTTGGCGAAGATAGATATGTCTACTATCCTGTTCTTCCTTGGTATTCTGATGGCTGTAGCCTGCTTAGAGGAGGTCGGGGTGTTGACTTCGTTAGGCAAAGGGCTGGATGCTTTCTCGCAAGGCAACCACTATCTGGTGACAGGTATCATTGGTGTTATCTCAAGTATTGTGGACAACGTGCCCCTTGTAGCGGGCTGTATGGGTATGTATGCCACAGCGGCTGTGGGCGATATGGCCGTAGATGGTATCTTCTGGCAGTTGCTTGCTTACTGTGCGGGCGTAGGAGGGTCGATGCTTATCATCGGCAGTGCCGCCGGCGTTGTGGTGATGGGATTGGAACGAATCACTTTCGGTTGGTATCTGAAGCATGTTACATGGGTGGCTTTTATTGGGTATCTGGCAGGTATGGTGTCGTATGGAATGATTCGCTCTTTCGTCTTCTGACCTTTTGCGTGTATCCTGCCAAGCGAAAAGGGGTGGGTTTTCTTTGCATTTCTCCCATTTTACACTACCTTTGTAGCAAAGATTCCAATTAGAAATAAAGAAATGTCATTAAAGTGTGGTATTGTAGGATTGCCCAATGTAGGTAAGTCCACGCTCTTCAACTGCCTATCGAGTGCAAAAGCACAGGCGGCCAATTTCCCTTTTTGTACGATTGAACCCAATGTGGGAGTGATAACTGTGCCGGACGAACGGCTTACCCGTTTGGCCGAACTCGTTCACCCCGGGCGCATTGTTCCCGCAACCTGCGAAATCGTAGACATCGCCGGTTTGGTGAAAGGAGCCAGCAAAGGAGAAGGATTGGGCAATAAGTTTTTGGGCAATATACGCGAAACCGATGCCATTATCCATGTGCTTCGATGCTTCGACGACGAAAATATCGTGCATGTAGACGGTAGTATCGACCCCATCAGAGACAAGGAAATCATTGATACGGAGTTGCAGTTGAAAGATTTGGAAACGATTGACAGCCGGCTGGCTAAGGAGCAGAAAGCGGCGGCTGCGGGAAATAAAGATGCGAAAGTCATGGCTTCCGTGCTCACAGCCTATAAGGAAGCGTTGGACAAGGGGCAGAATGCCCGCACCGTGAACTTCGATACACCGGAGGAAGAAAAAGTAGCCCGCGAACTGTTTCTGCTTACTGCTAAGCCCGTGCTTTATGTGTGTAATGTAGACGAGGCGTCGGCTAAAACAGGTAACGCGTATAGTCAGCGTGTGGAAGAAGCAGCCCAAACGGAGGGTGCGGAGACACTCATTATTGCGGGAAAGACCGAAGAAGACATCGCCGGACTCGACTCCTACGAAGATAAACAATTATTTCTCGAAGAGTTGGGGCTGACAGAGAGCGGTGTAAACCGGCTCATCAAAAAGGCTTACAGCTTGCTGAATCTCGAAACATTCATTACAGCCGGCGAGATGGAAGTGAAGGCTTGGACGTATCGGAAAGGCTGGAAAGCCCCGCAATGTGCCGGCGTTATCCATACCGACTTTGAGAAAGGATTCATCAGAGCCGAAGTCATCAAGTATGAAGACTATATAAAATATGGTACGGAGGCTGCCGTGCGCGAGGCCGGACGCTTAGGCATAGAGGGGAAAGACTATGTGGTGCAAGACGGCGATATTATGCATTTCCGTTTCAATGTATAACCTGTTTTATTGCTAAAGACAACCGAAATGATATTCAATAGTTTGCTTTACATCGTTTGGGACCCCTCTATTGTGGCTTTTAAGCTGGGGCCTCTCTCCGTCAGATGGTATGCACTTTGCTGGATGGCGGGGCTGATTGCTGCTTACTTCATTGTGAAGCGTCTGTATAAACAGCAGCGAATCAAAGATGAACTCTTCGATCCGCTCTTTATCTATTGCTTCGTCGGCATTCTTGCCGGTGCGCGCTTGGGGCACTGTCTCTTCTATGACCCGCAGTATTTTCTGTCGAGTTGGCAACACGTGGCAGAGATTATCCTGCCTGTCCGCTTCCTTCCCGAGGGCGGATGGCGGTTTATCGGCTATGAGGGTTTTGCCTCTCACGGTGGTACTTTGGGACTGATGTTGGCGTTGTATCTGTATGTGAAGAAGACGAGGCTCAACCTTTGGACGGTATTAGACGACATTGCTATAGCCACGCCCATAGCGGCCTGCTTTATCAGGTTAGGCAATCTGATGAACAGTGAAATCATCGGAAAGGTAACAAACGTGCCTTGGGCGTTTATTTTCGAGAGAGTAGACCACGTGCCCCGACACCCCGGACAACTTTATGAAGCATTGGCTTACGCTTTGTTTTTCATCGTCGGCCTTATCATCTATCGCCGGCAGCCACAGAAAGTGGGAACAGGTTTCTTCTTCGGGCTTTGCCTGACGCTCATCTTCACTTTCCGTTTCTTTATTGAATACACGAAAGATATACAGGTAGCGTTTGAGTCGGGTATGCCCATCAATATGGGACAGATTCTCAGCATTCCCTTTATTATCTTAGGATTGTATTGCATGCGAGGGAGGAAAAAGGCGGAAACGCACGGTCATTGATACCCTCCAACCGACCTCACGACCAAATGGGAGGAAAAAAACAGGAACCGCTATTCTTGACAGAATAACGGTTCCCTCTCTAAGTTGGTATGTCATGAAAATCAGAGAGAAAAGAGGCTTCACAGCCTCTGTTTCGTTTTACTAAACATGTTGTTATAGAGAAAGCATTGAAAAATTCTATTTGATAAGGGGCATTTCAGGTTGGACACCTTGGCGGAGCGTATCGGTTGCAGCCGAATCGCCCAAGGCAACAGGTATGCCTCTTGCACTCTTGCCATAACCGGAGACAGCGTTAGCAGGGTCAGCTTTGTGCGTTTGCTGGAAAGGCACTTGTGCCGCATTGCCCAATGTGAGGACAATCGCTACAATGGCAGCTGCTTTGAAGAGTGGTTTGAGTTGCTGCGTGATGGAAACGACACGCGCTTTTACTTCTACCGGTTCGTCGATGTGACGCAGTATCTTACGGTCGAAATCATCGTTCAGTATGTCGGTCTTGGTCTCTGTCTGCTGATAAACAAAGAGAGACTTATACGGCAGCAACTTTTCCGGTATGCTGTCTTGGCTAAAGAACGCACGGAGGATGGCTTCCTCTTCGAGAGAGGTTTGTGCGCTCCAATAGCGTTCTAATAACTGTTCAATGTATTTATAGTCCATAATCGTCTGCTTGTTGAAATTTATTTTTGATGACTTGCCTTGCGCGAAAGATGCTTATTTTTACTTGTTCTTCGCTGATTTCGAGCGTTTGGGCTATCTCTTTGTAGCTTTTTCCTTCAAAGTCGCGCAGTTGTATGCAGCTGCGTTGTTTCTCGGGCAATGCGTTGATGAGCTGTCTGACAAGTTCTATACTGTCTCTCTGCGAGGTTTGGTCATACGGATTGGAAGATGCGGCGGGCTCGGAAATATGTCGGCTGTCGAGCGACTCATTATGATGGCTTTGCCGTTTGATTCTGTCAAGCGACAGATGGCGACATATCGTAAGACTGAAAGCCTCTATCGACTCTATCTCATGCCATGAATCGCGCTTGCTCCATACCTTTATCAGTGTGTCTTGTACAATGTCTTCTGCCTCCGCATGGTTGAGTGTGATGCGGAGAGCCAGCCTAAACAACTGGTTTTTGAGTGGCAACACATCGTTCCGAAAACTGATAGGTTTCATCTTCTCTCTGTATGGGTGACGATTGAAGTGGGGTGAAAGTTACGCGAACAGTAAAGTTTTAACTTTCGTTAAGCAGGCGAAGGGGGAAAGGAAAGTCCCTTTCGGAAGCCGGAAAAGCGGTATCCGAAAGGGACAGAGGTTTATTCGAGATAGGTATAGCCATAGAGACCGGAGCGATAATTGGAAAGGAACTCCTTTCCTTCTTCGAGCGAAATACGTCCCTGCTTTACGCTTTTGGTAACCCATATTTCGAGTTGGCGCACTAATTTCTTAGGGTTGTATTGCACGTAGTCGAGCACTTCTTCTACAGTTTCCCCGTCGATGATTTGGTCGATGGTATATTTCCCGTCTTTCACGGAGATATGTACGGCGTTGGTATCACCGAAAAGGTTGTGCATATCGCCGAGTATCTCTTGATAAGCACCCACGAGGAAGACACCTAAATAGTAGGGTTCGCTCTTGCGCAGGGCATGAACGGGAAGGATATGGGAGATATGTCTGTTGGTGACAAAGTTGGCTATTTTCCCATCACTGTCGCAGGTAATGTCTTGAAGGGTAGCACTTCGTGTGGGTCTCTCATCCAGCCGTTGGATGGGAACGATAGGGAAGAGCTGGTCGATAGCCCAAGAGTCGGGTAGAGATTGAAAGAGAGAGAAGTTGCAAAAATACTTATCGGCCAACAATTTGTCGAGGCTTTTCAGTTCTTCCGGTACATGTTTCAGTGTCTTGGCTAAGGCATTGATTTCCCGACACACACTCCAATACATGCTTTCTATTTCTGCTCGTGTTTGAAGATTTACGATACCGTGGCTGAAAAGGTCGAGTGCTTCTTCTCGTATCTGCTCTGCATCATGCCAATCTTCGAGCATGGAGCGGGGGTTCAGATTGTCCCAAATCTCGTAAAGGTCTTTGACAAGTTTGTGGTCTTTTTCAGACGGCTCGAAAGCCTCTGGCATTTGAGGTAGCGAAGCCGTCTCCAACACGTCGATAATCAATACGCTGTGATGGGCTGTAAGCGAGCGTCCACTCTCGGTAATTACGTTAGGATGCTTGATTCCGTTAGCGTTGGCCGCTTCGATGAAGGTGTACAAGCAGTCGTTCACATACTCTTGAATGGAGTAATTCACAGAGCTTTCACTGTTGGGAGACCTTGTGCCGTCGTAATCTACGCCCAATCCGCCTCCGCAATCTACGAATTCAACATCATAGCCTAACTTATGGAGTTGTATATAGAATTGAGATGCTTCGCGAAGGGCTGTTTGTATATGGCGTATCTTGGTGACCTGAGAGCCTATATGGAAATGTATGAGCTTGAGACAATCGTGCAATCCTTTCTTCTCCATGGTGTCGAGTGCCTGAAGGAGTTCGCTGCTGGTGAGCCCGAACTTGCTGGCATCGCCCCCACTCTCTTCCCATTTGCCTGAACCGGAGGAAGCGAGTTTGATGCGAATACCGATGTTGGGCTTTACGTTCAGTTTCTTGGCAGCCTGTGCAATGATGTCGAGTTCATTGAGTTTCTCGATGACAATGAAGATTCTTTTGCCCATTTTTTGCGCCAAAAGTGCTAATTCAATGTAGCTTTGGTCTTTATATCCGTTGCAGATAATCAGCGAATCGCTTTGGCATTGCACGGCAATGACGGCGTGAAGTTCGGGCTTCGAGCCGGCTTCCAGCCCGAGATTGAACTTTCGGCCGTGAGAAATGATTTCTTCTACCACGGGTTGCATCTGATTCACCTTGATGGGATAGATGATGAAATTTTCGCCTTGATAGTCGTATTCCTTAGCGGCGCGTTGGAAACAGCAAGCCGTTTTTTCGATTCTGTTATCGAGTATGTCGGGGAAACGCAGAAGAACGGGTGAAGAGACATCGCGAAGGGCAAGTTCGTCCATCACGTCGCGCAGGTCGATTTGCGTATCGTCCTTACACGGAGTTACGTATACGTCGCCTTTGTCATTGACCCCAAAATAGGAGGTACCCCATCCGTTGATGTTGTAAAGTTCCTTGGCATCTTCAATCGTCCATTTCTTCATATCTGTTAAAAATATCGTTGTTTATAGATTGAGTATTTTTCTTAGTTTCTGTACGGAAATCTTTATTTTCTCGTAATCATCCATCAGACTGACATCCAGCGTATGTTTTGCTTTTTGATAGAATGTTTCGCGCTGCACCAGATGTTCGCGGATATGGGCGAGAAGCTCTCCTTGGGTCTTACCGCCCAATAGCGGTCTTACGACCCGTCCCATGCTGAGATGTCCGTAGAGCACCTCGGGCAGGGCTTTCAGATAGACCGTTTCGCCTTGTTGATTCATGTAATCCATGTTGTCGAAGTGGCAAGGTGTGCCGCCTCCGCAGCTGATGATAACGTCTTCAAACTCGCAAACTTCGTGCAGCATATTGTATTCTATCTTGCGAAATCCCTCTTCTCCTCTCTCGGAAAAGATATGGGCAATGGTTTTCCGCATTCTGTTTTCAATATACCAATCGAGATCGTAGAAGCGCATATTCAAGGCCAGAGACAACGCTTTGCCGATGGTTGTTTTGCCGGAGCCCATGTATCCTAAAAGGATAATCCGCTTCATCGTCTATGCTATTTCTTTTTGGTCGATGCCGACTGTATCAAATCCATACATTGCTGCAAAGTGAGGTCGGCAGCTTTGCTGTGCAGGTTTTTCGGCAAGCGATAGTTCGTACCGTCAAAAGCCAGATAAGGTCCGTAGCGACCATTGAGCACTTCAAGTTTGGGCTCTTCTTTGAAAGTTTTGATATGCCGTTTCCTCTCCTGTTCGCGTTTGTCGTTGATGAGGGCGATGGCTTTTTCCAAAGAGACGGTCGTAGGGTCTTCGTTCTTGGGAAGTGTCACGTATTTCTTGTTGTGAAGTACATAGGGTCCGAATCGTCCGGCACCGATTTTTACTTCTGAACCTTCGTATTCTCCTAAGATACGTGGCAGTTTGAAGAGTTCCAGTGCTTCTTCGAGCGTGAGATTCTCCATGCTTTTGCCGGTAGGAATCTGTGCAAAGCGGGGTTTCTCTTCATCTTCGGCATCTCCAATCTGCACCATCGGGCCGAAGCGTCCTATCTTTACGTACACCGGTTTGCCTGTTTCCGGTTCTTTGCCGAGCAGTTTTTCTCCAGCTTTATGTGCAGAGCGGGTATTGAGCGCCTCTTCTACCGTCGGTTCGAAGTTCTTATAGAAGGTTCTCAGCATTTTCTTCCATTCCTCTTTTCCCTCGGCAATTTTGTCGAAATGTTGTTCCACTTTCGCCGTGAACTGATAGTCCATGATGTTGTCAAAGTGCTTTATGAGGAAGTCGTTTACTACAATCCCGATGTCGGTAGGCAAGAGTTTGCCCTTATCGGAACCAGCCATTTCCTTCTTGATTTTCTGTGTAATACGGTTGCCCTTCAACGTATCAACAGTGTATGTACGCTCTTCGCCCTTTTTGTCGCCCTTTTGCACGTACTCGCGTTGTTGTATGGTACTGATGGTAGGTGCGTAAGTGGAAGGCCGTCCGATACCTAACTCCTCGAGTTTGTGTACCAAGCCGGCTTCGGTATATCTGCTCGGACATAGACTATAACGCTCTATTGCCGTGATTTCCTTGCGTTCCAGCACATCGCCTTTTTGCAATGCGGGGAGGGTGTGTGTACTTTCTTCCTGCGAATGGTCATCGTCGCCGTCAGACTCTCTGTACACTTTCAGGAAGCCATCGAAGATAACTACCTCACCCATGGCAATGAAAGTCTCGTCGGCGTTGCTTGTTTCAATCGTGACAGTGGTTTTTTCTATCTTTGCATCTGCCATTTGAGAGGCTGCGGTACGCTTCCAAATCAGTTCATAGAGCCGCTTTTCCTGGGATGTGCCTTCTATCTGCAGCGTATTCATATAGGTAGGACGGATGGCTTCGTGAGCCTCCTGTGCCCCTTTGGCATGTATATGATAGTTTCGGGGGTTGCTGTATGGTTCTCCCCACAGTCTGATGATTTCTTCTTTACTTGCTCCGATGCACAGCGATGAGAGGTTGACGGAGTCGGTTCGCATGTAAGTGATGCGTCCGCTCTCATAAAGACGCTGTGCGACCATCATCGTTTGCTGCACAGTAAAGCCCAATTTACGTGCCGCCTCTTGTTGTAAAGTGGATGTAGTGAAAGGAGGTGCCGGCGAACGTTTGAGCGGTTTCTTCGTGACGGCTTTGATACAGAAAGTAGCCTCTTTACATTTCTCGAGGAAGAGGCTGGCCTCTTTGTGGGTATGGAAGCGCTTATCAAGTTCGGCCTTTATCTCTGCGACCTTTCCGTCGGTAGTTTTCATGCCGAAAATAGCAGTGACTCGGTAGTAAGGTTCACTCTTGAAAGCCTGTATCTCACGTTCTCTTTCCACGATAAGTCTTACAGCCACGCTCTGTACACGTCCCGCAGAAAGAGATGGTTTCACCTTTTTCCACAAAACGGGAGACAGTTTGAAACCCACCAAGCGGTCTAACACACGACGTGCCTGCTGTGCGTTTACGAGATTCATATCGAGGTGACGCGGATGACTAATAGCATCTAAGATGGCGGATTTTGTGATTTCATGGAATACAATACGGCTGGTTTTCTGTTCATCCAGCCCTAACATCTCGCATAAATGCCACGAAATGGCTTCTCCTTCTCGGTCTTCATCGGAAGCCAGCCAAACCTTTTCCGCTTTCTTTGCATTCGATTTCAATTCTTTCACCAGCTTTTCTTTCTCTTCGGGAACCTCATAATCGGGTTCCAACGTATCGAGATTGATGCTGAGTCCTTTCTTCTTTAAGTCGCGAATATGTCCATAGCTGGACATTACCTTAAAGTCTTTGCCCAAAAACTTCTCAATGGTTTTTGCCTTGGCAGGGCTCTCTACGATGACGAGATTTTGTTGCATACCTATTTAGAACATAAAATTCATTTGAGCGGCAAAAGTAAATAAAACTTTTGCTTATACCTTATTATATAAGGAAGTTTTTTGTTTTTTTAAGCCTTCGCTCGGTTTTGTCTATTTCCTCTCTTTCATTGGGTCTTCTTTCCTTTAGCGAAATTACATTCTATACCATAGCGGGAAAGCTGTGGCAATGGCATGCTATTCATTCCCTTATCGAGTTTCCCGTCTAAAAGGTGTGTATTTTTTAGCGAAAATCATTACTTTTGTGGCAGTAAATAACAACAGAATGACACCTGAACTGATTTTTCGCATCTTCATTGGAGGTCTCCTTGGCGGTCTTATCGGCATGGAACGGGAATACAGAGCCAAAGAGGCCGGCTTCCGAACCCATTTTCTCGTGGCACTCGGAAGCACCCTCTTCATGATTGTTTCGCAGTATGGCTTCGCTTGGATACTCACCCATTCGCCCAACGTCTCGCTCGATCCCTCACGTATTGCCTCGCAAGTGGTGACGGGTATCGGTTTCATCGGCGCCGGCACCATTATCTTTCAGAAGCATGTCATCCGTGGTCTTACCACTGCAGCAGGCCTTTGGGTAACATCGGCCATCGGTCTTGCTGTCGGTTCGGGCATGTATCTCGTTGCATTATCGGCCACCGCCCTTGTGCTGATATGTCTTGAAATACTCTATTTCTTTATCAATCGTTTCGGCACGGCAAACGTTTCCGTCACATTCTCTGCACAAACTCGCGAATTGATAGAAACCACTCTCAGCCGCATTGCGCACAACCATATAGAGATAGAAAACTATCATCTCGAGGAACGTATAGCCGCAACAGGCATAAAGTATGTGGTTACAATGGATGTAAAAATAAAGCGGTCGTGTTATAATGGTCGCATTCTCGACTTAATAAAAGAGTTCGAGGGCGTGACGGTAGAGGAAATAGACTAAGGATACTCCCGAAACGTTTTTATTTTCAAAAACCTTTTCCTTTCCTTGAAAACCGTTACCTTTGCAACGGTTAATTACAATTTGAGAATAATATTTACTAATATGAAAAGATTTCTATCTGCTCTATTGCTGCTTTGCAGCGCATCGGGCATGCTGTCCGCACAGACGAACAGCGATTTTTACGGCGTGTTCAACCACGTTGGTGTAAATGTTTCCTCCGGTACCGAGGGTATCGGACTTGCCGTAGCCGCACCCGTTACGCCCTATTTGGAAGTAGGCATGGGGCTCAACTTCATGCCCGGCCTAAGCATGAAAGCGGAAGTCAGTGTGAATGAGATAAAAACAGGTCACCTCACCATTCAACCCAACGACGTGACCCTGAAAGGCGATTTCGCGCGTACAATGGGAGAGCTGAAAGTCAACTGCTATCCCTTTGGTGGGCACAACGCGCTCTTCGTGAGTGCCGGTCTCTCGTTTGGCGGAGCCAAGTTGGTGAAGCTGACAGGCCACAGCGACGATGTACAGAATGTCATTGCCGACCATCCGGAGCTGAAAGACAAAATCTTTGCCGAGATAGACAAATACAATGTGCAGTTCAATGAGCACGGAGACATCCACGGCAGCATCAGAGTAAACGCTGTCCGCCCTTACTTAGGGCTCGGTTATGGTCGACAGATGCCACGCCATCGCGTAGGCTTTCGCTTCGAGATGGGTTGCCAATTCCAAGGCAGGATGAAAGTTTATCAGGGTAATTCCATGGTGGAGACCTCCGATTTGGAGAAAGCCAGCGACGACTTTTCCGATCTAATAAAGAAGTTTACCATCTATCCTGTGATGAAATTCACGCTTACCGGTCGCATCCTCTGATACGCAGAAAGAGCCGATATGCTTCATTGCATATCGGCTCTTTTTATCTCTATGTGCCATGTCAGTTATCGATTGCGACGCTTCAAGATACGCTGTGCACAATCAGCGAGCACTACAACTGCACCGGATAGGATGCAGACATCTTTAATTACCAAACGTCCCGCACCTGTAAGTAATGGGAATCCATGCTCGCCACTTCCCAAATCAGGCACCCATACTTCGGGAGTTGTAATGAGAAATGACAGGGTGCCAAAAGTCATAAGTATCACCAAGCCGGCTCCAACGAAACCAACACGTGGGAAGAAAATGCCTAACAACGTGAGTATGCCGAAAGTCATGATGGCAATACCTAAGCCTTTGGAGAATATATACGTTCCGTTTTCTTCATGCCAAGCATGCTTCTTCGCATCAAACTCTCCCTCTTTCAGCTTGTAATCTTTGTACTCGGGTGCCTCCTTAGTATAGAAAAAACTCATAAAAGGGCTATTGGCCACAAAAGGAACGATACCTTCAGCCTCGTAATTCCAGAATTTCAAACCGCCAATCCAAATGAAAATAATAAAGATACTCACACGGATGAGGTGTACACCAAGTCCTTTCAACGATGCCGAAAGGTTTAAAATAAAGTTCATAAATCGTTTCATTGTCTACATTTTTTGTTTTTATGTTTAACTGATTGAGCCTTTCAGATTCCGTAATTAATACTACCGGTTTCCTTATGGCTTTTCCTAAGATTCCACTAACACATACTTGCAAGAAACAGCTATCTTATGTCCACATCAGCGAAATCACCGGCAAAGATATATATAACTCATGGTATATCTGTACCAATTCTCTTTTTTTACGAAAAAAATGCCATTATTATGGTAGGATAAATGAGACACAACAACGTTTTTTGAACACTGTCGTTTGCTGGTATCGCCTTTTCTTTCTATCTTTACCCCACCAAACCCAAATGTTACGATGATGAACGACAAAACGATGCATGCCTTGCTCAAATGCACCCTTTTCAAAGAGATGACACCGCTGCAAATAGACCTGACATTGGCGGGAGTGAACTATCGGATGAAACATTTCGACAAAAAAGATGTATATATCTTGGCCGGCATGCCGTGCAAATATGTAGACATCATCATCAGCGGCACGCTTGTAGCCCGTATGGTAGGCCTCTCGGGCAAGTATGTGGAAGTGAGCAGGCTGGGAGAAGGCGACATCTTAGGGCCTGCTTTCGTATTTGCAAAGGAGAACAAGATGCCCGTCAGCGTAGAGACAGATACCGAAACCACCATTCTCCGCATGGCTCCGAGTGAACTGAAACGGCTTATCGATACCGACGAAACAATCCGTATGAACTTCATTGAGATGCTGTCCAACATTGATGTCTTTCTCACGAAGAAGATGCGGATATTGAGTTTGCTCACCGTGCGCGAGAAAGTGGCCTATTTTCTCTTAGAGGCTGCCCGCAAAACAGAGAGCGACATCATCAAGTTAGACCGCTCCCGACAAGAGATTGCCGACTCTTTCGGCATTCAGAAATTCTCTTTGCTGCGCTGTCTTTCTGAACTTTCCGACAAGGGTGCCATACGGGTGGAAGGAAAAACCATCACCTTGCTCGATAGAAGCAAACTGCAACAATGAAGCTGCATCCGCTATCTTCGTCTATCGCTGCTCCCGAGCGGATGAACAATCCTTTTTATTATGAGCCGCACCCGCTGTGTCTGCTTGCCGCAGAAGACTTGCAACGGCGCATCCGCGCGCGTCGGGAATGGCAGGAAGAGATAGGAAAAGGCAAGATGTTTGGCGTATTGGTCGTGGAAGATACCAATGGGCAACGGGGCTATCTCGCCGCTTATTCAGGACAAATAGCCGGTCGGAGCGATTGGAAAGACTACGTACCGGCAGTCTTCGACTATCTGCAACCCGGGGGATACTTTAAAGCGGAAGAAACGGAAATAGACCGTCTCAACCACAGAATAACCGTGCTGGAGACATCGCCGGAAAGACGTCGTGCCCTGCAAGTCCTGCAAACGACACGCGAAAAGGCTACGACAGAGACGACCGCATACAAACATCTCATGGCCGAAGCCAAGGTTTTGCGCGACAAACAGCGTGCTGCGGGAGCCGGAAACGAAGCCTACAGAATAAAAGAAAGTCAATTTATGAAGGCGGAACTAAGAAGGCTGAAGGCAAAACACAAGGCACTCATTGCCGAAAAAGAAGCCGGTATGGCTGCATACGACCGCGAGATAGAAGAGAAACGGGAGGAACGTCGGCGACGCTCGGATGCCCTGCAACAATGGTTGTTCAGCCGCTTTATCATGGTAAACGGACGAGGAGGACAAAAAGACTTGCTCCATATCTTTTCAGAGGCCGTTCATCGTGTGCCACCCGCAGGTTCCGGAGAGTGTTGCGCTCCAAAGTTGTTGCAATATGCGCTGACCCATCACCTTCGCCCTTGTTGTATGGCCGAATTTTGGTGGGGAGCTTCGCCCGCAACAGAGCTTCGCCGCCATCTGGCTTTTTACCCCGCCTGCAGGGGTAAATGCAAACCGATTCTCGACTTTATGTTGCAAGGTATCGAAGTGGAAGTCAATCCACTGGAAGAGCCAAGCAAGCAAACCTTGGAATGGGTGTTTGAAGACGAGCACCTAACGGTTGTGTGCAAACCTGCCGGAATGTTAAGCGTGCCGGGGCGTTCGCCTAAAGAATCGGTTGTCGGCATCGTGCAGTCTCAGTGCGGAGGCAATGCTGATGTGTTGCCGGTACATCGCCTCGATATGCAAACGTCAGGGCTTTTGGTCATCGCAAAATCAAAAGCGGCACACAAACACCTACAGGAACAATTCAGGAAACAGGAGGTTAAGAAGCGTTATGTAGCAGTGCTCGACGGTGAATGGAACGGTACCAAGGAGGGGAGAATAGAACTTCCGCTGCGCCCAGACCCGCTGGATAGGCCGCGACAGCTGGTAGACAGTAAACGCGGGAAACGTGCTTTAACGCTATATAAGGTCTTGGAGACCGGACGGGGACACACCCGTATCGCGCTATATCCCAAGACAGGGCGCACCCATCAGTTACGCATACACTGTGCGCACATGGCCGGTTTGGGTATCCCCATTGTGGGCGACGAACTCTACGGCCGACATTCCGACCGTTTATATCTGCACGCGGAATGTATAGAATTTCAACATCCTGCTACGGGAAAACATCTTTATTTTGAGCGTAAGGCTCCCTTCTAACGCCAGAGTCTTCCTCTCAATCAACCCCAATTGGTCATTCTGTCCCGTACAGATTTTGTCGGTTAGTCATTCAAATGGCCTGTTGTCCTGTTGAAAACGTAGCGGACTACGGCGAGAAAGGGCGGCAGACAAGATGCCAACAAGCAAATAAAAACGCGAGTTCGGGATAAGAGAATCTTCTCTAATAAGCCCCAAAGGGGCGACAGATGGCAGACAGGGGTAAGCGGTAGCGTAGCCCCTGTATCGTGGATACTCACTATCTAAGCCCTAAAGGGGCGGCAGAACACTAGCTCTCAATCCTCCGTCACCCCTACGGGGTTCATCTTTCTACACATGCTTATCAGGGGTGGCGCTCTTTCGAGCTTCACACCCTGCCTAAGGTCTTACGCCCCCTCGGGGCTTACAGTCCGATTGCCTTATCCCGAACTCGCGTATATGATAATGCGGTTAGGTGCAGAGTAAGCGCTGAAACGAACGTTCGCTGTGCGGAGCGGAGCGGAAACGAAGTTCGCTGACACGAAGAGGAAGCAAAGCAAAGAGCGTAATATGTCAGCCCAGCGCATAGCGCTGGGTATAAGATATGCCCCCAAATGAAGCGCTGTAAGTGCGACACATCTTTATCAAACATCTATTTGAAAATGAAATAAAAAGGTCTTTCGCACTTTGCCTTTGCTTCGCACGGCGAACTTCGTTTCAGCGCTTAGCATTCTCTCTACCCAAGGCGTTGCCTTGGGCTAACATCTTACGCGCCTCCAGCGCTTGCCTTTCAATCATTAAAGGCATGTAGTCGAGATTTTCACCGCCCCATATTCGGTTCGCTCATGAGGCAGGAGTAAGTTCTAAAAGAGTATGATTGTGGGGCGTATCAACACCTTATTATAATGGTACGAAATGTAATGTAAGCGCTGCAAGCGCGTAAGATATCAGCCCAGCGCACAACACCGAGTAGATAACATTTCCTGAAGTAAGCTCTGCAAGAGCGTAAGATATCAGCCCAGCGCATAGCGCTGGGTATATGATGTTCCCCTAAATGGAGCGCTGTAAGTGCGATACATCCTTATCAAACATCTATTTGAAAGTGAAATAAAAGGGTCTTACGCGCCTTCAGCGCTCACCTTTTTTACACCATTTACCCAAGGTGCTGACTTGACCTTAATCTCTTTCGCGCCTCCGGTGCTTACCCCTCAATTATCAAAAGCTATGCTCTGACGCTTTCAAAGCATAGCTTTGACGTGATAAGAGCTATCGTTTGGCACGCTAAAAGGATAGCTTTTAGAAACGCTCTGCTATCTTGCTGTATTTCAATGCGTAAGCACCGATGGCGGAACCGCTTGTAAGGAAATCCGTCACAAACTGTCGGAGTGCTTCTTCGTTGTGCCTTTCCGATGTCCGGACACTTTGCTTTCTGGACGTCAAAGCATAGCTCTTTCATAATGCCTTTTATCTATCTGAATATGAGGGACTAAAGGGGAAAGGGTGAAAGAATGGGCGCGGAGGATTTCTTAGAACATCTCTAATGTTTTTCAAGCAAAGAACATCACGATAACCTGTGCAATAATCACGCGGATAAACATGCTCAACGGATAAACTGTGGCATAGCTCACGGAACTGCTGTCGCCTTTTATCGTCTCGTTGGCATAGCTCAATGCCATGGGATTAGCCATGGAACCGCAGAGTATTCCGCAAATCGTACCGTAGTCCATCCTGCGTGTTTTGAGTGCAATCAGACCTACAATAAGTACGGGAACGACGGTGAGTAGGAAACCCAAGCCTATCCATAGCAGCCCCTCCGACCTGATAACGGTTTCAAAAAAGCCTCCTCCGGCTTCCAAACCGAGGCACGCCAAATAAAGAGAAAGTCCGAGTTTACGCAACATCAGCGAAGCACTTCGGGTGGTGTAAGTAATCAAATGGAAACGTGGGCCAAAAGTTCCGACAAGTATTCCTACAAGAATAGGGCCTCCGGCAATGCCCAACCGCACAGGAACATCCATGCCCGGAATACTGATAGGGATGGTTCCGAGTGCCAGACCGAGGATGATTCCTATAAAGATAGCAGCCAGATTGGGTTCGTTGAGCGTTTGGACGGCATTACCGAGAAAGCCCTCTACGTTGTCAATGTCTTGCGGGGCACCTACAACGGCCACGCGGTCTCCGTATTGCAAACGCAGGTCGGGTGTGGCCAGGAGCTTCACATCGCCTCGCATCACACGACTTACGTTCACACCATACGTATGCCGGAGTTGCAGCTGACCCAAGAGTTTTCCATTGAGCTCGGTACGACTGATGACGAGCACCCTCGATTCCACCTTTGAGTCTATCGAATTCCAATCTATTTGTTCGCGGTTCCAGTCTTTCTCCACCCTCTTTCCGAAGAGCAATGTCATGGCCTCTGCATCGTCTTTCGTAGTAACGACAAGTACACTGTCGTTCAGGTGTATATGGTTGGATGATATGGGTACAATCACTTGTCCGTCACGCCAGATGCGGGAGATGATAAACTTGAAATGCGTCATCTGCGAAATTTCGGCAATCGTCTTCCCTGCGATAGCCGGATTGATGGCCACGAACTGTCCTACAAACGTATCATTCTCATTGCTGTCGCTCTTTGGTTCGAGGTCTTCGGGTTTCACGAAGAGTTTGCGCATCAACAAGATAGCAAGGATAACGCCCACAACACCCAACGGATAGGTAACGGCACATCCCAATGCGGCACCTCCCGTAGGAAGTCCCAAATGCTGAAGAGCTGATTGAGCAGCACCCAATGCCGGTGTGTTTGTCGTTGCTCCGCAAAGCAGTCCCATCATGTCGGGGATGCCTACCGAGGTAATCTGACAAAGCAGCAGAGCTAAGAGTGTGCCAACCACAATCACGGCAACGCCCCATAGATTGAATTCTTTTCCCTCGTGCTTAAAGGCCGAAAAGAACGATGGCCCCACATGAAGTCCCAACGTATAGACAAAGAGTATCAATCCGAAATTCTCTGCATAATCCAGCATTTGGGCATCAATGCTGAGTCCCAAATGACCTGCGAGGATGCCGATAAAGAAGACAAAAGCAATTCCGAGCGAAACTCCGAAAATGCGAATCTTGCCTGCTGCTAATCCGACGGCACAGACCAGCGACAATATAATGATAGTTTGAAGTGACGAATGCAGGCTGAACAAGCCCTCTAACCATGTCATATTTTTATTCTCTTTTTATGGCTTTTCCGAATAAATGCCATGAATCCCACGAGAAACAACTCTCGACTGTCTGCATGCTACTTTCCTTATGCAAAGATAGTACAAGTGAATGCAATGAAAGCTCGCTTTCTGATTGCTGAACGCAGGCTATCTTATGCAAAGATAGTACAAGTGAACGCAATGAAAGTTTACTTTCTGATTGCTGAACGCAGGCTATCTTATGCAAAGATAGTACAAGTGAATGCAATGAAAGTTTACTTTCTGATTGCTGAACGCAGGCTATCTTATGCAAAGGTACAAAACAATCTCTAATCTCTCCGCAAAAGCATGTTTTTATTTTCATAGATTCTCTCTTCGTCTGCTTTTTGTTCTCGTTGTACCGGAAGAATCAACACTTTCTCCTCCTCTCCACTTAGAACAGAAAGGGGTTTCATACCCTTTTCATGTAGTGAAATCTTATAAAAGGACATGCAGATGTTGACACCTGCTCATACAGAAAACAAGAAGAGCCGGAGAAAAAAGTTTCTCCGGCTCTTCTGATAAATATGCTTCCGTGTTGTAATTATTCAGCGCGAAGTGTGAAACGCTTGAAAGCTACTACGGTCAGCTCTTTGTCTGCAGCGTGCAGATACTCGGTTACTGAGAGCTTGGAATCTTGTATGAATTCCTGATTCAGCAAACACGATTCTTTAAAGAACTTGCCCATACGGCCTTGTGCAATCTTTTGCAACATCTCATCGCTTGGTGTTTTGCCCTTAGCAGCTTGCTCCTCGCGGGTCTTCTCTATGGCTACGCGCAATTCCTCGTCCTTAATTGACTGGGGAACGCTGGCTTCATCGAGTGCAACGGGATTCATTGCTGCCACTTGCATGGTGATAGCATGCCCTTCAACGGGTGCCGGCTTGTTGGTTTGGACTAAGGTACAAAGCAGATTGGTGTTCTGATGATTGTACGTATAGATGTTCTCTCCTTCCAAGGTAAGGTAGCCGTCGAGTTCCATCTTCTCACCGGTGATGCCTGAACGAGCAATGACAGCATCTTCAACGCTATGTCCGTCGGCTAAAATCAGTGCTTTTACCTCATCAAGCGTCTTTGCTTTTTTGGCCACGGCAGCATCGAGTATTGCCTGTGTCAGCTTGATGTGGTCGGCATTGTTGGCAACAAAGTCGGTCTCGCACTTAAGCGCAATGATGGCAGCAAAGCCGTTATCATACTTCACAAGCACACAGCCATTCGATGCATCGCGGTCAGAACGCTTGGCAGCAATGGCCTGTCCTTTCTCACGAATGATTTCAATTGCTTTATTGATGTCGCCATCTGCGTCGGCAAGTGCTTTCTTGCAATCTGCCAGACCGGCACCGGTCATTTTACGAAGTTTTTGTATTTCTGCTATATTAACAGCCATTTTCGTTTCTTTTTAAGTGTTTATGTAGGGTTATTCAGCGGCCGGAGCTTCTGTCTGAGGCGCTTCTGCTACGGGAGTAGCCTCTGCTTTACGTGCTCTGCGGGTACCGCGTTTCTTGCCTTCTGCGGCCTCTTCAGCCTGTTCGGCAGCAGCCTTCTCATCGGCTCTTTCAGCCTTTCTTTCCTCCAGACCTTCTGCAATGGCACTGCAACAGGCAGAGAGTATTACCTCTATGCTGTCCTTGGCATCGTCGTTGGCAGGGATAACGAAGTCTATATCGTTAGGATTGGAGTTGGTATCCACGATACCGAAAACGGGAATATCCAAGCGATTGGCCTCTTTTACAGCAATTGCCTCTTTCATAACGTCTACGACAAAGAGGGCGCTGGGCAAGCGAGTTAAGTCTGAGATGGAACCGAGGTTCTTCTCAAGTTTAGCCCGCTGACGGCTAATCTGAAGGAGTTCGCGTTTGGAAAGATTAGAAAACGTTCCATCATTCATCAGTCTGTCGATGGTAGACATTTTCTTCACAGCCTTACGGATGGTAGGGAAGTTGGTGAGCATACCGCCCGGCCAACGCTCAGTCACATAAGGCATATTCACAGCAGCGGCCTTTTCTGCCACTACATCTTTGGCCTGTTTTTTAGTAGAAACAAAGAGAATCTTCTTTCCTGACTTAGCTATCTGCTTCAGAGCTTCCGCAGCTTCGTCAATCTTTGCTACGGTTTTGTGTAAATCGATGATATGGATGCCATTGCGTTCCATGAAGATGTAAGGAGCCATAGCAGGATTCCATTTGCGATGAAGGTGTCCGAAGTGACAACCGGCTTGCAGGAGTTGGTCAAAAGTTGTTCTTGACATTTGTTTTTGTTTTTTATTGTTTACTTTCCGTTTAAGTTTTTAGAACCAACCGTTGGGTAATCGTGAAATACCTTGCCCGACAGTGTCAGGCATTTCATCCCGCAAGTCTCAACAGTTTGGATGCTAAACATTGATTTCCGATAGCTTTAACGCTTACTGAACTGGAAGCGACGGCGAGCTTTCGGCTGACCGGGTTTCTTACGCTCAACAGCACGTGAATCGCGGGTCAAAAAGCCTTGGTCTTTGAGCGCTTTCTTGTCTTCCTCGTTCACTTTTACAAGTGCACGGGCGATAGCAAGGCGCAATGCTTGGCTCTGACCTGTGAAACCACCTCCATCGAGGTTAGCTTTGATGTCGTATTTCTCTGTTGCTTCAAGCAGTTCAAGGGGTTGCTTCACCACATATTGCAAGATAGCAGAGGGGAAATACTGGGTAAGGTCTACTTTATTGATAATAATCTTGCCGGTTCCTTCTTTGAGATAAACGCGAGCGACAGCGCTCTTCCGGCGACCGATTGCATTGATTTGTTCCATTATTCCTTATTATTTATACAGGTTGATATCGATGGTCTTGGGTTGCTGTGCTTGCTTATTGTGCTCTGTACCATTGAAAACATAGAGATTACTCAATATTTTACGTCCCAGAGGGCCTTTAGGCAACATGCCTTTCACTGCATGGCGAAGGATTCTTTCTGCACCGTCGGGCTTCTTGCGAAGCTGCTCTGGAGTGTTGAAACGTTGTCCGCCAGGGTATCCCGTATAGCGTGTGTAGATCTTATCGGTCTCTTTTTTACCGGTAAAAACCACCTTGTCGGCATTGATAAGAATAACGTTGTCCCCACAATCTACGTGAGGGGTGAAAGAAGGTTTGTACTTTCCGCGAAGCAATTTGGCAACTTTCGAGCAGAGACGACCTACAACCTGACCGGTGCAGTCTATCACAACCCACTCTTTCTTTGCTGTTTCCTTGTTCACGGAAATAGTCTTGTAACTTAAAGTGTTCATCTTCAATTGAATTGTTTGTACTACTAAAAAACTTATTTACTTCGTTTAGAATACCGATTCACTAACCGTCGTGCCCGGCCAAAGACACAACTATTAACACGATACCCTTGGGGACTCTAAGCGTATCCCCGAAATAATCGGACTGCAAAGGTACGAAGTAATGTTTGAATACATACTCATTTTTGCTTATTAGTTATGGTTTTTTAACACACAAAAGGTAAGTTTAAGCCTACCCTTGTTTGCTTTCTCTTCTCATCCACAGTCCTCTCGTTCGCTCGAAAGGAATTGTCTATTATATAATAAGGTGCAAAAACCCTGTCGTTTTCTTTGCACTTATCGTGATAAATGTTACTTTTGCGGTTGAAAACATGGAATCATTAAAGGAGAAAACAGCAAAGGGACTCTTTTGGGGAGGCATGAGCAACGGTGTGCAACAGCTCGTAGGACTTGTCTTTGGTATTGTTTTAGGACGTTTGCTATCGCCCTCCGACTATGGTATGATTGCCATGATTACCGTCTTTTCACTGATTGCCGTAGCGTTGCAGAACAGCGGTTTCACGGCAGCGCTTGCCAATTTGAAACATCCTAAGCATGAAGACTACAACTCGGTGTTTTGGTTCAATGTCTTCATGGGAGCAGGACTGTATGCTCTTCTCTTTCTTTCTGCACCACTCATTGCCGCTTATTACCACGAACCTGCCCTCGTATGGCTCTGTCGATACGCCTTTCTCAGCATTCTTTTCTCGTGTTTGGGCACAGCACAGGCAGCCTATCTCTTTAAAAACCTTAATACCAAACAGCAGGCCAAGACAGGAATGACGGCCGTGTTACTGTCGAGCGTCGTAGGTGCCGGCATGGCATGGATGGGTTTCTCCTATTGGTCGATTGCCACGCAAACCATTGTTTTCACGGCCACCAACACGCTCCTACTCTGGCATTACTCGTCTTGGCGACCGACAAGGCACATTGATTTTACGCCGATACGCAAGATGTTTCGTTTCTCTTGCAAGATTTTGGCCACAACCATCACCACACATATCAACAACAACATTCTCAACATCCTGCTCGGGCGATACTTCTCTGCCCACGATACGGGAAATTACAACCAAGCCTATCAATGGGATTTCAAGTGCTTCTCTCTCGTTCAAGGCATGGTAAACATTGTGGCGCAGCCTGTGTTGGTAGACTTAAACGGCGAGCAAGACCGCCAACTGCAGGCTTTCCGCAAAATGATGAGGTTCACCGCTTTCATCTCTTTTCCCTTGCTGTTCGGTCTTGGACTTGTTGCCGAAGAGTTTATCGTACTTGCGCTCACGGAGAAATGGCTCGTCAGTGCACATCTCTTGCAGATTCTTTGCATCAGTGGCGCAGTGATGCCGCTTTGCACCCTGCTTTCCAATATGATTATCAGCAAGGGACGTTCCAATATTTTCTTCGGTTGCACATTCAGTCTCGGTGTCATCCAAATTGTGTTGATGTTGCTTATCTGGCCGTTAGGCATCCGTACGATGGTGATGGCTTATACTGCGCTCAACCTGCTTTGGCTCTTCGTTTGGCATGAGTTTACGCGCCGACTGACGGGCTACGGTCTTTTCCCGTTTCTCAAAGACACGCTTCCCTTTGCTTTTGCTGCCCTTGGGGTGATGGTGCTCACAGGATTACTGACCCGCTCCATTCACTCCCTTCCGCTGCTCCTTGCTGTCCGTATCTTTCTCTCCGCTCTGCTCTACTACGGTGTGATGCGGTTGGCACGTGTAAAAATACTTGATGAATGTACGGCTTTCATTCTTCAGAAAATCAGGAAACGATGACACTTGCCTTTCTTATTTCCGCCCATACAGACCCCATTCATCTGGCAAGACTATTGAAAAGTCTGCCCGAAGACGCAGCTTTTTTCATCCATATCGACAGCAAGACCGACATCACCCCTTTCCTTTCACTCCGCAAAGACCCACGGGTACATCTGCTCAGCCGACGGATAAACGTAATGTGGGGCAGCATCCGGCAGGTGGAATACCAAATGGAACTCCTTCGCGAGGCACTTTCCTCCGGCACCTTTCATCGTCTCATTGCCATCAGCGGTCTGGACTATCCGCTGTGGAGCAATGCACGCATCATCGAATTCTTCAGCCGTTTGGGCGACAAAGAAATATTGCAAGGCATCCGTATGACCCATCAAGGCGCAGCGGCAGTGAATTATCGACGTTACAGATGGCTCAATGGACACCCGTGGAAAGCCGGTTCATTCCCCAATAAGCTAAGAGTGGCTCTTCAACGGCTGACTTACGGAATAGGCATTCGCAAGCCCTTGTCGTTCCGCCTACAAGGGATTGAATATCAACTCTATAAGGGGGCATCATGGTGGGCAATCTCTCCCGAATTAGCTGCTTATGTGCTGCATGAATGGGACACAAACAAAGCCCTCGTGAAATATTTCTCCACGGCGTTCTGTCCTGACGAGACATTCATCCAAACGATAGCTTTCAACAGTCCCTTTGCCTCCCGTTGCATGTTGCAGGAAGGCCGATATACCTCGCTCTCGGCACTGACGCCGCTCACCTATATCGACTACCACCCCGTCATCAAAGTGCTGACAGAGGAAGATTGGCCGGCCTTGAAACAATCGGGGAAAATGTTTTGCCGGAAAACCGTTACGGGGATAAGCGACCGCCTCTTAGACCGAATTGACCGAGAGCGCAATGTTTAACCCTCATCGGTCATTCCCTTGAGACGCATTTGCCTACAATAAGGCATCACATCCCATAGCATAAAAAAGAGAAGAGGCAAACCGTTTTTTTGCAACGGTTTACCTCTTTTGTGATACCGGCACGGTTTTCATCGTGCCATGAATGTGTCTACAGGCTCTGCAAAGCTGTGTCTGTCATCTACACAACGCCGTGATTTCGTTTATTGAAACGACGAAGTAAAGAACACACCGGCAGGGAATGCGGTCAGCTTATCGAAGAAGAATTTCTTGCCTCCGCTGCCCTCCACGTCAAAGAGACACGTCTTGTTCTCTTTGTATTTACCGTAGTCAGAAAAGGCCGTATAGATTTTAGCACCTGAAACGGGGTCTACACCGAAACCGTTGTAGAAGATATTGGAGTCTATCAGGGTCTTTAAATCCATGACAGGGGTAGTGGTATTGGCTGTAAAGTCGTGCTTGTAAAGTTTGGTTCCTGCCGAAACGAAGTACACTTGGTCTTTGTGGAGATAGAAAGCAGGTGCACATCCCCAGCCTGCCTGTATGGCGGGAGTCACGGCATGAGAAGCTATCACACTGTAATCTTTGGGATTAATACGGCAGATAGTACCCGGCGAAGTGTACGAAAGCCATAAGTTTCCGTCACCACCTTTCTGTATACCGCTCGGTTTTCCTGCTACGGGAATGGTAGCAATGCATTCTTCGCCCTCTACCACGTAGACACAGTTAGCCCCCATAGCAAAGAGTTTCTTACCGATAACCACCATAGGAAGTTTTGAAACCTTCGATACACCGGCAATTTCCGTTAATTTTTCATTGGCTTCACTCAGGTGAAACAGCTTGCCCGTGTTGTAGGTAGTCAGGTAGATATGGTCGCCAACAACGGCTACGTTGGTAGGATTGGCACCGCCCAACGTTTCGTTGTTATACACCTTCACTTTCTCTAAACTATTGGCTCGGGCAATGGTCAGCAATCCTTCACCACCGTTTTTCGCTCCGTTTTGAGAGATGATATACATCTTCTGGTTAGCAATGAACAGGCCTTGGCACACATTGCCTAACTTAGAACCATTCACCCGCTGGTACACACTGTCGATGGCCACGTGGCGACGGAGGTCGATATACGACAATGTACCCGTCTCATTACCGGCATTTCCCTCATTGAGGATGAAAGCACCATCGGCAAATCGCGGCATGATAATAAAGGTTTTCTTGATGCGGATGGCTGCTTCGCCGGTGGAAGGATGGCTTACGGTGAGCAGCACGGTGCACGTTCCCGTCCGGGCTGATGACAGTTTAAAGGTCTCCCCCGTTCCTTTCTTTACGCCGTTCACCTCCCATGTATAGGTGGTAGCTGCGGTAGAAACATTAGAGAGCACTTTCAGCGGAAGCGTATCGAGCTGCATGACGCTTGCAACACCATTCTCCGGAATGATTTCGGCGGGTGTGCCTGTCACGGGAGGGTCATCACTGGAACACGCCGTAAAGCCCAAGGCAACGGCTGAAAAACACAATAATAAAAGATGCTTTGTCTTCATTTTCATCGTCTTTATCTGTTAAAAAGTTAGATATTGCTGTGGATTTCCACGATTGCAAAGGTAATGTTTTTTCAACGAAAACAGCACGGATTCTCATGAAAAAGCAGAAGAAAGGATGTCGACAAACGAATAAAAGGTGATAAGAAGCGATGGAATCCATATTGAAAGGATAGATGAGTAGTCCTATGAACCGATTGGGATTCAACCAAGGAAAGAGAAAGGAAACTGCGTCCTACCGTTTTTCTAAAGAAAAAATGCAAGAATGAGAAAAAAAATATCTACCTTTGTCTGTTCAACAAGCACTATTGTCATGGATGAAGAACTAAGAGTGATTATCAGCGGAGGCGGCACCGGAGGACATATCTTCCCTGCGGTTTCTATAGCCAATGCCATCAAAGCCAAGCATCCCGCTGCCCAAATACTCTTTGTAGGGGCAGAAGGACGAATGGAAATGCAGCGCGTTCCCGCTGCGGGATATGAGATAAAAGGCCTTCCTATCTGCGGATTCGACCGCAAACACCTGTGGAAAAATGTGGCTGTACTTTACCGGATATGGAAAAGTCAGCGAATGGCAAAACGCATCATTCGCAACTTCCGTCCCATGGTGGCAGTGGGAGTGGGTGGCTATGCCAGCGGTCCTATGCTCAATCAATGTGCTTCCATGGGCGTTCCTTGCCTTATACAAGAGCAGAACTCCTATGCCGGCGTGACGAACAAGTTGCTCGCCAAGAAAGCGAAACGCATCTGCGTGGCCTACGAAGGCATGGAGCGGTTCTTTCCGAAAGATAAAATCCTGATGACAGGAAACCCTGTCCGGCAGGCTCTTCTCAACGTGTCGGCAGATAGAAACGAAGCCATTGCCTCTTTGGGACTCAACCCTGAAAAGAAAACGATACTGCTCATAGGAGGCAGCTTAGGAGCTCGGACACTCAATGAAAGCGTATTGCGCCACTTGGAAGAGATAGAACAATCGGGTATTCAGGTGATTTGGCAAACGGGAAAGGTCTATTTCAAGGCTGTGATGGATGCCCTTGGCGAACGGAAAACACTGCCCACGGTGAAAGTAACCGACTTTATCGACGACATGGGGCTGGCCTATCGCGCCGCCGACCTTGTGGTAAGTAGAGCCGGAGCAGGAAGTATCTCGGAGTTCTGCCTTATCGGTAAGCCCGTGATATTAGTGCCGTCACCCAATGTGGCCGAAGACCATCAAACGAAAAACGCCTTGGCCTTGGTGCAGAAAGATGCCGCCCTCTATGTGAAAGACAGCGAAGCACCCGACCGTCTCTTACCTTTGGCCATAGAAACGGTAAACGATGATGCTCGCCTGCAGGCCTTGAGCCGCAACATCCGTCAGCTGGCTTTACCCCACTCGGCAGACATCATTGCCGACGAGGCGGTGAAATTGGCACAAGGAAGATAGCTTCCGACTGCCGGTTCCACTGAGAAACAGAGGCAAAGAAACACCTCTCAACAAAGAAAAGCATTGTTTGGCCAATGCAGTAGACACGACACGGAAAGACAGAGGCTAACATGCTGACATAAAGAACGATAGCCGGCTGATTGAGAAAGCATAGCTTTTACACCCTGAAACCTTAGCTTTTATCGCGTGAAAGCATAGCTTTTAAAAGCTGAAAAGATAGCTGTTACAAACAGAGGGGTAAGCGCCGGTGGCATCGCCCCTGAAAACGGAATACGAAAAAAAGTATGGAATTAAAAGACATCAAAGCGGTTTATTTCATCGGAGCGGGAGGTATCGGCATGAGCGCCCTCGCCCGTTACTTCCTCCATAGAGGTGTTGTGGTGGGCGGTTACGACCGTACGCCGTCGCCATTGACACGCCGATTGGAACAGGAAGGCATGCTGATACATTACGAAGAGCGTGTAGACGAGATTCCGCGTGCCTGCCTCAACAAATCAGCAGCATTGATAGTATATACACCGGCCATACCCGACAATCACAAGGAGCTGACTTTCTTTCGCGAGGAAGGATTCGAGATACAGAAACGGGCACAAGTGTTGGGCACACTCACACGCACCCATAAAGGGCTCTGCGTGGCCGGAACACATGGCAAGACCACCACTTCTACCATGTGTGCACATATCATGCACCAGAGCCATGTTGATTGCAATGCCTTCTTAGGAGGCATTTCCAAAGACTATGGCACCAACTATATACTGTCGGACGATAGCGACTACGTGGTGATAGAGGCCGATGAATACGACCGCTCTTTTCATTGGCTGCGTCCGTGGATGAGTGTCATCACCTCGACAGACGCCGATCATCTCGACATCTACGGCACCCGAGAGGCTTATTTGGAAAGTTTCCGCCATTACACAACGCTGATTCGCGAGGGCGGCGCTTTGATTATTAAGCACGGTTTGGCCATGAAACCCGATGTGAAGGAAGGCGTTCGCATATATGAATATGGTAGAGACGAGGGCGATTTCCATGCTAAGAACATACGGATAGCCAACGGCGAGATTACATTCGACTTTGTTTCGCCTGTAGAAAATGTGGAAAACGTGGAAATGGGACTACCCATTCCCATCAATATAGAGAACGGCGTGGCCGCCATGGCTATGGCACAACTCAACGGTTGCACAGCAGACGAACTGAGATATGGCATGAAAACGTATCACGGAGTGGAGCGGCGGTTCGACTTTAAGATAAAGACCGACCACTGCGTGCTGCTCAGCGACTACGCACATCATCCCAAAGAAATCTACCAAAGCATCAAGAGCATGCGCGAGTTGTATGAAGGTCGCCGGATAACAGCCATCTTCCAGCCGCATCTCTACTCGCGTACACGCGACTTCTATCAGGAGTTTGCCGAAGCATTGAGTCTGCTCGACGAGGTGATTCTCTGTGACATCTATCCTGCAAGGGAACTCCCCATCGAGGGCGTCACTTCGCAGTTGATTTACGATTGCTTAAAGCCCGGAGTGGAAAAACGCATGATAAAGACGGAAGAAGTGTTGAACGTAGTGCGTGAAAAAGACTTCGATGTGCTGATGATACTCGGCGCGGGAGATTTGGATAGTTACGTGCCGGAAATAAAAAAGATATTGGAAAGCAAATAAATGCGCTTCAATTGGAAGAAAACCCTCCTCGTTTCGCTCGACGTAGCCTTAGCCATCTACCTCGTACAGGCCGTTACCGCGTTTAACAAACCCGACAACAGAGCCGACGTATGCAGTAAAGTAGGCATCGATATAGCAGACGAGAATGTGAACGGATTTCTCAGTGCGCAAGAGATAAAGCGCATATTAGAGCGCAATAGGTTGTATCCACTGTCGCAGCCCATGAGGTATATAGACCCCAGAAAGATAGAAGAAGTGCTGACCGGCAGCCCTTTTGTGAAAACGGCAGAGTGCTATAAGACACAAGACGGTAGAGTCTGTATCACGCTTACACAGCGATTACCCATCGTAAGGATAAAAAATGAGAAAGGAGAAGACTACTATTTAGACGACAACGGCGGTATCATGCCCAATTCTAAATATACTTCAGACTTGATAGTCGTAACCGGTTATGTGCCGCAATGGTACGCCCAACACTACATCTACTTGCTGGCAGAAACTCTGATGACCAGCGATTTGTGGCGAAATCAGGTGGAACAAATCAATGTTTTGCCCAATCGGGGCATTGAAATCGTACCTCGCGTAGGCAACCACATCGTCTTTTTAGGTTATCTGCCTGAGTTTAAATCGGCTAAAAAGCGAAAGACGGAGGTGCCGAAGTTCGTGGAAAAGAAGTTGAACAGGCTGGAAAAGTTCTATAAATACGGACTTTCACAGGCCGGATGGAACAAATACTCGTATATCAGTTTAGAGTTTGACAATCAAATTATATGTAAGAAAAGGAGCGAAACGCCTCCTGCAACAGAACAGAAAGAATAATATCATATAGTATATGGCAGCAAAGGAATTTATCGTAGCTATCGAATTGGGTTCAACAAAGATTACAGGTATCGCCGGAAGAAAGAACCTTGACGGCAGCCTCACTGTGCTTGCTGTTGTAAAAGAAGATTCTACCGCCTGCATCAGAAAGGGAATCGTCTACAACATAGACAAGACAGCATTGTGTCTTACCAATGTAATAAACAAACTGAAGAATACGCTTCACACGGAAATCGCTCAGGTTTACGTGGGAATGGGAGGCCAATCTATCCGTAGTATCAGAAATGTTATCGTGAAAGACCTGCCCGAAGAAACGATTGTTACACAGGATATGATTAACGAACTCATGGATTCCAACCGCAATATGGAATATCCCGAGCAGGAAATCATCGATGTTGCTACGCAAGAATACAAGGTAGATGCCCAATATCAGGTAGATCCTGTGGGTATACCATGCAGCCGTTTAGAGGGAAACTTTCTGAATATATTGTGGCGGAAGACGTTTTACCGCAATCTGAATACCTGTTTCGAGAATGCGGGAGTTACCATCGCAGAGTTATATCCCGCACCTCTGGCGCTCGCGGACTGTGTTCTTACAGAATCAGAGAAAAGGACTGGATGCGCATTGGTTGATTTCGGAGCCGATACAACCACAGTTTCTATCTATTATAAGAATATTCTTCGCCACTTAGCCGTTATTCCGTTGGGCAGCAATAACATAACGAAAGACATCACATCCCTGCAAGTGGAAGAGACCGAAGCTGAAGTGATGAAGCTGAAATACGGAAAGGCCATCAACGAATACATGAATAACGAGACGACGATACAGTTGCCTGTCAATGCTGAAAGGTCTGTCAACGCCAACGATTTCGGCTACGTGGTCGAGGCAAGAACAAAGGAAATCATCGACAATGTGTGGTATCAGGTGCCACGGGAGCTTCGCGATAAACTGCTCGGAGGTGTTATCCTGACAGGTGGAGGTGCAAATATGCCGGGTATCGAGCAGGCGTTCCGCAACTATACAAACATCGAAAAAGTGCGTGTGGCCAAGTTTATTACATCCACGGTTAACTCCAATCACGCTGACATCACAGAGCATACAGGCATGATGAACACTGCTCTTGGCCTCTTAGCCAAGGGAGATATCAACTGTGCCGGTGAGGAAATTGACCCCAATGCGAATCTTTTCGATGCACCGAAAAGCAACTCTGCCGGCATCGCAGTTGCCGGCAGAAACCCTTATGCCAATGCTACGATGGCTGCGGATGCCGGCAACGGGAAACTAAGAGCCGACGAAGCACGCCGAAAAAGGGAAGAAGAACGGGAAGCCTTGCTTGCCGAAGAGGAGGAAGAACGCCTCAAAGCAGAGGAAAAAAAGCAAAACAGCTTCTGGAATAAGTTTGTGAAAGGTGCCAAGAAATTTGGTGAACAAATACTGAAAGAAGAAGAATAAAATCGAAGAAAGTCCACATCACATATAAGGATAAAAAAGATACAACTATGTCAGATATAGAGAACAACAGATCGAATCTTCTGGATTTCGGTGCACCGGAGAAAGAGAGCAACATCATCAAGGTCATCGGTGTCGGCGGTGGAGGTGGCAATGCTGTGAACCATATGTACCGAGAAGGCATTCACGATGTGTCTTTCGTGCTCTGCAACACCGACAACCAAGCCCTTAATGACTCACCTGTGCCCGTGCATTTGCAGCTCGGCAAAGAGGGATTAGGTGCCGGAAACAAGCCGGAAAAAGCACGACAAGCCGCCGAAGAAAGCATCGATGCCGTAAGAAACATGTTGAGTGACGGTACTAAAATGGCCTTTATCACCGCCGGAATGGGTGGAGGAACAGGTACGGGAGCTGCCCCCGTCATTGCTCGTATCTCAAAAGAGATGGGCATCTTGACCGTTGGTATCGTGACCATACCTTTCCGTTTTGAGGGTACGAAGAAGATAGATCAAGCTTTAGACGGTGTAGAAGAGATGGCAAAGCATGTCGATGCGCTCTTGGTTATCAACAACGAACGTCTTCGGGAGATATATCCCGACCTTGAAGTGCTCGATGCTTTCGGCAGAGCTGATGACACATTAAGCATCGCAGCCAAAAGTATTGCCGAGATTATTACCATGCATGGACTGATGAACCTTGACTTCAACGATGTTAAAACGGTGCTGAAAGACGGCGGAGTGGCCATCATGAGTACAGGCTACGGCGAGGGAGAAGGTCGCGTAAAGAAAGCCATTGAAGATGCGTTGCACTCTCCTTTGCTCAACAACAACGACATTCTCAGCTCTAAAAAGATACTTCTGAACATATCATTCAGCAGCGACAAGAAGGAAACGCAGGGCTTAATGATGGAAGAAATGAATGAAGTACACGAGTTCATGGGAAAGTTCTCGAGCGAATTTGAAATCAAATGGGGGCTTGCCATTGACCCCGAACTCGGCAAAAAGGTAAAAGTCACTATTTTGGCTACAGGCTTTGGTATAGAGAATGTTGAGGGAATGGACCGTCGCATCAAAGAGTACACGCAGGAAGAAGCCAACCGCATGGCCGAGGAAGAGGAGCGCGAGCGGGAGAGAAAGAGGCGTCGCGGCGATTACTATGGCACTGATGGCAACAACAAGACTTACCGTCGACAGCCCCCCATCTTCCTTTTCAGTCCCGAAGAGCTTGACAACGAAGACATCATACTTGCCGTTGAGTCCACACCCACTTACAAGCGTACCACGCAAATGATAGAAGAGATACGCAAACTGCCGCAAGGCATAACCGAGGAAGACAAATCCTCCGGTAAAGAACCCATACAGGAAACCATTAAATTCATATAAAACAACATGACACTATTTGATCAAATAAGCAACGATATCAAAGAGGCGATGAAAGCAAAGGACAAGGTTCGCCTCGATACACTTCGCAACATCAAGAAAGTATTTATCGAAGCAAAGACTGCACCGGGAGCCAACGACATGTTGGACGATGCCGATGCCCTCAAGATATTGCAGAAATTAGCCAAGCAAGGCAAAGAGAGCGCAGCAACGTTTACCGCCCAACAACGTGCCGACCTTGCCGAAACAGAGCTTGCACAGGTAAAGGTAATCGAAGAATACCTGCCCCAACCCCTTTCGGAAGCAGAGGTGGAAAGTGCCGTAAAAGCGATTATCGCCGAAACAGGAGCCACCTCTATGAAAGACATGGGTAAGGTAATGGGTATTGCAAGCAAACAGTTAGCAGGGAAAGCCGATGGCAAACTCATCTCAACCCTTGTGAAACAGCTTTTGGCTTAATCGCCTTTCAACTCCTCGTTACACCGTTCGACCGGCATACACACACAACACTTGTATGCCGGTCGTTGGGTTTCTACACCTTATTATATATAGGGGCATTCTCTTAAATCGGAAACAACACATCCGGGTTAATCAACTCAATAAATGTTACTTAAAAGTTTGCACACTCGAAAAACTTTCGTATCTTTGCAACGCGAATAAGAGAAGAGAGCCAATATCAACAGCAAAGAACAGAACATGGCTCTCCTATCGACCAACCACAACAGCTAAATTTTAAAGTAAAACCTCAAAACAAAAACATGATGAAGAAGTATGTATGCGTACCATGTGGGTATATTTACGACCCCAAAGAGGGTGATCCTGATGGCGGTATTGCCCCCGGAACAGCCTTTGAAGACATCCCCGACGATTGGGTTTGCCCCATTTGCGGAGTTGGAAAAGATGAATTTGAGCCGGTAGAAGACTAAACGAAAGAGAGAAGGGATGCCCTGCAAGGCATCCCTTCTTTTATATTCATCCCTTGACGAATTGCTACCGAGCCGTTTTCCGCCTACCCTCTGTTGCTTTCATGCAAAGAGTTCCCGCAGTACCCCCAGCGATTTCAATTCGGGAAAGCCCGGCACATGCAGTTGGTAAAACATGAGAATCAGTTCTATACAGCGGTTTCTCTCATGGCGCGACATACGAAACAAATGCATCGTATCAAAGTTCATACGCATCAAAAGTCCTATCCGCGCAGCCTCAGAGGGCAACAAGAAATCAGCATGCGATGGCATTGTAGCGGTAAAGCAGCCGTTTCTTAAATCGAAATAAGCCGTTGCCGCAGACGCTTCCAGATTGGGATAAAACCCTAAGAAGCGAGAAAGACGCAGGGTAAACACCAGATGGAAATTCGCAAAGGCACCACAGCTATTATCCAACCATTCAATACAGTTGATGAGATAGTTGAACAACGGGGTATTTTCTTGTTCACTTCGAGTAGCATAATACAGAAATTCGGCCACAAAAAGCGACAGCGACAACTTCACCGGTTCAAAAGGAATAGAGACAAACGGCAGGGCGATACGTGCATCGCGCATGGTTTGCAGGCCTCCCCGCTGCCGCATATCAAACTCAATTTCCAAAAGTGTGAGCGGCTGGAAGAATTGCTTTTTCAATTTGCCCTTTGCTGTTTTCGGAATCCGCGACATAAAGGAAAGCCTCCCAAACTTCTCGGTAAGAAGTTCAATCACCAATTTGGCATCACCATATTTGAACGTGTGAAGAACTATCGCGCGGGTCTTTATCAGCATAACAGTCACAAAAGTACGAAAAAAGCCGTGATGTATCAAAAATTATGATGTAAAATTTGGCGGGACAATAAAAAAGCTATACCTTTGCAACCGCTAAATATTATTGGTCCCTTCGTCTATCGGTTAGGACGAGAGATTTTCATTCTCTAAAGAGGAGTTCGACTCTCCTAGGGACTACTCAGTAAGAAAATAAATAAGAAAAGAAGAGATGGCAAATCACAAATCATCATTTAAAAGAATTCGTCAAGACAAAAAGCGTACCTTGCATAATAAGTATTATGCCAAGACTATGCGTAATGCTGTCCGCAAATTGCGTGCTATTACCGACAAGGAAGAAGCCATAAAGCTCTATCCCAGCATACAGAAAATGCTTGACAAGTTGGCTAAGACCAACATCATTCACAAGAATAAGGCTGCCAATTTGAAGTCGGGGTTGACTCGACACATCAACCAATTGGCCTAAGAAAACATCTGTCTGTACCTGAGAAGTTCTGAGGCTGCCGATTGAAAGCGCAGCAAAACCACTTTCAAAAGGTATAGGAAGAGAAACAGAATCATCACTGTTGAATTATCATATATAGAAGGTTGCAGTTCGAGAGAGCTGCAACCTATTCCTTTTTTACCCCCTTTGTCTCCCTCGCAGTGCACCCATCGCCCCCTCTTTCCTTGAGTGCGGGATAATGATATTGGGGACATTAAGCCATGAAACGAAGCTCGCCGTGCAAAGCGAAACGGTCTGTCGCACTTACAGCGCTCACCTTTTTTGCTCCTTCTTACCCAAGGCGATGCCTTGGGCTGACATCTTACGCGCCTCCAGCGCTTTAGTTTGTAACATTGTTTTACCAAAAGCGTTATCCACACCTATTGCCTTTCGCGTCTCCAGCGCTTCATTTTGTGACGTTCTTTTACCCATGGCGTTGCCTTGTGCTGACATGTTTCGCGCCTTTAACGCTTTAGTTTGTGACATTGTTTTACTAAAGGCGTTATCGGCAGTTATTACCTTACGCGTCTCCAATACTCGCCTTTTTTGCGTCTTTTTACCAAAGGTGCTACCTTAGACTGACAGCTTACGCGCCTTCAGCGCTTACCTTTCAATCATCAATGGCATGTCGTTGCGATTTCCACCGCCCTACATTTAACCGTTTATAAGATAAGAATAAGCGCTGTAAGCGCATAACATATCAGCCCAGCGCATGGCACCGAGTAGATGACACTTCCCTAAGTAAGCTCTGCAAGAGCGCAATATACCAGCCCAGCGCATAGCGCTGGGTATAGGACATGCCCCTAAATGGAGCGCTGTAAGTGCGACACATCGTTATCAAACATCGACTTGGAAAGAAATAAAAGGGTCGTCCGCACACATTGCTTTGCTTCCTCTTCGTGTCAGCGAACTTCGTTTCCGCTCCGCTTCGCACAGCGAACTTCGTTTCAGTGCTTGCCTTCTCATTATCGAAAGCTATGGTATGAGGGTGTAAAAGCTATGCGTTGAGAGGATGAAAGCATAGCTTTAAGGGCGTAAAAGCTATGCTTTTACAAACACGCCTCTATCTGTCTGTTTACCAGACGCTTACATACTTCCTTTCTTTCCCTTTTCTTCATCCCTCCGCGAGATGAGCCAATGGATGTTCCCTCACCCCCATCGGGTTCTTAACACTTCCCCTTTTGCCCGTTGCTCTCTATACGCCGGCAAAGCGATGGCTCCACCGACAAGGGAAAGATACTTTCCTTCAACCCCAATCGATCATAAGTGTGCTTATCTAACATTTTAATAGGGACGACATGGCTTCTTGTCATCTTTTATTCGTTTGTAGGCATCTTACCTGCCGTTCTCTCCCAACGTCGCCCGCAATATCTTTGATAGTGCCACACGCCATCTAACCGACCATCCGACAAAATCTGTGCAAGTTCTCATGACCCATTCAGGTTTAAGCAAAAGGTATTTGTTTTCTGATTT
This sequence comes from Hoylesella marshii DSM 16973 = JCM 13450, assembly GCF_000146675.1. Classification (GTDB taxonomy): domain Bacteria; phylum Bacteroidota; class Bacteroidia; order Bacteroidales; family Bacteroidaceae; genus Prevotella; species Prevotella marshii. Next base: position 1,728,847 of record NZ_GL397214.1, read on the forward strand.
TCTCTTTCAAAATGTTGTTCGTTCCATTTTAATTCATTATTTTTGCTAACAGTTTGTAAATCTCTTCATCAATAACCCATCTGTAAATACTAAAAGTTAATGGAAAAGATAGATAATCTTGACAAAAAGATACTTAGTATCTTATCTAAAAATGCCCGAATCCCCTTTAAAGATGTAGCCGCAGAATGCGGAGTATCGCGAGCTGCGATACATCAGCGCGTGCAACACCTCATAGAAGGCGGTGTGATAACGGGCAGCGGATTCGATATCAACCCCAAGAGTTTAGGCTATTATACCTGCACTTATGTGGGCATCACATTGGAACGGGGTAGCATGTACAAAGCTGTTGTGGAGCGAGTGGCAAAGATTCCCGAAATCATAGAGTGCCACTATACCACCGGTCCCTATATGATGCTTATCAAGCTGTATGCCCGCGACAACGAGCAACTGATGAACCTGCTCAACAATCAGCTGCAAAGCATCCCCGGAGTGGTGGCCACCGAAACGCTTATCTCTTTGGAGCAAAGCATCAAACGCGAGATTCCCATCATCTCGGTGCCCAACGATAAAAAGGAAAAATAAATCATGGAGTCATTCGATCTCGAAGCACATCTCTCCACCCTTTACGCCTCTTATCCTGAAGCCCCGCAGCAACCGCTCATCGGCATTACAGCCAACTTCCGCGGAGAGGAAGCCTGTCTGCGCGAGAAATACTACGACCAAGTGGTGAAAGCTGGCGGTTCGTCCGTTCTTATCCCACCTGTGGCCGATAAGAACGTGTTGCTCAATATCCTCGAACGTATCGACGGACTGCTTCTCAGCGGAGGGGCGGACATCAATCCGCTATGGCTCGATGAGGAGCCGGTTCCCCAAATGGGAGAAATCAATGCAGCCCGCGATTTGTCCGAACTGCTTCTAATCAGGCTCGCCTTTAACCGGCAGATTCCCATACTTGGCATCTGTCGCGGCATTCAGGCAATGGCCATCGCTTTAGGTGGCAGCATTGCGCAAGACATCGGGCAGACTTCTGTCAAGCATTCGCAAGAGGGGGGACGCGGCGAGCCAACCCATTCGGTGACAATAGATGAAAACAGCACGGTCTACACCTTATATCAAGAAAAGAAATTGTTTGTCAATTCGGTGCACCATCAGGCCGTTTCAAAGGCCGGAAACCGCTTCCGCGTGACAGCAAAAGCATCCGACGGCATCATAGAAGCCATCGAAAGCACCGAACATAAGGCCGTATTGGGCGTGCAATGGCACCCCGAATGGTTAGGGAAAGACGGGCTTCCGCTGTTTCAATGGCTGGTTTCTCAGGCGGAAAACTTTCATACGGCCAAACGGTTGCATAGCCACATGCTCACGTTAGATACCCATTGCGATACCCCGATGTTCTTTCCGGAGGATATCGACTTCATGAAACGTGACCCGAAAATTCTCGTAGATTTGCATAAAATGACAGAGGGGAGGTTGGATGCCACCACGATGGTTGCTTATCTGCCTCAGCCCAAGGCGGGCGAAAGTTTTGCTTCCAAAGTGGCCTTTCCCGTTTCCAGCCCTACGGAATATGCCGACCTTATCTTCGACAAGATAGAAACCATTGTGAGAGAGAACAGCCGTTATCTCGGTTTAGCGCGCTCTCCCGAGCAACTTTACAAGCTGAAACGCCAAGGACGCAAGGCTATTGTGCTTGGAATAGAAAACGGTCTGGCCTTGGGAGGCGACCTTTCCAACGTAGCACACTTTGCACAGAGAGGCATCACCTATATTACCTTATGCCATAACGGGGACAACGACATCTGCGATAGTGCACGAGGCAACGGAACACACGGCGGCGTAAGCGATTTCGGAGCGAAGGTAATCGCCGAAATGAACAGGCTTGGCATCATGGTAGACTTGAGCCACGGCGGCGAGAAAAGTTTCTACGATGCTCTTGATATCAGTCGTATGCCCATCGTATGCAGTCACAGTAATTGCAAAGAACTTTGCGATGTGCCGCGCAATCTCACAGACGACCAGCTTCGCGCGCTGGCACGTAAGGGCGGTGTAGCTCACACCACGCTCTACAAAGGCTTTCTCCGTAAAGAGGGACAGGCGAGCATTCTCGATGCCGTAGCCCATCTTGAACATGCCATCAAGATAATGGGAATCGAACATGTGGGCATCGGTACAGACTTTGACGGCGACGGAGGAGTGCCCGGAATGGCAGATGCTTCGGAAGCAATTGCCTTTACGCTCCAACTGCTTCGGCACCGATACAATGAAGAGGACATTGCCCGAATATGGGGAAAGAATTGGCTTCGCGTCATGACAGAGGTGCAGGCAGCATGCGAAAACCAAACGCTACGGACGTAAACAGTGAGCAACTCATCCAAAGAAGACGGTAAACAATGAGAAAAATACAAATCAAAGGGAAGGTCGCAGCCTGTTTCGGCGTGGCGATAGGCTTGCTAATGGCAAGCTCGTGGATATCTTGTAAAAACACGAAACAGAACGGTGAAACAGATACAATAGCAGCTCAGAAGCCCTTGGGGCCAGACTTCAACGCCGATTCCGCCTACAGTTTCTGCGCCGCGCAATGTGATTTCGGAGCACGTGTGATGAACTCAAAAGCCCATGACCTTTGCGAACAGTGGATCATCGATAAGTTCCGATCGTTTGGCTGCATAGTCAGCACACAGAAGACGACGGTGAGCGGTTACGACGGAACCCCGCTCCGCTGTACCAACATCATAGCACGGTTCCGTCCCGAGGCCAGCCGTCGCATCCTCCTCTGTGCCCACTGGGACAGTCGGCCGTGGGCAGACAACGACCCCGATAGCACCCAATGGCGTAAGCCCGTTATGGGCGCTAACGATGGTGCCAGCGGTGTGGCAGTGATGTTGGAGATAGCCCGTCTGCTGAAAGCTGACTCCACGCTTCGTATCGGAATAGACTTCGTCTGCTTCGATGCCGAAGATTACGGCACGCCCCAGTGGAGTTCATTGCCTGCAGACGAAAGTTCGTGGGCTTTGGGAGCACAATATTGGGCAAAGAACATTCCCTCCGGCTACAAAGCAGCGTATGGTATAGTGCTCGATATGGTGGGCGGTCAGGGTGCAACCTTTTACCAAGAGGGTTATTCCAAGCAATATGCGGGCAGTATCGTAGATAAGTTTTGGAATGCCGCTCACGCCATCGGCTACAGCAGTTACTTCCCGATAGCCGACGGAGGATTTATCACCGACGACCACGACCCTGTGAACAAATACGCCCAGATACCCACTATCGACATCGTGCCTTATTATCCTAATTGTGCAGAAAGTGCTTTCGGACCTACTTGGCACACTGTCAGCGATGATATGGCGCATATCGACCGCAATACGCTCAAGGCCGTGGGACAGACGCTTCTCCACGTTCTTTTCTCCGAATAACTTCGCTTTCGGGCAACAAAACGGTGGGAGGCTGTGGTGTGGCTATAGGGTAGAACACAATTAAAGATACCCTTCGGCCTTCAGATGATTGGCAGTGGCTGTGAGTTCGGCATACCAATCAGCGCCGAAGCGGCGTGTAAGCGGTTCGCGCAAGAACACGTATAAGGGAATATTCTGTGAGCGTCCTTTTGCTACGGCCTCGCGACAAACATCCCAACGGTGGTAGTTTAAAGCCACGGTACCATCGTCCAGATGCTTCTCACGAATAGGATAGAGCGCACAACTGATGGGCTTCACGAAAGCGCTTTGTCCTGCTCTGTAAGCCCGTTCCAAAGCACAAAAGCAACAGCCGTTCTCATAGCAGGTAAACACACAGTCTTTTCCATGCACGATACTCGTAACTAACTCGCCGTCGCAGTCTGCATAGGCCACGCCGTTGCGGTCGATAACGCTCTGTGCGGAAGCAGAGAGAGAAGGCCAAACGGTGTCTAATGATTGTTCGATGGCAGCTATCTCGTCGGTCGTAACGGGTGCTCCGGCATCGCCCTCGATGCAGCAGATGCCCTTACAAGCATTGAGGTCGCAGCAGAAACACTCGGTGAAGATGTCGGGAGAAAGCAACACATCACCCACTTGAATGATGGGCAGAAGACGTTTGTTCATCGTGTTTTTACCAATCGATGGGTGCTAATCCTTGCTTTTCGAGATAGGCGTTAGCCTGTGAAAAATGGCGATTGCCGAAGAATCCGCCACGGTTGGCCGACAACGGAGAAGGGTGAGCAGCCGTAAGTACAAGGTGTTTGGAGGCATCTATCAGCGGCGCTTTGCTCTTTGCATAGCCGCCCCAAAGAATAAAAACCAACCCTTCGCGTTGCGTACTGAGGGCATGTATCACGGCATCGGTAAAGGTTTCCCATCCGTGATGCTGGTGACTGGCGGCCTGATGGGCTCGTACCGTGAGCGTGGCATTGAGTAAAAGCACACCTTGTTCAGCCCATCGGGTGAGATTTCCGCTTGTCGGCATAGGTTTTCCAAGGTCGGTTTGACGTTCTTTGAAGATGTTGATGAGCGACGGCGGGAAAGGTACACCGTCATTGACAGAGAAGCTCAAACCGTGTGCCTGACCGGGTTCGTGGTATGGATCTTGCCCGATGATGACCGCTTTCACTTGGTGAAAAGGGCAGAGATGAAAGGCATTGAATATCAATCGACCGGAGGGAAAGCACCGGTTTTGTGCATATTCGGCGCGAACAAAATCCGTCAGCGCTTTGAAATAAGGTTTGTTGAATTCTTCGCCGATATGCTCTCGCCAGCTTTCTTCTATTTGTACGTTCATTGATTCTTGCATGATTGATTGTGCGCAAAGGTACGAATAAAGTATGGAAAGACAGCCGGAAGACAGGTAAATCTGCGCAGATGCAGACAGGCATCTGCTGTCATTTTCGAACGGAACTCATATCTGTCTCTTCATCAACTCGTTTTCCATAGGGTGAAAAATGGCGTTTCGCTATTCATTCATTTGCGGGTATGAAGATTATTTTCTAACTTTGCTTCTATAAAAGGAAGGGACAGAAGCACGGATAAGAGACTCTTGCAATCCTTACTATCAGCAAAAGATTTTTCGGATGAAGTGTAAAAAGGACGACCGCATTCGACTATCCGTCCATAAAAAAACATGACAAAACAGTTTATGGAATATACCATCAACATCAAAGGCCGGCTTTTCGACCTCTCACGCCCTTGTGTTATGGGCATTCTCAATGCCACACCCGACTCTTTCTATGCCGGAAGCAGAGTACAGACAGAGCGAGAAATCGCCGAAAGAGCCGAGACTATTCTCCGCGAAGGTGCAGCCATCATAGACGTGGGTGCCTTTTCCACTCGCCCCGGTGCTACGGAAGTAGACGAAAAAGAAGAAATGCGACGATTGCATACCGCCCTGTCTATCGTGAGAAAAGAGCATCCCAAAGCCATCATTTCTGTAGACACATACCGTCCGAATGTAGCTCGGATGGCAGTGGAAACGTATGGCGCAGACCTCATCAACGACGTTTCGGAAGGAGGCATCACGGGGATTGCCGACACGCCGATACACGAACAAGGTAGCATGTTCGCGACTGTAGCCGCTCTTCGCGTGCCTTATATCCTGATGTCTGTCAGGTCTACACTCCGCGACATGATGATTTCGTGGTCGCGAGAGATACAGATGTTGCGCGACTTGGGGCAGAAAGACATCATCTTAGACCCGGGTTTCGGCTTCGGAAAGACCGTGGAACAGAACTACACCATCATGAAGGAAATGGACAGACTGCAAACCTTTCGTCTCCCCATCTTGGTAGGTATCTCACGCAAACGGATGATTCAACACGTTATCAATACCACGGCCGACGAGTCTCTCAACGGAACGACGGCACTCAACACCCTCGCACTGACCAAAGGTGCTGCCATCTTACGGGTGCATGACGTAAGAGAAGCCGTAGAAGCCGTTGCCATTTATGACGCCATGACCCGCCCAGCTTTCACTTTCAAATCCTAACTTACAATGATAGATTTCGGAATAAAAGACATCATAGACATCTTCCTCGTCGCGTTGATATTGTATTACATTTATCGACTGATGAAGGTTTCGCGCTCGCTAAACGTATTTATCGGCATCATGTTCTTCGTATTCGTATGGTTGCTTGTCAGTCAAGTCTTCGAAATGCGTCTGCTCGGTTCCATCATGGATAAGCTGGTGAGTGTGGGTCTTATCACGCTTATCATCCTTTTTCAAGAGGAAATACGCAAGTTCCTCTATACACTCGGTGCTCATCAACGCATACGCAGCATCATGCGAATCTTCTCTTCGTCAGACAAACATAAGGATGCCGACAAAGAAACCATCATGCCTATCGTCATGGCTTGTATGAATATGGCGAAAGGAAAAGTGGGAGCACTCATTGTGATAGAACGGTCGGCACCCCTCGACGACATCGTAGAGACGGGTGAAATCATAGATGCCAACATCAACCAGCGCCTCATCGAAAACATCTTCTTTAAGAACTCGCCCCTCCACGACGGTGCGATGATTATCTCCGGAAAACGCATCCGTGCTGCGGGGTGTATACTCCCCGTGTCTCACAGCTTCGATATTCCCAAGGAACTTGGGCTACGTCATCGTGCCGCCATGGGTATTTCGCAAGACAGCGATGCTGTTGCCGTAGTGGTAAGTGAGGAGACCGGACGCATCAGTGTGGCCATCAAAGGACAGTTCCAGCTACGTCTCTCGGCCGAGAAGTTAGAGAGTATTCTCACCCTTGAGCTGGGTTCACGACATTGATGTCGGGTTAACATGCGTATCGACACCCGCATAAAACTTATGGTATCGGCCGTTTGATTGTCGATGAAAATGAGTAACTTTGCAACGAATTGTAACAGTGATGACAGCATGACAGATGATTTCGACATACGCGAGGAGCGAACAACCGCGGGAGAAAAGGACTTTGAGAACGCTCTCCGCCCGCTAAGTTTCGGCGATTTCAGTGGACAGCAAAAGGTGGTAAACAACCTTGAGGTGTTCGTAGAGGCAGCCAAATACCGCGGCGAACCGCTTGACCATACCCTGCTTCACGGCCCCCCGGGACTGGGAAAGACCACCTTGAGCAACATCATTGCCAATGAGTTGGGCTCCGGATTGAAGATTACCAGCGGTCCCGTGCTCGACAAACCGGGCGACCTCGCCGGAATCCTCACCTCATTAGAGAAGAACGATGTGCTCTTCATCGACGAGATTCATCGCCTTTCGCCCGTAGTGGAAGAGTATCTGTACTCCGCCATGGAAGACTATCGTATCGACATTATGATAGACAAAGGCCCTTCGGCACGCTCTATACAGATAGACCTCAACCCCTTTACCCTCGTTGGAGCCACTACGCGTAGCGGACTGCTTACCGCTCCCTTGCGAGCCCGTTTCACTATCAATCTGCATCTGGAATACTACGATGCCGATACGCTCACACAAATCATCCTGCGTTCGGCGGGTATCCTCGGCGTTCCCATTGCGCCCGATGCAGCTGTGGAGATTGCCGGAAGGAGCCGCGGAACGCCTCGTATTGCCAACGGACTATTGCGCCGTGTCAGAGATTTCGCACAGGTAAAGGGCGACGGACGCATCGACATCGGCATCACACGCCTCGCTCTTTCTGCACTCAACATCGACCAATATGGCCTTGACGAGATAGACAACAAGATTCTGCTCACCATCATCGACAAGTTCAAAGGCGGTCCGGTGGGTGTCTCCACCATTGCAACGGCCATCGGAGAAGACAGCGGAACGGTAGAGGAGGTCTACGAACCCTTCCTTATCATGGAAGGATTCATCAAGCGTACCCCCCGCGGACGCGTAGTGACAGAGCTGGCTTACCGACATTTCGGACGCGACCCCTATCGCAGCAACATCATGACCCCGGGGTTGTTTGATGAATAAAGGAGGATACATTTCGGCATCGCCGTATTCTATATATCAATATAATATTTATCTTTGTAGGTACAATTAAAAAGAAAGAGAGGTTCACATGGATACAATGCAGAGCGTATCGCTGAATATCCCATCATCAGATATGGATTTCTTGAAGCAATTGGTGCATAAAATGGATTGGACATTACACACCGCACACAAAACCAAACAAGAAAACATGCAAGATACCCTCTCGTATGCAGAGAGAGAACTGACAGACCTTGCGGGTAGCCTTGCTGCGCGGAAAGCAGACCATTGGAAGACTTCCAAGGCTAAATGTCTGATAGAAAAATATCAATGAGAGGATTTCTTGATACCAATATCCTGCTGGACTACCCCCCAGAAGAATTCATTCAAAACTATTCATGAAAACAGGAATATTCGTAGGAAGTTTCGACCCGTTCACCATCGGGCATCAGGCGATACTCGACCGTGCACTGCCGTTATTCGACAGAATCGTGGTCGGGGTCGGCGTGAACGAACGTAAAAACTACATGCAGAGCACCGACATCAGGGTGCGAACCATCGCTCATTTGTATCGTAACGAACCGAAAATTACCGTCAAAGCCTACAGCGATCTCACCATAGACTTCGCCGCAAGGGAGAATGCACACTATATTATTAAGGGAGTGCGCAGCATTAAAGATTACGAATATGAACGCGAACAAGCCGACATCAACCGCTCAATAGGTGGCATCGACACCCTCTTCTTCTATTCCGACCCCCAATTCGCTGCCGTCAGTTCCTCGATGGTACGCGAGCTGGCACATTTCGGAAAGGATATCAGTGAATTTTTACCAACCGATAAATAACGTTTAACTATGGCAATGATTACCTACAGCTCAGACGGCATTGAGATGCCAAACATCAGGAAACGCGACACCACAGCATGGATACGCGCCGTTATCAATGCCTACGGAAAACGCGCAGGCGACATCGGCTACATGTTTGTAAACGACAACAAGATACTTGAGATCAACCGACAGTTCCTTCAACACGACTACTATACCGATGTCATCACCTTTGACGATTGCGACGGCAATACCATCAACGGAGATATCGTTATTAGTCTTGATACCGTCAGGTCGAATGCAAAGCTCTACGGAAAGCCGTATGGAGAAGAGTTGCATCGTGTTATCATTCACGGCATCCTCCATCTCTGCGGCCTTAATGACAAGGGGCCGGGCGAACGCGAGCTGATGGAAGCCGCTGAAGATCGCGCGCTCGCCTTGCGCAAGAAGTAACCGGCATGCTGTTTGTCTGACCTTTCTCCCGCCTCTTTTAGGGAATGCCTGCATATTCACGGGTAACAGCATCCCCTTTCTCTCCCAACCCGAAATACCAAGAATCACCTTATTTGATAAATGAAATCCCTCACTTCGCGGCTGCCGATGAGAGAGAGTTGTTACCATCAGCCCCCTTCCCAATCTTTCCCATACAGGTGAAGAACCAGTCGTCATACGCAACAGAGTGTACACCCAATGCCCTTGGGCACTTTGCTTTACTTCCTCTTCGTGTCAGCGAACATCGTTTCCGTTTCGCTTCGCACAACGAACTCCGTTTCAGCACTTGCCTTGGTTATATCGACAGAAAGGTTGCCGACCTTGCTGTGTACAAACGCCATCTGTACCACGGACAAACGGCATCTGTGCCCTGTACAGATGCCGACTTATCCATCGCAACCTTACGACCTTGAAAGATTGTAATCCCGAACGTTTAACCTCAATCGGTCATAAGAACCTGTACAGATTTGGGGTTACAGGAGTATATCAGTGTGTGAGCGAGAGTTTCATACTAAGGCCGAAGTCCTGTGTTGTGGTGGGATAACTGCTACCCGATAGCAATGGCGTGTTCGTCTGTCGGTCATAATAGAAGCTCAGGGTCAGGAGGCGCGAGAGCGTATAGTCGGCCATGAAGCTTAACTTAAAGGCTGTGTTGCCACTGCTGGCGTTACTTGCACAGCCAGCGATGTCGCGACTGATGGCAGCCTGTCGACGATAGCTCAGGTCAAGGCGGAGGTTCAGGTCATGGTTCATGCGGAGGCCTCGCGTGTTTGTTGCAGCAGAAGAGGCCGCTGTCGGTGCATCGGTTGGCGTCTTCTTATTACCTTTTGCACGACGTTTCCCACCATTACCAAAGAGATTTACGTCGTTGATGCGATAGCCCATGCCCACTACCCAGTCGCGGCTTGTGGCTTCGTTGATTTGTATGCTCGTCATGCTAAGGCTCAACACCCGTGTAGTGCGGTATTCGAGCTTGCAGGAGAGGTTGTTCAGAAAGGTCATGTCGATGCCGAGCAACGGGGAGAAAGCCTCATTGATACTCACTTGCGACACGTTGTACATGCTGCTCGGCACAGGATTTCCGGTGGTGGCATCGGTAACGAATCCCAACCCGTTCATGTATTCCATGTAGGTGCTGTAACTGCCGTAGCTGCCCACGGCATAGATACTCTTGTAAGCATGGTTGAGGTTGATGCTCTTGAATACATCGCGGAACCACGGCAGTTCGACCAACCCACTATAACGCACCGTCCAGTTGGGTAGCAACCGAGAGAGCGAAGGGAAGATACTGAGCCCGTTACCTCCCATGCCCGTGTAGGTAGAGAGGAAAGCCGGCACCATGACATCGGCACTGTAACGGTTCACTCCTCCGTTAGCGGGATTGAATACATTGCCGGCCAAGGTACTTCCCTGCGGGTATCGTGCGCCGGCATATTGGCTTTCCACCCGTGTGCGGAAACCGTCTAAAGCATTGCAGAATCGCTCGAACGAAGCCGACCGATACCCGCTGCGGGCATCGCCCACGCCCTCGAAAGCACTGCGCAGGCTAAGGGTTGTCATGGTGAAAGTGCCGCTTTGCGTGGTAGGGGTACCCGTGTACATATATTGTATGCTCCTTGCACGAGTTTCCGTTCGCGAGGCGTTGAGGTCAATCTTCAGGTTTCGTATCGGCTCAAGCGTGAGGCGTATCTGCACATCTTCCGTGCGGTTGGTGGTAGCGGGTGTAGCCACAGAGTCGTTCATCAGCAACCAGCCATTGTCGCGTGCCTTGCCGATATAGTTGTCGTCTACCATTCCAAAGGCAAAGTTGAGCCCGGGAGCGAGCAAGCCCATACCACGCGACTGCCCGAAAGCGTCGCCTACTGTGGGCAGGAAGCCGGGCAGCGAGAGGGCATATTGGTTGCGGTAACTGATGCTGACGGTACGCACCATCATCAGCATGCGGGCTACATGCTGTGCCGTACTGTACCATGGTTGGTTGTCGAGCGGTTCTCGAGGAGTGACGGTGAGCTTCAGCGTAACGGCTGTATCCAATGGATTGGATACCCGGATGCGATTGTCGTCGAGCTTCCGGTACTTCAATTTGAGAACCTTCCCGTCGGTGGTTCTGGCCGCTACGAAGAAGCGGCGGGTTTTCTTGCCATGGTTCACGATGATGGATGTATCGGGCTTAAGCGTAAGCTCCTGCTCATAGCTGCGCTGATTGCGAGGCAAAGCCTTTTTCTTCTCGTCGTCGGGTTGCTTTTCCTGTGGATGGCGTTGCTGTTGCGTCAGTGGGTTTTCGGGGCGCTTACGGGTTTGCGAAGACGGACGCTTACGGAATCGTTCGTTCGTTTTCCGCAGGAACGGGATGTGATCGTAGAGACGCTCCATGTTGAACGTGCCGTTGAGGTTGAATGTTCTATTGGATGTCACGATGCTTCCCAGCGATGTGCCGTCTTCCAAGTGTGTACCTCGCACCCATCCGTAGGTGGCATTGTAGTTGGCATCTGCGTTGATCCAGTCGAATACAGGTAGCAAGTGAAGAGGCAGTTGGTAGGAAGCAGTGAACGTCTGGTTGTAATCGAGGGGTGTACCCATGTGCTTGATGCTCGTCCAAACCGAGTCCTTCCATGCGTGATAACGGTCGGGGTACAGTGACTTGTTTACGGGTGTATAAGGCTCTTCTACCTCTGCATGGGTGGCACTTTGGAAACTTGCGTGCAGATGGTGGGTGAGATCCCACCTTACGGAGAAGTCTCGATTCCACAAGAATTGCTCATTGAATGTAAGAGGAAGTTGCGTTCCGCCTCCACCCATCATGTCTCGTTCCTGCAATTCATAGTAATTACGTATGATTTCGGAGTTGAAAGAAAGGTTTTGGGGTAGCCAGTTCAGGCCGAAGCGTTTCAGAATGTCGAACCATTTGGAGCGATTCCTGATGAGTGCCTTGAAGGGTTCAAAAGTCTTGTAAACGGGAGACCATGTGTAGTTTATGGCACCTCGCCACTTGTCTTCATTCTCATAGACAGTGGTCTTTCCGCTGGTGTTGCGGTGGCTGTGACTATAAGAAAACGAGAAGTTGGCAGGGTCGTAGGGCATGGGGTGGTGTTTCGTGGCGATACCCACACGCATGTTGGAGAGCGAGAAGTTGGTGTTCGTGGTTTTCGTCACGGCAATGCTCTCTATCGAGTCGCGCTCCGAACGGCTTCCGGTGGCATCGAGGGCATCTTTCAGTCGCATATCGGTATCGAGCGGGTTATATTTCGGACTTATCTTCTCCTTGGTCACAGAATAATAGAGCGGCGCAGATACCTTCGCCTTGTCGGGGAAGAATTTGCCAAGTTCCAAGCTGGCTGTCATGCTGTAAGTACCATAATTGTCCTTGGAACGCTCGTTTACACCCTGCTCCAAGCCGCCAAAGCCGTCGGTCATATACTTACCGGCCACATTTACGGTGCCGAAGTCTGAGAGTTGCATGTTGAGGTTTCCTTGTGCCGCCCAGCCACCTTCGTTGTTGTAGTCTCTCAACCGCAGTTCGTTCACCCATATTTCTCCGCTCTTTGCATCGCCGGAATTGTTACGCACGCCTATCATCATGGTATGCACATCGCCCAAAGTGGGGTTGCCCATGATGCTTATCTTGTTGTTCGGGCGGTCATTGTCGTAGAGGCTGAATACCGTGGTATATGAGGTCAGTCCCTGCGCCTTAGCCTTGTTGCGTGCCTTTTTCAGAGCGGTGAATACCGACAGGGGAATGTCAAGCATGTTTTCCTCAGGCCATACGGTGGCACGCGCCTGTCCGGAATACGTATCATAACGCCCCGCGGGAGTAAGACGTAGAGGTATCTCGTATTCATAGTAATTGTTTTTGTAGTCGCTTCCCAAACGGATGAATACGGACAGTTGGTTGTCTGCAAGGTTGGTCGTGTTCTGTTGCAGTGCATTGGCATGCACGAACATTTGCAGGCGCTTGTATTGTCGAAGGTCGAGGCTCGTGTTCTTGTACACGGCCTTAGCCTGTCCCGTAGAGAGATTCGTCACCACCATGTTCAATGCCTGTTCGTTGTTTTCCGTAAGCTGTGGCTGTGAAGGGTCTACTACGCGGCTGATGCCGGGTGGGAGTACATAGTTTACAGGGTCTTTATCGCCATTCTCCTCTATGGATACCGCGCTCACTGCCATGTGACCCGTACCTGCTGAAGAGCCGTTGAGTGGCTGTTCGTAAAGCCGCCAGTCGCCTCTTACAAGGTCGAAACTACCGAATCGCAATACGAGAGGACGCGTGCTGTTTGTCAAAAACATGCGCATAAAACGTATGGAAGTGAAGTCGGAGATGCCACCCTCGCGCCGCTCGTAACGGTCAAGAGGGATGCGAAACTGGTACCATGTAACAGTAGGCTTGCTACCATCGCGCAGGGCCGCAAGGGCTTCGCGCTTGTCTACAATGAAGTTTCTACCCACTACCATATCCTGCGGGCGCAGAGACACATGGTATTGGTAGTACTTTTCATACTCATTGAGCGTATAGTCTTGGTTGATGTCTTCCACATCGGGTGTAGTCTTATAGGAGGTGTCGTAGCCCTCCGGTTGATTGCTCGGTGAGTTTCCTTGGGGGTTGTTGATGCGCTTGTAACGCTCAAGGATTGAAGTCTGCGCACGGTCGAAGTCCGACCCGCGGAAGTAATGATAGTCATCGTTGGCAGGGTCGGCTTGTATTTGTTGGTAGACATCAGGGGCAACATTCGCTTGCACACTCGTCAGGAATGGTTGATAGGGAGTGAACTGTTGCTCCTCAGTATCAGTTAAGCCATTGTATCCCACGTCTTGCAGTTCTCGTGCACCCGCCGATGTAGCGAAGGCATAAGTCACAGTGGCCTGATTCGGAATCCGTCCCCATTGCGTGGTGGTGTAGGCCTGCGACCCATCTACCGGCATACCACTCTCATAAAACTTTTTACCGTCATGCAGCACATCCTCACTGATTTCTCCCAAATTCATGTAGAAGTCGGCACCATACTGCGCCGCATCGCTCTGTGTGTTGCTATAGATAAAGGGGTCGAGTAGCCAGAATTCTATGTATTCGATATTGGCTTTTTCAAAGTCGTTGGTATCCAGTCGACGCATCATTCCGCCCCAACGTTGCTGCGGATGGGGCAGCGTACCGTCGGCATTCAGTGTGGGATCGAAGTTATAAGGGCCACGTTCAGTGGGATAATAGGCAAGGTTGAGGATGGAAAGGGTGGAAAGTGCACCATTGTATGCGCTTTGGTCACGGTTCGGGTATAGCTCCGAGACGGGCACCTCGCGCACATAGTGGTTGCTCAGTTGGGAAATGTCGCTCTTGATGTGGCCGGGGGTAAGCGATGAACTGCGGCGCGTGAAGAGGGGATCTATAGTGTACCACGCCAAACGAGCACGATTGAAACCGCTTCGGAGTGTCGTCTTGTCGGTATGCTCTGCAAACATGGAAGGTACACTTGACAGCACCCACGACGTAGGAGTCGACACATCAATAGTGCTCTTAGTATTCTCGAAGTCGTCGAGATAGGAGGCATTATCTTGCGTGCCCCTGTTCTTACCGGCAATGAGTTGGGCAAACTCGGCATTCAACTGTATATAAGAAGGGGCTGTCACATGCAGAAAGGGTATTTTGTCGAGCATATGTGTGAGCCATTGACTCTCCTTTTTCCAATTCAGGTTTATCCCCCAGAGTGTATTGTTGAGGGGCTCGCTGCCCATAGATACCTTGGAAGTGAGCGACTGCTCCGACAGATGTTGGAAGGTGCCGCCCAGCTGGAAATTCTTCGAGAAGTCGTATAGCCAATTCAGCCCTAACATAGTCTTGCGCTGCTGCCCATAGTCGGTATTGCTTTCGAGCGACACATTGACGGGCGTACCTGCGTCGAGAATGCTCTGATTGAGTATAGTCACTTCACCTGCGGAGTAGTCTACGCTGTAGTCAGACCCCTCCGAGAGGGTGACACCGCCTGCAGTCACTTTGACCGAACCCTGCGGCACGTTGTATGCTCCTAACGAAATGATGTTGGCCGAAGTGCCGCGAAACTGACCGGCAAGCACAAACTTATCTTTCTCGGCCATCTGTTTGGCCACGGTCTTGGTGGAGTCATACAGCTCCGTGAAGCTATAGGATGAGGCTTTCGTTGCCGATACGCCTCGCTGCAAGAGGTAGTTGTAGAGGTTTTGACCAAAGGGTTCTACCTTGGGCAAAAACACTCTGCCACCGGCCACCGTGTAGCCTTCCACGTAGTCGAAGTAACCATTGGCATGAGGCTTATTATTATTGTCGAGGCGGTCGGCACCCACTGCTTTGATGAGCGGGTCGTTCTTGACCTGCTGCTCCGGCAGATAGTTGAGATACACGCCTGTAGTATCGCTCCGATACTTAATATCCATACGGAATCTATCTCGCTCAACGGAGGAGGCCAGATAGTAAACGTTTTTCATCATGAGGTCCCAGTTACCCTGCTTGGGATGGTTACTCGTGTTCTTCAGAGACTTGACAAAGAGTGCTTTATTCACGTCTGACACATCGGACGCAAACTCACCGACCTGATATGTCATGCCACCATATGTATATTCGTATGCCACTGCGAGCACTTGATCTGTCTGTATGCCACTGCGTAGAGACACATAGCCGAGGGCATTGTTTACGGTATACTCGGAGGCATTCAGCAGACGGGCACTCTCCAACTTCTCGTAATCAGTACCTCCGGTGAAGCCTGCAATGGCATCGAGCACGGTGCCGGTGCGATCAATATCGCGGGCATCGGCATAGGTAGTCGTCATGGCACCATATTCCGTATTGGCACTGTTGGCAGGTACGGGTACGCCCAAGGCCGCCCACAAGGGGTTAGAGATACGTGTGTTTTCGCCCAAGTCGGTCAGTGCGATGATATTCCGCGTATTGGCGGTCGTACCGGTTTTGTTGGTCACCCATATCTCCACACGGTTGATTTTTACGCCTGTCATGAGGTTCGGCAGCGATTGCATGGCCTTGTCGTAGATACTCCGGAAGTATTGAGACAGGAAGAAGTGGCGGTTCTCCTCGTAGTCGGCTGCATCTATCTCAAAGGGTGTCAGCTGTACGCCGCCCCTTGATGACACACTCTTAGTAGATGATTTCTTCTGTGAAAGCACGGTTTGCAGTTTCAGTTTGCCAAACTGCATGTCGGTACGAATGCCGAAGAGTGAACTTGCGCCGGTGATAAGCGAGGAGTTGGAAGGGAAAGAGACATTACCTGCCTCCACGAGTTTGATAATTTCGTCTTCCTTACCTTCGTATTTCAGTTTCAGATTCTGTGCATCAAAATCGAACGTAGCATCCGTGTTGTAATTGAGGTTCATATCCACCTTATCCCCCACTTTACCCTTTACGCTCACATTTATCTTCTCATCGAAGTTCATGGTGGTGGTCTTTCGGTTGCGGATGGGCAACGATGGATTGTCGATATTTTTCAGTGTGGCACCGAATTTCAGCTCGGCCGACCCCTGTGTCTTGATTCTCACGCCCCCAGGTCCGAATATCTTCTCTGCCGGACCGAGGTCGAAGTGCATGTCGGAGAAATCGAATTTCTCCTTGCCTTTAGCTTGATAGATTTCGGCATTCTTCGACCGGAAATAGGCGTTCATTGTTTTACGGAAGCTCCACGCACGGTATTCCTCCGGTGTCATCATGAGGGGAGCGTCGAGATAAGTCCCGCCCATTTTCGCACCGAAGACATATTGCCCTAACGTATCGTTGTATATCGCATCTTGCTTCAGATTGCCGGGGCGTGCCAAATCGGCCGCCCCTTGATGTAGGTCGTTCACAGTGAGGGGTACGGTGCGTTGCACCTTCCATCGAGGATGTAGCAGACTGTCGGGTATCGTGTCCTCCTCTATCTCTACCGCCGCAGGTGGCACACTCGCTACCTTGCTGTCCTTCCGTGTCTTATCGTCTTGCCGTTCATGGCGGAGTGCAATGTTTCCTGCCGGCATCGAAATGATGTTGGAAAACAGAAAGCATACCGACACAGCGGCGATGTAACGGAGCGATTTCATCATAGAATCTACCTGCGGTCACGGACGTTCCACCTTTGCAAGGGAAGGAGCGGCGAGTAATATTACTTAATCATCTTCAACGCCTGCTTCACTACTTGCTCTACGGGTAGGTCGGGGTGCATCTTCAGTATCTCGACAACCACTTTCGAGGAGGGTGCCGGGGAGAAACCCAACATAGTGAGAGCACCCACGGCCTCGTCTTTCACGGCACTGTTCGTGGCAACGACATGACCGGCCGTGGTAGGCAATTCCTGTGCAATACCCGATGAAACAATCTTGTCTTTCAGGTCGATGATAATACGTTGGGCTGTTTTCAGCCCGATGCCTTTCACACCTTTCAGCATTCGTTCGTCGCCTGTGGAGATAACGTTGCACAACTCGGCCGTTGTCATAGCCGAGAGAATCATACGCGCGGTGTTGGCTCCTACACCCGAAACACTGATAAGCAGCCGGTACAACTCCCGCTCCTGACGGGTGAAGAAGCCATAGAGCGTGAAGGAGTCATCGCGTCCACCGGCTGACAACACCTCGTGTACATAGAGTTTCACCTCCTTTTTACCCTGTACGGAAGTGTAGGTGTTAAGCGAGATATTGAGCGCGTAGCCTACGCCCGATGCTTCTATCACAGCTAAGGCTGGGGTAGCTTCGGAGAGTTCGCCTTTGATGTATTCTATCATTGTCTTCTTTTTTTATTCGTTTATATACCTGATTATAAACGCCAATCTTAGCACTTTATTGTGTACATACAGACTTGTCGGTACAATCGTTCTCCCACCTCATCAGGTTTCCCATCCAAAAGATGGCACAACCACCACAAGTGTAAGCGCCGAAAACAACGTTCTCTGTGCGAAGCGGAGCAGAAACGAAGTTCGCTGACACGAAGAGGAAGCAAAGCAAAGAGCGCAATATGTCAGCCCAGTGCATCGCGTTGGGTATAGGGCAATTCCCTAAATGGAGCGCTGTAGGTGCGACAGAATCTCCCAACCGATACGATTTGCCGCGAGAAAGGTTACCGACCCATCCACATACAAACGCCACCTGCACATAGAACAAATGCCATCTGTACGGGGCATGAATGCCGACTTATCTATCGTCACTTTACAATCCTTACCCCCATTGGTCATGAAGACCTATATAGAAAGCCATGTCATCTCTAATTAAAAATGGCAGATGAGCCGTCTCCTGACCGATGGGGGTTTAGGAGATAGTACGGAAATGTCGGTTGTAAGATGGCTTAACAAGCAAGGTATGCAAGGCACAGGAAAGGCACGGATAAGGGAAAGAATCCACAGCAGAGCGGAACACGTATCGGGATTTTTCCGTATCTTTGAACCTCAATCGGTCATGAGAGCCTATACAGATTTTGTTTGATGGTCGAATAGATTGTTTGTCGTCCTATCAAGGCGTAGCGGGCTACGTCGAGAGAGGGCGGCAGACAAGATGCCGACAAGCGAATAAAAGATGATAGGGAGCCATAGATGCAATATTGAAATGGTACATAAGCGGTCTCATGGCTGATGGGGATGAACGCCCATAGACACACCGGAGGCAGCAAAGTCGGATACCGGAGGAAAATATGTCCCTACAAATAAGGGATAAATGATGAGACAGAACATATGAAAGTGATAGACGATACAGACGAAAAACGACAAAGCGGGATGAACGAAACGGCATATGCCATTCTCTTCATCATCAGTATATCCCACTTCCTGAACGACATGATACAGTCGGTCATCCCCTCTATTTACCCCATTCTCAAGGAACAATACCGTTTCACATTCGCCCAGATAGGTATGATTACGCTATGTTTCCAACTTACTTCCTCCATTCTGCAACCCGTCACAGGACATTGGGCAGACCGCCATCCGCGGCCTTATTCGCTATCGGTGGGCATGTGTTTCACGCTGGTCGGCCTTCTAATGTTAGCCTTTGCCGACAGTTTTGTGTTGATACTGTCGGCCGTGAGTGCTATCGGTCTGGGTTCTTCCGTGTTTCATCCCGAATCCTCGCGGGTGGCACAGCTGGCTTCAGGCGGGAAGAAAAGCCTTGCGCAATCTATCTTTCAGGTAGGTGGTAATGGGGGAAGTGCCTGCGGTCCGTTGTTAGCTGCACTCATCGTACTACCTTTTGGGCAAGTCTCTATCGCTTTCTTCGCAGTGGCAGCCATCCTTGCTTCCGGACTGCTCTACAAAGTGGGACGATGGTATGGTGCGAAACTCGTGGGTATGACCGGCCACACCGCCACACGCCAGACGAAAACAATACCCCTGTCGAGGCACACGGTGCACACAGCCATGTTCATTCTCGTGGCACTCATCTTCTCGAAATACTTCTACCTGTCGTGTATGACGGCATACTTCACGTTTTTCCTTATTGATAAGTTCGGCGTTTCGGTGCAGACCTCTCAGCTTTGCCTCTTCGCCTTTTTGGCTGCATCTGCTGTAGGGACATTAGGCGGAGGCCTGTTGGGCGATCGTTACGGTAGGAAGTACGTCATCTGGGGTTCTATCCTCGGTGCCGCCCCCTTTGCCTTGTTGCTGCCTTACGTCAATCTGCCGCTCACCATTTTATTGGCAATCATCATCGGACTTGTTATCTCTTCAGCCTTTTCTTCTATAGTGGTCTACGCCACCGACCTCCTACCCAACAAGGTGGGCATGGTGTCCGGCATGTTTTTTGGTCTGATGTTCGGTTTGGGTGGCATCGGTTCCGCCTTTTTCGGATGGTTAGCCGACCACACGGGTGTGGCATTTATCTTTCGCATCAGTGCGCTGCTGCCGCTGTTAGGTATTATCGCCGGTTTCCTGCCCGATACGAAGAAGATGGTCTGACAATGGCGAGGCAGTAACTTTCCTTTACGCGAGTTCTGGATAAGGCTATCGGACTGTAAGCCCCGACGGGGCGTAAGACCTTAGGCAGGGTGTGAAGCTCGTAAGAGCGCCCCCCCTAACAAGCATGTGCAGAAAGATGAATCCCGCAGGGGTGACAGAGGATTGAGTTTAGTTTTCTGTCGCCCCTTTGGAGTTATTGGATGAGATTCTCTTATCCCGAACTCACGTAGATAGTTAGAGGGCAACCGCCTTTACAATATGATTTCACCTCACGAGATATAAGGAATATTAAATTCCCATCACATCCTTATAATCCCTTATCCACGTCTGTATAACTCATTATACACGTTTGTATAACTCATTATACACGTTTGTATAACTCATTATACACGTTTGTATAACTCATTATCCACGTCTGTATAACTTCATTATCCACGTTTGGAGAGTTTGTTATCTACGACGGGAAATTTGTCTCTTCACGGTGGAAAATATTTCCCTTCATGAAGGGAATTTGTATTTCCTATCGTAAAGACGATGATAAACCATGTTTCATCGACTTGATTATCTAACTACGCGAGTTCGGGATAAGGCTATCGGACTGTAAGCCCCGACGGGGGTATTAGACGAGATCTCTTATCCAGAACTCGCGTTTCCTTTGGGCTTCTCCATCAACGGGAAACGGAAGAACATGAAAAAAGACCGCCATCCGCAACAGTTGCAGACGACGGCCGATAGGCTATCGGTAGGACTATTTCCGTCAGGCGGGTGTCTCCACTTTCTTGTGTTTCTTGGCTTTGAACTTGTCGAAGCCCTTGCCATAAACACCGATAACTGCGCTCTGAGAAACAAAGGCATCAGGGTCTACCTCGTTGATAAGGTTGAATATTTGTCCCGACTCCCGCTTCTTGGCTAATACGAAAAGCATCTGCACCTCGTGTCCGGAGTAGAAGCCCTTACCGTTCAACACGGTGCAACCACGGTGCGGACGCATGTTGATTTGCCGTCCTATCTCCTCATATTTATCGGAGATAATAAAGAATTGTACCGACTGTCGCATGGAGTTCACCACTTGATCTACGCATTGTGCGGAGATAAACAGCACCACGTACCCGTAGATTACCTTTTCCCAATCTTTCAAAACCAAGTAACTCGAGGTAATGATGATGATGTCGCAGATAAGAATCACCCGTCCGAGCGAGATGTCCTTGTATTTATTCACAATGGCAGCCACGATGTCGGTACCCCCTGCACTGCCGTTGGCAGATAGTCCGAGTCCCACTCCGCTACCACAGAAAATGGCACCGAGCACGCTTGCCATGAACGGTTGATCAGCAAGCAAATGGAAGTTTCCCGTGTAATGTGTAATAACGGAGATAGACAGAGTGAGGATAGTGACCCCATAGATGGTTTTCACGCAGAACTTGAAACCGAGTATCTTCAAAGCCAACAGTAGCAGACCAATGTTAATGGTGAAGTATGTGAACTGTACGGGTATGCCAAATCCCCAATAAACAATAGAGGCAATACCCGGTACGCCGCCATTGGTAATGTCGTTGGGAAGCAGGAAAATTGTCCATCCGATGCAGTAGGAAAGCATGGCGATGGCAATAAGAATGTAGTCACGAATCTCTTTCAATACGGTTGCTCTGTCAGGTTTTCTCATGTTGGTAGATATTTTTTCAGCCGCCAAAGGTAACGCAACTATGTGAAACTACAAAATAAAAGCATTGAAAAAGCAGAGCGGTGGACAAAAACACGACTTTTTTATATCGCTTTTCGCCGTATAGAAGAGGGCGGAAGTATCGGCAGGTGGTGTGCAGTATGCTTTCCGATGAAGTCCTTCCGCATTCCGCAAGCCTCAACGTCGCTCTTTGAAGAAGCGTTGCATCAGTTCCCTGCACTCTTCGGCGAGGATACCACCCATGACTTCTGTCTTAGGATGCAACACGTCGGGGGCATAAAGACGATAACCGCGCTTGGTATCGGACGCACCGTAAACGATACGCGATAGTTGCGCCCATGCCAATGCACCGGCGCACATGGGGCAAGGCTCTACGGTGACATAGAGAGTGCATCCGGTCAAGTACTTGCCTCCCAGCGCATCGGCCGCCGCTGTAATGGCTTGCATCTCGGCATGGGCGGTCACGTCGTGCAGGGTCTCTGTCAGGTTATGTGCCCGCGAAAGGATGCGTCCCTTGCAAACGATGATGGCACCCACGGGAATCTCTCCTTCCTCAAAAGCCATCTCTGCCTCGGCTAATGCCTTGCGCATGAATGCCTCATCGGTCTTTGTCGGATCTTCGGTCGGCGATGCATGGTGTGAGTGTTCGGGTTGTTTCATGGTACAAAAATAGTATATTTCAGTGAAACACCCTTTGTGAAACCGGTGAAAAATAGTACTTTTGTACACTATAAGTAAGAAAGAACATGGCAGCACACAACGAATTAGGACAATGGGGTGAGGAGAAAGCCGCCGAATATTTGATAAAGAAGGGCTTTTATATACGTCACCGTGATTGGAAAAGCGGGCATCGAGACATTGACCTCGTGGCTATCGACGAAGACAGTACAATATTGCTGTTCGTAGAGGTGAAGACCCGACAGACCGACTTCTACGGTTCACCCGACGAAGCAGTAGATAGGGAAAAGCGTAAAAACCTACTCGCAGCAGCCCACGAATACATATTGGCCTACCATATGGGGTGGATTGAACAGCGTTTCGATATCATTTCTGTTGTGGGCACAAACGATGAAAACGTGAAAATAACCCACATTGAAGACGCTTTCGGCATACTCCTCTGACCCGACAGACCGACACAGATGAATATAAAAAGGATAAGACTCGACCATACGGATTCTACCAACCACTATCTACAAAGCCATAAGGAAGGGAACGAATGCGATGCAGACATGGTGGCAGTGACGGCCGAATACCAATCGGATGGCCATGGGCAAGGCTCCAACAACTGGGAAAGCGAGCGTGGGAAGAACCTTCTTTGCAGCCTATTAGTACGTCCGAAAGGTGTGAAAGCGGCGGCACAATATGTCTTATCCATGGGTGCGGCACTATCGGTAATGGATGCCTTGGCGGCTTATACGGCCGACATTAGTGTGAAATGGCCTAACGACATCTACTATAAAGACCGTAAGATATGCGGCATTCTCATTACTTGCAGCCTAAGCGGGGCATACGTAACCGACTGCATCTGCGGTATCGGGCTGAACATCAACCAGACCTGTTTCACAAGCGATGCCCCCAATCCCATCTCCCTTGCCCAAATCATTGCTGCAGAGACCGACCGCGAAGCGGTGTTGAACCGCATCATAGAGGCTTTTAAACGATATTTGGAACGAATCGACTGTGGCGATTACGGTTTTGTTTCCTCCCTTTACAAGGCCTCGCTCTACCGTAAAGATGGCTTTCATACCTACCGAGACAGCCACGGTCTCTTTGAGGCGACCATCGACGATGTGAAAGACAACGGCCATTTGGTGCTGAAAGATCGCACCGGACAGCGGCACACTTACGCCTTCAAAGAGGTAACATTTATCATTGGAAACGACTAACTAAATTCATATAACGACACATGACAAAGTATAAAAGGATACTTCTGAAGCTCAGCGGCGAGAGTCTGATGGGCATGCAACACTATGGCATAGACGCTCAAAGGCTGACAGACTATGCTGCACAAATCAAAGAAGTGCACGACATGGGGGTACAGATAGGTATTGTTATCGGTGGCGGCAACATTTTCAGGGGGCTAAGCGGTGCCTCGAAAGGGTATGACCGCGTGAAAGGAGACCAGATGGGCATGTGTGCTACCGTTATCAATTCCTTGGCACTTAGCTCTGCCTTGGAGGCTCAGGGTGTGAAGAACAAGGTGCTGACGGCTATCCGCATGGAGCCTATCGGCGAGTTCTACAGCAAAGGAAAGGCATTGGAAGCCATGCAGACCGGCCATGTGTGCATCTTCTCTGCCGGAACGGGGAGCCCTTATTTCACCACTGATACAGGTAGCTCGCTGCGCGGAATAGAGATAGAGGCCGATGTCATGCTGAAAGGAACGCGGGTAGACGGCATCTATACCGCCGACCCTGAGAAAGACAAATCGGCCGTGAAGTTCGACGAGATTACCTACGATGAGATTTACACGCGCGGCCTCAAGGTGATGGACCTTACTGCCACCACGATGTGTAAGGAGAACGGCTTGCCTATCTATGTGTTTAACATGGACGTAAAAGGCAACCTGAAACGCGTGATGGAGGGAGAGAAGATAGGTACGCTGGTACACAACTGACCCCTCTTTTCGGCTATGGAAGAGAAAGGTATGCACACCACGACCGAACTTCATATCGACGGGTACCACCGCGGAGAGGGCTTTTCCATTGCTCACTACGCCGCGTCGCTACCTGTGAAGGAGTATGTGACCGACTATCGCGACGAAGAGAAGTTTATCGGGTTTTGCAAGCAATGCCGCCGATACGGCACTACGTGGACATGCCCTCCCTATGATTTCGATACCACCCGCTATATTGAGGCCTATCGACAGGCTATCATCATAGGGTCGAAAATTGTATTCAATGCGGAAAAACGTGCCGCCTGCACCACAGCAGAAGCGGCTATCAAAACGGCAAAAACGGGCATGGCGCAGGCTTTCAAGGTAGTAACACGGTTTCTCAGAATGCTGGAGAAGACCTATCCCGACAGCATCTGTTTCCTCGGAACGCACTGCTTGCTCTGCGGCACTCTGCCTTGCACACGATTGAAAGGGCTACCCTGTCGTCATCCCGACAAGGTGCGTCACTCGCTGGAATCGGTAGGCTTCGACATCGGAAAGACCACCGACCGCCTTTTAGGTATCGAGTTGAAGTGGAGCAACGACGGAAGTTTGGTAGAATATATAACGGTGGTAACGGCACTCTTTACCAACCACGACATAGACCTCTCGCCTTATATGCGGTAAAAAAGTAACGGGAATACCTGCTGAGAGGTATTCCCGTATTCTGTTTATAGCCCCGTATGACGGTGCAGACGGGCAAAGTTGTCTTCCCAAATATCGTTCATGCTATCAAGGTCTTCGGGCAACGCATAGTCCGTAATGCCTAAAATATAGTCATTGGTCAGCTCGCTTTTGCTCATGCGTAGCTCCCAATACTCGTTTGGTTCGGCATCGTCTGTCCATTGTAGTCGTACCGCCTTGTTCTTCACGATGCGCAGAACACGTGCTTCGCGCACTTCGTGGTGGCTATGAATGTTACCCCATATAAAACGGAAGCCCCCTTCGGTCTCTTCCACAGTATCTGCAATCCATTTCTCTAGCCCATGGGCACTGCTGATGATTGACCAGATAACATTCTCTGCATTTGAGGCGAGTTCTTTCTCTATGTATATCGGTTGTTTTTCCATTTCCGTTTTCTCCGCTCAACGGAGTATGAGTTGACGCGTACAAAAATAATAAATTTTCCCGTAAAACCCATATTTTCCTTTGTTTATTTTGCAGATGTAGGATTTTTATATTACCTTTGCAGCCGCAAACAAGCCATTGCGATGGCGGGATAGCTCAGCTGGTTAGAGCGCATGATTCATAATCATGAGGTCACCGGTTCAATCCCGGTTCCCGCTACAAAGCGCAAAGACGAGGAGACGTTTTCGGTCTTCTCGTCTTTTTTATTCCCTTTTATCGGTGATAGATGCCTTAGTCTTAGGGATTTCCCTACCCTGCTTTGGGGAAATTCTATGCGGTTTTCTCCCCTCAATTTCGTAATTTTGCGGTATCAATGTATCATCTGTTTAAACAAGAAAGCGTATGAAAAAGAGTATGATATGGGCAGTTTCGGCCGTGATGTTGGTCAGTAGCTGTGACACGTATACCGGTGCCGGAGCCTACGCTGGCTCAACGTTGGGGTCTATTCTCGGCTCTGCGATAGGCGGCATCAGTGGTGGAGCACGAGGCAGCGATATAGGTTCTATCGTGGGAATGGCGGGCGGAGCTGCTATCGGTGCCGCTATCGGAGCACAGGCTGATGCCAAGCAGGAGGAAGCCTGCATCAGCAGAAAACAGGAATGGTCGAACCGGCAAAGGTACGATGACGATGCATGCAACCACCCAACATACAGTAACGACTTTACAGACAGCAGCAGGAACGAGACAACTGCCGAAGGAGACAACCGCATATACGACTTCGACGGTACCGACTATACGGGGGCTTACACCGCACAAGTGCCTAAGACCGGCGAATGGCAAGTGGGAGATGAGGAACACGTGGAAGGAAGCAACACCGACTGTCTGCCGGTGGAAATACGTCATGCACGGTTTGTAGACGACAACCAAGACCATCGTATCAATCGCGGAGAGCTAAGTAAAGTTATCTTCGAGGTGATGAACCGCACCGACAAGACACTTCTCGACGTGCAACCCACCGTGGTGGAGACGACGGGCAACAAGCATATCTACGTATCACCTGGCATACACGTTGAGCGCATTGCACCGGGGAAAGGCATTCGATATACCGCTTTGGTAAAGGCCGATAACCGATTGAAAAATGGTAATATTACCATTCGCATCTCCGTTTTGCAGGGCGATGGCAACGTCATTTCCCAAGTTACTCAATTCGACATCCCTACACAAAAGTAATCCTACCGAGAACCGGCAATACACAGAGCCTACCCATAGGATGCAAAAGGTGGAGGGAAAGATGACCTCTCATCGAACATGAGGCGGCTCATCTACCCTATTTATAGAGATAAGTCGGTATTCGTACCACGTACAGATGCCGTTCGTCCTATCTACAGATGGCGTTTGTCCGTGGAAAGGTCGGCAACCTTTCTCCCGGCAAATCGTACCTCTTGATGGTTGAAAGGTAAGCGCTGAAACGAAGTTCGCTGTGCGGAGCGAATAGCGGAGCGGAAAGCAAAGCGCGCGAAACATGTCAGCCCAAGGCAACGCCTTGGGGAAGAGGACGACAAGTGCTGAAACGAATTCCGCCGTGTGAGGAAAAGGTAAAATGCGAGACATCGTTTGGCATAATGATACATGGCACATGAAAACACTTCTCTTCCACCTCATTCTGCGTTTACAGTAACAAATAACAAGGTTACAATGCAGATGATGTAGCCGACAAAAAGAAAAGATGCAACACCATTTCGGTATTGCATCTTCGTGTTGTAGCTATCTGCCAACTCATCTGTGGCAGTAGAAAGCAGGTTATAGGTCGAGGTCAGGAGCTTGTTGTGCCTCGGGGGATGCCTCGAACTTTGGCATCACGTGGAAGCCGAATATGCCGGCAACGATGTTGGCTGGGAATCGACGAATACCTACGTTGTAGGTCTGCACGGCCTCGTTATACTTGCTGCGGGCTTCACTGATGCGATTTTCCGTACCCTCTTCCTGCACCTGTAAAGCCTTGAAATTCTCACTCGCTTTCAATTCGGGGTAATTCTCGGCTACGGCCATCAGGCGGCTGAGCGCACTTGATAGCTCACCTTGTGCCTGCTGGAAACGTGCCAACTTCTCTGGGGTAAGGTCATTGGCATCGAGCTTTATCTGTCCAACGGAAGCGCGGGCACGGGTCACTTGCTCGAAAGTCTCACGTTCATGCTTGGCGTATGCCTTGACGATTTTTACAAGCTGGGGCATCATGTCTGCCCGCCTCTGATACTGTGCTTGGAGGTTGGCAAAAGAGGTGGTTGCCTCTTCCTGACTGCTTACCATTCCGTTGTAAGAACCGAAGAGCCAAAACACGATAATGGCGATGACTCCGATAACGATAATTGCTACTTTTTTCATATTTCTATTAATGATTGATGATGATACATAAAGAGAGGGTTCGGGGGTGAATGCTACGAGGAAACGGGGTTACCAGCTACCACCAGAGCCACCGCCTCCGAAACTGCCCCCACCATAGGAACCGCCGGAACTGCCTCCACCGCCAGACCAACTACTTCCGCCACCAAAGAAAATGGGCGGGAAACCATCGCCACCCTTACCCCGGCGTTTGGACTTGGGGAGTTTGATGCCGAAGAGACCGAGAATCCATCGGATGATGGCTATGATGGGATTGAAGAGGAAAATGAGAATAAAGATGATGATGTACCAAACGGTGTCGTTGTCGTCGGCAGTCTCATCCTCGTCCGTAATGCCGGCATTGCCCGTCTTCAGCTTATTGTAAATGGCCTTTGTCGTAGCAAAAACGGCATTGTCTGGGTTGTCTCTGCGCATGTTTTTCACGATGCAGGCCTGCGCAATGTCGTTGCATTCCACGTCTGTCAGCTCACCTTCAAGACCTTTCCCGGGCGCTATGAAATATTTATGTTGCGTGATGGCGATGACGATAACCAGACCGCGGCGGGTTTTCTTACTGCCCACACCGTATCGATTGCCGAAATCCTGCGCCACTCTGAATACATCGGCGTTGGGCACGTTGCCTACGATGATGAAAGCCGACTGCACACCGAACTCGTGCTCTAACTTAGTGAGATAGAGGTTGGCCGAATCCCGTGCCTGTTGCGAAAGGATGTTTTCGGGGTCGGAAACGTATTGGTATTTGTCTTTCAGGTGTACGGCGGGAATGTCATCGGCCGACCATTCCTTGGCTTGTGTGCCTTCTGCCCTCGTCGGAAGGGTGGAGAAAAGCAATAAGGCCAGCATCAGTAACACAGCATGTATGTATCTGTTTCTCGTTCTCATCGGTTGATAGGATCGTTCGTTTGTAAGCGAGTTTACGTCTTTTTGAAAGTTTGACGGTGAGTGCTTGCACTTCCAATGAAGAAAAAAGGGCTACCCGTTTGGCAGCCCTTTTACTTGGAGAGGTAAGCAGGGCTTACTTCAATTTTGTATATCCGTATTTGGCAGTGCAACCCAATTCTTCTTCGATGCGAATAAGTTGGTTATACTTGGCCATACGATCTGTGCGGCTCATGGAACCGGTCTTGATTTGTCCCGAATTGGTAGCTACAGCGATGTCGGCAATGGTGGTGTCTTCGGTCTCGCCCGAACGGTGAGAAGTGACCGAAGTATAGCCTGCGCGATGTGCCATTTCTATGGCTTCGAGGGTCTCTGTGAGCGAGCCGATTTGGTTCACTTTAATCAGGATGGAGTTAGCAGCACCCATCTTGATGCCCTTTTCCAAGAACTTCACATTGGTCACAAAGAGGTCGTCGCCCACCAACTGGCAACGGTCGCCGATAGCACTGGTAAGTTTCACCCAGTTATCCCAGTCGTTCTCGTCCAATCCGTCTTCGATAGAGTCGATAGGATATTTGGTAATCAGGTGTTCGAGATAGGCGATTTGTTCTGCAGCGGTGAGCTTCTTGCCGTTGGGGTCTTTGGGCATGCCATTCTTCAGTTGGCGGTAGTCATAGAACCATTCGCCGTTCTCACACACGGCAAACTCGCTGGCGGCGCAGTCCATAGCGATTTTTACATCCTTGCCGGGCTCGTACCCAGCGTCTTTAATGGACTGAATAATAGAATCCAACGCATCTTCGATACCATCGAATTTGGGAGCGAAACCGCCTTCGTCGCCGACAGCAGTGCTCAGTCCGCGCTTCTTCAGCAACTTGGCCAACGCATGGAACACTTCAGCACCCATACGGATAGCCTCTTTCTCGGACGCTGCACCCACAGGGCGAATCATAAATTCCTGAAAAGCGATGGGGGCATCGGAGTGTGCACCACCGTTGATGATATTCATCATCGGCACAGGCAAGGTATAAGTGTTCGTACCGCCGATATAACGATACAGGGGAATATTCAGTGCTTTTGCAGCAGTGTGTGCCACAGCCAGAGAAACGCCGAGGATGGCGTTTGCACCAAGTTTACTTTTGGTAGGTGTACCATCGAGGGCAAGCATCTTATAGTCGATGGCGCGCTGTTCGAGTACGCAGATACCTTTGAGTGCGGGAGCAATGATTTTATTCACGTTTTCAACGGCTTTCAACACGCCTTTACCGAGAAAGCGACCCTTGTCTCCATCGCGAAGTTCCAAGGCTTCATTCTCGCCGGTCGATGCACCGGAAGGCACCGAAGCGCGTCCCATTATCCCATTTTCCAACGTTACTTCTACCTCTACTGTAGGGTTACCTCTTGAATCGAGAATCTCTCTTGCATGTACTTTTTCAATAATCATAATTACGTTTATTTAATTGATTTCATAAAATTGCGTTACAAAGATACAGTCATTTTCTCACACAGATATAGGGCTTATCGCTTTATTTTCAGGCATTTTAAATATTTAACGCTTTTGTTCGCCTTACCGCTTCGTGTTCACCTGCACGACATGGGCAAGCGATGCCTCTTAAGAAAATGACCTACGTACCGCGTAGTAACATGAATCAAGCAAAAAAGAAACACTCTTTTGAGGACTCGGATATAAAAAAGATGAGACCCAACACGCTATTCTTTCCCCATGTTTTCCCCTTTTCGCTTAGGTTTTTCTAAGATTTTCAAGTATATTTGCAGCCGAATTGACGTTTAAATCAGTAAGATATGGATTCCCAGAAAAAGGCTTTTGCAGCTAAACTGCTCGACATCAAAGCCATTCAATTACAGCCCAAAGAACCTTTTACATGGGCATCGGGATGGAAATCACCCTTTTATTGCGACAACAGGAAGACGCTCTCATACCCCGAATTGCGCAGTTACGTAAAGTTAGAACTTGTTCATACCATCCTCGAACGTTTCTCCGAAGTCGAGGTTATAGCTGGTGTGGCCACAGGAGCCATTGCCCAAGGTGCGCTGGTTGCCGATGCTTTACACCTTCCTTTCGTCTATGTACGTAGCAAACCCAAAGATCATGGATTGGAAAACCTGATTGAAGGTGAGCTGGAAGCCGGCCGAAAAGTGGTTGTTGTAGAAGACCTTATTTCTACGGGGGGTAGCAGTCTGAAAGCCGTAGAAGCTCTTCGCAAGGCCGGAAGCCAAGTTATTGGCATGGTGGCAGCCTATACTTACGGGTTCGACGTTGCCCGAAAGGCCTTTGAAGATGCAGACGTATCCTTGACTACGCTGACCGATTACGACCACGTAGTGGCCGAAGCTCTCGAGACAGGCTATATTACCGAAGCTGAAACGGCCTTGCTTCACGAATGGAGAAAAGACCCTGCACACTGGAACGGGTAAGTCTTCCGTTCTCCGTCGTTCACCAATCGCACGATATCACTAAGAATATACCATTGTTATGAGTACCTCATTTGAAAGCAGTATCAAGCAGATTCCTTACCCGCAGCAGCAGGTCTACGACATACTTAGCAACCTCGAAAATCTCGAAAAAGTGCGCGATAGGGTGCCGAAAGATAAAGTCGGCGAGTTGGAATTTACCCGCGACAGTCTTGCGCTTCATGTTGCACCCGTTGGGAAAATCAGTCTGCACGTGGTGGAACGCAAGCAACCGGAATGTATTAAATTTGAGACCACACAAAGTCCCGTGCCTTTCCATTTCTGGATTCAGTTGCTTCCTGTTACCGAGAGTTCCTGTAAGATGCGGCTTACACTGAAGGCCGACCTCAATCCCTTTATCCGCGGAATGGTTTCAAAACCACTCCAAGAGGGGATAGAGAAGGTGGCTGAAACTCTCGCAGCTGTGAAATACGACCAACATGTCTAAGCTCCCCGCCCGTCCTATCCCCCTTTGTCGTCTATGAAAAGATATTTTTTCATCTGCACTTTTGCAGTTATCGTATGTATATCCTGCACCACCGAACGGGAGTATACACGTGGGGCTTACTTTATTTTCGATAATTCCATCCACCAAGACCACACGTTGGCGAGTGCCATGAATCCTTTTTCTCCGGGTATTTTCTGTTCCATCACAAGAAAAACAAGTACCGGTGGAGGTACTACTTTCGTGTTCTCCATTAGTCAAGGCACTCCTACCGAGAAGCAAGCCAATGCTATCGACGAAAGACGAACCATGATATTGGGCTATAACGAAGGTTTGATTGTGGGCTATGGGAACCTCGACATCCCGCCCGTTTTTTACGTCTACGACCGCGAATGCCCGAATTGTTTCAACCCTGATGCCATTCCCATGAAGAGTTATCCTTTGCGGACAACAGATGCCGGATTAGCCGTTTGCAACACCTGCCACAGAGAGTATAATATGAATGCACGTGGAGTGGTGGTAAAAGGTGAAGCAGGAAAGGCCTTAACACGCTATCGTGGCCATACCACAGGGGCTTTCGGAATACTTACCGTCAATTGAAACTCGCCTTTTCTCTTTCCTTTTCAACCTCAATCAGTCATGAGAGCCTGTAGAGGGAGCCATGCCATTTCTATTAAATTGGTAGATAAGCACTCTCATGCCCGATTGGGGTTCAGTATTCCACATAAGGCTCGAGCCGCTCGATAGCTGCGGGTGGAAAGTCTTTTAGCAACCGAAGTTCTTGAAGCGAAGTAAGGTTTCCCCGCATTCTTCGGTAGTCTGTAATGGCTTTGGCCTGATAGAAATTAATGTAAGGGTGACGTTTCAATTGGCTCAACGACAACCGATTCACATTCATTTTGCGAAGATTCGCGGTGCCGAGAACAAAGTATTTCAACGATTCTTCGGGGAAATCATCAATCTCTTTCAGTTGTTCCGTGCTGTAATAACCGCCTAACCGCTCACGATAGGCTACAATGCGTCGGGCAAAATAGCTGCCAATGCCGGGCACTTTCTTTAGCAGCGAGGTGTCTGCGGCATTGAGAGCAATGCGTTCGGTCTGTCCTATTTTTACCGGATAACGCAGCGTATCGCGCTCAAACCGTTCGTCTTGTGACGTTTGATGAACGAAACGAGAAGCCGGAAGATAATCGTCGGAAATACGGATAAAGGGTTCCAAAGCCTTGTATTGTTTTAAAGTAAGTCCGTAAAGACGAGCAAAATCAGCAGGTGTACGGTAGATTCCGCCTTTGGCACGATACTTATAGATGTTGCGTATCTGCCAACGAACGAGTCCGAGACGTTGGAATTGGGTACTATCGGCTGTGTTGGGGTCAAAAGGAAACAGCTCTACCTTCTTTCCTTCCAAATCATAGTAACCGCTATTAGGAGCGTCTTTTTCCGATAAAATCGGTGATTGTTTCGCCTCCAAACTGTCTTCTCCCGTCAACGACGTTTGGGTATTTTGTCCACCAATACCAAAGAGTACGGCCAAGGTGATAACAATGCAGCAGAGGAAAAACAAGATGACAAGACGGTCGCTCTTCTGAAAATAGAAAATCTCTTTTAGTTTCATGGGGTGGCTTAGATTACAATCAACAAATAAAAAGTACGCCGGCTACTGACGAAACGAGGGCTTCTGTAGCAGGAAACGGTTGCTCTCGCCCATCCGGTACTTCGTTTTCCATGCAATAGAGGTTGCAACAACCCCGCTCCATCGCCAACTTTTGCAGTATCTACCGATAGGCTTCCGGCACAAGGTGGCACCATTCCGAATAGGGATGAGCAAGCAGATGCGAGTTATAGAAATGTCTGTCACCGGTTACTTCAGGACCGATGAAATCGGGCTTTTTAAACTTTTCTTCCGCGTTTTTTAGTTCTACTTCAGCTAAAACGAGGCCTTCGTTTGCCCCATAGAACTCGTCCACTTCAAAGAGATGGTTGCCCGAAGGTATAAGGTAACGTGTTTTGTCGATGATGCCCCCTTGACAATAGGTCATCAGATGTTCGGCCTCATCGGTCGTTATCTCTTTTTCAAACTCGTATCTCG
Organism: Hoylesella marshii DSM 16973 = JCM 13450; assembly: GCF_000146675.1. Lineage (GTDB taxonomy): Bacteria > Bacteroidota > Bacteroidia > Bacteroidales > Bacteroidaceae > Prevotella > Prevotella marshii. The sequence goes on from NZ_GL397214.1 coordinate 1,762,602, forward strand.
TCATTCCGCCGTCAGCAGAAGGTCCTTTCATCGTTAAGAAAGCCTTGTCGTCGCGCCGTCGAATACGCACAGTCAGCCCTGTGCAAGGTATATAGCCTTGCCTGATTCTGCTGCTTGAAGCGGCCACGGAACGAAGGTCTGTGCCTTTTTTCACCAAGAACTTACGCTCTATTTCCAGCCCGCTCATGTGTTCGTATTACATGAAATTGATGATATACACTGCAATGCAAAGAATGGCGAGCAATACCAATACGCCAAAAATAAGGCGTATCACGCTTTTTGCCTGTTTCTCTTCTTGTGCCGCACGTTGTGCGCGGTTCATCTTACGTCTTTGGTTCATAGTTGTATCATTTAGGTTGTTCGTTCTTTTCTGCTGTCTTTCAGAGGTTGAGAAAGCACATTTACGTAGTGCATCCGCTTCTCTTCCGGATGTTTCAGACTTGCTCTTCATTTACGGGGAACTCCATGAGATAGGCCTTGATAAACTCGTCTATCTTGCCGTCCATTACCCCGTCTACATCCGTAGTCTGATAGTTTGTGCGATGGTCTTTTACCCGTCGGTCATCAAACACATAACTCCGAATCTGACTTCCCCATTCTATCTTCTTTTTGCCGGCTTCTATCTTGGCCTGCGCCTCTAAGCGTTTCTTCATGGCGCGGTCGTAAAGTTGCGACTTCAAAAGGCGCATGGCATTGTTTCTGTTTTCGAGTTGTTTGCGACTTTCGGTGTTTTCAATAAGTATCTCTTCCTCCTCTCCTGTGTCGGGGTCTGTATATTGGTAGCGCAATCGCACACCTGTTTCCACTTTATTCACATTCTGTCCGCCGGCACCTCCACTGCGGAAGAGGTCCCAACTCACCTTGGCAGGGTCTACATAGACCTCTATCGTGTCGTCTACCAATGGCGAAACAAAGACACTTGCAAAGCTTGTCATGCGTTTTCCTTGGGCATTGAACGGCGAAACGCGCACCAATCGGTGTACGCCGTTTTCGCTTTTCAGGTAGCCATAGGCATATTCGCCGCCTTCGATTTCCATCGTTACGCTCTTGATACCGGCCTCATCGCCCTCTTGGAGGTTACTGATGGTACAGCGATAGCCATGTGCTTCAGCCCAACGTACATACATACGCATCAGCATCTGTGCCCAATCCTGACTCTCAGTGCCACCTGCACCGCTGTTAATCTTCAGCACGCAACCCATCGGGTCTTCTTTTTGGCGCAGCATATTCATGAGTTCGAGGTTTTCGATGGCTTTAACGGCCTTTCGATAGTCGTCTTCTACTTCTTCTTCGGTTACCATCTCGTCGTGATAGAAGTCGAATGCCAATTGCAATTCGTCTGTCAGTGTGCGCACCTCGGCATAGCCGTCGAGCCACCGTTTGATGCCTTTCACTTTCTTCATCTGCTCTTGTGCGCGCGCGGTATCTTCCCAGAAATCGGGAGCTTGGGTACGAAGTTCTTCCTCTTCGTACTCTATTTGTTTCTTGTCTATTTCGAGATAGCGGAACAGCGCCTCAGCGCGTTCCTGCACATTCTTCAGTTGTTCGGATGTTATCATGTTGTTCGGATGGTTCAGTGCACGACCTTTCTGCCGGTCGATGCTTCTTACTCTTCGTACATCTTTTCAATTTCCGCAGCGTAGTTTTTATAGAGTACGCCACGTTTTACTTTCAGCGTATTGGTGAGTTCGCCGTTTTCTATGCTCAAGGGGCGGGGCAACAGTGTGAATCGTTTTATCTTCTCGTAGTTAGCCAGCTGCTGTTGCAGTGTTTCGATGCGTTCCATCATCATGGCATTTATCTTCGGATGGCAACACAAGTCTTCGTTAGACTCGAAAGAGATGCCATGCTCTCGTGCATACTCTTCTAAGAGACGATACTCCGGAATGATAAGAGCTGACACGAATTTACGTTCGTCGGCTATCACGACTACTTGGTCTATAAACTTATCTACCAAGAGTTTCGACTCTATCATCTGCGGGGCGATATATTTGCCATTGGATGTTTTGAAGAGGTCTTTGATGCGTTCGGTTAAGAAGAGTTCGCCGTCTTTCAAATAGCCGGCATCTCCCGTATGGAAGAATCCATCTTTATCGAAAGCTTGTTCGTTTAAGGCCTCACGCCGATAGTAGCCCTTCGTGATGGTCGGCCCTTTGAGTAATATCTCGTTGTTCTCGCCTATCTTGATTTCGATGCCTTCTATCGGACGACCTACAGAGCCCACGGTAAAGCGTTGCCCCTTATGGTCGCACGACACGGTGGCCAGACTTTCGGTCAATCCATATCCCGCAATCATGTCTATTCCCACAGCGTGGGCAAATGTTTCTATCTCCGGCGAGATGGTAGAACCTGCCGTAGGAAAGATATTGGGATGTTCTAAACCGATTTGTTTGCGTACCAAACTCAATATCAATCGGTCGAAAAGACGATACCGGAGTGCAAGTCCGATGGGCGGCCGCTTGCCCTTTCCGATGTAGTCTATATTGTGTTTGCGTCCCGTGGACAGTGCTTCCTTGAATATTTTCTTTTGTATCGGGGAGGCAGCATCTATCCTTTCCTGCACCTTGTTGTACACTTTCTCCCAAAAGCGGGGCACGGCCGACATGCACGTGGGCTGGGTCTCAATCATTGATTGCTGAATTTCATGCGGGTTGGTGTTGATGATGAGTTGCGCACCTTCCGACAATGCTAAAATATCCCACGCCCTTTCAAAGATGTGGGTCACAGGAAGAAAGGTGATAACGCGGTCTTTCGCGCCCACGGGCACACAGGCATCATTGGCTTTCATGGCTGCAGCATACTGCCCATAGGTAAGCATCACGCCCTTACTGTCGCCCGATGTGCCGCTGGTATATAAGATATTGCACAAGTCATCATCGTTGGCCTGCGCCCAAAGCTGCTCTACTTCCGTTTGGCGGGGCAGTCCCTCGGCCAACTTCAGGAAGTCGTCGAAGTAAAGGGCATTAGGGTCGTTCGCATGAATACTCACGCCGGAGTCGAAGATAACGATGCGTTCGAGAGACGGACACAGAGAGATGAGCCGCCGCGCCTTGTCGTACTGCTCTTGCTCGCCCACAAACAAGAGGCGTATCTGTGCGTCATTGATGACGTATTGCAACTGTTGCTCGCTGCTCGTGGCATAAAATGGTATCATGACAGCTCTCACTCCGTAGGCTCCGAAGTCGGTATATAGATATTCAACGGCATTTTGCGAGAACACGCCCACGTTTTCCTGCACCTTTACCCCTATGTTCAGCAGAGCGTTGGACACGAGTTTCACTTTGTCGGAGAACTCCACCCACGAGGCCGTCTCCCACGTGTTGCTTCCGAAAGGGCGGTAGGTCAAAGCGGGTTTGTTGCCGTATTTCTTTGCCTGCTCATGAATAAGTACCGATAAGTGACATCTGGTTTGCATAAAAACGATAGGATTGATTTATGCGCAAAGGTAATATAAAAAGGAGTGAAATACAAAGAATCGCCCGATTATTTTCCCCTCCTTTCCATCAGGAGAAAAGGGATGAAAGGAAGTGTTTCCACCTGTCGTCATCCCCACACTTTGCTTCCGTCTCGTATCTCAGTAGCACTTGCGCCGAGCGATGGCAGCGGTAGGTATATGATATTTCCCTGCGCTGAAACGAAGTTCACCATGTGAAGCAAAAGTAAAGTGCGGTATCTCGTTATCAAACATGTATATGGAAAAAAAATAAAAGGGGCTTTCGCACCTTTACTTTGCTTCCTCTTCGTGTCAGCAAACGTTGTTTCCCCTCCGCTTTGCAGAGCGAACTTCCCTTCTGCGCTTGCCTTTCAATCATTAAAGGCATGTAGTTGCAGTTTTTACTGCCCCATATTCGTTTCGCTCCTGAGGCAGGAGTAAGTTCTAAAAGAGTATGATTGTGGGGTGTATCAACACCATATTAGAATAGTGTGAGGTGTAATGTAAGCTCTGAAACGAACGTTCGCTGTGCGGAGCGAAATAGCGGAGCGGAAAGCAAGGAGCGTAAGATGTCAGCCCAACGCATAGCGCTGGGTATAGAGCATTCCCCGAAATGGAGCGCTGTAAGTGCGATACATCCCGTTCATCTATATATATGAAAATGAAAGAAAATGGTCTGTCGCACTTACAGCCCTTACCTTTCAACCATCAAGAGCTATGCTTTAACACCCTAAAAGCTATCTTTTCACACGCTCAGAGCTATGCTTTGAAAGCGTCAAAGCATAGCTTTTTCAACGCCATGGTATAACTACCTGATTTTCAAGGGTGAAAAGAGAAAGGGAAAGGGGATGGAAAGGACGATACGAACGCTCCGCATTTACGTCAGTTCGGAATAAGGGTATTTAGACAGTAAGCCTCAAAGAGGCGATAGACCACAAGCAGGAGTGGAGCTCGTAAAAGCGGAACTCCTGTTAGTAAGAACAACAAATATCAACCTCGGAGAGGTGACAGAACGGATGAAGTGTTACCCTACGTCGCTCCATTGGTCAAGGGATGCACTCCATTCTGCCCTCCGCCGCCCCCTTGGGGCTTTTCCTTTTTGCACGTATGTAACAGGGGTTACGCTTTTACGAGCTTCACCCCTGCCTGTATTCCATCGCCCCCTCTGGAGCTTTAGGTAATCTCTTAAACTGAATTTACGTAGTATTGAAAGATGCAGTCCTAATGGAGAAAGAAGAGAAACACAGTTGCGAAAAAAGATGACCCCTACCGGAAGGGAAACAAAAGCACTATTGGGAATAGGACGCGGGCATGGGGCATACGCACGGGAAGACGATACTTGCGACACTGCCGGCGATGCATTGCGCATTGATTCCCGTTACTTCACGATACCGTTGTCATCGTCGCGATGGTTCATCTTCCGTTCCACGCTTTCATAACGACGACCTTTTGCCAGCCTCCACGTCAGGCTGAGTGTCACCATATTACCCATGCCGCGCGTTGTAGTCCGGATGTTTGCGTGGAGATATCTGTTCAGCAATTCCGATTTCATGCTGCTGACGTGGGGTTGAAAACAATGTTGCCAATAGAGCGAGACGGTGTAACGTGAGCGGCGATAGGAGAGAGCAAGGTAGGATGCACCGGTATAATGCCCCTTGTTCTCGCCCTCAAGGAATTTCCACCCATTGTCGGCATAGGCTGAAACGGTGAATCGTCCTACATAGAGGTCGGTCGCGGCAGTGTACATATACGAGGTGGCATGGTGTTTATAGTTGTCGCCGTAGTTCCAGCAACGCAAAATGGAACCGCTCACACGAAAGCTCCAAATGTCGGGGATGAGGTCGTAAGACGTGTTCCCCTGTACAAGCAGCATGTGACAACCTCTCTGGTTGCGACGGGAAAACACGAATCCGGCGGGCGTGCGCTCAATACTCTGCATCACGGCATGGACGTTTCTGCGGTAGAGCATGGAGAGACCACCATTCCATAGGCGGCTTTGTCCCGATAGATTGATGCTTTGCTCAATGCGTTTGTCTGTTCGCAGAGCGGGATTTCCCTTGCGGATGTCCATTTCGTTGAGCCTCACTGCCACATCGCTCAGGTACTCGGCACGGGGCGGTTTCTGGGTGACGGCGAAACTGTAGTGCAGTTTCCAGCCTTTGAAAAGCGGATAAGACAGCGTCAGTTTAGGACAGAAGAGGTGATAGTTTTCTATCTCCGTCCCCTGCCGATAGCGTTGCAGGCTGTGTCCGATGCCGACGATATAAGACAGGCGGCCGAGCTGTCCCTGTAACTGCGCAAAGAGATAGAGCAACGAGGTGTGCTCGGTGGTGTGGCTGCGGGTATCGCCGCTATAGTCGTTAGACAGATATTTATAACGCATGCGGGTGCCTATGGAGAGTTGAAAAGGTGTCATGCGTCGGTCGTAGATTGCCTCGCCAACAACGGATGCCGTGCGTCCTTTCACGGAATAGGCATACGTCTGCTGCTCTATGTTTTGGTAAGCATAGCGCGAACGGATATAAGTGCCCACGAGATTGGAGGTGATGCTGCTGAGACTGTCGGTCTTCACATGGCCGTAGAGGTCGAATACGGGAGAGAGGGAGCTGCTTTCGATGTGCATGAAAGCTGTTTGGTGGCGAAGGGGAGTGATGACTTCCCGCTCGTAATCGTTGATGGGAGCACGGTCGATGTCTGTGCTGACCTTGGCTTGGAACACAGCACGCGTAGGGTCGGCAAAGCTGTATTTGGCTTGGAGGGCATGGCTGTTGTCCCGACTTTTGGCGTGTAAGTCGCGGCGTAGGACGTGATACACGCTGTTGTCGGCCAAGGTATAGTCTGCCACCTCTCGTTTCTTTGAAGGCAAATCGCTGTTATAGGCCGGTTCGTAACTCAGGCTCCATTCGCTTTTCCCTTTGTTGAAATTGGCAAAGAGGTCGGCATGGCCGCGCAGCAGGGTGAGCGAATGTCTGATGTCGGCTCCTAACATATAGCCGCTGACGGGCTTCTTCACGATGAAATTGATAACAAAGCCCACGTCGTTGCCATAGCGCACACTCGGCCGGTCGATATACTCGATGTGGTCGATGCTGCCCACTTCGAGAGCCGATACATCCTTTGCCGAGGCTTCGATGTCGTTGATGCGCAGCTGTACACTGCCGTAATCGCCCAATGGCACAATGGTCTTGTTCACAGGGTCTATGCGCAGAGACGACAGAGGCTGACGTGCCAACAGGTGGTAGGCCGTGGGCGATGCCGCTTTCTGCACCTGCGAAGGGTAGATGAGCTGTCCGTTGCCCTTGTTGATGATACGCGAACCTTGCACTACTACTTCGTTTAAACGTACTGAATCGGAGACTTCCGGGGGGTCTTGTGCCGTTATCGGCAGCACAAAAGCCCAAGAAGAGAGGATAAAAAGGAATCTTTTCATGTGCGTAACAGTTTGATAGATGATGCCCGCAAAGGTAAAACGGTTATGCAAGATGTCAAAAAACAAAGGCTGACATTTGTCTGACATTTCGCCGACACGGCCCTATCTGCCTTATTCTCCACAAGTTAGCTCATAACCTTTGCTGCGGTCGGAGACAATGCGGAGGTTGCTGTGTTGTTCCAAAACAGGTTTCATGCGCCGAATTAAGGTGTACAGTGTGTCGTCGGCTTCATCCTTTCCATGCCACAACACGGTGCAGATTTCTTGCTTGGAAAGTCGGTGAGAGGCATTCATGAAAAACATTTCAAGCAGTCGGTGCTGCATAGGCGTGAGGTGGATGGGGGTGTTTCGGTGGGTATAAAAGCGGTTCTCTTGGGCAGAGAAAGTAATATTGCCCACGGAAACACCTGTTGGCAAGCAAAGGGTCTTTCTGCGTCTGCTATATAATAAGGTGAAAAGAAGTTGGCCGAAAGCGGCAGCCAAGAGCAGCCAAGACAGGCGCTGGTCGGACAGTCCGTAAACCATGAGAGGCGAACAGGAAGCATAGCCACGCACCCATATCGTGCTGTTGTGTATCCGTCGCACGGCGGTATCACTGCAAAGACACCCGTCTCGTCGGTCGAGAATATGCCTTCCGTCACTCTGTCCGGCCACAGCCAGCGAGAGAAAGGCTTTGCTTTTCAAGGCGCGAATGCCGAGGTTCCGACAGAAAGTGTTATCGGGAACGAGCAGTGAGAGACGGTTTTCGGTGGCCGATTGCAAGGTGCGGCAGGCCGAAATCGTGTCTTGTGAGAGCCATGGAGTGTCTTGCTGTGTCAACGTTTGTGCCAATGCACGGTTTAAATCGGCTACAATAGCAGCCTTTGTGCTATTATAGCTACCTATGCCTGTTGCCATGGAAGAGAGCAACAGCAACATGAAAATGGCGACGGAAAAATGAGATTTCATCATGTTATCAAGGTTTCAAAGTGTGGTAAGGTATGATGGAAAGCCATGGCGGCCGGTCTCGGAATAGACCGTGGTTCCCCTACGGAATATTCCAAGACGGATGATTACCGTTTGTTCAGTTCGGGATAAGAGATGCGGGTGTGGTAAATGGACTTCAATCTCTCGATGAGCACGGTCTTGGCTATCGAAATATCGCGGAACGTAATGGGACATTCCGTGAAGTGGCCTTCATTCACATGGGCATCAATCAGTTTGTTTACAAGGTTCGTTATGCTCTCTTCGGTGTAGTCGGAGAGCGACCTTGAGGCGGCTTCCACTGTGTCGGCCATCATCAATATGGCTTGTTCGCGGGTAAAAGGGTTAGGCCCCGGATAGGTGAAGAGCGAGGTGTCCACATCTTCGTCGGGGTGTTTATTCTTGTAGTTGATGTAGAAATACTTGCACATACCGCAGCCGTGATGGGTGGTTATGAAGTCTTTGATGACGCTCGGGAGATTGTATTCCTCGGCCATACGCAAGCCTTCGGTCACATGGCTGATGATAATCTGTGCGCTCTCGATATCCGATAGCTTGTCGTGAGGATTGACACCTACTTGATTCTCGGTAAAGAACGCCGGGTTTTTCATCTTTCCTATGTCGTGGTAAAGTGCTCCTGTACGTACCAGAAGGCCGTCGGCTTCTATCTTGTTGGCAATGTCTACGGCTAAATTGCCTACGGTAATGGAGTGTTGAAAAGTGCCCGGGGCAACTTCACTGAGCTTTCTCAGGAGGTCACGGTTGGTGTCTGAGAGTTCAAAAAGCGTGACACTCGACACGAAACCGAACGTCTTCTCAATGAGATACATCAACGGATAAGCCAACAGGAGGAAGATACCGTTTACAATAAAGTGGTAGTTCATAGACCAATCGGCCGAAAAGCTATCTTTGCTCTGCATGAGTTGCATGGCGTAGAACACAGTCATGCTGGCAAGGGTAACGAACAGGGCGGTCTTGAAAAGTTGGGCGCGTTTGGACAATTCGCGAAGAGAGAAAATGGCAACAAGCCCTGCCACAAGTTGAACAATGATGAACTCGTACTGATAACGAACAGCGGCAGCACAAATAAGGATAATCGTGACATGGGTGATAAAGGCTGTTCGTGAATCGAGAAAGATACGCACGAAGATGGGAGTGATGGCCAACGGCAACACGTAGACACTGAAAATGTTGTGCCGCATCATAAGAGATACCAGCAGCGGGAATACCGTGATAAGGAAATAAAGCATGGCAATGCTGCGTGGTTTGGCGTAGTAATCTTTGCGGAAGAGCAATAGATAGATGGTGAAAAGCAGCAACAGAATGGTCACGAAAAGAACTTGTCCGATGGTGGTAGAGAGGATTTCGCCCTTGGAAGCGTTGCGGCGTTGCATTTCTTTCTCAAAGGAATCGAGCACCAACACGGTATGAGCATCTACGATTTCTCCCCTATCGATGATTTTCTGACCACTCATTACCATGCCACTCGCCAGCGGTATACCGCTTAAGAGGTCGTTTCGCTCCGTCTCGCTGCGCTCTTTGTCATACAAGAGATTAGGTGTAATGTATTCATTGAGGTTGCATCGCTGCAAAATCGGCCGTTGAGCAGCCAATTTCTCATCGGTAAACAATTTCTCATAGGCACCCATCGTAGAGTAGATACAGCTGATGGGCACACTCGTAGCTTTCTTTCCACTCACAATACGCACCATGGCTGTCGTATCTTTGTATAGCTCGGAATACTCGGGCGTACTGATAATACCGGCATGATAGAGACGGTGGAGGCGGTCGGAGATAATGCGTACATACTCGCGAGGCAAGCCGGGGATGCCGTTTCCGTATTTTGTCAGGAATGCCGAGATGGCCTTTTCCTCTGCATCCGTATTGTAATTGTAGTAAGGTTCGAACTGTTTGAGCAACGAATCCTTTTCTTTCTTAATGGCTTCATCAGTCTTGTAGATGGGAAAATCGAACTTAGCGATGAATGAACCGTACATCCATGGCTTGCCCACATCATAACGGAAGTGTTGCCCTTCACTGCGTGGCAGGAACCACACGATGAGCGCGGAAACACAGAGGACAATAAGTAGATGCAATGATATTTGGCGGAAACGCTCTCTATTCGTACTATACAATTTGTGCATGGGATATCTTGTTTAGCCTGTTTACATTGCGAAAATACTAAAAAAATTCGCTCAACTGCTATAAATATAGTAATTTTGCACAAAAATAACACATAGCTTCACGATACGGAAATGGAGGAAAGAAGAGTCAGAGTGCGCTTTGCACCAAGCCCAACGGGGGCACTTCACATCGGTGGTGTCCGTACCGCATTATACAACTACTTGTTTGCACGTCAGCATAAGGGCGACTTCGTGTTCCGAATAGAAGACACGGATAGCAACCGTTTTGTACCCGGCGCGGAAGAATACATCATCGAATCTTTCCGTTGGCTTGGGCTTCAATTCGACGAAGGCGTAAGTTTCGGAGGCGACAAGGGGCCTTATCGTCAGAGCGAACGTCGTGAAATATACAAAAAATACGTAGACCGGTTGCTCGAAGACGGCAAAGCCTATATTGCGTTTGATACGCCGGAAGAGTTGGAAAGCAAACGAAACGAGATACAGAACTTTCAGTACGATGCCCGCACCCGTATGCAAATGCGTAATTCGCTCACGCTGACTAAGGAAGAAATGGAGGCTTTAATAGCCGACGGCACACAATACGTAGTGCGTTTTCGCGTAGAGCCGGGTATCGAAGTGCATATCGACGACCTCATTCGGGGCGATGTACGTATCATGAGTGACATTGTAGACGACAAGGTATTGTATAAGAGTTCTGACGAATTGCCTACCTATCATCTGGCTAATATCGTAGACGACCACCTGATGGAGATAACCCACGTGATTCGCGGAGAGGAGTGGCTGCCAAGTGCCCCCTTGCATGTGTTGCTCTACAAGGCATTCGGATGGGAAGAGACAATGCCTCGCTTCGCGCACCTTCCTTTGCTTTTGAAACCGGAGGGGAAAGGAAAACTCAGCAAAAGAGACGGCGATCGTCTCGGATTTCCTGTCTTTCCGTTAGAATGGCACGACCCGAAGACGGGAGAAGTGTCAAGCGGCTATCGCGAAAGCGGTTATTTTCCGGAAGCCGTTATCAACTTCTTAGCACTCTTGGGATGGAATCCGGGTACGGAGCAAGAGCTTTTCTCACTCGATGAATTGGTATCACTCTTCGACATTACCAAATGTTCTAAATCGGGTGCTCGTTATGATTTCCAGAAAGGAATCTGGTTTAATCACGAGTATATACTAAGGAAGAGTAGCGAGGAAATAGCCCAATTATTTGCTCCTATCGTAGCCAACAATGGTGTGGAGGAGAGCATGGAGCGTATTACAAAGGTTGTTTCAATGATGAAAGACCGTGTAAACTTCGTGAAAGAACTATGGGACCTTTGCTCATTCTTTTTTATTGCACCCACGGAATACGATGAAAAAACCGTTAAGAAACGCTGGAAAGCCGATTCCGCACTTGTGATGAGCGAGTTGGCCACTGTACTCGAAGGTATAGATGACTTTACTGTTGAGGGGCAAGAACCCGTTGTCTTGGCGTGGGTAGAAGAGAGAGGATATAAATTGGGCGATGTGATGAACGCTTTCAGACTGGCTCTTGTGGGCATAGGAAAAGGGCCGGGCATGTTTGATATATCAGCTTTCCTCGGCAAAGAAGAGACCTTGAAACGCATAGAAAGAGCCGTTGAAATACTAAAATAACCAGCAAGCAAACCTTACGCCAACGTGTACAATCTCATTATTTACCTCTATCTGTCGGGCGTAGCCATCACCAGTCTCTTTAAAAAGAAGGTGGAACGAATGTGGAAAGGCGAGCGCGCCGCTTTCGATATCTTGAAAGCGAAGGTTGATTCCTCTGCTCGTTATGTCTGGTTTCATGCTGCTTCGCTCGGAGAATTTGAGCAAGGACGTCCGCTGATTGAAGCTCTGCGTCACTTACACCCAGAATATAAGATACTGCTCACATTCTTTTCACCCTCCGGTTACGAGGTTCGGAAAGATTATCGGGGAGCCGATATCATTTGTTATCTGCCTCTCGATACGCCGAGAAATGCTCGGCGGTTTCTCCATCTCATTCATCCCGAGATGGCGTTCTTCATCAAATATGAGTTTTGGTACAACTATTTGCACCAACTAAAAGCCCAAAATATACCGGTATATAGCGTGAGCAGCATTTTCAGACCTGACCAGATATTTTTCCGACGCTATGCCCGCAGCTATGCCAAGGTGCTCCGTTACTTTACCCATTTCTTCGTACAGAACGAAGAAAGCAAGGCTCTTTTGGAACAAATGGGCATTCACGATGTCACTGTAACAGGCGATACGCGCTTCGACAGGGTTCTTCAAATTCGACAGGCAGCCAAATTGCTCCCCATCGTCGAGGCTTTCAAACAAGATAAAAACATTTTTGTGGCGGGCAGCAGTTGGAGCCCCGATGAAGAGATATTTATCCCGTTCTTCAATGAACGCAAAGACTGGAAACTGATTATCGCGCCCCACGTCATTGAGGAAGCCCATCTTAGGCAGATAGAAAGCCGGCTGACACGCAGAACAGTGCGTTATTCTCAATCCACCGAAGCAGAGGCTCGCGAGGCTGAATGCTTGATTATCGACTGTTTCGGCCTGCTCTCCTCTATCTACCGATACGGCGAAATAGCTTATGTAGGCGGAGGTTTCGGTACAGGCATCCACAACGTTCTCGAAGCTGCAGTTTGGCAAATACCCGTTATCTTCGGACCTAACAACAGCCATTTCCAAGAAGCGCAGGGACTGTTGGCTGTCCATGGTGGTTGCGAAATAGCTTCTCCCGACGATTTCTCCCATACGATGAACACTTTCCTGTCTGAGCCCGAAAGCCTTAAAACAGCAGGTATGGCAGCGGGAAAGTATGTCGAGCAACTCGCCGGAGCTACACAAAGCATCTTAAAAGGTGTACACTTAACATCTTGAAGCAGAGCTTTCTTTATCTCAATTTTATCTTCGAGTGAGAGAAAAAGCCTGATTCCAATAAAGAGGAGACCGTCGGCAAAGCATTGAATGTCCACTGATGGTCTCCTTTTATCTTATAGTCCCACTTGGGGAATGTACACAGTTACTTCCTATCTTCTTCGAGATACCACTTAGAATACTCCACATAGTGGGCTGCAAACGACTCCGCTTGGTCGGGAGAAGTTTTCTTTACGCATTTAGCCGGCACACCTGCCCATATCTCATGAGCACCGATTTTCGTGCCTTGCAGCACCAAAGCATGGGCAGCAACGATAGCCCCCTCGCCTACGTCGGCATGGTCAAGCACGGTAGAACCCATGCCAATGAGACATCCTTTGCGTAAAGTGCAGGCATGTACCGTGGCATTGTGACCGATGGTCACATCATCTTCAATCACCGTAGGCCCTGTTTTATTGGTTACATGGATGCAAGAACCGTCTTGAACATTCACCCTATCACCCATTGTAATGGGAGCCACATCGCCACGAACGACGGCATTGAACCATACGGAACATTCGTCTCCCATTGTTACTTCGCCAACAATGGTGGCGTTTTCGCTGAAATAGCAGTCTTTCCCCCACTTGGGTTTCAGACCTTTTATCGATTTTATGAGTGCCATTTTTATATTGTTTAATCACCCGCAAAGATACTCCTTTTTCCTAAAAACAGGGTCGTATTGCTTACATTATCTAAGGCCGTTTTGCGGAAATGTAGACTGACGCCGGCATTACAGCAGACTATTTAATGAAAATGTAAATAGATAACAACGCACGTTAGTTGAGCATCAGGTTCATTTCTGCTTGTTTATCGGCAAAAAGGAAGTCAGCCAACTGACCGATAGTGAGGCGTTTCGCATCGGCAAAAGGTTCGTCTGTCTGCTGTACATGTCCCTCTGAGATGATGTAATAGGCATTATTGAGGGGGATATCTCTATCGTCGGTAACGCGCAGTAGACAAGCTGTGGATGGATGATGGGCGGCATATAGCTCTAAAGCCGCTCGTGCATTGATAACGCGAATCATGCCTTGTATGGGTTGATTGGCTGATGATGACGGTTCGAGATGTAGGCGCAGGTCTTCTTGAATAATGTCATATCCCGTTTCATCGTGCAGCAAGATGCACATTTTTTGTCGTTGCCAAGCGTCGAACTCGGCAAAGGACATACTCTCGACACCCTCCGGCGGTGGCGTACAAGTGATTCTTTCGGCATATCCGCACTTAGCATACCATCCGTAAAGCCATGGTTCGGCGGGGATAAGGGCAGAAAAAATGACTTCTTTGTGATAAAGGTTGAAGTGCACTTGCTTCATGAGATTGTTGCCGATATCTTGGTTACGCATGTCGGGATGGGTGCTTACACCGCTAATGTATACCGTTTTCACCTCGTTACCATGGTAGAGTAGCGTGTAAGGAAGGGCTTGTAAAGCAGCCACCACGCGACCGTTTATTTGGCAGGTATAGTTGCTTTCACCCGTGTAGACACGGTTAAAGTAGAGTTCTATAAAAGGTTCTGGGTCTTTAAAGACCAGCCTCCATAGGTCTCGAGTTTCGTTCTTTATGCGTTCTTGGTCTTCAAAAGAGGCGAGCGGATGACGTTCCATCACAACGTTCTTTTCGAGTAAGATGTCAGGTTTGTAGGAAAGTTTGGCACGTCGCAGGCCTTCTTCGCCCATATCTTCCTCTCGGTTGATATAGATATACTGTGAAGGAAGATGCTTCACAAACTCTTGATTGATAATGGTAAATGCTCCTTCATAGCTGACATCAGCCTTTTCCACACACACATCAAAAGTACTTTGGTTGATGGGGCATCCATATGTGAAGGCCACAAGTTTATTTTCCACGAAGATTGTTCCTCCGCTAAGCCCCAACCGCTCCCATCGGTTAAAGGCGCGGGTCATAGAACGCAATTCGCCCGAAAGCTCTTCATCCTGCGCATTGTCGCCTTTTGAGACCTGTCTCCATTCCTGTTCTAATTTCAAACACTCCGGAATTAACTCCGGTGTGAGCGGTTTGTACTCGTAATTGGGGTACAGGCTTTTGAACTTATTAATGTGGTTACGCTTACTTTGGAGTTTTTTTCCCGATAGATTGATAAGTTTTTCGCGGGTATAAATATAGTCCGCAAAGTCGCGGTCGGGCTTCATGTCGAAAGTATCGGGGAAAGCCTGTTCTATCAAGTCTACCATATAATTGCACACACCCATCATGAGGAAGGGATGCCCCATAGCCGTTGCATCATTGCGAATGGTGCGAATAACGTTTACAGAACACTCGTCGCAGGGCACAACCTTAAGCGTTCCGTCTTCCCTCTCTTTGGGACGTGGGATGGGCATCATATAAGCAAGATGTCGACCGATATAAAACCGGAACACAAGATAATCGTCTACGATGGCAAACTGAGTATTGTAGTTGAATCGCCAGCTGATGATATTGGCAAAGGAGAGGTCGCAATTCTGTCGCTCTCCGTATAATGTAAATTGTTGGATGAGGTCTTTGTCGGCGGTAGTAACATCGCGGAATCTAATCATAAAAGTATCTCTCTATAGTGTTTGTGCCGCAAAATTAAGAAAAAATACCGTATAGACAACCTTTATTCAGATTAATTTGTTACTTTTGCAAAGTAGGAATGACAAACACTTTATTATAATAATAAACGACGAAATGGACTTATTGAATCAGATTATTGCGCGTGCCAAAAGCAATAAGCAGCGCATCGTACTCCCCGAAGCCACAGAGGAGCGCACATTGAAAGCGGCCGACAGAGTGTTGGCCGATGACGTGGCAGACCTGATACTGATTGGTAACAGCGACGAAATTCACGCTTTGGCAGGGCAGTATGGTCTGAAACATATAGGG
The DNA here is from genome assembly GCF_000146675.1 of Hoylesella marshii DSM 16973 = JCM 13450. Lineage (GTDB taxonomy): Bacteria > Bacteroidota > Bacteroidia > Bacteroidales > Bacteroidaceae > Prevotella > Prevotella marshii. Next base: position 1,778,347 of record NZ_GL397214.1, read on the forward strand.
AAAGCGACCATCGTAGACCCCGAAAACAACCCGAAGAGCGAAGCATATGCACAATTGTTGGCAGAGCTTCGTAAGAAAAAAGGCATGACAATCGAAGAGGCGAGGAAGCTGGTAAAGAACCCTCTCTACCTCGGATGTATGATTATCAAGACAGAAGATGCAGACGGACAAGTATCAGGTGCCCTCAGTACTACGGGCGATACACTGCGTCCGGCACTTCAAATCATTAAGTGTGCCCCGGGCATCAGTTGTGTGAGCGGTGGAATGTTGCTCATTACAAAGGCCAAGGAGTATGGAGACGACGGTGTATTGGTAGTGGGCGACGTGGCAGTAACTCCCGTTCCCGATGCCGAACAGTTAGCGCAGATTGCTGTTTGCACGGCACAAACGGCTCGTGCCGTTGCCGGAATCAAAGAACCTCGCGTAGCGATGTTGAGCTTCTCTACCAAAGGCAGTGCTAACCATGAGGTGGTAGACAAGGTTGTAGAGGCAACTCGGTTGGCTCATGAGATGGCTCCCGACCTCAAACTCGACGGCGAGTTGCAGGCCGATGCCGCACTTGTTCCCGCCGTAGGAGCTAAGAAAGCCCCGGGCAGCGACATCGCCGGAAAGGCCAATGTCTTGATTGTACCCAATTTGGAAGTGGGCAACATCTCCTATAAGATGGTAGAACGATTGGGCGGAGCCATAGCTATCGGCCCTGTACTGCAAGGAATTGCCCGACCGGTAAACGACCTCAGTCGCGGCTGTTGCATAGACGATATTTACTATATGGTAGCCATTACGGCATGCCAAGCCATGGATGCAAAGAAGAAAGATTAACCGAACAACTCTATAAAACATGAAGATTTTAGTATTAAACTGCGGCAGTTCGTCCATCAAATACAAGTTGTATGATATGAGCGACCGTTCCGTGATGGCGCAAGGTGGTGCCGAACGTGTAGGAATAGATGGCGCATTTGTGAAATTGAAGCTGCCTAACGGAGAGAAGAAGACTATCATGCACGACATCCCCGAGCACACAGAAGGGGTGAAATTCATCTTTTCGTTGCTCACCGACCCGGAGATTGGCGTTATCAAAGACATGAAAGAGATTGATGCCGTGGGACATCGGTTGGTGTTGGGAGGCGATAAATACAACAAAAGCTCTATCATTGACGAAGACCTGAAGGCTGTGATGGAGGAGATGAAAGACCTTGCTCCGCTGCATAATCCTGCCGGATTGAAAGGTGTTCACGCCATAGAAACGCTCTTACCACAGGTTCCTCAAGTGGGCGTATTCGACACCGCATTCCATGCTACCATGCCTGATTACGCCTATTTGTACCCCCTTCCCTACGAGTTTTACGAGAAATACCATATCCGTCGCTATGGCTATCACGGCACGAGCCACAGATATGTGTCACAGAGAGTTTGCGAGATGCTGGGCAAAGACATTCATCACACGAAAATCATCACTTGCCATATCGGCAACGGTGCCAGCATATCAGCCGTGAAAAACGGTGTATGTATAGACACTTCGATGGGACTTTCACCGCTCGCAGGCCTGATGATGGGCACCCGTTGCGGAGATATCGACCCCTCCATCGTTACATATCTTGAGAACAAACTGCAGAAGACACCGGCCGAAATGGATGTCATTCTCAACAAGGAAAGTGGTGTGAAGGGCATTACCTGCCTCTCTTCCGATATGCGCGACGTAGAGGAAGCCGCCGAAAAGGGCGACCCTAAAGCCGTGTTAGCACTGCAAATGTATGATTATCGCATTAAGAAATACATCGGCGCATATGCTGCTGCGATGGGCGGTGTAGACGTCATTGTGTTTACCGCAGGCGTAGGAGAGAATCAAACCAGCACACGCGAAACGGCATGTAGCGGCTTAGAATTCATCGGAGTGAAGATAGATGTAGAGAAAAACAAGAAAATACACGGCGAAGAGGCCATTATCTCTACTCCCGACTCTAAGGTTGCCGTGTGCGTAGTGCCAACCGATGAGGAAATGATGATAGCCAACGACACCATGGAATTAGTGAAGAAATAACACCGTTTCCGCTTATCCATACAAAAGAAAGCCTCATGGGAATCGTTCATTCCTATGGGGCTTTTTCGTTGTCATACGGCAATTGTTGTGTCTCTCTATACGATAGGTAGACTGATACCGTTCATTTTTTGATAAATATCCAGCGCATAGATGTCGGTCATACCGCTGATATAGTCTATTACCGCCATGATGCGAGTATCGAGGCGGTCGGAAGTAATGTCGTATTGGCTGCTCACCCGCCGTATGAGCTGTTCCGAATAATACCGGTGAGGCTCAACGGCAGCAGCCGTCATCTGCCTCATGAGCGTGTCCATAATCATGAAACCGCTCAATTCCACATCGAGTACGGGCTTGCTGTGGTATATCTTTCCGTAGGAGAGAGCTGTGCAGGCTTTATATGCCTTGCGAGGAATTTCGCCGATATGGTCGATGAGGCTGCCTGTAAACGTGCCCGAGAGTATCTCCTCTTCGTGGTCTACGAAGGCTTTCACGCATTCCTTTTCAAGCGTACCGATAACCCTTGCCCGCATATATACCACCTTTTCGTTGTCGTCGGTCAGTCCCTCTTCGGCTATTCTGTCTTTGATGGCAAGGCGTGTAGGCTCGTCGAAAAAGCCGAGCAACGCTTGCTCCGTTTCGGAAAAAGTCAGGATTTTCAGTTTATGAGAGTCTTCTATGTCCATGATTTCATAGCAGATATCGTCGGCAGCCTCTACGAGATAGACGAGTGGATGGCGGGCATATCGCAACGGCTCGCCCTGCTGAGAGAGGCAGATAATGCCGAGTTCGTCGGCAATACGCTTGTAGACCGGCGCTTCGGTACTGAAGAAACCGAACTTGCCATGACTGCCTGCCAACGACGAGGAAAAAGGATATTTCACGATGGAAGCCAGCGTGGTGTATGTCATTACAAAGCCACCTTCACGCCGTCCCTTAAAGCGGTGGGTGAGCAAGCGAAAGGCGTTGGCATTTCCCTCAAAGTGGGTGATGTCTTGCCAGAAGTCTTCCGGCAGCCGGTCTTTCAGGTATTGCCCGTCGCCCTCTGTGAAGAATGACTGAATAGCCTTCTCTCCGGAGTGACCGAAAGGCGGATTTCCCATATCGTGGGCTAAGCATGCGGCCGAAACAATGGTGCCGATATCTTCAAAATGCCTGTCTTTCAGTTCGGGATGTCTTTCTTGCAAAATGCGAGACACATCGTAACCCAGCGACATGCCCACGCTGGCCACCTCAAGACTGTGGGTAAGTCTGTTGTGTACAAACACGCTTCCGGGCAACGGAAACACCTGTGTCTTGTTTTGAAGTCTGCGAAATGGTGCCGAGAACACCAAACGGTCGTAGTCGCGTTTGAACTCGGAACGGTCGTCGAAGCGCTCCGCGTGTCGGTGCTCCTGCCCCAACCGCTTGTTTGAAATCAGCCTTTTCCACTCCATCATAGTTGTCTGTCTTTGGTTTTGTCAGTGCAAACTTACACAAAAAAGCGTAATCACAGGGCGTCTTTCCCTATATTTTCTTCTCTCGTTCGGTAAACTCCCATCGGTTATGAGCATGCTATTTACCATTTTATATGGATGACATCTCTCTCTGTACAGACTCGTAATGACCGATTGAAGGTAAACCATAGGCACATAGGGTGTTATCCGTTTTGTTGCGATAGCCGCAGGCTTGTATTGTAAAAGCTATGCTTTGAACCGCTGAAAAGATAGCTTTTACGTGCTCAAAACATAGCTTTCTGGGCGTCAAAGCATAGCTCTTTCACAATGCCAGCTTATCTGTCTGTAAATGAGGGACAAAGAAGAACGGAGTGAAAGGATGGATGCGAAGGGTGCCTACAGCCGTCTCCTTACACCAAAAGAGCCTTGATATCGGCTGCTATCTGCTCATCCTTGAGGTGATTCTCTTCCATCAGTGCATCTACGTCATAACGGTCGTAGAGGGCTTTCTTTACCCCGAAAGTTAAAACCCGCATGCCCGTAGGAGCATAGAAACGAGCGATACGTTCGCCAAAGCCACCGTCGAGCACACCGTCTTCCAAGGTAGCTACAACCGTATGGTCGGCCTTCAATTCCTCTAACATCACCTCGTCTACACCGGTAAGATAACGCGGATGAATCAGTGTGGCCTGAATGCCGTCTTTGGCAAACAGTTCTGCCACCGCCTCCCCTTTTCGGTAGAAGTTTCCTACAGCAATCAGTGCCACACGAGAGCCACGCTTCATCATCTTGAAACGGTTGAGCTGGCTATAATCTTCGTCGGGTTTTTCGACACTGTGCTGCACCTCTCCCTCCGGAATACGTATGGCTACGGAATAGCTGTCCTGACGTATCGCCCATCTTTCCATGGCTATTGTCTCTTCATAAGTTACGGGAGCTAAGTACACAAGGTTAGGAATATGGCTGAACATGGCGATATCGAAGAAGCACACATGTGTGAAATCATTCATGCCGAAAATAGAAGCACCCATGACATTGATAACCGCCGGATTGCCATTCACGCAGAGATCTTGCGCCAATTGGTCGTAGGTGCGCTGCAAGAAAGTAGCGTAGGTAGTGAAAACAGGATGGGCGCCACGCTTCGCCATGCCAGAGGCCAAAGCCACAGCTTCCTCTTCTGCTATACCCACATCTATGTGTTGTGCTCCTGCCTGCTTGCGTTTTTCGGGACTGAAGCCAAGTGCCGCAGGTACACCGGCTGAGATGCAAACCAATTTGGGGTCGCGTTTCATCTCTTCCAAAAGCCAATTTCCCAACATATAGGGTAAGTATTCGGCCTGTTCGCCACGGGTTTCCAACACCTTTCCGGTCTCCAAATCAAACGGCATACGCCAGTGCCAAGATTCTTTCAATTGAGTAGCCGGCGCGTATCCATGACCTTTCTCGGTATGAATGTGTACCACCGTAGGTTTCGTTGTGTCCTTTACGCGTCGGAAAAGCTCAACCAATGCGCCTACATCGTTGCCTTCTTCAAGATAATAGTAATCGAATCCGAATGTTTTAAAGAAGTTCAGTGGAGCTTCCCCTTTTGTTTCGCGCAATAAACGCAGGTTTCCATACAGTCCGCCGTGTGGTTCTGCAATGCTCATCTCATTGTCATTCACCACAATAATGATATTTGTTCCCATCTCGGAAGCTGTATCTAAACCCTCGAAAGCCTCGCCTCCGCTGAGTGAACCGTCACCGATAACGGCGATAATGTTTTCCTTTCCGCCCAAAATATCGCGCCCTTTCTGCAGTCCGGTGGCAAGGGCTATGGACGTAGAGGTATGCCCTATCTCGAAAAGGTCGTAGACCGGGGACTCCGTAGGTGAGCTGTAACCTGATATTTCGTGAATGCAGCTCGCATCAAGAAAGCCCTTGGCACGACCTGTCAGCATCTTATGAGGATATGATTGGTGAGATACGTCGAACACTATCTTGTCGTTTGGTGCATCAAACACATAATGCAGAGCCACCGTTGCCTCTGTAAATCCGAGATTGGGACCCACATGTCCGCCGTGACGGCTTACCCTGTTGAGCACACCGGCACGAATTTCATCGGCTACAACATTGAGCTGTTTCAGGCTCAATTCTTTCAAATCTTTGGGAGAATGGATGTTTTCTATATACATGATACTTACTTTTTAGTCGAGCAAAGGTAGCATCTTTTTTCATAAAACCAATATGCCTGACAGGAAAAACGGGATGTCAGTTTTTCGTAAAACCTGCTGCAAGCAACGAAAGACGCGTACCTTCGGCCTTTCGCAGTTCGTGCATGCAGGAAACAATGGTGGCTCCGGTGGTCACAATATCGTCGATAACGAGCACATGAAGCCCTGCAACAAGTTGAGGACGAACAAGGTGGAAAACCTTTTCCACATTATCCTGACGCTGCAGACGGCCGAGTTTCGTCTGACTGCCGGTAAACGAGGTACGTACAAGTGCTTTGTCTATAACGGGTAAGCCGGTAGCACGACTTACACCGAGAGCAATCTCCATGCTCTGATTATATCCGCGCTGATGTCGACGACGCCGTGTGATGGGAACGGGAACAAGCGCATCAATACCCTCAAAGAAGCCGGAGGAAAGCAATTCCTCTGCCATGATACGCCCCAAATATCGAGCGGCTTCGGGATGATTCTTGTATTTCATCATGTAAATCAGACGACTGAAATACGAATGACTCTGATAAAAACACAAAGCCACGGCACGCTCTATCGGTACGCGACCCCAGAAAAGACGTGCCAATTCGTTGTCTTCGGCACGCTCGTCATACCATGTGCGAGGCAGATTTGCATAGCACGGTATGCACAATACCTCCTCGTCTATCGTGAGACGACGACCGCAGATAACGCACACACGTGGTGAAATTGCGTCGAACAGGCTGCGCAGAAATCGGTTAATCGTTGTCTTCATCTATCTCTTCAAGGCATTCGAGTATGGCATCTATACTGAAACCACGCCCCAAAGCGTAGCGAATCAATTTCTGACGAGCCTCATAAGACGACGCGGCTTTTATGCTACGGCTCCGCGAAAGAAGCAGTGGACGCAGCGAGGAATGCCATTCTTCGTCGTCGATGGCATCGAGCAACGGGGCGGAAATACTGTCGGGAATGTGTTTTTCATACAGTGCCTGCCCTACTTTCCGACGCCCCCATTTGTTGTAACGCACCTTATCAAGGATAAATGCGCGGGTAAAACGTGCGTCATCAATATACTTTCCGTCTATCAAACGCGTGATGATACGTTCCTGTGAATCGTCAGTCAGCCCCCATCTTTCCATCTTTTGACGGATGTCGTACGAGCAATGTTCGGCTCGCGAACAAAGATTGGCAAGACGCACGAGTGCTTCTCTCTCTGTTATCTCTTTCATCATCGCATCACTTTTATGAATCGTTGTCGGCCAAAACGGTCGAGTTTTAACTCTGTATCTTTGAATCCCGTCTCACAGAGCAGTGTTTCGAGCGATTGAACATAGAGGGGATTGATTTCAAAAAACAACATGCCTCCGACACGTAGAGCAGAAAACGCGTAGCGGGCAATCGCCCGATAGAAGAGCAAAGGGTCGTCGTCGGGTACGAAGAGAGCCTCTGCAGGTTCATAACAAACGACGTTGTCTTCCATGTCTGCTTTTTCCTTTCGACAGATATAAGGAGGATTACTGACGATAATCTCCCATCGGTCGGAATCGGAAGGCAGGTTCAAAGCATCGACTTCTGCTACATCAACAGAGGCTTTGAGGGCTTTAACGTTTGCACGCGCCACCACTAAAGCCTCGGGGGAAATGTCCCAAGCCGACACATGGGCATGGGGGATATTGAGCGCAAGCGTTGCAGCAATGCAGCCCGAACCGGTACCTATATCCAATAAGCATGGCTCGGGACAAGAGAAAGAAGAGAGAACGGTCTCTATTACCCATGTACAAAGGTCTTCTGTCTCAGGGCGCGGTATCAAAACTCCCTGCGACACAGTGAATGAACGACCGTAAAAACACGCTTTGCCCAGCACATATTGCACCGGTTCGGCTTGCTCTAATCTCATCATGATTTTTCTAAGTTCTGCTACGGCGTGTGCAGATAATTGTGTAACTTTGCCGGTATAAATGTCTGTTACCGACAAACCGAAGCGTTCTTCAAGTACTATACGCACAATGGCTTTGGCTTCGTTGCTATCGTAAAGAGGTGTCAGGCGATGCCAAAGTTCTGTGTAAGTCATTGTGGAAAGTTTTTGCAAATGTAACAAATAAAACAAAATGAGCCAAGCAACTACAGACGAAAAATACATGAGGCGATGCCTTCAATTAGCAGAATGCGGCCGAGAAAATGCCAAACCCAACCCAATGGTAGGGGCCGTTATCGTTGTCGAAAATCGCATCATTGGCGAGGGATATCACGTGCGCTACGGAGAAGCTCATGCCGAAGTGAATGCTTTCGCTTCTATCTGCCCGAAAGATGCTGCTCTACTGCCGTCAGCTACCTTGTATGTGAGCTTAGAACCGTGCGCACACCAAGGCAAAACGCCTCCTTGCACCCGACTGATTATTGAAAAAGGTGTCGGCCGCGTTGTCGTGGGTTGTATCGATCCATTTGCCAAAGTGCAAGGGCGCGGTATCCGAATGCTACAAGAGGCCGGCATTGAGGTGACCTTGGGTGTGCTCGAAGCCGAGTGCCTGGCACTCAACAGAAGGTTTATCGTCTGCCAACATCATTGCAGACCCTATATCATATTGAAATGGGCGCAGACAACCAATGGCTTTCTTGACGATAACAACCATGCCATGCAGCTATCCACTCCCTTTACCCGCATGCTGGTACATCAACTACGGGCTGACGTTGATGCCATTCTTATAGGAAGACACACCGACGAACGAGAACATCCCGCACTGACAGTAAGAGATTGGAGCGGAAAAAATCCCCGTCGTATTGTCTTAACCCACAAGCTCAATATCCACCAACTGATGAATGACCTCTATACCGAAGGGGTGCAATCGCTTTTAGTCGAGGGAGGTGCCACCACCCATCAGTCATTTCTCAATGCTGGGTTATGGGACGAAATTCGTGTAGAAACAGCTCCGGTTGTCGTTACCAACGGAACAAAAGCAGCTCCTTTGCCGAAGAATATACAGATTGCGAACACAAAAGAATATGATGGCAACCTTATCACCTCTTATATAAAGACGGATGGATTGCAAGCTAAATAACATGGTCTTGATTGCTCGGATGCAAATCCGGAAGCCATTTATCACCCACACCTTTCTTGTTTCCCGACTTGGAAAGAGCGGTCTTTTCCGATGAAAACAATCATGCCATTTGTCGGAACTTTGCTTTGGAAATGAAACCCATTAGCAGAAAAAAGACAAGAAAAGCTCCTGAAAAATGCCGAAAGAATCGAAACTGCCGAAGAATGAAATACGTTGATGTCATACTCCCATTACCCTTGGAAGGCGTCTTTACCTATTCCGTGCCGGAAAAGCTGTCGGAAAAGGTGGGATTCGGTATGCGTGTAGTCGTACCTTTAGGACGTTCAAAAAGCTATACGGGCATCGTGGCAAGGACACACAATGAGAAACCGGCTTTTACGGTGAGACCTATTACAGAGGCGTTAGACAGCAAACCGGTGCTACTCGATAAGCAATACCGTTTATGGAATTGGATATCAGACTATTACATGTCACCTTTGGGCGATGTATATAAGGCTGCACTGCCCTCGGGACTGAAGATGGAAGAGGGGTATAAACCTCGAATGGAAACCTATATTACGTTAGGCGAGAGGTTCAGAACCGAACAAGCATTGCACGTAGCCATAGACATGCTTTCCAGAGCACAAAAACAACAACAGGTGTTTCTTGATTTTCTACGTCTTTCTCGCTGGGATACAATCGATGAAACGGGGAAAAATGAAGGAATTATCGAGATAACCCGAGAGGAACTGATGAATGCTTCTCACTGCTCATCGACCATCATCAAAGCATTGACAGACCGCCATTTGCTGATTACCTACAAGCGTGAAGTGGGACGGTTAAGTAAGGGTGGAAGCTCACAGCTCGGCGAAATAAAACCGCTGACAAAGATACAGCAGGACGCATACAACCAGACAGTGTTCCAATTCCTAAAGAAAGACGTGGTATTGCTGCACGGAGTAACATCGAGTGGCAAAACGGAACTGTATATCCATCTTATAAAAAAAACGCTGGAAGAGGGTAAACAGGTGCTCTACCTCTTGCCGGAAATTGCTCTGACAGTACAAATTACAAGTAGACTGCGCCATATCTTCGGCGAAGAATTAGGCATTTACCATTCTAAATACAGCGATGCCGAACGCGTAGAAATTTGGAATAAACAGCTGTCGGCTCATCCGTATGGAGTAATTTTAGGCGCAAGAAGTGCGCTTTTTCTTCCGTTTCATCGGTTGGGACTCGTGATTATAGACGAAGAGCATGAAACGTCTTTCAAGCAACAAGACCCCTCACCACGCTACCACGCCCGCAGCGCAGCCATTGTTTTGGCACAGATGTATGGAGCAAAAGTGCTGCTCGGTACAGCCACACCTTCGATGGAAAGTTATTATAACGCTGTGCAAGGAAAATACGGATTGGTGAAACTCATGACAAGATACAAGGACATAGAGCTTCCGGAAATTGTAGTGGTAGACATCAAAGACCTCCGCCGACGAAAAATCATGCAAGGACTGTTATCACCATCCTTGCTGGCTGCGATACGAGAGGCACTGAATCGTGGCGAACAGGTAATCCTCTTCCAAAACAGAAGAGGCTTTGCACCGGTAGTGGAATGCCGTGTCTGTGGATGGACACCTAAGTGCACTAACTGCGATGTATCGCTGACCTTGCATAAAAACATGAACCAACTGACATGCCACTACTGCGGTTACACTTATCCTGTGCCAAAAGAATGTCCCTGTTGCGGTAGCTCTGAATTACACGGATATGGTTACGGGACGGAAAAAATAGAAGATACGATACGTGAAATCTTCCCCGAAGCACGCGTAGCACGCATGGATTTGGACACAACACGCACCCGGAACGCCTACGAACGACTTATCAATGAGTTCTCGTCGGGCAAGACAAACGTGCTGATAGGTACGCAAATGGTAAGTAAGGGCTTGGACTTTGAACATGTAAATGTAGTGGGAATCCTCGATGCCGACACGATGTTGAACTATCCGGACTTCCGTGCATATGAGCACGCATTCATGATGATGGCTCAAGTAAGCGGACGGGCAGGACGCAAAGGCAAACGAGGAAGGGTGATTTTACAGACAAAAAACCCCGAAATAGCTGTCATCGAACAGGTGGTTAGGAATGATTTCGATGCGTTTTCTACTGATTTGCTCGAAGAAAGACGACAATTCCACTATCCGCCTTTCTATCATTTGATTTATGTGTACTTAAGACATAAACACGAAAATGTAGTGGAAACAGCAGCAATAGAAATGGGAGCTCGGCTCAGAGAGTGGTTCGGCGAACGGGTATTAGGCCCCGACAAACCGGCCATCGCTAAGGTAAAAACATTGTATATCCGTAAAATCGTGCTGAAATTAGAAAGAGGTATCGACGGGAAACGGGTGCGCCTTTACCTGAGAAAAGCACAGGAAGAAATGCTGAAAGACCCGAAATACGGTGCACTTACTGTGGTTTACGATGTAGACCCTATGTAAATGAAATGAAAAAAGATACAAAGAAAACGTCCATCGGGGAAGTTCCCGATGGACGTTTTCTTAATGAATCATTGCCGATTGGCAAGTATCAGTCGTTGAGTTTTGCAACGATAAACTCGCGATTCAACCGTGCAATATTGGCAATCGTTTCGTTCTTAGGACATTCGGCCTCACAAGCACGCGTGTTGGTGCAGTTTCCGAAACCTAACTCTTCCATGCGCATAACCATGCTCTTGGCACGTTTGGCTGCCTCGGGACGCCCCTGTGGCAGGAGTGCAAGTTGGCTAACCTTGGAACTAACGAAAAGCATAGCAGAACCATTCTTACATGCTGCTACGCAGGCAGCACAGCCAATGCAGCTTGCACAGTCCATCGCTTCGTCGGCATTCTCCTTCGGTATGAGAATAGCATTTGCATCTTGAGGCTGTCCGGTGCGTACACTGGTATAACCACCAGCTTGTATAATCTTGTCGAAAGCTCCACGATCAACCATGCAATCCTTAATAACGGGGAAAGCAGCAGAACGCCATGGCTCGACGGTAATTACATCTCCATCTTTGAAACGACGCATATAAAGCTGACAGGTGGTAGCACCCGTAGCCGGACCATGAGGATGTCCATTGATATAAAGCGAACACATGCCGCAGATACCTTCGCGACAATCATGGTCGAAGACAAAAGGCTCCTTGTTATCTTCAATCAATTGCTCGTTGAGAATATCCAACATTTCGAGGAAAGAAGTATCTCCGGGGATGTCTTTCATCTCGAAAGAATCGAAATAACCTTTGGCTTTGGGGCCGTTCTGACGCCAAACTTTCAGCGTGAAACTTATATTTTTATCCATTGTCATTAAGTTTTAATCGTTACATCATGCAGGATTTTCCATGTCAGAGGCTGCGATTTGTCGGTATATCGTATCTCCGATAAAGAGAGAATGCTCAAAATAACAACCATTTGAAAAGAGAAATCCTTTCATCCATGATGATGTGTTATGATTTATAGTTACGTGTCTGTACCTTAATATACTGATAGTCGAGGTTTTCTTTCAGAAGCTCGGGCTTCTCGTCATCAGAGCCGGCATACTTCCAACAGGAAACATACATGTAATGTTCGTCATCGCGTTTGGCCTCGCCCTCTTCTGTCTGGTACTCTTCACGGAAATGTCCGCCACAGCTCTCGTTGCGCTCAATGGCATCATAAGCCATGAGTTCACCCATGATAATGAAGTCGCGCAAATGGATGGCTTTATCAAGTTCTACATTCAGACCTTCTTTCTCACCCGGAATACGAACACGGGAGAAGAATTCCTTACGCAGCTCCTTCAGCTCAACAAGTGCTTCTTGGAGACCTTGGAGATTACGGGCCATGCCCACTTTATTCCAAAGAATACCGTAAAGACGTTTGTGAAGAGTGTCTACACTGAGGTCTCCCTTAATGTTGTAAAGTTGATCGATTTCGGCCTGAACTTTCTTTTCGGCTTCCACAAACTCAGGAAGATCGGTAGAAAAGCGCGGTACAGAAATCTGGTCACTTAAGTAATTCTGCAATGTATAAGGAATGACATAATAACCATCGGCAAGTCCTTGCATGAGCGCAGACGCTCCAAGACGGTTGGCTCCGTGGTCGGAGAAGTTACATTCGCCAAGAGCAAAGAGTCCCTGAATAGAGGTTTGTAACTCATAATCGACCCAAATTCCACCCATGGTATAGTGAATGGCGGGGTAAATCATCATGGGATTTTCATACGGGGAAACATCCGTAATTTCCTCATACATATCGAATAGGTTGCCATAACGTTGGCCGACAACATCTTTGCCCAAACGGTTGATGGCTTCGGAGAAATCAAGGAAGACAGCAAGGCCGGTGTTGTTTACGCCAAATCCCTTGTCGCAACGTTCTTTGGCTGCACGTGAAGCCACGTCGCGAGGTACGAGGTTGCCGAATGCAGGGTAACGACGCTCCAGATAATAGTCGCGGTCTTCTTCGGGAATATCACGGCCTTGAAGCGTTCCGGCCTGAAGTTTCTTGGCGTCCTCCAACTTCTTTGGCACCCAAATACGTCCGTCATTACGCAGAGACTCGGACATCAATGTCAGCTTAGATTGCTTGTCGCCATGCACGGGAATACAAGTAGGATGTATTTGAACGTAAGCGGGATTTGCAAAATATGCCCCCTTACGATAGCATGCTATGGCAGCAGTACAGTTGCAACCCATGGCATTCGTAGAAAGGAAATAAGCATTTCCATAACCTCCGGTGGCAATACATACGGCATGAGCGGCAAAGCGTTCGAGCTTACCGGTTACCAAATTCTTGGCAATAATACCACGGGCACGACCATCGATGATAACGAGGTCTTCCATCTCATAACGTGTATAGAGCTTTACTGTGCCTTCTTCTACCTGACGGCTGAGTGCCGAATAAGCACCGAGAAGAAGTTGCTGACCGGTTTGACCCTTAGCGTAAAACGTGCGACTTACCTGTGCTCCACCAAAAGAACGGTTGGCTAACATGCCTCCGTACTCACGTGCAAAAGGAACGCCTTGTGCTACACATTGGTCGATAATCGCGGCACTGACTTCTGCAAGACGATAAACATTGGCCTCACGGGCGCGGTAGTCACCTCCTTTAATCGTATCATAAAAGAGTCGATAAACAGAGTCGCCATCGTTCTGGTAATTCTTAGCGGCATTGATACCTCCCTGAGCGGCAATAGAGTGAGCACGTCGGGGCGAATCCTGAATGCAGAAATTCAATACACGGAAACCCATTTCGCCCAATGAGGCAGCAGCACTTGCACCGGCAAGACCCGTTCCTACGACGATAATATCCAGCTTACGCTTGTTTGCAGGGTTTACAAGTTTCTGATGAGCTTTATAATTAGTCCACTTCTCAGCTAATGCGCCTTCGGGAATCTTAGAATCTATTTGTACCATATTATTATTTGTTTAAGGTATTAAAGTGAAGTGAGGATTAAACATAACAACAAAGGCTGGGTGCACATTTGCAAGCAAACGCCAATATAACGATGAGGAATCCTAACATGAGGAATGTGGTATAAACGATTCCTATCATCTTCCAGCGGTTGAACCAAACCTTTCCGCTTACGCCCAAAGTTTGCATAGAACTCCAGAATCCGTGAGAGAGGTGGAACCAAAGGGCTACAATCCAAATCACATAAAGAACGACATAAACAGGATTAGCGAAAGTGTCTTTGATGTAAGCAAAACCATCTGCGGGATGGAACTTTGCTTCAAAGCCTACAATCTCAGCAAACATCATGTTATACCAGAAATTGAATAAATGGAGCAAAAGACCCAAACAGATAATCAAACCCAGAACAAGCATGTTCTTAGATGCCCATTCTACTTTCGGGTCAGATGCCGTAATGGCATACCGTTCATTACCTCTCGCCTTACGATTTTGTGCCGTCAAGATGAAAGCATAAACGATATGAATGACCGTAAGTGCAGCCAATGCCAACGTAGCAACAACTGCATACCAATTAGCACCCAGGAATTCACAAACCATATTATAGGCTTCTCCCGAAAAAAGTGCCACGATGTTCATTGACATGTGGAACGTCAAGAACAGGATAAGCGCAATACCGGTAACAGACATCACGACTTTCCTACCAATAGATGAATTGATTAACCACATAAATGATTAAGATTTAAATATTTAAATGTTAGAAATTATTTTTATTTTCTATTGTCATCAAGGTTTCATCATGCGATTGTCAAAGGTGCGGAATACCTATTGTTAGGTATAGAGGTACTACGCAGACGCTGCAAAAATACTATATTTTAATGATAAATCAAAGCATTTCTAATAAAAATTCGATTTAATTTGTTACTTTTGCGGAGAAATATTTTGGTGTGAATGAAATTCTATTACGATGTCCTTGTTATAGGAGGCGGACATGCCGGCTGTGAAGCTGCAACTGCATCTGCCAACATGGGTGCAACTACATGTCTGATTACTATGGATATGAACAAAATTGCACAGATGAGTTGCAACCCTGCTATAGGGGGAATTGCAAAGGGACAAATCGTACGGGAAATAGATGCCTTAGGTGGACAGATGGGCTTGGTAACCGATGCTACTGCCATCCAATTCCGCATGCTCAACCGTTCTAAAGGTCCGGCGATGTGGAGTCCGCGTGCCCAATGTGACCGCGAAAGGTTTATTTGGGAATGGAGAAGCATCTTGGATCACACCCCGAACCTCGATATTTGGCAAGATCAAGCCGAAGAACTTATTGTAAAAAATCATACAGCTGTAGGCGTCCGTACAATGTGGGGTGCCGAGATGTTTGCCAAAAGTATCGTTATTACCGCAGGAACGTTTCTCAACGGTGTGATGCACATCGGTAAAACGCAGGTTCAAGGCGGACGTCTCGCAGAACCGGCAGTACTGAAATTCAGCGAAAGTATTACGCAACACGGCATTCGAAAAGGGCGAATGAAAACAGGAACACCCGTCCGTCTCGATAAGCGCTCCATACATTTTGAAGATACAGAAATACAAAAAGGAGAATCAGACTTCCATCAATTCAGCTTTATTGGCAAGCCCCGAAAATTGAATCAGCTGCCTTGCTGGACATTCTATACCACCCCTCAATCCCACGAAGTGCTCCGCTTGGGGTTAAAAGATTCACCATTATATAATGGACAAATACAAAGTATCGGCCCAAGGTACTGCCCTTCCATTGAGACAAAGCTCATCACATTTCCTGATAAACAACAACATCCGCTTTTCTTAGAACCCGAAGGAGAGACAACCAATGAGATGTATCTCAATGGTTTCTCATCTAGTATGCCCATGGAAGTACAGATTGAGGCATTGCACCAAATTCCCGCACTTCGCGAAGCAAAGATATATCGCCCGGGTTACGCAATAGAATACGATTATTTCGACCCAATTCAACTCACACACTCCTTGGAATCAAAGGTAATCAGCGGTCTTTTCTTCGCCGGACAGGTAAATGGAACAACCGGTTACGAAGAGGCGGGAGGACAAGGGCTTGTTGCCGGTATCAATGCAGCTATTCATTGCAATAATGGTACACCTTTTATTATGCATCGCGATGAATCTTATATTGGAGTGCTTATCGACGATTTAGTAACAAAAGGCGTAGATGAACCTTATAGAATGTTTACTTCGCGCGCCGAATATCGTATCCTTTTGCGACAGGACGACGCAGATGCAAGGCTCACGGAACGTGCTTATCATTTAGGAATAGCAAAGAGAGAACGATACGATTACTGGCAAGAAAAGAGAGAGAACATTCAAAAGATTCTCAGTTTCTGCGAAAAGACGTCCTTAAAAGCAAAAGATATTAACTCTGCCTTAGAAAGAATTGGTACAACACCCATTCAGAGAAGTGCTAAGATAATAGACTTAATCGCCCGACCGCAAGTAAGTTTGAATGCAATAGGAAGCATCATCCCGGAACTCAACGATATACTGAATGCACCGAAAAACAGAAAAGAAGAAATCATTGAGGCTACAGAAATTCAAATCAAATACAGAGGCTATGTGGAACGAGAGCGAATCATTGCCGAAAAGATGCATCGGCTTGAAAACATCAAGATCAAAGACAGATTCAATTATATGGAAATGAATCAACTCGCGACAGAAGCCCGACAAAAGTTACAGAACATAAATCCCGAAACGTTGGCACAGGCAAGTCGCATCCCGGGAGTTTCCCCCAGCGACATCAACGTACTGCTTGTGTTGCTTGGAAGATAAAAAGTACTATCACAAAAACACGGTTTCACGTGAAACAAAACCATCATAATCAAAAGTATAAAACATTGAAAATGAATAACAAAACATTATTAAAGAACTTGAGATGTATTCCCGACTTCCCTATCAAAGGTGTCAACTTTAGAGACGTGACCACACTTTTCAAGAGTGCGGAATGCCTTCGTATCATGAACGAAGAGCTTTACGAACTTTACAAAGACAAAGGGATTACAAAAATTGTAGGAATAGAAAGCCGCGGATTCGTCATGTCTTCCGCACTCGCTCTTAAGCTCCGTGCAGGCATTGTCTTGTGTCGCAAGCCCGGAAAGTTACCTTGCGAAACCATACAAGAGACCTATACCAAAGAATATGGTACCGACACGATAGAGATTCACAAAGATGCTATTAACGAAAACGACACCATCTTACTTCACGACGACCTGCTTGCTACTGGCGGAACAATGAAAGCAGCCTATGATTTAGTAAAGAAGTTCAACCCAAAGAAAATCTATGTCAATTTTATCATTGAATTGGTAAACGAAGATTTGAATGGTCGCGCTGCTTTTGATGCCGGCACTCAAATAGACACTCTTATTCAAATATAAGACAAAAGAAGTACCACACATGCTTATACACTCCTCCCCCACACCCTTTCCTCTGCACCTTTCTTATATAAAGAGAATGGAACATGGAAAGTGTTGTGAAGGGAAGTACATAATGGAATATATATAACGCCCCTACACGTTTCACGTGAAACAAGCAAATAGCTAACACGTTTACAGAAAGGGATTTAGCTGCAATGCCTCAAAAGGAAAAAGAGAATCGGCTGGAACGTCTGAGGGAAATCGTTCAGAGCTTACCCAACATGCCCGGGAGCTATCAGTTTTACGATAGCTCTCATACCATTATATATATAGGGAAAGCAAAAGATTTGAAGAAACGGGTGGCCTCTTATTTCCGCAAAGAGGTGGATCGGTACAAGACAAAGGTACTTGTGAGCAAGATTCAGGACATTAGTTATACGGTTGTCAATACCGAAGAAGATGCCCTCCTCTTAGAAAACAATCTCATCAAGAAGTACAATCCCCGTTATAATGTTCTGCTGAAAGACGGAAAGACCTATCCGTCCATCTGTATTACCAATGAGTTCTTCCCCCGAATCTTTAAGACTCGTACTATCAACAAGAAGCTCGGCACGTATTATGGCCCGTATAGTTACGTCGGTTCCATGCATGCCGCCCTTGACTTGATTAACAAACTCTATAAACCTCGTACCTGTCGATTCCCCATTACACAAGAAGGCATCCTCAAAAAGAAATACAAGCCCTGTTTAAAATACCACATTCAAAACTGCGATGCCCCATGTATTGCTAAGCAAACCCATGAAGAATATCTCGCCAACATTGCCCAAGCGCGGGAAATTCTCAAAGGCAACACACGTGAAGTAAGCAAATATCTCTACAACGAAATGCAGCAGAAGGCTTCCGAACTCAAATTTGAAGAAGCCGAAGAGCTAAAGAAGAAATATCTGATTATCAAGAATTTCTGTGAAAAAAGCGAAGTCGTGAGTCATACTATCACCGACATCGATGTCTTTTCCATTGCCAATGATACCAATAAAAAGAACGCTTACATCAACTACATACACGTAAAAAACGGTGTTATCAATCAAAGTTTCACCTTCGAATACAAACGAAAATTAGACGAAAGCGATACCCATTTACTGCTGATGGCCATTCCCGAAATACGCGAACGCTTCCACAGCACAGCACGAGAAATCCTCGTTCCGCTCGAGATAGATTGGAAAATAAAAGATGCTCTCTTCGTTATTCCAAAGTCAGGAGATAAGAAACGGTTGCTCGATCTCTCCGAAATGAACTGCAAGCAATATCAGTTCGACCGGCTTAAGCAGGCAGAGAAGCTCAATCCCGAGCAGAAATTAGTACGATTAATGAAAGAGTTGCAAGAGAAGCTCAAACTCCCCAACATTCCCTACCACATCGAATGTTTCGACAACTCCAACATTTCAGGAACCAATGCTGTGGCCGGATGTGTCGTTTTCAAAGGCTTTAAACCCTCGAAGAAAGACTATCGCCGCTACAACATCAAGACCGTAGAAGGTCCCAACGACTATGCTTCCATGCAAGAGGTGGTCTATCGGCGTTATTCCCGTATGCTCGAAGAGGGAAGTACACTGCCCCATCTTATTATTACCGATGGAGGAAAGGGACAGATGGAGGTCGTCAGAACGGTCATTGAAGACCAATTAGGCCTTTCCATTCCTATTGCAGGATTGGCAAAAGACAACCGCCACCGCACCAATGAACTCCTTTGCGGCTTTCCCCCGCAAACCGTTGCCCTGAAAGTAAACAGCGAACTCTTCCACAAACTTACACAGATACAAGACGAGGTTCACCGTTATGCCATTACCTTTCATAGAGAAAAGCGCAGTAAAAACGCTTTACACTCCGAACTTGACCAAATTAAAGGTATTGGCAGCAAAACCCGTGATGCCCTATTGGGGAGTTTGAGAAGCGTGGAAAGCATAAAAGAAGCAAATATTCAAACACTTACAAAGATTATAGGACAAGCAAAAGCCCACCTTGTCTACCAATATTTTCACGAAGAAACGGCAGAAACTCAATAAATTAAGCTATCTTTGTAAAATCATCATTTCGTCGTTTCATGTTCAATCACATAAAGAATATAAATCCATTCGTAAGATGGAGAATGTAAAAATACTTACACATTCCACAACATTCCCCACAAATCACCCCACCCGTCGCACCGTTGTAACCCATAGCAACTGCCCATCATGAGAATTGTCATTCAGCGCGTATCCCACGCTTCCGTAACTATCAACAGTCAAGAGCAAAGTGCCATTGGTCAAGGGTTGCTCATCCTACTCGGTATTGGCAGTGAAGATACCATAGAAGATGCCGACTGGCTTGTGAAGAAAGTGGCAACGCTGCGTATTTTCAACGATGCAAACAACGTGATGAACCTGTCGGTAAAAGACATCTGCGGCGAGGTTCTCGTTGTCAGTCAGTTCACGCTCATGGCCTCCTATAAGAAAGGCAATCGCCCGAGTTACATCCATGCAGCCCCTCATGAGCTGTCTATCCCGCTCTACGAGCACTTCTGTCGGCAACTCTCGGCAGTCCTCGGAAAAGATGTTGCCACAGGTATCTTCGGTGCCGATATGAAAGTAGAACTCCTCAACGATGGCCCCGTAACCATCTGTATGGACACAAAAAACAAAGCATAAGCAACCTTTCACCATCGCGCAACATGCCCACCAAAACCCAAATAAGAGGCAATGACGACATCACGAGTTATCCATCAAAAGAAAAGACAATACACACAAGTATGCAACCAGATAGACATCCATCCATAGAAACAATGCTTTCGGCAGAAGAAATCCAAGAAAACCGCTCGCTCACCATAGCTGATGCCCAACTAGAGGTAGACCATTGGGTGAAAACCTATGGCGTAAGATACTTCAGCGAACTGACAAACATGGCATGCTTAACCGAAGAAGTGGGCGAATTAGCTCGCATTATCGCCCGCCGATACGGAGACCAGAGCTTTAAAAAAGGCGAGACCGACAACATAGGTGAAGAGCTGGCAGACGTGCTCTGGGTACTTATCTGCCTGGCCAACCAAACCGGTACCGACCTCACAGCCGAACTCAGAAAGAGCATTAGCAAAAAGACCGCAAGAGACAAAGACAGACATATCAATAACCCTAAACTCAAATAATTATGGCAATAACAAAAAACATTGAACCCGAACACCACCATCACCACCATCACGCCCCAGAGAAGAGCAAGTACCAAGAGGCACTCTCGCTCTACAACACCGAGCTTTCCGATGACGACGTACAGCAAGCGGTAAGAAAAATTATTGCCGAGAAAGTGCACCAAAATGACACTCCCGAGGTCAAACGGTTTCTTTTCGGCAGCATCGAACTCACTTCTCTCAGCACCACAGACAGCGATGAAAGCATCCTTGCTTTCGTTGAAAAAGTGAACCGCTTTGATGAAGTCTACCCCGACCTGCCCCATGTGGCCACCATCTGCACTTACCCGTGTTTCGCTTCCATTGTAAGCGAGAGTTGCGAGATAGAAGGTGTGGAAACAACCTGTGTCTCCGGTGCCTTCCCTTCCTCACAAGCTGTTATCGAGGTAAAGGTGGCCGAGACGGCATTGGCTATCAAAGACGGTGCCACAGAGATAGACATTGTGATGCCGGTAGGTAAGTTTCTCAGTGGCGACTACGAGGGCGTGTGCGATGATATCAGCGAGTTAAAGCAGGTTTGTGGCAGTGTTCCCTTGAAAGTCATCCTCGAAACAGGCGACATTAAGACTGCTTCCAACATCAAAAAGGCATCGCTGCTGGCTATGTATGCCGGCGCCGACTACATAAAAACATCCACAGGAAAGGAGAAAATCTCTGCTACGCCGGAAGCGGCATACGTCATGTGTCAAGCCATCAAAGAGTATTACGATCGCACCGGCATACAGATTGGCTTCAAACCGGCAGGCGGCATCAACACCGTTATGGACGCTATCACCTATTACACCCTTGTAAAAGAGGTATTAGGCGACAAATGGCTCACCAACAAATGGTTCCGTTTGGGCACAAGTCGCTTGGCTAACTTACTGCTGAGCGAGCTTGTGGGGCAGGAAACCAAGTTCTTCTAACGCGGTTACTTACCGTATATCTTATAGCAAAGGGGATGGAAAATACGGTTCCATCCCCTTTTTTCGTACTGTCCTGACACAGCGTAAACGTCAGAATCGGATGTGGAAAACACTATCACCCCATAAGGGGACAAACATCTATGTTCACCCCCTCCCATGCAAAAGCATAGCTTTTACCACGCCATCTCATAGCTTTCACGTCGTTCGAGCATAGCTTTCAGGCGTTCAAAGCTATGCTTTCTCAACCTCTTCCTTATCTCATTGTTTTTCAACAACTTGCTGTGGATTTTCCAAACGCTTTTCTTTCCGTTGTCAATACGTGAGCCGGCTCAGTGCGCTTCCAGCCAATTTGTGCCCCAGCCACTGTCGGCCACGAGCGGCACACGTAAGGGATAAGCCTGCTGCATCTCCTCCATCACGATACGCTCCACCCGTTCTTTCTCTTCAGGAAATACGCTGAAATTCAATTCATCATGAACTTGCAGTATCATTTTCGACCGTATTCCCTCCTTCATAAACCGACGATAAATGCGTATCATAGCCACTTTTATGATGTCGGCAGCACTCCCCTGTATCGGCGCATTAATGGCATTGCGTTCTGCAAAGCCACGAACGGTGGCATTATGACTGTTGATGTCGGGTAGATAACGTCGCCGATGGAAGATGGTTTCCACGTAACCATGCGTCCGAGCCACCTCTTTTGAATGCTCCATATAGTCCTTTACCTGCGGAAACATCATGAAATAACCGTCTATCAACTGCTTTGCCTCATTGCGGTCGATGTCCAATCGCTCCGCCAAACCAAAGACTGTGATACCGTAAATGATGCCGAAATTGGCACGTTTAGCCTTCGTTCGCTCATCGCGGGTCACGTCTTCTACTGCCCGTCCATAGATTTTGGCAGCTGTAGCGGCATGAATATCGTAGCCCTCTCTAAACGCCTCTATCATATGAGCATCGCCGCTGAGGTGTGCCATCACACGTAGCTCTATCTGACTGTAATCGGCCGAGAAAAACAAACATCCCTCTTCGGGTATGAAAGCCTTCCGTATCTCTTTGCCATCCTCCCCTCTCACAGGTATGTTTTGCAAGTTCGGCTCACTCGACGACAAACGTCCTGTAGCCGTAACGGTCTGATTGAAAGATGTATGAATGCGTCCTGTACGGGTATTTATCAGTTTGGGAAGAGCATCAACGTAGGTTCCGAGGAGTTTTTTCAAGCCTCTGTAATCCAATATATCACCCACTATCTCATGTTTGCCTCTCAACTGCTGCAACACCTCTTCACTGGTAACATACTGCCCTGTCTTGGTTTTCTTGGGTTTATCTATGATTTTCATTCTTCCGAAAAGCATGTCGCCCACCTGTTTGGGCGAAGCTATATTGAACTCACCGCCGGCCAATTCATAGATACGGGCTTCCAAATCGTGCATGCGTCGGGTAAGAATATCCGACGTCTCTTTCAGCGATTGCGTGTCTATACGCACGCCGTTCATCTCCATTTCAGCAAGAACGGGCACTAAAGGCATCTCTATCTGATAGAACAACTCTTCTGCTTCCACTTCTCGTAGCTTAGGTTCAAGCACGTTTTTCAGCTGCAATGTAATGTCTGCATCTTCTGCGGCATACTCGTACACCTGAGCCGGCGATAGTTCGCGCATACTCTTTTGATGCTTCCCCTTTGCCCCGATGAGCGTATCAATGTGAATGGTTTGATAGTTCAAGTACACCTCGGCCATATAATCCATGTTGTGGCGAAGCTCCGGTTGAATAAGATAATGGGCAATCATGGTATCGAATAAAGCACCGCGAAGACAGACTCCGTAGTTTCTGAGCACCTCTAAATCGTACTTCATGTTCTGCCCTACTTTCATAATGGCTTCGCTTTCGTACAATGGTTTGAAAATATTCACGATTTTCTCAGCCTCTTTCCGGTCAGCGGGAACAGGTACATAAAATGCCTGTCGCTCTTCAACGGCAAAGCTCAAACCCACCAATTCAGCGTCCATAGCATAGAGAGAAGTGGTTTCTGTGTCTATACTTACAGTTTGTTTTGTAAGAAATAAATCACAAACTCTTTGCATTTCTTCCTCATTTTCAATGAGTTTATAGTCATGTTGCACGGTTTTAATCGTGTCATAATTCGTTTTTTCAGTCACGTCCGCATGCTCGGTCGTATTTACAGCAAAGAGATCGAGTTGTTGGTTGGTGTTTATTGGTTTCTTTTCACTTTTATTTAATATTCTGTCGGCAAAGCTTTTAAATTCTAATTCGGTAAAAATTTCAGTCAAACGGGTATGGTCGGGTTCCACCAACTTTAACTCATCGAGTTGCAAGTCGATGGGAACATCCGTCCGGATGGTAGCAAGAAACTTCGACATCTTAATGTCATCGAGGTGTGTTTCGACTTTTGTTTTCAACGCACCTTTCAGTTCCGATGTCCTCGCCATTAAGTCTTCCACGGTTCCAAACTCGTTTATCAACTTCACGGCGGTCTTCTCTCCCACGCCCGGACAGCCTGGGAAATTGTCGGAAGCATCGCCCATGAGTGCTAAAAGGTCGATAACAAGTTTCGGAGAGCTAATTCCATATTTCTCCATCACTTCTCTTTCGCCCATTGTTTCGTAACCTCCACCATGTCGCGGACGAAAGATAAACACATTGTCGCTTACCAATTGCCCGTAATCCTTATCGGGAGTAAGCATAAAAGTCTCAACTCCCGCGTCTTGTGCCTGAGTGGCAAGAGTGCCAATCACATCATCTGCCTCGAATCCATCTACCTGAAGAATCGGAATATGGTAAGCCTTCAGAATGTCTTTGATAAGAGGAACCGACTTCCTAATATCCTCCGGAGTCTCCTCCCGTTGTGCTTTATACTGCGGAAAAGCCTCGTTGCGAAAGGTCAGACCATGGTCGAAAGCCACGCCGATATAAGTGGGTTTCTCTTTGGTAAGCACCTCATTCAACGTATTACAGAAGCCCATAATGGCCGATGTGTTCAGTCCCTTGGAATTGATTCTCGGGTTTTTAATAAAGGCATAGTAAGAACGGTATATCAATGCGTAAGCATCTAAAAGAAATAATTTCTCCATTTCAAAGCTGTATTTACACGTAAAATTACTAAAAAAATATCACTAATCCCGATAAAATCACTAATTTTGTATCACATTCTCATGCGTATGGACCTTTTATCGCTCATCCAACAGCCCATTCAAACAGACCTTGCCACATTTATTTCAAGGTTTAATGCATCGCTCGAACATAGCGACGGACTGCTTTCCATGGCCTTGGAACATATCAAGCAGCGAGGTGGGAAACGCATGAGACCCATCTTAATCCTTTTACTTGCTAAGAATTACGGCACCATTACCGATGCTGCACACCATGCAGCAGTAGGTTTAGAACTCCTGCATACTGCGAGTTTGGTTCACGATGACGTAGTAGACGAGAGCAGCGAGCGCAGAGGTCAGTCGTCTGTCAATGCCACTTACAACAATAAAGTGGCAGTGCTTGTGGGCGACTATATACTTTCTACCGCCTTGTTGCACGTGGCTTATACCCAATCCGACTACATTATCAACAGCTTGGCGCAATTAGGAAGAACCTTATCAAAGGGAGAAATCCTGCAATTAACCAACATCCAAAACGAAGAAATCTCAGAGGAAGTCTATTATCAGGTTATCGAACAAAAGACAGCCGCTCTCTTTGAAACATGTGCTGCCGTAGCTGCCAAAGCTGCCGGTGCCAGCAACGAGAGTATAGAAGCCGCCCGAAAATTCGGTCGCGACTTAGGTACCATCTTCCAAATACGCGACGATATCTTCGATTATTACGACTCTCGAGAGATTGGAAAGCCAACGGGCAACGACATGGCAGAGGGAAAACTCACCCTTCCTGTTATCCATGCGCTCCATGTTACGGCAGACCCCGAGATGCTGAAGTTAGGCAAAAAAGTGAAAAAAGGTAACATTTCACCCGAAGAAATTGCTACTCTCGTGGCTTTTACAAAGGCGAACGGGGGTATAGAATATGCCGAACAACGCATGAACGAATACCGTATCTCGGCTTTACAATTTATAGACAACGAGGTGAAAGACCCCGACATACGCGCCGCACTCATAGCCTATATAGATTTTGTGATAAAAAGAAAGAGCTGAAATATGCACCCATTGCCGAAACACACCCCATCTATACGCCCCGAAACAGCATGTGCTTCGAGGCCTATTTATTCTGTTTTTCCATAAAACTAAAAAAGTTTACAATGATTGTTCCTTTCCTATCAATTCATTACTTTTATATCTCTTCCATATTTTAACTATAAAAAAGCAACACAATGAAAAAGACATTTATTATTCTCTGCCTGTCATTCGCCGTATTAACGGCCAAAAGTCAGGGAGTTATCGGTACATGGACAGGAAAACTGACGGTACAAAACATGCAACTGACCCTTACTTTCCATGTAAACAAAGATGCCGACGGAAAACATGTTTGCACAATGGACAGCCCCGACCAATCGGTGAAAGGCGTGCCCACCACTGTGAATCTGCTCACCGACGACTCGCTGAACGTCTCCATTCCTTCCATCGCCGGCACCTACGCCGGTAAGCTCGAAGGAAACATACTGAAAGGTACGTTCACGCAGTTCGGTTGCCCTTTTAAAATCGAAATGCAGCGCGGAGAGGAACGCCTCTCACGTCCGCAAGAGCCGAAACAACCTTTTCCTTATCTCACGGAAGAGGTGAAGTTTACCAACGAGAAAGCCTCTGCCACATTCGCCGGCACCCTTTGCTATCCCGTAGGTTACAATGCCAAGAGCAAAAAGAAAGTTCCCGTGGTGTTGATGGTTACCGGTAGCGGACAAGAAAACAGAAATGAAGAGATATTCGACCACAAACCATTTCTCGTTCTCGCCGATTTCTTAGCAAGAAACGGTATCGCCAGCCTGCGTTACGACGACCGGGGAACGGCCGAAAGCACAGGAGATGCTACCCACTCTACCATGTTCGACAACGCCGCCGATGCCCTTTCAGGATTCAAATATCTGCAATCGCTCCGCCGCTTCAGCACTATCGGCATTCTCGGCCACAGCGAAGGTGGCTGCATTGCTTTCATTCTTGCCGCTCAAGGCCATCCCGATTTCATCGTAAGTTTAGCCGGTGTTGGCACCAGAGGCGACAGTCTGCTGCTCAAACAGCTTTATCTTGCCCTCTCGGCACAGTCTCCCAAAGCTGTGATAGACGACTATTGCAAAGCCATGAAAGATGTTTATGCCTATAAAGAAGCCCATCCTCACGTGGAAAATGCCGAGCAGGCATTGACCGATATCTTACAGAACGCCGGTGTAACGATGAGCCAACTGCAACGCACATCACTCCTCGAAACGCTTAAAAACGAAAATGCATGGTGGTTGAACTTCATCTCTACCGACATGGGAGAATACGTAGCAAAAACACGGTGCCCCGTGATGGCCATCAACGGCGCGAAAGACTTACAAGTGACCGCTAAGGACAATCTGGATGCTATCCGGCGTTTGCTCCCCTCCAACAAGGCAAATCTCATCAAGGAATATCCCGATTTAAACCATCTTTTCCAGCATTGTACCACCGGCCAGATACTGGAATACCGGCAGATAGAAGAAACTTTCTCGCCCGAAGTCATGCAAGACATCGTGCAATGGATAAAAAACCTACCTGTAGGCCATAAGTAGTTCCTACTGAAAGACCCCGTTTAAACGGATTAACAACACATCGGGGACATATATCCATACATGCGGAAAAGGCTTCAATCCAAAGGGTTGGCTACATAAGCAGCAAGACATGTAAAAACCATGGCTTACCCCTCTGTTTCTCAAAGCTATCCTTTTACATCCTCAGAGCTATCCTTTTACACGCTCAAAGCTATGCTTTTATCCACTTAAAGCATAGCTTTTTCATTTTTCTATCTATCCTATTGAATACCAATTATTTATGATTGATATTCAGAAAAGCCGAACATTGAAAAATAAAAGTCATCGAATAAGAAGGAAAAAGTTTACCGAAAAACGCATGGTAAGCGAATTGGCACATGGTAAAAAAACAGGAAAAAGAGGTCTGTTTACAAAAGTTTGGCGTAACTTTGCAACTTAAACTACATTCAAAAAATGAGGCTGACAAGCATTGTAAGCAAATTTTTTCTGCAAAGACAGAAAGAGTTGGAACAGCACAACCATGCCGCCGAGGCATTACAAAGCGAGGTACTGACCCATCTTCTTTCGCGTGCTAAAGACACGGAGTATGGACGCAACCATCTCTTCGGCATGACAAAAAGTTACGAAGACTTTGCCCAAAATGTACCCGTAAACAGCTACGAGTCGCTGAAAGACGACATCGACCGCATGAGACACGGTGCATCAGACGTGCTATGGCCTGGTATCGTGCAATGGTTTGCCAAGTCTTCGGGTACTACCAGCGAGAAAAGTAAGTTTATTCCCGTATCTCACGAGGGACTGCAGCATATCCACTATGCCGGCGGAAAAGACGTCGTAGCCCTTTATCTTCAAAATAACCCGCAGAGCAGGCTATTCGATGGCAAGTCGCTCATTCTGGGAGGAAGCCATTCTCCCAACTATAACGTGCAGAATAGTCTTGTAGGTGATTTGAGCGCCATTCTCATAGAAAACATCCATCCCTTAGCAAATTGGGTAAGAGTGCCTAAGAAAGAGACGGCATTACTTTCCGATTTCGAGGTGAAACGCGAGCGTATAGCCCGTGAAACGCTTTCAAAAAACGTGACAAACATCTCCGGCGTACCCTCATGGATGCTCTCTGTGCTACTGAAAGTTCTCGAATTAAGTGGCAAAAAGCATATAGAAGAAGTGTGGCCGCATATCGAAGTGTTCTTTCATGGTGGCATTGCATTCACTCCTTACCGTAAACAATACGAACAAATCATTGCTTCACCCTCTATGAAGTATATGGAGACGTACAATGCAAGTGAGGGTTTCTTCGGCATTCAGAGTGATCCGAAAGATTCATCAATGCTCCTCATGCTCGATTACGACGTGTTCTACGAGTTTATTCCTATGGAAGATTTCGGCCAACCCCATGCTACGGCAGTACCATTGTGGGGCGTTGAGCTTCATAAAAACTACGCCATGCTTATTTCCACCTCATGTGGACTGTGGCGATACCTTATCGGCGATACCGTGATGTTTACCTCCCGAGACCCTTACAAGTTTGTCATTACAGGTAGAACGAAGCATTTCATCAATGCTTTCGGTGAGGAACTTATCATAGACAACGCAGAGAAAGGCCTGGCCTATGCCTGCCTTCAGACGCAATCAGAGGTCTCTGAATACACAGCAGCTCCCGTTTATATGGACGATAAGGCAAAATGCAGACATCAATGGCTGATAGAGTTTGCCCGCGAACCTGAAGACTTAAACGCATTTGCTAAGATATTAGACGACAAACTGCAAGCCCTCAACAGCGATTATGAGGCCAAACGCTTTAAAAACATCACGCTTCAACCACTCGAAATCATCAAGGCACGGCGCGGTTTGTTCAATGATTGGCTGAAAAGCAAAGGCAAATTAGGCGGACAGAACAAAGTGCCAAGGCTGAGCAACAGCCGCGATACACTCGAACAACTACTGAAACTGAACGCTTGCCAACCTATTCAAAAACTGTAAAAGAATGCATCTCATCACTCATATGCAAAGCTGTCACCGCTTTCTTTGCGGCAAAATACATACTTCGAGGTTGCTTTTCATAGCCTTGGGGGCTGTCTTGTTGCTCGTTGTCTCTTGTGCAAAGATGGGTAATCCCGATGGGGGATGGTTTGATGAGCATCCCCCTAAAATCATCGGAACTTTGCCACAAGATGGTTCTGTGAATGCTCATTCACGCAAAATAAGAATCCGTTTCAACGAATATATTAAGATAGAAAATGCTACGGAGAAAGTGGTTATCTCGCCACCGCAGCTTGAAATGCCCGAGATAAAAGGGCAAGGAAAAGACATCAGCATAGAATTGAAGGATTCATTGAAGCCCAACACCACTTATACCATTGACTTTTCAGACGCCATTACTGACAACAATGAGGGTAATCCCTTAGGAAACTACACGTATTCGTTTGCCACCGGCAGCGTAATAGATACATTGGAAGTGTCGGGATACGTGCTCGAAGCCGAGAATATGGAACCTGTGAAGGGTATATTGGTAGGCCTTTACGACGACAAAGCAGACTCCGCTTTCCTTCAAAAGCCCATGTTGCGCGTTTCAAGGACAGATAGTAGGGGACGGTTTGTCATCAAAGGCATCGCTGCAGGTAAGTATCGTATCTTTGCCTTACAAGATGCCGATGGTAACTACCTATTCAATCAGAAGAGCGAAAAGTTAGCTTTCAATCACGACACCATTGCTCCCTCTATACAATCGGACATCCGTCAAGACACCATTTGGGTGGATTCGTTGCATATTAAGGATATTCACAGAGTGGGATATACACGCTTTCTGCCCGATGATATAGTGCTTCGTGCCTTTACAGAGGTACAGACCGACCGTTATCTGCTGAAGACCGACCGACCGGAAGCCGACCGTTTCACCCTTTATTTCAGCTATGGAAATGAGCAGTTGCCCATCATCCGAGGTCTGAACTTCCGCGAAAAAGACGCTTTTCTCTTAGAGTCATCACCCAAAAAAGACACGCTTACTTACTGGTTGCGTGACACTTTGCTCGTTAAACAAGACACGTTAAGGTTTGAAATGCAGTACCTTTCAACCGATACTACAGGTCTTTTAACCCATAAAACCGATACTTTGGAACTATTGGCAAAAACTCCTTACGCCAAAAGAGTGAAGCAACAAGCCGATGAATACGAGAAATGGAAGAAAGAAAAGGAAAAGGCAACGAAACGGGGGGAGAAATATAATACCGTGATGAAGGGCGAAATGTTGGAACCAAAGTATGATATTTCTTCACAAACAGACCCCGATAAGCCCCTTTACATAGAGTTTCCAAGACCTCTGCGCTTAGCCGACAGCACCAAAATACACCTCTATTCAAAGATAGACACTTTGTGGTATCGTGCTCCTTTTGCTTTCCGGCAAAAAAAAGATGCAGGTATCAGGTACTACAAGCTGATGGGCGAATGGCGACCCGGAGTGGAATACAGTCTTGAAATAGATTCTGCCGCCTTTTCAGACATATACGGAAAAACAAACGGAGCTTTCAAACAAGGCTTTAAAGTGAAAGACCTGAAAGAATATGCCACGCTCTTTGTGCATATAAAAGGTACGCAAGACAGCAGTATCATAGCAGAGTTATTAGACGCATCAGACAAAGTGGTGATGCGCGTTGCTGCCCAAAATGGAACAGCAAAGTTCTTTTTCGTCAATCCGGGTACTTATTATCTACGGGCGTTTGTCGACCGAAATGGCAACGGAAGCTGGGATACAGGCAATTATGCAGCCAACCTTCAACCCGAACCCGTTTACTATT
The DNA here is from genome assembly GCF_000146675.1 of Hoylesella marshii DSM 16973 = JCM 13450. Taxonomy (GTDB): domain Bacteria; phylum Bacteroidota; class Bacteroidia; order Bacteroidales; family Bacteroidaceae; genus Prevotella; species Prevotella marshii. Next base: position 1,809,474 of record NZ_GL397214.1, read on the forward strand.
TCCACGATAAATTGGAATGTAAAGCCAACCGAGACATGACCAAAGAATGGAACTTTACAGCCCTTCCGCTCTACCGACAGAAACCTTCGGCCATTACAAAGCAAAAGCCTGATACTGAAAAGAAAATAAAACAACAGAATAAAAAACGAGCACAAGAATTAGGAATCACCTATATTCCACAATCCTAACATAACCTATCAAACCATTATGATGAAACTTTTAAAAAATTATATTACCGCTTTCGTACTTCTGTTCCTGCCTTTCGTTGCAAACGCACAGTGCAGTTTTCACAATGAAGCCTTTCAATCCGGCGAGTTTCTCTCCTATAATCTCTATTATAATTGGCAGTTTGTATGGGTGAAAGCGGGAACGGCTTCGATGTCTACTGTCACCTCTACATACAAAGGACAGAAGGCTTATCGCGCCAGTCTCATTACGCGTGGCAGTCAGAAGGTAGACAATCTCTTTGTTCTTCGCGACACCTTGCTGTGTTATTCCACACTTGATTTAGCACCGTTGTATTTCCGCAAAGGAGCAAGAGAAGGTAAGCGATACACTGTAGACGAGGTTTTCTACACTTATCCAAACGGTAAATGCTTCATTACTCAGCACCGCCAACATAACAACGGCTCGCATTCTTGGGAAAAACATACGCTGAATGACTGTGTCTATGATATGCTTAATATCTTTCTCAGGGCACGTAATTTCAACCCAAAGAATTGGAAAAGCGGTTATGTGGTTAACTTCCCGATTGCCGATGGCAATGGAACGACCCCAGCCATGCTAAAGTATCGCGGTAAAACCATTATCAAAGCCGATAATAACAAGAAGTATCGCTGCCTTGAACTCTCATATATGGAGAAAGAAGACGACGACTACAAGGAAATAGTACGTTTCTTTGTAACAGACGATGATAACCATATTCCCATCAGATTGGATATGTTTCTGAAGTTTGGAAGTGCCAAAGCATTTCTTGTAACGATGAAGGGAGCACGCAACCCGCTCACTTCTATCACAAAGTAAGAAAAGCTGCTGTTTCTTAACAGCTTTCTTCTTTATTTTTCAGAGCATAGCTTTTACACGGTAAGAGCTATCCTTTTACACGCTCAAAGCTATGCTTTAAGACGATGAAAGCATAGCTTTTACATTTTTATCTCTATCCTATTGGTTTTCAAATATTTATAATTGATTCTACTACAATATAAATATGATTTTTTCAAACGAATGGAATCATTATAAAAAAAGATGCCTTTTACACTTTAAGCGCTTGGCTTTGACGGTGTAAAAGGCATTTTCTGTATGTCTCTTTCGCCAATAGGCAAAGGGAGCATGCACTGCTTTATTTCAAATAATACTTCTTAACGAAGTTCAAATCGTCGTCGAATTCATAGACGAGCGGTGTGCCCGTAGGTATTTCAACGCTTACGATGTCGTCGTCGGAGATATTCTCAAAATGCTTGATAAGCGAGCGCAGAGAGTTTCCATGAGCAGCTATCATGACGCGTTTACCAGCCTGTATGAGCGGTTTAATGTCGCTTTCATAGTAGGGAACGGTACGTGCGATGGTATCTTTCAAACTCTCGCAAAGGGGTACTTCTTGTGTAGGAACATCCCGATAAGCAGGATTTTTGCGCGAATTGTAAGGGTTTGAATCTTCCATCATAGGCGGACGGACATCAAAACTGCGTCTCCACAGGTGCACTTGTTCGTCGCCGTATTTCTCTGCCGTTTCTTTTTTATTGAGTCCGGAAAGTGCTCCGTAATGGCGTTCGTTCAGCTTATACGATTTGATAACGGGCAGCCATTCACGGTCCATCTCTTTAAGTATGATTTGCTGTGTATTGATAGCACGTCTGAGATAAGAGGTAAAACACACATCAAAGTCTATTCCTGCTTCTCTCAAAAGCACTCCGGCATGCTTTGCCTCAGCCCTTCCTTTGTCTGAGAGTTCTACATCGACCCATCCTGTAAATAGGTTTTTCTGGTTCCACTCACTCTCTCCATGGCGGATAATCACTAATTTTTTCATCTTACTATATTTCTTTTAGTTTTCAAGTGTAAAGGTACGGCTTTTTTTTCACTTACACAATAACCGGAAGAAACTATTTTAGATTTTTCTCGGTTTGACTTAACCGATTGAGAAATAAACTTTTAGCGAATTATTTGAGAAATAGAGGTAACGATTTGGAAACTGTGCGAATTTCAGCGTTTTGCGTTGCTATGCTGTCAAATAACTCTTCTCACTGCAAAGAGAGTCAAATAACTTAAAACACTCAACTTATAGCAATAATTTTCTTGCTTATGAAGGCTATGGTATATAGCGATTGGCATTTTACGTATGTTCAACGATATTGTTGTATAGATTTCTCAAATTTTGTTCTCTAACTTTGGGTTTTAATTGGCATTGCCATACAACAGATACTCGATAGCCAAGCCTTTCTAATTCTTGCGTTTTACGTTTGTCCCTTTCTAAATTATCCGCAATCTTCTTCTCCCAATATTCCAAATTCGTAGATGGTAAATGAGCATATTTACATCCTTGATGCCCATGCCAAAAACAACCATTCACGAATATTACAGCCTTGTACTTTTGAAGAACGATATCCGGAGTTCCCGGCAACCGTTTTACATTTTTTCGATATCGCAGACCTTGAGCAAACAGATATTTTCGGACGATCTTTTCCGGTTTTGTTTCCTTTCCTGTGACATGAGACATTATTTCCGAACGCTTTTCTTTACCGACCGTGTCTGCCATCTCTACTTAATAACGATTCGTTCTTTAAGATGATCCATATTTTCTTTACGACTTTTCTTTGCATAGCCGAGCTTGTCGCAAGTCGCTTCTATTTTCTGGCAAAAAATATCGGCATTTAGTTTGGTCATACATAGTTCATCATTCTCGTTTCGTTCCGTACTATGCCATAAAGCTTCATCATTTAAGGGATGTTGCGGTCGGAATGGGGGAATATTAAAGATTCTATTATCTACTTGTGTGATCCAAGATGCTCCGATTTCCGTCATCGCACCCCATGCACTCGGGGTGTTATCACTCGTAACGAATATGACGAAGATTTTTTGATTAGAATAACTTTCCACAAAGAAATCCCGTAAATAGTTATATATCGATGCAGTCCCTTCGGGAATGCGGCTAATTTCATCGTCACAACTCGTGTATAAGATATCTTCGGGCGGAATGTTATTAAATACTAAAAATGAGTATATCAAATCAGCTAATGCTTTGTCTTTAGAAGCGTGACTAATCAGTATTTTCTTTTTCTGGGAATCCACTACGGTTTTTAATCCTAAAGCATTAGCATTATTATTGATCGCATCGGATATGACTTGTTCGATCGTTTCTCTCGAAGAATCTGGTGCTAATCGTCCTATACTTTCAGCTGCATTTTCACTCACTATATTTCTGAATGTGTCGACGGCTTCTCTAAATTTTGCTTCTGTATTTTTTTGTTCATTCAATTTACGTTGCTTCTTCTCTCTGTTCTGTTCATTAGAAAACAAACCTCTTTTCCGAAGAATATCCGGAAGTAGAATAGTTCGCACGTATTTTATAACGGCCTCATATCGTGGGTCGTCGGACTTATAACCTTGCCTATTGCTCAATGCCATATCTGGAAGTTCCGATAATTCGAACAAATCGATATATAGTTGTCCAACTACATAAACTTCATTCAATTTATTTTGACCGACTATCGGCAAAATATTGAACTCTCCCATTTTTTTATTCGCATATAAGGATATGAAGTTGTCGGGGAAATCGGTAAGTGCCGCTTTACGCCCTCTTGTAGAAGCGTATGCCCCGATCCATCCCATTATTTTAAGCGTATATTCATGATCTTTTCCTGCATTGTCTTTCAGATTGATTGGCTCTGTATACGGCTCTCTATGCTCAACTAATTCAGTTCGTTTTGCCGGATATTGGTTAGGAATATTTTTTGCTAAATCGGAAAAGTCATCCCCTAAAGATATAAATGCACATAACTCTTTTGCAATATTTTCGTCAAAGGTGTCTATTGTAACTGTTTCATTGCCTCTGATTATGTGTATTTTGAAATTATCGTTGACTAATGGGAATATTTTTAACAAATTCCGTTTAACCGAATCCATAGATTTATTCAATCTGTATTGAGGATTCCTCATTACGATCGCTGTTCCATGCTCTTGAATATATACGAATTTTATATCATCATCGGCAATAGGTCGTAACTTATTCCCGTCTATCGGTCTACGAGATAAAACAAAACCGGATTTCTCGTTATCGCTGATAGTCATTACATCAACGGATTCGGAAACAGACAATGCCGCCAACTTACCAACGCCTTTTCGTCCCATTTTTCGTCTCTCTCCGGAGCGTGTCATAGATTCTTCTTCTTTAACTCGAGAGACACCGGCTACGTTCAAGAACTTCTTTACTTCTCCATTCTGATAAGACATACCATGCCCATCATCTTCGATTCTGATATCGTCTTTATTAGAAATGATATATACATTATGTGCATCTGCATCATACGCATTAGCGACAAGTTCGGCCAATACATAATAAAGATTCGTATAAAGATTCGGTCCCAACAACTCTAAAATCCGAGGATCGACATTAAGCTGATATTCTTTCATATAAATATTCATGGAGTTAGTTGACAATTCGCGTCAAATGGTATATAATACTCTCGGCTATGACTTCTCCCAGTCTCGGTGGAACGGCATTGCCGATATATCTCGATGCTTTGGTAATAGCGACATACTCTTCGTCAGCGAAAAATTTATACGTCATCGGGAAAGTTTGTATAAGAGCAGCTTCTCTAATGGAAATAGCACGATCTTGTATAGGATGTCCGAATCTGCCGTTGCCTAAACCAGTGCATTGAGTTGTCATAGTAGGGGCTGGTTTTTCCCAAACCATTCTACCGTAGACACTACCAAACGAGCGTCCGTTATCGGTTTTATGACACCGTAATTGTAAATCCTTCGGCCAATCTTTCCAACTGCCTCCGTACGGAGTATGATGAAGACGTTCGATATTTAATGGCGATAATGCTTTGGCTCTATGCAATGAATCGTTTTTATCGGTTTCTCCGGCTTTGAGTTCGGGTAAATCTCCGATCGTTTCTTTCACCGTCTTGTACTCGTTAGGCTTATGCGTCGGGTTGATCAACTCGATATTTCCCAATCGCGATGCTAATAACACCAATCTTTTCCTAGTTTGCGGTATTCCGTAATCGGGGCAATATACTGGATTTACCCACACATGATATTCTTCATTTTTCAAAAGATTCTCGAAATCGGATAAAACGGGCTTTTCTTTGAAAGATAAGATTTGAGCCACGTTTTCCATCGTAACGATGTCGGGATGAACAGCCTTGACCAATCGTCCGAATTCATATAATAAATCGTATTTATTCGGATCTTTCTTTTTGTTTTTGAATGCATACGACGAAAACGGTTGACAAGGGGCGCATCCTGCCAACACTCTAATAGATCCTTTGCCGTAGGCTGTGCGGATTTCATCCGGAGACACCGTTTTAATATCCTTATATATGAATTTTGCATTGTTATTCGTTTCATAAGCATACCGGCAGGTCGCATCGATATCATACCCTGCAAGGATATTGAATCCCTTGCTTTTCATCCCGAAACTCAATCCGCCGATACCGCAAAATAAGTCGATAACTTCAATAGATGGGAGCGATTCGTTTTTGATATTCTTTCCTTTCATAATCCGATTTCAAAAACAGAGTGTACTCAATTCGACAACCGATCTATTTCGGATTGAATCTGACCTATAACCTCTTTATTGGCAATTTCTCCATCTAAGCTGAATACGATAAACACATTACCGCCATATTGTTCTTTGAACGATTCGAAACTCGCTTTCATTCGCTCAGTCAGCGAATAACTACCGAAATTGGCACTCGCTGTTATCGGTTTGATTTGTATGCCTATGGCTTTATCTCCGATTTTTGCGATATAATCAATATCTCCAGTATGATCCAATTCGGGATCGCTTTCTTCGAAGTTGATATTAGGAAATACTTTAACCAATCCGTCATTGATTACAGACTTTTCTCGTATATAACCGTCATAAGTACGATTTATAGTCAGATTGTATATATAGTCAATGCAGTCCTGTTCTGTCAATTCACGAAAAGCTGCTTCCCATTCCGGAATCACGACTTCCGTAATTTTTGCATACAACCGTTCACCCAATTCATGGAGACTTTCGACTGTGATTTTCGTCGGATTTTTTCCTGCGGTATGAGCATTTTCGAAATACCATGATTGCCATTCATCGAACGAAGAAGGTTGGCAATCGCGAATAAGAGCCATTACAGCACCTACTTTATTCGGACGGGATAATTGGTATGTTTGGCAAGCATAGTTCAGCACGCGTTCCTTTTTCCCGAAATTCATTGAATATCTATCCATAACGTTATAGGTTTATCAGTTTCTCGAATTTGTTTTTATATTTGAAATCAAAAGAATAGTCCACGTCTGCCAAACCGTTTTTCAGCATATGTGCATTTATAAAAGTTTTGTTGTCTAAGTATAAGTAGCACAACAACAAATCTTTATCATCATACTTTATGGCATCGTAACGTAAAAAGACCTTCCTTCCTTTTGTCTTTTCCGCAAGAAATTTTGTCGCATTACCATTGACAGATGGCTTTTCTTTGATTCCGAGCAGTCGTATGGTAAGTCCATTGTTCAATACAATAGTATTTGGTGACAAGATCGTTTTTACAGAAAAATACTCTTCCCGTTCTTTCTTGTCTTTATCTATCCGTGAACCGAATTGCAATTTCTTAATCTCGATTTTGCTTTCCATTTTGTGTGGGTCACTGAATATATAAGGCAAAGTTTTCTTCTTTTCGTCCATGTCGAAAACAGATCTATCGTTCCTGTATCTATATTCTACATTGCCGAACGAAAAGGATGAAGCGACCTTTTCCTCATAGTATTTTTTATAATCGGGATTTATTTCATACCCGATAGAATTACGTTGCAGATTACGCGCTGCGAAAGCCGTAGTCCCGCTACCCATGAATGGATCGAATACCGTTTCTCCAGCAAAAGAGAACATTTTTATCAAACGGTGCGGCAATTCTTCAGGAAATACCGCAATGTGTCCGTCTTGTTTAGCCCCGCCGAAATTCCAATGGGAAGCAAAAAATGTATTCCATTCATCTTTTGTCATTTCCGAATATTGCTTTTGCTCAATAGCGGGAACGGGAGCCTTACCTTGTTTTTTGAAAATTAGGATAAATTCGTAATCTATTTTCAAAATACCGTTTCGAGGATAAGGAAAACTACCCATAACAGCTCCTCCCCCTGTCGTATTCATCGTTGTTTGCTTCTGCCAAATTACGGCTCCCATATAATCCATTCCGAGAGCTTCGCAAAAACGTATGATTTCGGTTCTTATGGGAATCACTTTATAACGTCCGTAATAGACGGAACGAGCGAATTGGTCTCCTATATTTATGCACAAACGGCAACCGTCATGCAATACTCGATTGCACTCCGCCCAGACCATATTCAGATTGTTGATATAACTTTCGTAACTATCATGAAATCCAATTTGCCCATCACTCCCATAATCTTTCAATTGCCAATACGGGGGCGACGTAATGATCAGATGGACGGATTTGTCCGGCATAAGAGAAAGATTCCTGCTATCTCCGTTAATAAGCGTGTGTATAGTCTTTATTTCCATTTCTATTGTCAATTATAGTCTTCAATGCTTTATCTGCAATGTTTTTATCGTCTCCGATAATTGCATTTATCTTATCCGCAATCCAAAGGCTCAACAATTCTTCCCGTTCGATATTCAAGATATCCGAAAGCAATATTACTTGCTCCTTTTTAGCTTGTCTGTCTCCGCGTTCTATTCGGCTATACATAGGGACATCTATATTCAAAGCCGAAGCCAATTGCTTTTGCAACAATCCGCTTCGGACTCTGGCCGCTTTGATCTTTTGAGCGAATAACATTCGAATATTTTTTTTAATTTGTCATTATTTGGCAAATTTACTACTTTTATTTCGTTTATGCACTATAGCAAGCCAATAATTTGGTTGACTTAAATATAGCGATTGTAGTACAGCTAATTATTTAGCTATTTCCACTTAAATTCCCCTACCTTTCCTTTGCGGTTGTATTGGTCGGCGTATGTTCTGCCTTAACTTCTCGAACTGTTCCTTGAACCATTCGGCAATGGGTTTTCGGTCGATGGCAAGAACCAGTTTCGTCCCGTCGGTGGGGTCTTTCAGCACTTGAAACCCTACCTTTTCGGTCGTGAATTTCCGTCCGTGTTCCTCCGAATAGAGTTCCCCCGCATACTCCAACGACTTTCCCTTGACGAGCGTTGCGGTCTGCCTTTCATCGAACCCGACAAGGCGGCAGAGGTTTTCGATACGGAGCATTTCACGGAAATAGGGAAACCATGCCGCCACCCTTGCTATTACCGCTTTCAGAAACGATATTTCCTGCTTGTGCCTTATGTCCTCGTCTGCGCACAGCCTCACGGTGTCGGTCGGTTTCTTGCGGTATCGCTTATTCGTCTGTTCCTCCCTTTTCCTGCGCTTTCGCTCTCCCTTGACGATGGGGACGAGCGTGACGTGTATGTGCGGCGTTTCCTCGTCCCTGTGCAGGTGAGCCGCCACGATGTTCTCCTTTCCGAACGTGTCGACGAAGTATTTTAGATTGTCGGCGCACCACTCGTCCAAACGCCCCTCTTCCTCTATCCGCTTCATGTCCTCGTGCGTTCCCGACACGTTGATGCGGATTGCCCGTACTTGGTTGCTTCCGATTTTGCGTGTCAGCCCCGCTTCTTCCAGTCTTCTCTGAACAGCCGCCGAACGGTCTTTCACTCCGTCGGGGTAGCCGATGAGCCTGCGGTTCAGGTGGATGCGTGTGGGGTCGGCGTTCTTCGGAATGATGAAACGCTCGATATGTACGGTCGTTCCGCTGTCGCTGCCGTGCGCCTTTTCCATGTGTAAAACTACGAAACCTATATATTCTTCCTTTCTTTTTTGGCTTGTGAAACAATGATTTTTTGTATCTTCGGGAGCGGCAAATGCCGTCCCCGATGGGGTGTGCAGAGGGGCTTGCCCCTTGCCTTATTGGAGAATTTTCAGCGATACATAATATTGCGGCTCGGAAAAATTCCTAATAAGTTACGGTATTTTCTCCATAAATACCCTGCGGCGTGCCGTCCGTCTGCCTTTCGGCTATGGCTGTTCCTGCCGTCTGCTTGCCCGTGACCCTACCTTATTTTTTCCCTTTCGGTCGGTCGGTGGGTGGCGAGGCGGTCGGATATAAGGTTTTCCCAATAAATACGCTCGCAGCGAAGCGAGAGGAAGATTTATCGGGAAACGGCGCAGCCGCTTGACCTTTTATCCGACATAAAGCCCCGTGATTGCTTTGCCTTTGTAGACGGAAATGATTGCTCCGCTTTGCTGTGCTCGGAAAATCGAATCTGCGTATCTGCACATAGTCAGTTATTAATAGATTGACTGACTTACAGATTCAATGATTCCAATACGACAGTACGACACGACTTCATGACGATATGACTGCTGGACTGCCGACATTCAGCGAAAGAAAAATCATGCTGTTCTCTTTTCGTCCGTGCATAATCCTTTCCAACAACACTTTGCGGACTTTGCCGCCCCGAACGACTCGATACGGAAAGCGAGGGCGGCTATCGTTTCGAGGTTAATAGAAAAACAAAGCGTAACGAACGCTCTATCAGCTAATTCGCTACGCTTTGCCCAAATTTACTTTTTCGCTATGTTTTTATTTTAATACATTGTATTTGTTGCCATAGGAAAACAGCATCCATCAAATAGAAAGACGTAAAAGTTTTTCGTTTTCAGTTTCATATCATTTATATATTCCTCTTTTTTCTTTTATAAAATAAGAATAGTATGATGATGATAGGCTGTGGATTGGTTGATAAGTTTTGATGAAAAAGTTTGTTTATTTGTTTATCAACATTTTGTAAAGAGTTATCCACATTGCTTTCTTATTTTTATTGTTTGATTATCAAGCTGTAGAAGGAGTTATCCACTATTTTAAAAAGTGGTGGATAACCGGATTGTGGATAATTTTTTAAGGATAGAAAGTGTGGAAAAAGCGTGGAAAAAAGTTTTCATAACTTGGGCTTTTTCCCTATTTTTATGAGATGGGTTCTTTGTATGTGGATAATTAGATGACTTATTCACAGAGTTATCCACACTGTTTTCCACACTTTTGTGGATAACTTTTTTACCTTGTTTGCTATGAAAAGGAAGTTTAACAAAACTCTTTTCAAATAGAACTGTTTGTGCATTGTAACTTTATATATTTGCATTGAAATGACAGAATAAACAGCTGTTATTTCCAGGATAACAACCTTGCCTATGTGTGGCAAAAAGGAATTGTCGTGCAGTAGGCAAGGATTTTTAGTAACCTTATTAAAGAAATATGTATGATGAAAAGCAATGTAATGGAAAATGAAGTAAGAGATGAGGCTATGGAACGAATCTTTGTAGAGAAAGAAATGGAACGGGAAGTAAAATGGTTGCTGAGCATTCATGCTGACGAGGGATGGTATTGGACAGGTACAAAGACGGCTTTGGCGGGTCTTCTCTATCATGTTTTCAGTCGTGGAACGCTGTATGATTCGAGTGGCCGTTTGCTTTCTTTCAAGTCGATAGTGAGGCAGGTGTTTGAAAATCTTCATCTTTCTGTGCCTAAAAATCCTACTTCGTTTGCATTGAGGGCTTATATATGTAAAGGTATCAAACAGCTTCCGCTGTTGGAAAGTTATCGATATGCCATGTTTGAGAAGAATTGTAAGAATCCGTTAGCAGTATTTCTCAGACAGGAAAAGTGAGCGAATGAGCGGAAAACGGTAAAGGGATTTGGATAGAAAGGAAAGGGATTTTCCTATTGTTATTTAGGAAAAACACTTTTGAAAGGTATTTTCCTCACGCTATCTTTGCATCGTAGACATCGGAAAAGATAATTTTCTGTATGTCAATTCAATGAAGTTTAACCCTTTTAAAACCGTAGAATGATGAAAAGATTTTTAATGATAACAGTATTGGGAGTTGCCGTTCATGCATCGGTAAGTGCCATGAGTTACAGAGAAGCACGGCGGGAAGCGTTGTATCTCACAGATAAAATGGCCTATGAGTTGGGACTTTCGGATGAGGAATATGATGAAGTGTATCGGATTAATTTGAATTATCTGCGTCGAATCAATACTTATGATGATGCTTATACATCGTGTTGGGATTATCGGAACTCGGCTTTAAGGGCGATATTCACTGCCAATCAGTGGGGTATATATGTGAATGCAGATGCTTTTTACAGACCCGTTTCTTGGCGAAATGGTGGTTTCTATCATCGAATTTACAGTCGTTATCCGGATAGAAGCAGCATGTTTTACCATCGGTCGCCTGACATGATGGAGAGAAGACCTCCTGTAATCATACGTGAATCACGACCTATGATACCTCGCGAACGCAGAGGTGACCATCATTTCGGTGGTTTTCGTTACAACGGATATCAAGATATGGACAGAAGAGAACGTAGAGATTTCGACAGAATGCCTGATATGCGCTATAGCGACAGACAACCTTACAGGTCTTTTGAAAATGAAAGCAGGGGTTTTAACCGTGAACGCGAAGAGAGACCGATGAGAGGTTTTGGTCGATAGTGGACAAACGGCAGAGTTCAAAATAAAGGTCAATGTGTCGTATTCATGCTCCATTCACCGGCTTTGCTCTGCATGTTTACCATGTCGCGGTATAAGCCGTCTTCACGCAGAAGGTCGTTGGGATGCCCTTGTTGGCATACGCTTCCATCTTTTAGTACCACGATTTTGTCGGCACCAGCCACAGTTCTCATACGGTGAGCGATAACGAGTACGGTCTTGTTGCGTATGAGGTGGGAGAGTGATTCCTGAATCATCGTCTCGTTTTCCACATCGAGTGAAGCTGTTGCCTCATCGAGAAGAATAATCGGAGCGTCTTTTAATAAGGCACGGGCGATGGATATTCGTTGTCTTTCTCCTCCCGAAAGTTCGGAACCGTTCTCACCTATCAGGGTATTCCAGCCTTGTGGCAGGCGTTCGGCAAAGACATCGCAATGCGCCATACGTGCCGCTTCGAGCACTTCTTCGTCAGTGGCATCCTTACGACCGATGCGTATGTTCTCCATCACAGTATTGTTGAAGAGCGTTACATCCTGAAAAACGATGGCATAGAGCGACATCAACGTCTCGGGATCGACTGTGGAAATGTCTGTTCCACCCACAGTGATGGTACCTTCGGAAATGTCCCAGAAGCGTGCTGCAAGTCTGGAAACAGTGGTTTTTCCACCACCTGACGGGCCGATAAGGGCTGTTACTTCTCCCTGTCGGGCTATGAAAGAGACGTCTCGAAGCACGGTTTCCGAGGTATCGTAGGCAAAGCTCACGTGGTTGAAAGCAATGTCGCAGCCATTGTGAGAGAAAGCGTCGGAGCCTTGTTGGATGGGATGTTCGAGAATGGTGTTCATCCTATCTGTCTGTACATTGAGCATGATGATGGCCGTAAGGTTCTGTAAAGCCGTCATCATAGGGTCGTAAATACGGGATGCTACGAGTAGAAACATAAAGAAACCGATGAGACTTAACGTGCCGTTTATCAAGAAAATGCTGCCGGCAAGAGCTACTGTGGCAATGCCGAATTTGAGCACTAACTGAACAGAACCTACGAAAACGGCCGTTCCAGCCTCACTGACAATGGCCTGTCGTTCTACCTTTTGTATTTTCTCCTGCAAGCCTTTCATATATGATTGTTCGGCATTACATGCACGCAAGTCGCGTAAGGTCTCCAAGCATTCTTGTATGCCGTCGGCACAAGCCATCTTAGCTGCCATCTGTTTGCGTCCCAAAAGGTTTTGAATCTTTGTCGAAAACAGAATAATCAGGAAGCTGACGGGTAATACCCACAGAGCAGCTAAGGCCATGCGCCAGTCGAAGAACAACAACCCGAGGCCTACAATGGCTGCTGAGAGTATGCCTCCTATGAGTTCGGGAATCCAATGAGACGAGGCTGTCTCTAATGTGGCGCAGTCTGCCATGATGGTGCTGGTAAGGTCGGAAAGGTCTTTTTTGCCGAAGAACGACAGTGGTAAACGTCTCAGTCGCTCTGCCAACGATACTCTGCGTACACCGCTTTCCACATAGGTCGTTAAGTAAGTGGCATTGTATTGCAGATAGTAAGTGAATACGATGAGCAACAGACATGCCACAGTAGCTATGCCATACAGGATTCGGTGCTGGGTGTTTACGTTACCCGTATCCAGCAGTTCACCCACTAAATAATAGAGCAAACCCACAGGAAACATGAGTATAAAGTTGAAAAGCATACAGGCTATGCAGCCTTTTATCAGGTCGCGTGCACCTTTCTCAGAGAGTGCATATCTGTGTTGCAGTGTTTTGATGAGTGTCATGCCGTGCCTCCTATGTTCCATTTAACCGATTTGTTATATTCATTCCATATCTTTGCATATACGCCCTGCGGTTTATCTTTCAGTTCAAGATGCGTGCCTGTTTCGCATATCTTGCCGTCGCGGAGCACGAAAATGCGGTCGGCGCCTACCACCGTTGAGAGCCTGTGTGCTATCATGATAACGGTTTTTCCCTCACCCATGGCCGAGAATGCCGCCTGCACACGCCGTTCGTTGTCGGGATCGGCAAAGGCTGTAGCCTCGTCGAGTATCAGTACAGGGGTATTTTGCAGCATCACGCGTGCGATAGCGATGCGCTGACGTTCTCCCCCTGAAAGGTATATACCGCCGGTGCCGAGTGTTGTGAGTATGCCATTGGGCATCTTCTCAATGATATCGTCGCATTGTGCTTTCGACAACACAGCCCTCACTTCATCGGGGGTAGCTTCCGGACGTCCCATACGTACGTTGTCGAGGATGGTACCTTTGATAAGTTTGCTGTCTTGAAAGACGAACGACACGTGGCGCATGAGTTCCTCTTTAGTGATGTCTCGCACATTGACTCCTCCTATCTCTACCGTGCCCTTGTCGGCATCCCAGAAGCGTGCGATGATACTTGCCAGCGTGGTCTTTCCCCCACCTGAGGGTCCGACGAATGCCACGTGTTCTCCTGCGGCGATATACAGGCTGATGTCTTGCAGGGCATCGCAGTGTGCCCCTTTGTACCTGAACGATACGTCGGTGAGGCGTATGCTGTTGTCTTGTGGCCGTTTTCCTTGGTTAGGTTCGGGGAGAGGTTGCATGTTTAGTACACCATTGATGCGTTCCAATGCCTCGGCTACAATCATTTTGCTCTGGCTCAGCAGCATGATTTTTGTGAGTATGACGGTGATAATAGGGGTAATGATGATATAATAGATGAGATTAAGCAGGAAGGTGCGGGTGATACTCTCTGCCGTCATAAGAAGTACTGTAGCAATGAGTAAGGCGAAGACACCGTTGATGCAAAGGGTATAGGCTATCATCGGTTTACGCAGCTTCAGCGTATAGGCGATAACCCATTGGCCGTAGCTATCGATAGCTTCCTTGAATCGTTTAAAGGAAAAGACGCTCTGTCCAAACGTCTTTACCACCGGAATACCGCGTACATACTCCACCGCCTCGTTAGACATACGGTCTAATGCCTGCTGGTATTCGGCCATCTGTCGCTTTAAGTCTTTGCCAATCATGAAGACATACAGGATAACGAAAGCCAGCACAGCGGGCACGAGTGACAGAAGTCCGAGGCGCCAATCGAAATAAAGCAGGAGTGCAAGTAGGCCTGCGGGCATGGCTAAACTGCCGGCTTTGTCGGGCAGATTGTGGGCGAGATACGTTTCTGTGGCTGCACTCGACTCGTTCACTATCTTACGCAACTTACCACTGCCTATGGGCGTGATAAAGCCCAACGGCAAAGTAACGATGTGCTGCATCAGACGAATGCGTATGTTGGCCGCGATGCGAAAGGCTGCAAGGTGTGAACAAATCAGTCCTGCGATGTAAACGACAATGCTCAGCAGCGCATATGCCAACGCCATCCATCCGTAGTGTGCCATGTTTACTGCCTCGTTGAAACGAGGTGCCACGGCCAGCGCCTCGTCTATGATGCGCCAAATATAGACGAATGGTACCAATGCCAGCAACGCACTGCCGGCCGACAACAGCCACGAGGCTATGGAAAGATACTTGTAAGCTCCGGCATATTGAAAGAGTTCGTGAAGCTCTGATGGATGTTTGTTTTCCTTCATATCATAGTATGATTAACTGATGAGAGCAAAGGTATGCCCTTTCTCACAACCAAACAATACCTAAAAATTATTATTTTAAATAGGTGTTCCTATCTATATGTTTCCTTGTGAACATCTATTTAATTCCCTTTCATTCTTTGTTTATTTCGGAAGAAAAGACTATTTTTGCGCCCAATATGGATGCAAGAATTGTCCTCGTATGGATGACCGCCCTCTTCTTTTTTACCGAGGGACGTGCACAGACCGACCACCCAGACAACACCCGCCCCGAAGAGGTGGAGGTGGATATGGACAACCCCACCTTTGTGCCGATGGTAAAGGTGGGCAAAGTGCTCAATGCCGGCGACAGCATTCCTTATATGGAACTGAACAACGTGTATGTCTACCCCACACCCGTGTTTAGCAGTGTTAAGCAGCAAATGGCCTACAATCGCTTGGTGTACAACGTGAAAAAGGTATTGCCCATAGCCAAGGAGGTGAACAAAATCATTGTCGAAACCTATGAATACCTCGAAACACTGCCCAACAAGAAAGCCAAAGACGAGCATCTTAAGCTGGTGGAAAAGAGTATCAAGCGCGAATATACGCCGAGAATGAAGAAACTCACCTTCGCCCAAGGCAAGCTCTTAATCAAACTCGTTTACCGCGAGTGCCACTCTTCATCCTATGAACTCATACAGGCTATCCTCGGCCCTGTGCGTGCTGGCTTCTATCAAGCTTTTGCTTGGTGCTTTGGAGCCAGCCTTAAGAAAGACTACCAACCCGAAGGCGTAGACCGGCTTACCGAGAGAATAGTGCTGCAAGTTGAGGCCGGACAGCTCTGATATCTCGCAGACAAGGTGCTCTGCATAGCCTTCAAACACCTCATCAACCACCCTTTCCCTCATCTATACGCGGGTTCGGAATAAGGATATTGCGGACTTTAAGCTCAGTAAGCGTATGATTGTGGAGTGTAGGACACCATAATTATGATGGCATGAGGTGGAACACAAGCCCCCAAAGTAGCATTGCAGGGCACATAGATGCCATAAAATGATGGTGTGATGTACGGAATACGTGCTGTAAGTGCACCATATGTTAGCCCAGCGCATCGCGCTGGGTATAGGACGTTCCCCTAAATGGAGCGCTGTAAGTGCGACAGAATCCCACAAACGATACGACTTGCCGCGAGAAAGGTTGCCGACCTTTCTATGTACAAACGTCATCTGTACATAGGACTAACGCCACCTGTGCAGGGTACAGATGCCGACTTATGAATCGTAACTTTATGACCCTGAAAGATTACAATCTCGAACTTTTGAGCATTGAATACTAAAAAAGCATCACAAAAACAGAGTGAAAAGTTATGGATTGAAAGCATCTTTTACGACTTTGTGGGTTACTTCTACCCCAGCAGTATATAATTTTCAGTCTGCGGCTGGCAGATTGAGTTTTTTACAGTACCTTTGCATGGATGGAACAAACCATAAACAGCTTTGAAATTATGGCACCCGTAGGCTCGCGCGAAAGCCTTGCCGCCGCCATTCAGGCCGGAGCCGATTCGGTATATTTCGGCATCGGGAAGCTCAACATGCGTGCCCATTCGGCCAATGCTTTCACCATAGACGACTTGAAAGACATCGCTGAAACATGCCGCCAATACGGTGTAAAGAGCTATCTCACGGTCAACACGGTTATCTATGATGAGGAACTGGAACTGATGCATGCCATCGTAGACGCAGCAAAGGCCTCGGGTATCTCGGCCGTGATTGCGGGAGACGTGGCGGTCATGACCTATTGCCGCTACATTGGGCAGGAGGTGCATCTCTCTACGCAGCTCAACATTACGAATATCGAAGCCCTGCGATTCTATGCCCGCTTTGCCGATGTCGTCGTGCTGGCTCGCGAACTGAACATGCAACAGGTGGCGCATATACATCATGAGATTGCCGAACAACACATCTGCGGACCGTCTGGCGAGCTTATCCGAATAGAGATGTTCTGCCATGGAGCCTTATGTATGGCCGTAAGCGGTAAGTGTTATCTCAGCCTCGACAATACGGGGCGAAGTGCCAACCGTGGTGCCTGTACGCAAATCTGTCGCAGAGGCTACACCGTGACAGACAAGGAGACGGGCATGCAACTCGACATCGACAACCAATACATCATGAGCCCCAAAGACCTGAAAACCGTGCGCTTCATAGATGCAATGATGCAAGCGGGCGTCAAGGTATTCAAAATAGAAGGCCGCGCAAGGGGACCGGAATACGTCTATACTGTGGTGTCGTGCTACAAAGAAGCCATACAAAGCGTGCTCGAAGGTACTTTCACGGAAGAGAAGAAAGACGAATGGGACAGTCGCCTCGCTACAGTTTTCAACCGCGGATTCTGGAATGGTTACTACCGAGGACGCACCCTTGGCGAGTGGACACGTCGTTACGGCAGCAGTGCCACCGAGAAGAAAGAGTATGTAGCCAAGGGTGTGAAGTACTTCTCTCGGTTAGGTGTGGCCGAATTTGTGGTAGAAGCGGGCGAGTTTTCCGTAGGCGATAAGTTGCTCATCACAGGTCCTACCACCGGTGTGGTGTACGTTCAACCCGAAGAGATACGCTTCGATTTGAAGCCCGTTGCCACAGCACGTAAGGGACAGCACGTATCTATAGCTGTGCCACAGAAGATACGCCCCAGCGATAAACTCTATAAATTGGTACCGACAAACGAGAAAGAAGGAAGATATGACGATTAAAGAAGCACAAGACGAAGTAATCGAAGAGTTCGACGGCTTCGCAGATTGGATGGACAGGTATCAGATGATAATCGATTTAGGTAACGACCTGCCCCCGCTCGACGAGAAATACAAGGTGGAAAGCAACCTTATCAACGGTTGTCAGAGTCGCGTCTGGCTGCAATGCGACTACAAAGACGGGTGCCTGCAGTTCTCGGCAGACAGCGATGCACTCATCGTAAAGGGCATTATCGCCCTCGTTATACGCGTGCTGAGCGGGCATACCCCGACCGAGATACTCGACACCCCGCTCTATTTCATCGACCGTATAGGCCTGAAAGACAACCTAAGCCCGACGCGTTCCAATGGGCTCCTCGCTATGATTAAACAGATACAGATGTATGCCTTGGCCTATAAAACCAAGGAACAACAATCCTAATGATGCGCAAACTACGTACCATCGAGATGCACCGCCTGACGGTGGAGGAGTTCAAAGAAGCCGAAAAACTGCCCCTCGTGGTGGTGCTCGACGACGTGCGTTCCCTCTACAATGTGGGTAGCGTATTCCGTTCGTGCGACGCTTTCCGCATTTCCGCCATCTATCTCTGCGGCATTACGGCATGTCCTCCTCATGCAGAGATACACAAAACAGCCTTAGGGGCAGAAGAGAGTATTGCATGGCGTTACTTTGCCACTGCCGAAGAGGCCGTGCGCAACCTGCAGACCAAAGGCTTCTTTGTCTACAGTATAGAGCAGGCCGAAGGCAGTACGAAGCTCCACCATCTTACCCTCGAGCGGAGACAAAAATACGCCGTAGTGTTGGGCAATGAGGTAAAGGGAGTGCACCAGTCGGTGGTAGACCTGAGCGACGGTTGCCTTGAAATACCGCAATGGGGCACTAAGCATTCGCTCAATGTGTCGGTAGCAGCAGGCATGGTGGTATGGGAATTTGCCAAACAACTGCTACAGCCCTTGCAGCCATAGTGAGGTGAAGAGTGCGGAATCGGAGATTATTCCACCACCACTTTCTTACCGTGATGGATGAAAATGCCGTGTGCGGGTGTCGTGGTGGGTCTTCCTTGCAAATCGTAATACAGACGGTCTGTCGATACATCTGCCTTGTCGGTGGCTATGCGGTCTATTCCCGTGGTGCCGCTTACCATACTTTCGGGCAGTTCTATCTCTATCTTGCCATAGACGGTAGCCCACGATAGACGACCGTCTGTGAATGCTTCTACGATACCGATGACGTCTGTTGCCGGTGCGGTGCATTTATAAATGTGGTTCGGTGCATCGTGCGTCATCGTGAACCTGATACCTTGATGCCCTTCCATCATAGGCGGCGTTTCACCGGATCGCGTACCCGTTTTCATGAGAAAGTTCTCCTTTACGGAATAGTTGCTCACATATTGGTCGTTCGGAATGAGAAGCGACGGCGTGCCGTTGTCGATGGTAAGGACAGCATGTGTCCATATGTTGCTGAAGATTCCGTCGATGCCTTTCAGATAGATGTCGTTGCCGATGGCTACGCACGATAGACGGCGGTCTACGGGGTCGGAACCATCGGAGTAATCCATGGCGGTGTAGTGTACAGTAGTGGTAAGGGCATCGACGGTTGTTTTGTTTATGAAGGAGGCACGGCGTGCCAGCCAATAGGGATGGGTCTGCCCCTCGTCGTCGTAGAAAAGGCCGTAGTTGATATCTTTTTCTGCAGAGATCACCCGTTTGCCTCCCACTGTTTTGACCTGCAATACGAGGTTGTCGGTTTTCGGAAGCCCCGTTGCCGGGTCAGTGACGGCGAAATACATCATCTGCATTTTGCTACCTACGCCAAACTGCACCCGCTCGACGTTCTGTTTGTTGGGAAAAGAGATGGTGCCCGCCGCCGCATCATACGTACCTTTGAGGTAGGCTCCGTAGTCCACCCAATCGCGCATGTACACCACGCCATCGGCATTGAAATAAAATTGAATCTCGCGCATGTTGCGCGTCATGTAGCCAAAGGGGGTTGCGCGAAGTTCATCATTCAGGTAATAATAGTCGGTGGGGTCGCCCGTCGGTTGCTCACCGATTTGCGGCTCTCCTGTCTGTGCTATGCCCTTGCACGGCAAGAGCAACAGCAGCCATAAGCATGCGAATTGTTTCATATGGGTCATTATAAGGGTTTTTGTTTACTCTTTGATACGTATCGCTGCGTTGGCGATGATGGCCGTTAGTCCACCTGTGGTGATGCCGGATGCGAAGATATTGCGCACCGCTTCGGGACATTGGCACAGTATTTCCGGTACCATCTCCACGCTTAAGCCCAATGAGAAGCTCACCGCCAGCACGAGTGTGGCCTTACGGTCTATCTTCTGTGAGGCGATGATACGGATACCGGCCGAGGCCACTGTGCCAAACATGAGCAACGTGGCGCCACCGAGCACGGGGTCAGGCATGATGGAGAACACCAGCCCTACGGCGGGAAACAGGCCTAAAACTACGAGCATGGCAGCTATATAGTAGCCTACATGACGGCTCGCTACGCCTGTGAGCTGAATCATGCCGTTATTCTGTGCAAAGATGGAGTTAGGGAAAGAGTTGAACACTCCCGCGAGGAGTGAGTTGAAACCGTCGGCAAGGATACCACCGGATGCACGTTTCGTAAACATGTCTCCCTCAACGGGTTCTCCTGAAATCATGGAGTTGGCCGTAATGTCGCCATAGGCTTCTATGGCCGTTATCATATAGATAATGCCCAGAGCGACGATGGAGGAGATGGGGAAGCTCACTCCGTATTTGAATGGTATGGGGAGGTTGAAGCCGCCGAAGGTATCTACGGCATCGAAATGCACGATTCCCATGAAGTAGGCTGCCACATAGCCTAAGACAAGACCTATCACGATAGAGCTCATACGCAGGTATCGGTTGCTGCTGCGATTGAAAATGATGATGGATATGAGCACGAGTGCGGCCAATCCGATGTTGCTTGCGCTACCGAAAGTTCCGTCGGCCATGGCCTTTGCTCCGCCACCGCAGGCATTGATACCTACCTTGATGAGGCTCATACCTATGAGTGTGACCACGATGCCCGATACCAGCGGCGTGATGATGCGTCGGGTGTATTTCAGCATTCTACTGATAACCATCTCTACTACCGACCCCACCATGCAGGCACCGAATACCGCCGGCAGACCGCCCGCCATACCTGCGGCGATAATGGGGCCTATGAACGAGAAGCTAGTGCCTTGGATGCAGAGCAGTCCTGCTCCTACACAGCCGATACGCCGGCATTGGATAAAGGTGGATAACCCCGATGCAAAAAGTGCCATAGAAACGAGGAAGCCTGTTGTAGGAACATCCAGTCTCATGGCACTTGCTATGATAAGTGGCGGGGTGACAATGGCCACGAAAATGGCTAAAAGGTGTTGTAAGGCGGCAAAAAACGCCTCACGAACGGGAGGCTTGTCGTGTAGGCCGTAGATTAATTCACGGGGTTGTGGTGTTTCCATTATCGAAGTTTTATTTCGCAATTGTCTAATGATTCCACAATGGCTAAGCTCTGCACGTTGATTCCTAAGCCACGCAGATAATCTCCGCCTGCCTGAAAGGCTTTTTCTATGATAAATCCCATGCCCTCTATCGTGGCACCGGCCTGCCGGCAAAGCTCAATAATGCCCTTGGCAGCATTGCCATAAGCAAGGAAGTCATCTATAAAGACCACGTGGTCGTCGGGTCTTAAAAACTCTTTGCTGATACAAATATCGTAGGAACGTTGCTTGGTAAACGAGAAGACAACGGCAGAGAGCATGTCGTTCATGGTAGACGGCTTCTTTTTCTTAGCGAATACGACCGGCAAATCGAGTAGGAAGCCCATCATAATGGCCGGCGCAATGCCTGATGCCTCTACCGTAAGAATCTTGTTTACCCGCGAGAGGTCGAAGCGTTTGGATAGCTCCGCGGCAATAGATTTCATCAGATTGGGGTCCATCTGGTGGTTGATAAAGCCGTCTACTTTCAGGATGCCTCCCGGGAAGCAACGCCCGTCGCTCAATATTCGGTCTCTTAATGTTTTCATTGCATTACAGGAGATAATGCATGCAAATATAGTAAAAAGATGGATAACTTGTATAAAACAGGGTTGCTTTTCTGCGGAGTAACCCTATTTATGGGTAAGGTATGAGGCATTGTACGCCATGGGTGCTAGTGTCGGATGGTGTTTCGCGCCTGTAATGCTTGCCTTGGTTACATTGGCAAATACTGTTTGCCACAAGAAAGGTTGCCGACCTTTCCCTGTACAAACGCCATCTGTACCGTGTACGAATGCCGACTTATCAATCGTCACTTTACGACCTTGAAAAGTTACAATCCCGAACTTTTGAGCATCAAATACTTAGGGATTAAAAGAAAAAGGGGTAGAAAAGTTTCGATTTATCACCTACTTTTTACGGATAAAGGTCATTTTAAGGCAGGTTTGCCTGTGTGCCATCGTGATAGGAGTGCGTTAAATCGAGGTAATGGAAGTTGTGTTGCCGGCGTTTCGGTGTAGAGGGCAACGTCATGAAATTACCATATTTCATGGACAGATAAGTCTGCGCCTGTGCGATGCCCTGTACGGGTTTGCCCTCAAAAAGATAGGTGGTGGGGGTATCGAGCCATGTTTTGGGGAAGCAAAAGTGCATGCCGTCGTCGTAGTCTGCCGCTTCTTTGCCGGTGCTGAGGGGGTAGCGTATCAGGATGTTGCGTATTTTCTGTTGTACACCTTGCAAAGTATAGAGGCGACGGCAGAGGAGCGGTACCCAACTGCTGGGGCCTCGGCCGTGTTTGTAAGGGTCGCGGAAGAGCAAGTAGAGCACACGTTTATAGTATTCGTATCGGGCAAATTGCCAGCGCTTAACCATCTTATTTTGCGGAACGCCGTCGATGGGGAACACGTCGATATACACACCACCGAGGTAGCGGAGGTGGAGCCGTTCGATAAGCGTGGTATCGGCATCTTGTATCTTTCCGAAAGGCAGAGGATAGGCGGGGTCAGTCTCGGCACAGACAAACTCGTAGGGTGCGGGCAGCCATTCGGCAGCATGGGCTGCGAGGAGGTCGTAGTCGGGGCGCGGCATGGCAATGTCTACGTCGTCGTCCCACGGGATGAATCCGCCGTGGCGTACGGCTCCGAGCATGGTACCTGCCCATATAGAGTAGTGCAGGTGGTGCTCTTTGCACACCGCGTCGATGGTAAGCAGTATCTTCAGGATGCGTGCATGGAGGGCGCGGATGTCGTAAGTTGCCATATTTCAGTAGAGGTGTGGGGGAATGAGCTGGCCGGCGTGGTTGAAGTCTTCCACCGTGTCAAGTTCTACGGAGAAGTACCGTGTGGTGTCTACCACCCGAAAGGAATGGCCTTTGGGTATCAATCGCTCGAAGGCTTTTTCATAGAAGACGTTTTCGAGATGCTCCTCGGTCATCATTTTGTTTAGTTCTCGAAACAATGCGGTGGAATAAGTGGCATCGATGTATTCGATGCCTACTGATTCGCCGATAGCTTGCTGCGGGTCGCAGGTCTTGGTGAGTTGGGTTATATCTCCGCGTGGGTTCACTACTACTTTCATCTCTTCGTCGCCCAAGGTATGGCGATTGACGGCCAGAGAAGAGCCTTTGCCAGAGGTGAGGGCAGCGAGGAGTTGCGGGTCGAACAGGATGTCGCTGTCGAGCAATAGGAATGGGTTGCCGTCTGCAACGGGTTTGGCCAGCCACAGAGAATAAATGTTGTTGGTGGTTTGATAGGCCTCGTTGTGGATGAAGTGGAGCGACAACGTGGGATAACGTTCGAGAAGGAACGTGCGGATTTGTGCTTCGCGATAACCCGTGACTACAACAAGACGGGTAACGCCCGCCGATACCAACGCATCGACAGTACGTTCCATGAGGGTGCGTTCGCCTATCTTAAGCAGACATTTGGGCACGGTGTCCGTGAGCGGTCGCAGACGTGTGGCCATACCGGCGGCCAAAACAACGGCTATCATTTCTGTGCTACACGTAGAATGGTGTTGCAGACGAGACGGTTTTGTTCGGCACGTCCCAAGGTAATGCGCATGTGTGAGTTGATGTCGGGTTCGTTCATAAACTTCACCTTATAGTCTTGCTCGGCAAACGCTTTCTGCAACGATTCTTTCAGAGATAGGGGATATTTGATTAAGATAAAGTTAGCTACCGACCGGTAAACCTTGAAGCCGGGCAGTATGCCTATCTCCTTTGTGTACATCTGTCGGGCTTCGTCCATCACGCGGGCTACTTCCCGATAGTGCGCGTCCGACTTCAGGGCGGCGATGCCTAACTCTTCGGACAGGCGGTCGTAGCCGAGATACATGTTGGCATAGCGCAGAAAGGCGTCCATTTCTCCGCCTTTTCCTACGAAACCGTAGCCGAGGCGCAAACCGGGCAAGCCGTAGAACTTCGACATCGTGCGGCATATCACCACGTTGTCGTGCTTCTCTACGATGCGTTTGATATAGGTTGCATCTTTGGAGACAAACGATGCGTAAGCCTCGTCTACCACAACGATGGTTTCGCGGGGTACTGATGCGATGATGTCTTCCATCTCATTGCTGGTTAGTCCGTTGCCGGTGGGGTTGTTGGGAGATGCCAACAGCAGCAGGCGCGGACGCTTTTGCTGGACCAAATCCTTGAGCTCTTCGAGGCGGTAGGCAAAGGTATCGGCCTCTTCATACATGGGATATTGCTCGGTAATGCCCTCTACTTCGTCGGCAATAGATTTGTAATACCACCATGAAAATTTAGGGATGAGCATGGTTTTGTTATCACCCTTGGTAAGGAAATAGTGTACTGTTTTCTTCAACAAATCCTCTGCGCCGTAGCCTACCATTATCTGGTGTTCGTCGATGTCATACAATTCGGAGAGGTATACAGAGAAGATGCTCTTCTTTCCTTCGTCGTAGATGCGGGTATAGAACGCGAATTTACCGATGTCGAAATGGCGGAAAGCAGCTGCCACTTCTTGTGACGGCTGGAAGTTAAACTCGTTGCGATCGAGATAATTCATATGATGTTGTGGTTTTAATATTTAGTTTACTTTGCCTGCAAAGGTAGTGAAAATAACACATAGTGCAAAACATTTATCCCTGCAAGTGGTGCGGAGTGCGTCTCGGTTGCCGGCTGCGTGCTCTGCGTGATGCCGGTTGCACGTTTAAAATAGGTAGCCGAATCCTATATTGAGATAGATGGGATACATGTTGAAAGTGATGGTTTTGAAGTCGTGTTTAAAGATGTCGTTGAATGCCCACGTAAAGTCGGCATTCATGGAAAAGCGTTTGAAGGCCCGCCATGAGCCGCCTATCTGTGCGCCCCATTGCCATCGGCGGAGGTTGTCGGTGAAATCGTAGGTGGCCGTTTTGCCATCAGTGAAAGCAATCTTCTGGCCTATGGGACTGTTTTCACGCAGGTAGCCGTCGGTAACATAGCCGGAGAAGTCGCCGTCGAGGCGGAGGGAAGCGTAAAGGCCTGCGCGTATCTTCCATGAAGAGTTGAATCTGTAATCGGCTGTGAGTGGCAGGGTGAGGAAGGTGCTGTTGTATTTTGTCTGCACATATCCTGTCCAGTAACCGGCCACGCGATTGCCTTCGTTGATAATTTCCATACCGTAGTTTTTCACCGTGGCGCCGGTTTTCATGCCTTTCTCTTCTACACGCAGACCGGCAGAGATTCCCCACCGAGCCTCCTGCCCGAGCCATTTGGTGACCACGCCTTCGAGCACGCCGTTGAACTTGGGGTTATAGTTTTCGATGCTGCGTATCTCTTCGGGCAGCGGCAGAGGAGAGGCACCACCGAGGTTGATGCCGGCCTTTACTTCGTATTCCCAGCCGTTGCGCTCGGAGTTGTATAGGGTGGCTGTGCGGTCTTTCTGTGCCGATGCGGTGAGCAGGGCGAGAATGAAGAGGGTGAGGGAGAGTGATGTTCTGCGTATCATAGGGCTTTGGGGATTATTCATAATACAGGTTCATTTCGTCTACATAGAGTGTGCTGCCCACAGCGCCGTTGAATTTTCCGCCATCGATGCTGGACGAGAGGACAATGGCTAAGCTATATCGGCCGGCTTTCAGCTTATCGGCATCCACTTCTTTGCCCTCCATTTTATGGAATGGCAGGACGAAAGGTTTCCATTCGGTGGTCTCTTTGGCATCGGAGATGCGTGCCATCATGACGATGTTTGGGCTGGTGAGCGAGTTCGTGCCGTCGAGATAAGGCACTTCGGTAGTGGTTTCAAATAGCACGGCATAGATATCGGGACGGTCTTTGCGGGCGAGTTCGTGTCCACTCTTATCGGTGAATTTACTGCCGGCAGTGTATTTGTAGTATCCAACCAATGTTTGGGGAATCTTGCGGAAAGGCAGACCGAAGTGCGTAGATTTCAGCATGTTGCCTAAATTGACCTCGAAGACACCTGTAAAGAGGTTGCCGGCGGCGATGGGAGCACCGAACATCGCACCCAACGCTCCTGTACTGAGCGTGGTCAGCTTTACGCATTTGCCCTTGTAACCGTTGTCGGCCTGCGAGGTAGGATAGTCTGTGGCGGGCGAGGAGGTATGGGTAATCATGTAGCCGGCGTTGCCGCTAGCCCATGTCATCTCCTCGCCTTCGATGGAGGTATCATAGAAGATGTGGAAGTATTTCTTGCCCTCGTGTTCGTGGTATCTGACGTTTTCAAAGTGATACTCGGTGGCTAAGTCGCCCAGCAGGAATGATACGGTATAGGTTTTCTTCCATTTGCCGTCTTGCGAGGTAACAGTATATTTCTGCGGTTGGGTGAAGTCGCGCACGGTGCCGCTGGCGGGTTCTATGGTGGCACCTCCGGTAAGGGTGAACTGTGGTGCCAGATGCGAGATGTCGCTCCATCGGTCTGCGTTTACATAGAGTTTCACCTCGTCGTTGGTAATCACGGGCATGCGGATGAGCAGGCTTTCGTCTACGATGCAGGAAAGTATGTCGGCTTCGGCATTGGGAGCCTCGTCTTTGATGCAGGAAGTCAGCGATAGCATAGCGAACAGAAGGGCTATCGAAACGGAATAAAAATGTTTTATCATCATATCGTTTTTATGAGTTATGCCCTGCAAAGGTACGAAATAAATGGAAGATACGGCAATTGGTAGGCGACAAGGAAGGGACTTGAAGTGTTAAAAAACGGAGTAAAAAGTGCTCAAAAATCCGACTTTGTAACTTACTGATTATCAAACGTTTGCAAAGGTGATAAATTTCCTGCGCATCTCGTTCAAACTTTCTGCGCACCAAGTTTAAACTTTCTGTGCAGAAAGTTTGGCCGACAACCGCATCTTTTTCGGTCGGGATTTAACAAAATTGTTAGAAAACATTAAAGTCATTCCTATCTATGTGGGGTTGAGATAAGCATTCAAAAGGGTAGGCTTGGGATAGAAGCAACGAAAGCAAATAAAAAAGAGAGGCAAACCGATGGTCTGCCTCTCTTTAACCCAAATCATTTATTAGACTCCTCATCTGTCATTTCAATATTGCTTCTATGGTTTCCTGTCATCTTTCATTCGCTTGTCGGCATCTTGTCTGCCGCCCTCTCTCAATGTAGTCCACTACGCTTTCGAGAAGACGGCAAACAATCTGAACGACAATCAAACAAAATCTGTACAGGATTTAATGGTCGATTTGGGTTTAAGGGATTGGATGGCTTCGGGTGAGCTATTGTTTCTTCATCATCAGCTGAACGGCTCGTTCGAGCTGTCGGTCGTTACCGTTGAGGAAGTCTTCGGGTGTGTTGTACACTTCGATGTCGGGGTTGAGTTGGGTATTTTCTCCATAGCGTCCGCGCATATCGCGGCATCCCACTTGCGGAATACCGAAGACCATACTATTGTCGATGAGCGTTTCCCACCATACGGCAGTCATCGTGCCGGCTATGGGAGCACCGACGAGTTTGCCGATTCCCAGCTCTTTGTAGACGAAGGGGAAGCCGTGTCCGTTGCTGTAATCGTCTTCGCAAATGAGCACGCACGAGGGTTTCACCCATTTGTTGAAGGGGTCGCGGCCAATGAATTTGCCTCGCGGAACGAACTCTTGGTACTGTTTGCCGCCGAGCAGGGTGCAGAGGTCATCATGCAACCAACCTCCTCCGTTGTGACGTTCGTCAACAATAACGGCATCTTTGTTGCGGTTCTCGTCGGAGAGGAGCTCGCGATAAACGGTGCGGAAGCTCTCGCTGTTCATCGCTTTCACGTGTACATAGGCTATGCGTCCGCCGGATAGACTGTCTACCATCTCGCGGTTGCGGTCTACCCATCGCTTGTAGAGGAGTTCTTGCTGGGCATATTTGGAGATGGGTTTAATGGTCACGTCGAAGCGTTTCTTGGTTGAAGGATTGTAGATGCTGATACGCACGGGCTTGTTTATTTTGCCATCGAGGAGGAAGTTGTAGTCCATCCCCTTTCCGATTTTCTCTCCGTCTATCTTCTCGATGATGCAGCCGGCGGTCACATTTGTCTTGCGCACGGCAAAGGGACCCCGTTTCAACACCTCTTCTATCTTGAGTCCGTCGCCATCGTATGCATTGTCGAAGAAGAGTCCCAAGCAAGCGGTTTGCAAGGTTGCGCCCGGAGCAAAGTAACGTGCGCCGGTATGCGAGGCATTGAGTTCGCCGAGCATCTCGCTGAGCATGTCGCGGAAATCATAGTTGTTGTTGATGTAGGGGAGGAAGCGTTCGTAGGTTTTGCGATAGCCTTCCCAATCTACGCCGTGAAGGTCGGTCACGTAGAACTTGTCTTTCACTTGCTGCCACACATGGTTGAAGATATACTGACGCTCGGCATACGGCTTGTAATTGAAGCGTGCTTCGAAATCGATGTTTGTGGTGGAAGACTTCGCGATGTCTACTTTCTTGATGCCGTTGCGTGTGTTCAGGAATAAGTTCTTGAAGTCTTTGTCGGCATCGAGTCGTCCTGCGCCGATTCCTTTGAGCACCAATTCTGTCTTTCCCTCTTTGAAGTCGTGTTTCCAGAGGTCGAAGTCACCCTCGAACGCAGCTTGGTAATAGAGTGTGTCTCCACCCGGGCTAAGGATGGCATCGCCCATGTTGGACGAATTGGAGGTGAGCCGTATGATGCGGTCACGGCAGTTGTCGAGGTCGAAAGTCAATGCTTTCGGCTCTTCTTTCTTTGCCGGCTTCTTGGCGGTCTTCTTGTCTTTGTCGTCGCCTTTCTTTTTATCGGCGGTCTGTTCTTTGGCTAATTCTTTTTCTTCCTTTGTCATGCGGAAGCGTTCGTAGGCATCGATATCGAAAAACATGATATACTCGTCTTCCTCGGCTCCCCAGCTTCCGTGGCTTCGGTAGCCAGCTCTGTCACTTTGGAAAATCATCGCCTTGCCGCCCAAAGCCCAGCGGGCGTTGCCGTCGTTGTAACCGCTTTGCGTGAGGTTGTGCAGCTCTCCGCTTCCAGAAGCGTTTACCAACGCCACGTCTTGGCTGTTCCAACCGCCGGTGCCCATGTATTCTGTCAATAACCATTTACTGTCGGGGCTCCACTCAAACCAGATATCTCCGTCTGAATACGAGTAGAGATACTTGCCGTCCATGACCGTTCTCACCGCTTTCGTCTTGATATCGACCACACACAGCGCAGCTCGGTCTTCAAAGAAAGCGATGCTTTTGCCGTCGGGGCTGAACTTCGGCAGCAAAGAGGTTTTGCTTGATTTCACCAATTGCTCTTCTTCTATGTCTGAAGCGTAAGCAAACGCTTTTTCGGAGCTGTTCTTCAATCGTGCGACATATATCTGCCACAGCCCGTTGCGTTCGGCTGCATACGTGAGACTTTTGCCGTCGGGCGAGAAGTTTACGTTGCGTTCTTGCTCCGGTGTGTCGGTAATCTGCTTGGTGGTCTTATAGTCTATGGACGTAACATAGATGTCTCCGTGGAGCACAAAGGCGATTTCCTTACCATTAGGCGACAGGGCTATCTCTGTGGCTCCCCGCGTTTTGATTTGTCGTTCCAAGTCTATGTCGTTGCGGTCGGTCACCACCGTGATGTTTACTTTCTGGGGTTGTCCTCCTTCCCGCATGGTGTATATCTCGCCGTCGTAGCCATAGCAGAGTGTCCCATCCAAGGAAACGGTGAGCGAACGCACAGGGTTACCCTTGTGGTGGGTGAGTTGTGTTTTGTTGCTGCCGTCGAGATGGCGTTTATAGACGTTGAAAGTGCCATCTTCCTCGCTCAGGTAGTAGTAGGCGTTGCCGTCTTTTGTCCACACCGGTGTGCGGTCTTCTCCGTTGAAAGAGGTCAGCTTGGTATATTGGTTGTCTTTGCAGAGCCATATATCACGGGTAATGGGTGAGCGATGATGTTTGCGAAATACGTCTTCATACCCTTTCTGGTCGTGGTAGAGGATGTCGCCGCGGGCGTTGATATTTACGTCGCACATGGGTGTAGCGGAGAAGAGGCGAGGTCGTCCGCCCTCAGTACTTATTTCGTAAACCTGCGGGAACATACGGCTTGAAAAGTAGATAGATTTCACCGTAGGCATGTCCGATGCCTGATAGAGGATATGCCCGTTGTCGCGGAAAGTCATGGGCACTTCGTCTCCGCTGTCTGTTGTCAGACGTTTGGGGCTGCCCCCTTCTTTGCTCATGACATAGATATCGAGACTTCCCTCGCGTGCAGAAGCAAAAGCCAAGGTCTGTCCGTCGGGGCTCCACACGGGGTAGGCATCGTAGGAAGCGTTTGTTGTCAGTTGCTTGGCGTTGCCCCCTTGGGTGGGAACTGTGAAGATGTCGCCCTTGTAAGAGAAAGCTATTGTGCGTCCGTCGGGCGAGATAGCACTGAAGCGCAGCCAGAGAGGTGAGGTTTGTGCAGCAGCTGTCAGTGAAAGAGAGAGTGCCGCAAGTGTGAGAATTTTTTTCATTGTATTGTGTTAGATTTTTGATAATGCAAATATAATGATTATTTTCCGTTCTTTCATGTGGCAGCACATGAATTTACAAGGTTTATTTGCCGCCCACTATTTTCTTAATGTCGTTCAGTTTGTTGAGTGCTTCCACGGGTGTAAGACGGTTGATATCCAGGCCGAGTATCTCGTCGCGTATCTGACAGAGCACAGGGTCTTCGAGTTGGAAAAAGCTGAGTTGCATGCCTTCTCTACTGCTGTTGATACGTTCGGCACTTGGTTTTTCAACCGTGCCCACATTGCTGTTGTCCGATTCGAGTTGCTTCAATATCACGTTCGCTCTCTTTACGATGCTCTTCGGCATACCTGCTATTTGCGCTACATGAATACCGAACGAGTGTTCGGAGCCGCCCTTTGCCAAGGTGCGAAGAAAGATGACTTTGTCGTCGAGCTCCTTTACGCTCACGTTATAGTTCTTGATTCGTGCAAAGTTCTTTTCCATTTCATTCAGCTCATGATAGTGAGTAGCAAACAACGTGCGAGCCTTTGCACGTTCGTTTTCATGCAGATATTCCACGATAGCCCACGCAATACTGATACCGTCGTAGGTAGAAGTGCCTCGCCCCAACTCATCGAAGAGTACAAGCGAACGGGGCGACACATTATTTAATATGTTGGCAGCCTCTGTCATCTCTACCATAAAGGTTGATTCACCCAACGAGAGATTGTCGCTTGCTCCCACACGAGTGAATATCTTGTCAACCAATCCGATGCGGGCGCTTTCCGCCGGCACGAAGCAACCTATTTGAGCCAGCAATACTATCAAAGCCGTTTGTCTGAGCAAGGCCGACTTTCCCGCCATGTTCGGGCCGGTTATAATCATAATCTGCTGACGTTCGGAATCCAGAAAGATATCGTTCGGCACGTATTTCTCGCCCAACGGGAGTTGTGTCTCTATCACCGGATGTCGTCCTTGTCGAATGTCTATTACATCCGAGTCATCTACCGACGGCATGATATAGCGATTTTCTTCCGACACTTTGGCAAAGGCGAGCAGGCAATCGAGGTGTGCTATGAGATTGGCATCTATCTGAATCTGCGGGATAAACTCCTGCATGGCCGTCACCAAGTCGGCAAACAAGCGGTCTTCTAATGAGAGAATCTTTTGTTCGGCACCGAGTATTTTCTCTTCGTATTCCTTCAATTCTTGCGTGATATAACGCTCTGCATTGGCCAATGTCTGCTTTCTCACCCAGTCGGTAGGCACATTTTCCTTATAGGTATTTCTCACTTCAAGATAATAACCGAATACATTATTGTATCCGATTTTAAGACTTGCAATGCCCGTTGCTTCCGCTTCACGCCGTTGTATCTCAAGCAGATAATCTTTACCGCTATAGGCGATGCGGCGCAATTCATCGAGTTCGCTGTTCACCCCATCGGCAATCACGCCCCCCTTGCTTACCAATTGGGGCGGGTCTGTACATATCTCACGCTCTATTCGTTCACGGATACTCTCGCAAAGATTCATCCGTTCGCCTATGCGGCGCAGGTTTTCATTCTCTGCATATAAGCAGGCCGTCTTTACAGGTGCAAGTGCTTGGAGCGCATTCTTAAGCTGTACTACTTCGCGGGGCGACACCCGACCTACGGCTGCTTTGGAAACAATACGTTCGAGGTCGCCCATACGATGGAACTGCTCATCCAAGCATTGTCTGAAATCGGGTTTCTTAAAATAGTATTCCACAATTCCTAACCGCTCGTTGATGGGCTTTTCGTCTTTCAGCGGGAACACTACCCACCGCTTCAGCATGCGTCCGCCCATCGGGGTCACGGTTTTGTCGATGATGTCGATGAGCGATGCCCCCTCATCATTCATGGGTGCCACCAATTCTAAGCTACGTATGGTAAACTTGTCGAGCCTCACGTAGCGGTCTTCTTCTATACGGGCGAGCGACGTGATGTGAGCAATATGTGTGTGTTGTGTCTGTTCTAAATACTGAAGAATGGCTCCCGATGCAATGATACCGCTGTTCAGATGTTCCACGCCGAACCCTTTCAAGTTCTTCGTGCCGAAGTGTTTCAGCAGTTTTTGCCGTGAATTTTGGTCTGTAAACACCCATTCGTCCATTTCAAAGGTGCAGTATCGTGTGCCGGAAAAGCGTGCGAAATCGCTTTTCCGTTCTTTGTTGTAGAGTATTTCCTTTGGTGCGAAGTTACCCAACAGCTTCTCTACGTAATCGATGGTTCCCTCGCCGGTAAGGAATTCGCCTGTAGATATATCAAGGAAAGCCACCCCGCAAGCTGTCTTTCCGAAGTGAATGGCCGCAAGGAAGTTGTTTTCCTTGTAATTCAACACGTTGTCTCCCATGGCCACACCGGGCGTAACGAGTTCTGTAATGCCGCGTTTAACGAGCGTTTTTGTGAGTTTCGGGTCTTCCAGCTGGTCGCAGATGGCCACCCTTCTGCCGGCTCTTATCAGTTTAGGCAGGTAAGTATCGAGTGCATGATGCGGGAAACCAGCCATTTCTGTGTCTTCTCTGTTCCCCCCGTTGTTGCGTTTTGTCAGCGTAATACCTAATATTTTTGCTGCTGCCACTGCGTCTTCGGCATATGTTTCGTAAAAGTCGCCGCACCGGAAGAGCATCAACGCGTCGGGATGTTTTGCTTTCAGGTCGAAGAATTGCTTCATCATGGGGGTCAGCCCCTTATCTTTGGTTGCCATTTCTCGTTAGGAATTTTGTCTACAAAGATAATGATTTCCTTGTGATTTCTCCCCAAAGAAAGCGTTTTTCCAATGATTGCGGCTTCGCAAAACAGTAAAAAATATCCTGCAATAGGGTTGCTTTAAAAAAGATTTCCTATATTTGCAGCATTCGTTTTGGTAAAGTTTTGCAGGAGAAGCGTCATCCGCAGGCTTTGCCGGAACTTCACACTAAACAACACCATTCATATGAAAAAAACGTTA
>NZ_GL397214.1:1847080-1920404 GCF_000146675.1 Hoylesella marshii DSM 16973 = JCM 13450
ATAGTTACTTACCTGTTTCGTGGCGACTGCAACCTTAGCGATGCAGGCGCAGAGTTTGAAGTATCTCACGTTCAAAACCCGTTCCGGCACAGAGAAATCCATGTCTGTGAAAGGACTGAAGATGGTCTTCACGGGTGGAAACCTTCTGGCTACGAACAAAGAGACCTCGTTAACCTTACCCTTAACCGACATGAGTGACATGACATTCACTGCCGTACCTACTGCAATTGAGGCTGTGGGTGCCGCTACCGACCTTGTAAAGGTCAATGGCAACAGCCTGTGTGTGACGGCACGTAAAGGAACGGCGGTGCATATCTACACAGCCGATGGCCGCTTGATAACCGGCTTTACAGCCAACGGGAATCCCGAAGAAATGTCCCTGCAAAGCGGTGTCTATCTCGTCAGCATCAATGGTAAAACCTTTAAAATCGTAGTGAAATGAAAAAGATATTCCTCCTTCTGACTATCTGTGCCATGGCTTTTTCCGTACAAGCGCAGAATATCTTGGTGTATAAAGATTTGAGTATCAAATCCGTTCCGGCAACCATGGCCGGTACAATCGGTTTTTCTGCCGGCAAGATGTCACTGGTCGGTACCGACTACGACACGTCTCTTATCGACAGCGTGGTTGTGCGCGAAAGCAACGCACCTTTCATTCTTGGCCTTAGTAACGTAACGTTTACCTCTGTAGACGTAGACCTGAAACCTCAGAATGCGAACGACTTGTATTTCATTGCTACTATTTCACGCCGTCTCCTGCGCCGGTATCACAGCAATTCGGTAAAGAAATATATGGAAAACCTGCTGGCCGACGACATGTGGAAAGGCAAAACAATGGCTCAAATCATAGGGAATATTGCCGATAAGGGCGACTATTCCAACACGGTAGAAGAGTTGCTGCCGGGAGAAGAGTATGTGGCTTTCGCTATGGGAATCAATACGCAAGGGCAATTCACCACCGATACGCTCGTCGTACCTTTCCGCATGCGCACCGCTGTCTCTGAGAACACCTTCAGCGCGCAGTTCTCTAACATTTCGTACAATGGTGCTGACGTGAAGATTACTGCCACCAACAACGATACTTACTACTATACGTTCCGCTCCAAGGCATGGACATCACAGTATGCTAGCGACAAGGATTTGCTCGATGCCGTAGCAACGGAAGATGCCATGGTGATTCCTGCCTACGTGAAAAGTGGTAATATCGATGTTCCCAACGATGAAACGCTCTATACCGACCGCGACTATGAGCTGTTGATATTCGGTTATGATATGACTCATTACGTGCCTTCCACCCGTATCTATCGCTTCGCTTTCCGCACGGCTGCTGCCGGAATAGACCCTGCCACGGTTACTTATACGAGCAAGGTCGATAAGATTGGTCCCCGAAGTGCATCCGTTTCTGTTACGCCCAGCAATGAGAAAGTGATGTATTACTGGGATTTGATTCCCGATACCGATTATCAGAAACTCCACGGCGACATGACTTCCTATGCCAATCAGGTGCTCGACCATATAGGCCGTGCCAAGCTCGCAGACCAAGCTCTCTATCGTGGCGAAAGCGAATTCGATTACAACTACGTGCTCGACCCTGCTACGACTTACCATATCTGGGTAGCTGCCATCTCTGAAAATGGCACGATTGTAGGCACGGTGAAGAGTGCCGGCACGCTGACCACTGCACAGGGAAAAGTGAGCAAGACAAGTGCGTCGCTGCATTTTGATAAGTTTTACGATGGAACGGCTGTCTACGATGCCCTTCACGATTCGGCACCATGGAAGTATACCGAAGATTTGAAAGGACGGGCATACGTCCCCGTGACCATGGTTAAGAGCCAATCGCCTAAACCTATGCGAACGAGAGCCATCGCGGCAACGGGCGATTTCACCGATGAAAACGACATCACCGATGAACAAATCATTAAGGTGCTGCAAACCGAGGGCTATAATTGGGAGGGAACCATGGGTATCTCTGTGCCTTACGACGAAGATGTGACATTTATGGCCGTGGCCATGGACTCTGATGGAAACTACTCGAAAGTGTTCCGTAAGAAAGCTCGCTTCAATCCCATAAAGGCTTCTCCCATCAGTGACCTTACGGGTTCGCAAGCTCCGCCGGCAAAGGTGAAACTGTTGAAAACCATCTCTGCACCCAAGGCTTATAAACTGTTGAAAGTCAGTGAATAAGCTCTGATATTCTGAAAGCATAGCTTTTGCATGGTCATCGCTTAGCTTTCATCCCCTCAAAGCATAGCTTTTACATTGTGAAAGCTATGCTTCTTCATTTCCATAGATAATAGCCCAAGGCAACGCCTTAGGTAAACGGGGATAAAAAAGATGAGCGCTGTAAGTGCGATAGACCTTTTTCTTTCATTTTCAAATAGATGTTTGATAAAGATGTGTCGCACCTACAGCGCTCCACTTGGGGAAATGCTATATACCCAGCGCTATGCGCTGGGCTGATATGTTGCGCTCCTTCAGAGCTTATCCCCGTTATATGAACGAGTAAAATGTACATTGGTGAAGATCACAACTACATGCCATTAATGATTGAAAATGGAGTGCTGTAAGTGCGACAGATAATAGCCCAAGGCATCGCCTTGGGTAGAGAGAATGCCAAGCGCTGAAACGAAGTTCGCCGTGCGAAGCAAAGGCAAAGTGCGACAGACCTTTTTATTTCATTTTCATATATATGGATGAACGGGATGTGTCGCACCTACAGCGCTCCACTTGGGGAAATGCTATATACCCAGCGCTATGCGCTGGGCTAACATGTTACGCGCTTGCAGCGCTTACATTACACCTCACACTATTCTAATATGGTGTTGATACACCCCACAAAAATGCCTTGTCGGAACTTATTCCGTACCTCACACAATCATTTTATGACATCTATATGCCTTACAATGTGCCTCTTGCAGCGCTTATTTCTGCTGTATGAGTGAGGAGAATGTACATTGGTGGAAATCGCAACTACATGCCATTAATGATTAGAAGGTAAGCGCTGTAAGCGCGAAAGAGAATAGCCGAGGATAATGCTTTTGGTAAAGCAATGTTATAAAATGGAGCGCTGTAAGCGCGTAAGCTGTCAGCCCAAGGCATCGCCTTGGGTAAACGGGGGTAAAAAAGGTGAGCGCTGTAAGTGCGATAGACCTTTTTCTTTCATTTTCAAATAGATGTTTGATAAGGATGTGTCGCACTTACAGCGCTCCACTTGGGGAAATGCTATATACCCAGCGCTATGCGCTGGGCTAACATGTTACGCTCTTTGCTTTGCTTCCTCTTCGTGTCAGCGAACTTCGTTTCCGCTCCGCTCCGCACAGCGAACGTTCGTTTCAGCGCTTACTCTGCACCTAACCGCATTATAATATACGCGAGTTCGGGATAAGGCTATCGGACTGTAAGCCCCGAGGGGGCGTAAGACCTTAGGCAGGGTGTGAAGCTCGTAAGAGCGTAATTGAAAATCGCCGGCGCAAAACGGAACGTGAAGCGGAAAGGCAACCCCTGATAAGCATGTGCAGAAAGATGAACCCCGTGGGTGATGGAGGATGGAGGGTTAGTGTTCTGTCGCCCCTTCAGGGCTTAGACTGCGGGAATCCACAACACAGGGGCTGCGCTATTGCTTACCCCTGTCTAAGGTCTTATGCCCCCTCGGGGCTATTGGATAAGATTTTCTTATCCCAAACTCGCGTATAATATGGTATCAATATGTCCTATAAAGCAACTTTGCCAGCACTTATTGTATGTCTCAAATCATCATGATACGTTCATCTTTTTTGTGATATAGTGCTCCTTTTCTTGCTTGAAAACGGGCGGAGGAAAGTAGGAATATTATTCTTCCTTGAAGTCCACGTATTCCCCTTCGTTTTTCTTAAATATCTTTTTGTTGGCTTGCGAAGGGTCGCGTGTGTCAATGATACGTTCTTCGGTATCGGAGGTAGATGAGTTGTAACGGTGTTGGGGGTCATTGAAAGCCTCGTTCATCTGTTGCTTGAACCGGTCGGCAGCTTGGCGCATTTGATGGAAAAGTCGAAAAACGGTGACTCCACCGACGATAAGAGCGAAGAGGACACCCAAGAGAACAAGCAACAACAGGAATGCCATAGGACAGGGGAAATTAATCTTTTGTGGGGGCGGAGCGCCGTTGGTAAAAGTCAACGGCGATGGAAAGAAATACGTAGCAAGCAATGATGAGCGCAATGCCGCTTATCCGGAACAACAGCAGCACAGGAATGCAGAAAAGCAAGAATCCGTATTTCACCTCATTGCCTTTCCAACTCCATTGCTTGAATTTAAGTGCAAACATGGGAATCTCTGCTATCATGAGCCAACAACTCAGGCAAATGAGGAGCAGGAATGCAGGTACGACGGCCTTGGAGTTCTCCCACGACGGGGGGAAATCTACAATGAGAGCAGCCCAGAAGAGAGCGTTGGCCGGCGTGGGGAGGCCGATGAACGACGAGGTTTGCCGTTTGTCGATATTGAACTTGGCCAATCGCAACGCGGAAAAGACCACTAAGAAAAAGGCGAGATAGGGTATATAATTCTGTGCGGGCAATAAGGCCGCGGGATAGTTGGCTGTTGAGAGAGAGAATGCCACCATCATTGCAGGCGCAAAACCGAATGTGAAGACATCGGCAAGGGAATCTAATTCTTTGCCCATCGGCGAAGAGACGTGCAGCAACCGCGCACTCATGCCGTCGAAAAAGTCGAATATCGCTCCGATGATAATGAAGAGCAACGCCCGTTCCATGTCGCCCGTAAAGGCAAAAGATGTGGCAATACAACCGGAGAAGAGGTTGCAGCAAGTGATGGAATTGGGAATGTGGCGGGTTATGAAGTTTGCCATCTTTGTTATTTCATTTTGGCGATGACCGTTTGATCGCCTGTCGTGCTTTGCCCCATCTGTACGCAAACTTCGGTTCCGAGGGGCAGGAATACGTCTACACGAGAGCCGAATTTGATAAAGCCGAGATGCTCGTCAATATAGCAGTCTTCGCCTTCCTTGGCATAAGTGACGATGCGTCGTGCCACGGCTCCTGCAATCTGTCGGCAAAGGATGTCGGTTCCGTCGGGCGTGGTGATGATGATGTCGGCATGTTCATTTTCTTCGCTGGCTTTTGGAAGCCATGCTTTGTAGAAATTGCCGTCTACATGTTTCACCTTTTTCACTTTCCCATTGACGGGAAACCAGTTGGCATGGACGTTGAACAAGCTCATGAAAATAGAAATCATCAGTCTCTTTTCGTGAAAATATTCGGTTTCTTCCACCTCTTCAATCACGACCACTTTACCGTCGGCAGGTGCCACAACAATGCGGTCGTCCTCATCTTCGCTGAAGTATCTGATGGGGCATCGAAAGAAGTTTACAACTATGCCGTAGACGATTCCGGCAGTGATGGAAAAGCCCCAAAAGGGAATTTTGCAATCAAACGACCTCCATAAAATCACTGCGATGGCAACAAACAGAAAGAGTCCGTAGAGCAATGTGTCCGTACCCTCTCTGTGGATGCGTATCTTTTTGAGTTTCTTTATATTTTCGGTCATAGCAGTCTTGGTCATAATAACCGGCAGCAAAGGTACTTCTTTTTTGTCAATCACCCAAACATTTAACCTTTATATTTTGGTTATATCGGGTTTTCGGAGTACCTTTACGCCTCGTTTCAACCAGAGCAAAACCATCGTTATGCAAGATTTCGTACACCTGCACGTTCACACTTACTATTCGATTCTCGACGGACAGTCAAGCATCGAAAACCTTGTAGAAAAGGCCGTGGCCAACGGTATGAAAGGGATGGCTATTACCGACCATGGCAACATGTTCGGCACAAAAGAGTTTTACAACTATTGCAAGGGGGTGAATGCGCGGTTGAAGGCAGAGGGTAAACCAGCTTTCAAACCGATTATCGGTTGCGAAATGTATGTGGCACATCGTAAAAAGACCGACAAGGTGTTTGAAAAAGGCGACCGCAGCGGTTACCATCTCATCGTGTTGGCCAAGAATTACACGGGTTATAAGAATCTGATAAAGCTCGTAAGTCGGTCGTGGGTAGACGGTTTCTACATGCGGCCGCGCACCGACCGTGAGGATTTGGAACGCTTCCATGAGGGACTTATTGTGTGTTCAGCCTGTATTGCGGGAGAGGTGCCGCGGAAAATCCTCAGCGGCGATATGGAGGGTGCTCGCGAAGCAGTGGAATGGTATCATCGGGTTTTCGGTGAAGACTACTATTTGGAGATGCAGCGACATGAGGTGAAAGACCCCCATGTGAAAGCCAATAGGGAGACATTTCCACAACAGCAACGCGCCAACAAGGTGTTGCTCACGTTAGGAAAGGAGTATGGAATCAAGGTTATCTGCACGAACGACGCGCATTTCGTAGACCAAGAGAACGCAGAAGCTCACGACCATCTGCTTTGCCTCTCGACGGGGAAGGATTTGGATGACCCGAACCGGCTGATCTATACCAAGCAGGAATGGTTTAAAACGCGAGAGGAAATGAACGAGGTGTTTGCCGACCAGCCCGAGGCACTGACCAATACGCTCGAGATACTCGACAAGGTGGAGGTCTATAGCATTGACAGTCTGCCCATCATGCCGTTCTTTCCCATTCCCGAAAGTTTCGGAACGGAAGAAGATATACGCCGCCGCTATACGAAAGAACAACTCTTCGAGGAATTTACCCGCGACGAGAACGGCAACGAAATCCTCTCTCGCGAAGAGGCCGAGCAAAAGATTGAGAAGCTCGGAGGCTACGATAAACTCTATCGAATCAAGTTTGAGGCCGACTACTTGGCCAAATTGGCCTACGACGGTGCCAAGCCTCTCTATGGTGACCCCTTGCCCGAGGAGGTGGCCGAGCGCATCAAGTTCGAGCTTCACATCATGAAAACAATGGGTTTTCCGGGTTATTTCCTCATCGTGCAAGACTTCATCAATTCCGCCCGAAACAACCTTGGAGTACTTGTCGGACCAGGGCGCGGCTCTGCGGCAGGCTCTGTGGTGGCCTATTGTTTAGGCATTACGAAGATAGACCCTATCAAATACGACCTTCTGTTTGAGCGTTTCCTGAATCCCGACCGTATCTCCCTGCCCGATATCGATACTGATTTCGACGACGACGGACGAGGGAAAGTGCTCGAGTGGGTGGAAGACAAATACGGCCATGACAAGGTGGCGCATATCATTACCTACGGCACGATGGCTACGAAAAACTCTATCAAAGACGTGGCACGTGTGGAACGGTTGCCCCTCGAACAGGCCAATTACCTATGTAAGGTCATCCCCGACCGGTTGCCCGACGGCATGAAAATGAATCTGACCAATGCCATCAAGGCGGTGCCCGAGCTGCGCGAGGCCGAAGCCTCTCCCGATGAGCGACTCAGCAACACGATGAAGTATGCAAAAATGCTTGAGGGTACGGTGCGCGGAACAGGTATCCATGCCTGCGGAACCATCATCTGCCGCGATGCCATCAGCGACTGGGTGCCCGTCTCCGTTGCCGAAGACAAAGCCGACCCGGGGCATAAGTTGCTTTGTACGCAATATGACGGTCACGTGATAGAAGAGACCGGACTTATCAAAATGGACTTCCTTGGCCTGAAAACACTCTCCATTCTTAAAGAGGCCGTCGAAAACATACGCATCTCTACGGGTGATGTTATCGATTTAGACCATATTCCCATTGACGACAAACTCACCTATCAACTCTACTGCGAGGGGCGAACCATCGGTACGTTTCAATTTGAATCGGCCGGCATGCAGAAGTATCTGCGCGAACTACAGCCGTCGGTCTTCGAAGATTTGATAGCCATGAATGCCCTTTATCGTCCCGGCCCGATGGATTATATTCCCGACTTCATCGCCCGAAAGCGCGACAACTCGAAAATAAAATATGACCTCCCTTGCATGGAAAAATACCTGAAAGATACCTACGGAATCACCGTCTATCAGGAACAGGTCATGCTTCTCAGCCGGCAGCTGGCCAACTTCACCCGCGGCCAGAGCGACACTTTGCGCAAAGCGATGGGAAAGAAACAAATTGACAAGATGAACCATCTTGAGGGACTCTTTTATGAAGGAGGGGCGAAAAACGGCTACCCCAAAGAGGTGCTCAGTAAGATTTGGGAGGATTGGAAGAAGTTTGCCAGCTATGCGTTCAACAAGAGTCACGCCACATGTTACTCGTGGGTGGCTTTCC
This sequence comes from Hoylesella marshii DSM 16973 = JCM 13450, assembly GCF_000146675.1. Taxonomy (GTDB): domain Bacteria; phylum Bacteroidota; class Bacteroidia; order Bacteroidales; family Bacteroidaceae; genus Prevotella; species Prevotella marshii. The sequence continues at coordinate 1,855,282 of NZ_GL397214.1, forward strand.
AGACGGCTTATCTCAAAGCGCATTACCCCGCCGAATACATGGCTGCCGTGATGAGCCGCAACCTCAACAACATTGCCGAAATCACCAAATTCATGGATGAATGCAAGGCCATGGGTATTTCTACCCTCGGCCCCGATGTGAATGAAAGCCGGCAGAAGTTCAGCGTGAATAAGAAAGGGGAGATTCGTTTCGGGCTCGCAGCCATTAAGGGAATGGGCGATGCTGCGGCAGATGCTATCATTGCTGAGCGTGACAAGAATGGCCCTTTCAAAGATGTCTTTGACGTGGTGCAGCGCATCAATCTCAATGCCGTGAATCGTAAAGCACTCGAAAGCCTTGTCTTGAGCGGCGGGCTCGATAGTTTCCGTATCGCCCGCGAGAGCTTCTTCGCCCCGGACAATCGCGGTAATCAATTTCTCGACACGCTTATCAGATACGGACAGCTTTATCAGATGGAGCAAAACGAAGCCCAGAACTCCCTCTTTGGCGGAACTGAAGCCGTGGAAATCGCTACACCCTCTGTACCTTCTGCTGAGCCATGGAGCCCTCCCGAACGGCTTAATCGCGAGCGCGACCTCGTGGGCATCTACCTCTCGGCACATCCCTTAGATGATTTCGGCATGATATTCCACAATCTCTGCAATACCGCCTGCACGGAAGTGGGACAGGACGGTCGACGCGAAGAACTATCCAAGCGCGATGAACTCATTTTCGGTGGCATTGTCACCTCTAATAAATCGAAGTTCACCAAGACAGGGAAACCCTGCGGATTCGTGACCCTCGAAGACTTTGAAGGCAGCGGTGAGCTCGCTTTCTTCGGCGAAGAATGGGGACGCTGGCAGGGCATGCTCATCGAGGGAGCCATCGTTATGATACGTGCCAAGTGTGTGCCCCGGTTCCGAGATTCCCACCTCTACGACCTCCGAGTGACCGACATACAGTACATGCAGACGGTGAAGGAAACATTGATAGAAACCTTTACCATTGCTATCAACAGCATGGCACTCGACGAACCGCTCGTTTCCGACCTTGTAACGCTTATCAACGACAGCCCGGGGAAGACCCGGCTCTGTTTCCAAATCAAAGATGCTGAAAGCAACAACGTGATTTCTCTGCGCAGCAAGGCGAAATCAATCGAGATTAAACGTGACCTCATCAGCTTTATCGAACGCAATCCTGCACTCTCCTATAAAATCAATTAACCCATTCTTTTCTGTTATCAACGAGACGGTTTCTATTCATGCGACAACTGTCTTATTAACAGAAATTCATCCGTTGTTATCTCGGTAATTGTCTTGTTAACAGAGAATCGCTCGTGTTGACAATGCCAGACAAAAAAATCTGCCCTTACTCACGCAAGGGCAGATTTCCTATTCACAACTAAAAGAACGGCATTACTCTCTGTATTGGGCAACACCGATTTCATACATGTCGTTGCCTTCAGAGTCTATTGCCACAATAACAGGCAGTTCCTCTACCCGTAGTTTTCGGATGGCTTCGGTGCCGAGTTCGTCAAAAGCGATGACCTCGGCTTCTTTCACGGCCTTTGCCATCAGTGCGGCGGCTCCGCCAATAGCGGCGAAGTAGATGCCGGTATATCTCTTCAGAGCCTCGATGACTTCCTTGCTTCGGGAACCTTTACCTATCATGACGCGCAATCCTTCGCGGATGAGCGTGGGTGAATAGGCATCCATGCGTCCGCCGGTAGTGGGGCCTACGGAACCGATAGGCTGTCCGGGCTTAGCGGGGCAGGGGCCGGCGTAGTAGACAGCTTGTCCGTGGAAGTCGAAAGGCATGGGTTCGCCGGCATCGAGCATCTCGCAAAGTCGCTTGTGGGCAGCATCGCGTGCTGTGTAGATGGTGCCCGAGATATAAAGCATGTCTCCGGCTTTGAGCGATTTTATTTTTTCGTCCGTGAATGGAGCTTCGATGATTCTCTTTGTTTCCATAACCGATGTATGTGGAGTTTATAAATCGCCTTCGGCGTGGCGCGTGGCGTGGCAGCCGATGTTTACAGCAATGGGTAAGCCGGCAATATGGGTGGCGTTGGTAAGTATGTTTACAGCCAATGCCGTGGTGGAGCCTCCGAAGCCGCAGGGGCCGATGCCAAGTTTGTTGATTTCGTTGAGAAGTTCTCTTTCGAGTTGAGCAATGGTGGGGTCGTGGCTCTCGCTGCCGACGGGTCTGAGCAAGGCTTTCTTGCTGAGGTAGGCGGCGCGTTCCATCGTGCCTCCGATGCCGATGCCCACGATGATGGGTGGGCAGGGATTGCCGCCGGCATGACGTATAGTGTCGATAACAAACTTCTTGATACCCGCGATGCCGGCACTGGGGGTGAGCATTTGCAATCCGCTCTTGTTCTCGCTGCCGAATCCTTTGGGGGAGACGGTGATGTGGAACCGGTCGCCGGGCACCATTTCGTAGTGGATGATGGCGGGTGTATTGTCGGTGGTGTTCACGCGGTCGATGGGGTCGCGCACCACGGATTTGCGCAGATAGCCCTTGCTGTAGCCCTGACGGACGCCTTGGTTGATGGCATCTTCGATAAATCCGCCAGTGATATGTACATCTTGTCCCATCTCAATGAAGACGACGGTCATGCCGGTGTCTTGGCACATGGGGCATTGCTCGTTTTTAGCGATGTCGGCATTCTGGATGATAGTGCCGATAATCTGACGTGCCAGCGGCGATTTCTCCACGTTGGAACGTTCGACAAGACGAGTGTAAATATCGCGGGAGAGCACGTAGCACGCCTCGATGCAGAGACGCTCTACCAACTCGGTAATCTTGGCTGCTTCTATTTCTCTCATTTAGCTGTTTCTTGTGAGGAAGTATTGGGTGTTCCGGTTCCGAATGTTTTCGCAATTGTTGTCTACCAATCCGATGAGGCAGTAGGTTTTTGTCTCCTCGTCGTACATGAGTTCTTTAACGAGTGAGAAGTCTTGTATCTCGGCAGTGTTCTTCACCTGCAAGCGAGGGCCGTCGCAATCTACGATGCGCTCACCTATCTTGATGTGTTCCTCGTCGTAGTAGGAGATAGGCTGCTTTTCGGCAATCACGGCCTTTACGTCTTCTTCGAGGCGGGAGATGTCGATGTCTTCCTGCTTGTAAAATTTCATGACGAAGCCGTTTCTGATGTCGGAAAAGAAGTAATGGTCGTGGTCAAGTCCATATTTCTCTTCCAAGATAAAGCGGGTGATTTCTTCCGCAGAGTGCGCCATCTTTCGGTACTTCAGCGATTTGTGCACAATCTCGTAAATGCTTTCGGGTAAAGGTCCGAACATGGAAGGGCGGGTGACGATAATCTCTTCGCCGATGCCCACGATGAGGTCAGCGTTACGTCCGAGGGTGGCGTGCAATAGGTTGAAGTGTTCGATGATGACACGCTTGTTGTGTTCGAGCAGCGTTTTCACGAACTCGGCAATCTCCCACATCTGCATGAACCCGTTGAGAAAACGTATGTCGAGATGGAACGAGGAGGCTTCTCTCACCTCATGCAGGGCGATGGTATCGCGTGCTAACATGATTTTACGTGGGTTGATAACGTCATCGTCGTTGGATAACTCCAGCCCGGGAAACATACCCTTAATGAGCGACGATTTACCGGAGCCTGCATCGCCCACAATACCAATGAGCCGGTCGGAATAGGCTAAGTGCCGTTGTGAGATGTGGTCGCCTAAAAAGATGAGACGTTCCTTGCCGCGCGGCGCAAAATACTGCGAGGCAATGCGGTATTGCTGAATGGGGTTAATCATACGGAAGCGGTAAAACTAAGAGAGAAGGCTCTCCACCCGCGCTGCCGGAGACATGAGCCGGCAACACAGGGAAGAGCCTTGCTCATTACATTTCAAACGAACTTTTCATCAAAGGCACATGCTGTTGTGCACCATACACATCGGTCTCGCCCAACGCTCCCGAGGGGATGGGGCGTACGATGGTAATCTTAATAGCCTTAGCAGGGTCGAAATGTACGATATTGATGATGTCGGACTCCTTGATTTTGTATAAGGCGGCAAACATCTTCTCATTGAAAATCTTGGCGGCCTTTACTTTGTTGTATGTCTCGAAGTCTTTGAAGATAACGTCGAAAGTCAGTTCGTAAGGTCCTGAATTCTTGCTGCGGATGACAGAAGCTACGTCTATCAAATTATACTTTGCCATAATCGTTTTCGTTTAACGGTTGCTTACTCCTTTATTGAATGTAACGTATTCTATCGGGAACAGGCTCACGGGGTCGTCTACCTGCAAGAGGTGATAGATGTTGAACTCGTAGACCTCGCCCATCTTGCAGTCTGACGGCGAGAAGGGAAATGCCAGATTGCCGGCTGTGGAGATACGTCCTTCGTAGCCGAAGTGAAGCATTGTGCTGCGGGCAAAGCTGCAGATGGTGTTAGCCGTCTCTTGTGTGTCGGCCACGGCCTCGATAATGATGAGCAGTTCGTCGGAGTGAGATTCTTCTGCCCCCTCAAACATAGCCATGACACCTTTCTTCCCATATATCTTGAAATCGAGGAAGAAGTCGGTGATGCCGTATTTTTCGAAGTTGTTTTCCACGCGTTCTCTGACGCTCTTGATAATGCTGTCTATCTTTGAAATCATCACAGGGTCTTTCACGGCGGCCGGTGACATGGTGCGGAAACCTACGCGGCGCACACCCTCGAGCTTCACGAAATATTGTTCGGTGGGTACGAACTTACTACCGGAAACGCGCACCTTGTTGTCGTCTATCTGCTCGAATTTAGATTCATGCAGGTCGATAGCACCGCCGGGGCCAGGCAGAACATAAGGATTGGTCTTTTCATATAAGGTGTGAGCAGCAATAGACAACGTTGTGCACTTGCGCAGGGGAGACAGCGGCTCAAGCACGAAGTCATCTTTGTGCAGATAGCCGAACATGCAGTCGCTTCCGCTTCCGGGCAATGCACAGATGGCTGCACACTCCAGAATCTTACCCAGATGGATGGCCAAGCCTTTGTTGAAACCTTCTTTGACGGCGAGGGCAGCAAACACGGAGGGGTCGTAGGAACGGCCGGCAATGATAACATCGGCACCTTCTTCGAGGGCTTTGATGTAGGGCTGTTCGCCGATTTGCGCCACGATGTGCACTGCCTCGTCTACGTCTTTCTCCTGAATAGGCTTGGCCGGTGCTAATGGTGTCACCTTGCCTTGGCGCAGGTTTTCTTTTATAAAATCTTTGTCGAACTCGGACTGGATAACCGCCAACTTGAACGAGAGGCCTTTTTCGTGGGCAATCTCTTTCACGATGTCGATAACAAACTCCACGTGCGGTCTTGCACCACTTCCGCCCGCGGTTCCCACGATGACAGGTATCTTTGCCTCAATGCCGGCCGGTATCATGATTTCGAGGTCGCGTTTCACCGAGTTACGGTCGGTGAACGATTTGCCGGCACCTAAATAATAAGGGCCGGGGTCTGACGAACCGGCATCGACGGCAATCACATGCGGATTGCGTTTCATTCCTTCAACAAACGATTCGAGCGGGAAACCGTATCCCAAAATCGCTGTCGGGGAAAGTATTCTCATTTCTTCCATAATATACGTTTTAAACCTCGGTATCTACGAACTTCCCGAGGGAGTGAATATCTGATATGAATGTTTCGTTAAATCCAAATCCGGTCATGAGACCTAAGAATGGTTGCATCTGCTGATTTTCGGCTTTTACCGGTCATTAGTCATTTATTTTTGGCTTATAGAGTCCCGGCGACCTATAAATAATTTATTTCTGACTTCCGTTTATTCACAATTGCTTATTTTTTAGGTCTCATGACCGAGATTTGGGGTTATGTATTATTTCGTTAATGCCAAGATGCGGCTCATTTCGTTGAACACAATCATATAGCCTTCGTCGACACCCATACCCGGTTTGGCCAGATATTGTACAGGCGATGTAGCCATGGCGATGTGGGCACATACTTCAGCTGAGCGATTGGTCTCATTGCAGGTTCCACCGAGGTATGCCCCCATTTGGTTCTTTTTGCAATAGATAACGGCTTCGATAGCATTGTTGATACCGCCGAGGTCGGGTGTTTTGATTTGTGCCATGTGTCCGGCTTTCTGCTCGGTGAAGTCTTTGATGTCTTCTAAGGTGTTGCACCATTCGTCGGCTACGATTTCAGCATCGATACCATCTCTGTCCATAGCTGCACGAATGGCAGCGAGCGCCTTGATTTGTGCCTGTTTCTCACCCATATCAACGGGGCCTTCTACCCGCAGGTGGAATGGTTTGGCTATCTCTGCCACTTCGCCGATATACTTGGCGATGGCTTCGAAGTCGTTGTTGAAAACGATGCCCAAGGTGCCATATACGTCGATGTGAAGTGTGGGATTGTAGCTTTCACAGGGGCGCAGTTTGATGATTCGATTTCTCAGCCATTCAATGTACTCCTTGATTTTCTCGCCTTTCAGACCCACTTTTGTTTCCACGTGATTGAAGAGCGCATGGGGTAAAACGTCGGCTTCTTTCATAATCATCTTGTCGGCATTCAGATAGCGGTCATCGCCCGACTGAGAAAAAATAGGGATGATGCTGTTAGAAAGTTTCGTACCATATTCCTCTGCTATCACCTCGGCCATCAACTTAGATTGGCTCTTGGCCACAGCATCGAGACAGGCCTGCGTCACACCGTAACGGATTGCCGTATGATAAATCTTGCCGGTAGAGGGGCTCACCGTTTTGTCCACGATGTCTGCCATCTTCCTGAATGAAGAGATTTCCTTGCCTTCATAGAGAGGAGCAATCTCTTTTTCTATCACGGGAATGAAGTCGGCGGCGAGGAAAAGAGGGTCGCGACCGCCGGCACCGGAGTATTGCACTGCAGCACAATCGCCGTGGGCGATGACTCCGTTTTCTAAAATAAACATCACGCTGATAGACTCACCGGCCTGTCTTACGGACGTGAAACCTTGTGTCATCGGCTTTCCTTCGTAGAAAGCACCGTCATTCTTTGCGCCGGCTTTGATGGCTTTTTGGTCATCAAAGAAGAAGCCTGTCTTGCCAGGGGCGCATACCACTTTCTTAATCTTCATGTTCAGAATATATTTAATCGTTAATGTTTCTCGGACGTCCTACTAAGTGTCCCTTACCAATGGCATATACATCATCAATGACCATCTGGAAACTGACGGGACGGTTCTCGTAGCGGGCGCGTTCTTCTAACTTGTTCTTGTGGAAGTCTACCAAGTCTTGTGAGAGAGGCATGTTGCCCAGATTCAGTAGGCGGATAGCACCCGTATTATCGCGTGCCGGCATCACTTTGCCGGCGTTGAATTTGCTGGGTGCAAAAGGTATATCAATGACACCGGCCTCAATAGCGGCCACAGTACCTACGGCATAGTCGCCCTTGCCCAACTCTTCCACTTTGTCGAGGATGCATTTCATTTCCGCCATGATGATTTCGCTCTCGGCAACCACAGCAGGAATTTCCCGGAAGCATTGGTCTTTTAGCATGTTGATAACTTGCTTTGTTGCACGCAGACCAGCAGCATTGGCCTCTTTTGTGGGAATACCCATGGCTTCGTGCGGAGTCTTCACAATGACTTTCGTTGCCTTTGCCAATGCTGCAGCGGCAGCACCCCATGAGATGACGCCAAACGATTTTGCCTCGTCTTGCGGGAATCCACCCATCCATTGGTGAAAGACGGTGGTGATACGGGCATCCGTAAACCCAAAGCGGTCTAAGTATTGGCGTGTCATGATATCAAGAGCGCGGATGGCTGCAACGTCCTGTATCAAGTTTCCGCACTGCCCGTAGCCCACGGTCAAGTCTTTTACACCTTGTGTAGCGGCGAGCAATCCTTCTATCACGGCTACGGCATTTGAAATACATGGGGGGATAAGTGTACCTGTAAGTGGGCCGAACGGCTCTCGGTTGATAGATACACCGGCCTCTTGATACATTCCCACCAGACGGTCGGTATATTGCCAATGGGCAATGGTCTGATCGATGGGATGTGCTTTAGAATAAGGTATGTTGTAAGATATTCCACCGCCTTCAAACGAGGTGAAACCGCCTGCAATAGAAATTTCGGTCAGCAAACGGGCATCGGGCGTTCCATGGCGTACCTGAACGGGATTCTTCAGTGCCGAAGTCACGCTGCGACAGATGTCTACACCGTAGTTTACGATAGGGAAACCATTGAGCATGGAGCGGTTGGTCTCGCGGCTCTTCTGGATGCCTATCTCTGCTTCCTTATATCGGTTCAGACGCGTATAGCTGTCTACGGTAGAAGGAAGGAGGTCGGCCTCTCCTTCTTCCTCAAGGAATTGCAGTAACTGTTTATGTTCTTCGGGTAGCGCTACACCTGCGCGTGGCTGTATCAGTGTGGTTTTATCCTCGACAGCCTTGGTTAGCTTTGCCGAAAACCGCTTTTCAGGTGCAATACTTTTCTGATAGGCAACAGCCTCGTCAAAGTCCACGCCTTTACCTGTCTCCCATTGAGATAGTACTTCTTTTCTCTCTGCGAAGAACTTTTCGTCGGAGAGTTTTTGATTCTTTAATTCCATTGTGATGAGAAGAATGTATTAATTGATATAAGTTATTTCTTTTTTCATGATGCTTAGAGCGAGTTTCGGCTCGAAGCTACTTAGGAGTCCCATAGAGGCGAAGATATACTTCTTATCCAACAAGTAGCGGGGCCTCTTAGGCTTGGCAAACATTACATCCTTGGATGCGGCTTTCTCTGCACCACTGAGGATGCGTTCAGGATGGGCATTATTGATGATAGAACCGCCGATACCGATAACCACAGGTACGTCTGATAGATCTTTCCCTGTCAAGGTAAACACCTGACCCATTGGGGTGTAAGCTGGTTCGAAATAGCCGCAATGTCGCTCCACTGCTATTTTTACAGCATTGCGTGCCAGCCCCTCTTCTATCCTTGTTTCCTCTTCGTCGCAGGGTAATGTGTCGGGCTTTGCTGCACAGGTCTCTATCCATTTTTTCACCTTTCTTATTTCCACTCCTATTTCGTGTGCAAACATCTCAAGGTTCAATTCGTCTGCCATGGCTGCCAGACTGTATCGCATACCGAGGTCGCCCTCTACAGAACGTTTGCTGTACGGCTCCGGCAAACCTTTGGTAATCACTTCCGCCACAGTTGGTTCTCCCGCAGCCATCGAATAAACATCGGTGGTGGCACCGCCTAAGTCTACAGCCATCATGTCCCCGATACCGTCATCCAGACCGTCACCCTTGCTCAGCAATTCGCAGCCTGTGAGTACGGCGAGCGGCGTAGGTATGATGTCGTACCCGCTCATCTGCTGTATGGCTGTCAATCCTTTGGCTTCTATAATTCTGCTAATGAAGAGGTCTTTAATCTTCTGTTTGGCCGGAGTGATGTTGATGATATTAAATTGGGGCATCACGTTCTCGGTAATGGCACATTGTTTATTTGAGTTTTTGAATATTTCTGCAAGTTCATACGATGCGGTCTTGTTACCGGCAGCAATGATAGAGAAGTTTCTTTCTATTTCGCAAAGCCGTTTGGCATTGGCCAAGATCACATCTTTGTTGCCGCCATCCGTACCTCCGCAGAGCAATACAAGGTCAGGATTGATATCGTAAATCTCCTGCTGTTCTGCCTGTGATATCTCGAAGGAGTAGGTCTTTACCACTTTTGCCCCTGCGCTTGAAGCCGCCATTTTGGCTGCCTTGGCTGTGAGTTCGGGCACTAATCCGAGTGCAACCATCTTTAAACCGCCGGCAGCACTGCTACAGCACAAGAGCCTGTCGTATGCGAAAGACCCGATGGCAATCTCCAACTTCTGCAAGGCTTGACAGAAACCCTCCATCACATCGGTCTCAATGGTCGTAAAGGCTGTTGCCGTACCTACCACGCAACCTTGTTCTGTATCAATAGCAGTCAGCTTCGTATAGGTACTACCGAAGTCTGCAGTCAGATATTTCATGCCCTACCCAGAATCTTGTCAAGGTCTGCAATCGTTGTTTCTACAGGTGTTCCCGGGGGGTAGACCTTATTGAACCCCATGGCTTTGAAGCGTTTTTCAACGTCTTCAAAGTTCTGTTTTCCTACGACAAGGTTACCGCCGGCAAGGATTGGAATATCTTTCAAGCCTGCCTCGTCGCATTTCTGACGGAAGCCGTTGCAGTCTATTTCTCCGTGTCCATACATTGACGATACGAGAATAGCGTCTGCATTTGTCTCTATGGCTGCTGCGATATACTCTTCCTGCGCCACCATGACACCAAGGTTTACCACATTGTAGCCGGCCTGTTCCAAAGCAAAAGCCAGAATCTTATTGCCGACAGCATGTGCATCTGCGCCGATGACGCCTGTTATCACCGTTTTCTGTTCCATAAGTTGATTCAAAAGTTATTATATAAGTTTGGTTAGATTGTTTATTTCTTCAAGGACTCGCCTGCCCTGTTGCAAACATATAACCTTAATTTTTTATACGAGTAAAACAAACGTATTTATTAACACTATTAACCTTTGTTTACTTCGTATCGCTATCTGCACTAAGCAAAACGTGTAATTACATTATGAAACTATTTTATCTAAATACAAGTAAATACGGCTGAGAAACAGTTTCAAAATGACAGGAAACCTCGTTCTTACCACCATCTGTCAATTGCCCGATGGCTACTTTATTCCCAAAGAATAGATAGAGATTCTCACTTCTTAATAGTTAATATGTGTTATAATATTATTTCCCTCTTCATTTGGAATAAGGAAAGCCAAATATAATAGTAAAAAAAGAAAGGTTCTTCTCCTCCTTCTTTCCTTGTCATATTGCTATGCGAGAAAGAGGCGGATAGGAGGATAGCCGTTGTTCCATACCGTTGGTGTGTCGGCTCATCCTGCTTTTTCTGCCTTTATTTCTTAGGCTTCACCGTTGCTACTACCCATTCCGAAAGGCGCAATTGTCCGTTCCTGTTGCTCAGGGATACGAATTTTCCCGAACTCCTGCTCATATCTTACAAGGTTCTCCTGCAAGGCTTGCATCAGCCGCTTGGCATGTTCGGGGGCGAGCAGTACGCGACTGTTCACTGTCGCCTTGGGTACGCCGGGCAACAAAGATGCGAAGTCTACGACGAACTCTGAACTTGAGTGCGAGATAATGGCGAAGTTTGAATATACGCCTTGCGCTACTTCCTGAGATAAGTCTATCTGCAGTTGTGGCTCTTGATTGTGTTGATGATTGTTGTCCATACCTGATACAATTAATGTGTAATACCTTATTTTCTATTGCAAAGTGCATGCTATCTATTTGCCGAATGCAACTTACTTTCTACAAAGGTATGTTTTTTCTTTCAAACCGGCAAATAGATAGAACTATAAATCATTTATGGTGACACATATTTTATCCCACATCGGTATAGATGGAGTAAAACCTGTGTGTAGTCTATTCCGGGTCGAAAAAGAGCATTTCTCCCATTTCTCACGATTCAACGGGAAGAATCAGGGAGATAAAAAAGGGAGGAGGACGTAATCACTACGGCCTCCTCCTAAAAAAATTAGAGAGTTATTAAAAAATCAAGTATTTATATTTGCTATATCTTCTTATACTCCCTATCCGCTCTTCCTTGAGAGTAAGAGATAGCGGAACCGGACGGTAATATTACCGTAAGGAGTCTTATTTTTTCTTGTTTGCCTATATGCCGACGTAGAAACGACATCGCATGTCGCTTTTATTTACCGGTCTTTTCCGTACGTGTTATAATCTAATCGTTGAATCTCAATATTTGAGATATCTTCAACGGCGCTCCCGTTGTCAATCTCTTTTACTTTTGCAAATATACGAATATTCTTTTATCTACAAAAAAAATACACGAAAAAGTTGAAATATTTTATTTATTTTTCTGTTGAAGCCGTCTTTTCCTCTCGTTGAATAAGTGTTTTACCCGCTTCTACTGCCGTCATGTTGAGCGGAATGAGCCGATGGTGTCGTTCAGGGAGTGTCTTCCTCAGTGCTTTTTCCAGACCACTCTCGGTCACGATGGGGCAGACCCTGAGGAAACCACCCAGCACTACCATATTAAATACTTTGGAATTTTTCATCTCTGCCACCTTATCCATAGCGTCTATCCGATAGACTTCGATGTCGGTACGTGTGGGAGGATGGAGCATGCCGAAGCCGTCATAGATGAGTATGCCGCCCGTTTTTACTTTCGACTCAAACTTATCGAGCGACGGTTGATTCAGCACAATGGCCACGTCATAGCTGCTCAAAATGGGTGAGGAGATGCGGTCGTCGCTCACGATAACCGTCACATTAGCCGTCCCGCCCCGCTGTTCAGGACCATAGGCCGGCATCCATGTCACTTCTTTTCCCTCCATCAGTCCCGAATAAGCGAGTATCTTGCCCATAGACAATACACCTTGCCCGCCAAATCCTGCTATGATAATTTCTTTTTTCATACCGTTTCTATTGGTTTAAGGATTCCCTGTGGTATCTTTCAAATCCCCTTTCGGATATTGGGGAAGCATGTTTTCTCTCATCCATTCATTCGCTTCGGCGGGTGTCATCTTCCATCCGCTGTTACATGTGGAGACAATCTCCACAAGGCTTGCTCCCCAACCGTTCATAGATGCCTCAAAGGCTTTTCGTATGGCAGATTTGGCTTTTCTGATAGCCGCTACGGTATCTACGCTCTGCCGAGTGACGTAGCATGTGCCTTGTAGTCCGGCTGCAATATCGGTAATGTTGAGCGGATAGCCATGGAGTTCCGCCACCCTACCTTCAGGACAAGTTGCAGTCTTCTGTCCTAAAAGTGTCGTTGGTGCCATCTGTCCACCCGTCATGCCGTAAATGGCATTGTTGATGAAGATGATGGTAATGTGTTCTCCCCGATTCAGTGCATGCAAAGTCTCTGCTGTCCCTATGCAGGCGAGGTCTCCGTCTCCCTGATAGGTGAATACTAACCTCTCCGTCCATAGACGTTTGATACCCGTTGCTAAGGCCGGTGCCCTGCCGTGTGGAGCTTCTTGCCAGTCAATGTCAAGATAGCGGTAAGCGAATACTGCACATCCTACAGGGCACACCCCTATGGCTTTCTCCTCTATGTTCATCTCTTCGATTACCTCTGCCACGAGTTTGTGAACGACACCGTGGGAGCATCCCGGGCAGTAGTGCATCGGCACCTCATTCATAAGCGAGGGCTTCTGATACACGATGTTTTCGGGTGAAAGTATGTCTTTATTCATACGTCGTCTGTCTTTGTGAGGCGGTGTATCACCGACCCGTCAGTTTCTCTTTCAAGGCTTTTACTATCTCGCTCGGCTCCGGCACGATGCCGCCAAGCCGTCCGAACCATTCCACAGGTAACTCGCCATGAGTAGCCAAGCGTACATCTTGCACCATTTGTCCGGCATTGATTTCCACAACCAATATACCTTTCTTTCCTTTTGCTGCCGCTTCTATTTCATGGGATGGGAATGGCCACAGGGTGATAGGGCGGAACAAACCTATGTGTAATCCCTCTTCGGAAGCCAATTCTATGGCTTTTTCTGCGATGCGGGCAGCACTTCCGAAACTTACGATCATGTATTCGGCATCATCCATGTGTTGGGTTTCGTATCTTACTTCCTGCCTTTCTATCTCTTTGTATTTGGCTTGCAGGTGCTTGTTGTGCACTTCCATGACCTCCGGCTTCAGTTCCAGCGAGGTAATGATGTTGGGTTTACGTCCTTTCTGTTTGCCCGTTGTAGCCCATGGACACTCTTTCAGAATCTCCTCTTCTGTGCGTCGCGGTTTAAGTGGCGGCAATACCACTTTCTCCATCATCTGACCTATCACACCATCGCTCAGTATCATGGTGGGATTCCGATACTTGAAAGCCAATTCAAAGGCCATGTCTACGAAGTCGGCCATCTCTTGTACAGACGAGGGTGCTAATACAATGACGTTGTAATCTCCGTTACCTCCGCCCCGTGTTGCTTGGAAGTAATCGCTCTGTGAAGGCTGTATTGTGCCTAATCCGGGGCCGCCTCGTTGCACGTTTACTATCACTCCGGGCACTTCTGCTCCGGCCATATAGGAGATGCCCTCCTGCATGAGTGCCACACCCGGGCTCGACGATGAAGTGAATGCACGCTTACCCGCACCTGCCGCACCGTAGACCATATTGATTGCGGCTACCTCGCTTTCAGCCTGCAACACCACCATTCCGGTGGTCTCCCATGGCTTCAGCAGTGCAAGGGTCTCTATGATTTCACTCTGCGGTGTGATAGGATAACCGAAATAGCCGTCGACGCCACATCGTATAGCGGCATAGGCGATGGCTTCGTTTCCCTTCATCAATACGGTTTCTTGCTCATTCATGGCATTACTCCTCCTTCTTCTTTCGGTAAACGGTGATACACCCGTCGGGGCATACCATGCCGCAGGCGGCACATCCGATGCACTTGTCGGGGTGTGCGGCCTCTGCATATATATAACCTTGTGTGTTTACGCGGTTTGATGCCATGGTAATCACCGACTGCGGACAGGCAATGACGCACAAGGAACATCCCTTGCATCTGTCCGTGTCTACTACGATGGCTCCCAACATTTTACCCATAGTGCTTTTGTTTGTTCGCTGTTTCCGTCTGCCCGTGACAGGCAGACACCGAAGACATCTGTGCCATGTGCCTTCCGGGAATGTCTGTTTGCCGACGGAAAAAATCTTGTTCTGTCAAGGATTGTAAGTATCCTTATGATAAAAGCGATAGATACGTTCCAGCATTTCTTTCGCCTGTACAGCCGGACTATCGGGGTTCAGTGCGATGGCCTCCATGTAACTGTTCATGGCTGCCTGCCAATCTCCCTGTTGCCGGTAGGCGTTTCCTTGCTTGTAGTAATCTTCGCTGTTCATTCTTATTATATAAGTTGTTGTCCGAGAGTTCCTGTTCGGGGGCTTTACCGGTAATACTCTTTCTTGCCGGCGGCCAAGGTGTTCTTCATCAGAGAACAGATGGTCATGGGGCCTACACCGCCGGGGACGGGTGTGATATACGCACATCGGGGGGCTACCTCATCGTATTTCACGTCGCCGCGGAGTCGGAATCCGCTCTTGTGGGTGGGGTCTTCCACGCGGGTGGTACCCACATCGATGACGACAGCACCCTCTTTTACCATGTCGGCTGTCACGAATTCGGGACGTCCGATAGCCGCAATGATGATGTCAGCGGCACGACATTCTTCTTTCAAAGTCTTGGAACGAGAATGGCATACGGTCACAGTGGAGTCGCCATACTGCTTCTGCATCATGAGTTGCGCCATGGGTTTGCCCACGATGTTGCTGCGTCCGAGTATCACGCATTTCTTACCGCTTGTCTCTATCTTGTAGCGTTGGAGCAGCGTAAGAATACCTAAGGGTGTGGCAGAAATAAAGCAAGGGAGACCGATAGACATGCGTCCGACGTTGATGGGATGGAATCCGTCCACGTCTTTGCGGTAATCGATGGTCTCGATAACTTTCTGTTCGTCGATGTGCGCAGGTAGAGGCAGTTGCACGATAAAACCGTCTACATCGGCATCGTTGTTGAGTTTCTGCACTTGTGCCAGCAGTTCGGCCTCGGTGACATCCGCCTCAAAGCGAATAAGCGATGACTTAAAACCGCATTGCTCACAGGCTATCACCTTGTTCTTCACATAGGTTTCCGACCCTCCGTCGTGGCCTACGAGGATGGCTGCTAAGTGAGGTTGCTTGCCGCCGCCGGCGACAATCGCTTTCACTTCTTCGGCTATTTCTGCCTTGATAGCGGCTGCCGTGCTCTTTCCGTCTATGATTTGTGTCGTCATATCGTATGAATCTTTCTGAGTTTGTGTCGTATCTTTATAGTTGTATCATCCCATTCCGGGCATTCTGCCCCGCATATTTTTCATGGCACCTGCCATGCGCATCATGTTGCTGCCTGCACCTCCGGACATCATTTTCATCATCTTCCGCATCTGCTCAAACTGTTTGAGCAGTTTATTTATCTCCTGTATATCGGTGCCGCTGCCTTTGGCAATGCGCTGCTTCCGGCTGGTGTTGAGTATCTCGGGGTGCGTCCGCTCCTTAGGGGTCATGCTTCTGATGATAGCCTCTATACCTTTAAAGGCATTGTCGTCTATGTCTATGTCTTTGATGGCCTTACCTACACCGGGTATCATAGCGGCTAAGTCTTTCAGGTTGCCCATCTTCTTGATTTGTTGAATCTGGTTCAGGAAGTCCTCGAAGTCGAATTTGTTTTTCTGAATCTTCCGTTGCAGACGTCTGGCTTCTTCCTCATCGAACTGTTCTTGTGCCCGTTCCACGAGCGACACGATGTCACCCATACCTAAAATTCTATCCGCCATTCGGTCGGGATGGAATACATCGATGGCCTCCATCTTCTCGCCTGTACCGATAAACTTGATGGGTTTCGTGACGACGGTACGGATAGAAAGGGCTGCACCGCCTCGCGTGTCGCCATCGAGTTTGGTCAATACCACACCGTCGAAGTTGAGCCTGTCGTTAAACTCTTTGGCGGTGTTTACGGCATCTTGTCCTGTCATGGCATCTACCACAAAGAGAGTCTCGTCGGGTGTGACGGCCTTTTTCAATGTGGCAATCTCCGACATCATTTCTTCGTCTACAGCCAAGCGGCCGGCAGTGTCTATGACCACCGTGTCGTAGCTCTTAGCCTTGGCGTGTTGGATAGCGTGTTGGGCAATCTCCACCACGTCTTTGCTGTCGGGTTCGCTATATACCTCGACACCTATCTGTGTGCCTACGACGCGCAACTGTTCGATGGCTGCGGGACGATACACGTCGCAGGCCACCAGCAACGGATGCCGATGTTGTTTGGTTTTGAGCAGGTTGGCCAGCTTACCGCTGAACGTTGTTTTACCCGAACCTTGCAGACCCGACATGAGGATAATGGCAGGACGATTCTTTAAGTTTACCTCGGTGGCTTGCCCGCCCATCAGTTCGGCCAGTTCGTCGTGCACAATTTTTACCATCAACTGCCCGGGCTTTACCGCTGTCAGCACGTTCATGCCCAAAGCTTTCTGCTTCACCGTATCGGTAAAAGTCTTAGCCACTTTGTAGTTTACGTCGGCATCGAGCAACGCCCGCCTCACGTCTTTCAGCGTCTCGGCTACGTTTATCTCGGTAATCTTGCCCTCACCTTTCAGTATTTTAAAGGAGTGTTCAAGTCTATCGCTTAGATTTTCAAACATGAATAGGTCTTATTTTTCCTCGTTTTTCTTCTATTTTTTATCTTTATACAAAGGTACGCATGAAAGGTTGGAAACGGGTCTGTGCTCTCCTCCTTTTAACATGATTTAAAGCTCTTGTTGCCAAAACTGCGCATACGCTGTGTAGCTGTGCAATATGTGTTGGGGGATTCTTTATTCGCTTTTTTCCCAACGCAAGTGTACGACCAAGGGAAGGTGGTCGCTGATGCCACCGACATAGCGGGTGCCTCTGAACGAACGATGAGGCATTCGTCCGCCGTAGGTAGGGTCGTCTTCCGTGAGAAACGGAGCATCATTGATATAGCATTCTTGAATGAAAGGCAGCAGAGAGGGCGAGGCAAACAGATGGTCGAGGCTGCCCCATTGACCTTGGTAGCGATACGTTCCACCGGCACCCTGTTTTCCGGTGGCGTGTTCCGAGACGTCAGCCATGCCTTTTGCCACAATGGAACGCACTGCTTCATTGTCGGAATAATCGTTGAAATCGCCTGCAATCAGTATCTTTGCCTCCGGCGATTGCCGACGTATCGAGTCTGTGACGGCAACGATACATTGGGCAACCTTGCATCTGTAAGGGCGCGTTTGCGGTTCGCCACCCATCCGGCTTGGAGCATGTACGACGATGATATGAAGGGTGTCGCCGGCAGGAAGCCGGCCTGCCACGTAGAGAATATCGCGCGTGGGACGCATGCCTTCGGGAGGTGGCACGCGGAAGGTGCAATCTCTGATGGGTGCAAAGGTGGCGGGCGAGTAGAGCAGTGCCACATCCATGCCGCGACGGTCGGCAGAATGGGTCATCACATAGTTGTAGCCGGCAGCACGTAAGAGCGATTTCTTTGTCAAATCGGTCATCACCGTATCATTTTCTACCTCGCAGAGTGCTACGACATCCGGCAATGCCGCTCCGCCGTCGATGCCTTTTCCACAGGATACGATGGTGCGGGCAATGCCGTTCAGCTTTGCCCAATAGCGGTTGAATGTCCAATGCCGGATGCCTGTTTCGGTAAATTCGATATCGTTTTTCCCCGTGTCGTGTTGCGTGTCGAACAGGTTTTCACAGTTTAATTGTACAACTGTGAAGATGATGGCTAACAGTTGGTATCCCATTTTCTCTGCTTTTCCTTTTCGCAAAGATAGTCTTTTTTCTGGCAATCCGGCAAGGAAGCATGCTGTTGTTTCTAACCCTAATCGGTCATGAGAACTTGTATTTGGCCATTTCTTTTGGCAAGGATGCGGGGAACAGATGGCGTTTGTTAGTGGAAAGGTCGGCAACCTTTCTCGGTGCGAATCGTATCGGTTGGGAGATTCTGTCGCACCTACAGCGCTCCATTTAAGGAAATGTTCTATACCCAGCGCTGCGCGCTGGGCTGATATCTTGCGCTCTTTCAGAGCTTACATTACACCTTGTACCATTATAATATGGTATCGATGTGCCCTACAATGTACTTCTTTCAAAGTTTACTCCTGCTTTATGAGTGGGGAAAGTATGGGGCGGTGGAAATCTCGACTATATGCTCTTGATGGTTGAAAGGTAAGCGCTGAAACGAAGTTCGCTGTGCGGAGCGAATAGCGGAGCGGAAAGCAAAGCGCGCGCAATATATTAGCCCAAGGTAACGCCTTGGGTAAAAAGAGGGTAAAAAGGTGAGTATTATAGGTGCGAACGACCCTCTTTTGTATAATGCATTGTGCATTAAAACAAACTTTTACCCTTATGGAGGAAGGCGGAAGGGGAGAGATATTCGGTATCGTTTACCACATAAAAAAGGAGGGAGGGTATGCCGAAATGGCACACTGACAAGATTGCAGACGGGCGGACACGAAAAAGGGGGATTCGGAAGCCTGAGTGACTTCGGATCCCCTCTATATCCTGTTTATCCGCATACAGGAAAGTTGCATGTAAGAAACCGTATCGCATCAGCATTATCTGCTGAAGCGGAAGCGGCTGGTGGTATATGCTATATCAGAGCAATGCCTTGAATTTCTCGTCGAGTGCGGCTTTGTTGGTAGCACCGACGAACTTATCTACCTGTTGGCCGCCCTTGAAGAAGAGGAGGGTAGGTATATTACGGATGCCATACTGCATAGCGATGTCGTCGTTTTCCTCTACATCGCATTTACCCACTACAATTTTTCCATCGTACTCTTCGGCAAGTTCGGAGATGATAGGCCCTACCATGCGGCAGGGGCCACACCATGTTGCCCAGAAATCAACTACGAAAGGCAAGTCGCCGTTCTTATAGCTCTCGAAATTCTCACTTGTAATCTTTACTTCCATATTGCTGTTTTTTCTATGTTAAGTTAATATTTGCAGTATGCATTCTTTACCATAGAAGTACTATCAAACACTATGCCAAAGAAATGCTTTCACAGAAAAAGGCGGAGAGCAAATGCCAAAGATGCTTTGCTTTCCGCCTTTTTCGCCTGAGTAAGTAGATGGATAATCCGAGGTTTATTCGGTCATCGTAACGCTTTTGTTATGTTCTGTTTCGCTATTGGGATATACCCATGTCCACTTATTAGCGGCCTCTACGGGCACTGTGATGGCCACGGAGATATGGGCGTTGCCACCTTCTGCGAAGCTGTGACGCACAACGGGCTGATTCCAACGCTTATAGTCGCTCCATGCAAAGCCCTCGCCCCATAGTTCGAGTTCGCGATAGTCCTTGATTTCATTCAGCAGGTCATCGCCCATCTTCGTACACGTATAGGCGGCGTTACGGCCAGAGGTGGCGTTGAGCGTTACGAGGGCGGCCTGTGCGTCGGCAGTATTACCGAGAAAATAGTTGGCTTCGGCCTCGATGAGTACCATCTCGCTTGAGCGGATGAAAGGGAGATAGCTCACGCCGGGTTGGTCAATGACCCAGAACTTAAGGTGTCCGTCGAGATAGACGATGCCGTTAGGATAGGGCTTAGAAAGGCCTTCCACGGAGTGTACCTTGAGGATAGAGTCTACTTGAGTTGCCAAGAAAGCGGTATCGGTATTGATGATACCGAATGTCTGGTCTACCTGTTCGGCGTCGGTGATGTCGATAGTGGTGAATTTATCTTCGGTGATAAAGAGCTGTTTGCGGGCATCATTGTTGGGGATGCGCTTGATGAGTTCATGTCCGATAGTGCCTGCGCCGGTGGGATTCTCGGTGGTGTGGTTGCCATTGCATGCTCCCTGCACACCATACGCCCAGTACCATAACTGCTCTGAAGATGCACCATAACTACCGAAAATCCACTCACTTGTGGGCTTGCAAAAGCCGGATGCATAGGCTGCATTGCTCATGAGTGCATAGTTGGAACGGGCAAGTTTGGCCTGTGCAAGGGCAGTGGCATAGTCTTGTTTGGCAAGGGCAGCACGGGCATAAACGGCATGTGCCACATTGATGTTGGGCATCCACACCTTTCCGCTCTCACGCTTCAGACCGCTGGAAGTAAAGAGTGTGATGGCCTCTTGGCAGTCTGTGTACACCTGTGCATAGGTTTCTGCGAGTGTAGAAGCCGCCAAGTTGTCTGTTTCTTCACCTAAGCGGAGAGGCAGACCACGGGAGGCACCGTTGTTACTATCCTGCCAGCGATAGCAATAATAGCGGATAAGCTTCTCGTAGGCATAGGCTCGGAAAGTGAGTGCTGCGGCTTTGATGAATTTCTTTTCAGCGTCTGTGCCTTGTGCCTTGTCGATTTTGGCAATGATTTGATTGGCACTTCCGATGATTTGGTAGTAGTAATTCCATCCGTAAGCGTCGTATTTCGAGTCTGCGCGATAGTGGAAAGTCTGGTTATGTATCGGTGCCCAGCCCGATGCATAGTAGTTGTAGTTGTAGTTCTGGCTGGGTAAGTTCTCATACAGTCGCATGATGACATTCTCTCCGGCGAAGGCTTGTCCATAGAAAGCATGCTGTGTGACCATGATTTTAGCGATACCGTTGAGGGCTTTCTGTCCCATTTCGGTCGTTGTCCATACATGGTCTTCATTGACCGACTGTGTGGGTGTCGTGTCCAGATAATCGCTTGCGCACGATGCCAAGGCCGTTGTTCCGAGCAGCAGGGCACCGATATATAAATGTTTGAAAATACGTCTCATGTTGTGTCGTGTTATGTTTTGTTTGTCGATACAGTTGTTTTCTTACCCGTCGGTTAGAAGTCTAACGCCATACCGAAGCTGAATACTCTTGCCGATACATAGGTGTTGTCCGAGTCTCCGTTGAAACTGAATTGCGGATTCAATCCCTTTCGTGAGGTAATCGTGAACAGATTCTCGATACCAGCCTTTACACTGATGCCGCCAAGTCCCCATGATGTAACCAATGGTTTAGGCAAACGGTAGGTCAGCGTGATGTTCTTCAACACGAGGTAAGATGCGCTTGTGAGCCAGCGTGAACTTGTTGCGTTAGTGTCGATGCTGCGGTTGAAATCAAGCAAAGGTATGCCATTGGGGTCAATACGATTGGCAGATGTAGCTGTCATACCCGCAGGTGCTGCCGTCCACGATTTAAGAACATCTTTGTGTAATGCGGAGGCCGAAGAGGCCGAAGCCGTAGACATCAGTGCACGATAGGCATCATCGTATATCTTTCCGCCTAAACTATAGGTCATTAACATGCTGAGGGAGAGGTCGCGCCAACGCAGTTGAGACCCGAATGACCCATAGACCGACGGTAGAGCTGTGCCCGCCCATTCGCGTTTCGAATAGCTAACAGATGTCGTGTACTTTGTGCCATTGATTTCAACAAGTGCATCATTGGCCAATGCTGTTGCCTCTTTGTCGGGATCAAGGTTGTAGAGTGAAAGTCCGGTCATTTGGTCTACGCCCACAAAGTGATAGGTGTACCATTCATATGCGGAGTGGCCTTCTGAGTAGTTCTGTTCCCCATGGAGGATGTCTTTTCCTCCGGGTAGTTTGATGACTTTATTCTTCAGTGTGGTGGCATCAAAGGCAAGGTTCCATGTCCAATCCTTGTCTCGGATGACATCTCCGTTAAGAGAAATCTCGAAACCTCTGTTAGAGATGGTACCGATGTTCTGGCTGATAACGGGGTTCATGTTCTTATCGTCGCCGAAGAAAGCACCGAGAGAACTTGGCATACGTACCTCGAATAGCAGGTCTTTAGAGCGTTTGTCGAAGTATCCGATGCTGAAGTTCAAACGATTGAAAAGCGAACCCTCGATACCGAAGTCCACAGTCTGTGTGGTCTCCCATTTCAAGTTTTCCGTGCCACGTGTCTGTTTCATCAAGGCTGCGTTACCCCCGTTCTTATCAATATAGTAGAGCGATTGATAGGCATAATAGCCCACGCCGGCATCATTGCCCACCTCTCCATAAGAGAGACGTGTACGAAGTTGGTCTATCCATTTCACATCTTTAAGAAAGTTCTCCCGCTTCATATTCCAATTAAGTCCGAATGAGAAGAAATCGCCCCACCGATGGTCTTTATGGAACTTCGAGGAGCCATCGCGACGATAGGAGAAGTCGGCGAAGTAACGTTCGTCATAGTTGTAACGTATGCGCGTCAGGTAAGACTCCGTCCTGTACACATCATTGTAGCCCTCTGTCGTAGCGTTATTCAAGAAGTTTCCGAGTGTCAGGTTGTTAGGAACGGCCATGTTGGTGTTCATCACCATGTCGTACTTACGTTTCCAACTGAAGTTTTCATGTCCCACCAGTACATCTACATGGTGTACATCGAAGTCGTGGCTCCAATCCAACAGCTCCTGTGCTGTATAGGTGGTATATTGGAAGTTGTACAGGTTGAGCCGTCCGTTGCTGCTTGCGCCGTCTCCGATATTAGGGTTGCTATACCTCGTCCGGTTGTTTGTGGCATGGTTAAAGTTGGCTTTTGTCGTGAAGTTGAAGCCGTATGGCAGACTGATTTTTCCGTAAATCTGGCCATCGAGCACACTTCTCTTGTTCTTGTCTTTATCCGTTCGTATTTCGTAAGCGATGTTACGGTTAGACAGATACGAAGAAGAGGTATCGTATTGCTTGCTTCCGTCGGCGTTGTAGATAAACGAGCCGTCGGCGTTATGGGCATAATACGAGTAGATGGGTGCCATGTATCGCGCCATGTTGAATGGATTGCCGAAGAAAGTACCCGTTGCGCTCTCGTTGAAATCACGGTTTGCGATTGCTCCGTTGAGGTTTAAACCCAGCTCAAACCACTTTGTGGGATTGAACCTACTGTTGATACGCGCTGTAAAACGCTCATATTGGGAGTTAATGGTATAACCTTTCTCTTTCAAGTAACTTGCCGAAGAATAGACGTTGAACTTCTCTCCCGACACACCCGACGAAAGGTTGTATTCCTGTCTATACCCCGTTCTTTCCACGGCATCCTGCCAATCGAGGTCGTTGTAGTACGGATTTTTCGAGGCCGTGAGCTTGCCGTTTGCATCAAACAAGGCATTATCGGCCGCATTGTAGATATTCTTTCTGGCGAAACTCGATATGAGATGATTCGTGGCAAAAGCTGCAGCTGCCGTCTCTGAGAGGTGCATACTTCCCGACATGGCATAGTTCTTCATTGCTATCCACGTTGATTCCATCCATTGGTCAGCACCTAAACGATCGTATTCTGCGATACCTCGGGTATAGAACCCTTGGTCTATTTTCAGCGAAAGACTTGGTTTCGAGGCATATTTGGCACGTTTCGTTGTAATCAACACCACGCCATTGGCTGCACGGTTACCATAAAGGGCGGCTGAAGAGGCATCCTTCAATACCGACATATTCTCAATATCATTGGGATTCAGCTCTGCGATATTACCCTCATATGCCGTTCCATCTACGATATACAGCGGCTGGTCAGCATCTTTTACCAACGTTCCTACACCGCGGATATGTATCTTCGGGGCAGCACCGGGTTCTCCATACGAGTTGTTTACCTGCACCCCGGGGGCAGCACCCTCAAGAGCACCGGTCACGGATGTAGCGATACGTCCTTCGATGTTCTTGGCATCGACCACAGCAACCGAACCCGTAATGGATTGGCGTTTGGCCGTTCCATAGGCAACCACCACCACTTCATCCAGCGTTTTCTGGTCTGTTTCGAGTGTGATGCTCATGTTGTTTTCTGCCCGAACAATCTTTGTTACCATACCTATGTACGAGATTTCCAACTGCGCGCCTTTGTTTACCGACGCGAGAGAGAAATGTCCGTCAAGGTCTGTCACTGTTCCTGTCGTCGTTCCTACTACTTTTACGGATGCACCGATAATGGGTTGTCCGTCTTCTTGAGAAACTACTGTACCGGAGACAGTCGATTGGGCTACGGCCATTCCTATGCTCAGGAACAAGCCGGCCATCATCATTACTAACTTCTTTACCATTCGTGTTATCTCTGTTTAAAAGTGGAAAAAATAAATAAAATAAGGGTGCAAATGTAAGAGAAAAGGATGAAAAGATTACGCAGCTTACATCGAAACCTTTCAAAAAGTTTCACTTTTAACATGTTGGAGGAGGAATAACCCGATAAAACCGCTGCTTTTTGAAGTTATTCACATTCTTTTGGGGCAATCAAGCCTCTGTTTTTTAATGCAGCAACCCGTACAGTGTCACGAGCCAATGCAAGCGACGCGACCGATGATTCTGTCTCCACAACCGGATAAACCTTACGCAAAACAGCGGTTTACTCATCAACAAACGCCCGCATGCCTCATACATTTGCGGATGCAATGCCTGCAGTTTTTCGTCCAAGTCAATCAGATAAGGGTTGTCGAAGTCGTGTTGTCTTAGCAGATATGTTCTGTAAATCAGGCGTAAACGTCGCAAGAGCTTATAATTGAGCAATCCTTTCACTGCTTCCGAGCATGGCGGTAGCGTCTTCCATTGCAAGAGCATATTGTTCGTACACACCACGTTGTGATGAAAATTCCTGTTCGTATGGCTCTTTCCCACTGTCTGTCCTTCTCGTCCGAGCAGGTATCTATACACCGTCAGGTTTAAGTAATAGGCCGTGCGAACGGTCGATAAAGGGGCGAAAATCCATTGTTGATCGGTATAGGAGATACCTTCCGCCTGTCGGTAGCCCATCTCTTGCAAGTTACGGGTGCGATATGTCACATTGTGCATCCACAGATTGCGTACGGATGGCTCATGGCATATCTCGTCGAAGGGCAGGATACGTCCTGCGGGCAGTGAGAGATGTTCCTCCTTGTGGTGTCCGTCGGTATAGTCCTTGATAAGGTCTGTCATCACCAAGTCTACATCTATGGTGCGTAAAGTCTCAACGAGCCGAGCCAAATTCGCCGTTTCAAAACGGTCATCGGCATCCAATATCTTCACATAACGACCGCGGGCAACGGGTAGGGCGGCGTTGATGCACGAGCCATAGTTACCGTTGGGTTTGTCTATGAGAAAGAAAATGCCTGCATAACGTTTGGTATATGCTTCGGCAATCGCCTTCGACCTATCGGTGCTCCCATCGTTTACAACCCATACTTCGAGGTCTTCCAAGTGCTTGTCTATGAGCAATGAGGAAAGACAACGGTCTAAATAATCCTCCATATTATATGTAGGAATCACAATAGAGAGCACTTTTTCTGTCTGTAGAGCCATGATAGGGTTGTTTTTAAAGGTTTTTCAAAGATGGGGGATGGGATGATGGAGAAGCACGGCATACAGCTTACAGCTCTTCGGAGCATGACCATGCTATCTCGCCGCTTCCGAAACAACGGTGATGTTGCTCGTCATACACCACGCAGAACTGCCCGGGTGCCACTCCTTGTACCGGCTTTTCGGCATGTACTGTGTAAGCACCGTTACCCCGTTTTTCGAGCTTTGCTTTGTGGTATTCAGGTGTATGACGTATCTTGAAACACACGTCTTCCATCTCCACAGGCAGTGTGAGGAAGTGAAAGTCGGCTATCTCGAAGTCCCGACGGTAAGCCGTTGCAGGCTCAAAGCCCTTGCTCACGTAGAGTATATTTCGCTTCACGTCTTTTCTGACAGCATACCACGGGCCGCCGCCGAAGCCCAATCCGTGGCGTTGCCCTATGGTGTGGAACCAAAGTCCCTTGTGTTTGCCGATACATTTGCCTGTTTCTAATTCCACCACTTCGCCCTCGTTTTCTCCTAAGTAGCGGCGTATGTAGTCGTTGTAGTTGATTTTTCCGAGAAAGCAAATCCCCTGACTGTCTTTTCGTTTGGCATTAATCAGATGCTCGCGTTCGGCTATCTGCCTCACCTCCTCTTTCCTGTAATGTCCTATAGGGAAAAGGGCTTTGCGTAATTGCCAATCGTATAACTGTGCAAGAAAGTCGGTTTGGTCTTTTACAGGGTCAGGACTTGTTACCAGCCACTTGTGTCCGTCAATGATTTCGGTCTGTGCATAATGTCCCGTTGCTATGAGTTCATACTCGTGTCCTTTCTTTTCATCGAACGCACCGAACTTAATAAGCCTGTTGCACATCACGTCGGGATTGGGCGTAAAGCCCGCTTTCACTTTCTCGAGGGTATATTTCGTTACCTGATTCCAATATTCCTGATGGCAATCCACTACCTCTAACCGGCATCCATAGCGAGCTGCTACCGCACCGGCCATCTCCAAATCCTCTTCCGAAGAGCAGTCCCACTCTTCGTGTTCCTCGGGGCCTATCTTGATGTAGAAGCAATCCGGCTGCAATCCGGCACGCGATAGTTCGTGTAAAACCACCGAACTGTCTACACCGCCGGATAGCAATACGGCTATCTTTCGGTTGCTGAGACTTTCTTTCATGCGTGCAAAAATACATAAAATTCGTGGCTTTTCATCCTCATGCGACGGCTTTCTCATCGAAAATGGCTAACTTTGACCCATTCATCCGCAAAAAGATACGACCCATGAAGAAAAGAGAAATCAATGTGGCAGACCATGCCTGCGAAATTCTGAAAGCCTTGAAAACAGGCGTGTTGCTGACCTCCTGTGCCGACGGACGTGTGAACACCATGACCATCAGCTGGGGTATGTTGGGTATCGAGTGGAACTATCCGCTCTTCATCACGGTCGTCAGAGAAGGACGCTTCACACGTTCCTTGCTCGATAAGAATGGCCAATTTACCATCAACATTCCCCGAGCTGACTCTCCGATGAAAGCCCTTGCCGTCTGCGGCACCAAGAGCGGACGCGACATCGACAAGATTGCACAGCTCGGACTGACACTCGTTGACGGAGAGGAGGTATCCGTGCCGGCCATCAAAGAGTTTCCGCTCACGCTCGAATGCCAAGTTGTGTACAAGCAACTGCAAAACCTCGACGCGCTGGAAGACCGCACCGCTTACGAAAAATGTTATCCGCAAGACATATCCGGCACATCTTCCGGTTCCAACCGCGATGCCCATATTGCCTATTACGGCAAAATTCTCCGCGCTTATATGATTGAAGAATAGGCCGTAGCCACATGCCTGTAAAACCTTCATGACTATCCTGATGGGTGCTTGTTTTACACCGGTCTCCACTCCCAAGGTAACCTTCTGATGGAAAGACTGTTAGAGGCATCTCTCTAAAAGCATAGCTTCCAAGGCGCGAAAGCTTAGCTTTGACACGCTAAAAGCTAAGCTCCTACATCGTAAGAACTTAGCTTTTAACAGATGGGAGGTGAGCCGGAGCCTTTTCCTCCCTTCCCGTCTGTCTGTTCAGGGCTATTCCTTTTTCCGCTTCTTCCTGTGGAGAAAGGGGCTAATAACTTGCCGTCTACTCCTCTACTTCCAAGACCAACGTCTCCCGAGGGGCAAGAGATAAGTCTTGTTGAAGGCTTACGGTGCGTCCCGTGAGTACGTCTTGTCCCATGCGCGCCTTGCCTATCACCTCGGCATAGCGTGCCACTTCCAGTGCAGCCGGTTTGCTTGTGCCGTTGAGAATGGTGAGAACGGTGCAGCCATCATGCTGTCTGGCCACGACATAGACACCCTTATGAGGGATAAACTGTGTCTGTCGTCCTTTTGTTATCACGTCGTTGCCCTGCCTCCAATGCAGCAATCGGCTCATCCAATCAAACATAGCGTTTTCTTCGGGCGTGCGTCCCTCACGGGTAAAGGCATTTCTCGAATCGCCCGGGAAGCCCCCGGGAAAGTCTCGGCGCACATCGCCGTCCGTGCGTTCTTTCGTGCCGTTCATCAAAATCTCTGTTCCATAATAGAGCTGGGGCGTACGGTTGATGGTGAGCAGCAGTGCCAAGGCCTGTTTCAGTGCCAAGGTATCACGGCCATTTCCCAGAAATCTGTCGGTGTCGTGGTTTTCGATGAATGCCATCACATGAGAGGGATCGGTATACAAGTAGTCGTAGACCAGACTGTTGTAGATGCGGTTGTAGCCCTCCCACCATGCGTCTGTTTCCTCTTTCTTGGCTTGACTGAGCTTCTCGAAGAAACTGAAGTCCATCACGGATTTGAGATAGCTGTTGATGGGAGACAGCTTCGAGTCTTTCTGCCACGCAGCGGTATAGGCGGGTTCGGTGACCCACGTCTCGCCCACTACATTGAAATGAGGGTATTCGGTGTCGAGTGTTTTCATCCAATGTGCCATCGCCTGTCGGTCGGCATAGGGGTAAGTGTCCATTCGTATGCCGTCTATTCCTGCCGATTCTATCCACCATACGCTGTTTTGGGTGAGGTATTTCATCACGTGAGGATTCCTTTGATTCAGGTCGGCATAAGCAGAAACGAACCAACCATCTACCGTTTCACGCATATCCACTTGCGAAGCGTAGGGGTCGAGCACAGGGGTGAGTTTATAGCTGGTCTGCAAATAGCCGTCGTGGCCTTGGTGGCAGTTGAACCAATCCTTAGAGGGTGGGTTGAGACACCATGGATGGCGCACGTCGCAATGGTTGAATATCATGTCCATGACTATCTTCAGACCCTTTGAATGGGCTTCGTCAATCAGTCGTTTATACGCTTCGTTGGTGCCGAAACGCGGGTCTACACGGTAGTAGTCGGTAGTGGCATAACCATGGTACGAGCTGTTCAGACCGGTATCGGGTGTGTTGTTTTCCAATATTGGGGTAAACCAAAGGGCGGTCACGCCCAGCTGGGTGAAGTAATCCAGATGCTTGCGAATGCCTTCGAGGTCGCCGCCGTGGCGCAGGCTGGGCTGCGAACGGTCTACGGTATAGGTGTAGAGACCTTTGATCCGGTCGTTTTTGGTATCGCCCGATGCAAACCTGTCGGGCATCAGCATATAGAGAACGTCGGCATTGGAGAACCCTTTGCGCTCATCGCCACTCATGACGCGAGGTTTTAGCGCATACTTTACAGCTGTCTGTCGGCCGCCGTTCTTGAAACGGAGGGTCAGCGTGCCGGCGTTCGCCTCTTTCAGGTTGAGGTAAACAAGCAGATAGTCGGGACTGTCTAACCTTACAATGCTGTCGATGCGAACTCGCGTATCGTCTATCGTTACCTCGGCATCGCGCACATCATTGCCGTACACCATGAGTTGCAAAGACGGCTCTTTCATGCCGGCAAACCAATAAGACGGCTCTATTTTATTGATTTTCAATGCAGCGTTGGCTATACCGGCAGTCAGCAAAAGGAGGGAAAACAAGATGATTTTTTTCATGTTTCGTTTTTATGATTTGTGTTGAATGAGTGAGCAATGCGCTATTTCTCGTACATGATGAGAGCTGATTGCGGCGTCACAGCTATGCTATCGCCCTCTATGTGATCGAGTCCGTTCTCGTTGATGTGGCCGTTCTGGCAGACCACGGTATAGCTTCCGTGGGGCACTTTCACTGTTTTTGTCTCTTGATTGGCATTTAGGATAACGGTGATATTTCTCCATTCATCCCCGCCGGCATTGCCTTCAAGCCTGTAGCCGATAAGACACGGCTCGGTAAGAAAGAATGATAAATGCTTTCTCACTAAGTCGGCATCGCCTAAACGAAACGCTTTGTGGTGGCGGCGCATAGCTATCAGCCCCTTGTAATAATCGAATACTTGCGGGAAACGTTTCAGGTTATCCCAATCGAGACTGTTAATCGAATCGGGAGAGTTGAACGAATTATGCACGCCCTTTTTGTTTCTGAACATTTCTTCACCGCTAAGCAGGAAGGGGATGCCCTGTGATGTGAAGACAGCAGTTTGCGCCAGCAGGTCGAGACGTATGAGTTCATCTTCTGAAAGTTGAGGTATCGAGGCACGCAAGCGGTCGGTCAAGCACATATCGTCATGGCAACTGACGTATGAAACCATCTGTGTGGGTTGCGTCGCCCATGGTGTTTTGCTGTAGTTTACCCGGCTCATGTCTACTTGCGGGTGGGCTATCGCCCCGGCAATACCGAACTTCAAACTCTCTTCTCCTCCGAAGATACCGGCCAGAAATGCCCCTTTCGTATCGTCACTGAATGGCCCCCGCAGGGCATCACGCAGTTCATCGCTGAATGCTGCGATACCTTTCATGAGCGAAATGTTGGCTTTCATGGCTAACTTCTCTTGTGGATAAGCGCATGTTCCGGCACTCCAGCCCTCTCCATAGATAAAGATGTTTGGGTCGATGGCTGTGAGTTTGGCTCTTATGAGGTTCATGGTTTCAATGTCGTGGATGCCCATGAGGTCTACGCGGAAACCGTCTATATGGTATTCCTGTGCCCAATATTGAAATGATTCGAGCATGAATTGTCGCATAAGAGACCGCTCGCTGGCTGTTTCATTGCCGCATCCCGACCCGTCGGAATATCGTCCGTCGGCCGTCTTACGATAGTATTCATCGGGGAAAGTGCGCTGGAAGTTGCTGCCATTGATGTCGTGTGTATGGTTGTAAACAACGTCGAGTACCACTCGGATACCGGCTTTGTGGAGTGCCTGCACCATTTCCTTAAACTCGCGGATGCGTGTTTCAGGCGTGTAGGGGTCGGTGGCGTAGGAGCCTTCGGGCACATTGTAGTTCAACGGATCGTAGCCCCAATTGTATTGTGGCTTGTCGAGACGGGTCTCATCTACCGTAGCATAATCGAACGAAGGCAAGAGGTGAACGGCATTTACACCAAGTTCCTGCAAATGACGGATGGCTTTCGGTTCGGTGAGGGCAAGGAATTGACCCTTATGAACGAAACCTGATGAGGGATGAATAGAGAAATCTCGGTGGTGCATCTCGTAGAGCACGAGGTCGGCTGGAGTAGCCAGCGACAGACGCGCATCGGTCTCCCAACCTGTAGGGTCAGTGCTTTTCATATCAATAACGGCCGCTCTTTTTCCATTCACGCCCACTGCCTTGGCAAAAACACCGGGCGTTTCGCCGTGACCGATGTCGAAGGTGTAGAACTTACCTTTGAGGTCGCCTTTCACGGTGGCTGTCCAAACGTTGGGTGAACACTGAACGAGCGTCACCTTTTTATAGGCCTTTCCGCCCAGCCCCGCATCGTAGAGTCGAAGTGTTGGCTTGGTGGGTGCGTTGAGCTTGAATACAGTGGCTTTGGGTGAGTAGGACATCTCGTTGAATGTCTGCTGTGCACCGACACGTTGCGCGAAGATGAACGCAAAGAAAGAGACTGCTATATGCTGTTTGATATTCATATTGCTGGGGGATTTATTTCTATCGTATGACTGCTTTCAAGGATGGATTGGCCTCATAGAGGCTCATTGCGAAACCACCGCCGGGTGCTTGTTTTATCTTTAGGATATCGCCTTTCTTCACTCGCTTCTTTTGGATGGTATATGCCTTTGGGTTCTTTTTGTAGTGGGCATTCTTTGCATCAGCATAGATGGTGCAGTTGTAGTAACCATCGGTTTCGAGGAAGTCGAGCTTAATAACGCTGGTATGTCCGTCTTCATTGCATTTGCCGCCAACGTACCAGCAATCGACGCCCTCATAAGGAGCTTTGCGAGCAACGGTTACATAGCGTGCAGGTTCGGCCTCAAGATAGATGCTTTGTTCCCAATTACAGGGCACATCGCGAATAAATTGGAAAGCATCGGCATATTTGGCATAGTTCTCCGGCAGGTCGGCAACCATTTGGAGTGGACTGTACATGGTTACGTAGAGTGCGAGCTGTCCTACGAGCGTTGTGTTCACCTGATTCTTGTTGTCGCTCCATGTGTTGAGTTGCGTTTCCAGAATACCGGGCGTGTAGTCCATGGGGCCACCCTGTAATCGGGTGAAAGGCAGGATAACGGTGTGGTCAGGCCTATTGCCACCGAAGGCTTCATATTCTGTTCCGCGTGCCGACTCATTGCCAATGAGGTTGGGATAGGTGCGGCATAAACCTGTCGGCCGGGTTGCCTCGTGAGCATTGACCATGATGCGGTGCTTGGCGGCTTCTTCGACTACGTGCATATAATGTTTGTTCATTGACTGTGAATAGTGGTGGTCGCCGCGGGGAATGATGTCGCCCACGTAGCCGGTCTTTACGGCATCATATCCCCAACGGTTCATGAAGTTGAAGGCTTTTTCGAGGTGTTGCTCGTAGTTTGTAACGCTCGATGATGTTTCGTGGTGCATCATCAGCTTCACACCTTTCTTCTTAGCGTAGTTGTTAAGTTCCCATAGGTCGAAGTCGGGATAGGGTGTAACGAAATCGAAGACATATTCTTTCCAGTGCCCGAACCAGTCTTCCCATCCGATATTCCATCCTTCGACGAGCACTTGGTCGAGCCCGTTTTTGGCAGCAAAGTCTATGTAACGCTTCACATTCTCTGTGTTGGCTCCATGTCGGCCGTTAGGTTTGGCTGTTTGATAGTTGGTTCGGTCAAGGTCTACGGAAAGGAAGTCGTCCGTGTAGCTCCATGTGCTTTTGCCGACAATCATTTCCCACCAAACACCGCAGTATTTTGTTGGATGAATCCAACTTGTGTCTTCAATCTTACACGGTTCGTTGAGATTGAGGATAAGGTTGCTTGAAAGCATGTCTCGGGCATCGTCGCTCACCATCACCGTGCGCCACGGCGTTTGACAAGGCGTCTGCATAAAGCCCT
Source organism: Hoylesella marshii DSM 16973 = JCM 13450 (assembly GCF_000146675.1). Lineage (GTDB taxonomy): Bacteria > Bacteroidota > Bacteroidia > Bacteroidales > Bacteroidaceae > Prevotella > Prevotella marshii. Next base: position 1,888,338 of record NZ_GL397214.1, read on the forward strand.
TTAAGCCCGTTGCGTCGGGAGTAAGCCACGACTCGAAAGTCATTGTTTTGTCATCGAGGTTGAGGTGCATCGTGGCGTAATCCACGCAGGCTGCTTCATGAATATTGATGTAGAGGCCGTCGGCCGATTTCATTTGCAGCGATGTTTGCACACCGGTTTCAGAGAATACGCTTACCGAAGAGTTACTCCAGTTCACTGCATCGTGGAATCGCGAGCGAATCTCGGAGAGCTTTGACTCCTGTGTCTCTTGCTCCTGCGTGTCGTAATCGCCGGGAATCCACCAAGCAGTATGGTCGCCGGCCATAGCAAACTGTGTGTGCTCTTCCTTTATAATGAAATAGTTGAGGTCGGGTTGCTGTGGAAATTCGTAGCGAAAGCCTACACCGTCGTCATAGACACGGAAGCGGAGAATCATGATACGGTTCGTTTCACGCTGTTTCAGCGTAACTGCCAACTCGTTATAGTTGTTGCGTATCTCACGCGTCTCTCCCCATACAGGTTGCCATGTCTCGTCGAAAGTAGATTTCTTGGTATCTACAAGCTGGAAGTCCCCCATCAAATCGGTTTCCTCCAACCCCTTGCTGGCGTGCTTATCTTTGGCGAGTTCCAATCCCAAATATGACTTTTTCACCACAGGCTGCTGCTTGTAGGACACGCTATAGTAAGGACGTCCTCCGTCGATACTAAACCATAAAAAAACGCTTTCATCAGGAGAATATAACATCTTTGTACTTTCATCTACCATCACTTGAGCCATCGAAGTGATAGAGAAGAGGCATGTGATTGTCAGTAATTTTATTCTATTCATGTCCGTTTTGTTTATCCTTTATACATATACGAGCAGTGGGACACAAAGAATTGTGTCCCATTGCCTTATTTGTTGTTATCTTCCAGACTGTGCAATCAAGTTTGTAATATCATAATTGAAATCATTTCTCTCCATTAAGTCTTCCAGCGAGACGTGCATCCGGTATCTCCAATAGTGTTTAGGATTAGCCGGAATATTGATTCGTTCGGCATCCGGGTCGTCGAGTCTCAAACTTTCGTCAATGGCCATCCAGTCTTGAATGGAAAGAATGCAGAGCATGGACGGGCAGGCAAGATGCTGCGCCACGATGTCTCTTGCCAACCAGCCGGGCAATGGATGAGGAGCAGCTCCTCCGCGATAGAGCACAGTGTTGTAATAGGCTTGTGTCCGGTTGATATCTTCGTCCCACCATTGGCGCAAAGTGGGCATGTCGTGCGACGAGATGGTGCAGACCGAACGGTAGGGATTGTGAGCGAGTATGCCGAAACGGACATCCGGATTCTTCGGCATAGACTGCAATTCGAGACTTAAAATCTTCAACTCGTTCATCACCCATGATACACAGTCGGGCACCATACCAAGGTCTTCGGCACATGCCATCATACGGGTGGCCTGCACAAGTATGGGCAGTTTCTTCATGGCCTCATAGTACCAGAACTGATTGTTGCGACGGTAGTAATAGTCGTTGTAGAGCTTGTTGAACACGAACTTGTCGCTATCGTAGAGTGACTCGTAGATGAAGTCGAGTTGAACGGATATTCTGGGATGAAACTTATCTGTGTCTCGATGGTCGCGAACGAAGAGTACATCGCTGATTAAGGCGTACAATCCGTCGCGAATCCAAATGTCTTTATCACTTGTTTTACCCTCGAAGGCCGCTTCCACCTTGCGCTGCGTGTCATAATCGGGGTGCATTTTGTAGCGTCCGTCGTGAGTGGGCACGACGTAGAGCCTGCGCACTTCGTCGGCATGCTCTTTGAAGATGCGTTCCAACACCCAGTCCATGATAAAGGGTTGGGTGAAGAGTTCTTCCTGCCAGTGTAAGCCATAGGCTTCTATCTCTTCGCGCGTCATGCCTAAAGCGGGAGCGAATTGCCCCAGAAGGCCGTGCACGGCATGCGAGGGAATTTCCCAAATACGGAAGAAACCCAGTACATGGTCAATGCGATAGGCATCGAAATACTTGGCCATATTCGAGAAACGACGTATCCACCAACGGCATCCATCTTTCAGCATGGCCTCCCAATTATAGGTAGGAAAGCCCCAGTTTTGGCCGTTAGCAGAGAAACCGTCGGGTGGAGCACCGGCTTGTCCATTGAGATGGAAGTACTCCGGTTCTTGCCAAACATCGCAGCTATAGCGATTCACACCAATGGGAATGTCGCCTTTGAGCACCACGCCCCGGTTTCGGGCATAGGTATGGGCATCGGCCATCTGCCTGTCGAGTATGTATTGTACGAAATAATAGAACGCCACCTCTTTATAAGCCTTGGTGCGAGGCGAAGAGAGGGCAGCACGGTCGGCTTCTTTCCATTGTTCATTTCCTTTCCATCGGCTGAAGTCGGCTGTACCTTCCGTATCGCGTAAGTGGCAGTATCGGGCGTAGGGAACGAGCCAATATTGCTCTTCTTCAAAAAAGTTTTTAAAGCCCTGTGTGCTCATCATGCGGCTACCCTCTTGGTCGAAAAGCAGTCGAAGGTAAGCCGTTTTAGCTTCGTTCACGCGTTCGTAGTCTATTTTATCAAGGCCGTTAAGCTCGTTTTGCAGGGTGTTGAAATGCTCTGCAGCGACTTTGTCTTTCAGCGCCGGTAAGCTGCGGAGGTCGACAAACTGCGGATGCAGGGCATAGATGCTGATACAGCTGTAGGGATAAGAGTCCGTCCATGTGTGTGTGATGGTGGTATCGTTGATGGGAAGCAGTTGCAACACGCGTTGCCGGGTGGAAGAAACCCAATCTATCATCTGCTTCAGGTCGCCGAAATCGCCCACTCCGAAACTGCCTGCAGACCGCAAAGAGAACACGGGAACGAGGGTTCCCGCGCAACGGGTGTTGGGGATGGGGAAGAATGCCTGCGGGAGTTCGTAGACTGTTATCTCACCGCTTTTCATGGAAGGGATGCTTATCTTTCGGTTCAAACCCTCTTCCCAGAAAGGTACGAAGTCGGGAGCATCGCTCACAACGGCAAACTTCAATTCCACAGTGTCTGTCTTGAGCTTGGATGCATCGAGGTTTACTACCCATTCATTGATGTTGTGTTCGGTCATACGAACGGCCTTTTGCAGATTCCAACTGCCGAGAGTGGGTACGTCTCCGGATATGACCAATGTTTCTCCGGCACGCAACTGAGGTGCTCGAACCTTGATTCTGAGGGTGCGGGAATAGGTGGAGGCACGCATCGGAGTGCGTTCCCGATGATAGATACAGTCGGAGAAAACGGTGGTATAACGATAGGAGTCTTCGGGCATGTCTACCCAATGGTCGTAAACCGTATAAGCAGCATTCTTGCCGCCGGTAAGCTCCAGCCGATGGGGGATGGTCTTCCACTCGCAGCGCACCTCGCAGCCGTCGCGTTCCACGCTGTAATAGTAATCTTCCACGGCTCCGCGTTCATCTTGTGAATTGACCTCACACGTCCAATGCAGGCCGTCATTGGTACTCATTCGATAACGAGAAATGCTCTCTTTATGGCCGGTCTTTCCATGTATAATATTTAATATCAGGTCTTCTCCGAAGACAGTCTGATAAGCAATGTTATATTGTACTCTCATAGATGTTGGGTTAGTATTTTCGGGTAAAGGTACGAATAAAAGGTAAGGATAGGGAAGCCCTATACGACGAAAAAAGGCATTTCTTATGCAAACGTTTGCATTTCTTGATAATTATAGTTTTACGATGAGTTGTAAGCCATTGGGAGCTACTGCTACACTGTATTTGCTTTTCTCGCCCGTGAGTAGGTCGCCAAGCCTATAACAGGCTTCTGTTGAGAGGATTCCAATGCCAGCTCCAACGGCTACGTCAGTCCAATCGTGCCGATGTCGGCACACCCTGCTTATGGCTGTAGCTGTGGCAACGCCATAACCGGCCACGGCTATCCACGGGCTTACGCTACCATATTCTTTACATAGAACTGTGGCTCCGGCAAATGCGAAGCTCGTATGACCGGATGGAAAGGCCTGGCGATTGGTACCGTCGGGGCGTTTTTTATGGATAATTTGCTTCAATGTGAAAGTGATACCGGCCGTCATTGCGCCCGATGCCGCAGCGCGGAGTGTTAGTTGTTTCCATGAGTGGGTACTTTCTACGCCGATGGCCTTCAATGCAAAGACCGAGGTAAAAGGCACGAAGCGCAGGTAGTCATCAATGCCATCTCCATGGTAAGATTTGTTGGCTTGTGCCGTTGCTATCATGGAAAAAGTAGTGAAAAAGAGGAGGAAAATCAGTTTTACTCGTTTCATGTGTGCAAAGTTACGAAATAAACCCTCATTTACAGAGTTGATAGCTCTTTTCTTTCATAGTGGAAGATGGGATTTTCTTGCGCGCGTATTATAATAAAGGTGAAGTGATGATGACAGGCTTTTCTCGCTTCAGTGCATATCTCGAATAACAGGAAGTCTATGTGTAACGGGTATCATCATCTGTAAAAAAACAATATCTTCTCTAATATTTTATAGAAAAAGGTAATGGAAATAAAATATTATTTTCGTATATTTGCAGCATTGGTAGTAAAACCAACCCAGAAAAACAAGACTTAAACAAACTATTTAAACATGAGAACCAAAAGACTTTTATTGTTCGCTGTCTTCATGCTAGCGGCTATGGTGACGTTCGCACAACGAAGTATCACCGTGAGAGGTACGGTAGTGGAAGAGAACGGCGATGTCGTTATCGGAGCTACTGTGAAAGTGAAAAGCACTTCTATTGTGGCTGTTACCGATATGGAAGGACGCTTTACGCTGAACGACGTGCGACAAGGAGCTCAATTGGAGGTGACATACGTGGGTATGAAACCTTTTACGGGCACGGTGAAACCGGAAATGAAAATCGTGATGTATAACGACGATTCCGTGCTCGATGAGATTGTTGTCACCGCTTTCGGTGAACAAAAACGCTCCGCCTTTACGGGCTCTGCCGCTGTAGTAGACTCCAAGAAGTTTGAGAACAAGCAATTAACCAACGTTTTAAGTGGCTTGCAAGGCGAGGCCGCCGGTGTGCAGATGCTGAACAACAGCGGAGATCCCGGCTCGTCGCCCACTATCCGTGTACGCGGTTTTAGCAGTATCAATGCCGGACAAGACCCGCTTATTATTGTAGACGGTGCACCTTATGATGGCGGCTGGAGCAATATCAACCCTGCCGATGTGGCATCTGTGACGGTACTGAAAGATGCCTCTTCTACAGCACTCTATGGTGCACGTGGCGCTAATGGTGTCATTATGATAACAACCAAGCGCAGCCAAACGGGTGATGCTGTGATTACATTTGATGCCAAGTGGGGAGCCAATAGCCGTATCAAGCGCGACTATGAAACCATCAATGACCCTGCACAGTATTATGAATATTACTACAAGGCGTTGTATAACTATCAGGTGAATGTCATGGGACTGACAGGTTCTGCGGCTACAGCGGCAGCCAATGCACAGCTGACGGGTAATACTACGACCGGCGGATTGGGTTACATCGTGTACAATGTGCCGACTGGCGAACTCTTGATTGGTGAAGACGGTAGGCTGAATCCGAAAGCCACGTTGGGCAATCAGGTAACATACGGCGGAAATACCTACACCATTCGTCCCGACAACTGGGAGAAAGAGGGATTCCGTAACGGCTTCAGAGAAGAATATAATGCCACAATTTCCGGTGGTAATGATAAGTTGCTGTTCTATGCTTCGTTGGGTTATCTGACGAATGACGGCATTGTGCGCAATTCTGATTTCAATCGTGTAACGACTCGATTCAAGGCCGATTATCAGGCAAAACCATGGCTAAGGGTGGGTACGAATATGAACTTTACACGTAGTAAGTATAACTCAATCAAACAAGACGAGAGCGGTCTTTTCTATCAAATCAACAACATGGCACCCATTTATCCCGTATACATCAGAGATGCTAACGGTCATATTATGCGCGACAGCAACGGGAAAATGTACGACTATGGCGACGGTGCCGTCATCGGCCTTAGGCGTCCGGTGCTTCCCTCCCTCAATCCTTTGCAACAAAATGAAATAGACACCTACAAAGGAAAGGACAACATGTTCTCTGTATTCGGTTATGCCGACATTACACCAGTCTTTGCAGAGGGTTTGAAAGTAACGGTCAATGGTACGGCTACTACCTATGATACACGTAGTGTGAAGACTTCAAACCCCTACTACGGCTTTTCTTCAACGCTTTACCCCGATGGTTACATATCGAAAACCAGCTCTCAAACCTATTCGTATAACTTCCAGCAACTTATTAATTACAGGCGTGAGTTCGGTAAACACCATGCAGAATTGCTGTTGGGTCACGAGTACTATCGCTACCATTACGAATCAGTGTGGGGTGCACGCACCGTTATGGCCAATTACAAAGCGGCACAGCATCTGTCAGCAGCCGTGAAAATAGACAATGCCGGCGACAGTAATTCCGATTACAACTCTGAAGGTTACTTCTTCCGCGGACAGTACGACTATGACCAGAAGTACTTCGGCAGTTTGTCTTATCGCCGCGATGCCTCCAGCAGATTTCATCCCGACCACAGATGGGGCGACTTCTATTCCATCGGAGGCGCATGGATTATCTCTCGAGAGCAGTTCATGAAAGACATAAAGTGGGTAGACCAATTGAAGTTGAAAGCCTCTTTCGGACAGCAAGGTAACGATAATATAGACAACTACCTCTACGTAGACACCTATTCCATTGTCAATAACAATAACAAAGTAGGTTTGGTATTGAATACGAAAGGTAATCCTAAGATCACATGGGAAACCAATAATAACTTCAATATAGGTGTAGACTTCGAGTTGTTCAAAAGTCGTTTGCGCGGCGGCATAGAGTACTTCTATAAGAAGACTACCGACATGCTGTGTTTCATTCAAGCACCTTATTCGGCCGGTTATGCAGGCTCTTACGATAACGTAGGTAACCTTGTGAACAAAGGAATAGAGATAGATCTCAGCGGTACAGTTATCAAAACACGAGACCTTACATGGGATATTAACTTTAACACCACCCACTATGTAAACAAAGTAACTTACTTGGAGCCCTCAATTAAGGGCGACCTCAACATCGACGGTCACCCGGGCTACATCAGCGGAAGCTACTATTACGGTGAAGGACTGCCCCTCTATACATGGTACATGAAGCGTTATGCCGGCGTATCAAGCGATGGCTTGTCGCAATGGTACTATACAGACAGCAACGGTGAGATGAAGACTACCACCAATTATGGTGACGCCAGTTTCTATCTCTGTGGTAATCCGCACCCTGATTTGTATGGTGGTTTCGGTACGACACTCAGTCTTTACGGCTTTGATTTATCGGTAGCGTTCAGCTATTCTATCGGCGGCAAAGCCTACGACTATCAGTATGCTGGCCTGATGGGTAATCCTGCGGGTGGGCTTGGAGGCTACTCTATTCATAAAGATGCTCTCAAAGCGTGGAGTACGGATAACCCTAACAGCAATATTCCCCGCTGGCAATACAACGACCTGAATACCGGTTCACAGAGCGATCGTTTCTTGTTGAATGCAAGTTATCTGACGTTCCAGAACATCAACTTAGGCTACAATTTACCGAAGGAATGGGTAAATACGCTTGGTCTGGGCAGTATCCGCGTATATGTAGCCGGCGACAATCTCTACTATTGGAGCAAACGCAAAGGCTTCGACCCCCGCGGTTCGTTCAGCGGAGGTACAAGTACTACCATTTACAGTCCTTCGAGAACCGTTTCCGGAGGCGTAAAACTCACATTCTAACATTAAACAGAGTAAACGATGAAACACCATATTTTCAATAAAATAGTGGCATTGACCGTAATCCTTTCTTCACTCGGCCTCGTGAGCTGCATTGATGAGACCATGCCATCAGCCACTTTAACTGCCGACCAAATCAAGCGCATGGAGTCGTCGCAAAAGGCTTTACTTAGCGGTATCGTGTCGTATATGGTTACTTATAACACATGGGGGTCAAGCGGCGAATACACACAAGACTTCGGATATCCCTGCCAAATGATTTTCCGTGAGGTACAGGGACAGGATTTCCCCTGCTATGACGACGCCTACAACTATTGGACCAGCGTAGAGGCCGCTACGGACTTACGTTATCCGCCTTACTATACGTATTCTTATTACTACCATCTCGTGCAGACCTGCAATGCCCTGATTGACGTGATAGATCCGAATACAGCCTCCACCACATCGAAGAACTACTTAGGTGCAGCCCTCACTTATAGAGCATTGGCTTATCTTGATATGGCACGCATGTTTGAATTTAAGAAGACCGGCGTAACATCCGTAGACCAAAAAGCCGACGAGTTGAATTGCTGGGGACTGACTGTCCCCATCGTAAAAGAGGGAATGACGGATGTTGAAAAGAAAAATAATCCCCGTGCACCGTTCTATACAATGTATCGCTTTATCATGACCGACCTGAATAACGCCGAGACCTATCTTACCGGTTATACGCGAACAGACAAGACGCTTCCCGATTTAAGCGTAGTCTACGGTCTGAAAGCCCGTCTATGGCTGGAGTTAGCCACCCGCTTTGAGACCACACCCGAAGACCTGACAGCCACTATCAATGCTGACAATGCCGCCACGGATGGCTACGATAAACTGAATATTACGTCGGCCAATGATTGCTACACAAAGGCACTTCAATACGCTCAGCAGGCGCAAAGTGGCTATACGCCCACGACTGAAGCACAGTGGCACGATCCCGAGACCGGCTTCAACAAACCGACCAATGCGTGGATGTGGGACATGTCTGTCAGCACCCGTGAGCAGGTAGGTTCCTACTATTGCTCTTTCCCCGGCGTTATCTGCACGGAGCCAGATTGGAATATGCCCCGTTCGTTTGGGACTTACCGCTTGATTGGTAGCGCACTGTACGACCAGATAGGTCTCGGCGATTGGCGACGTTATTCGTGGATTGACCCTGCCGCCGCAGGAACCGATGCCGGGTATACACAATATGCAACCATCAATATCAACGGGAAACCGGTGAAACACTCGCTACTCTCCAAAGACGAATGGCTGCGACTGCCGGCATACGCCAATACAAAGTTCCGTCCGGGTAGGGGAAACTTAGACGACTTATACGTCGGTCTACTCGTAGATATTCCCTTGATGCGCATGGAAGAGATGAAGTTCATCGAGTTAGAGTGCAAGGCTCATCTCAACGGAATCTCTGCCGCAGCTACGGAATTGGAGGCTTTCATCAATACCTATCGCTATACCGACAACTCGTATTCCGCAGCCAGCATCTCTACGATGGACGACTTCAACAATGAGCTTCTGCTGCAGAAGCGTATTGAATTCTGGGGCGAGGGAATCACCTATTTCGACTATAAACGTTTGAAAGCACAGGTACGCCGCAAGGACAACACGAACTACAATTCGTTAGCCATGTTCAATTCTAAGCCCGGAGGATATGTTGCACCGTGGATGAACTACTTCATTCTCGAGTACGAAACCAATATCAATACAGCCTGTGTGCCTAACCCCGATGCTACGGGTTGCATCAGTCCGGCCACTTCCTTTTAATTCTCACCAACACAAATAGTAAAGACCGCACATGGCTCGTCCGTGGTGCGGTCTTTACTATCCCTAATTGTCATTAGAAGTCTGAACAACCCCTGTCAGTAACATATACGTGAGTTTGGTATAAAGGCCGTTTGCTGCGAGAAAGGTTGCCGACCTTGTCATGTACAAATCGTATCTGTGCCAGGTACAAACGCCATTTGTACCATGTACAGATACTGACTTATGAATTATAACTTTACGACCCCGAAACGTTACCATCTCGTATTTTTCACTCATAAATACTGAAAAGCTATCACAAAAACCGGGTGAAAAGTTACGGATTCAAGCCACCGGAAAATCATAAATTACGTGAGTTCGGGATAAGGCTATCGGACAGTAAACCCTGACGGAGCTTACCCGCATCCCCGAGGAGAGAGGACACCGAAGAGCAAAGTAGCCGCACGCTTGGAGGTAGAATGATAAAAAAATACCAGAGTGCGGCACTCTGAAGATTAAAAGTTAAAAGAAGTATAGGAGTACGGCACTCTGAAGCATAAACGTAAAAATACGTGAGTTCGGAATAGGGTTGCCGGACTGTCGCCTCTTTGGGGCAATTAGATAAGATTCTCTTATCCCGAACTCGCGTATAAATTGGAAAGTTTTGAATATTCCACTCTCATTCTTTCACAGGCCGGATTGCTCCATATATTGAAAATATTTCTCTCAAAGGCATGAACTATTCAGATTTTATTTATATATTTGCTGCATCGCTCAAAGTGTTGCAATTGTTTTGCAATTGCAACACTAAGGAAAGAAAATACACAAGAAACCTAACATCATGAAACAAAAGTACTTATTTTTGCTCACCCTTATGGTGATGATTGCCCCATTACAGGCAAAAGCTTTCAACATTACTTTGAATGTTGATGATGCTTCTAAGATTACAGTTTATTTGGGTTCATCCCGTCAAACATTATCAAATGGCGATAATGTGCTTGATGTTAAAACAGGTGATCGGCTTTCCATCTCGTCGAATACCGGTTTTGTTATCAAATCGGTGATGAATGGTAGTACCTCGGAGATTGCCCATCCGGTTACAAGTTTCGCATTCAACCTGAATGAAGCCACACACGCGGATGCGAAGTGGAGTATCACAACTTGCCCGCTCGACGAAGCTCGCACGGCAGTGTGTAAGGTGACAGTGGATGATGCATCGAAGGTAACGCTCGGAATGTCGGGAACATATACCACTTATTCTCTCGTGAATGGGGAGAACAGCGTGAAATTCGTTCCGGAGCTGGAGTCCCCATTCGCTATTTCATCAAAAGAACACTCCGTTCCTTTGTATAGCGTGAAGAAGAACTCCACGCCTGTATCTGCCGCATATGGCACATATAGAGTTGCTGTGGTGAATGGCGACGAAATTGAAATCAAGGCCAACTACCCGGACAAAGATTGTAGCGTTAAATTCAATCTTAGCGAAAAGGCTGAAGGCTTTATCACTAAGGTTTCGGTGAATGGCACTGAAGTGAAAAACTACTTGAACGACCATTTCACGGTAAAGGCCGGTGCGACGGTCGTAATAGAAGGTAATACGAATGGCTATGCATTGGAGTCGTTCAAGGTGAACGGAGCTGATGTAAGTTTCTATGGTAGCTATAGCTTCATGGTGATCGGAAAGACTACAGTAGATATTGTAGCCCGTAAATATGGTAATCTAAAGGCCGTTATCAATATCGACGACGCATCACACGTAACCGTATATAAGGGCTATTCTTATTATGGAAATAAGGTGAAGGTGACAAGTGGTCAAAACACCATTGAGGTGCCGGAGACTACACCTATTATCGCGATTGCTGCAAACAGTGGATACACGCTTGTAAGCGTAAGCGATGGGACGACGGATTTCGTGAAGCGTGATGGTAACAGTGAAGTAAATGTGAACGTGAAAGACAACATGAATGTTACGGTAACAACGAAAGAGTTGGTTCGCGATAAGAATGTTATGGTCTATATGGATGACACAACAGTGCCTTCTTATATTCGCTTTATGCGAAAGGATTACACCAAGATAGACATGGCAACGGGCTATAATCCGGTGGCATTCTATGACGGCGACCTGCCTTTCAGCGCATCATTCTATGGTACAACAACCCTGAATGTGTATAAGAACGAGCAACTCGTGTCGCCAACTTCTGGAGGAGGTTCATCTTATACGCTAAATGTAGAAGATAAAGACGTAGTGAAATTCTTCTTCACAAAAACTCCTATTCAGGTGAAAACCTATATTCATGTGAAGGGCAATGCCGACAATCTGGTTGTAATGAAAGACCGAATCAATGTAGTTTCAGATTTCAGTACCCCTCTCTTAACTCTTGAGGATACGGAACTATCATTCAGCACGGGCGGGAAATCAAAGATTAAATCGTTCACATACGGCACAAAAGCTGTTAAACCAGAGGCAGATGGTACTTATAAGGTAATCCTTACAAGTGATAACGATATCAAGGTAGAAGTGGATGTGACGTCGGGCATCGAAAACGTGAAGGCTTCGGATAATGATGCGAACAGCATTTATACTATCGATGGAGTATTGATAATGAAAAATGCCACACCCAGCCAAATCGAGGGTCTGGCAAAGGGCATCTATGTCATCAATGGTAAGAAAGTAATACGTTAGTAAAATGAGGAATATAGTAAAATTATTTGCGGGATTAGCTGTGTGCAGCTTCTCTTTGGCTGCACATGCAGCCTCGCCGGACGATACGCAGATGTGTGTTGTCTCAAAAGATGGAAATACGAAGACTTTCAATCTTCGCGATTTAAAGAAAATCGTATTTCACGAGTCTGAATTAAGTATTGTTGATCGCAATGACAAAGAAAACAAGGCTGAGTATTCCAAGCTGCGTAAGCTATGGTTCCTTCTGAAGCCTACCGATGTTTCAAGTGTCACTACTAAGCGTCTCTTCGTGTCATATCGTGATGAAGCGATTTATGTAGACGGATGGACAGAGGAAAATGCCGACGTAGCCATTTATGATGTAGGCGGCAGCTTGTGTACTACGCTCAAGGCATGGAATGGAGGAAAGATAAATGTAAGCCACCTGCCTAAGGGTATGTATATTCTGAAAATCAAGAGTTATTCAATGAAGTTTATCGTAAAATAAAAAAATCAAATAAGATATGAAAACACGTTTTTATGTAATCGCACTTATCGCATTGTTTTTGTGTAATATAACAGTATCAGCACAAAAGCGGAATCCCAACAGAATGGTCTTCCATAAAGACAATCGTGTTATCAAGACCTACTCTGTGGAAGAGGTAGATGATATCACTTTCGAATATGTAGAAAATAAGGAAGTGGGAATCTCTGTAGTGAATGTAGAAAGCAATAGCTGCAAGGTGAGCTTTACCATGCCCGACAATTGTTCTTCTTATTATGTGGGGGTGATACCAGCCGATTCTAAAGAGGATTTTACACAATATGTTCAGACGCATAACTCTGCTAAATTTACCGAGAGCAAGGAATATACGTTTGAGAATCTGAAGGCGGGCGTAGAGTATTATATCTTGGCGTTGCCTATTGATAAATATGGATTGTCAACAATACTTTCAAAGCAGAAGGTGAAGACCGTTTCAAATGAATATAAGAATAGAGCGTCCACATTCTTCGATGTGGATTATTGGGCAGATGCATTTATGAACGGCTACCAGAATTTCGTTATCCGTCTGGGCGATTGCCCACACGATGGTGTGTATCCAAAAGGTAACGGACGGCTCTATCATTTCAGTATATACTGCAAGACGGCAGATGGCACAATCAATCCTATGCCTCAGCCCGGAACCTATTCATATTACACGGGAGACACCCCTATAGACATGTGTATGGACGATGATGAAAGTATGTTGACTGAATATTACGAATACGAGTCCGACAAAAACTATAAGAATAAGGATGTGAAGTATAATGATGCCACTCTGACGATAACGAAGAATGGTGACGGAACTTATACTGTAAAAGCTCTGATACAACAGGCAGATGGTGAGCTTGTCGCTCTCACATATACAGGAAATTTTGCTTATAGAGACAAGTCATTTAAGGGCTATACAGGTCCAAACCTTGACAGGGACATAGCGTTCACTTGCGATCATGCCTCTCCATACGACTTGGATGGTATATGTTTTGAAATTATGGATGGCGGCGATCCTTATGCAGAGGGAGCCTCATGGTATAAGCGCAATCGTGTGATGATTTTCATGTCTGATGATGGTCATGGTATGCCACGCGTTGGCACATTCCCCGTAACAGAGGATGGTTCAAACGGAACCGTGCGTAAGGGCTGCTATAAGAACTTTGGCGGTGGCGCAAAAGGGTCTGACGGTACACGCTATGAATACGTAGAAAGTCCTATAGATGAGTCTACATTCGGCTTCGTAGAGAGTGGCTCCATTACAATCAGTAAGGATACCGCAACAGGGAATTACACGATTTCTACGGATTTCATTACAGATAAAGGTAAGTCTATCAAGGCTACATACACAGGGCCATTCAAGAGCAACGGAAAGACACCTGCCGGCAAACAGCGGGTTGCACGTTTGCAGCCGGTTCTCGGCAAGTAATTCGTTAGGTACAGACTTTTTATAATAAAGTTTGATATAACAAAATAAAAAGAATCTCATCCTACAGCGCAAGTGATGAATGATAGTCACATCGTCGTGTAGGATGAGATTCTTTTTGCGTATATATTCATGCCCATCGCTTTCCGGCTTTCATCATCGAGAAGTAGAGTGTGAGGCCGGTGAGCCATCCGCCCAGCACGTCGATAGCGTAGTGGGCATAGATGTAAACGGTGGAGAGACAGAGCAACACGTAGAATGGGATGAGGCAGATAAAGAGGCGACGGTTGCGGCTGTGCCATGCCAACAGCATGACAATGGTGCTCACGCCGACATGACTGCTTGGGAAGGCTGCGGTGGGACGCTCGCCGGCTTCGTGGGCGCTCTCTACCATCTGGTAGAAGAATCCGTCGGTGTACCCCGGGCTAACCATGCGGTAGCTGTGGTTATAGAAATAGTCGTGAAGATTGGGGAAGATGCCCCGTGCAATCTCATTGAAGCCCACCGCCGGATAGTAATACTGCGGACCGGTAACGGGAATGAGCACATAGAGGGAGTAGTAGATGAAGAACGAACCGATGAGCACGAAGGAGGCGCGTCGGAAATCGTCGTATCGAAAGAGGAAGTAGAAGAGTACCACGAGTACCATCATGGGAAAGTAAGAGGCGTAGCCCATGTCCATCAGTTCGCTGACCACGGGATGTGAGAATGTGGAATGGAAGAGCAACGCCGGCTGGCATCCGAAGAGAGACTGCTCCCATGTGGCGAACAGGTGGTCGAGGTTGGGGAGCAGGCGGTTGATTTCATAGGTATCGGGATACCACCACGCGAGTAGCGCCATTTGTCCTGCGACTCGTGCCAAGAGGGTCATTCTGCAAGGATACATTCTGTACACAGCCCACAGTCCTGCGGTCATTGCTGCAATGCGCACTCGTCCCCATATCATGGAGTCGGGGTTTTGCAGTTTGGTATAAGCAAAGAGGATAATGAGGAGTGTGAACACCCAATATCCTGCCATGGGCCATTCGAGGCCGAGCAGTCCTTTGCGGGGTTTTGCTTCGGGCTTGAAGTATTGCCAGAGTTTGTTCATAGCCATCCGTTTTGTCGATACCACGCGATGGTTTCTTTCACGCCGCGTGCCAAATCGTATTGGGGTCGGTAGTCCAGCTCGCGGCAGGCCGGCGTGATGTCGCATCGCCAGTTGCGTTGCTTCATGATGTGGTATTTATCGTTGTTCAATGCCGTCACTTTGCCGCGCAGTCTGCCGATGTATTCGCCGAAGAGGGTGACGAGGCGCAGCACCGCGATGGGGGCTTTGATGCGCAGGAGCCATGGGTTGCCCAGCTCTTGGCGGATGAGGTCGCTGAAGGTGCGCGAGGCGTATATGTGGCCATCGCTCAGGAAGTATTTGCTGCCGGCATGGCCTTTCTCCAAGGCGAGGAACACGGCCTGCACTACATCGCTTACGTAGACAAACGTGAGTACCTGCGGCCGATAGCCCACGGCGAAGTCGGTATGCCCTTTGATGCTGCGTGCCATGAGGAAATAGTCGTGTTCGCGCGGTCCGTATACGCCCGTGGGGCGCAGCGTTACGCAGGGAAGTCGGTCGCCAAGGCTGTCCAGATAGTTCTCGCCGGATAGTTTGCTGCGTCCGTAGGCCGTATTGGGACGGGGGATGTCGTCGGCCGTGATGTCGGTGTACGGTTGTTGTTCGCGGATAGGTCCGAACACGCTGAGGCTACTGATATAGACGAATTTCTTTAGGTTTTTATGGGTTTCCATCAAAGCCTCCGCCAAGTGGATGGTGCCCTCGGTATTGGTCTTGTAGAAGTCGTGTTCATGCAGACATTTCGTTGCACCGGCGGCATGCACCACATAGTCGAAGCATTGCCCCTCGAGTGCGGTTTTTAACTTGCCTGCGTCCGAGAGGTCAAGCTCAAGGAAGTGGATTCGCCTGTCTGTGAGATAGGCGCGCGAGCTGCTCCGCCTGATTCCCGCCCATACTTCCATGCCTTCTTTCAGCGCATGCTCCACGATGAAGCTGCCTATGAAACCGCTGGCTCCTGTTATCAATATTTTCATGTTTCAGGGTTTTGTTTTTGCTAAGAAATGCTGCAAAGATAAGCCTTTCCGTTGAATTATCGGCCGGAAATCCCGTCTTTATGGGGAAGCGATGTCGGACAGAAGTCCCACGGAGGGCGAGAAATCGGCCATGCCGGTAGTGCACGGCGATGAAAACATTGGGGAGTGCCGCCGGCGAGAAGTCGGGAGCTGCCGGCGAAGCAAAAAAACAGTAGCAATGCGAAGAGAAGAGGAAACGAGAGACCAAAATCTCTCACGAAAAGCACTTCCGGCTCTTATTTTCTGTCATCCGCAGTGGCCGATGACAGTTTTTAGTTTCTTTTCTGTCATCGGAATATCCCGATGATAATTTTTAGTTTCTTTTTTATCATCGGAACATCCCGATGATAATTTTTAGTTTTTTTCTGTCATTGGAACATCCCGATGATAATTTTTTGTTTCTTTTCTGTCATCGGAACATTCCGATGATAGTTTTTCGCGTTCTGACCGCTCTGCGCTTGGGCATTTTGGGGCTTAAATGCTTCGCCACGTGCGTTCATGCACAGGATATTCGGCAGACCCCCCCCGACAGCATTTCAATGGTGGGCGTTTGCGATGAGCCTCCGCTTTGAACGAGGAAGAATAAGCCCGCTTAATAGGCAGGCCGGTTTGTGCATGTCCGATAAAAACCTTATCTTTGCATCCGGTGGGCGACAGGCGGCTCTATGGCAACAACCGCTTCGTGCACCATCCTGTTTGCCGATTTACTAACACTATTAACACAATACAACAATGAACAAAAAACTATTGATTGCGGGCGTATGCCTCGCTATGGCAGGCTTCGTGTGTGCCCAGACCAAACGTGGAGGCATCTCGCCGCAGATGCTGAGTGAAATTCAAAAGAGCGTGGCCAACGGCACGGCCGACAAGGCACTATTCAATGCCATGGCTTCCAATTCCATCGACAACTTAGCCCGAAACCATGCTAACAGCGGTGCGGTAGACGGTTACTTCAGCGTGGAGACGAAGAAGCAGAACATCCAAGACCAAAAGAGCAGCGGACGTTGCTGGATGTTCTCGGGAATGAACGTGCTGCGGTCTGACTTCGCGTTGCGCACCGATTCGCTCACGTTGGAATATTCGCACGTTTATCTGGCTTTCTGGGACCAGCTGGAGAAGGCAAACCTCTTCTTGCAAGGCGTTATCGAGACGGCAAAGAAGCCGATAGACGACCCCAAGGTGCGCTTCTTCTTCAAGGCTCCGCTGAACGACGGCGGCACTTTCTGCGGTATCATCGACTTGGCCGATAAGTATGGGTTGGTGCCGAAAGAGGCGATGCCGGAAACTTATTCGGCCGAAAACACGTCGCGCATGTCGCGTCTCATCTCGTCGAAGTTGCGCGAATACGGACTGCAACTGCGTCGCATGGTAGGCGAAGGTCGCAAGGCCGATGCGATCAATGCCGAGAAGACCAAAATGCTGTCTACCGTCTATCGCATGTTGGCACTCTCGTTGGGCGAGCCCGTAAAGACATTCAGCTACGCCTTTAAAAACAAAGACGGCAAAGCCGTTACACCGCTGAAGACGTATACGCCGCAATCGTTCTTCAAAGAAACAGTGGGCGAATCGCTCGACGGTCGCTACATCATGCTGATGAACGACCCGCGCCGTCCTTATTACAAGACTTACGAAATAGAATACGATCGCCATACCTATGACGGACACAACTGGAAATACCTGAACCTGCCGATGGATGAGGTGGCCGAAGTGGCTGTGGCTTCGCTAAAGGCCGGACACAAGATGTACAGTTCTTACGACGTGGGTAAACAACTCGACCGTACCCGCGGCTATTCCGACCTCGACAACTACGACTACGGCACGCTCTTCGGCGTAAAGTTCGGCATGAATAAGGCCGAGCGCATAGATACCTACGACAGCGGAAGCACCCATGCCATGACGTTGACAGCCGTAGATTTGGATGCCAACGGAAAGCCCGTGAAGTGGAAAGTGGAGAACAGTTGGGGAGCTACCAACGGACACAACGGCTGTATCGTCATGACCGGACGGTGGTTCAATGAATACATGTTCCGCTTGGTGGTCGACACGCGGTTTGTGTCTGAGAAGATTCGAACAATGGCTGAGCAGAAACCAACGATGCTCACGCAAGACGACCCGCTCTTCTCTCTTGACGACTGACCTCGCACAAAAAGAAACAGACGCTTACTCTCACGCAAGAGGGTAAGCGTCTTCTTTTTGCCATGATTTATGAACGGTTCTTGGCAATGACATAGATAATGACAGGTGCTCCTAAGATGGGAGTAACGGCATTGAGAGGAATCATGCCGAGGTCGCCGGGCAAATAGCAGATGGCATTGCAGAGAAGCGCCACCACGGCACCTAATAACAAGGTGGCAGGAAGCAGTTGTCGGTGGTTGTCGGTGGTGAGCAACAGTCGCGCCACCTGCGGAACAGCCAAACCGATAAAGGCCACCGGTCCGCAGAAAGCCGTGGTAACAGCGGTAAGAAGTCCCGTTACGATAAGCAGACGGTTGCGCACCCGCACGATGTTTACACCTAAATTCTCTGCGTATTGCTCTCCCAATAGCAAGGCATTCAAAGGTTTTATAAGCAGAAGAGAACCCAAGAGCCCCAACAGCGTTACACCGGCAAACACCGGCATCTGTGTCATCGTAACACCGCCGAAGTTTCCCATGCCCCACACGAGATAACTCTTTACTCCCTCTTCGGTAGCGAAGAAGTTGAGAAGAGAGATACAAGAGTTGGAGAGATAACCTATCATGATGCCTATAATGAGCAACATCACATTGTTTTTCACCAGCGTAGAGAACACGAAAATAATGCCTGTTACCGCCATTGCCCCTGCAAATGCAGCTAACAAAACGGCAATGAATCCCGTAAAACTAACCGAAGAAACCGTGATACTGCCACCCATCAGCAACATGACAAGGGCTACGCCTAAGCCTGCTCCTCCGTTAATACCGAAGATGGAAGGACCTGCCAACGGATTCTTAAACGCCGTTTGCAACATCAGTCCGCTCACTGCAAGGGCGGCTCCGGTAAGTATAGCGGTGATGGATTGCGGCAATCTCGATTCCAGCACAATGTAGCGCCAACTCTCTTTTTGGCCTCCCGTGCCGAAAAGGATGTCGACAATATCGACAATGGGTATGCGAACAGAACCTACAACAAGGTTTACCGCAAAAAGAACGACGATAGCCAGTGTGAAAAGAAGGCAGTAGCGATGTCCCTTGTTCATGGTAACAGGCTGTAGTATCTTAGTTTCACGGGTTTCAAATCGGGGTGAACAATGTGTATGATGTCGCGTAACAGATAGTCGGGGCGGAACGGTGCTTCCTCGAAATACGGGATACGGGAGGTATTACAGCCGTAAATCTGCTTCATTTTAAAGGCTTTCATACGTGTGTAACCTTCGAATTCGGCTGATAGTTCCTTGTAATTGGCAGGATGGTCGTTGTATTTATAGAGCCATACGTCTGCCTCTCCGGCTTTGTCGAGCACTGTTTCAAAAGGTAGCGAAAGGCTTCCGCTCTGCTTCACATCTGCAAAGGCATAACGTGCGCCGGCATCTTTCAGCAGGCGCCCGGGCACGCTTTGTCCGCCCGGCACATACCATACGGCACCCATCTTGCGTTCGGTAATCACCGAACGGCTCACTTTCGACTTCGCTGCCTCTGCTTTCAACGCTTTGTAATTGGCATCTACCACGGCGAAAAGACTGTCGGCCTGTTGCTCGCGACCTGTCAATAAGCCGTAAAACTTCATCCATTCAGCACGTCCGAGGGCAGAGGTTTCCATATAGTCGGCGCATTCCACAATGGGGATATTCACTTCTTCAAGGCGTCCGTAACCGCCGCTGTTCTCGAAAGGAGACACCAGCAAGACATCGGGTTTGATGTCTATGATGCGTTCTACGTCGGCCTGCATGCTGTTCCCGCAGTCGGCGATGCGCCCTGTTGCTGCCATTTTGCGTATCCAAGGCAGGTTGATATAACCTAAATCGCATACTCCTTTGATAGCGTTTTGTGCTCCAAGCATCATGAAAAGGCTGCAATGTACGCTTGTGAAGACCACCGACGAGCGGATAGGAGTTCTGATAACGGTACCTTGGGGTAGCTTTTCGGGTAGCTCACCCTCACGGGGTACGAGCACATATGTATGCAATGTGCGGCCTTTCTTCCATGGGTCTACCAATGTTGCCACAGTATAGCCGTCGTATTTCACGAGGTTCAGATGTTCTGCGTATTTCAGTTTCAGGGTATCTCCCTGCTCGGTTCCGCGTCGATGGCTACCTGTACAGGAAACGATGAGTATACTAAGGAATAACAGAAAGATAGATTTTGTTTTCATAACTCTGTGTTGAAGATATAATAAGATGGAATTACCGTTGCAAAAATACGGTAAAATACGGAGACGGCAAAATATCTTCTGCCTTTTTGCTGCCGTGCTTCCGTAGTTCTAAAGTCTATGGGAATTAGCGGAACAGATGTCTACCGCAGACATTGATGTTACAAATCCTCCCCGTTGACGAATGTGCTGGATAAGTTGGCGGAAAAGGGTGTTGGCAGAAAGGACGGAAAGGCAACCCGTAAGAATCAATTGTTTACGGGCACGAGTGAGGGCGACGTTCAGTTTCCTGTCGACGATAC
Organism: Hoylesella marshii DSM 16973 = JCM 13450; assembly: GCF_000146675.1. Taxonomy (GTDB): domain Bacteria; phylum Bacteroidota; class Bacteroidia; order Bacteroidales; family Bacteroidaceae; genus Prevotella; species Prevotella marshii. The sequence goes on from NZ_GL397214.1 coordinate 1,909,236, forward strand.
GCCCGTTTTCCACGAAGCAATTGCCTGTAAGGAAATCAAGCTGGTAGCGATGGGTGACAGTGAATGAATAGATGATGACATCGCGTTGGCTGCCTTGATAGCGTTCTACCGTGTCGATGGTTATCTCATTGAGCGACTCGATACCGAGCCTTTCAATGCCTCGCCGTATCATAGCAATCTGGTTACGGTAGGGCACAATGATACCAACCGTACGTGTTGGGTCGAACGCATCACCGTAGAAACGATGCAGGCGACGTAATAAATCGCAGACAATAGCGGCCTCTTGTGGGTTCACTTTGTCGGAAATGTTCGGCGAATCGCTCGGCGATGAGGGAAGAAAGAGCATGCGTTGCGTCTTCAGCAGCTTGTCAAGAGCATCTTGTGCAGGCAGCCGGTAGCCAAGTTCCGGTTCTGTTTGATGCGCACAGGGCACCGGTATCAAAGCCTCTTCGGCATAGAAAAAACGCACGGGAAAGTCCGCAATATCGGGATGCATGCGTCCTTGTCGGTGCAAAATACCGACAAAAGCGTTGCGGCCGGCTCGCCGTTCGAGGCGTAAAAGACGCTCAAAGAGCGACTCACGGCAATCTTCAAGGCCGATACGATGCAGTTGCACATCGTTCACCACTGTGTCGGCAGGATTCTGTTGCACCACAGCGGGCAATTGCTTGTGGTCTCCCACGAGGATGAAACGTGCAATATCGGGCAGAGCGTCTGATCCCCGATGAGAGGCCAGCAGACCTATCAGTCCGGGTTCGGGTATCTGTCCGGCCTCATCTACAATGGCCAGTGAGAATCTTTTCAGGTCGAAGAGGAACGGACGGGATTGCAGTGTAGAGGTCGTGCCCACGATGATGGGGGTGGACAGCAGTCGTTCGCGCACTGCCGAGCGTTGCGGACAGTCGTCCACAGCTTGCCGCAGGAGGTACGGAAGGAAACGTTGGTCGCAGGTGTAGGCATTGCCCAACCGAATAAAAGGAAGATGAGTATCGGCCAGCATGCCGCAAATCTCGTCCACTGCACGGTTGGTATAAGCTGTCAGTAGGATAGAGGCATCCGTACCGTCTGTGGCCAATTCCTCTTTCACGAGATATTGCAAAGCCATGGAAGTCTTTCCTGTGCCCGGCGGACCGACCAGCAAGAAATAGTCTTTCGCTTGTTTGGCACGGTGCAACACATCGTCATAATGAGGATGATAGCTTCGTGAGAGCTTGGCCGTTGCATCACATTGCGGCGGTCGCTGTCCAAGTAGTAGCGCTTTGCGTTCCGTCGGCGAGGTGACGAACTCATGCAGACCGCGTACTGCACTGTTCGCTGTGGCATCGCTGCCGCTATGTTCGATAGCGAAAACCTTCCCCCCCTTGCTCACTTCATCCAGTAGATGGGGATTTTGGAGCCCGTCGTTGAGATGGACGACAAGGCGTTCGGTCGCGATGCTCTCCAACACACCGCGGAAGAGAATGGCCTGTCTGACATCGGGTTCGCTGTCTTTGGGATAGGCATAGAGATAAACCATATCTCCCGTTCGGAAGTTGGGCAGGAAGTCTTCGCCCTGTTCGGGCACGGCGAGTGCAATGGTATCGTAGCCGCTGTAGCTGGTGCTGCATGTCCGTTCAATGACAGTCAACCCCATATAGATGTTTCCCGTCTCTTTTTTCACAGAGAGTGGCATCGTCCAGAGGTCAGCGGTGCTGTTGCCCATACCCTCCTGTGCGCCGACTTTCGACAAGAGTTGTTCGCGTGTAACGAAAGTCATCATGCGGCAGAAGTAGGCGCGTTCGAGCGATGAAAGATGCCGGAGCGGTTCGGTGACGGCAGCGATTTGCGGATATTGATAGCGCGTGAAGAGCGTGTCGGCACGTCTTCTTTCGTTCAGCGTCTCGGGTGTGAGACTATCCAAGATAGATTCGAATCCGTTGCGGGCAATGGCATATTCGTTGGCCACGAGTGCGTTGCGGAAGCGGATGGCCTCGTGGAAGAGCTTGCGGTAATAGCTGACGACCACTAAACCGCTGGGCAGCGGATAGCGAGAATAAAGGAGTCGGATGTCTGATTGACGCCCCGAAAGATGGAAGTTCTGCCGGAGCATGCCACTATAGAGCAGCAACTGCACGTAGTGGTCTTCTTTCTGAAAACTGCCGAAAGCGTTGGGGCGTTGGCGTTCGATGGCATAGTTTCTTCCCGATTTCTGTTCCACGAGCAGGCGAAAGTCGGTCGTCATCAGGTCTACACGTCCCTGAATGCCGAGCCGTTCGCAAACGAATGAGGGTTCAAGAATGGCTTTCCGGCGGTCATATTGATTGAAGAGTTCGTCTACTATCTGTCGAATGTTGGCGGCCTGTCTGGCCGCAGCTTGTCGGAAATCTTCCCGTTCGTTGAGGTCTTCGCAAGCGGTGTATTCGAGTGCTTTCTCTTTGAAACTGTTGCGAAAGGTCTGTTGCCAATCGTAGTCCGTTGCGTCGTTCACCATGTCGTCGAGTGCGCTGCCGGCGAAATGTCCGAGAAGAATGGCTTGCGTGTTGGCAATTGGCATCATCCGGTTCACCCAATAGGCCAGCGGATGATGTCCGTATTCCGTGAAACAGCGGGCGATGGTACTGATGTCTACGAGGTAGTCGGGTTCCACCACGATGAGTGCCGGCACGACGATGTCTCCTTTAGCGCATTCGCAGTCGAGCAGATTGAGTTGCATCCCCTCGTGAAGTAGGTCATGCAGGTAGGCGAAAGTCTCGTCGGAAGTGTCGATTCGTATTGCGGTCTGTTGTCCGTCGCGGTCAGCTATGGCGCAGATAGTTTCTGCGTCCCATGTCTGCACGATGCAGCGAATGCAGCGGATGTCGGTTTTGCGATGGGTTTTCTCCCAGTGATAGACCGCCGGCAATCGTCCCACCAGCAGCGATGGGATGTGCACCCCAAAGACGGCTGATACAAAGACGGCTGCTGCGCGCACATCGCTCAACAGTTCTTCGCGCGAGAGCAGGGCGGAACGATTGGAATCGCGCCGCATCTTCTGAATGGCAGCCATGTCTTCCGGTGCCACATGGTGCCGTTTGCAAAGGAAATCTACTTGCGAGAACAGGTTGCCGAAGCCCGTATGCGTCTCTTTCGTTCCTTCATGGCAAGCAGCTGCCAACACCTCGTGCAGGACGCTGTTGGCGTGAGGCTGCTCGGTATCTGTTGGTTTGGTAAGGGTGGAAAGACGGTCGAACAGTTCGTCGGCACTGACGGGATTCTCGGAAAGATACATGTTGCAAAGGTACGAAAAAAATGTGAATGACTTTCCCATCCCTCCGTCTCTCCCTCTCCCATCAGTCGTATCGCCCGCTAAAGACATAGGTAATGAATAATGAACGTTTACTTACAAAAAAATCCCCTCTCCCTGCTTTCTCGCTGTCGAAGCCCGAATCATGTCAATGACATTTTCTTACGGTCTTTTTGCGGGAAAGGAAGAGAGAGAGGCTCAATGAGTATTCACTCAGCTCAACCATACGCTGCAACTGATAATCACTATCAGCGAGGCAATCAGAACCACAATTCGCAGCAAGATAATTACCTCTTCACAGCGTTTCTTATCAATCTTCATTCTTGTCTGGCCTCGCACTGATAACGCCCAAAATGGCAGTAGCTACGGCGATGATAGTCTTGATAATCGTTTTCCATACAGATGTTTTCATGGTTTTTTCTCCTTTCTTGGTTTAACATAATTGATGACGATTGTTGTCTTTCCTTTAATGTCCGGGTTTCGGTGTCTTTTGTGCAATAACGGTATTCTTAGCCGTTTCCTGCACTTTAGCACCGCTTAGGAAGACGATGGCACGCGTGTGGTTCTTTCGGTCTATCTTTACCTCCGGCTGGAAGTTTACACGCATACCCACGATATGCTTGTTCGGAGAGAACTGTGCGACGCTTTCCGCCGGTCTCGACCTCAGACCTAATTTAAACGAACCTAAGCCGTCTATCTTGACACGCATGGATTGCTGCAATTGGTCTTGCATGACTTCCACGAGTTCGGACAGTACCGCGAGTATGTCCGATTTCTTAACTGTGCAGTTACGCTGCATGATTGTAGCCAGAGTGTTGAGGTTGATTGTCCCGTTGTGTATCGCACGGGCATACCATTTGTTTTTGTTGGGAGAATGCTGACGCTTCTCCTGATACAGCTTATATAAGATTGCCATATCGGTCTCCTTTCTTTTTTAAAGTGAATAAATAATGATGATACAATACAGTTCAAACGGATTCGGCATTCGGAGCATCTTTGCAATCTACGGACTGCAGTGCGAGTATGAACCGGTATTAACTCTTTTATCCTGATACAGATGTCGTCGGTTTGTTCCGTTATTCCTTTTTAAGGTGTGCTCTGTTGTGTTTTCTTCACATAAGAGCAGTGTTTTCTGTGTCTCGGCAGGTGTTTTTCACGGTCTTTATGCAGTCATGCCGCCCTGTAAAAGACCACGGCTTGCATCCTTGCGCTTTGCTTGCCGGCTTTGAAAGATACGTGTAGCCAGCAGGCACCGTTTGTCATGGAATGCTCAAAGAGCAGTTGGTCAAATCGACAATGGGTTTTGATGAAATCATACATCTTCCGCCCCACCTCTTGATTAGAGACATGTATGTCGGCGGCCTCTCCCCGCAGATGTTGCGAATACTTGTCGCCACCGATGGCCTTGTTCAGCTCTTTGCACCTGAAACCGCTTGTTATCCTGATGACACCAAACCTTCGTCGCAAAGGTTCCAATACGTTTTCGCAAAGCAGTCTCATCCTTTCAATGTCGGCCTCAGTGGGATGGTTGTCGATTCGCAACCTGATGGCCGTACCCGAGCGTACCATTTCTTGTAATGAAAAATGCTCGGTCAGCATTTGTTGTTTTCTTTTGTTTTTCATGTGTTTTGTTTTTTTGTGTTCATGGCAGATATACTGTCATCCTGTTTACATGTGCAAAGATATAATATCTGTAGACCTTTGTCAAGGATTATATGTATAAAGAACTGTATAAACATATGTATAAGCTCAGGAAAACCATGCTTTCTCACTATATATAATAAGGTGTATTGAGGCATAGAGACAGATGCACGCTATCAACCCCAATCGGTCATAAGACCGCTTATTTACCCTTTTGGGTTAAAAAGGGGCGCAATGGGCATTTTTCTGACAAATATGTTTAACTTTGCAACCATGAGAACCTAAAACGAAACGATATGGCTTTGAATATGGATGGCGAGTACAGAGACGGTTATTACGTGTCGGCCGAGATGAAAAAGATCTGGAAAGTTGAGCTGGATTTGTTGCACGAATTTCTTGATTTCTGCCAGCGTAACGGCTTAAAGTGTTGGGCGGATGGCGGCACACTCTTGGGAGCAGTGCGTCATCAGGGCTTTATTCCATGGGACGACGACATAGACCTCTGCATGCTTCGTGAGGATTACGACCGTATGAACCGTATAGGCAACAGCGATTTTCATGCCCCTTATTTCCTGCAAACAGCCTATACGGACGTTGATTACTTCCGCGGACACGCTCAATTCCGCAACACCAACACCACGGGCATTCGTCCGTCAGACTCTTTCCAACCGTTTAACCAAGGTATCTTCATCGATATTTTCGTGCTCGACGGCGTGCCAGAAGACCCTGAAACACGGCAACGGGTGGCAAAAAACCATAAGAAACGGCTGAAACTGCTCAAGGCAAAAAACATGAATATACTGTATTCCGGCCGTCTGTTCCAAATCTTTCGTAAACTCAAAGCCCGCTATCTGGTGCACAAACACGGATGGGCAACCCTCTACGGACAGGCAGAAGACATTGTGAGGGCACAGCCGGCCAATGCCAGCAAAGAAGTGGCGGAAATCACGTTTAGCGGCTATCGCCATGTCATGTCCCGCAGTTTGTTTGATGAAACGGTGTGGTTGGATTTTGAAGACATGAAGATTCCTGCCCCGAAATGTTATGACGAATACCTGAAAGGTGAGATTGGCGATGACTATATGACCCCCCGCATGGTGCCGAATCTGCATGGCGAAGTTGTGTTCGATACCGAACGGAGCTACACGGAGTGGCTACCTGAGGTGAGAAAGAAGTATAAGCGCTATCTTCTAAGACGGCTATTGAAGAAAGTGGGCTTGGCCAAAGTATCGGAATCCCAATATCCATAACCCGCCTCTGCCCTTTTCCCTGTTATTGAAAAACCGAAGAAAACATGGAGCGAGAAAAGCGAATAGCCGTCTATCTGTATGACATTGCCAAGCCTTATGTGGGTCTCGGCGAGTTTGAGCACAACATTGCCTTGCGTATCGGAGCACGGGCAGCCGCCCTGAAAGCTGACTATGGCGTGACGGTCTGTTTCCTCGTGCCCCCGGGTAAGAAAGGTTTCTATGGCACCGACGTGGAATACATCACGCTTTGGAAGTGGCGTTATCATTTGCTGAACTGTCCGTTGCCGGCGTTTATCAAACGTTTTTTCTTCCCCCGAGCAGACCTCGTACACTGGACGCAGCAACTGCCCAGACTGCGCACATGCCTTTCCCGCTACACGTTTGTGACCATACACGACGTGAATTTCTTTCATAACGGCATACCGAAAAGCAAGATAGAGCAGAAAAGGAAGCGGATACAACGCACACTGAACCATGCCACACACCTCTCTTTTATTTCCCATTTCACACAAGAAGATGTGAAAAAACATTTCGATATCCATGTACCGGCACGCGTAATTCTCAACGGTGTGACCGACCAGACGCAGCTTCCGCAGGAGAAAGTGGAAGGCATTCCCGACCGATATTTCCTTTGTGTGTCGGGGTTGGACAACAAGAAAAACGTGCATCTCTTGGTGGAGATGATGCGATATCTGCCCAACGAGTTCCTTGTAGTGGCCGGACGCGGCAGCACCGCTTACACCCAATACTTGTATCGCTTAGTTGAACGCTATCGATTGACCAATATTCGTTTCGTGGGATGTGTGGATTCAGGAAGAAAAGCCTTTCTTTACAAGGGCTGCAAGGCGTTTCTCTTTCCCTCAAGAAGCGAGGGTTTCGGTCTGCCTGTTGCCGAAGCAATGACCTTCGGCAAACCTTGTTTCATCTCGTCGCTCACCTCGTTGCCGGAGATAGGAGGCGATGCTGCCTATTATTTCACAGAGTTGAACCCCCGCAGCATGGCCGCTGACGTGATGGAAGGCATGAAAGATTATGAAAATGACCCAGAGGCAAAGCGTCGCCACATCCTTGCCCATGTGCGGAAGTTTGATTGGGACAAGGCCGCCTCTGCTTATATTGATTTTTATCTCGAGATATTGGGCTGTCGATAGTCGTGCTCTCCGACCGTCGGCCGCAACTTTTCATACACCGCTTTTATCTGTCGGGCAACGTCGGCATTCTCAAATCGCCTCACGTAATCTCTGCTGCGTGCAATACGCTCTTCGCGTCCCGCGCTGCCTTTGAGCAGTTGTCCGATGGCAGCGGCTAAGCCGTTGGCATCGTCTGGGTCAACGTAGAGGCAATCGGGGCCACCTGCCTCTTCTAAGCAAGACCCCGTACAGGCTGCAACAGGCAGGCCGCTCTGTATGGCTTCGATAATCGGAATGCCAAACCCCTCATAGCGCGAAGGATAGACAAAGGCCTCCGCCATTTGGTAAATGCAGGGTAACTCTTCGTCGGCAAGCCCGTGAATCATCCTTACGCGTTCGGAAAGTCCGTGTTTCGAGGCGTATTTCAGCACCCGTTGTGCATAGTTCGTACTCCGTCCGACGACGACCAGCGACACATCGGCGGGGAGCTTCTCCAGCGCCATGACTGCCTGAAGCACGTTTTTCCGCTCTTCTATTGTGCCTACATTCAAAACATATCGCGACGGCAGATGATACTTCCGGCGCACAGCCGAGAGGCTTTCATCGTTGGCCGGTTCGCCGAAACGCAGGCCGCAGCTCTGATACACCACATCGATACGTTCTTCGGGAAAGTCGGAAAAGGCTAAGATGTCGCGTTTGGTACACTCGCTGATGGCAATGATACGGTCGGCTTCGCGGCATGTTCGTCTGAATTTATGGGCGTAAATCATGACATCTATGCGGTTGTAATATTCGGGATGACGCAGGAAAATCAAGTCGTGGATGGTAGCGACACTGCGTATATCCGCCCGCCGAAGTCCGCTCGGAAGTTCTCCCGACAGGCCATGAAAGAGGTCGATGCCGTCGTTCACCAGCTCTTTCACAATGCCCCGTGTGCGCCAATAGTCCTTTTGCAGCCGCCAATGCAGGTGTTCGGCGAATATCATCTGCACGTTTTCGCGCATCTGTATCTGGTTTCTCAGCTCTTCGCGGCCGCGGTCTGGTGCATAGAGATACAAGTTGAGCTCGGGTTCGGAGGCAGAGAGTGCATTGATGAGTGTGCGCCCGTAGCTGCCCAATCCTGTGCCATTGCGCACGATTCGCTTGGCATCATAGCCGATTTTCATCATTTTTCTTCGGTTGATATGTCTGCAAAGATACGAAAATAAGTAGGTGTTTACAATGAATGGGTGATAGATTTATAAATCTGAATGAGCCATGAGACGGCTCCATCTACCCTTTTCTATGGATGACATATTATCATTGCATGAAGTGTTAGGCAAACACTGAAACAGTGCATGCTACAGTCCTGTAGCGAAAGAGCATAGCTTTGAGCGTGTCATACCATAGCTCTCACACGCTTAAAGCATAGTTTTGAGCGTGTCAAAGGTATGCTTTTAAAAACGAATCTCTATTTGTTTGTATTTCAATAGTTTACGAATAGCTCCTCTCTCCCGTTCTTTTCTTGTAGAAACCGCTGTGCAACGAATGCGATGCCTGTGTGGGGTAAGATGGGTTAAATAAAGGGAGCAAGGAAATAAACGGCCGTTTTTTGCGTTGTAAGGATAAAGTTTAAAGATGATGCGCAGCAAGGAATTTCTTTTATCAGGACTACTTACGATATTTCTGCTCTGTGGTTGCGGCCCCGAGCAAGACATAAAACGCGGGGAAAAAGCTTTTTCTTTAGGTGAATACCATGAAGCATCCGTGAGATTCAAACAGGCCTATACGCGACTGCCTGCAAAGGAACGGGGGCGACGGGCACAGGTGGCGTTGCGAATGGCGCAGAGCTACGAGAAACTAAATGCTGCCCAGCGGGCAGTAGCCGCTTATCGAAACGCCATAAGATATGGGCACCGAGACATCGACACGCGTGTCGCCTTAGGCGCACAACTCCTGAAAAGCGGCGATTACAAAGCTGCTGCCACCGAGTTTAAAGCCGTGCTCGATTCGGTGCCCGGCCATGTGGCGGCACGCATCGGACTACAGTCGGCTACGATAGCACCTCAGCTCAAACAAGAAGGTTCGCGTTATATCGTGAAACGGATGGACGTGTTTAACTCGCAGCGGGCAGACTTTTCGCCCGTATTGGCAGGCGATTCATACGACCGTCTCTACTTTACATCCACACGGAAAGAGGCACTCGGCACAGAGGTCAGCGACATTACAGGCATGAAAGCAGGCGATATCTTTGTATCGGAAAAGAACGACCGAGGGGTGTGGATGAAGCCACATGCCGTGGAAGGGTCGCTGAATACCGAGTACGACGAAGGCTCCTGCGCCTTTACCCCCGACGGACGGGAGATGTATCTCACGCAATGTACGTCAGACCCCGTAGCTCCGCGCTATGCGAAGATTGCTGTTTCAACCCGTGCAGATGCCTCTTGGGGCAAAGCGACGATAGCCGAAATCACACGCGACACACTTTCCCTTTATGCTCATCCGGCCATCTCGCCCGATGGTCAGTGGCTCTATTTCACATCGAACATGCCCGGTGGAAAGGGCGGACTTGACCTTTGGCGCATCCGCATCACATCGGCTGGCTTCGGCGGGGTAGAGAATCTCGGCGAACCCATCAACACTGCGGGCAATGAAGAGTTTCCTACGTTTCGTCCCAACGGTGACCTCTATTTCTCATCGGATGGCTTTCCCGGGATGGGAGGGCTCGATATCTATGTGGCAAAGATAAAAGACAACCGTCGATGGCATGTGGAACATCCGGGCTATCCACTCAATTCGCAGGGCGATGACTTCGGTATGACGTTTGAAGGACTGCACAACCGTGGTTTCTTTTCTTCCAATCGAGGCGATGCAAGAGGATGGGATCACATCTATTCGTTTGAGAATCCCGAAATCATACAGACGGTGAAAGGATGGGTTTACGAACAGGAAGGCTACGAACTGACGGCTGCACAAGTGTATATGGTTGGCAACGATGGTACGAATCTCAAGCTGAACGTGAAAGGAGATGGGTCGTTCCAACAGGAGGTAACTGCCGGTGTAGACTATGTTTTCATGGCCACCTGCAAGGGGTTCCTCAACCATCAAGAGACGCTGCGTGTGCCTGCAGCAGAGAAGTCGGAAGAGTATGTGCTTCAGTTCCCCCTCGCTTCCATCACGGCACCCGTACTGATAGACAATATCTTCTATGATTTCAATCGCGCTACACTGCGTCCCGAATCGACCGCGGCACTCGATGAACTGGTGAAACTCTTGCAGGAAAATCCGCATGTGACCATCGAGTTGCGGGCACATTGCGATTACCGAGGGTCGGATATATATAATAAGGTGTTATCGCAACGTAGGGCGGAGGCGGTAACGGCTTACCTCGTGGCACACGGCATCGCAAAAGACAGGCTCTCGCCCGTGGGTTACGGCAAGGAACGCCCTAAGATAATACGGCGCAAACTCACAGAACGCTATCCGTGGATGAAAGAGGGCGACGTGTTGTCGGAAAGCTATATCAAGCGGTTGGATGCCTCGCGGCAGGACGTATGCAACCAACTAAACCGGCGAACGGAGTTCATCGTGCTGCGTACTACTTATGGGTTGTTCGACAAAGACGGTCGGTTGAAGCAGCAACCGGCAAGCGAGTCGCCCCACAAAGATGTTCCGCAAAATACCGAAATGGAAATTGTTGTGGAATAATACCTCATCGCAATTCATTGAATAGTTGATAATCATCCTCTCAAAAGCATGGGAATCAATGGTTTAAAGGATGAGTACAGACCGAATAGAAATGGTTTCCGTGATTTTTTTAAGGTTGAATTGATTTTTCCTTTAAAAAGATTTGGAGGTTAGAAAAAATAGTTCTACCTTTGCACTCGCTTTTGGAAAAATGTTTCCT
>NZ_GL397214.1:1924106-2067603 GCF_000146675.1 Hoylesella marshii DSM 16973 = JCM 13450
GCCTCTTTCACTACACTAACGGGGACATCTGGCAACGGTTTGTCCCCGTTTTCTTTTCCCCCCGCTCGTAGGGAACCATCGTGCAGGTTACGTCCTTTTTTAAGAAAACCTTTGGGCGTTTCACAAACTTTGCTTACCTTTGCCGCCATGAAGCAAATAAGTAACCATCATACGACGATGAATGCGGTGCAGAAGAAAGTGTGTTTTTCTGCATCTTTTAACGCTTTATATTTGCATACACCAGAAAAAAGTGTAACACACACACACACACACACATTCGCACCGCCAGTCAGATAACACTTTAAACATTTTCACATACGCGCGCGCGAAGCGTGTCGTATCCCCCATAAACAAAGGGCTCACAGGAGTTCCCTTTGTTCGCTTTTTCATGCCCATTTGCATGGTGCGGAAAGGCAGAAATTACTTCAATTTTATTCACTCAAAACAATTAGAAAGATGAAAAGAAATCAGGAAATCAAGCTCCCTTATCTTGCACCGTGGTGTGAGGTCATAGAAGCAGAAAACAATCAATTAATCTGCTCTACAGTTACGCCCCATAACGGTTCACAAGAGGAAGACTACGAAGACAAGGGCGACCAAGAGGGCGACGAGTTTGAAGTAGATTTAGGTTTTTAATCAGTAAAAGGAAAGAAAAGATGAAACAATTACTATGCAGAGCAAGTCTGTTACTCATGGTTGCCTTACCGATGGCTTGCAGCAACGACACGGACAACGACACGACAGAAGATAAAAGAATAACCATTGATGCCGGCAACTTGCAGTTTAGCATCGCAGAAGCAGCGTTTGGTGCCGACACAGAAATCCAGATGCGCAGTGCAAAACCCATTATTGCTCGACAAGAAGTGAATTTGGGAGAGAGTGTAGAAGCAGAAATAAGCATTGAACGCGACCCTGCTCCTGCCGCAACGCGAGCTCCGAAGCCAATGAGTGATGGCAATTACACCATCGTAGCCTACAAAGATGGCGTGCGCATACAACAGAAACTCACCTTTACAGTGAGTAGCGGATTTGTGACGTACACGAGTTCAAGAAGCGCATTCAAATCGTTACCAACCGGCAGTTATAGTTTTGTTTGTTTCAACGATAAGGTACAAGACAACAACGACGGCACATTTACCGTAGATCTTGCCAATGCAGAAACAGCATTGATTAATCACCAAGCAGCAGCCTATACCCAGCACACCAATACCATGGTATTCTTTACTATGCAACGTATGGGTGCACGCGTAAGAACAAAACTTATCGCAGCCATGGAACCTACGGGAGTAAATGGCACCTTGGGTTATCTTGCAAATCGCATTCCTGCATCAGCAGATTATAAGGTAACGTATACAGCAGGTTCATACATCGGTTCATACATACCAAGTACAAACAAGAACACATCTCCTGAGGACGAGGCACAAGCCTACAATGTCTCAGGAACGGTGAATGATGCAACTTTAGGTAGTCTGAATTCCTTGACCGGTAACCAGTATCTTTCGGTGCTTGCCGGCACAAAACCCGAGGATTTGGTGTATAGCATCACGGGCGGCTCGGTCTACAATTCTGCATTGAATACCAACGGCACGCGCAGTTTAAAGGGCTCCATACCCTTCGAAGCCAATGGTTCTTATACGCTTACCATCAAAATCCTGCCGCGCTACCTCTATTTGTATGAAGACGGCAAGACTGGTCACCTCAAAGATGCCGACCGCCAAAGCCACGTGCCCATCGCTGTTGTGTTCGATGCAGTAAACAAAAGAGCTATCTCTTTATGGGATGCTAATGGGGGAAATGGGGCACGATGGTATGCTATAAATGTTACTGATAGAGCAAATGATATTTGGTATTATTCAATGGATGATGCATGGAAACCAACAGAAGATAAAGGCTTATATTGGACATGGGAAAAAGCAGGAACTCGAACTCCTAATACAATAAAAGCGGATAAACCAAGTGAATATCCTGCATTTTATTATGCAGGATACTTTTATGGAAGTGGCGATTTAATTAGCCATTTAAAGGGAAAACCATTAGCCTCAAATTTGAATAAGCGGGAAGTATGGTATTTACCTAGTCTTTACGATTGGAGACAAATTGCTGAAAAATTAGGATTCCGAAACAATCTATCAGTAGGCAATGCAAGATGTAATATCAATGCAATCAATTACGCTTTTAAAGCTGCTAATGGTGCGTCTATAATAGTGTATAATAAATATTATTGGTCGAGTTCAGAATATGGATATGCTCCCGGTAGTAGTCTTATTACATATTTCAACGACATAATAATGAACATAGGGTATCGCCACAGATTATCAACAAATATCTGTGTCCGCCCCTTCGTGGCATATTAAAGCATAGAAAATCACGGTCGGTGAGCGGGCAAAAATGAGCTCACCAGCAGACAAAAGTTTGCTCACCAGCAAAAAGAAATCTGCTCACCAGCAAAATTCTGTCCGCTCACTGACTAAAGAATATAAGCCAAAAAGACGACCGGTAAAAGTAACTCAACCAACCCCGCCGGTGTCTCTTAACAAACGGGGCAACAACTAATGCCAATGGCAAACAAACCTTTACAATTCTTCGTACAGACGAAGACCATGAACGTAGGTCCCAACAAGGGACAAGAGATGCAGACGGCCATACCCACCGGCCGGAAACGTGTAGACTTCCGTAACTTTTGTAAACAGGTGGCCAAGAACACCACGTTCTCAGAACGAGAGGTTGCGGCCATGCTGAACGAGGCTGTCTCTACAGCACGCGACATTGTGGCCAACGGCGACAGCGTGGAGTTTGGCGACATGGGCACGCTTACACCCTCATTTCGCAGTCATGCCGTGCCCAAAGGCAAACCGTTTCATGCTGCCGAACACATCGTTAAACCCGTTGTCCGCCTCACGCTCTCGCGCAAATATTTCGAGCTAAAAGACGTGAGCTTTGAGCAAGTGCCGGCACCTGCGAAGAAAGAAAAGAAGAAACCATAAGGGGGAAACCCGCAGAAGAAAACTCTTTACTAATTGCTATTTGCTATTTGAACATCGGTGGCACGCGTCGAAATGATGCGTGCCACTTGTTTTGTATCGCAAAAGTCAAGTGCTCTATTCTGCTGTGGACATCAAGCGGAGGGCTATGGCATATTGCCTCGCCTGTGGTCTGCCGTTCCTTGGGAGCTTTCTGTTTGATGAGAAACCCATAGGCTCGGTGTTGCTGTGGGCATAGCTGCATGGCTATCAAAATAATGTGAAATACCCAACGAAGCGACTTTTTTTTTGTATTTTTGCACGCAACTACGCCGGTGGAAGATGAAATTTGCAGACGTCATAGGGCAGGAAGAGACGGGCAGAAGATTGCAGATGCTCGTGGAAGAGGGGCGCGTTCCTCATGCGCTCATGCTGTGCGGACCGTCGGGAAGCGGGAAGATGGCGCTGGCATTGGCTTTCGCCTCGCGTCTGCTCTGCACCCACGGACATGCAGACAGCGATGCTTGCGAGACCTGTCCGCAATGTGTCATGCTGCGGAAATGGGAGCATCCCGACCTTCATTTCACCTTTCCCACCATCAAACTCGCGGCGATGGGCAGCGAACATCAACCCGTGAGCGACGACTTCGCTAAGGAATGGCGACACCTGCTCTTGCAAAGTCCTTATTTCACGCTAAGCCAATGGATGACGGAAATGGGCGCTGCCAACCAGCAAGCGGTCATTACGGGTGCCGAAAGCGACGAGCTTTTGAAGAAGCTCAGTCTGAAATCGAGCCAAGGAGGCTATAAGGTGAGTATCGTATGGCTGCCGGAACGCATGAATCTCACCAGCGCCAATAAACTCTTAAAGCTGCTGGAAGAACCGCCGCAGCAAACCGTTTTCATCCTTGTGTGCGAAGACCCGTCGCTGCTTTTAGATACTATCAAGAGCCGCGTACAGCGCATCGACGTGAAGCGCATTGCCACATCGGCCATAGAAAAGGCACTGACGGAACAGCGAGGGCTCGACCCCGATACCGCCCGACGCATCGCCCGAATCGCCGGCGGCAGTTGGACACACGCCTTGGAAACCCTCGATGCCGACAACGAAAACAGGCTTTTCTTCGACCTTTTCATCCTTCTGATGAGATTGGCATACGCCCGCAACATCAAGGAACTGAAACGATGGACGGAGACGGTCTCCGCCTACGGCCGAGAGAAGCAGAAGCGGTTGCTCACGTATTTTCAGCGAATGATACGCGAAAACTTTGTCTACAACTTCAGAAACGCCGACCTCAACTACATGACGGCAGAGGAAGAGAACTTCGCCAAGCGCTTCTGCGTATTCATCAACGAGGCCAACGTTATCGACATCAGCGAGCTTTTAGGACGCGCACAGCGAGACATCGTGCAGAATGCGAATCCCAAAATCGTGTTCTTCGACTTGGCTTTAAAGCTTATCGTCTTGCTGATTAGGAAATAAAGAACAGCACATCACTACGGAACGCGACGGCGCCGACCGCCGCTTCTGTCACCCTATACACCGACCGCCGACAGAGGGCACGCTGCGGAAGTCCGTCTTCCGTTTCACGGCATCTTCGTTGCGGTCTTCAAAAAGCAAAAGAATGGATTTTAAAAACATGCAATTCAAAATAGCCGACCAATGCGGATGCGAAGGTTGCAGCAAAGGTTGCGGCCGGCAAAAGCGGCAACTCAACACGTTCGATTGGCTGTCTGATGTTCCCGGAAACGCAGAGAGCACCGACTTGGTTGAGGTACAGTTCAAGAACACCCGTAAGGGATATTATCATAATGTGAATGCTCTCGACCTAAAAACAGGCGATACCGTGGCCGTGGAAGCCAGCCCGGGACACGATATCGGGGTGGTAACGATGACGGGACGCTTGGTAAAGCTCCAAATCAAGAAAGCAAATCTCAAGTCGGCCGACGACATCAAACGCATCTATCGCTTAGCTAAGCCCGTGGATATGGAGAAGTTTTACGAGGCAAAAGCACGCGAACACGATACGATGATTAAGAGCCGGCAGTTGGCCAAGCAGTTAGGCTTGCAGATGAAGATTGGCGATGTGGAATACCAAGGCGACGGTAATAAAGCTATCTTCTATTATATCGCCGACGAACGAGTGGACTTTCGCCAGCTCATCAAGGTGTTTGCCGACGCGTTCCACGTGCGCATAGAGATGAAACAGATAGGGGCGCGCCAAGAAGCAGGGCGCATCGGCGGAACAGGACCTTGCGGGCGCGAGCTTTGCTGCGCAACTTGGATGAAGAACTTTGTCTCCGTGAGTACCAATGCAGCACGCTTCCAAGACGTTTCCCTCAATCCTCAGAAGTTGGCTGGCATGTGCGGCAAACTGAAATGTTGCCTCAACTACGAGGTTGATACCTATGTGGAAGCCGGACGAAAGATACCGGCCAAAGACATCATTTTACAGACAGCCGATGCGGATTTCTATCATTTTAAGAGCGATATATTAGCCGGACTCATCACCTACTCTACCGACAAACACATGGCCGCTCATCTCGAAACCATCACGATAGCACGTGCCCACGAAATCATAGAGATGAATAAACAGGGAGAAAAGCCGTTGTCGCTCATAGAAAACGACCGGCAGAAACAGCCCGAAAAGCCTGTCGATTTGTTAGCAGGAGAGAGTTTGACCCGCTTCGACAAAGCCAAAAAGAAGAAAAAGCGCAACAAAAACCGCAACCGTGCAACTGCTCTGTCCCGCAAAGAAGGAGAGGAAACCACCCCCAATGCTAACGAACAGGCACCCCGACAGGCTCGGCAACAGAGTAACAGACCCCATCGCCACAGCCGGCAGGACAGCAACGGACAGGCGAACCGCGAACCCCGACAGTCGCAAAACCATCCATCGACCCATTGAAAACATGAGCCGCATCTGTTCCACCTTATATATAATAGCGGTCATGGGCATGGGGCTTCTATCTTCATGCAACCGCCATACGGTGTATGACCACTACAGTCATACGCCGATAGCTGGCTGGGAAAAGAACGATACGCTGGTGTTCGACATACCGAAGCTAACTGCCGGCGGCATGTATCAACAGTTCTTAGGATTGAGAATCAATGGGGCTTACCCCTTTATGAACCTTTATCTCATTGTGGAGCAGACGATAGAGCCCCAACATCGTGTGCTGACAGACACGCTGAACTGCCGACTCATCAACCAAAAAGGCATCAGCGAGGGGCAGGGTATCAGCTACTACCAATACAATTTCCCCATTACACGCATCGATTTGCAAGCCGGCGACAGCCTGCATGTGTGCATTCGTCACGGCATGAAACGCGATATCCTGCCCGGTATCGCAGATATTGGCCTGCGAATGATACGCGATGACCGGCAGCCAGCTCACTAACGGACAATACATACGCTCTTTCAGAGCTTACTCCCGTTATTATGAACGGGTAGAAGATGCATTGGTGAAAATCGCAATTACATGCCATTAATGATTAGAAGGTAAACGCTGTAAGTGCGACAGACCTTTTTATTTCATTTCCAAGTTGATGTTTGATAAAGATGTATCGCACTTACAGCGCTCTATTTCGGGGATTGCTCTATACCCAGCGCTATGCGCTGGGCTGATATCTTACGCGCTTACAGCGCTTACTTCAGAAAATGTTATCTACTCGGTGTTGTGTGCTGGGCTAATATCTTACGCGTTTGCAGAGCTTACATTACATCTCACACTATTCTAATATGGTGTTGATACACCCCACAATCATACTCTTTTAGAACTTATTCCTGCCTCATGAGCGAAACGAATATGGGGCGGTGGAAGCCGCAACTATATGCTATTAATGATTGAAAATAGAGCGCTGCAGGCGCGCAAGATGTCAGCCCAAGGCAACGCCTTGGGTAAACGACCGGCAGAAAAAGGAGCGCTGTAAGTGCGACAGACCTTTTTATTTCATTTTCATATAGATGTTTGATAAGGATGTATCGCACTTACAGCGCTCCATTTCGGGGAATGCTCTATACCCAGCGCTATGCGCTGGGCTGACATCTTACGCTCTTTCAGAGCTTACATTACACCTCACACTATTCTAATATGGTATTGATACACCCCACAATCATACTCTTTTAGAACTTATTCCTTCCTCATGAGCGAAACGAATATGGGGCGGTGGAAGCCGCAACTATATGCTATTAATGATTGAAAATAAAGCGCTGTAGGCGCGCAAGATGTTAGCCCAAGGCAACGCCTTGGGTAAACGACCGGCAGAAAAAGGAGCGCTGTAAGTGCGACAGACCCTTTTCTTTCATTTCCAAGTTGATGTTTGATAAGGATGTGTCGCACTTACAGCGCTCTATTTCGGGGAATGCTCTATACCCAGCGCTATGCGCTGGGCTGACATCTTACACGCTTTGCTTTGCTTCCTCTTCGTGTCAGCGAACTTCGTTTCCGCTCCGCTCCGCACAGCGAACGTTCGTTTCAGAGCTTACCCTACGTCTCATAGCATTATAATATATGCAAATTCGGGATAAGGCTATCAGACTGTAAGCCCCGAGGGGGCGTAAGACCTTAGGCAGGGTGTGAAGCTCGTAAGAGCGTAACCCCTGATAAGCATGTGTAGAAAGATGAACCCCGTAGGGGTGACGGAGGATTAGTGTTCTGTCACCCTTTGCTTCCTCTCCGTTTCAGCGAACTTCGTTTCAGGGCTTAGATAGCGGGATTCCGCGACACAGGGGCTGCGCTATCGCTTACCCCTGTCTAAGGTCTGTCGCCCCTTTGGGGCTATTAGATAAGACTCTCTTATCCCGAACTCGCATATACATAGGTCTTTTCCTCCCCTTCACAGCAAAGAGGGGAAGACGCGTTGAAAGCCTTTTAGTTCATATCCTCCTTGCTATCTTCTCATTTGAAGGAGTAAGGAAACGCAACAGAACATAACTTGCTAAGAAACAGTAACATACAAACAAACAGGAGAAAGCATAGCTTTGAACTCATTGAAGCATAGCTCTGAGCGTGTGAAAGCTATGAGATGAGGGCGTAAAAGCATAGCTTTAAAAAAGCCGCAGGTAAGTGTGGGTTGTAAAGCTGCTGAAAAACAAAAAGCAGAACAGTAGAATCCGTTGTTTTAAAAGCCATCAATCCTTGGTCTCGGAATACTCAGAGACCAAGGATTTTCAGTTTGTTTCGTCTTTCAGCAAGCAACCTCTAAAATAAGAGACGTGCTGCTTGCAATACTTCATCAAGGCATGCAAAGAGTGCCGATGCTTACTCGTAGATAAATGTAAAGTCCTTTTCGGTGTCGAGGGTATTGCCCACGATACAGCCCTTATGTGCAAAGTGTTCTAATTTCTTACGAAATTTCTCGTCGAACTCTGCCTTCAGATGAAACTCAATTTGGAGCCTTTTCACCCGCAGGTTTTCCATATCCAACTCATATTCGCCCACTTCGGCGCGGCAGCCTGTGAAGTCTATGCCGGCTTTTTCGGCAGCTATTTCCATGGTGGTCATGGCACATGCGGCCAAGGAAGTGGCCAAAAGGCTTACGGGAGTGCCATATTCGCCGAGTCCGCCCGATGCTTTTCCCGCATCGGTATGTAAAATCTCGTGGGTGGCATGGTGGGTGGCTTCATTGCGAGCCTTGCCCTGAAACTTAACGGTTGTTACTGACATGATTGCTTGTTTTTAATAAATGAATGGTACAAAAATACGGTTTTTCTCGGAAACAACAAAACTTTTCATCTCTCGCCGCATCTCCGCCATCGTCTTGCCTCCCTATTATTGAGGATTTCCACGGCTTTTTTCATGTCGTATTACCTTATTATATATACGAGCATTGGCCGAATACCAATTTTTAGGTATTGTGATACTGACTGTAAAGACTTAATTTTGCGCCGTAAAACAAACCCATTTAATTATTTACATTATCCAAACATTACATGATGAAAACTTTTGTAAAATCATCCAGCATTGCTGGTGCTTTGATGTGCGGCGTGTTCTTTTTCACCGCATGTTCGCATGATGACGACCCCACTCCCTCGCCTCGTCCGCAAGGAACGGTCAGCACGGAACTGAAAATGACTAAGAGCGGCTTCGCTTATTTCTCGTTTGCCACGAACCAAATGGTAGATGCAACAACGGCAGAAACACCGGGAACGAAGAGCTGGGACATCGCTTTCGACATGCTGAACGGTCGCACCAACAACGGTGCTGTCTACGTGACACGATACACGGACTTTGATGCTGTGAAAACAGTGAAACCCTTTTTAGAGGGAGACGCTAAGAACGAATGGCTTACCGACAGGAAAATGAATGTTATGTCGTTGCGCAGTATGCCTCCTGTCACTGTGGAAAAGATGTGTAACCCCGCCTTTACGGAATGGTACACCATGAAGGGCATGTCGCTGTCTGTAAAGCCTACGGTATATATTGTGCGCACAGCAGACGGTCATTACGTGAAACTCCAGTTCACAAACCATCACGGAGCCGACGGCACTTTGGGAAATATCCAATTCAAGTATGCATATATTGACGAGACAGGAACCAATGCACTTGCCCCCGGAGAATTAGTGGTAGAGCAGCTGGAAGCCGGTAAACTGACCGAGCTACTCAAGAAGAGCAATGTGAAAGAGTTGCGCTACCTCACCATCAAAAGCGGCAATATCAACGATGAAGACCTCGATACACTGAAACAAACAAAAACACTCGAGGTGCTCGACATCAGCGGCGCTACGCTGAAACTATCGGATGAAAGTACCGGTTTTAAAGACTTCAGGAACATCAAGAAGCTCATTGCCCCCGCCAACCTGCAGAGTATTGCCGGTGCTTGGCCGTGGTTTATCTACATGAGCAACCTCGAAGAGCTCGTATTCCCCGGCAATTCGCTCGAGAATATTCAAGCAGAAGGTTTTACGGGTCTGCCCAAACTGCGCAAAATCACATTGCCTTCATCGGTGCTGACCATTGGTGAGGGTGCGTTCCAAGGTGCCGGTCTGGAGGAGTTCACTTTCCCCGAGAAAGTGCAGATCATATCCAAACACTGTCTGATGAGCTGCAAAAAACTGCAAAAAGTAGTGATTCCGGCAGCCGTAAAGGAAATAAAGGCCGGTGCATTTCTCTATGACAAAGCATTGAAAGAAATCGTTTTCAAAGGAACGACACCACCCCAAAAGGCGACAAGTCCGTACGATGCTTTCTCAGACCTTCAGTTCGATGATGCCAAAGGCAACGTGTTCCTCCACTTCATTGTGCCGAAAGGTACCATCGATGCTTATATCAAAGCATGGGGATGGGCAGCAGACGACAAGAAATACTTTCAAGAAGCCACTGACAACCCTTAATTGAGAACTGTATGAGACACAGATATAGCATTTGTCTGTACGTGTTTTTCTGTGGTATCCTCTTGCTCGGCGCTTCCTGTAAGCAGTCCGAACAGGAGGATACTCCTGTAGTTCCGGCCACGGATAGCGAGATTATCAGTTATTATCGGAGCATATCCGATGCCGAGATACCTGCCGCCCCATCGGCCGGAATGTATCGTGAGAAGATAGAACCGGCTGATGTCGGCACACAGCAACGTCGCATTTGGGAACTTTGGAAGCAGGCGCACACGGGATGGACACGCGTTTCCGACTTCGCAGGCATGAACGCAACGTATAAAGAAACGGTATGGGAAATACCCGAAAAGGAACGCATGAAAGTGCGCCTCTTTACCAAAGGTGCCCGTCCTGCCGGAGGTTATCCGCTGATTATCCACCTCCATGGCGGCGGTTTATATGCCGATGCGCCCGGTCCGTGGGAAAGTCTGATTAACACGGAGGAGTTTGAAATCAACTTCGACCTTGCCCATCGTGTGTTCCAAGAGGGACAACCCGTGGCCTATATGGTGCCCCGTATGCCTGACGACCGCAAGGGACGATGGTATTTCCTGCCTAAGCGCGTGGCTTTCAAGCAAGCGATACAGGCGGCAGTACTTAGCGGGTTGGTGAATCCCGACAAGGTATATCTCACCGGTATCTCTGAAGGCGGGTACGGAAGTCTGCGGCTCGGCATCTTCATGCCCGACTATTTTGCCGGCGTAGGCCCGATGGCCGCTGCCGAAAAAATAAACGGAGAGGCACAGAATTACCGCAATACGGCTTTCAGAATGGAAGTGGGCGAGAAGGACTATCAATATGGTCGTGCCGACTACGCAGGTATCTGGCAACTCGAAATGAAAGCTCTGCATGAGCAGTGGCCGGAAGATTTTGTGCACGAAGTGAATCTGCAGGCAGGACAAGGCCATGAAATAGATTATACGAAAGTAATTCCATGGCTGTTGAACTACACGCGAAGGCACTATCCGAAACGGATAACTTACCGCTATTACGACCTCGACGGCAAAGACAGCTATGCTGCCGGCGTGTACTATCTCGGCTTTCAAAACCTGCAACCCGAGAAAGGGAGCAGTTTGTTCTTCGACGTGCAGCACGATGGAAACCGCTTTGTCGTGGAAACCAAAGCAGGCCAAGGGAAGATCGGGGGCAGCTTCTGTCTCTACATCAGCGAGGTGGATTTCTCGCGTCCCATAGAGGTAACGTATAACGGGAAGACTGTTTTCCATGATAAAATAACCCCCAATGTGGGTACGATGGTAGAATCAACGGCACTCTTCGGCGATCCCTCACGCGTGTACCCTGCCAAAGTAACGCTGAAAATGCAATAGAAGAAGAGAGAAAACGCAACCACCCAACGGTCATAAGAGAGCATGGGTTCGATAGAAGAATATCGTGATGCAATCAGACTTGTAAGGGTGGAAGACGACGGACGGAAACAAGCGGAAGCATCGTCCTCGTGAACAGTCAATAGAAAGATAAGCCCCAAAGGAGTGACAGAAGGATTGGAAGCAGTCGGTCTGTCGCTCCTTTGGGGTTAAAGGGAATTATCCTTACAACTTATTGCTACCCGTATGAGGGAACATCCAAAATATTTTGTATTTTTGTCGGGTTAAAACTAATGCTGGTTTAAGTGTTAATACTAATAGTAATGCAGATGTTAATACTAATAACAGTGCAAGTGTTAATACTAATAACAGTGCATAAAAAGGAAAGATATGGCAAGTATACAGGAAAAATTAGCTGAATCTCTGAAGGTGTTGAAAGATTATCAAGACAGTCATAACAATATGATTATCAGAGGATATTCTGTGCTTGGCGATACGCATACCAAACGTCTGTTGGAAAACGGATATCTGCAGCCAATCATCAAGGGGTGGTATATGCCGTCGTTCCCAGGGAATGAGGGCGACACTACCGTATGGTATGCTTCTTACTGGCAATTTATAGCTGCATACGCCAACGGTCGCTTTGGTAACGATTGGTGCCTAACGGCAGAGGAATCGCTCTCTTTCCATGCGGGCGAAACTACCTGCCCTTCCCAATTGATAATCAAAGCTACGAAAGCAAACAACAATATAATAAAGTTGAAGTTCGGAGATTCGCTGATGGATATCTCTGCTGCTCTTCCAAAGAATGTATATGTTGAACCGAGATACGGTATTCGCCTATACACATTGGCGGAAGCTTTGGTTTTCTGCACACCACAGTATTTCATCTCAGATCCCTTGAATGCGAGAACATGTTTATCTCAATTGACAGATGCTTCCGAAATCATCAAGATTGTAGCAGACGAAGGCAACACAACCAGAGCTTCGCGTATCTGCGGAGCTTTAAGGAATATGGGCAAGGGAGAAATGGCAGATGAAATTAGTTCTTTTATGCAGCGACTGGGATATAAACTTCGTGAAGAAGACCCATTTAAGGAAAAATCGCCTCTCATCGACACAATACAATCGCCCTATTCTGTCAGAACGGCTCTTATGTGGACGGAAATGAAAAAGCAAATTCAGTCTTTAGACTTAAAGCTCCAAGTTAGCTCTACTGATAAGGACATTGTTCTTGCCAATATGGAAACCAACTATATAAAGGACTCCTATCATTCTCTTTCTATAGAAGGCTATCGCGTAACAGAAGAACTCATAGAGAAAGTAAGAGACGGCAACTGGAATCCAACAGATAACGAAAGGGATACTGAACAGAAGAATGCACTTGCAGCTCGAGGCTACTATCAGGCTTTCGAAGCAGTGAAGGAAAGCGTAGGGACGATTTTAACGAATAACAACGCTGGTGAGACTGTTGCAAATGATTTTGACAAATGGCATTTCGAACTATTTCAACCGTGTATCACAGCAGGCATCATCAAGCCATCGGACCTTGTCGGATACCGCAATCATCAGGTGTATATTCGAAATTCGAAGCACACACCATTAAGTCCTGATGCTGTTAGGGCTGTTATGCCCACGTTCTGTGAACTGCTCGCCAAAGAGGAAGATGCCTTCGCCCGAGCTATACTTGGTCATTTCTTCTTCGTCTATATCCATCCTTATATGGACGGCAATGGGCGAACAGCACGCTTCATTATGAACACAATGCTTGTTACTGCTGGTTTGCCATGGACTATTATTCCTGTAGAGAAACGCAAGGACTATATGTCAGCACTCGAGAAAGCAAGCGTTGAAAGAGACATCTCCGACTTTGCCAAATTCATACATACACTCATAAGCAAGGCGCAAGTTGAGCTTTAAATAAGGATATGTTCTAAAAAACTCAATTAGAGTATGCTTATCGCAATGTGGCTTATCACTTTGTGTCTTCTTATTATTATAAGCTACCTAAAGCGCAACGGCATTATTCCCTCTCCTGACTTGGCTTGCAACGAGTGGGAGATACTTGTTTTTTAAGACTATGAAGACGGTTTTTAAGACTATGAAAGAACAATAGACAGACGAAAAACGGATTTTTTTGCACCCGAATGTCACAAAACGACGACTCGTCCGTTTACCTATTGAAAAGCGATGGAAATAGAAACATTCAACCAAATGGTGATGAACCTGCGCAGCCGACTGCTCCGTGTAGCAGCAACGCTGGAGGGTGGAGATGTTGAAGCCGAAGATTTCGTGCAGGAAACATTCCTCCGTCTGTGGGCTATGCGCCAGCGATTGGACAGCCACCCCAACATCGAGGCGTTGGCAACGAAGATTGTCAAGGGCATAGCCATCGACCATTGGCGACACAGACAACACGAATGTGCGGAAGGCGAACACCCGAAAGAACTCGCCACGGAGCAAGGCAGCAACGCCACAAAGGACGATATGGAACTGATACGGCTGATTGTAGACCATCTGCCACCGCTTCAACGGCAAATCTTCCGACTCAAGGACATAGACGGATACGAGAACGAAGAGATAGCAAAAATATGCGGTTGCACGCCCGAGGCACTCCGTCAGAACCTGTCGAGAGCACGGCGACGCATTCAGAAAGAGTTTATAAGACTGACAACAGGAGGAAACAAGATATGCAAATAGACGATATTAACAGCTTGGTTCAGAAGTACTTGGACGGCGAAACCACGACAGCAGAGGAGCAGCAGCTACGCAGTTTCTTCGCACAAGACCCGCTGCTGGTGCCCAACGAGCTGAAACCACTGTACGCCCTGTTTCGTTGGGAGAGCGTGGAACGCTGCAAGGAAAGTACGAAAAAGTTTGTACCGACAGCAGAAACCCACACCACGAAGCAACGGAAACGCCTGCCGAGCTGGATAATAGCAGCCGTCTCGGCAGCCGCAGCAGTGGTTGTAACGATGTTTGTGGTACGCCTCAACACAACACAAACAGGCGATTACGCCTTCGTGAACGGCGAGCAAATCACCAACAAAGAGGTGGTGCAGCGCGAGGCAGAGGCGGCACTCGATATGGTTTCGACCGACGGCAACGAGGATTTCAACGCACTTTCACTGATAGGAGGAACAACCGATGAAGAATAAAACGATAAGAACCATACTCACACTGTGCCTGCTTGCCATTCTGATGCCAGCATCTGCACAGAG
Organism: Hoylesella marshii DSM 16973 = JCM 13450; assembly: GCF_000146675.1. Taxonomy (GTDB): domain Bacteria; phylum Bacteroidota; class Bacteroidia; order Bacteroidales; family Bacteroidaceae; genus Prevotella; species Prevotella marshii. The sequence continues at coordinate 1,938,985 of NZ_GL397214.1, forward strand.
CGACTTGCAGACGGGCATCGCTTTCGAACGCTTCGGCAAGGCACAAAACTGCAAGATGGTGGTGCTGAACGACGCCACTCTTCGGGGCTACAAGCTCAAGGTTTACAAGTCGCTGACGTATAAGAAGATTGGCGCAAGCATAGCCCCATACCTGAATGCCGACAGAAAGAAAGCCCGAAAAATACGCGAAATCGTAGACGACGGAAAGGTTACGAGCGGCTACTACATGCTGCCGCCGCTGCCTTCGGGCTACAACCGATATATCCTTTTCAGCAATGCGCCGAACGACAGCGGTGCCATCATCTACATAGAAGGCACGCTCGGCCCCGACGACATCATGAAGCTATGCTACAACAAACGCTGACAGGCAGCAACAAACACTCACAGAATAAGAACAAAAAACATACAATTATGAAACATCTGTTATTAACCTTAGCACTTATCTCGGCTGTGCCAGCAATGGCTGCCGAAGAAAACGACACGACTATCCACTACGCCAACAAGCAGATAGTGTTGAGCACGGACAGCGTATCGCTCAATGTGGCTGTCTACAACAACGACGGTAGCACACTCGTGAAGACCAAAGAAACAAGCTTTGTAGACGGTCAGGAGGTCGAACGCTTCTTTGTTTCCTCGCCCTTCGTGCCTGTCCGCAAGAAAAGTGGGAGCACTTTCTATGGTCATATCCCCGATTTCTTCATCGGCGTGAATCTCCTGAACGGCGGAAAAGACATGCACAGCAAGGACGTAAAATCGTTAGAATGGGGAATTACCTTCTTCCAAATAGGCGTCGGACTCAACGAAGCCAACACCTTGGGCATTGTTTCGGGCTTACAAGCAGGTTTTGTACACAACCATTTTCAAACCAATTACATGCTGAGCGACGTAGACGGAACGCCCACACTCGTAAGAAACACCGCTGAAAAAGTAAAGACGAGCTTCATTAAGTACAGCTACTGCAAAATACCGATAATGATGGAGTTGAAGAAAATGGTGCCCGGAAAGCAGATGTATTTGGGCTTAGGCTGCTCGCTCGACATCAAGAGCGAAATAAAGAGCAAGTACAGAATCGGCAGCAAACGCCATACCGTCAGCCGCAACTTGAACACGAACCCTGTGGGAGTGAACCTTGAAGCCTACTTCGGTTTCAATTCGTTCTCGGTCTACGCCCATTACAGTCTTACCAAACTGATGAACAGCGGCCCAGCCTGCCACCCCTTCGGTCTTGGTGTCGGCTTCGGGTTTTAACCCACCTTAAAAGTGATTGGTTTTCTTTGGTCTTTCTTATTGCAAGAGTCACAGGACAAGATCTTCTGCTATATTTCCTGTGGGAATGCCACAGCGGAAAGATGCTGTTATATTTTTATCTATTGGTGTCCGATATTTTCTTCCACTCATTGGAACTTATAAATTAAAGAAAATATAGGGAAAACCTTGCAGAGATTGATTTTTCTTCGTACCTTTGCAGCGTTCAGTGGAATGGGGAGCTCGAAAGAGTTCTCCATTTTCTTTTAATTATACACCCGTTTATGATAGAAAGAAACGTAGTAAAGGCATTCGTTGAAGAGTGGTTGCAGGATAAGGAATACTTCCTCGTGGACATCGAAATAAGCTCAGACAACCGCATTGTGGTAGAAATAGACCATGCCGACGGTGTTTGGATAGAAGACTGCGCGGCCTTAAGCCGCTTCATTGAGGAACACTTAAGCCGCGATGAGGAGGATTATGAGTTAGAAGTAGGCTCAGCCGGACTGGGACAACCTTTCAAAGTGGCGCAGCAATACATCAACTTCATTGGTAAAGAAGTAGAGGTACTTGATACCGAAGGCATGAAATATACCGGCATATTGAAACATGTGACCGGCAACGATTTCGTGATTACTGTACGGGAGAAACAGAAGCAAGAAGGCAAGAAGCGCCCGATATGGGTAGATGTTGACAAGACTTTCCGTATGGATGAGGTGAAATACACACGCTATTCACTGAATTTCAAGTAAACGAATAGGTAGCATCGCCACTGCAACAGGCGGTATACATTTATGGAAAATTCAAAAACAAAAATATAACTATGGCAGTAAGAAAAACTGAAGAGATGGCTCCTAACATGATTGAAACGTTTAAGGAGTTTAAAGACACAAAGAACATAGACCGCACAACCTTGGTAAGTGTGTTGGAAGAGAGCTTCCGCAATGTCATCGCAAAATTGTTTGGCAGTGACGAGAACTTCGATGTCATCGTGAATCCGGACAAAGGAGACTTTGAAATATACCGCAATCGTGTGGTAGTAGCAGATGGAGAAGTGCAAGACGAGAACAAGGAAATATCATTGTCTGAGGCACAGAAGATAGAGAAAGATTACGAAATAGGCGAAGAGGTGAGTGAACCTGTGGACTTTGCAAAGTTCGGTCGCAGGGCTGTATTAAACCTTCGGCAGACACTTGCATCCAAAGTTCTGGAACTGGAACACGACTCCTTATATAATAAGTATAAGGACAGAGTGGGACAAATCATATCCGGCGAGGTGTATCAGGTATGGAAACGCGAAGTGCTGATTGTGGACGACGAGAACAACGAATTGATTCTACCTAAGTCCGAACAAATACCTGCAGACCAATATCGCAAGGGAGAAACCATCAGAACAGTCATACTAAGGGTTGACAACGAGAACAATAATCCTAAGATTATTCTGTCTCGAACAAGTCCGATGTTCCTGCAAAGACTGTTAGAGGCAGAGGTCCCTGAAATTGGAGACGGATTGATTACCGTGCGCAAGATAGCCCGTATACCCGGAGAACGCGCCAAAGTGGCTGTGGAAAGCTATGATGAGCGCATCGACCCTGTAGGGGCATGTGTAGGCGTGAGAGGTAGTCGTGTACATGGCATTGTGTATGAGTTGTGTAATGAGAATATAGATGTGATTAACTACACGTCGAACGTCAAACTCTTTATACAGCGTGCATTGAGTCCGGCAAAAGTATCCAGCATCAACATAGATGAGGAAAATCGCAAGGCAGAAGTATTCCTTAAACCCGAAGAGGTGTCGCTGGCCATCGGACGTAGCGGCATGAACATCAAGTTGGCATCCATGCTGACGGAATATACCATCGATGTCTTCCGTGAAATAGAAGATGGAGACATCGACGAGGATATTTATCTTGATGAATTCTCAGACGAAATCGACAAATGGATTATCGATTCTATCAAGGCCATCGGCTTGGATACGGCTAAGGCCGTTATCAATGCTCCACGCGAAATGCTCGTAGAGAAAGCCGACTTGGAAGAAGAGACGGTAGACAACGTGCTGAGAATACTTAAGGCAGAGTTTGAGTAATAACCCATGACTGATGAATGAGGGAAAAGAATGAGTATCAGATTAAACAAGGCAATAAGAGAATTAAACATAGGACTTCAAACGGCAGTTGAGTTCCTAAGTAAGAAGAGTCAGTTAGGAGAGGTCAAAGAAGATGCCAACTTCAAACTGAGTGACGAGCAGTACCAAGCTCTCGTGGAGGAGTTTCAAAGCGACAAGGAAACGAAGAAGAAAGCTGAAGCATTGTCGCAGAAGAAACCAAAAGAGAAGAAAAAACCGGCGGAGAGTCCTCGGAAATCTGCAGAAGTGATAAAGGCTTCCGCCCGTCAGGAATATACCGTGCTTGGGAAGATGAATCTGGACAAAGCCGGGAAGAAAACCGCAGAGAAACCAGAAATAGAAGAAACTTCCAAGAAAGAGATTCCCCAAAAGGGTGCTATCGTAAGTCCTAAAGAGACGATAAAAGAAGTAACGCCTGCACCGGAAAATAATGTGACTCCGACATCAGAAAAGCCTATGGTGCGGGAAGAGAACGTATCGGAAATAGATAATAAGACGCAGGAGACCGCTGTTGTAAAAACGCAGGATGCAGAAGACGTTGATAACGAGACGAAGTTATTCACGCTGAAAAGCGAACAAGGATTGTCTAACAAGGTGAACGTGGTTGGAAAGATTGACCTCTCCACACTCAACCAAAGTACTCGTCCTAAGAAAAAGACCAAGGAAGAACGGCGAAAAGACCGTGACGAAAAAGGACAGCAGGTACAAAGCGGCGAAAAGAAGAAACGTGCCCGTATTAATAAAGAACGCATAGACATCACTGCCGCTGCTAATCAGAACGGGAACAACCAGAATGCCAAGGCCAATAAGAACAGTAAGAACAAAAACAAGAATGCTGCCGGCAAGGGGAATAAAGGGCACAACCGTAACCAAAAGCCCTTGGAGGTAAATGAGGAAGACGTAGCACGCAAAGTGAAAGAAACACTTGCCCGTCTGACAAGTAAGAGCCAAAACAAGAAAGGCGCTAAGTATCGAAAGGAGAAAAGGGATGCCGTCCAAGAGCGCCTGAACGAAGAACTGAAGGAGGAAAAAGCAGAAAGCAAAACGCTGAAACTTACCGAATTTGTAACCGTCAGTGAACTCGCAACGATGATGAATATCTCTGTGAATCAAGTCATTGGTACTTGCATGAGCATTGGCATCATGGTATCTATCAACCAACGTTTGGATGCAGAGACCATTAACATCGTAGCTGAAGAATTCGGATTCAAGACAGAGTACGTAAGTGCGGAGGTATCCGAAGCCATCACCGAGGAGAGTGACGACGAGAACGACCTAATTCCTCGCGCTCCCATTGTTACAGTGATGGGACACGTAGACCACGGAAAGACTTCACTGCTCGACCATATCCGCAATACGAATGTCATCGCCGGAGAGGCCGGAGGTATTACCCAACACATCGGAGCCTACAACGTAAAGTTGGAAGATGGACGAGAAATCACATTCCTCGATACGCCGGGACATGAAGCCTTTACCGCCATGCGTGCCCGCGGTGCACAAGTGACCGACATTGCCATTATCATCATTGCGGCCGACGACAGCGTGATGCCTACCACGAAAGAGGCTATCGCCCACGCACAAGCTGCCAACGTGCCCATGGTCTTCGCCATCAATAAGATTGACAAACCCGGAGCGAATCCCGACAAAATACGAGAAGACTTAGCAAACATGAATCTTCTTGTAGAAGAATGGGGCGGTAAGTATCAATGCCAAGAGATTAGCGCGAAGAAAGGAATTGGGGTAAACGAGCTGTTAGAGAAAGTTCTCCTTGAGGCAGAAATGCTTGATTTGAAGGCTAATCCTAATCGAAAGGCCACCGGTTCCATCATTGAATCCTCATTAGATAAGGGTCGTGGCTATGTCTCCACACTTTTGGTATCGAACGGAACGCTGAAAGTTGGGGACAACATGATAGCAGGAACCAGCTGGGGACGTATCAAAGCTATGTTCAACGAACGTAACCAGCGTATTGAGAGTGCAGGTCCGGCAGAACCAGCCATTATTCTCGGACTGAACGGGGCGCCCACTGCCGGCGATACGTTCCATGTCTTTGAAACAGAACAGGAAGCACGCGATATTGCCAACAAACGATTACAACTGCAACGTGAGCAAGGCCTGCGTACACAGAAGCGACTCACATTGAGCGACATTTCCCATCGCATTGCCCTCGGCTCCTTCAAAGAGCTTAATATCATCGTAAAAGGTGACACCGATGGTTCTATCGAAGCACTGAGCGACTCGTTCATCAAACTCTCAACAGAGAAGATAAAAGTCAACGTCATTCACAAGGCCGTTGGTCAAATTTCCGAAAACGATGTGACACTGGCCGACGCTTCCGATGCCATCATCGTAGGTTTCCAAGTGCGTCCTTCTGCTGCTGCACGTAAGCAGGCAGACCAAGCCGGCGTTGAAATCAATACCTATTCCGTGATTTATGATGCTATCGACGATGTGAAATCAGCGATGGTCGGCATGCTTGATAAGGTGAAGAAAGAAGTCGTTACGGGCGAAGTAGAGGTGCGCGAGGTGTACAAAATCTCCAAAGTGGGTACTGTGGCCGGCGCCTTTGTTACCGAAGGAAAGGTTCACCGCTCCGACCGTGCCCGTCTAATACGCGACGGTATTGTCATTCATACGGCAGACATCAACGCACTGAAGCGATACAAGGATGATGTGAAAGAGGTGGGTGCCGGTCTCGAATGCGGAATCAGCCTTGTCAATTTCAATGATATTCAGGTGGGAGACATCATCGAAACCTTCATGGAAATTGAAGTACAGCAGAAATTATAGTAACAAATGTGCCCGAGAATATCGTGGTACACGGTTTGCAGATACGACTGTAGGGGCATGCGATAAGTGTGTCCCTACAATTGGCTAAACAGTAATTATGTATGGAAAGTAATGAAAAAAATGCGTATGTAAAGAAAGTGGCCGAGCAGAAATACGAATTCGGCTTCACAACCAACGTACATACCGATATTATAGATACAGGACTCAATGAAGATGTGGTGAGGCTCATCTCGTCGAAAAAGGGAGAGCCGGAATGGCTACTTGATTTCCGTCTAAAAGCGTTCCACTATTGGAAGACCCTCAAACAGCCCTCTTGGGCGCACGTACACCTACCCGAAATAGACTATCAAGCCATCTCCTACTATGCCGACCCCTTGGCCAAGAAGCCCAAGAACAAGGAAATAGACCCCGAGATGGAGAAGACTTTCGAAAAGTTAGGCATACCGCTCGAAGAGCGATTGGCGCTAAGTGGTACGGCTGTCGATGCCATCATGGACTCCGTTTCAGTAAAGACCACCTTCAAAGAGAAACTTGCAGAGAAGGGTGTTATCTTTTGTTCCATTGGCGAAGCCGTAAAAGACCATCCCGAGTTGGTAAGAAAATATATAGGGACGGTGGTTCCTTACCGCGACAATTTCTTTGCTGCCCTCAACAGTGCGGTATTCAGCGACGGTTCGTTCGTTTATATTCCCAAGGGAGTTCGGTGTCCGATGGAGCTTAGTTCCTATTTTCGTATCAATGCAAGAAACACGGGGCAGTTTGAGCGAACACTCATTGTGGCCGAAGACGATGCTTATGTAAGCTATTTGGAAGGCTGTACCGCCCCCATGCGCGACGAGAATCAGTTGCATGCCGCGATAGTTGAAATCATTGTCAATGACAATGCCGAGGTGAAATATTCTACAGTGCAGAACTGGTACCCGGGCGATGAGAACGGCAAAGGTGGTGTCTTCAATCTTGTGACCAAACGCGGCGAGCTGCGTGGAGTCAACTCCAAACTCTCGTGGACACAGGTGGAGACAGGTAGTGCCATCACATGGAAATACCCTTCATGTATCCTTCGGGGCGACAACTCTCAGGCAGAGTTCTATTCCGTTGCCGTGACGAATAACTATCAAGAGGCAGACACGGGTACAAAGATGATACATATCGGCAAGAATACCAAGAGCACCATTATATCTAAAGGTATCAGTGCCGGCCACAGCCAGAACTCCTATCGAGGATTGGTGCGCGCCACAGTCAATGCCGACAATGCCCGTAACTACAGCTCGTGCGACAGTCTGCTTTTAGGGAGCGAATGCGGTGCACACACGTTTCCATACATGGATATCCACAACGATACGGCAGTCATTGAACACGAAGCCACTACCAGTAAGATAGGCGAAGACCAACTCTTCTATTGCAACCAGCGGGGTATACCTACGGAACAGGCAGTCGGACTCATCGTCAATGGCTATGCGAAAGAAGTTTTAAACAAGTTGCCGATGGAGTTTGCCGTAGAAGCCCAGAAGCTCTTATCTGTTTCGCTGGAGGGAACGGTGGGATAAATAAAGAAGAAGAAATCATGCCGGAAGCCAAAATAAATAGGTTACGGCCCGTAAAATCGAGAATCAATAGATATTACCATTCTTAAGGTCTCATGACCGGTAGGAGCTCAATCAAATATATAACTGTATGAAATATCGGATACTGATAGGGCTGATGCTCATGACCTGCACGTTGGTCTCCGCGCAGAACGATACACCGCGCCGATGGGCACTCGATGCTCATGCGGGTGGAGTGAGGCCCATACCGTCTCATACCGACGGAGTCGGCATCAGCAGTTTGTCGAGTATAGGCATACCCGACAGCCATTCCGGCCTCCTCACCAAGCTACATGCCGAGTACTACATCCCATTTTCTCCTTTCTCTGCCAAGGGAGGCTACGAGCACGAAGAGATGGGATTATTGGGTGGAGATGCCTACGCCGATGTGAATCAACTCATGTTAGGTGGCCGCTATTACCCTGCACCCGCAAAGTGGGTGATACAACCCTATGCCGGTCTCGACACCTACTACAATATCGGTGAGAAAACAAAACGCATCGATATGGCGGCTTCCTCGTCCGACCACCATATGGATTACACGCGGAAAGGCATCATCAGAATGCCTACTTTCAGTGTCGCACCGGTTGTCGGTGTCGATATCTATATGTTCACCTGCATCGCTATTCAAATGGAATACGGCTTCAGAATGGGCATCGGATCCAAAACGGAAATCGACTCCAAATACAATTCAAACCCCACGGTCTATCACACCACCACCCACTACCACCGACATACTTTTACCGTAGGTCTCAAACTGTCCTTCCCGTTCCGCTGGACGAGAGCCGATGGCGACAACCTGATCGAAGGACTCTTCGACTGCCTCTTCTATTAACATTCAATCATCAAATATAAAAGATATGCTACAAGTAAAAAACTTACACGCCGAGATTGCCGGCAAAGAGATATTAAGAGGCATCGACCTCACCATCGGCAAGGGAGAAGTTCATGCCATCATGGGGCCTAACGGGTCGGGTAAAAGCACCTTTTCCGCCGTGCTGGTGGGCAACCCTCTGTTTGAAGTGACCCAAGGAGAGGTTACTTTCAACGGCAAAAACCTGCTGGAGATGAAACCTGAAGACCGTGCCAACGAGGGATTGTTTCTCTCCTTTCAATATCCTGTCGAGATTCCCGGCGTTTCCATGACCAACTTTATGCGTGCCGCTATCAACGAGAAACGCAAGTACCATGGACAGGAACCCATGAACACTGCCGACTTCATCAAACTCATGAAAGAGAAACGTCAGATTGTGGAGCTGGATGCGAAACTCTCTAATCGCTCCGTGAATGAAGGTTTCAGTGGGGGTGAGAAAAAACGAAACGAGATTTTCCAAATGGCCATGCTCGAACCGACGCTTGCTATTCTCGACGAGACAGACTCCGGTCTCGACGTCGATGCCCTCCGCATCGTGGCAGAGGGAGTCAATAAGCTCCGTACTCCGGAAACCAGCACTATCGTCATCACCCACTACGACCGTTTGCTGGACATTATCAAACCCGACATCATCCACGTGCTCTACAAAGGCCGCATCGTGAAAACTGCCGGCCCCGAGCTGGCCAAAGAGATAGAAGCACGCGGCTATGACTGGATTAAAGAAGAAGCAGGAGAGGAGTAATGTATATGGCAACACACAAACCGTCCTCCCCCAGCGAGGAACAATACATCAGGCTCTACGAAGAGAACCGCGAACTCATCTGCCGACATAGCGCAAACGTGATGAATGCTATGCGCGAACAGGCCTTTGAAGATTTCAAACGCATCGGCATCCCCACCAAGAAGGTTGAGCATTATAAATACACCGACATGCAGGCACTTTTTGCACCCGACTACGGTCTGAACCTCAACCGAATCGACATCCCCATAAATCCTTACGAGACTTTCCCCTGCGACGTACCCAACCTGAGCACAACACTCTACTTTGTCATCAACGACCGGTTCTACGACAAACACCTTCCTGCCGCCACCCTCCCCGCCGGCGTTATCGTAGATTCCTTGAAAAAAGTCGCGGAAGAACATCCTGAACTCGTAGAGAAATACTACGGTAAATTGGCTGCTACCTGCGATGATAGTATGACCGCCCTCAACACCATGCTCGCACAGGATGGTCTCTTTGTCTATGTACCGAAGAACGTGCGCCTCAACCGTTGCATACAGGTGCTGAACCTCCTTCGTTCCGATGTGGATTTGATGGCCAATCGCAGGGTAGTCATTGCCCTTGAAGAAGGGGCTGAGGCCAAGTTCCTCTTCTGCGACCATGCAGCCGACGACCGCCAATTCCTGACCACGCAAGTCATAGAGGCCTATGTCGGATCCAACGCTTCACTTGACCTCTACTGCCTCGAAGAGACCCACGAACGGAACGTGCGCGTCAGCAATGTCTACTTCGCCCAAGAGGCCAACAGCCGTCTGAATCACAACGTGATTACCCTGCACAACGGCAGCACCCGCAACAGCACCCACCTTGTCTTTAAGGGTGAGGGCGCGGAATGCCACCTGTCGGGCTGCGTGATTGCCGACAAACACCAGCATGTGGACAACAATACCGTCATCGACCACCAAGTGCCCCGTTGCACCAGCAATGAGCTGTACAAATACGTGCTCGACGACGAGGCCACGGGTGCTTTTGCCGGCCTTATCCTTGTGCGTGAAGGAGCACAGAAAACATCGTCCAACGAGGTAAACCAAAACCTTTGCATGACCAAAAATGCCCATATGTACACGCAACCCATGCTGGAGATTTATGCCGACGACGTGAAGTGCTCCCACGGCAGTACCGTAGGCCAACTCAACGATGCCGCCATGTTCTACATGCGCCAGCGCGGTATCAGCGAGCACGAGGCCAAACTCCTGCTACAAGTAGCCTTTATCAACGAAGTCATCGACCAGATGCTACTCGAACCTCTGCGCGACCGTCTCCACCATTTAGTAGAGAAACGATTCCGCGGCGAACTGGGTCGGTGCGCCGGATGCAACATGAAATAATCCTTTTCCATTCCTGTTTTCCATTCCCATGACATATCCTATCAATGACATCCGCCGCGACTTCCCCATCCTCGCAAGGCAGGTCTATGGCAAACCGCTGGTCTATCTCGACAACGGAGCCACCACACAGAAGCCCAAGGCTGTGGTAGAAGCAATAGCCGAAGAATACTACAACGTGAATGCCAATGTGCATCGCGGCGTGCACTACCTCTCACAACAAGCCACCGACCTCCACGAGTCATCGCGCGAGACGGTGCGACGCTTCATCCACGCCGCCAAGACCGAAGAGATTGTCTTCACGAGAGGCACTACCGAGAGTCTCAACCTCGTGGTCTCCTCCTTTGCCGATGCTTTTATGACCGAGGGCGACGAAGTCATCATCTCAACCATGGAACACCATTCCAACATCGTACCATGGCAACTGCAAGCGGCTAAGAAAGGCATCGCCCTTCACGTGATTCCGATAAACGAAAGGGGTGAACTGCGCCTCGATGAGTATGAACGGCTCTTCACCCCCCGCACACGCATTGTGAGCATTACCCACGTCAGCAACGTTCTCGGTACGGTTAATCCCATCAAAGAAATTGTGCGCATCGCCCACGAACACGGCGTACCTGTCATGGTAGATGGTGCGCAGAGTACGCCCCATTTCGCTGTAGACGTGCAAGACCTCGACTGCGATTTCTTCGCCTTCAGTGGTCATAAGACCTACGGCCCAACAGGCATTGGCGTGCTCTATGGCAAAGAAGATTGGCTTGACCGCCTGCCGCCCTATCAGGGAGGGGGAGAGATGATTGAAAGCGTGAGCTTCGAGAAAACTGTTTTCGAGCGACTTCCCTTCAAATTTGAAGCAGGCACACCCGATTATGTGGCCACCACAGCCTTGGCCAAGGCACTTGACTACCTCTCGGCACTGGGTATGCACCGCATCGAAGCCTACGAACGCGAACTCACACACTATGCTATGCAACGCCTCGCTGCCATTGACGGCATCCGCTTCTTTGGCACCTCTGACCACAAAGATGCCGTGGTGAGTTTCCTTATAAAAGACATCCACCCGCTCGACATGGGCACACTCTTAGACCACCTCGGCATCGCCGTGCGCACCGGTCACCATTGCGCCGAGCCGTTGATGATTCGCTTAGGCATACAAGGTACGGTGCGGGCGTCTTTCGCTCTCTACAACACACGTGAAGAAATAGACGCATTAGCCGATGGCATAGAGCGCGTGTGCCGCATGTTCTGATGATAGATACTCCCGCCTTATGCTGAAAAGTCACTACTACAGCGGCTTGATAGAAGCCGGATGCGACGAAGCCGGACGAGGTTCTCTGGCTGGCAGCGTCTATGCTGCCGCCGTTATCCTCCCGCCAGACTACCGGAACGATGCCATCAATGACTCAAAGAAGCTCACACCTCGCCAACGCTATGCCCTGCGGGAGGTGATACAGACCGATGCCATAGCATGGGCTATCGGCATTGCAACGGCCGAAGAGATAGACCGCATCAACATTCTCAACGCTAGCATTCTGGCCATGCACCGCGCTCTCGACGGCTTACACTTGCGTCCCGAAGCCGTTATCATCGACGGCAATCGCTTTCAACCCTACCGCAACCTGCCTTGTCAAACCATCGTGAAGGGCGATGCCAAATACCTCTCCATCGCTGCGGCCGCCATTCTGGCTAAGACCTACCGCGACGATTATATGGACGCACTTGCCGAGGAATATCCCGTGTATGAATGGCACTCTAATAAAGGATATCCCACAAAACGCCATCGGCAGGCCATCAAAGACTACGGTGCATCACCCCTACACCGACAGTCATTCCGACTTACAGCCGACAACGACACCTCACTCTGACCGAATTCCGGTACTACTACTATGAGACATGACAAACTGAAACGGGAACTCGACCTGCTTCTTCTCCTTACCAACAACCGCCAATATACCGTAGCCGAATTGTGCCAACGGCAAAACATCTCACGACGAAACCTGTATTACTACCTCAATTTCTTCCGCGAAAGCGGCTTCCATGTCAATAAAAACGGACAGTACTACAGCATCTCCCGCAATTCTCCCTTCTTTACCCGCCTCTTCAGTCTGATTCAGTTCACCGAAGACGAAGCCATCGTCATGCAACGACTTCTCGAAACAGCCGATGCCGATAACCTTTACATACACAATCTGAAGCAGAAATTCAACCGCTTCTACGATCTTCGCATCCTCTCCGATACCGCATACCATGCCCGTATGTCGCACCATGTAAACGTGCTTTACCAAGCCATCAAGCAACAACAAATGGTCATCATTCACGGGTATTCGTCACCTCACAGCAACACGGTGAGCAACCGATTGGTAGAACCTTTCCTTTTTATGAACAATAATAACGACATCCGTTGCTATGAACTCGCTACCCGTATGAACAAGACTTTCAAAATCAGTCGTATGGAAGACGTGGAGGCAGTGAATGCAGCGTGGCTTTACGGAGACAAACATCGGCAACTCTATACCGACCTTTTTATGTTTAGCAGTGAAGAAACACTGCCCGTCAAGCTGCGCTTAGGGCGACTGTCATACAACCTGCTCACGGAAGAACGTCCCGATGCCCACCGCTATATCACACCCGACGGCGATGAGCACTGGCTCTTTGAAGCACCTGTATGCAGCTATCTCGGCATAGGACGCTTCGTGCTCGGCCTTTACGAAGACATAGAAATCATAGGAGACGACGGTTTTCGTAGCTATATACGCAGCAAGATTGCAGCCATGCAGAACCATCTGTAGCACAGGGACTGACAATAAGTCTGCATTCGTACCCCGTACAGATGCCGTTTGTCCTACGTACAGATGGCGTTTGTATGTAGATGGGTCGGCAACCTTTCTCGGTGCAAATCGTATCGGTTGGGAGATTCTGTCGCACCTACAGCGCTCCATTTAGGGAATTGCCCTATACCCAGCGCTGCGCGCTGGGCTGACATTTTACGCTCTTTGCTTTCCGTTCCGCACAACGAACGTTCGTTTCAGAGCTTACATTACACCTCGTACCATTATATTTCGCATTTGAGGCACTGCGCAATCATACGCTGCCAGCACTTACATTGCCCCCATACCATGATAATAAGGTGTTGATGTGACCTGCAAAACGAGTGTTTCAGCACTTGCCTTATACATCGCAGGGCGGCAATAGGGCATCCATGCACCCTATCGTGCAACATTTTCGGAGATTCTCCGTGTCTTTGGTAAACGTTCAAATAGCCATGCGTTATGATAGGAAAGGAAGGAAGACAGTGTGCTTACTCGGGCACATAAATGATTTGTCCGTTTTCCAGCTGGTAAGCAGTGCCTAACCGTTTGCCTTTCGCACCATTGTTATCGGTGGTTTCTCCCGAGGCTTTATACGTGTTTATCTGCTTTCCTTGCTTTGTAATTATCTCCATATTGTCCTTCCCTGGGTTTTTGACCACAGTAAAGTCCTCATTTCCAAAAACCTCGGTCATATTCATGTGCATCACCATGGCCACCATCAGAGAGACGGCAAACACCATGGCCACGTCGAACAGATTGACAACCACGCTCAGCGGGTCGGCATCATCATCTACTAAAAGACGACTACCTCTTCTCCTGCGGCTCATGGGTGTTCCTCCTTTTGATTCAGTATGCGCGCCACGTAGTCGAGGTTGTTTACGTCTTGAGCGAACCATCGTTGTTTCAACTGTAGGGTAAATAGGCCTACGGCACTGATGACCAGACCCACGACCGTTGCGGCAAAGACCACTTGCATGTTGTAGGCCATGCCGGAAATGTCGCCGGTGGAGAGGCCTACCAGTGCAGGGCTCATGGAGATAAGCGTACCGATAAGCCCGAGAACAGGGCCTAACTTGGCCAGCAGGCGTGATAGATTCACCTCCTTGACGGTCTCAGTTTCATATTGGGTGATGAGATAGTCGGTATAGTCCTCATGGTCTTTGCCGTTGTCGAGCATGTCTTTCAGATAACGGACATAAAGGGAGTCGGTCTTCTGCGGCAGGCTTTCCTTGAGGTTTTCGATACCGTCGGGGGTAAGGTCTTTTATGAGATGGTTGAAGCACTGATTGTTTCTGCGGCGCAGCATGAAGCCATTGTAAGTGCCGCCAAGCAGCACAAGGGCGCGCAGAAAGAAGAGAATCAACAAGATGATGTCGGGAATCAGCAGACTGTTGGCTATCCCGAAAAGGGCACGTGATATATATTCCATTGGTTAAATGTATGATTTTATGATTTACGAAAAAGCCATCTGTAACGGCTGAGAAGCCACCCTAAGCCGAAAAGGAGCGCGAAACCGCCCAATGTAAATGCGAGGGCGAGCCAATCGACAGGATGCTCTTTCACGGCGTAGACTATCTTTCCATTCTCTGTCGCTATCAGTCCGAGGATGCAGATAAAGAGCGAAAGCAACAGATGAACCTCCACCCGATGGTCGCGTTCGGGCAGAAGAAAGCGAAAACTCTCGGCGATGAGTGGTAGCAAAAGCACCACCGCGCCGGCAAAAAGCCATGCTGTGAGGCTGAAATCAACACCCACCGCGGCAAAAAGCGTCTGGGTAAGGAGGTAGAATACGAGGGGAAACATGAGCAGCCCCGGGTACCAAAAGAGCACCTTCGCCCACCATTTGTTGCGTATCGTGTGGTCATCGTTTTGCAGATACGTGAGTGTAAAAGCCAAACAAAACACCGATTCGATGGTTACAATAATGGCCATGTTTTGTAAAACAGCGGTATTTTGCAGGTAGTCGGCTATGCGAGTCTTAGATTGGAGCATGGCGTAATCCATGCTCCAATAGGCAAAACCGCCTAAGACAAGGCTGTAAACGATGCGCTGCCACCACTGCCACAGACTGAGTTTCATGACGCAGTTGAGAAAGATGAACAGCAGAAGTACATAGATAATCTGTTCCATGACACGAGGTTAAGTGGCCTATCGCTCGTTTTTACGTTTACGACGGAGAATCAACAGCATGACGATAAAAGCAGCAAAAACCATGGAAACGATGACGACACCGTTGAGTGAAGTACTCGTTTCGGCGGCATCTTCAGCAGCTTCGTCTGTCTCTTTCTTCATCACCATACTCTTACCGTTGGTCTTTCCTTGCGTAGCAACAGTCATCTGCCTGTTACGCTGCAGGTAAGTCTTTGCGCTTGCCGCAGGTGCTTTGCCCGCAATGAAGTCTTGCAGGGGACGGTTGTTTCCCTCGAACGATGAGCCGGAAGGGCCGAAACGCGTAACGAGTTCGGTGTGGAGGGTGGCGATATCGGCCAACTGCTGTGGCGAAGCTTTCCAATAACCCTTGCGGGCAGTCTCCATCATGGTGGCGGTCATCTCTTCCATAGCAGTGGGATTCACCTTTGCAAACTGCTCCTTGATACCGAGGTCGTACTTGTCTTTGACATATACATTGTAGATTTCGTCCCACAACTCCTTGTCGATGTTCCGAGGCTTCATCACGTTCCATCCATAGGTATTTCTCACCATTTCGGCTATTTCATCGGTGGCGTTTTCACCACCGGATAGTGCACGTTTCACGTAAGATGGGTTAAGAATCTTCGTTCGGGCCTCAACGCCGATGGCCTCTTTGCTGTCCTGCATTCTGTAATTGTTGCGATTGCGGTAATCACTGAAGTAAGCCTCGGGGTCTTTGCCCGTCACATGACGCACAGCAAGACTGACTCCACCCATGAACTCATATACATGATCGAGACTCAACGCGCCCCATGTGTTGTTCTGACGTGGCTGAACAACGACATCTGTGCGGGTGAGTGCAGCCCCAAAGGCCTCATGCACATCGTTCATCCAGTGCTCTTCGTCGCCATAAAAGGCTCCCATATTGTTGATATAGGTCTCGGCTATCTGCCGCTCATTTGTCCAACGGTTGCCTTGTTCCACCATACCTTGAATGCCGGTGCCATAGCCTCCGCCTGCGCCCCCAAAGACACGATAGTGCGACAGCTCACGGGCTTCTTTCGGAGAAACACCTTTGTCGATAAGATAGCGTTCCGATGCTTCCACGCCAACTTTCACTTCATTGGTAAACTTGTCGTCGTCTGCCGCAGCTGCCATCTGCACAGCGCGCGTAATCAGAAAGAGACGGGAGGCAGCTAAGTCGCGCAACTGCCCCGAAGTCTGTACCACCACATCGATACGAGGTCTGCCGAGAGCCGACGAAGGAATGAGTTTGATGTCGCTCACACGGCCATATCGGTCTCTCACCGGTTCTACTCCGAGCATGTAAAGCACCTGTGCAATGGTAGCACCACCTGTCTGTATGAACTCGCCCGACCACAGTGTGTAACTTACTTTACGAGGATATTCACCCCGATGCTTTCTCCGATATTCATCGATGGTATTCTTGGCCAAGGCGATACCTTTCTCCCACGCATCCGGGGTAGGAGTCTCTTCGGCATTGATGGCAAAGAGATTTCTACCGGTCGGCAAGGTATTAGGATTGAGGATGAGGTCTCCACCGGGGGAAGGAGCAGTATATCCGCCATTCAAAGCATTGACAAGAGAAGCCAACTCCAAACTCGGACTCTTTACGAGCAGGTCTTTATACTGACCGATGTTTCTCAATGAAGTCTCCACTTCCGTTACTGCATGGGCAAACTCGATATCCTTGGGGTTTAATGCGTCGGTTTCGGTTGCATGCTGCCTGCCCGCTGATGTGTTGCCCATTTGCTTTTTAAGGCCTTCTTCCATCTTCTTCAAGGCTTCAGGGCTGGCTCCCATCTTCTTGGCCACTGCCAACATACGGGTAGGGTCTTTCTTTGCCAGCATCTTGCGCATCTGGTATCTCATGAATTTGGCTATGGGGCTGTTAGACGGAGCAGGCACTTCCATATCCTTATTCTCCATCTTTCCCATCATACCGCCATGGGCTTTACCCTCGTGCTTCTTATCTTTCCTCGATGCCGCCATCATCATGGCCATCATGCCCTTAGGCATATTCTTCTTTTCTTCTATATCATGAGCTTTTTGCAGTTGAGCAGTGGTGAGACCGGTGATGAGCAATAGCTGTCCATCGGTGAGCGATGAGGGATTGGTATAGAAGCGATTCACCAGCGATTCGGCCTTTTTCAGATATAAGGCGTTGAATTTTGCCTTGTGTAAATACAGGTCGGCGGGTGCTTTTCCCTGCTGTTTGTCGAGTGAATAAAGACTATATGCAATGGGATCGACTGTCATAGAGAAAATAGTAGACCGTATATCTTCCTGCGAATAGGGAACTCCCATGACATAAGGCGTGTCCGTTATCTTCTCAGAGGACAATTCTTCGGCATAATCAGCCAATCGTTGTAGGTCTGTATCGTTGTAAACTCTCTTCAAATCGCCATCCAATCCCAAGTCTTTATGTATGCCTAACTGTATGGCAAGCTGCTTGGCTTCCACAGCGAGGGCATGCTTATTGCCCTTGTTATTGAAGTAAGCAGAGAGTTTATCCTCTAAGTTCTTGTAGGTGTTGCGTAGCTCACTCTCGTGAAAAGCCGGTGTAAGATACGACAACAGACCAGCATATGAGCGTCGTTTGGCTATCATTGCCTCACCCACATTATCAATCGTATAATAATAGAAGTGTGGAATTGCGCCCACAAGCCTGTCCGGCCAGTCATTGTTAGACAAGGCCACTTGCTTCTGCGGGGTAAATTCCAGACTGCCATGGGTACCGAAATGCAGCAATGCATCTGCTTTAAATCCGTATTGTATCCAAAGATACGGGGCAATATAGCTATGCGGCGGCACCTTGTCTGTTCCATGAACAATCTTGAAAACGTCCTTCCCTTCACCGGCCAAGGGCTGCGGTATGAGGACGATATTTCCGTATCTGATGCGTGGAAAGGCCAGACGACCATCTGCTGTCTTTAGTTTGTTGTGGTCTCCGGGGAACTTTCCAAACTCCTTATCTACGTCTTCTATCTTTTGTTTGCGCAGGGAGGCGTGCGTCCAGCTGTCGTATTCCTGTTTGGTCACCAGCTGTGGATGCCCTGTTTTCATGTATCGGGCGACATCGCCTTCAGCAAACGAGTTAAATAAAGAACCTTCCCGAGCTATTTGTTGCTTGAATTCAGTGAGTGAAGCCGGTAGTCCCGATAGGTTATAACCTTCTTTTTTAAGGTTTAAAAGTGTGTTATAGAGCGATTGGGCTACATTCATTCCGCTGGCTACAAGATTGCTTTGTCCCGGTCCTTTGAAGTAAACGATGGCCAGCCGCTTGTCTTTGTTCTTCTTGGAGGTAAGGCGCGAATAGTTATTCACAGTCTTGATGAATGTTTCCAAACGTTCGGGAATGGCATACGGATGCAGCAATCCGTTCTTGTCACGTGTGAGACCAAACAGTGCAGTGGTACGTATCGCACCGTCAATCTCGGGCATGACCACGCTTTGCGACAAGAAACCGCCCATCATTCCGCGAGGGTCTTTCTCCCAATCATCGGTCAATGCGTTTACATCCATTGGGTCAAAAAGCAATATATTGTTGGCTTTGAGGTATTGCACAACATCGTCTCCCAACCTTCCATGTGCGCTGTTGATGACCATATCGGGACGTATCTGCCGAATGAAGTCTGCCATATTCATAAACGAAGACACGGGATAAACGTTGTATCCCTCTTTCACCAACGCACGAACGAGGTCTGTGGGGTCGGTTACCGCACCCGAAACAACCACTTTTTTAGCACCTTTCCTGAAAAGGCCGTGCGTCTTCATGTATTTCTCATAGCTGCTTACAGAGGTAAACTCCAGCTCTTCTTCCTCGTCATTGTCTGTAGGGAAGAAGAGATAATCCGAGGGTTTCTGTTCCGGTTTCTCCGGTGTTCCGGTGAAAATAATCTTCCCGTCCACGTTTCTACGTAAGAAACTGAGCAGACTTCGGTTGTTCTTCCGCCTGCCACCCATCATGTATTTCTGTATGAGCGCTGTCTCTTCTACGGTGAAATTGGAAATATCGTTGTCCGGATTGGTGGCCATCATCGTATAGACGGGTACTCCTTCATTGGCTGTCTCTTGTATCTGCTGCCGTTGTTCGGCCGTTATATTGAACCCCATGCCGTTGATGAGCACTACATCGTAATCGTCCAACGACCCCAACTCGTCGGTCTTCACATCATAGAGTTTGATGAACGGGTTATCGTCGGCCTGCGATAAGGCCTGCATCATAACGGGTTGAAAGTTTACAAGTGCGATTTTCGTGCGGCTCAACCATATATGATAGAAGCCCACAAGTAAGCCCACAAACAAGGCTAAGAGTGCGCCTAACCATATTTTTCTATGTTTTTTAAATCCAAGTTTCTGTTTTATCTTCCACATATCATTGTCGTTTTATTGTCGGAATGCCATCTTTTTATAAGTGTTTGAAGAGTTGTTCCAATTCCACGGCTACGCCCACGGTGAACGAGGTGCCTGTGGTGAATGGCGAATTGTATTGGTATACTTTCGGCCGATAGTTGAAAAGATTGTCTATACCCAAAGTAATCTGAACGGCCTGATAGAGCCGTTGCTGCACGATAAGCCTCCAAAGACTGTATGCGGCCGAAGTGGTTTTCCTATAAGTCTTGGTCGCGGTGTCCAACGTACTGTATGTTCCTTCCGACAGATAACGGCCGTTGAGTGTAACACTCATCTCATAGTGTTTGAAAGTCTTTCTGTAATCCACCTGTGCTGTGAATGTATGCGGACGCGAATCAGACGTTATCGGCATGTTATGACGTGTGAACTCGTGGAAATAGGCGTAAGAGAGTTTTGCTCCGAAACCGCACGAATAGCGTGCCACCACTGTGGCATCTACGCTGGCAAGGCTGGTTCCTTCCACATTGTAGTAGGCCATTGCGCCCTTTCCTGCATCCAAGGCAGGGTTCCAGATGGTAGATATTTCGTTGTCCAAGATATTGTAATACCCTGTCAGTGTGAAGCAATAATTGCGATGAACGTATTCCGCGGAGGTCGAAAAGCTGTTGCTCGTTTCTGCTTTCAGGTCTTTATTACCATATATATAGAATACATTTGCCATATTGAAATTCATGTACATCTCTTTCAGAGTAGGCGCTCTGAAACCTCTGGAATAAGACCCGCGCACTTTTAAGTTGTTCAACGAATACATTCCCGCTATTTTCGGTGTCAGTTGCCACCCATAACCCGAGAAGTAATCGCTGCGCAAACCGGCCACGATATTCCAATGATGAGCGATATTCCAGTCAGCTTGTGCAAAGATATCGGTCGAGAATTGTCTGTGTGATCCCCCATTCACGAACTGATAGGTTTGCAGATAATTGGCCATCATATCTCCGCCCATCGTCAGCGAGAGGTCTTTGTCGAAGGCATGGGTATAGAGTGCGCGCAGGGAGTTTTGCACATTTTTATAGTTGAGTATGTCTTTTTTCGTAACAGGATAGAAGTCACTTTTATCGTATCTATCAAAGTTATAAGACACATCGAGCACGTCTTTCTCGCTCAATGTACCTGCAAAGCGTAGCCCTCCGAGGAAGTCTCTCGAGCGGTCTTTACTATACGCCGACACGTTGCGCTCATGGAAATAATAGCCGGCCTTACCCGTCAACGATGTCTTGTCCGACCACTTGTAGACCAATTTGTCCTTAAAGTTCCACTGTCGGTTGCCATACACTTGTGTGCTGTCTGCACGCCCTTTATCAAAAGCGGTATAAGATTTCATCCGGTCGGTCTGTATGTTCAGCAGGTTGGAGAACCGCCCTGTGCGCGACCCTACCTCTGCTCCGTGGCGTTGTGTACCGTATTTGCTCTCGAAATGAGTATTGAGGTGAACGGTCAGCGGGTCAGCTGCCGACTTTGTAATGATATTGATGACTGCCCCCACGGCATTGGAACCATATAATGCGGAGGCTGCTCCTTTCACGATTTCGATACGCTCGATGTTGTCTACATTCAATCTTCTGTAGTCCACATTGTCGAGTGTCTCACCGGCAAGACGCTCCCCATCGACGAGGAAAAGCAACGAGAGACCGCTCAATCCCTGCATTTTCAACACTTCCTGACGGTTCATGGCATACGAATACTCTATGCCCGGAAGCTCTGCTTCCAGTACATCTCGGATATTCGTGGCATCGAGCTTCCGTATATCGGCAGCCGTTATTACCCGTGTTACCACAGGAGTATTGGCCAGCGTCTTCTTCGTCATGGTGCCGGTCACTGTGACCGCACCTAAGTTGATGAGGTCTTCTTTCATATACATTTTTACTTCCGTTGTGGCCGACGATGACACTTTGACGGTACACCGTTCATAACCGATAAGCATAGCCGTAAGCGTATATTCGCCCGAAGGCACGTTGAGCGTGAATCGCCCCTCTTTGTCTGCCTGCGTGGCATATTTCTTTCCCTCGGTCATCACATAGGCAAAAGGCACGGGCTTGTTGCCATCTGTTACCACGATGCCGTGTATCGGGTCGGCGAAAGTCCGCATTGAAAAGAAGAGCAGAACTGCAAACAGCGGTAAAAGTCTTTTATTCATGGTATCAATCCTTGAATTTTACGGGATAGATATAATCAAAGGAAATGTATCCTTTGATGTTGTATTTGTTGGGATTGGCAAACCCTGTGAAGCGAATCGCTGCTATCGTCTTGTCTTTCATCAGCAGGAGATACACTTTCTCGGAGGGCTTGTAAGCAGGAGGCATTGTGCTCATATTTACATCGAGCCATTTCCCTAACTCTTTGTTCTTTGGCGTATTCGCATAAATCACTTTGCCTTGCATCATGCCGGACATATCTACGATGATGCGGTCTGCAACATCGGGCTTGAACGAAGCATCCGACGGACGTGCATAGGTGCCGTTTCCGGCGTCGCGTCGGAAAGCCTCCAAATCTGCGTAGGAAGTTTCCAATGCCGCACCGCCATTGGTTTTGCAGTCGTAGCGGTGCAATGCGAAGTGCCATTCGGCAGGTATATCAGCCGTGTTGTCATAGAGAAGGGTTTTCTGCGACCCGTTTTTCAGGTTGAGATATACCCAGTTGGTGTACTCTGTGGCATTGATGTTGGTGTACGTATTGTCCTTTTTGTGCTGCGAGGGGTCGCCCTCGGAGGGGTCGTCATAGATGTTATCACACGACAGGAACGATAATACAATCGTCCCTGTCATGATGGATAAACATAGCGACTGTAAGAGGTTTCGTCTCATAGTCGGTATTGATGTTTTGTGATTCGTTGGTGAAAACTCAGCGGTTAGTTAGCAAAGAACTGCTCAAAAGCCTGTAACACATCCTCGCGAACAGACTGCGGAGAGGGAGACTGCGGGGTTCCGAGCTTGAAGACCATGTTCAATCCGCCCATCACTGCCGGTGCCGTAAAGGTAAGTTCCGCAGCTTTCTTGGTCGTACTGATGGTTCCTTTCAGCGTGCAGTCATACTCTTTCTTAGGAGCAGAGCCCATTCCCATGAGCGATTTGCCTGTTCCTTCGAGTTCGTAGTTAGCATCTTTCTGGGTGATTTTCACGTTATCAATCGTGCTTATACCAAAGGTCTTTCCGTCTAATACCACCTTTGCGGTCTTGTTGTCTGCATTGGCCGTTATCGATACGGTAACGTCTTTCTCGGTCATGCCGGCAAACATTGCGGAGGAAGCTGTGAGATAGCCTTTATAGACATCGGCCACGAGCATCGGTAAAGGTGCCGAGCCGTTGTTTACCGTTATCTCCAATCCGCCCATTGCAGCAGGAACGGTAAAGATAAGGCTGTAGGTTTTCTTGTCTTTACTGATGCTTCCTTTCACGTTGCAATCGTATTCAGTAGCAGCACCGCCACCATGCGGAGCAATGGAAGCCTTGCCCATGCCTGCTAAAATGTATTGGTTGTCTTTCAGTACAAAGGTGGCCGAGGGGATGGTCATTGTGCCGAAAACGCCCATAGAGGCATAAACAATCTTTACGGTACCATCGGCATTGGCTGTTATCTGTATTTTTTGATTATCCAATGCCATACCCGAAGGCATGTATTTGAATGTGGCTTTAGCCCAACCTTGATAGGTTCCCTCAGGAGAACCGGTTGTAACGGGGTCGTCTTTGTCGTCGCCGCATGCGGTAAATGTGAGTACTGCAATCAGGAGAAAGAGGCCTTTCTCCAACCAAGTTAGTTTTTTCATATCGTTCTTATTTTAGTTGTAGGTTTTATTTCGGCACAAAAATACGCGTTTATGGCATACCGCGCAATACCTAAAAACGATTAAATTTCCCCGTACCGGCCGATAAGCATGGCATTCGTCGTTGAGAAAACGAAGACTTGCTTCTCTCTCTTGTTCCCGAAACACTTGTGCAAGAGTGGTATAGAAATGCTGCTGCGCATGGTTCGCCACTTGCCCTGTGTGCGCCGGATACAGGTGTGTGAATCGCTGGTGGACGGCGTTCTTTCCTTCCGATAACAACCTTTTACATACCTATTTATGAGGATAAAGCTTTGTTTCAGGGAGGAAGAGGACGGAGAGAAAGCAAGACACAACTGTCTGCCACTCTGCAACGGGCAGGATATATGTCCATGAATGATGTGTCGAAAAGAAGAGCGGATAAGAGAGAAGGATGCAGAGGAGAGGGATTGTCGTAATCTATTGATATACAACCGCATATAAATGAAAATGAAAAAGCATAGCTTTTAGCGTGTAAAAGCTATGCTTCGAGGGTGTTGAAGCTATGCTATGACAACGTAAAAGCTATGCTTTCACAAAATGAGGGCTAAGCACTTGAATCGGCACAGCAGGGAAAAGGCTTGCTTTGGCCTGTCTTCCATGCGTTTTGTAGCGTGCTTTGTATGCCTCTTCCGGTCTTTTCTTTGCGCTTATTCAGCGTGTATCATTGCCTTATTCGACGGTGATTTTCTGCGTGCCTTGCTGGGTGCGTACCACATAGACACCACGTTGCAACTTGGCTTTCAGTACATCTAAACGGGCAGTCTCTGAGCGCATTATCTCATTTCCGGCAAGGTCGTAGACAACGGCAGGTAGCTCGTCTGCCGACAAAGAATGGATGCCGGTGGCTGTTTGGTTATTCACCGAGAGCACAATGTATTGGTCGGCGGCACCGCGTGACTTGAGTTTGATGAATGCCTGATGAACGCCAATCTTGTCGGAGCGGAACAGTATCTTGAATGAACCCCCGTCTTTGGAGATTTGTTTGGGGTCTACCTTGAACTTGCTGGCATTGGGGCCTCCGACAGTTAGCGTAACCGGTTGGGTCAGGTTCTTAGTAGTAACGGTGATGGCCTCGCTCACATTGTCTTTTCCCGCTATGGCATTCATCGCCAATTCGGTAGCAGAGGGTGTGATGACGGGCAGGTCGGTACGTCCGAAAGATACGTCGTCAATGTAATAGGTGGCAGAGTTGGTAACACCACGCTTGCTCTTAAAGCCGAAGCCAATGAAGAAAACATCGTGGATGGGCTGTCCTTCGAGATTGAGATGGTATTCGTTCCATTCGCCCGACTCATCTTTCGTATCGGGTAGATTGAAGCCGGTGATTTCGTTTTTATATATGTCGCCGTCTTTGATATCCATATAGTATATCTTGAACTCATCGGTTTGGTTGTCTTGCAGGTAGTCTCCTCGCACACGAAGGGTGAGCATTTTTGACTTGGCATTTACGAAATCGAGCGGCGGAGTGACAAGCATCATCTCGCAGGGTGTCTCTTCTCCCTGTTCCACCTTTGAGTCGAAAGGTGTTACTTTGGCCATACTTTCATTGGGAAGCGGGTCGTAAGATGGGGAGACAAAGCCCCACCAAGCTCGTTTACCCACAACGGCGGAGTTCGTCCAGCCCGTTATTTGCAGTGGTTTATTCTTCGTTACACCATCGAAATGCTCGTTGAGCAATGTCAGCGGGTTAGCATCGGTCAGTTTCAACTCTACGCCTTCTTTCTGTTCTATGCCGGTAGCGGCAGTGGCGTTCCCTACCACCGGAATGCGCTGCGTTACCAATCCATAGGAAGAAACGATGATGGTATCTTTGTATTCTCCTGTCTTCAATGGGGCGAATGTTACCCTAAGATTAGAAGAAATGTTCTTATAAATCGACGAAGTGCTCACGCGGAAAGCCTTCTTTTGTGCCATTGTGATATACACATTGTCAGCCATGTGGGTGGAAGTGACCTTTATGGTCTGCTCGGTGGTTTTCTTTTCTTCACATGTAAAGAGTGAGAGCGTGTTGGAAGTTGTCGTTACCGACGGCGGATTAGCAGGGTCATAAGCAACGCCCTCAAGGTGTATTAACTGCGATTGCTCAGGTATTGAGGTACAATCGATTGCTAATGTTGCCTTGTGCACATTGACTGTTGTAGGTACATAGGTAACGGTGACGTCGGTTTCGCTTGTTCCGGGTTCGATTTTCGCAGGCGAAACAGCGAATTGCGACGCATGTTTTCCACGTAAATCGAAAAGCACCGGTGTCGTAATCTGTTCTGCTTTTACATGAATTTTACCAACGATTGTCGTCTCACCGAGCTTTCCTTCAGCCCGTTTGAACTTCTCGTGTTCGATGGTTAATGAGCCACCGCCTGCACGTCTCACAGTGACGGTGCCATCTGTTGCGGCCTGTAACACCGGCGTTGCAGACATCGTCATTGCCAAAAGGCAACCGGCAAATAAAGGTAATAGTCCTTTTTTCATAAGCATTGAATGTTTAAAAGAGTATGATTAAATAGTGTTTTTTGCTAACTTTTATGCTTTTCTTTCCCGTTGTTCTACACTTTTTGCAGATTCTTAGTTGGCAAAGATAAGAAAAAAGTTTTGTATAAAACAAAAGGAAAGATAAAAAACTACGACATAAAGACCGACGATGAATCTTACTACAATATCTTTCTTGCAATCCACGCGCATGCTTCTGCATCAGCCAAAGCGTGATGATGATTCTTCAAATCATAGCCACACTCGGTAGCCACTGTATGAAGTTGATGATTAGACAAATGAGGGAAAGTGCGACGGGCTGCTGTTAGGGTGTCGAAAAAGGAGTAATCAGGGTAATCCATTTGATAAACACGGAACACGGCACGTAGACAGCTCTCGTCAAAACGACTGTTATGTGCTACAAGTGGCAGACCTTCGATGAGTGGTTCTATCTGCTTCCACACCTCGCTAAATACGGGTGCGGCATCCGTATCGGCATGTGTAAGCCCGTGAACTCTCACACACCAGTAGCTGTAATAGTTGGGTTCGGGTTGTATCAGCGAATAAAACGTGTCTGCAACGGCACCGTTTCGCACGATAACAAGGCCTACCGAGCACACACTACTGCGTTCATTGTTGGCTGTTTCAAAGTCTATTGCTGCGAAATCTTTCATTTTTCACCTGTATGTTTATTGTATCTGGATTATCGAAAAGATGGGTGTTGTAGTGAAATCATCCCTTTTTCAAGATAAGCATCAACATGGAGACGAGGATGAGAGCAAAGCCTGCAACGACAGAAAAGGTGAGTGGCTCGCCGAAAACGATGATGCCCACACACATGGCGGTCATGGGTTCAAAGGCACCCAACACAGCTACGCTGGTGCTGTCTATCTGCTTCAACGATTTAATCAGTGTAACATTGCTCACTACTGTGGGAAGCAATCCGAGCAAAAAGAGATGCCATAACGCGGAATAAGAGCCCACCGAGGCTATTCGCCCTTCAGTAAACCATGTGTAAAGGGCGATGATGAGCATGGCGAAAAAGAAGATAAAGAAGTTGAGTTTCAAGGCTCCCATGCGTCGAATCCTTAACATCGGAAAGGCCACCATATAGACAGCATAGCTAAAACCCGAAAGAAGTTCGAGTACCAAGCCCGTCCATGAGCGTACGCCTCCTTGGCTTCCTACCCCCGACAGCATAGCTACGCCGCCCACCGCAAGCCCTATGGCGAGCACCATGCTCAGCGACAAGGATTTGCGAAGAAAGATAACAGAGATAAGAGACGTCCATACGGGGTAAGAGAAGAGCAGCGTGGTGGCGATGCCACTTGGCAGATACTTATATCCTTCGATAAGACTGATGGACGAAACAGCATACAACGACGACAGGAACAGTATGCGAAGAAAGTCGCCGAAATGAATTTTCAGACGCGTATGGTTCAGCATCAGCATGACAAGCATGATGAAGCAACCGAACGAAAACCGATAGATGAGCACTGTGGAGGAGTGCATTCCCTCCTTTAGAACAGGCACGGAAAAGAGCGGAATAAGCCCAAATGATGCCGCAGAGACGATAGCGTTGGTATAGCCTTTTATTCTTTTGTTGTCCATCGGGTAAGTTCTCAACATCCGTTTACTTCAATCCCCACGCCTCCGGGATGAGTTCCCGTTCCACGCGGTCTTCTATTTCATCAGGCAGATTGCAAAAGAAATCGATGCCGGTGCGCTGTTCCAATTCATCGATACTGATGGCATATTGTGCCAACTGTTTGCCGTTCGCCCGCTCGTTCTTGTGTTCCGTCCATATGCCTATCGCCTTGTAAGTGTTTCCTTTCTTGCAAAGCACAGCCATATAGAAGAACTTTGGTATGAGCAGACCTTTCTTTGTGTATCCGTAAGTCTGGCTTTTATGGTCTATGGTAGCAGCTTTTACGACATAGAGGGTGTCTCTGAAGGCCGCGTTATTCCACTTTCTTACCTGTGCTTCGAGCTTACTCCACAGTCCGCCGTTATGCTTCTGATATTGCGGTTGCATGTTACTGAGCAGAAAGGTCTGGTCGTTTTGCTCACGAGAGCAAAGCCTGTCGGCCGAGGGGCACAGATGTCCGCGCGAGAAACCTGAGCCGGCATACTGTGAAAGGGTTGTTCTGTATTCTTTCGGAATAGCTTTATCCTCTCGGAAAGTGTTTGTGCGACGGCCGCTTGTGCAGGTATTGCCGTCGTACATCTCGTAACATGTCCATCGGTTGGCTTTCTTCCGGCAGTTCCACTCTAAGCTGAAATTGATGCCATAGTCAGCCGTTGTATGTACAATGAGCAGATTTTTCCTGCCGCTCTTCAGTTTCGGATATTCCAAACGCAAAGCGCGCGGGTCTTCATTCTTGTTTTTGTTGGCCGGCATAAGGTCTTTACCTGTTGCGGCAAGCGCGATGCTGAAGCAAAGAAAGACAGCGGAGATTCGTTTCATGACCCGGGTATCAAAGGGTTATAGCTATCAGTACAGAAGCAGCAGGCCGGCAAAGGCGGCATAGACAATCATGCGAATCGGGTTTACTTTCACCACTTTCGTACCGAAAAAGGTTGCAGCAAACAGGGCGATACTTATCCAAAACTGCCACGGATTGTCCACCGGCGAGCCGAAATTCTCGGCATTCATGAGCAGCAACGTTGCTGCGGCAAGCAGTCCCACCACAGTAGGGCGCAGCCCGTTGAACACCGATTGCACTACAGGCGTGTTCATATATTTCATAAACATCTTGCTGATAAGAATCATCAAGATAAGCGATGGCAGCACCAGAGCAAAGGTGGCTATCGCGCTTCCCATAACAGCGGCAAGCGTATTGGCACTTTCGTTGTACACGGTCGTATAGCCGCAATAGGTAGCGGAGTTGATGCCGATGGGGCCTGGGGTCATCTGGCTGATGGCCACAATATTGGTAAATTCGGCCGATGTCATCCATTTGTGATGTAGCACCACTTCCGTTTGTATGAGCGAAAGCATGCCATAGCCACCTCCGAAGCCGAAGAGGCCGATTTGAAAGAATGTGATAAAGAGTTTCAAATATATCATAACGCGTCAGGATTCCGTGGGTTTTACGAACTTTCCATACAGGTATCCACCTGCGGCAGCTGCCAGAATCATATAAATAGGGTTCACACCCATGAGCCAGATGAGTAGCGCACAGAGGATGGGAATCCAGCAATTCATGAGCGAAATCTTTGCACTTTTGGCCAGATTGAATGTGGGCACGGCGATGAGGGCTACCACGGCGGGACGTATGCCGCGGAATATCGACTCTACCACAGCATTGTCTTGGAATCTATGAAAGAACATCGCGATGAACAAAATGATGAGAAAAGAGGGCAACGCGGTACCGAAACTCGTGCAGACAGCTCCTTTGAGTTTCCGCAGTTTGTAGCCTATGAAGATGCTGATATTGATAGCGAAGACCCCCGGACAGCTCTGCGCAACGGCGATAAGGTCGATAAACTCCTCTTTGTTGAGCCACTTGTGGCGGTCTACCACTTCGCTTTCAATAATAGGTATCATAGCATATCCGCCGCCAAGGGTGAATGCGCCAATCTTGAAAAAGGTTTTAAAACTCTGCCAATAGATATTGTTCATTGTTTCCGGTTCATGTTTTGAAAGCGTGGTTCCTCGGGGATGACGAAAGGCGGGTTGTATTCCGTTTTTGTCATTGCTAAGCTTTTAGCGTGTAAAAGCATAGCTCTGACAGCCTAAAAGGATAGCTTTAAGCGTGTAAAAGCACAGCTTCTCCCATCGTCTTGCTAACGTATTGATATGCAGTTGCTTGCAGGCTGTTTTCTATCGGGCATGTTGTTCTATCCAAATACGTGCATTGACAAAGGCTTCCATCCAAGGCGTTATTTCGTCGTTGCTCCGTTCGCGCGGATAGAAAGCATTCTGCCAAGGGAATATGGCGCGCTCGGGATGGGGCATGATGGCTAAATGCCGTCCGTCGGGAGAGCAGATGGCAGCCGCCCCGTAGTCAGAGCCGTTGGGATTGCCCGGGTATTCCGAATAAGCATATTTTGCCACAATGCAGTATTTCTCTTCTGCTTCGGGCAACTCGAAGCGGCCTTCGCCATGGGCTACCCATAAGCCAAGACGACTTCCGCTCAAAGAACCAAACATTACGCTGCTGTTCTTCGGTATGTCTATTCCAAGGAATTGACTCTCAAACTTCTGAGAGCGGTTGTGCAGCAAGCGGGTCTTCTTCTTGTGCGAAGGGTTGATGAGGTTGAGTTCTACCATTAATTGACATCCATTGCAAACACCCAACGAGAGGGTATCGGTACGGGCATAAAACCTCTCGAGGGCTTCTTTGGCCTTGGGATTGTAAAGGAATGCGCCTGCCCAACCTTTGGCACTACCCAATACATCGGAGTTGGAAAACCCGCCGCAGAATACAATCAGCCGGATGTCTTCCAGCGTTTCACGCCCCGTTATGAGGTCGGTCATCATGACATCTTTCACATCGAAGCCGGCAAGATATAAGGCGTAAGCCATTTCGCGGTCGCCATTGGTGCCTTTTTCGCGTATGACAGCCGCCTTGATGCCTGTGTTATTACGTCTGTCGGGCGAGAGATGATACTGTGAAAGCCTGCCTGTGAAGTTGCGGTTGAAGTGTACCGAGAGGGGCTGGGCTTTGTAGTGGTCGTACCGTTGCTTGGCACAGCCGTTGAAACTCTGCTTTTCGTCGAGCAGATAAGAGGGTTTGTACCATACATCGCGCAAGGCATCGATGTCGAATGTGTGGGTAAAAGCCTCTTTCTTAATGGTCAGCGCGCGTTCGTGGGGTGTGGGATAGCCTATTTTGGCGTAACCGATGCCGGCCTCGTCGAACAGTTCGCGCAAGGCTGTTTGATGAGTATCGCTCACCTGAATGACAACCCCCGGATTTTCGGCAAAGAGCATCTTTACGATGTCCGCTCCCTGAATATCGTGCAAATGGATATGAAGGCCGCCATCAACGTTGGCAAAACACATCTCAAGCAGCGTGACCACAAGGCCGCCGGCACTAATGTCGTGACCGGAAAGCACCCATCCTTTCTCAATAAGGCTCTGCAATGTGTTGAAACAATCTGCAAAATAAGAGGCATTCCGCACTGTGGGCACATCGTCGCCGACGAAACCGAGCGACTGTGCAAAGGCGCTTCCGCCCAATCGTTGCTCATCGAAAGAGAAGTCGATATAATAGAGCGAGGTGTTCTTGTCATTGACCAATACGGGCGATACCACTTTTTTTACGTCGCTGACCTCGCCACCGCTTGTCACAATCACTGTGCCCGGAGAGATGATTTTCTCGCCATTGGGATATTGCTGGGTGAGCGACAGGGAGTCTTTTCCTGTGGGGACGTTGATTTGCAACTCGCAACAGAAGTCGCTCAAAGCCTCTACGGCAGCATAGAGACGTGCATCTTCACCCTCTTGCGAACGACAAGGCCACATCCAATTGGCCGACAACGACACGCTTTCCAACCCTTTTTTAAGAGGTGCCCATACAAGGTTGGTGAGTGATTCAGCCACCGATAACACCGCGCCGGCTTCGGGGGAGATAAGACCGGCCTGAGGGGCATGCCCCAAAGCTGTGGCAATGCCGCTCTTTCCACGATAGTCCAAAGCCACTGTTCCGCAATCGGAGAGGGGCAATTGGAGCTGTCCTTGGCATTGCTGACGTGCCACCTTGCCCGTTACGGAACGGTCTGCCTTGTTGGTGAGCCAATCTTTGCAGGCCACAGCTTCTAAGCTGAGCACGCGTTGCAGGTAAGCATCGAGACGTTGGGCATCGGCTGCGGCAGTCTCTGTATGACAGTCGATAGGGGCATATTCCACAGCGGCGTATCGGCGTTCCACGGTCTTGTCTACCATCACCGTTTGGGGCGAATGGCCGAACATCTGGGCTACGTCCATGTCGAAAGGCTTTTTGCCGTCGGCCTGAACAAACGAGAAGTGGGCATCGCCTGTGGTTTCTCCCGCCACATACAGAGGGGCACGCTCGCGTTCGGCAATCTTGCGTACCTCGTCGATATGCTTTTCGTCGATAAGAAGCCCCATTCGTTCCTGACTTTCGTTGGCTATGATTTCCTTGGCCGATAAGGTTTTATCGCCGATAGGCAGCTTGTCCATCTCTATCCTGCCGCCACATTCTTCCACCAACTCCGAGAGACAGTTCAAATGTCCGGCAGAACCATGGTCGTGGATAGATACCACGGGGTTCTCGGCAGCTTCGGTCAATGCCCTGATAAGATTGTAGGCACGCTTTTGCATCTCCGGATTGGCACGCTGAATGGCATTCAGTTCTATGCCGTTGGAATAGCGACCGGTGTCTACGGAGGAGACACTGCCGCCGCCGAGACCAATTCTATAGTTGTCGCCACCCACAACAACCACCTTATTACCTTTCCTCGGTGTGCCTTTCAGGCAGTCTCTCCGCGTGCCATAGCCTACGCCTCCGGCCAGCATAATCACCTTATCATAGGCGTATTTCTCAGCATTTTCGCCGTGTTCAAACGTCAATACGGAGCCGGCAATCAACGGTTGTCCGAACTTATTGCCAAAGTCGCTGGCGCCATTCGAGGCCTTGATGAGTATTTGTTCGGGTGTTTGGTAGAGCCACGGCCGAGCGGGCAGGCTGTGTTCCCACTCCTTTTCACCGCCCAAACGCGGATAGGCCGTCATGTAAACGGCTGTTCCGGCGATAGGCCAAGAGCCTGTTCCTCCGCCCATACGGTCTCTTATCTCGCCTCCTGTGCCTGTAGCTGCTCCGTTGAAAGGTTCCACGGTAGTGGGGAAATTATGCGTTTCGGCTTTCAGAGAGATAACGCTCTCGATGTCTCTGATGTGGAAATAATCGCTTGTTGTGAAGCACTCGGGGGCAAAAAGCTCTACCACGGGGCCTTGGGCGAAAGCTACGTTGTCTTTATAGGCACTGAGTATACTGTTGGGATGTTCGCGGGTGGTTCGCTTAATCAAAGCAAACAAGGATGATTCTTTTTCTTTTCCATCGATGATAAACAAGCCTCCAAAGATTTTATGCCGACAATGTTCGGAGTTAATCTGTGCAAATCCAAAGACTTCGGAATCGGTCAGCGGGCGTCCGAGCTGTCGGGCTACATCGTGGAGGTAAGCTATCTCCTCGCGGGAGAGTGCCAATCCTTCCTGCTCATTGTAGCTTTCGAGGTCTTCCACCTGTTTGATAGGCTCGGGAAGATGGTTTGTGGTAAAGATGTTTTGGTCTAAACCGTCGTACAGTCGCTGCAACATAGGGTCGTGTTCCGCCTCTTTTCCCGCTACGGGCACGTATTCCTCTATACGCGAAATGCCGTGGAGATTCATGTTTTGGGTCATCTCTACGGCACTTGTACTCCATGGGGTAATCATTTCTCTGCGCGGTCCGACAAACCAACCGGTCTGCCTGTTACTGCCCATCGGTCGGGCATCGCCGAACAACCAGCAAAGCCTACCCGTTTCATCCGCATCCGGCATGTGGTCGACTTCTGTGGCAATTACGCTTCTCGAGTGGGTGTGAAAGAAAAGAATCATATCGTATATATTAAATAGGTGTCAGTGTTATGTGTGCAAAGTTACGGAAATAAATCCATAATTCCCCTTCAGTTTCCTATTATCTTTTTTGCCTCTGATGAAAGTTATATGACAAATAAAATTGTCTATACAACTTGCAAAAGCCTTCAATCACAAATGTTCATTCACCCCCAATCGGTCATTTTACGGCTTCCATGAAAGCCCATTCTTTTGTAAAGAAAAGTTTTTGTGTTTTTTTGTCCTAAAATTTTTCTCTGTTTTCATAAAAGTTTCTACCTTTGCAACAATAAAATAAATTTGAGAGGAATTAAAAGACCTAATAAGCATAAACATTCATTCATTAATAAATACTATGAGAGTCAAAATTTTTTTTGTGGCCTGCATCGCATTGCTTGCCGCATGTTCAGAGAGTGAAAAACCATCGAAAAAAGTAGTTGAAAACGGCGTTCTGGTGGCTGTGGATGAGTCGATGATTAAAGATTCGGTACTCGTTCTTGATGAAAGCATCACCGAAGTGGCCGATTCTCTTTTCAAAGGGTACCCACAGATAAGAGCCATTGTTGGGTTGAATCTGACCAAGGTGGGTGCGGGTTGTTTCAAACAGTGCGAAAACCTCAAAGAGGTGAAAGCACCCAAACTTGCCGTTATCGGTGAGAAAGCGTTTGAAGGCGACGGGCGGCTGGCATCTTTTGAATTGAATACCGTGCCGCAGGTGGGTACAAACGCTTTCGCCGGAACCCCTGAAAAGAATATTCAATCGACGAAAGAACCAGCTGCGTTTAAGCCGTTGCAACAGTATGGATTCTATGCAGTAAACGGTATCCCGTTGGGAACGGTATTCGAGGGCTTCAAAGGGACTTACTTCCTCTTTAATCCCGGTCATGTAGAAATACGTGACATGAAGCTTGTTGAAGCCGAATGCTATATGGCTTCCTTGAAAGTGTTTAACTGGAAAGGTGAGGAAGTGGAAACCCATGCGTTCGACAACATTGGAGTGGAGACCGGCTATGCCATTACGGGAGACTACCTGCTTATCTGGTATGAACGAGACAACTTTGCAGACCAAGATGCCTACACAAGGGTTAAACTCTATTCCAGAAAAGATTTGAAACTCTTGAAAGAAGTGACCTTTGACTACCATCATAGCCCGAATGTACCGTCTTATTCGCAGATTATCGGTGCCTTTGTAACGTATGACGGCAGAGTTATGTTCAGTTTCTTCAATAATATCCGAGAAATAGACATGTCGGAAGGATTGGAACCCAGCCAGAGAATCATCAACAGCCTTGAGGGAATTAACCTTTCTTATTCGGGAAATTATATCGTATATCCTGACTATGTGGTGGGCTGGAACAACACCTCTATCGGCCTGTATGTTTATAGCTTCCGAGAGAAAACGTCAAAGGAATACAGGGTACACCGGATTGAGAGCGTGCAAAGGTGGAATGAAGGAAGTGAAGATGCGTTTCTCGTAAACAGTAAAGAGGGCGATGAAATCTATTCCGTGAAAGACGGCAAGTTGCAGCGCTCGTTTGAAAACATGCTTTTCGCTCACAAACAGTATCCGGGCAAAGAGGAAACCGTTTGGTTCGATGGCAGCAAACTTGCTTTCACAAAGGACTATGTGAAAGCAACCAAAGAGGTCAAACTGCCCGACGACGGCGAACTGACCAACGTTGCTTTCCACGACGGAATACCGCAGGCCGTTGCGATATTTGCTAAAGACAAAAAGACAAAAGCCTATTTGTGGGACATTTATCAAGATAAGTGGAAACAGATATGGACAGGAGGCAAAAAGACAACAGTCATATTCAACAACTAACATAAGAACAGTATCTCTCCAGCGGGGAGAGATACGCAAATGAAGCATTCACAATGAAGAAAGCGATTCTATTGTCATTCGTGTTGTTACCTTTGTGGGCAATGGCACAGGTAGACTCTGTGAACAACCTGCAAGAAGTACTCGTATTGGGGAAAAAGGTGAACACAGAGGTCATTAAACCACAAACGCTGACGAGCAAGGAACTGAAAAATCTGAACTCTCTTAATGTTTCTGACGCATTGCGCTATTTTGCCGGCGTACAAATAAAAGACTATGGGGGTATCGGAGGTATAAAGACGGTGAACATCCGGTCGATGGGTACGAATCATGTCGGTGTCTTTCTCGATGGCGTTCAGTTGGCAAACGTGCAGAACGGGCAAGTGGATTTAGGACAGTTTTCATTGGCTAACCTTGAATCCATCTCCCTTTACAACGGACAGAAGTCGCAGATATTCCAAGCTGCGAGAGACTTTTCTTCTTCCGGATCTATCTATCTCGTTACGCGACGACCGACTTTCGGCAATAAAAGCTACCACTTGAATGTATCGTTGAGAAGAGGCTCGTTTAACCTTATCAACCCTTTCGTGGGTATAGATTTAAAACTATCGCCTTTAACATCGATGTCGCTTTCCACAGAGTGGGTTTCTTCGAGTGGTGAATACAAGTTCCGGTATCGAAGGAAAGCACCGAGGACGGGCGAAATCGTTTATGACACAACGGCTGTACGCCACAATGGCGACATCAGAGCATTGCATACGGAAGCATCGTTGTTTGGCAGCCTTTTCACCGGAGAATATTTCATAAAGCTCTATAACTATACTTCCGAACGCGGAATCCCGGGAGCTATCGTAAACAATGTATGGCGACGCGGGGAGCGACAGTGGGATAATAACTCTTTTGCGCAGTTTAGATTTACGAAGAGTCTTGACAAACATTCGTTTAAACTGCAATCCAAGTATGCATACTATCTTACCAAATATGTGAACAAAGATACGACTGTCGTGATGATTGACAACCTCTATAAGCAGAAAGAGTTTTACCTCTCGACGGCTTACCTCTATCAACCTTTTGATAACTGGTCGATTTCCGCTTCTTACGATTTTCTCTGGAATAAGATGGACGCAGAGATGCTGAAGTTCCCTTATCCAAGGAGAATGTCGCATTTTGCATCTGTTGCTTCCTCGCTCAGTTTGGGAAACTTGCATCTGCAGGCCTCTTTGGTGGCCAATTTTGTGAAAGACAAGATTAAGCTGATTCAAGACCCGAAGGATAAAACGAGTTATGCGCCGGCATTCATTGCCTCTTGGCAGTTCCTGCCATGGCTTTCCGTCAATGGATTTTACAAGAAATCATTCAGAATGCCGACCTTTAATGACCTCTATTATGCGGAGATTGGCAACTCGAAACTGAATCCGGAATATACAACACAATATGATTTAGGGCTTTTCCTGAATAAGAATTTCAAAGGATTTGTCAAGAACTTTTCACTCAGAACAGATGCTTATTATAATAAGGTGAAAGATAAGATTATTGCTTATCCTAAGGGGCAACAGTTCCGCTGGACGATGTTGAACCTTGGCGAGGTGCAGATTAAGGGCATCGATGCATTGATGTCGGTAACCGTATCACCGCTAAAAGATTGGACAATTACGTCTAAGTTTCAGTATACCTACCAGCAAGCTATCGACGTGACCAATCCTACAGACACCTATTACAAAGATCAGATACCCTATATTCCTCATCATTCCGGTTCTGCCATCATTCAGTCGTCGTATAAGGGATGGAATTTGAACTATTCATTCATTTATACCGGAGAACGCTACAACCAGCAGGAAAACATTATCTACAACTATACCCAGCCGTGGTACACATCGGATATGTCTCTCATGAAAGAGTTTAAAATCAAAGATGTGGGGTATCGGGTACAGTTGGAAGTTCTCAACCTGTTTGCGCAAGATTATGATGTCATCTTAAATTATCCGATGCCTAAGAGAAACTATCGTATAACACTCAATGTAACTTTATGAAAAAGGTATGGCTTTTATTTGCAGTTGCTCTTCTGCTGTATGCTTGTCGTGAAGATGAATTGGTGGTTCCC
The DNA here is from genome assembly GCF_000146675.1 of Hoylesella marshii DSM 16973 = JCM 13450. GTDB lineage: Bacteria > Bacteroidota > Bacteroidia > Bacteroidales > Bacteroidaceae > Prevotella > Prevotella marshii. The sequence continues at coordinate 1,976,837 of NZ_GL397214.1, forward strand.
TCTCAGTATGAGATAGTAAAAGACCTTCAAGACAAGACCTATCGAGGGCTCTATCTCTTAAATGAGGGCAACATGGGTTCTAACAAGGCATCGCTCGATTACTTGGACTTTGAACGCGGATACTATGTCCGGAATCTTTATTCGGAGAGAAATCCGCATCAGATAAAGGAGTTAGGAGACGTGGGCAACGATTGCCTTATTTATGGAAGCAAGCTCTATCTTGTCATCAACTGTTCTAACAAATTGGAGATTCTCGATGCGAAATCGGGTGTTTCGCTTGGAAAAGTGGACATTCCCAACTGCCGGTACTTGGTTGCCCACAAAGGAAGCATCTATGTCTCTGCATACGTTGCACCCGTATCATTGAATAATCCCAATGCCGAAAAGGGTGCCGTTTACAGAATAGACACACTCGATTATAAGATTACGGAACGATGTGAAGTGGGCTATCAGCCCGAAGAAATGGCGGTGTATGGTGACATACTTTACGTTGCTAACTCCGGTGGCTACATGGCACCAAACTATGATGACACGTTCTCCGTTATTTCTTTGCAAGACAATACCCACATGACACATGAAGACCAAGTGCATGTGGCTATCAACCTCCATCATCTTAAATTCGATAAATACGGCCAGATGTGGCTCACCTCGCGTGGAGATTATGAGGACACTCCTTCCAACATATTCTGTATAACCAAGGCAAATGGGAGTTTTGACTATGACCAAATCAAGCCATTGAATATCCCTGTTACCAACTTCGATATTGTGGGAGACTCTCTCTACTATTATTCCGTTGCGTGGTCTAATTACACGCAGGAGAATACCATTTCCTACGGAATCATCAATATCAAGACGAAGAAGAAAGTCACGGACAACTTTATCACAGATGGCACACAGTCTACGATTACAATTCCGTATGGTATCAAGGTGCATCCCGTCACGAAAGACATCTATGTAACCGATGCAAAGAACTATGTTTCCTCCGGTACGCTGAGGTGTTATTCTAAAGAGGGGAAGCTGAAATGGGAAGTAAGAACCGGTGATATTCCCGGGCATATGTGTTTCTTTAAGTAAAAAGAGTATGAAAAGGATATATTATTTTTTGTTCCTGTCGTTGCTCGTTACAGCCTGTAACCGTGATGACTACGAGAATCTCTCATTGGGGTTAAGAGATTATTACAACCTCCCGCGCTTTAAGAAATTGGAGTTGAAGTCGCCTTATGAGGGTTCTCATCAGTGGATTCTCCATACCGACCATGGCGATTCCCTCCTTTCCACCTCCAAGGAATTTTTCTTTATCAAAGACCAAGAGAGCACTTACAATCTTGAATACAGGCTCGACGACGGGATAGAGAAGCTGAGTCACAAGTTTACTATCAATGTGCATAAGGAATCGCCCTTGTATCAGTCGCGCGTGACACAGGTCTTCGATTATCGGCCGGCACCCGGGCAATTTGTTAATACCATGCCTAAATACGTTAAGGGAGACACGCAACGGGATATGAACACCAAGGTACTCAATTGTCTGAGAAGAGACATTCTCATTTCTCTTGGAGCTTTCGGCGGTTATGTGGTGATGGGATTCGACCATTCCATATATAATAAGGAGGGCGCAGACTTCTATATCAAAGGCAACTCTTTCTATTCCGACATGTTAGACCCTGATGACCCAAAGGGTGGCTCTTCCGAGTCGGGCATCGTCTACGTATCTATGGATAGAAACAAGAACGGCTTGCCCGACGACGAATGGTACGAGTTGAAGGGTTCGGCCTTTGCCCAGACCGACAGAACCTATGAAATCACCTACTCTTACCCGACGGAGCACGAACCCGTTCCCGACGGAATGATGACCGATACCCTTTATTGTCCATGGAAAGATAACAGGGGGCACGAAGGACATGTTTACAAGAATCAGTTCCACGACCAATCTTACTATCCCGAATGGATTAAAGAAGATTTGGTGTTTCATTGCTCTAAGTTGCCTTCCAACGCAGAAGACAAATCCGGCTCCGGCACCTATTGGGTACAGTGGTGTTTCGACTGGGGATACGTAGACAATCATCCCAATGCCCAGATAGACAAGAACTCGTTTGACATATCCAATGCCGTAGACAAGAACGGTTTGCCCGTGCATCTGCCTTGTATCGACTTCGTAAAGGTGCAGACAGGCCAGAATCAGTATTGCGGATGGTTAGGCGAAACGTCTACCGAGTTCTCCTATTTCATCGATCTGAACTTAGGAAAACCTAATGTCTGATTCCTCTGCCACAAGCGGCAGAGACACTAACGAGAGAAAGACCTTTTTCAATTTATAACTAATCAAACTTCACAACTATGAGAAAATTAATACTGCTAAGCATCGGAGCACTCTTCTCCATGCAGAGTTATGCACAATCCGTGCCGACCTTTCAGTCGCAACGTCTTCACATTTTGAGTAAAGAAGACTCCATAAGGCTTGCCAAGCTGAAGAACGTACCCATCACGCCTGTTGCATCCACGCGTGCCGGAGCGGGATTTACGCCCCACGACTATTCCAAAGGTTTCTTCCTCGTAAATGAAGACTGGTACGGGCACCGCAATTCTACCATCAACCATTTCGACGACGATTGGAACATAGAGTACGAAACGGTGAAAAGCAACAATCCGGGGAAGTCTCTCGGTTGCACCAACCAATATGCTATGATTTGGGGAAACAAAGTGTTCTGCGTTTCCAAGCAAAACCAAGACCCGGGCGAAAAGGACGTCGTGGGTGCCCGCTTCACCGTGCTCGACAAGAAGACGATGAAGATTGAAGTGCAATTCAAGGAGTTTCCCAACAAGGCCGACGGCCGCGGATGCGTTGGTGTGTCGCCCTCTAAAGTCTATGTGGGCACATCGTCCGGCATTCTCGTATATGATATTGGCAAACAGCAATTCACCAAAGCCATAGAAAAGACCGGAGCAACAAAACCCAACGACCTCTATCACGGGCAGATTGGTTCCATGGTCAGAATGTATGACTACGTCTATGCCGTGCACCAATCGAAAGGTCTCCTCGTCGTTGATGCCGATGCAGACACATTGGTCTCTGTCATCACACCGTTGACTGTCGTTAAGAACAAGAAAGGAAAGCCGGTAGATTTGGGCTTCGGCTCGGTCGTTGCCTCTAAAGACGGCCGCCTCTGGCTATCTGTCTGCGACCCCTCCGGCTCGGGACAAGCCTACAAGTTCTTAGAATGCTATGACCCGAAGACCAAGCAGCACACCGTGATGCCCATTGACGACAAATTCTTCGGCCCGGGCAACTCGTGGTACGCATGGACACCCGACGGCTTCTGTGCTTCCACCCAAAACAACGTACTCTATTGGAACGGCGGACGCAATTCATGGTTCTCCAACAAGATGATATTCAAGTTCGACATCGATAAAAACGAAATCACCAAGTTCATCGACATCGAAGCCACCAAATGGAAGATGTACGGTTGCTCGTTCCGCATACATCCCGTCACCGATAAGTCTATCATGTCGCAGTACATCGATTTCGGCAACCCCACTTACCAGATTGTAGAGTCCGATACAAACGGCGACAGCATCAAGTGCGTGCCGCTCAAGAAGCAGTACTGGTTCCCCTCCATTCCCATGTTCCCCGACAACGCACTGCCCAAGTACAACCATTCATTCCTGAGAAATGCCGGTTACAAGTCCAATGCCATCGAGGCCGAAGTAGGCAAAGAGGTGAAGCTCTCGCTCAAAGACATGGCATCAGATGCAGACAACATGGAGTGTCTCATGATAAAGTGGGTCTACAAAACCACCGACAACGTGAAAGGTGCATACGTTTCTAACGACACGCTTCACTTCACACCCAACGCAAAGGGGCAGGGTATGATTGCCGTCAGGTATTGCTCCAACGGACAGTTCAATACCGCCACCTTCGATGTAAAAGTGAAGGCAGCAACCACCGGCATAGAAAACGCTCGCACAACCAAGAAAGTGGTAGCCATCTACTCCATCGACGGCAAGAAACTGAAAGAACAACAACGAGGCATCAACATCCTCAAATATGAAGACGGAACGGTAGAGAAAGTTATCGTCCGCTAATACTTACTTGCGAAAAAGGTCTGCGAGGGTGCCGTCATCGGTACCCTCCTTTTCATCCCAAATCGGCCATAAGATCCTGTACGGATTTTGTCTGATGAACGGTCAGATTGTTTGTCGTTCTATCAGCGTGTGAAAGCATTGGTCTTGTTGTAGCCATCTGTGCCACATACAAACACCACCTTGTCTGAAGTAGGACTACATCTTATCTGAAGTAGGAGTAGATGGCATCTGAAGTAGGAGTAGATGGCATCTGAAGTAGGAGTAGATACCAAAGATGGGAACTACGTGGAAACCGAATAAGTGATGAAGGATGAAGGATAGGGGCGACGAATGATAAAGCATCTCTTTCTTGCTTTATAAAAAAACGCTACCTTTGCACGTGATTTAAATGATATATATAACGACGTGATAGGCCGTGCAAACGTATCGTCGGGTGCTTCGACGGACGAAAACAAAGCACTTGAGCCTCGCGATGGAGACAAGATGAGACAATTAGTTAAACCCTAAAACAAATTGATATGAAGAGAATTTACGCATTAAGTATCGTGTTCTGCCTTTTCGCAAGCATGGCAATGGCACAGACAGAGAAACGTTTGGTGAAAATGAAAGATGGCGCCGACTGGGCTGAAATGAAGTATCGCGCCGACGGAAAACTGCTTACTTTCACTCAAACCGACTGGTCGTCTGACACCGGCGAACAAGAAATCTACGTTTTCACTTTCACCTATAATACCCATCAAATCGTGATGAAAAGTGTGACAGACAACAACCCCTCGACGACCGACACTTGGACATCTACCCTGAAGAATGGGCTTGTTGTGAAAGATGTAGTCAACATCAACGGCAATCCGGACAATGATATTTTCGAATACGACTATGACGCCCAGCAGCAGTTGGTTCACATCAAGCACACCAACGACCATAATACCGACGTAACGACCGTAGACATAACGTGGAATAACGGAGACATCGCAACTGTTAAAACCTTCTACAACGGCAATCTGATGAGCGAAGACCGCTATGAATACGACATGGCCAACGACAACAAAGAAATTCGTGCTTATCTCTCGTCGCTCACCGGCATCCTCAGTTATGAAGGCCTTCCGCCCATCGGGCAAATACGCGAAGGAGCCTACGGCACCCTTTGTAAGCATCTTTACACTGCTGCTTACGAAAAGGTTTACGGAGGCCCCGACCCTGTGAAAGAGGTGAAAAACACCGCCTTTACTTTCACCCGAAACGCCGAGGGATTGGTAACGCACATCAGTCAATTGCTTGATGGCGACCCACAACCCAACGAGTACGACCTCGAATGGGAAGATGTTACCACCGGTATTGCCGTCAACACAGCTACATCTGCCCAACCCACCTATTATAATATAGAAGGTGTGCGTTTGGCGCAACCCGAACGCGGGCTGAACCTTGTACGCAATGCCGATGGCAGCGTGCGAAAGATAATCCGATAAATCCCTTTTATATGAGTGGCAGGCATATCATCGGAAAGAGGTATGCAAGCCTCCCCTATTTATCCCCAACCGGTCATGAGCGTATCGGTTGGTATTTATCCAAACGTGGATAACGACTTATCCAAACGTGGATAACAAACTCTCGAAGGGTGTGTGTTACACTTTTTTCTGGTGTATGCAAATATAAAGCGTTAAAAGATGCAGAAAAATACACTTTCTTCTGCACCGCATTCATCGTCGTATGATGGTTACTTATTTGCTTCATGGCGGCAAAGGTAAGCAAAGTTTGTCAAACGCCCAAATGTTTTCTTAAAAAAGGACGTAACCTGCACGATGGTTCCCTACGAGCGGGGGAAAAGAAAACGGGGACAAACCGTTGCCAGATGTCCCCGTTAGTGTAGTGAAAGAGGCGGGTTACCTTACGCCCAACTCTTTGATAAGGCGGTCGGCTTTGCCCCATTTGTCCATCATCAGGAGCATGAAGCGCACGTCTACACCGATGCACCGCGCCAGCTTCTTGTCGAAGAAGATGTCGCTCGAAAGGCTGTCCCAGTTGCCATCGAAGGCCAAACCGAGAAGTTCGCCTTTACCGCTGAAGATGGGCGAGCCGCTGTTTCCACCCGTAATGTCGTTGTTGGTGAGGAAACAGAGCTGCATCTTGCCCGTCTGTTTGTCTTGATAGGGGGTGAAATCAGGTGCGGAGAGAATCTCTTTCATCACGGGTTCTGCCTTGTAATCGTAGATGCGGTCGCCTTTGTCGAACTTCTCTACCAAACTTTCTGCCGTGGTGTAATAGCCCGATGGTTGCCCGTTGAGGGTGTAACCGCCCACTTGTCCGTAGCTCAGACGCATGGTAAAGTTGGCATCGCTGTAGTGGGGCAGGTCTTCCTCCATGCGTATTTTCGCAGCACAGAGATACTTTTCCTGCGTATCAATGCTGTCGGTAATGGGGGCGAGGCGTTCTTTCTGCTCGGCCAAATAGTCTATAATCGCAAGCCCATATTCCACACCCGGGTCTTTTTTGTAAGCCTTAGTGTTGAAATAGAGCTTGGCACCTTTCTTCATTATCAGAGATTTGGTGTACAGGAAGTCTACGTATTTGGCGTAGTCGTTGCCGAACTTTTCCTTGATGGTAGTGTAGAAAGCGGGTAGATACTCTGCGCCCACCTGCTCTGCGTAGTTCTTCAGTAGGGCGGCGAACACCTCTTTATCGAGTGCTTCGTCCCATGCGTCGCTGTTGTCTTCAAACTCCACGTACTGCTTAGCCGGTTTTTCTTTGGGGCCTTTCACTTCCATACCGTTGCCGAGGCGCATCGCTCGGGTGGTAAATTCATTGGTGCGACGGAAGGTTTCCATCCAATAATAGAATGCCCGCACACGTTCCATCCGCTTGGCATACAGGTTGTGCAACTTGTCAAAATCGAGTTGTCCCTTTAAGAAGCCTGTCTTGTTCTGCCATGCCTTGATACGTGTCTCGTATTCTTGCTTCTCTCGGATGATGCCGATAGAGTCGATACACTTGTTCATGCCCATGGCATTCTTCCAATAGTTGGCGCTCGACGCATAGATAGCATCGTATTTGATGCGCACGGCATCGCTGGCACGCATGTGGCGTTGCATGATTTGTTGCTTGAGACCTCGCACCTGAATGCGCGTTGTGTTGATGGCATCGCGCATCTCCTGTATGCCATACGATGAGAGGTAGCGGTTCGTACTGCCCGGATAGCCCATGGTCATGGCAAAGTCGCCGGGCTTGTAGCCTTCCATAGACACCTTTGCCCAATGTGCGGGATGGTAAGGCACATTCTCGGGGCTGTACTTAGCAGGTTTGTTTGTCTTGGGGTCGGCGTATATTCTGAACACGCTGAAGTCGCAAGTCTGCCTCGGCCACATCCAGTTATCTGTGTCTCCGCCGAATTTACCGATAGACTTCGGCACGGTGAAGACCAGCCGCACGTCGGTAAAATCTTGATAAGTGGTGGCATAATACTTGTTTCCCTGATAGAATGGGTGAATTTGCACGTGCAGTGTGCTGTCTATCTGTTTCACAGAGTCAGTCATGGCATTCTCCAACGAGTCTATCATGAGCTCTTTTTTCTCTCTGCTGAGGGTATTGAGTCCCAACGATTCGAGGCGCGAAGTGATGTCATGTTGGTCTTTCATAAACGATACAAACGTGTCTTCACACGGCAGTTCTTCGGAAAAGGCATGGGAAACGAAACCGTTTTTCAGGTAGTCGTGCTCCACGGAAGAGTTCTTCCGAATAGCGTTGAAGCCGCAATGATGGTTCGTAAAGACCAATCCGTCGGCCGAAACGACCACACCCGAACAGAATCCGCTGAAGTTGATGACTGTGTTTTTAATGGCGTTTTCACCTGAGTACAAGCTGCTATAAGGCAGCGAAAAGCCCTCTGTCTGCATCTGTGCATAGACGGCTTGGGGCAGGTTGTAGAGTGTCCACATACCTTCGTCGGCATGTGCCGCGGTGCAGGCCATGAGGGCTGCAGCTAAGAGTGTAGATTTTTTCATATATATAATGGTTGATAATGTCTTTACTGTTGTCGACTTTTGAAATACCGGCCAATGACGGGCAGGCTTTTCAACGGGAAATCGGCTTTGAGAATATAGGCTGTAAAGGCCGTGATAACAAGTGTATTGATGCCAAGGGCATAGGCCGTGAGCAACCGTTTATTGGCTTCTGCCATGGCCAAGTAAGCCACGAGTGCAAGGCCTACGTACTTTAGTATGTCGGCCACAGGGTAGTTGATGGGATATTTCTTTTGCCCCACGATGTAAGAGAGCAGCATTGCTGTGCCATAACCTGCAAAACCTGCCCACGCACAAGCCATATAGCCGTATCGGGGCACGAATATCACATTGACGGCAATGAGTACGACACAGCCGATGCCCGAGAAGTAAGCACCCCAGATTGTTTTATCGATGAGCTTATACCAAAACGAGAGGTTGAAATAAACACCCATCATGATTTCCGCAGCCATGACGATGGGCACCACATCTAATCCCTCCCAATAGTCACGCCCAATGATATGGCGCAACACGTCCATATAAGCGACTACACAGAGGAAAGCCAGCAGCGTGAAAATGACAAAGTATTTCATGGCGCGGGCATAAGTTTCGCGGTTGTCGCTATCCTTTGCCTTACCGAACACAAACGGCTCATAAGCATATCGGAACGCTTGTGTTATCATGGCCATAATCATGGCTATCTTGCTCGCCGCACCGTAAATGCCCAATTGCTCATGAGCATTCTCACCTTTATATATATAAGGAAACAGTATCTTGTCAGCCGTTTGGTTGAGGATGCCTGCTATTCCGAGCACTAAAATAGGCCAGCTGTAACCGAGCATCCTGCGGAGCAATGCCTTGTCGAACGTGTAACGAAAGCCCGACAGTTCGCGATAAAAGCAGAACGTGATGAAACCTGTACAGGCCAGATTGATGTAGAAAGCATAGCCTGCACCTACTTCCGGACGATAGATGCTACTCACCCAACAGTCGGGGTGCGCTGCATAGATTGCCGGAAGCACAAGGAAGAAGAGGAGGTTGAGCACAATGTTCAATACGATGAACAACAGTTTGAGTGCAGCAAACTTTATCGGACGCTTTTGATATCTTAGGTAGGCGAACGGAATACATTGAAATGCATCTAACGCTACCGTTATCGCCATCACCCATACGTAAGAGGGGTGGTCGCCATAGCCCATGCCGGCAGACAGAGGGTCTATGAAAGCGAACACCAATACCACAAACAGCAATGAGGTAAAGCCTACCGAAAGAAGAATGGTGGAATAGACCTTGCGCGGGTCTTCGTCTGTCTTATTGGCAAAACGGAAAAAAGTGGTCTCCATGCCATACGTCAGTATCACTAACAACAGTGCCGTATAGGCATACAGATTAGTAATGACACCGTAGCCACCGCTTGCCGCCGACAACTTTGCCGTATAGAGCGGAACAAGCAGATAGTTGAGGAATCGACCAACGATGCTGCTTAATCCGTAGATGGCAGTATCTTTTGCCAGACTTTTCAGGTTTGCCATAATGTTTTCTATACTATCAGTGGTTTCGATTGCAGCAGAGATGACCCGCTCTATCAATACCTGTTCTTCGTATCGACATCAAGCAATATCGGGGAAAATGGCCATGTTGCTGGAGTTTGATAAAACAACTGCAAATATACGTTTTTTCAGTTAATGCGGCAAACAATCAACCGAAGAAAAGATAGGCGATGGCTATAGCGGCAACAACTCCGGCCGCATCGGCCAGCAGACCGCATGCTACGGCATGCCTTGTATAGCGGATATTCACACTCCCGAAATAAACGGCCAAGATATAAAACGTGGTATCCGTGGAACCCTGAAAGATGCTGCTCAACCGTCCTACGAAAGAGTCGGCACCGTAGACGGTCATCGCGTCGACCATCATACCTCGTGCACCACTGCCGGAAAGAGGTTTCATCAGTGCCGTAGGCAAAGCACCCACAAAGTCGGTATTGCCTCCGCATGCCTCCACTCCCCACTTCACGCCTTCCACAAGCATATCCATGGCACCCGAAGCACGGAATACGCCAATGCCCACGAGTATCGCCACAAGATAAGGAATAATGCGTACAGCCGTTGAAAAACCGTCTTTCGCTCCTTCTATAAAGGCATCGTAGACATTGATTTTATGCCGTATGCCCGCCACGATGAAAGCGATAATGATGCTCATGAGCAGAATGTTGGCCACTGTAGTACTGACTACATTCATCTGGTCTCTATCCATCTGCCCGAAACCCCATATAATCAGACCTACAGCAGCGGTCATCCCGCCCAACGTGAGCAGCATAACGCGGTTGAAGAGGTTGATTTTCTGATAGATGGCCGTCACGATAATACCGGCCAAAGTAGCAAAAAACGTGGCTAAAAGGATGGGGATAAACACGTCGGTAGGTTGCGCCGCACCCAATTGGGCACGGTAAACCATGATGCTCACAGGTATCAGCGTGAGTCCCGAAGTGTTGAGCACAAGAAACATAATCATAGGATTGGAGGCCGTATCTTTCTGCTTGTTCAATTCCTGCATCTGCTCCATGGCTTTCAATCCCAATGGAGTAGCGGCATTATCGAGCCCCAACATATTGGCCGCAATATTCATAAAGATACTTCCTGTCACAGGGTGGTTCTTCGGAATGTCGGGGAAAAGACGGCTGAAAACAGGACTCAACAACCGCGCCAGCACGTTTACCACCCCGCCACGCTCACCAATCTTCATGATACCCAGCCAGAGAGAAAGCACGCCGGTGAGGCCTAAAGAAATCTCAAACGCATTCTTCGACGAGGCAAAAGTGGCATCCATCATGGCCGGAAACACTGTGATGTCGCCCCAAAATACTAACTTCGCAAGGGCGATAACAAAGGCCACAACGAAGAAAGCTATCCAAATATAATTCAGTACCATATACGATGTGCAAAAATAAAGTATTTTCCGCACACGACAAAGCATCGTCCTTTCTTTATTTATCCGTGTAAATGAATGTGCCCCCGCAAGACTTTTCTCTTCTTCATGAGTGACACAGCTCAAATGTCAGATGACAGGAAACCATGTCATCCCTATAAAAGAGCCGTTGAGCAGGTGAATGACCGATGGCATTGAGATAAGTCCTTGCAACACCATCGCATCTCTTTTGCTGCGCCCTGCTTTATAGATGAAAAGAAGATGCGTAAGTCACTGTCATACAACAGCATACAGCGATGCCCTAAAGAGCATAGCTTTGAGCCTCTGAAAGCTATCCTTTTAGGCTGTCAAAGCTATCTTTCTATGTCGTCAAAGCATAGCTCTTATTGCATCCGACGATTCGGTGCATAACAGAGGAGCTCCTCACGCCTGTTGTCTGAAGTAGGACTACACCTCGTCTGAAGTAGGAGTAGACGTTGTCTGAAGTAGGGGTAGATGTCAATACTCACAAGCAAGAGTGTTTAACACCTACGTCCAAGAGTGTTTAACACCTACGCTCAAGGGTGTTTAACACCTACGTCCAAGGGTGTTTAACACCTATTGTGGAAAGTGTTATACACCTTTTTATACGCGAGTTCGGGATAAGAGAATCTTATTCAATAGCCCCAAAGGGGCGACAGACCTTAGACAGGGGGAAGCGGTAGCGCAGCCCCTGTGTCGTGGATTCCCACTATCTAAGCCCTAAAAGGGCGACAGAACGCTCTCGGGAGCGTGTGAGTATGAAGGGTTATAGATGAGCGGGCAAGGATGGTAAGGCATGTAGAGAGACTGTACGAGGAGGAAAAACAGATGTGCGATGTTGGATAGTCCGCAGAAATATGCTATCTTTGCGAACAGAACATTTAACCTAAATATGATGATTAAGCAATACATTAAAGAAAACGAAGAACGGATATTAGACGAGCTTTTCAGCCTGATTCGTATCCCGAGTGTAAGTGCTCAGCCCGAGCATCATGCCGATATGTTGCGATGTGCCGAACGTTGGAAAGAGCTGTTGCTCATGGCCGGTGTAGACAAAGCGGAGGTGATGCCTTCTGACGGCAATCCTATGGTCTACGCCGAGAAGATGGTAGACCCTGCAGCCAAGACGCTGTTGATATATGGTCACTATGATGTGATGCCGGCAGAACCGTTTGAGCTGTGGAAGAGTGAACCCTTTGAACCCGTGGTGCGCGATGGACACATTTGGGCGCGAGGTGCCGATGACGACAAGGGACAGTCGTTTATTCAGGCCAAAGCCTTTGAATATGTGGTAAAGAACGGCCTTTTGAAGCATAATGTGAAATTCATTCTCGAGGGTGAAGAAGAAATTGGGTCGGGCAGCTTGGGCGCGTTTTGTCAGAAGCACAAAGAGCTGTTGAAGAGCGATGTCATCTTGGTGTCGGACACCAGCATGCTCTCTGCCGACCTTCCCTCACTCACAACGGGGCTTCGCGGGTTGGCTTATTGGCAGATAGAGGTGACGGGGCCGAACCACGACCTTCACTCCGGCCACTTTGGGGGTGCAGTGGCTAACCCTATCAACGTGCTCTGCAAGCTGATTGCCGATGTGACAGGCGAAGACGGTCGCATACGTATCCCCGGCTTCTATGACGATGTGGACGAGATTCCCGCCGAGGAACGGAAGCTCGTGGAGAATATTCCGTTCGATATAGAGAAATACAAGCGCAGCCTCGATGTTGAGGAGTTGTTCGGCGAAGTGGGCTATAACACCATTGAACGCACGGGCTTCCGTCCGTCGTTTGACGTGTGTGGTATTTGGGGCGGCTATACCGGCGAGGGTTCAAAGACCGTGATTCCCTCGAAGGCATATGCCAAGATTTCGTGTCGTTTGGTACCCCATCAAGACCACAGGAAGATAAGTCAGCTCGTGATTGACTACTTCAACCGCGTTGCTCCACGCACGGTGAAAGTAAGCGTGCAGCCGTCTCATGGCGGACAAGGCTACGTCTGCCCCATCGACCTGCCGGCTTATCAAGCAGCCGAGCGCGGTTTTGAGAAAGCATTCGGCAAGCGTCCGTTGCCTGTGAGGCGTGGTGGAAGCATTCCCATCATCGCTGCTTTTGAAGAGATTCTCGGCGTGAAAACCGTTCTGATGGGCTTCGGCTTGGAGTCGAACGCCATCCATTCTCCGAACGAAAACATGCCTTTAGACATTTTCCGCAAAGGTATCGAAGCCGTTATCAACTTCCATCTGGAATACGATAAATAACTCGGTTGCAGGCAAAAGCCCAACTTCCTGTGAGGGGAGTTGGGCTTTTTTGTGCTTGACCGTTGTCCATGGCCGAGTGCTGGCTCACGGAGCAAGAGAGAAAAGACGGTTTTTACTGCTTGAAAGGACAGCGAGCAGCATCGGATTGCTGTTATCCCTGTCGTTCCGACCAGTCGCTTCGGTCGAGGTTCCGATAGCCGATAGCCTCGGCCAAGTGGTCGGTCTTCACGCGTTCGCTACCCTCAAGGTCGGCAATGGTTCGTGCCACTTTGAGTATGCGATTATAGGCACGTGCCGAAAGGCTGAGGCGTTGCATGGCAAGTCGCAACATTTCGATGCCCTCTTTGTCGGGTTCGGCAAAACGGTGAATCATCCTTTCGCTCATCTGGGCATTGCAATGCACGCCTTTTACATCGGCAAATCGCTGTTCTTGAATAAGTCTTGCAGCAATTACCCGTTGGCGGATGCTTTCGCTCGGCTCGCCTTCGGAAGCCTTGGAAATGTCTTGAAACGGAACGGGCGTTATCTCCACTTGAATATCTATGCGGTCTAACAGCGGGCCACTTATCTTGTTCATGTATTTCTGAATTTGCCCGGGTGTACATACGCATTGATGTGTGGGGTCGCCATAGTAACCACATGGGCATGGATTCATTGAGGCAACAAACATAAAAGAGCAAGGAAATTCGATGGTGTATTTTGCTCTTGAGATAGTGATTCGGCGGTCTTCGAGCGGTTGGCGCAGCACTTCGAGGGTGGGTTTGTTGAATTCGGGCAACTCGTCGGCAAAGAGAACGCCATTGTGAGCCAAAGAGATTTCGCCCGGTTGGGGAGTTGTTCCGCCTCCGACAAGTGCTACTTGCGAGATGGTATGATGGGGAGAACGGAACGGCCGTTGAGAGATGAGCGACGTATGACGAGACAACTTGCCCGCAATGCTATGGATTTGCGTTGTTTCGAGGCTTTCTGAAAGCGAAAGAGGCGGCAGAATAGACGGCAGACGCTTGGCCATCATGGATTTGCCACTGCCCGGCGGCCCTATCATGATTAAGTTATGTCCGCCTGCTGCTGCCACTTCGAGAGCACGTTTCACGTTTTCCTGCCCTCGAACGTCTGCAAAATCGAGGTCGAAATTATATTGTTGTTCGTAAAACTCTCTGCGTGTATCCACCGTCATCGGTTGATATCGCTGCATTCCATTAAAGAATTTCACGACATCGAGCAATGATTCCATGCCATAGACATCCAAGTCATTGACCACGGCAGCTTCGCGTTCATTTTGTTTGGGGACGATAAGTCCGCGGTATTTCTCTGCTCTTGCTCGTATTGCAATGGGCAAAGCACCGCGTATGGGCTGTAGTTTTCCATCGAGTCCCAGCTCTCCTACAAGCATGAATTCATGGAGTCGGTCGGCCATAAGGTTCTCGTTTGCCGCCAGAATACCCACCGCCAAAGGCAAATCGAAACTGCTTCCTTCTTTCCGAAGGTCAGCCGGCGCCATATTGATGGTAACATTTGCTTTGGGATACCGAAAGCCTGTGTACTGCAAAGCAGCCCGAATGCGACTTTGACTCTCACGTACGGCTTCATCGCCAAGGCCTGACATGTGGAATGTACTTCCCGGAACGATGCTTACTTCGATAGTAACGGTCGTGACATGAAGCCCGTTTACGGCAGCACAGAAAGTCTTTACTAACATCGGTATTTTTCTTTGAAGGTTTACATGGGCTTTTCCTATGTAAGAGAAAACCAGCAGACTTATTTCAACAGCTCGTCGAGCTTATGCAGCAATGCTTCTTGGCTGAGTCCGCGAGCAATGATTTTTCCGTTTTTCAGGAGTATGTTGTCGGGCAAGGTACTAATGTTCAAAGTCTTTACCAGCGAACCGTCAAACATGCGTTCATCGCATATCGTAGGCCATTTGATGCTATCTTGCTTGATGGTTTGCAAGCATTCGTTTTTTGAAGCATCAAGGCTAATGCTCAAAAGGGTCAGCTTGTTGCCCGTTCTTTGTTGCAGTTGGCGGAGTTGTCTCTGTGTTTCTATGCTTTCAAAACTCCACGATGTCCATACGTTAATTAACGCAATACCCTTTCCGAGCATGGCTTTTGATATGCGATTGCCTTTCACATCCGTGGCGGAAAATGAGGGTAATGGCATGTCCTGCCTTGTGCTGAGCATGGAAACTACTTGTTGGCGCATGCGCACCAGTAAGCCGTTTTTCTCTTGCTCCTTAGCGAGGAGGTCGAGGAGAGACAAGGCGCGTCGGTAATCGGGACGTTCTGAGAGGATGAAATATTTTCTTACGAGATACAATGCCACAGGTGATGCGGGATGTTTTTCAATGAATTGTCCTGCCAAACGTGTCTCTTCAGGTGGTGATGCGTGAAGAATCAGTTCGCGGAAGTCAGTCATCAGTTCGTTGTCATCCGTTCCCTCTACCTTCATCTCTTTCAGGTGAGAGGCATCTCCATTTATTTCTATGGCTTCACCGGCTGTTGCAAATATCGGTTGTTCAGAGAAATTGGGGAATACGAGCATGAGTATGGATGGTCGTTCACAAGCGATATCATAAGTAAACCTGCCACCTTGTACCTTAATTGTGTCTATTCCTTGTATTCCCCCGTCAAGGCTATAAACGTAAAACTCACCTTGGTTTAGGTTCAGGAGGTGCCCGCTGAGCTTAAAATGCCCGCTGCGGGAACCGCAAGAAACCAAAACCAAAGTGAGGAATATGAGATATGTCAGTCTCTTCATTGTGCTACATCAGACAGTTCCAGGTCGTTTGCAGCATAGGCTGCTAAGGCCGGGTCCTGTGCTACGGCATCTTTCAGAGCAGCGGAGGCAGCCGTTTTGTCGCCTTGACGTGCGTTGAGGATGGCGCGTAGGTAGTGTGTCATGGCATTGCTCTTCTGCTTGTTTCTCAAAGTAGTTGCCGCTGTGGCATAATCTTTATTGAGAATCTGTGCAAGGATAGCACTGTTGGAGTTGCTCTCACGCAGGTTTTCCTGTGCCTGTGCATAGTTGCCTTTGGCGATGTTGAGGTTTCCAAGCACCTCGTTGTAGTCATTGGCACCCGTAGCCTTTGCGAGTGCGTTCTCTGCTTCGGCAATTTTACCGGCTTTCAAAGCAAGTAATGCATCGTTGGCACTTATCTCCGGAGCGTTCGGATTGAGGTTTCTTGCCTTATTGAGCCAGCTCTGAGCCTCCATGTCGTTGCCTCTGTTGAATTCCATTACTGCCACGTTGTTGTAAGCGCGATAGTCGTTGGCATAGAGAGTGGTGGCTTTCTTATACACTTCCTCCTTATCGGCGTCATTGTTTTGCAGTGTTGCGAGATACAGAAGTTCTTCCAAGCTGAGTTTGGAGGCATCTGCAACGTATTGATTCTTTATCTCGTCGTCGCTGCGACCTATGGCTTCATAGTTGATAATCAAGCGAGAACGGCGTAATTGGGGAAGAATCTCGTCGGCCAATTCGCGGAATCCCGCGCTCATATTTCTAATCTGACGCTCGCGTTCCTCGGGGTCTTGATACATGGAGAGTACTCTCAGGATGATGTCTTTATCCTGAATGTTGGATGCACTCACAAGTTGCTGGAATCCATCCCAATCCTGTGCCGTATATGCAGCATCGATGTCAGCATTTGTCTTAGCTTGTTTGAGTTGTTGTTTTACATACTCTTCCGACACATTTTGGCGTTTGTTGGCCAATTTGTCGTTGAAAGAAACGCCACCATCGGGAGATGCGTAGGCACGTACAGCCACGTCTTTCATGTTCAGGCGTTGGCGGTCGGCATTAATTTTCTTAAGCATGCGGGTGAATTCCTGTACCGAATTGTTCTTCAACTCTGTCTGACGAAGTTTTGCCTGATTGATGAGGAACTTCACATTGGCCTCTTGTTTCATAGTTCTGACGCGTTGGAACGAGTCGGGAGCAATGCAACCGCCGGCATCGGTGAGTGTTTTGCGATACAATTCGGACGTTGCCAATACGCCGTTGGCTATCTTTACAGCCGGCACATTGACGGTTTTCTTTCCTACACGGGCATCGAAAGTGAGGAACAACTCACTCTTCTGCATGTCGGGTACGTAGTCGAACGAGGTTCTCATCGTGTAGTTTCCGCCTACGCGATAGGGGATTGTCTGGTCGTTTCCACGTACTTTCTCTCCTTGGAACGTAGCGCTATTTCCTCTTGCCACTTGTCCATTGGCATAGCGAAGTTCGGGTGTTACGGTGACAACGGCCTTTTTCTTCATGTATTTCTTGGGGAAAGTACCGTTAATGGTAGCAGGAACTTTACCGCCTTGTGTCTCCAACGGATTGGGAGAAACATTGAAATTGTCGGCTGAGAGGGCACCCAGCTTCGACGAACAAGCGCTTACCAATATGATGGAAGCTGCTGATAATGAAAATAATAGTGTCTTGCGCATGATAAATAGGGTTTAAGTTGAGTGCCGCGAGCGGGACTCGAACCCGCACAACCATCACTGGTCAAGGGATTTTAAGTCCCTCGTGTCTACCAATTCCACCATTGCGGCGCCTATGATTTCTTAGTTTTTGTGAGCGGAAAACGGGACTCGGACCCGCGACCCCAACCTTGGCAAGGTTGTGCTCTACCAACTGAGCTATTTCCGCTTGTAATTTTTGCAAAGATAGTGTTTAATCTCGTAACGCCCAAAGGAATTCACACTATTTAATAAACCCTCATTGGTCATGAGACCGCTTCTCTGCATTTTCATATAGATAACTTGGCTTCCTGCCATCTTTCGTTTGTTTGTCGGCATCTTGCCTGCCGTCCTTTTGCTTTTCGTTTGCAATTTGTGGGCACTTTCCCGCAGAATCAGAAGCCGCTTCATGGTCTCTTTTCGGAGGCTCCGATGCAAACGATTACCTATGCATAACCTATGAATTGACCGTCGCCGATATAGCCTGTTCTATATAAAAGGTGTAATTTCGGCACATAGAAACCTAAAAATATTTACATTTATGCGACATTTTTATACCCTTTTGGCTGCTCTTCTTCTGCTACCTCTCTCATCGAAGGCACAGGGATGGCAACCCAACTATGGCGGCGTAATGCTGCAAGGATTCTATTGGGACTCCTATGACGACACGAAATGGACAGCCCTTGAGCGTCAGGCTGACGAGCTTTCACAGTATTTCAGCTTAATCTGGATACCTCAAAGCGGCAACTGCGGCAACCATCTCTCTATGGGATACGACGACCTTTATTGGTTTAATAACTACAATAGCTCGTTCGGGACGGAGGCGGAGCTGCGCTCCATGATTGCCGCTTTTAAGGCAAAAGGACTCGGAACGATAGCCGATGTGGTTATCAACCATCGACAAACCCTCTCCACATGGTTCGATTTCCCCACAGAAATCTATAAGGGCGTGACTTACCAGCTGACCTCCACCGACATTGTGGCCGACGATGATAACGGGGCTACGGCAGCAGAAGCCGCAAAGAAGGGTGTCTCGCTCAGTGCGAACAAGGATACGGGTGAGGGCTGGAACGGCATGCGCGACCTCGACCATGCCAGCCCCAATGTGCAGAAAACGGTGAATGCTTACCTCGATTTCTTGCTCAACGACCTCAAATACACGGGCTTACGTTATGACGTTTCCAAGGGGTATGCCCCTCGTTTCACGGGGTTGTATAATAAAACGGCCAACGTTCCTTTCTCCGTGGGTGAGTATTGGGACGGCAATGTTTCTGCTGTAAAGAATTGGGTAGACGGTACCATTGTAGATGGTGCTATCCAGAGTGCAGCTTTCGACTTTCCTATTCGGTATACGGTGCGTGATGCTGTGAACGACGGAACTTGGAATTTTACCTCAGGAGGCTTGGTGACACAACCCGGATTCAAGCGCTTTGCCGTGACGTTTGTTGAGAATCACGACACAGAAAAACGTTCCGATACCGACCAGCAAGACCCTGTTCGCCGCGATACCCTTGCCGCCAATGCCTATATTTTGGCAATGCCCGGCACACCGTGTCTGTTTCTTAAACACTGGAAAGATTATAAGAGCGACCTCAAGCAGATGATTCTTGTCCGTCATGCAGCAGGTATCACCAACGAGAGCGATTGGGAACAAACCTCTTATGTGCCCAACAAGAACTACACGTTTACCGTTACCGGTAGCAAAGCCAAGCTGCGTGTTGTGCTCGGACAGGTAGCAGACCCGGCCAATGCGAGGAAATGGGTGAAGGTGGCCGCAGGCTATCATTATGCTTACTACTTGGAGAATGCGGCAGAAACAGCATGGGTGAGCCTTCCCTCCGGTGAGTACGACGGTGCCAAAGAGGTTACGCTGACGGCTGTATCGAAAAGCTCCAATGCCCGATTGGTTTACACCACAGACGGTACGGAACCTGTGGCTACCGGCACGAATGTTGCAAGTGGCACCAAGATAACTTTGCCCGTAGGCACTACAACCTTAAAAGTAGGCCTGCTAATCAATGGTATCGTGAGCAGCGTAATAAGCCGCACTTATAAGATAGCTGATTTCCAACCCTATCAAATCACCATTCATGCCAATACAGACAACGTGGGTTGGACATCTGTCAATTACTGGACATGGGGCGGAGACGGCACGCATGCACCGCAGAACACATCGTGGCCGGGTGATAAGATTACGGTAACGAAGACTGTAAACGGGAAGACGTGGTTCTATAAAAAGTTTACCATCAACAGCTCTTCAGACCTTGTCAACCTCGTTCTCAGTGCGAATGCGGGAGACCCGCAAACCGTCGATATAACGGGAATTAAGAAAGATGCCTACTTTGAGGTATCTACCGACAAGGACGGAACGAAATACAAAGTAAACGACGTGACTTCTTCTATCCCTACCGGCATTGCTTCCATCACGCAACAGCCGACCGATGGCAATACCCTCGTAGACGTATATACGACCGACGGCGCACTGGTTCGTTCGCGGGTGGCATTCAATGAGGCTGCCAAAGGTTTGCCAGCCGGTATTTATATCATAGGTGGTAAGAAAATGGCAGTGAAATAACGTACCGTCAGCTTCTTGCTCTATGGTTACCGATGCATGCCTTGCGTGATGCGCAAAGCCACTTCCAAACCGAGAAAAGGAGATTAAAAACACACCATTTACACTGCAACCCGCCGTTTACAGCAAACTGTGAACGGCGGGTTTTCTTTGCTCTCAGGTATGGCCCGCTAACCCCTTTGTTTACAGGGGTTCTGCCCCTTGATTGACAAAGCTATGCTTTGAGGACGTAAGAGCTATGCTTTGACGGTGTCAGAGCTATCTTCCTATGCGCTGAAAGCATAGCTTTTACGGAGAGGGAGTGTGATGTGCGGCAGACAAAGGCTTTCCGTCTCGTCTGCAAGACCTCGTCCGTAAGGAGCCGGCAACACCCCTTTCAATGTACGGAATGGTTGACAAGAATCAAAGATAAATAACCCTTTGTCGTAAAAAGAGGTAGAAAAGTTTGCGGGAATGGATGAAAATGCTATCTTTGCAAGTAAATCATGTATTACCGGATATTCACATTTTAAATCTCAATCATTATGGTAGATTACAAATCACTCGGCCTTGTAAACACCCGCGAGATGTTTAAACGGGCTATCAACGGGGGTTATGCTATCCCCGCTTTCAACTTCAACAACATGGAACAGTTGCAGGCTATCATCAAGGCCTCTTCGGAATTGAAGTCGCCTGTGATACTTCAAGTATCTAAAGGTGCCCGCAATTATGCCAACCAAACGTTGCTCCGCTATATGGCTCAGGGAGCAGTAGAATATGCGAAGGAATTAGGTTGCAAGCATCCTGAAATCGTTTTACACCTCGACCACGGCGATTCTTTCGAGCTTTGCAAGAGCTGTATCGACTTCGGCTTTTCTTCCGTCATGATTGACGGCTCGGCTCTGCCCTACGATGAGAACGTCGCTCTGACGAAGAAAGTAGTGGAATATGCCCATCAATTCGATGTAACGGTAGAAGGAGAGTTGGGCGTTTTGGCAGGTGTAGAAGACGATGTGGTGGCAGAAAAGTCGCATTACACGAAACCGGAAGAGGTGATAGACTTCGTTACCAAGACGGGTGTGGATTCTCTGGCCATATCTATCGGTACATCGCACGGTGCTTACAAGTTCACCCCCGAGCAGTGTACGCGCGACCCGAAGACAGGTATCTTGGTGCCGCCGCCCCTTGCTTTCGACGTGTTGGACGCTATCATGAAGAAGCTCCCAGGCTTCCCAATCGTTCTTCACGGGTCTTCTTCGGTGCCTCAGGAGTATGTTAAGATGATTAATGAGCACGGAGGAAAACTCCCCGATGCAGTGGGCATACCCGAAGAGCAGCTTCGCAAGGCAGCGAAGAGCGCCGTTTGCAAGATTAATATCGACTCCGATTCGCGTTTGGCCTTTACCGCCGCAGTGCGAAAAGTATTCGATGAAAAGCCCGGAGAGTTTGATCCGCGCAAATACTGCGGCCCTGCCCGTGACTTGATGACCGAACTTTATGAGCATAAAATCAAAGAGGTGCTGGGTTCGGACAATAAACTTGCACAGCTCGACTAAGAGTTGTTATCTTGAAACATAAGGTGATTTTTAGCTTAAAATTAATACTTAAACGGTAGAGGCGTGGGCTCTTGGGATAAGAGTCCACGTCTTTCTTTTGTTAGAAGAAAGGCGTTTTATGTGGTCAAAAAGAAAGTAATTTCACAAACGAGTGGGCATTTTGAAAGCTGTAAGGATAAAATCATAAACTTGATTTATATCAATAAAACGATTGATTTTTCGTCTTTAAGAGAGAAATACTTGGAGAGAGAAGCTATTGTGCTTAACTTTGCACTGTGTTTTTCATAGTATTAGATTTAAGGTTAACAAAGGTTGGAGTACAGCGGTACTCCATTTTTTATGTCTGTTAGCGAAGCTGTCGCTCTTTTCTCTACACCTTATTTATATAGTCCCACATCGGTTATGATAGTGCACCTCTGCCGTTTCAATATTTAGCCCGCTACGTTTTCAACGGAGCAACAAACCGTATGACCGACTATCCAACAAAATCCGTATAAGTTCTCATGACCGATTTGAGATAAACAGACAGAAATATTGCTGCCGGAAAGTTTTGCTGCAATTCGGCGAAAAGTAACTGAAAAAAGAATTATCTTTGCACCCCAAAACAGACACGTATGAACTATCAGCAGATATTAGAAAAGACATTTCAGGAGATTATCCCCTATCGGAAACTCGGAAAGCAAGCCGACTATATACCCGAACTTGCCAAAGTGAACCCCAACCAATTCGGTATGTGCCTCCGCACGCTGAACGGCGAGAGTTTCCAAGTGGGCGAAGCAAACGTGAGATTCTCTATTCAGAGTATTTCGAAAGTATTTTCACTGACGATGGGACTTGCCCTGATGAACGACGATTTGTGGTCGCGGATGGGCAAAGAACCCTCCGGCACAGCCTTCAACTCCGTGATTCAGTTGGAAATGGAGAAAGGGAAACCGCGCAATCCCTTTATCAATTCGGGTGCCATCGTGATGGCCGACATCCTGCTTTCTCATCTTCGGAATCCTAAAACAGACTTTATTACCTTTGTCAGGGCTATCGGTGGTAATGAAAGCATTGACTATAACGAAGCGTTGGCCTTATCGGAACGGAAGAAAAGTTATATGAATGCGGCCATCATTAACCTGATAAAGTTTTACGGAAACATTGTGAACAGGATAGAAGACGTGTTACATTTCTACTTTCTTATGTGCTCCGTAGAGATGAGTTGCCAAGAGTTGGCCACCGCTTTTCTGGCTTTTGCCAACCACAAGGCAGCCTTTAATTACGGCAATGTGAAACTGACGGCCTCGCAAGTGAAGCGTATCAATGCCATTATGCAGACGTGCGGATTCTATGATGAAGCAGGGGAGTTTGCCTATTTGGTAGGTCTTCCGGGCAAGAGCGGTGTGGGTGGCGGCATTGTTGCCATCAATCCCATGAGCTATTCGGTGGCCGTATGGAGTCCCAGACTCAATGAGAAAGGCAATTCGGTGATGGGTATGAAAGCTTTGGAACTGCTTACCACAAAGACGAAAGAGTCTATTTTCTGATACAGTAGGTCAGCTTTTGGCGGTTGTTTGCCGAATGTTCGACCTTTCCAGACCGTAGTTCTTGCGGGCATCTAACCATTTCAAACTGATGGAAAACAGCACTGCGCCCAGGCCAAAGGCGGCAAAAATCCATTGGGCATGTGTGAAATCGATGATTTTTCGGCCGTCGGACAATGTGTGGGAATCGACATCCAATACTTTCCCAATGATGAATCTGACAACCATCAGCCCGATATTTTGGATAAAGAAGATAATGCTATAGGCATTGCCCAAGCGTTTTAAAGGGATAATTTTGGGAACGGAAGGCCACATGACACCGGGCACCAATGAGAATGCTACTCCCAAAATAATCATCAACATCACAGCAAAAGCTCCGGAATAGACGGGTAAAGAGAGCATGAGATGCACGGTGGTCAGCATCGATGTGCCGACAATGATGAGCGTGGCACCGCGTCCGATACGGTCGTAAACCGTGCCGAAAAGCGGCGTAAGCAGAATGCTGCCGAAAGGAATGATGGCCGGAATAGCTCCCGCATAGGCCTCATCAATACCATATTTGCTAATCATCAGCTTGGTGGCAAAGTTGAGAAACGGGCTCATGGCTGAGTAATAAAGTAAGGAAATGGCCGTGATATGCCAAAATCCTGCACTCTTCAGCGTGAGGAGAATATCGCTTAAGCGGAAACGTTCCTCTTCCGTGGCATCCTTAGCGGTATCCTTTTTCGGTGCGTGGGCGACGCTTTTATCCAATTTTACATCCATGATGCAGTAAACCAAGTAGGCCAACAAGCCCGTTATCAGCAAGGCCGTACCTACGAGAATGGGAGTGGAAAGGCGGTGGCCGAAAGTCATCGATACGCTGAAAGTCATGGCAGCACCTGTACCGAGCCGTGCCATCGCCACTTGAATACCCATGGCCAAAGCCAATTCATGTCCCGTAAACCACTTTACCATGGCCTTAGATGTGGTGATGCCGCACATCTCGTCGCCAACACCGAAGATGGAGAAACCCAATGCAGACAGTAACACTTGGGTCTTGTAGGCATGGTGATGAAAGCCCAAAAATGGGCAATCGACGACTGTCAGACGAGTAGGCGGCACGTATTCTATGGCATAATAAAGGATAGAAACACCCAAAACCATGAGTGAACAGGCCAATATGCCGGTGAAACGCACGCCCATTTTGTCGAGAATCACTCCGCCGATGAAAAGCATGAACAGAAAGACATTGATGAAGCCATAGGCACTCGACACGAATCCATAGTCGGTAGAAGACCATCCCAAGCCACCTTCCGCCACAGGAGACTCAAGGAGATGTTCCAACGGAGACATCTGATAAGTAACGTAATAGCCCATCATCATGGCGTAGGCCACGAGAAACAAGACTGTCCAGCGTGCCACCGGAGAGTCGTTCAGTTTAGTTTTTATCCATGCAGGGTTCATCATTCGACGTTCTTTTATTGCTTATATATAATAAGGTAATCATTCGTTTCTTTTGTTCCTTCCATTTTCTTATACGGCCATCTCTTCGCCTCGGGAAACAATCGGCAAGAGTTGCTCGAAGCAATCGATGATATAGTCGGCGTCGCTTTCTTTCAGTTTGGTGCGCGTTCCGTTGCCGTAGGTCACGCCAACGGTCTGCACGTTCGCTGCTTTTCCCATCCGTATGTCGAATGGAGTGTCGCCCACTACGAGTGTTTCCTTTGGTAATGCATGAAGGAAATCAAGCGTTTTGAGCACCATATCAGGTGCCGGTTTGGCGTGTTGCACGTCGTCTACGCTCACGATGTAAGAGATAGACGACGACAAGTCCATCTCCTCTATGTAGCGAAGGAGGGTTTCTCGTCCCCGACTGCTGGCAATGGTTTGACAAAAGCCTCTATCCCGCAGCGCATGGATGGTCTCCACCACATGAGGGAACGGCTTTACAGCTCCGGAAACATTGCGTTGGTCGAAGATATGTCTATAGGTCTGGGCACAGAGGGTGCCCATGTCGTCGGTCAGCGGCAGGAGTTTCATGAACATGGCTTTCAGCGGTAGACCGATGACGGCTGTGCATTGCTCAATCGAACGGGGCTGGAGATGGAGGCTGTCGAGGGTTTGCCGGATGGTACCCACGATGAGTTGCTGCGAGTCTCCCAACGTTCCGTCGAAGTCGTAGATGATGGTTTTAATCATAATCCGTTGGATAGATAGATGGCGATGGTCTTTAAGTAAAAGTAGGGGAGCGACATATAGATGAAACCGCCGTAAGGATTGTTCGTTCCCCATGAGTTCTTGCAGATGAAAAACCGTTGTCCGTGGGCATCATGTGCCATGCCGATGAGGGTCATGCAATGGTCGTCGGTGGTGTCAAAGCGTTCAAATTGGCGTTGCCGTTCTTGTTGCGTGCAAGACGTTCCGTGAGGCATCTCGGCCAAGCCTTTGGTCTGCGAGAACCCCGGCTCTGACACATCGCCCTCCCAACATACGGGATGACCGTGACGGAGGGCAGTTTCGGTGAGCTTGACGAGTGTCTTTATCGGCACATTGAGGAAGTTGTTGCGGCGACGGTTGTCGGGAATCTCGAGAACGAAACGCGTCCCGAACGGATGGTGTGTGAAGCTGGTGTATGCCTGATATTCGTCTTTCCGGCATACGCTGTGGGCAAACTCCGTCGTCGTATATTCGGCTCCGAACATAAAAACGTGGATGGGGGCGGGACCGATGTTGTCTTCTATTATGCGAGCGATGCTTTTCTCGTGGGTAGGAAGTCCTGTTCGTCGGGCGATATCGATGTCGGTGAGCCTTTGAAGTTTACGCACAAGAGCGGGAATACTCGCATGCTCGTCTGTGGGATACGAGTCGTATGGCATCGCTCCGTATGCCATCAGCAGATGAAGGGCTTGCCACGGTGTACCACGGGTGGAGAGTGGGGCGCAGCCCCGTGAGAGATAACGTTCGCGAGTGAGTTCTTCCAGCAAACATTTCGTGGGGTAAGCCACCGAAAGATGCACCGAATCACCCCGCATCAGATGCTCGG
This sequence comes from Hoylesella marshii DSM 16973 = JCM 13450, assembly GCF_000146675.1. Lineage (GTDB taxonomy): Bacteria > Bacteroidota > Bacteroidia > Bacteroidales > Bacteroidaceae > Prevotella > Prevotella marshii. Next base: position 2,003,215 of record NZ_GL397214.1, read on the forward strand.
TTTCTATCGTGGCGAGCATCGCATAGAGCCAGCACAAATCGTTCTGCCCTTGATTCTTCACAGGAGTGGTGCGTAGGCGCACGTCGGTTGTGAAGCGACCCGGCTGTTGTTGGGTCTTTGATGGATGCGTGCAACCTGTCAGAAGCAATGCCGAGAGGATGCAGAATGCCGATATCTTTAAAAGAATGCGATACATAGTATGGGTGCAAAGGCAGCGCAAATCGGACGCAATTGTTCTTGTTCGAGATGGCTGAAGTGCTTCCTGTTTGATGCAAAGGTAGGTATTTCTCATGACGTTGCCAACGCCCTGCAATGTTATTTTCAAAATTCCATGTGCAAACATCTGCGCAGGCAGAAAGCGGAGCGTAAATTTGTCTATTCGCATGTTTTTGCCTATCTTTGTGCGCTAAAAACATTTAACAAAAAGAAAAGAAATGTCAGCTGTTGAAATAAGAAAAGTCTCCACCAAGAAAGACTTAAAGGCATTCATTGAATTTCATTACGACTTGTATGCAGGCAACCCGTACGACGTGCCCAACCTTTATAGCGACGAGCTCAATACGCTGAGCAAAGACAAAAACGCAGCTTTCGATTTTTGCGAGGCGGAATATTTCCTCGCCTACAAAGACAACCGCGTCGTCGGACGCATCGCAGCCATCATCAACCATAAAGCCAACAAAAAATGGGAGCGTAAAAGCGTGCGCTTCGGCTGGATTGATTTCATCGACGACCGCGAAGTCTCTGCCGCTCTGCTCCGCGCCGTCGAAGACTACGGACGCGCCCACGGCATGCAAGAGATTGTAGGACCGCTCGGCTTCACCGATATGGACCCCGAAGGCATGCTCACAGCAGGATTCGACCATCTCGGCACCATGCCCACCGCCTACAACTACCCCTATTATCCCAAGCACATCGAGGCACTCGGTGGCTACGAAAAAGACAATGACTACGTGGAATACAAGATGAATGTCCCCGATGAAATCCCCGAGAAATATACCAAAATCGCACAAATGGTGAGTGAACGCTACAACCTGCGCATCAAAAAACTCACCAAGAAAGACATCTTCCAAGGCGGATACGGAACACGCATCTTCGAACTTATCAACGCCACATTCAAAGACCTTTACGGCTATTCCGAACTCTCCCCGCGCCAAATCCGACAGTACGTCAACATGTACTTCCCCTACGCCGACCTCAACCTCGTCACACTCATCGAAGATTGGAACGCCGACCGCAAACTCATAGGCGTAGGCATCACGTTCCCCTCCCTCTCCCGAGCACTCCAACGATGCCGACGCGGACGACTCCTCCCCTTCGGATGGTACCACCTCCTGCGCGCCATCAAGTTCCACAAAACAGATTCCGTAGACCTCCTCCTCATCGGCGTACTCCCCGAATACAGAGCAAAAGGAGCCAACGCACTCCTCTTCGCCGACCTCATTCCCTATTACCAACGCTACGGATTCAAATGGGCGGAAAGCCAAATCGAAATGGAAACCAACCTCAACGTACAAAGCCAATGGGGGCCTCTCAATCCACACATGCACAAACGACGCCGCTGCTACAAACGCGCACTCTGACAAGCATATCGACAACAAAATGAAACCCGACGAAAACATCATTTACAACGACGATAACATCCGCCACCTCTCCGACATGGAACACGTCCGCACGCGACCGGGCATGTACATCGGACGACTCGGCGACGGCTCCCTCCCCGAAGACGGCATCTACGTTCTCCTCAAAGAAGTCATCGACAACTCCATCGACGAATTCAAAATGCACGCCGGAAAACGCATCGACATCGACATCGACGACAACCTCCGCGTCACCGTACGAGACTACGGAAGAGGCATCCCCCAAGGAAAGCTCATCGAAGCCGTCAGCATGCTCAACACCGGAGGAAAATACGACTCCAAAGCCTTCAAAAAAAGCGTCGGGCTCAACGGCGTCGGACTCAAAGCCGTCAATGCCCTCAGCACACGATTCGAGGTGCGCTCCTACCGCGACTCCCAAGTACGCACAGCCATCTTCGAACGCGGACAGCTCATCACCGACACCACCACACCCTCCGACGACGAAAGCGGCACACTCGTCGCCTTCACACCCGACAACACCATGTTCCTCAACTACCGATTCCACGACGACATCGTAGAGGACATGCTGCGCAACTACACCTACCTCAACACCGGCCTCGCCATCATCTGCAACGGACGACGCATCCTCTCGCGAAACGGACTCGAAGACCTCCTGCAAGACACCATGACCAACGACGGCCTCTACCCCATCGTACACCTCGCCGCCGACGACATCGAAATCGCCTTCACACACGCCAACCAATACGGCGAAGAATACCACTCCTTCGTCAACGGACAACACACCACACAAGGAGGAACACACCAGAGCGCATTCAAAGAACACATCGCCAAAACCATCCGGGAATTTGCCGGAAAATCCTTCGACTCCAGCGACATCCGCAATGGACTCGTCGCCGCCATCGCCATCAACGTCGAAGAACCCATGTTCGAGAGCCAGACCAAAATCAAACTCGGCTCCCTCACCATGGCACCCGATGGCATCAGCATCAACAAATACGTCGGTGACTTCCTCAAAACAGAACTCGACAACTTCCTCCACAAAAATCCCGACATCGCCGAAGCCATCCTCGCCAAAGTCCAAGAAAACGAACGAGAGCGAAAGGCCATGGCCGGCGTCACCAAACTCGCCCGCGAACGCGCCAAGAAAGCCAACCTCCACAACCGAAAACTGCGCGACTGCCGCATCCACTACAGCGACGTCAAAGACCCGCGCAAGGAGGAAGCCTGCATCTTTATTACCGAGGGAGACTCCGCCAGCGGAAGCATCACCAAGAGCCGCGACGTCAACACCCAAGCCGTCTTCTCCCTGCGCGGAAAACCCCTCAACTCCTTCGGACTTACCAAGAAAGTGGTCTATGAAAACGAGGAATTCAACCTCTTACAGGCTGCCCTCGACATCGAAGACGGCCTCGACACACTGCGCTACAACAAAGTCATCGTCGCCACCGACGCCGACGTCGATGGCATGCATATCCGACTGCTCATCATCACCTTCTTCCTCCAATTCTTCCCTGAACTTATCAAAAAAGGTCACGTCTACGTCCTGCAAACCCCGCTCTTTCGCGTCCGCAACCGCCGCACCCGAATCGCCGACAAGACCGTAGTGGCGAACTTCGACGAAAAGGCCACCGCCGGCAGTCGCAAAGCCGATTTCATTACCCGCTACTGCTATTCCGACGAAGAGAGACTCACGGCCATCCGGGAATTAGGCCCCGAACCCGAGATAACGCGCTTCAAAGGCCTCGGCGAAATATCGCCCGAGGAGTTCGCCCACTTCATAGGTGCCGACATGAGGCTCGAACAGGTAACCTTGCACAAAAACGACCAAGTACAACGCTTGTTAGAGTACTATATGGGCAAGAACACCATGGAACGGCAAAACTTTATCATCAACAACCTCGTCATAGAAGAAGACAAGCCCAACGGAGAGTGATTAAAAACAAAAATAGTTCCTTCCCAAGCCGTTCCCTCCTATGTATTTTCTCATACACCCGGGAGGGAATGGATTTTTTCATGCCGTAACCTCTATATACCTCTTTGAGTTGCTTCCGATACCAACTACTTTTATATCGGAGCTCTCATCTTTATATAGGTGGATAGCTAAAACTGATTTTTAGGCGGCAGATGAAGTAAGGAAGATATGTAAAAGGGAGAATAATTGATAAAATGAACGATGAATAATTAATTTTATGGATTTTTACTCATTATTTATGATATAAATAATCAGAATTGTGGACTTTTACTAACTATATCCATGTATTTTTAAAACAAAAAAAGCTTGGAGATAGAAAAAATGATTATATTTGCAGGTATTAAAAACCAATAGCTATGAATAGAAATGATTTCTATGACTTCGAGGAACTTGAATATTACGAAAAGCGTAAATTTCATAGCCTCGAAATGAATATACCTCCTCAATTCACATTTGATGACTTGTATATTATTCCATTCTCTAAAAAACGAATATTCGATGAGAATGGCAATGTACATTACATTGCTATCGAGCGCAATTTTTCTCCATCCGGAATATATTTACTCGATGAACTTGTGAAAGAAATCTATCACGACACCTTTTCAGCTCATTCTTTTTGCAAGGAAAGGAAACTCGAGGAGCGACAACTCCAAGCATTTGTTACGATACTTACCGGAATGACCCCGAGCACACTATTCACACGGTGGAAGATAAGAAACGCATTGATGTACCTGCGATACACGGATATGGATATAGGTCAAGTGGCTATAGAGAGCGGATTCAGAACCTCGGGAGCCATGCGCCATGCACTGCAGTCCACAAAAGAACTAAAGCCCACCACTCTGCGTCGCTTTCTACAGCAAAAAAACGATTTGGGACGTTACATTCGTTAAGCGGAGTTATCAAACATCCTTTTTCTGATTCCCTTTTCATTCATTTACTTATAAAACATACCCTTATGAACAATTCCTTAAAAGATAGAGCTTTCAACATGACTCATTTCATCTACTTTGATTTAAAATTACTGCTTTTCTTGCTCTTTGCTATGGGTTGGATGATGCCTACAGCCAATGCACAGACCACCATTCGGTTAGGCAGAGAGTCGCCGATTTATAAATTGCAGTTTGCTGAAATGGCCATTAATAATTTATATGTCGATTCAGTCAACGAAGAGAGCTTAGTGGAAGATGCGATACGCGGCATGCTCGAAAAACTCGATCCACATTCTTCTTATATCTCTGCCAAAGAAGTGAAAGCAATGAATGAGCCGCTGCAAGGTAGTTTCGATGGTATCGGTATTCAGTTCAATGTATTTACAGATACACTCATGGTTGTGCAAACTATCTCCGGTGGTCCGTCAGCTCGTGCCGGTATTCTTGCCGGCGACCGAATTGTAAATGTAGATGATACCGTTATCGCCGGTGTGAAGCTCTCGCGCGAAGAAATGGTGCGCAAACTTCGTGGTACTCATGGCTCGATAGTCAGAGTAGGCATCATACGTCCGGGTATCAAAGGCATGCTATCATTCTCTATCAAACGTGACAAGATTCCTTTGTATTCTGTCGATGCAGTTTATATGATTCGTCCCGGCATTGGTTATATCCGTATCGGCAATTTTGCCGCAACTACATACAACGAGTTCATGAATGCACTCTCTCGCCTGAGAAGCAAAGGAATGCAGCATTTGATACTCGACTTGCAGGAAAATGGCGGCGGCTATATGGAAGCAGCCGTAAAAGTAGCCAACGAGTTTCTCGACAAGGGAGACATGATTGTTTATACCAAGGGCAGGAATTATGTACAGAATGCCGAATACCGCGCAGATGGCAACGGATGTATGCGCAAGGGGCAAATTGTAGTATTGATAGATGAATTTTCTGCTTCTGCCTCTGAAATTGTAGCGGGAGCTTTGCAAGACCAAGACCGCGGCACTATCGTTGGCCGCAGGTCTTTCGGAAAAGGTCTTGTGCAGCGTCCCGTAGACCTTCCGGATGGCAGCATGATTCGTTTAACCATAGCCCATTACTATACACCTGCCGGCCGTTGCATTCAAAAGCCCTATCGGAAAGGCGGACTACGCGACTATGCTTCTGAACTTGATAACCGACTAAAAAGAGGCGAGCTCATGCACGCCGACAGCATTCATTTTGCCGATTCACTACGCTACAAGACGCTCCGCTTAGGTCGCACGGTATATGGAGGCGGCGGCATCATGCCCGATGACTTTGTTTCGCTCGATACGCTCCATTTCACGAGCTTTCACCGCAAGCTCATGGCCAAAAGCATTATTATCAATGCTCATTTGCGCTACTTCGACCAACATCGGAAACGTCTCAAAGCCCTATATAAGAGCTTCGATGATTTTAACTCCCGCTACGAAGTGCCCGCCGAGGAGCTCGACAGCATTTTAGCTGAAGGCGAGCGATTGGACATCAAACCCGCAGATGCCGAAGAACGCCGCCGCACGCTCGACTACATCCGCATGCAGCTGAAAGGTCTCGTCGCCCGTGATTTATGGAATGTCAGCGAGTATTTCCAAGTTGTCAATGAGAAATCCGACATAGTGAACCGAGCTTTACATATCTTGCAACAGTCAGCTCGGTAGTGACTGTTGCAAGAGCCTCCCGACTTAGAACTCGGAAGTGAAATGAAAGTGAATGTGCTCGAAATCCTGCTGTGCCATGGCGAGTACATAGCTCGAATCAGCGAGGAACACGTCTCGTCCGTCTCTGTCTTTCGCCATGTACTGGTATTTCCGCTTTTTGAAGGCAGCTAATTCGTCGTCGGAGTCGGCATCAATCCAGCAGGCCTTGAATAAATGTACCGGTTGCCAGCGGCACAAGGCGTTGTACTCATGTTCCAAGCGGTATTGGATGACCTCAAACTGAAGTTGTCCGACTGTTCCGATAATTCGCCTGCCATCGAAGTCTTTGACAAAAAGCTGTGCGACCCCCTCATCCATCAACTGCTCTACGCCCTTGATGAATTGTTTGCTGCGCATGGGATCGGCGTTCTCGATGTATTTGAAAAGTTCCGGTGAGAAGGAAGGCAAGCCTTTGAAGTGGAGTTGTTCGCCTTCGGACAAGGTGTCGCCGATTTTGAAGACGCCGTTGTCGGGCAGGCCTACGATGTCGCCGGCGTAGGCTTCGTCTATCGTGCTCTTGCGCTGGGCGAGGAACTGTGTGGGGGAGGAGAAGCGCATCGTTTTCCCCTGCGCGACGTGTAAATAGGGCTTGTTGCGCTCAAATCGCCCGCTGCAGACCTTGCAGAAGGCGATGCAGGAGCGGTGGTTGGGGTCGATGTTGGCTGTAATCTTGAAGATGAAGCCGGTGAACTTCTGTTCGTCGGGTTGCACGATGCGCTCGACGGCTGCGACCGGCCGCGGACTTGGTGCGATGCGTACGAAGCAGTCGAGGAGCTCCTGCACGCCGAAATTGTTGAGCGCGCTGCCGAAGAAGACGGGCGCGAGGCGTGCGTCGAGGTAGTCGGCCACGTCGAAGGGGGGATAAACGCCCTCGACGAGCTGCAAGTCGTCGCGGAGTTTGCGGGCATCGGCATCGCCTACGTGGGCTTCGAGCTCGGTGCTGCTGATGTCTACCTCGACGGTTTCGGTGACGCGTTGTTTGTCGGGTCGGAAGAGGTTGAGGCGTTGCTCGTAGATGTTGTAGACGCCTTGGAACTTTGCCCCCTGATTGATAGGCCACGAGAGCGGGCGGACTTGTATTTGGAGTTCGTGTTCGAGTTCGTCGAGTAGGTCGAACGGGTCGCGTCCTTCGCGGTCCATCTTGTTGATGAAGATGATGACGGGGGTGTTTCTCATGCGGCAGACTTCCATGAGGCGGCGTGTTTGGGTCTCGACGCCTTTGGCTCCGTCTACGACGATGATGACGGAATCGACGGCAGTGAGGGTTCGGTAGGTATCTTCGGCGAAGTCTTGGTGGCCTGGTGTGTCGAGGATATTTACTTTGTAGTCGCCGTAGTCGAACTCCATGACGGAGGTGGATACGGAGATGCCGCGTTGCTTTTCGATGTCCATCCAGTCGGATGTGGCGGACTTTCTTATTTTGTTGTTTTTAACGGCGCCGGCGACTTGGATTTGTCCTCCAAAGAGGAGGAACTTCTCGGTGAGTGTGGTTTTGCCGGCGTCGGGGTGGGATATGATGGCGAAGGTGCGTCTTCTTTCTATTTCGTTCATAGGTGTAGCGGGTTTGGATTAGGCTTCGAGCCGGTCGATGCAGTGGTTGAGTGCGTCTTCCCAATGTCGGATTTCGATGCCGAGTGTGCGTTTGATTTTCGTTTTGTCGAGCAGCGAATAGAATGGTCGCTGGGCGGGTGTGGGATATTCGGCCGTGTGCAAGGGGTGGACGGTGCAGGTGTGGATGCGGGCGATGCGATGGATGGCGACGGCGAAGTCGTACCACGAAGTTGCGCCTTCATTGGTGAAGTGATAGATGCCGGCCGGTAAGGGCTTGCGCAAGGCTGCGACGATGGCGATGGCAAGGTCGTGGGCGTAGGTCGGTGTGCCGATTTGGTCGAAGACGACGCCGAGGTTTTCGCGTTCGCGTCCTAAGCGGAGCATGGTTTTCACGAAGTTGTTGCCGAACGGACTGTAGAGCCATGCCGTGCGGATGACGATGGTGTCGGGGCATGCGGCGATGGCGGCGCGTTCTCCGGAGAGCTTTGTTTGTCCGTAAACGCCTGTGGGGCGGGGGGTGTCGGTCTCGGTATAGGGTTGATGGGCGGTGCCGTCGAAGACGTAGTCGGTTGAGATTTGAATGAGTCGTCCGCCGTGTTTGGCCATCGCGCGGGCGAGGTATTCGGGGGCAAGGGCGTTGAGGATGCGGCATCGTTCGGCATCTTCTTCGGCTTTGTCTACAGCGGTATAGGCGGCGCAGTTTACGATGGAATCGATGCGATGTTTGTCTACGTAGGCTTCGATGGCTGTGGGGTCGGTGATGTCGAGTTCTTCGATGTCGGCGTTTGTCCAGCGGATGTCGTCGTTTTCTTTTTGCAACAGGCGGAGTTCTCTACCGAGCTGTCCGTTGCATCCGGTTATCAATACGTTCATGTTATCAAGTGGATGGTCTGTTTTCTTTTATTCGTCCTCGAAGCGGAGGCCTTCGGTTTTGTCCTTTTGATAGTAGTCGGCGAGCATGCCGATGAAGGTGGTGATTTCGGTGATGGCATGCTGTGTCTCGGTGCTTATGTTTTTTTTCTGCAATCGCAGCAGCATCACGCCGTAGAGGGATTCGAGGCAGGTTTCGATTTCGTCTTTTTCTTTGTCGCCGCGGTTGCGAAGCTCTACGATAAAGGGCAGCACTTTGTAATATTCTGCCGTGTAGAAGGGGAATTTATTGGAGCGGAGCAGCATGGCGTGCAGCTCTCTGAGCTGTTCGACCACGAGTTTGTTGATTTGCAGATGTCCGCGTTCCCGGCATCCTTCTTCGTTCATCATGCGCACGAGGTTGCCGTACCAATCGGTCATCTCTTCTTTTTGTGTGTCGGAATAGGAGAAGTTTCCGATATATTCTTTACGGATGCGGCTCAGCGAGCAGTCGTATGCGCGGATGAGGTCTTCTACCTGCCACATATACAGCAGGTATTCGGCAATGCTTTTTTTTCGTAATTCTTGTGCAATATACATCTTGTCGAAGTTGGTTGAGCATGTATTGGGGCGTGTGCGGGTCTCTTCCGAAATGCTTGGAAGCATCTTTGCGCCGTCAATATTGGAACGTGTAGATGTTGAAAAGGGTTCCTATGAGCATGAGAATGGAGAAGAATACCACGACGCCCCCGATAATCTTGTTGATTAACAGGATTCCGTCGTTGGTGAAACGGCCGCGTATCTTATCGATGAGCCACGTCAGTCCGAACCACCACAGCAGTGCGCCGAGCACGATGCCGAGGAATCCCATGCCTGTCTCCAGCGGGTGTCCGGGCATGACAAAGGCAAATTGCGCGAAACACGCCACGAAGAGAAAGAGAATCAAAGGATTGGAAAACGTGACTAAAAAGGCAGTCACGCCGTTGTGGATAAGCGTCCCTTTCTTGTTGCCGCTCACGTGCATCTTCTTTGTGGGATTGCTTTTGAAGCAATACAGCCCGAAGAGCATGAGCATCACGCTGCCAAACAGCTGCAATACAAACCGCGTGTGAGGCTGTGTAATCAAGTCCATGATAAAACTCATGCCAAGTCCTGCGATGAGAGCATAGATGATGTCGCTCACGCAAGCCCCGACTCCGGTCACAAAACCGTACCATCGGCCTTTGTTCAACGTGCGTTGCACACACAAGACTCCTACCGGTCCCATAGGCGCTGAGGCGAAGATTCCAATGAGAACGCCTTTTAAAGCCAAGTCTAAAATATCGATATGAAAAGGAAATGGCATAGTGGCTGCAAAGTTGCGAAAATAAAGTGAGATGAGCAAATTTCAGTCTTAAAAGTTTGCACACTACCATATTTTTCATAACTTTGTCAGAGTTATCAGGATAAACGTATCCTCCCTTATCGTAAACATCAACTATTATATCAAACAACTAAACGAGTATGGATAATCAACCCGAAATGAAACCCTACGTGATAGGCCTCGATCTTGGCGGTACGAACTCTGTGTTCGGCATCGTGGACAGTCGTGGCGAAATCAAAGCCACTACTGCTATTAAAACGCAGGGCTATGCCAGCGTGGCCGACTATGTGAAGGCTTCCTGCACCGCCCTTGAGGTCATCATCGACCAAGTGGGAGGAATCGACAACATCAAAGCCATGGGCATCGGTGCGCCCAATGCCAATTATTACAAAGGAACGATAGAGCATGCCCCCAATCTTACATGGGCACACGACACGGAAGTTCCGTTGGCGCAGATGTTTTCAGACAGAATAGGCATTCCTGTGGCAATTACGAACGATGCCAATGCCGCCGCTATCGGCGAGATGACTTACGGTGTTGCCCGCGGTATGAAAAATTTCATCATGCTGACGCTCGGCACCGGTGTCGGTTCGGGTATCGTGCTAAACGGTCAGGTGGTCTATGGCAGCGACGGATTTGCCGGCGAGCTCGGCCATGTCATTATGTGTCGGGAACACGGACGCACGTGTGGCTGCGGCCGCAAAGGCTGCCTTGAAACCTATTGCTCTGCCACCGGTGTGGCACGAACGGCACGCGAGATGCTGCAAACCACCGAAGAACCTTCGCTCCTGCGCGAGCTGAAACCCGAAGAAATCACGAGTCTTGATGTGTCCATAGCCGCCGGTCGGGGCGATATACTTGCCAAACGCGTCTACGAATTCACGGGTAAGATGTTAGGAGAGGCCTGCGCCGACTTCGCTGCCTTTGCCTCTCCCGAAGCCTTTATCTTCTTCGGCGGCCTCACGAAGGCGGGCAGTCTGCTGATGGACCCTATCCGCAGAGGCTACGAAGAGTCTGTTATGCCCGTCTTCAAGGGCAAAGCCATGTTCCTCATCTCTTCTCTCGAAGGTGCCTCGGCAGCCGTCTTGGGTGCTTCGGGCATAGGTTGGGAACTCTGAAAAAGATTTGATTATATGTAAAATAATGGTGTGAGAGGTGGCTCGTGATGAGTCGCCTCTCTTCTTTTTGGTGCAGACCACAAGCATGGAGCTATACCCTGAAAAACACGATGCTAAGTTACTGAAAAACAGAACAATAGCATTCCACCCGAGAAAGCATAGCTTTAAGGCCGTAGGAAGATAGCTTTTACGCGCTCAAAGCATAGCTCTCACGCTCTTAAAGCTATGCTTTGTCGAACAGATGTTTAAGTAACGTTGTACAGCGAACTTCGTTTCAGCGCTTATTCCTGCTTTATGAGTGGGTAAAATATACATTAGTGCGAATTGCAACTACGCGTCATTAATAATTAAGAGGCAAGTGCTGGAGACGCGAAAGGTAATAGCTGATGATAACGCCTTTGGTAAAGCAATGTTACAAAATAAAGCGCTGAAGGCGCGTAAGATGTCAGCCCAAGGCAACGCCTTGGGTAAACGACCGGCAGAGAAAAGAGCGCTGTAGGTGCGAAAGACCCTTTTATTTTATTTTCAAATAGATGTTTGATAAGGATGTGTCGCACTTACAGCGCTCTTTTTAGGGGAATGCTCTATACCCAGCGCTATGCGCTGGGCTGATATCTTACGCGCTTACAGCGCTTACTTGGGGAAATGTCATCTACTCGGTGCTGCGTGCTGGGCTAATATCTTACGTGTTTGCAGCGCTTACTTGGGGAAATGTCATCTACTCGGTGCTGCGTGCTGGGCTAATATCTTACGCGTTTGCAGCGCTTACCCTGCGCCTCATAGCATTATGATATACGCGAGTTTGGGATAAGGCTATCGAACTGTAAGCCCCGAGGGGGCGAAAGAGCTTAGGCAGGGTGTGAAGCTCGTAAGAGCGTAATTGAAAATCGCCGTCGCAAAACGGGACGTGAAGCGGAAAGGCAACCCCTGATAAGCATGTGTGGAAAGATAAACCCCGTAGGGGTGACGGAGGATTAGTGTTCTGTCGCCCTTTGCTTCCTCTCCGTTTCAGCGAACTTCGTTTCAGGGCTTAGATAGCGGGATTCCACGACACAGGGGTTGCGCTACTGCTTACCACTGTCTAAGGTCTGTCGCCCCTTTGGGCTATTAGATAAGATTCTCTTATCCCGAACTCACGTAAAAGAGGGGTCAACTTGTGCGGACGGAAACAATTATTCAGTAATTTCAATCAGGTTTTCTTCCACTCCAACGATGCAACTTTCGTAATAGCCATCTCCCGTTGTACGGGGTCTGCTTACAACTTCGTATCCATCCTTTTTCAGGAGAGACGTCAACGCATCTACCTTTTCTTTATTACCTACACTGAAAGCAATGTGGATATAGCCTGTAGCTTCTTGCTTCAAACGATTGATAACTACAGAGCGTTTATTCATGATTTCCAGCCTTGCCCCACCTTCAAATGAAAGAAAATATGAGCGGAAATGGGTCGTTTGGTTATGATAGCCCTCGTTACTCGTTGCATGAAAATATTTTATAAAGAAGTCCCTTGTCTTTTCAAGGTCTTCCACATACATGGCCACATGGTCTATTTTAGTCATATACCCATCATCTGTAAGTACGTCTCCCGATAGGAGCCTCACGTTATTTCAATGTTGTTTTTGGCGTGTTTGGATTGGCTATGGTGGCTGCCAATTCGTCAAACTCCCTCTTCACTGTCATCGAAAATGTGCCGTCGGCTTGTGCTTTTAGATATGTTTCCAAACGAGGCACAGTGCCAAGGAGCGACTTGTTTCGTTTGTAAAAGTCTAAAGCGCGGCGCATGGCGTACTCATGTGCCTGCCCGTCCGGCTGTTTTTGGTTGTGGGTTGTTGCGTAAATCACCGATGCACTCATATAGGCGATAAGGGCGGGTATGCACTCGATGAAGCCGGTATGTGCAGGCTCGCCAATGTTCAGCATCAGTTTGTCGGTGCTGTTCGTCCACATATAGACGAAATTTCCGGCCTCCTGCACATTGGGTTCATCAAGTGTATGAGTGAGGTAGTATTCGGCGCAGGCATTGGCCGTTGAGGTATAACGGTTGCATTCTTCTGTCGTTTTAAACTCCTTCACGTCGGGTACGCGCACCGTCTGTGCGTTGGCCGCGAATGCTATGGATAGCATTGCCATGAGCAGGGTTTGTATTTTTTTCATACGAACGGGCTTTTACGGGTTTTAGAAGTTTCTGTTATTGTTGTGAGAAAGGCTCTTTCTCGTGAGTTTTCTTATCTTTCTGCGGGTATTGAAGACGACCATTATCAGATAGATAAGAAACATTTCCACGATTAATCCGAAGAAAGAAACGTACTCGGCAGCAGCCAACGTGATATAGCAGAGCAGTGTTTGGCAAATCAAATGAATCAACCGGATGCCGCGAAGCTCTATTTCATAACGCTGGGCAGTCAGTCGGTCGGTAGTCGCTGCTTGTCGTTCTTGGTAACTCCGGGCTTTTCCGATGAAAAGTTTGAAGAGGAACAAGGCTACTACGGGCAAGGCTAAGATGCCCCATTTGCTGCCTTCGGCATCGATAGTGCTTGTGAGTGTCCAATGATAAGGTATGGTATCATTGCCGAAAAGTCGGGCAATGGCGGTAATCCACGTTATCGCCAATAGGCTGTATAAAAAGTATAATAGGAAAAAAGCTTTTGGTTTCATCGGTTGGGCTTCATGTGTTATTTTATGACAAAGTTACCGTTTTTCCTGCAATTCTCCAAAAGAAACGCCCCGAAAAGAAACGTCCCATGCAAGGAAAGGAAAAATACGCAGTCGTTTTACGGATGTATTCATTAATAATTTATTACCTTTGCCGGTCGATAAACGTATATATTTGAAAAAAGAAAACTTATGAATAGCGGTTTCAGAAAGGTCTATCTCGTGCCTGTGGGCATTTGTTTAGCAGTGATAGCAGGCCTCATTTATTACTATTTCTTTTCATCGTTGTCCGCCCGTACCACGACCACCTATATATATATAGACAGCAACGACAATATAGACTCTGTGTATGCCAAGCTCGAACCCATTGCTTCCCATCATGGTATGACGGGCTTCCGCACCCTCGTGAGACACAGCCGGTATGCCGACCACATACGCCCCGGCCGCTACGAAGTGGCTCCGGGCACAGGTGCTTTCATGGTGTTCCGTCATTTGAAGAATGGGGCACAGGCACCCATCAGCCTTACTATACCCTCGGTACGTACCCTCGACAGGTTAGCCGGTGAGGTAACGCGAAAACTGATGATAGACAGTGTCGCGCTCTACCACGCTTTGACCGACCCCGAAGTATGCCGGCGGTATGGATACGACACGCTGACCATCGGTTGCATGTTTATCCCCAACACCTACGACGTTTACTGGAACATCTCTTTGGAGAAGTTTTTGGAGCGTATGAAAGAGGAAAATAAAAACTTTTGGAACGACGAACGAACGGAAAAAGCACGTGATATGGGGCTGTCTGAGAACGAAGTGATTACCCTTGCAAGCATCGTAGATGAGGAGACATCCAATGATAAAGAGAAGCCAATGATTGCCGGTATGTATTACAACCGGTTGAAACACGACATGCCTTTGCAAGCTGATCCCACTGTGAAATATGCCTTGAAACGCTTCGAACTAAAGCGTATCTACAACAACCATCTGCAGGTAAACAGCCCGTTCAATACCTATCGTAACACAGGACTTCCCCCCGGCCCCATTCGTATTCCTACTGTGGCCGGTATAGATGCCGTGCTCAATTACGTGAAACACGACTACTTCTATATGTGTGCCAAAGAGGATTTCAGCGGGACGCACAACTTTGCCCATACGTATGAAGAGCATCTGCAGAATGCAGCCAAATACAGCAAGGCCTTAAACGAACGCAACATTCGTTGAACCGCTGAGCTTGGTAATCATCAGAAAAAGTATCTTTCCCACAGGAGAGATACTTTTTTGTGTTAGGGAGGATTGCCACCGACCGGAATGGAGTATGTTTCCGCGTCCGGTTTTCTATCTTTTGCTCACTTAAAAGCCAAGTGCGCAGGTTTTTATGCACATGTAAAAAGGCTTTGTGCAGCAATTTTTATTTTATTTAGAAACGGTGAAATAAATCTGCGAACGATTGTTTTGTTTCTCGAAAGTTTTCGTATTTTTGAGCCCGAAACCAACCCAAAAAGAATATGGAAGAAGCAATACAACAGATAGGACAACGATTGAAAGGACTTCGGGAAGTGCTGAATATTCCCGCAGAGGAAGTAGCCGATTTGTGTGGCATCAGTCTCGAACATTACCATAACATAGAGGCCGGCCGGTCAGACCCCTCTGTTTATCGGCTGGCAAAGATTTCCAAACGTTACGGAATAGACCTGAATGTGCTCTTATTCGGAGAAGAACCCAAGATGAGCGCTTACTATCTTACCCGAAAAGGCCAAGGCCACAGGGTAGAACGAGGCAACGACTATAAGTATCAGAGTTTGGCTTCGGGATTCAGAGGCAGAAAGGTAGACCCGTTTCTCACGCAGGTTGATCCGCTTCCGGGTGATGAGAATCATACGAAGAATACGCATGACGGTGAAGAATTCCACCTTGTTCTCGAGGGCATACTCGAAATTACGATAGGTGAAAAAGTGTTGGTGCTCCACGAGGGCGACAGCCTCTATTTCGATGCAAGGCAGCCCCATTGCATGCGGGCTTTAGGAGGAAAACCTGTGAAGTTCCTTGCTGTAGTTATATAATGAAGGTAAAAAGATGATAGAAAGATTTTTAAAACAAACCCATTTTTCCTCGGTGGAGGATTATAAGAAGAACTTACGGTTTATTGTTCCCGAGCATTTCAATTTTGCTTACGATGTGGTGGACGCTTGGGCAGAGACCCATCCCGACAAATTAGCGTTGCTCTGGACAAACGACGAGGGAACGGAAAAGCGTTTTACGTTTTGCGATTTAAAGGAACAGTCTGATCAAGCGGCCGCTTATTTCCAAAGTTTAGGCATCGGACATGGCGACATGGTGATGTTGATATTGAAGCGGCGATACGAGTTTTGGTTATCTATGCTGGCTTTACATAAGATAGGGGCAGTGGCGATACCTGCCACCCACATGCTGACGACGCACGATATTGTGTATCGCAACACACGTGCGAGTGTGAAAGCCATTATCTGCGTAGGCGAAGAATACGTGCTCAGTCAGGTTGAAGGTGCACTGCCGGAAAGTCCTACGGTAAAGACGCTCATCAGCATAGGGGAACTCGTGCCCGAAGGTTTCCATGATTGGCACAAGGAATGGAAGGCTGTTGCTCCTTTCAAGCGTCCCAAACACGTGAATGAGAACAGCGATACCATGCTCATGTATTTCACCAGCGGCACCTCCGGAGAGCCCAAGATGGTGGCTCATGATTTTCTCTACGCCTTGGGACACATCACTACCGGCGTTTTCTGGCACAACCTTTCGGAAGACAGCATTCATCTTACCGTGGCCGATACAGGCTGGGGGAAGGCTGTGTGGGGCAAGCTCTACGGTCAGTGGTTTGCAGGGGCTGTGGTGTTTGTGTTCGACCATGAGCACTTTACAGCAGAGAAGATATTGACTTGCATTTCCAAATATCACATTACTTCTTTCTGTGCGCCGCCCACAGTCTATCGTTTTATGGTGCGCGAAGACTTCTCCCGCTACGACGTTTCTTCGCTCCGGTACTGCACAACGGCAGGAGAAGCACTCAATGCAGCCGTCTATCAGAAGTTTTATGACAAGACAGGTATTCGTCTGATGGAAGGTTTCGGCCAGACAGAGACGACGATGACGCTCGGAACAATGCCTTGGATGAAGCCCAAACCCGGCTCCATGGGCATGCCGAATCCGCAGTACGACATCGATTTGGTAAGACCCGACGGTACGTCTTGTGAGGACGGAGAGAAAGGGCAGATAGTGGTACGCGTGGGAAAGGAGAAACCTCTCGGACTCTTTAAAGAGTATTACCGCGACGAAGAACTGACGCATCAAGCCTGGCACGATGGCATTTACTATACAGGCGACGTGGCTTGGCGCGATGAAGACGGGTATTATTGGTTCGTAGGACGTACTGACGACGTCATCAAGAGCAGCGGTTATCGCATCGGCCCCTTTGAGGTGGAAAGTGCATTGATGACTCATCCTGCCGTTGTGGAATGCGCCATTACAGGTGTTCCCGATGAGATAAGGGGCATGCTGGTGAAAGCCACTGTCGTGTTGGCCGAGGATTGGAAAGACAGACAAGGCGAGGCGCTCGTGAAAGAATTGCAGGAGCACGTGAAGAAAGAGACGGCACCTTATAAATATCCCCGTGTTATCAAGTTCGTAGAGGAACTCCCCAAGACCATCAGCGGCAAGATACGCCGCGTGGAGATACGCGAGAGAGACCGCCGGAAGTAACGGTAGAGGGAACAAGATGCAACGGGATGAGATACGAAAAGTGCTCATCCCGTTGTTCGTTCTTGTAGCACGCTTCGTATGGTTAATTGTAGTCCGTGGTACCGAAGGTGTCGGAAAGCGCGGCGAACGATGTGTCAGCCTCCGGAGCGAAAGGTTATTTTGCATTTCCTCTGTCTGCTCTTTCAAAAATAATATGTATCTTTGCGCAGTTAAAACGAAACAAAGACAAAGGATGATGGCACAAGAAGACGTTTTCAAGAAGATAGTTTCCCACTGTAAAGAATATGGTTTCGTATTCCCCGGCAGTGACATCTACGACGGACTCGGCGCAGTGTACGACTACGGACAGAACGGCGTGGAGCTGAAGAATAACATCAAGGAATACTGGTGGAAGAGCATGGTATTGCTGCATGAAAACATCGTGGGCATTGATTCTGCTATCTTCATGCACCCTACGGTATGGAAGGCGAGCGGACATGTGGATGCATTCAACGACCCACTTATCGACAATCGGGACTCGAAGAAACGCTATCGTGCCGACGTGCTCATCGAAGATCAGATTGCCAAATACGAGGAGAAGATAGACAAAGAAGTAGCTAAGGCGGCGAAGAAGTTTGGCGACAGCTTCGATGAAGCGAAGTTTCGCACCACCAATCCGCGTGTGTTGGAGCATCAAAAGAAGCGCGATGCCCTGCACGAACGGTATGCGCAAGCCATGCAAGGCCCGGACTTGGAGGCGTTGAAGCAAATTATCATAGACGAAGAGATAACAGATCCCATCAGTGGAACAAAGAATTGGACAGACGTTCGGCAGTTTAACCTGATGTTCTCGACCGAGATGGGGTCGCTCTCGGATGCCACCAACAAAATTTATCTGCGACCGGAGACGGCACAGGGCATCTTCGTTAACTACCTCAATGTGCAGAAAACGGGGCGCATGAAAGTGCCTTTCGGCATCGCACAGATAGGCAAGGCCTTCCGTAATGAGATTGTGGCACGGCAGTTTATCTTCCGTATGCGCGAATTTGAGCAGATGGAAATGCAGTTCTTCGTTAAGCCCGGAACAGAGCTGGAATGGTTTGAGACGTGGAAGAAGACACGCATGAAATGGCATCAGACATTGGGATTCGGTGCCGAGAACTATCGTTTCCACGACCACGAGAAGCTGGCACACTATGCCAATGCAGCCTCCGACATAGAATTCCGCATGCCATTTGGTTTCAAGGAAGTAGAAGGCATTCACTCGCGCACCAACTTCGACCTGTCGCAACACGAGAAGTTCAGCGGTAAGAATATCAAATACTTCGACCCGCAGACCAACGAAAGTTACACACCTTACGTCATTGAAACGAGTATCGGCGTAGACCGTATGTTCCTCTCCGTGATGTGTCACGCCTATGAAGAAGAGCAGTTGCAGAGCGGAGACACGCGTACCGTGCTGAAACTGCCCGCCCCGCTCGCACCTGTAAAGCTGGCTGTAATGCCGCTTGTCAAAAAAGACGGCTTGCCGGAAAAGGCACGCGAGATTGTAGATGCACTGCGATTTAAGTTCAATACCCACTATGATGAGAAAGACGCCATCGGCAAACGCTATCGCAGACAAGATGCTATTGGCACGCCCTACTGTGTGACCATAGACCACAATACGCTGCAAGACAATTGTGTCACCCTGCGTTTCCGAGATACGATGGAGCAGGAACGCGTCGGTATCGACCGCTTGGAAAGCATCATCGAAGATAAAGTAAGTATCACTTCCCTACTAAAGAGATTATAAGAAATGAAACATACGAAACCGTTAGCATGGCTCGCAGCCATCATCCTGTCGGGGGGCATGCTCCTCGGATGCAGTGAAAGCGAGGGCGGTACAGAGGAATATCCCAATTGGAAAGCCACCAACGACACTTATTTTAACAACCTCTATCAGACCGCTACGAAGCAAATCGCTTCAGGAAGCACGCAATGGAAGATTATTGCGAACTGGTCGTACAATGCCGATGCAGCCAAAACACCCGACACGCACATCGTGGTGGAGGTGTTGAAGCAGGGCACGGGCAGCGGTTGTCCGTTCTATTCAGACTCCGTCCGCGTGCATTACCAAGGCCGCTTACTGCCTTCCGTATCGTATCCTGCAGGCCGTATCTTCGAACAAACATGGACGGGCGCCTATGATACGGCTACCAATGCTCCCAAAAACTTCTTGGTCAGTCGATTGGTAGACGGCTTTGCCACCGCCTTGCAACACATGCACATCGGCGACCGATGGCGCGTTTATATCCCCTATCAGTTAGGTTATGGTTCTAAAAATACCTCTAACGGACTTCCCGCCTGTTCCACTCTTATCTTCGATATTACGCTGTCGGCCTATGCAAGGCCAGGTGTAGCCCTCCCCACACGTGCACAGAGGTTTGTTTGGATAGAAGAATGAACGAAGCAGTAGAACTATGCAAGACCGCCGGAACAAGGTTTAAAGCCTCGCTTCGGCGGTCTTCTTTTATGGTGATGTTCGCCGGAAGCCTTTAATAGTTCTGTTCTACCTCCAATGGACATCCTGTTCTATCTCCAATGGGCATCCTCTCCTACCTCCAATGGGCATCCTGTCCTACCTCCAATGGACATCCTCTCCTACCTCCAATGAAAGTCCTTCTCTATCTCCAATAGGAGGGTAATCGTATTCCCAAATAGAAGGTGTGCCAAAAATAGTTGTATCCTCTTTTATATGTGGAAGATGTTTGCAGGGTAGCAATATTATACGCGGGTTCGGGATAAGGCAATCGGACTGTAAGCCCCCTCGGGGCTATTGGATAAGGCTATCTGGGCTGTAAGCCCCGACGGGGCGTAAGACCTTAGGCAGGGTGTGAAGCTCGTAAGAGCTTAACCCCTGATAAGCATGTGTAGAAAGATAAACCCCGTAGGGGTGACGGAGGGGGGAGGGTTAGTGTTCTGTCACCCCTTCAGGGCTTAGACTGCGGGAATCCGCGACACAGGGGCTGCGCTATCGCTTACCCCTATCTAAGGTCTGTCGCCCCTTTGGGGCTATTGGATAAGATTCTCTTATCCCGAATTCGCGTAGAGTATGGAGGGGGAAGCATCTATTCGGCATCGGCCATATCCTTTTTCTTGGCCGACCGACTGACACTGAGTATCACGCCGATGTAGATGCAATTGATGATGGTGGAGGTGCCGCCCTTGCTGATGAGAGGAAGCGGCTGCCCCGTGACAGGTGCAAGCCCTACGGCCACGAGCATGTTGAACAACGCCTGACTGACAAGAAGCAAAGCGAGACCCATGACCAAGAAGGCGGGAAAGTTGTTCTCACAGCGGTTCGCAATACGCCGGACGCGAAAAAGGAGTATGATATAAAGCATCGCAACAAAGGCTGCACCTGCGATGCCTAACTCTTCGATAATGATGGCGTAGATGAAATCGGAGAAAGCCTGCGACAGAAAATCGCGCTCTACGGAATTGCCCGGGCCTACACCTACAACGTTTGACGAGACAATGGCGATATTCGAATGAGCTATCTGTGCGTCTTTGTCGAGGTCGAAATCTTCGGGAGGCACTTCCCTTTTGTCCATAAACTTCATGATGCGCGACTTCCATGTGTCAAGACGGGTGAGGATTCCTCCGTGGGAGGATGCTTCTTGTTGCTGTTCCACTCGTTCGGTAACGTTACCTCGGGTGTTCTCTCGGTTGCGGTCGGTGCCAAGCAGCATGATGCTTGCCACAAATAAAACCCCGAGAATCGTCACGACCCCTAATAGCTTTCCTATCTGTTTAAGAGATACGCGTCCGATAAACATCATGCACACCACGACGAATGCCAGCAGGGCTGCCGTGGAGAAGTTTTCGCGGAAGATGAGAGCGATGTAAGGTATGGAGATCCACAAGATATAACGAAATGTTTTCCGAGCAGCACCCGTTTCGGTCTGCATAGCACCAAGAATCTGGGCAACAGTCAGGACTACTCCGCCCTTGGCAATCTCTGAGGGTTGAAACTGAATGCCCAAGATGCTAATCCATCGCTGTGCGCCATTGGTAGACACACCGACAAGCATGGCAACAAGAAGCATAACAAGTGCAGCCGGCATGAGGAAAGGCGTAACGATCTTGAAGTATTTGCAAGGAATATTGAGCACAAGCACCATCATGAAAAGGCCGACGGAGAGCAGTCCCACGTGTTTCAACACGGGTGCCCAATAGCTTCCGCTCTTGTAGGTAAGTCCCGATGATGCTGAAAATACCTCTACAATACTAATCATGCAGAGGAAGAAGAACACCATCCATACCACCTTGTCGCCCTTGAATATGTTACTGAGAGTTTTGTTCATGTCGTTTTCTTGCTCATGAGGTTGCCTGCTGTACTTCTCGTTTATAGTGCTCGCGCCAATGCTTTGAATTGGTTGCCGCGGTCTTCCATGTTTTTGAACAGATCGAAGCTGGCGCAGCAAGGACTCAACAGTACGGTATCGCCGGGACGCGCCATAGCGTAGCAGGCCTCCATACACTCTTTCATGCTGTGAGTATCGCGCACGGGAATCCCTAAATGGTCGAAGTTGTCGTGCAATTTGCTGTTGTCGGCACCGAGGTAAACCAGCCCCACACACTTTTCTTTGACCAAGGCTTTAATCGGTTCGTAGTCGTTACCCTTGTCTTTGCCGCCGATGATGAGGATGGTAGGTGTGCGCATGCTGTCCAACGCGTACCAACAGGCATCTACGTTGGTGGCTTTCGAGTCGTTGATATACTGTACACCGCCTACTTTCACCACCTTTTCCAACCGATGTTCTACGCCGGGGAAATCGCTCAGACTTTTGCGTATCACATCTTTCTTAATACCTGCAATGCTACCGGCGATGCCTGCTGCCAGCGAGTTATAGATGTTATGACGCCCCGTAAGGCTGAGTTCCTCCTGCTCCATGTTGAAAGGCGTGGGCTCTTCAAGGGTGTAGCGTCCTTCCTCGATGTAGCCGATGGAGCCATTCTCTTTGAGTTCGGAAAACGGATACTGCATGGCTTTGATGTCGTATTTCTGTAGTTCGCGTTTGATGATGGGGTCGTCGTTCCAGAAAATAAAGCTGTCTTCCTCTGTTTGATTCTGTAAGATACGCATCTTGGCGTTCACGTAGTTCTGCATGCAATGGTCGTAACGGTCGAGATGGTCGGGAGTGATATTGAGCAGAATGGCGATGTTGGCACGGAAATCGAACATGTCGTCAAGTTGGAAAGAACTGAGTTCTATGATGTAAAAGGCATGCGGGTCTTCTGCCACCTGCAAGGCCAGACTGTTGCCGATGTTACCTGCAAGCCCGACATCATAACCTGCTTCACGGAAGATATGATAAATCAGCGATGTCGTTGTGGTCTTTCCGTTACTGCCCGTGATACAGACCATCTTGGCATGGGTGTATCTTCCTGCAAACTCTATCTCGCTGATAATAGGAATGCTTTTATCTATAATCTTCCTCACCATGGGTGCTTCTTTGGGTATTCCGGGGCTTTTTATCACCTCGGCGCCATTGAGAATCTTCTCTTCCGTATGCTTTCCTTCCTCCCAAGCGATGCCATGGTCGTTGAGTAATTTCTTATATTTATCCTTGATGGCCGACATATCGGATACGAATACGTCGAATCCCTCTTTCTTGGCGAGCACTGCCGAGCCGGCACCACTTTCTCCTGCTCCTAAAACAACTATTCTTTTCATACTGCTGTGCTTATCTTATCTTAAGTGTAATGATGGTGAGTGCTGCGAGGATAATGGTGATAATCCAGAAACGAATGGTGATTTTCGACTCGTGCACGGCACCTTTCGGCTTCTTGATGAGGTATCTGCAATCGGCTTCCAGCTGGTTTTCCTGAATGCGGAAATTATCGTGAATGGGGGTACGTTTGAAGATGCGTTGCTTTACGCCCTTGTGTTTACCCAACTTGTAATACCATACCTGCATGATAACCGACAGGCTTTCTACAAAGAAGATGCCGCAAAGGATGGGCAGCATCAGTTCTTTGTGGATAATGATAGCACAGACGGCGATGATGCCTCCGATAGTTAGCGACCCCGTGTCGCCCATAAACACCTGCGCAGGATAGGCGTTATACCACAGAAAACCGATTAATGCGCCGATAAAGGCACACATGAATACTACCAATTCCTGTGAGCCGGGAATATACATAATATTAAGGTAGGCTGCAAACTCAATATGCGAACTCACATATGCAAGTATGCCTAATACTACGCCGATGAGTGCCGAATTGCCAGCACACATGCCATCCATGCCATCGTTAAGATTGGCTCCGTTGGACACTGCGGTCACAACAATGATGGTCATGATGACAAACAACACCCACCCTGCTGCCGTGCTGTACTTCCCAAAGATACTTGTCATGCGCGAATAATCAAGGTTATGACCTTTGACAAAAGGGATAGTCGTTTTCAACGACTTGGTAGCTTCCGTCCGGTGCTTAATCACTGTCTCATGACCTTGTCGTTGTATCGCCAGATTCTCATTCATCTTTACGTCAGGAGACGACCATAACACAAGGCCTACGATAAGTCCGATGCCTACCTGTCCGATGATTTTGTACTTTCCTTTCAGTCCCTCTTTGTTGCGACGGAATATCTTGATATAGTCGTCCATTCCGCCTAAGAAGCCCAACCACACGGTAGTGATAATCATAAGAATGAGGTAGATGTTTCTCATACGCCCCAACAGAAGCACGGGGATGAGAATGGCGGCAATAATAATGACACCGCCCATGGATGGTACGCCTACTTTATTGATACCGAAGGGGTCGATAGAAGCGTCTCGTTGTGTCTCTGTTATCTGCTTCTTTTTGAGGTATTTGATAAATCTCTCTCCGAACCATGCAGATATAACCAAAGACAGAATCATGGCAAGGAGTGCTCTGAAGGAAATATACCCCCAGATATGTGCCCCCGGTATGCCGAATTGGTCTAAAAGTCTGAACAGATAATACAGCATGTTATCTTATTTTTAGGATATTAATCATTGAAAAGGGCGCTCACGGTTTCTTTGTCGTCGAAGTGATGCTTCACGCCTTTTATTTCCTGATAGGTTTCGTGTCCCTTGCCGGCAATAAGGATAACGTCGCCTCGCTCTGCCATCATAACGGCTGTCCGAATAGCTTCCTTACGGTCGACAATGCTCAGCGTTTTCTTCCTTTGCTGCATGTTGAGGCCTGCCAGCATATCGTCGATAATGCTTTGTGGGTCTTCGTCACGTGGATTGTCACTGGTGATAATCACTCGGTCACTCTGTTTTGCAGCTTCCTGTGCCATCAACGGACGTTTACCTTTGTCTCTGTTGCCACCGGCTCCGCAAACAGTGATAACCTTACCCTTGCCGTCCAGTACCTCATGAATGGCATTCAGCACGTTCGCAAGAGCATCGGGCGTGTGGGCATAGTCTACTACAGCCGTTACCCCTTCTTGCGAACGGATGGGTTCGAGCCTGCCGCTCACGCTCTTCAGCGTGCTCATTGCGAGGAGAATGTCTTCGGGTTGCTTGCCTAACATCATAGCGGTTCCATATACGGCCAGCAGATTGCTGACATTGAACTTTCCGATAAACTGTACGCCCACTTCTCTTCCGTCTATTTCAAGGTACATACCCTCGAAGTGGCATTCCAGTATTTTGGCTTTGAAGTCGGCCATGTTGCGGAGAGAATAGGTTTTGATGGTAGCCTTGCAATTCTGCACCATATACATGCCGTTTTTGTCATCGGCATTCGTTATGGCAAAAGATGATTTGGGAAGGCTGTCGAAGAAGGCTTTCTTGGCATTACGGTAGTTATCGAAAGTCTTGTGATAGTCTAAGTGGTCGCGAGTGAGATTGGTAAAGATACCACCGGAGAAGTGTAATCCACTGATGCGTTTCTGTGCAATGGCATGTGAGCTACATTCCATAAACACGTATTCGCAACCGCTTTCTGCCATGCGATGAAGCAATTGATTCAGTGCAATCGGGTCAGGCGTGGTATGGTCTGCCGGTACTGCTTCCTCTTCTATATAGTTACAAACGGTGGAGAGCAGTCCGCATTTATAACCAAATTTCCGGAACATATTATATAATAAGGTGGCTACTGTGGTCTTTCCATTCGTACCAGTCACACCGACTAACTTCAATCGCATGGACGGGTTGCCGTAAAAGATTGTGGCTACTTTGCCCGCAGCATCTTCGGTAGACGACACAACGATGTAGGTAACGCCCGCTTTTTGCTGTTCGGGTATGGTCTCACACAGAATGGCAGATGCCCCTTGTTCTATGGCTTTCGGTATGAATCGGTGCCCATCAACCTGTGTCCCTCTCATGGCAATGAAGAGATGTCCCTTGCCAATACGGCGCGAATCAATGTTCACGGCTGCAATCTCTATATCTTCCTCCCCAATAATGGTTGTAGGATGAATACCTTTGAGTAATTCCTTTAACTTCATATATTATCTATTGTTGTTGATTGAAGGTTCTACTTTGTTATTCGAGACGTAATTCGCAGATGCTTCCCTTGCGGATAAGCTGGCCGGCAGGCATGCTCTGTTCCACCACATGACCTCTTCCATTGAGTTTTACGCGCAGACCTCGGCTCTCCATCATGAAGACCGCATCTCTCGCTCCCATACCTTGAACGTCGGGTACGTATCGCTTATTATATATAGGCTCCTTTTTCAGTATCACATCGCTTTGTCTGCGTTCAGCTTTTCCCCAGATAGGATTCCCTGTGGCATAGGAGCCGCCCCAGCCGTTTCCTGTTTTGATACCTAAATGGGTAAGCACGTAGTCGGCTGCTAATAGGTTGCCGCTTTTTACATCAGGCACCATCACCGAAGATGCATCGCGGGCATCGTGCACATCATATTTCAGACTTTCGGCCATGATTCCCTCTGCAATGCGTGAAAACACGGGGCCGCACATACCACCGCCAGAGGCAGGGAGTCCTGATTTCTGTATACAGACAATGCAACTGTATCGCGGGTTATCGGCAGGGAAATAGCCTGCAAAGCTGAGGAGATAGTTCATCGTACCGTTCTTATAACCACCGACACCTTGTGAAATCTGAGCCGTACCTGTCTTCCCTGCTACTTTGAAAAGGGGAGACCCCGCCTTCTTGCCCAGCCCCTGACTGACTACGTGTTCCAATATAACCTGTATCTTCTCTAATGTGGACGGCTTGCATATCTGTGATATAAGCACTTCGGGCGGGAAATCCATCACGGTCTCTCCGTCTTTTACAATACGTTTGACAAACCTTGGACGCATCATTTTTCCCCCGTTGGCTATGGCATTATAGAACGCTAAAGTAGAGATGGGCGGTATCTGGGTCTCATAGCCGATACTCATCCACGGCAACGCCGTCTTGCTCCAATTCACCCACTGTCCTCTATCGTTCTTACGTGGCATTCTGATACGTGGCGTTGTGGCACCCATGAGTGGTACTTTCAGGTCTTGCGCCAGGCCCAGTCGATAGATGCCGCGCACGAATCGTTCGGGATTATTTCGGTAGCAATTGTCGATAAGTCTGCTAATTCCGATGTTTGAACTATACAGCAATGTTTGCGGAAGTGACAGCGTACCGTAGCCGCCCTTGCGCCAATTGTGGTCGCGCATCTCGCGTCCGTACATCGGCCAGATGCCTGTACCGGTTTCCACATGATAGGTTGTGTCTACCATACCGTCGTCGAGTGCTACCATGACAGAGGCCGTTTTGAAAACCGAACCGGGTTCCAGCAGGTCGCTGATTGCGTGGTTTTTCCGTTCGCGATAGGCTCCGTCTTTACACTTTTCCATGTTTACGATGGCCTTGATATCACCGGTACCGACTTCCATCACGATAGCTACGCCCACATTGCCACCGACTTCCTTCAATTGGTCTATAACGGAACGTTCGGCCAAATCCTGCATACTTACGTCAATGGTCGTTACGATGTCGGCACCATCTACAGGGGGAGTGTCTGTGATATTCAGGAATTTGTTGAGTACCTTACGTCGATGGATGATGCCGTTTTTACCCCGCAGAATGCTGTCATAGGATAATTCCAGCCCAAAGCGTGCGGTATCTTTGGCTCCAAACATATCTCCGACAGTGCGTTGTGCCAAAGAGCCGTAGGGTCGACGGCGGGCATTGAACTCTTCCCAATGGAAGCCACCTTTGAACTTTGAGAGATGAAACACGGGCAATTTCCGTACCTCGGAGAATGTACTGTAGTCTACGCGTTTGTCCCATATCGGCCAGTTTTGGCTCATCTTGCGATGTCCTTCTTCCAAATGTCGTTTGAAAGCGTGTGCCGATTGTTGAGGGAAGATACGGTGAAGTCCGTCGCAGATGCTGTCTATTTTGATTCGCCAAAGTGAGTCTTTCTCTTCTCCGCCGGCTTTGAAGTCGATATACATCTTGTATTCGGGCAAGGAACTTGCCATGAGTTGACCGTCGCAGCTTAAAATATTGCCACGCAACGGCCGCACACTTACGCTGTCTTTCTTCTGTCGGGCTGCAACTTTCAACCAATAATCGCGCTTGGCCGTCATCGTGTACAGCGCTTTACCGACGACGGCGACCGCAGCCAGTGTCATCACGATGGCGATGGCGCTGTAGCGGGGTATCACTTTCTTATGGTTGAATTTGCTCATGTTATTGTGGCACTTGGATGATGTAGGGCGGTTGGGTGGCGATGTGCAGTACGCTGTCTTTCCTGTTTTTCAGCATCCGCAGGATATTGCTTTCGCGTGTTTTCTCGGTCAATTGGCTTGAGGTAGACAGTGCTTTATACTTTGCATCCTTGAGTTGTTCGGTCAGACGGTCGATTTCGAGCAGGTCTTTCTGGCAGCTGTAGCGGTTGGATACGTAAACGATGACAAATCCCACAATGAGTATGATGAGCCATATTTGATGCCGTATGGTCTGCGTAGTCAGTATGTCGCCGCCTAAAATTTCGCGTAAGGTGAAGTTAGACGACTGCGGTTGCTCGTCCTCTCGTGCTTGTTCCGCGATGGCCTCTCCTAACGATGGGTTTTCCTCAACGGCTTTTTTTGTCGTCTTCTCTGCCTTTTTCTGAGGTCGATTTGCGTCTTGTGGCTGTTGTTTTTGCGGGTCTTTTAGGGTCTCTTCCGTGCTCATTGTTTCTTTTCTGCTATCCTTAGTTTTGCACTTCTGCTTCGCGGATTGCGCTGTTGCTCATCATCCGAAGGTACGGTCGGTTTGTTACCGATGGGCTGAAGAGGAGTTTCCATGCGTCCGAAGAAGTCTTTTTTTTGTTCTCCGTCAGTGTTGCCGGTCTTCATGAGGTTTTTCACCATGCGGTCTTCGAGGCTGTGATAGGTGATGATACTCAACCGTCCGCCGTCGGAGAGCAATTCGGTTGCGCTTTCCAACATCTCTTTGAGTGCTGTCATCTCTTGGTTTACTTCTATGCGGAGGGCTTGAAACAGCCGTGCCATGTCTTTTTTCTCGTGCTCTTTTCTGATGAGGGGACGCATGCAGTCGGTCAGGTCTTGTGTTGTGACGATGGGGTTTTCTGCCCGTTCTCTCACGATTGCGGCGGCCATACGACGGGCGTTTTTCAGTTCGCCATAGCCATAGAAGAGGTCGGAGAGTTGTGTTTCGGTGTAGTGATTCACGATGTCGGCAGCTGTTGTCTTTGCCCGTTTGTTCATCCTCATGTCGAGTGGTGCGTTGAAGCGGAAAGAGAAGCCGCGCGTTTCGTCATCGAAATGGTGGGATGATACGCCCAAATCGGCCAGCAGACCATCTATTTTTTCTATTCCGTAGTAGTGTATCCAGTTTTTCAGATAACGGAAGTTTGACCTCACAAAGGTGAAGCGGTCGTCGTCGGGGCAGTTTTGTTCGGCATCGGCATCTTGGTCGAATGCGTAGAGTTGCCCGCCTTTCCCGAGTCGGGCGAGTATTTCACGGCTATGACCTCCGCCTCCGAATGTCACGTCTACATACACACCATTGGGACGAATCTTCAGTCCGTCCACGCTTTCGGTAAGCAATACCGGCACATGATAGGTCTCCGCAGTTGTTACCATTGGCTGTACATGGATGATAAATCGTTGCCAAAGGTACGCAAAATCCCTCACATAATGCCATCCTTTCCCGTATTTTTCTTCTCATGAAATATGCGGCCGGCGGTGAGCATCTGTGTTGAGGAGAGGTGTTCGGGCTGTTGCGCACGAGACATAAAAAAGCGGAGGACGCGTCACAACATAAAACTCGTTCTCCGTTTCTTGAGGGTTTTTAGGGAAGAGATTATCTGGAAATCTCGCCTGCAATGGCCTTGTCCATGAAGTGGCATATGTGGTCGTTGTCTGTGTATTGAGCCTGTAGGAACATGAGTTTGGTAAGTGCACTCTCAACAGTGCTGTCATATCCGCTGATAATGCCGGTGTCTTTGAGTTGATAGCCGGTGTCGTAGCGTGCCATCTCTACCGAGCCGGCCACGCATTGGCTGATGTTTACGATGACTACGCCACGCTCCGAGGCGTGTTTGAGCATTTCGATGAGCCAAGGCTCTTGGGGGGCATTGCCGCTTCCGAAGCTGCGCATGACGATGGAACGTAGCTCGGGCACGTCGAGCATGGGCTTAACGAGGTGCTCTTGTATACCGGGAAAGAGGGAGAAGATGATGACATTGGGGTCGATAGCTGTGTGGGGTATCATGGGTTTTGCAAAGTCGGGGCAGAGAATGTTTCGCTCATGATAGTTGATATTTACGCCGGCATCGCAAAGGTGGGGATAGTTGAATGAGTCGAAAGCATCGAAACCTTCTGCATTCTGTTTCGTCGAACGGTTGCCGCGCAGAAGTCGGCCATTGAAATAGATGCAGACTTCGGGCACGATGGGCGTGCCGTCGTTGTGATGGGCGGCAGCAATCTCGATGCTTGTAATAAGGTTTTCTTTGCCGTCGGTGCGCAGTTGTCCCATGGGCAGTTGGCTTCCGGTCAGAATAACGGGCTTGGTCAGATTCTCTAACAAGAACGACAGCATCGAGGCCGTGTACGACATGGTGTCGGTTCCGTGAAGGATGACGAAGCCGTCGTACAGGTCGTAACGCTCGGCAATAATCCTTACTAATTGGCTCCACAGCTTGGGCGACATGTTGCTCGAGTCGATGGGCGGGTCAAATTGGTAGACATCAATCTTTGTAGAGATGGTTTCAAATTCGGGAATCGAACTGATGAGGTGGTTGAAATCAAGGGGTTCAAGTGCTCCTGTCTTGGCATTGTGTCCCATGCCGATGGTTCCTCCGGTATAGATGAGAAGTACATTGTCTGTTCTGTGAATGCTTGTAGACATATGGTATTATTTGAGTGATAAGATATTAGGTTTTCTGAATTTAGCTGCAAATATACGGAAATTCAACGTAATCGATGCAGGGAAAGCCAAATTTTCCACTTTCTTTGAGGGCTCAGGGTAAGAATCTCTCTGTCAAATGGCCTGAAAGAACAGAGGGAAAGTGGCGTGTGCAGGAGCATAGGCCTGATGGTGGATAGGCTCTTCTTAACGGGAATAAAGAGAATTAGCTAATGTATTGAAAAACAATACATTAGCTAATAGCTTGCGAAACAGTTGTCCTAGGCGGATTCGAACCACCACAAACAGAACCAAAACCTGTTGTGCTACCATTACACCATAGGACAATTTCGGTGTGCAAAGGTAAAGGTTTTCCCGTCTATCACCAAATTTTTTGCTATGTTTTTTAAGCTCTGTTTGTCTGAAAGATGAAAAACAGTGGTTTCCTGTCTCTTTTTTCTGATACGAAACCCTGTGCTTTTATGCCAAAACAAGCGATGAAACATGGTGGGGGAGGAGGGAGAGACGGAGGTGAGAACAGGGCTTTCGGCACATGATGGCAGGCTTGTCGCCCCTTTGCTTTCGAGATACGAACACACAATGGGTAAGTAATTGAATTTCAGACGGATAGAAAGAACATTGTAAAAGCATAGCTTTGAAGCTGTTAAAGCTATGCTTTGTCGGTATTGGAGCTATGCTTTCAGCACATTGGAGCTATGCTTTTACGATTTTGCGGGCGAGCTGTTGATGGGATGCCCCCACGCTGTTCTCCGCCGCAGGGTGAAATCCCGTAGAATGACGGCTTTGTTTTAGGCGGTTATTCGTTAAATTTGTTTTAAATAGAAGCCATTTACAAAGAGATTGCAACTTTATCGTTACATTTGTAGTCTCATTTATAGGAACAGATGAAAGCGCAGAAACCAACCTGCGCTTTCTCAACGCTCAACTTATGATACATCTTGAAAACATTCATAAAACCTACAACAACGGGCAACCCTTGCATGTGCTCAAAGGCATCAATCTCGACATCGGGAAGGGCGAATTCGTAAGTATCATGGGTTCATCGGGCTCGGGTAAATCCACACTTCTCAATATCTTAGGCATTCTTGACAATTATGATACGGGCGAATACCGCCTTGCCGGAACGCTGATGAAAGACTTGAGCGAGCGCCGGGCTGCCGAATACCGTAACCGCATGATAGGTTTCATCTTTCAATCGTTCAACCTCATCGGGTTTAAAACTGCGGTAGAAAACGTGGAATTGCCGCTTTTTTATCAGGGAACAAGCAGGCGCACACGCCACAAACTCGCCATGGAATACCTCGACCGCTTAGGTTTGGCGCAATGGGCGGAGCACTATCCCAATGAACTCTCCGGCGGACAAAAGCAACGGGTGGCCATTGCGAGAGCACTGATAACAAGGCCTCAAATCATATTGGCAGACGAACCGACGGGTGCTTTGGATTCAAAAACCAGCGTAGAGGTCATGGAACTGCTGAAAGAATTGCACCGCGATGACGGTATGACGATAGTAGTGGTGACCCACGAGAGCGGCGTGGCCAATGAGACAGACAAGATTGTGCACATCAAAGACGGACTGATTGGGCGGATAGAAGACAATTCCAACCATACGGCAGGCCCTTTCGGAGCAAATACCATCATGAAATAAACACGATGAAAGCCCACCTCCTATCCGCTGAAAGGCGGTTGCGCCTGCTCCGGAACATCAGTGGAAAAACCGTAAACGACGAGGCGGAAAGGAGCGCAAGCCATCCTTTCGCCAAAAGAAAAGCAAGAAACGCATGCGAGATATTCTAACGGAAATATGGTCTACGGCCAAACGCAACAAGCTCCGCACTACGCTGACGGGGTTTGCCGTAGCATGGGGTATCTTCATGTTGATATTCCTGTTAGGTGCGGGAAACGGGCTTATCAATGCCCAGTTGGCCAATACCGATAGGTTCTTGGCCAACTCCATGATGGTGGGGGGTGGCTATACGTCGAAGTCTTACAAAGGATTGAAAGAGGGAAGATACATCCATTTGGCGGATAAAGACCTGCAGGAAACGGGCGATAGATTTGCTGCGAACGTAGACGACGTGGGTGCCGAAGTCTCAAAAAGCGGCGTAACAATTGCCCAAGGGGCTAACTACGTGAGTGGCTCGCTCAGCGGCGTATATCCCAACGAGGTCGTTATCAACAAGAAAGAAATGCTCTATGGCCGTTTCATCAATGACATCGACCTTTCGGAACAGCGTAAATCCATCGTGCTCAGCGAGGAACAAGCCAAGGAACTCTTGCCGGAAAGGGCATCGGCATTGGTGGGGCGATACGTGAAAGTGGGGGCATTTGCCTTTCGCGTGGTAGGTATCTACAAAAACGATGAGAGCCGCATGAACAACGCCGCTTATGTGGCGTTCTCCACCATCAGAGCAATGTACAACGAAGGAGACAAGTTAGACAACATCGTCTTTTCCTTTCACGGCCTCGAAACAATGGCCGACAACGATAAGTTTGAGGCCACTTATCGCGCCAATATTAACCAAAACCACGACGTTGCACCAGATGATGAGGGCGCATTGTGGATATGGAACCGCTTTACTCAAAACATGCAGATGAATCAAGGCATGGGTTTCATACGGACGGCACTTTGGATTATTGGACTGTTTACCCTGCTTAGCGGCATTGTGGGCGTATCTAATATCATGCTCATCACGGTAAAGGAGCGTACAAGAGAGTTCGGAATACGCAAAGCTATCGGAGCAAAACCCTCATCAATACTGCGCTTGATTATCATAGAAAGCGTGATTATTACCACTATTTTCGGATATATCGGCATGCTGTTGGGTATCGCCGCCAACCAATATATGGACGCAACGCTGGGTCATACGCAAGTAGACTCGGGCTTATTTAAGGCCACAATGTTCGTCAATCCTACCGTGGGCATAGACGTTTGCATAGAAGCTACGGTGGTCATGGTCATCGCCGGCACGATTGCCGGAATGGTTCCGGCGCGTCGGGCTTCACGTATCCGCCCCATCGAAGCACTCCGTGCCGACTGAAAAAGAAAGCAACAAAATGAGAATAGACATCGACCGATACCGAGAAATCTTAGACACACTGTCGAGAAACAAAAGCCGTAGTTTCCTGACAGGTTTCGGTGTGTTCTGGGGTGTCTTTATGTTGGTGGCATTGGTGGGCGGCGGAAATGGATTGAAAGAATTGCTTTCCAACACCTTTCAGGGCTTTGCCACCAACTCGGCGATGATATGGGAACGGCCTACCACAAAGTCTTATAAAGGCTTTAGGAAAGGAAGAACGTGGAGTATGGTGTACAGTGATGTGGCCAGACTGAAGGAACAAGTACCCGAGTTGGATGTGGTAACACCCGTATTGCCCAATTGGGACAGGACGGCCGCTTTCAACGACAAGAAAGAAACCTGTAATATCAAAGGATTGCTGCCTTCTTATCAACTCGTGGAAGCTCCGCGAATGTTCTACGGAAGGTATCTGAATGACATGGATATGCAGCAGAAACGCAAGGTCTGCGTTTTGGGTAAGAAAGTCTATAAGACGCTTTTCCCGGGCGGAGGAGACCCTTGCGGACAGATGATACGGGTGGATTCCACCTATTATAATATAGTGGGCGTAGATTATAGCGAAGGCAACATGAACATCGACGGCAGCGCTCAAGAGGCCATTACCATACCGCTGCCCGTCATGCAGCAAGTCTATCATAAGGGCGATACTGTGCATTTAATCTGCGTTACGGCAAAGCCGGGCGTCGTGATGAGCAAGATTTCGCCCCATATGCGTGAGGTAATAGCTCGCGCCCACATAGTAGATCCCACCGACGAGAAAAGCATTATGGTGTTCAACTCTGAGGTTCTGTTCGGTATGTTGGACAGTTTATTCGATGGAGTGAACTTTCTTATCTGGTTAGTAGGCCTCGGTACGCTGTTTGCAGGTGCCATCGGCGTGTCTAATATCATGATGGTGACGGTTCGAGAACGCACTTCGGAAATCGGAATACGTCGTGCCATAGGAGCTACTCCGCGAATGATATTAGGTCAAATCATCAGCGAAAGCATGGTTCTGACTGCTGTTGCGGGTATGAGCGGCATACTTTTCGCGGTCATCATCCTGCAACTTTTAGAGATGGGAAACACGTCCGACGGCATCGTTTCGGCACATTTTCAAGTGAAATTCTGGACTGCTCTCGGTGCATTGGCTTTGCTCGGCCTACTTGGTAGCTTAGCCGGTTTAGCCCCCGCGCTTAGAGCCATGAGCATCAAACCTGTGGATGCCATGAGAGATGAGTAACCATACAACAGATACAAAGCAACGTATAAAACAAGAAAAAGATATAAACAAAAACGATATGAAGCGCTATTTGAAGTTTATAGTGGCAGGAATTATTGCCTTTCTCTTTATCGGCATGTTCGTGTTTCTTTATCAGAAGTCACAGCCGCAACCAGTGATTTACGAGGAATTTGTGCCTAAAATCGGCGACATCAGCAAGACAACAGTGATTACAGGCAAAATAGAACCTCGCAACGAAGTGAATGTGAAGCCGCAGGTTTCAGGCATTATCACCGACATTTACAAAGAGGCCGGCCAATATGTGCAGCAAGGTGAGGTCATTGCAAAGGTGAAAGTAATACCCGATATGGCGCAGTTGAGTGCAGCCGAGGCCAGAGTTCGTCTGGCGGAAATCAATCTCAAACAGGCTAAAAAGGAACATGAAAGGGAGAAAGCGCTGTTCGACAAAGGGCTGGTAAGTGCCGATGAATATGAAAAAATACGGCAGACATATCGCCAAACGCTTGAAGAACACTCTGCCGCAAAAGACAATTTGCAGGTTGTCCGCGATGGAGTTTCGTCGAGCAATGCCAGCGCCAGCTCGACGTTAGTTCGTTCCACTATCTCCGGAATCATATTGGATATACCCGTGAAGGTGGGCAATTCGGTGATTTTAAGCAACACTTTCAACGACGGAACCACGATTGCGAGTGTGGCCAACATGAACGATCTCATATTCAGAGGTAATATTGATGAGACTGAAGTGGGGCAGTTGGTGCCCGGCATGCAGATGAAGATTACCATCGGAGCTTTGCAAAATCTGCATTTCGACGCAGCTTTGGAATATATATCTCCTAAAGCCGTAGAGAGCAACGGTGCCAACCAATTTGAAATAAAGGCAGCTGTAAAAGTGCTGAAAGGCAGCAACATCAGGTCGGGATATAGTGCCACTGCTCAAATTGTCTTAGCCAGCGCCCGACAGGTGCTGACCGTTCCCGAGAGCGCCATTGAGTTCAGTGGTAACGATACCTATGTATATATTATAAAAGGTACGGGCGAAAAGAAGACGTTTGACCGTCGGAAAGTGATTACAGGCTTAAGTGATGGCTTGAAAATACAGATAAAGAGGGGTCTGACGGCTAAGGACAGAGTGCGTGGTCCTAAAGTAGTGAAAGAAACCAACGACAGCAATTAATACTATACAACAACTATGAAAGCAATGAAAATCTTACTGTTGGCAACAGCATGGGCACTTGTTTCGCCTATCGCCGCTGCCGACCTGCCGGTGCGTAACTATCGTTATGCCGGTCCGTTTGTGGTGAAAACACCCGTGATGATTGACAGTCTGAACCTTGAAGGGAAACGTTTCGACCCCGAAATGCTGCTCAATGCCACGCTCGACCTTTCTCTTGCCAACAACGGGAAGACCGTTTCTGCCCCTTTGGCACCCGCCTGTGATGCGCCGTTCGCCCTGCATTTGTTGCAGTTCGACGTACAGAACACCGTCTATAGAAAGGTAGGTATCAGCGTGAAAGGCATGAAGCATTACACGCTTTACGTAGATGGAAAGGAAAGCAATGGCAGCGACGTGGCTTTACTGCCTATGACCCATTGCATTACTATCAAATATCTCTCGCAACGCGGGCAGACCGATTCGCTCGATGTAAAGCTCTCCGGAGCCGATGATGCCTTAACGTTGGTCAGCGGGAAAGAGCGCCTTTATACGCTTCTCGACGTGCTCAACGGGAAACAGTACTCCGCTACATCCATCTCGCCAACAGGCCGTTATCTTACCACTTGCTACTACGACCGCGATAAAAGCGGAACAGCCAACTATCTATGGCGTATCACCGACCTGCGAACGGGCAACATCGTAAAGGAAAGCGACCAATCTCTTTCGTGGATGCCCCATAGCGACCGCTACTACACAATGCAGCGAACAGACGATGGGCGACAGCTCACTGTGACCGATATTGTCAGCGGTAAGGAGACTGTTCTTGCCAAAAATATACCTGAAGGCACGGTAACGCTCTCGCCGAACGCCGACTATCTGGTTATCTCCACAATGGAAGAAGGAGCAAAAGAAGACCCGGATATCTATCAAATTGTGGAACCCGACGACCGGCAACCCGGCTGGAGAAACCGTAGCAAGCTGTCTCTCTTCGATGTAAAGACCGGCCTGCTCCAACCGCTTACTTACGGTCATCACAACGTTTGGTTACAAGACATCTCCGAAGATGGCAGATACTTGCTGCTCATGACATCCCACAGCCGCCTCACGAAGCGACCGACCACCCTTTCGTCGCTGCTCCGTCTCGATGTGAAAACACTGCAAGCCGATACATTGGTGGCAGATGACGGCTTTTTGAGTCAGGCCTTTTTCTCGCCCGACGGCAAGCAAATCGGCATTGTAGGCTCACCCGAGGCATTCAACGGGATAGGTAAGAACGTGCCGGAAGGTATGACTCCCAGCAATTACGACCATCAGTTATTCACCCTCGATGTGGCCACCCGACGCGTGAAAGCACTCACCAAATATTTCAATCCCAGCGTCAGTTCCTGTTCATGGAGCAATGCCGACGGGCAGATATACTTCACTGCGATGGATAGAGACTATGTTCATTTGTTCCGTGCGAACCCTTCTACGGGCAAGATTGTGCAGATTCCTACGGCCGAAGAGTTCGTTTCGGGCTTCCATCTCTCATCCCGTTCGCCCATGGCAGCGTGGTTCGGCGAGAGTGTCTCTAACTCCGACCGCCTTTATTTGCTGAATATGAAGACGCAGAAGAGCAGTCTTATCGAAGACCTCAGCAAGCAACGGCTCGAAGGAGTGACATTGGGAACGTGTCGCCCGTATGACTTTGTGACCTCCAGAGGTGACACCATTTCCGCCCGTTACTATCTTCCGCCCCATTTCGATGCGAAGAAGAAGTATCCCATGATTGTCTATTATTATGGCGGTTGCTGGCCTACGAGCCGTGCATTCAAGAACGGTTATCCCGCCAACGTTTACACCGCACAGGATTATGTGATGCTGATTATCAATCCAAGTGGTGCCGCCGGCTTCGGGCAGGCATTCTCTGCACGTCATGTCAACACCGCCGGACGGGGCGTTGCCGAAGATATCATAGACGTGACGAAAGGCTTTTTGCGCGAACATGCTTACGTAGACAGCAAGAAAGTGGGCTGTATCGGGGCATCGTATGGCGGCTTTATGACGCAATACCTACAGACACAGACCGACATTTTCGCAGCAGCTATCTCTCACGCAGGTATCAGCGACCACGCCAGCTATTGGGGAGAAGGTTATTGGGGCTATTCTTACAGTGAGACATCCATGGCCAACAGTTATCCGTGGACAGACAAAGAACTCTTTGTCAACCAAAGTCCGTTGTTCAATGTAGACAAGATTCATACGCCGATACTTTTCCTTCACGGCAATGCAGACACAAATGTACCCATCGGCGAGAGCATCCAGATGTTCAATGCCTTGAAGCTCTTGGGACGCGAAACGGCCTTTGTGGTGGTGGATAAAGAAAACCATATCATCAGCGATTACCACAAACGAATCAAATGGCAGAATACTATCTTCGCTTGGTTTGCCAAATATCTGAAGGGTGATAACACGTGGTGGGATGCCCTCTACCCGTCTAAAACACTTTAATACGAAAGCTCCCGACGGCTTGTTGCACCGTGTGGAGCCCCCCTTGTCTTACCCTCGGTCATATAGAGGGTGAGACATGGTTTTCAGAAAGCTAAGCTATCAGGCTGTTGAAGCATAGCTTTGAGCGTGCAGGAGCTATGCTTTTACGCCGTCAAAGCATAGCTCTTTCATACAACCCGCTATACGGGTGATTCTCAACAACTTATCAACGAAAAAATAATACTGTATGTTAGAAAAGCTATTGGCACAAACCAACGATGTGCTTTGGTCGTATGTATTGGTCACGTTGCTGGTGTGTTGCGCCGTTTACTTTACGTTCCGAACCCGTTTTGTGCAGTTTCGCATGTTGCGGGAGATGGTTCGTTTGTTAGGCGATGCTGTGCCTTCTACCGGTAAGGCGAAAACGCATCACGTGTCATCGTTTCAAGCTTTCATGGTCTCTCTTGCTTCCCGTGTGGGTACGGGCAATCTTGCAGGTGTGGCAACGGCCATTACCGTAGGCGGCCCGGGTGCTGTTTTCTGGATGTGGGTGATAGCCCTAATGGGTTCGGCCACCGCTTTTGTAGAGTCAACTCTTGCCCAATTGTATAAGCGAAAGGCAAAAGACTCGTTCATCGGAGGCCCTGCTTACTATATGCTCCACGGGCTCGGGCAGCGTTGGATGGGTGTGCTCTTTGCCGTACTCATCAGTATCACGTTCGGCATGGCTTACAATTCGGTGCAGAGCAACACCATTACAGCGGCATGGATGAAAGCTTTCGATGTGGATGCACTGTGGATGGGGATTGTGCTTACTGCCTCTACATTGGCTATTATCTTTGGAGGCATCCACCGGATAGCGAAAATCAGCGAGGCTATCGTGCCCATCATGGCGCTCACTTACATTTTTTTGGCACTCGTGATGATAGTGATGAACATTACAAAAGTACCCGATGTATTGTTCGCCATTGTGGAAGATGCTTTCGGTTGGCATCAGGCCGTGGGCGGAGGATTGGGCGCCACCGTGATGCAAGGAATCAAACGAGGCCTTTTCAGCAATGAAGCGGGAGAGGGTTCGGCACCCAATGTGGCTGCCACGGCTTACGTAACCCACCCTGTAAAGCAAGGACTGATACAGGCCTTGGGCGTATTTACCGATACGTTGCTTATCTGTTCGTGTACCGCTTTCATTATTCTTGTGAGCGGCGTGCATACCCGTGGCAACTTCGATGGCATACAACTCACGCAAGAGGCCTTGTCTACGCAGATAGGCGGGCTGGGCAACGTGTTTATCGCCATTATGATTCTGATGTTTGCTTTCAGTAGTATCATCGGCAATTACTATTACGGCGAGGCCAACATACGTTTCATTACGCAGCGTCGTTGGGTGCTGGATGCTTATCGAGTGGTGGTCGGCGTGATGGTGATGTGGGGTGCGATGATGTCTTTAGACTTAGCTTGGAGCTTGGCTGACCTGATGATGGCGCTCATCACATTTTGCAATCTCGTGGCCATTGTCTTGCTGTTCAGGCAGGTGTCGTTCCTCTTGAAAGACTATAGGGCACAGAAACGGGCAGGCATGAAAGACCCTACATTCTCGAAAGAACAGATGCCCGACATCAAAGACCGATTGGATGCTTGGTAAGACCGACGGGCGATGATGCCTGCATCGGTTTGTGATGAATGAAAAAAGAGCTTTCTCCGTTGTGGGGAAAGCTCTTCTGTTTATCCTAAACCGCTCATGAGAGGCTATGCAGATTTTGTTGGATTGTCGTTCAGAGGGTTTGCCGTCTTGTCGAAAGTGTAGCGGACTACGTCGGGAAAGGGCGGTAGGCAAGATGTCGACAAGCGAATAAAAGATGGCAGGAAGCCATGTCATCTATATAAAAATGGTCAATAAGCGGTCTAATGAACGATTGGGGATGATGGCTCGTAGTCGTTGAGTTTCTTCAAGAAGAAGTCTTTGAAATCCTTCCAATGATAATAAGGAGCGATGTCGGTTTTCAGTGGCAGCGAGGCTTCATCTTCGTTGAGAAGCACTTTAAAGATAACATCTTTGTCGGCTAAGCTGCGCCGATAAAACACGAACTGAATGTTGCAGGCCATTGGAAATATCTCGTAGTTGCGCCAACCGCTTTTATCCAACTGTTCGAGGTCTTCTATTTGTTGACCGAAACCGTTGAGGTCGAGCAGGCAGGTCAGCGGCATTACCATCGTGTCATGTCCATAACGGAGGGTTGCCCCCGGATGTTCAAGCGCCATGCAGCTATCGGCCTCGTGGATGATGCGACGCAACAGACGACGTTGGGAGTAAGGCTGCTTGGCACCGTTGAGTGGCGATGCGCCATAGTTGATATACCACCACGCGTTGCGAGGCAACCAGTTTTCGTAGATTTCCTCGTCGGTGAAGAGGTCGTAGAGCGACAATTGGTGGCGTAACTCTGTGCTCTGCACGTTGGAAGCCATCTTAAAGAGGGCGTAGTTCATGTATCTGCCGTAGCCTTTCTTTGCCCAATAAGTGTCGTCATTAAAGATTTCACGCATGACGCGCTCGTGTTTGTCGTGGCGATCGTAGAACGTATCGAAGGCCTTTCGTGCCTTTTCGGGCATACGTTGCTTAAACAGCAAGGTGTCGTTGAAGTTCATGTAATACATGTCATGCATGCTTGCATCGTGGGAAATGCGGAGATGAGGGTTGAGCCGGCTAAGTTCTTGCAGGGCGTTCTCCATGGAGAGGATGCACCGTATCACAATGGTGCTCTTGGCATCTACGTGTACGTTGCCCTGAAAGATTTGCGGGAATCGCTTAAACATACGTCGGGCAATCTCTTGATGCTGCTGTGCACCGCGTAAAGTAAGCTCTCCGTCGCGGCTGAGTGCTTCTTCCCGAATCATCCGTACTTTGCGAAGCACCTCTTTCCCCTTAGCAGTGAGCTTGCCGAGGCTGTCGGCTTTCAGCAACTCGAAGTAAGGTTTGTCGTAGTCTGCGGTACCGATAAGGTAACGGGAGCCATGCCTTCCGTAGTGGCTGAGATAGAAAGGTTGATATCCGGCAGGAGCTTTTGTGAGCATGGCCTTGTGGGGTCCCGGATATGCCACATAGTTGCTGCCTGAGAGTGTGCGGTCTCGTTTGAAGTCTTCTTTGGCTTTCTGTGCGTAGAAAGCCATCGGTAAGAGCATGAACAAGAGTAAGAAAATCGGTCTTTTCATTCTGTTTGAGGTTATGTGAATATAGCTGCAAAGGTAGTGGAAATATAGGGAATGACAAAATAAAGACAGGAGGAATCGCGAAGGGACACGGCGGAGAAATGTCGATGACAGCATTTTAAGCCCAATTGGTCATCAGACTGCTCATGACCGATTGTAGCTTGAAGGAAAAAATGGCTTAAAAGGAACTAAAAGCGAGATAATCTTTGGTGATATAAAAAGAAATGACTAATTTTGCACCCCAAACCATTTGAATGAATAACAAATAAAATAGATAAGTAAAATGAAAAGAACATTTCAGCCTCACAACAGAAGAAGAGTGAACAAACACGGCTTCCGCGAGAGAATGGCCACAAAGAACGGACGTCGCGTATTGGCATCTCGTCGTGCACGAGGACGTAAGAAACTCACCGTTTCCGACGAGCGCCACGGGAAATAAAAGGTGCGTCCGGCGCGTTTGAAACACAGAAACATGAGGCAGCAGGGATACGTCCTTGGCTGCTTTTGTTTTTATACGGAGGGGCAATGACTTGCCGATGATGGAAAATAAACAGGCATTTATTTGCTCATTTTTTTGTTTTATCGTATCTTTGTGGAAAGTAACCGACGCGTAGAAAGCGGTCTCACTGACCGATGTTCCACGCTTTCGGGTAGGCATCTCGGTAGCAGCAAAATGGTCGTGTGCCGGTATCTGTCGTGAAAGAGTTGCGCAAATACTCCCAAGACACTCAAAAACAGACAGGCATGAAGTCTTCGGAATTTGTGGGAAAGTTTAAGAGCAAATACCTTTGGGGCAACATCCTTGCCATGATAGGCGTAGTGTTGTTGTTAGGAGTGGGTGCGAAATATGGTCTTGACCTATATACGCATCATGGAGAAGCCATAGCCGTTCCCGCTCTGAGGAGTAAATCGTTTGCCGACGCAAAGAAGATATTGGAGACCATGGGCTTGGAGATTGTGGTGTCGGATACGGGCTACGTGAAGACATTACCACCCGACTGCATCCTCGAACAGTCGCCTATAGCCGGCCAGAAAGTAAAGTCGGGGCACATCATCTATGTGACAGTGAACGCATTGAACTCGCCAACGCTGACCTTACCCGACTTGATTGACAACAGTTCTCTTCGCGAAGCGCAGGCGAAACTCACAGCTATGGGCTTCAGATTAGGGAACCCCCAATACGTGGCCGGCGAGAAAGATTGGGTCTACGGCATTATTTGCAAGGGCAAACATCTTAATGCCGGCGACCGCGTTTCTGTGGAAGATTTGCTTGTGATACAAGTGGGGAACGGGGTAAGAGACGATGCCGATTCGGTAGATATCGTTGATCCGATATTTGAAGACAATCATGGGACGGAACAACCGGACAATAGCGATGTGGACGAATTTGAGGTCGTGACAGGACCGGAGACACCGGGCAAGAAAGGATGAGCGAGGATGAAGGCGGAAGAAAACATCTTTGAGACGGTGGAAGACTTGGAAGACGACGGGCAACAGGCGTTGTACGAACACTTCAGAACAGTCGTAGACAGCGGTCAGATGCCCGTGCGTATTGACAAGTATCTCTTCGAGAAGATGCAGCACTCCAGCAGGAATCGCATCCAAAATGCGGCAGATGCCGGTTTTATCCATGTGAATGGCAAGCCGGTAAAGAGCAACTATAAGGTTCGCCCCTCGGATGTGGTCACATTGATGCTCGACCGTCCGCAGCACGACACTACGATAGAACCCGAAGAAATGCCGCTGGAGGTGGTATATGAAGATAATGATCTAATGGTCATCAACAAGCCGGCGGGTCTCGTTGTTCATCCGGGAGCAGGCAACTTTCATGGTACGTTGGTGAATGCGCTGGCTTGGTATCTGAAAGACCTTGACACCTATGACCCTAATGACCCTGAAGTGGGATTGGTGCATCGCATCGATAAAGACACGAGCGGTCTGCTGTTGATAGCCAAAACACCGGAGGCAAAGTCGAAATTAGGCGTACAGTTTCTCAATAAGACCACCCATCGCAGCTATGTAGCTTTGGTATGGGGCAACTTTACCGATGAGGAAGGCCGGATAGAAGGCAACATCGCTCGCGACCCCAAAGACCGATTACGCATGACGGTCTTGCCGTCTGACTCGGAAATGGGTAAACCCGCAGTGACGCATTATAAGGTGTTGGAACGTTTCGGCTATACGACATGGATAGAATGTGTGCTGGAAACGGGCAGAACCCATCAGATACGGGCACATATGAAGTATATAGGGCAT
Organism: Hoylesella marshii DSM 16973 = JCM 13450; assembly: GCF_000146675.1. GTDB lineage: Bacteria > Bacteroidota > Bacteroidia > Bacteroidales > Bacteroidaceae > Prevotella > Prevotella marshii. The sequence continues at coordinate 2,047,404 of NZ_GL397214.1, forward strand.
CCATTGTTTGGTGATGAGCGTTACGGCGGAACAGAGATACTGAGAGGTAATCGCAGCTCCACCTACAAGGCATTTGTACAGAATGGATTGAAAATATGTCCGCGTCAAGCCCTCCATGCACAGACGTTAGGATTTATACATCCCACCACCGGCCGACAAATGGACTTCACTTCACCTCTCCCTGAAGACCTGTCTGCACTTTTGAAACGTTGGCGGGGATTCATCAAAGGCAACGAACATAAAACAACTATATAGCACATGAAAAGTATAAAGAGAACCATTGCCATCGTTTGCGGTGGCGATTCATCCGAACACGACGTATCATTACGTTCGGCGCAAGGGCTGTATTCTTTCTTCGACAAAGAGCGTTACAATGTATATATCGTAGACATCAAAGGCCAAGACTGGCGAGTAAATCTGCCGAACGGTGACGTTGCGCCCATTGATAGAAACGACTTCTCTTTCATGGAGAACGGCAAGTTTATGCTGTTTGACTATGCTTATATCACCATACACGGTACCCCGGGGGAGAACGGGCTTCTGCAAGGCTACTTTGAACTGCTGCATATCCCTTATTCCACGAGTGGCGTTTTGGTAGAAGCGCTTACATTCAACAAGTTTGTATTGAATCAATATCTGCGCGGTTACGGTGTCAGTGTAGCTGAAAGTATATTGGTTCGCCGGGGCTTTGAAGACCAGATAGACGAAAAGACGATAGAAGAGAAGATAGGCTTGCCTTTCTTTGTGAAGCCCGCAGCAGACGGGAGTAGCTTTGGTGTCTCTAAGGTAAAGAACATAGACCAACTGGCTCCCGCGTTGCGTAATGCGTTTATGGAGAGCGATGAAGTGATGATTGAGTCGTATCTGAAAGGCACGGAGATTTCCATCGGATGCTACAAGACGCGTGAAAAGTCTGTTGTACTACCCGCTACGGAAGTGGTAACGAGCAACGAGTTCTTCGATTACGATGCAAAATACAACGGGCAGGTGCAGGAAATCACTCCGGCACGTCTGTCGGAAGAGACTGCCGAACGGGTGAAACAAATCACCCATGCCATCTACGACATACTCCATTGCAATGGAATCATCCGTATTGATTATATCATCACAAAGAACGAAGATGGTACGGAGAAAATCAATATGTTAGAAGTGAACACCACACCGGGCATGACCGCTACCAGCTTTATACCGCAGCAGATACGTGCTGCCGGACTTAATATAACCGAGGTTCTGACAGAAATCGTAGAGAACCAATTCTAAACGATATGAGGGAAATGAGGAAACGAAACGGGCTATCCATTGGCCAAGCAGTTCGTTTGCTCGTTTCCCTCTTTACTTTACCCATCACATCCATGTCATGAAAATACCAGCAGTATTCGATACCATCCGCCCCTTTGAGCCAGAGGAACTGCCCGACGTGTTCCGTCGCCTCCTGAACGATGTGCAGTTCCGTCAAGTTCTCGCCTACGTCTTCCCCGACATCCCTTTCGAGGTGTTGCAAGCCAAGATGCTGCAATGTAAGAGCAGCCTCGATTTCCAAAAGGCTTTCTGCTACGGCTTCCTTGAACATCTGTTGGGTAAGACGGCGAAGAGCTGCGATATGGATACCAAGGCCATTGATACGCAGAAACGATATACCTTTGTGAGCAATCATCGCGACATTGTGCTTGATTCCGCCTTGCTCGATAAACTCTTGCTCGATGCCGGCTTCACCACCACCTGCGAGATAGCCATCGGCGACAACCTGCTTTCCCTGCCGTGGGTGAAAGACCTCGTGAGGGTCAATAAATCTTTTATCGTGGAGCGGAACTTACCTATGCGACAGATGCTGCTCGCCAGCAAGAGGCTGTCGGACTACATGCACTTTGCTATCGACAGCAAAAACGAAAATATATGGATAGCCCAGCGTGAAGGACGTGCCAAGGATTCCGATGACCGCACCCAGCCCGCCGTACTTAAAATGCTCGCTATGGGTGGCGAAGGTTCTCTCATCCAGCGTCTTTCAGCCCTGCATATCGTGCCGCTCACCATCTCTTATGAATACGACCCCTGCGATTTCCTGAAGGCTAAAGAGTTTCAACAGAAACGAGACGATGCCCTCTTCCGCAAGTCGCCCGCCGACGACATCGTGAGCATGCAGACCGGTATCACGGGCTACAAAGGCCACATCCACTATCATTGTGCGCCTTGTATAGACGATTTCCTGCACACACTCGGCCCTGATATACCCAAGACGGAACTCTTCGATACCATCGCCGCCTACATCGACCGACAGATACACCGGCATTACCGCTTGTATCCTATCAACTACATAGCTGCCGATCGCCTGGCAAACACCGACCGACATGCCGACCGATACACGTCTGACGACATCCGACAGTTCGATGAATACATCGCGCAACGCCTCGCTCTCATCGACCTACCCCATCGAGACGACGACTTTCTGCGCAACCGTCTGCTTACCATGTATGCCAACCCCGTCATCAACCACCATCGTGTCGTAGACTGACGGCCGTTTTATACTCATTCCCCTTCTGCCATGCGTCAATTCATTTCTATAACAACCCTGTGTCTCCTGTTCGTTGCCTGCGAGTTCAACGACTATAAGTCGGGCGACAATGCGTTGTCTTATCTGCGTGCCGACTTTGCAGAAGCCCATACATCGGCCGTCGGGCGTATAGACCATGCTGTGAATGATGCCGGCGAACACATACGTCTGTCGCCGCCGTTGGTCTGCAATTGGGCATCAAAGGCCGACACTCTCTACCGCACACTGCTCTATTATCAGCGAACGGACGATGCAGCCTACAAACCCCTTGCTGCCGTTCGTGTGGCTGTGCTGGCCTTGCAACCTGCCTCCACACTGCCCCATGTGCCCACCGACCCTGTGACACTCGAAAGCCTTTGGTTGAGCAAAAATCGTAAATACATCAACTTAAGTATATTGTTGAAGACCGGAAAGGGCGATGTGCCCGATGCCCGTCAGCAGTTAGGCATGGTGATAGATGGCACAGAGACCGACGCCGAGGGCAAACGTCATGACCATCTGCGCCTGTTGCACGCCCAGAACAACGTACCCGAGTATTATTCCCATCGTGTTTATATCAGCCTGCCTGCTGGTCGCTACCATGCGGGCGACCGAGTCACACTCACTGTCAATACCTATCAAGGTACGATACAACGCACCGTCTCTTTCCCGTAAAGATAAAGTTTTTTAGCGTAAGTCGGCATTCGTGCCCCGTACAGATGGCGTTTGTACGTAGAAAGGTCGGCAACCTTTCTTGGCAAACATCATCTTTTCAAACTGACGAATAATCGGAAAGCGAATCTCTTTTCCCTCTCATTCAGCTCTGCTAACACAATGATATTTACTATCTTTGCAAACGGTTAATACTAAAATGAGTAACAATTATCAGAAGACAAGCACTAAGAATAAAAAATAAATAGTGAAATAATAATGTTCTACAACATCATACAACGAAAGAGGGACAAATGGTTAAGCCGTGTAGACTGCTCTGTCAAATCTTTGCTTTCATATATTGAAAGTAAAGGCATGATGCGCGATGCTCAGATTGATGCAATTAAGACTTATCTATTCTTGAAAATAAAATGTGACAACAAGCCTTTATGGAGACTTTTCACAGAGGGTGATTTCTTATCTCTCAATCTTGATAATATGAGTCTTACAGCTAAGGGAAGGCATATTCTTGAAACTGATAAAGCAGCAGCTTCTCTTTATGAATATGCTTGTCAGCCTGATGAGCAAGGGAATGTTTCTGCACCAACATTAAAGAAATATATTGAAGAGAATCCTGATACAATCGATTATGTATCAGTCTTTAAGAAGTTTTTTTATGATGTAGCTTATCCTGACTATATTTTTAGTTTGCCAATGGGAGCCGGTAAGACATATTTGATGGCTGCGTTTATCTATCTTGACTTGTATTTTTCCCTGAATGAACCCGACAATCCTGCCTTTGCGCATAACTTTATGATATTGGCTCCATCTGGTCTGAAGTCTTCGATTCTTCCCAGCATTAAGAATATACAAGACTTTGACCCTACATGGATACTACCAGAACCTGTCGCTTCACAAATTAAGAATGAGATTCAGTTTGAAATACTTGATGCACAGAAGACCGCACAAAAAAGTAATCTTGTTAAAAATCCAAATGCACAAAAGATAAATAGTCATTTAACGTCAGACTATGTTCGTGGTTTGGTTGCTGTAACCAATGCCGAAAAGGTTATTCTTGATAAATATGATAAAAACAATGAACTATCTTTTCTAAGTAAAAAGGAGTTAAAGGAACTTGAAATATCGAACGAGCTTCGCTCCATTGTTGGAAAGATCCCTCATCTTTCTGTTTTCATTGATGAGGTGCATCATGCTTCAGACAGCGATATAAAACTCCGACAGGTTGTGAACGGGTGGACAGAGACAGAGACCTTTAACTCTGTATTAGGCTTCTCGGGCACACCTTATCTCGCCTCTGCCGAGTCGGTGGATGTGGATTCAAACCTGTCATTGCAAAACAAGAACCTTGCTAATGTTGTCTATTATTATCCATTGATAGAAGGTGTGGGTAACTTCTTAAAACAGCCAACGATAAAGGTCTCTACTGGAGGATATGATACGATTGTTCGTAAAGGAATAACCGAATTTCTTGATACTTATGGCAATTTCGTATATGCTAATGGTACTTGTGCTAAGTTGGCTGTCTATTGCGGGCGTATAGAGAATTTGGAAGAGGAGATCTACCCAATTGCAGCAGAGCTCGTCGGCAAATATGGGTTAATACCAACTGATACAATTCTTAAATATCACGGAGGAAATAAACAATACTCCGTCCCAGAGAGTGCAGCTACCGAATTTGCTTCATTAGATACCAAGCTATCAAAGATAAAGATTATTCTATTAGCACAGATAGGAAAAGAGGGTTGGGATTGTAAGAGCCTAGCTAGTATTATTTTGCCCCAGAAAGGAGCATGCCCACAAAATATGGTATTACAGACCTCTTGCCGTTGTTTGCGACAAGTGGAAAAGAAGGCTAAAGAAACTGCCCTTATTTGGCTTAATGAAGATAATGCCAAGACACTTAACAAGGAATTGGACAAGCAGCAGCATACATCTATTGAGGAACTTAACAGAGGGGGGAGTGCCAAACTTCACACTTTGCAACGTTTTTCTCGTATGGAAAAACTGCGTGTACCGCCTATTGATTTCTTTCAACTGAAGGTATCTTACCCGACATTAGTTTTAGAAGAGGAACTAAACACACCGAAAGAACTGCAAAGGGACGATATTCTTTCTACCAGTGATTTACAACTCATCAGCCAACAGAACTTAAAAGGAGAAATAGAAAGCAAAACAGTAGAACAGTTGCAAGATGATGAGCATGATATACCAATTACATTTAATAGTTGGCTGCATCTTATCTGTAAAGAAAGTTTTGGCACGTTATTCATGGCACAGCTTAAAAAATATGCCACCGCTCTGCAAACTATCTTTGATACTATAACAGAGACACGTAATGGTATATACTTTCTTAAAGGAGAGTACAACCAAATGGCTGTCCGCTCCAACGTGCGCAAAGCCTTTATTCCTCATCGTTCTATTGATGTGAAGGAGGAAGTGATACCAGAGACTGCTGAACTTCTTCAGATTAAAAACTTCCATTCAACAATAGAAGTTGCCAATACTTCTAAATACTTTCCTGATCAAGAGCAAGTATTAAAGATTGTTGATGCAGATAAAGGAAAGAAACAACTAAAGGCAGAAATACAAACAACCATTGATACGCTTAAAACATTAGGCAGGCAAGAGCAAACTATACAAGACTTATTAGATAATCCCGATAGTTACGAGCCAATGGATAGCAACATCAATGACAAGACTTATCACTATCTTCCTTATAAGTTTGACAGTGGTTTCGAAGTTAAATATTTCTCTAAGACACTTCAAACCATCATACGTAATAAGCAACTCGAGTTTTATTTCAATGGCGATGACAGCCTTACCGAATTCAAAATACGTTGCTATAGGAAGCATGGTAAGAACTGGAGCCCACTTGGCAATTACACGCCCGACTTCTTAGTGATTAGCAGAGATGAACAGGACACAATCAAACAAATACTTATCATTGAGACTAAAGGCGAAGGCTTTGCTGCCAAGTTTGCCGAACGCAGGCAGTTTATGAAAGAAGAGTTTGTGAAACTTAATAACGAGCGTTTTGGTTACAATCGATTCAGTTTCTTGTATATCGAAGATACAATGACACCAACTGAACAAGATGAGAAGACTATCAACGCTATCAATCAATTTTTCAAATAAAGACAAATTATGGCAATCAAATATATTTCTTACGATCCCAATGTCCTCGAAGGACAAGCAATACTCAACAACTTTGTGCACACGCAGCGCATTCTCCGCTATCGTGATAACGGTAAGGTTTTTGAACGTATTCAGCGTGGTATGCCACTCTACGAAGTAGAAAGTCAAGAAGTGGTGGGCAAGAATCCTAATCATAATCTTGTGCTTCGTGGCGAATGTCTTTCTGCCTGTGCTTATCTTAAAGAAAAGGGAATGAAAGTAGACCTTGTTTATATCGACCCACCTTTTGCAAGTGGTGCCGATTATGCCAAGAAGGTTTATATTCGTCGCAATCCAAAAGTGGCAGAGGCTATTAAGCAAGCCGAGACAGAGATTGATAATGAAGACCTCCGCAACTTCGAAGAAAAAATGTATGGCGATGTGTGGGATAAGGAACGCTATCTGAATTGGATGTATGAGAATCTCGTTGCAATCAAAGCTGTTATGAGCGATACCGCATCTATCTATGTGCATTTGGATTGGCACATAGGACATTATGTAAAAATTCTTATGGACGAGATATTTGGAGAGGATAAGTTTAGGAATGAGATTGTGTGGCATTACCCTGGTGGGATTAAAGCTATACCAACCTATTTCCCACGAAAGCATGATACCATTTATGTTTATTCAAAAGGAGATATTGTAACCTACAATGTTCAACGTAAGAGTATACAAGAAAATTCTTTATACAATAGATGGATTAAATATAGTGAAGATGGAGAAGCAATAACCTATAGGAACTTTCCCCGCAAAGACAAAGTGAAATTTGAAATGTATGTAAATCGTTTTATCTCTCAAAATGGGCGGAAGCCTCAAGAAAATGATGAGCTTTATAGATTTGAAGGAGCTATGATTGATGACGTTTGGAGCGATTGTCCAGCTGTTTTTAGATCATCAGAAGATATAAACTACTCCACCCAAAAACCCGAAGCCCTATTAGAACGTATTATCAAAGCCAGCAGTAATGAGGGTATGCTTGTGGCAGACTTCTTTGGTGGTAGTGGCGTTACGGCAGCTGTCGCAAATAGATTAGGGCGCAAGTTTATTCATTGCGATATTGGTATTAACAGCATTGAGACTACACGCGACCGATTGCGTAAGGCTGGGGCAGAGTTTGAAGTGATGGAGATAAAAGATGGCGTTTCGCTCTATCGCAACCCTGTGCAGACAATGGACAAGCTAAAGAGCTTAATACCTGGACTTCGCAATGAAGATGCACTCGATAAGTTCTGGGAAGGAAGTATTTATGATACGAAAGAGGGTATGTTGCCTGTTTATCTTCCAAACTTAATGGATAGTAGTACTCGCTTGTTAGACACAGCACTGATGAATCGCATTCTGAAAGAAGCAATGCCCGACCTGCCTGACGAAACTAAAAAAGTAGTTGTTTATTATATAGATATCACAGATATAAAAGAAATAAAGCAATTCATTAAAGAGCAGAACAACACGCTGATAGAGGTTGAACTGAGAGACTTAAAGAACGTGCTCGACAACGTTGTTGTAGAAGACGATGCCGAGTTTGATGTGAAGAAAGTCCAACCAAAAGGTGAGGCTTTCAAAGTGTGGCAAGTAAGCATCAATCGTTTCTTTAGCGACCGTGTGAATAAGAAGATAGAAGAGTTCAATCTTAAAGGACAGCAACAAGCGTTGAATGGTGGTAAAGAATTTAACCCTATCACGTTGAGTGAAGAAGGACTTGAAACAATCGAGTTCATCAGCCTTGATAGTACTTCTGCCGATGCTTCTTCTCCTTGGCACAGCGACTCCGAAATTCTCATTGACCGCCTTGGTTATGTACGTAAGAATGGTATTGATACCAAAACCTTTTGGGATGGTACAATTACTTCAGACAACAAACCTCTCCGCCTCAAGATAAGAAATATCTGTGGGGATGAGACGGTGTATAAAATTTAAAATAATTTACTGGACAATAACAATAGTTCTTCAGTCTATTCATATGCGAGTTCGGGATAAGGCAATCGGACTATAAGCCCCGACGGGGCGTAAGACCTTAGGCAGGGCGTGGCGCTCGTAAGAGCGCAACCCCTGATAAGCATGTGCGGAAAGATGAACTCCGTAGGGTTGACGGAGGGTGGAGAGTTGGTGTTCTGTCACCCTTTGCTTCCTCTCCGTTTCAGCGAACTTCGTTTCAGGGCTTGGATAGCGGGACTCCAGGACATAGGGGCTGCGCTACCGCTTACCCCTGTCTAAGGTCTGTCGCCCCTTTGGGGTTATTATAAGAATCTTTTATCCCGAACTCGCATAAAAGGGAGATTATTTGCGCAGTTCGATGCGGAATGTCGTGCCGTGTCCGGGGGCGGAACTCTTCACGAAAATACGCCCTCGGTGATATTCCTCCACGATGCGGCGTGCCAGTGACAACCCCAATCCCCAGCCGCGGGGTTTCGTGGTAAACCCGGGACGGAATACATTGCGAAGGTCTTTCTTCCGAATGCCTCGGCCGGTATCTTCCACCTCCACCACCACGCGGTGCGCCTGTTCTTCGGCCATAAGCGTCAATCGCCCTGCGCCATTCATGGCATCAACGGCATTCTTGCATAAGTTTTCTACGACCCACTCAAACAACGACGCATTGAGCGGTACGATGATTTCCGAGGTATGAAAGTGGCACGTCACGGTGATACCCGCGGGCATCCGTCGCTCCATGTAGTCGGCTGCGTTGCGCAAGAGGCCATTTAAGTCGGTCGGCACCGGCTCGGGAATCGACCCTATCTTGGAAAATCGGTCAGCCACCAACTGCAGCCGTCTCACGTCGTGCTCCATCTCTCCGATGAGCGTATCGTCGGGGTAATTCTCTTTCAATATCTCCGTCCATGCCATCAGGCTCGATATCGGCGTGCCAAGTTGGTGCGCAGTCTCTTTCGACAGCCCCACCCATACCCGATTTTGTTCCGCACGTTTCGAGGCAAGTAACGCAAAGAGCGCCACACCAAGGAACGGTAATACCACGGCAAGTTGCACGTAAGGGTAGAGCGCCAAGCGGCGGAGCATGAGCGAATCGTCATAACAAACGTCGATGAACGCATGGTCTGAGCCGTCGATGTGCAGGCGTATGTATCGCCCTTCGTCGCGCAGCCGTCGGCCACGTTCGGATAGCATACTGTTTTTTGTACGTCGGTTGTTGCCGTCGGCCTCAATGTTGCGGTAGGTGAGTACCGAGCCGTGGTTGTCGAGCACGATAACGGGTATCGTGTGGTTGCTGTTCAATACCTTTAAGACTAAGCTCAAATCGGTAGTCTCGTCGGCTTTATTCAGTGCATTCATCGCCTCCGCCCACACCTCCATCTTGCTGCGCTCCTCACGCTCCATATCGCGAATCAGGTAGTGTGACACCACCAGCGACCCCGCAGCAATAACCACTGCCACTGCCAATAGCCCTATCTTTATGCGTCTGATTCTATCTGTCCATTGCATGCTTATGCAACGCAAAATATCCTGTTATATTGTCCTCCCGCTTCTCCGAGGCTTCCCTTTCAAAGGCATCGCCCCAAAAAGGCAACCTCTGCTTGGTGTTTACAACAAAATAGAGTGCTGTAGGCGCGTAAGGCATCAGCTCGGCGCACAACACTGAGCCTTTTCCAAGAATCGTTCGCATTTTACCCGAGTTTTCCTTACCTTTGCAACACGAAATGAAAGTATAATAATGAAGATATTCTCCAACCCAGAACTAACAACCCTCCTCGACCAAAACATTTTTCATCGGATTTCGGAAGCGGCAGACGACTTACAGTTAGAATGCTACGTTGTGGGTGGCTACGTGCGCGATTTGTTTCTCGAACGTCCCTCCAATGATATTGATGTCGTGGTGGTGGGTAGCGGCATTAAGGTGGCCGACAGGTTGAAACAACTGTTGGGGCGCAAGGCACATCTATCGGTATTCAAACGTTTCGGCACAGCACAAGTAAAATATCGCGACATAGAGATTGAGTTTGTGGGAGCGCGTCGGGAGAGTTACAGCCATGATTCGCGGAAGCCCATTGTGGAAGATGGAACTTTAGAAGACGACCAATGCCGTCGGGATTTCACTATCAATGCTTTGGCCGTGTGCCTGAACCGAGAGCGTTTCGGTCAACTCATAGACCCCTTCGACGGCATTGCCGATATGGAAGACGGCATCATCCGCACGCCACTCGACCCCGATGTGACATTCTCCGACGACCCCCTGCGCATGATGCGTTGCGTAAGATTTGCTACACAACTCCATTTCTTCATAGAAGATGAAACCTTTGAGGCACTTGTGCGCAATACCGACCGATTGAAGATAGTGAGCGGTGAACGTATTGTCGACGAACTTCATAAAATCATGATGACACGCACGCCGAGCAAAGGCTTCGTAGACCTCCACCGCACCGGTCTGCTTCCCCTCATCATGCCCGAGCTCTGCGCCATGGATATGGTGGAAACCCGCAATGGAAAAGCACACAAAAACAACTTTTACCATTCGCTCGAGGTGCTCGACAACATCTGCAAAACTACCGACAACCTCTGGCTTCGATGGGCTGCACTGCTACACGATATAGGTAAACCCAAGAGCAAACGGTGGGACAATACGTCAGGATGGACTTTCCACAACCACAACTACATAGGTGCGAAAATGCTGCCTCAAATATTTAAGAGGATGAAGTTGCCGATGGATGCAAAAATGAAGTATGTGCAAAAGATGGTAGACTTGCACATGCGCCCCATCGTGATAGCCGACGACATCGTGACAGATAGTGCTGTGAGACGACTTGTAAACGATGCCGGCGATGATATAGACGACCTCATGACCCTTTGCGAAGCCGATATTACCAGTAAGAATGCCATACGCAAGCAGCGGTTTTTAGAGAATTTCCGTATTGTGAGAGAGAAGATTGCCGACTTGAAAGAGAAAGATTATAAACGACTGTTGCAACCCGTGATAGACGGCAACGAGATTATGGAAATGTTTCATCTCAGACCATCTCGCGAAGTCGGCATATTGAAAAAGGCACTGAAGGAGGCCGTACTCGACAACACGGTGCCCAACGAACGCGAACCACTGATGCAATTGCTTCTGACAAAAGCAAAAGCGATGGGGTTGGCATAGGCCGGATAATGGGGCTTTTATGGCAAGTCAAACGCATATTGCAGTGAAAGAAGCACATTGGGATGCTACCGTGGCAAGCTGTGTATTTAAAATAATTATTGTTAAAAAGATATTTACAGAAGTACCATTTGCAGGATTATAGCGTATCTTTGCAACCTAAAACTAATGCAACTTTGCTAAGTTTTCTTTATGAATATCTGAGTGAGGGCGTTATCTATGGCACTTCGGCATTAAGGATATAAACGAGTATATATTAAGAAATAAATACATTAACTATATAGGTATGAAAAGAAATCATTTTCTATTGATTGCGGCAACGGCTGCCATGGTGCTGGTCGGCTGCAACAACTCTAAACTCAACATGACGAACAATGAGTATCCTACCATGACAGTAGGTACACAAAACACGGATTTGCAAACAACCTATCCGGCTACAATCAAGGGTGTGCAAGACGTGGAAATACGTCCGAAAGTATCAGGATTTATCACAAAACTCAATGTTCATGAAGGGCAGTACGTGAAAGCAGGGCAAGTGCTCTTCGTGATTGATAACGTTACCTATCAGGCTGCTGTACGTCAGGCACGCGCTGCAGTCAATTCGGCAAAGTCACAATTGAACACAGCCAAACTTACCTATGATAACAGTCAGAAACTATATGCTAAGAACGTGATAGGTTCTTACGAGCTGGAAAGCGCAAAAAACACCTATCAAACAGCGCAGGCAGCCGTAGCACAGGCACAGGCCAACTATTTGTCGGCTAAACAGAATTTAGACTTTTGCTATGTCGTCAGCCCAGCCAACGGCTATATAGGTAGTTTGCCTTATAAGGTGGGAGCACTTGTGAGTAGCGCCATTGCCACTCCGTTGACCACCGTTTCAAACACGAGTTCTATGGAAATCTATTTCTCAATGACGGAGAAAGACATCCTTGCACTGACAAAAGCCGACGGCGGCATTGGTACGGCAATAGAGAAATATCCGCCCGTTAAACTGCAATTGGCAGATGGAACGATATATCCACACGAGGGAAAGGTGACGAAAGCAAGTGGCGTTATTGATGCCACCACAGGTTCGGTGTCGATGATTGCACGTTTCCCCAACCCCGAACACTTGCTGAAAAGCGGTGCATCAGGCACCATTATCGTACCCCGCATCAACAACCATGCGATTGTGATTCCACAGAATGCCACCACAGAGGTACAGAACAAGATATTCGTTTATGTAGTGGGTGGCAACAACAAGGTAAAATATACCGAAATCACCGTGGATGAACAAAACGATGGAAAGAACTACGTGGTGACGGGGGGACTGAAAGTAGGCGATAAAATCGTGACCAAGGGACTGACCACGCTGAATGATGACATGGAAATTAAGCCTATTACTGAGGCACAGTACGAGGAAAATATCAAAAAAGCGGCCAAACTTGCCGAGAAACAAGGTACAAGTAAAGGCTTTATTGATGCCATGAAGAAATAATCCCATCATTATAGAAATTGTTTAAACGACAATAGAATATGACATTTACAAGATTTATAGAACGCCCGGTGCTATCGACGGTTATCTCCGTATTCCTCGTATTACTGGGTTTGATAGGGCTGGTGTCGCTACCTATCGAGCAGTATCCCGACATCGCTCCTCCCACTATTTCCGTATCTACCTCCTATACCGGTGCCGATGCACAGACAGTGCTTAACTCGGTGATTACCCCTTTGGAGGAGAGTATCAACGGTGTGGAGAATATGACGTACATGACTTCTTCGGCTACCAATGACGGATTTGCGCAGATTACAGTGTATTTCAAGCAGGGAACAGACCCTAATATGGCGGCTGTAAACGTGCAGAACCGCGTGTCACAGGCGACTTCTCTACTACCGTCGGAAGTAACGCAAGTAGGTGTAACCACTTCTAAACGCCAATCAAGTAATGTGATTATGTACTCGCTCACTACCGAAGACGGGCGTTACGACTCGGAATTTATTACCAACTACAATGCTATCAATATCGTACCGGCGTTGAAACGGGTACAGGGTGTGGGCAACGTACAGGTTTTCAGTATGAGTACCTATTCTATGCGTATTTGGCTGAAACCCGACAAGATGAAGCAATACGGACTTATTCCGAGCGACATCCGTGCCGCACTGGCTGACCAGAACATCGAGGCCGCTCCGGGTAAGTTCGGCGAACAGAGCGATGTGAGCTTTGAATACGTGATGCGCTATAAGGGACGTTTGAAGACTCCTAAAGAGTATGAAGACATTATCATCAGCAATTCTACCAACGGACAAACATTACATTTGCGCGATGTAGCTAAAATAGAGCTAGGTGGACTTGGCTATTCCGTAGGGCAGAGAAACAACAACCAGCCCTCGGATATGGGCATGGTACAGCAGATAGCAGGTTCTAATGCCAATGAAATAGCCAAGGGTGTAAAGCAAGTATTGGAGGAGCAGGCCAAGTCATTCCCCCCAGGCTTAGAATATAAGATTAATTATGACGCAACCGAATTTCTATACGCTTCTATCGAAGAAGTATTGATGACATTGGCCATTACGTTTATTCTTGTATTCATCGTGGTATACATTTTCCTGCAAGACTTCCGTTCCACGTTGATACCGTTGATTGCCGTACCGGTGTCGCTGATAGGCACATTCCTCTTCTTATGGATATTCGGTTTCTCTATCAACCTACTCACACTCTCGGCATTGCTGCTGGCCATTGCCATTGTGGTGGATGACGCCATTGTCGTTGTGGAAGCAGTGCATGCCAAATTAGATTTAGGGTATAAGAGTGCTAAGCTGGCATCTACCGATGCGATGAATGAAATATCGGGTGCCATTATCTCCATTACCCTTGTGATGTCGGCCGTATTCATCCCCGTATCGTTTATCAGCGGTACCAGCGGTACATTCTATCGCGAATTCGGTATCACCATGGCCGTGTCTATTGTGATTTCGGCTATCAACGCCCTTACACTGTCGCCAGCACTCTGCGCCATCCTATTAAAACCACACGATGCGGAGGGACATGAACGGCACATGAGCTACGTTGACAGATTCCATACGGCATTCAACACCTCATTTAATAAAATGTTGGATAAATATAAGAAAGGTGTGGAGAATATCATCGGGCATCGTATCATTACTATTACTTGCGTGGTCGTAGGTATTGCAGTACTGGTTTTCACCATGAACACCACGAAGACGGGTCTTGTGCCTGATGAAGATACCGGTGTATTGTTCGTGACGGTTTCTCTGCCACCCGCAACCAGTCAGGAGGAGACGCAGAAAGTAACCGACCAAATAGATGCCATGCTGGCCCATAACCCCGCTATCCAAAGCAGACAACAGATTGTAGGTTTCAACTTTATTGCCGGTCAGGGATCTGACCAAGCTACGTTTATCGTGAAGTTAAAGTCCTTTGAAGAACGACCCAGCGGCTTCTTCCACAAGCTGGCCGGACTGTGGGAGGGCGACGGTATCATGCGCTTCTTCGTAGATTCAAAGAGCAACATGGCCGTACTCGGTATGATATACAAGCAGATATCTACCATCAAGGGTGCCCAGATATTGGCATTCGGACCTCCGATGATACCGGGCTTCAGCGCAGCCAACGGTCTCACTTTCTCCATGCAGGACAAGACAGGTGGTTCATTGGATAAATTCTTCCAAGTAACGCAAGACTACCTAAAAGCGCTCAACGAACGCCCGGAGATACAACGGGCGATGACCTCTTACAACCCCAACTACCCACAATACATGGTAGATGTGGATGTAGCCAAATGTAAACAGAGCGGCATCGGGCCATCTACGGTACTGTCTACCTTGCAGGGATACTATGGTGGTCTGTATGCTTCGAACTTCAACTCTTACGGTAAATTGTATCGTGTGATGATACAGGGCGATGTGGCTAGCCGCATGCGACCGGGTGACCTCACAAATATCTATGTGCGTACCAACGCCGGCATGGTGCCCATATCGGAATACTGTACGTTGAAGCGCGTCTACGGGCCTGCCAATGTGAACCGTTTCAACCTCTTTACCAGCATTAGTGTAAATGCCACGGTTGCCGACGGCTATTCATCCGGCGATGCTATTAAGGCCGTTGAGGAAGTAGCCCAACAGACATTGCCTGCCGGTTATGGTTACGATTTCTCGGGTCTTACCCGTTCGGAACAAGAATCGAGCAATACTACCGGTCTTATCTTCGCCATGTGTATTGTCTTCGTATATCTTATCCTGTCAGCACAGTATGAGAGTTACCTGCTGCCACTGTCTGTCATTCTCTCATTACCATTCGGTTTGGCCGGTGCATTCGTGTTCACTCAACTCTTCGGGCATCAGAACGACATCTACATGCAGATTGCGCTCATTATGCTTATCGGACTGTTGGCCAAGAATGCCATCCTTATCGTAGAGTTCGCTTTGGAACGTCGGCGCACAGGCATGGCCATTAAGTACAGTGCTATCCTCGGTGCTACAGCTCGTCTGCGTCCCATTCTGATGACCGGTTTGGCCATGGTTATCGGTCTGCTACCGATGATGTTTGCCAGCGGTGTGGGTAAGAATGGAAACCAAACATTAGGAGCGGCAGCTGTGGGCGGTATGCTTATCGGTATGGTATTGCAAATATTCATTGTACCGGCACTGTTTGTCATCTTCCAATACTTACAGGAGAAGATAAAGCCTATCGAATTCGACGATGAAGAGAATCCGGAAGTAACGGCCGAGTTGCAGCAATATGCACATCGTTCCACCACACATAAAACAGATGAGTAACAAAGAGATGAAAAAGATAATGATCATTGTGTGCGCAACAGTCTTGATGAGCAGTTGCGGACTCTATAACAAATACCAACGCCCCGACGTAAACACGAAGGGACTTGTGCGCGACGTACAATCGGCTACGGATACACTCGTAGTAGCTGACACCGCGAGTTTCGGCAATATGCCTTGGCGTAGCGTCTTCACCGATCCGCAGCTACAGACACTCATTGACCGAGCACTCACCAGCAACACCAACCTGCTAAGTGCCGCCCTTAATGTGAAGATGGCAGAAAGTCAGTTGATGGCAGCCAAATTAGCTTTTGTTCCGTCGTTCACCTTTTCCCCACAAGGCACCATCGCATCGTGGGACGGTAACCCCGCCACAAAGACCTATTCCCTGCCCGTATCGGCGAGTTGGAGCGTAGACCTCTTCGGTAATCTGCTCTCGCAGAAGCGCAGTTCGCAGATGGCACTCATGGCTACCCGCGACTATCAATTAGTAGTAAAAACAAAAGTTATTAGCAATGTGGCTAACATGTACTATACGTTGCTTATGCTCGACCGACAGCTCGCCATCGTCACCGATATGGAAAGCCTCACCAAGGATACATGGGAGATGATGAAGTTGCAAAAGGAATTGGGCGGCGCAAGAGAAACTGCCGTAGCAAGTGCCCAAGCCAACTACTACTCCGTACAGACACAGGCGGCCGACTTGCGTCGACAAATCCGCGAAACAGAGAACGCGCTCTCCCTCTTGCTGGCACAACCCGCACAGAATATAGCCCGCGGCAAACTTGAAGAACAATCACTGCCATCGGAACTTTCTACGGGCGTAGCCGTCCACATGCTCAACAACCGCCCCGACGTACACTACGCCGAGATGAGCTTGGCGCAGTGTTTCTACAACATACAAACAGCACGCAGCAGATTCTACCCCAATATCACCATCTCCGGAACGGGTGCCTTTACCAACAACAGCGGCATGGGAATCGTGAATCCGGGTAAATGGCTACTCTCGGCAGTGGGGAGCTTGGTGCAACCCATCTTCCAACGCGGACAGATTATTGCCGGACTGAAAGTGGCCAAGGCGCAATACGAGCAGGCCTACAACACATGGCAAAACGCGGTGCTGACGGCCGGCAGTGAAGTGAGCAACGCCCTCGTACTCTACAACACCTCTCAGGAGAAGAGCCGCATAGAAGCACAACGCGTAGTCACCCTTGAAAAAAACGTGGACTACAACAAAGACCTCTTCCAGATGGGACGCAGTACCTATTTCGAAGTCATCTCCGCCCAGCAGAACTTGCTCAACGCACGTCTCGCCAAAGTGTCCGACGACTTCACGAAGATGCAGGCAGTGGTCAACCTTTACTATGCCTTGGGCGGCGGCACGAAATGAGGCCTGCACCCACAACATATATCTCAACAACTCTAAATACCGTATCTATATGGCAAGCGAAATAAGCACAAAGGCAGAAATATCTCCCAATGCAAAGATAGGAGAGAACTGCAAAATATATCCTTTCGTCTACATCGAAGGCGACGTGGAAATAGGCGACAACTGCGTCATCTATCCCTTCGTAAGCATACTCGACGGCACACGCATGGGTGCCGACAACAAGGTGCACCAATGCTCTGTTATTGGTGCGATACCGCAAGACTTCGATTTCTGTGGCGAACATTCAGAAACCCTTATCGGCAAGGGCAATACCATACGCGAGAATGTGGTTGTCAACCGTGCTACCCATGCCGGAGGACAAACCGTTATCGGCAACGACAACTTCCTCATGGAGGGTGCCCACATCTCCCACGACACCAAGGTAGGCAACGGCTGCGTCTTCGGCTATGGTACCAAGATTGCCGGCGACTGTGAGATTGGCAACGGGGTTATCTTCTCCAGCAGTGTGATTGAGAATGCTCGCACACGCGTCGGCGAGCGTGCCATGATACAAGCCGGTACCACCTTCTCCAAAGATGTGCCGCCCTATGTCATCGCCGGTGGCAAGCCCATTGCCTATGGCGGCGTCAGCAGCACCCTGCTCCGCTCTTACGGCATAGCCGAAAAGACGTTAAACCACATTGCCAACGCCTACCGTTTGCTTTTCCACGGACAGAACAGTGTATTCGATTCTATCATACAGATAGAGCAACAAGTGCCGGACAGTCCTGAAATAAGAAACATCATTGAGTTCCTAAAGCAGACCCGGCAAGGTATCATGACAAAGATGTGACGCACAAAGCGTATGCAGGAAACCTCAGCTCCACAGGAGCGATGGATAACAAACGGGGGCGAGCGGATAGCGCAGCCCCCGTTTTGATGTTCACAGCAAAATAAGAATACAGGCAGGGATGGAGCTCGCAGGGCTTACAGTCCAAATAGGCTTATCCCGAATTCGCGTATTATATTAAGGCCGTCGTGTTGATTATATCAAGACCTTTGTCTTCCTTATATCTATACAAAGGTCTTGATATAATCAATACTTTTTTCCTGTCATCATTGGCATAACGACTTCAGAACAAAGTTAGAAGTGGACAAAGGCAACAACCTTAAACCAATTAGTGTCGTCTTTCCATGAAGCATTGTCGTAGCCAATATTTTCGACATAGTAACTTATCGGATTATTATGATACTCGTTTGTCTCTGTGCTCGTCCATGCGCAATCGGGGTTGGTTATTGTAGAAAAAGCAGTGGCACCAACAGCAGTGAATGCAGCATCAATCGCTGCCATTTCAGTCGGGCTGATTACCCCAGTAGCATTCCAATCAGATTGTAGCGGAAGAGAACCGCCGAATACATTTCTGAATTTCAACACTTCGCCGAGGGCAGGCAGATACCATTTGCGACCCACCATCGACCCTGACACGGTGATACCGTTTGCTGCCAAATAATCGCCCCAGTGCCCGGCTACATAAAATGCGGGGAAGTCGAGGCTGTTGCCTTTGATGGTTCCATCGGTACTTCCTGATGCTTCCCACGTATATTTATAACCATCCATATCGGTTGCAGATGTTGGAGAGTTAGAATAAATGGCAGAGTTATCTTGTCTGACACCGCTTCGCTTGCTCCATAAGAAATTACTGTCCCCGCTTTTTCCCTGCATCAGGGGATACATAGAACTTTTGGCGTAATCTAATGCGATGGCTGTTCCGTCTTTAGTAGGCGTCTTTTCTTCTAACACCAATCCGATGGGCGTGCGCGACCCAATCTCGGCAAATGTACCCGTAGTGCCGTCGCTGAAGAGATAACGGGCGGGGAACACGGCATTGACTACATCAGGTGCCAGCTTCTTGTTCTTACCTTCGTTAAAGCTGATAGCCGTGTAGTGAACAGTTGCTGTGCCGGGAAAGTGAGTAACGGGATGGGTTACGGTGTATTCGATGTCGAACGTGCTGTAAGTGCCCGGAGGCAAAACAATGGTAGCAGAGTTATCGCTTGGCGAGGCTGCTGCGGCAAGAGGGAAGCCTGTTCCGTCAGCACCTTGCACGGTGAGTGTTATCGTATTCGAGGGTGATGTAGGCGTAGTGCCGGTGTCGATACCGCTGTCGCTAAAGCCAAATGTGCCTGCTAAGGGCTTGTTGGCAGTTATCTTGATTTTAGAGAGTTTGCTGCCAACTAAGCCGGTTTCTGAAGTGAAAGGTACGAACGTGAGGTAGGCGGCTTTGTGAGAGAGGGTGAAGTCGTAGTGGTTGCCGCTCTTTGTGGCTGTGGCCGTTCCGCAGTCGCCACTCTCGCCGATGTGGGAGGCATCGGCAGGTAGGGTCTGGGTTTGCGTGGCGGCGATGGTCACTTTGTCTTTCGTGCCGTTTTTACCTGTGTAGCGCAGAGGGTAGGTGGGATTGCTGAAGGTTCCGGCAAACCAAAAGCTGGCCGTGGGTACTTTGGTTACGCCGCCAACGAGCTGTGTGCCGAGGTTATCACGCGAACTTTGCAGCAGGTTGGTTCCATCGTTCAGAAAAAGTTTGTCGCCGGC
>NZ_GL397214.1:2068022-2134369 GCF_000146675.1 Hoylesella marshii DSM 16973 = JCM 13450
CGAAAAAGCGAACAAAGGGAACTCCGTGGAGCCCTTTGTTTATAGGGGATGCGACACGCTTCGCGCGCGCGTATGTGAAAGCGTTTAAAGTGTTATCTGATCGACGGTGCGAATGTGTGTGTGTGTGTGTGTGTTACACTTTTTTCCGGTGTATGCAAATATAAAGCGTTAAAAGATGCAGAAAAACACACTTTTTTCTGCGTCTCATTCATCGTCGTATTATAATTGTTTATTTGTTTCACGGCGGCAAAGATACATAAAGATGATGAAACGAACAAGAAAAAGGAGAAAAACTTGGCTGCAAAATGGTGTCATGATGGCAAAGGGCGTGTGAGTTTAGGGATGAAATGCCGTCAGCGAAATGGGGGTGAGTTCCCGTATGATATGATGGTAGAGGTCGGCATCGATGCGTTTCCCTCGGAGAGAACGAACAACGGGAAAGGTCGAGAAATAAGGGTCTTCAGACCGATACCATGCGTGTCGAAGGCGGGGACGCGAGCGTTTCAGAAGCAGGTCGAGGTGCTGCGCATAGGTGGGATTTACGACTGAAAGGTATTGAGCGTTGTCTGTGGTCTCAACAGCCAGCACAAGGCGCGGCCGATTAGGCGTGGAAACGAGGGGCTGTAGAGAAGAAATGCGGGTAGCGACAGTGATTTCCCACCCGTAACGGCGATTGAGTTTGTCCATCATTCTTCGGAAGATTAGCCCATGCGGGGCAGTGTCTTGCAGAGACGAACATGCAATGTCATGGTGTATCATCTCATGCAGAAGCACGTTTTGCCATTGCCTTTCGGCCAGGTCATAGGCCGTAGAGAGGCGTATGGTATGGCCGGTGGTGCGTGAATGGCATGCTACGGATGTCCGTTTGCAGGACATGCTGCCCAGCCGAGTACGCGATTTGGAGAGAGCAAGCCGAGGTTGGGAAAGGCGGTCGTCGAAATAATCGCGGTTGAAGCGTGCAAAATTGTCGCGCATCCATTCAATGGTAGGAATCATAAAGACAAGGGAATGATGCCGGATGTGATAGCCATGGCGGAAGACAGGCAGAGCCGGAACGTCAATAAAGTTTGAGTTTGCTCATGAATCCCAGCTCAATGCGATTTGTATGAATATCGGTGAGAGCACTTCGGCGCGTATAGTCGAGGGTCTTGCCCATATATCCGAGAAAGAGGTGGAGATTGAGTTGGGTGTCGGGTATGTATTCTACAAATCCACCGTAACTGATGGAGCGCCGGTAGTTTTTAAAGTTCTCATCGGAAGTAACGTTAGCCGTCTCATACATGCCTTTGAAAACGAGGTTCCACCGAGGTTGGAATTGATACTCCATTTTCGTAACAATGGTTTGATAATGCACGTCGGTAAAATAGGCGCGACCGCTGCTTTTAAGGTAGCTCCGGCCTTCGTTGGATGCGAGCTGAAGCCTGTCGAGGCCATCGAAAGCAGCCATATAGTCTACGTACCACTGAAATTTGGGAAGACAAAGCTGTTGCCCCAAGGCGAGCATACGTGAGTGTCGGTGTCGGGCTTCAGACTGTATTCCCCACGCCCAACGTGTCTGCAGCCGGTCGGAAAAGAAGTTCCCATTCCAATTCAAGATAAAGCTGAAAGGGTGGTCGGGGCTTTCCAATGGCTGCGAAATGCCTGATTCGGCAAGGCGAGAGTATGTGTCGGCGAATTTTCCATTGTGGGAGTTGCATATCTCCAACCCTATTTCCTGCGAGGGAACAGGCTTATATCGTGCCACGACACCTGTGGTGTAAATCTCCATATGGTCTTCCATGTCGCTGTATTGGAACACGAACACAGGGCTGCTCCAATACTCAAATCCACCCCATATCTGGTAAGTCTTGCCGGCCGTGAGCGAGAATTGAGGATTAAAATCATAGGTGAGCGACATACCATCGGTAGCTCTTGCAAAGTTGTCTTGGCTCTCGGCGCTCGTCCCCTTATTGAGACGATGGATGAAATTGTAGCTCAGCTTGTCGGTAAGGCTACCGGACAGTTCCACCTTAAACACTTTTGCACCCATTGCGCTCTGCCATCTGCCATGCTCGTCGCTCGTCTGCGCATGTGCCGAATAGTGCAGGTAGACGTTGAACAACTCGCCGTTTTTCTCTAACTGCAACACCCGTTCGGTCAGCGAAGGTGTCACATCACCGTTTGCCGGATGTCGTGATGTATGGTCATCGGCAAGCATCGTAAGCGGCAATATGGAGAGCACCGCTATCAGGAAGTTTCTTTTCATCTCGTCGGTTCTTGTGCTTCTGCTTTTCATACCATTGATTTCTTATATAAAAAGGAGTAAGCACTGCGAGCACCCACTCCTTTCTCATCTTTAATTTACAACGATATTACAACAATTTCTTACCCCACAAAGATAGTAATATTTGCAGAATATCTATCGGGAAATGTCCTGTATTTAACATAAAATTAACGTAAAGTCGTTTTTCATGTCGTTACGGCAACCACTGCTTCATAGATTTTACCTATACAAATATAGGTATTTTCTGTTGGTAATCCGAAAGATAGTGCGTATCTTTGTGTCGTAGAAAGAAACTAAAACTGTATAACAACTTAAAATGAAAGGAGATTTAACAATGAAAACATTAGATTATTTGAACTTAGACGAAAAGAAAGTAGCAGGCGTAGTAGAAGGTTTGAGCCAACTGTTGGCCGATTTCCAAGTATATTACACCAATCTTCGTGGTCTTCATTGGAACGTGCGCGGCAAGGGATTCTTCACCCTTCACGCCAAGTATGAACAACTTTACAACGATGCTGCCGAAAAGGTGGATGAAATAGCAGAGCGACTTTTGCAGCTCGGAGCTACTCCGGAGAGCCGTTTCAGCGAGTATTTGAAGGTTTCAGAGGTGAAAGAATCGCAAATCGTACATTGCGGATGTGGCGGTCTTACCCAAGTGCTCGACACCTTGAAAGTGCTCATCCGTAAGGAAAGAAAACTCGTTTCGTTGGCTTCCGAGGCTGGAGATGAGGTGACGGTAGCATTGATGGACGACTATCTGCAAGGCCAAGAGAAATTGGTTTGGATGCTTGTAGCGGAATTGAACAATGGAGAAAAGAATGACGCATGCTA
This sequence comes from Hoylesella marshii DSM 16973 = JCM 13450, assembly GCF_000146675.1. GTDB lineage: Bacteria > Bacteroidota > Bacteroidia > Bacteroidales > Bacteroidaceae > Prevotella > Prevotella marshii. The sequence goes on from NZ_GL397214.1 coordinate 2,071,117, forward strand.
AAGTGATGTCATAAGTAAATGCGAACAGATTTCTAAGAAGTAAGAGATGGCGGTGCTGTGAGGGCATCGCCATCTTTTGCTTGGCGGCTAATGACCAACGGGCAGACAACTTGCCTGCTTCCGTTCTCTGCACGCCGAACATACGTCCGGCATGTTTCGCAAGAGGCCGACATCACCCCTGAGAAGACGATAGTACTGATACCGTTCCGTAAAAGCTAAGCTCCAGCCCTTTCATAACATAGCTTTCACGCCCTCAAAGCATAGCTCTGACATGCTCAAAGCTATGCTTTTCTCTCTTTATTCGTATCTTTCTGTTTGTCAACACCTTACGGCTTTCTCTTTCGACAGCCTTTTATAAAAGATGCGAAAGATTTTTGCATAAGACTTCTATTTGTTTCCCGAACAGGTTTTCATGACGTTCTGAAGAGCGATTGTGGGGTATACAATACGCGAGTTCGAGATAAGAGAATCTTATCTAATAGCCCCGTCGGGGCGAAAGACCTTAGACAGGGGTAAGCGATAGCGTAGCCCCTGTGCTGTGGAATCTCACTATCTAAGCCCTGAAGGGGCGACAGAACACGACTCCTCCATGCTCCGTCATCCCTACGGGATTCATCTTTCTACACATGTTTATCAGGGGTTGCCTTTCTGCTTCACATCCCGTTTTGCGCCGGCGATTTTGAATTGCGTTCTTTCGAGCTTCACACCCTGCCTAATACCTTTCGCCTCGTCGGGGCTTACAGTCCGATAGCCTTATCCCGAACTCGTGTATATCATAGTACTATGAGGCGCAGGGTAAGCGCTGAAGGCGCGTAAGATGTCAGCCCAGCGCATAGCATCGAGTAGATGACACTTCCCCAAGTAAGCTCTGAAAGAGCGCTATATATCAGCCCAGCGCATAGCGCTGGGTATAGAGCATTCCCCGAAATGGAGCGCTGTAAGTGCGACACGTCCCGTTCATCTATATATATGGAGATGAAATAAAAAGGTCTTTCGCACTTACAGCGCTCATCTTTTTTGCCCCTGTTTACCCAAGGCGTTGCCTTGGGCTGACATCTTACGCGCCTCCAGCGCTTTCCTTTCAATCATTAAAGGCATGTAGTCGCGATTTTCACCGCCCCATATTCGTTTCGCTCCTGAGGCAGGAGTAAGTTCTAAAAGAGTATGATTGTGGGGCGTATCAACACCTTGTTATAATGCTTTGAGGTGCAATGCAAGTGCTGGCAGAGCATGATAGCGCAGTGCATCAAGTGCGAAATATAATGGTACGAAATGTAATGTAAGCGCTCCAAACGCGTAAGATATCAGCCCAGCGTATAGCGCTGGGTATAGAACATTCCTCGAAAAGGAGCGCTGTAAGTGCGACACATCTTTATCAAACATCTATTTGAAAATGAAATAAAAAGGTCTGTCGCACTTACAGCGCTCACCTTTTTTACCCCCGTTTACCCAAGGCGTTGCCTTGGGCTGACATCTTACGCGCCTCCAGCGCTTGCTTTTCAATCATTAATGGTATGTAGTTGCGATTTCCAACAATGTACATTCTACTCGTTCATAAGGCGGAAAGAGGCTTTGAAAGAGACACATTGTAGTGTGTATTGATACCATATTATACGCGAGTTCGGGATAAAAGAATCTTATCCAATAGCCCCAAAGGGGCGAAAGACCTTAGACAGGGGTAAGCGATAGCGCAGCCCCTGTGTCGTGGATTCCCACTATCTAAGCCCTGAAGGGGCGACAGAACAATAGCCCTCCATACTCCGTCACCCCTACGGGGGTCATTTTTCTGCACATACTTATCAGGGGTGGCGCTCTTACGAGCTTCACACCCTGCTTGAGGTCTTTCGCCCCGACGGGGCTTACAGTCCAGATAACGTTATCTCGAACTCGTGTAATCTTCTTTTCGACAGCCTTTTATAAAGGATATGAAAGATTCTTACATAAGACTTCTATTTGTTTTCCGAACAGGTTTTCATGACGTTCTGAAGAGCAATTGTGGGGCATACTACCGAGAGAAAGGCCTGTTTGGGGGAGGTGTCAGTTTGTTTCCACCCCGTGAGGAAACAGCATGAAGAAGCCCAAGGCCAAAGACCTTGGGCTTCTTCATGCTGTTTTTTAAATCCAAATCGGTGATGAGGCCATCTTGAAATGATAGATAAGCGGTCTCATAACCGATGGGGTTTTAAGATGTGACCATCTTTTTTTACTTTTCGGAACCGATGCCGGAAAGCCTGTAAGGAAAAAGACGATGCTTAGCGCGCTACGTATTTTTTACCCTTTTTGATAACAATTCCCTTATAAGATTTGTCTACTCGCTGGCCGGCCATGTTGTAGAGCGGTGCGTTTTCTTCAGCTTCCTCTGCTTGGAGGCGGGCAATGCCGGTGGTTGTGGCTGTGAGTTCTGTAGGAAGTACCTGACCGGCTTTGTTGTGAAGAGTCATGATTCCTTTCACCGTATATTTCTTAGTAAGGTCTGTAGGCATGGTAATCTTAAAACTGTTATACAGCAATACTTTCTTCCCACCATCTACCATATAGTACATAGGCTTTTCTGCTGTCCCCTCTTTTACAAGGGTCACATCGGTCAGTTCTATGAGGTCGCAGATATGTTGCTTGGCAATCACATCGTCTAAGGTCACGCTCACAGGTGTAGCGGCATCGGAGCTATGCGTTACGGTGAGAGCTGTAGCGTCGGTCTGGACGTTCTTTACCACCTCCGGCATATCGTCGTAAGGAGAGAAATTCACCTTTACACTGCCGGTCAACACGTCGTTTACAGCGAGCGTAAGGTCTGTTTCGTGGAAAATAATCGCCTTGTCACCCTCGCGTACATAAGCATTCTTTCCGTAAGTGTACACCACCTTGGCATTGGTCAGGTTGAGTTTGATGTTTTCTTTTGCTGCGGTGAGTGCTGAAAGGTCGGCTATCGTCGCATCGGTATAAGTAAGCGGCGTGCTCGAACCTTCATAGGTGACTTCCACTTTCTGGTATCTGAAATGTGTGCCTTTACGCGGAGACAGCTTTAGTTCCAGCGATTGGGTGCTTCCGCTCCATGTTTGGTGGGCGTAATCGTAGGTGCCGGTGTTTACAGTAACAGTGCCGGTTGTGGGCAATACGGCTTGGGTGTTATAAGTACCCATCGTGAATTTCACAGACGTAATCTTCTTATCGGAAGAGATAGTCAGTGTGTTGTCCGGATAAACGCGAATGGCAAGACCTTTCGAATAATAGGCCGGGTCGTTTTTCGACGTACCTTTAGCGAACGTTAAGGTAACATCCGTACCTTTTACCTCTTTGACAGGCTTGGTGTTTGCAAGACCTTTTGTCGAAAAGTCGATAACTTCCGTGCCGGCGAAAGCCGATGTACCGAAGCATAAAGCCATTACACTTAACATGGCATAGCGTAAAGTTTTTTTCATGTTTCTTTGTTTTTTAATAGTTGATAAATTGTTTATTTCTAAATGAAGATAGTGCAAGCAGATATACGAAAAACTGATTTCCCATTTACCGAGTGCAGCCTATTTTATGCAAAGATACACATTCCTTTTAAATAGGGCAAATCAATTGTAATAAAAATGCAGGGCTCCGTTTATGGAAAAAGAAGATGAGCTGTTTATAATGTCCGTTTTTTTACGTATAGGAAAGAGACGGAAAAAAGTGCAAACAAAAACTATTTGCACTTTTTAACTCTTTATATTTGGAATTGTATCTTAAATCTCCTATATTTGAAGCAACTTTTTTGTGGATTTCCGTCTTTGGAAATCTCTCTTTTGAGGTTGGTAGCTTCCTGCACCAACCTCTTTTTGTTTATCGGTTTGGGGGTTATTCCCACTCAATCGTGGAGGGTGGTTTTGAGGAGATGTCATAGCAAACGCGGTTCACCCCTTTGACTTTATTGATGATTTCGTTAGAAACCTTGGCCAAAAACTCGTAAGGCAAATGCGCCCAGTCTGCCGTCATGGCATCCGTACTCGTAACTGCACGCAGGGCAACGGGATGCTCGTAGGTGCGTTCATCACCCATCACACCTACGCTGCGCACAGTAGAAAGCAGCACAACGCCGGCTTGCCACACTTGGTCGTATAGCTCTTGCCCGTCGGTATCTGTCCATCGGTGTAATCCCTCGATAAAGATGTCGTCGGCATCTTGCAGTATTCTCACCTTCTCGGGTGTGACATCGCCCAATATCCGCACAGCCAATCCGGGGCCGGGGAAGGGGTGTCGTCGTATCAGATGTTGCGGCATACCCAATTCCTGACCCACTCGGCGCACCTCGTCTTTGAACAGCCATTGCAGCGGCTCACAGAGACGGAGCTTCATTTCCTTAGGAAGGCCGCCCACGTTGTGGTGGCTTTTTATCACCATTCCCGTGATACTAAGGCTTTCTATGCGGTCGGGATAGATGGTGCCTTGTGCCAACCATTTCGCATCGGTTATCTTTTTGGCCTCTGCATTGAATACTTCTACAAAATCGCGGCCGATGATTTTACGCTTCTCCTCTGGGTCTGTAACCCCTCGAAGGTCTGTAAAAAACTTCTTAGAGGCATCTATTCCCACCACGTTCAACCCCAATCCGCGGTATGCTTCCATCACCTTTGCATATTCATTCTTGCGCAACATGCCGTGGTCTACAAAGATGCAAGTCAGGTTTTTACCAATGGCACGATTCAAAAGCGTAGCGCATACGCTCGAATCCACACCTCCGCTCAAGCCTAAAATCACTCGGTCGTTGCCTATCTGCTGCTTCAGTTCCTCCACGGTGGTCTCTATATACGAGGCCGGACTCCACTCTTTACGGCTTCCGCAGATGTCTACAACGAAATTGCGGAGCAGCTGCGTGCCTTGTGTAGTATGGAAAACTTCGGGATGGAACTGAACTCCCCACAGTGGGTAGCTCGTGCTTGCATAGGCTGCAAACAACACATCATCGGTGGAAGCAATGGTGTGACAATGCGAAGGGAGGGCGGTGATGGTGTCGCCGTGACTCATCCATACCTGCGAATGCGGCTCTATACCTTTGAAAAGCGGGTCTTTTGTGTCGAATGTCTTTAGTTTCGCCCGTCCGTATTCACGCGTTTCGGTGGATTCCACCTTGCCCCCGTCGGCATAGGAAATGAACTGTGCACCGTAGCAAATGCCCAAAACAGGGTATTTGCCGATAATTTCCGAGAGGTCGGGTTTAAACGCCTCGGGGTCGTGAACAGAGTAAGGAGAACCGCTGAGAATCACTCCAATGACGGCGGAATCGTCTTTTGGAAACTTATTATAAGGCAGTATTTCGCAGAAAGTGTCGAGTTCTCTCACCCGACGGCCTATGAGTTGCGTCGTTTGAGAGCCGAAATCAAGGATAATAATCTTCTGTTGCATAGCGTTATATTTGGTTGGTTTGCGTTTCACGGAGCTGTAGCAGAGGCGTGGTGGCTGTATTCCGAATCATGAACTACAGACGGCAGAACAGTTGTTCGGCCTCTTTTAAAGTGTCTATCTTTCCAACATCAATGAGTTGCAGGCCTTCTTGCAGGCAGCCGCGGATATTCGTTTGATGGCAGACAGACAAATAGAAGTCCATAATTCCGAACTTTTCCGGGAAATTGTCCATCAACTTCAGTAGTCTTGGTGAGAAGAGATGGATGCCGGAAAAGGCGTATCTGCGGCATTTGTCGATGTTTAACCGAGGGTAGGGAGAACGTATTTCGCCCGTTCCGAGGTGAGTCCATCCCACGAGATTCATATCGTTATCGAAGAGCAGATACCGCTTTGTGTCGCGGTTGCTCACAAGGAGTGTGGCATCGTTGGTGAGATTTTGGCTGTAGAAGGCCTGCAAATCGGCGTTGCTAAGAATATCTACATTGTGCAGGAGCACGGGCGATTGGGGGTCGAAAGCATGGCCGGCTTTCTTGATTCCGCCTCCGGTATCGAGCAGACAGCTACTCTCGTCGGAAATAATCACTTCCATTCCGAAGTTATCTTTGGCGCGAATAAAACGGATAACACGCTCAGAGAAGTGGTGCACATTTATCACCATTCGCTGCACGCCGGCATCTTTCAACTTGAGGACGACCCGTTCGAGCAGGGGCATGCCTCCCACTTCTATCAGCGCCTTGGGCACTTTCTCGGTCAAAGGCTTCAGTCTTGTGCCCAATCCCGCTGCAAAAATCATGGCTTGCATCATCTTGATGAGGGCTGTCTATATCGTGTATGCAAAGATACGAATTTATTTTCTGTGCGACAAGAAAACGGTTTTTATGTTTCCGTCGCTGAATTTCATTCCTGTCGTAAGGCTCCTTCTGCGGTGCGGCTCCTCGCTTCCAGCACCGTGGAGATATGCTGTTCGCGGTGTATGATGTGTACTTCCACACCGTATTTTGCATGTAAATGTTCTGCCAGATGTTGTGCCGAATATACGCTCCGGTGCTGTCCGCCGGTGCAACCGAAAGCAAACATCAGGTCAGTAAAGCCTCTTTGCAGGTAGCGTTCCACATGATGGTCAGCCAAGGCGTACACGTTTTCGAGGAAAGAAAGTATCTCTCCGTCGTCTTCGAGGAAACGTATCACAGGTTCATCAAGCCCCGTGAGCGTCTTGTAAGGCTCATACCGTCCGGGGTTATGTGTGGAACGACAGTCAAACACATAACCCCCGCCATTGCCGGAGCTGTCTTCCGGCAATCCTTTTCGATAGGAAAAGCTGAATACTCGCACAACAAGCGCCCCTTTACCGTCGTATTTTGAGAAAGTGGCAGGCCCGTCTTTGGGGTGTCCGTGGTAAATGTTGAAGTCGGCAACTCTGAACCCGTCGGCTCTGTTCGGCGTGGTTTCTTTCGCCGGTGAGAACTGTTCCAGCTCAGTAAGTCTGTGCAACATGTCCATCATATACGGGTAAGGAAAGACATCGAGCACAAGGAGTTCGCGCAGATTGGCGATGGCTGGTGGTATGCTGTCTAAGAAATGCTGTTTATGTTCGTAGTATCCCCGGAAGCCATAAGCACCCAACACTTGTAGCGTACGAAAGAGAACAAACTGTGAAAGCCGTTCTGCGAAGTGCCGTATCGAAGGTACTTCGGTATAATTCTTAAGCGATTGGTAGTATTCATAGACCAAATCACGGCGCAGTTTGTGAGAGTAAAGCGCCGAAGCCTGCCATAAGAATGAGGCCAAATCATAGTAGAAAGGCCCTTTCCTGCCGCCTTGGAAGTCTATGAAGTAGGGCTTTCCTGCCTCGTCGAGCATCACATTACGAGCTTGAAAATCACGATAAAGGAAACAATCTGCCGTCTCGGATGTCAAATCTTTTGCGAAAAGATGGAAATTGGCCTCAAGTTTCAGCTCATGGAAGTCCAGCCCCGTAGGTTTGAGAAAGCAGTATTTGAAGTAATTCAGGTCGAAGAGCACGCTGTTTCTGTCGAACTCCGGCTGTGGATAACAGTTGCTCCAGTCCAATCCGCGGGCACCTCTTATCTGTATGTTGGGAAGCTCGCGTATGGTTCTCTTTAAGAGTTCTTTCTCCCGTTGATTGTATCTGCCGCCTGCATCGCGACCTCCTTTGAGGGCATCGTATAGCGATGTAGAGCCCAAATCTTCTTGTAGGTATCTCAATTCCTCAGCATCTGCGGCCAGAATGTGAGGCACGGGCAGCTGTTTTTTCTCGAAATGCCGCGCCAAATATAAGAAAGCATGGTCTTCGTCGCAACTTGTGCCGATGACACCGATAACAGACCGGCCGTTGCTGTCTGTGAGTCTGTAGTATTCGCGATTGCTTCCTGCCACGGGCAACTTCTGCACCTGCGCGGCATCCTCTCCTTTCCACCGACTGTATAGTTGTAACAGTTTTTCCATATGGCTGTCAGTTGATGGATTTATTCTCGTCGTCTTGGTTTTTCCCCCGTCGCCTTTCACCGGCGTAGTAACCTATTATATAGTCGCCGATGAGCAGTAACAGCAGAATGCCTAACGACATCATCCACGATTCGGTGATATAGATGAGGCCACCGGTGATGACTGCAAACATCAGGATATGAAAGATTCCGAACTTATTTATCATGGTGCAAATGTACTAAAAAAATAGCGAGGCGTTGTGGATTCCTTGCATTTCTTTGTAAGCTCGCTTAGGTAAAAACGTGTTTTTTGTGAAAAAATTTGCACAAACGGGTAAAATCCTTTATATTTGCAACTCAAATTTCAGATAGTAATTTTACCGATTTTTAAATAAAGAAGCGTATAGGAAAAGACTTTACTTCATATTTTAAGTAGTTTAAGAATGAAGCATTTGAATGATAAGACTGACGAAGAGTTAGCATTATCCTATATCAATGGAAACAATGAAGCTTTCGATTTGTTGCTCTCACGCAATCAGAACAAGTTGTTTTCCTATATTTTGTTTGTGGTAAGAAACCGTGATTTGGCCGACGACCTCTTCCAAGAAACTTTCGTAAAGGTAATTACCAAGCTCCATCAAGGTAAATATACAACGAGCGGGAAGTTCAGTGCATGGGTTATGCGCATAGCTCATAACGCCATCATGGACTGGTATCGGGAGCAGAAATCTTCTAAAGTGATCGATGCAACGAAAGACAACGACCTCTCGAACGTAGGCTCCAATGAGTTGTTGGATGAGAATATAGAAGCGCTCTACGTGCGACATCAGGTGATGAACGATGTTACAAAGATGATGAACCTACTTCCTACTACGCAAAGAGAAGTGATTTACATGCGCTTCTATCAAAACATGTCGTTCAAAGAGATTGCAGAAACCACCGGAGTAAGTATCAATACGAGCCTCGGACGCATGCGTTATGCAGTGCTCAACCTGCGCCGTATGGCCAAAGAACACCACGTTACATTACAAATAGACTGAAAAACAACGGTAAGAGAGCTATCTTTCCAAATGTTTCAATTTACTGATAGTCGCTGCAGGATCTGCTGAACGGAAGAGATAACTGCCGCTTACCAACACGTCGGCACCGGCCTTTACCAGTCTTGGAGCTGTTTCTTCTTGTACTCCTCCGTCTACTTCTATCAGTGCATGACTGCCCTTTTGATGGATTAACTCACGCAGACGGCCGATTTTCTCTATGGTATTTTCAATAAATTGCTGTCCTCCGAACCCCGGATTGACACTCATCAACAGCACCATATCTACGTCTTTCACAATATCTTCTAAGCTTACTACGGGCGTTGCAGGGTTTAACGCCACACCAGCTCTCATCCCCGCACTGTGAATTTCTTGCACTGTACGGTGTAAATGGGTGCAGGCTTCAGCATGGACGCACATCATCATTGCCCCCAACTTTGCCGTTTGGGCTATATAATGCTCGGGATGAACAATCATAAAATGCACATCTAAGGGCTTCTTACATTGCTTTGACACGGCTTCCATAACGGGGAAACCGAATGAAATGTTAGGTACGAAGACACCATCCATCACGTCTAAGTGCAGCCAATCTGCTTCACTGCGGTTTATCATGTCGATTTCGCTCTCTAAACGAAGGAAGTCTGCGGAGAGCAAAGAGGGTGAAATGAGAGTTTCCATGTGTCGTTTTGTTGATTAGTTGAGGCAGTAGGATTCGGTTCTTCCATACATATGAACGGTTCGATAAGTGTATGCAATCTGCCGGATGAGATTCAATGTACTCTCGGAAGGACTGCTTCCTTTTTCTGTAAAATATTTCATAGGCTTGTCTCCTTATAGTTCTTGTTGTGGAATGTTATAAGTAAAACGCGCCTGTCAGTACTTTATTACATCTTTATCGTAATTATTTCAAGATGCTGACAAATAAAACCGATAAGCCGGAAGTAAAGCTTTGTCTTATTTACCTTTATGTCTGTTCGCCCTTTTCTCTCGGTATTTGGCTTTCTGTCGGGCAGATCCGCTGCCGTGGGCACCCGTAATGTATTTCTTTTTCTTTGCCTTTGTTTTAATTCCTGACTTATCCTTGGCGTTGTCGGAAGCGGTCTTTTTAAAGATTTGACCTCCGCCGGCAATGATTTCGTCGATATCGTTCATGTGAAGAAAGGTAGGTTAATGGTGGAACAGACGTATGCCGGTAAAAGCCATGGCGATACCGTATTTGTCGCAAGTGGCTATCACATGGTCGTCGCGAACTGAGCCTCCGGCCTGTGCGATGTATGCCACGCCGCTTTTATGGGCACGTTCTATGTTGTCGCCAAACGGGAAGAAAGCATCGCTTCCCAAAGCTACACCGGTATTACGGGTAATCCATTCGCGTTTCTCTTCACGGGTAAGAGGAGCAGGACGCTGTGTGAAGAATTGTTGCCAGATGCCCTCGGCGAGTACGTCTTCATAGTCATCGCTGATATAAACGTCGATGGTATTGTCGCGATCGGCACGTCTGATGTCCTTCACCCATGGCAGTTGAAGCACGCGGGGATGCTGTCGGAGCCACCAATTGTCGGCTTTGTTGCCGGCAAGACGTGTGCAATGAATGCGGCTTTGCTGACCGGCACCGATGCCAATGGCCTGCCCGTCTTTCACGTAACATACCGAATTACTCTGTGTGTATTTAAGGATGATGAGTGCAACGATGAGGTCTCTGTGTGCATCGGGCGGGATGTTCTTGCATTGGGTGGGAATGTTGGCAAACAGAGAAGCATCATCCAACCGTATCTCATTTCTGCCTTGTTCAAATGTAATGCCAAATACCTGCTTGCGTTCAATGGTGTTCGGACGATAGGAAGCATCTATTTTAACCACATTGAAACTGCCTTTCCGCTTCTCGCGCAATATCTTTAAAGCCTCGGGTGTATAGTCCGGAGCGATGATACCATCGGATACTTCGCGTTTAATGATAAGTGCTGTCGCTTCATCGCATGTGTCGCTCAGTGCGATAAAGTCTCCGTAAGAGCTCATTCGGTCAGCTCCGCGGGCGCGAACGTAAGCGTTGGCGATAGGAGAAAGCGTTATTGACAAGTCGTCGACAAAGTAAATGCGTTTTAAAGTCTCATCCATGGGCAGCCCCAAAGCAGCTCCTGCGGGTGAAACGTGCTTGAAACTTGCTGCGGCAGGTAAGCCTGTAGCGGCTTTCAGTTCGCTGACCAACTGCCAAGCGTTGAGTGCATCGAGGAAATTAATGTAGCCCGGACGACCGTTCAGCACTTCTATGGGCAGTTCACCTTCGGTCATGAAGATGCGCGAAGGTTTCTGATTGGGATTGCATCCGTACTTTAATGCTAATTCTTTCATAAGGTTGGAATCAATGAATGATGGTTTTTGTTACGAAGATACGCTAAATATTTATAATCGTTCTCTGCCCTATTGCGTGAAGATATTTTAGCCGCACGGCTGTTATCAGAGACCGGCCAGCTCTATCACTTTATCTATGGCGGCGTTGATACCATCGAGATTCTTGCCTCCGGCAGATGCGTAATGGGGTTGACCGCCGCCACCTCCGCCGATGAGTTTTGCTGCTTCGCGCACCATTTGGCCTGCGTTGAGTTGTTGTTCTTTCACCATATCGTCGCTTAGCATGATGCTCAACAGGGGCTTTTCGTGAGCTGTAGAACCCACGACGCAGAGGAGATGTTGGGGAATGGCTTCGCGAATTTTGAATACAAGGTCTTTAGCAACCTGTGCCTCGATGGGCAACACGGCTTTCACCACTTTGATACCGCGGCGTTCAACAGCACGTTCTATGAGCATACTCTTCATCCGTTCCACCGCTTGGGCTTGGAACTGTTCTATTTCTCGCCGCATATTGTCGTGCTCATCCATGTATTTTTCGAGTACGGTGCGTAGGTCTTTCGCATTGTTAAAGAGGGCTTTGATGTCGCGCAAGGTATCTTCCACGCTGTAGAACATTTCTTCGCAGAGTTTGCCTGTCAAGGCTTCGATACGTCGGATGCCTGCGGCTACGGAACTTTCACTCACGATTTTAAACATGCCTATTCGTCCGGTACTTGCAGCATGGATACCTCCGCAGAACTCACAGCTGGGTCCGAAGCGCACCACACGCACTTTATCGCCGTATTTCTCACCAAAGAGCGAGATGGCACCCATTTGCTTTGCTTCTTCAATGGGTGTGTCTCTATGTTCGTCGAGCGGAATGTCTTGACGTATCATGGCGTTCACCATGCGTTCCACCTGTCGCAGTTCGTCGTCTGTTACCTTTTGGAAATGGGAGAAATCGAAGCGCAATGTGTCTGCGGAAACATAGGAGCCTTTCTGCTCCACATGCTCTCCGAGCACCTGTTTGAGTACATAGTCGAGCAGATGGGTTGCCGTATGGTTGGCTGCGCTGGCAGCTCTTTTTTCCGTATCTACGCAGGCCATGAAGTTTGCCTCAAGGTTTTTGGGCAATGCGGACACGATATGGATGCTCTGGTTGTTCTCCCGTTTCGTGTCAATCACTTCCACTGTTTCGTCTTCGCTCACAAGTACGCCGGTGTCGCCCACCTGTCCTCCCATCTCTCCATAGAAGGGTGTATAGTCTAATACCAGCTCAAAATACGTATTCTTCTTTTGGGTTACTTTCCGGTACCGTAAGATATGGCACTCGTGTTCGGTGTAATCGTAGCCTACGAACTGCTGTTCTCCTTGGCGAAGTGCTACCCAATCTGAGTTTTCCACCTGTGCGGCATTGCGTGCACGGTCTTTCTGTTTCTGCATCTCGGCATTGAATTGAGCCTCGTCCACACTGTAACCATGCTCACGACAAATCAGTTCGGTCAAGTCGAGCGGGAAGCCATAGGTATCGAAAAGGCGGAAGGCCTGCACGCCATCGAGCACCTTTCGTCCTTCCGTCTGCATGCGTTCAATCTCGGCAGTCAGTAGATTGATTCCTTTCTCCAGTGTTCTGAGGAAAGAGTCTTCCTCTTCTTTCATCACGCGACCGATGAGTTCGCGTTGTGCGGGCAGTTCGGGATAAGCGTCGCCCATCTCTTTGATGAGCACGGGAAGCAAGCGATGGAGGAATGCTTCCTTTTGTCCGAGAAACGTATAGGCGTATCTCACTGCCCTGCGGAGTATGCGGCGAATCACGTATCCGGCCTTTGCATTGCCCGGCAACTGCCCATCAGCGATGGAAAAAGCTACTGCCCGAAGGTGGTCGGCCACCACACGCATGGCTACGTCGGTCTGCTCTTCTGCACCGTAAGTAATGCCCGAAAGTTTCGTTATCTCACGGATGATGGGCTGGAAGATGTCGGTATCGTAGTTGCTGTTTTTGCCTTGAAGGGCACGCACGAGACGTTCAAAGCCCATGCCGGTATCAATGACTTTCATTGAAAGCGGTTCGAGAGCACCGTTGGCCTTACGGACGTACTGCATGAAAACGATGTTCCATATCTCAATCACTTGCGGATTGTCTTTGTTCACCAGAGCGGCACCGCTGATTTCTGCTTTCTCTTGGGGGGTGCGGGAATCGAGATGAATCTCCGAACACGGCCCGCAGGGTCCCGTGTCGCCCATTTCCCAGAAGTTATCATGCTTGTTTCCTTTTATAATATGGTCAGCCGGCAGGTGTTTCTCCCAATAAGATGCTGCTTCGGAGTCATACTCCAACTGCTCTTCGGGCGAGCCTTCAAACACGGTGACGTAAAGGTCTTTCGGGTCGAGTTGCAAGACATCCACGAGATACTCCCATGCGTAGTCGATGGCTTCCTTTTTAAAATAGTCGCCGAAGCTCCAGTTTCCGAGCATTTCGAACATGGTATGGTGGTATGTATCATGCCCCACCTCCTCAAGGTCGTTGTGCTTTCCGCTCACGCGAAGACACTTCTGCGAGTCTGCTCTGCGTCGGGGCTCGGGATTGCCGGTGCCTAAGATAATATCTTTCCATTGGTTCATACCCGCATTGGTGAACATAAGCGTGGGGTCATCTTTTATCACCATAGGGGCGGAAGGTACGATGGTATGTCCTTTCTCCTCAAAGAACTTTTTATACGAGTCGCGGATTTCGTTGGCTGTCATTGCTTTCATTATCCTTCATTGATTAATTTCTGTTTAAAAGTTTTGCAAAGATACCGAGTTTTCAGTACTTTTGCAAATAAATCATCCCATTGTTTTATAAAAGCCAGACATTTATGCCGCTCCATCCCGACAAGAACTTGAAACTCTATTACTCCATACGCGAAGTGGCTCATATGCTGGATGTTTCTGAAAGTACGCTGCGGTATTGGGAGACCGAATTTCCGCGTTTGAGACCCAAGACCACAGCCAACAAAGTGCGCCTTTACACCGAGAAAGACATTCAACAACTGAGATTGATACATAATTTGGTAAAGGTGCGTGGTTTCAAGCTGTCTGCCGCACGAAAGATGTTGAACGAGAATCGCGACGGAAGCGAACGAAGTGCGGAGCTATTAGATACACTTATTCATATACGTGCGCAACTGCAAGACCTGAAAAGGAAACTTGATGGCTTGGTATAAACGGATGGCATGTCGATACAAAGCAGGCGGTATGCTGAGCCGCCACGGGCTTTCCATAGACGGTAAAACGTTTTTTCAATCTTTGAAATAGGCCGATATACCGTAAAGCGGTATGTTTTCCATCCATTCCTGCTCCACATATCCTTTCATGGAGATACGAAGTCCTTTCAGGCACGCATCGGGATGACCGTCTATATAGGTCTTCATGGAGCGTGCTCTCACATTCTCTTCTGCTTTTACCTCTATGGGAACAATGCGTTCTTGCTGCTGAACAACGAAGTCTATCTCTGCCGGCGTAGCATCGCTACTCCAATAGTAAGGCTTCATTTTCTTTGCTACAAGTTGTTGTAAGACAAATTGTTCGGTAAAAGCCCCTTTGAATTCTTTAAAAACATGGTATCAATATACACTACGATGTGCCTCTTTCAAAGCCTCTTTCCGCCTTATGAACGAGTAGAATGTATATTGTTGGAAATCGCAACTACATACCATTAATGATTGAAAGGCAAGCGCTGGAGGCGCGTAAGATGTCAGCCCAAGGCAACGCCTTGGGCTGAGAAAATGCTAAGCGCTGAAACGAAGTTCGCCGTGCGAAGCAAAGGCAAAGTGCGAAAGACCTTTTTATTTCATCTCCATATATATAGATGAACGGGATGTGTCGCACTTACAGCGCTCCATTTAGGGGAACATCATATACCCAGCGCTATGCGCTGGGCTGACATCTTACGCTCTTGCAGAGCTTACTTGGGGAAATGTTATCTACTCGGTGCTGCGCGCTGGGCTAATATGTTATGCGCTTGCAGCGCTTACTTGGGGAAATGTTATCTACTCGGTGCTGCGCGCTGGGCTAATATGTTACGCGCTTGCAGCGCTTATCCTGCGCCTCATCACATTATAATATACGCGAGTTCGGGATAAGGTTATCTAGCCTGTAAGCCCCTTTGGGGCTATTAGATAAGAATCTCTTATCCCGAACTTGCATATTGGATATAAACAGTTGGAATACAGACGGATAGCGATAAAAATGAAAAAGCATAGCTTTTAGCGTGTAAAAGCTATGCTTTGAGGATATCGAAGCTAAGGTTTCAGCGGGTGAAAGGATAGCTTTTGACTATCGTGTGCTTTGTTGTTGTTTTCCTACAACGTCAGGATGCAACAATTAGCGGTTCTTTCCTTTCGTCAGACAATTTACCAAACAAACGGTAGGGTCACAGTGCCGTCGTCTTCATAAGACACCTGTTTGGGGTATTTGTTTTCATAGAACGACCATGTAAACTCTTCGGCTGTATCATTGTCTGTTTTTGCTTGTACCGGCAAATGACGGGTGGCATGTCCGAGAAGACCAGCCCAATAGGCAAACTCTAAATCCCCCAAATCGATGTTGAACATAAGACCGAAGAACATAACGCAACCTTTGTTCTCATAAGGGGTAGAAAGGCCAGGTCTCAGATAGTCTATTTTCGTCGTTGTGGAGTGACTGTGTGCACCTTTTGTCGTTGTTGTTGTGCTGACAATGTCGCCTTCCTTGTATTGAATGCGTGTTGTCTGCTCTTCCTGTTCGTTTGTTTCGACATTCAGCAACCTGCCTTCTTCATCGTAAGAAAGTCTCCATGCACCCAAAGAAGTTTTGCCTTTGTGTGTGTATTTGTGTTCGCAGTACGACACGAATCGGTCTTTGTTCAGATACAAGTCAAACGTATCTTTTACGCCATCGTGAATTACCGTCATGACAACATTAGGTCTTTTTTCAACACGCGAGCCCTTCTTGTCCATGTATTCGAATGTGACTTCATTGAAATTAGGGGCTGATACAAACTTAACAACACGCCCGAACTTGTCGGTTGTCACGTCTGCATCGACAGCCTTTTTAGGTAATCCGCCCTTAAATACTTTGGTAGGATGGATGTCTGTCAATGTTTCTTCTCTGCCATTGTTGTCGTTATTGCTGCTGCACGATGTGCCGACAACGGTTGCTGCTACGGCCATTAAGCCGTAAAAAACATGTTTGAAATTTACTCTCATTTCTTTTTTCTTTTTTAATGGGTTTAAGTAATTCGCGGGCAAAGGTAATGATTTTCAGTGAGAATCATACCTTTTGCAACGAAAAAAGTAATAAAGCAGCTGATGGAAAGCCGGCAACGGCATGGGCATGGATTATGAAAAGAGTCTCCAAACGAATGCGATAAGCGAGGTGGCGATGATGCCCAACACCAAGGGCAGCAAGGTGGCGAGTGCTGTCCACTTTACGCTTTTGGTCTCCTTGTATATCGTGTAAATCGTGGTACTGCACGGATGGTGCAGCAGACAGAACACCATGAGACAAACGGCTGTGAGCAAGTTCCACCCGCCCAGCGTGAGAATATCCTTTGTCTGCTCGGCCGTTCCCTCCATCAATACGCCTGCCGCTGCGGCATCTGTTTGTCCTAAAACAAGCAGAGTGAGCATCAGTATCGTGGGTATCACTATCTCATTGGCGGGAATCGCTAAAAGATAGGCCAGCAGAATGACGCCGTTCAATCCCATGACCCAGCCCGGCGTATCGAGTGCAGCTATCAGATATTGCGCTATGCTTTCACCACCGATGGTGAGATTGCAACACAACCAAATGACAGCCCCTGCGGGAGCAGCAAACACAATGGCACGCCAAAGCACGATAAGGGTACGGTCGATGAGCGAAGTGTAAAGCGTTTGCAACAGTTGAGGCGGTCTGTAAGGCGGTAACTCGAGGTGGAATGTGGACACTTCACCACGCAGCACGGTACGCGAAAGCACCCAAGAACTGCCGAACATGAACCCTACACCGGTTAAGACAATGCCCATGACGGCCACCAACGATACCAGACTGCTGTATTGATGGGGAACGGCAGCACCGATAAAGAGCGTAGACAGCAGTATCTGTGTAGGCCAACGGCCGTTGCAAAGCGAAAAGTTATTGGTGATGATGGCAATCAATCGTTCGCGTGTACTGTCGATAATGCGTGTTGAAACCACACCGGCGGCATTGCATCCGAAGCCCATGCTCATGGTGAGTGCTTGTTTGCCGTGGGCACCGGAACGACGGAAGAGTTCGTCTAAGTTGAAAGCCACGCGGGGCAGATAGCCGAAATCTTCGAGTAAAGTGAAAAGGGGAAAGAAGATGGCCATGGGGGGCAACATGACGGAAACCACCCATGCGGTAGTCAGGTAGATGCCGTCTACAAACAATCCGGTTACCCATGCAGGGGCATGCGCTGCCGTAAAGAGTTGTTGGAGCCAAGGGTGGATGATACCTACCAGCAGTTCGTTGAGCCAGTCTGACGGGTAGTTGGAGCC
Organism: Hoylesella marshii DSM 16973 = JCM 13450; assembly: GCF_000146675.1. Classification (GTDB taxonomy): domain Bacteria; phylum Bacteroidota; class Bacteroidia; order Bacteroidales; family Bacteroidaceae; genus Prevotella; species Prevotella marshii. Next base: position 2,088,811 of record NZ_GL397214.1, read on the forward strand.
GATAATGGTAAGCCAGAATACAAAAGCGAGCAGGGCTACCATGATGGGAAAGCCCCAGAAGCGGTGGGTAAGTATGCGATCGAGTTTGATATCCAAAGGTAACCGGCCATGATTGTCGGGTTGTTGCACGACCGCTTGGCAGATTTCTTGTGCGCGGGCATAGATTTCCTCCATCCATTGGTCATGGAAATTACTGCCCATCTGCAAGTGAATCTCTTCGGCAAGGGCGTTGAGTTCGGCATTTCCAAATTGTTTTTGTACGCCAGCATCGCTTTCAATCAGTCTGAAAGCTATCCATTCGGCATTTCTTACGTGTGGGTATGTCTCGCTCACCCGCTGTGCCAACTGTTTGATAGGTCGTGCCGCGGCCGGAGGCAGGTCGATGTTGCGGAAGGGTTTACACATGTATTCGCCCGTGGCCACTTGGCGGGTGAGGTCGAGCAGCTGGTCGATACCCTTTCCGGAGCGTGCCGAACAACCTGCCACGGGTATGCCCAAGCGGCGTGAAAGGGCATTCAGGTCTATAGAGATGTTGTTTCTCTTCGCTTCGTCGAGCAGGTTGACGCACAACACGGCTTTGTCTGTAATCTGCAACACTTGCAGAATCATGTTCATGTTGCGTTCCAATCGCGTGGCATCGGCCACCATCACGGTTACGTCGGGTTGTCCGAAAAGGATGAAGTCGCGGGCTATCTCCTCGTCTTCGCTGGTAGAGGAGAGCGAATAAGTGCCCGGCAAATCCACGATTCGATAGGTTTCATCCTGATAAGTAAAAAATCCTTCGGCCTTTCCGACAGTCTTTCCCGGCCAATTACCCGTGTGTTGTTTCAATCCGGTCAAGGCATTGAAGACCGTGCTTTTGCCCGTGTTGGGGTTACCGGCTAAGGCAATGACGTAGCGTTCGTGGTCGGCCTGCGTGCCGCGGCGGTGCAGGCTGTGCATGGCAGCTTGCGGACAACCTGCGCAAGGGGATGTATGGGGAGTTTTATTCATTCTATATATAATTATGAGAGGATAAAAGAAAAGCGGCCGACGACGGGCGACGGCATGCGGATGGTTATGGATTGGCAACGAGAACGTAGCGTGCTTGGTCGTGGCGGAGGGCAATGGCGGTGCCTCGAATGATGTAGGCTATAGGATTGCCGAGCGGACTTTTCATATCAATGCTTACGCTGCTGCCCTTTACGAAGCCGAGGTCCATGAGCCGACGCCTCAGCGCACCGCGGCACGAAGGCGACAGCCCCACGATGAGTGCCTGTGTGTCAGGAGTGAGACGGGTAAGCCGGTAGGCGGAGGTTTCAATGTTGCAGCGGGCTTCTTCTTCGGTGATTTCCACCTTATTCATCGCCTCTTGTGCGGCAAGGGGCAGGGTGAAAGTCTCGCCTTCGTAAGTGAAGGTGAAGCCATTGCTGTTGATTCGAGTAACGAAGATAATGGAATTTTGGGTCAGTCCTTTTTCGGTAATAACGGTGAAGAGCGCCTTGTTGTCGTCTTCCACGTGGGTGATGCGCCACCACGATTGTTCTTTGAACGGGCGGGCGGTATCTTCTTTGGGCGCAATGGCCAACGAATGGGTAGGGATAGGGTCGCCGTGAGGGTCGTAGAGCGGGTTTCCGAGCAGCGAAACGATACGTTCCTGTTCGGCATCCGTCATCTTATGCTCCATTCGGTGTGCCCTTTCGTGCCATTCGGGAGGAGCGTAGCCGGAATGTTCGGCCAGATATTGTTCGTAGATACGGTGGGCGCGGATGAGTTTCAGGGCGTGGGTGCGCCCTTGGGGAGTGAGTTGCAGGGTGTCGGTCATCGAGATTTCGCGCTGCAAAAGGAGCGTTCCGATGATGCCGGCGAGCTCTTCGCGACTGATGCCCATGGTCTTTCCCGTGGCATAGGTCTGCTCTACGGAGAGGTTTCCGCCCTGCTCATAGAGCAGTTTCAGAAAGTCTTCCTGCAGTTCTTTCTTGTCGGTCGGCTTGTGTTTCTTCAGCGAGCAGTTGGCCAGCGAGAAGAAGTTGATGGCACTTTGAATGGATTTTATCATGTGTGGGGTCTCTCTATTTCCTGCAAAGGTAGAGATTTTATCGGAAGACGATATGCTTTTAAAGAAGTTTATATGCAGCTTTTGTAAAAAGACGGGTCAGCTGCGGAAAGCGTTGAGGGCTTCTGTAATAGCGTGAATCTCGGTATCGGAAAGGGCGGGATGTAAGGGAATGCTGAGTTCTTCGCGGTGAATCTGTTCTGTGACGGGTAGCGAAAGCGTGTGCCACTCGGGGTAACAATCCTGCCGATGGGGCGGGATGGGATAATGGATGAGGGTTTCGATGCCGCAATCGGCGAGGTATTGCTGCAAGCGGTCTCGGTCTTTGCACAGCAGGGGATAGATGTGGAAGACGTGAGCGTCGGGTTCTGCCATGTCGGGAAGTTGCAGGCGCGGGTTGCAGATGTTGTCGGCATAGTAGCGGGCGATGGTCTTGCGGCGGGCGTTGTCTGCGTCGAGATATTTTAATTTCACGGAGAGTACGGCGGCTTGAAGCTCGTCGAGGCGGCTGTTTACACCTCGATAAGGAAACACATACTTGCGTGAGGAACCGTAGTTGCCCAGCGCGCGAACGATGTCGGCCAAGCGATGGTCGTTGGTTGTCACGGCTCCGGCATCGCCGAAGGCTCCGAGATTCTTGCCCGGATAGAAGCTGTGGGCGGCGATGTCTCCCAAACTACCCGTCCGTCGGCCTTCAAACAGACAGCCGTGTGCCTGCGCATTGTCTTCGATGAGCTTGAGACCATGGCGTTGGCAGATGGTTGCAAGGGTGTGGTTGTAGGCGCATCGGCCGTAGAGATGTACGAGCAGAAGGGCGCGGGTGCGAGGGGTAATGGCGCGTTCCACGAGCGAATGGTCTATTTGAAACGTGTCAATCGCAGGTTCGACCAGCACGGGCGTGAGACCGTTTTCCGTGATGGAGAGGATGGAGGCAATGTAGGTGTTGGCGGGAACGATGACTTCGTCGCCTGCACGCATCACTCCCATCTCAATATAAGCGCGGAAGATGAGTGTCAACGCATCGAGTCCGTTGCCGCAGCCGATGCAATGATGGGTGCCGATGTAAGCGGCATAGGCGTGCTCAAAGGTCTCGACGGCCGGTCCTAACAAGTAACGGCCGCTGTCGGTCACGGCAAGAACGGCCTCACGGTATTCATCGGCGTGCATGGCCGTTATCTTTTGAAGGTCGAGGTATTTAATCATAGAGCGTCCATTCGTAAGCATCGTAACACATGCCGCGGCCGCCCAATCCCTCTTTTTGGAAGATGAGCGAGGCATTGAGATAAGAGCCTTCGTGTTCGGTGGAGCGCCCGAAGTCGAAGAAGCGGTAGCGGTCGGTGTCGATTTGGTTGAAAATGGTGTGATAAAGGGCGTCCATCGCGCCGATTTTCTTGCCCTCTTCGGTGGACGAACTATATTGGGCATGGACGACTTGGGGCGTGAGATAGAGCACGACACCTGCGATGATATTGCCGTCGTGATAAGCGTTGTAGAGGACGATGTTGTCGGGGAAGCGCGCGTGGAGCAGGCGGATTTCGTCTAAGGTGTGGACGGGTCGGACACCGTATCTGTGGCTCAGATTGTCGGTGAGTATCTGCCAAAAGGGAGCGAAGTCGTCTGCTTGTTCCACGGTGATGCCGTTTTGCTGTGCCCGCGCCAAGGCTCTGCGGCGCACGCGTTCCCATCTGAGCGGGTGGGATAGGTCGATGACCGAGGCGATGTCTCGTGCGACGAGCCGCGCATGGCCTGTGCGGAAGAGCGCGTAGAGGTCTTCTTCGGCGGGCAGGCAGTGGTATATCCACGGCATGACTTTGTAGTAGACCTGCCGGATGCCGTCGGCACGCAGCAGTTCGGCCAATTCTTGGAAGAGCACAACGGTGTCGGCAGCTGTGGTATGGGCGTCGGTGATGAGGCCGCCGTAGGTCAATCCGCCGTGAGAAAGCAAGCGGTCGCCTTCTCTGTGGGCAGGCAGCAGGGCGTAAAGGCGGCCGTTGCGATAGGCCATCAGCGAATGGTCGGCGAATCGGTCGGCGTGGTAATCCATGTAGCGGCGGTCGAACAGAAACGTACCGTTTTTGGATTGTGCCACGAAAGCATTCCATTCGTCGTGCCGGCGGTCGTCGTATCGTCTTATTTCAAACATCTTACGTGGGTTAAAAACGCATCGTAGTCTCTGATGTAATCCGATTCTTCGAAGTTCTCGGATGCCAAAACAAGGCATACTGCGCCTGCTGAGAAATCGTCGAGGGTACGCCATACGTTGGTATCGATGAGCAATCCTTGGTAGGGATGGTTGAGTAGAAAGGTGCGTCGCTCTGTGCCGTTGTCGAGTGTGACGTGGAACGAGCCGCTCACGGCCACGAGCATCACTTTGCATTGCTTGTGGGCATGGCCGCCGCGGCATTCTCCTGCGGGCACGTCGTACACCCAGTAAACGCGTCGGATGCAGAACGGCACGTGGTCGAAGCACTGCGCTACGGTGAGATTTCCACGCGGGTCGGTGATGCGTGGCAGGTCGATGAGTATGTTTTCAAAGTGTTTCATTCGGACAAGGTGTCTAACTATGGAATGGAATAGGCGAGCGATGGGGGGAGCGTGGAAATCAATGATGCCGGGACTGTTTGGCACTCTTTGCTCCGGAAATCAATGATGCCGGGACTGTTTGGCACTCTTTGCTCCGGAAATCAATGATGCCGGGGCTACTTGGCACTCATGCGGTCTTGATATCATTGAAATCGGGCTTTGCATCGGGTGTACTGTCCCGAAATCGTCGATTTTTTGATTGTGCACTTGATGCACCACTCGAAAATCAACGATTCCCGTACATCTGTTCGTAGTATTTGCGATAGTCGCCACTGGTCACCTCGGTTATCCAAGGTTGATTTTCGAGATTCCATCGGATGGTTTTCACAATGCCGTCGGCAAACTTCGTTTCGGGTAGCCAGCCTAATTCGGCACTGATTTTCGATGGGTCGATGGCATAGCGCAGGTCGTGTCCGAGGCGATCGGTGACAAATGTGATGAGGCTTTCATTGATCCAATCTATTGCTATCTCGCCGTTGGCATCCTGTTCCTGCTTTTTCAGCACGTGACGGAGGCTCTTGTCGGCGGCCATCATGTCGTGGATGTTGCGGATAATGAGCTTTACAATGTCGATGTTTTTCATCTCGTTGTGTCCGCCTACGTTGTACACCTGTCCTTCGCGCCCTTTGCGCACCACGAGGTCGATGGCCTTGCAGTGGTCTTCCACGTAGAGCCAGTCGCGCACGTTCTCGCCTTTGCCGTAGACGGGGAGGGGCTTTCCTTCGAGGATATTGTTGATGATAAGGGGAATGAGCTTCTCGGGGAAGTGGTAGGGGCCATAGTTGTTGGAGCAACGCGTAATGCTTACGGGGATGCGGAACGTGTCGTGATAGGCCATCACAATCATGTCGGCACTCGTCTTTGATGCGCTGTAGGGGCTGTGAGGACAGAGCGGAGTTTGTTCGGTGAAGTATCCTGTCTCGCCCAAGGTGCCATATACTTCGTCGGTGGATACCTGATGGAAGCGTTTGTCCTGCTTCCACGTGGGATAGCCGTCGGCACCTTTGCCCGTATTCCATGCGCGGCGGGCGGCATCGAGCAGGTTTTGCGTGCCGAGGATGTTGGTTTCCAAGAAGAGTTGGGGGTCTTCGATACTGCGGTCTACGTGGCTTTCGGCGGCGAAATTTACCACGTAGTCGATGTCGTTTTCCGCAAAGAGGCGGTCTGTCAGTTCGCGGTCGCGGATGTCGCCTTTCACGAAGATGCACCTCTTTCCATCGATATCGTCTTTAATGGTGCCGAGGTTTCCGGCGTAGGTGAGTGCATCCAAGGCTACGACCTTGATGTCTTCGTTTTGATACCGCTTGTGAAGCAGGTATTTGATAAAGTTGGAACCGATGAAGCCGGCGGCTCCTGTAACGAGATAAGTCTTCATAATGATACTTTTTTATAGGGTAGTTTTTGTTTTATCCGATAGGGTAATGACCTCGCAGTCCTCGAATCTGTCTCCCTTGATGGTGAGCCTGACGAGGGTTCGCTCTTTGTGCCAGCCTTGCATGCCGGCAGCTCCCGGGTTGATATGGAGAAGTCCGAGCGTTTGATCGTATTGCACTTTCAGGATATGGGAGTGTCCGCAAACGAATAAACGGGGAGGCGATGCATACAGACGGCTTCTGATTTCGGGGGCGTAATGTCCCGGATAGCCTCCGATATGCGTCATCAGCACATCCACATCCTCGCATTTCCAGCGAAGAATGGTTTTGTATATTTGACGCAGGTCTCCCCCGTCGCAGTTTCCGCAGACTGCTCTGAGCGGACGGAAGTCGGCCAATCGTTGCGCCACCTCCATGGAACCGATGTCTCCGGCATGCCAAATCTCGTCGCAAGGCTCGAAGTAATGCAGGTATTTATCGTCCCAATAGGCGTGTGTATCGCTGATAATGCCGATTCGTTTCATGCTTTCTCCATTCTCTTTTTGATGTAATCGACCAGCAACTGTTCGGTTCCCTCAATGCCGAGGATGCTCGAATTGACGCAGATGTCGTAAGAAGTGCTGTGCCCCCACTTTTTTCCTGTGTAGTAATTATAATATGAGGAGCGCTCGTTTTCTATGGAGTTGATGAGCTTCTCGGCCGTTTCTTCATCGCAGAGGTGGCGTTTGCTCACTTGCTTGAGACGCTCTTCGAGGTTGGCCGTAATGAAAATGCTGACAGCTTCCTTGACATCGCGCAGCACATAGTCGGCACATCGCCCCACGAACACGCACGAACTTTCTTCCGCGGCCTTGCGGATGGCATCGCTCTGGAACTGAAACAGACTGTCTTGAGAGAACTTGTTGTGATAGAAATTGGTGTCGCTGATGTATGGCAAATGCAGATGGAAAAGCGAGCGGACAAAGCCTTTCTGCTCATCGTTCTGCTCAAAGAACTCCTTACTGAACCCGCTTTCTTTGGTGGCAAGATTGAGAATTTCCTTGTCGTACATCTTGCAGTTGAAGTCTTCGGCAAGCATCCGAGCGATGATTCGGCCTCCGCTGCCGAGCTGTCGCCCCACATTAATGATAATTCTCTTGCTTTCCATAAGTCAATTCTTTATGTTGTCGGTTGAATTTCTTCATATAGATAAACATCATCACTGCCGCAACAATGGCTGCGATGACATCGGATACGGGTAGCGAGAGCCATACACCGTCTACACCGAGCTGCGGTGGCAGGACGATAAGCAAGGGAATGAGAAACAGCAGCTGCCTCGACAGCGAAAGAAACATACTGATTTTCGCCTTGCCGATGCTCTGAAAGAAGTTGGTGACTACCATCTGATAGCCTACGACGGGAAAGGCTGCCATGTCGATACGGATACCTCTCACGGCCATGGCTATGAGTGTTTCGTCGGAAGTGAACATCCTGACGCAAAGCTCGGGCAGGAACATGGCCACGAGAAAGCCGGTCGTCATGACTGCAACGCCTGTATATACGGAATATTTCAGCACCTTCATCAGTCTGTCGAGTTGCTGGGAGCCGTAGTTATAGCCCGCAATGGGTTGCATACCCTGTGTGACACCCATGGTAATCATGATAAAGAAAAAGGCCACACGGTTGTCTATGCCGTAAGCACCCACGGCCAAATCGCCGCCATAGGCCACGAATCCCTTGTTGATAAAGATGACAACGATACATGCACACACGTTCATGGCAAAGGGAGACATGCCGATGCCGATGATATTACGTACCAAATCTTTTTGCAATCGGTAAGTTCCGGAGGTGAAACGGATGAGCTCTTTCTTGTTGCTAAACAGCTTCATCTGCCAAATCAGTGCCAGAATCTGCGACAGAATGGTAGCATAGGCTGCTCCGCGGATGCCCAATTGGAAGGTATAAATAAAGATGGGGTCGAGTAGGGTGTTGATAACGACGGTGAATATCGTGGCGAACATCGCATGCCGGGGCTTGCTTGCCGAGCGCAAAACGGCGTTCAGACCGAAATACATGTGTGAGAACACGTTACCTGCAAGTATCACTTCCATGTAGTCTCGTGCGTAGACAATGGTTTGATTGCTGGCTCCGAAGAAGCGAAGAATGGGGTCTAAGAACACCAGACATATTACTCCAATTGCTATCCCCACAATGAGGTTCAGCGTAAAGGTATTGCCCAAAATCCTGTTGGCGGAGCTATAATCGCGTTGTCCGAGTTTGACAGAAATACAGGTAGATGCTCCCACACCGATGGCAGCACCGAAAGCAGCCGTAAGATTCATAAAAGGGAAAGTGATGGCAAGCCCCGATATTGCCATGGGGCCTACGCCTTGGCCGATGAAGATGCTGTCCACCATATTATATAAGGAGGCAGCTGTCATGGCGATAATGGCGGGAATAGAATACTGCATCAGCAGTTTTCCTACCGGTTTCGTGCCCAATTCAAGTGTCGCTGCTTTGCTATCCGTCATCTTTCTGTCTGTCATAGCCCGTTTAGTTCTCTCGTGTCTTTTTCTTTCTCTTCCATTCCAAGAATGCAACAGCCAAGACAATAAGAATCAATACAGCAAAGGCAATATAAGCAATGCTCTCTGTTGTGTTCACACTCTTGGGGCGGAAACTCAGTTCTATCTTGTGTGTGCCGGGCTTCACGTTGAGTGCGCGCAGGATGTAATTCACCCTGCCGAGTTCTGCGGGCTGCCCGTCTATCGTGGCAGTCCAGCCCGGATAGAAGATTTCAGAGAACACGATGACGCCTCCGTCGGTAGAAGTGGCATCATAGGTGAGTTGGTTCGGTTCGTAGGAAGTAATCGTAACGATGGCATTTCCTTTCTGTTCCTTGGCCTCACCGAGCTGTTCTTTAAATTTCACATCTGCTACGGCAGCGTGTCGGAGGTCGATTTTCCCTACCCGTTCTATCTCCTCGTTGGCATTGTTCACGTAGTCTATCTTGTCTACGAACCATGCATTCCCGTATGCGTATGGATTCTGTATTGGTACCGTCTGTTCGCCCTGTAAGGGGAAGATGATGTATTTCGTGTTCAGCATGTTGAGTACCGGATAGATAGAATCTCCGTTTACTTTGCTCATGTCGCCACCTGCCATGGCTACAACTTTTATCATCCGTTCCATTTCCGGCGAGATATAGGCATCTATCATCTCTTGATAGCGACGCAGTTTCGCTGCATGATACCCGCCGATACTCTTGTGGTAATACGATGTCTCATTCTCGTTAAACGTATTAGAGGCAAGGTTCAATACCCTGTAGTCGAGACTTTTGTCGCGTAAAATCAATTCATCGGTAGCAGTCTTCTGCTGAGGTGCTTGGCGAATGCTGTTTTCCACAAACATTTCATCATTGAGATAACGCTTGTTCACCTGCCACATGTCGAAGAGACAGAGCACTGCCAACGCCACCACAAGGTAGGTTGCATTCAGTTTCCGCATCCTGTACAGGAAGAGGAAGCCCGTCCCGATGGCGATAATCCAGAAGGAGCGCCACGCGTCAGCACTGAATACCGCCTCGCGCATGCTGCGTAAGTTTGCAAGTAAGGGGTTGAGTTGGTCGGCCGGAATCTGTGAGAGCGCCTTCAATTCCTCTGATGAAATGAAGTCGGAGAAGAAAAGCGAAGGCATCAATGCAAAGAGAAGTGCCACGCCACCCGTCAATGCAAAGGCTGCATAGACCTGCTTAGCGTGGGTTTTCAGTATCTCCGGTTCTTCTATGAGCTTTTTTAACGTTAGCATGGCGAGTAGCGGAATCGTAAATTCCGCTATGACAAGAATCGATGCAACAGTACGGAACTTAGCGTACATGGGCACGTTGTCGAGGAAGAAATCTGTCAGTCCCATGAAATTCTTACCCCATGAGAGCAGGATGGAAAGCACTGTTGCCGCAAGCAACGCCCACTTCATGGGGCCTTTCACGATAAAGAGGCCTAACACAAAGAGCATCAATACGAAAGCACCCACATAGACAGGACCGCTCGTTCCGGGCTGTTCGCCCCAATATTGCCCTATCTGTTGATAGATTTGTGCATAGTCGGGATTGGCTTTCGCCATAGCCGTTTCATTGGCGCTCATGGGCAACATCGACGTACCGCCTTTGGTGTTGGGCACGAGAAGTGTCCATGTCTCGCTGATACCGTAGCTCCATTGTGTGATGTAGTCTCGTTCCAAACCGCTCGAAGTCTGGTTTGCCGCATTCTTTTTCACCAGCTCGCTCTTGCCGCGCATCGACTCTTGACCGTATTCCCACGTGTGATACAGATTGGAAAGGTTGATACATATGGCCAATAAAGCTCCCGCTCCACAAGATAATGTGGCCTTGGCAAAGTGTGTGAGCTGTCTTTTTCGGATGGCATCGACAAGGAATGCCAGCACCATCAACAAGATAACGAAGAGGTAGTAATACGTCATCTGCACATGGTTGGCACTGATTTCAAATGTCGCAAACAACGCAGTGACAATCAATCCCCAAAGATATTTACCCCGATAGGCCAGTACAATGCCCGCTATCATGGGCGGAAGATAGGCTAAGGCCATGACTTTCCATATATGACCTGCGGCTATGATAATGAAGAAGTAGCTGGAAAAAGCCCAGATAATGGCACCTAATGCCGCCAAAGTTTGTCGGAAATCAAACGCGCGAAGCAATATATAGAAGCCCAACAGATAGGCGAATACATACCAAACGTTTTCCGGCAACCACAAATGATACGCTTTTTCCACCACCGAAAGCCCTTCCGTGCTGCGATAGGATGGGGCGGTCTGATAGGTAGGCATTCCGCTAAAAGTGGAATTCGTCCAACGTGTACGCTCGCCGGTTCTCTGATAATATTCCAATGCCTCTTGCCCTGCACCGCGTCCTGCGGAAGAGTCATGCCGATAAAGGATGCGTCCTTCGGTGTCGGCCGGAAAGAAATAGGCAAATGAAACGAGTGCAAAAATCACTACTGCTACCGCGTCCGGCAGCCATTGTTTCCAAATCTTCATATTTTGTTATCAACGTTTATCTTGTTGTTTCGGCAGATGGTGCCGCCCACAGGCATGGCCATCTCTTTTTCCATAGCCGTGTGTAGCCTATGTTATGCAAAGATAGTTAAAAGCCATAAAATACACAATGATTTAGAAATAATTAGTACCTTTGCGTTCCTATCTCACTTGAAAACGACAGCTATGAAACCTAAAATGTTGCTGTTTGCCTCTTTCGTATTGCTATACCCTATCTTAGGTTGCTCGCAGAGCAAAGAGAAAACAGATAAAAAGAAAACGAACACAATGGAATATCATCAACTGACACCCGAAGAAGAGGCCGTTATCGTGCATAAACACACAGAGAGGCCGTTTACCGGAGAATACAACGACTTCGACAAAGCCGGTACATACGTCTGCAAACGCTGTGGGGCACCGCTTTATAAGTCGGAAGATAAGTTTAAATCCCATTGCGGATGGCCGAGCTTCGACGACGAGATACCCGGTGCGGTGCGTCGTTTGAAAGACGCAGACGGCATGCGCACGGAGATTGTCTGTGCCCGATGTGGTGCTCATTTGGGGCATGTCTTTCTTGGCGAAGGCTTTACAAGCAAGAATACGAGGCATTGTGTGAACTCCATCTCTTTGAAATTCATACCCCAAAGCAAAGCAACAGCTGCTACAGATACAGCTATTGTGGCGGGCGGATGCTTCTGGGGCGTGGAATATTACATGCAGCAGATGCCCGGTGTCTTGTCTACCGAGGTGGGATACATCGGCGGCAACAAAGAAAACCCCACTTATCGGGAGGTCTGCACCCATACGACAGGCCATGCGGAAGCCGTGAGGATTGTCTTCGACCCGAAGAAAACATCCTACGAAAAGATACTGAAAACCTTTTTCGAGATACACGACCCCACGGAAATCAACCGTCAGGGACCCGATATAGGCACGCAATACAGAACGGCCGTCTTTTATCTTGATGACACCCAGCGGCAGACAGCGCAACGCCTTATCGCACGTTTGAAAGCCTTGGGACTGAATGTCGCTACAGAGGTAACAAAGGCCTCAACCTTTTGGAAGGCAGAGAGCGAACACGAAGACTACTACAAACGCCACGGCACAGAGCCGTATTGTCATCGCCGCACCCCGCGCAATTGGTAGTCGGGGCACTGCCTCTATGCCTCTGAAACGGCTTTCAGAGGCCATCATCCCCATCTTATCAACAAATGACTCATCATCTGCTCTTATGAAAATAGGAATCATCGTTGCCATGAACAAAGAGTTCGTGCAACTGAAAGCATTGCTGAATAATGGTATGACAGAAACCTTTCACGGCAAGGAATTTGTTACAGGACGCATGGGCAAACACGACATTATCCTGCAAGAATGCGGTATCGGCAAGGTAAATAGTACCATCGGTGCTGTGGAAATGATAGACCGTTATCAACCCGAGCTTATCGTTTCTACGGGTGTAGCCGGTGGAGCAGACGTTCATCTCAATGTAACCGAGGTTGTGGTCAGCACCGATTGCACATACCACGACGTGTATTGCGGCAGCGAGTGTGCTTTCGGTCAGATGATGGGCATGCCGGCAGTCTATCCGTCGCCGTCTTCTCTTGTAGAAAAAGCGTTGTCTCTTGGCGGAGAAACCCCTGTGCACGCCGGTCTCATCGTGAGCGGCGATTGGTTCGTAGACAGCAGGGAGAAGATGCGAAGCATACTTGCAGAGTTCCCCACAGCCAAGGCTGTGGATATGGAAAGTTGCTCTATCGCGCAGACTTGCCATGTTTACGGCACGCCGTTTATCTCTTTCCGCATTATCAGCGATGTGCCTTTGAAAGACAGTAAGGCAGCCCAATACTACGATTTCTGGGCTCGTATGGCCGAAGGGTCTTTCGATGTAACCCGCCGTTTCCTCGAGGCTATCGCGTAAACGTGCCCCCTTGATTGATGAACACTTAAGCAATCTTACAGAAAATGGACAAGATACCAAGTTTTACGATTGACCACGAACGCCTTTTGCGAGGCATTTATGTGTCGAGAAAAGACCGTGTGGGCGACGAAACCGTTACCACATTCGATATCCGTATGAAAGAGCCCAACCGCGAGCCGGTGCTCCATCAGGGGGCGATACATACGCTGGAACACCTCGCAGCCACCTATCTGCGCAACGACGAAGAGTGGAAAGACCGCATTATCTATTGGGGACCGATGGGTTGCCTCACTGGAAACTATCTGTTGATGCGCGGCGATTGGCAACCGGAAGATATTCTGGAACTCATGAAACGCACCTTTCGCTTCGTAGCGGAGTTCAAAGGCAACATCCCCGGCGCTGCCCCTCGTGACTGCGGAAACTATCTGCTGCACGACCTGCCCATGGCACGTCTTGAGGCAAAACGATACCTCGAAGAAGTACTCATGTGTGCTACTTCGGCGAATTTACATTATCCCGAATAGCCCGTAACAGTCTATACAGATGTTGTTGGATGGTCATTCAGGTGGTTTGTTGTCCCCTCTAAGACGTAGCGGGCTACACTGAGAGAGAACGAAAGACAACCTGCTGATAAACAAGAAGATACATCCCAGATTTTAAAAGCATAGCTTTTAGCGTATCAAAGCTATGCTCTGAGGATGTTGAAGCTAAGGTATGAGCGGCAGAAAGCATAGCTTTTAAATTGCTAAAGCCAAGTTCTTTATTTTTTATTGTTATCCTGCTATCTTATTCTACAGTCTCTTTTGTATGATATAACTCTTTTATATGAGGTTGTAAAATTCTGAATCCGCTTCCGTGGTCGTGTGATTTACCATTTGGAAAACTGCCTATACGAATATCAAACATTATTCTACCCTCATCTAATAAATCTAAAAACTTAGCAAAAGAAGGCTCTGTATATATCTCCGCTTTATTAAAGTAGAACTCTTCAATATCTCCCTTATGCTTTCTTTCGGCACTGACATAAAACAGGTTATGCAGCTTTTTCTTTAGCGTCTTTTCCAATACATCATAATTATAACCTACAGTATCGTCTATTAATTGATACTCCAAATCATATATGCCTATCCTTATAGTCCTTTCTTCTTTGTCGTTAATCAGCCTGAAAGAAAGTTTATCAGCAAATGTATGATAAGTATTTGCAAATACAGATGTGTGTAGTTTGTTTAACCCTATCTTCTCTTTTGGTTCTGTATAAGGCTCCCCATACTTCTCATTAAGATACGCATTGGCACCTTTAGGAAATGAAGGAGCTTTAGTAAACAGCGTTACATAAGAGTTAGACTCTTTCCTGTGTGTTTTAATCTCAAAGCCTGCCAGATCCGGTTCGTCTTGGTTGTTCTCCACAACACCTACATAATCTTCAAAGGTTTTACCTATACCCGTGTGATGTTTCCTATGACTGGGCACGTAGCCGAGAGCCTTAATTGCTTTGAATCTATCAATCATAAGCTCTTTATTATGATTCTCCATAAGCTATAATTCTGTCGATTAATAAATCAATCACATCTTTCGTTTCATGATCATCTTCTTCTAAGAAAATCTGTTCTATGCGCACATGAAACTCTTTGCACAGGGTTCTTATCTGGCTAAGTGTGTACTTATGTGTTTGCTTGGTACTTTCAATATTGCCTACTTGCCCATTACTGAGTCCGAGGATATAACCTATCTTCTGTTGACTATACCCTTTTTCCTCTCTTAATCTTCGCAATTTGGCAATTATAGTTTGCTGGTACTTTGTTTTTCCCATCTTTTTATTAATTTTGTTGCAAATCTATGAGATTAAAGAAGAATAAGCACTCTCATTTTGAAAGTATTTGGTGACTTCGTATTCTCATTTTGGAGTAAATTGAACTGTATATGTACCAACGCAAAGTTGATGATAAATGGAGCTTCAAGGAAGCTAACACCAAAGAGTACACCCATTGCTATCATACCTATCCGGCTATGATGATACCCCAAATAGCCAGAACTCTGATAGATGAGTATAGGCCGGAGGGGAGATTGGAGCTGATATTAGACCCTTATATGGGTAGCGGTACTACTTTAGTCGAAGCGTCATTAGCTGGCATCAACTCTGTCGGTACAGACTTAAACCCTTTAGCCAGACTAATGGGTAAGGTGAAAACAACCCACTACAACTACGATTCTATTCTTAAACAGTTTAGAGAGATACAGGCAGAATTGGTTTTTTTTTCCGAAGATAAGGTTATAGAAAGGAACTTCGACAGAATTTCTAACTACTCGTTTTGGTACAATGAAAAGGATTTACTGAAGTTATCATTCTTATCACAGCTCATTAGAGAGGTAAAAGATAAGGATTTTTTTCATGTAGCCTTATCGGAAGTAATAAGAGAGGTGTCATTTACGAGAAATGGAGAGTTTAAGCGTTACAGAATGAATGAAGCCAGTATAGCTAAGTTTAACCCTGATGCGTTTGTCTTATTTGAAAGAAAAGTACTTAGAAACTTAGACGGATTGAAGGACTACAATAACAGTAGTAAAGACTATGAGAAGGTAAAAACGGATATATATGGCTTTAATACAATGTATGAAATTCCCACGGGCGTTATCAAAGACGGTGATGTTGATATGGTGGTAACTTCTCCTCCATATGGTGATAGTCGTACTACTGTTGCCTATGGTCAGTTTTCCAGATGGGCTAATGAATGGTTTAACTTTGACAATGCAAAGGATTTAGACAATTTACTGATGGGTGGCAAGAAGGCCAAAGGGGAACTATTTAAAACCGATAGCATTAGAAATGTGTTGGATAAAATAGATGATTTAGACCATAAGAGATACTTAGAAGTCGTTTCTTTCTTGAATGATTACTATCACTCTATAGAGAATGTCGCTAAAGCTGTAAGAAGTGGCGGTACCGCTTGTTACGTAGTTGGCGATAGAAGGGTTAAAGGTATACAGATTCCGTTAGACTATTTCACTGCTGAAATGTTTGAAAGGTTTGGTTTTAAACATGAAATAACGATAATAAGAGAAATTCCTAATAAGCGAATGCCGGCTAAAACGAGTCCAACTAATAAAGTTGGAGCTAAAGTAAGCACTATGAGCCACGAATATATTGTAATATTAAACAAGCTCTAATGAACTGTTTTAGGTTTATTTATATGCGAAAAAATTCTCTCTCTTCTATGTTTGAGAACAAAGAAGAGAGAGAAAAGAAAATGTAAAGGGTGGTTTACAAAGCCTCAAAAGCCTTGCGTATTTTATTTGAAATCTCGGTAAACTCCTGCTCGGAGAGTTTCAGTTTCTCTTTTGTGAAATCGGCATCAGCCTCCGATTGCAGCGGGATGAGGTGAATATGGGCATGAGGAACTTCCAAGCCTAATACCACTTGTGCCACTTTTTTGCAAGGAAATGCCGTCTTGATAGCTTTCGCCACCTTCTTGGCAAACAGTTGATAGGCCGCTAACTCTTCGTCTTCGAGGTCGAAGAAGTAGTCTATTTCACGCCGCGGAATAACCAAAGTATGCCCTTTTACCAAGGGGTTGATATCTAAGAAAGCGTAGAATTGGGCGTCTTCCGCACATTTGTAGCTGGGTATTTCGCCTGCTGCAATCTTTGAAAAAATATCCATATTTGTTTTGTTTTGAGTAATGGAAAGATGTGGCAACAGAAGAAAGAAGCCGGAAACAATCGCCAACGAATGTGGAGTAGCTTGCCGTTTCTGCTCCCTTTCGTTTGTCTTCAGTCTCTGTTGGCAAACGTTTTTCGTATTTATTCGATACTTATTTTGTCGATTCTCAGCTTAATCGTACCCCTTGGAATAGCGATTTCCACCTCATCGCCCACCTTTTTGTTGAGCAAACCCTGTGCTATTGGCGTGGTGATGGCAATCTTTCCTTCCTTCAGGTTGGCCTCATTTTCGCTGACAATGGTATAAGTCATCTTCGCTTTATTTCCCAAATTGGTCATTTCCACCTTCGACAATATCTGCACAGCCTCATTGCTGAGCCGCGAGGTATCTACGATTTTAGCCTCGGCAATGGTGCGTTTCATCTTGTTGATTCTGTCTTCTAAATGTGCTTGCGCTTCTTTTGCGGCTTCGTATTCGGAGTTTTCACTCAGGTCGCCCTTGTCTCTTGCCTCGGCAATGGCTGCCGAAATCTTAGGACGTTCCACTGCTTCCAAACGCTGCAACTCGGCTATCATCTTGTCATAGCCTTCTTGTGACATGTAAGCCATAATCTTTTTATTTTTATGTTTTTTCTTTTCAGACAATAAAATGAAGAATTCCGACATCCTTTCTGCAATGTCGGAATCCCTTATTCCTGCCTTTTGTTTTATCAATCTCTGTACATCAGTGCATCTAAAGAGAACGCTCATCGTTCTGCAAGCGGGCATAATGCTGCCTCGGCACTGTGTATATCTTCTGTGCAAAGATAAGTATTATTTCCGAAACGGCCAACTTTTCTTTATAAATAAAATAGATGGGTCGCAGAATAATATATTTTACATCTTATCGTTATCTTAAAAATCGGGGCACATCAGGTGCCTGTTAATCAAATCACCGTAAAGACACAAGAGAATGATAGAACAACAAGAACGTGAGAACATTATCAATCTGATACATCGGCAGGTGGTTCCTGCCATCGGATGTACGGAGCCTATTGCTGTGGCACTGTGTGTGGCAAAAGCGAAGGAGTTGCTCGGTTGCAAACCCGAACACATTGAAGTAAGACTTAGTGCCAATATTATGAAGAATGCCATGGGCGTAGGTATTCCCGGAACAGGTATGGTGGGTTTACCCATTGCCATTGCTCTTGGCGCATTGATAGGCAAATCCGACTATGGATTGGAAGTGTTGAAAGAGAGCAATAAGGCAGCTGTGGAAGAAGGAAAGACCTTTATTTCCGAGAAGCGGATAGCCTTTTCGCTGGAAAAAAATGACCCCGACAAATTGTATATCAACGTAGTTTGCAGTGGCGGAGGACATGAAGCAGAGGCACGTATCAAAGGGTCGCATACGAATTTTGTCTTCCTGCGCAGAGATGGCGATGTGCAGTTGCAACGTGAGGCCTGTGCTGCCGATGCAATAAAAGACGAGACTGTCAGTCTCACCCTTCGCAAAGTTTACGACTTTGCCTTAACAACCGACATTGAAGACCTGCGCTTTATTCTCGAAGCAAAGGAGTTGAATCAACGTGCTTCAGCACAAGGTTTGCGTGAGAACTATGGCCATCAACTCGGAAAAACCATGTGCAGCCCCTTGGGAAAAGGAGTGATGGGCGACAGCATATATGCTCATATCCTTGCAGCTACAAGCTGTGCCTGCGATGCCCGCATGGCTGGTGCCATGATACCGGTCATGAGTAATAGTGGAAGTGGTAATCAAGGCATCTGTACAACCATGCCGGTGGTAGTGTTTGCAGAAGAGAATCATAACACGGAAGAGGAACTGATAAGAGCTTTGATATTGAGTAATCTGACAGCCATCTATATCAAACAACACCTTGGCACACTGTCTGCCCTGTGCGGTTGCGTAGTAGCCAGCACGGGAAGCAGTGTGGGGATTACCTATCTTATGGGAGGCACATACGAGCAAATCTCGTATTCGGTGAAGAATATGATAGCAAACCTGACCGGAATGATTTGCGACGGAGCGAAGCCCAGCTGTGCTTTGAAACTCACGACAGGCGTGGGGACGGCCGTGATGAGTGCGATGCTGGCCATTCAGCATAAATATGTGACTTCTGTGGAAGGCATTATCGATGACGACGTAGACAAGAGCATACGCAATCTGACGGCTATCGGAAGCCGCGGAATGGATACCACCGATAAATTTGTACTGGATATAATGACTAATAAAAACAAAGCATAAAGAATGAAAAAACAATACTACCGTATGGCCATCGGCGTATTTCTCGCCACGGTTTTGATGACATTTTTCTCACAACGTGTAAGTGCTCAGATGCAAGACCCCGTGCATTTCAGCGTACAACAGAAGCAAACATCACCCTCGGAGGTCAGTCTTATCTTCTCGGCAACTATTGACGAAGGTTGGCATGTTTATTCTACAAACATGCCGGGGGGAGGCCCTATCTCGGCAACCATCAGCCATGAGAAGATGGAAGGGGCTGAACTTGTGGGGAAACTGCAACCGGTGGGACACGAGATAACGAATTTTGATAAGGCTTTCAATAAGAAATTGCGCTATTTCGAGAAGACTGTCAAGTTCATACAACGCTATAAGATAACGGCAAAGGCTTACCGTCTGAAAGGTTATTTGGAATATGGAGCCTGCAATGACGAAATGTGTCTGCCGCCCACACAGGTCGATTTCGACCTCAAAGGCAAAGGCCCTGCAGAAGCACCAGCCAGCCAGCAACGCGATAGCTTAACCGAAGTGTCCGCTGAAACCGAACCTGTGGATACGGCAAAGGTTGTGGGTGCTACAGCGGGAGATGATAAGATGTTGTGGCAACCCGTAGTAAAAGAGTTGCAAGCGCTGAACGGAGATACCGATACGACAGACTCTTCGTGGCTCTATATCTTTGGTATGGGCTTCATCGGCGGACTGTTGGCACTCTTCACCCCCTGCGTATGGCCTATTATTCCTATGACCGTGAGTTTCTTTCTCAAACGTTCGCAGAGTCGGAAGGAAGGCATTCGCGATGCAGTTACTTACGGGTTGTCTATCATTATTATATATGTAGGACTCGGATTGATTGTGACGGGAATTGCCGGCCCTAACGCCTTAAACGCTTTGGCCACGAATGCATGGTTCAATATCTTCTTCTGTCTGTTGCTCATCGTTTTCGCCTTGTCGTTTTTCGGCTGGTTTGAAATCGCCTTACCCAGTAGCTGGGCTAACTCGGTAGATAACAAGGCCTCGGCTACAGGCGGGCTTATCTCTATCTTGTTGATGGCCTTTACGCTCGCATTGGTGAGTTTTTCTTGCACAGGTCCTATCATCGGTTTCCTTCTTGTGCAAGTAACTTCTGCGGGAAATACGCTCGGTCCGGCTATCGGCATGTTAGGTTTTGCCCTTGCTCTTGCCCTTCCGTTCACATTGTTTGCCCTTTTCCCGTCGTGGTTAAAGCAGGCTCCGAAATCGGGTTCGTGGATGAATACGGTCAAGGTGGTGCTTGGTTTCATCGAATTGGCTTTCGCTTTGAAATTCTTCTCTGTGGCCGATTTGGCTTATGGATGGCATCTGATGGACAGAGAAGTTTTCCTTTCACTCTGGATTGTTATCTTCGGCATGCTCGGACTCTATCTTATCGGCTTGCTGAGGTTTAAGAGCGATGGCAGCGAACGTGAGGCAATGCCCGTACCGAGTATTGTTCTCGGCATGTTTTCGCTGGCTTTTGCTGTCTACATGTTACCCGGATTGTGGGGAGCTCCCTGCAAAGCCGTCAGCGCATTTGCCCCTCCGATGAATACGCAGGATTTCAATCTGAATAATAAAGAGGTGCATCCCGCCTTTACAGACTATGACGAAGGCATGGCCGAAGCTGCTCGTCAGGGCAAGCCGGTGTTGCTGGATTTCACGGGATTCGGTTGCGTGAATTGTCGGAAAATGGAGGCAGCTGTGTGGACAGACCCAGCAGTGATGGAACGACTGACCAAAGACTATGTGCTCATCTCGCTCTTCGTAGATGATAAGACACCGCTTTCGCAGCCTGTTGAGGTGGAAGAAAACGGGAAAAAGCGTACCTTGCGCACTGTGGGTGATAAGTGGAGCTATTTGCAAAGTCACAAGTTTGGTACCAACGCCCAACCGTTTTATGTCGCAGTAGACAACAAGGGGCATCTGCTTACCGGCTCATTCGGCTATAAGGAGGATATCTCCGGCTACATGGATTTCTTGGATTTAGGGTTGGAACGCTACCAAGCGGGTGAATAACCGGTCTCTTTCGCGAGATTGATATAAGTCAAGAAAGCGTGTAGCAGACAAGAAAACGCGTTGAAATAGTTGCACGATGCGAAGATGATGCCTATCTTTGCATCGTGTTTTTCATAGTATTAGATTTAAGGTTAACATTGATTGGAGTACGGCGGTACTCCTTTTTTTATGTCCGTAAGTTTTTCTTTAGTACTGATAGAAGAAGTCCTTTATGCTTAGAATAAAAAAGTGACAGACAGCTTTGTGCCCGTTGGAATTCCCTGAATCAACAGCAGAATCTTCCGGAGTTGTCTCTCCTTGTTAAGTCAATCGCTTGCGGCAATCGTTGAGAATGGCGAGGAGTTCGCTTTCAGAGGTAGCCCGCAACATGGCGATACGCGTTTGCTTGAAATCTGGGATGCCTTTGAAGATGGGACTTGCCGCAAGGTGTCGCCGTGTGTGGAGGATGCCTCGATATTCGTCAATACGCTCGATATTGATGTGCAACTGCTCTTCTAAGATGCTTATCTTGGCGCGAACATTGAGTGAAGGGTCGGGTTGAAGGCCTTGCAAGCTGTCGTTGATTTCTTTGAATATCCATGGACGACCGAACGTGGCACGGCCTATCATGACGGCATCGACGCCGTATTGTTCAAAAGCCTCTTTCGCCTGTTCGGGCGAAGCAATGTCGCCGTTGCCGATGACGGGAATGTGCAGCCGCGGATTGGCTTTCACCTTGCCAATCCATGACCAATCAGCCTCGCCGGTGTACATCTGCGATCGTGTGCGCCCGTGTATGGTCAAGGCCTGTATGCCGCAGTCTTGCAGCTGTTCGGCAAGGTCTTCGATGATGATATTTTCTGCATCCCATCCCAATCGGGTCTTTACGGTGACGGGGGTATTTACGGCTTTCACCACCTCGCGGGTTATTTCGAGCATGAGCGGAACGTTGCGAAGCATGCCCGCTCCGGCACCCTTTCCCGCTACTTTCTTTACCGGACAGCCGAAGTTAAGGTCAATGACGTCGGGTTTGGCACGCTCTACTATCCTTGCAGCCTCTACCATAGCATCCTTGTCTCGCCCGTAGATTTGTATGCCGACAGGCCTTTCTTCGTCGCAGATAGTCAGTTTCGACATCGTGCTCCGTATGGAGCGTACCAACGCTTCGGCACTGACGAACTCGGTATATACCATCGATGCGCCGTAACGTTTGCAGAGGAGACGGAATCCGATGTCGGTAACGTCTTCCATGGGGGCGAGCAATAAGGGGCGGGAACCTAAGTCGATGTTTCCTATTTTCATTGTTCGGATGGATTAAAAGAGGAGAAATAGTGCCGGCTATTTCAGCAAATGACAGGTGCTGCCGGCCATCATGCGTACCACTCCTTTCATCTCGAGGGTGAAAAGGATGGCAGTAAGTTTGCTGACGGCAATGCCCGACTGTATGGTAAGCATGTTGATAGGTAGGTCGTTGGTGGTCTGCAACACGGTGACCACCTGTTGCTCTTCGGGCGAGAGGTCGGGAAAGAGTTGGCGTTCGATACCTTTCCGTTGGGCATCCTTGAGGCGTTTGTCGTCGTCCCACTGCATGGCACGCACGAAATCTTCGGCGTTGGAGATGAGGTTTGCCACATTGTCGCGTATGAGGCAGTTGCATCCCTCACTGTGGATATCGTCCGTGCGTCCGGGGAAAGCAAAGACATCACGGTTATAATCGAAAGCGATGCGAGCCGTAATCAGCCCGCCTCCTTTGGCAGAAGATTCCACAAGGATGCACGCATCGCTCATTCCCGCAACGATACGATTGCGCTTCACGAAGTTCATCTTGTCCGGTCGGGTATGCGTTGGATATTCGGTAATCAGGCCACCTTGCTGCAACATGGCGGTGGCCGTATCTTTATGAACCGACGGATAGAGATTGTCGTGGCCATGAGCCAGCACGGCTACAGTGTCGAGCCCGCAGGAAAGCGCCTGTCGATGCGCATGGATGTCTATGCCATAGGCAAGTCCGCTGATGACGAGCGTTTGGGGACAAAGGCTGCGCAGGTCGCTGATGAATCGCCGGACGAGGTCTTGACCGTAGCGTGTGCATTGTCTCGTACCCACGATACTGATGACGCGGAGAGGGTTGAGGTTAGCCTTTCCTCGGTAAAATAGCACGGACGGGGCATCGGCGCATTCCCGCAGACGTTGGGGGTAGTGCTCGTCGTTCATGCAAAGCGGCACGATATGATGCTGCACGGCATACTGCCATTCCTCCTCTGCTCGCTGTAGATATTTGTCGATATTCGCCAAACGTTCTGCAAGGCGTTGCGAACAGTCGGGCAGTATGTCGCGTATGTTTTTGCGATGCTCCATCACTGCCGTGGCACTTCCCAAGCGTTCGTATAGTTCCTGTACGATGATAGGATTGAACGTATCTACCAATGTGAGTGCAATGGCATAGATGGTTTCTTGCTCATTCATGATGCGGAGGGTAGGTAAGGAGCGAAGGCGCGGTTATAGTCTTCGCTGTCGGAAAGACGACCATTGACGATACAGACCAACTCTGCCGTGGCTCGAAAGCACAATTTTTCATCAGATGCCCTGTAAAGGTCTTGTTGGAAGATGTATCTAAGTCCCTTTTTATGTAAGGCCAGACGCGAGATGAAAATATCGTCGCACCGCAGCGGAACCTTGTATTGAAGATTCATACGTGCCACTACAGCATCGACTCCACGGTGATGCATCTCGGCAAAACTGACACCCGTCGATAGCAGGAACAGGTGGCGCGTATGTTCTATATAGTGAAGGTAATTTGCGTTGTTTACAATGCCTTGTATGTCACATTCATAATCGCGTACCTCCATACGTGTTTCAAAGATATATTTCATGACGAGGGGAATCGTTGGTTATCGTGATGCAAACTTACTAAATTTTATCCAATATCCAGCTAAGTCGTCATCTAAAAGTACCGTTTTTTATTTTGCCATACTCTTGATTTACCGTACCTTTGCAGATCGATGGCAACATACAATACACATACCCTGCGTAATGGACTCCGCATTATCCATTTGCCCGACGCTTCACCCGTAGTCTATTGCGGGTATGCTATCAATGCCGGCACACGTGATGAGCAGACCGATGAGGAAGGACTGGCGCATTTTTGCGAACACGTTACTTTTAAAGGAACCCAACGCCGACGTGCTTGGCATATCTTGAATCGCCTTGAGAGCGTGGGAGGAGACCTGAACGCATTTACCACGAAAGAAGATACGGTCTATTACGCTGCGATATTGAAAGAGCATCTCTGCCGAGCCGTAGATTTGCTTTCCGACATTGTGTTCCACAGTGTCTACCCGCAGGCGGAGCTTGACAAGGAGGCCGAGGTGGTCTGCGACGAGATTGAGAGCTATCATGATTCACCTTCTGAGTTGATTTTCGATGAATTTGAGAAGATGCTTTTTGCAGGTCATCCGCTCGGGCGTAGCATACTTGGCAATGCCCAACACCTGCATGCCTATACCACAGCCGATGTCTTGCGGTTCACTACCCGCCATTATCGTCCGGACAACATGGTGTTCTTTGCCTGTGGCAATCTCTCTTTCCCACGGCTTGTACGACAGCTTGAAAAGTCTACGCCGGCAACGGATTCTCCTGTGCTTCCCCTTCCTAACGGCACCCACACGGCCGGTTCCCCGATGCCTGTCCTGCCTGATTACCATCCCCGTACCCTCTGTGTAGAAAAAGGTACTCATCAAGCGCACGTGATGATTGGCAATCGTGCCTATCACGCTTACGATGAGCGACGCATGCCTCTCTATCTGTTGAACAATATATTAGGCGGCCCGGGTATGAATGCACGTTTGAATCTTGCCTTGCGAGAGCGACACGGATTGGTCTACTCCGTGGAAAGCAGTATGGTCAGTTACTCTGATACCGGACTCTGGGCGGTATATTTTGGCTGCGACTCCCACGATGTCAACCGCTGTCTACGACTTATTCGCCGCGAACTCGATCGTTTTATCAACAATGATTTGTCTACGACACAGCTTGCCGCGGCTAAGAAGCAACTCAAAGGTCAGCTTGGTGTGGCCTGCGATAATAGGGAAAGTTTTGCCCTCGACTTTGGCAAAAGCTTCCTGCATCGGGGATGGGAGCGCGACGTGAATCGCCTCTTTCGTCGGATAGATGCCGTCGGTGTATCCGACATACGTAAGGCGGCCTGCGAGCTTTTCCCGCAAGACCGCCTTACGACGCTTATTTTTCAGTAATTGCACGATATTGTCTTGCCGACAGCAGGCGTACTTCAATCTTGATAGGTGACAAGCGAGAAGTGTACGCCCGGGTAATCGCTCTTATTGTAAGGTGTATAGTGCAGCAGAACCCACACCTTTGTATTGGAATTAAAGAAGATGTCGTCGCCGTCGCCTCGCGTACCGGTCAACTCATAACCCATTCCTTCTATCCATGCACGTACCTGCGGACTGTGTATGTAATCGGGATTCGTCGATTTTATAACGGCCTCGTCTATCTTGCCATCCCACCCGTTCATGTAGCCGGTAAGGGGAAAGAGGGTCTTTCCTGTGTCGAACATCCAAAACCCGGGCATGGATTTGGGATTGCGCTTATGCCCCATTGTCTTCTCCTCGTAGGTAAAACCATCTGGCTCCATTGGCTTGCCAAGGATGCCAACCATGGGGAGGAAGTATTCTTCGGGGTTATCGAGCACGGGATCTTTCGGTGCTTCTTTCGTCCATGAAGCCTGTGAGAGGTCGATGCGTTGCAGCACATATGTCCTGCTCATGTTGGCTAATACGGCGATGTCTGTGGGATTTATCGCTCCGGTAACCACTATATCTGTTGTGGTCTTCTTGTCTGTTTCGGTCAGTTGGGTGCCCAATGTTCCGGCCTGTGTCAGGTTCACAGTCTTCTTTTGTGCGTGGGCGGCGATACCTGCCATGAGGAGAATCGCCATGAGTATCTGTATTTTTTTCATGTCTGTAGGCTTTATGGAATGAGTACTCTAACGGAATGGTGTCCGATGCGAACGATATAGACACCTTGTGTCAGTGAGAATGAAAGAGATTCGCCTCGCAAGGCTGTGCGCTGTGCCTCGCATGTTCCGTCGAGTCGGAATATACTGACGGTGGTTTCATGGTCGGTAGGTGTTACTGTCAAACAGCCTTGGGCGATGCCGATGTGATAGGGTTCGGACGCAACGACCGACGTTATCGCGGTAGGCGTAGCGGTTGTTACGCGGGTCTTTATGAAATGGTATTGGGCATAGAGTGCCGCCATTTGTTCGGCATCAGCTACATAGATGACCAACCCCTCACGGTCGGGGAACGCATCGCTGCCCATTGTTGCGAGTTTAGCCGGAGCAACGACTACCTTAGCAAGGGCAGGACAATCGGAAAAAGCATGGGCACCTATGGTCTGCGTATTGGCAGGAAGGGCGATTTCGGTAAGATGCGTGCATCCCTTAAATGCCTCGTCGGGTAGGCCGAATAGGGCATCGACCTTGTTGACTACGGTGAAGTAAGAACTGTAGAGAGCGTTCTTGTCTTTCAGTTTTGGGAAAGCGTCGGTCTTTATCTTGATACGCAGAGGCTTTTCAAATGCCTTGGTAAAGACGAATACCCCCTCCGTACAGGTATAATCATCACCTTCCGACAACATATTGCCGTCGCTGTCGTAGACAAAGAAAGTGGTTTTCTTCTCGCTCTGTGCTACACCTGTAGCCTTGGCCTCTCTGCTCAAATCCATCGGCCGACCGACTTCTATCTGTTTAGCCACGGCAAAGTCTTTCTGCGGCCAATAGATATAGGTCGTCAATTCTCCGCGCATAGGTAGTTGCGAAAGGGGCAGATGGTTGGCACCACAATCGAGACTGGTAAGGGCATCCATGGCAATATTGAAAGCATGGAGCTGGTTACCGTTCACGTCTAATTCAGTAAGTTCCTTGTTCTCGCTTAGGTCTATGTATTGCAGTTTGTTCTTCCCGATACCTAACTTCTGCAATTCTTTGAGGGCAGAAAGGTCGATGTCTGTCAGTTGGTTGTCCGTGAGTTGTACTTCGGTTAGCTGTGTATTGGCTGAAAGGTCGATGGCCGACGTCTTTGTATTTGTCAAGTCAAGCACTTTCAGTTGTGTAAGTGTAGCAAGGCGAGGGTTACTCAGTGAGGAATTATAGGCGTACAGACTGTTGAGCGATGTGCACTTGTCTAAACCTGTGAGTACGAGGTTCTCGGTGTTGGATAGGTTGAGAATCTTCAGCGATGTGAGGGTTGCAACATCTACGGTGCGGAGCTTCGTGTTGCCTTGCAGGTACAGTTCTTCCAATTCTCCAAGTCCGGATAGTTGAATGTTCTCAAGGTTTTGATAAGGCAAAGTAATCCGTTTGATTTCCTTACAGCCTTCGAGCGTCACATTTGTAATACCCGTTTGCTGCGAGGCAAAGGAAGCGATGCCCTCCGTTTTGATTTCTATTGTCCACGGGGCGGCAACATCTTTGATACGATGGGCAAACTGAGTAAGGCGGTATTCGCCATCGCTCACGGCCTCGGCAACGATACCATCAGGGAACGTCACGGTAACCTTCGTGTTCGGATAGGTTGTGCGCACGGAAAAGCTCTGTACAGCATTGCTTCCGTCGGCCACATACGTCAGTTTCGATTCACCGCTTTGTGCTTGCAACGGCAAGGACAAGGCGAGCAAAGCTACCCATAACATTGGTAGCAAAACAGAATGAGTCTTCTTTCGGTTCATAAGCGTTTCATTTTAAAACAGTGAGTAATCAATATGTTTTTAGGGTATTATTGCTACGTTTTAGTAGACTTGCGTGTCGCTACACGCCAAGTATTCTGCTGCAAATATAGTTTTTTCTTTTTTATATAACAACTTTTCATGTAGAAAAAACAGCTTCTGAAAAAGATTGTTATCTCTGTTTAGGGTGAGCGGTCTTTAGTAAAATCCAGTGTTACCCCCAACCGGCCATGAGAGTTTGTCAGGGAGCCATGTCATCATAAGATGTTAGATGAGCTGTTTCATGACCGATTGGAGGTTAATGCACAATGCAT
This sequence comes from Hoylesella marshii DSM 16973 = JCM 13450, assembly GCF_000146675.1. Classification (GTDB taxonomy): domain Bacteria; phylum Bacteroidota; class Bacteroidia; order Bacteroidales; family Bacteroidaceae; genus Prevotella; species Prevotella marshii. The sequence goes on from NZ_GL397214.1 coordinate 2,116,721, forward strand.
CATGTGCCCAATAGCCGTTCGCACACATAAATCCTTGTGGGATTGCCTTTATATAGGTAATTCCGCATTCTTCTTTTTGAAAAACCAAGCCTCCCTAATGAAATAAATCAAGTTCTTTTGGTGGCGCATTTGCTTTTTCAGTCATGATGATGGGTTCATCGTTCTGCGGATTTCCATGCACGAGATGAAAATCGATTGGCAATGAGTAAAAACTGTCATCATCCAGCGCAGACGACAAAAAAACTGTCATCCGCCAGCGCGGATGGCAGAAAATAACCAAAAAACTGTCATCCGCCACGGCGGATGGCAGAAAATTATCAAAAAACTGTCATCCTCCACGGAGGATGGCAGAAAATAATCAAAAAACTGTCATCCGCCACGGCGGATGGCAGAAAATAATTAAAAAACTGCCATCGTCCATGGCAGATGGCAGAAAAACCTCGTTTGAATTTCAGCGCCTAACTCCGATATACGGAAAAGGTTTATAGGGGACAGTAATAGATAAGATTCTTCTATCCCGAGCTGCTGTTATAACAGTACGAGACGCAATGTCAGTGCTATAAGCGCGTAATAAGTCAGCCCTGCACGTAGCGCAGGGTATAGGACGTTTCCCCTAAATGGAGCACTGTAGGTGCGACAGAATCTCACAACCGATACGGCTTGCGCCGAAAAAGGTTGCCGACCTTTCCCGGTACAAAACGCCATCTGTACGGGGCACGGATGCCGACTTACCAATCGTCACTTTCCGACCCTAAGACCCCAATCGGTCATGATAAAAGCAGAGGCATGCTTGTTGGGAGAGGATATATTTCCTATCTTTGCATAAGATAACTGTCGTTGATGCTCGACGAATCGGCTCATCGCTCACAAAGGCCTCGTGAGTTTTGGGCGAAGTGTCCCGATATGGAAACGTGTCTTGTGCACTATCTCGACAGTTTCCTCCTTGGTCATACCAAGACGATACTCCATAACGGCCGGAATTTACTATACTATATCGTAACATTTAAACAACAAACAACAATGAAAAACCCAAATTTACTCACATTTCTGATGGCCTTTGCAGCAACATGGATCATGATTCCCGTGCATGCCAAAGACTATGACATCAAGGTTGGAGGCAAGATGATTACCTCTTCCAACTACACCGCTATCACGGCCGCAAACGGTTTTACGGCTATCAAGAGCGGTACGGTGACTTATGACCCCGCCACGCGCACACTCACACTCAGCAATGCGGTGATTGAAACCACGCAGAAGAATGGTCGCGGAATACATGTTCCGGAGGGTACCGAATCTCTGTATACCATTCGTTTTACGGGCGATAATAGTATCTCGACGACCGATGGTGCTGCGATTTCCGGTGATGAGTGCCCGTTGCATATCGTAGGAGACGGGCGGCTTACCATGACAGTGCCCGAACGCAATGCCGGTATTTTCGCTTTCGATGACCTCATGCTTTCGGGTGGCATTACCATCGAATCCAACGGCCGTATTCGTTCGTATGCCGGTAAGCTCGTGCTTGATGGTATCGAAGCCCATGTGGTAGATGCCGGCAATGCAGCAGCGTTTAAGGCAAGCAAGGGTATCGAACTGAAAGGTGGCAGCACAGTCACCTTCCCCGCAGATGCTGTCATTGGGTTAGAGCGTGGTGAATACACGTTCTTGGATGGCGAGACAGCCTGCACCGAAGTGACCATTAGCCGCACTTCTACGGGTATCGAACCCGCAGCGGTCTACCACCCTGCACATGGGCAAACGGTCTATACACTTCAAGGTATGCGCCTTGTCGTGCCGTTCGACCGTCTAACTCGGGGGCTTTATATCGTTGATGGACGAAAGGTAATGAAGCCTTAATCCACATTTTCCGGCAAATAAAAGCATTCGCGAGGGGGAGAGAAACGACCATGTCACGCAAGACAGGCTGCATCTCTCCCCTTTTGTATATGACATAAGGTGCAATGTAAGTTTTGCATGAGTATGATGGCGGGTGCATCAATACCCTATTATTATAGTATGAGGTGCAATGCAAGCCTCCCAAAAGTAGCATTGCAGGGCACATAGATGCCCTAAAATCATCGTATGATTGATGGGGCAAGCTCTGCAAGAGCGCAAGACATCAGCCCAGCGCGCAGCGCTGGGTATAGGGCAATTCCCTAAATGGAGCGCTGTAGGTGCGACAGAATCTCCCAACCGATACGATTTGCACCGCGAAAGGTTGCCGACCCATCTACATACAAACGCCATCTGTACGTAGGACAAACGGCATCTGTGCCACGTACAAACGCCATCTGTATGGCGTCTCATGGCCGATTGGGGATAAAGAGAATGGCGATTGCCCCATGCGACAAGCCCGCTTGTTGGTAGCTCTGTGCTATTTTATGGGCGTTGCCCTATCAATCCTTCGATGTATTTGCACAGGATGCCGATACCCGTGACGTTATCTCCACCCTGCGGGATAATGAGGTCGGCATAGCGTTTGGTCGGCTCAATAAACTGTTCGTGCATGGGTTTGAGCACCTTCATATAGCGTTCTACCACCATCGAAACGGTACGACCGCGGTCGATGATATCGCGTTGGATATTGCGTATCAGGCGTTCATCTGAGTCGCAGTCTACGAAAATCTTTAGATCCATGATGTCTCTCAACCGTTTGTTGAGCAATGTCATGATGCCTTCGATGATGATAACAGGTTTGGCATCTACATGGATGGTCTCTTTCAATCGGTTACACTTCAGGTACGAGTAGGTGGGTTGTTCGACAGACATGCCGTTTCGCAGTTCGTCTACATGTTTGATAAGCAGCTTCCAATCGAAGGCATCGGGATGGTCGAAGTTGATGGCGTGGCGTTCCTCATCGGTCATGCCTGTGGTATCATTGTAGTAAGAGTCCAGCGGCACTACGGCCACATAGTGAGGCGGCAGGGCTTCCACAATCTTGCGCACTACGGTGCTCTTACCCGATCCTGTACCTCCGGCAATGCCAATAACGGTTACTTTGCGTTCGTTGAGTATAGCGTTGATTTCATTCATGGCGGTTGGGTATATCTTCGGGGTATAGTTCTTTAAACATAGAACGGTATTTCTCGGCTTTCTTTTCTACTTTCATGGGATAGGCACGTGAGCTGCTTGGCATGCGATAGAGCCGCATCTCACGGGTGCTGTAGCGAAAGGAAGCATAGTTGCCTACGGCAGGTTGAGGGGTGATGTGGAAATGTTGACAAAACACGTCGGTAGCTTTTTGCCCTGTCGTTACCACGGCACGGCATGTCGGAATGCGGTCTAACAGGGCATCAAGGTCGGTTTCTTCCACGATTTCTAAGTCTTTGTCGGCTGCACTGTTGCGGGTTCTCCTAATGGCGCAGGCCGTATCGTAGAGCCCGATACCACAGCGGGTGAGGAATGATACGAGTGCATTGATGTGGAAAGTCTTGTGTTCAATGTCTACGAAATGCTGTTTGTCACCGAAAAATATAAGACCTATGATGCGCCACATGTCGTTGATGAAGTTGGGATAATAGAACTCCATGCACCAACGTTTCGGGGCGGGCGGGAAACTACCCAGCATAAGCAACCTGCAGCCTTCGGGGAGGAAAGGTTTGAAAGGGTGATGTTCTACGGGTAACTCAGTCATATGCACCGGCATGCTTTGGGATTCCGACACGAATAGGACGGCCTATTTCTGTTCCTTGATGAGGTAAACGACCACGGGCAGGTGGTCAGAGAACCCGTCGAGCCATACTCCTCCGGCCGTAGTACGTTTGGGACTTCCCTTGTACTTTCCCTCTGTCTGCAACAAATAGTTGAACTTGCAGATACGATTTTTCCAATAGGTAAGGGAGGAAAAATCCTTTTTGCCCGTGCGGTCGAGCAGGTTCGGAGTCATTACAATCTGGTCGAAGAGGTTCCATGAACCCTGATAGCTGAGCGTACCGATGCCCTGTTTTGCCAACAGATTGTACCACGGGTTATACATCTCCCCGTTTCCCGTGAGGGCTATCTCCTCCTTTGCTCCCAGCACTTCGTGCATGCTGCGGTCGGTAGGGTCGTCGTTCATGTCGCCCATAATAAAGACCTTGGTGGATGGGTTCGCCATGAGCAGGCTGTCTTTAAGGACTCTCATTTGGCGTGCACCTGATTCCCGATAGAACGAGGTGCTGAATCTACTTGGCAAGTGACACACAATGACGGCTACAGACTCGCCGGCCAATGTACCTTCCACGGTAAGAAAGCCGCGGGTGTAAAAGGCACTGTCTTTCTCTATCTCCTGCACGTAGGGGTGGAGTGTAGACTTCTGCACCGTGAAGAGAGCGGGATTGTAGAGCAATGCGCAGTCCACTCCACGTCGGTCAGGTCCCTCTATATGCACGAACTGCATGCCACGGTTCTTCAACGGTTCCTGTGCTACGAGGTCTGTCAATACACGAGCATTCTCCACCTCACTAAGACCGATGAACGCGCACCCCACGTTCTTCAGTATGTCGGTGCCCATATCGGCCAACGCGCGAGCCATGTTGCGCAGCTTATGCTCGTATTTCAGTCCGTTCCATTTGTAGGAACCGTTGGGCAGAAACTCGTAGTCTCGTTTACCCTCGTCGTGGCATGTATCGAAGAGGTTCTCCTGATTGTAGAATCCTACAGCGTAGACCGCATACTTCTTTTGTGCCGTTGCGCCCGTGCAGAGTGCAGCGACGATGATAAGCAAGAGGATATGTTTTTTCATCTTATCGTGGGTTTTATTTCCGTTCAGTCCTGCTCGGAGGGTGTTGTAGTGCTGCTCCGAGTGGTGTTTTGTCCTGCAAATATCGTCATTTCATCCGATATATACCATATTTTGTCCCCATTTTTTTTGCAAACAGGGTGCAGAAAGTGCAGAGAAGCGTCTGCCTATTTGAAGCGCGAGGTGTCCACCTCTTCGCGTTTCTTTTCCTTATAGCCGCCGAAGCGATAGGTGAAGGAGAGGCCTATTTCCTGATAACAAGAGTAGTGCATGCGTAGATGTTGTGTGGCGTAATCTATCTCAGGATTGATAACACTTGTGCGGAAGAGGTCGTTGCAGTAGAGGCGAAGTGTGGCGTGGTTGCCATCGAAGTTCCATCGTGCCGAGAAGTCTACCGAGCCACTTGTAGGGAGGTCGTAGATACCTTGCAGGGCTTTGGTGCGTATCTTCCCATCGAGATTCACGGCAATATCGGGTTTCGAGGCTACTGTGAGCGTGTTTTTCAGCATGCCCATCAGGAAGATACGCTTGCGATTAAAGGGAATGTTGTGGAACCGCATGGCCTTTTCGTGTTGCCATATCCCTAAGGCGATGATATTGGTACGCAGACGTTGTCCGATGCTGACCGGCACATAGGCTTGCAGACCGCCCTGCTGTTGGTAGTTGAAATTCAGGTAGCGGTAGTCTACAATGAGCTTGTCTTGCCGTTGATAGGGTAATTGGGTGAAGTACCGATCGGTATGCGAGAACCATAACTTCAGTTGGTATTTGCGTTTAAACAGGTAGACGAGCGACCCTGTATAGTTATTGGAAGGGCGCAGATGCGGGTCGCCATGTACCTCGCCATAGCCACCGTACATGTACGCGGTGAAGTCCGACAATGTCCAGAACGGGGGAAACCGTTTATTACTGCTCAAACCGAGCTGCCAGATGTGGGTAACGGAAGGCCGATAGGTGAGGTTGAACACGGGGTAGAAATCCCACCTTTTCCATGCCTCATTGTGGTAGTATTCGGCAGCGAGCGAGAAGTCGGCATTCAGTTTCTTGCCAAACGCCTTGTTGCAACCGGCATAGATGTTCACAAGGGTCTCCACTTTCCGCGTATTGCTGTTGGAAGGCACGTCGGCTGCACCGGCATCTGTCTTTACGTAGTGCTGGAAGCTATGGTCGTTGGTATGGGTGAAGATGGCACCGTAGTTGATACCCCAGCCCCCTTTGATGTCGTGTTCTTGTGACAAGAAAGCCTTCCAGCGGTTGATGCGTTGCCCGTTGTCGGCGCGGAAATTGTACTTTGTACCTAACTTATTGCTGGTAAGGTGGCGCGTCTCGGGGCTATCGTAATGGGTATATTCCACACCCGCTTTGAGACCGAACGGCAACCGGTAATCCCATCGGAGGTTATGCAGGGTGTTGTGGGTGTCGTACGTATAACGGGAGACAATCATACCGATGCTCCCACTCACGCCGTCTGACGAGTCGTATGAGCCGGAATAGACGAAGCTCATGACGTGATTCTTGGCAAAAGTATAGTCGAGTCCGAGGCGGTAATTGTGCAGCCGAAACCGGTCAGGGGTGCGTTGGGTGCTCTCTATACGGTGTGTTGTGCCGTCGCTCTGTGAGTGTTGCGCGATGTTCTCTAAGGCTGAGAAAGTGTTGCCGTGGCGGAACGTGTAGAGAATGTCTGCCGAGAGATGGCGGTCGGAATAGATAAGGCTCACTCCCTCGTTGAACGTGGCATCGTGTGTTTGTTCGTAATTGCCGTTCAGCTCTCCCTGCACATTCCGGAAAGTCGTGGCAATATGGTTGAGGCTTATGTTGATAACGGCACCCCTCACTTGGTAACGGGCAGGCGCATTGTACATCACTTCAATGCGATTAGATCGGCTCACAGGCATGCTTTGGAGCAAGGTCTTCACTTGTTCGGCCGACATCGTGGTCACTTTGCCATCGATGATGAGTGTCACCGGTTGACCACCTAAGAGCAGTTGTTTGTTCTGCTCCATGATGCCCGGTAGCTCTTTCACCGCGTCGTAGAGGTTGTTGATACCTCTTTGGGCGGTAAGCCGTTGCACATCGTACACCAATTGTCCGTTCTCCACCTTTACGATAGGACGTTCACCTTTCACCAGCACCTCGGGCAAGGCATGGAGTACGCTGTCGATACGCACGGAATCGTTTTGCCCCCGACACACCGTGGCAGCGAGCAGAAAAGATAGAATAAAGAGTGTTCTGTTTGTCATGATAGGTATTTATGTATGGGTAGATGGTGCGAATATAGCCAATTTTTTCAAAACAGCCATGGGCTTACCGTTAAAATGTTTCTCCTTTTGTATGAGTATCAAATGGTATTTCTTATAAGAAAGGTTGCCGACCTTCCATGTACAAACGCCATCTGTACCGGTTCTTATGACCGCTTGGGGTTAAAACAGCGGTAGTACCTTAGAATACGGGGTACGGATGGACTGTTATCTCGTTGTGCATCATAGATATTCCTTTTTGCGTGCAGAATGAAAGGGAAAAGGGAGTTCTGGGGCTCTATTTGTAAGCAAAACCGTTAAAACTTATTAATAGTGGTGCTTTTTGATAGGACTTTATTCATAAACAAAGGAATTTCATTATATTTGCAAATGCGAAAAACAGTTTAGCGAATATAACCTATATAATATGACAGTCGGTTTATTTATCCCATGTTATGTGGATGCATTGTATCCTGAAGCGGGCATCGCCACATACAAACTTCTAAAACATTTAGGTGTGGATGTGACCTATCCGCTCAAGCAAACCTGTTGCGGACAGCCAATGGCTAACGCAGGCTTTCAGGATAAGGCCATACCCTTGATAGAGAAATTCGAGGATATGTTCAAGGATTTCGACTACATCGTGTCACCCTCAGCGTCGTGTGCAGCCTTTGTAAAGGTAAACTATCCGCAAATCATGAAGGGAAAGCACGAGTGCATAACCTCGGGTAAAATCAAGGATATTGTGGAGTTCCTGCACGACATTCTCAAAGTAACGTCGCTGCCGGGCAAGTTCCCTCACAAAGTAAGTGTGCACAACAGTTGTCATGGTGTGCGTGAATTAGGCCTCTCGGCACCCAGCGAGCTCAATATCCCCCCGTTCAACAAGGTAATCGATTTGCTGAATATGGTGGAAGGCATTACGGTGGTAGAGCCCGAGCGTAAGGACGAATGTTGCGGTTTCGGCGGAATGTTTGCCGTGGAAGAGCCGGACGTATCTGTAAGAATGGGCATCGATAAGGTGAAGCGCCATGCAGATACGGGAGCGGAATACGTGACAGGCCCCGACAGTTCATGCCTCATGCACATGCAAGGAATTGCACGTCGCCAAAAGACACCTATACAGTTCATACATGTCGTACAGATTTTAGCAGCCGGATTATGAGTACAGTACATTCAAGAAAAGCCCATGAGTTCCTACAAGACTCTGAGAAAATAACAAGACACGATAAGACCTTTTATGGGGTGCGTGAGAAACGTGACGTGCAAGCCTTTGCACTTCCTGAATGGGAAGACCTGCGTGAACATGCCAGCCAAATAAAGCGTCACACGGCTACTCATCTTGCCGATTACTTAGAGAAGTTCTCCAAGAACTTGGAAAGTAGGGGTGTTATCGTGCATTGGGCGGAGAACGACAATGAATTTAACGAGATTGTACTCGGCATTTTAAAGGAACACAACGCAAAGAAACTCGTAAAGAGTAAGTCGATGCTCACCGAAGAGTGCGAGATGAATCCCTATTTAGAGAAGAACGGTATCGACGTGGTGGAGACCGACTTGGGCGAGCGTATCATCCAGTTGATGGGTCAAAAGCCAAGTCATATCGTCATGCCAGCCCTTCACATTACCCGTCATGCCATCGGCGAAGAGTTTGAGCGCAGGGGTATCAGTAAGGAGATAGGCAACCACGACCCCACCTATCTGACGCGCTGTGCCCGTTATCACCTGAGAGACAACTTCATGGATGCCGATGCGGGTCTGACAGGTTGTAACTTCGGTGTGGCAGAGACCGGCGACGTTGTGGTCTGCACGAATGAAGGCAATGCCGACATGAGCACCTCGATGCCGAAACTTCATATCGTGGCTATGGGCATTGAAAAGCTTGTGCCCGACTACCGCTCGCTGGCCGTATTCCAACGGTTGCTATGCCGGTGCGGCACGGGACAGCCCACCACCACCTACACCTCCCATTTCCGTCAGGCACGTCCGGGGGCAGAGATGCACGTGGTGCTCGTAGACAACGGCAGGAGCAACATCATAGCCAACGATGAGCACTTTGAAACCATTAAGTGTATCCGTTGTGGTGCCTGCATGAACACATGTCCCGTGTATCGTCGTTCCACCGGTTATTCTTACACCTATTTCATACCGGGGCCTATCGGTGTGAACCTCGGAATGCTGAAAGACCCGCGTAAATACGCCGACAACGTATCGGCCTGTTCGCTATGCTTGTCGTGTAGCAACGTGTGTCCAGCCAAGATAGACTTGGGCGAGCAGATATACCGTTGGCGTCAGCAACTCGACTCCTTTGGCCGCGCCAACCCTGTGAAGAAGCTCATGTCGCAGGGAATGAGCTTTGTGTTCAACCATCCGATGGTATATAATACGGCACTCTCCATGGCTCCGATGGCCAATGTGATGCCACGGTTCCTGATGTATAACGACAGTCTCAATGCCTGGGGTATGGGACATGAAATGATGGTATTCCCCAAAGAATCGTTCCAAACCTTATGGAAGAAAGGAAAAGTAAGATGAAGAAGGAAGATTTGTTTGCCCGACTGAGGCAGAACACACGTCACCAATACGATATGCCGGATATGAACATAGATGGTATACATTATCCTGACGTGTTGGAACAATTTAAGAAAATAAGCGAAGCCGTGGGCGGAAAGGTGAAAACGGTCTCGAAGTCTGACGACCTGAATGTTGTCATTAAGGAGCTATACCCCGAGGCAAAGGTCTTTGCAAGTAACGTGGAAGGCATCTCGATTGCCGACCGGAATCCCGATACCGTGGCCGAGGCACAAGATTTGAACGGCACGGACGTAGCCGTTCTTCAGGGAGAGTTGGGCGTTGCAGAGAATGGTTGTATCTGGGTTCCCCAGACCATGAAGGAGAAAGCTCTCTGTTTCATTGCGGAAGAGTTGGTCATTCTTATCGATAAGGACAAAATTGTGCACAACATGCACGAGGCTTATCCGCTGATTAAGTTTACCGACTATGGTTTTGGAACATTCATTTCAGGTCCCTCCAAGACGGCAGATATTGAGCAAGCTCTCGTCATGGGTGCACAGGCTGCCCGTGGGGTGACGGTAGTCATACGCGAATAGATTTTGTTTTTTTAGTATAAAGTTAGTGATTAAATGGAGATTGCAATGTTCCTGACAGCTGTTGGGAGCGTTGCAATTTTTGGTTGGAAGGTGTGGAGAAAGGAGGACTTTTCTACGCGAGTTCTGGATAAGGCTATCGAACGATAAGCCCCGACGGGGCGTAAGACCTTAGGCAGGGTGTGAAGCTCGTAAGAGCGCCACCCCTGACAAGCATGTGCAGAAAGATGAATCCCGTAGGAGTGACAGAGGATTGAGTTTAGTTTTCTGTCGCCCCTTTGGAGTTATTGGATGAGATTCTCTTATCTCGAACTCACGTAGATAGTTAGAGGACAACCGCCTTTACAATATGATTTCACCTCATGAGATATAAGGAATATTAAATTCCCATCACATGCTTATAATCCCTTATCCACGTCTGTATAACTCATTATACACGTTTGGATAATTTGTTCTCCAAGTCTGGATAATTTGTTCTCCACGTTTGGATAATTTGTTCTCCACGTTTGGATAACTCATTCTCCACGTTTGGATAAGTCGTTATCCACGTTTGGGAATTTGTATTTCCTATTGTAAAGACGATGATAAACCCTGTTTCATCGACTTGATTATCTAACTACGCGAGTTCGGGATAAGGCTATCGGACTGTAAGCCCCGACGGGGGTATTAGAAGAGACCTCTTATCCCGAACTCGCGTACTTTTCTGTATGATAGTAGTAAAAGAAGTAATTTTTACTGCCGACAAGACATGTAAAATCCCCGTACCCGCCGGGCTTTTACCGACAGGAGCGGGGATAATAAAGCGAGAAGCCGAGGTATCGACAAAGCAATTTACCTGTCTTTTTCTTCCTTGTCTGACACCTCGTAAACCGTTTGAGCCTGCGGTGCAGTGCGTTTGCTAAAGTTACCGAGCACGGCCTTGATGAAGTTCTTTTGGGTTGGCTTGTCTTTAAAAGGACCGAAGTTAAGATGTGTCATATCTGATGCTACCCCACAGAAGAACCAAGGTATCATAGCCGACTTCTCCAGCGTGTAATAGGCAAACCGATGGTGTGCCTTGTCTACCACTGTAGCCATGTATTTGCACAGCGGGGTTTCCGGTGGGTCAGGCATGGTATAGAGGATGAGAAATGCCCCGTCGGAGAGGTCTACGCGCTCGGTCTTGATGTCTGCCCAGTCGAATTCGTAGTGGGAGATAAAGTAAGAGCCATAGGTAATGCTCAATCCCTCCATATCTGTCAGGCGTGCTTCCTGCGTCTCATCTGCTTGAACCGAGTTCATCAGACGCGGCAGTATTCTGAATTCAAGTTCATAAAGACTGAGCGTATCATTCCTTTCGATATTCTTGATATAGGCATTGGCTTCCTCTGCCAACCCGTTTTCGGCGGCTTGGCGCAGGCATTTGATGGCCTCTTCCTTGCTCTTTTCCACACCCCAACCATTGAAGTAATACTTGGCGATGAGCAAAGGTGCACTCTTGCTGCCGTTGTCTAAAGCCTGTTTCACCATGAGGAAAGCCTTCGACAGGTCGCGATGTAGCACCTTGTTGCCGTATTCATACATCACGGAGAGCCACAACGAAGCCCTGTTTACATGGTTGGCCGCGGCCTCCATGTAGAGGTCTACGGCTTTCTGAAGGTTGGGGGCTACACCGTAGCCATTCTCATAGCACTCACCGAGCACACATTTGGCAAACGAATCGCCCGTATCGGCTGCCTTGCTAATCCACCGAAAGGCTTCTTGATGGTTCACCTCGGCACTGTCTCCATAGAGATAGGTTAAGGCTAAATCTATCTGTGCGTTGATACTTCCGGCTTTGGCCGAATCTGTCAACGTCTTGATGTCTGCGTTTTGCGCATATGACAAGAGGCCTGTCCATAAAAAGGCCGTTAATAGAAATATGTATTTTTTCATAGTTACGGTTCTTATTTCACTCCTTCAACGGTATAGCCCGCTTTTTTCAATAATTCGAGAACGCCTTTGTTGTCCGGCAGATGTGCAGCCCCTACGGCAAAGAATGTAGGCTTGGCAGCCATGATGGCAGGCATCTTGCTCACCCAATCGACATTTCTGCCGTCGAGTTCTTTTTCTCTCTCTTCCGGTGTCTCATCGCAACTGTCGTGGCGTTTTTCCTCTAAAATCTTTCCTATTTCGGTTAGGTTCTGCGTATAAAAAGCACGAACGATTCGCTCGGCCAACAGCTCGTTGTAGTCGGGGTTATCGACTATACACATCAGCAGTTGGGTCTGTCGTTGCAGAGATTGGCTTTTGAAAAGGGTGTTGATTTGCATATCTATCGTCTCTAATCCGCCGACACCTTTCCCTTGTTCGGCCGCTAGCTTCTGAAAATAACCGTCGAAAGTGTTGGTCGGGTCGAAAGCCACAGGGTTTTTCTTTAGAAACAAGATGAGCTCAAGTTGCGTGGTAAGGGTAACCGGCGTGAGTTTGTTTAGCTGTGATGCCACCATCGGGTTGGTCAGGTCAGCACCCATCGTGGCCGTCAGGAACTTGTTGAGCCTCTGAAGCTCGTCGGCCGAGAGTAGCGATGTAAGTGTTTGTCCGTCGGGAAGCATCATGGCCTTCTGCATTTTCTGCATATTCGCAGGCTCATACATATGGGTCATGTCTACCTCTCCATATACTTGTTCTACGGATTTGAACGCATCTTTCATGCCGGCGATAGAGTCGGAGAACGTGGGATTGGCCAGATGATAGGTGCCGATGATGTAAGACGGTTGCCGGAGTCCTTTCCCCGAAATCTTATAAAGCAACTGTGCGTTGGCCGAAAGGATGGCAGTCAGCCCAAGGACGATGATAAATAATCTTTTACTCATATGAATATTTGTTTGTTAGTTATAGGTCGGTGTTTCCCGCTCTTCGCTGGTCAGTTCGTCGATTTGTCGGATGAGCGCATTGTTGGTTTGCTGCATGCTGCGGAAGAATACGGTGGCAAAGATGGCTCCAACGCAAAGCCCGATACCGAGGAATAGCAGGAATTCGCGGTCGAGATACCCTGTAAATGCTGTTACCTCGTAAATAAGCCATAGGATGAAGATGATGGTAAACGGAATGGAAATAACGATTCGCAATGTACGAAGGCGTTTTATCTCTATCAGTTGGCGACGGGCTACAATGAGGTTTCCCTCGAAGATACCGCTCATCTTACGGGTATTGACAATGTAATCGAAGATCACGTCGGCCGCAATGAAGAATAACGCGAAAGCAACAAAGCCCATGGAGAAATGGAAAATGCAGTACTCCGCAGCACCGGCTGCCAGCAGCAAAGGTAGTAGCACGAAGATTTCAAAACGGACATATCGATGAATCCAAGCAACCTTGTTTTTCATGGAATGCCGGATATGGCGGTCGTCCACAATTGTTTCGTTCTCTATTTTGTCGTTTAGAATGGCGAGTTGGCTCCGCATCTCGTCCCACTTGTTGTTAGAATTTGTTTTCATTGTTTTCATAGATGTGATGGATTTGACATAGCTTTTAACTGTTCTCGGATTCTGTAAAGACGTACAGACACGTGCTTGGCTGTGATGCCGACAATGGCACCTATCTCCTCGTAACTCAGGTTTTCGAGCCATAGCAGCACAATGGCGCGATCGAAAGGTTGCAGTCGATGGATTCTGGCATGCAGGAGCGCTACCTGCCGGGTGTCGTTGTCGCTGTCGTCGAAGAGGTTGATGTTCATCGACAGAGGCAGTGCCGCTCGCCGCTTTTTCTTCCTTTCAAATGTGATGCAGGTGTTGAGGCTTACTTGATAAATCCATGTCCTCAGCTGGCTGCGTCCCTGAAAGGAAGAGAATCCTTTCCAAAGGTTTATCATCACCTCCTGAAACAAGTCGGCCACCTCTTCTTGTTCCTTGGAAAACATGTAGCACACGGTGTATATCGTGCTCTTGTGTGCTTTGATGAGGGCTGTAAATTCGCTTTCCGATGCGTTCATGTTCGTCTTTTGTTTTTATGCTCTATCTATTAGACATCCATGCCGGCGAAAAACTACACGAAAAATACTTTTTTTCTTTCTCATACCGCTTTTTCGCGATACAAAGATACACATATTACCCCTCTTTCCGTATCTTTGCAGCGAACAAAATACAACTCCATATAGAGATGAAAGCAAACAGAATTACAGAACTCTTTGGTATTCGATACCCCATTGTGCAAGGAGGGATGGTTTGGTGTAGCGGTTGGCGGCTCGCCTCCGCCGTGAGCAATGCCGGCGGACTGGGACTGCTTGGTGCCGGCTCCATGCATCCCGATACGTTGAAGGCGCATATCCGCAAGATGAAAGACGCAACCACCGCTCCGTGGGGAGTGAATGTGCCGCTGATGTATCCCGAAATCGATACCCTCATTGCACTGATAATCGACGAACAAGTGCCCATCGTTTTCACCTCGGCCGGCAGTCCGAAGAAGTTTACCTCGCTCTTTCACGACCATGGTATCAAAGTGGGGCATGTGGTGTCGGGCAGTAAGTTTGCGCGAAAATGCGAAGAAGCCGGCGTTGATGCCATTGTGGCCGAAGGATTTGAGGCCGGCGGACACAACGGGCGTGAGGAAACAACTACGCTTACACTCATACCGCAGGTACGGCAAGCAACGAACCTCCCGCTGATAGCTGCCGGTGGAATCGGTAGCGGTCGCGCCATGGCAGCTGCCTTTGCGCTGGGTGCCGAGGGGGTGCAAGTGGGTACGGCGTTTGCGTTGACGGCAGAGAGTAGCGCCTCTGAAGCGTTTAAAAAGCGTTGCATTGCTTTGGAAGAGGGAGATACGATGCTGGCGTTGAAGAAACTCTCACCCACACGCCTCGTAAAAAATGCCCTTTTCCGTCGTATCGAAGAGGCAGAGAACCGCGGTGCCGATGTCGTCGAACTCAAAGACATATTAGGACACGCAGCCTCCAAACGTGGTATCTTTGAGGGTGACATGGAAGACGGAGAATTGGAGATAGGGCAGATAGCATCGGCCATTAAGGAAATTAAAACTGCGCGTGCGGTGATAGAAGAAATGGTGGAAGAAGCGCGGACTCAAGCGCGATACGTTTCCGACAGCATGGTTTGGTAGCAATTGTGTGTTCGCTTTGCGGGTATTGTAGTGTAAAGGGGCGGCTTTCTGCATCTTTTCTACGGACGTGGAGTCGGTGATGGCTTCACATTTCTCATCCACTTTCCGCGATACAGTCGAATGAGAAATAGACTTCCGCGGAACGTCAGTTCCACAGCCATGGCCATCCATACGCCATTGAGTCCGTAAAAGGGTGCGAGAACAGCTGCCAGCGTGAGGCGCACGCACCACATGCTGAACAGATTGATGAGCGAAGGCCGTAACGTATCGCCTGCCCCGAGACACACATTGTAGGTCACAATAGAGGCAGCAAACATCGGTTCGGCAAAGGCTTCGATGCGCAAAGCCTCAATACCCAGTTCGCGAATCTCCTTGACGGGTGTTATCATGCCAATCATCTCAGGTGCCAGCCCATACATCACCACACCCATGACGGCCATCACCGCCATACCCGTGAATACCGTCATACGGGCGAAACTGCGGCAGAGATCGCGCCTGCCGGCACCCACGCTCTGTCCGACCAATGTGGTGGCGGCATCGCCGATACCATAGCCGGGCATATAGCAGAGGCTCTCGGCTGTGACGGCAAATGTGTTGGCAGCGATGGCGAAGTTGCCCAGCGGCGCAACAATCATGGTGCTCACCACTTGTGCACTGCCCATGAGGAAGTATTGCGCTGCCATCGGGGCACTGATTTTCACCGCATTCCACACATAATCCCATACCCATTTGAAAGGCATCTTGTCTTGAGTGATGCGCAGTGCTGCCGATTTAAACAATGCGAACCATGCCAGCACCAATCCTGTAATCGTGATGGAGAGAGCCGTCCCTATGGCTGCGCCGAGCACGCCTAATCCCGCTCCGGGCACGATGATATGCAACCCGAGCCATGACACTTCGTGTGTATCGTAGATGAAGAGGTAGTTGAATGCTACGTCCATCACACACATCAAAATGCTCAGTAAGCTGGGAATCCGCATGTTTCCCGAACTCTTCAGCATGGCACTCGAGAGTACCTCTATTTGTAGAAACGGAGTAACAAGAGCATAGACAAGAAAATAATAGGTGGCATCGGCCGCGATGTCTGCTCCTCCTCCCAACCAATAGGGCAGTCGCCAAGCGACGGATGCACCGACGATGGCGATGAGCAGACTGAAGATGAAAGTGCACACCAGCGCGTGACGCAATACCTGCCGTGCTTTCACGAAGTCATTGGCACCGATAAAGTGGGCTACTTGCACCGAAAATCCCATGGCAGCGGCCACGCAGAGCCCAACGAAGAGCCATGTAGCCGCCTCCACGATACCGATGGCTGCTGAGGCTTTGGCACCGAGCATGCCCACCATCGACGCATCGATGTAGAACATCAACACATTGGTTGCCTGCGCCAGAATGGCCGGAATGCTCAATTGGAAGATAAGGTTCAGTTTGTCGCCCCCCGTCATCGCCCCGCCGTTTCGTATCAAGGCCAATAGTCTGTCGCTGTTTTCTTTAGAAATCCACATGGTTGTTTGCAAAGATAGTGCAAAGTTTTTTGCTTTTCTCTTGTTTGCTTAAGATTCTTTATGTACCTTTGCGGCGGTAATCAAAGACGTTAAGGTGCAAAAGCAAGTATTCATGAGCAGACCATCCTTATTATATAAAGGTATCAGCGAGGTAAAGAGAAACGTGTGTTTTCCTTTGTCTTTTAACACATTATATTTGGTCAGTTCAAATAATTTGCTAACACACACACACACACACACACACACACACACACACACACATTCGCACCTGGCGTAATCTCCATTCGATATTTTATTGTACGCGCGCGCGTAAGGCTGCGTGCATTTCCCATAAACAAAGGGCTCCAAGAAGTTCCCTTTGTTCGCTTTTTCGTACCCGTTTTCCAAGTGCGGAAAGGCAAAAATCAAGCTAAATATTTATCATTAAAACAACGATTATTATGAGCAAGAATCAAGTAACCGTGCAGGACTACATGGCCCCTGCCATCACAGTGCATCAAATGCCGATGGAAGCCCCGCTCATGAAGACCTCGTTCTACGGCGGACACACCCCGGGCGAGACTTCCGGCGATGGTTCCGACCAAGGAGGAGGACACACCGGCGGAAGCGTGGACGACGACACCGGCGATGCCAAAGCATGGGGCAGCGTGTGGGAAACAGAAGACGAGGACGATTATTAGCCCCGACCTCGTTGAGTATTAAACAATCATCAAGAGTAAAAACAGAACAACAATGAGAAAGATTTTATTTTATGCAGCAGCACTTGCCGTCGTATTGGCGAGCTGTTCGCAAAAGGACATGACAGACAAGACACCCGAAACGCCCGAAACAGAAAAGCAGGGTACGGCATTTGAGGGCACCTCTGAAGTAAATACAGGCGAGAATCCTCTCTCGCGCACCTCGCTCGACTACGACCGCGCGGCGCGCACATTGACCTATTACTGGGAGCCCAACGACAAGATATGGCTCGACGACAACAACAGCGCCGAGGCCGACTTCACGGTAAAGGC
>NZ_GL397214.1:2134469-2170091 GCF_000146675.1 Hoylesella marshii DSM 16973 = JCM 13450
AGCCACCGGCCGCTTCACGTTCACCTCGGGCACCTTCAATGCGCCTAACTACAACGTGTATTACACGGGCACGAACGGCACGTCGCACAACACAGTAAATATCGCCACCACACAGACACAAGGCACCCCCAATACCACCAGCCACATCGGCGAGAGTGGCGATTGCGGCACAGCCTTAGCCACGCGCACGAGTGCCGGCAAGTATGGGTTCACGCTCACCCACCGGTCTGCGTATCTCTGCTTCCTGCCCCGCACCACCAATGTCACTGAAACGGGCTGGGTTTTGACCGCTGTTAAGGTGACATCCGACAACAACATTGCCGGCAACTACACCCTCACCCCCACCGGTCTCACCGGCACGGGCTCGTCGAACGAAATCACCCTCAACACCGGCAACTTCGACATCAGCAACGCCGCCACCGACCAAGCCCGCAACGCCTCCTACATGGTGATTGCCCCGGGCGTGCACACGCTCACTGTGGAATACACCGTGAAGAACACCAACACTGGCAACACCGGAACCATTGTGAAACATCTCGATTCCAAAGACTACCATGCCAACACCCTCTATCCCGTCACCGCCCATTTGTTTGGTGAATATTCGGATACGAAATACTATCTGTGGGATGCCATAGAGGACATGTGGCACAACAAAACGCCGGCTAATTATAGCGAGGGGCTATACACAGCTGCTGATGAGCCGGCATCAGAGCTTCCAGGATACGCTCCTTATTGGATTATTGGCCCTCCACTCCAATATACGGGGCCTGATGCCAACCGCATTTACAATTACAATGCGCCCGTAGTGCCGAGCTTTACTTATTCGCATGGTTACGGCAACCATTTCTATTATGCTACACGATCGGCCAAGGACTGCCCCAGCGTGTGGGAGTTGGCTTGGTATTACGACAAGGGCGACATCCGTTGGGATGGTGAAGCCGCTTTCTTGTTCCGTGGAAAGATTTATCATGGCGGTGCTTGGATTAAAAAGCAGAGCGAGATAGCCGCAGAGAACAGCACCACGGTGGCAGCGCTTAAGAATCATGACCATGTTTATGACAATTTACTCAACCCTGATGCAGGCATAATGAGTGATGGCGTTTCAAAGACGATAGGGCAAGGAGCACCTTCAGCGGCTGCACTTAAAAAGTATTTCTTCTTGCCAGCTTTGGGTAACTATGGAGGAGCAGGTGGAGGAGGCATGTCTTCAGATCCAAAGTATAAACTTTATCATTTCGCAACAGAAGGTTTCTATACCTGTTCATCGAACTATTGCAGGGTTACTAATATTGATTATTGCTGGGCTTTTAAATTCAATAGCTCGAAAGTTCAAATCTATTCGCTGAATAGTTTTTGCTTCGGCCTTCCCTTGTGGAAAGCGAAATAATCAAGGAAATGCTCGCCGTAACACTCCGCAAGCCGGATTTAGTCTCTGCCGACACCGTTCGGCACTCTGCAAGCCGGATTTAGCCTCTGCCGACACCGTTCGGCACTCAAAAGGTTCCGGAATCATTGATTTCCGAGAGAAAGAGTGCCGTGCGGCGTAAAAATCATTGATTTCCGAGAGAAAGAGTGCCGTGCAGCGCAAAAATCATTGATTTCCGAGCGAAAGAGTGCCGTGCGATGCAAAAATCATTGATTTCCGAGCAAAAGAGTGCCGAGCGGCGCAACTGATGCGGGAAGCATAAAAGAAACACCTTTATATATATACACACATAGAGTGGTACGCGTCGTGACGACGTGTACCACTCGCTTTTTTGTTGATAAGGCCAACAATGCTTGTAAGAAAGAGCCTCGGAGAGGCGATGGAGCACAGGCAGGGGTGAAGCCCCTGTTAAGCATACGCAAAAAGAAAAAGCCCCAAAGGGGCGATGGAATGGCAGCATGTCCGTTATCGTTCCGTCACTCCTTCGGAGTTTTGATGGGGGGACGCTTCCATGCAGGGGTTACGCTATCGCTCCACCACCTGCCTGTATTCTGTCGCACTTACAGCGCTTTATTCTGCTGTAATCTGTCGCCCCTTTGGGGCTATTGGATAAGATTCTCTTATCCCGAACTCGCGTAGATTTATATAATGCCATCCATGGCGGAAGATAAAGATGGGGAACTCCTTTGGGTTAATGAAGACGGTATGATAACAAAGGAATCGAACTGAGGTGAAAAGGAATGAGCCCAGTACAATACCGGGCTCATTAGAGAGATTGATAGTTGACGTTTTTAATGAACTGTCCAACTTTTGAGCACAACACTTATTTTACAAGCAATTTGCGTGTTGCAGTGTCTGTGCCGTTTTGCAACGTTACGATGTAAATACCGGTGGGGAGGTTGATGGATGTGTTTGTAGACACGGTATCAGAGAAGAGCACCTTGCCGTTTGCTCCGAGCACGGTTGCTTTTACCTCGCTGTCAGTATAGATGTTGATTTCGTGGTTGCCGCCCTCTGCGGTTGCCATTGTGCGTTCAACACCACCGATTGAAGATGCCAATGCAAACTTCACGACAACTTCGGTTGCCTGTTTCACCGTGAATTTATTGTTTGCAACATCTTCGCCATTTGCTTTCACCGAAATCAAAGCGTAACCGCTCGCCGGTGTGGCATCAACGGTGAGTTCGGTGTTCTTCTGCACCTTAGAGCCGCTCTTTACGAGGTTGTTTCCCGCATCTTTCACGGTTACGTCTCCGTTTTCATAAGGCAGAATGGTTATGTATGCCTCATTGCAGCCTGTTCCGTCTCCGTCTTTGGTGTAATTCATTATCCATAGCTTCGATTTTGCGAGCAGTGTTTCGGAGTGTTCCACGTCGTTTTCATTATTGCCATATGCAATCCAGAGTTTCGTCGGTGTGGTTTTGCCGGTTACTTCTTCTCCCGGGTCTACGTATTTGGGCAGTGTGTAGTAGAAGTCGTTGAGCTGGCAAGCGTTCCATTTGTTTCCGCGTACGTCGATGTACCAGATGGCGGTATTTGCCGACAGGTCGAGCCCATTGAGCGTGTTTTCTGCTGCATCGAGCTTTTCAAGCAGCACGTTCTTCGACAAATCGAGCGACGTAAGTTTGTTTTTCATTACAGACAGGTCGAGCAGTGCTGCGTTGTTCTTCAGGTCTATGCTCTCTATGCTGTTGTTGTTGAGATATAGCTGTTTCAAATCGGGCATGTTCGACACGTTGATGTTTGTCAGTTTGCAATTTGTGAGGTTCAAGCATATCAGTTTCCGGTTATTCGTCAAGTCTATACCACTCAGTGCCGTATTCTTTAGGTTGATGAGTTGCAGCTCCGGATTGTTCTTCACGTCTACATGGTTCAATTCATCCAACCCATATGCTTTTAGTTGCAGCATCAACGGACACTTCGTTACATCGATGCTCTTGATTTCACTGTTCATCGACACGTCGAGATATAGCAGGTCGGGCTGGTTCGTGACATCGATTGCTTTCAGTTGGTTGAAATACATGTCGATATACTTCAGTTTGTTGTTCTTTGTCAGGTCTATTGCCGAAATCTTATTGTCTGTGGCAAAGTCCGGATAGCTCTCACACTTCAGGTATGTGATATCTCCGTATATCTTCACTTGTGTTCCCTCTGTCGTTCCATCGATGTATGTCCACGACGTTTTGGCGGTATAGTCTTTTAGTACGCCGTCTCCCCAGTCTATTTTCACCGGAGTGTTATTGTTGTCTGCTCCTATACCGTAAGCGCTTTGCTGCCCTGCCGGTACGGTAAGCGTTATGCACCGTTCGTTTTGCTGCTCTTCAAACACAGCCTTCACATCAGCATTTGCAGTAACGACAAACAATGTATCTTGAACAAGTTTCCCATTCACCATAATGCCCTTGTATTCCTTACCTTCTTCGGCAGTGTAGCGCACGCATAAGATTGAACCCGGCACGACTTTACCGTCGCTGCCCACCTCGTCGTAGTGTCGTTCAAAGGCATTTTTATCGGGCGAATACACCATGTCGCGTTTCATCACCTTGTAGGTTCCGCCTGTGGTAGGTTGCTGTGTTATCACCACGTCTGCCATCGAGCAGGAGCCGTCGCCTTTCACATCAATCTCCCAGTGCGAATTGGGATTGTTGCACATAAGGTATTTTTCTGCATCGGCGGTTTCTCCGTTACATCCTTTCACATACATGTATCCCTTACGGTTAGGGTCTTGTATCGTCCGGTACATGAAGTTCAGCGACTGTGGCGTGAAGTTTTTGTTATCTTGCAGATAGAGGTATCTCAGTGTGAAGTAGCATGCGGTGAAGTCGAGGAACTCGAGATCACACGCTTTTGCCGACAGCGTCCGAAGCCATTTCAGTCCGCTTACTTCGAGTCGGTTGATGCGGATAGAGTCGCAGGAAAGTGCCTTCAGCGTAGCCATTTTCGACACATCAAGTTTCGTAATCTTGGTATTGCTCACGTTAAGATTTGATAGTTTATTGTTGTTTGAAAGTCCTAATGTGCTTATATCGTTATGCGCTATTGTCAGGTCTTTGAGTTCAGTGTTTGCAGCGACGCTCAGCTGGGTGAGTTTGTTGTATGCCACGGCAAGGTTCTCTAACTTCGGCAAGCCGCTCACATCAATTGTCGATATCATATTCCTGCTCACGTTCAGCGATGTTAGCGACGGATATTTCTCCGTGGGTAGGCTTATGTCCATCAACGAATTGTTGCTTAAATCCAAGCTTGTAAGTTTTGGGAATTTGTAGGTATCATAAAAATGCACGATATCACATCTTTGCATTGAAATCATTTTCAGATTCGGATTGACATCGGCAAATGCCACAGTGCTCAGTTCCGGATTGTCGTAAATGTCGAAGAACTCCAATTTTGAGAAATCGCGCAGGTTAAGCATGTGTATCTTGTTCTTTGAAAGCGACAACCGTTGAAGGTTCTTTGCATCGCCAAGATCGAGCGTGGCGTATGTCAGTTCATTCTTGTTTAGGTCAAGACTCTTCAGGCCTGACTGCCCTTCAATCTTTATTGCAGTAACACCTTGTTCGGTTACGGACAAGTCAGACAGGGTTCCGTATATTTTCACAGTATTACCTTTCAGCACTCCTTTCCGGCGTAGCTTGTATGGCATCATTTCCGGACTCAATTGGTAATCGACTTTGTTTCCGTCTCCCCAATCAACCGAGACAATGCCTTCTACCATCGGTACAGGACTGAAAACGAAGGTATCACCATACGCTTTATTGGTAGTGAGGGTGATAACACTCTGTGCCGTAACGTTAAGCGCGGCACAAACAAGCAATGATAAAGAAATTAGTAGTCTTTTCATGATCTTTTGATAATTAAATTAAACAAAGCTCTGCAAAACTCTATACAGCCTTAACCGACGAATTTAACAGAATATCATAATGTGATTGCAAAAATAAGAAAAAAGTATCGTAATACCTACGATTATGCGTGAATTTAATGCAGAATTATTAAATTCATTGCTAAAATGTCAATCAGCGTAAGTCTAAATCCTTGTTAATTGTCATGATGTCGCTTTCGCAGAGCCTTCTCTTGTAAGATTCACATTCTAAGAGGCTACCGCAGTTTGGCCTTGTTGTTACTCCTACTAAGTAAACGAGTCCGGTTTAGCAGTAAGTCAGTTTCTGCTCGCGAACGAAGTCGTTGAGCCTCCTGCCGCCATCTATTGAAGCGATGCCACGGGCGAACACATCTACCGTAAGTCCCCCGTTGAGCAGATTTCGCAGTGTCTCCAGCACACAATAATCGCCTGCCACGCCACAAATCACCATTCGATGGCTTGCACACGTCACTTCGTCCGTCATTGTCGAAAGCCGATACCCCCCGTCTGCCAGCTTCTCGACGTGTTGGAAAGCCCCATACTCTTCCGTTTCTATCACCTCGCCTTTGCGAACCACCCGAAAGGGAATCTCTCTATCCAAGCACGCCTGAACAAGTCGCTCGTCAATCTGCGACCCTTTCGCAAATGCAATACAATGCGGCGGCCACGGTCCGCCCTGCGGAATAAACGAAGCATCTCTCGCCTGATGCCAGTCAACGGTGAATATCACCTCTGCCAGTCCCTCATGCGTGTTGATAAGCTGCAGGATATGTTCCACTGCCGTTTCTGCGCCCTTCACATAGAGTGCGCCTGTGGGATTGCAGAAGTCGTATTGACAATCCACAACCACTAAAGTTATTTCTTCTTTCATCTTCTTTTTGATTTTATCATTTTCCGACTATTTCACTGCTGCAACAGACCACAGCATCGCTATCTCCCCGAAAGATCCTCATCGCTCTGCCAGATACCGCGCCACCTCGTCTGCCGACAGTCGTCTCACCTGCGTCTTGGGAAACTCTCGATAGGTATCGGCACGAAAGAGGGGCTGGGCACCGGTGCACGTCTTCGCCTTATTCTTTTTCAAATATGCTTCCGCTTCCGCCTCATCGCCAAATATCTTATATGAAAGCCTTCCTTTATCGTCTTTCAGTTCATAGATGCCACAGGGATGCAGCATCGTATGGTCGGCCGTTCGCAGATACAGCTTGGCGATATCGAGCGACCTGAACGGGAAGTTCCATCTTTGCAATCCCCTTTTCGGTTCGCGCTCGATGCAGATGCACCTGCCGCAAGTGCCGCAGACGTATTGTGTGTGATGCAGCAGACAGTCTTCGGGATGGAGCAACGGCGTGGCTCTGTTGTCCGTGGCATAACATTCGGGACAAGGCGTTTTCATATTCCCTCCCCTTTCACGTACATCTTGCGATAGCGCGAGCCGGCGTTGTGCAGTTTCCCCTCCGCCTCGAGCCGGCGGGCAAGGCGATAAGCCACGGGCTTGGAGAGGTGGAGCTCGGAGCGCAGGTCGCCCACAAAGATATAATCCGACTCGGCGAAGAGCCTGTCGAGCGCCGCCTCGATTTCTTCTGCCGTAGGCGTAGCATGAGGCTCATAGCGATAGGTCACGTTTTCGAACCGAGTGTCGGCCAGCGTCTTGAGCAGTTGTTTCTCGGGGCGGAAGTTCACCGTTCGCACCCGCGGATTGCGCAATCGCATCTTGTGCGTTTTGGGGTCTTCGTACAGTTCTCCCTTCACCGAGAGCGAGAAGTAGCCCAGTCCCGGCAGATGCACGCGATTGCCCAGCATCAGCTGTTGGGCCAGTTCATATCTGATAGCCTCGAGCGTTCCCACGAGGTCGGCCACGGTCATTGCCGTTGCCTTCTCCACCCGCTCGCCCAGAAGCTCCAGTCCCACGGTTTCATACTCGTCGAGCACCGCCCGAAACTCCTTGTTGTGCGGCAGCTTCCCGCCGTTTTTTAATAATCTGTAAGGTACAGCCATCGCATTTCGTTTTAAGTTTGAGTGTCGCCGCCCTCCTTATAGGACTACGACACGATTTATATAGTATCTATTACTGTCCATATACTTAGATTATCAAATTATCAGCATGCAGATAATTATTTTTTAGCGTGCAGATAATTATTTTTCAGCGTGCAGATAATTCTTATATCTCGGTACAAAGATAATGATAGTTACGGAATAAACCAAACGATTATCATATAATATTTGTGATGGCAGTATAATTGTGATGGCAGTATAATGCCGCTTCTCACTTTTCCTGCTAATCTTTTGGCCTTCTATGTTTTTTTCGTACCTTTGCATGACTTTTTTAGCGTAAATCCAAAACCATTGTCATGAACATTTCTTACAAGTGGATCAAAGAATATATAGATTGTGATTTCACCCCTGAACAGATGGCCGATATCCTCACTTCCATAGGTCTTGAGGTAGCATCTATAGAAGAAGTCCCCGCGATACGAGGCGGGCTTCGCGGTCTTTACGTCGGTCGTGTCGTCAGTTGCATCGCTCACCCCGACTCAGACCATCTCCATGTCACCACCGTAGACCTCGGGCGAGACGCTCCGGCACAGATAGTGTGTGGTGCACCCAATGTGGCAGTGGGGAAAAAGGTGATTGTGGCCGATCTCGGCTGCATTCTTTACGATGGCGATAAAGAGTTTGTTATACGGAAATCTAAACTCCGCGGCGTAGAAAGCTACGGCATGATATGCGCCGAAGACGAAATAGGAATCGGTACCTCTCACGATGGCATCATCATTCTACCCGATGATGCACCCGTGGGTCAGCCAGCGGCGGAATATTATCACCTTGAGAGTGATTGGGTGATTGAGATTGATATTACGGCGAATCGTGCAGATGCGCTCTCCCACTACGGCGTAGCACGCGATCTCTATGCATGGATGGTGCAGCACGGCTACCCGACCCGCTTGCATCGCCCCACCTGTGATGACTTCCACGTTGCCGACCATTCGCTCCCTATAGAGGTAACCATCTGCAACACCGAGGCCTGTCCCCGTTATGCATGTGTGAGCATTACCGGTTGCCATGTGGGAGAATCTCCCGACTGGCTCAAGAGACATCTCACCACCATTGGCTTGCGTCCTATCAACAACATCGTAGACATTACCAACTACATCATGTTTGCCTACGGGCAACCGCTCCACTGCTTTGATGCCGACATGATTGAAGGACGCCATATCATTGTACGCGCCGACAACGAAGGACAATCCTTCATGACTCTCGATGGCAACAATCACATCCTTGGTCCACATGACCTTGCCATCTGCAACAGTCGTGAACCGATGTGCATCGCCGGTGTCTTCGGGGGACGTGGCAGCGGAACTTACGATACAACGACCCATGTCGTACTCGAGAGCGCATATTTCCATCCCACTTGGATTAGGAAAAGTGCGCGGCGCCATGGCCTTAGTACCGATGCGTCTTTCCGATTTGAACGTGGTACCGACCCTGATGGTGTACTCTACGCCCTTAAGCAGGCAGCTATTCTTTGCTGTCAACTTGCCGGCGGAAAGGTTTCGATGGACATCCGCGATGAATACCCCATGCCCATTGCTCCGGCACGTGTTGTACTCCGTTACGACTACGTCGACCGGCTCATCGGCAAGCAACTCGGTGCCGAGACTATCCGACGTATCGTGACCGCCCTTGATATGACAATCGAGGATGAAAACGATGAAGCACTTACACTCACGATTCCCGGCTATCGCGTCGATGTAAAACGCCCGTGCGATGTGGTAGAAGATATCCTTCGGATTTATGGATACAATAACGTTGAGCTTCCCGAACACCTCTGTTTCTCTCCCGTCATACAGCGCGATGACGACCATAAATACAAATTAGAGAACCTCGTCGGCGAACAACTTGTCGGCTGTGGATTCCACGAAATACTGAACAACTCGCTCACACCGGCCAGATACTACGATGACATGGGAGAGCCTTGCCCGCCTACTCGTCTCGTACATATTATGAATCCGCTTAGTACCGATCTCAATGTGATGCGTCAGACACTGCTCTTCGGAGGTCTTGAGACCATCCGGCGCAATGTAAATAGGCAATGCCCCAACCTCCGTCTCTATGAATTCGGTAATTGTTATAGTCACGATGAACGTATTTCGGCAGACAATGACCCCGTTCGTCCCTATCCACAGCATGCCTGTCTCGGTCTGTGGCTTACAGGAAAGTCTGTACAAGGTTCTTGGGCACATCCCGATGAAGCTGCCAGCATCTACCAACTGAAAGCCTATGTTGAAAACATACTCCAGCATGTCGGCCTTCCACTCACGGAAACCGAAGTGCTTGCTGTCACAGACACTCGATTCGACCATGCACTCGAATACCGTGCTCGGGGGGGAGCAAGTCTTGTCCGCTTGGGTATTGTAGGGAGAAATATACGCAAGTGCTTCGACCTCTCCACCGATGTATTCTTTGCAGAAATACATTGGAGCAACCTATACAAGAGAGTGCACGGACGTAAAGTCGAAATTCGGGATATCAGCAAATATCCCGCCGTCAGCCGAGACCTCGCCTTACTCCTTGACAGTCACGTGACTTTCGCACAAGTCGAGCAAGTTGCCCGACAAGCCGAACGCAAGTTCCTTAAACGCGTAGAACTCTTTGACGTATATGAAGGCAAGAACCTCCCTGACGGGAAAAAGAGCTACGCCGTTAATTTCATTCTGCGTGATGACCAACACACCATGAATGATAAATTGATAGAATCTATCATGGCCAAACTCATCGACCAACTCAAAAAACAACTGGGCGCACAGCTCAGATAACATAACCATCAAAACAAACAATTTTTTCTATGGGAAGAGCATTTGAATACCGCAAAGCAGCTAAACTAAAACGCTGGGGACACATGGCACGCACCTTTACAAAGATAGGGAAACAGATAGCCATCGCAGTAAAAGCCGGTGGCCCAGACCCAGACAACAATCCTCATTTGCGGGCTATCATCCAAAACGCAAAACGAGAGAATATGCCCAATGAGAATGTGGCCAGAGCCATTAAAAACGCTATGGGTAAAGACCAATCCGACTTTAAAGAAGTAACCTATGAGGGATATGGTCCCCACGGCGTAGCAATCTTCGTCGATGCAGCCACCGACAACACCACTCGCACTGTAGCAAATGTCAGGGCTGTATTCAACAAACATGGTGGTTCGCTCGGTACAATGGGGTCACTCGCATTCCTCTTCGACCATAAGTCTGTCTTCACATTTCAAAAGCCAGCCGACCTCGACATGGATGAACTCATCCTTGAGTTGATAGACTATGGGGTGGACGATGAATACGATTTCGATGCGGAAACAAATGAAGTCACTATTTACGCCGACCCGAAATCGTTTAGCGAGGTGCAGCACTTCCTCGAAGACCGTAAATTAGAAGTCACGGGAGCCGAATTTACACGTATCCCCAACGACCTCAAAGAAGTTACCCCAGAACAACAAGCCACCATTGAAAAGATGGTAGACCTACTCGAAGACGACGAAGACGTGCAAAACGTTTATACAAACATGAAGCCGGCAGACGCGTCGTAGTCGCTTTGATTACATTTCTGTATAACAAACTATCGGTTGTCTGTCACGCTTTTCCTGCGTGACAGACCTTTCTCTCACATTATATAAAATATAAACCTTTATTATCTGTCATTTCTATGTTCAATCCGTTTAAAATTATCCTCGCCACTTTATTAGGAATTCCGACATTCTGCTGCGGACAAACAGCCTATGAAGATGCAGACCCCGACCGATTCTACCAAATCGGATTTACAGATTCCATGCAGCTTATTGATGTCCGCACACAAGCCGAATACGATGAAGGGCACTTGCCGTTTGCAGTTCTCATCGATGTTACCAAACCGGCATTCCTTTCCCGAGCGATGCAACACCTCGACACAACACGGCCTGTTTTTGTCTATTGTCGTAGTGGTAAACGTAGTGCACGTGCTGCCTCGTTACTCGCAGCAAAAGGTTTTCGCGTAATAAACCTTAAAGGAGGCATCCTCGCATGGATTCGTGCACAATATCCCGTCATCAAAGATGAACCGCAATGACCGCACAGTTATAAGCACTTCGCAAACAACAAGGGAATTAAATTTCTACATGTACCCTTATCAACCAAATACAAAAAACGTTGTAACTTATTCAGTTACAACGTCCATAAAAGTTCTCAAGTGGTGCCACCAGGAATCGAACCGGGGACACAAGGATTTTCAGTCCTTTGCTCTACCAACTGAGCTATGGCACCTTTGTGATTGTTGCGAGTGCAAAGGTAGCATATTTTTTGTATTCCCACAAGTTTTTCTTCATTTTTATGCATCAAATGTTGCTATTTCATATTTTTAGTGTACCTTTGCAAGCGGTAATCGGGATGTAGCGCAGTTGGTAGCGCACTACGTTCGGGACGTAGGGGTCGCCAGTTCGAGTCCGGTCATCCCGACTAAAGCAATGAAGAGGGAGGTGATAATCACCCCCTCTTTTTCTGTAATAGACCTGTAAGAAAAGGGTATCTATACAATACCCGTTCGGTAACAAATGTGGCCGCACAGACCTCCGGCATGTCCTTTGCATAGGGGCATGTACAAACCAAACTTTAAAAATGATGAAACAGATTCAACCAGCAACCCCATTCCTCCCTGCAGAGTCGGTAGACTACTCGGAGGGTAGTATTGTATCGAAAGAGTTCGTACACTCTGCCGCAGGCAGCATCACCCTCTTCGCATTTGACAAAGGACAACGCCTTAGCGAGCATACTGCCCCTTTCGATGCCGTCGTCACCATTCTCGATGGACATGCTGAAATACTCATTGATGGGCAACCACATCAGGTCGCAGCAGGAGAAATGATTATCATGCCGGCTAACCATCCGCATGCACTCAACGCCCACGAACCTTTCAAAATGATGCTCACCATGATTCGAGGCTAATCCTTACCGCGGATCCTATACGAAACGGCACCCCGAAAAGTGATAACTCAACTTTTTCGGGGTGTCGTTGTTTTCGTGTATAAATGAGAAAAGAAAAAGCTCCGAGTATTAATCACTAACACTCGGAGCCCACTTTTACTCAGAGAAAATACTTACTCGGTAAAGCCCGAATGTCTAATTCCGGCAATCCGATAAGTAAGGTTATTCGGGTCATCGTTGAACACCGCGTTGAACACGATACTGTCGGTAGGCAGACCGTGCAGGTTGTGCCCCTGCCCAAGCAATACCTTTCCATCGGTAATGGTCACATTGCCGGCGGTGTTGCTGTTGTAGATATACTTGGTTGCCTCGCACGAGAATGTTTTAGCACCATAGTTGACAGGTACGATGAGGTGCATCTGAAGGAATGCTCCTTTCTTGGGAAGTTTTATCCACATCCTATTATCCACATTCTCCACGGTATTGTAGGTCAGCATAGATACAGTACCTACACCTTCCGGGTCTTTGGTCTTCACCGTACCGTCAGCATTGATGGCATCGATGGTTACATCCCAAAAGCCGGCCATCTTCTCAACTTTCGTCCCACCGGGCTTCTCATCAGTTTCCGGATCGCAGGAAGAGAAAGCGAGCGTCGCCAAAGCGACAAACAATATCATTGAAACATATTTACGCATAGTCTTACTTTTTATTTGTTTAATACTACGATGAAATGCATCTTCGCATACGTCACGTCCCATGTTATTTCACCTGTGCCGCTGTCCCATTTGCCATCGGTGAAAGCCGTGTAGCTGTCTCCCCAGTTCTCCACATAACCGGAGCAGGCTGTGATGGTACCATCGGCATGCAACTGTATATATCCTTTCATCGCCGTGGTTTCCCCATATCCTACTTTTTGGGCATAGTAACCGCCGAGCATGTCGTCTACATAGAACAGGCCGGGTGCCTTCTTCTCAATGTTTACCTTAAACTTAGGATAAGGTGTCTCAGTGCCTTCTCTGACGCGTTTCGTACCATTGACAGTTACGTAGTTGCCGGTAATATCATCTGTAATCGAGGGATCACAGACGGCCACAGTACGTGTGACAGAAGTCGTGAAACCTTCTGGATTCGTAGCAGAATAGGTTACATCATACAGCCCGGGCACATTCTTGTCTATCTTGTCGAGCCCTGTTACGGTAATCTTCGACGTATAGTCTTCTCCGTTCCATGTGGCTTTGCAGCCGGCATCTGTGTAATTCGTGCCAACGGGTAGCTCCACGAAGTTGCTGCCTTGTATCTCGAATTGCACGTAATATGTGATTCGAGCATCTGTCATTTCCTCATCTTTGCTACAAGAACCGAAGCTCAACAACATGATGAGGAGTGGCAGACATGTTATCAAATACTTTTTCATTGTCTTCATCTTTTAGTGTTGTTCTACATTCGTTGATTAGTGAGCATCCCAGAACACGCGGTCGCTCATCAGCTTTGCCGCAGGTGTATTCGTGTTTAGGCGACGGGCATTCTGAGGATACGGCACACGTTTGGCCAATCCACCGGCTTGTATATAGTTCACCGCGGGAATAATCATATCGCCGGCCGTATAGCTGCTGGGGGTCGTATATATTTCCTGCGCCGTCTTACCGCTTATTGCGGGTACGTCGGTACGACGAATTTCCGACCATGCTTCCATATGGTTGCGCATGAAGAATGCAGCCCATTTCTGCATATAGATGAGTTTTAGCCTGTCGGCATCAGTAGCCTGTGCGGCGAAGTCTACCGACGGACCGGTCAGGAAAGCCGCAGCTTTACCGGCCATACCACGGGAAGCGAAGTCTGCTGTAACGGCCGCTTCGTATGCTGTTTTAGCTGCAGCAACGTCGTTGTTGAAACGGAGCTGCACTTCAGCAATGAGGAATTGCAGTTCGCTCTGTGTGAACACGTAAACAGGTGAGTCTGCAAAGGCATCGGTGTTTATCTCGCTCACGTAGTCGTTTTTCCATGTCTTGCCTGTCCATTCCTTCATGCGAGTCTTCGAACCGGGGAGTTGTCCTACATACGCATTGTCTTTGTTCTGCAGCAAAGCGTATGAGATACGCGGGTCGCTGGTAGCCTGATAATAGGCGACAATGGGGTAGGCAGCTACATAGTTGTTCGCTTTCAGCCTGAAGATAGAGCCATACCACGAACTGTATTGTCCTTCAGCATTGGTATAGACATCGAATTTCACGTCGTCGGTAAAGAATCCGTTGGCTGCTACAAGCGCTTTTGCCTTTGCTGTGTAACCGGCCGCATCGATTCCGCCATCTATCATACGGAGGTAGATACGCAGACGAAGTGCATTGGCAAACCCTTTCCACTGCGAGAGATTCTTCTCCATCAACGGGTCTTTCAGTGTGATGCTTGCACTGCCAAGGGCAGCCTCGGCTTGGTCGAGTTCCGACAATACGCCCTCCATGACGGTTTTGCCGTCATCCCACTTCGGGTTTGGTAGACTGCTGCCTTTCAGAGCTTCGGTATATGGCGCGTCACTCACATTGTCTGTAAACAGCTGATAGCTCCATACGCGCAGTATTGTGCAGATATATTTATCAGCAGCATTATTGCTTCTTGAGGTAATATCCAACAAGTCTTTCATCGCACCGGCAAACAAGTTGCGGTAACAGCGGTCAAGCGTGTTGCTACCCTCATCAAGGTGCAGTTCGGCATATGTATTATACTGATTCTGCTCCGGCCGTTGCTCGAAGTACTGTGCGAAGAATCCTGCATAGGTAAACATCTGGTCTCCGAGAGCATTGGCAATGAAGTTTTCTGCCGCTGGCAACACGAGGTCGGGTGTAACGTCCTTCCCTTTCGGGTAGTTAGGGTCTTCGTTGATATCCAAATCGCAACTGCTCAACATCAATAGGCCGGCTGTTGCATATAATAATATATTCTTTTTCATAGCTGTATCTCCGGTTTAGAATTTAACAGTCAGGTTGAAACCAAATTTACGTGAACTCGGGTTGGCAGAGTATTCGCCAAAGTATCCTTCTAAGTCATTACCGAATGAAGTAAGCTCCGGGTCTACGAATGTATTCTCTGCCGGCGTCCACAACATCAGATTATTTCCGAAGAATGACAGGCGGACATCTGTCAGGAATGTCTTAGTTAACCATTTCTTAGGCAAATCCCAGCCCACCACAACAGAGCGCAGTTTCACATACGACTTGTCGATGAGGAAGCCGGAATCCATGTCTATACCTCCGTTGTTCCAGTAGTTATAGATATCCGTAGCATTCAACGGGGTTGCATTGTCTATGTATTTGGGGTTGCCTGAACCGTCTACGCCGTCCTGCACCACGGTATTCGGAATAATCCATGGGTTACGGCTGTTGTAGGTTGTCTGTATGGCGTTGCCCACAAAGTAATTGACACTCTTCGTACGAGAGAACATCTTACCTCCGTGACGAATATCGATGTCGAAAGACAGTGATACACCTTTATACATGAATGTATTGTTGATACCCATCATGTATTTATGATTCATGCTACCCACAATTTGTTGTTCGGGGTTTTTGACCGGTAGACCTTTCTTGTCTACCACGATTTTACCCGTTGCAGGGTCGCGCAGGGGAACATAAGCCTTGAAGATTCCAAGCTCTTTTCCTGTCATGGCATAGAGACCCGTTCCACCGGTAAAACCATAAATCATGGTACTGCCACCCAGTGCCTCCGGCAGGCTGATGACCTTGCTCCAGTTCTTCGTGAAGTTCCAAGAGATGCTCCAAGAGAAATCCTTTATCTTAACAGGCGTACCACTGATGAGTAACTCTATACCTCTGTTACGTATTTTTCCGAGGTTGATGTTCTGTGCCGTATAGCCTGCGGCGGGATCCATGTCGAGACTGAATATCTGTTTATCGGATATTCGATTGTAGAAAGAGGCATCAAAGCTCACCCTGTTTTGCAAGAAGGCCATGTTCAATCCTACTTCCGTTTCCGTACTCATCTCTGGGCTTAGCGTATTACTGCCTATCACGTTGCCCACAGTATAAGCGTTCCAATTACCCTTGGTAAAGGGGAATTCACTCTTCCACCAACCGCTGGAATTGGCGAGCGCCTGAGCAAATACGCTACCTGTCATATACGGTTTGGCATCATTACCTGTCTTTCCCCAGGCAGCACGCAACTTTCCGTATGTAATCACTTTCTTAAGATCATCGCTCAGCAGTTCGGAGAATATCCAACTACCCGTTATACCCGGGTAGAAGAACGACCTATGCCCATTGGGAAGTGTGGACGACCAGTCGTTACGGGCTGTCAGCGTGAGGTAGAGCATGTCCTTATAGGCTACCTCTACTTGACCGAACAGACCCATCAGGCGTTGCATTTGCGAATGCGTGTCGATGGTCGGCTTTTCGGCAGAGTTAGAGAGGTTGAACCATGTAGGAATGGTCAGATTGGTCACTGAAGCATACAAATAATCGTATTTGCGCTCGTTGCCGTTGAAACCTGCCAAAGCGTTCAGGTGCAGTCCTGTATAGACATCCTTGTCGAAAGTCACGAGTAAATCTTGGTTGATTTCGCGCCGACGGGTGGTTCGTTCCGATACCTTACCCGTTATCTTCGACAATGCGTCCTTCCAGTTCGGGGTACCGGCATAGATGGCAGACATGTTGGGTGTGCCCATGTCGTGGTGCTCGGTGCCGGTGTCCAGACCAAAGCGGTATGTCAGTCTGAAGTACTTCAGGAAATCGTAGTCCAATTGCAGCTTACCGTAGAAGCGTTCGCTTTCAAACTCGTTCTTGAAGTTCCGGAGTATGTAGTAGGGGTTAGTCACACCGTAAGGCGTATAATAATACCCGGGGGTATTGAACGGATTGCTGAGGTCTTTCAGTTCCACGATACTGATGTCGCGCGGCGTTTGCATGATGTTATTGTACATGGAGCTAGCGCCTTGTCCTGTAGACACGAAGTTGTTCTTTTGATAAGCATAGTTGAGCGATGTGCTGAACGTAAGGTCTTTTATCTTATGGCTGCCTCTGGCAGAGAACGTGTACTTGTTGTAGCTGTCGGCATCCGTGGGGACGATACCGTCTTCATGAATTTGCGACAGACTCACAAAGTAGTTGCTCACATCCGTTGCGCCGTTAAACGATACGCTGTTGTTGTATCGGAAACCCGTATCAAAGAAATCGCGCACGTTGTGCTTAATAGGAAGATACGACTTTAATAGTTGAGAACCCTCGTACACATTGCCATAGCGTAACATCGAACCGTCGAACCGCGGTCCCCACGAGCCGTTTTCAAGGTCGGTCTTTTCTCCATACCAACCCATACCGAAGTCATTCTGCATTTGTGGAAGACGCAGCAATGTTTCCCATTGCACGCCGCCGTTGTATTCTATGCCTACACCTTTTTTCTGTTTCGATCCGCTCTTGGTGGTAATCAGTATCACACCGTTTGCGGCGCGGTTGCCATAGAGTGCCGTGGCGGCGGCACCTTTCAGAATAGTCATACTCTCTACGTCGTCGGGATTCACCGCACTTGCACCGTTACCGAAGTCATAGCCGCTATTCAGACAATCTGTACTATACACCGCAGTATTGGTCAGAGGCACGCCGTCTATCACGTATAGCGGCTGGTTCGTACCGCCTAACGAACTGACACCACGTACAATGACCGACTTCGAAGAGCCGGGGTCTGACGACGAATTCGATATTTGCACACCGGCTACCTTACCCGACAAACTCGACATGATATCGTTTGTACGTGCGGCAGCTATCTCATCGCCTTTCACGGCAGTAGCAGAGAACCCCAGCGCTTTAGCCGAGCGTTTGATGCCCATCGCCGTGACCACCACCTCGTTCAAGGTATTGTCTTCCGGTTCGAGCACCACATTCATGTTTGCACTTGCGGTAAGTTCCACTGTCTTCATACCGATAGAAGAGATACGAAGCCGCCCGTGAGCGGGGACAGTGAGCGTAAACTTACCATCAACATTGGTCACTGTGCCTTGATTGGTACCGATAATCACGATAGAGGCACCAATAACAGGCTGACCGTCTTCGGAACTTGTAACGGTTCCGGAAACCCTTGTTTGCGCCAAAACTGCTCCTATGCACAGAAACAGACTGGCCAACACCATTGTTAGTTTTCTTGCCATAAATAATCTCTCGCTTAGGTTAATTAATGTATATTTTCCACTCCGCTAATATAAGGAATTATTTTTCATCTTCCAAACATTTTGAAAGGAAAATTACAATTTTATATGAAAAAGCATATAAAATAGCGGAGAATTACATACAGAGTGCATAGAAATTAAAAGAAAATATAAAGATGTGTTTGTGTTTAAAATGGTTTTATCATCATAATTTTGGGATAGAGATATTCATTTCTTGTAACCTTTTATTACTTTTTGCTCTGTTTTTTACACCTTATTATATATATAGGTTGCCGATTTCGTTACGTCTGTTGTCGTTTGCCGAGCGGGTATGCCGGTTTTGTTCTGCCGTTTGTTTCCCTCTACAGGCTATGCTTGCATGATGGTGGATGCCCCATAGATGTTGCATACCGGTTGTTTTACGCCGCCGTCGTCTGCATCGAGCTTGCTGTTTTTCTTTAAATCTGTGGGGTAAGATTCGTAGACCGTATGTTGCCGGAGTTTGCTTCGCTGATGAGAAGATGATTTTCATTCATCACTTTTCAGCCTCTTTTTCTTATGATTCCTTAGTATTCGATGCTCAAAGGTTCGGGATTGTAACTCGTAACCCTCATCGTTCATGAGACCGCTTTTCTACTATTTCAATAGAGATGATATGGCTTCCTATACAGGCCTTCATGACCGACGGGGGGTAAGGGTCGTAAAGTGACGATTGATAAGTCGGCATTCGTACCGTGTACAGATGTCGTTCGTCCTATGTACAGGTGGTGTTTGTACAGGGAAAGGTCGGCAACCTTTCCCGACGCAAATCGTATCGGTTCTGGGATTCTGTCGCACCTACAGCGCTCCATTTAGAGGAATGTTCTATCCCCAGCGCGATGCGCTGGGCTGACATCTTGCGTTCTTGCAGAGATTACATTACACCTCGTACCACTATATCTCGCATTTAATGCACTGCGCTATCATGCTCTGCCAGCACTTGCATTGTGTCTCACACCATTATAATATGGTATTGATGTGCCCTACAATGTGCCTTTTTCAAAGCCTACTCCCACCTTATGAACGAGTAGAATGTGTATTGGTGCGAATCGCGACGACGTGCTTTTAATGGTGTCATCCAAACCGGTGACCGATTTGTCTCAAAGATTCTTCACGCAAGAAATAAAATATTCCACAATTTTTCTTGGAACATTCCCCATCAATTTGTATATTTGCGCCGTGCTTTATTACACAGACTGCGAGTAATAAACAGCAGGGAAACGCCGAAAAACAGTGTTACATGGCTCTTTCGCTTGCCTTTTGTCTGAAGGAGGAATCCCGCTTAGGGTAAACATTTCTGTGGGCATTACACATAGAAGAAGCATTTTATACACTTAATGAATCATACTAAAACCAATGAAGAAATTCTACCTTTTATCTTTTTTACTGACTATTGCCTTGCAGGCATTGGCACAAGTATGGGATGGCATTGCCGCCACGACATGGACTACCGGCGACGGAACAGTGAGTAACCCCTATCTGATAGAGACGCCTTCACAATTGGCCTATCTTTCGAAACGTGTGGGAAATGGCGACACATTTGAAAACCAATATTTTCGGTTGACGAACGACCTCAACATGGGTGACAAGGAGTTCCCCATTATCGGCAAATACGACAAGAGTACAGACCCGAAGACCAACGAAACCACCGACAACTCTCTCTACTTCAAGGGTGTCTTCGACGGCAACCATAAGGCCATCGACCACCTGCTTATCACCAAAGCACCAGCTGTCACCGGCTCAATTGCAGGGCAGCCGGTATCGTTGGGCGGCGTAGCCCTCTTTGCCTGTACCGCCAACAGCAGTATCATCAGAAACGTAACCATCGGTGAGCATTCCAAGATAAACGTAGACGGTGAGATTATAGGTAGCATCATCGGCGTGATGGAAGGCGGATTGCTGGAAAACAGTGTCAACCTCTGCACCGTCAGTGCAACCACTTTCGGCGGTGGTCTTGTGGGCTACGCCACCGGAACGAGTACCATACAATACTGCGCAAACAAGGGCAGTGTATCCGCAACCGGCATGATTTGCGGCGGTATCGTCAGTCAGATAGACAAGACGGCAACGGTGAGAGGCTGTTACAATGTCGGCACCGTGACGGGTAAGTCTTACTTTGTAGGCGGTATTGTGGGCATCACTTACGATGGGGTGACGGTGAAGAATTGCTACGAAACAGGCAAAGTGACTGCACCGAAGAGCTTCATGAGTACGCCTCACGCCATCATCGGAGAGAACGACAAGAACACTGCTGTATGGGCAGACAATTATTATGTGGAGGCACTGTCGGGCGTGAAAGACGATGCAGCTACCGCACTTACCGAGGCAGAATTACAGGCCGACGATGCAATCGTAAAGCTGAATCATTTGCTGGACATCCATGCTTTTGTATCAGACAGTAGAAACATCAACCGCGGTTTCCCCATACTGTCATGGGAACAGCCTGGAGTGACAGGCATTACTTCCGCAACAACGGAAGGGGACATCGTCGTGAATGGGCGTTCCATTATAGGGAGACAAACTGTTACAGTGCGCGACATCAGTGGTCGGGTAGTAGCTGTCGGTACAGATATCAGCTTACAAGAGGCCGGTATCTATCTGGTTTCTGCAGGGAAACAACCCACAATGAAAGTTGTTGTAAGATAATCGTTCCTACTTTGTGAACCCATGAAAGTCTGCATCTCTCTACCGCATCAGCACGGAGACACAGACTTTCATCACTGCTTTTACACCGCTATCATGAGAAAGATATTGACTTTTGCGGCCTGTTGTCTATGGGGCTTACTGCCAATACATGCACAGCAATGCACCGTCTTGTCGGCTAAGCTCGATGCAAGAGCGGGACTGCTCGTATCAGCACCCGTACAAGAGCGGGAAGACAGTGCCGTGCATGTCTATATTACCTTTGCCGATGAAACAGCGAAGACCCGCATCGAACAACAATACCACGTGCATTTCAACGTCGGATGCGGGGATACGTATACGGCTGTTATCCCCTGCTCAATGGTAGCCGACCTTGCTGCCGACTCCGCCGTTAAAGGCTTGTCTATGGGGGAGGCAGTGAAGCCCATGACCGATGAGGTGCGCCTGCAAACACAAGTAAATACCTTGCATGCCGGTACAGATTTATCCATGTCGTATAAAGGTGCCGGTGTGCTTGTGGGTATCATCGACACCGGTTTCGATTTTACGCACCCCCATTTTGCCGATGTAGCAGGGCGGTGCCGCATTCTCAGCGTATGGGACCAGAATGCACCGACTACTTCGCTGAGTACCTATGGTTATGGCAGCGTCTATGACACACCGGCAGCAATCGCTGCAGCAGGGCACGACAACACTTTGATGACCCATGGTACCCATGTAGCAGGTATTGCAGCCGGCAGTGCCGTTACGCCTTATCAGGGCATGGCTCCCGAATCAAAACTCGTGCTCGTGTCCACCAATCGAACGGAACAAGGCATTGTAGACGGGGTAGATTATTTAGTGAAGTATGCACAGCAGGCAGGACGTCCCATTGCCATCAATATCAGTCTCGGTTCTATGTTAGGATTCAAAGATGGTACAGGACTGATGGCGAGGATGATAGACCACTTGTTGAAAGACAGGCAAGGATGTCTGATGGCCGTTGCCGTAGGAAACGAGGGACATCGTAATTCCACGCTCACAGGCAGCAAAGTGAAAAGTATCTGGAAAATGCCGGCCTCAGGAGCTGACCAACTCTTTGTGGAAGCACGCCCGAGTGAGACTTGTACCGTGCGACTGCTGCTGAAAGATAAAAAGACAAATCAGGTTTATTTTGACCATACTTTTACAACAGGCAAGGTATGGACAGAGAAATATGAACGGTTTGGGACAATGGATAAGGAGCGAGCATCGCTGGTAGCCACTTGTGGAAGCAACAGCATAACAGGAGCCTTCGCCCTTACATTCCATGTGGGATACACACTGCAACCGGATGAGGAGTGGACAGTAGAACTTCGCTCTTCGCAAGGAACAGCCATGGCCTACAGCAACAACGGCAACTTCTCGGCAGAAGGACATGAAGGGTATACCGACGGGTCGGCACGCTGTACCATAGCAATGACGGCTACAGGCCGCGAACCGATAGCCGTTGGGGCTACCGTCTCGAAGAATCGATACATGAGCATCGCAGGAGTGGAGACAATTAAGCCATGGACACTCCGTGAACGATACCCGCTTTCTGCCCTTGGCCCGTGCAGCGATGGCCGTATAAAGCCCGATATTGTTGCCCCGGGAGCAGCTGTGGTTTCCTCATATAACAGCTTTGCTGCGCCGAAGACGGTAAAGGCAACCGACGTAGTCTATAGCCGACAAATCGGTGGGAAACCCTATTATTGGTATGTGGAGAGCGGGACTTCTATGGCGGCACCGGCAGTAACGGGTATCATGGCACTCTGGTTGCAGGCGCATCCCACACTGACAGCTGCCAAGGTGAGGACGCTGTTAAGCAAGACGGCACGCAGGGAGATGCTCATGGGACAGTTGTCGGATAACCGATACGGAATGGGGCAAATCGATGCCTTGGCGGGTATGCAGGAACTGTTGGGAACGACCGGAGTAGCTTCTTCACCATCGACATCCACCATCGGATATGTCTACAAGAAGGATGCCGGCATGCTTTTTACACAAGGTGTACACCACACATTTGTGTATGGGGTAGACGGACAGTTGCTTCTACAAACCGACCAATGCCATGTGCACATGGGCGGATTACCCACCGGCCTCTATTTTGTGAGGTTGAAAGGGACGAACGGAGAGCAAATGGTGAAGCTGCAGCGATAGGCAAGCGATTCATCGACATAGAAAGAGATGTCAATCATCTACAAACTGCCATCACAGCGATTATCAGATATACCTAAAGACTTTTATACATTTAACCTTTTAAAAACATTATCCAATGAGAAAAAATTTACTTACTCTTTGCCTTTCGGCAATGGTTCTCGTGGCCAATGCACAGCAGACGACCCCGAACATCGTTATCACTTTCCAAGAATCAGGTAAGAGTGTGGAATTGGCCATCGGTGGTCAGACAGGAGACGAATTTAAAATAGACTGGGGAGACGGCGTGCTCGCCACTTACAGCAAAGCAGCCTATTATAAAGGAGAACTCAAGTCGAAAACCATAAAGGTTTACGGCGACAAAATCATGTTATTGCGAGCACGCAACTTAGGTATTGAGGCACTTACTGTCAGCAATGCCGGTTCTCTCTCACAAATACAGGTAGGCGGCAACAGTATCAAACAACTCGACCTGAAGCAGGCGCCCTATTTGACCGGCCTGTATGCCGAAGATAACAAGTTGGAATTGCTCGATGTGACCAACAACAAGTTCTTGCGTGTCATTGACGTACACAATAACAAACTCGCCGGAGAGATAGACTGTTCAAATATGATCAAACTCTCGAAAGTGGACATTTCCGATAATCAATATACCAAACTCACGGTACCTACTCATAACACGCTGCAAAACGTAAACTTCGGCAACAATCTGTTGACCGAAATAGATGTCAAAGACCGCAAGGGCCTCGAAGAGTTACGCTGTTCCGGTAACCGCCTTACCACACTCGACCTATCGGGAGTAACCGCTCTCACCGAGCTTTATGCCGACGGCAACCACCTTACTACGCTCGACCTTTCCGGCAGTACGAAGTTGAAAACCCTCAAGGCAGACAACAACCTACTGACACAGGTAAAAACAGGGTATAACACCACGCTCGAAGGTGTTTATCTCTATAACAACGCTCTTGAGACACTCGACCTCTCGCAGAACCCTAATGTGAGGTATCTTAACGTGGAACGCAACCGCCTCAACACCCTTCCCACGGTAGGACATTCGCTTCTCTCAATCCTCATAGCTGGCCACAATAATATCGAATCAGTGAATCTATCCGATAATAATAATCTGTTGCAGGTGAAACTGAATCACAATAAACTGACAACGATTACGGTAACAAACCTAAAGAACATGAGCTGGCTGAAAGTAGACAATAACCGACTGAATGAACTCGATCTTAGTAAGAACAAAACGCTCACATGGTTGGAATGCGACAGCAACCGCATCGATCGCCTCGACCTCAGCCACAACACCTACCTGCAATGGATAGCTGCCGAAGATAACCGGTTAGGAGAGCTTGACCTTTCTGCCAATAAGAAAGTGCAGGGATTGTCGTTGCAAAACAATGAGTTCGCACTGCAAGCCATGAACGACCTTATCGGGCAGTTGCAAGACGTGTCGGGTGTGACCATCAACGATTACAATCGTGCTTGGGCTCGTATTCTCAATATTACTATGCCTGATGCCGACAAAGCCGACATCGCTACTGCAAAAGCCAAGGGATGGACAGTAATTACCGGTGCGACGACCGGTATTGGAAAGATGATTACAGAGCAAGAAGAGGTCTATCCGATTTACTATGTTACACCGGCCGGTATCATTAGTCGTCAACCAAGCAAGGGTATCAACATTGTCAGATACAGCAACGGCACCACACGTAAGGTGGTCTTCTGACGCTTCATTATTCCACTCTCCTTTTCTTTCTCTGTACTCGGTACAGCACCCGAGCCACAGGTAGGAATTATCAAGTGCAGACCTCGTAACAGACGGTCTGCACTTTTTCCGTATGTCATCGGGTAATGACATAAAAAAACCGCCGGACTGAGTCCGACGGTCGTTAGCTCTTTGAGTTCGCCTCAATTACATCCGAGCTGCTGCGGTATCAGCTGCTGCAGTGTCAGCTGCTGCAGTATCAACGGCTGCGGTATCAACAGCTGCGGTATCCTTTGCAGGAGCCTGAGCGGTTTTGTTACCACAAGATGCGAAAGAGATAGCTACTACAGCTACAAATGCTAAAACTAATTTTTTCATTTTCTTTGCTTTTTAAATCTGTAAAACAATCAGTTGTTTATTAAAACGTTGCAAAGGTAAGTATTTTTTCTATAGGTTGTTCTTTTTTTAGATACTTTTTTCACCATTTACTGTGACTTTTTTATAAATCATTCATTTTAAGGTGGTTTTTAGAAGAAATATAATGAAAAATATAGTTGTTGACGAATGAACGAGCAAGAAAAACGGAGTATTTCCGTCGGAACAGGTAGCTGCATCCCTGTTTATTTCGTATTTCTTACGGAAGCCGTCCCCTTCTTCGGTGTTTATTTCGTATCTTTGCATGTCGTTCTACGACGTGGAAGGCTGCAACTTTCAGAGACATGTGGCCTCCATGTTACGGATATGGTTCACTTTCACATGTTAT
The DNA here is from genome assembly GCF_000146675.1 of Hoylesella marshii DSM 16973 = JCM 13450. Classification (GTDB taxonomy): domain Bacteria; phylum Bacteroidota; class Bacteroidia; order Bacteroidales; family Bacteroidaceae; genus Prevotella; species Prevotella marshii. The sequence continues at coordinate 2,160,157 of NZ_GL397214.1, forward strand.
TATATTATAAGGTGCAATGATAGATACTTCTGCTTTCCAAGGAAAAACGGCGGCATATTTTACATTGGGCTGTAAGTTGAATTTCTCGGAGACATCTACGTTCGGACAGTTATTGCAGGAAATGGGCGTGCGGACGGTCGCAGAGGGAGAGTACGCAGACATTTGCCTCATCAACACATGCTCGGTGACAGAGGTTGCCGACCACAAATGCCGGCAAGCTATTCGACGAATGGTGCGTGAGCATCCCGGTGCATTCGTTGTCGTCACCGGCTGCTATGCACAGCTCGCCCCCGATGCCATCGCTGGGATTGAAGGGGTAGACCTTGTGCTGGGCGCTAATGAGAAAGCCGACCTCATACAGCACCTTTCTCGCGCTTGGAGCGAAGAACTTGCTGGCAAGCATACCACTTGCAGTATTACCGGCACGACTGCCGAGATTCGTTCTTTCGCACCGAGTTGCGCCCGAGGTAATCGCACCCGTTACTTTCTGAAGGTACAAGATGGCTGTGACTACTTCTGCACCTACTGCACAATACCTTTCGCTCGCGGTAGAAGCCGAAACCCTTCTATCGAATCGCTCGTGGAACAGGCTGAAACAGCAGCCCGACAAGGCGGAAAAGAAATCGTACTCACCGGCGTGAACATCGGAGAATTCAGCACGGCCGAAGGTCTCGGCCTACTGGAGCTTGTGAAGACTCTCGACTGTGTAGAGGGCATTCAGCGCTTCCGTATCAGCAGTATTGAGCCCGACCTCCTCGACGATGAACTCATCGCCTACTGTGCTGAGAGCCGAGCTTTCATGCCCCACTTCCACATCCCCTTGCAGTCGGGTAGTGATGCTGTCTTGCGCCTTATGGAGCGGCATTACGACACGAAGCTCTTTGCCGAGAAGGTGGATACCATACGCCGTTACATGCCGGATGCGTTCATTGGTGTAGACGTGATGGTCGGTGCGCGAGGAGAAACGCCAGAATACTTTGACGAGACCTATCGCTTTCTCGACTCACTCGACATTACACAGCTCCACGTTTTCCCTTATTCCGAGCGACCGGGCACACGCGCACTGCGTATTCCCTACATCGTGAGCGACCACGACAAGCGTTTAAGAAGCAAGCGATTGCTCGAGTTATCCGACCGAAAGACACGGGCATTCTATGCCAAACACATCGGTACGACCGCCGAGGTGTTGCTTGAGAAAGGCACACACGGGAAAGCTGTGATGCACGGTTTTACACGCAATTACATCCGTGTGGAACTGCGCGGTCAAGCTCCCGACAACCATCTCGTCCACGTTGTGCTCGGCGACTTTACCCACAATAAGACTGCTCTGAAGATTACACTCCCCTAAACCATTCTTGCTATGAAGAAGACAGCTATCGTAATTCTCAATTGGAACGGTGCCGATATGCTCGCACAGTATTTGCCTTCCGTTATCAACTACTCCCGCGAGGAGGCCGACATTTATGTGGCCGACAACGGTTCCACCGACAATTCCCTTGAGCTTCTGGCCGACCGCTTCCCGCAATGTCATACCATTATGCTCGACAAGAACTACGGTTTCGCAGAGGGCTACAATCGTGCGCTGGCGCAGATAGACTCCGAATACTACGTGTTGTTGAACTCCGACGTAGAAGTGACCCATCATTGGCTTACTCCGTTGCTCGAATTCATGGACACATACGCCGATGTGGCCGCCTGCCAGCCCAAGTTATTGTCGGCTCTTGACCATGATAAGTTTGAGTATGCCGGCGCGTCAGGAGGATTCATCGACTGTTACGGCTACCCTTTCTGCCGTGGAAGAGTGTTTGGCAACGTGGAGATTGACGATGGGCAATATGATAATATTACCGACATACATTGGGGCACCGGCGCTTGTTTGCTGATACGTGCTACCGACTACCATGCCGTAGGGGGATTCGACCCGCGCTTCTTCGCCCACAGTGAGGAGATTGACCTCTGTTGGCGGTTGCGTCTGCGCGGCCGTCGGATTTGTTGCCTGCCGGAAAGCTGCGTTTATCATCTCGGAGGTGGCACGCTGCCCAAGGGTAATCCGATGAAGACTTACCTCAATTTCAGAAACAATCTTGCGATGTTATACAAATGTCTGCCCGATGCCGACTTGCGCCACGTGATGCGAATACGCTGTCTGACAGACGCACTTGCAGCTCTTGTGATGCTGATAAAAGACCGTAGCCTCGGTGATTTCCGTGCAGTCAGACGCGCACGCCGCGACTTTCACTCATGGAAACGGGAGCTGGATGTCTCTCGCCGCGAGATACAGGCTACAAGTTTGCAAGTGCCAGCGTCGGGAGCCGGTCGCACACCTTTCTCCATTCTCTACCAATATTATATAAAAGGTATCCACACCTTTTCCAAGATGCCTTGCTAAACCAAATCGGTCATGAAGAAGATGCCATGCACTTTCCGCTTGTCCACAGGTGGTAGTTGCATGTAATCCTTATAAAGGTCGGTCAGATAAACATCGGGTTGTCGCGGCGCTTTAAAGGGGATGCCCTCGAAGAGAATATCCTTTGTGGGAAAGATGCAATCCTTACGATGCGTTATGCCGTAGCCGTTGTTCACAAGAATGTTGCACATATACGTATCCGTGTTGCGCAACAAGTTGGCTGAACGCCACAGCATCATCAGCCACAGTTTCTTGGCATGGAAGTAGAAGAACTCTGCAACTGAACGCCACGAATACGTGTGCTTGGCCGAAAGCACCGCCATACTCTTATTGATGCCACCCACCACCGTTTTCACGAACTGCCGGCTCACATCGGGATAATTGATAAAGGGGAATATATCTACAAATACTCCCTTTTGATAAGGCTGCGTGAAATCATCCATCGCCTCCACGCAATACGAATTCAAATCGCGTACTTTCGTGATGGGAAGGCGGCGCGAGGGGTCGCTTTCTTGTGTCTGAAGAAACAGATGCGGAGGCAACTCACGTGGTGCTACGATCTCGAAGCGTGCCAAATCTTCTTTCCGCATGGCAATGTCTATGTCGTCGTCCCACGGGATGAATCCCCCATGGCGCACTGCGCCTAAACAGGTGCCGCCATCCAGCCAGTAATCAATATTGTGCTTGCGGCAGATGCGGTCTATTTCTTTCAGTATCTCAAGTTCCTTGCATTGCAATGCCCGCAGGTTGTCTGTCAGGTATTGTTCTAAATACTTATTTTCCATTGTCTTCTCGGGTATTTTCCGGCTTTGCACCTTTGCTGTCAGTATGATACAAGGCCGTCCGTAGCCGTCCCATCTTTGTCAGACGGTCTTGCGAATAGGTACCGCTATGGCGATCAATGAAGTCAAACAGGCTTAGTGCCCGCTGCTGTATCCCTTCACACAGCGTTCCGGTGCGCATCTCTGCTTCCACATAATATAGTTCGGCCAGCATCTCCATGCGATAGATGCGTTCGTCTTCGGGGTAACGCGTAAACGACCCCATTACCTCATCTATTGAAGAGGTATGGTAAAAGGTGTAATCATCCAGATATTGGCGGTACAACTGTTCGAGCATTTCCTGTCGTTCTCTGCCCTCTTTCTTCTCCAGCAACCGCTTTAAGGCAGCCATAAATTCCTGTATCAGGCGCATGATATAGTCGCGTTGCAACATCGTCCTCGGTTTTTTCTCATTTGTTTTCTACAAAAAGGTCGGCCACATGTCCGTGTCGGAAGCGGTCGGCCTTCATTCTTTCAGTATCTTTACACGCAATGTCTCCTTATCGAACACAATGCCTGCCCGTTCCACGTATCGGCTCAGCACGTCCCTGTTGGCCAATTCCTCGGCAGTGCCGATGCTCACTCCTTTGTCTTTTTCCATGAGCCAAAGTCTGTCGGCAATCTGCAAAGCCAGCTCAAAGTCGTGCGTAGAGAGAAAAATAGTCTTATCCGTTTCTCTACTCAAACGGCGTAAGAGCTGCATCATCTCTACCTTGCTGGGGAAGTCTAAAAACGCTGTAGGCTCGTCGAGATAGATAACCGGAGTCTCCTGTGCCAGCGCCTTGGCAATCATCACTTTCTGACGTTCACCGTCGCTCAGCGTCTGAATCGTGCGACGCCCCAATGAAGCCACCCCTACAAGTTTCAGAGATTGCTCCACCACCTCCTTGTCGGCATGGGTAAGCGTACCCCAGAAGCCGGTGTACGGACTTCGGCCGATACCCACCAGCTCGGTTACCGTCATGTTTTGCACCCGCGGGCGTGAGGTAAGCACAATACCGATGAGCCTCGACATCTCCCGCTCCGTATAGCTGCTGAGTTCCCTCCCTTGAAGCATGATTTCACCCGAGAGTTTCGGTAAGAAGGCGGAAAGTGTGCGTAAAAGTGTGGATTTTCCCACGCCGTTAGCTCCGAGCAGACAGGTGAGTTCACCGCTGCATATCGATGCATTGATATGGGAAGCCACCGTCTTCACCGAACCCTTCTTGCCACCATACCCAATGGAGAGGTCACGCAGGACAATTGTTTCCTTTTTCATTCCAAATCTGATTTTCTTTGCTTGGTAATCACAAGACAGGTGAAACGCTATCGAGCACTTTCTCATGACGGGTGCTTATAGGGTGCAAATATACAATAATTCACGTTATCCGCAAAGCAATGGTTCCTATCTTTTACCCACAAGAACTGTCAACCTTATTAGGAACACCAACCTAAATCAGGATGCTACATTTTGTTTTCTAAGAGGATAACTTTCAGGGTATCAAAGCTATGCTTCCATCGTCTAAAAGGATAGCTTTTAGCGTGGCAAAGCATAGCTTTTTCATTTCACTTTGTATGCGATTGATTCCCAGACGTTTACGGTTTACCCCATTGTACCCGTGGAACGGTTACCTCCTTATCGGTTATGAGACTGCTCATCTACTCTTTCAATATGAATTCCATCAGAAGATATCGTCTTCCTGTGATACTTTCCATGCAAAAAACTCCATGTACTTACAATCTGTAACCCCATGCAAAAGACGATGCACACGAGGAAAAACGGAAAGCGCGACGACATTTTATAAAAAAACGAATCAAAATCTTGGTATATCAAAGTCTTTTCGTATATTTGCACGGAAAATATAAAGAGGACTGACGGTTGCAAGGTTTCAGATTGAAAGTTGCCTATTTTTTCAGTATTCTCTCCATGAAAGACCTTTGAAAGAACGATAAAGAAATATATGGGAAATACAAACAGTAAATTCAGCGTACTACGTGACTACATTTTATTAACCATTTCCATGTCTGTAGGAAGTGCGGGGTGGGTCATTTTTCTACTGCCTAATCACATCACGTTAGGCGGTTTGCCGGGTATCTCGTCCATACTCTATTGGGGTTTTGGCATACCTGTACAGACCACCTATTTCGTACTCAACATTGTATTGTTGGCAGTGGCATTGAAAATACTCGGTCTTAAATTCTGCATTCGTACCATTTATGCCGTCATCGTCTTTACAGCCACTACGGCACTCATGCAAGACCTCATGCAAGGCAGAGGGTTGCTGGCAAACCAACCGTTTATGGCTACAGTCATCGGAGGTTGTGCCCTCGGTGCATGCATCGGGTTAGGACTGTCGGCTAACGGTAGCACCGGAGGGTCGGATGTGGTAGCCGCCATCATCAACAAATACCGCGACATCTCGCTGGGAAATGCCATCCTGCTGTGCGACATCACCATCATCACGTGCAGTTATTTCGTGCTTCACAGTTGGGAAATGGTGATTTATGGCTATGTATTGCTGTTCATTTCCTCGACATGTGTAGACCACGTGGTGAACCTTACCCGACGTTCGGTACAGTTCTTTATCATCTCGGAGAAGCACGAAGAGATAAGCAAGGCCATCAACACCAGCGCACAACGTGGATGCACTATCATCAACGGGCAAGGCTGTTACTCGGGTAAAGAAGTGAAGATGCTGTTTGTGCTGGCACGGCAGAACGAATCGTCGAAGATTTTTCAGCTCATCGAACAGATAGACCCCCATGCCTTTGTGTCGCAGAGTGCCGTTATTGGTGTCTACGGATTAGGGTTCGATGCCTTTAAGGTGAAACACCGGAAGAGTGAACCCAAGGAAATAGCGAAAAAAGAAGCCGTAGCACAGTAGTATGCTACGGAGTATCGACAGCCATCGGTGAGCCTTCCGCACCGATAGCCTCTTGTCTTGTTGCTGTTGCCCATCAGGGTATTGGCATTTATCGGCAGGATAAGAAAAACGAGCCGACGGCTTGCACGTTCCGATAAAAATACGTATTTTCGCAACCGCAATCAAATCCTGCTGTTGTGAAAAAGAAGACTTGGGTGAGACATCACCGCTACTTCGGGCTGGTGCTTGCCTTTTTCATCATCATGTTTTGTCTCTCCGGGCTGGTGCTCAACCACCCCTCAGTGTTCTCGGATGTCAATGTGAGCCGCAGCCTGTTGCCCACCGATTATCGCTATAAGCAGTGGAACGGCGGTCTGCTTCGCGGTACGCTCCTGTGGCGCAACAGTGTATTGGTGTATGGTAATAGCGGTATTTGGCTCACCGATGCCAGAGCGTCGGCCTTTAAAGATTTCAATGCCGGTCTGCCGGAAGGTGCAGATATGCGCAACATACGCGGCCTTGCCATCCTGCCATCGGGAAATCTCTTTGCTGCGGGTGCCTACGGGCTCTATGAGTATCGTCACCCCGACGGATGGCAGGAGCGAATCTTGCCGCGCGACGAGAACGAACGTTTGAGCGACATCTCCACGCTCGGCGATACGCTTATCATTACCGGTCGTTCCCACATCTACATGTCTTTACCGCCTTATCGCACTTTCCACAAAATCATATTACCGGCCACCGATGATGCCGACGGCAAAGTATCGCTCTTCAAAACCATATGGCAGCTACATAGCGGCGAACTCTTCGGCCTTGCCGGCCGGCTTGTGGTTGATGCCATTGCCTTGGTGCTCATCTTCCTCAGCCTGTCGGGCGTGCTTTATTGGTTGTTTCCGCACGTGATGAAACATCGTCCGGCACGCCTCATGCGGAAACTCTTTTCATGGCACGATGCCGTGGGACGTATTACCATCGTGCTAACCCTCTTTATCTGTATTACGGGCTGGTTGTTACGACCACCCGCTCTTATCGCCATTGCTTCGGCCAAGATTCCCCCCATACCCGGCAGCGCATTGGACAGTGATAACCCTTGGCACGAGAAACTACGCACCCTGCGTTACGACAAGAACGAGGGCGACTGGTTGCTTTATACCTCCGACGGCTTCTTCTCTCTCAAACACTTCATGGATGCCCCATGGCCTGTAGAACCTGCCCCCCCCGTGAGCGTGATGGGCATCAACGTGCAGCAACGCGATGAACATGGCAATTGGCTCATCGGCTCCTTCAACGGATTGTACGTCTGGCAGCGAAAGACCGGTCAAGTGTTCGACTATCGAAACCATCAACCTGCAGGCAAAGTGAGCCGCATCCCCGATTTGAGTAATGCCGTGGCCGGCTATACGGCAGATTTCGCAGGTGGCCATCGCATGGTCGATTACTATTCGGGTACCCCGTCATTGTCCATGCCAGCCCGCATGACCGATCTCCCGATATCGCTCCGCGCCCTTGCGCTCGAAGTGCATACAGGACGCATCTACACCTTTCTTGGCGGCAGCAACAACATTCTCTACATCTTTCTCATAGGTCTTGCCATTGCATGGTGCCTTTGGACGGGATGGAAACTGCGAACCAAACCACACAAACGAAAAACCACAAATCTTAACCGATAATGAATACAGCCGAACTATACAAGATATTCACCCGCCACCCCGTCATTACTACTGATACGCGCGACTGTCCGGCAGATAGTATCTTCTTCGCTCTGCATGGAGATACATTCAATGGCAATGCCTTTGCCGCAAAAGCCCTTGAGGCCGGTTGCGCCTATGCCGTTGTCGATGAGCCGCAATACGCAAATGCCGACGACGACCGCTACCTCATGGTGCCCGACAGTCTGAAAGCTCTACAGGATTTAGCACGTCATCATCGCCGCCAAATGCCCGCCCGCATCATCGGTATCACGGGGACGAACGGCAAGACTACCACCAAAGAACTCATCGCTGCCGTATTAGCCGAGAAATACAATGTGCTCTATACACAAGGCAATTTCAATAACCACATCGGCGTGCCCAAGACGCTGTTGCGCCTGAAACCCGAACACGAGGTGGGCGTTATTGAAATGGGTGCTAATCACCCGGGGGAGATTGCATGCCTCGCCGGCATTGCAGAGCCCGATTGCGGGATGATAACGAACGTAGGGAAAGCACATCTTGAAGGTTTCGGGTCGTTTGAGGGCGTTATCAAAACCAAAGGAGAACTCTATGATTTCCTACGTACAAAGCTTAAAAGTACCGTCTTTATCGACAATGATAACCCCTATCTGTGCGACATATCCCAAGGATTGAACCTCGTCAGATACGGTTGCCGTCCGGCAGAAAACCTTTTAATAGAGGGGCAGGCGGCATCATCGACACCGCTGTTGCAGTTTCGTTGGCGGCACAGCACTGATGCATGGCATGATGTCGGTACACAACTTATCGGGTCTTATAATCTTACGAACCTGCTCGCTGCCGCTTGCGTCGGACTATATTTCAGCATCGCGCCTGAACAAATAGACCATGCTCTCTCACACTATACGCCGGGGAACAACCGTTCGCAGTTGGCCGTAACCGCTCACAATCGTCTTATCATCGATGCCTATAATGCCAATCCTACGAGTATGAATGCCGCTCTGACAAACTTTGAAGAGATGGACGTGCCCAAGAAAATGGCGATTTTAGGCGATATGAAAGAGTTGGGAACGGTGAGCCATGCCGAACATCAAAAGCTCGTAGACGGTCTTCGCCACAGCACCATCCATACCGTGTGGCTCGTGGGTGAAGAGTTTGGCCAGACCGAAACAGATTTCCGCAAGTTCCGAAATGTGGAGGAAGTGAAGCAGGCACTCGAAAAAGAACGTCCGGAAGGCTACCACATTCTTATCAAAGGTAGCCACGGCACGCGGTTATATACGCTTCCAGAGGTGTTGTAATATATAAAAGGTAAGGGGAACGGTGAGGTTTACCAGCCAAAGATATTGCGCACAACAGCCCAAAGAAGTACCACAAAAAGGCAGATAAGCGTGGTTGCGGGGCTATTCAATCGCCGGTAAAAGGCGGGCATCTGCGTGCGTTTCCATTCCGCGAAGACCAAAACGACGACTGCGGGAATCGACATCACCAGCAACGCATTATATCCGAAAGCATCCCCCATACGAAAATGCAACAGGCTGTGAATCGCTCTTTGCGATCCACAGCCCGGACATTTTAAACCTGTCAACGACAGAAAAGGACATTTGGGAAACCACTCGTTGTGGGCAGGACTATACGTAAAGTAAACACCCGTCGCCGCCAACAACAGCAACAGTAGCCCCCATTTCTTCATCAGTGTGCGTTAGACAGTGCTACAGAGAATACTGTAGCGTAGAGTATGATGTAGACAACAATCACGATAACACCGGCAATCGCACCGTATTTTGTCCACTTCTTAGCGGCTTCGCTGGCTGCTACAGCTGCTTCATACTGCCCCTGTGCAAAGAGCGAGCTTACCTTTGCTGCATTGATAATGCCCACGATGCCGAGCGGCAAGCAGCAGAAAAGGGTAACTAAGATAGACTCTACAAGGTAGGTCTTCGGCTGAACATTTGTTCCTTCCATAATAATAATTTTAAATTAAATAATAGTATATAAAGAATGTATATGCCAATGATTATCTAAGGACGGTACAAAGATAACATTATTTTTTTACACATGATGATATTTACTCGAAAAAGTGTACGGTATCTTTTTAAGAAAACATTTGTGTGTTTCACCAACTTTGTTTACCTTTGCCGCCATTATGCAGAATACGGCTATATATAATATAAGGAATACGGTGCAGAAGAGA
>NZ_GL397214.1:2170191-2211343 GCF_000146675.1 Hoylesella marshii DSM 16973 = JCM 13450
AAGGAGTTCCCTTTGTTCGCTTTTTCATGCCCATTTGCGAGGTACGAGAAGGCAAAAATAACTTCAATTTTATTCACTTAAAACAATTAGAAAGATGAAAAGGAATCAGGAAGACAAGCTCCCGTATCTTGCACCGTGGTGTGAGGTGGTAGAAGCAGAAGAAACAAGTTTAATCTGCAGCAGTCCGAAAGTAACTCCCAACGGGCCGGGCTTCAACGAAGACGATTGGGACAACGAACACGACATTGACGATGGAGATGAAAATGAATTTGAATAAAAACAGAACAATGAAGATGAAAGCAACATTATTTAGCCTTTGCCTTGCAATAGGAGCACTTGCAATCACAGCATGCAGCAAAGAGGATAACAACGACAGAGAGGAAGAAACCACGTTTCAGGCCGTGCAGTTCCGCATGGCGGAAGAGGGATTCGGCACAGAAACCGAACTCACCCGAGCCTCTTCGATACCATCAGCACCAGCTCTGTCTGAGGTGGGCGATTGCGAAACAGAGACCACACTCGAAAGCGAGCCGGCAGAGAAGCCGACAGCAGCTACCCGCGGCGTAACCACCCCCACACACTACACCATCCGTGTCTATGAAGGCAGTACGTTGAAGGGAGAGATGAAAGGCACATTCACCGCCACAGGTTTTACACCCGATGCAGGCTCACCGACACAAGTCATGTTGGCGAGGAATCATACTTACACCTTTCTTTGCTTCAACGACCAAGTAACGCCCGTTGGCGATAAACTCGAAATAGCTTTGGCTAATGCTGCTACCGCGCGCATCGGTCGGCAACAAATCACTTTGGGCACCACCGATCAAGCCGTTAATCTGTCTTCCAAGCATGTGGGTGTGCGTGTTCATACGCAACTCGTGGCAAAGAAAGATATTCCTACAGCCGTCACCGCCACACTCCAATCCACGAGCAACAACATTCCGCAACGCGTGTCTTACGACCCCATCACCGGCAGTTATACAAGCATGAATACAGGTACGATGCCGGCCACAACAAATAATTCTCCGGCCAGCACGGAAGCAAAATACGTCGCATCGTATTGGGGAAAGAATTATGCTTATACCTCTACCGCCGATTACCATTATTTTTTGCCGACAACCGATGTAACCAGCTTGAAACTCAACATCTCGGGTACTACCATCTTTTGGAATCCGATTAACGGTAGTATTAACAAACTCGCCAACAATAGCCATCCATTTGCCGCCAACGGTACTTATCGTATCAAAGTAAAGATGAAACCCGCCTTTACCTATCTGATGAGCAACGGCGATGTCGGCACCTTTAAAGATACCACTTTCGGCGGAGGTGGGAAGACCCCTATTGCTTTGATTGTGCCCAACCAGAATATGGCCATCGCTTTAAAAGAGATTCCTGCAGGTATCATTTGGGCTGTTGCAAAGTATCAATGGACGCAAACCAATACACACAAGGCTACAAATGGTAAAAAATCCGTGTTTGAAGAGGCCACTACCGGCAAGGAGGAAACTTGGAATCCTACTTACAGCACAGCCATCGTTACAGGCAATAAAGCGAAGGGCCTCAATACGGATTTTCCGGCTTTCTATGCTGCTGCACATTACAATCCGGGAGTAGCCTACACCGGTTCGCCGGTATTAACATGGTATCTACCTTCTGGTGGTGATTTAGGAACAATGATTGTCCATTTAGGATTTGGGGAAAATCATTTTGTCGGTAGTACATCATATCTTTATTGGTATGGTCATTTAGTTAAAGAGGCCTTTATCCAAGTCGGCGGTACCATATTGACGGAAGAGCCATGGGGAAAACGACATTGGTCAAGTTCGATAATAGGTGGTGGAAGCATTTATATCGTACTTCCAGCAATTGGTCCAGAACAAGTCGACTTTGCAGTTAGTACAGGGTGGCTCAATAGCACAGATCTTTGTATTCGCCCCTTTGTATCCTATCAATAAAAGGCATAGAACTTTCAGGCTGCAAACATATATGGAAGCGAAAAATAAATTATGAATGAGCCACAGAGGTTCTATAAGTAAAATATAGTGTTGGAAATCATTTCCGGAGCGTCCGAATGCGCTGGCGATCTTATCGACCGCATTTCCGCAATCCAATCCGATGGTGCCGAAGGAATGAGGACAGCACTCGCTTATCAAACTTGATTATTTGGTTAACACTTTGGAGTGGTACGCGTCGCGATGACGTGTACCACTCGCTTTTTAATGATTGGAAAGGCAAGTGCTGTGGACATCAAGCCGGGGTTGCCGCTTTTTAGGACGATGCCTTTGTAAAAGAAAGAGCCTCGGAGAGGCGATGGAACACAGGCAGGGGTGAAGCCCCTGTTAAGCATGCGCAAAAAGGAAAAGCCCCAAAGGGGCGATGGAACGGCTGCATATCCGTTATCGTTCCGTCGCTCCTCCGGCTGATTTTGCACATGGAAATAGGTTTTGTCTATCGGCAGATAGATAATATCTGTTTGCCGGAAGAAAGATTCTTAATACCTTTGCAACGAGAAAGAAACAAACATAATACTAACTAAATAATAAATAATGATGACAATACAAATGCCTTCGCTCCCCTATGCACCTGCTGCTTTGGAGCCCGTTATCAGCGAGCAGACCATCAACTTCCACTACGGAAAGCATCTGCAAAACTACGTGAACACGCTGAACACATTGATTAAAGACACGGAATTTGCCGATAAGTCAATAGAAGACATCGTGAAGAAGGCTCCTGAAGGACCTATCTTCAACAACGCCGGACAGACACTCAACCATGCGCTCTACTTCAGCCAGTTTAAATCGCCCGCAGAGGGTAACGTGCCGACAGGTCGCATCGCCGAGGCTATCAATGCCGCGTTCGGTAGCTTCGATGCTTTCAAGGAGCAGTTCTCTCAGGCTGCGGCATCACTCTTTGGCTCAGGATGGGCATGGCTTTCGCAAGATAAAGACGGTAAACTCGTCATTACCAAGGAACCTAATGCAGGCAATCCGCTGCGTCATGGCAACGAGCCGCTCTTCGGACTCGACGTATGGGAACATGCTTACTATCTGGATTACCAGAACCGCCGTGTAGACCACATCGCCGCCGTTTGGCAAATCGTAGATTGGAGCATCGTAGAGAGCCGTCTGAAATAATACGTAAACATCAAAATATTCACATTAAAACATAAAAAACAATGGAAACGATTATCAATGCACAAATGCCTGAGTTCAAAGTTCAGGCTTTCCAAAACGGAACATTCAAAACTGTTAGCAGCGACGACGTAAAAGGCAAGTGGGCTGTATTCTTCTTCTATCCGGCCGACTTCACGTTCGTTTGCCCCACGGAATTGGTAGACCTCGCCGAGAAATACGAACAGCTCAAAGGCATGGGCGTAGAGGTGTTCTCCGTAAGTTGCGACACCCATTTCGTACACAAAGCATGGCACGATGCTTCAGACAGCATTAAGAAAATCAACTACGCTATGTTGGCCGACCCCTTGGCTGTGTTGAGCCGCGGTTTCGGTGTGTATAAGGAAGACGAAGGGCTGGCCTATCGCGGTACATTCGTAGTAGACCCCGAGGGTAAAATCAAGATTGCAGAGATTCAGGACAACAGCGTGGGACGCAATGCCGATGAGCTTGTACGCAAGGTAGAGGCAGCTCAGTTTGTCGCTTCTCACCCGGGCGAGGTTTGCCCCGCTAAGTGGAAAAAGGGTGCAGAAACGCTGAAACCGAGCATCGACCTTGTAGGCAAACTTTAACTCCAATTGGTCATTAGACTGCTCATCTGTCATCTCAATAGGGACGACATAGCTTCCTGTCATCTTTTATTCGCTTGTCGGCATCTTGTCTGCCATCCTTTCTCGACGTAGTCCACTACGTCTTCGGCAGGACGACAAACAATCTATCCGACAATCCAACAAAACCTGTACAGGGTCTAATGACCAAATTGAGTTTAATTGTCTCACGTATAGTTTATAGGTTCTTTCTTTCCATGCCGGTAGGCTGGCAGGTAAAGAACCTTTTTTATTCATCCCTAAAATCGTATTTTATATGTTAGACCAAGATATTCTCGAACAAGTAAAAGGCATCTTCACAAGCCTGAAGACCACGTACACGCTGCGTGCCGTGCTTGGTGCATCCCGCTTGGAAGCAGCCGATATGCAGGCTTTCCTAACGGACTTCACATCCACGTCCGACCATCTGAAGCTCGAAACAGTCGAGGGCGATGCCGATAGCCTTGAATTCTCGATTTTAAAAGATGGTGCAGACACCGGTATCACATTTCGCGGCATCCCCAACGGACATGAGTTTACCTCTTTGCTCCTTGCCGTTCTCAACGCCGACGGTCAGGGAAAGAATCTTCCCGACGAGGCCATAGTCCGCCGTATTGCCGCCATTGCAGGGCAGGCAAAGTTGCAGACCTATGTGTCGCTGACGTGTACGAATTGCCCCGATGTGGTGCAGGCACTGAACGTGATGGCACTGCTCAATCCCGCTATCAGTCATGAGATGATAGATGGCGCCCTCTTTCAGGAGGAAGTAAGCGCCAAAGGCATACAAGGTGTGCCTGCTGTCTTTCTCAATGGCGAACCGTTCCATAGCGGACGCGGCACATTGGGCGAGCTGCTCGACAAGTTAGAAGAAAAGATGGGTACCTCGGAGACGGGCAACGAACAGCCGATAGAGCGTACATACGACGTTGTCGTGTTGGGTGGAGGACCTGCCGGTTCGGCTGCTGCCATCTATTCTGCCAGAAAAGGACTGAAAGTGGCTGTCGTTGCCGAGCGTATCGGCGGGCAAGTGATGGATACCACGGGTATTGAGAATCTTATCTCCGTTTCTCAAACCACCGGTACGAAGTTAGCCGATGACCTGCGGAACCATATCGGCAGTTATCCCGTAGATATCTTCGAGAACCGCAAGATTGAGCATGCCGACCTGCGCGATGCTGTGAAGCGTGTTTGTGTCAGGGGCGGAGAAACTTTTCTTGCGCCTGCTGTCATCGTCGCAACAGGTGCCGGTTGGAGGCGTCTCAATGTCGATGGAGAAGCTCAATACATCGGTCACGGCGTGCATTTCTGTCCTCATTGCGACGGACCGTTTTACAAAGGTCGTCCCGTAGCAGTCGTTGGGGGAGGCAATTCGGGTATGGAAGCGGCTATCGACCTTGCCGGCATCTGTTCAAAAGTAACGGTGTTGGAATTTGCTGACACACTTCGTGCAGATACGGTGCTGCTTGAGAAAGCTGCACAAATGCCCAATATCGAGATTTTCAAATCGTCTCAAACCACACAAGTGTTAGGGGATGGTACGAAAGTAAGCGGTATCCGTGTGAAAGACCGCACCACAGATAAGGAACGCGACATTGCCCTCGACGGTATCTTCGTGCAGATAGGATTGGCTGCCAACAGTGCTCCTTTTGCCGATGAACTCGACCTTACACCGCAAAAGGAAATCATCATCGATGCGCATTGCCGTACTTCTATTTCGGGTGTTTATGCTGCCGGCGACGTCTCTTCTGTGCCTTACAAGCAAATTGTCATAGCGATGGGCGAAGGTGCAAAGGCTGCCCTCTCGGCATTTGAAGACCGCCTGCACGGCGTTATCTGACCTTTATCCATACCGTTTCCCGCATCTTTCGGTTTCATGTCATAGTCTCCTTGCCGCAAGTGCTGGGAATCGGTGTGTGAGAGGGGCAATTGCGTTCATTATATCAAGGCCGTTGTATTTATTATATCAATAGGACGGTCTTCCTTATATCAAGACAAATGTCTTCATATAATGAATGCAGTGGCTTTGATATAATGAACGCGATGGTCTCGATATAATAGACTTGTGTCGTTATTGGTAAGCTGCCAAATACTCTCTGTTTAGCAATACGTATGGTAGTCCTTTGCCAACCCTCCCTCACTCGTTTCCTTATAGAGCGACGGAAGGTCGTGACCGGTCTGTTTCATCACTTCTACTACGCGGTCAAACGATACTCGGTGTAGTCCGTCAGAGAAGGTGGAATACAGATTGGCATCGAGTGCACGGGTGGCAGCAAAGGCATTTCGCTCGATGCAAGGTATTTGTACGAGACCGCAAACGGGGTCGCAGGTCATGCCAAGATGGTGTTCTAATCCCATTTCTGCTGCATATTCTATCTGTGCCGGACTGCCTCCGAAGAGCTGACAGGATGCTGCTGAGGCCATGGCGCATGCCACGCCCACTTCTCCTTGGCAGCCTACTTCCGCTCCGGAGATAGAGGCGTTTTGCTTTACCACATTTCCGAAGAGTCCCGCTGTTGCCAAAGCATGCACTATCTTCGTTTCGCTAAACTCATGCGTCTTGGCCAAATGATAGAGCACAGCAGGCAATACACCGCACGAACCGCAAGTAGGGGCTGTCACCACAGTGCCGCCCGAGGCGTTCATCTCACTCACCGCAAGCGCATAGGCATAAACCAATCCGCGCGATTGAAGCGAAGGTCTATAGCCTTTGGCCTTGATATAATAAGTCGCCGCCTTACGGGGAAGATTCAACTCGCCCGGCAACACGCCTTCGGTATCTAAGCCCCGTTCCACGCAGGCCTTCATGACGTTCCATACCTTTGTCAGGTATTCCCATATATCCGTTTCTTCGCAGTGAGCCACATACTCCCAATAATTGCGGCCATTGTTCTCACACCATTGCATGATGTCTTGCATGCAGTTGAGCGAATAGACCTCTGTCTGCCTCGAAGTATCGGCTTCTTCCTTACCCTCCGACAAGGAACCGCCCCCCACACTGTAGACTGTCCATTCTTCTGTCTTGGTTCCCTTGGCATTGTAGGCCACATATTTCATGCCGTTAGGATGGAAAGGGAGAAACAGGGTAGGCTCCCAAATGATGCGAACGGGTGCTACCGGTTCCAATACCTCTATGATGGCTACATCCGTCATGTGTCCTTTCCCCGTTGCAGCAAGGCTTCCGTAAAGTGTTACCTCAAACTTTTTTGCGTCTAAATGTCGGTCTCTGAATATTTTGGCGGCCTTCTGTGGCCCCATGGTATGGCTGCTCGATGGCCCTTTACCTATCTTATAAATGCCCTTGATAGATTTCATTTCGTACGTGTTATCTCTTGTTCGGCTGCAAAAATACGATTATTTTTCCATTCCATCACATCTTTACATCATAATCCTCACGACCACTTCGCAATACGGCAGATAAACGAAGAGGACATAAAAATCATCGCTCGGCAAATTTTCTTTTTGCCGAGCGATGATTCTTCCATGAGGAGATGGAAAGCCGTATCAAAGGTTCAGTTCCACTTCCACGGGGCAATGGTCTGATCCCAAGATAGCCGTATGAATCTTGGCATCTATGATTTGCGGCTTCAGTCGGTTGGAAACAACAAAGTAGTCGATACGCCAACCGGCATTTTTGGCACGTGCCTGAAAGCGGTAAGACCACCAACTGTATCTCACTTGTTCAGGATATTTGTAGCGGAAAGTATCTGTAAAACCTTCCGAAAGCAAGGTCGTAAACTTATTCCGCTCCTCATCCGTGAAGCCGGCGTTATGCCTGTTTGTCTTCGGATTTTTAATGTCTATCTCCTCATGGGCTACGTTCATGTCGCCGCATATAATCACCGGTTTCTTCGCGTCGAGCTTTTTGATGTATTGCAGGAAATCTTCTTCCCACTGCATGCGGTATGCTAAGCGTTTCAACCCATCCTGCGAGTTGGGCGTGTACACGGTAACGAGATAAAAACCGGGCATTTCCAACGTGATGATACGTCCCTCATGGTCGTGTGCTTCCACCCCCATGCCGTAAGAAACGCTCTGCGGTTGATGCCTCGTGTAGATGGCTGTACCCGAATACCCCTTCTTTTCGGCATAATTCCAATAGGCTTCATATCCCTCGAACTGTAGGTTCAGCTGCCCTTCTTGCATCTTTGTTTCCTGCAGGCAGAAGAAGTCGGCGTCGAGCATACGGAAACTTTCTTCAAACGATTTGCCTACGCAGGCGCGCAGGCCGTTGACGTTCCATGAGACGAATTTCATTGTTTTGCAGTGCTGTTATTTGGTTCTGTAAGTATAGAGAACCTGCGGGAAGGTGCTGATTCGCTTGTTATCGAGATACAGATTGGAAACAACCATGCTGAAAGCCATGTTTTTCGAGGCCGTCATAAACGTGCCTCCATATTGTGCTTGGGCAAATGCCAATGCCACGCGGTGCTTGTTTCCGCCGTAGGTAACATCGAATTCTATGTTGTCCGGATAGAGGCCAAAGTACGTGACGCCGCTTTCTAATTTCACAATGCTGTATTGTGCGGTGCATTCCACTGTTTTTTTATCGTCCAGCGCCTGCCGTAAGTCGGCATAAGTGTTGTCTAACGTACTTGCGATGGGAGCTAAGCGAAAGGCCGGAATCTTAAGTTTCACATCCGATTCCCATGTCTGGTTAGGCGTGGTTTCTGTGGTTTGTGTGTTGCCGAGCGTAGAGGTCACCTTTCCCGTGTATGTCCCTTTCATGGCCTTTACAGCTGCGATGGCTTGTTCTTTGGTAATTTCGTTTTTGTTATCGCTGTCGCTCAAGCACGAAGTCAACGAACTTGTCAGTGTTAGAAAACCGAGTGCAACAACGGCAAATCTGTTCAACTTTTTCATCATTTCTTTGGTTTAAATGTTTAATTGTTTTCTTATGAAACGTCGTGAGGTAACAAATCTTGCGCAAAAAGATGTTAAAGTTAGATTCGTTTGGTCTCTCCCCGCAACAGATTCATAAACTCTTCGCGTGTTTTGGCCTGATTAAATGCCCCGCTGAAGTCGCTTGTCGTGGTGATGGAGTTTTGTTTCTCTACGCCCCGCATTTGCATACACATGTGTTTAGCTTCCACAATCACCATCACGCCCAACGGTTTCAGCGTGTTTTGTATGCAATCTTTTATCTGTTGGGTCATACGTTCCTGTACCTGCAGGCGATGACTGATGATGTCTACAACACGGGCTATCTTGCTCAAACCGGTAATTTTTCCGTTGGGGATATAGGCCACATGCACCTTTCCGTAGAAAGGTAGGATGTGATGTTCGCAGAGTGAGAAGAAGTCGATATCTTTCACAATCACCATTTGGTTGTAACTTTCTTCAAAGAGCGCATCGGTCAGCACCTTTGATGGATCTTGTCGGTAGCCTCTTGTAAGCACCTGCATGGCTTTGGCCACTCTCATGGGTGTTTTTTCCAATCCTTCGCGTTGAGGGTCTTCACCCAACAGTTCAAGGATACGCCGATAGTGCGATGAGAGTTCGTCGAGTCCCTCTCGGAAGTCTTCTTCAGTAGTCATTTTGTTTTTATTTTCCACCTTATTATATGAGGTTCCTTAGTGCCGGTATCAGTATTGCACAGTAATTTTCCCTTTCACAATACATGCTTGTTTGTAGCCGAGTTTCTTTATTTGCTGTAAAACACGGTTGGCTTCCTCGTAAGAGCGGTAGTTACCTACGCGGCAAATCCATCTCGGAGAGTAGAAATGCACGTAGACAGGTTCTTCGGGGAAGTGTGCCTTGATGGCTGCCCCTATGTTCTCGGCCTTTTGGCGGTCGGCTCTGGAATTGCCGCCCGAGAATGCTTGCACCCTGTACCCATCCACCTTGTAGCCTTGTCGCATCACTTTCTTACGCAGCGGCACGGGCGTTGTTTCCGTTTCTGCTGTATTGTCAGGCTCCGCGTGTTTGTTGTTCTGTGTACCGACCGTTTCTTTCTGCTCTGTTTTTTGCGTGTTCTTGTCTTTCTCAGGCTGTGTTTTCACCGTTTTATTGCCATCGTTTCGTTCTGTGGCATGCGGCTTTTCAGTCTGCGTTTTTGGCGTGTCGGCATGGTTACTCTTAGGTTTTTGCGACACTGTTGCCGTGTTCTTGCCGTTAACCAGTTCGTCTATGGCTGTACTCTGTATCACGGTTACTTTTCCCTGACCTTGCTTTTTGGCTTGCAGGCGGTCGAGAAACGTTTGTGCATGCGACACATGAGAAATGCCGAATGCCAAGACTATGAGTGCGACAAGTTGTTTCATTTTCGATGTTTCAGTTATGGGTAAAGGGCTGGGAGGAAAGGGGTGAAAACGAGCCTTGGAAGTCTCTTGCCAACATGCTCATAATGAGCGATTTGTGATAGTTAAGCTTTTAGGTCTTGAAAGCTATCCTTTTACACGATGAAAGCTTAGCTTCCATCGTGTAAAAGCTAAGAGATTTCCAGATGGTTGCTCACGTCGTAAGGAGTCCGTTCTGTGCGACGGTCTTCCAGCCTTTGTCTTTGTTTACTTTTTCCAAGCATCTATGATGCCTTTGAAGTCGGCACATTTCAGTGCTGCACCTCCTATCAAACCGCCATCGATGTCGGGTTTTGCAAAGAGTTCCGGTGCGTTTGACGGTTTGCAGCTTCCTCCATAAAGGATGGAAGTCTCGTCGGCGGTGTCTTTGCCATAATGCTCTGCAATGGCGGCACGTATGAAAGCATGTATTTCTTCGGCCTGTTCTGCCGTTGCGGTTTTGCCTGTTCCAATCGCCCAAATAGGTTCGTATGCTACTGTTATCTGCTTAAATTCGGCGGCAGAGAGATTGAATACCGATCCTTCCAATTGCTTTTTTACGACTTCATTTTGGCGGTTGGCTTCGCGTTCTTCCAGCGATTCGCCGATACAAAAGATGACTTTCAGTCCGTTTTTCAGTGCTAACAGTACTTTCTCTTTCAGTATTTCCGGGGTTTCTCCATAGTATTGGCGGCGCTCGGAGTGGCCTAATATCACGTATTCGGCACCTGTGCTTTTCACCATGGCAGCAGAAACTTCGCCCGTATAAGCACCGCTTTCTTTATCGGCACAGTTTTCTGCACCTAAGCCCATCAGTTTTTTATCGATGGTTCCGGCAATTGTGGCCAAATGGATAAACGGTGTGCAGATAATCACGTCGCAGTGGGGACGGTCGGCAGTCAGAGCTTCGTTGAGCTGTTTGGATAGTGCCACGCCTTCTTGCAGGTTGAGATTCATCTTCCAGTTGCCTGCTACAATTTTCTTTCTCATATTCTTTTATTTTAAAGTGTTATATGTTTCATCTGTTTTCTTTTTCGCTTTCAGAAAGTGAGTCCATGCCCACAGTCGGTCGGCCAAGGTGAGGAGGAAGAGCGGGAGCACAAACCACAGCACCACACCGGCAATCTTTCGAGGTATGGAGTCTGCCGGCAAATGTCCCAAAGGCAGCTTTTCGAGCCTTGCCGACAGTTCCTCCTGTCGGGGCAAATCGTTGTGGCTCCATTTCCGTATGATAACTCCGTCTTTCAGCAACATGATGCCCGGATTGCTCCGAATCATGGTTTTCAGTGTTGTGGCATCGGCATTGAGAAACGGATACTCGGCTCCTGTAATGTCTCTCCACATCTGCACGCCGCTCATCGTGCTGGCAGTAAGTCCGTAAAAGGCATATCCATGCTCTTGGGCGTATTCGTATAAGTAGTCGATATCGCCGAAGTTACCGTCGTCGGCCTCTTCTAAATGGGGTGAAATGAGCAGGAATGTATAGCCTTTCCGTTCGAGAACAGCGGCAGTAAGGTCTTCTCCCGTCTTCATGTCTTGCAGTGAAAAGTCGTGAATGGGCGGCACATAGCCTTCTTGTGTCTGCACGGTCTTGCTATCGATAAACGTCCATGAGGAGTCGGGATAGTCTTCTAAAGTAAACTCTTTCTGCTTTCCGTCTTTCTCTAAGATAAACGTCGTCTGGAACTCCGGTGCCTTCGCACCTTCGGGTATCTCCATTTCTCGGTTGATATCTGTGCCTACGTGATAGGGCAGAAAGTCGAAAACAGGCAACAGATACAGGCTGTATGCACTTGTAAAGAGGATAAAAACGAAGGTGAAATGAAAGGCTATCCATTGATTGGTCTTAGAAATAAACCGATACATGCGCAGCGGCATGAAGAAAACCGTTAAGGATGCGCCGAGCAGAACGATGTTTTTCAGCAGTGTTTCGCCGTTTGTCAATCGGATAAAATCGCCGAAACAGCCACAGTCTTCCACAGGGTTGGCCACATAAATCCATATCGTGAGCAACGTCATGACCGACATGAAGACGAGCGTTACCTTGGAGATGAGCCGGCGGCGGATGGCCAGCAACAGGAAGATACCTATGGAAAATTCGATGGCAGAGAGAGAGACCGATGCGCCGAGGGTGACAAACCGAGGTACATAGGCCATGAGATGCAACGCCCCCAGATAGTCTTCTATCTTATACTGCGTGCCCAATGGGTCTACAGCCTTTACGTAGCCGGAGAAGATAAACGCGATGGCTATGAGTAGCCGGCAGACATTGGTGAGTATGGTCTTCAGTTTGTTCACTTGCGGTTATCCTTTACCTGTCTTTTGATGGACTGTCTTTGGTGCTGCAAGAGGCTTCTTCTAATTTGATAACACCAAAGACAGCATAGTTGATAATGTCCATATAATTGGCATCGATACCTTCTGATATGAGGGTATCGCCTCCCAAATCTTCTATTTCTTTCACGCGTTGCAGCTTGGTCAGGATAAGGTCTGTATAACTACTGATACGCATATTGCGCCACGCTTCATCATAGTCGTGGTTTTTTTTCAACATGAGTTGCAATGCTTTTGCCGCGTATTCGTCGTACAGACGCATGGCTTCTTCCGACGAAAGGTCGGCTTGGTCGGCATAACCTCTGTCTAATTGTATGAGCCCCACAATGCCGTAATTAATCAATGCCATGAATTCAGGCATGATACCTTCGCCCACCAACGACTTTTTCTTTATCTCTAAAGAGCGTATGCGCTTTGCTTTGATATAGAGCTGGTCGGTCAGCGACGAGGGGCGAAGTATTCTCCAAGAAGCTCCATAGTCGTGCAGCTTCTTTTCAAACAGCGTCCTGCATAGTGTCAGCGCATGCTTGAACTGCATCTTAGTGTCGGTTTTTCCTATTGCTTCCATATTGTATAATCCGTTGCAAATTTACGGATTAATATTGAGAATGCAAAGACTTTTCCTCCGGAAGAATGGTTGTAAGGCATCATATCCTCTGCGGAGCAGACCGGGCAGTTTGCTCCATAGAGAATGAATACCGACGGAAAGGCAGGCCGGAACAGTGCAAATGGAAAGCCGGCGTTGTGGAACAGGGGTGTGGAAAACGAGGGGAAGTCAGCCTAAATTATAGGTGTGGATGCTCGTTCCCTGTGCAGACGGCAGGTAATTGATGCCCCACCAGCACATTTGCAGTAAGATAAAGGAGACGAGAAGCATCCAGAGGGCGGGACGATAGCTGTGCCGCTGTCCTAACCGATAGTGGATATAAGCCAGATAGGCGAACCAAGTAACGGCTGCCCATGTCTCTTTCGGGTCCCACGCCCAATAGTGTCCCCATGCTTCTTTAGCCCAAAGTGCCCCGAAAAGCATGCCTATGGTCATGAATGAAAGACCGACATACACTAAATTATCGCATATTTCCATCTCGTGTTCGCCCATGGAACGTTTGGCAAAAAACAAGAGATAACCCGACATGACAGCAGCTGCGCCCAACATGGCGTAGGCAAACATATAGATGATGACATGAGGGGCAAACCACGGACTTTGAAGGGCGGGCATGAGAGTCTTGCTGTGTATCTCGGGCCTGAGAAGGTTGATACAAATGAAAACAAGTGCTAATACGGTGCTGAACGTGAGAATCCATTTGTAACGCCAGCGGCTGTAGACAATCAATCCGGCAAGAGGAAGGAAGAAAGAGTACCACAAACGGGTTTCGCCCATGGTGCGAAGCGGAGGACGTTCGAGTGCTATCCACATGCCGATGATGAAAGCGAAAAAGACCAAAAGACCGGCTATGGTGCATCCATAGGCAGCTATTGTGCGGCCTTTCCATGCCGCTAATGCCCCGATAGCCCAGCACAGAACCGCCGGAAGGGCAAAAAAGATGAAGTCATTCCATGTCATTTCTCTGTTCCTCTCTTCTTTTGAGCAATGATAAACATGCACAACGCACCCGCCAACATCATATAAATGCCCGTATATACCAAAGGCAGCCACGGGTCAGAGACCAATTCGAGCACGCTGGTATCGCTCCAGCACCCCATCTGTCGGTTGTAATCGAGCTGATAAATCTTCCATCCCTCAAGTTCAAAAGGTTGGTTCACAAGGATATCGGTCATGATGCGTTTGCCGCTTTTGGTGAGTATTTCTACGCGGGAGATAAAGCGTTCGGGTTCTCGCTCCGGCATAACGAGTGTTACTTTGTCGTCGAGTTTCAGCTCCTGATAGGGAAACAGATAGCTGCCACATGTGACCCATCCTTGCCGGAGGAGGGTTTGAGCATGCCCCTTGCTGTCTGTCTGGCGTTTGGTAGCTCTTACAAGAAGGGCGCAAGAGGCACCGGACGAAGGCCAAGAGACGTAGTTGGTCGTGTCGCGGGTCATGACCGGCGCAGCCCATTTGATGCGTTTCAATATGCGGAAATGCCACTTTAAGATGTCGCCCCCTTTGAAAGTGCTGTCTACAAGCAAAGTGTAGGGCTTTCGTTCGGGTATTTCGCGACCGGTCTTCGTGTTGATGAGCATGAGTTTCGGGGGATATTCGTCGATGCGGAAGCGTTTGAGTTGTATAGCCAACGCCAACTCATGGACTTTTCCTTGGTCATCAACGGCACGCCATTCGGGTGTTTCCATGTTGATGTTGAGCTTGAGACGCTGCATGTCGGCACTGCCTAAAGTGGCAGAAACCATGACGATGAATAGGCCGAGGTGGTTCAGATAAAAAGGAATATCACGCCACGTAAACCGAAAAAGATGGTCTACGATGAGTTCACCCAGCTGAATGACCAACCAGAAATAGACCAAAACAAACGGCCATGAGCTGAGCATGTCGGTAAAGCCAAGTACATCGACAGGGGCATGACCTGTGGGAACTTGACGCGTAATGCCCATGATGGCAGTCAGAAAGACAGCCCAGCAGAGGGCGGGAACGGCCGCAGCATAAGTGGAAAGGAAACGGAAGGCGTAGACTTTGCTGCGTAGCGCATAGACGACACCTATTATGAGAAGGAGAAAAACGAGTGCAAGGAGGTTGAGCGGGAAAGCAAATAATTTCCATTGAACAGGTCCTACGCTCCATTGCAGCATAAGGCCTGTGAGTACAAGTCCTAAGCCGATAGCGAAGCCCTCTTTGAGCTTCCATGGTTGCATCCACATCATATTGATTGGCTTTCTTACAAACAGATGCGGGAACAGTGTGTATGCTGTCCCCACATGCCGGTATTTCTTACTGAATTATAACGTGATAAAACGGCCTTTCTTTTTGGCTTCCTGTATCCACTTGGGAACTATCGTTTGAAGGAATTTCTTTTTGTCTGCCATCTTCTGCTTGCCATCAATGCCTAAGTAAGCCCATGCTTTCTCTTTGGTAGAGATGTCGGGCATCGGTACATCTCCATAGAATCCGTGATGTGCCAGCACTTTAGAGAGGCGAAGGCGTGCTTGATGCGCATAGTCGAGGCTGTGGCCAAGAATGCGCATCACCTCTTGAGGAGCATGGAAAGATGCGCCGTGGCTGGCTACAGCAAAGTCCCAACGCCACTGACTCTTGCGCAATAGCGAAAGGATGGGTTTCATCTCTGTTTCCGAGGCTCCCTTATCCCATGCAAATTTAGCTTCTATATGGGCGGTGGACAGTTCTTTCTCTACCCGATTACGTATCTCGTTACACTTCCGTTGACGTTCGTAGACGTTCTGTCGGAGTGTCTCGGCATCTTCTCGGTGGCAGGTCTGACATGTGCGGTCGATATGGGCAAGCGGGCTCATGATATGATGGTCGGAGTATTTCACTCCTCCTTCAGAGATATAAGGCATGTGACAATCGGCACAGGAAACGCCCCTTTGACCATGAATACCCATCTTTGAAAGTTCATAACCCGGGTGTTGTGCTTTCAGAATGGGTGCCTTGCTCAGTTGGTGAATATAGTCATAATAGCCTGTCTTGTCGTAATATGCCTCGATATTCTCAACCGTTAATCCACTGTCTTGTGGGAAAGTGAGATATTTCCCATCGCCTTTGAAGTAATATTCCGTGTGGCATTGTGCGCAGACAAGTGAGCGCATTTCCTGATGAGAGGCCTTGCTGACATCCAATCCCCTGCGTTTCCATGCTTCATACAGTGCGGGACGTGCCGGCCGTAGGTCCATTGTGCGGGCATCATGGCAGTCCGAGCAACCGATGGTATTCATGACTTCAGGTCCCCATTGGCTCCATTTTGCTTTGTAGAAGTTTGCTACACCCTTCTCTTTCATCAGTCTCGGCACATCGGGACCTTTGCAAGTCCAGCATGTCCCGGGCTGTGGCTCGTCGCCAGGGGTTACGCCCGGTGCTCCGGTACGCAGGATTTCGCGCATATCTTCTATGGCATGGTGGTGTCCGCGCGGAGACTTGTAATCCCAAGCGAAGGAATATCCACCCCAGAGAATGACCATTTCGGGGCGTTGCGCCAGAACGTCTTTATGCTGCGAGCCGTTGAACTCACTCTCGAAAGTGGTGTCTTCAGTTGCTTTCCATGTCTCGTATTCGCGTGGAAAGTCGCCTGCAAACTTCTCGTTCTGTGCAACAATGTCTTCTTTAAACATGTTTTTCCTGTTGTTGAAGATGCTTACCACCTCTGCGCGACGTTCCAAAAGGGAGGACGCTACGAGACCTAACAGGAATACGACGACCATCGAACCTCCGAACAACAGCCATCCTTGCCAACGTTTTAAATGCTTTTCCATCTTTATTTCCGGTATTTTCTTGTTCTTTATTTATGATTCATCATGTTTTGAAGCCACTGGGGCGTGGGTGATTCGGGTAGGGGAGTCTGCGAAGCGGCATCAGGTGTGGACGACAGCGAGTTCATCTTCTTATGGGGAACGTCTCTGTGGCAGTCCCAGCAGGCCTTGCCTTCTCCGCGTTGCGCCATCATATAATTGATGCGACCGGTTCTTACAAACTCGGTGTTCAGTTGCTGATGACATCTTATACAGTTATCCATGATGACTTCGGCACTTGCCTCTTCTGCACGGATAGTCTGCCTTTCGGCATGAGTAACGAACTTTGTTACGTGGTTCATGCCGTCTTTTCCTTTGAAGAAATATTTCATGAAGATGTTTTGGTGGGGAACATGACAGTCATTACATGTGGCATTGCGAGCATGGGAAGAATGTGCCCATGTATTATAATATGGTGTCATGATGTGACAATTCACACAGGCCGAAGGGTCGTCGGCAAGATACGTGTGCATACGAAGCAGGTAAGCAGAGAGACCACCCAATCCTACAACCACACCGGCAATCACTAATATTGCTACCTTTTGCCTGTACGTGAAAGCATCTTTTATAGATATGATTTGACGAATTTTCATCGGCTTTTGTGTTTTACGGAGTAAAGATAAGTATAAAAAATGAAATTTCGTGTAAAAGAACGTGAGTTTTTGCGTTTGCGGTCTATATTTCTAAGAAAATGGGAGATAAAAGTTGAAAATACCTTGTTATAGGTAGGAAAATACGGGAATTCGCCTTTTTATGTTTGAAAGGTTATGAATGTAGTCATTATTATAGGTGATTGTTGAGACGAGACGATGTAAACAATCTTTCTTTTTCTACGTTGGTAATGTGAAAGAATGATAACAGACGGAGGGGAGTCTGAACGAGTTGCGAAGCGTTTGCATGGATTGACAATGCGGTATCAGAACTTTCGCAGCCGTAGTTGCAGATGTTTTGAGCGCAATATCAGCTTTGAACTGCTGAGGCTCTCTACGCGGAAACCTTCTTGCAAGGAACCGATGCCGTAGGGAATGAGCAGCGTGGGGGCTGTCAGCGGTTTGTCGCCGTGTTCTCGGTCGTATTCGTACGGACTGTGGAGCTTGAGACTGTCTTCCTGATGAAGGAAGCGGGCGAGGCAATGCCGGTGGTTGTTATCTTTGTCGGAGAGGTCGAGCAAACGGCCTTGGAACGACCAAAAAAGGCGTTGTTTTGCAAGAGAACATGTGCCGCCTGTGGCCAAGGTGTCGATATGTTCCAAGTGCCACATGCCGTAGAGGTTGCCGTGGCTGGTGCGTTCCAGCGAACAAGAGGTTATCGATAAGGATGCTACGGCGAGTAGGATTGTGCTGAAAAATGTAGATGAGAAGGGTTGTTTGTTCATGTTGCAGTAGTTTTAAAACAGTCCGTGTTTGGTGACAGTGATTTGAATGCCGTGGTTTCGGCCGAGTATCTTGCCGAAATCAGCTCCATAGGCGGCTGACACGTTCCATCCGTGGGGCAGCCGGTATTGTCCTTCCACAAGCAGACTCATGTTGTGATGCTTCTTTGTGTACGGGTCGGCATAGGTTCCCCATCCTTCTTGATAGGTGGCCAACAACCGATAATACAGTCGTTCGACCGGCGTGCCGCTTACTCCGAGGTGGAGTGCTACGAAGCGATTGTCTGTCACGCGGATGCTGCCATCGGTGTTGTAGATAGGCGAACGGTAGAGCGGATTGCCCATCACCTGTCCCCAATGCTGCCAGCCGGTATAGAGATAATGGTTGTAGAAGTTGTCGATACCGCCGATATGGTCGGGTAGGGTGATGGTATGGTCGTGGTAGATGGGGCCGCTTTGGTATTTGGTATAGATGTATTCAAACACTACGTTTTGTATCATGCGGTCGTACTTGAAGCGGAGTTCGGTGCCGAGCATCATGTCTTTGAAGTCGTAGAGCACGTAGCGACGCTTCTTCTTCGCCATCCATTCTGCACCTTCTCCGTAGCCGTCGTAGTCGAGTTGCAGCATGGAGGAGTGGTCTTCAAAGAACTTGTCGGCATAAAACGACAGCACCCATACGTCGGAATCGTAGTTGAGGCGTGCTACCCATGACCCCAATTGATTGCCTTCCGCGTTCATATAGGCTGTACCGTTTTCGGGAGCATCGGCGCCGCCGGGGAAGAATGCTTTCCAAAGTGCTTTCAGACCGGTGCCGCCTTTCACGGTCTGCATGGTGCCGTCGGATAGCTTGCGATGGGAAGTTCCGCCGAACGTGGAGGCCATTTCGAGCCCCATTTCCAGCGAAAGGGGGAAGAATCCCTCCTCATTGCCAATCTTCAGATAGCCGGCCTTGCTGTGGAAAAGCACGTTGTCGGCATATTTCTCCGTGCGGTTCGTAAACTGATGCTGCCAATTCTCGTCGGTCATGCGGCCGTAGGCGATGTGGCCTTTGAGGTGTAACCAGCCTTTTCCGAAGGGCAAAGTCCAATACTCGGGCAGGGCGAGGCGTATCTGGGGCACGGGACGGGCATTGATACCCAAGGTCTGGGCACCGCTGCTGAGCGTATTGTTTTTCAATTCCATCGGGTATTCCTTGCTGCCTGCGGTGAGTGTTCCGTGCCACCATCGGCCTTCGGCAAAGGCTTGTTGCACGATGACTTTACTCGTGAAATGGTAGGGAAGCACTACGTCTGCACCGTAGCTGATGCCCCATTTTCTGGCCGAATCCACGCGCAACGGGCGTTCTATGGATGCCCGCAGATAACCGTTGGCCGTCTCTATCGACGACAGGCCATGGCGATTGGCATTCAGCCACAAAGGGGTTTTCCCGTGTGAGCCTGTGCCCTGCAGCTGAATCTCGTATTCTAATCCTCGACTTATCTTGTCGACCATGCGTTCTCTCTCCTGCGAGTGCGATGCCGTTGGCAGCAGTGTGCCCCACAGCAGCAGATGGAGTATCCTTATCTTCATCTTTTTCGTTTTCTTTTATCAACGTTGTTCCCCATAAAATATTTTGTGAGCATGTGAGAAATGTCCGATTTTGCAAAGAATAATCCCCCGAGCTGCACCCCCGAAACGAGGAAACCGAAGGGGGTGGGGGCGGCGGGCTGCCCGCCGAGAGTAAAATGGCAAAGAA
This sequence comes from Hoylesella marshii DSM 16973 = JCM 13450, assembly GCF_000146675.1. GTDB lineage: Bacteria > Bacteroidota > Bacteroidia > Bacteroidales > Bacteroidaceae > Prevotella > Prevotella marshii. The sequence goes on from NZ_GL397214.1 coordinate 2,190,084, forward strand.
AGTGTCTGCGGGAACCCCGCTGAACCGTAAGGGTTAAAAAATGTATTAGCGGGAGCCCCGCTGAAGGCAGAATGTTAAAGGAAGTGTCTGCGGGAACCCCGCTGAACCGTAAGGGTTAAAAAATGTATTAGCGGAAGCCCCGCTGCAGGTAAAATGTTAAGAAAAGTATCGGCGGGAGCCCCGCCAGATGCTAAGAAGTAACAACACCTCCTTTCAACACGACAAAAAGAGAACGTGCGGCCACTCAATCTGCCCTGCGAAAAGGGCTCAGTATTCGAGCATGCGCGTGCCGTCTGCCTGCTCTGCGATGCTCACTTTTACGGCATCTGCCGGCAGGATGTCGTCGACCAACTCCGGCCACTCGAGGAAACAGAGGGCGCCGCTGTAGAAATAATCTTCGTAGCCCATGTCGTAGACTTCCTCTAACTTTTTGATGCGATAGAAGTCGAAGTGGTAGATGGGCTGTTGGGTTGCTTTCGTTCGATATTCGTTGACGATGGCGAAGGTGGGCGAGGTGATGACGTCTTCCACGCCGAGAGTTTCGCATACGGCCTTGATAAATGTGGTTTTGCCGGCGCCCATCGTGCCGTAGAAAGCAAATACTTTGCGGTTGTCCATGTGGTCGACAAACCGGCGGGCGGCTTCGTGGATGCGGTTTACATCGTTGATGATAATCTTCATGTGGGTTTTGTTTTTCCGTTAGGGTCTTTTGCGGGGCGTGAGGGTGACGAGTGGCACGAGCATTTCTTCCATGGATACGCCGCCGTGTTGGAACGTGTCTTTGTAGTAGGACACGTAGTAATTGTAGTTGTTGGGATAGGCGAAGAAGGTGTCGCCGGTGGCGAATACGTAGCTTGTGCTGATGTTGGGTGCGGGCAGTCCGGCCTTGTGGGGCTCTTTGAAAGTGATGATTTCCTTGGCGTTGCAGCCAAGGTTTTTGCCGAGCTTATAGCGCAGGTTGGTGTTGGTGTTGCGGTCGCCTATGATTTTTATCGGCTTTTGTGCGCGGATGCTGCCGTGGTCTGTGGTTACTACCACTTTGTAGTCGGTGTGGGCGAGGGTTTTAAAGAGGTCGGCGAGTACCGAATGGCGGAACCAGCTCTGCGTAAGACTGCGATAGGCGGCCTCGTCTGAGGCGAGCTCGCGCACCATCTTGGACTCTGTGCGGGCATGGGAGAGCATGTCGATGAAGTTGAACACCACGACATTCAGTTCGTTTTGTTCCAACTGTCGGAACTGTTGCATCAGCTTCTCTGCCCCTGCCGAATCGTTTATCTTGTGGTAGCTGAAGGTGTGTTTGCGTCGGTATCGCTCGATTTGCGTTTGTATGAGTGGTGCTTCATTGAGGTTCTTTCCCTCGTCTTCGTCTTCATCTACCCACAGGTCGGGAAACATCTGTGCGATTTGCAGCGGCATCAGTCCGCTGAAGATGGCGTTTCGGGCGTATTGGGTGGCTGTGGGAAGGATGCTCATGTACATGTCTTCGTCTATCTCGAAGAGGTCGCCCGTCTCCTTGGCGAGCATGCGCCATTGGTCGTAGCGGAAGTTGTCGATTACGATGAGGAACACGCGTTCGCCCTTGTCGAGCAGCGGAAACACTTTCTTTTTGAAGATGTCGGGGCTCATGAGCGGTCTATCGGTGGATGCGGAGGTATCGGCCGAGGTGGTGGAAGCTGTCTTTGCTGTCTGTTGCGGGGACATCCATTCGAGGTATTGGCTTCGGATGTATTTGGCGAAGCCGATGTTGGCTTCTTCTTTCTGCATGCGGAGCATTTCCGACATGCTGCTGTCCATGTCGCTCAGTTCAAGTTCCCAATGCACGAGCCGCCGGTACACGTTCATCCAATCGGTATGGTTTCGGCAGTTCATGATTTGCATGGCGATGTCTCCGAAGCTCTGTTGATAGCCGCTTTGGGTAACCTCTGTCACGATTTCCCTGCTGTGAATGTTCTTTTTCAGGGTGAGAAGAATCTGATTGGGATTCACCGGTTTGATGAGATAGTCGGCAATCTTAGCGCCGATGGCTTGGTTCATGATGTCTTCTTCTTCGCTCTTTGTCACCATCACGACGGGTGTAGACGGTGCAATCTCCTTGATGCGCTGTAGTGTTTCGAGGCCGGTCAGACCGGGCATCATCTCGTCTAAGAGCACGAGGTCGAACGTCTGCCGGCGGCATTGCTCAATGGCATCGGTGCCGTTGCTGACCGTTATCACGTCGTATCCTTTCTTTTCGAGGAAGAGAATGTGGGCGCGGAGATGCTCTATCTCGTCGTCTACCCAGAGTAAAAGTCCGTTGCTCATCATTAAAAACCGTCTAAATCGTAATATTCATCTTCTGTTTTCTTGCTTTTCTCTTTCGTTTTGGTCGATGCCGGCGAGGGGAAAGCGTTGCCCTCTGTACCGAATCCGTCGTCGAAATCGATGCCCGTATCTTCTTTCTTGGGCTTAACGGCAGGTTTGGGCGTAGCTGTCGGCGTGGTCTTTGTTTTCTTTGCGGGTGATGCCGATACTGGTTTCACCTGCACTGCGGGAATCTTCGGTTGGGGCACGGCAGGCTTTTTGACCGTTGCAGGCGTTGCGATTGAATCTATGGGGATAACGACCCCGCTCTCCTGACTTGTGGCTTGTGCGGGTTGTTGTTCGGAAACGACGATATTGTCGCCATCTTCTCCTCCGGCCGTTTCTGTGGCAGGCAGGGTGTAGATGTCGTCGTCGGTCTTATTGTCGGCCGATTGTTGCGAAGCGGGCGCATTGTCTTCGACGTGTCGGGTCTCCACTTCTTCCGGTTCCGTGAGCAATTGCAGCTTGCTTACTTTCAACGAAGCAAAATGTCGGGCGTAGTACTCATCGTAGTCCTTGTAGCTGAATCGCTCGCCCAACAACGGCAGATTCTCCTCGCTGATGATAACCGGTTTCGCTTTTGATGCGAGCTTCGCGAGGGTGGCATTATGCAGCAGCTGACGCGCATACTGCAAGGCCTCGTCGTAGTTTCTGAATCCTTGTACCTTCATGCGTTGCAGACCGTCGGTTTCTTCGATACCTATGTCGAAGTTGCGCACGAGGAAGTTGGTGAAGTTAAACCGTGCCAGCTCAAACAACAGCTGATTTCCGTTCACCGTATCGGGACGATATACCCACATGAAAACGAAGCGGGTATCTCGTTCGGGGGTAAAAGTCTTCGCCTCGACACTATCCGTCGGACTTGCTATCGCTGAGCGTCTGTCCCATACGTCTGCCATATCGAAGTGTGCACCGTGAAGTCTGCGCCCCGCATCCACTCCTTTCACAATCATACCGGCTATTGCGGCCACGCTGCTCTGCGGGTAGTCGGCCAGCAGTTGTTTCATATCTGCGAGGCAACCGGCGGCATTCCCCTCGTTTAATTGACACAGTGCGCCGATGAAAAGAAACTTGTCGCGGTTGGCACCCGTGGGGAACCGTGTGGCTGAAACATGTGCATTGCCGCGTACTTCGGCATATTTCCCCGCTTTGAAGGCATCGTAGGCGGCCGCATAGAGGGAGTCTTCCATCTGCACGCCGAATCTTGCATTCTCCTTGAAGTAAGGGTCGGTGAGCACCGCTGTCCACTTACTGTCCGGATATTCCTTGCGAAGTCTGTCTACGTAGCTTTCTGCCACAGATGTTTTTCCTAAGCGGGCGTACAACAGATACAGATGGTAATAAGTTTCGTCGATAAGTCTGTATTTCGGGAAATCATGAATGAGACGCAACAGATACTTCTCTGCTAATGCGGGAAGGTCTATCTTGTCTTTGAAAATCACACCTGCATGAAACAGTCCGTCCTGCAAGATTTCGTTGCTCGCACTCAGTTGTTCGGGGGTGAAAGGCAACCTTTCTATATAATACTCCCGTTTGTGCGGGTCGTTCTTGGCAGAGTCGGTCAGTTGACGAAGCGAATCTTGCCGCAGTTCCTCCTGCCTTTCTGCATCTGAAAGCATGCCGGTGGCACCTGGGTCGGTACCCGACAACCTGATGGAAGTCTTGTTCATACGCCGCCAATTGTCCACGTTTTCGCGTTTGCCCCATTGTTTTTCAAACGTCGCCTTTCCTTGACTGACGGCCAACGGATTATAGAAGTACCACACAGCCGGTTTGTTTCCGAGCATCAGCGGTGTGGGATTCGGCATCTCGACGTGTCCCGCATCGTTTCTGTTCTGCTGTCGTTGTCCCTCCGTTTCCGCCTGTTTGTCGCGTTCTTCACGCTCTTTCTTCTTCAGTGCGGCAATCACTCGGTCTATGGCTGCATTGCGTTCGTTTTCCGGTAGCTTGACCAATGCCTGCAAAGAGTCTTGCAGATGCACCGCATCGGTATGTGGCACCAGCTCGTCGAGCATGTGCGAACGGTCTGAAAGCTGTGTATAGTCGGGTCGGTCTTTATCCAGCAGTCCTATGGCCGTCCCATAGCAGCGGCGTGCATCGGCAAATTTCTCTTTCTCCCAATACAGGTTTCCCAACTTTAAAAGCAACACTCCTTTCTCTATTCCGTTGCGGGTGGCCTTTTCGTTACCCTTTTCGTAAGCAGCCATGGCATGCGTTGTATCTTTAGCCGCTAAGTAGATGTTGCCGATAGCATAGTAAACTTGGTCGAGGTAATCCTTGTTTTTGTCCGAAGCGGCCATGCGACGGAGCTGCGATACCATCTGTTTCGTTCCTCGCCCTGCCGTTACTTCGCTCATGGCGATGCGTGCGTTGAACTCCAATTCGTAGGGTGGATGCTGTCGGAGCACACTCTTGAACGCCTGACGCGCTAACTCTGCATGGCCGAGTTTTGCCTGCAACTGTCCCATCAAATACCATTGGCGTGCCCGCTGTTTGCGTCTCATCTCGTGGCTGATAACCTTTCTTAAATAAGGTATCGCCTTTTCATAGGCTCCGGTGTGGATATAATAATCGGCGTAGGTGTAATCCCATTCCTTCACAGCTCGCCAATCGAGTGAATCGCGTTGCATATTGCGTATCACATCTTCCGCATCATACAGCCAGCCTTGCTCTATATAACTCTTGGCTAACCATGCCCTGGCCTTTCCATAGATAGCGGGCTGCGTGCGATAGAGCCTGCTCATATATGAAAAAGTGGCAGCTGCTTCTTCAAAGGCTCCCTCATGAAACTGCGAACGCCCCATGAGCAACCACGCTTTCCATAGGAACGGATTGTACTCACGTCTGCCCAGCCACTCTATATCCTTATCTGTCTTCCGCCGATTCTTTGTCCATTCCGGCCTTTTCCGTATGCTATACAGTCTGATGGCTTTTTGACTCTTTTCTATTGCCTTGTCGAAATGCGCCTTGCCCAACTCTTTGCTCCCTTTGACCGCTACGGGATAAAGAGGCAGCAATTCGGTAAAGTTGTCTTTATGGGCGTTCTCTCTCTCGAGCGAACCGTCGATATAAGCCGTCGCCCCGTTGTAATATACGTTGTAACGGGTATTGAACGACTTCCACCAACGTGTCCTTGCCGTGTTGCGCTGTGTAGAGCAACCCGTGCAGAAAGTCAGCCAGCAGGCGGCTGCGGCACAGAGGGCGATGTGTTGCAGTTTAGAGGTTTTCACGCATTTGCCGCTTTATGTGCATCACCTTAGCCGTTTTCAGCAAGGTGTAAAGCACGATAGAAACAAAGATAATGGCAGCTCCCGACGGTACGTTGAGCCGGTATGAGAGGGCGAGACCTAAGAGACAGTCTGTCCAGCCTATGAGAATGCTACCCGTTATCATGGTTCCAAACCTGCAAGTAAACAGGTTGGCCGTCATTTGGGGTATCGTTAGCAGGCTGATGGCTAAGACAATGCCCACCATTCGCAGTGTAGAGACAATCGTCATGGCAATGATGGCCATCATGATATATTCTATCCAAGCTACCGGAAGGCCTTGAGAACGGGCGAAATCGGCATCGAACGCCACGCTGAGAATTGGCCTGAAAAACAAGATAAACAGAGCCGCAACGAAAAAAACGAGCACCCCCAACAGCCATAAATCACTGTTTCCAATGGTCAGAATGCTGCCAAAGAGAAACGAAGGCAGGTCGGGCATGAAGTTAGGGGAGAGGAAGCAACAGATGATACCGATGCTCATGCCGAACGTCCAGAAAAGGGCGATGGCCGAATCTTCCCTCACGTCGCCCCTTTTCGACATCCATTGCACGCCGAAAGCCGAAGCGATGGAGAAAAGCATGGCCGACCATAGGGGCGAAATACCGAAGTAAACGCCTAATCCGATACCGCCAAACGAGGCATGCGTAATGCCTCCGCTGATGAAGACAAGACGCCTTGTAACGATGTAAGTACCCACAAAGCCGCAGAGGATGCTGGCCAGCAACGACCCGATGAGTGCGTTTTGAAAGAATGTATATTGCAGTATCTCCATTTCCTATTCGTTCTCTATCAGCATCATCACTTCGTCTTTCAACGCATCCGGCAGGTTGATGCCGCGCAGGATGAGGCTTCTGTTCCATCCCGCCACTTCTTCCTGACGCATCGTATGCAGCACTTCCTCAAAGGCCTCTACCTCTTTTTCTGTATAGCTGTCTGAGGGGCGACCTTGAAAAGCGTCGAGTTCCTCATCTTCGTAATACTCAATGTCTTTCACTGCCGCTTCTAACAGACACGTCTGTTCGCATCGTTCGTCATGGCCGTTGCACGTAGCACATGAGGGCGCATCTGACCCTACGACCTCCGGTTCGTCCTCTCTATGGCGGGCAAAAATGCCCAATATGGCGGCAAAAACGCCCAAGGCAAGCAGCGAAAGGAGCAGTATCGTCATCGGCTTATTGTTCTGTTATCTCAAATCCGGCCAGCTTCAAATCGTCCCAAAAGTGCGGATAAGATTTCGTTACCACAGCAGGGTCGTTGATGCGGAGGCCGGGCACGAGGAAAGAAGCAGGTGCAAAAGCCATCGCCATGCGGTGGTCTTCGTATGTATCTATCACCGGACAGGGCATCGTTTCACAGCGTTCGCCATCCCAAATCAGTTCGTTGCCATTTGTCTCCTTTACTACGAATCCCAATTTGCGTAGTTCTGTCTGCAATGCCTCTATGCGGTCGGTCTCTTTGATTCTTAGGTTTCCCAGACCGGTGAAGTGGAACGGGATGCCGCGCAGGCAGCAACTGACAGCCAATGTCTGCGTGAGGTCGGGTTGATTGATAAAGTCGTAATCCATGCGGGGCAAGGCATTGAGATGGTTCGACAGTGTTACGGTGGTGTCCTTGTCTGGCTCTTTTGAAGCGAAAGCCGACTTTACGCCGAGCAAACTGAAAAGATAACGCACCACGGAGTCGCCTTGTCGCGAACCGTCTCTGAGTCCCGTCATGCGCACAGATGCCTCACGAACCCCCGAAAGCGCCATGATTTCATACCAATAGGAGGCTGCGCTCCAGTCGTTTTCTATGAGATAGGGACGCGAAACGTAGCTTTGGGGCTGTATGGAGATGGTATCCTTGTCTGTCCAGTCCACCTTTGCCCCGTATTCCCTCATGGTGCAGAGCGTGAGGTCTATGTAAGGTCGGGAGACGATTTCTCCCGTCAGTTGCAATTGCAGTCCGCCTTCCAACACGGCACCAATCATCAATAATGCCGAGATATACTGCGAACTCACATGGCCGGAGATAGACAGCAGTCCGCCTTCCAGCTGCTTTCCTCGGATGCGGAGAGGGGGATAGCCCTCTTCCCCCATATATTCTATGTCGGCACCCATATAGCGCAATGCATCCACCAGCACCTTGATAGGGCGATGACACATGCGTTCGGTGCCTGTTATCACGTGTTCTCCTCGCGTAACAGCTAAGTAAGCCGTCATAAACCGCATAGCCGTGCCGGCTGCCTTGATGTCTATTTCCGGCGGCATATCCCGCAAAGCAGCCACCATTACTTCGGTATCATCGCAACGGGAGAGGTTGGATGGAGGTATCGAACCTTCCGAAAGTGCGTGAATAATGAGCACTCTGTTGCTGATACTCTTAGAGGCGGGTAGGTCGATGGTGGCATCCAGCTCTCGCGGAGCTTTGATGGAATATTGCATATGGTCGGTTCGTCGGATTTGAACAATGCAAAAATACGCATTAATATCGGTACAAGCAAATTTTCTCCACACAAGTTTCTTGGTCGTGTCTCTCGTCTGTCGCCTCTTCGAGGCTTTTCATTTTTTGTACACAGTTAATAGGGTTGTTCCCCCTGCCTGTAGTCTGTCACACTCTTTTAAAACTTGTCCTGTACTTCATCCCCTTATCGTATCATCGTGGGAAGTACGAAGGTAAAGTCCCAAGGAACGATGGTGGTGAAATGGATATGCCTGTGTGTGATATAATATCTGTAAGCAACTGATTTGCAGTAAGATAAAAACGAATTTGTAAAAGCTATCCTTTTAGACCGTCGAAAGATAGCTTTGAGAGCGTGAAAGCATAGCTTTAACGGGTTGAAAGGATAGCTTTTACACTGCACTTGTGTGGAAAGCGGATAATGGCATGTTATAAATAAATATGAACGTTTCCGTCGGAGAGACTTATTTATTTCCTTTCCCCCTTGTTCAAATATTCTTTTTCTATCAATAAATTGAAGAGGAATTTATGCAAGTCTTGGTCTGTGGGCACATTGAGTTTCTTGCGCACATGGGTGCGCACCACGTCGACGTTCTTCTCCGTCTTGTCGAGTATCCGGCATATCTCGCTCCGCTTCTTGCCTTGCAGGATGAGGTTGCACACGTCCACTTCCGACTTGGTGAGCGTGGGGAAGCAGTGTGCGAGGTCGCAGTCGTCCATAAGATGACTTCGCAGATGCAGGCGCACGGCGTTGATGAGGTTGCGTTGCGATGTCGGTTTGAGCATGGCGAACAGGCGGTCGGTGTCCTCGGGCGATGGCCGATCGTTGCTGCACATGCGCAGATAGGCCTCTATCTCTCCCTCGTTGAGTCTGACGGCGTGCATGAGTGCCGTTTCGCGGTGGTGTAGGTGAGTATTCTCCGTCTGCACGTGATAAACGTTGCGGCGCAGCAGTTCGCCCAGTACGCAGAGGAGGAACTCCACGCCAAGAAAGAAACCAAAAATCTTCCACAGAGCCGGTTCTTTGAGGTAAGCGGTAACGCTTCCATATGCAACCAAACTGATGGCGGCGATGACGAACGGCGTATATCTCACGAAGCACATCACGAGCAGTACCACCGCCATGAGCGACACCATCTGGTTGAGAATGATGAGTTGGAGGAAATGCTCGGGACGCACGTGAGAGAAATAGACGAAGCGGCACACGATGGTGGCCTGCGACACGAGGGCTACCATTGAAAGAGCCATGGGCGCGGACACCCGTCGGGTGAAGAAGAGCGACAGCGCCGTGAGGCAGGCTGTCAGATGGACGACGCTCATCGCCTGCGGTACCGCTTCCTGCGAACCGCCTAATCCCATGAGCTGCATGGCAATGACGATAACGACGATGGAAGAGTGGAGCAGATAGACGATGATCTGATGACGTTCTACGGTGGTCTTGCTTCTTGAATTCAAAAAGTTTTTTACTTTTTCCAAGGGCGCATGAAGGAACATGGGTTGCCGTTTATATTAAAATAGTGGGGCAAAGTTACGTCTTTATTTTTGTATTTCCTAACTATTTATTAGGGGTTTTTAGGGTAATGTTAGGGCTTTTAGGGGGCCAAGATGCTTTCAAAACGGTCTTTCTGTCATAAATCCTTCATTTAATAATTTGTTTTATATTATTTTGCATCATCTTTTGTTGCGCTTGCACAGATTTTTCTTGTGGAATTGCTCGGAAGAGCACCATCCGGTTATGTGAAATTCAACCGGCAGGAATGTGAAAAAAGAACATAGAAATATTTTTAATTCATAATGAGCGAAAAGAGTTATTCATAAAGAGAATGAAATTATAGCAAATGAAAAACAATAGACATCATTCAGAGGATCAAGCTCAGCACCTGCCTCTTCGTCCTGATACTGCTGGCACCGGCAGAGGTGGAAAACAGCTCAAACAGAGCAGTAGTTGCTACAACGATAGACTTTAGGGAGGAAGGACAAGAAACCTGTTATGTCTATGAAACTGTAAAAACTGAATATATACCGGAAATGAAACATTTTATCACATTACTGTTTGTCATTACACTCTCCGCAGGAGAAATGTATGCTGCCACTCCGGCAGACTCCATCCGCAAAGAGATGAAGCACCTCAAAGGAGAAAAGCTTTTGCAGGCCTACCATCATCTTTGCCGGTTGGCAGCTTCCGAAGATAATATGGGTTATGAATTACGCTGCATCCGTGAATATCTTGCCGAATCCTTACGTCAAAAAGACAAGGAGGCGGAAGCCCAGGCGCGCGTCACCCAGTTGTATTGCTATTACAACTACGAGATGACCGACAGCATTAGCTACTATTTGCCCGAAGTCCTCAATGCTATGAAAAAGAACGGCACATGGGATTATTACTACAATGCGTGGAACGTGCTGATTGAGAGTTATCTCTACGAAGACAAGGTGCAGACAGCATTGTTTGAAGCGCAAAAGATGTATGCCGACGCGCGAAAAAGAAAGAGCAACTATGGATTAGGCACTTCCACCTACGGCATGGCATGCATCTATCAGACAATGGGACGCTTCCGCGAAGCCGAGAAGACCATCGAGGAGAGCATTGCCGCCCTTTCCAAGGTTGATGAAATCTCACAATTGCTCTCCGCCTACAACGTCTTGGGCGAAACGCTCGACGGACTGCGGAAATATGAAAAGCTCAGGAAGAAATGCGCGGAATGGAAAGCGGTCATCGACAAATACAAGAACGAAGCCCTGCGAAAAGGCTACACACCCTCGCTCAACGGACGCTATCTCTACTGCACGCTGGCAACTGCCGTCGCTGAATTGGAAACAGGCCATTACGACCGCGCCAAGGAATTGCTGCAGCTCGCCGATAAATATGCCAAGGGACGCAAAGCCGTCGCCCGATTCAAGCTTCTGCAAGTGAAAGCCCGCTACTATGCAGCTACAAAACAGTACGACCGGGCCATTGCCTGCAACAACGAGAACATGGACATCATGACTGCCGCCGGCGACTCCGTCAGCTTGCTCACCGTGCAGATGCAGCAAGCCGACCTCTACACGCAGGCCGGGCGATACAAGGAAGCTGCAGAATTGTACAGACTCGTCATCCCACATAAAGACAAACTGCGCAACACCGAACTTGCCAAGCAGCTCGACGAACTGCGCACCATCTTCGAGGTTGACAAGCTCACACTCCGGAACGAGGTCATCACAACACGGCTCTATCTCTCACTCATCATCGTGGCATTGCTGCTTGCCACCGTCGTACTTTACATCATCTACACCCGCCGCTTGCGCCGCAAAAACAGGGCTTTGTACGACTCCATTCTATTATACCGCAAGGCGGAAAGCGACATGGAGACCGCGGCAAGGCTCGTTCCCGAGGAAGAGCTCGACCGTGAAGGAAAAATCTACCGCCGGTTGTGCGAGCTGATGCAGCATGAGAAAATCTATAAAGACACGGAGTTGAACCGTGACATTCTCTCAAAGCGGATTGGAACAAATGCCGTCTATATCACCAATGCCGTGCGCAAGTATGCCGATGGAGCCACAATCAACGAATTTATCAACGGCTACCGGCTGCGGCACGCGGCTTCGCTGCTCACCAACAATCCCGACTTGAACATCAACGAGGTGGAATATAGGTCAGGATTCAATTCCCGAGCCACATTTAACCGTTGTTTCCGGACTTTCTTCGGGATGTCGCCTTCAGAATACAAAGCCGTTTCCAAAGAAAAAAAGAAAACGCAAAAGGATTCAGCCAATGAGAAAGCATAGGTGTTCCGGACATTTATAGTCAGTCAAAAATGCTTTTGGAAAATGCTCTTTAAGAGGATGCAACATGTGTATAATGGGACATTAATAAATCTTCATGCGGAGGGAAAGGAGAACGCGGAGACAGCAACAGACATGGATAGCCGAACGCAACACTACGCCATGAGGGAACGAAGATTTTCATTCCCAGCAATAACAGCTGCATGAAGTGGATTTAAGGCAACGTTCTCCGCGTTCTCGAAGCGCGGCACTCCACTACCACCCTCGCCGAAAAGCAGCCTTCGCACCCTCCTTTCCCTCCACGTGAGGCCATTTTGTTTGTGATGCACCTATAGTTTTCCAAATTCAATTCTGTTTGACTACATAATTACGCGAGTTCGCGATAAGGTTATCCAAACCGTAAGCCCCAAAAAGGCTATTGGATGAGATTCTCTTATCCCTAACTCGCGTATATAATTCGTTAGTTCCTTGCGAATTACAAATATGATACAAGTTTTTTCAAATATGAAACATCCTGCTGGTCTTCGTGGAATAATTTTGCAACAGAATCAACGAGCAGCAAAGATGAAAAAGAACTGTTGGGTATATATCTTAAGAAATAAAACCGGAGAAATAACCATCGGCTTTTCAGTCGATATGGATGAAAAGTTCACCGAAATCTCCACACGAAAGGAAAAACTGTATTATCTCCGTCCGTTTGAAGAACCGTTCGATGGTTTAGCGCACAAGCATCTTTTGGATTCCCTTTCCCAAGATACGATCAACCTTCTCGTACGACGTAATCGGGAACGGACAGAAATATACAAGGAAGTCTTCCAGAAAACGCAGTTACTACACCTTCCCCCAAATAACCAAAAGAATATCTAATTTTTAATTCCAATTTATATGAAGACAACAAACATCATTCAGAGGCTCGGCCTCTTCTTCTTCGTCCTCGTGCTGGCGGCGCCGGCATGGGCAACAAATTTTGGCTGCACTCGGTATGAGATTTTCCGCTCACGCAACTTAGGCAAAAAGCAGAAAGTAACGACACTCAACAGCCAGTTTGTGAAAATTACGTTCAGTAATTGCCACACCACCAGCGGAACGGGTAGCGGTGCCATCTACGAGTTGGCAAAGGGTTCCAGCATCACCGTAAAGGCTATCGACGGCTATAGAATCCGCTGGATTATCCTGCGTGATACAGAGGGAGGACTGCGGTATAGCAACAAAGATGGCATCAAGCGCATCAACCGGGTGACATCGGGCTATAACTATTACTTTGAGAAAAATGCCATCTCGAATTCTAAAATAAAAGGAGGCAACCAGCAGGAACTCAATGACGATGACAACAACATCGTCGTCCAGCAGTATGATGCCAGTGCACAAAGCGTCGAGATCAGAACCCACAACAATGCCAATTGGGACCAGTTCAAGGTGCGCGATATCATTGTGGGGGTCGTCAATGAACTCCATGTGAAGTATCAACAGGAGGAGTATACCACGTACACTGTGGGTTATGGGATTGGACCCGGATGCGACCGCCCCAACGGGTACACAGGCCTGGCCAAGTACAAGGTGGACAACGAGTATGTTGCGACGGTCAACAATGGCGGGATAGTAAAAGTCAAGCACCCGGGAACGGTAGTTCTCACCGCCACTTTCCCCCCAGATGAATGGTTTTCCGGAGGGGAGTGCAGCACGAAGGTTCACGTGCTTCGCGACAAGGTAACCTTCACCGCCGAAGACCTACCCGACATGCTTTCCAGTTCCTACGACTTCCGCAGCCTACTCCAGACAAGCACGCTAAGCGACAAAGAATTCCGATGGGACAATCCGCAGTTCAGCATTACCAGTAGCAATTCCAGTGTTCTCAGCTACGATAACGGCATGCTTAAGCCCGGCAGTACGACAGGCGAGGCGACCATCACCGTCAGGCAGGAACAGAACGATTTCTACGAGCCCGCTTCTTTCTCGCACACTTTCATTGTGGTGCGTCGTGATGATAGCGGCAGGATGCTCATCAAGGACGCCAACGAGTGGAAATTGTTCTGCAAACTCGTCAACGACAAGGGCATGACTAATCTCAACGCCCGTCTTGAAGCCGACGTCGACCTCGGAAGAGACATCGCGATGGTGGGCAATGATTACGCCGGCACGTTCGACGGACAGAACCATACGTTGAAGTTCATCTGGTATGTCGGCTCAGACTCCTACATAGCCCCCTTCAAGAAAGTGAGCGGCGCCATCATCCGAAACCTGCGTACCGAAGGAGAGATTCATTCGAGCACTCACTATTTATCAGGATTGATTACTGAAGCGTATGGCAAAACCACCATCACGGGCTGCGTCAGCAATGTGGACATCAAGAGCAGCTATACCGGCGATGGATGCGCCGCGGCAGGCATGATTTCCTATATAGGCAGCAGTGCCAATGTTACCATCACCGACTGCATCGTCAAAGGCAAAATCACAGCCACGATGAACAATGGCAAGAAAGGAATGAGCGGGTTTGTATATTCCCAAAACGGCACCTGCACGCTGAACAGCTGCCTCTATATTGGCGAGAACAACGCCATCAGCGGCAACACCTTCGCCAAGAACGCCACCCTCAACCGCTGCTACTACCTCAACGCCTGCGGCGAGAAGCAGGGCACGCAGGTAACCGCCGACCAACTGAAGAGCGGCGAGGTGGCCTATCTGCTTCAGGACAGGCGCGCCGACAGGATGTGGGGGCAAAACATCGGCAAGGACAACGAGCCGCTGCTCACTGACGATGCGACGAAGCGGGTATATCAAGTGAGCTTCGCCTATAACGGCAAAGTGAAAGCCACGCGCTATACCAACAAAGGTGGCCACGTGACGTTGCCCACGGCAAAGGAACTCCTCGGCGCCGACTATGACGCACAGAAAAGCTATACGCTCGCCTTTGAAAACGGATTCTCGGAGACAACCGCCATTAACGGAGACATCACGGTCGGTGTAACCGTGAACGTCGTCACCGGTATCGACGGCGTGACGGACGACAATGCCGATATGAATGCCCCTGTTTACGACCTGCAAGGCCGCTACCTCGGCACCTCGCTCGACCATCTGCCCCGCGGCATCTATATCGTAGGTGGGAAGAAAGTGATAAAGAAATAAATCTCATATCACCTACATGATGAACCAACTCAAACCGGTCATGACAGTGTGCTACACTCTTTATCAAGCGTGTAGCACACCCTTTGGCAAAGAAAATGATATATCAGTATTATAAATTTTAATTCAATGATTACAATGAAAAAAAGATTATTTACTCTGATGGCACTGTTAGCAGTCAGCATCAGTGCGATGTGTCAAGTCACGTTCACCGCTATCGAAGGTTCGGACTGGACCGACGCAGAAGGCTCGGCGAAAGCCTTCGATAGAAATCTCAACACCAAATGGTGCAAGGGAGCCAACAAAGAGGTGGATAAGTGCTATCTGATGTTGGAAGCCAGCGAGGCCACTTACCTCCAAGGCTTCAAGATGACTACGGCGAATGACAACACTGACGACCGTGGCCGCGTTCCCGGGGAGTATACCATCTTCGGAAGTAATGACAAGACCCAGTGGGACGTTATTTACCACCAGAAGGAAGATAACCTCATTGAAGACAAGAACTTCACCGAATACACGGTGTATTGCAACAGCAAGCAGAAGTACAAGTACTTTAAGCTCTGGATTAAGAGGAACTCATCTCGTTCTTACGATCTGAAAAATCGTCTTTTTCAGATTTCCGAATTTGCACTGCTGCCGGCTGCTTTCGGCATGACTTTGGAGTCGGGCAATGCCAAGGCAATGGATGGTGACACTGGAGAGAAATGGGAGGGAAAGACTCCCCAGACAGTAGTGGTGAAAGCCACGTCGGCATGCCAGCTCACAGGCTACCAGTTCACGACTGGTAATGACAACCGCTCATATCGCGGACGCAATCCCAAGGACTGGACGGTGGAAGGTTCCAACGACCAGCAGACGTGGACGACTATCGACAGCAAGACGGACGACAATGTGATGCAGGACAAGAACTACTATCCCTATTTCTTCCCCGTAACCTCCTCGGAAGCGACTTACCAGTATTATCGCTTCACCGTTACCCAAAGCGTAGGTAACGAGTATTTTCAGATGAGCGAACTGGCACTGAAGACCATTGCGGCTCACACCCACAACTATGTGGATGGCATCTGCACCGTCTGCGGTCAGATCGACCCCGCCGCTATGCCCCTCAATGCCGAGGGAGTTTATGAGCTGAGTACAGCCCTACAGCTGAAACTATGGGGCAAGATGATTGAGAACGGTCAGCATGCCGTCAAAGCCAAACTGATGGCAAACATCGACCTGAAAGGGAGTGATTTCAACGGCATCAATATTCCCCAAGGCACTTCCTCCTTCAGTGGAGAAATCAATGGCAACGGACACTGGATTCAGAACATGACCCTCCATGGCTCTCGCGACAACATGGCTTTCCTCAGCCGCACGGAGAATGCCAAAATCTATGACCTCGGGTTCCGTGATGCCAATGTAAAGCTCAGCGGACCTTTCAATAATACGAGTGTCATCGTGGGCACTGCCGTCAGCACCGAGATCAGCCGGTGTGCCGTGATGGAATCTTCCGTAAGAGGCCATGACCATGTGGCTGCTTTCGTCGGCGAATCGAAAGCAACTACTGTCATTTCCGATTGTCTGGCCAAGGCCAAAATCGTATCGGACGAACATCAGGCCGGTGGACTGGTGGGCACCAGTACCGGACTGACTCTCGCACGCTGCCTCTTCAGAGGTACGGTGGACAACGAGCAGCTCCACGCTTCCGGTATCTTGGGGTTGATAGATGCAACCGCCGTCCCCACCCAACTGTCTCATAATATGGTGGCAGCAGACCATATCTTTAGCGTACGAAACTTAACTCATCCATTACTTCAAACTTCCGGAAGAGATTGCACCTTGGAGTCTAATTACACGCTGGCGACCACCCGCTACGATTCTCCCAGCTCCCCCTCCACCAAGAGCTACACCAATCCAAATGACGAGAACGGCCAGCAGGTAACCGAAGCCACGGCCAAGTCCAACGCACACTATGCTACGACGCTCGGATGGGATATGAAGAACGTCTGGGCACACGTCGACAACGACTATCCCATCCTGCGCTGGATGAAGACCAATGGCGGGGCGACGGGCATCAACCATATCAAGACCACCGACCGCGACGGCACCGTGCGCTACTACGACCTGCAAGGTCGCTACATCGGCACCTCGCTCGAGGGTCAGCCCGCCGGCATCTACATCGTGAACGGACGGAAGATTGTCGTACAATAACCCAAACACTATGATTTTCTCGGGGCATCCACCAATGAGGGATGCTCCGAGCATCAACGGGTAATTGACAAAATGCAAATGGTCGCCACGACAACCGACGAGAGATTTGCTGAACCTCAGCAAACGCCACGACAACTGACGAGAGATTTGCTGAACCTCAGCAAACGCCACGACAACCGACGAGAGATTTGCTGAACCTCAGCAAACGCCACTGTTAAAAAAAACAAACTTGCTGAACTTCAGCAAACGTCAAGACGAATTAGAAGAAAAATCTTACACTTAAAACAATAAAAATTATGGCAAAAGAAAACAATGTACTCCAGATTGGCAGCATCAATCTGCCTGCTTTCACCAACGACGCGCACTTCATTTACATGAAAGACGTGGAAGAAACGATGGAAGGCACGGAGGCCGTTAAGGCCATTCCGAATGTGAAAACCGCCGTGGTCGCGCTCAAAGTCGCCGTAGCCGAGGAAGACAAGTATCTCATGCTCTCGAAGAAGAGCCCCTTCACCGCCCAGCTCGCCGCCAAGGATAAGGAGCGCGACTCGCTCCTGCGCGGCTATCGCTCAACCGTGAAAGGCTTCCTGCGCATGCCCACGGCAAGCATGGCACATGCCGCCACCGAACTGTGGCAGCACCTGAAAGACTACAACATCGATCCCGACATGCAGCTCGAACGCGAAACCTCGCGCATCATGAACCTCGTAGACGACCTGCACATGAAGTACTCCGCGCAGGTTACGCTCCTCGGTTTGAGCGCCTACGTCGATGCGCTGGAGCAGGCCAACGAGGCGGTGAACGACCTGCTCCTCAACCGCACCGAAGAACAGTCGAAGCAGGTAGTCGGTGCGCTGCGCAAGGCGCGCAAAGTCTCCGACGAGGCTTATCTGAACGCCGTGCGGCTGATCAACGCCGTCGTCGTGGTGGGCACCGACAAGGATTTCGTGCCGCTCATCAAGTTCCTCAACGAGAACATCAAACGCTACAAGGAGCAGGTGATGACGCACTCGAAGAAAAACGACGACGACATCGTGGGGAATGCAGATAGAGAGGAGTACCCTTCGGACAAACGTGTTGATGAACCAACGGGCGAATAAATCGTTTCGGGTACAGCCCGATTGAATATCAGAGAATAAAACATTATTTTAAACTTTATCCATTCAAAAAACATGAGAACAAAGAACATTCTTCGTAGATGCTTCGCTGCTATGCTGGCGGGCATCGCATGCCTGTCCATCGGCTCTTGCTCCGACGACAATGACCAACAGACGGGCGACCCGGGCGTGAACGTCAGCTTCGAGGTAAGCGTCGCACAGGCAGAGATGCTGAACGATCCTGCCACGAAGGCTGCCGCCATCGCCCGCCAGCAGGCGCAAGGCCTGTCGGGTGAAGACCTGGCCACGCGTCGCATCGATGTGTCGGGGCTGCCCAACACCTGCCTCATCCAAACTACTACCGAGGGCATCAACGCCGTGCTGCCCCAGCCCGGCACACGCGCCAACGTGAAGACCGCCATCGATGCGCGGTTCAGTTCGCTGGGCTATCGCGGCGCGACGGCCGGTTTTAAGGTAGAGCGCCCCGAGTGGTTCCACAGTGCGCCCACCGATGCCGCCGGTGCCCTCGTCACGCCGCTGCTATGGTCGTGGGCGGAGCCTTACGCCCGCTTCTATGCCGTCTTCCCCGAGGCTACGACGGCCAACAGCATCGCCCTCTCGCCCGCCACGCATAGCGGCACACCCTATGTGGACTTCGAGGTGAAACCGAGCATTGCCGACCAAGTAGACCTAATGGTGGCCAGCTCGGGCGAGGTGAAATATGAAACACGCGGTACGGCTCCCAAGGCTCGCCTTGAGTTCTACCACGCTCTCACGGCCGTGAAGTTTGCCGTGGGAGAGAATCTCTCGTGGAACAAGCACATCACCAAGGTAGAGCTGCGCAACGTATGCAACAAAGGTCGGCTCCATCTCACCGACAACGCCAACGGCAAAGGCCTGCGCTGGGAGGTGGACGCCAGTTCGAAGACCACCTTCACGCTCACGCCCGAAACCCCTGTGAGCACCAACAGCCTACCCAATCAGGTGATCGTGGGCAAAGACGGCGATAACTACACGTTCTACATGATTCCGCAATCGTTGGAGGGCGTCACCGTTCACGTTGAGTTCAGCGAAGCCGATGCCCCCGCGATTGACATTCCCTTGAGCGATGCTTGGCAGCCGGCCACCACTCGCACCTATAAACTAAACAATGCCGCCAGCAACTGGAACTACAGTTTTACAGTGACAAGTCCCACCACTACGGCCGCCTACAACAGTACCGACGGCGGCACCTATACCGTGGAGAGCTTCCGCACAGACGCCTCCGCTCCCGGCGTGAAGCAGGCCGTGCCTTGGCAGATTGTGGGCTACGAGGAGTATAACTATACCACCGGCACTTGGGAGGACAAGGGCATGAATAAGCCCGAATGGTTTGACGGGATTAGCAACGTCCGCACGCAAGCCGAAGACTATGTGGCAGCCGACCAAGGTCAGGGAGCGGTGAAGAAGGTCGTCGTAAAAGACTTGCTCAAAGCGCGCAACGACAAACTCAAAGAGGGTGCCAAGGGCAGTAGCTCTGCCTACTACGACCTCTCCACGCACAACATCAAAGGTGCCGTCACGCCGCGCAACACGGCTAACTGCTATGTCATCTCTCACCCAGGCTTCTATAAGCTTCCCTTGGTTTACGGCAATGCCATCACCAACGGCACGGAGAACACCGCGTCCTACACCGGTCCTTCTACCGTTGTAAAGTATAATAATACCGATGTCATTCTGCATAAGTTTAAAGACCATGCCGGTGCCGACATCACCAACGCTTGGATCGAGAAGACCAACGGCGGTGCCAACAGCGGCATCGACGGTGCAAGGATTGTTTGGGAAGACGAGAAGGACTTGGTACACCTCGATGCCAACGCCATCGAGCGCAACGGCAGTGAAACCTATCTGAAGTTCGAGGTGAAGGCCGCCGACATCAAAAACGGTAACGCCGTGGTAGCCGTCACCAAGAATGGTACCATCGTGTGGTCTTGGCACCTGTGGTTTGCTCCCGACAACGTGCTCGATTCCATTCCTGTGGTCAACTACAGCAAATCCCATACTTATAAATTCAGCACCGAACCCCTCGGCTGGAAATATACCGCTTGGAGAGGTTCTGACAATCAGCAGCCCCGTCGCGTGAAAGTGCATATCCGCCAGCAGATTTCCAATCAGCAGGGCGACATCATCATCACGCAAGCCTCCGGCATTGCACGAGAAGGCAGTTCCACTTACTATCAGTTTGGTCGTAAAGATGCTTTCCCCGGTGGATTGAAAGGTGATTTGAAAACAGGGAAAGCCGTGGAACCCACGCTTTATCCTGCCGACCACCTGTTCAACAAGAATGCGGGCGAGCAGATCTCTCTCACCAACACCATCCAGCATCCCGGCAACTTCTACATTCGTGGAACCGGTGTGGATTGGTATCCTCATGGCTTTGGCGCCCCTGCAGGTTTTGCTTACTTCAATCTCTGGTCGACGCAGAACACAACGTGGGATGTCTACAATGTCGGTAATGACCTCCCCGTGGTGAAATCCATCTACGACCCCAGTCCCGCAGGCTTCCATCTGCCCGCCAGCAACGCCTTTACGCGGTTCACCACTACGGGCAAGAACTCCACCAAGGCGGAAGAGATGAACATACAGGGTTCAAAAGCTACTATCAACCTTGTTGTCAACTATGGTTGGAACTTTTTTGCCGACGCAAACAATACGTCCACCATCTTCTTCCCCGCTGCGGGCTACCGAAACTACGAAGACGGTTCGCTCATTGGTGCCAACACCGTAGGCTCCTATTGGTCGGCCGCTCCGAACACGGCGAGCGGTGGTTTCTACTTTGCTTTTAATTGGCAAATCGCGCATCCGCTGAGCACGCCCCTTCGCTGTTTAGGCGCATCGGTGCGGCCCGTGACGGAATAGACATGTGGCTACACGCAGCAACGCGCAGTCATCATTTTAACCAACGGAGGTGGCTTCCCACACATCGGGAAGCCACCTCTTGTATATGAGTGCTCTTCGCACCAACCATCCAAAAGAATCAACATGGGAAAGCATATTT
>NZ_GL397214.1:2212746-2271405 GCF_000146675.1 Hoylesella marshii DSM 16973 = JCM 13450
CGTGAGCAAGGCCGACCCCAACGCGCTCAAAACGACGGTGAATCCTTTTCGGCTGACCAAACGGCAGACAGAGATATGCAACGAAGTACGCAAGAACATAGCCTGCCTCATCGACAAGAAAACGAATGTGATTACCATCAACGTGACTGACACCGACCCTCAGGTGGCTGCTATTCTGGCCGATACCATTCAACGACGGTTACAACAATATATTTCAATATACCGCACACAGAAAGCCCGCAACGACTTGAGCTATGCAAAGAAAATCTTTGCCGAATCCAAAGAACAATACATCAGAGCACAGCGGGTGTATGCAGGCTATGCCGATGCCAATACCGACGTAATTCTGCAATCGTTTCGTTCGAAGCAAGAGGAGCTGGAGAACGAGATGCAACTGCGATTCAATGTCTACCAGCAAGCCGCCCAACAATTGCAATCGGCCAAGGATAAGGTGCAGGAACACACGCCGGCCTTCACCGTCATACAGCAAGCGACGATGCCGTTGAAGGCTTCGAGCATGCCGCGTTCAGCCCTTGTGTTTCTCTTCATGGTGATAGGCGTATTTGTGGATGCCGTTTGGATATTCTTCGGCAGAGACTTGTTCCATCAATTCTGCAGACGGAGATGAGTTTCGCACTGCCATACATTCTGCTGGTAGGTATCTACGGCGGGCTGGGTTTCTGGTTTGAGAAGACAGCAAACCCTATCGTTCGCCGTCGGCTTATCGCCTTTAGTATCGGCATTTTCATGTTCTTCTTCGGGTTTCGCGGCTTTTGCTTCTACGATTGGAACTCCTATTATCCCGTTTTCCAACACTATACACTGCGCGATCTCTTCTCGCTGCCGGTGGAAGATTGGCCGTTTGAACCCGGGTTTACGGTGCTTATGTTGGTATCGAAATCGGTATTCAACAACTACCACTTCTTCGTGTTTGTCTGTACCCTCATCGATACGGTGCTGCTCATGCGGTTTCTGAGGCGACGCGTCAGTAATATTCCGCTCGCATTGATGGTCTGTATCAGCATGAACGGGTTGATACTCTTCACTGATTTGATGCGCAATTCCATCACTATTCTCGTCT
Source organism: Hoylesella marshii DSM 16973 = JCM 13450 (assembly GCF_000146675.1). GTDB lineage: Bacteria > Bacteroidota > Bacteroidia > Bacteroidales > Bacteroidaceae > Prevotella > Prevotella marshii. The sequence goes on from NZ_GL397214.1 coordinate 2,213,828, forward strand.
TTGCCAATGCCATAGAACTGATAGAACGCCGGCGGCTCATCCCCTACATCCTCTTATGCATCGTGAGTGCCGCCTTCCACATCTCAGCCTTGTTTTACATTCCGCTGTATTTCTTCATCCATCGGCGGCTCAACAAATGGATTTATTTAGGCATCTTCGCCGCGGGCAATATTATTTTCCTGTTTCATATTCCGGTGTTTTTAACGTTGGTAGGTTTCGTTGCATCGTTCATCAGTCCGGCTCTGCAATACAAAATCAGCCAATACACGGAAATGATATCCGGCGCATCTTTCGGATTGAGTATCGGTTATCTGGAACGTCTGTTTACCGGTGTCATCGTGTTTTGTTATCTCAATAAGTTGCGCAACATGAGGGAGCACAACGATATTTTCATCAACAGTCTGTTGTTTTATCTGTCGCTGTTCTTCTTCTTCAGCGAGTTTAAAACCATTGGAATGCGCTTCTCCAACCTCTTTTCTTATGCTTATTGGATTATCTGGCTCGACCTCATCAGGTGTTTTGCCATAGAGAATAACCGCCGGCTCTACCTCGCGTTTATCACCCTCTACTGTCTGTTTAAAATGTATGGCTCGACCAATACCGTTATCGCCCGCTATGACAACGTGCTCTTCGGCGCAGAGCCTTACCATATCCGAGAATACATCTACAACAAAAACTATAATGACATTTAGTGAAATTACATTACTGTTGCTTGCGCTTTGGGTGCTTTGGGACAAACTACTCTTTTGTCTGTTAGCCATCCCTATACGCATATATCAGCTACGTAAACGTCGGCAGACACACGAAGCAGAGTCTGCTTCTACCAATGTTCCCCCATTCGTCGCGGTATCATCCGTTTCTACCTTTAAATACAAGGTATGGAGAGCTACTGTCGATTTCATCCGAATGGCCGACATTCGATTAGGACACCTGCCCTGCATGTGGCTTCGTGCGGCTATTTACAGACATATTTTCCTTGTACGTTTGGCACCAAAAGCCCTTATCCACTATGGAAGTGAAATGAGAGAACACACGAGGCTGGTTATCGGAGCCCGTTCCATTATTGGTGACCATGCTTTACTTGATGCCCGCAACGGCATTGAGATAGGCGAAGATGTGAATATCAGTAGCCATGTACAGATATATACCGAGCAACACGACCATGAGGATGCCGAATTTCGGTGCCGTTCCAACAACGGTTTCAGAGTTATCATAGAGCGCAGGGTATGGATAGGGCCAGGTGCAATCATCCTTCCTAAGGTACATATTGGTGAGGGCGCAGTGGTTGCAGCCGGGGCTGTGGTGACCAAAGACGTTCCTCCCTTTACGATTGTTGCCGGTATTCCTGCCGTTCCCATCAAAGTTCGCAACCAACAACTGACCTACCGGTTGGACGATCATCCGTGGTTTTATTGAGTCCCCTGCATTGATGAACAAGACTTGCATTATCGACGTTTCCGTTATCTTCGTCAATTACAATGCCACCGACATGCTGATAGAAGCGATTCGGTCGGTGATGCAGCATACGCGTGAAGCCCGCTACGAGATTATCGTGGTAGATAACGCGTCGCCCGACGGTGGCGCACAAAGGCTGTCGGATGTCTTCGGCGAACGCATCAACCTCATTAAAAGCAACCGTAATTTAGGCTTCGGCGGTGCCAACAATTTAGGAATGAAGCATGCGCGCGGGCAGTATTTCTTTTTACTCAACCCCGATACGCTGGTACTCAATCCTGCCATCGACCTTTTCTTCCGGTATGCCGAGGCGCATAAGGATGAACCGATAGGCGCATTAGGCTGTATCTTGTTTGATGCCCACTACCGTCCCGCCAACTCCTATCACTACTTTCTCACCCCCCGTTTCCTACTGCTCGAAGCCTTTGGCAAGCATCATCAAGTGCGGTTGCAGGCGATCGATGAGCCGATAAAAGTAGACTTTATCACCGGTGCCGACCTTTTCATACCGCGACGGGCGATAGAGCGTGTCGGCATGTTCGACCCTTGCTTCTTCATGTATTGCGAGGAAGTGGACTTGGAAAAGCGGATGGCCGATGTCGGTCTCGACAGACTGATTATCCCCGGCCCGCAGATTGTGCACTACGATGGCGGTTCCTATCAACCCCAACAGGGGCGTTCGGCACATCGGCGGCTGGCACAAGACCAAAGCAAACTCATCTACATTCACAAGCACTTCGGCCGTTGGTGCTTCCTCGGCTTCAAGGTGCTCTTCCTGCTTTGCCGTATTCCGGCCTATCTCAACCCCCACTATCGCACAGCCGACAACCTCGCTTACCTGAAGATGCTTCTCACTGCGCCACAAACGCCACGCCCATGAAGATACTTTTCATTGACTACATCTTTCAGAAAGGACACGTGCATTTCAACCGTATCCATATCGACAGCCTCAAAGCGCAAGGCTATGAGGTGAGGCTCGCACTGTATGAGGCTATGGCCGCCCAGCTACCCTATACGGCAGATGAATACGATGTGGTGATTCCGCAACGGTATGAGCAACGCGACGGACACCCGTTGCGGAACCGAATCAATTTCTTGCGAGCGCTCCGCTACATCCAATCGCATGTGCGACTGGATGACTACGATAAGCTCATCGTATCGAGCTGGGACGAGGTGACACTCGGACTGTTGCCGTTGCGGCGCGACATGTATCTGATATGCCATGCCAACGCAGCCAACCTCGCTAACCGTGTGAAGGACGGAGTGATTCGACGCATGAACCGTTTGGGCTGCCACTTCATCGTTTTCAACGACTACATGGCCGCCCCATTCGCGGCACACGGCATTCGGCGCGTCCACATCGTGAGCCACGGTTGTGTAGCTCCTTTTACCGACGGTCAGGGAGCCATCCCAGATATATGCAAGGGTTATCGACGCGTGATTTTCCATCCATCGACGAAAGCCGACACAGCGTTTGTAGACGAACTCTTTGCCCACGAAAGGTTGCAACGCTATTTGGCCGACACCGGCACCTTGCTCTTGCTGCGCCACCGGCAACCTCGCTGGGCTGACACAGAGCAGATACGCTTCATCGAAGCGCAGCTAAGCATGGAAGATTATGAACAGCTATTTCTCCATTCCTATCTCATCTTGCTGGCCTATTCCGACGGGTTTGCCTATCAGGTGAGCGGTGTCAGTTACGAAGCGGTGGCCAATCAAAAGCCGATGGCCATCCTGCAACATCCCTCGTTGGACTACTGCAAAGCCTTTTATGACTACGACCCGCGGTTCGCCAATGCAGAAGAACTGCTCGAACTGCTGCAACAGCTCGACCGAACCACCGGCCGATGTATCGTCACGGCAGCAGACCTCACGCCCAACTACAGCTTTTTACGCCATGCCTAACCCTATACAGATTTCCGTCATTATCCCTACGTATCGCCCGGGTGCCTATCTGTGGACGTGTCTCGATTCCTTATGCAGGCAGACGATGCCGGCCGAACGTTTCGAGATGATCATTATATTGAACGGCTGCAATGAACCCTACACCACAGAGATTGCACAATATATCTCCGCCCATCCGCATCATCGCTTCGTCGTTCGGCAGACCGACACGGCAGGTGTATCCCATGCCCGCAACATAGGGCTCGACCTCTGCGCAGGGAAATATGTGGCGATGGTAGACGACGACGACTGGCTCAGTCCCGATTATTTAGCATTGCTCTGGCAGAAAGCAGCGGAAAACAGCATCGTTGTGACCGACGTACAACTGATAGATGATGTGACGGGACAAGAACGGGCGTACTATCTGCACGACGCATTCCAAACGACATTTGCGAAGCGACCCACCTTTTTCACCGCTCGCAGTTTCTTCTCCACAGCATGGGGTAAACTGATTCCCATGCGCGTGATAGCCGGCGACCGCTTCGACACGCGATTCCGCTTGGGCGAAGACGCGCTATTCATGTTTACCATCGCACGACGGGTACAGACGATTTGTGCCACATCGCCCGCAGCCGTTTATTATGTGAGAGAACGCAGCGGCTCGGCCTCCCGTTCACCTTTAGACTATTTCAGTCGGGCGGGCATACTGCTGCGCTTGGCTTGTGCCTACACGACGATTTGGGCGAGGCATCCGCGACAGTATCACTTCCTGTTCTTCGTGTCGCGAATCGTTGCAACGCTTGCCAAATTGTTTCTGATTCGCTACCGTTAAGATGCGCCGATATTTTGAGAAAACACGAAGAAAAAGATGTATTAAAATATACGAAAAACGGATTTTCATCGTTGTAAAGTTATGAATACGCAGAATCTCGTCTCTATCATCATGCCCATGTACAATGCCGCCGCATTTGTCGCTCAGGCCATTGAGTCGGTATTGGCGCAGCGTTATAGCGAATGGGAACTGCTCATCATCGACGATGGATCTACCGATGCATCCGCATCTATCGCCGAAACCTACGTCGGGAAAGATGTGCGCATCCGTCTGTTTCGCAATCCGCACCCCGTCAAGATGCCTTCTGCTCCGCGCAACATGGGACTTTCCATGGCAAAAGGCCGATACATCGCATTTCTCGACAGCGACGACCTGTGGCTTCCCGAGAAACTCGCACAACAGATTCCCTTGCTGCACGACCCGCAAGTGGCCATCGTCTATTCCAACTATGAGAAGATGACAGAAAGCGGCGAGAAGACGGGACGGGTGATAAAAGCCCCGCGACAGACCACCTACAAAGAGCTGCTGAAAGGCAACGTGATTGGTAACCTCACGGGCATCTACGACAGAGAAAAAGTAGGAATCGTGCCCATCCTCAACATTCATCACGAGGATTATGCCATGTGGCTGTCTATCCTGAAACAGGGCTTTATCGCCCGAAACACCGGCACGGTGACAGCACGATACCGATTGCGCGACACCTCCGTCAGCACCAACAAGCTCAAGGCCATCGCATGGCAATGGAGCATCTATCGAAAAACAGAACACATCTCAATAGTAAAATCAGCCGGCTATTTCGTGTGCTACGCTTTCAAAGCACTGATGAAAACACTGTAGTAGCCAACATGCTGCACCTCGCAGCAGACAAGACCGGCTTGCGACAAGAAACAAACAACTATGAAAAGAATCGATCCACTATACATCCCTGATGGTATGAATGAATTTGAACGTAACACCAAACGTATTGTAGATTTCATGATTGCTGCAATTGCCATGCTTGTGTTCTCGCCACTGTTCCTGATTTGCTATATCGCGGTGAAGAGAGAAGACGGCGGCCCGGCCATCTTCCGCCAAGAAAGAATCGGGCGCTTCGGCAGACCGTTCTACATCTACAAATTTCGCAGCATGAGAGTCGATGCCGAAAAACACGGGCCTGCACTCTACGGCCATGAGAAAGACACACGTCTCACGCGGGTGGGGAAGTTTCTGCGCGAGCACCATCTCGACGAATTGCCCCAACTGTGGAACGTCTTCCGAGGCGATATGGCCTTCATCGGCCCGCGCCCCGAACGCCGCTTCTATATCAATCAAATCATTGAAAAAGACCCGCGCTACATCTATCTGTACCAGATTCGCCCGGGCGTCACGTCGTATGCCACGCTCTACAATGGCTATACCGATACGCTCGAGAAAATGCTGCGACGCTTAGAACTCGACCTCTATTACTTGGAAAACCGCTCTTGGCTGCTTGATGCCAAGATTCTCATCAATACTTTCCTGAACATTGCCATCGGCAAGAAATTCTGATTCAGCATCGGAGAATTCCCTCTCATCGCGGAATGATTGCTGTCCGCTAAACTTCTTTCCATTCGTTGTAAGATGATTTTTATAACGGCGGATTCTCCGCTGTTACATCTGCACTTGATTTTATAACGGCGGATTTTCCGCTGTTACATCTGCACTTGATTTTATAACGGCGGATTTTCCGCCATTATATCTGCACTTGATTTTATAACGGCGCATTCTCCGCCGTTACATCTGCACTTGATTTTATAACGGCATATTTTCTGCTGTTATATCTACACTTCATTTTATAACGGCGGATTTTCCGCCGTTACATCTGCACTTCATTTTATAACGGCGCATTCTCCGCCGTTACATCTGCACTTCATTTTATAACAAAAAATTTTATTCTGTTATATTTTTGCATGGAAATACAACAGAATAATTTATTCTCACATAAAAAGAGATTCCGCATCCGGCGAAGTGCCGAACGCGGAATCATGTTTTTCCTGCTAAAGGATGGGGGATTTTCTATCCGCAGTGGAAGTACTCGTTGACGAGCTTCTGAATCTCCTCGGGCTTGTTTTCCACATCTTTGCGCAGGGTGGTGTCGTTGTAATCGCGCAGCTGCTTGATGATACCGTCTATCATACCTTGGCTGAACACGCCGTGCTCCTCGTAAACCTTACGCTGCTTTTCGAGACAAGCGGCCGATGCCACGCAGCTGTCGGGCAGTTGAGAGAGCTTGTTGAGTACACCCTCGTTCTTCTGGTCGTGAATGTTTACGTCTACGTAAGTATTCTTCGCTACCTCCAAAGCATTGGACATCTCGAAACCGTGGCGGCAGGCCACGCAGAGACCGGCAAGGAGCTGATAGATGTCGGCCGAGCAGTCTGAAGAACGAATCTCCACGGTCTGCTTGAACGAACCGTCGGTGTGGTTGGCTTCTTCCAGCGGATTCACCTTGGCACACATGTCTACCGGTGCTGTCCAGCCCAGCGGCACGCGCACGAGCACGGAACGGTTGCGGTCGCCCCAGCATACGTTCGTAGGAGCTTCCTGATGGGGAACGAGGCGGAAGTAAGACGTGGGATTCTTGTTACCGAAAGCGGTGATACTCGGAGCCAAGTCCATCATACCGGCAATCATCTTGCGTGCATCGTCGCTCAAAGCACCGTTGTGCATCATCATGTTCTTGCCGTCTTTCATCATACGCATGTGGATGTGAAGACCCGAACCGGCCCTTCCGGTGGTAATCTTCGGGGCAAACGTAACGTTGAGGCCGTTTTCATAAGCTAAATTGCGGATAACCCACTTGGCAACTGTCAGCTGGTCGGCTGCTTCGCATACGTTTACGGGCAGGAACTCTATTTCGTTTTGCTCATAAAGCAAGCCGTTGAGCTTAAACGTACCTACCTCGGAGTGACCGTATTTAATCTGTCCGCCGGCCTTGGCAATATACGACATGCAGAGTGCGCGGAAATCGTTTGCCTTGGCATAGGGTGCTGACTCGTGGTAGCCGCGCTGGTCGGTGGCCACAAACTCTTCGATATCGGGTTGAATCACGTAGTATTCCAATTCGCCCATCGCCTGATACTCCATGCCGGTCACCTTGGTGAAAGCCTCGGCAGCCTTGGCCAACGTGTGCTCGGGAGCACTGTCGAGCGGATTGCCGTCCTTGTCGAAGTAAGAGCACAACAGGGCGAGTGTGGGTATTTCCGAGAATGGGTCGACGAAAGCGGTGCTGAAACGAGGAAGCACATACAAGTCGCTGCTGCCGGCCTGAATAAAGCTGAAAAGGCTCGAACCATCCACACGTTCACCATAGGTCAGAATGGTGTTCAGATAATCCAAGTTGTTAATAACGAAGTTCAAAGTCTTCAACCGGCCATCACCACCCGGATAAAGGAAATTGACCATCTCGATGTCATTCTCCTTGATAAAAGAAATGATGTCTTCTTTTGTAAACTCAGAAGTAGGCTTATTCAAAAAAGCCACTACTTCGTTAGCACTCATAGCTAATTCTTTGTAGTTCATGATTTGGTAAATTGTTTAAGTCTGTAATTTAGGTTTATTCTGTCGCAAAGGTATAAAAATAAAGTAATACGGCAAAAAAGTTAAGCGCAATTTTCCTTTTATTTTTGTTTTTAATGCCTGAATGTATCAGATTGTCAGAATAAATGATGGAGCGGCATTCGTCGGCATTTCTGAAAGACATCAAGCAGAGGCACCAATTCATATGATATATCGACGGGAGAATTACGATGTCAATGCGTTAGAACGATAGTGCCAACGCAACAGGTAAAACATAGGCTTCTAAAAAGACCGTCCTTCACCACACGTGGGACACAATCCTTTCAACACGTAATTCACACTGCTCAACGTGAAGCCATCGGGCAACGGCACCACGGGTACGGCTATATGTTTCAAACAAAAGGTGCGATGGCACTTCGTACAGTAGAAATGGGTATGTTCAAACTCCACACTGCAATCGCAATCATCGGCACAAACAGCATATTTCAGCGACCCCGACCCGTCGTCGATGGCATGTATGAGCCGGTGGAGCAGGAATAGCGACAAGGTGCGCGATATGGTCGACTTATCTATCGTGGGTAACAAGACCTCGAGCTGCGGCAATGAAACGGCCTCGTCGCCCCGCATCATCTCGCGCAGGATGAGCAATCGCGTCGCCGTGGGTCTGATATCACGCAAGGCCAACTTATCCAAATAGTACTGTTCGTCTGTCATGCTTCTATAGTGCAAATGGTATTTTTGAAACAATAAGAACAAATTCTGTGCCCGGAAACTCCCGCAGTGCAACTCAGAATGTCTCTAATTCCGCGGTATTTGCATTACCCTCATGGCATTGAGCACACAGAGCAAGGCCACTCCCGTATCGGCAAAGACCGCGCCCCAAAGGTTGGCCATACCAAATAAACCCAGCAACATGACGAGCACCTTTACACCTATGGCAAACACGATATTCTGATAAACGATGCGACGGGTGCGACGGCTGATAGCGATAGCCTCTGATACTTTTGAGGGCTGGTCTGTCTGTATGATAACATCGGCCGTTTCTATAGCCATGTCTGCCCCTAATCCTCCCATTGCTACACCTACATGGCTGAGTGCCAGAACAGGTGCGTCATTGATGCCGTCGCCCACAAAAGCCACGCGCAATCCCTGTTTCTTCAGTGATTCTATATGAGCTACTTTGTCGGCGGGTAGCAGATTGCCGTAACTGTTTCCGATACCTAAGTCTGCCGCTACTTCCTCCACGAGCGCTTGTTTGTCACCCGATAAGATATGGATATGCGAAAGTCCAAGGCCACGGAGCTGTTTGATGGCTCGCGGAGCGTCGTCTTTTGGCTGATCGCTCAGGATGATATGGCCGCGATAAATGCCGTCGCAGGCGCATGCTATCAGCGTCTCGGCAATATCTGTCAAGGCTTTCGGGTAGTCCACTGCCTCTCTCTCCAACAGGCGGAGTGTACCCACGAGCCATCGGGAACCGTTGGCTTCGGCCGTCAGTCCGTAACCGGGCACGTCTTTCACCGTCACTTCCACGTCGCCGTTACCCACTGCTGCTATCACACGGGCGATAGGATGGTTGCTCTGTTGCTCAATGGCCGCTACCACATCCAGCTCTGCCGGAGTCAGCCCCTCGATTTGCCGGATGGAGAAAGTACCGGTGGTCAACGTACCGGTCTTGTCAAACACCACTGCGTCTACCTCCGTCATGGCATCCAGACTGTTGCTGCCCTTGAACAAGATGCCGCGCTTCGAACCTGTACCTATACCGGCAAAGTAGCTCAAAGGCACGCTGACAACCAACGCACAGGGGCAAGAGATAACAAGGAATACCAATGCACGATGAAACCATGTAGCAAAAGCATAGTCTGCCATGCCGCCGACCATCGATACAACCCACGGCAACACCACGGTGAGTGTGGCCAGAGCAATGACGATGGGCGTATAGATGCGGGCAAACTTACGGATGAAAAGCTCCGTAGGTGCCTTGCGTTCCTGTGCTTCCTCTACCATCTTCAGGATGCGCGACACGGCACTTTCGCCTGCCGGACGCACAACGCGGAGCCTCACAAGACTGTCTGTCGCTATCATGCCGGCCAACACTTCGCGGCCTGTTTCTATGAGGCGGGGTACGCTCTCACCGGTCAATGCCGCCGTGTTGAACGATGCATCGGCCGTCAGCAACACTCCGTCGAGGGGCACACGCTCACCGGCCTTCACTTCTATCGTATTGCCTACCGCTACCTCTTCGGGGCACTTCTTCACGCGTTGCCCGTCTTCCATCACAACAGCCCCCTCCGGCTTAAACGCCACAAGGCTACGGATATGCTCTCGGGCACGGTCTGCCGCCCTGTCTTGCAACATCTCTCCCACGCAGTACAGTAACATCACGCCCACTGCCTCGGGATATTCGCCGATACAGAACGCACCGATAGAGGCTATCGTCATCAGCATGAACTCGCTGAAGACATCGCCTTTCAAAGCCCATTCCACGGCCTCTTTTATCACGGGAATACCTACCGGCAGATAAGCCACCACATACCACACGAAAGCAAATACGGGATGAGCAAACCCCGACACCCCGACCCACGAGGCCACAAGCCCCGTCGTCAGCAGTCCGGCCGACAACCATAATTGCCATGCTTTCAAACCTTCTTCCTCTTCTTTTTCTTCTGTTGCCATATCTTTTTTTTCTTCTTTATTGCAAAGATAGTAAAAAAACGGCTGCAACTCGGTTGCAAACATCATCTGACACTTGTTTTCTCTGCCGATATATTTCCCCGCATCCACTTTCCCTGCGGCAAAAGCAGCCGGCAGGCCATCCGAACCATCATCCCCTTTCGTTCAACTCCTTTCGCTCATGGAAGCAGATGGGAAAAATCGCTGTCAGCCATCGTCATCCATCGCAGACCATAGAAAAACACACCATCACTCATCATCTTCTACAGACACCGATAAATAACCTCCCTTTTTAATATCGAAAACTACGGCCGATGATAGTTAAACCAATTATTTAGTATCGAAAACCACGGCCGACGATGGTTAACCAATCATTTAGTATCGAAAACCACGGCCGATGATAGTTAAATTAATTATTCAGTATCGAAAACCATGGCCGATGGTGGTTAAATGCCTAAAATAGTATCATCGGCCACGGCCGACGCAAATAAAACTTAATAAGAACCATCGTCGGCCATGGCCGACGATGGTAAATTGATCATTATGTATCGGAATCTACGGCCTCTGACGGTTAAATCAATTATTTAGTATCGGAAACCATGACCGACGATAGTTAATTAGACAATTCAGTATCAGAAACTACGGGCGCCGATGGTTAAATGTTTAAAATACCATCGGCGTCCATGGGCGCTGCAAATGAAAGTTAATGTAAAGTATCGGAGTCCATAGGCGCGGGTACTAAAAATCAGTAGGAAGTAATCGCACCGATGGGCGAATAGGGAATCATCACTCGCGAACGATGATTTCTCATGGCGAATGGAGGTAAAAGGCGGGAGAAACGGGTGGCGGGCACCCGTGAGGATGGGTGAACGTGAAAACGAGTATCATGCGTGTGGCACGATACTCGTCGGGGGGGTGCTGTAGCGTTGGAATTAGCTCTGCAAGGGTGTTTGGAGTTTCATGTCCTGTATGAATGATTCATGTTCGGATAAAACGATCATTCCGAACCCGCGTAATGAAAGGATTTATTCCCGATTGGAGCTGATGGCAAGGCCTATCGTTTTCGGCTACAATCGGGCATACGGTCAGAACGGATAGCCGATGGCGAGGTGCAAACTATGACTGTCTTTGAAGCTCGGCATGTTGTAGAAGCCTGATTTATACGGCACATGCAACCCCACGCCCCAGTCTATGCGCAACACGAAGAAGTCGAGGTCGTAGCGTAGTCCTAAGCCTGTGCCTAATGCCATATCCGCAAGCAGGCGTTTTGCTTTGAAAGTAGATTGAGTGCGATACCCGTCGTTGCGCAGTGCCCATACGTTGCCGGTATCGAGAAAAATGGCACCATAGAGGTTGCCGAAGAGGCGCGGACGGTATTCTATGTTGGCTTGAAACTTGATATCGCCGGTATGGTCGAGATAGGCCATGCGGCTATTGTCTGTATGGTATCTGCCGGGACCGATGCTGCGCACACTGAAAGCACGTATGCTGTTGGCACCCCCCACGTAGAACTGTTCGCTATACGGAACGGCTGAGGAGTTGCCGTAACTCCACGCGATGCCGGCATCGGCGTATGCCACCACCTGTGAGCGTGCTCCCACGCGCCATGTTTTGCGCAGCGCGGTTTCAATTTTAACGAATTGTGCATAGGGGTTTTTGAACAGTCGTTTGTTTTTCGTTGCCCATTTTCTGCCGCTGATGATGTAGCCCAACGACAGGAGGTTGGCCGATTCGCTCACCATGGCTTCCCATCTGATGGGGTTGGCATAGTTGGCCGGACTTGTATAGGTGTAGGCATAGCGCATCTTTGGAATCAACTGGTCGGCCATGGAGACCTTGAGGTAAGGGTTATTTTGCTCCAATCGGATGTATTCCGCGCTGCGCGAGGTCATGAACTCGTATTGTAGGATGAGGGGGCTGACCTCGTGGAGAGATACGGGATTGGGTTGGAAGTTGTAGGTGAGTTGTCCTGCCACGATGTGACGTTTGAAGTAAACGGCACGGTTAATCACCTCCGTAGATGCTTTCAGCACGGTGGAAGGCGTGGTGTAAAACGTGCGTTTGTGGAAGAAAGGCAGCAGCAGGCGCGGCAATTCCAGCGACGCATCTCCACCATAAGAGTAGGAATGAAGTCCCGACTTTGCGCCATCGTTGCGGCGGCCTATCTGCCAATCGTAGGAACCTTTGAGGTTGATGTCTAACTTCTCGCCTCCCCGGAACGCATTGCGCTTCGTGAAGCCTACCACTAATTCAGGTCCCAAGTAGCCGCTGGTTTTGCCTTTCATGTTGGTTTCCACGTAGAAATCGTAGGGTTTGTCGAGCAGACAGTTGAGCGCGAGGTCGAGCGTATCGCAGGTTTGGGAACTGTCGCGCGGGGTGAATTGGAAGTCTACCATGGCAAATACAGAGTTGCTACCCAGTTTGTTGGCCGACTGCAGATAGTTGTCGTAGCTGTATAGCTGTCCGGAATGGAACTTGAGGTTGTTGATAAAGATACGGGCGCGTAGCTTAGGCCGGCGGCCGTTGTAGTGGATGGTGAGGTCTCGGCGGCGGGTAGAATCTCTCAGCACTTCGCCAAAAGACTTCCGCAGGCTCAGGTCTATTTTGCCGATATACCACTTGCGCTTGGCTATCTCTGGGATGCCACCGGCCAATTGAAAGTGCAGCTGCACTCGTCCGGGCACCATCAGGGTGTCGGCCAAATAGGAAGAATAACCGGGTTGATAGTAATAAAAGCCGTTGTTACGGAACAATGTACTGATGCGGTTACGCTCTGCGTCGAGCGAAGCCACCTCGAACGCATCGCCCCGCTTTATGATTGCCTCTTTGCTCGTACTGTCCAAGAGATGGCGCGCAACGGGAGGAAAGTTCAGATACTCTATGGAATCGAGTGTAAAGAGGTGTCCCAAATCCACGGTATAGCCTATCTTGCTCTTGCGTGGATTCTGCTGCGGAACCTCTTCGTAAAGCACATAACCGCGGAAATAGCCATGATTCCGCAATACCGATTGTGCCACCGAAGCACGAAGCGCAGGGTTTACCCAACTCATCAGAACGGGAGGCTTACCAAACGAACGGGTCATCCATTTGGCAAACATCCCGCGGCTCTTCCCAAACGCATTCCATATCCATAGACTAACGGGAAAGGGAGTGCGATAGTAGCTACTGCCAAAGAGCGCACCATTGGGTGCAGTAGCGAGGGCTGCTTCTACCTCTTCTTGCGTTTGCTCTGCGTGACGGTTTTTCTCATAGTTCCTGTATTCTATCTTCTTGAGTCCTACGAAAAGGCGGTCATCCTCGGGTATATTGCGGGTAGAGGAGCATGCCGAAAGGTAGAGCATGGCGATACAACACAAGGTTGGGTACACCTTATAATATATATAGAAACGGTTATTTTTCATTCGTTTTCGTATTTATCGTATCGGGTTCTACGGGGGGAATTTCTTGCTTATCGCTTTTGAAGCGCAAGATGTCGCGGAAGTGTTGCAGCTTACGTCGCCAGATGAAGCCGCCACCATACTCACCCACATTGCCTTCGAGCCAATCGTAGCTGTTGCGGTTGTAGAACAGTTTGACGTAGCGGTTGGAAGTGGCACCGAGACGATACTCGAAGGCTACGTTGTCGAAGAAGGTGTTGTTCTGGTTGTACACGTCGTTGCCGGTAGAAACCTTGCCACCCACGACGATACGCAAGCGGTTGTTCCAAAACCTCTTGGCGAACTTGAAAGAGTAGTCGGTGTGTATGCTGCCCGATGCGTCTGTGGAGTTGTCCATGCCGAAACTTACATCGAGCGTGCGAAGAGCGTTGCCCGATATGGTGTTGATTTGGCTGTTGAGGAACGCGCTTAGTGCACTGTTCATGGTGAAGTTGTTGGTATTGCCATCGGTAAGATACATGCCGGTGGTAAGCATGGTGACAGCTAATTTGCTCCGTTCCTCTTTCGTCATGGACTGAAGTTCGGTATGCAGTGCCACATCTTCGGGAGCGTCGATAATAAACTCCAAGCCCATATTGGCAAGGGTCTTGGTAATGATGACACCACAAGTAAATGTGACCATCCTTGTGTTCACTCCGTCGGTCGATACACCTGCCTTTACCTCTTCGGTAGCAGTGATATTGAGCCGTGGATTCATCGGGTCTCCGGAAAACTCGATATAGCTTCCATCCTGTATCGTAAACGTTTTCAGCGGGATAACGGGTAGAGAGTATTTCATTTCGCCGTTATTCAGCGTATACTTTCCTGTAAGACGGATGTGGTCTGCAACATTGTATTGCATACGCAAATCGCCGCCTCCCATGAGGTCTACATAGTTAGACTTATCGGTATTGAGCGCACAGAGCACGCGTGCTCCTGCATCAATACTCATGGAGACATCCATATTGAAGCCCGTTAATGGCGGACGGTCTACGACGAGAGCCGTAGAATCGGCGAAGCTCGTAAACTTAACCAATTCGTCTAACTGGTTATCTGTGGTCAGAGGGGAGTCTCTCAGAATGTAGGTAAGGTCGGTTGTACCTAGCACATCAAGCTTACCCTTTAAGGATAGGTTATCCAGAGGACCGCGCATCCGTCCGAAGAAATTGACGAATGCTTTGCCGAAGGCTTCGGAACGGGTGCTCTCCTTAGCATCTATCAGTAGGTAGTTGGCAGCCCTCATACGCAGGTCGAGGGTCATACGCTCTGTATTAGAGAAGTCTAACTCTCCGTAGGTAGTGAGGGGACTGTCGTTGTGAGCATACATATTGAAGTTCTCAAAGAGCAGGTGACTGTTGACGATGCGCACGGGGTCGTCGTCGAATCGCAGCTCTATGCCATAGGCTTCGCTCACCATAAAGGCCGAATCGAGTAGCACTTCACCGTTTACCTGTGGACGACTCATCGTGCCTTTCACGTCTATTTCGCCCTCGGCATATCCTTTGAATCCTATGAGATGGTCGGGGATGAATCCATTGACCATCGACAGCGGCATGTGGTTCAGACCGAGCTTAGCATTGAGCAATCCGCCACTCTTCGTATCATAAATGCCGCTCAAAGTACCCACCTCGCGACCGTCGCTATAGAGGAAGCCATCGATGGCATGCGAACCGTCGGTGCGTGGAGTATAGACAAACTCGGTACTCACATTGCCCATCAGGCTCTTTTCATACGATAGGTTCTTGACTGAAATGGCCGACGAGATAGAGACATCTGTCTTTGTTTGTATGACGTGAAAGTCACCGTTCATCACACCGGACATATCCGGAGTATAAGGGATGACGGACATCACCTTCTCTAAATCGAAACTGTTCAGTGAGACGGTTATATCTTGCAGGACATCGTGGTTGTCATCATTGGTATAGACCTGCACACCCGTACCATCGTCGGCACGCAACTTCACATTGGCCGATACGCGACGGTCGTCGGAAAGGTACACGTAGTTGCTGTCGTTCACATGGAAAGTCTTATAGCCCAATATGGCTGTGGAGTCGCTTATCTGTAGCCTCATGCCGTTAGGTTCCACAGAAGCAGCGAGGTCGATACCGATACCCAGCTGACCTTTGCCGTCGTAGAGACGCGATGTGAGCGACGCTCCTTTTTCATGGAGTGCACCATTGAATAGCGCATTAAACACGTATTGCTTGTTTTTCTTGTTGTTGCGCACCTGCCCCTGATAGCTCATGCCATGGGCATCGGACAGGATGTTGAAGCGCACGGTGTCGAGCTGCACACTGTCTACCGTAAGGGCTTCGATGTATGCATCGCCGTTGAGACCCGCCACGGGCGACGAGGTCATGTTGATGCGTGCGGCTTGCCATTCACAGCAATACCGTCGCAACATCTTTACAAACATATTGTCGTTGCCGGCCGTCAAGTAGAGATGTGCCTGCGGAAGCCGCGCACGGAAGCGTTCTTGGTCGATATGTCGTGCTTTCAGTTGCCGTCCCACCTCCTGCCACAACAGGTTGCCCTGCTTCATCAACCGTCGGTATCCGCCCCGCGCATTGAGTTCTATGTGGAAATCGCCACAGTCGGCCTTGGCATAGGTGGTATCCCGACGGGTCATGGCATCGAGCACGATGTCTTGTGGGCGGTGGGGTTTCTCCTTTTCATATACCGTGAGGTCGCTCATCAATCCCTGCACGCGGTAGTATTCATTCATATCGGAAGCCATGTCTACATGGGCACAGAGTGAGACGACGAGTGGCTGCTCCGTAAGTCGGAGGTGGTAGAGGTCGGCCTTCTTCAGGTCACAGGCCAATGTGCCTTGCACGTTCTTTCTTCCTAACAAAGCAGAGAAGTCTATCCTGCCATCAAGTAAAGGATTATGGCTATCGACACTTACCTGTGCTTTCCCGCCCGACAGGCCAATGTTGGCCTGCATACCGTCGAGCTTCCAGCGGTCATAAGTAAACGAGGTGATGCGTGCCCTGCCCGTGAGTCGTGTGTGGGGAGAGAGCATATCGGTGCCTTTCCCCTGCACTTCCATGTAGCCCGAGAAGGGGTGCAACGCCCTATCTGGCAAGAAGTGCTGCAAGGGTAGCCGATGCGCTGTCAGGTGGGCGTTGTAGGTCATCGTGCGGGTATCTATGTTTGCCGTGCCCTGCAATCGTCCTCCACCCTCATTTGCATGGAAAGTGGCAGCGTAGCGCGTGCCGTCAGCTTTCAGACGGGCGGTAAGTCCGATGCCACGGGGAATGCGCAACTGTTGCATAAGGCTGCGGTCGAGTAAGGTAGTGGCGAAGCCGATATCGAGGGTTTTAAGGTCGAGGGATACGTCGGCTTTCAGTCGCTCGGGGGTAGTGGGATGAACAACATATCCGTTGGCACGCAGATGGAAAGCCGTGGGGAGGTTGGCATGGATGCCCACAATGTCGATGCGTTGCAGGTTTCCTTTCAGCAACCCTTGCACCGTGAGCGGGTAATTGGGGTAACGGCGACGGAAGTCTTTCGGCAAGCTACCCATGAACATGAGGAGGTCTTGCTTGCCCAAAGCACCGTGGAAGCGGGCGTAGAACTTACCCGGATGGTGCTCCGCAAAGGCATTCATGTCCATCTCAAAGCGTGCCTGAAACGACGATTCCGGCGTGCGAATCTGCAAGGCGGATAGAGCGATGCGAGTTGAATCGATCGATACGCGACCGGCCAATTGGCTGATACGAATGCCGCTCTTCTCACGAAACGTGCACGAGCGCAGTGAGAAGTCAAGTTTTGGGGCGAGGTAGGCGAATGAGTCTATGCCGATAGCGATGTCGTTGAGGGCGAGGTGGTTGGCATCGAGGCCGGCCTGACGGGGGGCGAAACGGCGATCGCAGGTGAGTTGTCCCTCTGTCCAATCAAGGCTTTTCACGTTGTAAGCCCCTTTCAGGAGGTCAAAGAGTCCGTTTCGCACTGCCACTTTGCCCAGATAGGCCGCAATTTGCAGCGTATCGCCCGGGGTATGTAGCGTGATGCGACTGTCGGCGATGTCGAGCTTTTCAGCCATGATTTTCCACCGGTTCTTGCTTTCCGAGGTGTCGGGAGGTACGGTGTCGCTCAGTGCCACGCTGATATTAGCTCCCTTCAGTTGTGCGGTATTCACCTTCAGCATCTCCCCCGTGAGGTCTATGCCATGGCTTTCTATGAAGAGACGTGCCACAGTGCCCCGAACACGAGCCTCAGGCACAAGGTCGACGGTGTTGAACTTCACGTGGTTGAGTTCCAAAGCGTCTATCTCCACCTGCTGATGGAACAACGGCAGCAAGCGTACATCTACCACCATGCGCTCCACATCGGCCACAGTATCTTTTACCTGCGGCAACGAATCGTTCTGCTGCAGTATCTTCACGCCTTCTACCGAGAGGTCTAAGGGAAAGGAGAGGTTGACGCGTTGCACCGCCACATCCCATTCTGTTTTCGTGGAAACGTAGGCCGTTACTTGCCTTACTGCCCAATTCTGAATGGGCGGGATGTAGAGCAACACCACCAATATAAAGAAAAGCAGGACGGGAGCCAAAACTATGCAACTGCCCCACTTGATGTATTTATTCATACGCTTCTATCTTCTGTATCGCGCTAACGTGTTGCGAAGATTCCGACTGCAAAGTAAATGCTTTTTCCCGAAGAAATGAAACTTTCTCCCGTCTTTTTGCCTCACCGCCCGTCTGTGCATGCTATATGGGTGACGAATGAAAAAGGATAAGTGACGGACTGATGTATGCTTAGTGTCGTACTGAGGTACCCTTAGTGTCGTACTGAGGTACCCTTAGTGTCGTACTGAGGTAGCCTTAGTGTCGTACTGAGATACCCTTAGTGTCGTACCGAGGTAGCGTTACCCCCTTGTGGTTCCTATCTCTTTCCGTCACGTAACTTTTCAGAGTTGTAAAATGACGATAGATAAGTCGGCATTCGTTCCCCATACAGATGCCGTTTGTACCGCGTACAGATGGCGTTTGTACGAGGAAAGGTCGGCAACCTTTCTCGGTGCAAATCGTATCGGTTGTTGGATTCTGTCGCACTTACAGCGCTCCATTTGGGAGAACGTTCGATACCCAGCGCTGTGCGCTGTGCTGATATATCGCGCTCTTGCAGGGCTTGCATTATACTTCGTTTCATGACAATAGGCTATTCGTACACCCCGAAAAGTGACTTTTACAAAGTTTATCCTTGCCTCATGGGCGGGTAGAACACGCATAAACCTCGGGAACTTTATGCGTTTTACCGACTTTACTTCCCTAAAATGAGTGGCATAAAAAATCCCCATTCGCTCATACAGAGTGGATGGGGAATACTGTCTTTGCCACTTTCGGGCAATGCGCTTACCTACGCAGACCGAGTGCTTTGATAATAGCGCGGTAACGCTCAATGTCTCTGTCGTAGAGGTAATTGAGCAGTCGGCGGCGCTTTCCTACCAGCATGGTCAACGACCTTTCGGTGTTATAATCTTTACGGTTCCTCTTCAAGTGTTCCGTCAAATGGGAAATACGGTAGGAGAACAATGCTATCTGACTCTCTGCAGAGCCGGTATCAGAGTTAGACTTCCCGTATTGTCCAAAGATCTCTTGCTTCTTTGCTTGGTCTAAATACATATAACTTTGTAATTGATAATTGTTATTGTGCATTATGCGGATGCAAAGGTACTGCTTTTAATTCATATAACATGCCACGCTCGTTACATTTTTCTTGTTTTTAACACTTCGGTGCGGCAGGGTAAGGGCTATCGTATGAAGGTTGAATGGCTGGCACTTTTTCGATGACCTCTATAGAAATATGCGGGAGTACATGACGCATTCTGAATTAAAAACAGTACCTTTGCAGCTGATTTTAAGGTTATACGATGCAAGATATAAGAAACATTGCCATTATTGCCCATGTGGATCATGGCAAGACAACATTGGTAGACAAGATGATGCTGGCAGGCAACTTGTTCCGTGCCGGTAAGGATAACAGCGACCAAGTATTGGATAGTAACGACTTAGAGAGGGAGCGAGGCATTACCATCCTCTCGAAAAACGTGTCTATTAATTGGAAAGGGACAAAAATCAATATCATAGATACACCGGGACACTCCGACTTCGGGGGCGAGGTGGAACGCGTGCTGAACATGGCCGACGGGTGCATCCTTCTCGTAGACGCCTTTGAAGGGCCGATGCCTCAAACGCGTTTTGTGCTGCAAAAGGCGTTACAAATAGGATTGAAGCCCTTGGTGGTGGTCAACAAGGTAGATAAACCTAACTGCCGTCCGGAGGAGGTTTACGAAATGGTATTCGACCTCATGTTCTCACTCAATGCCACAGAAGACCAGCTCGACTTCCCCGTGGTATATGGCAGTGCCAAGAATGGTTGGATGGCCGAAGACTGGAAGATGCCGACCGATAATATCACTTACCTGCTCGATAAGATAGTGGAAACGATACCCGCTCCGCGAGTGATAGACGGGACACCGCAGATGCTCATCACCTCGCTCGACTATTCCAGCTATACAGGCCGTATTGCCGTGGGACGTGTACATAGGGGCACACTGCGCGAAGGCATGAATGTGACGATTGCCCATCGCGATGGCTCCCAAGAGAAGACCCGAATCAAAGAGTTGCACACCTTTGAGGGTATGGGGCACGTAAAGACAACAGAGGTGCAAAGCGGCGACATCTGCGCTATCATCGGATTGGAAGAGTTTGAGATTGGCGATACCATCTGCGACTTTGAACATCCCGAACCGTTACCACCTATTGCTATAGATGAGCCGACTATGGCCATGCTTTTCACCATCAACGATAGCCCCTTTTTCGGCAAAGAAGGCAAATTCGTGACCAGCCGTCATATACAAGACCGCCTAAACCGTGAGCTGGAAAAGAACCTCGCCCTGCGTGTAAATCCCGTTGAAGACAGCACCGACAAATGGATTGTCAGCGGGCGTGGCGTACTCCATCTCTCAGTGCTCATAGAAACCATGCGCCGCGAAGGCTATGAACTGCAGGTTGGACAGCCACAAGTTATCTATAAGGAAATAGACGGTGTGCGCTGCGAACCGATAGAAGAACTGACCATTAACGTGCCGGAAGAGTTCTCCAGTAAGATGATAGATATGGTGACAAGGCGCAAAGGTGAGATGACATCCATGGAAAGCCAAGGCTCCCGTGTCAATATAGAGTTCGACATACCCTCACGCGGTATCATGGGACTGCGCACCAATGTACTCACCGCCTCGCAGGGAGAGGCCATTATGGCGCATCGCTTCAAGGAATATCAGCCCTTCAAAGGTGAGATTACACGGCGGGTAAACGGTAGCATGATTGCCATGGAAACCGGAACGGCCTATGCTTACAGTATTGACAAACTACAAGACCGCGGCAAGTTCTTCATCGACCCGGGCGAAGAGGTCTATGGCGGAGAGGTAGTGGGTGAGCACGTGCACGACAACGACTTGGTTATCAATGTTACCAAAGCCAAGCAACTGACCAACACCCGTGCCAGCGGCTCCGACGACAAGGCACGCATCGTACCTCGTACGGTGCTGTCGCTGGAAGAGGCCTTAGAGTATATCAAGGCCGACGAGCTGGTGGAAGTTACCCCCAAGAGCATGCGCATGCGCAAGATTGTGCTCGACCATCTCGAGCGTAAGAGGCAGGGGAAAGACTAAGGAAACAAGTATGTTAGGGGAATATTTGAATAAAATCATCAATGCCGATTGTATGGAAATCCTGAAAAACTTCCCGACAATAGCATTGACCTTGTTGTTATGTCTCCTTTCTCTGTAGAATGAATTGGCCGCATCATATCGTCTATCACGGCAAAGGTTGTGTTAGACCCGCTTATGGGGTCTGGTACAAACCGTATCTGTACCCCGCACAAACGCCATCTGTGCCACATGCAAACGGCATCTGTGCAGGGTACGAATGCCGACTTATGAATCGTAACTTTACGATTCTTAAACTCAAATCGATCATGAGAGCCGGTACAGATTGGGGTTAAAGCGGATATTCCTCAAAGGCGTAGAGCACCGTAGAGAGGTAACGTTCGCCCGTATCGGGCAGTAAGGTGACCACGCGCTTACCTTCGTTCTCGGGACGAGCGGCTATCTGTGCTGCTGCAAACGTAGCTGCTCCCGAAGAGATGCCTACGAGTAATCCCTCTTGTACTGCTAATTCGCGACTGGTGCGTATGGCATCGTCGTTCTCCACTTGTATCACTTCGTCTACCACGCTGGCGTTATAGGTGGCAGGCACAAAGCCGGCGCCGATACCCTGAATCTTGTGTGCACCACTTTTCCCTCCGCTCAATACGGGTGAGGCTGCGGGTTCTACGGCGATTATCTTTACCTGCGGGTGGAGTTCTTTCAGGCGTTTGCCCACGCCGGAAAGAGTACCTCCCGTGCCTACACCGGCCACAAAGATGTCTATGTGCCCGTCGGTCTGTTCCCATAATTCATTGGCTGTGGTGGCATAGTGCTGTGCGGGATTGGCCGCATTCTCAAACTGTTGCAGGATGACAGCCCCTGCGATGCGGTCTCTTAGGGTGTTCGCTTCCCTGATAGCCCCGGGCATGCCGTCTTTTCCATTGGTGAGTTTTACCTCTGCACCATAGGCTTTAACGAGATTGCGTCGCTCAATGCTCATGGTCTCGGGCATGGTGAGGATGAGGCGATAGCCTTTCACCGCAGCCACGAGTGCCAGACCTACGCCGGTATTGCCGCTGGTTGGTTCGATAATGGTTGCACCGGGTTTGAGAATGCCTCGCTGTTCGGCATCTTCAATCATGGCTAATGCGATGCGGTCTTTCACGCTTCCGCCCGGGTTAAAATACTCAACTTTGGCCACGATGGGCGTATGCAAGCCCTTGGCAGTGGAAAACTTGCCTAATTCAAGCAACGGTGTGTTGCCGATAAGTTCTGTCAGTTGTTTTGCTACTTTTGTCATTTTCATTTCCTTTTATGGTATTGAACGATGCAAAGGTATAGCGAAAAAATGTACTGAACAATAGCACGATTGAGGCATTTATGATACCATTATCGTGGTATTTGCATGGAAAAGGATGTTGATTCTTGTATTGCTAAGCACGC
This sequence comes from Hoylesella marshii DSM 16973 = JCM 13450, assembly GCF_000146675.1. Taxonomy (GTDB): domain Bacteria; phylum Bacteroidota; class Bacteroidia; order Bacteroidales; family Bacteroidaceae; genus Prevotella; species Prevotella marshii. The sequence goes on from NZ_GL397214.1 coordinate 2,236,728, forward strand.
AGAATGGTGAGATTTTCAGAAATCGTAGCGGAAGCCACGGGAGAACTATGACTTTTCTCATATTGTCACATCCGCGAATAATGACGTTAAATATTCATAATTCTATGATGTCCTCCTCGGATGCAGAACGTTTTAGAAGAAAAAAGATTACTTTTGCAAGTAGACATCATCGATATTTGCTTATGAAAAGAACGATACTTGCTCTTATTTTCATCTTCTCGTGCATAGCCTTTACACCACTTCAGGTGATGGGCGCTCCTGCTATTGAGGTGATAGACAACGATGTGCAGACTATCAATATTTCCGTCTCCGAGTCTACCCTGCACATTACGGGAGGCAATGGCCAGACGTTGCATATCTATAATGTAACGGGCGTGCGAGTGATGAGCATCCGTGTGGATGGTATGGATAAGCGCTACGAACTCAATCTGCCGAAAGGTTGCTATATCGTTAAGGTAGGTAACGTGGTGCGTAAGATTTCGCTGCGATAACGACAGCCTTTTCCCTATTCCCGCAGTATGTGAATAGCCCATCGTAGGGAGCTTTCCCTCATGGAGAGGATTTTTATTTTTTTGAAACCTGATAGGATGCCGTGTGAAATGCGGCATCTTTCTTTTTCTCTGCTACTTGAGCCGTATAGACCGGTAAGGGTTTAATTGCCTTCATTGTGGAAAGCCATTCCCTCGTTTTCTATCGCTTCGTAGTAAACGCGGTTCATCTTGTCCATCATCGTATGGTAATTCTCGGGCGTTTTGCAGACGGAAAGAAACAATGTACCGAGGTCTCCCTCTTCGGGAAGGGCGGGCAGAGGAGCTTCGTGCAGGAGCAAGAGCAGATCGCTGAGAAGCAGACCATACACCGTGGCCGGACGGATGAACGCCTGTTTCGGAGAAATGGTTTGAAGTCCCCGTATATAAGCCCGCACAGCAGTACGTACCACGGCACTGATGGCACGGGAAGTATCCACTTCTTCCCATTCATCGCCACGGGTATAATCGCGTAAATGCTGTTGCACATTGGAGAGTCGACCTTGCAGCAAGTAGGTGAAATGATACTTATATTCCTCTACCATGATGTCGTAGTTCTCCTCGCTCCCACAAGCTATCTTCAACAGTTCCGTGTAGCTAAGGCCATTTTTCATGGCTTTTCCTATCTGTTGTCGCTGTGTTTCCGCATCCGGAAAGGTGAGCAATGAGAGTGTGTAGAAGGCTATATCGAAGAAACGACTGAAGATAGTATCGTATTGGTCGAGCATGATTTGCTTCACGTCTTTCTCTTCTATACGTTCTTTCAAAAGGGCAGAAGGGCATCGGGCATCAATGGTTCCGGCTGTGAATCCGTTGAAGAAACTACGAATGAGGGCAGCCATCGCCTTGCTTTTGTTTATCTTACTCATGTTGCGAAGGTATGTTGGGTGAATCGGGTGTTGTATCTATGTCGCAGTCTTGATTGTTTTCCCGCACCGCCTGTATGTTCCTCATCAGTCCCGTGTACTTGGCACGCTTTACCGCACTGCCTTTGAACAGGTACCGATAGTCTTCCTCTGTAAGATGATGCCAGCGCTCTTTGGTCATGGAAAGCAGCTTTTCCGTGGGGGCAAACTCGGGAATAGTTGTGGGAGAAGCCGTTCGCAGCCATGGGCAGGCTTGGAGACAGCGGTCGCATCCATAGATGGTGTTGCCCATGTGTCGTGCTGCCTCGGGAGAAAGTTCGTTTCTGTTTTCTATGGTTTGATAAGACAGACACTTAACACAGTTGAATGTCGTGCCGAGTACTCCCGTAGGGCATGCCTCAATACAACGGGTACAACGGCCACAGCGGCCGGCGACGGGGCTATCGTAGTCGAACACTTCATCGGTAAAAAGCTCGCCTAAAAAGAACATACTGCCGGCTCCGGGGATAATCAGCTGGTGATGTTTACCCGTCCAGCCCAGACCGGCTTTCACTGCCCAGTAGCGTTCCAATACGGGGGCAGTATCGCAGAATGCTCTGTAGCGGGTGAAGCCAAGGCGGGCTGCCAAGGTATGGAGGCGAACTTTCATCACATCGTGGTAGTCTTTTCCGTAGACGTAGGCCGATAGTTCATAGCCGTTATCGGACAACCGATGTGCCGGTGTGTAGTTCATGGCCACGCAGACAATGCTTTTTACCCCTTCCATCAGCAGACGAGGGTCGAGGCGGGCATCGGTATGATTGGCCATATACTGCATATCGGCATGGCTGCCGTTGCGAATCCATTGGCGAAACCTTGTGGCCACGTCCTTGTCTACAGGGACAGCCTTAGCGATACCGCAGGCAAAAAAGCCGAGACGCAATGCCTCGGCTTTGACTTCACTCGAACGTCTTGAAGACATATCCTTGCTCTTTTAACCACCGTAAAGCCTCGGGAAGAGCGAAATGCAACTTATCTATACTCTTCAGCGAATCATGAAATGTGATGATAGAACCGTTACGAGTGTATCGTTTTACGTTGTTAAGCACATCTTCCGCAGTCATCCATTTGGAGTAATCGCGCGTCACAAGATCCCACATGACGATGCGATACTTGCGCCCTAACCACGCATATTGGCTCAGTCGCATCCACCCGTGAGGGGGACGGAACAGGTGGGAGTGTATGAGTTGGTTGGCTTTCTCGGTGTTGTAGCTATACTTGTGGATGGAATGTTTGAAGCCGCTGATGTGGTTGAAAGTGTGATTTCCCACCTGATGACCGGCCTTCACGATTTGTTCGAATAGCTCCGGATGCCGTCTGACATTCTCTCCTACCATGAAAAACGTAGCCTTTGCATCAAACTCCTCCAGCGTCTTGAGCAAGAACGGTGTGGATTCAGGTATGGGGCCGTCGTCGAACGTGAGATAAACGGCATGCTCATGCCTGTTCATCCTCCAAGTAGCGCGAGGGTAAAGCCATCGTAACCAAATTGCCGGTTGCTCTATAAACATAGGTTATAATTCAGCAGAAAGGGAACAGCAGGGCGTTTTCAGCAACCCTTCTGTTCCCTTATTGGTTTGTCTTATTGCGGTATCTTACCGCCTTTACTTTCATAGGTATTAACAATTCGTATGAAGTCGCGCATGCTTCTGTCGGCAGCGGCCTTGTCTACCTTTTCCAAGATACTGATACCTTCACGCATGACATACAAGTTCAGGGCACAGTCTTGCATGGATTGGGCGAAGCGGTTGCCATCGAGCGAGAGGTACCAATCCATGTATTGGCGGGCATTGCCCATGACTTTATTCAGCACGTCTTTGGCTTTCACTTTCATGTTGAGTCGCTGATAGGCGCGTGCGAGGTCAAGGCCACCGCTCAAGTAGTTGATAGGCACATTGTATTCGGGCAATACTTTCTCGGCATAGGCGAGGGCTTTCTTTGCCTTCTCATACTTCTTCTCTGCGATAAGGTGCAGTGCCAGTGTGGCAAAGAGGCGGCGATGGGTACAGCACATGCGCATGGTCGTTTCGTCGAGATATAGGCCTCGGGTCTGCAATCCGCCGTATCTGAAACGGTGCATGAGGTTGTGGTAAACTTTCTCCGTATCGAAACTGCTCATCGTAGAATCGTTGGTCGTAAAGGGAGTGATGCGGTTGGCAAGTCCCTCTTGGATGAAGTTGTCGCCTAAGTTCATGAAGTTCTCCGACCCAACGGTTGATGCCACGTATATCGGACGTGTCCAACCGGCATTGGCAATGATGTCCAACATCATGAGGTCGCTCTTGTATAAGGCGTTTTTCCCCGTGAGAGAGATAACCATCCGATGGGGGATAGAGTCGCCGGGCATCATCATGCCACTGCGTTTTACGGCGTTCTTATCAATGGTCACATAGACGGTATCTGTGGGAATTACCCGCATGTCGCTATTGGATGGATTGAGCACCCAATACTTTAGAATGTTTTTCAGTTCAAAGGGACTGTCGCCAAACTGCTTACGTGCTTCCTCGGGATTGGTGCGGTAATACTCCATGACTTGTGTTTTGAGGCCAGCCTCAATGGGTACAGCTTCATTCGTGCCCGCTACATATTGCAGCCTCGTCCACGAGATGGGTAACGCCGGAGAACGATATGCAGGACGTTTCATTTGGTCGATATACCAGTCGGTTTGCAGATAGCTGAGGTTGCAGACCCGCGCGTCGGTACGTACGCCTTCCACTTCTTGATTGTACCAGAGCGGGAAAGTATCGTTGTCGCCGTTGGTGAAGATGATGGGGTGGCCGGCATCTTGCAGAGTCATGAGGTAATTACGCCCGAAATCACGGCAGGTATATCGGCCGCTGCGGTCGTGGTCGTCCCACGTCTGCGAGGCCATCTGTATGGGAACCAACAGACAGAGCAGGCTGACCGCTGCCGCAACAACGGTGCCGTTGAGCCGCAGCTTCTTCAGAAGGTCGATGATGGCGGCCACACCGATGCCGCACCAGATGGCAAAGGCATAGAATGAGCCGGCGTATGCGTAGTCACGCTCGCGGGGTTGCATCGGCGTTTGATTCAGGTAGATGACGATAGCGAGGCCTGTCATAAAGAAGAGGAAGAAGACCACCCAGAACTGTCGGATGCCCCGTTGTCCGCGATAGGCTTGCCAGAAGAGGCCGATGAGGCCGAGCAGCAGGGGTAGACCGTAGAATACGTTGTGCCCCTTGTTCATCTTCAAGTCGTCGGGGAGTTTGCTCTGGTCGCCCAACATCAGATTGTCGATAGGTGCGATGCCGGTTATCCAGTTGCCGTGTTCCAGCTCGCCGTTGCCCTGAAGGTCATTTTGCCTGCCCACGAAGTTCCACATAAAGTATCGCCAATACATGAAGTTGCATTGGTAGGAGAGGAAGAAGCGAATGTTGTCTATCTGCGACGGCATCTTCACGTACACGTCTTCTCCGCAGCGGTCGTAAGGAACTTCGGTGCCTTCCACGCCTCCCATCCAGTCCTCGTAGCCCTGTGCATGTTGCGAACTGTACATACGTGGGAATATCATGTTTTGCGCATACTGATAGTCGTCTTTCGTGCGTACCACGAAGTAGGAATCCTTTTCCGATGCCGACTTCTTCTCGGTGCGTTGGTACACGGGTGCACCTTTCGACGATACCGGAATGCAACGGTCGCCCTGACGTTCCAGCTTCACTTGCGAGGTATAGGCCTGCCCGTAGAACAACGGACGGTCGCCATATTGCTCACGGCCGAGGTATTCGCCCAAGGTAAAGATGTCTTCGGGCGAGTTCTGGTCCATCGGCGGATTGGCCGACGAGCGTATCACAATCAAAGCGTATGTGGAATAACCTATCATCAGCATCAGCATGCAAAGCAGCGATGTGTTCTTCAGCCGTGCACTGACCAGCGGCCGAGCCGGCTTGCCTTTGCGTTGACGTTTCAACAGGAAATAGAGTGCGCTCAGCACGATGGCGCCTATGATGACTGCCGAGATACCGAAGCCATAAAACGGGATGCCCAACAAGCCTACCGAGAGCAGGAAAGCCACGTTGCCCCGCTTGGGATTCTTGTCGGTATAGCTCTCCCAAATCGCCCATATCACTATGCCCACAAGGATGAAGAGATAGACAATGACGCCCGTGTTGAAAGGCATGCCGAGCGTATTTACAAAGAACAGTTCAAACCATCCGCCCACGGTCACGATGCCCGGGATAACCCCGTAGAGCACCACGCCGATGAGCACAAACGACACACCCAGCGCCATGAGCGACCCTTTGAGGTTGGCATCGGGATAACGGCGATAGTAATATACCAGCACGATGGCGGGGATACACAGCAGGTTGAGCAAGTGCACGCCGATAGAAAGTCCCGTGATATAGGTAATGAGCACCAGCCATCGGTCGCTATGCGGCTCGTCGGCATGGTCTTCCCATTTCAGAATCAGCCAGAATACCACCGCTGTCAAAGCCGACGAGTAGGCATACACCTCGCCCTCTACGGCAGAAAACCAGAACGTATCGCTAAACGTATAAATCAGTGCGCCGACCATTCCGGAGCCTTCTATGGCTATCAGTTTGCCCAACGTCAGCTCGCTCCAATCCTTTAAGATGAGCTTTCGGGTGAGGTGCGTAATCGTCCAGAAGAGAAACATGATGCAAGAGGCACTCAGCAGCGCGCTCATCGTGTTGACCATGCGTGCCACCTGCGACGGGTCGCTGACAAACTGCGAAAGCAGATTGGCCGTGAGCATGAAGAAAGGTGCGCCGGGCGGATGCCCTATCTCTAACTTGTAACCTGTGAGAATAAACTCGGGACAGTCCCAAAAGCTGGCTGTCGGTTCAATCGTTGAACAATACACGAAGGCTGCAATCAAAAAGGCGAGCCATCCGAAGATATTGTCTACTAACCTGTACTGTTTCATGTATTCTACTGTTCGTTTGTATTTTTATGACGAAATATGCGTGCAAAGATACGCCAAATCGGTAACAATACAAAATAAAAGGTCGAGTTATTTTCTGTGCCATCTTGCGGTGTTTTGTCTGCATTGCCGGCAAGGAAAAATCCGCTTTTGCTCCATCCTCTTCAAGATGAAAACGGTCGCATAGGTTGCCTCCTCTACACCTGTCTCACTGCGCAAAACAACTACAAACCACTATGGATTACGCGAATTCGGGATAAGAGAATCTTATCCAATAGCCCCAAAGGGGCGTAAGACCTTAGACAGGGGTAAGCGATAGCGCAGCCCCTGTGTTGTGGACTCCCGCAGTCTAAGCCCTGAAGGGGCGACAGAACACTAACCCTCAATCCTCCGCCACCCCTACGGGGTTCATCTTTCTGTACATGCTTATCAGGGGTTACACTCTTACGAGCTTCACACCCTGCCTAAGGTCTTACGCCCCCTCGGGGCTTACAGTTCGATAGCCTTATCCCGAACTCACGTATGGATTATTTCAGAATGCCTCACGAATCATCCCTACCACCCCTGTCCAACTTACCCCAACACAGCAAAAGGGTGGAAAGACGCGTCAGCATCTTTCCACCCTTTTCAGTTTAAAACCACCCACTATTACGGCTTCGGCGGCTTCGGCTTAGCGTTTTTTTTCTCCTCGCCTTTCCATTCCTCCCATTCTATTTCCACGTCGGAGAGGCCACGAGTGGCATGCTTGGCACTACCGCCGCCATTCTTACTGAACCGAGTTTCGGGGATAAAGCGCACGCGAACACCGGTGATTTGATTGGCCGTCACTTCCTTCTCCGTTGCCACGCCACCTTTAGCGGCCACGGCGGTGAAATAGAACGTGCCGATGCCGTCGAGTTTCACCGAACGGCCTTGCGCCATATAGTCGGCCATAATCGGAGCCAGCGCGGTGAGCACGGCGCGCACGTCGGCCGGACTGGCCGTCGATTCTGCGGCGATGCGCTTGCACAGTTGCTCGGTACTCACGGGGCTACCCACAAGAACTGATTTGGGGTACCAACGGTTGTTGATTTTCATCAACATTTTCTTCCAAAAAGCCATAATTTAATGTGTTTTGTGCTTACGGTTGAATTCGACACGCAGGCGGAGGTTTGTCTGAAGTAGGACTACATCGTGTCTAAAGTAGGAGTAGATGCCATCTAAAGTAGGACTACATCTCATCTGTAGTAGGAGTAGACATCGCCCTCTTTGCAACCGCATATCAATCCTATTCGGAAAGCCGTCTGTCTTTGCCTCTTTTTCAGCCATAAGCGGGTTAAAAAATATATGAATTTAAATGATATTTATATTCTCGAATCTTGACTGCTGTGTCAATGATTGAGAGAGATTTTGATTATTGTATTTACTCGAACGTATGAGCAATAAAACCGTAGGCACGGGTGTTTGAGTTATATATGTTCATCTGGCCTGCATAGAAGCTAAATTTATACGCGTTACCGCCGGCGTTTGGAACACCGGTAGACGTCCAGTAAAAACCGTAACTCATATTGTAGAGTGAACCTGAAAGGAAATAGCCCAATGCAGGAAGATAGAAATAATCGGAAGTGTCGGAAGGTCTACCTATGGAGTTGAACGTGTTTACATATAGAGAGTTGACGCGAAAGTCAATACCGGTTGCATCAGTAGCAGAAGAGTAGAACTTCTCTTTCATATCACTCTGTGAGGTTAGTTGGGTGTATCCTTTGGCTTTCAATTCGTTGTAGATTACCTTTTGCTTCTTAATCCATGCTTCTCCCCAATAGAGATGTCCGCGGAAAGCCCAAATACTACCACCATCATAATGAAGGTCGCCTTTAACCATATAGTAATACATCTCGTTGACATTAGGAAGGTCTTTACAAGATACGGATGCTTGGGTTGCTAGGCCAGCACCGCTGTAGGCTGTGTTATACCAACGGTTGGTTCCATCGGAAGCAGTTGGAACGCCATAGCTGCTATAATTTCCGCCATTTTCAATTACGGTTGGTAAGTTTTTACCATACCAATAGGGATTTACCGCATCCCACATATAATAGTAATCGAACCACGGGCTGTAATCCTTCACTTGCAGGTCGGTGGTAACACGTCTGTTCCTACCGGCGTTAAGGGTAAGATTATTGTAAGTTTTGACAATAGTTTTATTGATATTTGTCGCGTTGTCACGAAGAAGATATTCCACTGTGAAAGTGTTATAAGTACCGGGAGCCAACACCATTACAGCAGCATTCTTAGAGGCATTGCTTGACCCTCCTGGGATAGGGAACCCAGTGTTGGCTGCGGCTCCATTAAGTGTGAGTGTAATACTTTGATTAGCAGGAGTAGTTGCGGGGCGGGAGTTGTCTACATCAATGCCGTTGTCGTTGAAGTCGAATTGTCCGCATATAGCTTTATCCGCTGTTACCTTGATTTGGGCAATGTGGACGGCAGAGATTGCATTTTGCGAATTATAGGGTGTGAAAGTGAGGTAGGCTGCCTTGTGTTCGAGGGTGAAGTTGTATTTGCTGCCTCCCGCGGGTTTGGTGGCAACGGCTGTACCGCAGTCGCCATCCTCACCAATATGGCTGGCATCATTGGCTATGTTTTGGTTTTGTTGCGCCTTGATGGTTACTTTATCGCCAAAAGTATTACCTTTTCCTGTGTAACGAACAGGATAAGAGGGGGCTGTGAACGTGCCGTTGAAATAGAACTTGGCCGTGGCTGCTCGCTTTACAGCAGAGGGTATCGTGGGGTGGTTCTCGAGCTTTAAGTCGATATTATTGCTGGCATCTTGTATCAACGTGCCGTTATTTACCCAAAGCCGGTCACCCTCTGTCCAATAAAAATTCAATCCTGACCCATCGTATTCTGCTGTAGTGCGGGTCTTCGTGCTGTTGTCCTCGACAACAAAGGCAGTGAGTTCCTTTGTGTCTTGTTGACCTTTTGTCGGTTCTTGCTTGGTCGTTTCTTCGCTTGAGCAGGCCATGCTTAAAAACAGTGTACTTGTAAGGGCAAGCTGAGTTAATACGTCTCTTTTCATCTTTCTATCATTTTAATATAAACTGTTGTTTATCCCCCAGTATTGCGGGGTGTTCTCTTCTTCCTCTTCTTCGTCGTCGAAGAAGCCTTGTTTAGCATTGAGATCGTCATCATCGCCAACCTTTTTGTGCCCTCCGTTGTTGGGGAACGAGGTGGATAATAGCTGTTGGTCAAACGCTGTAGGAACGACCTCGATAGCGGGGCTTACATACGCCTGCTTCCTGAATGGTTCTCTCTTCATATTTCAATCATTTTTAAGGGTGAATAATTCGGAGTAAATTCCGCCTTTCGCCCCTTGGCGAACAGGCATGGAAAAATGAACAAAGGGAACTCCTGTGAGCCCTTTGTTTATTGGGGTTACGGCACGCTTCGCGCGCGCGTATGCGAAAATGTTTAAAGTGTTATCCGACTGGCGGTGCGAATGTGTGTGTGTGTGTGTGTTACACTTTTTTCCGGTGTATGCAAATATAAAGCGTTAAAAGATGCAGAAAAACACACTTTTTTCTGCGTCTTGCTCATCGTCGTATGATAGTTGCTTATTTGCATCATGGCGGCAAAGGTATAACAAACTTTTGGAACTGCCAAATAATCAGAAAAGAAATGTTAGAACATGCCACGGCATAAGGATTCAAATAAGCCCATTGCAAAGCGGCCTGCGTAGCAGCGGTTTATTTATCTGCGCAAAAGCGAGTGATGGCAAATTATCAACCCGTTCTCTTGTTCGTTTCATGATTTTTCTTTATTTTTGCCCCATACACATACACTTATATTATCAACACTTTTAAACCGTACTATCATGAAAAGACTGTTACTTTCTTTCGTTGCCTTGGCATGTATCGCGGCAAAGGCACAGACTACGTTTCAGGTGGGGGACATGACCTATCTGGTGAAGGACAATCAAAGGGTGGAACTGACGAAGTATGCCGGTACAGCTGCTTCGGTCACTATTCCCGCCACGGTGACGCACGAGGGGACGACCTACGACGTGAAGTCCATCGGCGAGAAGGCGTTTTTGTGGACGCATGTGGAAACGGCCGTACTGCCCGCCTCTATCGACTCTATTAAAGAGCAGGCGTTTTATTATTCTTATCTGAAGAGCGTGAACTTCCCCGATGGTCTAAAGTATATCGGCAACCGCTCGTTTGCCTCATGTAAGATGACAAGCATCGACGTGCCGGGTAGTGTGGAGGTTATCGACGACAATGCGTTCTTCTCCTGCCCGTTGCTGGAAGAAATCACTTTCCACGAGGGACTGAAGAAGATAGGGCAAGCGGCCTTCTACCACAATCCTAAGCTTACGAGGATTGTTTTCCCCAATTCGCTCGAATACATCGGCAAGACAGCCTTCAACCGATGCGATGGCGTGGAGACGATACAATTTCCATCTCACCTCACTTATATCGGCGCAGCAGCTTTCGGCGACTGTCGCAAACTGCGGGAAGCGGCGCTCCCCTCGTCGGTTACGTATATCGGTAATGAGGCTTTCATGAAGTGCTTCCCGCTAACTTCGTTCACCATTCCGAAAGAGACAAAAGAGATAGGTTTCTCCATCATCAGCATGACAGCAGTGCAGACGCTCAACGTAGAGGCCGGCAACACGCATTTCCATCTGGTAGACGGCGTGGTGTACGATACAGGCAACAAGGTGCTCTACGTCATGCCGATGAAAGGCATGACCACACTCAACGTGAAAGAAGGGTGTATCGGCATTAACGGCGGTGTGGCTTGGGGAAGCGAGCTGCAAAGCGTTAAACTGCCCAAGAGCCTCTTGGCTATTGGAGAATATGCTTTCGAGAAAACAGCCATCACACAGATTGATTTGCCGGAGAACCTAACCTATATCGGCGACCAAGCCTTCGCCGATACGAAGCTCACGAATGTGATCATACCTCAGAATGTGGTCTACATGACCGACGGCGCTTTCGCACAATGCAAGGAGCTGGTATCGGCCACCCTACCTTCATCTGTTGCCATGGTCTATAACCATGCGTTCGGCTACAACGAGAAGTTTACCACGCTTACCTGTCTCGGGTCGAAAGCTCCCTCCATTGACTCCTATGGCGAAGAGTACGACAGTCCGTTCTTCAAAATCAAGACCAATGCTGTGCTGAATGTCCCCAAAGGCTGTACGCAATCCTACAAAGACCAAGGATGGGGAGCTTATTTCAAGATTCAGGAAATGGCATCGGGCGTACTCGTACCGAAAGCTACCGACCCTGCCAGCGGCACAACGGTGAGCGGGTATAAGTCGCTTGCATTCAAGATAGAGTTCAACGAAGCGGTCAGCATCGTAAAGGCAAACCCGAATGTAACGCTGAGAAAAGACAACCTGCTTTTTGCCAACATCTTTACACCCGACCAATCGTGGATGGTGACGCAGAGCGCCGACAAAACCAGCATCAACGTATGGGCATCCGACTACGACAGCTATACGCAGGCATACAAGTTTGAGAACGACCACGTTTACTTTATCGTCATCCCACCGGGCATCGTGAAGAATGCCGCTGGAGATATGAACGAACGTATCGTTATCAAACTGCAAGGCGCACAGTCTACGAGCATTGACCAGCCCACAACAGCTACGGAAAGCCGCACAGTGACGGGCTATTACGACATTGAAGGACGCAAACTCTCTGCTCCGCAACAAGGTATCACGATTGTGAAATACTCTGACGGAAGCACACAGAAGATACTCACGAAGTAACATCCTATAGGAGGCATCTTGATCGGATGCCTCCTATCTTCTTTCCAACATCTGCTACACCATATTATATATATAGGCCTATTCCTCTCTTTCGTGTAATGACACATACGCATACTCCCTTTTGGGCATTGCCGGTCTATCCGCCCGTCGGCATTGACCGTCAGCAATTGGCCAGACACTACCATGGTCGGCAAGTAGTTATCACAGGGGCATCGCGAGGCATAGGCCGAGCTTTGACACAACAACTTATCGACATCGGTGCACGTCTCTTTCTGATTGCCCGCAACGAGGAAGCCTTACAAACGCTCTGCCATGAAGCCCGCCAAAGAGGATGCGAAGCCGATTATTACGCCATCGACCTGAGAGAACGCAATGACTTGGAAGTGTGTTGCAAGACGATGAAAGAGAAACTGTCGGTTGTGGACTTCCTTTTCTGCAATGCAGGGAAATCCATTCGACGACGCATAGAGGCCTCCGTGGACAGACTACACGATTTCGACCGCACAATGGACTTGAATTATCGGGCTTCGGTAGCCTTGTCGATCGCCTTGCTGCCTGCATTACAACGTTCCGGCGGACGTATCATTTATGTGTCGTCCGTCAGCACGCTTTATCCTTCCGCTCCCGCATGGTCGGCTTATCATGCATCGAAGTGCGCAGCCAACACTTGGTATGAAACGGCAGTCGTAGAACTCCGTCCGCGAGGCATACAAGTACAGATTGCTTATCTGCCACTGGTTCATACCGAGATGTCCGACGTGACCGAGACCTATAGCAAGATACCGGCCTATAGTCCTGAACAAGCCGCACGCATCCTGCTTCGCCTATCAATGCAACGTCGCTTCACTTACAAACCGTGGTGGGCACGTCTGTCTGCTCCAATAGCCCATCTGCTGTCTCCCCTTTTACGTATGCTCTATTCCCGTTTGTTATGAACAAGTCGTTACCTCTATTTCCTATCCTCGTCCGTCTGCATATCATTACACCGCAAGGGTTATGGCAATGGACGCGAAGTTTCATTAAAGAGGGTATCACATTGATGGCAATGCTCCGCTTTGCAGCACACTTCTATAGCGAGAAAGAAGCCATCACATCCGATAAAAGACATTTCACCTACAGTGAACTCTACAGCCAAGCACAACAATTGGCATTCCTGCTTCAAACAGAAGAGGCCTTACAACCCAATATGCGAGTAGCCCTGCTCTGTCGGAATCATGCACTATCCGTTCTGCTGCTGCCGGCATTATCGCGCTTGGGTGTACACGTAAAGCTACTGAATACAGATATGAATGCAGATAAAATAGAAGAGGCGTTACAACGCGGACGAACTCATCTGCTTATCTACGACAGCGACTTAGGTATTGAACAACTCTTAGAAAATCTGCCATGTCGCTCTCTTTCATCCGAATCTCTGTACGAAAGGCTGTCACATCCCACCCCATCTCTTGCTCGCAAGCTGCCTCATATTCTCAAAGGACCTGAAATATCCGTACTTACCGGTGGCACAAGTGGCCATTATACAGAGGCCGGACGTCGTCCTGCTATCACACAGTTTCTCTCGCCATTCTTCGCCCTTCTGCAACAAATAGGCATTCATCGCTACAAGAATGTGCTACTTGCCCTCCCGTTTTATCATGGCTTCGGACTTGCGACGTTCATTGTATCGCTCCTTATGGGTAAACAAATATACCTTATGCGGCGCTTCCAAGCAGACGAAGCCCTACGCCTTATCCGCCAAGAAGCAATAGAAGTAGTGCCCATTGTGCCCGCCATGCTGTATCGTATGTGGCAAAGCCCTCATGCCGATGATGATTTACGAAGTGTACGTTGCTTCATCTGTGGTGGTGACAGGCTTGATAAGAAATGGATTCATACCCTGCATGAGCGATTGGGAAAAGTGTTATACAATCTCTACGGTACTTCCGAAGCCGGCTTCTTTTTACTTGCCACGCCACACGATTTGGAGGCTAACGAAGAGACCACTATCGGGCGACCGATTCGTGGAGTACGTTGTGAAATCCGTAATGCCGATACTCAAGGCATAGGAACGCTTTGGGTGCGTTCGTCTTGGGCAATGAACGGACGCAAAAGTCGATGGCAAAGTACCGGTGATTTGGCTTTTCGCAACAACGAAGGATATTACTTTCATCGAGGCAGGGCAGACGGTATGGTCGTATGTGGTGGAGAAAACGTGTATCCCAGCCATGTAGAACACGTGCTCATGGGTCATCCTCATGTTATCGCAGCTCGTGTTTATCCTGTTCCTCATCCTGCATTCGGACAGGTCTTACATGCACAAGTGGAGTTGCAAAACGGCTTAGATGATACGCCAGAGATGCTGAAAAGCTGGCTGGACAGTCGCCTCTCTCGTGCAGAAATGCCCCATCACATCACAATGCAAGCAATAGAACTCTTGTCCACAGGCAAACCCAAACGATAAGAGCTATTTTACTTTGTCTTTTATTTCATCGTATGATATTTCAGCCTTATTACTGTGTATATAAAAAATGGGACGTTTCTGTGGATCGTTTTCTTCTCGAATTTGTTCATGCTTCTCGCTAAGTAATGGGATACAAGGAGAAAATAAAAAACGGATTTTTTGATTTTTATTTTTTTTCATTTGCGGAAGCTCCGCAAGCATTAAAGCTTTTATTTTGGGGCTTGCAGTCCAACTGCGAGCATTAAAATTTTTATTTGGAGTCTTGCAGTTCAACTGCAAGCATTAAAATTTTTATTTTGGGTTTTGCAGTTCAACTGCGAGCATTAATTTTTTTATTTTGCTCCTTGCAGTCCAACTGCGAGCATTAAAACTTTTATTTTGGGTCTTGCAGTCCAACTGCGAGCATTAAAATTTTATTTTGGTTCGTCGGGGCTTTCAGTTCCTTGTCGACGGCGTTCCCCGAGTGTTTTTCATAGTCCTCTTTTAATAGCAGAGACTATTTACACTTCTTAGTGGAACTTATGGATAAGAAAATAATAAAGATTTCAACCTAAAATTCTTGCTCTTCATAAATAATTGCTATATTTGCAGGCAATACGAAAAAACCTAAGCTAACAGACATGATATACGTCTCATTACTGGACGAAAAGACAAGGAGACTTGTTTTCTATCTGGCTATGGAAGAATACATTGCACATAAGGTCGATGAAAAAGACTGCTTCTTCATGTGGCAGGTCAGGCCATCTGTACTCTTTGGACGGAATCAGTTGATAGCCAATGAGGTGAATTTGGATTATTGTCGTGAAAAAGGAATCGAAATCTATCGACGTAAAAGCGGTGGGGGATGTATTTATGCTGACATGAACAACGTCATGTCTTCTTACATCACAAAAGAAGACAAAGTAAGTATTAGCTTCAGCAGATTCTTAAACATGGTGGTAGATGTACTCCATCGACTCAACATTCCTGCCGAGGCATCCGGACGGAACGATATTTTAATTGAAGGAAAAAAGGTTTCGGGCAACGCTTTCTACCACGCTGCGGGTAAAAGCATTCTACATGGAACGATGCTTTTCGACACTGATATGGAAAACATGACCAACAGCTTAACGCCCAATACAGAGAAATTATCAAGCAAAGGGGTGCAAAGCATCAGACAGCATATCGCCTTATTAAAAGACTATACCGATATCGGTATCAAAGAGTTTAAGGAGTTTGTCAAGAAACATCTATGCGATGAAGAGCTTACATTAACCGAAAACGACATACGAGAAATAGAAAAAATAGAGAAAGAATATCTTTCCGATGAATTTATCTATGGCAATAATCCAAGCTATAATCTTGTAAAAAGACAACGCATTGAGGATGTTGGTATCATTGAGGTGCACTTGGAATTGAAGAACAACATTATCAAAAAGATAAATCTCTTAGGAGATTATTTCCTTGTAGGAGATCTCGACAACGATTTACTGAAAAGACTACAGGGAGCGGAACTGCGGGAAGACACATTGCAAAATGTTGTTCCTGCTGATTTGAATGATGTTATCATGAATTTGAAGAAAGAAGATTTCATCCGCTTGTTACTCCAATGAGCGAAGATAATGTCAGACAGTAGCAACACAAAACAGACAATAACAAAATATTAATCTTACAGTAAAAGAAGCATGGAAAATAAAAGAACCTGTTTGTATGACAAACATGTAGCTCTCGGAGCTTTAATGCAGCCATTTGCCGGCTTTGAGATGCCTATTCAGTACAGTAATATTAAGGAGGAACACCTTGCCGTACGCAACCATTGTGGCGTGTTTGATGTATCTCACATGGGAGAGGTATTCATCACCGGAAAGGATGCTCAAAAGTATGTGAACCACATCTTTACAAATGATGTTACACCCGATGAGCCAAACAAGGTCTATTACGGTATGATGCTATACCCCGACGGAGGAACAGTAGACGACTTACTTGTATATAAGATGTCGGAAACAAAATTTTTCCTCGTTATCAATGCGGCAAACATTGATAAAGACGTAGATTGGATGAAACAAAATGCAACGGGATTTGACATCGTTATCGACCACTGTTCAGACAGATATGGTCAATTGGCCATTCAGGGACCAGAAGCAGAGGCCGTGGTAGAAGAAGTGTTGGGATTACCTTGCAAGGATTTGGTATTCTATACCTTTAAAGAGATGAATATTGCCGGTGAAGAAATTATTCTTAGCCGTACAGGATATACAGGTGAAGACGGTTTCGAAATCTATTGCAGTCACAAACTGACAATCGAGTATTGGGACAAGTTAATGGCCAGCAAACGTTGCTTACCCTGCGGTCTCGGTTGTCGTGATACATTACGCTTCGAGGTTGGATTACCACTTTATGGCGATGAATTATCAGCTGAAATCTCTCCTGTTATGTCTGGCCTCAGTATGTTCTGCAAACTGGAAAAAGAAGAGTTTATCGGTATGGATGCCATCAGAAAGCAGAAAGAAGAAGGCGTTAAGCAACGTGTTATTGGCATAGAACTCAAAGACAATGCTATTCCGCGCCACGGGTATGAAATTATCAAAGACGGTAAAGTCATTGGGGAAGTAACCACCGGATACCATACAATTTCTACAGATAAGAGCGTTTGCATGGCCTTAGTAGATAAGGAACACTCTAAATTAGGCACAGAGGTTGAAGTGAAAATTCGCAAGAAGACTTTCCCGGGCATCATCGTTAAGAAGAAATTCTACGATAAACACTATAAGAAATAGAATGATATACCCCATTATTAATAAATATATAAACACTAAAAAATAAAAGCATAATATTATGGCAAACTTTAAAGAAGGACTCTATTATTCCGAGTCACACGAATTTGTACAAGTAGAAGGTAACGTAGCTTACATCGGTATCACAGACTATGCACAAGGTGCTTTGGGTAATGTGGTTTATGTCGACTTGCCCGAAGTGGACGATGAGATTGAAGCAGGAGATGATTTCGGCGCAGTGGAAAGCGTAAAGGCTGCCAGCGACTTGACTTCACCTGTAAGTGGTAAAGTCATTGAGGTAAACGAAGCACTTGAAGATACACCGGAACTCATCAATAAAGATGCTTTTGCCAATTGGATTATTAAAGTTGAGCTTTCCAACAAGGAAGAGCTTAACGGCTTGATGGACGTTGAAGCTTATAAAGCATTCTGCGAAAAAGAGCACTAAACTCCTTTATCGTTTATGCCGACATTTGCCGGCATAAACGATAAGACTAACCCAAACTAAATTATTAATCATGCAATTCAAATTTTATCCGCATACAGACAAGGATACAAAGGATATGCTTGCAAAAATCGGCGTGAAGTCCTTAGACGGTCTTTACGCTCAAATACCTGAATCCATCAGATTGCAGAAAAGCTATGACATTCCTAAGTCTAAAAGTGAAATAGAAATCAGAAATCTATTTACAGAATTGGGTAAACAGAATGAAGCACTGACTGTATTTGCCGGAGGCGGCATTTACGATCATTATACTCCGTCTGTTGTACCTTACCTTGTCAGCCGTTCAGAATATCTTACCAGCTATACTCCCTATCAGGCAGAGATTTCACAAGGAACGTTGCACTACATCTTCGAATATCAAAGTATGATGGCCGAATTGACGGGAATGGACATTTCCAATGCGTCCATGTACGATGGAGCTACAGCTACGGCAGAAGCCATGATGATGGCAAACGCCAATGCCAAGAAAGCCGATACGGTATTGGTCTCAAAGACGGTTGACCCTAAAACGATATCCGTCGTTGAAACGTATGCAAAGTTCCACGGTGTAAAAGTCCAGATGATAGAAGAGAAAGACGGCGTAACGGATAAAGCTGACATGGAAAGCAAGCTTTCACAAGGCAATGTCTCAGGAGTTGTCGTACAACAACCAAACTATTATGGTGTAATAGAAGACTACCAAGGCTATGCAGACAGTTGCCATAACAACAAAGCTCTGTTTATCATGAATGCTGTTGTTGCCGATTTAGCAATACTGAAGACTCCGGGAGAATGGGGAGCAGATATTGCTGTAGGTGATGGACAGTCTTTAGGATTACCTATGCACTATGGAGGTGCATACGTAGGTTATCTCTGCTGCAGCGAGAAACTGTTGCGGAAGATGCCCGGCAGAATTGTAGGAGAAACGAAAGACAGTAGAGGACAACGTGCTTTCGTATTGACGATGCAGGCTCGCGAGCAACACATTCGCAGACAGAAAGCGACCTCCAACATTTGCTCCAATCAGTCGCTGATGGCACTTTCTGCAACCATCTACATGTCGCTCATGGGCAAAGAAGGGTTAAAGGAGGCGGCAGCAATGTCTTATGCCGGTGCTCATTACCTTTGCGATGCACTCGTTAAGAGTGGAAAATTCAGTCTTAAATACAACAAACCTTTCTTCAATGAGTTCTGTCTTACCTATAATGGTAATGTAGATGCCTTGCAAAAGAAATGGTTAGCTAAAGGCTTCCTTGGCGGTATCAAGATAGACGAGCATACGATTATGCTGGCTGTAACGGAAAAACGTACCCAAGAAGAGATTGATAGGTTTGTACAATTAGCTATGGAGGATTAACTTATGAACAATAAACTATATGGAAATCTGATTTTCGAGCTTAGTCATGCCGGTAGTAAAGGATATACATTGCCGGAAAACAAGTTTGGTAAATACGAAATACCGCAAAACATCCGTCGCGGGAAAGATGCAGAATTGCCCGAATGCGATGAGCTGACTGTCATCAGACACTATACGAACCTTAGCGGAAACAACTTCGGTGTAGACAATGGTTTCTATCCCCTCGGCAGTTGTACAATGAAATACAATCCCGTCATCAACGAGGAGATGGCCGGACTTCCTGCATTCAGAGACCTGCATCCGCTGCAACCTGTCGAGACTTGTCAGGGCGCGTTGAAGGTTTATTACAATCTGCAAAAGTCGTTGAGTGAACTCTCCGGACTGGAAGAATTTACTCTAAATCCGTTCGCCGGAGCACAGGGAGAGCTAACCGGACTGATGGTTATTCGTGCCTATCACGAGAGTCGCGGTGACCATAAACGCACCAAAGTTATCATACCCGATTCTGCTCACGGTACGAATCCTGCCTCTGCCGCAGTCTGCGGGTTAGACATCGTTGAGGTAAAGAGTACTGCCAACGGTCTTGTTGATACGGAAGACTTGAAAGGTTTGCTTGACGATACCGTCGCAGCTATCATGATGACCAATCCCAACACACTCGGTTTGTTTGAAACAAACATTCCAGAGATTGAGAAGTTGGTACACGCCTGCGGTGCTTTGATGTATTACGATGGAGCCAACCTTAACCCCTTATTGGGTGCATGTCGCCCTGGCGATATGGGATTCGATGTGATGCACATCAATCTTCACAAGACATTTTCCACACCCCACGGTGGTGGCGGTCCCGGAAGTGGTCCTGTCGGAGTAAGAAAAGGGCTGGAGCAATTCTTGCCCAATCCGAGAGTTATCAAAGAGGGAGAACGCTACAAAGTGCAGGAAGACAAGCAGTCGATTGGACAAATTAGCGCATTCTTAGGCAACTTCTCTGTCGTGATGCGCGCCTACACCTATATTCTGACCATGGGCGAAGACCAAATGAAGTATGTAGGCCCTTACGCAACGCTGAATGCCAACTATATCAAAGAATCGCTGAAAGATGTCTACGAGTTGCCGATAGAAGGCATCTGCATGCACGAGTTTGTATTCAACGGACTGAAGGATAAGAGCACCGACATCACGACCATGGATGTTGCCAAGCGTCTGCTCGACTACGGCTACCATGCGCCTACCATTTACTTCCCGCTTCTCTTCCATGAGGCCATGATGATAGAGCCGACAGAAAGCGAGAGCAAAGAGACCATCGACGGTTTCATCTCTGTCATGAGAACGATAGCCAAGGAAGCCATCGAACAGCCGGAGCTCCTGAAGTCTGCGCCACATTACACGCCGATTGGCCGTGTTGACGACGTGCTGGCAGCCAAAAATGCTATCCTTACCTACAAACAGTTGAAGGCAAAAGCCGACAGTTAATGCCCCGTACTGAGATGAATACATCAGACCTTATTATCATAGGGTGTGGTCCGGGCGGTTACAATGCCGCCGAGTATGCCGCCAAACAAGGAATGAGCGTCGTGATTTTCGACGGTAAGCACGCCGGCGGAACATGTCTCAACGAAGGATGTATCCCCACGAAGACATTCTGCCACAATGCCGACACTATCGAAAGCCTGCGACATGCCGAAGAATTAGGTATTACAGCAGAATTCAAGTTCGATTTCTCCAAGCTGATAGAACGTAAAGACGCCATCGTGCAACAGTTGCGCAGTGGAGTCGAAGCGTTGATGTCTGCCCCGGGAATCACGTTCGTGCACGAAGACGCACACTTCAAAGACGACAAGATCATCGTAGCTGGCAATCAGGAATACACCGCCGCCAATATAATCATTGCAGCCGGTTCGTCGCCCGCCATGCCGCCCATCAAAGGCATTGATTCGTCCCACGTGGTGAGTTCTACCGAACTGCTCGACATCACTCAGTTACCTAAGCACCTCTGCATCATTGGCGGTGGTGTTATCGGAATGGAGTTTGCCTCGGCTTTTGCAAGTTTCGGCAGTCAGGTAACCGTTGTGGAGTTTATGAAAGAATGCCTGCCAACGCTCGACAGCGATATTGCCAAGCGATTGCGCAAATCTATGGAGAAGCGTGGCGTCAACTTCTATCTGCAATCCAAAGTCACCGAGATTACCGGCAGCGGTATCGTTTTTGAGCGGAAAGGAAAGACAGAAGAAATAGAGGCCGACATCGTGCTCGTCGCCGTAGGTAGGAAGCCCAACATCGAAGGACTCCAACTTGACAACACCTCCATCGCATTCGACAAGCGAGGTATCACTGTCGACGACCGATTCCAAACCAACGTGAAAGGTATCTACGCCATCGGCGACATCAACGGGAAGTGCATGTTGGCACACGCCGCAGAGTTCCAAGGCCTCCAAGTGGTCAATACCCTTGCAGGCAAAGAAAGCCATATCCGTCATGAAGTAATGCCCTCTGCCGTGTTCACCCTGCCCGAAGTAGCCTCGGTGGGCTACACCGACCAGCAGTGCAAGGATGAAGGTATTGAGTTCAAATGCAGGAAGGGCATGTATCGCTCCAACGGCAAAGCCTTGGCATTGAATGAGACAGAAGGCCTCGTCAAACTGATAACCGACGGTGCAGGCCACATCATCGGTTGTCAAGCACTGGGCGCCCACGCATCCGACATGGTGCAGGAAGCCACCGCGCTCATCAATTGCGGTGGAACGATAGAGCAGCTACGCAACATCATCCACATCCATCCCACATTGGGTGAAATCCTTCTTTCGGCAGCGAATCAAGACTGATGCTGTTGCCGCCATTACCGGTAAAAGAGAGTGTGTCACAACAAATAGGCACATTCTCTTTTTTTTCTTATTGATATGCAGATAGCGACAGATTACAATATAGAGGTACTAACTATTTCTGCCATGGACGAATCCGTGAGCGATAGTTTTGCAGAGGTCTCATCTTGGTGTGTTTTTGTGTATCTATACATACTCCGAAAAGAAGAAGTGATACAAAACAAAAATATCATAACTTTTTAAGTTATGATACTTACGATTCTCTTTAGAAATTCCTGATGCTATTTTCAGAATACTTAAAGCGGTGCGTACGAGATTCGAACTCGTGACCTCCTGCGTGACAGGCAGGCATTCTAACCAACTGAACTAACGCACCCGGGCAGAAATCAGTGCTTACTATCTAAAGCGGTGCGTACGAGATTCGAACTCGTGACCTCCTGCGTGACAGGCAGGCATTCTAACCAACTGAACTAACGCACCCTTTCGCGGGTAAGGCTGATTTGCGCATGCAAAGGTACGTATATTTTCTGATACGGCAAAATAACAACCGAGTATTTTACAATATTTTTTGCAGCACAATCGCATCATGATAGCTGTGCCCATTGAAGAGCCACTCTTTCAGTTGTATTCTGTTTTTGAAACCAACTGTCTCAAATAATGTGACAGACCCATTGTTTTCTATATCGACAACGGCATAGAGTTGATGCAAGTGCAACACTTTCAAAGCATACGTACTTATCGCCTTTAAAGCAGCTGACGCCCATCCTTTTCTTCGATGTGTCTGCTGTATAACGATACTCACTTCTGCCCGCAGATGGCGTGGATCGAAGTTGACAAGGTCTACTATGCCGACCACGGTTTGCTGCTCATCTTCTATCATGAGGCGTACCTGCTTGTCGGTATAGATGTCTCCGGAGGCGTTTGCCACGTAGTCGTGCAACGTATATCGGGAGTAGGGCACGTTGGTGTTGCCGATGCTCCATATCGAGGTATCGTTTTCTATCGTGTACAGGAAGTCGAGGTCTTCGGGTTCTATGGCACGCAGATGAACGTCGGGTAGTATTTTTTCTTTCATCGTATGATGTCTTCTCCTGTTATCAATATACCACGGTCTGGGTGGAATATGCCTATTTTAATATTGTCGTGGGGTTGTTGGGCAAATCTACTCAGTATTGCAGCGTAGCTGAATGCCTTGACATCATATACAGCATACACGAGTCTTTTTTGCACCAGCCGGTCTATATACATAAGGTGTCCTTGAGGTAGCGAGGTCTTGTCTCCCACATGGAACTCTCCCGATAGCCCTTGATTTTTACACAAATGCTGACAGGCGGCAATCATCTCCGCGTGTCCGATGAATACGTATTCGGGTTTTGAGGTGCGATGTTGATGGGAAAAGCCCATGTATTTGCGGATTTCCTGCATGTTCATTTGCAGAAAGGTGCAGACGGCTTTCACACAGATGGCTGCTTTAATGGGTAGCTCTATCCAGAAGCTCAGGTGCGAGAAGTGTTTGCGCAAGAAGATGAGCATGGCACCATAGAACACATGTACGTAGCGAAACGACGACTTCTGCGTGCTTTCTCCCTTATAGTGGAGTATCTCCTCGGGCAGATACCAATTGTCATACCCCTTTTTCTGGATGCGATAAGACAGGTCGATGTCTTCTCCATACATGAAGAAGTCTTCGTCGAGCAGGCCTGCTTCGTCAATCGCCTGCTTTCTCAGTAGGCAGAAGGCACCGCTGACAACATCTATCTTTGCTGGTTTATCCCACGGCAGATAGCCCATGTAATAGCGTCCGAAGCGTTTGCTTCGAGGGTATTTGGCGCACAGTCCGCACATTTTATAGAAAGCTGTCATGGGACGGGGAAGTCCTCGCCGCGATTCCGGAGCCGGACTGCCGCTGTCCGTGAGCATCTTCACTCCTAATGCTCCGCCGCGAGGATGGGCATCCATAAACTGCAGCGCATTTATCAGCACATGTTCTCCCACAAGGGTATCGGGATTCAGCAGCAACACATATTCGCCCTCGGCTTGTTTGATGGCTATATTGTTGGCATGGGCGAAGCCGTTGTTGTGGTTGCATGCGATGAAGTTTACATCGGCGAATCGGCGTCTGAGATAATCCACGGAACCATCGTGCGAGTGGTTGTCTACCACCAGCACCTCGGCTTCTATGTCCTGCAACGCCCGCAACAGACTGTCCAGACATTGCTCCAGATAGTATTTCACGTTGTAGCTTACAATAACGACCGATAGTTTTTTCATACCTTGCCCGTGTCTTGTTTGCATCTTTCCATGCTCGGATAAATAAAGAAGAGGCACAACAGCAGGATGATGCTCATATAGAAAAACGCCACGTTCATAAACAGATAGTAGCACAAGAAGCCGGTCACCATCGGTATGCACAACATCTGTAGGCGCAGCGACCCCAGCAGCAAGAGGGCTTTTTCGGGATGGGCGGTGAGTTTCCTTTTCACGCTCTTTACTTTAAACAGGCGCAAACTCACGGGGATGGAACAGATGACGATGAGTTCCATCATTGAAAGTACGGCGAACTGCGCCGTTGCGTCGTCGGCCTTTGCTCCTTCCCATATCGCATTCGTTTCAAATAAAACGATGATGACCATGCAGACGGCTATGGCTGCATATAGTTCTGCTTTCAGTATTTTGCTTGTTCTTTGCATCTTGTTATGGTTAATAAACGTT
This sequence comes from Hoylesella marshii DSM 16973 = JCM 13450, assembly GCF_000146675.1. GTDB lineage: Bacteria > Bacteroidota > Bacteroidia > Bacteroidales > Bacteroidaceae > Prevotella > Prevotella marshii. The sequence goes on from NZ_GL397214.1 coordinate 2,261,383, forward strand.
AGGTATTGAGTGCCGTGCGATTGGTGATCGAGCGCCCCAGCGTCACCTCGTCGGTGTATTCCAGTTCATCGCCTACGGAGATGCCCCGCGCTATCACGCTCAACTTCACGCCATAGGGCGACAACTTACGCGAGAGATAGAAGTTCGTGGTGTCGCCTTCCATCGTGGAACTCAGCGCGAGGATAATCTCGCTGAATCCACCGCCAGCCACACGCTCCACGAGCGAATCTATCTCAAGGTCACCCGGCCCCACTCCGTCCATCGGCGAAATCACTCCGCCGAGCACATGGTAAAGTCCGTTAAACTGTTGCGTGTTTTCTATCGCCATCACGTCTTGTATGTTCTCCACGACGCAGAGTGTGCTCCGCTCTCTGCGATTGTCCATACAGATGGGGCAAACGTCTTCGTCGCTGATATTGTGGCAGACGCGGCAATGTTTTACCTCGGTGCGCAAGCGGGCGACAGCCTGCGAGAAAGTCTCCACCTCGTCTACGTCTCGACGCAGCAGGTGGAGCACCAGCCGCAAGGCCGTCTTGCGTCCGATGCCCGGCAGTTTGGCAAATTCAGATACTGCCTTTTCCAGCAGTTTTGAGGGATAAGCTTGTTCCATCATTATTTTACTTCCAGAGTGCGACACTCCTATACTTCTTTGAACTTCTTAGCATCCGGCGGGGTTCCCGCTGATACATTTTTTAACATTTTCGACTTAGTGTGGCTCCCGCCAATACTTTCTTTAATATTTCGTCTTTAGCGGGGCTCCCGCCGATACATCTTTTAACCTTTTCGCTTTAGCGGGGCTCCCGCCGGGCGTTTTCTTTAGTTTTTACCTCTCGGCGGGCTGCCCGCTGCTCCGCGCCCCTTTGGTTTCCTTGTTTCGGGAGGGGATGCGCGCATTTCTCTGACAAAAATACGTAAAATTATCGGGTATCACAAATCTCGTTCTCGTTTCTATGGAAAAATAGCTACCTTTGCAGCATTAAAAATCACTGAAAAACTACAAGATATGAAACATTTACTGCCCTTATGCGTAGCAACCCTGTTCATGGCCTCGCCGCTTCGTGCGACAGAGAGGCTGGATTTGAAAAGCCTTACTTCGGGCAAGTTTACTGCCGAAACCTTGAGTGCCGTCACGCCTTTGAGCGACGGGGAATCGTATGCGCAAATCAGCAAAGACGGGCGAGAGGTGCAAACGTTCTCCTTTAAGACCGGCAAGCAGCTCGGCGTATTGTTCGACGTTGGCAATACCATCGGCGAGAAAATAGACGATTTCGACAACTATATCCTCAGTCCCGACGCAACGAAGATGCTCATCCAGACGCGCACCGAGCGCATCTATCGCCATTCCTTCAAAGCTGTATTCTATATCTATACCATCGCCACGCGCAAGCTCGAACGGCTGTCTGACTACGGGCCGCAGCAAACGCCGGTGTGGAGCCGCGACGGTCATCAGGTGGCTTTCGTGAGAGACAACAATATCTATCTGGTGAAGCTGCTCTACGGGAATGCCGAAAGTCAGGTGACCAAGGACGGGAAGTTCAACGAAATCATCAACGGCATCCCCGATTGGGTGAACGAAGAGGAGTTCGGATTCAACTCCGCCATGACATTCAATGCCGACGGCACGATGCTGTGTTGGATAAAATACGACGAGAGTGCCGTGAAGACCTACGGCCTTCAGCTATTTATGGCAGGGAAAGACAGCAACCGCGACTATGAGTTCTATCCCGGAATGTATGCCTATAAGTATCCCAAAGCCGGACAAGACAATGCCAAGGTATCGGCTTGGAGCTACGATATCCAGAGCCATCAGACACGCCGCATCGACCTGCCGCTGGCCACCGACGGCTATATCCCCCGCATCAAGGCCACGGCACAGGCAGATAAAGTCATCCTGCTCACCATGAATCGTCATCAGGACGAGCTGAACGTATATGCCGCTAATCCGCGCTCTACGGTCTGTCAGTTGCTGATAAGGGAAAGTGTGCCTAAGTATGTGAAAGAAGAAGTGCTGGCGAACATGAAGATAACCGACAGCCATATCCTCCTGCCCAGCGACCGCGATGGCTTCATGCACCTGTATCTCTACGACATGACCGGTAAACTGCAACGGCAAATCGTGAGAGACCGTTACGACGTGACCCGCGTCTACGGTTTCGACGAGGCTTCGGGCAACGTATATTATCAGGCCGCTGCCCTCGGTCCGCAAGACCGCCAAGTGTACGTTTGCACAAAGAACGGCAAGATAACGCGCCTCTCCGACAAAGAGGGAACCAACAATGCCATCTTCGCAGCCCATTACAAATACTTCCTCAATATATGGAGCGACCGCAATACGCCTTATGTCTACACCCTTTGCAACGCCGACGGCAAGACACTTGCGACGCTCATCGACAATGCCAACCTGCGTCGGCAGTTGGCCGGTTACGGTCTCTCAAAGAAAGAAACGTTTAGCTTCACCACCTCCGAAGGCGTGCAGTTGAATGGATGGATGGTAAAGCCGGCCGACTTCAATCCGAGCAAGAAATATCCCGTCGTGATGTTCCAATACAGCGGCCCGGGCAGTCAGCAAGTGCTCGACTCGTGGTCTATCGGTGCGATGGGGCAGGGTGGTATTTACGAGGAGTACCTCGCGCAGCAAGGCTTCATCTTTGTATGCGTAGACGGACGCGGTACCGGCGCACGCGGGGCGGAGTTCGAGAAGTGTACTTATCTGCGTTTGGGCGACTTAGAGTCCAAAGACCAAGTGGAGACCGCGCTGTGGTTGGGCAAGCAGAGCTATGTAAACAAAGACCGGATAGGCATTTGGGGCTGGAGCTTCGGTGGCTTCAATACGCTGATGAGTATGAGCGAAGGCCGTCAAGTATTCCGTGCCGGCGTGGCTGTCGCTCCCCCCACCAGCTGGAAATATTATGATACCATCTACACAGAACGCTACATGCGCACACCGAAAGAGAACCCCTCGGGCTACGACGTAAACCCCATCGCCCGTGCAAACAATCTGAGCGGTGCATTGCTGATATGCCAAGGTCTGTCCGACGACAACGTGCATCCGCAGAATGCCATCGAATATGCCGAAGCATTGGTGGAGGCCGACAAGGATTTCCGCGAGATATTCTATGCCAACAAGAACCATAGTATCTATGGAGGAAACACCCGCAACCATCTGTTCCGTCAGATAACCGATTTCTTCGAGGAGGAATTGATGCGTAAATAAGCGATGAGAAAAGACACGGAGCGAACGGCATTTGCCAATGGTTTATACAATGATTTCAGCCATTGGCTCGGCCGTCGCTTCCCGTTTAAGGTGCAGAAGATTTCGATAGATGCCGGATTTACCTGCCCCAATCGCGACGGAAGCATCGGCGTGGGAGGCTGTTCTTATTGCGACAACCGCACGTTCAATCCCGATTATTGCCACCGCGGCGTGACCATCCGCGAGCAATTAACCGCCGGCAAGGCATTCTTTGCCCGCAAATATCCCGACATGAAATATCTGGCTTATTTCCAAGCATACACCAATACGTATGCGTCTGTCGAGACATTGAAGCGCATGTATGAGGAAGCGTTAGGCGTGGAAGATGTGGTGGGTATTGTGATTGGTACGCGCCCCGACTGCATGTCGGACGACTTGCTTGACTATCTGGAAACACTCCATCGGCAGACATTCATGATTGTGGAGTATGGTATCGAGAGTTTAAACGACAATACCCTTGTGCGTATCAACCGAGGACACAACGTTGCTTGCAGCTTGCATGCCATTGAGCGTACGGCAGAGCGAGGTATCACAACCGGTGCGCACGTGATTCTCGGCCTCCCTGAAGAGGATTTCGATGAGCACATACGGCAGGCCACCCTACTTTCGTCCACCCGTCTTGATGTATTGAAGGTGCATCAGATGCAGATTATTAAAGGAACAAGGTTGGCACGGGAATATGCCAAACAACCCTTCCCCGTGTATTCCGCAGACGAATACATCCGATTGATAACCGAATACATACAGTATCTGCGCCCGACAATGGTATTAGAACGTTTCGTCAGTCAGTCTCCTGCTCACATGCTCGTTGCTCCGAACTGGGGACTGAAGAACCATGAGTTTACCCACCTTCTCGTCCGCCATCTGCAAAAAGCAGAAGCATGGCAGGGGAAACGATGGAGAGACGATGCCGCTTTATAGGCCTTTTATGTCCGTATTACGAATGTTTTTCATACCTTTGCAGACATATCCCATAGGATATATATAGGCAAAATAGAAACTAACAAAATGAAACAACAGAACGGTGATGGCATATTCACAGTTGAGATTAAAAAATCAGATATGTTTTAGGATGTACGCTGTCTCACGCCTGATTATTCAGGCATACCGCCCGTATCTTAGCAAGTTGGGCATCACCTATTCGCAGTACTTGGTGCTGATGGTATTATGGGAAAACGACGCCCAACCGGTGAACGACATCGCTAAGAAGCTGTTCTTAGAGACCAACACGGTCACTCCATTGATACAACGCATGGAGAAGATGGGACTTCTGACACGCACGAGAGGTCGACGCGACGAGCGGCAACGCATTGTCTCGCTCACACCGGCAGGCATCGAGATGCAGGAACGTGCCAAAGATGTGCCTAATTGTATGGTAGACACGCTGCGCAGCCATCGACTTTCAGATGCCACTTGGCAGGGATTGATTCCCGTTCTCGATGAGATGATAGCAAAGTTGAACCCCAATCGCTCATAAGACCGCTCATGACCGATTTTGGATTGACTCAGGAAAGATAACGTTACTCATGCTGATTCGTCATACTACAAAGAGCGACTTAGCGGCTGTGATGACCATTTTGGAGGTCGGAAGGTGCCGCATGCGCGAGGCTGGAAACGCCACGCAATGGGCTGATGACTACCCTTCGCAGGCACAGATAATGGCAGACATAGAAGCGGGATGTAGCTACATCGGCGAAGAAGATGGGCGCCCGATGGTTACCTTTGCTTGTGTGTTGGGGCCGGAGCCTACTTACCACACCATCTACGAGGGTGCTTGGCCGAACGAGAAACCCTATGCCACAGTGCATCGTATGGCCAGCCTGCCCGAATATCGTGGCGTTTTCCGCACCGTGATGGACTATTGCTTCCGCCTTTCACCCGTTATCCGCGTCGACACCCATCGCGACAATGCCCCCATGCGTCACCTGCTTACCGCCTATGGATTTACTTATTGCGGCATCATTCACCTGAACGATGGGGCAGAAAGACTGGCTTTCATCATGGAACGGTAAGCAACCGAAAGCCTGTCAAATGCCCGACGAACCCCCATTAATCTTCGTCTACATCACATTGATTTGTAGGCCAATTAACGAGAAAAAGCCTTTCCGTAGCACGCGTAAAGGCAGTATATAACCAATGAATATAATCCGGTGTGAGCATCTCCTCCGTCATATACCCTTGGTCGAGGTAGATGTGCGCCCATTGCCCGCCCTGTGCTTTATGGCAGGTCACGGCATAGCCGTACTTCACCTGTATGGCATTGTAGTGCTCGTCCTGTCGGAGGTGCTGCATGCGATCGGCTTTGCGGGATAAATCGCTGTAGTCTTCCATGACACGGAGATATAACGCCTCGTTCTGCGCGGGGGTCAGTGCAGGGGCTTCGGTGCGCAGGCTGTCGAGTACAACGGTAGTCGAAAGTTCATAGTTGTCGTAATCGGGGAAGCGCAACCACACGTCGGCAAAGCGAAAACCATAGACCTCGCGCTCATGCCGCACTTGTTGCACGATGGCGCGGTCGCCGTTGGCAATGAATGGGATGGGCGACTTCTCACGTTCCGTCCAGTAATAATTGTTCTTCACAACCATGACAACATCGCCCGTCGTCAGTTCTTCTTCACACCCTAAAACACTGTTTCTGATACCTTGGTTATAGATATTGGCGCGCTTGTTGCTCCGTGTAATAACCATGGTTTCGTCGATACCCACTTCGGCGAAGCTGGAAGCAAGCGTCTCTATCAGCTCATCGCCCGGCACGCGACAGATATCGGCAAAGCCCTGTAAGCGGATAAAAGGCAGCTGCGTGTGGGCATCGCGGGTGAGGAGCCGGCGGATAGACGTGGCATTGAACAAGATTCCCGATTCTGCGGCCTGCCGAAGAACCTCGTCCAAGTCGTAATCGTAGACCGTAGCACCGTAGCCTTGCATGAAGTTGGTATCCAGTGCCGGCGACCGTTCTTCGCCCACGGGTGGCAACTGTGCCCGGTCTCCGATGAGCAGCAAACGACAATTTCGGCCGGCATAAACGAAGGCTACGAGGTCGTCTAACAGTCTTCCGCTGCCAAACACACGCCCGCCCGCCCCGTCGTTGGCCACCATTGAAGCCTCGTCTACCATAAAGAGTGTGTCGGTATGCAGGTTATCGTTGAGGCGAAAGTCGGCCATCTCGCTCCCGAAAGTGCGTTGTCGATATATCTTGCGATGGATGGTGAAGGCCGCATGTCCGCTGTTCAGGGCAAACACCTTCGCCGCTCTTCCGGTGGGTGCCAGCAATACCGTTTTCTGTTTTAGGGTAACGAGTGCACGCACGATGGCAGCTGCGAGCGAGGTCTTTCCCGTGCCTGCCGATCCGCGTAGCAGCATCATCGGCCGGTCTGTGCGGTCGGTGAAGAACTGCGCAAAGGTGTAGATGGCCGCATCCTGCCCCTCGGTAGGTGCAAAACCCAGCTCCTGCCGGATACGGAATATCAGTTCGTCGGCCATCATATTTCGAGTGTCGTCTGTTGCAATGATGAATGAGTGGTTGTACGTTTGTCGTTGCAAAATTAGAAAAACTATCTTGTATAGACAAATATAGCCCATAGAGATATAGGCAGATGCAAGGTTAAGCAGTTGAAGGTGTATGATTGCGGAGTGTAGCAACACCATATTATTATAATAGCATAAGCCATCATGTAAGCGCTGAAGACGCGCAATAGGTCAACCCAACGTGCAGTACCGAGTGGATGACATTTACCGAAGTAAGCTCTGAAGGAGCATTATATCTCAGCCCAGTGCGCAGCGCTGGGTATAACGCAATCCCCTAAATGGAGCGCTGTAGGTGCGACAGAGACCGACAATAGATGCCGTTTACCGCAAGAAAGGTTGCCGACCCATCCATGTACAAACGCCATCTGTACGGGGTACGAATGCCGACTTATCAATCGTCACTTTACGACCTTAAGAAGTTACGACCTCGAACTTTTGAGTATCAAATACTAAGGAATCATCACAAAAGCGGGGTAAAAGTGATGATTTCTACCCATCGAAAAGTCACCCATCGGGAAGTTTTGACGATTCCGTCTTCATCCTTTCCCATGAAGATACATGATAGATTGGCGAGTTATTTCCCACATAAACACGCGGCTTTCTCACTGTTTTTTTGTACTTTTGCGCTCTCAACAACGTTCATCAGACAATCAATATGAAAATAGAACAGCTCATCAGCCATGCGGTCGCTGCGGCCGTGCAGCAACTATACGGTGAGGCCGCAGCAAACGTCCCCATACAATTGCAGAAGACTAAGCGGGAATTTGAGGGACATCTCACGCTTGTCACGTTTCCGTTTGTGAAAACAGCGCGCAAGAAACCTGAAGAAGTGGGACAGGAAATAGGCGAATGCCTGAAAGCCAACTGCACGGCTGTGGCTTCTTTCAACGTGGTAAAAGGTTTCTTAAATCTTGTTGTAGCCCCATCGGCTTGGCTCTCGTTGCTGAACGATATTAATGCCGATGAGCATTTCGGCGAGAAAGCCGTAACAAGCAATTCGCCGTTGGTAATGATTGAATACTCTTCGCCCAATACCAACAAGCCGCTGCACTTAGGTCATGTACGCAACAATCTGCTCGGTTGGTCGTTATCGCAAATCATGCAAGCCAATGGCAACAAGGTGGTAAAGACCAATATAGTGAACGACAGAGGCATACACATCTGTAAATCCATGCTCGCATGGCAGAAATGGGGGCACGGAGAAACGCCTGAAACAAGCGGAAAGAAGGGTGACCATCTTATCGGCGACTATTATGTGGCCTTTGATAAACACTATCGTGAAGAGATAAAGATGCTGAAAGCCCAACTGATGAACGAGGGTATAGATGAAGAAACAGCAGAAAAACGTGCCAAAGAAGAAGCCCCGCTGATGATGGAAGCCCGCGAAATGCTGGTGAAATGGGAACAGGGCGACCCCGAAGTGCGACGTCTTTGGAAGATGATGAACGATTGGGTATATGCCGGTTTCGATGAGACTTATCGTGCGCTGGGCGTCTCTTTCGATAAGATATACTACGAATCGGATACCTACCTTGAGGGAAAGGCAAAGGTGGAAGAGGGTTTGAAGAGAGGCATCTTTGAACGGAAAGGAGACGGTAGCGTATGGGCAGATCTCTCAAATGAGGGACTTGATCAGAAGCTCCTGCTTCGCTCTGATGGTACCAGCGTATATATGACACAGGATATAGGTACCGCCGATATGCGTTTCAGAGACTTTCCGATAGACAAAATGATTTATGTGGTGGGCAATGAGCAGAACTACCATTTCCAAGTATTGTCTATCTTGCTTGACCGTTTGGGATTCAAATGGGGGAAGGAGTTGGTGCATTTTTCGTATGGAATGGTGGAACTGCCCAATGGTAAGATGAAAAGCCGTGAGGGAACAGTGGTAGACGCTGACGAACTGATAGAGGCTATGATAGAATCTGCCGCACGTATGAGCGACGATAAGGTGAACAAGCTTGAGAACGTCAGCGAGGAAGAACGCCACGAGATAGCACGCATCGTGGGTATGGGTGCACTGAAATACTTTATATTAAAGGTGGATGCACGCAAGAACATGTTGTTTAATCCTGAAGAAAGCATCGACTTCAATGGGAATACAGGTCCTTTTATACAATATACATATGCGCGAATACGTAGCATCTTGCGGAAGGCTGAAGGGCTGAACATCCCCGACCAACTATCCGAAGATTTGCCTCTTGGTGCAAAGGAAGCAGAGCTGATTCAGAAAATGGATGAGTTCGGTGCGGTGGTAGTACAAAGTGGAAAGGACTACAGCCCGAGTGGCATTGCCAATTACTGCTACGAACTGACTAAGGAATTTAATCAGTTCTATCACGATTACAGTATTTTGCATGAGGAAGATGAAGGTAAGAAAATCGTGAGGCTAATGCTGGCGAAGAACGTGGCTAAGGTCATCAAAAACGGTATGGCACTCTTGGGAATCGAAGTGCCGGAGCGAATGTAGACGGAAAGAGAAATCCCCATGGCCTATATGCCGATGAAACATCCTACAAATCAGCAGTGTTATGATTGAAAAAAAACGTTATTCGAAAGGGACTTCACAATTCTCCCCCATAGGAAAAAGGGCAGATGTAGGCCTCGTGAATCCCCCCTCTTACCGCAATGACACCGTGTTGCCGTTACCACCGCAGGTAAATGCTTGTGCGTGGGCTGTAGATGCAGCTTGCAGCGGCAATCCCGGCCCAATGGAATATCGCGCTGTTGATTTGGCCACAGGTGAGGAAGTGTTTCATTACGGGCCTGTTCACGGTACCAACAACATTGGTGAGTTCCTTGCCATCGTTCATGCGTTGGCATTAATGGAACAACGGCATATTGTAGATAAAACGATATATTCCGACAGCTACAATGCCATTCTCTGGGTACATAAGAAACAGTGCAAGACCACTTTGAAACGCAATGAGAAGACGGAAAAACTCTACGAAGTAATAGCCCGTGCCGAGCAATGGCTCAAAAGTCATGCGGTGAAAGTGCCAATCGTAAAATGGGAGACCGCCACATGGGGCGAAGTTCCCGCTGATTTCGGCAGGAAGAAGTGACAGATAGGTGGCTTAACCGACCTGTCTTGAAGCATGAATATGCGAATTCGGGATAAGAGATTCTTATCTAATCGCCCCAAAGAGGCTTACAGTCCGATAACCTATCCGAAACTCGTGTATGAAAATCGAATCCCAAGTTGGGACGGCGCAAAACATGCGTGAAAAATCAAATCCCAAGTT
>NZ_GL397214.1:2271773-2309408 GCF_000146675.1 Hoylesella marshii DSM 16973 = JCM 13450
CCAAATCCGAGAGTCGGACGGCGCAAAACACTCGTGAAAAACGAAATCCGGGAGTCGGACAGCGCAAAACACTCGTGAAAAACCAAATCCGAGAGTCGGACGGCGCAAAACACGCGTGAAAAACCAAATCCGAGAGTCGGACAGCGCAAAACACGCGTGAAAAATCGAATCCCAAGTTGGGATTGGACAGAACGCCCATTCTTTTTAACATTTGAGCTGTTGCAGAAGATACAGTTTTTTTATTCATAGGTTTTAAAATGCTGCAAAGGTAGTAAATAAAAGAATTCCGAGAGGTTTCAGCCTACCAAATGTCCATTACGCCTCATTCTACCTCCAAGCGTGCTGCCACTTTGCTCTTCGGTGTCCTCTCTCCTCGGGGATGCGGGTAAGCTCCGTCGGGGCTTACAGTCCGATAGCCTTATCCCGAACTCACGTATGAATGCCTTGCTTTTCCATGTGTTGAATCTGCTGTAAACGTTCGCAATGAAGTGCTATTTTTAGTACATGAATAATTCTTTGTCTATCTCTCCGCCCATCTTCTTTAGTCTATTTTTCTATATAATTCGCTGTATTTTTCCATTCAATTCAAATTATTTATTTATATTTGCACGGATGAATACGGGAATCTCACACTAAATAAAATAACTTCACCATATAAAATAACTTCACCATGAGAAAAGTACTTATTTCAGCACTATTGGTAATCTGTGCGTTTGGAACAAATGCACAGGAATCTACCCCCATTGTCAACAATGTGAAGCTAAGCGGCTACGTGATTACGCAGTATCAATACAGCGGCCAGAAAGATGCCGAAGCAAACAGTTTCAATCTTCGTATGGGACGTTTGATACTCGATGGCCGGATTTTAGACGATTTCTTTTGGCGCGTGCAGTTGCAGGTAAACGGAAATACGTCCACGTTAGGTGCATCTCCACGATTGGTAGATATGTTTGCTGAGTGGCAGAAATATGACTATTTACGTGTGCGTATGGGACAGTTTAAGATTCCTTTCACGTTTGAGAATCCCGCCCATCCCATAGACCAAGGTTTCTACAATCTGGCCAACAGCGTGCTTAAACTGTCTCATTTCAGCGACAGGACGGGTGCCATCGCCAGCAACGGACGGGACGTAGGTCTTGAAGTCTATGGAGATTTCCTGAAAAACAACGAGGGCAGAACCCTCTTACACTACGAAGTAGGCGTGTTCAATGGGCAAGGCATCTCTCTGAAAGATGTAGACCAGCGCAAAGATATCATAGGAGGTCTGTGGGTGAAACCCATTGAGGGACTACGTATAGGCGTGTTCGGATGGGAAGGAAGCTATGCCCGCAGAGGTACATGGACGGAAGGCGGCACTCCACAAACCGGCTTGCGTAGCATGGCCAAGCACCGTTATGCCATTAGCGGCGAGTATATGAAAGACGACTGGACACTACGTTCTGAGTACATCCACAGCACTGGATACGGCTTTACTACCGCTTACAATAAGAGCGAAGATGCCAAAGAGGCCGACATCAACCACGCCGCAGGCAACAAAGCCGATGGTTTCTATGCCTCTGCCATTGCCCCCCTTGTGAAAGAGAAGCTGCATGCAAAAGCACGCTATGACCTATACAGACCGCAAGCAACTTGGGGTACGGCCGTGAATCAGTATGAAGTAGGCCTTGATTATATCTTTGCGAAACGGTTTAAAATTGGGGGGTCCTACATCTTTGTGAACGACCGTGCGCTGGCAAAACATAATTATAATATGGTAGATGTACAGGTCTCCGCACGCTTCTAATCCGTCTTACACAGCAAACAAGGGGGAGTGAAAATACGATTCGTCTCCCCTTGTATATCCCGATATATTATTTTATCACTCAATATACTAACTTAAAATCTTTATACCATTATGAGTAATATTCCATCCATATTTTGGTTGATTCCGGTGGCATCGGTATGCGCACTGGGCATGGCGTGGTACTTCTTCCGCACACTGATGCGAGAAGAGGAAGGTACGTCCCGTATGATTGAGATAGCCGAGCACGTGAGAAAGGGTGCGATGGCCTATCTGAAACAACAATACAAGGTAGTCTGCATCGTGTTTATCGTGCTTGCCCTTCTGTTCGCCTTTATGGCCTACGTGCTAAAAGTGCAGAATCCTTGGGTACCTTTTGCTTTCCTTACAGGCGGACTATTCTCAGGCTTGTCGGGCTTCTTCGGCATGAAGACAGCCACATATGCGTCTGCACGCACGGCACATGCGGCACGTACAGGGCTTGACCGCGGCTTGAAGGTGGCTTTCCGTAGTGGGGCGGTCATGGGGCTTGTGGTAGTAGGTCTAGGTTTGCTCGACATCGCCTTGTGGTTCATCGTGCTTAGCTGTGTCTATGAAGGCGACAACTTTGCCCTTATTACCATTACCACAACCATGCTAACCTTTGGTATGGGTGCGTCTACTCAGGCCTTGTTTGCCCGTGTGGGCGGCGGTATTTATACCAAGGCTGCCGACGTAGGTGCCGACCTTGTGGGTAAGGTAGAGGCCAACATTCCCGAAGACGACCCGCGCAATCCTGCTACCATTGCTGACAATGTGGGCGACAACGTGGGCGATGTGGCCGGTATGGGTGCCGACCTCTACGAAAGCTATTGCGGCAGTATCCTTTCTACTGCGGCTCTGGGTGCAACAGCCTTTGCTTTCAATGCCGACCTGCAACTGCGTGCTGTCATAGCACCGATGATTATTGCTGCCGTCGGTATCTTCCTCTCCCTGATAGGCATCTTCATGGTTCGCACGAAAGAAGGCGCCACCATGAAGGAACTGCTTCATTCCTTGGGGCTCGGCACTAATGTAGCTGCCGGACTGATAGCTGTTGCAACCTTCGGCATACTCTATTACTTGGGTATTGAGAATTGGCTCGGTGTATCGTTCTCCGTCATCAGCGGTTTAGTGGCAGGCGTCATCATCGGGCAGTCTACCGAGTATTATACCTCGCATAGTTACCAACCTACCCAGAAGATAGCCGAAGCTTCACAGACAGGTTCGGCCACTGTTATTATAAAAGGTATCGGTACAGGCATGATTTCTACCATGATACCTGTAGTAACCATCTCTGTGGCCATCATGTTGAGTTATCTTTGCGCTAACGGTTTCGACACCAGCATGAGTGCAGCAAGCATCTCTAAGGGACTATATGGTATCGGTATCGCCGCCGTAGGCATGCTTTCCACATTGGGCATCACCTTAGCCACCGACGCATACGGGCCTATAGCTGACAACGCCGGAGGCAATGCCGAAATGAGTGAGTTGGGCGAAGACGTGCGCCATCGCACCGATGCCCTTGACGCTTTAGGCAACACCACAGCTGCTACGGGCAAGGGCTTTGCCATAGGTAGTGCCGCCCTTACCGCATTGGCTTTGCTCGCCTCCTACGTAGAAGAGATAAAAATAGCCATGGTAAGAGTAGTCAACGAGGGCGGAAGATTCCTCGACGCTGCTGGAAATATGTTTGACCCAACGACGGCCAACATGACCGACTTCATGAACTTCTTCCAAGTAAATCTGATGAACCCTATGGTTTTAGTGGGTGCTTTTATCGGTGCGATGGCCGCTTTCCTGTTCTGCGGTCTGACAATGGGTGCTGTGGGACGTGCCGCCGGAGCTATGGTAGAGGAAGTTCGCCGTCAGTTCCGTGAGATAAAAGGCATCCTCGAAGGTAAGGCCACACCCGATTACGGACGGTGCGTGGAGATTTCCACTCGCAGTGCGCAACGTGAGATGATACTGCCTTCATTCCTTGCCATCCTTATTCCCATCGTTGTAGGTATCGTGCTCGGCGTAGGTGGCGTGTTAGGCTTGCTGGTGGGAGGTCTGTCCACAGGCTTTACACTGGCTGTATTCATGGCCAACGCCGGTGGCTCTTGGGACAATGCGAAGAAGATGGTAGAAGAGGGCAATTTCGGAGGGAAAGGCTCCGACTGCCATAAGGCAACCATCGTGGGCGACACCGTGGGCGACCCGTTTAAGGATACCAGCGGCCCAAGTTTGAACATCCTTATCAAACTCATGTCGATGGTCAGCATCGTCATGGCCGGACTGACGGTAGCCCTCTTGTAACAAGATGTACCAACCCCAGGGAATACCACATGGGTAAAGGTTCGAAAACAGTAATACAGTGAATAGAGAAAAGGACTCTTCTAAGCATCATCACAGGAATCATCATCACTACCGTGACGACGAATTGACGCTACAGAATCAAAAGCGATTTGCATCTGCACGAATGCGCAAGCGGATAGCACGGGTACTGTTTCGTGTACTCTGTCTCATCACGGTGCTGACTGTCGCCTTTTGCGCCTATATCTATTTAGCAGAATAACAGGAAACGGGGAATGTTCAATAACGGGCATTCCCCGTTTTTATTCCAAATCAGTCATGAGAGCCTATACCGATTTGGGGTTTAGGGTCGTAAAGTTGCGATTGATAAGTTGGCATTCGAACCCTGTACAGATGGCGTTTATATAGGGAAAGGTCGACAACCTTTTTCGGCACAAATCGGATAAAAAAGAGAAGGGACGTATAAGAAAATACCCGCTTTCTTTGGTGCATTGCATAAAAAATAGTACCTTTGTCCCCACTTTTTGGCGTAATCGCTGGCGGGAAGATGTGTTGCCCGTTATGTTGCGTTGGAATGATAAACAAATTTAATCATCAATTAGAATGGATTTAATGAAAGTTGCTGAGGAATCCTTTGCTACAGGCAAACGCTTTCCTGAGTTCAAATCGGGTGATACAGTCACCGTTGCTTACAAAATCGTTGAGGGAACGAAAGAGCGTATCCAGCTGTATCGTGGTGTGGTGATCCGCATCTCAGGACATGGGGATAAGAAACGCTTCACTGTACGAAAGATGTCCGGTACCGTTGGCGTTGAGCGTATATTCCCCATCGAATCGCCCAACATTGATAATATTGAGGTGAATAAGCGCGGTAAGGTGCGCCGTGCCAAACTGTATTATTTGCGTGGACTTACAGGCAAAAAGGCACGTATCAAAGAGAAAAAAGTGCTTACAGGACAGAACTAATCAGAGGTTCAAGTCTTTCAAAAACGAATCGAGTAGGAAGGAAATCACATGGTTTCCTTCCTACTTTCGTTTTCTGCCCTATGGAGATGGATATACAATGAAGGAAAGAACGTGGAAGGTCGTTCGCTTGCTCTATATAAAAGCCTTATCACAGCGCATAGCTTAGGCTCATGTTAGCTGTTTCCTATCGCACTGTGCAGAGCAATGTGCGCAGAGCCTTCCGTAGATTGCCGGCTGCCACTGCGGGTTGCAACGCTTCTTGCAGCGGCATGGAGGTCGGTGTAATGGCATGTACGCGGGCAAACCCTGCGGTGAGCAGACGGTCGCGGTCATTCACCTGTCCGGCAACGAGCCACACGGGAACCCCGCGCCGGGCAGCTCGCAGGAGGATGCCGTGAGGCAGTTTGCCCATCAGCGTCTGGCAGTCGGCACGCCCTTCACCGGTAATCACTACGTCGGTTTCAGCGAGCAGACGGTCGAAAGAGAGCAAGTCGAGCAGCAAATCTACCCCAGAGCGCATACGTGCCCTGAAATATTGCATAAAGGCATAGCCCAATCCACCCGCAGCTCCTGCGCCTGCAGCGGTAGAACAGTCGAAGCCGAAATGACGTGCAGAGCGACGTGCAAAAGCCTGTGCACGGGCATCGAGCAGGGATACCTGCGCCGGTGTAGCCCCTTTCTGCGGGGCAAAGACATGGGCGGCTCCCTGTTTGCCGCATAGCGGATTGGTCACGTCGCAGGCCAGCGTTATATCCATTTTGCGGAAAAGATCGAAAAACTGTCCGTTGTCGCCGCAACTCTCCATCACAGCCTGTAGCATACCCATTCCCGCATCGCTCGTGGCACTACCGCCCAAGCCTATGATGAACCGACGGCAGCCTCGGCGCAGCGCATCGACCATCAGCTCACCCGTACCGTAGGTAGTAGCCGACAGTACATCGCGCTCTGCCGGAGGAATGAGCGTCAGACCGCTGGCTCGTGCCATTTCGATGATAGCAGTGCCGTCTGTCGAAAGTCCGTATTCAGCCCGTAAGGGGCGCATCAGTGCGTCGTGCACTTCCACTTCTATACGCCGCGTATCCAGCGCAGAAGTAAAGGCTTCCAGCATGCCTTCGCCGCCGTCTGATACAGGAAAGGCCTTGATATTCGCCTCTGTATCGTAGGCAGAGATGGTCTCGGCCACAATCGTTTCGGCCTCCTCGGATGTGAGACAGCCCTTAAACGAATCAATCATCAGTAAGTAGTTCTTCATGCAATATAAACGGAAAACACACGTTATATTGCCAATGAGACCGCTTTTTCTACTCTTGGCCTTCTGCCTCGGCAGTATGATGCAGATGAACGCGCAGACCTTTACGCTGCAAGGTCGTGTAACAGATAAGGACAGCCGCCCCGTGGAGCTGGCTGCGGTGAGCGTTGTGGCACAGGGAAAGATGGCACTGACCAACCTCCGTGGCGAGTTCAGCCTGCAACTGTTGTCGACCGACAGCGTGACGGTGCGTTTCTCGATGGTGGGTTATCGTACGAAGACCCGTGTACTGCATCGTCCTCGTGGCCGACAGACGCTGCAAGTCGTGTTGTACGATGATAATGTGTTGGACGAAGTTGTGGTGACCGAGCGCAAACGACAGACGGGTACGACGCAGCAGCTCGACGTAAAGGATATGAAAAACACGCCGTCGGCCACCGGCAATGTCGTGGAAGAACTCTTGCAGACACAGGCTGGCGTATCTACCCACAACGAGTTGTCATCACAATACAATGTGCGTGGCGGCAGTTTCGATGAGAATAGCGTGTATATCAATCATGTGGAAGTATATCGTCCGTTCCTCGTGCGCAGCGGACAACAAGAGGGTCTGTCGGTGATCAACTCCGACATGGTAGGCTCCGTGAACTTCTCTTCGGGCGGTTTCGAAGCCAAATACGGCGACAAAATGTCGTCAGCCCTCGACATTACCTATAAGCGTCCGAAGCACTTCGAAGCCACTTTGGCTGCCGGACTGCTCGGTGCCAATGCCTATGCAGGTATGAGCAACAAACGTTTCTCATGGCTGAACGGCTTGCGTTATAAGACAAATCAATACCTGTTAGGGTCACTTGAGACCACGGGCGAATACCACCCGCGCTTCCTCGACTACCAATCTTACCTCAGTTACACGCCGAACGAACGTTGGCAAATCGACATCCTCGGCAATATCTCAGAGAATCATTACGACTTCCGTCCTGAGGACAGAGAGACACGCTTCGGCACATTAGAGAATGTGAAATCGTTTAAGGTATATTTCGATGGGCAGGAAAAAGACCTCTTCCGTACATTCTTCGGCTCCATCACTATTATGCGGAAGTTAGGTGCTGGCACATCGTTGTCGCTTTCCGCTTCGGCCTTTCACACCAAGGAACGCGAAACCTACGACATACAAGGACAATATTGGCTCACACAGACCGAGACAAGTGAGAATCTCGGTGTAGGTACGTATATGGAGCACGCCCGCAATTACCTGACTGCCAATGTGCAGAGCATGAAATGGCTCTTCAATAAGAAGGCGGGACATCACGACATATTGGCCGGTCTCACCCTACGAACAGAACGGATAAGAGAGCAAGCGCGTGAGTACGAAATGCGTGATTCTGCCGGTTACAGCATGCCTCACACAGGACGCGACCTCCACCTTATTTATACCTTGTCGGCACGCAACCGCCTTCATGCCCGTCGTACAGAGGCTTTCATTCAGGATACCTACAAGTTTACCACCCACGAGGAACAGACATTCTTTACCCTTAACTACGGCATACGTTTCAGTCATTGGAGCTTCAACCGCGAAACGCTTGTCAGTCCGCGTGTATCTTTGGGCATCGTGCCTGCCTTTAGCCACGATGTCACCTTGCGCTTGGCCACAGGTCTTTATTACCAATCGCCTTTCTTCAAAGAGCTACGCGACACCGTCACCAGCCATGGTGTTACCCTTGCAACACTGAACGAAAACATTCGCAGTCAGCGTTCCATCCACTTCATTGCCGGTCTCGATTATCGTTTCCATCTGAAAGATAGGCCTTATAAATTCACTGCAGAGCTTTATTATAAGGCACTTTCCCGTCTTATCCCTTATAGTATTAATAACGTGAAAGTGGTTTACGGAGGCCATAACGAGAGCAGCGGACATGCCGCAGGCATAGACTTGAAACTATATGGTGAGTTTGTGCCGGGTACCGACTCGTGGGTGAGCCTTTCGCTGATGGATACAAAGATGCGGCTGAATGACAGAAGCATCCCCCTGCCCACCGACCAACGTTTTGCCATAAACTTGTTCTTTACCGACTATTTTCCGGGCACCGACTGCTGGAAGATGTCACTCAAATTAGCCTATGCCGACGGACTGCCTTTCGGACCGCCCCACCGCAGCATAGAAACGCATACCTTTCGTGCACCGGCCTATAAGCGAGTAGACATCGGTATGAGCTACCGCGCGCTCAATAACGATGACCGTCATGCCCGTAGTCCCTTCAGAAATATTTGGCTCGGAATCGACTGTCTGAACCTTTTCGGTATCAGTAATGTCAATTCGTATTACTGGATTACAGATGTCTTGAGCCAGCAATATGCTGTTCCCAACTACCTTACCGGCCGGCTTTTCAATGCACGCGTATGGTTTGAATTTTAGATGAAAAAGACATGATTCGCCGTGCGAAGCAAAGGCAAAGTACGACAGATCCAACACAGATGCCGTTTGCGCCGAGAAAGGTTGCCGACCTTTCCATGTACAAACGCCATCTGTACGTGGTGCGAATGCCGACTTATCATCTGTAACTATATGACCATGAAAAATTACAATCTCAAACTTTTGAGCATCGAATACAAAAGAATCACAGCAAAAAGAGGCTGAAAAGTGACGAATGAAAAGCACCTCTCCACGTGAAAACGGAGGAAGAGAAAGGAAAAGGTGAGAAAGGGAATGCGATACCGGCCATCCGTGCTACCCTTTCTCTACCCCCGAAGGTCGTGTACAACCATCCATGCAGATAGAAAAATATGAGGTTTGGGTAGGTAATTATAAAAAATATGCTATCTTTGCACCGCACAATCTGTAGACGAATAATAGACCGACGGCCTTTTTATCCCAAATCGGTCATGAGACTTTGTACAGATCTTGTTTGATTGTCGTTCAGATTGTCTGCCATCTTGCCGAAGGCGTAGCAGACTACGTCGAGAGAAGATGCCAAACAAGATGCCGACATGTGAATAAAAGATGACAAGGAGCCATGTAATCAACATTAAAATGGTAGATGAGGAGTCTCATGGTCGATTGGGGATTATGATATTTCGTGTAGAGGTCGGTGCAGAGACGAACAAAGGTATTAGATGAATAGAAAGCGATTGTTTCCGGATTATATATTCGAGTCAAGTTGGGAAGTCTGTCATAAGGTGGGAGGTATCTACACCGTCTTATCAACACGTGCCATGACACTACAGGCAGTTATGGGTGATAACCTCTTATTTATCGGCCCCGATTTGGGTGATGCCAACACGAACTTCATTGAGGACAGACGTTTGCTGAAAGCGTGGCACATCCATGCACAGATGGCAGATGGTCTGCGCATTCGTGTGGGACGGTGGAACATTCCCGGGCAACCCGTTGCCATCCTGACTGACTTTACGCCTTATTACGCGCAGAAAAACGATATCTATGCCCGTGCATGGGAGACGTCACAGGTGGACAGTCTGCATGCTTACGGCGACTACGATGAGGCTTCGATGTTTTCTTACGCTGCGGCAAAGGTGGTGGAGAGTTTCTATCGATTCCACGAGCTGGAGACGAAGCGTGTGGTCTATCATGCCAATGAATGGATGACAGGTCTCGGATTGCTGTACCTGCGGCACATGCTCCCTCGCATAGCCACCGTGTTTACCACCCATGCTACAAGCATCGGACGTAGTATTGCGGGTAACGGGAAACCGCTGTATGCTTATCTTTCGGCCTATAATGGCGACCAAATGGCCACGGAGTTGAACATGCAGAGCAAGCATTCTGTGGAGAAACAGACGGCAAAATATGCCGATTGCTTTACGACCGTGAGCGACATCACTGCCGAAGAGTGTCGCGAACTGTTGGACAAGCCCGTGGATGCGGTGCTGTCCAATGGGTTTGAAAATGGCTTTGTGCCCAAGGGTACGATGTTTACTAAGAGACGGAAGATAGCGCGGCGTCGCATGCTCGATGTGGCAAATGCGTTGCTTGGTACGTCCCTCGACGACAATACATTGATAGTTTCGACGAGCGGACGTTACGAGTTTCGCAATAAAGGTATCGACGTGTATATCGATGCACTCAACCGTCTGCGCTTTGCCGGAGGTATGGAAAGAGATGTGCTGGCCTTTATCGAAGTGCCGGCATGGGCAGGCGAGGCGCGGCAAGATTTGCAGGAACGGCTGAAAAGAAAGGAGACGGCACAGAAACCTCTCGCCGACCCACTCTTTACCCATTGGCTACACGACGCACAAGGCGACCGCGTGGTCAGCATGATGCATGCTCTCGGTATGGAAAACAGGGCGGAAGACCGCGTGAAACTTATCTTCGTGCCACATTATCTGAATGGTGCTGATGGCATCTTTGACTTGCCTTACTACGACTTGCTGATAGGCAACGACCTGTGTGTATATCCCTCTTATTACGAGCCGTGGGGCTATACGCCGCTCGAATCCATTGCTTTCAAGATTCCCTGCATTACCACTACATTGGCCGGCTTCGGGCTTTGGGCTAACAGGGTGATGGGCAGAGACTGCCGAATTGACGACGGCGTGGAAGTCATCGCTCGTACCGACGACGATTACAACGAGGTGGTAGAGGCAGTGAAAGACACGATACTGCGCTATGCGCATATGCCGGAAGAAGACGTGAAAGCTGCCCGCAAAGCAGCAGGGAAACTGTCGGAGAAGGCGTTATGGAAGAAATTCATACATGATTATTACAAGGCTTACGACATCGCTCTGCGCCATGCAGAGAGCAGAGTAAGCCGATAAAATACATTTATTTTTAGAGCTTATGAAAATTAAAGCAGATTATTCAAACGTTCCCCAGTGGAGGGAACTGTCTATCAAATCCAGACTGCCCAAAGAGTTGGAGTGCTTGGACGAATTGGCACACAACATGTGGTGGTCATGGAATTATGAGGCGCGAGAGATGTGGGAGAGCCTCGACGAAGCCCTCTACGAAGAGGTGGGACATAACCCCGTGTTGCTACTCGAACGGCTGAGCTATGACCGCAAGGAAGCCATCGTGAAAGACAAGGCCACGATGAAGAGAGTGAAAGATGTGTATGCCGCTTTCCGTAAATACATGGATGTGAAACCCGACAAGAAGCGTCCGTCGGTGGCTTATTTCTGTATGGAATACGGTATCAACCAAGTAGTGAAGATATACTCCGGCGGTCTGGGCATGCTGGCCGGCGACTACCTGAAGGAAGCATCCGACAGTAACGTAGATATGTGTGCCGTGGGCTTCCTGTATCGTTACGGCTATTTCAAGCAATCGTTGAGTATAGACGGTCAGCAGATAGCCAATTACGATGCACAGAACTTCAACTCGCTGCCCGTGGAACGCCAGTTGGATGCATCGGGCAATCCGCTTGTGGTGGAAGTTCCTTATATGAACTACGTCGTCCATGCCTATGTGTGGCGCATGAATGTGGGGCGTATCAGTCTGTATCTGCTGGATACGGACAACGAACTCAATTCGGAGTTTGACCGCCCCATCACCCATTCGCTCTACGGCGGAGACTGGGAGAACCGTTTGAAACAAGAGATATTGTTGGGCATCGGCGGTATATTGACGCTGAAGAAACTCGGCATCACCAAGCAAATTTATCACTGCAATGAGGGACACGCTGCCCTCTGCAATCTGCAACGACTCTGCGACTACGTGGAAGGTGGTCTGTCATTCAATCAGGCTATGGAGCTGGTGCGTGCCTCATCGCTCTACACAGTGCATACCCCTGTTCCCGCAGGTCACGACTATTTTGACGAGACACTCTTCGGGAAATATATGGGCAATTATCCCGCTAAGCTCGGTATCTCATGGGACGAGTTTATCGGCATGGGACGCGAGAATCCCGACGACCACAGCGAGCGTTTCTGTCTCTCTACCTTCGCTTGCAACACCTGTCAGGAGGTGAATGGCGTGAGCAAACTGCACGGTTGGGTGAGCCAGCAGATGTTTGCCCCCATCTGGAAAGGCTATTATCCGGAAGAGAATCACGTGGGCTATGTCACCAATGGCGTGCACTTCCCTTCATGGACAGCCACGGAATGGCGTAAGTTGTATGCCAAATACTTCGATGCCAACTTCATGAACGACCAGAGCAACGAGAGCATTTGGCACGCTATTTACAACGTGCCCGACACCGAGATATGGGATACCCGCATGGCCTTGAAGCGCAAACTCGTGGACTACATACGCGGAAAGTTTACCGAGACATGGTTGAAGAATCAGGGCGACCCCTCGCGTGTGGTATCGTTGCTCGAACGTATCAACCCCAATGCACTGATGGTGGGCTTCTGTCGCCGCTTTGCCACCTATAAGCGAGCACACCTGTTGTTTACCGACCTCGACCGTCTGTCCAAGATAGTCAACAACCCCGACCGACCCGTGCAGTTTATCTTCTCGGGGAAAGCCCATCCCGCCGACGGTGCTGGGCAGGGACTCATCAAAACCATCTTCGAAATAAGCCAACGTCCGGAGTTTCTGGGTAAGATTATCTTCCTCGAAGATTACGACATGCAGCTGGCACGCCGCCTCGTATCGGGCGTAGACATCTGGATGAACACGCCCACACGTCCGCTCGAAGCATCGGGAACATCCGGCGAGAAAGCCGAGATGAACGGCGTGGTCAACCTCTCCGTACTCGATGGTTGGTGGGTCGAAGGCTATCGCGAAAATGCCGGATGGGCACTTCCCGAAAAGCGCACCTACGAGAACCAGAACTATCAAGACCAACTCGATGCCGCTACCATCTATGGTCTGCTGGAAAACGATATCCTGCCGCTATACTACGCCACTAATGAGCAGGGCTACAGCGAGGGATGGATTCAAGTCATCAAAAACTCTATCGCCACCATCGCTCCCCACTACACGATGAAGCGCCAGCTCGACGATTACTATACGAAGTTCTATGAGAAGCAGGCTGCCCGCTACACCAAATTGCAGGCCAACGACAACCGCATGGCCAAGGATTTGGCACAGTGGAAAGAAAATGTGGCCGAACGATGGGATGCCATCCGTGTGGTGTCTAAAGACAATGAGTTTCTCAACAATGGCGGAGAGACCGGCGTGAAATACAAGGTGCGCTACGTGATTGACGAGCAAGGGCTCCAAGATGCCATCGGGCTCGAACTCGTGATACTGAAGGCCGACAACAGCGACAGCGAGAAAAAGGTATTCAGCATCCATCCGTTTAAGATGACCGGGCACGAAGGCAACCGCTACACCTTTGAGGTAACGGTGGAACCCGACGAAGCCGGTGCCTTTGTGAGCTGCGTACGCATGTATCCCAAGAACAACCTCCTGCCTCATCGACAGGACTTCTGCTACGTGAAATGGCTTGACTAAGCCACCGTGCAAACAAGATAAGGCCACGCAGGCGCGTCATCATCACGACGTGTTGCGTGGTCTTTTTTGCATCCATGGGCGGTTCGTCCCAAACCTATGGAGATTTAAGACTTCGTAACACTTTTGTTAAATCTCGACCGAAAAAGATGCGGTCGTCGGCCAAACTTTCTGCGCACCAAGTTTAAACTTTCTGCGCAGAAAGTTTGAACGAGATGCGCACCAAATTTTTTGCCTCTGCAAGAACCTAATTGTCAGTAAGTTACAAAGGCACTTTTTGAGCGCTTTTTGCCTTGTCTTTTTAACACTTCGCGCATTCTCTTTGCATTGAAAATCCATCTTCGTCCTGCTTGTATTTTATAGAAATTAAACAGTAATGGGATAAAAAAGAGGGTCGTTTTAAGTTTTTTAGCGCATTTCTTTGTGAATGAAATATTTTTTAGTACATTTGCAACATCAATAAGGATAAACGGAAAGACGTGAAGAAAATAAACCGGCTCTTACTCATAGCAGCAATGCTCAACGTGGCTTGTGATTTCAAGCTGCCACGGAGCGGCAAGGACGATGCGTGCGCTCAGATAGAGGTGCAACGCTACGACCGTGCCGAAAGCCGCTATCTGATGACCGGCGACTTCTCAGCTCTCCAACAGATGAACACGGGCTATCCCGTGGAAACCCGCGCATTGATAGAAGACCTGCTCAAGATTGGTGAGGTGAACGACCCGCAAATCAATACAAAGCTGCTTAAATTTTACCAAGACAGTGCGCTGCAAACGCTCATCTCAGATGCCGAGGCACAGTATGCCAACATGGACGACATCAACAAAGACCTGACCGAAACATTTGGAAAGTTGAAACAATGGCTGCCCGACCTGCCCCTCCCCACGGTCTACGCGCAGATTACAGCCCTCGACCAAAGCATCGTTATCGGTAACCAAAGCATCGGCATCTCGCTCGACAAGTATCTCGGTACAGATTATCCCCTGTATCTGAAGTATTACAGCAGGGAGCAGCGACGGCTGATGACACGTCGCTATATGGTGCCTGATTGCGTGAGCTTCTATCTGATGAGCGTATATCCATTGAGCCGGTACGACATCCGCAGCCAGCAGGAGCGCGACCTGCACATGGGTAAAATCATGTGGATTGTAAACCGCGCGCTGGGACAAAATATCATGAAAAGCCGATTTGTAGATTGCATAGACCGTTACATGAAGCATCATACGTCGGTTTCCATAGCCGAATTATTAAGAAGCGACGACTATTCGGCATTCATCGACTGATGCCTCTGCCATCGTGCAACCCAAGCCTGAACCGTCCGAAATAAGACTTTTTTAATTCTCCGTGCAACTTTTTTCGGTTTCCTTTCGTCTAACAGACAAAAAGAAACCTAATGAAATCACACACAATGAACAAGAACATTGCATGGATGTTTGTATTCGCATTCGTCAGCCTTTCGGCACGGGCACAGACGGAGCGCGTGGATACCACGCTGAACATCGCCGAAGTGAAAGTAACGGGACATACTACCATCCACAAAGTAGACCGCACACTACTCATGCCGACCGCCGAAGAACGCAAAAACTCCTACACACCCTACGAGCTGCTTATGAAGATGGCAATACCCAACCTGAGGGTAGACATCATGAAAAAAGAGCTGAAAGCCTTCGGGCAAGACGTGCAACTGCGCATCAACGGTATCATAGCTACAAGCACCGAAGTAGCGGCCATACTGCCACGAGACATCCTGCGCATTGAAATGATAGACCATCCGGGCAAGCGATATGGCGACGAAGAGTTGGGAGCTGTCATCGACATCATCGTAAAGAGACGCGAATCGGGCGGGGAAATCAACGCGCAACTCCGCAACTCGCCCAACGTCTTTTTCGGTGACAATTTTCTGTCGGCGAAGTTCAACCACGGCCGGTCGCAGTGGGGCATCGACTACTGTATAAATTACCGCGCTGTTAAGCACATGCATGCTGATATGGATGAGATGTTTTTGCTCGGCGGGAAGACCATTCATCGCGTACAAGAGGGAATAGACGACAGAATGAGGTACACGTATCAAGACCTCGGCCTCTTCTACAACTACATGCTGCCGGAGCGTTTCACCCTCAACATCGCCATGAGAAACAATATCCGCAATGCTCCTCACGATAATGACAGGAAAAGCAGGATATACAACGCTGCGACACCCCATTTGCAGACTTTCTCTATAGTAAAAGACCATCCGAGCCACTATACCCCCTCGCTTGATGTGTATTTGCAATACTTACCCACAAAACAGCAAACGATAACGGTAGACCTCGTGGGCACCATTATCCGTAGTCGCTCGCGACGTAGCTACAAGGAATATGTGCTGCCGCAGAGTCCGCTGGCCGACATCACGACCCGCGTAAAAGGGCTGAAGCATTCGTTTACGGGCGAGGCCATCTACGACCTGACGTTGCCTTCGAAAGCCGTTTTCAGTACCGGCATACGTCATTATCAGGCGTTCGCACATAACGAATATACGGGTAGCAACACGGCCTTGTCGGAGATGAACCAAAGTCGGTCGTCAGCCTTTGCCGAACTACGCGGTAATTTGGGAAAGGTCTCTTATACGGCAAGTGCCGGTCTCACGCGTTCTTTCTTCAAAGAGGGCGGTGAGCGCCATACGTACACTCTCTTTACGCCCACGTTGCGTATCAGCTTCGCCCCCCACAAGAATGGTTATCTGAACTATCGCTTTACCACCAATCCTGTGATTCCGGAACTAAGCTCGCTGACGAATGTGGAGCAGGCCATCGACACCATCATGATACAAAGAGGCAATCCGAATCTGCGCACGTATAGTGTTTACGACAACAGCATCAACTATACGTTTAACAAAGGAAAGGTGTCGGCTGCACTTTATATGCGCCACATCTACCGGAAGAACTGTATCATGGAGCAACTGTTTGAAGAACGAGGCCATATCGTGATGATGGATGACAACCAGCGTAGTCTGCAGTCATTGAGCTTCTGGCCGGAATTTACTCTGCGCGGGCTTGACCTCTTCGGTATCAAGAACTTCCTCACACTGGGACTCGAGGGCGGATTCTCTCGCTATTGGAGCCACGGCAACGATTATTACCACACGTATAACAGCACGTATTTGAGTTGTTCGGTCACGATGATGTATAAGGAGTTTTCGCTGATGCTCAAACAATCTACCCGCAACAGTTGGCTTTACGGCGAGACCATCCGCAAGGGCGAAAACATCAGTGTGGCAGTATTCACATGGAACCATAAGCGTCTGTCGCTCGGTGCAGGTGTGTTCTTCCCCTTTGTCAATAACTATCGGACGGGTAGCGAGCGTTTGGCCAAAGTGGCTTCGAGCACTTCGTGGAACTATTTGAAAGAGGCCGGCAATCTATTTGTCCTCACTTTCGGCTACAACATCGAGTTCGGAAAGAAGTATAACGCAAAGAAGAAACGCATAGAAAACAGCGACCGCGAAAGCGGAGTATTGAAAGTGAGCAACTAAATCATACAGCCGATCATCCCGAATCGGTTATGAGCACCTGTACAGGAAGCCATGTCATCCCTGTAAAATGGTAGATAAGCAGTTTCATGACCGATTCGGGATATTCATATGCCCAATCATTTGCTGGTCACGAGAAAATTTCATACTTTCGTATCTGTTACAACAGTGATACCCTAACCATATGCTCAATATCGCAATCATAGGCGGCGGTGCCGCAGGATTCTTTGCCGCCATTGAAGCAAAGAGACAGGCACACGAAGCCACTGTAACCATCTTCGAGCGGGCAAAGAAAGTATTGGCAAAAGTAGAAGTTTCGGGCGGCGGACGCTGCAATCTTACCAACTCTTTTGCTGCCGTAACCGATTTGAAGAACGTGTATCCGCGTGGACATCGGTTGATGAAACGCCTTTTCAACACCTTTGATTATCAAGACGCCTACCAATGGTTCGAGTTGAGGGGTGTACCGCTCGTGGTGCAAGAGGATGATTGCGTGTTTCCCGTATCGCAGCGTTCGCAGAGCATTGTGAGATGTCTGGTGCGTGAAGCACAGACCTTGGGTGTACAGGTGCTCACCTCCCATGCGGTGGAAGCCATATTGCCGCAACCCGATGGCCGATTGGCACTGTATTTCAAGGGGCATTCTCCGCAATACTTTCACCGTGTACTCGTGGCTATGGGTGGGTCTCCACGCATAGAAGGTCTGAAATATTTGGCTGACATCGGCCATCGCATCGTGCCTCCTGTGCCTTCCCTATTCACATTCAATCTGTCTGACAAGGCTTTTAAGCACATGATGGGCACGGTGATTAGCCCCGTCACCGCATCTATCTCCGGTACCAAATTCCGCGCCGAAGGGGCTTTGCTCATCACACATTGGGGAGCCAGCGGCCCCGTTATTCTTAAACTTTCATCGCTTGCTGCCCGTTATATCCACGAACAACACTACCATTTTCCACTTGCCATGAATTGGATACACGAGTCGAATGCAGCCCGGGTAGAAGAACAGATGACCGCCCTTGCAGCTCAAAACGGCAAACGGAAACTCGCTACCGTCAGACCTTACGGGCTTACCGGCCGCGTTTGGGAGCATCTGCTGCAACGGGCGGGCATGCCGACAGACAAACGTTGGAGCGAGATAGGCAGGAAAGGGCTCCATCAACTCATCGAGGTACTCACCAACGATGTGTATGATGTCAGCGGACGGGGTAGTTTCCGCGAGGAGTTCGTTACCTGCGGCGGTATAGATTTAGCCGATGTCAATCCTCGTTCATTAGAGAGTAAAGTTTGTCCCCACCTCTTCTTTGCCGGCGAAGTGTTGGATATAGATGCCGTTACAGGCGGATTCAATCTGCAGGCGGCATGGACTACCGGCTTTGTTGCAGGCCGAAGCATGACCGAAACATTTACAAAAGATACTTAAAATACGCTCATTCCCACTGTTTCTTAGAAAGGAAAGCACTATTTTTGCTCCCTGAATATAAAAAACGACAATGCAATGAAAAAAGTTTTATCTCTCGCTGCCTCTATGCTGCTCATGTTGTCGGCACAGGCGCAGAATAAAGAGTTTCTAATTACAGGTTCCGCACCGGAAGGTGTCAATAAGGTGTATCTCATCGTGAATGATAACAATGCACCACAGGATAGTGTACGTGTGACGAACGGAATATTCCGATTTTCCACTCGCCAGCCCGCGCAGACATTCCTCACCGTCACGTCAGATGATAAACATCTTGTTACAGTGCTCAATGACGAAATGCCCGTAACCATAGATTTGGTAGATGGAGCGGTGAAAGGCTCTGTGCTCAACCGTCAGTTCGCCGATTACCAAAAGTCTCAGCGCAAGACAGGGGAGGAAATGGGACAGCTCTTCGATGAATGGAAAACCTTGCGCAATGAAAAGACTGCCGAATCTAAAGAGCGATTGAAAACCATCAACAATCGGCTTGACGAACTGTTGGAACAATCGGTTACTTCAGCCCTGAAATACAGTAAGGAGCATACCACGGATGTGACTCCCGCCCTCGTCATCGCCGGACTGTGGCCGTATATGGAATATGTAGACCTTGCTGAGATTTTCGACAAAAATACAGCTGTTGCCAACCATCCCATGATGGCAAAGGCTCGGAAGAAGCTGCAACAGTATGATTTAAGGCGCCCGGGAAAACAGTTTATGGAGCTGACGATGCACGACCTGAATGGCAAACTCGTTAAGCTCAGTCAGTGGGCAGGCAAGGGAAATTACGTGTTGGTAGACTTCTGGGCAAGTTGGTGCGGCCCGTGTCGTCAGGAGATGCCCAACGTCGTAACCTCTTACCAACGTTATCACGCCTCGAAAGGTTATGAAATCGTCGGCGTTTCGTTCGATTCCAAGGCTGATGCTTGGAAGGCGGCAGTAAAGGAACTTGGCATGGAATGGCCGCAGATGTCGGATTTGAAGGGCTGGAAGTGTGCAGCCGCAGGCATTTATGGTATTCAGTCCATCCCCTCCAACGTGTTGCTCGACCCGCAAGGTGTCATTGTTGCCGTTGACTTACGAGGCGATGCACTTCTCGACAAACTCAAGGAAATATACGGAGAATAAGCAAAAGGGCTTTGGATGCAATGACCATCTAAAGCCCTTTTTGTATGCCCTTTTTCTTACTCTTATTCCATTTCCAATCGGTGAGACCGCGGTTTCTCCCAATGAAACTTGCAGTTTCAACCCTTGGAATTCACAGTTTCTCCAAACGTGGATAACAAACTCTCCAAACGTGGAGAACGGATTATCCAAACGTGGAGAATAGATTATCCAAACGTGGAGAATAGATTATCCAAACGTGGAGAACAGATTATCCAAACGTGGAGAACAGATTATCCAGACTTGGAGAACAGATTATCCAGACTTGGAGAACAGATTATCCAGACTTGGAGAACAGATTATCCAAGCGTGGATAACACTCCAAATGTGGATAGCGAGTTATCCTATTGAAACTCATAGTTTCTCCTAATGAAAATAAATGTTCTTCCTAATAAAAGTAGTACCTGTGAATGTAATCGGCTGATTACTAATAGAAAACAGAATATATGATATAATAAGGTGAACGATTAAGAAACGAGCGAGTTTCTTTTCCTTTCTTTATTCTGCAATGCTTCAAAGAACACGTTAATTCTATGTTGCAAAGATAATGATTTCTTTATGAAAAGCAGTAGGAATTAGAGAAAAAGTGCTTGTTGTTCCATTCTTTTTACTTTTCAAATAATTACAAAAGGATAGATATACAAAATAAATCTATAAATATATCGTAAAACAAGCGGTTTGATGAAATATAATTGTTATCTTTGCATTTGATAATTGTAAATCAAAGACTTGGAAGATGAAACTGAACAGAATAAAACTTGTGCTTGTGGAAAAAGAAATTTCCCAAACGCAATTGGCAAAGGAACTTGGCAAGAGTTTCAGTACAATCAATGCGTATTGCAGCAATCGCAAACAACCCTCTTTAGACTTGCTGAATAAAATAGCGGAATATCTATCCGTGAATATCAAGGACTTAATTGTCGATAAATAAGAAGTAGGTATGGAAGATAAAATATTAAAGTCTGTTTCCTGCGAGGACGTCAGGGTGAAATTCCAACTCTCATGTATCTTATGGGTATGAATCAAGTATGTTTCCTTTAAAGGTCTAAAAACGAAGTATGTCAGTACCTTCCTGCACTTATTTAATCATAAAATTGAGTGTTTTGACAATTCGTTATAAATTTAGAGCAAAAAATGAAAACAAAACATCAGATTAAACAATGGTTGCTAATCACTATCATAACATTTTTTCTTTATGATGTGATATGGCTTGCTGGAGATTATGATGATTTTTCACGGAGTGTTTTAAACCATTCAAGTGAAATTATTGAAGATTTTGTTTATTGCTCATTATTCTCCTTGACAAGCATTTTTATATGTAATCAGCTTATTAAACTGTCTGAGAAACGTCAGCATATAACAAATAAGCAATTAACAGGAATTGCATGGTGCGTGATTTTTATAAATATAATTCTTGCTTTTATTTGTGAGTTTATTTATGAGGGCGTAATTTGTAGCAATGTCCCTGATAATGATTTTTGGGGAAACTCTTATATCTTTGCCTTAATTGCATCTCTCATAGGATTGATCAACGTGAATCATTACTATACAAAGATCGTTGAAAGTCACTATAATGAATATATATCGTTTAAGAAGAAATCTCTCAAAGCTCAGTTAGATCCACATTTTCTATTCAACAGCCTAAGTGTCTTGGCTGAGTTGACAAGAGAAAACGGGGCTAAGGCTGAAGAATTTACGCTTCGTCTTGCAAATGTGTACAGACATGTATTAAAAACAATTGACATGGATATAGTTCCGTTGTCAGAAGCAATGCTTTTTGCAAAGAATTATACCGGGATATTGCATGTGCGGTTCGGAGAGTCAGTTGTATTCCGTATTGCTGATTTCCCTATAAATAGTAATGAGTATATGTTGCCAATGAGCATACAAGTCCTTGTGGAAAATGCGATTAAACATAATTTGGCTTCCCGTGAAAGCCCATTGATTATATGTATAGATCGCAAGGATAATAAAATTTTAGTTTCAAACAATATTCAAACAAACAAAGACAATGTGACGAAACCTTCCTTTTCCTTAGGTATGGGATTGCAAAATTTGCAACAAAGATACATCATCGAGACAGGGACAGGTATTGATATTAGGGAGAGCAACACAGAATTTACAGTATACGTTCCAATTATTGAAAAATGAACAAGATTGTTATTATAGAAGATGAGACATTAAGTGCCAATCGCCTCATTAGATTGATAAAGGATTACGATGATTCCATTACTATCCTTGGTCCATTCCAAACAACTGATGAGGTCAAGAA
Organism: Hoylesella marshii DSM 16973 = JCM 13450; assembly: GCF_000146675.1. Classification (GTDB taxonomy): domain Bacteria; phylum Bacteroidota; class Bacteroidia; order Bacteroidales; family Bacteroidaceae; genus Prevotella; species Prevotella marshii. Next base: position 2,293,833 of record NZ_GL397214.1, read on the forward strand.
CTTTCTTACAAGTGACCACGATTATGATTTAATCATATCAGACATAAGGCTTGGTGCACATACTGTATTTGAAGCCTTTGAGTTGAACATGCCAACCTCCTTCGTCATTTTTACAACTGCATATGATGAATATGCAATGAATGCTATCAAATCAAATGGCATAGATTATTTGCTTAAACCTGTGAATAGTAAAGATCTGTTCAACTCTTTGGATAAAATCAATATGCTATTACATAAAGCTACTCCACCTACCGCACTGTCTGCAGTGGCACGGGATATGCAAATATGGCGCTCACGCTTTTTGGTTACCAAGGGTGACGAGTTAGTCCCATTGAAAGCTGACGAAATCAGTTGCATTTATAGTGGAGAACGTCAAGTAGTGGCTTATACACATGATGGTGAAGTCTATGTCATGAACGACGGTCTGTCAGATTTAGAAACAACCCTCAATCCTGACATATTTTTTCGTATTAATCGACAATATATCGCCAACATCAATTACTTAGAAAAGATTTCATTCTTTTTCAGCTCTAAACTTCATGTTAGGATCAAGGGATGCAGCGATAATAATATAATAATCAGCAAAACCAGAGCCAGCAAATTCAAGCAATGGCTTAACAAATAAACTCATGCCTTATGGGAAAAGTAAAGAAAACTTCTTTGTGTTTTTATGCTTTTGGTTCATTGATAGTTTTACTATTAATGTCATCATGCAACACTTTTAAAGAAATAGTAAAGGAGGAGGTCGTGGAATCAATCACTGACCCCAAAACAGGTACCCCTGTTTTCACGCGAGAGTATGACACGAAACCTTATCAAATTAATGTTGGAGAAATCATAAGGGCCAGGAAAGAACAAAAGAAGAAAAAGAAAAGGGAATTAATTGAGAATTACGAGATAGAACAGACCGATAGTGCGCAACAAATAAAAGCGGATTCAACAAGCAAGTGCAAAATTACGGAATCTGCTCAAAAAATCGATCCATAGTAGCAAAACTTGCCAATTATTAGAAAGTAGATAAAAAGTTTGAACGCGATTTCTTCCGTTTCACCGTCATTTATTTCCGTTTCATGACATTTCGACTTGCAGAATACTATATATAATTTACTTTTGGGACACTAATCGTTTAATCCTAAATAAAACTCAACATGAAAAAATTAGTATTTCTTATGTTGACTGCAAGTCTCATTACAGCTTGTTCGTCAGAAGACCTTAGTCCAGGTGCTGAAACAGCACAGACCACTAACCAATCTGCGACTTCGTCAGTTTCAGTTTCGAACGAGGGTTACTTGGTGTTTCCCACAGTCCAGAGTCTACAAAATTTCGTGGAGCAATATTCGGAAGACGGCGCAGGAGCCTCTGCGTGTCAAAAATTTCTCCCTAACACAAGAGCAATTGGTGGGGCTCATTTTGAATCTGTAGCAGATTTGAGTGAACGTCTTGCTAATGGTCGCCATATAACACGCGCGAACTCTGAAGCTAGTATTGATCAAAAAGTCAACAGCATATCCAATGAGGACCTAAAAGGACTGGATGAGTTGGAAGAGATGACCCAAGACGAATATAATGTTATGAAGGCAGAGAATCTGCTCTTTGATGATATTATGACACACATGGTTGACACAACTCTTCGTGTATGCGTGGAAGGTAGACTTTATAAAATCACAGATCAGGGGACATTCTCCATTGATGTCAAGAAAGAGAAGCTGCTTGATGAATCTATCAGAACATTTAATCCTGAACTTAAGCTTAAAGTAAATCCATGAGCTTCTGTCGCTCTTGATGAGAATGTTACTTTCACAAGAACATTCTCTGATAAAAGTATTCAATATTCTGAATTTGAGGCTGTAGACGAACCAATAACAGCAACTCTAACTCGAGCAGCATCTAATGACACATATACAGAGAATGCTTTTCACGTGGGTTATAATACGAACTCATATTTATGGAAGAATCATAGCGTGGTACAAAAGTTTTTCGATTGGCTCAGGGGCAAGGATGTGTCTCGCGAAAACAACTTCTCTAAAAAACATCGTGTTCAGATGAAAGTGTTTGATGTGAACTATGGATTTTATGCTAGTGCTGGTATAAAAGTAAATATGCAGAAAAGGAAAAAGTTCTTAGGCATCCCATATTGGAAAGGTGAAAAAGCTTCCAAGATCGTAATTGGATTTAATGGTTTAGATGGAGTTATGAAATACAACAATCCAAGAAACTATTCCACCATTAACCCTACAATGAATACGAATTGGAATACTTTCACGGGTGCAATAAATAATATTCAGTCAAAATTCTTCTATGGTAACTATCATAAATTGAAGTTCATAAAAGATTGGACAGACGATATAATATGCCTGATTCCCGAAATTAAGATTGGAGATAAAGATTGGCGTGAGAAGGTAGGCAACAAACTTTATGAAGCACCAGCGAAGGCCGTCTATTCTCAATTAAAATCATTGGAGAATAAGTATATCTATTCTCCAGTAAAGAAAAGAATTACACCAACAGATCCTATGATGGCTTACTTAGTATGGGGTAATACCAATATTGAGTTTAATAAGGAACATCCGTATATTACAGGAGTGAAAGAATACACTAATTGTAAATCAAAATCGGTAATCTTTGATAGATCATTCGGATTTTCGTTTACTAATGCTGGAGGCATTACAGGTTTCCTTCCTTCCGAGTTTGACATTAATAAACTGGATGTGTTTGGTGCCGCTTATTATGACAATCAATGGCGTGGAGTACGTTTCTATAAATATTAAGAATTATGTTAAGATGTATTGTCTTTTCAATCATGATAATGGTATCTTTTGCGTGTAACGCGCAAGAGATACCTGTCAAATGTCTTGAAACTGAATTTGGCTTTGGTATTACTTTGCCTCTTGACCAGTATCATGGTGGGGATAAATTAGTTGGACCATCATTAGCAGTGAATCTTCGATACAACATCAAGAACACACCTTGGGATTGTGGCTTTCTACTGCAGACGGATGGAGCACGGCGTGATTTCTGGCATGATAGGAATAGCGATAAATGGCAGACTAACAGAACTATGATTTTGGCCGCTACGGGTGGTTACAATTTTCGACAGGGGCAAAAAGTAAATCCTTTCATCAATGTCGCCTTAGGTGTTGGTTTTAATCAAACCGTGGGAGATGAGTTCATGGATATAAATGCAACATCCCCTGTAATAATGCCTAAAATTGGTGTGGAATTATGGCATATAATTAGAGTTAACACACATGTCATGGTAACACGTAAAGGATTTAACACCTATGGCTTAACCCTTGGATTAGTCTTGGGTGGACGACCTAATAAGAACTAAATGTAAGAACTGTTGTTATAAAGATAGAGGGTAAGTAAAAACAGCAATACTACTTATCCTCTATCCATCTTTTATCTGTATTAAACAGAAAATAAATTGTAACTTAACGTGAGTTCGACAAAATCAGATGTTTTAATCCGTCGAACTCACGTTAAATTATGATTTACCCAACAATCATGGAATACTCCTCTGTTAGTTTTATCGCTTGCACTTGCAGTTTAATGATTGCTTCAGAATAAGTTTCGATTTTGCGGAGCATTCTTTGGGCGGTAGCTGTTGAGTGGTAGCAGTTAAGTGTCTTGACTGCTTCATTATAGAGAACACCAATCTTATAAATTTGGGATATTATGTTAGTGAGTTCACGCATGTATTTCTCATTAGAAGAATTCTCTGTGATAACCTTGAAAGATTCTCCAAGTAATCTTGCCCTTAGATAATCGCTCTTTGTTTTTGCTCCAGACTTTCGATATAATTCGATGACTTTTTGCTGGTCTTTGGGATTAGGTATTCTGATATGCCATCTGTTCCATTTGGGGCAGGTGGTGCATTTGCCATCAGGCTTGTTTGTTTTCTTTCTTTTCATTGTTTCTATGTTTTCTAATCACGACTTTGGAGTGATTTAATCCCCTTTCGGGGCAAGGGTCTTTGTGGGACAAATGGCAATTTGTGGTACAAAGACACACCTTGCCAATATCAAGAAAGAGGTTGATAAGCCCCAGCTGTGTTACTGCATTCTGTGAATGCGGTAACTCGGCAGGGGTTTGCATTCGAGGAATGCAGTGGTTCAGAGTTTCCGCCATCTTTCCACATCCTCCTTGTATTGGTCGAGGTGTTCCCGAAGCACTTGTTCCACGTATCCTGAAACGCTCGCTCCCTGCTCACCGATTTTCCGCACCACGAAGTCCAATCTTCGTTGGGTTTCCTCTGACACATACACAGCTTTGCGATGGCTGTTGCGAAAGGGGCGGAGGTATTTCCCTTGAAACCGGGCTAAGTCCTCTCTGTCCTTGCCTTTCGTCTTGCTCTTACCCACTTGACGAGAAACTTCTTCCGTGCCCGTTTTAATTTTCTCTGAGCTGATTATTTTTTCCTCCGAAGCATCTTCATCATCTGAAGGGTCAAACATCGCAGTGCGCCGTGAAGGAATCCCGGTAGTTCCGTCCTCTGCCATCCGTTTCAGTGCTTCTTCCAATATTCTTTCTCGCTTCTCTTCCGCTGTCAATGGCTCTTCGGACAAAGCCTCTTCTTCATCATCTTCATCCATTTTTATAGGCTCAAATCTATTCTTCTCCTCTTCATAATCGGAGGGCTGGTCAAAATCGGGCAACTTTTCGGGCTTGCGGAGCTTAACGCCATAATTTCCCATATCTCTAATGGCTTGTTCCAAGCGCTGTTTCCTTTGTTCATCTATTCTTGCCATAATTTCTTGGGTATCGGGTTATAGTGTTTTTCAAGCATGGCTTGTATGTCGCTCTGCTTGTAGAGTATCTTCCCTCCGATTTTGTAGAAAGGAAGCGTTCCTGAGTTTCTGTACTCTTGGAGCGTACGTGTGCTGAGCTGTAATTGGCTGCAAACCTCTTCACCAGTGAGGTAAACCTCTCCACCCAACATCGGACGGGCAGTGGCGCAATAACGCTCCAGTTTCTTTAAGATGCCCTCCATCAGTTGTGCAAACATCTGCATCTGAGGGTCTTGCTGTGTAATGATTTCGTTCTCTGCCATTGTTTATTCATTTTTTGAGTTCAGTATCTCCATGATGTCACTCTCCTTGTAATAGCACTTATGTCCAATCATTGAATAAGGAATTTTACCCGTATCCCTGTATGATTGTAGGGTACGCTTGCTGATGCCCAAACGCTTGCACACGGCTTCGTTGTCGAGCCATTGCTCGGTCTCAGGAGGATTACCGATGAGTTTCTCCACACGATGGATAAAGTCTGCAAATTCGGAGCGATGTCGCTCCCACGCTTTGCGGTCGATGATAATGAGTTTCATTGCCTTAATTTTGTTTTGATTACTTTATTGTTACTCAGCAAACAAACTGTTATGCAGTCCATTGCCGTACTTCTCGGGTGCAAAAGTAAACCCTCGGAAGCACCGCTGCAAGAAATGAGGATAAGCAGGGAAATAGAAAGAAGGCAATAGAAAAACAAAGGAAATCCGTCTGTGTTATTGCGGTAATGAGATGAGGTGCCGGTTCGTTCCTTTTATTATTTTGTTGTTTTATCGATAATTCGATAGTTCGACAAATCGAGATGTCGAAGTGTCGATAGATAGTTTTATCGATAGATTATTTTGACGATATATAGTTTTGACAACAGATAGTCATGACAACAAATTGTACAAACAATAGATTGTCCGTATTATCGTCAGTCCTATCTGTTGTTAGTTGTTACGCCTTGCGTCCAAAGAGCCTGAGTATGCCGTATTCTTGTCGTGCCTATACTCTCTACGGCAGCCCAGCCCTGCAAGGTTGGGAGAGATGAATACGACCGCATGGATATAGAAAATGGCAATACCACCTTGAAACAGAAAAATCCTACGGTGGAGATTCTTCTCTCCATCCGCAGGACTCGACCTTGCAGGGCAGACAGGCTGCCGTTGTACCTTTGCACGATAAGAAACGGCATCAGGAACTTTGCGTGCGCCTTTGCCTACAACGCCTTCGGGCTTGCCTCCTCCGTCTGTTTGACCGTTGGCAGGTTGTTGCTCTCGATGAGCAGCACTATCGTGCCTGTCAGTTCGGTGTAAAGACGGTCGTATTGTCCGCTTGCGGCAAATGCGTCCGTCAGTTCATACTTGGCGAATGTGGCTTGAACAGCCTTGTCCGCCAACAATAAAAGCGAAAGCCTCTCGGGGAGCGGTGTAGGAAGTTCCCTCTCAAACTCGTCCTCCAAGACAGAAACAAGGGTATCGTACTTTGAGAAATGCAGTCCACTGAAAAGCACTTCACTTGCTATTCTTTCTGCTTCTAAATGATTAAAACCTTGCGCCACGGCATCGCAGTAGGCTGTCAGTGCCATGTCGGCTCTTGCCGTGATAAGCTCCTTGTCTCCCAATCGCTCGGGGTGATGTTCACTCATATAGCTTTCCAACTTCAATCGGAAGTAGGAAATTTCCTTTTTGTTCTTCTGTTTCATTGTTCTTCTTGTTAAAAAGTTGGACTTCTTTTTTTGAATCATTCATTACGGCTGTTACATCCCAATTATGGGACTTGACTTTTTCGGTGTTCTTGACGGACACAGCCGTAAGGCTTTACGCAGTACCCTTGTATGCTCACTACCCATCAGGGGTTGCATTTCCTTGGCAATCTTGCTCTTGGTCACCCGTGCATAAATCTCGGTCGTGGAGATAAAGCGATGCCCCAGCATCTTGCTCACCGTTTCTATCGGAAGTCCGTTCTCCAGACAGATGGTCGTGGCAAAGGTGTGCCGTGCGGTGTGCGAGGTCGCTTGGGTATGCGGTGGCAGTCCTGCCTTAATACATATCTCCTGAATAGTTCTATTGAAATTACTGTTGCTGGGAAACTCTCGAAAGAAAAGCCCCTCCCTTCGTCCGGGGCTCACTATGGCGAGTATTTTCTCGGCAATGGGCAGTAACGGGACAATACTTCTGTTCTGTGTCTTTGTGCGACAGAGCGATATGTACCTACGCCCATCCCCGAATGTATAAACATCGTCCATTCGGAGTTTCTTTAAGTCTGAGAATGCCAGCCCCGTGAAACAGCCCAAGAGGAAAATAAGTCTGCAATGGTTGTCCACTGAGCGGTGCGGACGGTAAGCCAAGAGTTTTTGCAGGTCGTCCGCCGTAAGTGCATTGCGCTCGTAGGTAGGCGTTTCTATGTCTATGAGTTCAAAAGGGTCTTCACGAACGTATCGCTCCTGCAATGCCTTGCGAATGACCTGATGCAAGTGGCGTAGGCGGTTGCCGACACTGCTTTCCTTGTTTCCCAAGTCCCGAAGCATGAAAAGGCGATAGTCCTCAAGCAAAGTCTTGTCCACCTCTGTGGGCATACAGTCTGCCCTGTCCCTTACTTGCAGGAAATGAACAAAACTCTTGTAGCTGTCCTTAAAAGCCCTGACGGTTGCCTTGCTTAAGGTTCTGCCCTGCAATTCCTCCTTGTATTCACAAACGGATTGATATAGCTCCGCAAGTGTTGGCATAGGGCGACTTTGCTGCATATAACGCTCCTTGAGGTATTCCGCCGTGATATAGTTTTCTTCCCTTAGTGTACGTTCATAGAGTGAATGCAAGCACTCTTCGATTGAGTTCAGTTGCAGATTGATGCCGCTTGAATTACCTGCTGTCGCCTTGATGCGCCCTTTTCGGGCAAGCCACTCATCGGGGGAAGTTTGCAACTGCGTGGAAAACGATGAGGACGTACCATTGCAGGTGATACGGCAACGGATTACGCATACTCCGTGTTCATTGGTCTTGCTTCTGTCCGTGTAGAATAGTATGGAAAATGTACTTTTCATTGTGCTGCGGTTTTAGTTGGTCAGTTGATAATGTGCGAGTTGTGGAAGTATTTTCTCTATGTCCAGAAAGACACGCTCGGGAGAAGTCTCCGCATACACTTGCGTGGTTTTGATTTGACTGTGTCCGAGCATTTTGGAAACGCTCTCAATGGACACGCCCTTCGACAGTGTCATCTGCGATGCGAAGGTATGCCGTGCCATGTGATAGGTCAGCGTTTTCTGAATACCGCAAAGCCGTGCTATCTTTTTGAGGTGTATGTTTACCGTGTCGCATCCGGGTATGGGCAGCAGATACCCCTTGGGCGGTTCGTGTCGGAAAGCCCTCGTGTGAATGCCCCGATAACGCTTGATAATGGCAGCGGCTTCGGGAAGTAGGGGGATGTGGCACACGTTGCCCGTCTTTATTCTCGGCTTGCGTATCCAAGTCATTCCCGCTTCGTGAAAGATGTGCTGCTCCGTCAAGTGATACACGTCGGTATAGGAAAGTCCCGTCAGGCAGGAGAAAAGGAACATATCCCTCGACACTTTTTCATAGCCTTGCAATTTATCTTCTCCCAAGGCTGCGATACGACTTACCTCCTCCCTCGTGATGTAACGTGGAGTACCCACTTCCCAACGAATGGAATGGTTGATGAAGGGATAGGTGTCAATGATATGCCGTTTATGCAGGTCTTTGAGCAAGGAAGCCAGCATGGAGAGATAACCAGCCGAAGTGTTGAGCTTGAAGCCCTTTTCTTTGGCGAAGTAGTCTTCCAAGTCCTTGACAAGGGCGGCATCGGCTTTCTGTACGGGAATATCCTCCACATGGTAGCGATACCTGACGAAGTTTGCCAGATGCTTGCGAAAGAGCAACAGGCATTTTAGTCTGCGTTCGCTGCGGTCTATGCCCACACGCTCACGGAAGCGGTCGATATACTCGTCCGTATGATAAAGCAGTCCCTGCGCCTCGCTGTTTAGCCCGAACACCAATTCCCGTACTCGCTCTGCCGTGATGGGAGCATCGGATTTACCCGAAAGAGACTCATAAACCTTGTGTATGCTCACTTGTAGGCGGTCAAGTTCCTTGTTTACCGATACGGCTTCGGCACTCTTGCCCAGCAGTCGGTTCTTGCGACTATCCCACAAACGAGGAGTACACGAGCATTTGCAACTGAACTGTACCATAGAGCGTCCTGCGCTGATGCGTCCCATGATGGGACTTTTTCCGTTTTTGTCCTGCGTACCTCTCTTGAGGTAGAAAAGCAGCTTGAATTTTTCTTTTTCCATTGTTTTTTACTTGCAAAATTACACTTCTTTGAGGAACTTTGAGCGATGCAAAACATTGATAATGAAAGAGAAAACACCGTTTTAGTTACCACTTTCAGCCGTCCTTTTCCTTTCATCGTTTGTCGAACGATTTGGTAACTGAACTCCCTCCTTTTCGCTCCCTTTTCTGCCTGTTTTCTATGATGCAACCCTAAGAAGAAACAAGCAATATCCGCTGTATTTCAGTCAGATATGAATTTTATGCCATATTCTGCTTTCTACTCCCATACTTCCGCATAGAACTGCTAAAGAATACGGTGAGAGATAGAAAGGAGTCGTTGATAATACTAACATTTACAAGCATGCAACGACTGTTGGTTGCCGACCGAATAAAGGGAATGAGGGGGAGGAGCGACAAAGCTGATGCTGCTAAGCCCCCAAGGACAGGGGCAAAGCCCTATGCGAGCAGGGGTTAGGCGGGAAAGAGAAGCGGGGGCTTCGCTGAGAAAGGGCAGGAAGAGCGGGCGGGAAAGTGAGCGGACTCAGTCTTTGCGATACCATATTCGCATCACCTTGCGGCGGATAACGAACTGGTTGATAAGCGTGACAACAATGAAGAGCACGGCGCCGACAAGCGCGGCCGGCAGTATGCTTCTGTCTTCTATTTGCGGGAATAAAGCCTCGATGATACGCATGTAATAGCTTCTGATGAAAGAGAGAAGAACGAGCGAGAGCAGGAGGACAGAGAAGTTGAGTGTCACTGTGACAAGGGCATAGGGCAAAGATACTCTCGCCGGACTGTAACCGATGAGCAGGAGGTTTTCGAGCTTCGAGGAGTTTTTCTGCACCAGCAGGTAGATGCTGAGCATGAGAATATAGAAGCTAAGCAGGGAAATAACCAGTCCGACGGCCATGACAAGGCTCACTACCATCCGGAGGAAATAGGTGGTCTTCTCGGCATTCAACTTGTCGCTCTCTACTTCGTAGCCTTTTGCATCGAGGTATTTCGTAATGTGTTCGTCGGCCGGATTGCTTACTTCCATGATAAGGCGGGTGGATGCCATGGCGTTGCCCGGTGCGTAGTAGCTGTTGCTCCAATCCATGAAAGCCTGTGGTACAAGGATGGTATTCAGTCGGTTGGAGAGGCCTATGACGCGTCCTTTGAAACGGTCTTCGTGTCCGTTGCCGTGAATAAATATATTGACATCTATCATGCCCATAAGCCCTTCTGAAATCTTGGGTAGCGAGCGGCTCTGCGCAAAGCCGAAGTTATACATGTTGATGTAGGTGCGTGGCAGGATGATGGGCACTTCTTTGCTGCCGGCCTCGTATTTCCACGCTGTGAGCGGTACGTCTACAAACCCGTCTGGCACGCTTTCAAAGAATATCTCGGAGTTGAGTATTGGCTGTCCGTTCACGCCCATCGAGGCATCGACCTTGTATTCGGTAGAGGTGAATTTGCCCAACCTCTTGACAAAGGACTGCGCCTGCAGGTCGTCGATGTCGGAAGCGTTGAACGTATTGTTGCGTCCTGATAGGGTACCGGCCATGCCGATGCGTTTGCTGACGATGAGGTAGTCGGCTTTCATGAAACTGTCGCCTGCCGTAAACACGGGCAGCACATCATTGTAGAACTGAAAGCCGAGCAGAACGATGAGCATGCCGAAGAGGTTGGCAAAGAAGAAGCCTGCGAACTGGGGCACGCTGATATGGCGACGGAGGAGTTTCCAAACGAGATTCATAGCTTGAGAGTTTTATCGTAGTTCAGCGCAATGTGCTTGCCAATGCTCGTGATGATAACGCCTGCGCCCTGTGTCTGCGCCTCTTCCATCATGATACGCCCCATGAGGTTGGCGTTCATATCATCGAGATGGCTGATGGGCTCGTCGGCAAAGAGGAAATCGAAAGGCTGTACCAAGGCGCGTATAAGGGCTACGCGTTGCTGCTGCCCGAAAGACATGCGTCCTATTTTCGTGTCCACCTTGTCGGCCAGTCCCAAGCGGTCGAACCAGCAGAGAATCTCTTCGCGGGTCTTGAAGTTTGTTCGTTTGTTCTTTATTTCCACGTTCTCGTAGGCGGTCAGCTCTGAGAAGAGGCGCAGCTCTTGGAACAGGTGGCTGATGTGTTGACAGCGAATGTTTGTCCATTCTGTGATGCGGAAGGTGCGTATGTCTTGCTCGTCGAAGCGTATGGTTCCGCTGTAATCGTTGCGGTAGCCCACGATGTAGCTGCAAAAGGTGCTTTTACCCATACCGCTGTCGGCCTCCACGAGATAGGTCTTTCCCTTATCAAAGGAAACGTGGGTACGCCATATCTCCGAATGCAGTTCGCCTTTCTGTGCAAACACTTCGGGGACGACGTTATCGAATACTATCTGTTTCATATCCTTTTATTTCAAACGATACACCACGGCATGGACATCGCCGAAAAGAGGTGTGAGCAGTGAGAGGACAGTCTTCACGGTTTCGTTGCTCTTGCGCAATGCGTCGAGGTTGAGAATCATACACATCTTTTGACCTTTCATCTCGTTGAGGAGCGTCGAGGGCATGGGTTGGCGCGAGGGATGGAGCACGGCGTTCGCCCGTTCTGCACTGCTGCCGGCGTAGAATTGATTGTCGGCCGACACGCCGAAATAGAAGTTCGTTGTGCCATCGGTGAAGCGATAGGCATCTTTCCCCTCGTCGGTGATGCGACTTCCGGTGGGCACCGATTTCTTCCAATATGTCACATCGCTTAAGAAATCTCGCTTGGCCAACTGTGCCCCCATCATCATTTGCAGTTCGTTTTCACGGTAGGTTGGGATGATGAAAGCTACATCTCCGTCAATGCTCCTGATAATCTTATCCATATCTACTGCAGCATTGATGCCGGCAAGCATCAACTGCAAGCTCTTGTTCGAGCGCAGTAAATCGAGGAGACGGTGACCGTCTGCATTCATAAACAATCCCATCACGGCATCTTCTGACATACATTTTATATATTGCCCTTGGATGGGGCAATAGGACTGGGCGGCACCTTTCAGTGCTTTGTCGATGCTTGAATTCAACGAGAAAGCCTCGCCCGTAATCTGCAAGCAGTCTTTTTGCACCCTCATTTCCGCAGCTAAGCATATCTGCGAGGCATCAGCGTCTTTCGGGGCACCCAGTGTGAAAGGCGCAACAAACTTCTCCGGCAATGCCTGTGCCTGCGCAACCATGGCCACACTGCTCTGCATCGCTTCCAGACGATCGTAGAGTGGGGAGGCCTTGATACCGTTTTCTTCCTCTGCGTCGAGGTATTTCACCATCTGCCGTTGCAGTTCCGCCTTGGCTTCAGCAACGACCGGTCCCATCACCAACAAGGCGTTCTTGGAGAATCCTGCTATCCACGCGTCTTTCAACACGGTGAACCGGAATCCCTTCTTTTCGGTTATGGGCGTGCAGTTGCCGCATTTCTGCTGCGCTTTGAACAAGTCTTCGAGGTCGGTTTTATCAGATACCTTTGCGCAGAGTCCGAGGTTCCCGTCGGGCGAGACGAACAGATACATCTTGCTCGTGAGGTCTATGCCGCAGTCCGTTACGTCTTTTATCCCTAACAGAGATTGGAGAAAAGTCTTGGATTTTTCACCATCTGTTGTTGTGGATTCCGCCAGCTTAGGTACGTCTACGGCTATCAATGCCGTGCTCTCTCGCGGGACGGAGTTCAGGTAGTCGCTGCCCGAACAGGCCGTAAACAGTCCTGCTGCCGAGAAGAGAAATATTTCTATGATTCGTTTCATTATCGGTTATGGCTATTCAATGTGATTGTATGCGTCGTGCCAATTGTGCCATCATCACGGCAGAAAGGCCGGCTGTTTCCGTTCGGAGTCTGCTCTGCCCCAGCGACACCGACACAAAGCCGCAGCCGATGGCCTGTTTCACTTCGTCGAGAGAGAAATCGCCTTCGGGGCCTATTAGCACGCAGACGTCACAGTCTGCATCATCGACGGGCTCGCGGCTTATTTCAGTAAAGAAATCTTTGCGGTCTATCTCGTCGTAACAATGGCAGATGAACTTGCGGCCGCAGTGAGGTTGCGCTATGAAATCCTTAAACGACATGAGCGGATGTACGGCAGGAAGCCATGCTTTCCGGCTCTGCTTCATGGCCGAGATGGCAATCCGTTCCATGCGATCGGTGCGTAGCGTCTTCCGTTCCGAGTATTGGCAGTGCAGAAAGGTCAGCGCATCGAAGCCCACTTCGGTGGCTTTTTCTGTCATCCATTCCATACGTTCCGTCATTTTTGTTGGGGCAATAGCCAAATGAATGTGCCCGCGCCATGCGGGACACTGCGGCATGGATTCTTTTATCACATACGAGCAATGCTTGGAGGAAGTCATGGATACTTCTGCACGAAAGAAAACGCCTTTGCCATCCATCAGAAAGATTTCGTCGCCCACATTGAGACGCAGCACACGCAACGCATGCACGGCTTCCTCCTGTGGTAACTCCGTTTGCGAAACCGCATCAGGAACATAGAAAAATCTTACCTCTTTCATAATTCGGGTTATCCTGTATGACGATGGCACATGCCTTATACCCGATCGTCTTTCTTGGGTTTCCGTTTCTCCATTTCTGCTTTCAGTTGCGATGCCAATTCGTAATTCTCATCCTTTACGGCACGCTCCAATGCTTTCTCCAACATCTCTTCGCTGAGTGAATTAACGGGCAACGACATCTGTTTTTCTGTAGATGCGTACGGGATGCTTTGCTTATTCATCAGTTCTTCTTCTGCAAAGAGAGCAATCTTGCCTATGTAGGAGAGTAGTACGGCATCGCTGGCGCGTATGGAGATGGGTACAAGCGTATCGAGATTCACGAGCATGGCGCAGTATTGTCCATCGGTAATCGAATGAATGATCAGTTGGAAACGCAGTTCGGTCTGTGCGGCCAACACCTTGCAGAGCACTTCGGGCAGCATACTTTCCGTTATCTTTACTTTCTTCTGCCGGAGGCCGAATTGATAGAGCATGGCCTTATCACAGACAATCGACAACTGCCGTTGTTCCTCCTCATCGGTGAGCAGGATGACGCCCATGTCTTCTGTTCCCATGATTTCCGAAACATTCTTCAGTTTGAGCTTTACTTTGTTCATCATGCCTGCTCCTTTCTCTTAGGGCGGAAGATAAGGGCGAACGATATCCCCACCACAAACGCATAGCCGGCAAAGATAAACCAGCAGTGCTGCCACTGTGTGACGCCGTCTGTGGTGTAAGCATTGACTACCGCTTGTGCCGAAAGTGTTCCCACGGAGGCGCCGATACCGTTGGTCATCAGCATAAACAGTCCCTGTGCGCTGGAGCGCAGAGTAGGGTCGGTGGTCTTATCTACAAAGAGCGAGCCGCTGATGTTGAAGAAGTCGAACGCCACACCATAGACAACCATTGACAAGACAAACATCCACACCCCGCTACCCGGGTTGCCTGTGCCGAACAATCCGAAGCGAAGCACCCATGCAAACATGGCTATCAGCATCACGTTCTTGATACCATAGCGTTTCATAAAGAAAGGAATAAGCAGGATGCAACACGTTTCGCTGATTTGTGACAGTGAAATGAGGATGTTCGCATGGTTTACACCAAATGTACCGGCATATTCGGGAATATCTTTAAAGCTGGTAATGAAAGGGTTGGCAAAGCCGTTGGTTATCTGCAAGCTCACACCGAGCAACATTGAGAAGATGAAAAACGCAGCCATCTTCTTTTGTTTGAAAAGCGTAAAGGCACGTAAGCCAAATGCATCTACAAAACTCTTCTTCTCGCCGCCATGCGATACGGGACATGCAGGCAACGTGAAAGTATAGAGAAAGAGCGCGATGCTGATGATGCCCGATGTACGAAACTGGTTCACGTCGTCTTGAAAGCCCATCAGGTCTACCACCCACATGGTGCAGATAAAGCCGATGGTGCCGAAGACGCGTATCGGCGGAAAATCTTTCACCGTATCCATGCCGGCACGCGTCAGCGCGGTATAGGCAACGGAGTTTGTCAGTGCCAGCGTAGGCATGTAAAACGCCAAACTCAGCGAGTAAAGACCGAACAGACTGCCAAATGTGGCTTCCGTGCCGGCCGTCTCGCCGTAATATGCTGTAGTTAGCATCAACAATCCTGCGAGCAGATGGCACAGTCCCAACAGCCGTTGTGCCGGAATCCATCGGTCAGCGATAATGCCTATCAAAGCCGGCATAAAGATGGAAACGATGCCCTGCATGGCATAAAAAAGCCCAATTTCCGTGCCCATGCCGATGTTCACCAAGTATGTGCCCATCGAAGTAAGATAAGCTCCCCAGACGGCAAACTCAAGGAAGTTCATGACGGCTAATCTTATTTTCAGATTCATTGCTGTTGCGTTTTTATTCTTATCTAATGGTATTCTGTTAGGGTTGCAAAGATAATGGATTGCACCCACATAGACAAAATTTTTAAGAAAATGATTACCCATTTACAAATTTTGTTATACCTTTGCCGTGGTAAAAAGAAATTAAAGTGCTAAACCAATTATTCGAGA
>NZ_GL397214.1:2310012-2311943 GCF_000146675.1 Hoylesella marshii DSM 16973 = JCM 13450
ACACACACACATTCGCACCGTCAGTCAGACAACACTTTAAACGCTTTTTCATACGCGCGCGCGAAGCGTGTCGCATTCCCCATAAACAAAGGGCTCCACGGAGTTCCCTTTGTTCCTCTTTTCGTGCCCGTTTGTAAGGTGCAGAAAGGCGAAAATCAAGCTAAATATTCATCATTAAACAAACCATTATTATGAGCAAGAATCAAGTAACCGTGCAGGACTACATTGCTCCTGCCACACGCATCATTCCCATGCAACAGCCGTGCAGCCTGCTCGCCGGCAGCCCCAATGGCAATGGCGGCGGCACCAGCGTCGTCCCCTTAGACCCCGATGACGACGACGACATCTCCGGCGCCAAGAAGTGGGGCGGCTCCCTCTGGGAAGAAGAGGAAGAAGACGAATAGAAAGAAGAACGGAAAGATAAAGAGCTAACAAAAAAAGTAAAAACAATGGAGACAATGAAGACAATACAACAACTGTTGAAGATACAAGCCATGCTGCTCTGCGCAGCATTGACCGTCGTCTCGTGCGCCGACGACAGCCTGACCGACGACAAGGACGAGGGCGATAAAGGCACCGCCGTGAGCTTCCACGTGAGCAGCGCACAGGACGAGATGCTCCTGCAACAGCAAACGGCACCTGCCACACGCTCTGCCGTCCTCTCGCGTCTTGGCGACGAGGGACTGACCCTCGAAGACCTCGCCACGCGCAAGCATGCCGTGCAAGGTGCCGCCGACCTCTGTATGATAGAAACCACCATCGAGGGTGTGAACCCCGTGCTGCCCTCTGCCGATACGCGGGCAAAAGTAAAAACCAACATCGACAACTTCTTCACCACGTCAGGTTACCGCAGCGATACGCCGGGCTTTGCCCCCGACACGCCCGATTGGTTCTATGCCGTGAAGACGAAGAACGACGGCACACTCACCACGTATCACCCGTGGCACTGGGGCTACCGCTATGGCCGCTTCTACGCCGTGTACCCCGAAGCCAAGAGCGAAAACAAAATCACCCTCTCGCCGGCCACCCACTCGGGTACGCCCTATGTGGAGTTCGAGGCAGAGCAGGACGTGAAGGATCAGAAAGACCTCATGACCGCCTGCTCGGGCGAAGTAAAGTATGAGACCCGCGGCATCGCCCCTACTACCAACCTCAAGTTTAGGCACGCCCTGACAGCCGTGCGCTTCGCCGTGGGTCAGAACCTTTCGTGGAACAAGCGCATCACGAAAGTGGAAATCAAGAACGCCTGCAGCAAGGGCAAGTACATGTTGCCCACACAGTATGGCGGCGCAGGCACTTGGGTGGCCGGCAGTCTGACCGACCGCAAAGACTTTGTGCTCGACGTGACCGCCTCGCCCATCGACCTCAAGCAGAATCCCAACACGGTGATAATGGGCAACCCCACGGACAACTACACCTTTTATATGATACCGCAAGACCTGACAGGCATCACGGTGGTCGTCACGCTGGAGGACAATGACCCTGCACATCCCAGCCCCGCACCGAACACCATCACCATTCCGCTGACGGGCAAAAAAGCATGGAAGCCCGGTACCTCGAAGCTCTACAAGTTAAGCCAAAACACCAGTGACTGGACGTATAGCCTTACCGTGACGAAACAGCCCGCTGCTGCCGCTTATAATCAAGGTACGAGCGACACCTACGGCATTACCAGCATGCGCACCGCCCCTGACGGCACGCAACAGGCGGCTGCATGGAAAGTAAAAGAGTATAGCTTTGATAACGGTGCAACATGGGTAAAAACGATTCCGGCCAACAGTTGGTTCAAAGGCCTAAGCCTGAACGAGGGTGGCAAAATCCCTAACCGTATAGGCGAAGAGCGGGGTACAGCTACGCTGAAAACCGATGGTGCTTTGGTCGATTTATTGGCCAAGCGCAACAAAGCACTCAAAGATGCTGCCCCCAAAGGT
>NZ_GL397214.1:2312283-2313381 GCF_000146675.1 Hoylesella marshii DSM 16973 = JCM 13450
AGATGAACCCCATTTAGTTAGGCCATCATCTTTTGACTGGCATTCTTACCCTGCTACCATCACCAATGAAAGTGGTGTAACAGTAGCTTCTTCCGTTGATTTTGTAGAGTTCGAGGTAACTAAGAATGATATTCGCAGTGGCAATGCAGTCATCGCTGTGAAAAACGAATATGGCATTACGATGTGGTCGTGGCACTTATGGTTTGCACCCGAAAGCGCACTCAACACCATTGCTGTTACCAACTTCCAAGGCCATGTCTATAAGTTTACCGAAGAGACCCTCGGCATGAAGTACACCAATTGGGGCGTCACGAATTACACCACGCCACGCAGCGTGAAAGTGCGTGTTGCACAAGTGGGGAAGGCAAGCAATGTTGGTGAGTTCACCATTACGCAGAATCCGGGCAGTGTGCGGCAGGCCATCGCCACATTCTATCAGTTTGGTCGCAAGGATGCTGTCCCCGGCACAGACGACAACTTATCGGGTACTTTCAACAGGGACGCCGGCGATAACATGTCTATCCCCAACGGCATCCAACATCCCGAAAACTTCTACAGTGATGCCTCATCATGGAGCAGCACTCCTCCTACGGGCTACTCTTACTACAACCTGTGGTCAGCCGACAACACCACAACGGGCTTCAACGACAACGCCGTTGTCAAGACCGTCTACGATCCCTGCCCCGCTGGTTTCAAGATGCCGGCCGGCAATGCTTTCACCGGTTTCTCCACCAATGGAGAGAATGAGGGAACACCGAACGCCACCGGCACATGGGACAGCGGCTGGGACTTCAACAATAAACTTACCGCTCCCGACGCCACCGTATATTTTCCCGCTACGGGGTATATCGCCTTCTACGGCGGTCCGGTGCAAAGCGTGGGCTCCTTCGGCGAATGGTGGTCAGCTGCCCCGGACAGCAACTCACACGGCTACGGTCTGGGCATAAGCCAGATGAGCGTGAGCCCGCTGTACGCCACCGCTCGGTCATGCGGTCACTCCGTCCGCCCCGTGGCCGATGAATAACGGATGTGAAAAAGGCTCGGTACGACACTAAGGTAGAGGACCGATGGCATCATCTTACATCACCTCTGGGCTAA
>NZ_GL397214.1:2313868-2315661 GCF_000146675.1 Hoylesella marshii DSM 16973 = JCM 13450
GCTATTGATTTTCAAATATTTATATATTGTAGCATTCTGATTTAGGTTTGGTAAGTTCAAAAATAGAATTCTCAGACTAAACTCAATCAATACGATCACCCATTTGCCCTTTCAAAATGGATTCTATGGCTTCCTGTCATCTTTTATTTGCTTGTTGACGGCTGACGCTCCCTGAACGCCCTCTCCCTCCCGCATAAAGAGAGAGGAAGCGGGGGAGGGGTGGCATTGCTGTCCACAAACGTAAACCGTGCGATACAGGACACTCACCTTTCGCACTCGCTCTTTGACAGATTGATACCACACACGAGAGGGAAAACCGCCATTTGATGTTTGGTCGGTCGGCAGAAAAACGTTATCTTTGCCATTGAAGTAACGTAAATGAAAGAAACTATGGCAACTTACACAATTCACATCAACGAACGAACAAAAGAAGGACGTGGCCTTGTAACTTATCTGCGCAGTATAGGGTTGATCTCTTCTTCGCCGGCCGATAAGGGCATTGAAGCAACACGTCGTGCTTTCCGAGAACTGAAAGAAGGCAAGGTGACACGATGCAAGAACTTCGATGACTATAAAAAAAGTCTTGGCTGATGCGCGAAATCGTTTATACACATCAATATAAACACGATGTGAAACGGGCACGCCGTCGTCATCTGCCGGAAAAAGAATTGGATGCAGTTATTCAGATGCTTGCAAACGACACACCCTTACCGCCGGAAAAGCGCGACCATGCGTTAAGCGGAGAGTTTGCCGGAGCCCGCGAATGCCACATTCATCCTGATTGGCTGTTGATATACAGTAAGGAGAACTTGGTGGAGAAACGAAAAGGAAATGCCGTCAGCGAATTGCGTATTCTCAACTTATTGCGTACCGGAACACATTCCGATTTGTTCTGACCGCCCATTGATGTTTGGTCGGTCGGCAGAAAAACGTTATCTTTGCCATGGTTACTAAACTTGCAATCATGGCAGTAGACAAGAAACTATATTGGAAAGAAATGGCCGACTACGATTTGGAAACAGCAGAAGCCATGTTTACCACAGGAAGATGGCTGTATGTGGGTTTTATGTGTCATCAGGTGATAGAAAAGACATTGAAATCATACTGGTGCGCCACACAGCCAACCGACCCGCCTTACATTCATAATCTGAAAAGATTATCGGAAGGGAGCGGATTGGAAAGTATAATGACGGAAGAGCAACTCGAGTTTATGGCGCAAATGATGCCTCTGAATATCGAAGCGCGCTACCCGTCTTATAAGGAGGAATTGATGAGCGCACTGTCGCCCGAACGTTGCAAAGAAATCATCGAACAAACAAAAGCGCTGAAGCAATGGATAGAAAACAAGCTATAAAGCTCGTGAAACGCTATAAAAAGGAGATTTCACGATTGATAAAGCCAACCGCAGTGTATCTGTACGGCTCGTATAGTCGAGATGAAGCGCGGGACGACAGCGACATCGATGTAGCAGTAGTTATCAACGGGCGGGAAGCGGATTGGCTTTCCCTGTCGTCTCAACTTTGGCGTGCCGGCTGGCGAGTGAGTAGTTTGATTGAGCCCGTATTGATAGACGAAACGCGTCCTTCACCCCTATATGATACTGTGAAGCGCGACGGAATCGCGATATGAACGTCGAATCATAGACTTTTTACGATTATCCCATCCCTCACTCCTTTAGAAAGTGAGGGATGATTGTTTTCTCCCCCTTAGTGTGGTATCAACTTCCTCTCCCTCGCATAACGTGGAGGGAATGAGAAGAAAACGGATGAGAATCAGAGGCTTTGCGGCTTGCC
>NZ_GL397214.1:2316111-2435162 GCF_000146675.1 Hoylesella marshii DSM 16973 = JCM 13450
AAGGACGTTTCCGCCCCGTTTTGAGAAGTAGAAAACAGCCATGGGGGCTTACGAGCAAGGGTGCGGCCAATGAAAAGGCGTTCGACACCGAAAGCATCAAACCGCACGTGATTATCACGCCCGGCGTGGAGTTTAAGGAGCGGATGCGCCATATTTCCTACGAACGCGAGGTGAAAAAGAAAAAGCCGTAAGCGGCACGGCTCCGCTTTACTTCTCGCCCGCTGCGGGGCAAGGAGAACAAGGCTTCGCTTCCCAACTTACCTCCCGAGGCAAGAAGAACGGATTTCACCGCCTCGCGCTGCGATGATGAG
Organism: Hoylesella marshii DSM 16973 = JCM 13450; assembly: GCF_000146675.1. Lineage (GTDB taxonomy): Bacteria > Bacteroidota > Bacteroidia > Bacteroidales > Bacteroidaceae > Prevotella > Prevotella marshii. Next base: position 2,316,423 of record NZ_GL397214.1, read on the forward strand.
GAAAGAGCAAGCCTCGCCGCCGGTCATGCAGGAAGTATAAGAAACACCTTTATATAAAAATTGCTTGATTGTAAATTGCTTTATTACACACGAAGAGTGGTACGCGTCGCGATGACGCGTACCACTCGCTTTTTAATGATTGAAAGGTAAGCGCTGTGGACATCAGGTGGGGTCTCCACCTCTTAGAACGATGCCTTTGTAAAAGGGAAAACCTCGGAGAGGTGACAGAATACAGGCAGGGGTGTATAACCCCTGACAAACATGCGCAAAAAGAAAAAGCCCCAAAGGGGCGATGGAATGGCAGCATATCCACTATCGTTCTGTCACTCCTCCGGAGTTTTAATGGAGGGGACGCTTTCATACAGGGGTTGCACTATCGCTTACCCCTACCTGTATTCTGTCGCACCTACAGTGCTCCATTCTGCTGTGATTTTTCGCCCCTTCGGAGCTATTGGATAAGATTCTCTTATCTCAAACTCGCATATAAATTGCTTGATTACACACAAAGAGTGGTACGCGTCGCGATGACGCGTACCACTCGCTTTGTGTTTGTGTGGACGATGTGTCGTTAGTTTTTAAACACCAATCCATCTCCGAAGGAATCTACGACGATGGGCTTATCCCTTGTCACCTTCTCGGCAAGTATCTGCTTCGACAAGTCGTTGAGCACATACCGCTGGATAGCCCGCTTTACCGGCCGCGCGCCAAACTCGGGGTCGAAGCCCACGGTGGCTAAGTAATCGATGGCCGCCGGCGTGACGTCGAGCGTGAAGCCCTGCGGGGCGAGCATCTTTTTCACGGCTGCTATCTGCAATTTCACCACCTCGGCAATCTCACTCTTGGAGAGCGGCAGGAACATGATGGTCTCGTCGATTCGGTTGAGAAACTCGGGGCGTATCGTCTTTTTGAGCATGCTCATCACCGTGGTCTTCGTTTCGTCGATGAGGTGGTCGCGGTTGCTATTGTTCATCTTCTCGAACTGACTCTGGATGTACTGTGAGCCGAGGTTGGAGGTCATGATGATGATGGTGTTTTTGAAGTTTACCGTGCGGCCTTTGTTATCGGTTAATCGGCCGTCGTCGAGCACTTGCAGAAGGATGTTGAACACATCGGGGTGCGCCTTTTCTATCTCGTCGAAGAGCACCACACTGTAAGGTTTGCGGCGCACGGCCTCGGTGAGTTGTCCGCCCTCGTCGTAGCCCACGTAGCCCGGAGGTGCACCGATGAGGCGCGAGACGCTGAACTTCTCCTGATACTCGCTCATATCGATACGCGTCATCATGGTCTCATCGTTGAAGAGATAGTCGGCGAGTGCCTTGGCCAACTCGGTCTTTCCTACGCCGGTGGTACCGAGGAAGATAAACGAGGCGAGGGGACGCTTCGGGTCTTGCAGGCCGGCACGGCTGCGGCGCACGGCATCGCTCACGGCGGCAATGGCTTCGTCTTGTCCGATGACACGGCGATGGAGTTCCTCCTCGAGGTGCAGTAGCTTCTCGCGTTCGCTTTGCATCATGCGCGTCACGGGGATGCCTGTCCATCGGCTCACGACCTCGGCAATGTCCTCTTCGGTCACTTCCTCGCGCACCATGCCCTCGCCGCCTTGCGTGGCTTTGAGCTGGAGCTGTATGTTTTCGATGTCGTCTTGCAGTTCTTTGAGCTTGCTGTAGCGAATCTCTGCCACGCGCTCGTAGTTGCCTTCGCGTTCGGCACGGTCTGCCTCGAACTTGAGGTTCTCTATTTGTTGCTTGTCTTGCTGGATGCGGTTGACAAGCGTCTTCTCGCTTTCCCACTTTGCGCGGAAAGTCTTTTCCTGTTCGCGTAAATCGGCAATGTCTTTGTCTAACTGTGCAATCTTAGGTTGGTCGTCTTCGCGTTTGATGGCTTCGCGTTCAATTTCGAGTTGTTTCAGCTTTCTTGTTATCTCGTCGAGCTCTTCGGGCACGGAATCGCGCTCCATGCGCAGCTTAGCGGCTGCCTCGTCCATGAGGTCGATGGCCTTGTCGGGCAGGAACCGGTCGCTGATGTATCGTTCGGAGAGCTTCACTGCGGCGATACAAGCATCGTCTTGGATACGCACCTTGTGGTGATTCTCATAGCGTTCTTTCAGTCCGCGGAGGATGCTGATGGCACTCATCTCGTCGGGTTCATCTACCATCACAGTCTGGAATCTGCGCTCCAAGGCCTTATCTTTCTCGAAGTATTTCTGATATTCGTTGAGCGTCGTAGCACCAATGCTGCGGAGTTCGCCCCGAGCCAATGCCGGTTTCAGTATGTTGGCGGCATCCATAGCACCCTCGCCTCCGCCGGCACCCACCAGTGTGTGTATCTCGTCGATAAAGAGGATGATGCGTCCTTCACTCTTTGTCACCTCGCTGATAACGCTTTTCAGTCGTTCCTCGAACTCGCCTTTATACTTTGCACCGGCCACCAGCGCACCCATGTCGAGCGAATAGAGCTGCTTGTCTTTCAGATTCTCGGGCACATCGCCCCGCACGATACGTTCGGCCAATCCCTCGACGATAGCTGTTTTACCCGTGCCCGGCTCGCCTATCAGTATGGGGTTGTTCTTTGTACGTCGCGAAAGAATCTGCAATACGCGGCGTATCTCGTCGTCGCGTCCAATCACGGGGTCGAGCTTTCCTGCGCGGGCTTCCTCCACCAAGTTCTTAGCGTATTTGGCGAGACTTTGGTAGTTTTCATCGGCCGATTGCGACGTCACTTTCTGGCCTTGACGCAGTTCGCTAATAGCGGCACGCATCTCTTTTTCCGTGCATCCCGCATCTTTCAATATGCTGCTTGCAGCGGAGCGCATCGCGAGCAGTGCCAGCAGCAGCGACTCAATGCTTACGAACTCGTCGCCCATCTCTTTCGAGATGTCCTCTGCCTTGAGCAGCACGCTGTTCGTATCGTTGCTCAGATAGGGTTGTCCGCCCTGTACGCGGGGCAGGTGCTGTACTTCAGAATCGGCAAGTGTAGAAATCTGCGCACCGTTTACGCCTAATTTCTGGAAGATATAATGGGTCACGTCACTCGCTTTTGTGAGCAACGCCTTCAACAGATGTACCGGTTCGATGCTCTGCTGACCGGCACGCTGCGCCGTATTCACGGCCTCTTGCACAGCCTCCTGCGCTTTGATTGTGTACTTATCGAAATTCATAGGGTGTTCTCCTTTCTTTGTTTGTTATTATCCTTGTTGATTGTTTCTGCTTCGCATCCCTCAAATCTTGTGCCCGCTTGCAATCGTGCCATTCTGTCTCCTCAACTACGACAGGATGGCAATACCCGCTTCCATGCAGACGCCTCTGAAGATAAGACAGCAATAATCCCCTTTCCACCTCGTCTGTGGGGGTGAGGAACAATAGGAATGGTACACCTTATTATATATGCGAGTATGGGATAAGGATATTGGGATGTTAACATAAGTGTTGAAAACGAAATTTGCAGTGCGGAATGGAGCGGAAACGAAGTTCGCTGACACGAAGAGGAAGCAAAGGCAAAGTGCGACAGAATCCCACAAACGATACGATTTGCCGTGGGAAAGGTTGCCGACCTTTCTATGTGCAAACGCCACCTGTACATAGGACGGACACCATCTGTACGGGGCATGAATGCCGACTTATCATCTGTCACTTTACGATCCTTAGAAGTTACAATCTCAAACTTTTGAGCACTGAATACTAAGGAATCATTACAAAAACGGGATGAAAAGTGATGAATTGAAAGCACCCTTTCCTGCCGAATCGGGAAGAAAAGGGTAGGGGAACCGGCACAGGAGGATAAAAGTATGGCGAACGGTTGCGGGTGAGAAGAGATAAAAAGCGAGGATGCCCCGACTTCGGCACATCTTCGGGTATCATTTTTATTTATAACTTACTGCCATAGCAGAGGTCTCCGGCGTCGCCGAACCCCGGCACAATGTACTTATGTTCATTCAACCCCGGGTCTATGGAGGCGCACCAAATGACCGTATTCTCGTGGGGGAATGTCTTTTCGATATGGGCGATTCCCTCTGGACTCGCAATCACACAGGCCACATGTATTTGTCGGGGTGTGCCCTTAGTAAGGAGTGCTTTGTATCCCAACTCCATAGAGCCACCGGTGGCGAGCATAGGGTCGGCAATAATGAGTGTCTTTCCTTCCAAATCGGGCGTGGCCAGATACTCCACGTGAATGCCTACCTTGGTATGAGCAGAATCTTCATATTCGCGATACGCGCTGACAAAGGCGTTACCCGCATGGTCGAAGACATTGAGGAATCCGTTATGGAAAGGTAGACCGGCACGAAAGATAGTGGCCAGCACCATTTTGTCTTCCGGCACTTGCACGCAGGATTCTCCCAAAGGTGTGGTGACGCGGCGTTCGGTATAACGTAGTGTTTTGCTGATTTCATAGGCCTCCATTTCGCCGATACGGAGGATGTTGTTACGGAAAAGAAGTCGATTTTTTTGATATTCAACGTCGCGAACCTCTGCTAAGTACTGGTTGATTATCGAATTTGTTTCACTGAAATTAATAATTTTCATCGTATGAATACTTAATTGATTTCAGAATACAAAGGTACTCAAATTCCCTTGCTTTTTGATAAGCGGGAATTACAAATATCTACTACTGCACTTTTTTTTCGTATTCTTTAACCTAAAAACGTGGCATTCTTCTTTTTTTCTAAACTATTTCTTGTGCAGAATAATTATTTTTTTCTACCTTTGCTTGCCGAATCGAGATAGGAAACCTATTTAATCACAACTAAAAAAGTATTAGGTAAAATGGCAAAATTTGACAAATCCGTATTAGAAAAATACGGCATTACAGGAACAAAAGAAGTCCTGTACAATCCTTCTTATGAAGTACTCTTCAATGAAGAAACCAAGGAAGGCCTGCAAGGCTATGAGGTGGGACAAGAGACCGAACTCGGTGCTATCAACGTGATGACGGGTATCTATACCGGCCGCTCGCCCAAGGACAAGTTTATCGTTGATGATGAAAATTCACACGATACCGTGTGGTGGACTTCAGAAGAGTACAAAAACGACAACCACCGTGCAACGAAAGAGGCTTGGCAGGCTGTAAAAGAAATTGCAAAGAAAGAGCTTTCCAACAAACGCTTGTTTGTGGTAGACGGCTTCTGCGGCACACATAAAGACACCCGTATGAAGGTTCGTTTCATCATGGAAGTAGCTTGGCAGGCACATTTCGTAACGAATATGTTTATTCGCCCCCAGAGCGAAGCCGACTTTGAACAGGAACCCGACTTCATTGTGTATAACGCCTCGAAAGCAAAAGTAGAGAATTACAAGGAATTGGGACTGAATTCGGAAACAGCCGTAGTCTTCAACGTAACAAGCAAGGAGCAGGTTATCATCAACACATGGTATGGTGGTGAGATGAAGAAAGGCATGTTCTCCATGATGAACTACTTCCTTCCGTTGAAAGGCATTGCCTCTATGCACTGCTCCGCCAATACAGATATGAACGGTGAGAATACGGCCATCTTCTTCGGCCTATCAGGAACTGGCAAGACCACACTCTCCACCGACCCGAAACGTAAGCTTATCGGCGACGACGAACATGGCTGGGACGACAAAGGCGTGTTCAACTACGAAGGCGGATGCTACGCCAAGGTTATCAATCTGGATAAGGATGCCGAACCCGACATCTACGGCGCCATCACACGCGACGCCCTGCTGGAGAACGTAACAGTAAGCAAAGACGGGAAGATAGATTTCGCAGACAAGAGCGTAACGGAGAATACCCGTGTTTCTTATCCTATCTATCATATCAAGAACATACAGCGACCCGCATCCGAAGGCCCTGCCGCCAAGCAGGTTATCTTCCTTAGTGCTGATGCTTTTGGTGTGCTACCTCCTGTGTCTATCCTCACACCCGAGCAGACCAAGTATTACTTCCTGTCGGGCTTTACAGCCAAATTGGCCGGTACCGAACGCGGCATCACAGAGCCTACCCCCACGTTCTCCGCATGCTTCGGACAGGCATTCCTCGAACTGCATCCTACAAAGTACGCCCACGAATTAGTGCGTCACATGCAGAAGAGCGGTGCCAAGGCATACCTCGTAAATACGGGATGGAACGGGACAGGTAAGCGTATCTCCATCAAAGACACGCGGGGTATCATCGATGCTATCCTGAACCACTCTATCGACGCTGCACCTACGAAGACGATTCCCTACTTCAACTTTACCGTTCCGACGAGGCTCGAAGGCGTTGCTACAGATATTCTCGACCCGCGCGACACCTATGCCGATGCCGCACAATGGGAGGAGAAAGCCAAAGACTTGGCCGCACGCTTCATCAAGAACTTCAAGAAATACGAAAGTAACGAAGACGGAAAAGCACTCGTGGCAGCAGGTCCGAAACTCTAACTCTCTATTTTTCTCATCTGGCCTGTCTGCCACCCGCAGACAGGCCTTTTAAATCTTTTATAACCATGGATACAATTAGAAAAATGTTTAGCGCATCGCCGCTTGTCGCAGTGGTCTTCTTCCTCTACGTCAAGTACATGCCCCTGTTTGCTCACTTCTTAGGTTTTACGGGAGAGCGAGAGGCCATCATTACACATGGGCTCTTTATTCCCCTCTCCTTTTTTCTCTGTATTGGCACACTGCGTTCCTATTTCCGCATTCAGTCAGAGGGACATGAAAAGCCCCAATCCCATACGATTGCCCGCCGCAGGAGGAATACCCTTATCGCCGGTTTTATCTACCTGTTCTTCTTCTGTTTCTCCATCTATGATGTCGTGTCTGTGCTCTAAGCTGCACCGCATCTGATGGGAAACCCCTGTAAAGTATAGGAGATTCCCTATCTAATAATAGGAATATCCGGTAGGTCGGTAAGAAAGAAACCTCTACTTTTGCATTATATCAAAGCGTATAAACTATTAAAACCATACTAAGATGAAAAAGTGGAACACCTTACTGACAATGATGCTCGTTGCAGCATTCTCTGTTGTGCTGACCGGCTGCGAAACCGACGACTATGATCAAGCACAAAACCTTTGGGGCGTGTGGGAAGGCAACCTCCACGTGACCATGACCTATGGCGGTACTGTTTATAAGGCTTATAAAACTGTTATCCGGTTCGATTACGACGAGGGCACTTACTCATCGGGTACGGGCTACGAGATAGACTATTACAGAAATGCGTTTTGGGGGCGCGACTATGCCGCCAGCCGCTTTACGTGGACAGTGCGCAACGGCAATATCTATATCTATTATACCGACGATGATTACAACGCCGTTATCCGCGAGTACACCATGCAGGGTGATTACTTTGAAGGCTACATCGACGGGGAGGATAACAGTGCTTATTTCCGTCTTATCAAAACGGCATCGCCCTACCGATGGGATACTTTCCGCTACGGATGGCATTACAATGCATCGATGAGCCGTGCCTCACTCGGCACTGATACGGCTCACACAGGGTTATCACCCAAACGTGGCATCGCCTCCAATCTTGTGATAGACGATAATACTTCTAAAACTGACAGGTTCGCACCTTAACGACAATTCAATACTCCATTTCTTCAAAGACAACGTGAGGGTATGCCTAAATAGGCATACCCTCAAAGCGTTTTCATGCACCATACATGATGTTTCAAATGGAGCGCTGTAGGTGCGACAGAATCTCCCAACCGATACGATTTGCTGTGGGAAAGGTTGCCGACCTTTCCTCGTACAAACGCCATCTATACATCGCACGAATGCCGACTTATCATCCCTCACTTTATGACCCCTTAAACCCCCATCGGTTCTCCATTCTGTTTCGTTATGAGAGGTGCTAACAGGAAAATAGGGAAAAAGTGAGAGGCGGGGTAGAATGCATGAAAAACAAAAAGGGCAGGAAATAAAAAAGAGGATGCGTCTGTTATTGACACGTCCTCATGACTCTCTGTGCGGAAAGTGAGGGATTCAAACCCCCGATACCCGAAAGGGGTATACCGGATTTCGAGTCCAGCGCATTCGATCACTCTGCCAACTTTCCTTCGATAGTGCAAAGGTAAATATTTAAATCGAGAAACCTGCAACAAAGCAAGGAATATTTACCCCAATCGATCATGAAACTGCCCATCTACCTTTTTATAGGGATGACATCGCTTCCCGTACAGCCTTTCATGACAGATTTGGATTACTTGAGTGCAAAATAAGACATTTTTTTGGAAGATTCGGAACCTTGGTACATCAATGCCGGTTGTATATTAGATGCAAAGCCGATTAAAGAATGAGCAGAAGGGGCAATGCGTGGGATATTTATCCCAACCGGTCATGTATTTTTCATCAACTATCAGTTCTTTTTTGCGTAAAAAAGGCAAGTATAGTGAAAAACCTACTATCTTTGTAAAAGATAGGCGGCACCTCGCGCTCTCGTAAGACAAGAGAATAGGTTCAGCCATCGGTATACTATCGTGATAGAATATGAATAAATAAAAGGTATGAAAAAATTATTGATGACCGCAGCCATAGCAAGTATTTCCCTTGTTGGCATGGCGCAGGAAACAGAAGAACTTCCGGTACAGAAACACTGTGTAGCCACCAATTCCTTTTGGAGCAACTGGTTCATACAGGCTGGTGCAGGTTGGAATACATGGTATTCGAGTCAGGAACACGGGCAGGGATTGCCCCGCAGTCCGTTTAAGAAGTTCCGTTCAAACCCCGGCTTTGCTGTTGCCATCGGCAAATGGTTCACCCCCGGTATTGCTTTGCGCACCAAGTTGCAAGGCATTTGGGGTAAGACCGTAGTAGATGCAACAGGCAGAGATAACGGAAACAAGTATTGGTCGTTGAATGAGCATGTGCTCTTCAACCTAAACAGTCTGGTGAAAGGCTACAATCCCGATCGCAGATGGAGCGTTATCCCGTTTTTGGGAGCCGGCATCGGACGTTCACTCACCCACAATCGTTATGCGATGAACCTCAGTATCGGTCTGATGAGTGAGGTGTATTTGTGTGAAAAGACGGCCATACACATCGAGATGGGATGGAACTACTTTGAGTCCGACATCGACGGAATGGAACATGTACGTGTACGACGCGGATGGTCTGCCCACGACAATCATCTGTATGCAGAGGTGGGGTTGACCTATCGCTTGGGCAAAGCCACATGGAGCAAAGTGCCCGATACGGAGGCGATGCGTGCGCTCTCACAGGCCGAACTCGACGCACTCAACGCCCAACTCAGCGATGCCAATGCCGAGAACGAGCGGCTACAGACACTGCTCAATGAGCAAAAGCCGACAGAAGAGACTGCAACTCCGGCTGCCCCACCGGTCACTGAAGTATCGGTATTCTTCGACCATGATGACGTACTGTCGTCGCCTAAAGACCTTGTAGACGTAGCAGCATTGGCAGACTATGCCAAAGAGAATCATGCAAAACTGACCGTGACAGGCTATGCAGATAGTGCTACAGGTCATGCAGAACAGAATCAGACGCTCGCTGAAAGACGGGCACAATGTTTGGCCAATGAGTTGATAAAGATGGGTATTGCCAAAGAAGACATCAGCATTGTAGCCAAAGGAGGTGTAAGCCAGCTCTCTCCGGCTCCCTATAATCGGCGGGCTACCGTGCAGATAACGACAAACTGACGAACGGCTTCTCGTAATGACCGCTAACAAAAATCGGCACCCGTAAGAACACGGATGCCGATTTTCTTTTGTGCAAACTATCGTCTTACCTCACGGCAATGGCTTTGGCCACTCCTTGGGTCTTTACAATATAGACACCTGCAGGCAGGCTGAGGGTATAACGATTGTTCACCATGCCCGTAAACATCAGCTTCCCACCGGCAGTGAATACCCGTACATCGGTAGGTGTAGTGGCAAGGAATGTCAGTTCGCCTGCTCCACCCATAGCAGTAAAGGTAGACCCCTTGGCATCATTGATACCCGACGAGATAGTGAAAGTTGCGGCTACTGTGGTCGCTTCAGTCACGATGAACTGTCCATCGTTGTCGAGCGGCTGGCCGTTAGCAGTGGCACTGACCAGCGCATATCCTGCGGCCGGTGTACTCTTAGCCACAAGCACGGTGTTCTTCGCTACCTTAGTGCCCGACAACACTTCCGTATCGGTGGTGGTAAATATCTTTACCGTACCGTTCTCTGCCGTAGCAACAGTGATATAAGCCATGGTACAACCGGAACCGTCTCCCTCGTAGTTAACTTTCCATCCCTTGGCAACGGCAATGGCCGATTCCGCATGCTCTGCATCATTATAGCTATCCGCTTTGTCGCCTTTCGCATAGAGCGTGTTGCCACGAGGCTTGCTCTCATCGCCCGTCTTGGGATATTGAGAGAGGCTGTAATAAAGGTCGTTGAGTGTGCAGGCATCCCATGAATTACCTCCCACATTAAGGTAAGCTAACTTATCGTGGCCGGTAAGGTCGAGTGAAATGAGTTTGTTGCCCTCGACAGACAACGTCGCAAGCAGCGGATTATGGGAAAGATTGAGCTGCGTGAGCTTATTGTTTGCAGTATGAAGCTCGGTCAAGTGCATATTGTTATCTACATTCAATACATTGAGGTTGTTATTCGACACATCCAGCTGTGCGAGGTCGGCCATGTCTCTCACGTCTATCTGCGAGATTTCATTGTGGTTCAGATTGAGGAACGTGAGCTTCTTGTTGTGGCTTACATCCAAAGCGGTCAGCCAATTGTTTTTCATATCAAGGTGGAGTAAGCCGGTTGCATTGGCTAAATTCAGCGATTCAATGTGGTTTCCATAGGCACGCAGGGTGGTGAGTTTCGGATTATTGCTCACATCGAGTGCCTCAAGGTCGCCATATGCGCAGTCGAGTGTTTCGAGTGCAGACAGACGGCTTACGTCAATCGAACCGATACGGTTCATATATGTTTGGAGGGAGCGTAGGTTGGTATTGCGGCTCAGGTCGATACTTGTAATGCGATTGTCGATGCTTACGCCCGGATAACTCGATATGTCGGCACCTGTTACTGCTCCATAAATGGTGACAGTGGTACCGGCCGTCGTACCCTTCACGAGGGTTGGAGTTGCACGCAGTACTACGGTCTCTTTCTCACCGTTGCCCCAATCTATTTGGATTTCCGTATCATCCGTATCAGCAGAGAGGAAATACTGTTGCTCTTTGCCGGAAGGAACTTTCAGAACAATGGCGTTGTTGTTGCCCGTAGCTTTGAACACAGGTTTCACCGTGGCAGCGGCAGAAACGACAAAGATGCTGTCAGCATATAGTTTCCCGTTGATTTCCACTCCCACGAACTCCATGCCGGCTGCGGGCGTACTCTTTACTCGGATGGGGAATCCCGGCAGAGCCTTGGCGGTAATATCGCCCCATGTATCATAGCTTCCGCCGTTTATCACTTGTGAAAGGGTGTACGTGCCATTGTCGGCCGCCAGAGCAGTGATGGAAATGGAGTCCATCGGTGCTGTACCGTCGCCCTCCACATCTACCTTATAATAATTGTCCTCATCATACTTCAGCAATTCGGTCTTGGCATGTTCGCCATGGGAACCGGCTATGAAAACATTCTTTCCATACGATGCCCCTGTGTGCACCGGCATGGCCATGAAAGTGAAGTTCAGCGACTGTGCGGTCATGTTTTCACAGTTCCGAATGTCGAGCTTTCTCAATCGATTGGTACCTATGGCGCCGTGCATATCAAGGAATTGTATACCTGTAGCCCGTGCGCTCACGTCGCGTAAGAAACGCTGATGCGAGAGGTCGAGGCGCTGAATGAGCGTACTGTCCACGTTGATATACTGCAAGTTGGGTAAATGTGCAAGCACCAACCGTTCTATCTTCGTACTGTTGAGGATAAGCGTTGTCAGAACCTTATTCGTTGTTAGGTCGAGCTTTGTCAGAGCAGTATGCGGAGCATTGAGTGCGATAAGCTCTGTGTTGTTCACAAGATTCAGCTCCTTAATGGACGTCTTGCCGATAGAGAGTTTCTCAAGTTTGGCTTGGCAGGTCACATCTATTGCTTCCATCCACTGGCTTCCCGTCACGTCGATGTCGCGCAATTCGGGGTAATTGGTGTTCAACTCCAGCTCCGAAAGATTGTCATTCGCCAGATTCAGGTATTTCAGATTCGGTAAACTGACGGGATAAAAATGTGTCACATCGCAATCAGACATATCAATATTTGTAAGTGCTGTGCTACCGTTGGCAAACAACACCGTCGTCAATGTCGGGTTATGGTTGATGGAAAAGATGCTCAGTTTCGTAAACAGACGCAGGTCGAGCCTCACGATACTGTTGTTGTTCAGGTTGATATTCTCCAAGTTGGGGGCTCCCGACAGGTCGAGTCCGTCGTAGGTCAGCTCATTCTTGTGCATATCAAGATTGATAAGATGGGGTTGTGCCGAGAGTTTCAGGTAACTCACCTTACTTTCAGATACCTCCAGTTCCTTAAAGTCTCCATACACTCGCACGGTATCGCTCAACAACTTACCCGTACACTTCTTAGAACTGCTCCACCCCTCGAGTTGCGCTTCCTTGATGGTGCCATCGCCCCAATCCACATACACCTTGTCGGCATCATTCATTCGGGTTACACGCACTGTAAGGTTTTCTCCCGTGGGAATAGCAGTTGCAATCACCACTTTTCCCTCATCGGCCATTACATGACCCACGGAAAGACACGTTAGCAAAAAGCTAAATAGTAATTTTTTCATGCATTTGTTAGGTTTTAGGTTATAGAATAGTATCAATAATAAATGATTGCAAAGATAGTATTTTCCTTTTACGGCGCAATAGCAAACCGAATAAATCATTTCATCAATGGGAATAAAAACTGTAATAATGAAATAGGAAAGGCATGAACATTCTATGTGAAAACCAAACTATTATCGGTAAAAATACCCGATTCGTCCATTGAAATCTATTAGTATCTTTAACTTTATTCTGTTTTTATTACCATATGTTCTTCGTGTTCTTCCTTTTAATTGCGTATCTTTACGCCCGATTTAATGAAAGACATATCCTATTAAACTCAATTATTATGAAAAGAAACGTTACTGTTTTTTCAGCATGCTTGTGCATGTTTTTGCCTTCTGTTTCTGTGAAGGCGCAGGTGTTAAAGGCCGTGGAATGCAAACCCAAGGCAGAATTGATGGTATCTCAGTCTGGTGGTACTACCGATGCCAATTACAGTTTGCCGGTACCTTTACGTAACATCGCGACCATTAAGAAGACCGACAATGCCGTGTGTAACTTGCTTGTAAGGCATCGCGCAATTAACGGCGGAGCTTGGTTGTTGGCATCTAAAGAGCGCGAAGTCGTGTTTAACGATGCTTCGAAAAACAGCCCTACAGCATGGGAATGGACAATTCCCGGGGCAACCGAATCGTCATTGCAGACACAAAATGCTGCTGCCAAGTATGCCACACAAGGCGTCTTCGACTTCCCAACACTCGAAGTTACAACAGCAGGAGGCAAGAGTTCGTACCATGCCGACTTAAAGATGAAGGCTGGAGGTACCTCTGAAATCACTACAATAGACATGCGTCAATGGGGATCGACCTATCAACTGACCATGTTACCGTTCAATGATGGTATTAACGTAGGGGGATGTTTAGGTGGCACCAATAACAAGGGCATCGTCGGCGTAGGCAATCTTTTCATGATAGGAACAGATGAAGCCTATCTGGATGGAGTAAATGTTTACCTGCACCACAAGCCTACAAAGTATAAGGCAAATGCTAAGCTTGTACTGAAAATATGGATGGTGCAAATTCCGAAAACGGGTGATTTGAAGTTCACAACCACTCCCGTAGAAGCACAAACCTTGAAGATGGAAGATATAAAAGCCGATGGTGAAGACGGTGCATGGGCTCCCGTTGAGGGTGGAGCTGTTGCTGCATTCCGTTTCGATACGCCTTTAGACCTCTTTGGGAAAGGTCTTTTCTTTGTTTCGGTTGAAGGTTTCAGCAATGACCCTGCTACAGAAGACTTCTGCATACTGACCGACCAAATCGGAACGAACCTCTCCGGTGTCGATGTAAACAACCGTCTGGCACACAATTCCTTTGCCCGATTGAAAGGTGAGACCGATTACCTGCGTCCCATCAGTTCGTATGGAGGCGGAACAGGTAGCTTTGCCATCTGCCCGCTTATCAGAATCCCGATGGCGACAACCGGCATCTCATCTGCCCAAAACGGCACTTCAAAAGTATTCCATGCGACGTATGCCAACGGAGCACTGACCCTTTCAACTAATCATAGCGGTATTGTGAAAGTATTCGACCTAACAGGAAAGCTCGTGAGAAATATAGAAGTGCAATCCGGTACAGCAAGCATTTCGATGCCCGAACTGAACAGTGGCGTTTACATTGTGCAGGGACCTCGTGGAGAAAACGTGAAACTCGCATTCTAAATCATCAGAAATATATCAAAGTAATAAACATGAAAACAATTATTAAAACCCTTTTGGCATCGATATTCGCTATCTTTGCAACACATCATGCCGGTGCACAAACCCATCAATGGAAGTTTGTCACCACAGGCGAAGGCAGCACCTACGCCATAGAAAAAGACGGTTCGCTATGGGCTTGGGGATGGAACGAAAGCGGACAGTTAGGTATCGGAGGCGGTGCCGGCAAAGTATCAATCCCCACAAGAGTTGGTACGGACAACAATTGGAAGAGCGCCGTGGCCGGACAATCTTATGCTTTCTTCATTAAAACCGATGGTACATTATGGGCTGTGGGTGACAATACGAAGGGAGTACAAGGCGTTGGCGACGGTACAGGGCATAAGACACCGGTACAAGTAGGCACCGACAACAATTGGAAAAGCGTTGCTGTGACCCGTTTCTTCGGACATACCGCCATCGGATTGAAAACAGATGGCACTCTATGGGGCTGGGGAGAAGGAGAAAAAGGAGCGTTAGGCATGGGCAATTATGCCAACCAATCTACTCCCAAACAGATAGGAACAGACAATAATTGGACGCAGGTGGCCGTAGGGGATGCATCTGTCATAGCTCTGAAAGCCGACGGTTCACTGTGGGGATGGGGCTGGAATAACAAAGGTACGCTCTGCGGTCTTCCCAAACACACAAAAGTTCCTACCCGTATCGGCACAGAAACCGATTGGAAAAGCGTATTTGCTGTTTCCACAAGTGCTTACGGAATAAAGACCGACGGCTCGCTTTGGGTATGGGGCTCGGCAGACAACAACGTATTGGGACTCAACGATGAGAACATTACCAAGGTGACAACGCCACGGAAAATCACGTCCATCAGCGAAGAGGTGGTGTTTATTTCGGGCTACAGAAACGGCCGCGTGATAGGCGTCGGCACAGCAGGTGTGGCCACAAAGATATATGTTTGGGGCACAAACGAGGACGGTGCATTGGGCAATGGCACAGGAGTAGCTGCCGATAACCCCAGTGGCGGTATCACGTATGCAGCACTTCCTGTGGTTGTTAAACTGCCGAAAGATGTAAAAGTCACACAACTGACATCGGGCGAGGCCTATTCCATCGTATTAACCGATAAGGGAAAACTGTACGGTTGGGGGAAGAACCGTGGCGGACAATTGGGCGATCATGCCACAGAAAGTCAGATGACATTCAGCTCTCTGCCTATTGTGGCCGGTGAAAAAGCCAAAGAAGTACAGACGGTATTTACGTTCGACGCCCAACACATTCCCGCATCGTTGAAAGATGCCAAAGAAATCATATTGGAAGGAGAATGGAGCACCGTAGACTTTGCTCATCTCACAGCTGCTATCGGCAATAACTCCGGCTTCCCGCCGGCAGGCAATTCCGTGATTGAAAAGCTGGATATGAGCAAAGCTACCATCAAAGACGGTACGTCATTATATGTGGAATACGGCGCAGGAAGCGTGGGCACATTCCAAGGATGCAAAGCTTTGAAAGAGGTGGTGATGCCGGCTGATGCCGAAGCTGCTCACTTCACCAGTTTCCGTTCGGCTTTCCAGAACTGCAAAAAACTGGAAGCAATCAATCTGAAAGGTTGTATCAATGTACGGAATATGTCGGATGCCTTCTTCGGATGCGAAACATTGAAGAATTGCGACCTGTCGTCCTGCAACAAGCTCACCGGCACAGAAAGTCTTTTCGACCAATGTTCGTCTTTGGAAGAGGTGAAACTTCCTGCCACGATTACATTGCAGAAGTATGCTTTCGGCAACTGCTCAAAACTGAAAAAGATAGATTGGAGCTTGTATGGGGCTATCGTTGCACCCGACTTTGCCAAAGATTTGTTCCAATACGTCACCAACTTAAAGGCAATCACTCTGGTTGTTCCCGATGCCGCATACAGTGCCTTTGCTGCCCACAACGATTGGAAGAAACTGAATCTCGTAAAGGCATCTACCACCGGTATTCATGATGTTGTACAGGGCAAGGCCAATATGAGCAACAAGGTTTACGACCTGCAAGGACGTTATCTGACAACTGTAAGCAGCGAGAAGGAACTCGACAATCTGCCGAAAGGTGTCTATATTTATAATGGTAGGAAAGTGATGGTGAAATAATCGTCACCCTGCTCTACACACTCTGCAAAGCAAGCATCTACTGCTCTCTTTGCCGATATCCTATAAGTGCTAAGGGGTTATGTCGTAACCCTTTAGCACTTACTTTTTTGTCTATACCTTTTCTTCTATTCCAAATCGTGCATGAGCGCTTGTATAGATTTTATTTGATGGTCGTGCAGATGGTTTGTCGTCTGTCGAAGGCATAGCGAGCTACATCGAGAAAGGGCGGCATGCAAGATACCGGCAAGCGAATGGAAGATGACAGGAAGCGAAATCATCCCTATTAAAAGGGTAGATGAGCAGTCTCATGACCGATTTTGGTCCAAGATATACAGGTGGTTGCGAGCATCCCATATTCTGCTGGTGAGCAAAAGAAATTCCGCTGGTGAGCAGAAAAAAGTTTGCTGGTGAGCAGAAAACGGCTCGCTCATTAAGGCCTTTCTCCACCCTCTGCGCAGAGCGTATCAGCGCTTGTGATTGATTGGGGTTCTAACAGCGCCTCGTCGTTTTTCCTCCGCTTGGTCATTATTTGCTGTCAGGAAACGGTTTATTCATCATAAATTCGTATATTTGCCACAAGCAATTGTTCAACTTAAAACAAGCTGGCCTCATGAAATATGCAGACTACATCGAACAGATTGAGATAGAATCGTTGTGGAGCGGACGAAAGCACGTGGTGTGGAACCTCGACCGTCAGGTAAACGTACTCAGCGGTGTAAACGGTGTGGGCAAAAGCACCATCTTAAACAAAGTGGTGAAAGGCCTGTCTACAAGTGGCGAAATAACCTACGAACCCGCACGGGGCGTGCACCTGAAAGTCTATCCTGCCGATGCCGAACGCATTCGTTACGACGTAATCCGCTCGTTCGACAAACCGCTCATCAATGCCGATACCATCACAAAAATGAACCTCTCGTTGGCTACGGAGCTTGATTGGCAAATCTTCCAGCTGCAACGCAAATACCTCGATTACCAAGTAAACATGGGCAATCGTATCATTACAGCCCTGCAAAGCGGTAACCCCGATACGGCCAGCGAGGCACAACGCATCTCCGAACCCAAACGTAAGTTTCAGGATATGCTCGACAATCTCTTCGCCGAAACAGGCAAAACTATCGTCAGAAGCGAAAACGAGATACAATTCATGCAGATGGGTGAGACGTTGATGCCTTATCAGCTCTCGAGCGGCGAGAAACAGATGCTCGTCATCCTGCTCACCGTGCTCGTAGAAGACAGTCTGCCCTATGTACTCTTTATGGATGAACCGGAGGTCAGCCTGCATGTGGATTGGCAGCAACGTCTTATCGACCTTATCATCGACCTCAATCCCAATGTGCAGATTATCCTTACCACCCATTCGCCGGCCGTTATCATGAACGGATGGATGGACAGAGTCACAGAGGTTTCCGATATCACCGACCAACACTGACATGCCATGGGCAGACGACTCAACGACCATCTTTCCTCTCATTATTTCGACGCTGCCAACCACCTCACCTCCAAGCGTGCACGGCGAAAGATAGTAGCTTATGTGGAGAGTTACGATGATATTCTCTTCTGGCGCACCGTGCTTGGCAGTTTTGAAGACCACACCCGTTACTTCGAGGTGATGCTTCCCTCGCGAATCAGTCTCGTGAAAGGCAAGAAATCCGTATTGATGAATCTGCTTTCCCGACAAGTGGGCAGCAGTATGATTGCCTGCGTAGATGCCGACTATGATTACCTTCTGCAGGGGTGTACACCGCTTTCGCGACAGGTTGTGGGCAATCCTTACGTGTTCCATACCTACGTCTATGCCATCGAAAACTATCGCTGCTATGCGCAAAGTCTGCACGAGGTCTGCGTGATGGCAACGCTCAACGACCATCATATCTTCGATTTTGTGGAATATCTCGAAGCCTTTTCCAAAGCCATCTTTCCCCTCTTTGTCTGGAATATCTGGGTTTATCGACAAGGCATCTACGGCCAATTCACTTTGACAGATTTCAACCGAGTAGTAGAAACCGGCCATTTCAACCTGCAAAATCCCTATGCCGCCATTGAAAAACTACGGCGAAAAGTAGGCCGATACATACAGATACTGCAAAGAAAGCATCCCGATGCCAAAGAGAGTTACATCGCTTTGAAAAATGAACTCAAAGCACTTGGCGTAACGCCTGCCACCACCTACCTTTATATACAAGGACACCATCTGTACGACAGCCTTGTCGTTCCCATGCTCAAACGTGTGTGCAATGAGCTTAGACGTGAGCGCGAGAACGAGATTTACCGCAATGCCGTGCATTCCACACAACGTCACAACGAGCTGGCTTCTTATGCCCATTGTGCAGAAGAGGTAGAGGGAGTATTGAGAATGAACATGGGGTACACACTCTCCGCTCCTTTCCAGCGACTCTGCAACGATATTGCAGCCTTCTTGGAGCGAGATGCCAACCGCTCGTCTGTGGATGCCGTCTCATGAAAGAACCGGCAACAAACACTCGCTTTCCCCTTTTCCTTTTGTATCTTTGCAGTCAATCAACCCTTTAAAAACATCATTTTATGAAAATACAGATTATCAACGGACCTAATTTAAACCTGCTCGGCATGCGGGAACCGGACATCTACGGCAACAACAGCTTTGAGAATTTCCTGCCGAAGTTGAGGGCTGAATATCCCGAAGTGGCGTTGGAATACTTTCAAAGCAATGTGGAGGGCGAACTGATAGACAAGATGCAGGAAGTAGGATTCTGCTTCCAAGGCATTATCCTTAACGCCGGAGCTTACACGCACACCAGCATTGCCCTGCAAGACTGCATCCGCGCCATCACCGCTCCTACCGTTGAGGTGCACATTTCCAATATTCACGCACGCGAAGAGTTCCGCCATCATTCGCTGATAGCCGGTGCCTGCGTGGGCACTGTCTGCGGTTTCGGGCTTCTTTCCTACAGACTTGCTCTCGAAGCACTTATCAACCGGCAAAACAAAGAACGATGACCGACAACGAGAAACTCGACCGTTATATCCTCGACCATATTGATGCCGAGGGCGAATACCTGTACCGTCTTTATCGCGCCACGAATGTTCATCTGCTTCACGGGCGAATGGCCAGCGGACATTTGCAGGGACGTTTGCTCAAAATGCTTGTGCAGATGATACGTCCGAAGAATGTGCTCGAGGTAGGAACATTCAGCGGTTACAGTGCGATATGTATGGCCGAAGGTCTCGAAGCGGGAGGCATGGTATGGACATTTGAAGTGAACGATGAGCAGGAAGCCTTTACCCGACCATGGATAGAGGGCTCTTCGGTGGCGGAAAAGATACGTTTCCTTATCGGCGACGCTGTGGAGGAAGCCCCCAAATTGGGCGTTATTTTCGACTTCGTGTTTATCGACGGCGATAAACGCACTTACCTTGAGACCTACGAAATGGCACTTTCAATATTGCGGAAAGGTGGCTTCATTTTGGCCGACAACACCCTTTGGGATGGTCATGTGACAGACCCTGCCTATGACAAAGATGCCCAGACACGCGGCATCAGAACCTTCAACGATGCCATTGCCAACGATGCGCGGGTGGAAAAGGTGATACTGCCGCTAAGAGACGGGCTTACTTTGATTCGGAAAAAGTAGCGCAGAGTGGCCTATGTCACAAATAAAGAGAATAAAACTTTTGTGTTCTTCTTGATAAATACTACCTTTGCACATAGTAAGAAGAAAGAAATAACTATGCAAGAGACAAGACAAAACCGCATCGCACGCCTGTTACAAAAGGAGTTGAGCTTGATTTTCCAAACCCAGACACGCAGTATGCACGGTGTGATGGTCAGCGTGACGCGGTGCCGCATATCACCGGATTTGAGCATCTGCACGGGCTATCTCAGCATCTTCCCTTCCGAACGAGGCGAAGAGATATTAAAGAATATCAACGCAAACGCGCAAACCATACGTTACGACCTTGGCACACGAGTGCGCAATCAGTTGCGTATCATCCCGGAAGTACGCTTTTTCTTAGACGATTCGCTCGACTATATAGAAAAGATAGACCGACTGTTAGAGAAAGACAAGCAAGCCGGCAACTCCTCGCAAACCGCTCAAGAATAAACGCGCTTCAGCTTATCTGCCGCTTGCAGTTTCGGAAAAATGCCGAAAAAGAAAGCTTTTTCCCGCGCACAATGCGGCATGCGACTATCTTTGAACAATGAATTTCCCCTTTTATATTGCACGTCGTTACCTCTTCTCAAAGAAGAGTACCAACGCCATCAATGTCATCAGTCTCATCTCTGTTATAGGAGTGATTGTGGCCACCATGGCGCTTGTCATCGTGTTAAGTGTCTTCAACGGCTTTCACGACTTAGTGGCCTCGCTCTTTACGACCTTTGACCCGCAGTTGGAAGTCGTGCCCGCAAAGGGGAAAAGCGTACCCTCCGACGACCCCATACTCACCCGTATTCGCCAACAACCCGAGATTGCTGTGGCCACGGAGTGTCTGGAAGACCAAGCATTAGCCGTCTATCGCGACAAGCAGGCCATGGTAACGGTGAAAGGGGTGGAAGATAACTTCACACAACTGACGCACATTGAAGACATTCTCTATGGCGATGGCACCTTCGGACTGCAAGCGGCTAATCTGCAATATGGTGTCATCGGCATACGGCTGGCACAGGTATTAGGCACAGGAACACGATGGAACGGCTATCTGAAACTGTTTGCTCCTTCACGAGATGCCGATTTTGACATCACAAACCCTCGTTCCGGCTTTGTTGTAGACTCGCTTTTCTCCCCGGGCGTGGTCTTCTCTGTGAAGCAGGCACGCTACGACCGAGGCTACATTCTCACCTCTATCGCCTTTGCACGAAGCCTTTTTGAACGGCAGGGCGAACTCTCTTCGTTGGAGATAAAGCTGAAACCCGATTGTGATGTTGAAGCTGTGAAAACGCGCATGCAGCACATCGCCGGAGAGAAATACCGCATACTCGATCGCTACGAACAACATGCCGATACCTTCCGCATCATGAACATCGAGAAAATCATTGCCTACCTCTTTCTTACTTTCATTCTTGTAGTGGCTTGTTTCAATATCGTTAGTTCGCTGTCTATGCTCATTATCGACAAGAAGAACGATGTGGTGACGCTGAGAAATTTAGGTGCCGACGATCAACAAATCGTGAAGATATTCCTTTTCGAGGGACGTTTGATTGCTTTCATTGGGGCAGTCATGGGTGTACTGCTTGGCCTTTTTCTCTGCTGGATGCAACAGATGTACGGATGGGTGAGCCTCGGCGAGAGCAGTGGAAGTTTCGTTGTAGATGCTTATCCCGTAAGTGTGCATTATGGCGATGTATTGATTGTCTTCCTTACGGTAGTCCTTGTAGGTGCACTTTCCACATGGTATCCCGTAAGATACCTCAGCAAACGATTGCTTAACAACTGACGTTCTCGAGATACAAGCAAAAAGCAAGACTCATCAGACCTTCGCGGCGTGATGAGTCTCTTTACTTTTCTTCTGACTTAAATTTCTATACTGGTTGATATAGAAGTCATCCTTACAACAATCACCGCAAATATATAAAAAGAATCTATACGAACCAAATAAATTGCGATATTTTTCTTTGAAATGCGTATTTTTCTTTTCTTTTTGCGTTATTTGTCGTGTATTTTTATTTCTTTTTGAAGCCTTAATGCTCTGATTGCTTTCTTTTCGTTTATCCAAAGGTATGCTTTCTCAGATGAATAATAACGGTGTTTTTCAGCCTTCGGCAGGGGATAAGCCAAGCATCGATAACCCCGCGAAACACACGCTTTATCAAAATGATTTGTAAGAGCATAGCTTTGAGCATGTAAAAAGATAGCTTTGAGCGCGTTAAAGGATAGCTTTGAGGACGTAAAAGCTATGTTCTGTCAAATCCCGGGCTGTCTTGCAGTCTTTCAATGGTTGAAGAAGTGTCTGTCAGACGGGGAGCTGCGGTCTCCTAAAAACGTTTTCTGTTAGGTACAAGACGAGTAGAGAAGCAGAAAGCAAACAGGCATTGTTTGCGATGATGGCTACCAACAAAAAAGGTTACAACCTTGAAGTTGCAACCTTTTATCTGTATATGAAAATCAGGATTAGTTCTTAAAGAAGTCCTTAACGGCCTCGTTAGGCACCATCTGCTCATCGAAAATATAAGCACCGGTCTTGGGGCTTTTCACCATTTTGATAACCTTTGTATATGCGCGACCATCCTTCGAGCCTTCGTGGAGGGTAGCAACGGTTTTCTTTGCCATATGTTGAGCTGTTTTATTGGGTTATTACTTAATCTCTTTATGAAGTGTCATTTTCTTCAGAATGGGATTGAATTTCATGAGTTCCATACGTTCCGGCGTGTTCTTACGGTTCTTTGTCGTCACGTAACGGCTGGTTCCGGGCAGTCCGCTATTTTTCATTTCGGTACATTCCAAAATGACTTGTACCCTATTGCCTTTTGCTTTCTTTGCCATAGTTCTTATTCTCCTATCACTTTAATATCTTTCCATTCGCAGTAACCTTTGGAGACAGCTTGCTTAAGAGCAGCATCAAGTCCAACCTTGTTGATAAGGCGTAAACCGGCGGCACTTATTTTCAGGCTAATCCAGCAGCCCTCTTCCACGTAGTAGAACTTTTTATTGAATAAGTTCACATCAAAACTGCGCTTTGTGCGGTGCTTTGAGTGGGAAACGTTGCAGCCTATCTGTGCTTTCTTCCCTGTAATCTGACAAATCTTCGACATCTCTATCTTAATTTTATATTTTTCCGTTTATGTAACTATTCCAAACAGGGTGCAAAATTACGTTTTTTATACGAAACGCCCAAATATTCTATGTAAGAAAAGAGGCATTTAAGTTTTTTTTTGAGTTGATGGGTGCCCTGTTGTGTCAAAATATTTTGGCGGTCGATTTATCCTTTGGGTGTTACGGACTGTTCTTCCTGCAGAAATGCGAGAAACATTTGCAAGGCTTTACTCGTAGCAACGGCTAAATTGATATCGCGGCCTTCGTCTTCCGTCAGTTTCATGGTCACGATTTTATCCTTGTTTCCACAAGCCAACCAGATGGTACCGACGGGGATTTCGGCCGTTCCTCCTCCCGGTCCGGCCACACCGGTGGAAGCGATGGCATAATCTACGTTCAGCGTATGAATCGTACCTCTTACCATGGCTTCGGCCACTTCCTCGCAAACGGCGGTTTTCTCTTCCAGCAAATGATGGTCTACCTGTAAGAGTTTTTCTTTTACTTCATTGGTGTAGGCGATGATACCTCCCTTGAAATAGGTGGATGCCCCCGGTACAGCGATGATAGATTCGGCAATTCTGCCGCCTGTACAACTTTCAGCCGTGCCCACGGTTTTTCCTGTTTCGTAGAGCAGTTGCTGAATCTCTTTGCTTAAAATTTTATTTTCCAATCCCATGATTTCAATTGTTTAAGGGTGAAATATTTATATCAACTGATGGTTGCATTTATTGGAAAGTGACCTTAGAAAAAGCCGGTTTGCTGATGGAGCAAAACTTTCCGTCAAGGTACTTGTAGTATCCGGTAATGGCAATCATGGCCGCATTATCTGTCGTATAGCTGAATTTCGGTATGTAAATCGTCCATCCGTACTTCTCGGAATGCTCATGGAAAGCGTTCCTAAGCCCGTTGTTGGCTGATACACCACCAGCCACGGCCACATGGGTGATACCTGTTTGTTTGACCGCCTCACGGAGTTTCTTCATCAGAATATCGACAATGGTATATTCTAAGCTCGCAGCAAGGTCTTCTTTGTGGTGCTCGATGAAGTCAGGATCTTCTTTTGTCCACTCTCGCAGGTTGTAGAGAAACGATGTTTTCAGGCCGCTGAAGCTGTAATCAAGCCCCGAGATGCGAGGCTCTGCAAAGCGATAAGCATGCGGATTGCCCTGTCGTGCGAGTCGGTCGATAATGGGACCGCCCGGATATCCTAAGCCCATGACCTTGGAACACTTGTCGATGGCCTCTCCGGCAGCATCGTCGATGGTCTGCCCCAGCACCTCTATATCGTTGTAAGCATTGATTTTCACGATTTGCGAATTACCTCCGCTTACAAGCAGGCAGAGGAATGGGTAGGGCGGAACGTGGGTGTCAGCATCGGCTTCCTTAATGAAATGTGCCAAAACATGTCCCTGTAAATGATTGACATCTACCAAAGGAATGTCCAACGAACGGGCAAGTCCCTTGGCAAAACTCACGCCCACAAGTAGAGAGCCCATCAATCCCGGGCCGCGTGTAAAGGCTATAGCAGTCAGTTGCTCTTTTGTGATGCCGGCACGGCTGAGTGCCTGATCAACGACAGGTACGATATTTTGTTGATGGGCACGGGATGCCAACTCGGGAACAACGCCTCCGTAAGCCTTGTGAACTTCCTGAGAAGCCGTTACATTGCTAAGCAACACGTCGTTGCGCAGTACTGCCGCCGATGTATCGTCGCAGCTGCTTTCTATACCTAATATATATATGTCCTTGCGTTTGCTCATTGTGTAAGGATTTCTACGCCATGTTCTGTCATGAGGAAAGTATGCTCCCATTGCGCACTGGGCTGTTCATCGCCTGTAATAACCTCCCATCCGTATTCATCGTCAGCATCGATAAACACTTTCCATGTGCCCATATTAATCATCGGTTCGATGGTGAAGACCATACCCGGTACGAGCAACATGCCCGTGCCACGATGGCCGAAATGCAACACTTCAGGTTCTTCGTGGAAATGAAGACCCACACCGTGACCGCACAAATCGCGCACTACGCCATAATGATACTTCTCTGCATGCTTCTGAATGGCATGTCCGATATCGCCCACAAAGCCATAAGGACGGGCTGCCTCGGCACCTATTTCAAGACATTCCTTGGTAACTCGCACCAACTGCTCTTTCTCCGGAGAGGTCTTTCCGATAATAAACATGCGTGAAGCATCGGCATAATAACCGTCGAGAATGGTGGTAAAGTCTACGTTGATGATGTCTCCTTCTTTCAGCACATCCGTCTCTTTGGGGATGCCATGGCACACTACTTCGTTGATACTCGTACAGACACTCTTGGGAAAGCCTTCATAATTGAGGCAGGCAGGTATGGCACCGTGGGATGTACAGTAGTCGTAGCAGATATGATCTATCTCCAACGTGTTCATACCCGCGCAGATATGTTTGGCCACTTCATCGAGTACGCCGGTATTCACGATGCCGCTTCTGCGTATTCCCTCTATCTGCTCGGGTGTTTTGATTAAATCTCTCGACGGCACTTCCTTGCCTTTGTTCTCCCAATACATCACCTGTTTGTCCATCTCGGTCAGTTCTTGACCGCTTAAAGCGTGCCACTTCCTCTTTTTAAGCCTCATCTTTCTTTGCTTTACAATGTCGTTTAAGAGAAAGGACAGACACGCCAATAGCATGCCTGTCCTCAGCGATTGTCGGAGTGATTCCGTTGGGATTCGAACCCAAGACCCACAGCTTAGAAGGCTGTTGCTCTAATCCAACTGAGCTACGGAACCCTTGAACCAGCTGCAAAATTACGGCTTTTCCATTAAAGGAACAAACATTTCCCCAAAAACTTTGATGCTTTTGCTGCAAAGATGATTAGGAATGAATTTTCTTCTCTTTTTATTTGGCAGGTAAAAATAAAAGGTTTACATTTGCATTGTCTTAATAACATTCTAATCACATTATACCTAACAAACATAATTACTATGGAAGTTCAAAAAATCATGGCAGCCTTGGAGGCCAAACATCCAGGTGAATCAGAGTTCTTACAAGCAGTAAGAGAGGTTCTTCTCTCCGTAGAAGAAGTCTACAATCAGCATCCCGAATTTGAGAAAGCGAAAGTGATTGAGCGTATGGTAGAGCCTGAGCGTATCATCACATTCCGTGTGCCTTGGGTAGATGACAAAGGTGAAGTACAGGTAAACATCGGTTATCGCGTACAGTTCAACGGCGCAATTGGTCCCTATAAGGGCGGTTTGCGGTTCCATCCGTCGGTAAACCTCTCTATCTTAAAGTTCCTCGGATTCGAACAAACCTTTAAGAACGCACTCACCACACTTCCTATGGGTGGTGGAAAAGGTGGTTCCGACTTCGCTCCCCGTGGAAAGAGCGACGCTGAAATCATGCGCTTTTGCCAGGCTTTCATGACCGAACTATATCGTCATATCGGTCCTAACGTAGACGTTCCTGCAGGTGATATCGGTGTAGGTGGCCGTGAGATTGGCTATCTCTTCGGTATGTATAAGAAGCTTACTCACCAGTTTGAAGGTGTTCTTACCGGTAAAGCATTGGAATGGGGTGGCTCTATCTTCCGTCCTGAAGCAACCGGTTATGGTGCCCTCTACTTTGTACATCAGATGCTCGAGACCAAAGGTATCGACATTAAAGGAAAGACCATTGCACTCAGTGGCTTCGGTAACGTGGCTTGGGGTGCAGCAAAGAAAGCGACAGAGTTAGGAGCTAAAGTAATTACCATCAGTGGACCTGACGGTTATATACTTGATGAGGCAGGCTTAAACGCAGAGAAAATCGCTTATATGCTTGAATTGAGAAGCAGTGGTAACGACATCTGTGCACCTTATGCCGATAAGTTCCCGGGTTCTAAGTTCTTTGCTGGCAAGAAGCCTTGGGAGGCTAAAGCCGACATTTACCTGCCTTGTGCCACACAAAACGAGCTCAATGGAGAAGATGCAGCCAAGATTTTGGCCAACAAACCCGTATGTGTTGCCGAAGTATCCAACATGGGTTGCACGGCAGAGGCATCCGAGAAATTTGTTGCAACCAAAACACTCTTTGCTCCGGGTAAGGCTGTAAATGCAGGAGGTGTAGCCACTTCAGGTCTTGAAATGACACAGAACTCTATCCGTCTCTCATGGACAGGTAAGGAAGTAGACGAGCGTCTGCACCATATCATGTCATCTATCCACGAACAGTGCGTGAAATACGGCACAGGAAAGGATGGTTACATTGACTACGTGAAGGGTGCGAACATTGCCGGATTCATGAAGGTTGCTCATGCCATGATGGCTCAGGGCATTGTATAAATGTAAAATATAATATAGTGATATATCGGAGAAGCATCGTCACGATATTATCGATACTGTTTAGCCTTACTGCTCTGTTTGCACAACAGAGGGGTAAGGCTTCTTTTTATTCAAAGAGGGCAACAGGTGCTAGGACAAGTAGCGGTGCAAGAGTGCACCACGACAGCCTTACCTGTGCACATCGTACTTACCCTTTCGGCAGCATTCTTAAAGTAACAA
Source organism: Hoylesella marshii DSM 16973 = JCM 13450 (assembly GCF_000146675.1). Classification (GTDB taxonomy): domain Bacteria; phylum Bacteroidota; class Bacteroidia; order Bacteroidales; family Bacteroidaceae; genus Prevotella; species Prevotella marshii. The sequence continues at coordinate 2,344,161 of NZ_GL397214.1, forward strand.
ACCTATCAAACGGCCTTTCTGTATTGGTGAAAGTAACCGACCGAGGCCCATATAGAAGAGGCCGCGTCATCGACTTATCATGGAGAGCAGCTAAGGAGATTGGCATGCTGTCTCAAGGGGTTGCCACTGTAGAGATAGAGTTGGCCAACACCGTTAAGATTCCCTATCGAGATGAAACGCCGATAACACTCCCACAGATAGACTTCCAAGTCAACGACGAAGGCTACAGTCTTACTGAAAGATGGAAAAAAGATACCGTGGATGAGGCCACATTATCGGCCAAGATGAATCGGAAATCCATCAAACAAAAACAAGCAGTAAAGGCGATGAAGCCAACCTCTACTCCTAAACCTACAGATACCAACAAGCCTTCTGCTAAGGAACAATCTCTCAAGATAGAAAAGGCACCTCCTCGTTTTCCATAAGGCGGGCACGTAGCTGACGAGAGCCGCACTTATTTCTTGTTCCTTTTCTCTTTCTATTTTTCCCCTTTCTCGCAGGCCTGAACCGAGACAGATTGCAACTCAATCTTATTCCTTTTCAAATCTTTTGTGTCCGCATCCCTTTCTATATCAATCAATTACCATCTCCAATAGTTTACTTCTATCTCTCTCTTGGTCTCCTATAAAACCGTAAAACCAACAATCAGACCTCCTCATACAAAAACAGTAGGCAGCCCGTCATTGGTATCTCTCAACTTTTTCGTACCTTTGCATCAAATAGTTATATATAAAAAAGAAGATATGGAACAAACAGAGAACAAGTACTTAGCTGTGGCTTACACGCTGTATAAAATAACGAATGGGCAAGAAGAGTTGGTGGAGGAAGCGCCGGAAGACAAGCCTTTTTGCTTTATCAGCGGTTTTGGTACAACCATAGAATGCTTTGAGAGCAACGTAATAGGGCTGGAAACAAACGGCACTTTCGATTTTACGTTGAGTAAGCAAGAGGCCTATGGCGACCACGAAGCAGAGCGCGTGCTCGATTTAAGCAAAGATATTTTTACCATCAACGGCCATTTCGACCACGACAACATCTATGTCGATGCCATTATTCCTTTGCAAAACGAAGATGGAAACAGGTTTAACGGTCGTGTGCTCGATATTTCCGACGATAAGGTGAAAGTAGATTTAAACCACCCTTTGGCAGGTTGCGACCTCCATTTCGTAGGGAAAATAGTAGAAAACCGTGAAGCAACAAAAGACGAAATACAGTCTATGCTCAACGCGTTGAGTGGCGAGGGAAGTTGTGGATGCGGTTGTGGAAGCTGTGGTTGCGAAGAGGGAGACGGGCACGAAGGCTGCCACCATGGCCACGAACACCACCATCACCACGGCCATGGACATGACGGCAGATGCGGGTGTCATTGAAACAACCCTGTTACGAAGATACGAGAAACATCGGTAAGGATACCGACAAAACCTTGGATAGAAACGGACGGCAACAATGAGCAACACTTTCGGCAACATATTCAGATTGACTTCCTTCGGCGAAAGTCATGGCGAAGCCATAGGAGGGATTATCGATGGGATGCCCGCCGGTATCGAAATAGATGATGCGTTCGTGCAAAACGAGCTGCAAAGACGTCGCCCGGGACAGAGCAAACTTACCACCGGCCGCCAAGAAAGCGACCGAGTGGAGTTGCTAAGTGGTATTTTTGAAGGCAAATCCACCGGCTGTCCGATAGGTTTTATGATACATAACACCCATCAGTATTCTAAGGATTACGACAACATACAACACCTTTTTCGTCCCTCACACGCTGATTTTACCTACTATAAGAAGTATGGTTTGCGCGATTTTCGAGGCGGAGGACGCTCTTCAGCCCGTGTTACCATTGCGCGATGTGTGGCCGGTGCGCTTGCAAAATTAGCCTTACGACAGATTGGAGTAGAGATTCTGGCCTATACATCGCAAATAGGCACACTTGCATTACAGAACGATTATCGGCTCTATGACCTTGCACAAGCAGAAGAAAATCCTGTTCGCTGCCCCGACAAACAAATGGCTCGTGAGATGGAGAACCTCATTCTTTCGGTCAAAGAGGCCGGCGACACCGTGGGAGGAGTCGTCACCTGTGTCGTAAAAGGTTGCCCCGCAGGTCTCGGTGAACCGGAGTTTGGAAAGCTACATGCTGCTCTTGGCAGCGCAATGCTTAGCATCAATGCCGTGAAAGGCTTTGAATACGGACTTGGATTTGAAAGTGCTCGGGGGAGAGGAAGCGAGCAAAACGATGTTTTCGTGAATGAGAACGGGAATATAAAGACCTCAACAAACAACAGCGGAGGCATACAAGGAGGCATCAGCAATGGAGCAGACATTTATTTCAGGGTAGCTTTTAAACCTGTTGCCACCCTGCTCCGTCACCAAGACACTTTAAATACCGACGGCTTGCCTGCCGCTTTCACCACGCAGGGGAGACATGACCCGTGTGCCGTACCCAGAGCTGTACCCATCGTCGAGGCAATGGCAGCCATGACAATACTCGACTTTTACCTTCTTGGAAAGACAACTTTCATCCGCTAAAAGCTATCCTTTCATCGCCTCAAAGCTATCTTTTTAAGTCTTCAAAGCTATCCTTTTACACGCTCAAAGCATACCTTTTTCATTTTGTTTTGTATGCTGCTGATTATCAATAGTTTATCATTCATGCGCGAGTTCGGGACAAGAGAATTTTATCTAATAGCCCCATCGGGGCGAAAGACCTTAGACAGGGGTAAGTGATAGCGTAGCCCCTGTGTCGTGGAGTCCCGCAGTCTAAGCCCTGAAACGAAGTTCGCTGAAACGGAGAGGAAGCAAAGGCGACAGAACACTAATCTTCCTTCACCCCTACAGGGTTCATCTTTCCACACATGCTTATCAGGGGTTGCCTTTTTGCTTCACGTCCCGTTTTGTGCCGGCGATTTGCAATTGCTCTCTTACGAGCTCCATGCCCTGCCTAAGGTCTGTCGCCCCCTCGGGGCTTACAGTCCGATAGCCTTATCCCAAACTCGCGTATCTTATGATGCCATGAGGCGTAGCCTAAGCGCTGTAAGCGCGTAACATATCAAGCCCAGCGCATAGCATCGGGTAGATGACACTCCCCCCAATAAGCTCTGAAGGAGTGCAATATGTTAGCCCAGCGCATAGCGCTGGGTATAGAGCATTCCCCTAAATGGAGCGCTGTAAGTGCGCCACATCCCGTTCATCTATATATATGAAAATGAAAGAAAAAGGTCTTTCGCACTTACAGCGCTCCATTTTGTGGCGTCTTTTTACCCAAGGCGTTGCCTTGGGCTGACATCTTACGCGCCTACAGCGCTTACTTTTTAAGTCTTAAAAGCATGTAGTTGCAATTCACGCCAACCTACATTTTACCTGCTCATAGGACAAGGATGAGTTCTGAAACGATGTTCGTTGTGCGAAGCGGATAAGCGGAACGAAAAGCAAAGTGTACAGTATGTTAGCCCAGCGCATAGTATTGGGTAGATGATACTCTCCCGAATAAGCTCTGCAAGAGTGCGGTATGTCAGCCTATCGCATAGTATTGGGTAGATGATACTCTCCCGAATAAGCTCTGGAAGAGTGCGGTATGTCAGCCTATCGCATAGTATTGGGTAGATGATACTCTCCCGAATAAGCTCTGCAAGAGTGCGGTATATCAGCCTATCGCATAGCATCGGGTAGATGACACTCCCCCGAATAAGCTCTGAAGGAGCGCAATATGTCAGCCCAGCGCATAGCGCTGGGTATAGAGCATTCCCCTAAATGGAGCGCTGTAAGTGCGACACATCCTTATTAATCATATACATGGAGGTGAAGCGGAATGCCTTTTACTCCCTTTGGGACTATTGGACAAGATTCTCTTATCCCGCCCTCGCGTATGAATTCCATCGCTTTCTGTCATCTTTTATTTGCTTGTCGACATCTGAACGAGTATCCGGCAAAATGTGTACAGGCTCTCATGACCAACTTTCCTTTAAGAGATGACGGCGTGAATGGGAATCGGTTGGTAGATGAAACGAAAGAAAACCTTTTGTCTGAAATTTGGTTTTACACCATATTATATATATAGACTTTAGGAAGCGGATATAGCATCGGCGGGGTCATTGTATGGATGTTTATTTTTTCTTCTTGGTTTTTCGGCATGAAAGGCCTGTTTTTCTTGATGAAGTTTGAAAAACAATCAGAATCTGACATTTTGTATAGCATAAGAGGTTACTTTACCTTCAATTAATACAAAAAAACGGTTCAGTAATCTTTCCTCTTGTTAATTTACTGACAATTTGGTTGGGAAATGATAACGTCTGTTATCGTTTTTCACTGTTTTTAGCGCGCTTTTATGGATTGAAAACAAAAAAAGTAGTAGATGAATGATTTTTTTTTGTCAGATTTTTTGGAACTTACTTAAAAATAACATATCTTTGTGAATCATTTGAATAACACAAACAATTTATTAACTTTAACAAGAGGATTTATGGACAAAAGACTTAGTATGGTGTTTGCCGGTCTGTTCCTATTTGTAGGAATGGCATTGGCACAGACTAAAATCTCCGGAACCGTAGTATCCCAAGAGGATGGTGAGCCTATCATAGGTGCATCTGTTGTTGTCCAAGGAAGTAAACTTGGAACCGTGACAAACATGGAAGGACACTTCTCTTTGGATGTTGCCGCTGGTAAAAAACTTGTTATCAGTTATGTAGGTATGGAGACTGTTACTGTAACAGCCCAGCCTAACATGCGGGTCGTGCTAAGACCCAATACGGCGCTCGAAGAAGTCGTCGTGACTGGTATGACAAAGATTGACAAGCGACTCTTTACGGGTTCTACTACGCAAATTGACGCCAAAGGCGCTAAGGTAGACGGTGTGGCCGACATCAGTCGTTCACTCGAAGGCCGCGCAGCAGGTGTTTCGGTGCAGAATGTATCGGGTACGTTCGGTACGGCGCCTAAGATTCGCGTGCGTGGTGCTACTTCTATCTATGGTAGTTCAAAACCGTTATGGGTAGTAGATGGTGTCATTATGGAAGATGTGGTAGATGTTAGTGCTGACCAATTGTCATCAGGTGATGCTAACACCCTTATCAGTTCCGCTATTGCAGGTTTGAACTCAGACGACATCGAGAGCTTTCAAATCTTGAAAGACGGTTCTGCTACTTCTATTTACGGTGCTCGCGCTATGGCCGGTGTGATTGTTGTTACCACGAAGAAAGGTAAAGCCGGACAGGCACACATCAACTATACAGGTGAATACACCATGCGTCTGAAGCCCAGCTACAGGGAATTCAATATCATGAACTCACAAGACCAAATGGGTGTTTATCAGGAGTTACAGCAAAAAGGTTATCTGAATTATGCCGAGCTTGCTACTTCTGCCAGCAGCGGTATCTACGGAAAGATGTATCAACTCCTTAGCCAGTATGATCCCGCTACCGGTCAGTTCGCCCTTGCCAACACGGATGAAGCCATCGGAAACTATCTGAGAGCTGCCGAATATCGCAACACCAACTGGTTTGGCGACCTCTTCTCGAATGCCGTTATGCACAACCACTCCGTTAGTATCTCGGGTGGTACGGACAAGGCACAGTTCTATTCTTCATTGAGTGCTATGTTCGACCCGGGTTGGACGAAGCAAAGCCGTGTACAGCGTTTCACCGGTAACTTGAACACTTCTTACCGCTTGTCCAGCAAGGTGAATGTAAACCTCATCAGCAATGCTTCTTATCGTAAGCAACGCGCTCCCGGTACATTGAGCAGTGAAACAGATGCCGTTACGGGAGAAGTGAAGCGCGACTTCGACATCAACCCCTATTCGTATGCTTTGAACACATCGAGGGCTTTGGATCCCAATGCCTACTATACACGTAACTATGCTCCGTTCAATATCTATAACGAGTTGAATAACAACTATATGGACTTGAATGTGAACGATATCCGTGTACAGGGACGTCTGAATTATCATCCTATCAGCAAGGTAGAGCTTTCACTGCTTGCCTCAGCTAAGTTCTCCGCAACCTCGCAAGAACATATTATTAAGGATGAATCCAATCAGGCACAGGCCTATAGAGCTATGGGTACATCTACCATCAGAAAGCGTAATCCGCTTCTCTACACAGACCCTGATAACCCCTATGCACTCCCTATGACTCTCCTTCCTGACGGTGGTATCTACGAACGCACTGATAACAGAATGTTCGGATGGGACTTCCGTGCCACCGCACAGTACAACGACGTATATGCAAAAGACCATATCGTGAACTTCTATGGTGGTATGGAGGCAAACTCTGCTGACCGTCGGTCGAATTGGTTCCGTGGCTGGGGTATGCAATACTCTATGGGTGAAATCCCCAACTATGTTTACCAAGTATTTAAGAAGGGCGTGGAAACGAACTTGGACTACTACACGTTGAGCAACAAACATAACCGTAGTGTGGCTTTCTTCGGAACAGCTTCCTATTCATATAAAGGTATCTACAACCTCAACGGTACCGTGCGTTATGAAGGTTCTAACCGTCTGGGACACAGTAACAGTGCCCGTTGGCTGCCTACATGGAATATTTCGGGTGCATGGAACGTGCATGAAGAAAAGTGGTTTAACCAGTTCGAGAAAGTAATGTCTTTCCTCAAGCTGCGTCTGTCTTACTCTCTGACGGCCGAACCGCCTTCCGTTACCAACTCGTTGGCTGTCATCGGAAGCCGTACACCTTGGCGTCCGTTTTCAAGTGTAAGGGAAAGTGAGCTGTACCTCTCTGCATTGGCAAACGAAGATTTGACCTATGAGAAGAAACACGAGTTCAACATTGGTCTCGATATGGGATTCCTGAAAAACCGTATCAACTTCACAGTAGACTGGTATAAACGTAACAACTACGACCTGATAGGTCCTGCTACAACACAAGGTATCGGCGGTCAGGTTACGAAATACGGTAATATCGCTACGATGAAATCCAATGGTATTGAGTTGTCGCTTTCTACAGTGAATATTAAAAACAAGGACTTCTCTTGGACAACCAACTTCATCTATTCGCATACACACAATGAAGTGACGAAGTTGGATACCGACGAACGACTCATCGACTATGTTTCCGGACAGGGCTTTACCCAAGTGGGATACCCCGTAAGAGCATTGTTCTCTATTCCGTTCAAAGGCCTGAATCACGAAGGTTTGCCGACTTTCCTCGATCAGGATGGCAACATCACGACCACCGGAATCTATTTCCAGACCCGTGACCCCGAAAAGTTGAAGTTCTTGAAGTATGAAGGTAGCGTGGATCCCACCGACGTAGGTAGTTTTGGAAACATCTTTACCTATAAAGGAATCACGTTGAATGTGTTCGTTACCTATTCTTTTGGAAACGTGGTTCGCTTAGACCCCGTATTCTCGAACAGATATGATGACCTCACTTCTACACCGAAAGAATTTAAAAACCGCTGGACAGTTCCGGGCGACGAGCGCAGAACCAATGTGCCAGGAATTGCAAGTCTCCGTCAGAACAACTTGGATCCGCACTTAAGTTATGCTTACAATGCCTATAACTTCTCTGATGCCCGTATTGCTAAAGGCGACTTTATTCGTATGAAAGAGATATCTTTGGCATACGACTTCCCAAGGAGTCTTGCCAGTCGTTTGAGCCTGACCAATCTCGCGTTGAAGCTCCAAGCCACCAACCTTTTCCTGATATATGCTGATAAGAAGCTGAACGGACAAGATCCGGAGTTCTTCAATTCTGGTGGTGTGGCTGTGCCGATGCCTAAACAGTTTACACTTACATTAAGATTAGGACTATAAAAATACGTTTCATTATGAAAAGAATCAATATATCAGCGTCGGTTATTGCACTGTCATTGCTGACTCTTCAGTTCTCTTCCTGCAACGATTTCCTCGACACCATGCCGGATAATCGTGCAGAGATAGATTCGGAATTGAAAGTGAAAACCCTGCTTACATCCGCTTATCCGACAAACAGCTACGTTTTCATTACCGAGGTAATGTCGGATAATGTGGACGATACGGGTGAAGAAAGCCCCTATACCGACCGCTTCTTTGATGAAGTTTATGCATGGAAAGACCTCACAGAGACGAATAACGATGATACAGAACGTTTCTGGAATGCATCTTATCGGGCTATTGCTGCAGCCAATCATGCACTTGAAGCCATTGATAAAATGGGAGGCCCCCGCACGTCTACACTGCGTGAATGCAAGGGCGAAGCTCTCCTCTGCCGTGCTTACAACCACTTCATGTTGGTCAATATATTCTGCAAGAACTACAATGCAACGACCAGTACCAAGGATTTGGGTATACCGTATGCCACGAAGTCGGAGACTTCTCTTTTCCCGAAGTATGATCGAGGCACTGTAGCTGAGGACTATAAACTGATAGAGAAAGACTTGTTGGAAGCACTTCCTTTGGTAGGCGATGCCCATTTGAGTGTACCGAAGTACCACTTCAACACGCAAGCAGCATATGCTTTCGCATGCCGTTTCTATCTGTACTATGAGCAATGGGACAAGGCTATTGAGTATGCCAACCTGTGTTTAGGCTCCAATCCTCAGTCCATGTTGCGTGACTGGGAACATGTAGGCTCTATGCCGCAAGGCGATGCCGGTCGTCAGGCTATCGAAGAGCATTACATTTCAGCAGATTTGAACTGTAACCTGCTCCTTGCTACGTCGTATTCAAGTATCGGTCTTGTCTTTAATCCTTATTATGCTTATTCGCGGTATGCACACTCTTCCTACTTGGCAGAGAATGAAACAGGTAATGCTAAGAACATTTGGGGAGAGAGTGTTGATGCTCACGGCAAATCAGTATACTACTCCAGAATGGCAAAGTATTCGGCAACAAACTTGGATATGACTATCTTCTGGAAATATCCGGCACTCTTCGAGATTACCGATCCTATCGCCCAAGTAGGCTTTAGACGTGCTGTCAATACTTTATTCACGGCCGATGAGTGTTTGCTGAACCGTGCTGAAGCGTACACAATGAAGAAAGAATACGATAAAGCGGCAGCCGATTTGAGCATGTGGGCGGCTAATATCCTGAAGGATGACCCCACTTATACGCCTAATGACATCATGACATTCTATAATTCTGTGGGTTATTCGTATGACGATACAGACAAGAAGAAGTCTACAGTAAAGAAACATCTCCATCCGAGCTTTACTATCGATGCCGAACGCAGCCAGCAGGAAACCATGTTGCAGTGTGTATTAGGATTCCGCCGCATAGAAACGTTGCATGGAGGTATGCGTTGGTTTGATATCAAACGCTACGGTATTGAGATTCCGCGTCGTCTTTTGAATGAGTCCGGACAACCTTCCAAGATAACAGACCTATTGACGAAAGATGACGAGCGCAGGGCAATCCAGATACCGATGAAGGTCATTCAAGCCGGTTTAACACCTAATCCACGCAAATAATAACCATTAAAGACCTAATGAAATGAAAAAATTCATATATTCAGCCTTGTTCCTTGCGACGACGAGTGCTTGTCTCTTGTCGTGTTCGAACGATGAACCGGACAAGACAAGTATTATTACTGTCGGTCAAACGGTGCAGACACCACTCGATAAATGGTTGAAGGCTAACTATGTAGATCCCTACAACATACGTTTTAAATATCGTTATGTAGATAATGAAGGCGATATGAACTACTTCACGATACCTGCAAAATACGAGGATGCCGTTAAGATGGCACACCTTATTAAGTATCTTTGCATCGAGGCATACGATGAAGTGGGAGGTGTCGGTTTCACTCGTTCGGTGTTTCCAAAATTGATTTATTGTATCGGCGAATTCGAATATCGCAACAACGGAACAATCATTTTGGGTACTGCAGAGAATGGAAAGAAGATTTTGATGACGGGTTCTAATTATATTACAACCTATGAACATGATATCGAGCAATTGAATCATTTCTACTTCAAAACCATTCATCACGAGTTTACCCACATCCTGAACCAGAACAAAGACTACCCGGCAGCATTTAAGCTCATCACCGGCTCAGCCTATGTGTCTGACAGTTGGAGTACCCATCCCTATGATGGTTACAACACGGATAGAGACCAGAAAAATGGTGTAGCTAACAATTATTGTTATCTGCACGGCTTTATCACTCCTTATTCGCAACATTCCGATGTTGAGGATATTGCCGAACTCTTGTCTACTTATGTAGTAAATACGAAAGCAGAGTGGGACCGCATGGTAGCCTTAGGTGGCACCAATGGTGGTGCTCTCATTACTTCCAAGATGGATATCGTGAAGAGATACATGAAGACAGCATGGAACATAGACCTCGATGCCTTACGAGATGTAGTGCAAAGACGTCAGGCCGATGTGGCTGCCGGCAAAATCGATATCACTGACTTGACTGTTAAATAAACATTAAACCGACGATTATGAAAACAAATAGAATATTAATCGGCTTGTTGATGGCTTTGCCCATGTTCTTTCTTCAGTCCTGTCTGAAAGATCAGGAAGACATCTTCGATAAGTCATCCTCTTTGAGAATGCAGGAATATCAGGCAGAGGCGAAAGCCGCGCTGATTGCTCCCGAGCATGGTTGGGTATTCGAAATATTCCCCCACAAGGAGCAGAAGTATGGCGGATATGCCTTTACCTGTAAGTTTGATGCTGAGCAAGTGACGGCAAAAACCGAATTGGCTCTCGGACAAGAGCGCACCAGCTATTATGGTATGACCAACGATATGGGTCCCGTTCTCACGTTCGATACATACAACGAGTTCATGCATTTCTTCTCTACGCCTTCGGCAAAGAGGTATCAAGGCTATAATGGAGACTTCGAGTATATCATCGACAGCATCGGAGCCGATAAGATGAAAGTGCACGCTAAGCGTACCGGCAACATATTATATATGTATAAGCTGACCGAGAGTGCCGATACTTATCTGCAGAAAGTTGCAGCCATGACAGAGAACTTCCAAGTCGGATTGGTGGCAGGAGCGTTTGGTTCAACCACGCTTAAAGGGTCTTTCGACCTCGACAGCCGTCAACTCATCTATAAAGATGGCAAGAATGCATCGGCAGAAGAGAAGACAGTGGCCTTTGTCTTCACATCTACGGGCATCCGCTTCTATCGCCCCATCAACATGGGAGGTATCAGCGTATCTTCTTTCGACTTCAATGCCGACAATCTCAAGCTTGAAGGAAAAGATGCCAACGGTAACGCCGTTACCTTGCAATGCTCTTATCCCGAAGGCTATGCACCTTTCGACCTCTATGCCGGAAACTATGTGCTGACTTATGATACGAATAAGACCATCAACGTGACGCTGACGGCTAATGCCGATAAGACCGCTTACCTGATGTCTGGTCTCAATGCCAATTATCAGATAACGTTGCCTTACAACAAGTCTACAGGTGTCCTTTCGTTTAATTCACAAAAGATAGGTGAAGTTGGTGGGAAGACCGTTATGATTTGTGGATGGGACTTAGCGCACGGCGGTTACCTTTCTTGGGATCCAAAGACGGGTATGGTTACGCAGTGGAATGGTGACAAGACAAATCCCGTTTTCAATTTCGTTGATAACAAAGCGGATAAGTCTTTCGTTACCGACTCTTACATCCTTTGGACAGTCAATGCCGATGGAAGCAGTGGAGGTCAGCTGACAGTATCCTCATGGTTTATCAACGGCAATAACCGGATTCCTAATATTAAGAGTCTAACCAAACAATAAACAGTTATGAAAAAGTATTATATATTCCTCTTGGCATGTCTTTCCCTCATCGGGTTGGCATCTTGCAGCGATGAGGTAGACAATCCTTACGCTCATACGCCTTCGCTTTCTATAGTCAGTCAAGACCTTACGTTCAGTGCTGCCTCGGCAACCAAGACGTTCAGTGTGAATGCCCCCGACGGTATCACAAAGGTTTCTACGTCTATGGATTGGTGTACCGCTACTATTGAAGGCACGAATATCAAAGTGACTGTTGCAGCGAATGGAAACAAAGAAAGCCGTTCTTCACGTGTTACCGTATGGTCGGGAGCAGATTCCGTCTATGTTGTGGTACAACAGATGGGCACGATATTCACGACAGGTGGCAAAAATGAAATCATCTTAGACGACTTTGCTGCAACAAGAAACATCGACCTTTGGCACAACGTGACACCTACGCTCGCCACTACTGCCGATTGGATGACGGCTGAAATGAAAGACGGCAAGCTGGTGCTCACTACTACCGATAACAACACGGGTAAAATCCGTGCCGGTTACATCAAGTTTACGGTGGGCTCGGTGGTTGATTCCATTTTGGTAATGCAGCGTGATTTCAAGAAAGATATCTTAGGTCAATACTACGTAGTCTTTAAGGACAAGCCCACAGACACTAAGTATTCTGCTACGGAGGCTACGCTGACAGAAACGGAATTGCAGTTTACTACAGATAACCTCACTCTGCCTATCACCTCTGATGAAAAAGATTTCTCCATCTCTATTAAGAGTGGCCGGTATTTAGGCAGTATTGTCTCAGAGGGAAAAACCTATTATATCTATAATATATTCTATGACAAGAAAGGTGAATATTGGACTTCTTTTAATACCAATTACACCGGTAAGGTGTCTTTCTCTTACGATAAGACCTTAGGTACCTATGGTGCCTTGGGTGGAACATTTGGAGACTACACCATTGGCTGTTTCTCTTTGGAAGCATTCAAGTCTCGTTCGTTCACGAAGAGTGCACATGCAGGAGAATTACAGAAAATGTATAATATGACACTTGTCAAGAAGTGATGTAATAGAAACATTGTAATGGATTAGTCCCGAACACGTATTCCGTGTTCGGGACTTTTGCTATATGCCGGCATTCAGCCGCTTCTGCCAGCACTTATCTTTAGAACAATCCGACAAAGAGACAATGAGCAATCCGGGGAGGAGTAATGAGTAATCTCGAAAGAGACAATGGCCAATCTCGAGGGGTTATTGGAGCAAGCCAAGAAAGAGTGATGGGGGTGTTTTACCTCCTAAAATCGACCCTGAGACCGCTTATCTACCATTTCAGGATTGATTCCACCACTTCTTGTCATCTTTTATTCACTTGTCGGCATCCTGTCTGCTGCCTTCCCTCGATGGAGCCCCCAGCTACGCTTTTGGGAAGACGACACACAAGCTGAACGGCCATCCAACAAGACCTGCATAGGTTCTCATGACCGATTGGGGTATGGTCTGTGGAATGTTGGGTGGGTGGCACCCTTGCCGTAGCGGCAGCTCCATCGTCTTTCAAGAGCTATGCTTTTAGCGTGTCAAAGGATAGCTTTCCCGTGCTCGGAGCTATGTTTTTAGCCCGTTAAAGCTATGCTTCTTCAAACACATATCTATATGATTGATTATTAGATGATTATGGATTGTTCGTCTGTGACTTGTCTTCGCTTTCTTATTCAGCAGCCCGTTTACCACCGGCAACTCGTCAGTTCATCGCAGCTTTTTATCCCACAATGAGCCGTGTATTCTCGTTGCTGTACAAGAAATTTCTCCTCCAGCAGGATGTAAATAAACAAATCAAAAGTTATTTTATATTAAATATTAAATTCGATAGATGATTGTTTTCTTCATATATTAGGTAGATTGAATAATTCTTCGTAACTTTGCACCCCGCAAGCTCTTTATGGGAGTAATAGCGTAATTCATTGATAATAAACGAAATAAATATATAAAATTAAAAAGTAACAATTATGCCTACTATTTCACAGTTAGTAAGAAAGGGCAGAAAGGTTCTTGTAGAGAAGAGCAAATCGCCGGCTTTGGACTGTTGTCCGCAGCGTCGTGGCGTGTGTGTTCGTGTCTATACAACAACCCCTAAAAAGCCTAATTCGGCAATGAGAAAAGTTGCCCGTGTGCGTTTAACGAACCAAAAGGAAGTCAACTCTTACATTCCGGGTGAAGGACACAACTTGCAGGAACACAGCATTGTGCTTGTTCGTGGCGGTCGTGTGAAAGACCTTCCCGGTGTGCGCTATCACATCGTTCGCGGAACACTTGATACGGCCGGCGTAGCCAATCGTACCCAGCGTCGTTCCAAGTATGGTGCTAAACGTCCTAAAGCAGCTAAAAAATAAGAGGGACATAAGTCCTGTCGGTCGATGTGAGGTGAGTTGGTAAGTCGGCTTCAGATGCCCTGCTTCGGAACTTCAATGCTGCTTGCTTTGCTTTCAGCATGCCTCGCTCCCCTGATAAGGCGGCGTTTCGGAAAAGAAAGAAACATTACATATTATCATCGTTTTGCTGGTGACTTGTTGATACAAGGTTGAGTAAATGCTCGAGAGCGAGTGTTGAAGAACAAAGAAAGACAGCCCACGCAGAATTTATTTTCAAACAAAATGAGAAAAGCAAAACCCAAGAAGCGCGTGATCTTACCCGATCCCGTGTATCATGACCAGAAGGTCTCGAAATTCGTTAATCACTTGATGTATGATGGCAAGAAGAGCATTTCTTATGAAATATTCTATCATGCGTTAGACATTGTGAAGTCTAAAATGGCGGAAGAAGAGAAGTCCTCCTTGGAGATATGGAAGACTGCTCTTGCTAACATCACTCCGCAGGTAGAGGTGAAAAGCCGTCGTATCGGTGGAGCGACGTTCCAAGTTCCTACCGAGATTCGTCCTGACCGCAAGGAGAGCGTTTCTATGAAGAATATGATAGCTTTCGCCCGCAAGCGTGGTGGTAAAACCATGGCGGAAAAGTTGGCTGCGGAAATCATGGACGCATTCAATAATCAGGGCGGTGCTTACAAGCGTAAGGAAGATATGCACCGCATGGCCGAGGCTAACCGCGCATTCGCTCATTTCAGATTCTAACGTATATATATAAATAAGGTAAAGAGAAATGGCAAATCGCGATTTAAAGCTGACACGTAATATCGGTATTATGGCGCATATCGATGCCGGTAAAACTACCACATCGGAGCGTATTTTGTTCTATACGGGTAAGACCCACAAAATAGGTGAGGTGCATGACGGTGCTGCTACCATGGACTGGATGGCACAAGAGCAGGAACGTGGTATTACGATTACTTCTGCTGCAACCACCTGTAATTGGAATTGGAACGGCAATTCCTATAAAATCAATCTGATAGATACTCCGGGACACGTGGACTTCACCGCAGAGGTGGAACGTTCGCTGCGTGTGCTCGATGGTGCTGTGGCCACCTATTCTGCTGCCGATGGCGTTCAACCCCAATCGGAAACAGTATGGCGTCAGGCAGATAAATACAATGTGCCGCGCGTCGGTTATGTAAATAAGATGGACCGTTCGGGTGCCGACTTCTTTGAGACCGTTAGGCAGATGAAAGAGATTTTGGGTGCAACCCCATGTCCCATACAGATACCTATCGGTGCGGAAGAGAACTTCAAAGGCGTTGTAGACCTGATAAAAATGAAGGCCATCCTTTGGCATGACGAGACGATGGGTGCTGAATACGACGTGGAAGAGATTCCCGTCGACCTCGTAGACGAGGCTAACGAATGGCGCGAAAAGTTGGTGGAAAGTGCCGCTAACTTTGATGATGCCATCATGGAGAAATATCTTGAGGGTGGCGAGATTGGCGAAGAAGAGCTGATAGCTGCCATTCGCAAGGGTACTATCTCCATGGAGATTACTCCGATGGTACTCGGCTCGTCGTATAAGAACAAAGGCGTGCAGCCCCTTCTTGACTATGTATGCGCATTCCTGCCGTCTCCGCTCGATACGGAGAATATTGTTGGCGTGAATCCAAATACCGATGCCGAAGAAGATCGTAAGCCCAGCGAAAATGAACCCACAGCGGCACTCGCCTTTAAGATTGCTACCGACCCGTTCATGGGGCGTCTGGTATTCTTCCGTGTCTATTCAGGTAAGGTAAATGCCGGTAGCTATGTGTACAACGCACGTTCGGGTAAAAAAGAACGCATCAGCCGTTTGTTCCAAATGAACTCCAACAAGGAGATTCCGATGGAATCTATCGATGCCGGTGATATCGGTGCAGGCGTAGGCTTCAAAGATATTCGTACAGGCGATACGCTTTGCGATGAGGCACATCCCATTGTGCTCGAATCCATGTCGTTCCCTGATACGGTGATTTCAATTGCCGTGGAACCCAAGAGCCAAGCAGACATTGCAAAACTTGATAACGGTCTTGCCAAGCTGGCAGAAGAAGACCCCACGTTTACGGTACGTACTGATGAACAGAGCGGTCAGACCATTATCTCGGGTATGGGTGAGCTTCACTTGGATATTATCATCGACCGCCTGAAGCGTGAATTTAAGGTGGAATGTAACCAAGGCAAGCCTCAGGTGAACTATAAGGAGGCCATTACGAAGACGGTAAACCTGCGTGAGGTGTACAAGAAACAGAGTGGTGGTCGCGGTAAGTTTGCCGACATCATTGTAAACATTGGTCCGAGAGACGATGATTACAAGGAAAGCAACCTGCAGTTCGTGAACGAAGTGAAGGGCGGTAATGTGCCCAAGGAGTTCGTTCCCTCCGTTCAGAAAGGTTTTGAAAACGCCATGAAGAATGGTGTACTTGGCGGTTATCCTATGGATTCTTTGAAAGTGACCTTGCTCGATGGCTCTTTCCATCCCGTAGACTCCGACCAGCTGTCGTTCGAGTTAGCAGCATTGAATGCCTACAAGAACGGATGTGTAAAGGCCGGCCCCGTGCTCATGGAACCTATTATGCGCGTAGAGGTAGTAACACCTGAAGAGAATATGGGTGATGTGATTGGTGACCTGAATAAGCGTCGCGGTCAGGTAGAAGGAATGGAAGAAAGCCGTTCCGGAGCCAGAATCGTGAAAGCCTTGGTTCCGTTGGCTGAGATGTTCGGCTATGTCACTGCCCTTCGTACCATTACTTCCGGTCGTGCAACAAGTTCTATGGAATATGACCACCACGCACCGCTGTCAAGCTCTATTGCTAAGACAGTGTTGGAAGAAATAAAAGGTCGTACGGATTTGGTATAAAAACAACGAGAGAAAAGAGAGGCAGGGTAGCGAATGACTCTTACCCTGTATCTTCTTTTCACTTATCAAGAATCATAAACCATTAAAACAACTGAATGAACATGAGTCAGAAGATTAGAATTAAGCTGAAATCATACGACCACAAGTTGGTAGATAAGTCAGCAGAGAAGATTGTGAAGGCAGTAAAGGCAACCGGTGCCATTGTCAGCGGACCGATTCCATTGCCAACCCACAAACGCATCTACACGGTGAACCGCAGCACTTTCGTTAATAAGAAAGCGCGCGAACAGTTCCAATTGTCGAACTACAAACGTCTGATCGACATTTACAGCTCTACCGCCAAGACGGTTGATGCCTTGATGAAGCTGGAATTGCCGAGTGGTGTAGAAGTAGAAATTAAGGTGTAGTTTGGATGTCCGAACACATCAACAGAAGAATAAGAATCATTTAAAAATAAATTGAAATGCCAGGATTAATTGGAAGAAAAATCGGAATGACATCCGTTTTCAGTGCCGACGGTAAGAATGTACCGTGCACTGTTATCGAAGCCGGTCCTTGTGTTGTAACCCAGGTGAAGACCCTTGAGAAAGACGGTTACAAGGCTGTTCAATTAGGTTTCGCAGAGGCAAAGGAAAGCAGAACTACCAAGCCGATGTTGGGAATCTTTAAGAAAGCCGGCACAACGCCGAAAAAGCACTTGGTTGAGTTCAAGTTTGAAGAGGAGTATAACCTCGGTGACACAATTACGGTTGAGCTGTTCAACGATACGGAGTTCGTAGACGTTGTCGGAACTTCTAAGGGAAAAGGTTTCCAAGGAGTTGTGAAACGTCACGGATTTGGTGGTGTAGGGCAGTCTACTCACGGTCAGGACGACCGCGCACGTAAGCCGGGTTCTATCGGTGCTTGTTCTTATCCCGCAAAGGTGTTTAAAGGCATGCGTATGGCCGGCCAAATGGGAGGTGACAGGGTGACAACTCAGAACCTCAGAGTGTTAAAGGTTATTCCGGAGCACAACCTTATCCTTGTGAAAGGTAGTGTAGCCGGATGCAAAGGTTCAACCGTTTTAATTAAAAAATAATGGAAGTTAACGTATTGAATATTAATGGTCAGGAGACCGGAAGAAAGGTTACGTTAAACGAATCTATCTTTGCCATTGAACCCAATGACCACGTTCTTTACTTAGCAGTAAAGCAGTATTTGGCTAATCAACGCCAAGGTACGGCTAAGACGAAAGAGAGAAGCGAAATGAGCGGTTCTACCCGTAAATTGGGACGTCAGAAAGGTGGCGGCGGTGCACGTCGCGGTGACATCAACTCTCCCTTGCTCGTAGGTGGTGCTCGTGTGTTTGGTCCTAAGCCTCGCGATTATGGCTTTAAACTGAACCGGAAAGTAAAAGTTTTAGCTCGCAAGAGTGCACTATCATACAAGGCACAGGAGAATGCTATCATTGTCGTTGAGGATTTTGATATAGAGACGCCAAAGACAAAAGATTTTATAAATATTACTAAAAATCTTAACGTTGACGGGCGAAAATTACTTCTCGTTTTGCCAAAAGAGAATAAAAATGTATATTTGTCGGCTCGTAACTTGCAGCGTTCTGAGGTTATGTCCGCATCTACACTCAATTCTTATAAGATTTTGAATGCAGATGTATTGGTCGTAACCGAAAATTCGTTGAAAGTAATTGACGGCATCTTAACAAAATAATAGGAAGGACGTATAAAGTATGGCATTTATCATAAAACCATTGGTCACTGAGAAGATGACCAAGATTACAGACAAGTTCGCAAATCGTTATGGTTTCATTGTTCGCCCTGAAGCAAACAAACTTCAGATCAAGAGTGAAATCGAAAGTCTGTATCATGTTACGGTAGTCGCTGTGAATACTGCCCGCTATGCAGGTAAGCGTTCTGCCCGTTATACTAAAGCCGGATTGATTAAAGGTCAAAAGCCTGCTTTTAAGAAGGCAATCGTAACCCTGAAAGAGGGTGAGACCATAGATTTTTACAGCAATATTTAAATAAACAATGGCAGTACGTAAATTAAAACCGGTTACTCCGGGACAAAGACACAAGATTATTGGCACGTTCGAGGATATTACTGCATCCGTGCCAGAGAAGTCTCTCGTTTACGGTAAACGTTCTACCGGTGGGCGAAACAACACCGGTAAGATGACTGTCCGTTATATTGGCGGAGGTCATAAGAAGAAGTATCGTTTTATCGACTTCAAACGTGAGAAAGATGGTGTTCCAGCTGTAGTAAAAACAATTGAGTACGATCCGAACCGCTCGGCGCGTATCGCATTGTTGTATTACGCTGATGGTGAAAAACGTTACATTATTGCTCCTAACGGCTTGCAGGTCGGTGCAACCTTGATGTCAGGAAAGGATGCGGCACCAGAGATTGGTAATACGCTTCCTTTGGCTAACATCCCCGTCGGTACGGTAATTCATAATATTGAATTGCGTCCGGGACAAGGTGCGTTGCTCGTTCGTTCGGCTGGTAACTTCGCTCAGCTTACTTCTCGTGAAGGCAGTTATTGTGTGATTAAGCTCCCTTCTGGCGAGACTCGCCAGATTCTGAGTGCTTGTAAAGCAACTGTCGGTAGTGTAGGAAACTCCGACCATGCATTGGAACAGTCCGGTAAGGCCGGTCGTTCTCGCTGGTTGGGACGTCGTCCTCATAACCGTGGTGTTGTCATGAACCCTGTAGATCACCCGATGGGTGGTGGTGAAGGACGTCAGTCCGGTGGACATCCCCGCTCGCGTAAGGGTCTGTATGCAAAAGGTCTTAAGACTCGTGCACCGAAGAAGCTTTCTAACAAGTATATAATTGAAAGAGCTAACAAATAACTTAAACAAGAGTAGAGTATGAGTCGTTCATTAAAAAAAGGTCCATATATCAACGTGTCACTTGAAAAGAAGATTCTCGCAATGAATGAAAGTGGCAAGAAGAGTGTTGTGAAAACATGGGCCAGGGCTTCAATGATTTCCCCCGATTTTGTGGGGCATTCCGTTGCTGTCCATAACGGAAATAAATTTATCCCTGTTTACATTACCGAGAATATGGTAGGACATAAACTTGGTGAGTTCTCTCCTACGCGTCGATTCGGCGGGCATTCGGGAAATAGAAAGTAAGCGGGTTATAACCATTTAAAGAAAATGAATAATGGGAGCAAGAAAACATATATCAGCTGAAAAAAGAAAAGAGGCTCTAAAGAGTTTGTATTTTGCAAAGCTCAAGGGAGTTCCTTCTTCCCCGCGTAAGATGCGCTATGTTGTAGATATGATTCGTGGCATGGAAGTGAACCGTGCTTTGGGAGTTTTGAGATTCTCTAAGAAACAAGCTGCAGCAGATGTAGAAAAACTGTTGCGTTCAGCCATTGCTAATTGGGAGAATAAAACCGAGCGTAAGGCAGAAGATGGAGAACTCTATGTTTCAAAGGTCTTCGTAGATGAAGGCGTTACGATGAAGCGTATGAGACCAGCACCTCAAGGTCGTGGTTACAGAATTCGTAAGCGTAGTAACCATGTTACACTGTTTGTTGATGCCAAAAATAACGAAGATAAACAATAAATAGAATGGGACAGAAAGTAAATCCAATAAGCAACCGTTTAGGTATTATCCGTGGTTGGGATTCAAATTGGTTCGGAGGCAAGAGCTTCGGAGATAACCTCATCGAGGACAGGAAAATCCGTAAGTATCTCAACGAACGTTTGGCAAAGGCGAGTCTATCACGTATTGTCATCGAACGAACTTTGAAACTCGTTACCATTACTATTTGTACTGCCCGTCCGGGTATTGTTATCGGTAAAGGCGGACAGGATGTTGATAAACTGAAAGAAGAGCTGAAAAAACTCTACGATAAAGAAATTCAAATCAACATTTTTGAAGTTAAGAAACCCGAACTTGATGCGAATATCGTTGGCAACAATATTGCCCGCCAGGTAGAAGGAAAGATTGCTTACCGTCGTGCTATTAAGATGGCGATTGCCAATACGATGCGCGCTGGTGCAGAAGGTATTAAAGTGCAAATTACCGGTCGTCTGAATGGTGCAGAAATGGCACGTAAGGAAATGTTTAAAGAGGGACGTACACCCTTGCATACTTTCCGTGCAGACATTGATTACTGTCAGACCGAAGCCTTAACGAAGGTCGGACTGTTGGGTATTAAGGTATGGATCTGCCGTGGAGAAGTCTATGGTGAGTGTGACCTTACTCCTAATTTCGCTCAAGAAAAACAAAGTGCCGGCCGTACACAAGGTGGCGGACGTTCGGGAAGAGGTAATCGTAAGAGAAACAGTAACCGTTAAAAGTAGAAGCTATCATGTTACAGCCAAAAAGAGTAAAATATAGAAGACCTCAAGACGGGCGCGGTAATAAAGGAAACGCGAGCAGAGGCACACAATTGGCTTTCGGTTCATTCGGCATCAAAACACTTGAGGCAAAATGGATTGACAGCCGCCAGATTGAGGCTGCCCGTGTGGCCGTAAACCGTTATATGCAACGTGAAGGTCAGGTCTGGATACGTATATTCCCAGATAAACCCATTACTCGTAAACCTGCCGATGTCCGTATGGGTAAAGGTAAAGGTGACGTTGCGGGGTGGGTGGCACCGGTTACACCGGGTCGCATCCTCTTTGAAGTGGAAGGCGTTTCATTTGATGTTGCTAAAGAGGCATTGCGTCTTGCAGCACAGAAATTGCCTGTCAAAACAAAGTTTATTGTTAGACGTGATTACGATAAAAACGCTTAATTATGAAGATGAAAGAAATAAAGGAATTTGAGACCAAGGATTTGGTTGAGAAATTGGAGCATACGACAGAGGAACTGAATAAAATGAAGTTTAATCATCATGTTACTCCACTTGAGAATCCATCGCAGATTAAGGCTACTCGTCGTGATATTGCACGTATGAAGACAGAACTCCGTCAGAGAGAACTTAATAAATAACAATGGTATAGATGGAAACAAGAAACTTAAGAAAAGTAAGAACGGGTGTCGTTACAAGCAACAAGATGGATAAAACCATTGTTATTGCATCGAAGTTCAAAGAGAAGCACCCGATATATGGTAAGTTTGTTCAAAAGACAAAGAAATACCATGTGCATGATGAGAAGAACGAGGCGAACGTAGGTGATATGGTTCAAATCATGGAAACTCGTCCTCTGTCTAAAACAAAGAGATGGAGATTAGTTCAAATAATCGAAAAAGCGAAGTAAATTATGATACAAGCAGAATCAAGACTTACAGTATGTGATAACAGTGGCGCACGCGAGGCTCTCTGTATTCGTGTCCTCGGTGGTACCGGTCGCCGTTATGCTAGTGTGGGGGATATTATTGTCGTTTCTGTCAAGAGCGTAATTCCCTCAGGTGATTTGAAAAAAGGTGCAGTATCTAAGGCTTTGATTGTTCGCACGAAGAAAGAAATCCGTCGTGCTGATGGCTCTTATATTCGATTTGACGACAATGCTTGTGTATTGTTGAATAATGCGGGTGAGCTTCGTGGTAGCCGCATCTTCGGTCCTGTAGCTCGTGAGCTTCGTGCCGTGAATATGAAGGTTGTTTCTTTGGCACCCGAGGTTCTTTAAATAAACTAAAAACAGGAATTACGAAATGAACAAAATTCATATAAGAAAAGGTGATGAGGTTATCATACTCGCCGGTAAAAACAAAGGTGAGAAAGGTAAAATACTCAAAGTCTTAGTCGACAAGCAACGTGCTATCGTAGAGGGTATGAATATGGTTTCTAAGAGTATGAAGCCATCTGCAAAGAACCCGCAGGGAGGCATTGTTCGACAAGAGGCTCCTATACACATCTCTAATTTAAGTTTGATAGACCCCAAGAGTGGCAAAGCTACTCGTATCGGCATCTCTGTAAAAGAAGATGGTACAAAGGTTCGTATCGCTAAAAAATCTGGGGAGGAAATAAAATAATGGATACAGCACAGTTAAAGAAAATCTATGCGGAGCGTATCGCTCCGGCATTACAGAAGGAATTTAATTATTCTTCGACAATGCAGATTCCTGTCTTGAAGAAAATCGTGATTAATCAAGGATTGGGCGATGCTACTCAAGACAAGAAAATTGTTGATGTTGCCATTAATGAAATTTCTGCCGTCGCAGGCCAGAAAGCTGTGGCAACTTTCTCTAAGAAAGATATTGCCAATTTTAAGCTTCGTAAGAAAATGCCTATTGGTGTGATGGTGACATTACGTCGTGAGCGGATGTACGAATTCTTTGAGAAATTAATTCGTGTAGCCCTTCCACGTATTCGTGACTTTAAGGGAATTGAAAGTAAGTTTGATGGCCGTGGTAATTATACCTTGGGAATCACCGAACAGATTATCTTCCCTGAGATTAATATTGATGCGATAGACCGTATCCAAGGTATGAACATTACTTTTGTAACATCTGCCAAGACAGATGAAGAGGGGTATGCTTTACTGAAGGCATTCGGTCTTCCTTTTAAGAACGCTAAAAACGATTAAAAGATATGGCAAAAGAGTCAATGAAAGCTCGCGAAGTGAAACGTGCACGATTGGTGGCACGTTATGCGGAGAAACGTGCAGCCTTGAAGAAGATTATTGCAACTTCCAATGACATTACTGCTGCTTATGAGGCTGCTCGTAAGTTGCAGAGTATTCCGAAAAATGCAAATCCCATTCGTCTGCACAACCGTTGTAAAGTGACCGGACGTCCAAAAGGATATATCCGACAGTTTGGTCTTTCGCGTATCCAATTTAGGGAAATGGCATCGGCCGGTTTAATTCCCGGGGTAAAGAAAGCCAGCTGGTAGAAAAAGAAAATTACACTTTAATATTGTCGGGGATGTCCCGATTAATTAAACATTTTTTATATGACAGATCCAATAGCAGATTATCTGACAAGACTTAGGAATGCAATTATGGCACATCATCGTGTCGTTGAGGTTCCTGCGTCGAACTTGAAGAAAGAAATCACAAAGATTCTCTTCGAGAAAGGTTACATATTGAATTACAAATTCATTGAAGATGGCCCTCAAGGATTGATTAAGGTTGCCTTAAAGTATAATCCTACTACGAAATCGAGTGCCATTAAGTGTCTGAAACGCGTCTCTACGCCCGGTTTGCGTAAGTATACCGGTTATAAAGACATGCCGAGAGTAATTAACGGATTGGGTATAGCCATTATATCCACATCTCAGGGAGTAATGACAAACAAGGAAGCTGTTGATCTCAAGATCGGCGGTGAGGTGCTTTGTTATGTTTATTAATTGGAGGAATTAGAATATGTCACGAATAGGAAATTTACCAATTAGCATCCCTTCGGGTGTAACCGTTTCACAAAAAGACGGTATTGTTAGTGTTAAAGGCCCTAAGGGCGAACTTTCACAGAAAGTAGACTCCTCTATTAAAGTAAATATTGGCACTGACCAGATTGTTTTTGAAGTAGATGCGAATAGTCCTGTTAATATCAAGCAGAAACAGGCTTTTCATGGTTTATACCGCTCACTGATTAATAATATGGTCATTGGAGTAAGTGAAGGTTATAAGAAAGTATTGGAATTGGTTGGCGTAGGATACCGTGTTTCTAATCAGGGAAATCTGATAGAGTTTACATTGGGATATACACACCCCATTTTTATCCAATTGCCGAATGAGGTCAAAGTGGAGACAAAATCCGAGAGGAATCAGAATCCTCTTTTAATCTTGGAGTCTTGCAATAAGGAGCTGTTGGGGCTTATCTGTGCTAAGATTCGTTCTTTCCGCAAGCCAGAACCTTATAAAGGTAAAGGTATATTGTTCCAGGGTGAAGTTATTCGCAGAAAATCTGGTAAGTCTGCTTCGGCCAAATAACTTAAATAATTATTTGTAATTATGACAACAAAGAAAGTAGAAAGACGAATCAAGATTAAATATAGAATTCGTAAGAACGTTAATGGAACTGCAGAACGCCCTCGCATGAGTGTATTTCGTAGTAATAAACAAATCTATGTTCAAATAATCAATGATTTGACCGGCCAGACTCTTGCATCTGCATCTTCATTAGGGATGGAAACCATGCCGAAGATTCAACAAGCACAGAAAGTGGGCGAATTGGTAGCAGAGAAGGCACAGGCCGCAGGTATCACCACCGTAGTCTTCGACCGTAATGGATATCTCTATCATGGCCGTGTAAAAGAATTGGCTGATGCAGCCCGTAAGGGAGGACTTAATTTCTAAACGATTATGGCAATGAATAGAGTAAAAATAAATAGTGATGTTGAGTTGAAAGACAAGTTAGTTGCCATCAACCGCGTTACGAAAGTAACAAAGGGTGGCCGTACTTTCACATTTGCTGCCATCGTTGTTGTTGGTGATGGTAACGGTGTCATTGGCTGGGGACTTGGTAAAGCCGGTGAAGTAACGGCGGCTATTGCAAAGGGCGTAGAATCGGCCAAAAAGAATTTGGTGAAAGTTCCTATACTGAAAGGAACTATACCTCATGAGATGGAAGTTTCTTACGATGGTGCTAAGGTCTTTTTAAGGCCTGCAGCAGCCGGTACAGGAATGGTTGCCGGAGGTGCAATGCGTGCCGTGCTGGAGAGTGCCGGAGTAACGGACGTTCTTGCAAAGTCTAAAGGTAGCAGTAATCCGCATAATTTGGTAAAGGCTACGATATTGGCTCTTAGTCAAATGCGTGATGCTTATATTGTTGCCGGTGATCGTGGTATCAGTATGGATAAAGTATTTAGAGGATAAGGAGAAACAGTATATGGCAACAATAAAGATCAAACAGATTAAGAGTAAGATAGGTGCCCCAGTAGACCAAAAGCGCACTTTGCAAGCCTTGGGCCTGCGCAGAATCTCACAAGTTGTTGAGAAAGAAGATTCTCCTGTTCTTCGGGGTATGATTCGTAAAGTTCACCATTTGGTGACTGTTGTTGAATAGTTTATCTTTTAAAAGAACGATTATGAAATTAAATAATTTACGGCCGGCAGAAGGCTCCACACATTCACGTCGTCGTATCGGTAGAGGAACAGGTTCTGGACTTGGAGGTACTTCTACTCGTGGACATAAAGGTGCCAAGGCTCGTTCCGGTTATAAGAGGAAAATTGGATTTGAAGGTGGTCAGATGCCTTTACAGCGTCGTGTGCCCAAAGCCGGATTCAAAAATATCAATCACAAGGAGTATGTGGCTGTCAATATTTCAAAATTACAAAAGCTTGCTGAGGAAAAGAATCTCACCAAGATCGGTCTGCTTGAGTTAAAAGAGGCGGGTCTTACGAATGGTAAGATGTTGGTGAAGATTCTCGGCAACGGTGTTTTGAAAGCAAAGTTGGATGTAGAGGCCAATGCTTTTTCTAAGACTGCTGAAGAAGCTATTAAGGCAGTAGGTGGTAATGCAACAATAATCTAAGACAATGAAGAAATTAATTGAGACACTAAGGAACTGTTGGAAGATTGAGGATTTGCGTCAGCGTATCCTTATCACGCTTCTATTTACGGCTATTTACCGTTTTGGCTCGTTTGTGGTACTTCCCGGTATCAACCCGAGTCAGTTGGAAAAGTTACAGTCGCAAACCAGTGGCGGATTGATGTCACTTTTGGATATGTTCTCTGGTGGGGCATTTTCTAATGCTTCTATCTTCGCGTTAGGTATTATGCCCTATATCTCAGCTTCGATTGTCATGCAGATTCTTGCCGTTGCTGTACCTTATTTCCAAAAGATGCAGCGCGAAGGTGAAAGTGGCCACAAGAAGATTAATTGGTATACACGTATCCTGACGGTAGCTATCCTATTGTTCCAGGCTCCTTCGTATCTGATTAATCTGAAGTTGCAAGCAGAAAGTGCACTTGCGGGTGTTTCATGGCAGGTCTTCATGATTCCAGCAACCATTATTTTGGCTGCCGGGAGTATGTTTATCCTATGGTTGGGTGAACGTATTACCGATAAAGGTATAGGTAACGGAATATCTATCATTATTATGATTGGTATTATTGCTCGTTTACCTCAAGCCTTTATTCAGGAGGTTAGTTCACGTTTTACAGCTATCACCGGTGGTGGCCTTGTGATGTTTATCATAGAAATTTTGATTCTTTATGCTGTTGTCTGTGCTGCGATATTGTTGGTGCAGGGAACACGAAGAGTTCCGGTTCAATATGCAAAACGTCTTGTGGGTAATACCCAATATGGAGGTGCTCGACAGTATATCCCGTTGAAACTATTTGCTGCTAATGTGATGCCAATTATCTTTGCACAAGCATTGATGTTCATTCCACTGACTGTTGTGAGATATTCTTCTGGCAGTGCAGGAACTTTGCTTAGTTCATTGATGGACAATCGGAGTCTACTATATAATATAGTATATGTGATTCTGATTTTGGCTTTCACCTATTTCTATACGGCAATAACCCTTAATCCGCATCAGATGGCAGAAGATATGAAGCGTAACAATGGCTTTATACCGGGTGTTAAGCCTGGGCATGATACCGCTGAATATATAGATACCATTATGACTCGAATTACTTTGCCGGGAGCTCTGTTTATTGCATTTATTGCCATTATGCCCGCATTGGCAGGTCTGTTAAATGTACAACAGGGATTTTCGCAGTTCTTCGGAGGGACATCTCTCTTGATTCTCGTTGGTGTTGTGATGGATACATTGCAACAAATTGAGTCTCATTTGATGATGCGGCATTATGACGGTCTGTTGAATGCTGGACGTACTCGCAACAGTAACATGTCTGCCTACTAAAGTACTTCAGAAGAATGAAAATATTTCTGAAGACGGACGATGAGATAGAATTGATGCGACGTGCAAACCAACTTGTTGGACGTACGTTGGGTGAATTAGCAAAGCATATCAAGCCAGGTGTAACGACTCTCTACTTGGATAAAATAGCGGAAGAGTTTATTCGAGACAATGGAGCGATTCCAACGTTCAAGAATTTTCCTAATCCACTTGGAGAACCGTTTCCTGCAAGCATCTGTACCTCTGTCAATGAAGTCGTTGTTCATGGAATACCGGATGAGAAAACGGTGTTGAAAGAGGGCGATATTATTTCGATTGATTGCGGAACGTTGCTCGACGGTTTTAATGGAGATTCATGTTATACCTTTTGTGTGGGTGAGGTTTCTCCTGAAATCACACAATTGCTGAAGACCACAAAGGAGTCTCTCTATTTGGGTATTGAGGCTGCAACGGCAGGAAAGCATTTAGGCGATATAGGACAAGCGATTCAAGACCATTGTGAGACGCAAGGTTATGGTATCGTGCGTGAACTAACGGGTCATGGAATAGGTCGTGAAATGCATGAGGCACCTCAAGTACCGAATTATGGGAAATGTGGCAACGGCGTATTGCTGAAAGCAGGAATGTGTATAGCTATTGAACCGATGGTAACATTGGGTAGTCGCCATATTTGTATGATGCCTGATCGTTGGACAATCTGTACACAAGACAGAAAACCTGCTTGTCACTTCGAACACACCATTGCTATAAGAAAGGGCAGACCTGAAATTTTATCGTCGTTTGAAGAAGTAGAACGTTTAGAAGGAATAATAGATTAAATATGGCAAAACAGTCCGCAATAGAACAAGATGGAACAATTGTAGAGGCTCTTTCCAATGCAATGTTTCGGGTAGAATTGGAGAATGGTTGTCCCATTACAGCGCATATCTCAGGTAAGATGAGAATGCACTATATTAAAATCCTGCCGGGTGACAAAGTAAAGATAGAGATGAGTCCTTATGATTTGACAAAAGGAAGAATCGTATTTAGATACAAATAAATTAAAGTATATGAAGACAAGAGCATCGTTAAAGAAACGCACACCCGACTGTAAGATTGTTCGTCGTAAAGGTCGCTTGTTCGTTATCAACAAGAAGAACCCTAAGTATAAGTTACGTCAGGGCTAATTCAATTTGTAATGAGTAGGTATTCTCCTGCTCCCTAACAAGA
Organism: Hoylesella marshii DSM 16973 = JCM 13450; assembly: GCF_000146675.1. Classification (GTDB taxonomy): domain Bacteria; phylum Bacteroidota; class Bacteroidia; order Bacteroidales; family Bacteroidaceae; genus Prevotella; species Prevotella marshii. The sequence continues at coordinate 2,373,026 of NZ_GL397214.1, forward strand.
ATAGTTTAACTTTATCAAATTAATTATTAACAATGGCAATAAGAATTGTTGGAGTAGATTTGCCCCAGAATAAGCGTGGCGAAATCGCATTGACCTATGTCTATGGCATCGGTCGAAGTAGTTCAGCAAAGATATTGGATAAAGCCGGCGTAAGCCGCGACTTGAAGGTCAGCGAGTGGACTGACGACCAAGCAGCTAAAATCCGTGGAATTATCAGCGCTGAATTCAAAGTTGAAGGTGACCTTCGCACAGAGGTTCAAATGAATATCAAACGACTGATGGATATTGGTTGTTATCGTGGAGTTCGTCATCGTAACGGTCTTCCTGTACGCGGTCAAAGCACGAAGAACAATGCTCGTACCCGTAAGGGAAAGAAGAAGACTGTTGCTAATAAGAAGAAAGCTACTAAATAGCATTTAACGGAGAGTTGAAAGTAAGGAGTGAACAGAGTCAGACTCTGATAACTTAAGACTTGAGACTTGAAACTTAAAACTTAAAAGATTATGGCAAAGAAACAAGCAACATCAAAGAAAAGGAATGTAAGAGTTGATGCTATTGGACAGCTTCATGTACATAGCTCTTTTAATAACATTATTGTATCTCTTGCAAATAATGAAGGGCAGATTATTTCATGGTCATCTGCCGGTAAAATGGGATTCCGTGGTTCAAAGAAGAATACGCCGTATGCAGCCCAAATGGCAGCAGAAGATTGTGCGAAAGTAGCTTTCGACCTCGGTCTCCGCAAAGTGAAAGCGTATGTTAAAGGACCGGGTAACGGACGTGAATCAGCGATTCGTGCAGTGCACTCTTCGGGTATTGAAGTAACTGAGATTATTGATGTTACACCGCTGCCCCACAATGGTTGTCGTCCTCCTAAGCGTCGTCGTGTATAATTATCAACATCAATCAATAAGCACATTTAAATATTATGGCAAGATATATAGGTCCGAAATCTAAAATTGCACGTCGTTTTGGTGAACCCATCTTCGGTGCAGACAAAGTTTTGTCCAAGAGAAACTTCCCTCCTGGACAGCATGGCAACAATCGTCGCAGGAAGACTTCCGAGTACGGTGTCATGTTGGCAGAGAAGCAGAAAGCTAAGTACACGTATGGTGTGCTTGAGCGTCAGTTCCGTAATATGTTTGAGAAAGCAGCCAAGGCCGATGGTATTACCGGTGAAGTATTGTTGCAGAATTTGGAAAGCCGTCTCGATAACGTCGTTTTCCGTATGGGCATTGCCCCCACACGTGCTGCGGCTCGTCAGCTCGTAGGACATAAGCACATTGTTGTCGACGGACAAGTGGTAAACATTCCTTCTTACGCTGTAAAGCCTGGGCAGGTCATCGGTGTTCGTGAGAAATCGAAATCTCTCGAAGTCATAGAAGAGGCTTTGGCCGGCTTTAACCATAGCAAGTACCCGTGGATAGAATGGGATAACAACTCCAAGAGTGGCAAGTTCCTGCATAAGCCCGAACGCGCCGATATCCCTGAAAGCATTAAGGAACAGTTAATCGTTGAGTTGTACTCTAAATAAATCATTGAATTAATGGCGATATTAGCATTTCAAAAACCTGATAAAGTAGTAATGCTGGAGGCTAATGACAAGTTCGGCAAGTTCGAGTTTCGTCCTCTTGAGCCTGGTTTTGGGGTTACCATAGGTAATGCCCTGCGCCGCATTCTTCTTTCATCGCTGGAAGGTTATGCCATCAACACCATGCGTATCGGTAGTGTTGAGCATGAATTTTCTTCCATTCCCGGTGTGAAGGAGGATGTTACCAACATAATCTTGAATTTGAAGCAAGTAAGATTCAAGCAAGTAGTAGAAGAATTCGAGAATGAGAAAGTCAGCATTACCGTAGAGAATTCCACGGAATTTAAAGCCGGTGATATTGGCAAGTATTTGACTGGATTTGAAGTGTTAAACCCTGATTTGGTGATTTGTCATTTAGATGCCAAAGCCTCCATGCAGATTGACCTCACTATTAACAAAGGCCGCGGTTATGTAACGGCCGATGAAAATCGTGAGTTCTGCACTGATGTGAATGTCATTCCCATCGATTCTATCTACACCCCTATCCGTAACGTCAAATACACAGTAGAGCCATATCGTGTTGAACAGAAGACAGACTATGACAAACTCGTGATAGAAGTCGATACGGACGGTTCCATTCAGCCGAAGGATGCGCTGAAAGAAGCAGCAAAGATTCTCATCTATCATTTCATGTTGTTCTCCGATGAAAAGATTGCACTCGAAAGTCCTGATGTCGAAGGCAATCAGGAGTTTGATGAAGAAGTCTTGCACATGCGTCAACTGTTGAAGACACGCCTTGTGGATATGAACCTCAGTGTGCGCGCCCTCAACTGCCTGAAAGCCGCCGATGTCGAAACATTGGGCGACTTGGTGCAGTACAACAAGACCGACCTGCTCAAGTTCCGCAACTTCGGTAAGAAATCGCTTTCAGAGCTTGATGATTTGCTCGAGAGTCTGAATCTTACGTTTGGAACAGATATATCCAAATATAAATTAAACCAAGATTAAATGGAGTAGAGTAGGGCAGTAGGCAGGCAATCCTACCTTTCCATGAGGGTGGAGTGGGGCGATTCCTCCGCTGCTTTGACTACCTAAAATTGTAGACAAACAATGAGACACAATAAGAAATTCAACCATCTGGGTCGTACTGCATCTCATCGTGATGCCATGCTCGCAAACATGGCTATCTCGCTGATTATGCACAAAAGAATCACTACGACCCTTGCCAAAGCCAAGGCTTTGAAGAAATATGTGGAACCGCTTATCACGCGTTCAAAGGATGATACCACAAATTCGCGCCGTGTAGTATTCCGCTATTTGCAAAACAAGTATGCTATCACCGAACTCTTTAAGGAGGTGGCAGCCAAGGTCGGTGACCGTCCGGGCGGATATACACGTATCATTAAGCTCGGTACACGCCAAGGAGATGCCGCTCAAATTGCGTTTATCGAGCTGGTAGACTTCGACGAGAATATGGCGAAGACTCCTAAAGCAGAGGCTAAGAAGACACGCCGCAGTCGCCGCAGCAAGGCAACAGCTGAGCCAGCAGCCGTAGCAGAATCCAAAGCTGAGGCACCTGTCGAAGAAGCACCTGCAACAGAACGGGCCGAAGCACCTAAGGCAGAATAAATCGCTGTAGAGAAAGCTCATTATTATAAAATCCCTCAAGGACATTAGTTCTTGAGGGATTTTTTGTCCTTCCAACTCTCACGGAAGACCCTACTTTTCATATCTACACGAGTTCGGGATAAGAGAATTTCATCCAATAGCCTCTTTGGGACTTACAGTTTGGATAACCTTATCCCGAATTCGCGTAAGTGATGGAGGATTGAAGAGTACCCCACCTCCGTCGCCCTGTCGGGAACTATTGCGCTTCGCTGGATGGCAGCGGTTGAAAACAAAGGCTTGTAGGCTTCGCATCAATTGCATGGTGCCGGCAGAGGCTCAATCCGTTCCGTAGAGTGCGCGACTTACTCTGCCCACAAGTCGTATCCCGTTCCGGTGGTCTGCTCGCCGTCTTCCCAATCGTCGTCATCGAAGTCGTCGGGCTTGGCCAGAACTTCGTCCTCGCCAACGGAGTGCGATGCGATACATCCTTATTAATCATGCATATGGAAATGAAATAAAATAAAATAAAATGGTCGTCCGCATCTACAAAAGATATGATTTGTGACGAGAAAGATTGCCGACCTTTCCACGGACGAACTGTGTCTGTACCACGGACAAATGCCATCTGTATAGGGTACGGATGCCGACATCAGCGTTTGAGTATCAACATGCCCAAGCGATGGGTAACGTGTTTCCGGTCGAGCGTGCGAACGGTGTACACGCCATTTTTAAGCATCGACACGTGGATGATGCCCGCTTGAATGGGGCGCGTGGCTACGATCGTTCCTGTCATACTTTCTATGACGACGTATTCGGCATCGACCAGCTTCACATCGTCGGGCAGACGGAGCGTCCGGCCATCGGTTGGCAAAAATGTCAACGTCGGCGAAAGTCGTTTCTCGCTCATCTGCAAGGGCTCGCTTTCGTTTCCGTATCTGTCCATGGCCGTCACTGCAAAATAACGGTTGGCTGCCGAGGGAATCTGCAAATACGGTGTCGTCAGCCGCGGGGCTATTAGGTTTCGCGCATCGACAACATCCACGGGGTAGACCGACGAGGCATACACATTATATAATAGATAGGGCGCGCCGCTGTGGTCGGTTGCCCCGCTCCATCGCAACGTGATGCTGCCTGCGGATTCCACCGTCTGAAACCGAGTGGGCGCAGCTGGTCTGCGGGCATAGAGCCATGGCATCGACGGTACGAGAGCAGGATAGAGGTCGAAACGGTCGGCAGTGAAATCGTATATTCCTTTCACGTTGTCGGTGAGGAATTTCCCGCGGAAGAAAGCATGCCCCAGACCATTTTGCCGCAGCACAGCCATCTCGCGCGTGATGACATCCGGTGCCCAATTCTTTTCTTTCGGATGCAGGAAGTAAATACCCAAACCGGGGGCTACTATCTTGCCTGCGGCCGACTCTGCCCAGTCAATAGCGAAAGGATAGAACTGCTCGTCCTTGAAATACATCATGGGGAAGACCTCGTCCATCCAGCCCTCACGCATCCAGCCTTGCACGTCTTGGCAAACCGTGGTGTAGGCATTCCACCCGTGACTCCAAAAGCGGGTTAAGTCATCGCGCTTGCCAATAGGTGCACAGCTGAGCTTAACCCAAGGCTTCAATGCCTTCACACGCTCATGCACGGCGCGCACGATATGGGTGATATGCGCCCTCCCCTGCGCTTTGTTCACTTTCGCCGGCCATGTCTCCGGGTAGCGGATGTAGTCGAGATGAATGCCGTCTACATCATAATTCCTTGTCACTTCCGCGCAAAGGTCGGCAAGGTAGTCGGCGGTCTCGGGAAGTTCGGGGTTCATGAATCCCTCTGCGCCTGCTTTGCGAAGCATCTTGTGACGATGGCGACGCAGTTGCCGACACCCGTAAGCATCCCACTTTCCAATGGGGATTGTCACTATCCACGCATGTAGTTCCATGCCGCGTTTGTGGCATTCATCAATAGCAAACTGCAGGGCATCATACCCCGGCGATTTGCCCGGGAGTCCCGATAGGCATCCATCCCACGGCTCTATCTGAGAGGGGTATATCACCGTTGCGCGGATGCGTGTCTGCAAAAGTACGGTGTTGATGTTGGCGCGTCGGTATCGGTCGAGCAACTGTCGCAGTTCCTGCTTCTGCCGCTCGGCCGAAGTGGAAGATTGGGCATAGGAATGCGGCCAATCCAAACCACCGATGGTTGTCAGCCATACGGCGCGAACCTCCCTTTTGGGATATGAAGATTGAGAGAAAAGACTGAGGAAAAAGAAAAGAGATGCGAGGGTTGCTGATAAACGCTTCATGCTGGAAAAAGAGAACGAGATGTGATTATTGCATGCAAAGTTATGAATAAATTCCGGTATCTCAAATTAATTATGTACTTTTGTGCTGGCTTCAAAAACGTCTTAGACGCAAGAGCCATCCACATGAAAATTAATTTGAAAACGCATCATGAACAGAAAAATCTTATTGCTCTCGGCCTTGTTAGCCCTTACGCTGACAGCCAACGCACAGTTTGAAGAAGGACGGAAGTATGCCGGAGCCTCGCTCTCGGGCTTTGACCTGAGTTATAACAGTTCGGAAAAGATGAATCTCGGCGTGGAAGCTCTGGCCGGCTATTTCTTCACAGACGACTGGATGGTGTTGGGTAAAGCCTCGATACAACATTCGGGTAACAAAGACGTGCCGACTTATTTAGCTGCCGGTATCGGTGCGCGCTATTATATCATACAAAACGGCCTCTATCTCGGTGCCAATTGTAAACTTGTGCATGCCCGGCATAACTACAACGACGTGATGCCCGGCGTAGAAGTCGGATATGCTTTCTATATCAGCAAAACGGTAACGATTGAGCCGGCTCTTTATTATGATATGTCGCTGAAAAGTCAGAAAGACTATTCCACCGTTGGCGTGCGAGTAGGCTTCGGCATTTATATCTGACCTATTAAAAGAGAACGCCTTGAGTCTCTCTATCGGTATGTTGTTGTCGTCACTGACTTTGTTTTCTTCGCCCGTGCACTATTCTATCGCTCTGGCGGGTAACTTCGGCGAGCCACGTCTGAACCATTTCCACGGCGGTATCGACATAAAGACCGGACAGGTGGAGGGGAAAGCTGTCTATGCCATCGGCAACGGTTATGTGAGCAAAGCCATTGTGGGGCTCTATGGATTGGGCTTGGCCGTTTACGTGAAGCATCCGCAAGGGCAGACCAGCGTTTATTGTCATCTGAACCGTTTTGCCACTCCCATCGCGGCATGCGTGAAGCAGTGGCAATACCGGCATCATTCCGATAAAGGAGAAATGCAGTTCCGACCTACAGATTTACCGGTGGCGGAAGGGCAGTTGATTGCTTTCAGTGGCAACTCGGGTGCTAGCCAAGCTCCGCATCTTCATTTTGAGATACACGATTCTCAAAGTTGGGATATGTTAGACCCGTTAGACTTTATCGGCGCATCCGTAGTCGATTCCATGGCACCGCTTGCTCATGCGTTCATAGCCTATCCCATGGGTGGCACCTTTTGCGGGTCGACTAAGAAACAGAGCTTTGGCTTCTCTTCCCAGCATCTTACGCGTAAATTCACGGCATGGGGAAAGGTGGGTTTCGGCCTTTGGGGCAACGACTACATGGAAGCAACTTACAATAGATACGGGTTGCGCGAGATAAAGCTGTTGATGGATGGCCGGCAGGTGTTTCATAGCAATCTTAGCAGGATTCCCGTTGGTGTTAGTAGGCAGGTAAACGCTTGGGGAGATTACGACCATTTCCTACGTTACAAGATATGGTATCTGCGTGCTTTCGTGCCGGAGGGCATTACGTTGCCAGCCCTTTCCACCGATAAGGATAGAGGTATCTGCAACTTCAACGAAGCGCGCGACTATCACATGACATTCCTTGTGGCCGATGCAAAGGGAAACAGTCGTGAATATACATTCACAGTAACAGGGAAGGAAACACCTGCGCCTGCAGCGAAGACCTTCGATACATTCCGGCAATTGCGATACAACGTGACGAATCTTATCCAACAGCAAGGTGCCTATCTCATCGTTTCACCGCATCGTCTACCACACGACGTAGAGTTATCTCCCACACGTTTGCCTCAGCCCCATTCGCTCTCAGATGCTTACCGCTTCCATAACGTTTCGCTGCCACTGTTCGGACGGAGTTCTATTTGCATACGACTCAACCGAAAAGTACCCGACAAGTCTAAACTCTACATCCGCAGCAAATTCATGCCTACCCGTTTCTTGGGTGGTATATACAAAGACGGTTGGGTAACGACCGGCGTGCGAGAATTGGGCGACAGCTACGAGATTGCCTACGACGATGTTCCGCCTCTTATCCATCCTGTTGCCATGCATACATGGAATGGCAGCCATATCCTAAAGTTCGGTATCACCGACACGGGTAGCGGCCTCAAGCATTACGAGGGATACATAGACAACCGCTTTATACTCTTCGAGCAAGTTCCTAAAAGCTCGTGGGTGAAATGCAATCTCAGCGATACTCCAATTACACCCACCGGAGGGTTGCATACTTTAAAGTTCATAGCTACAGACAATAGAAACAACAAACAAACGTTTATAACAAAAGTCATCTATTAAAAACAATACTAATCCATCAAAACATGAAAAAACTTTTATTATCCGCTTGCATGCTCGCAGCGTTCACAGCTGCCAATGCGTGCACGAACTTCATCGTAGGTAAGAAGGCCTCAACCGATGGTTCCGTTATCTGTTCCTACAATGCCGACGACTACGGCCTCTTCATAGGCCTCTGCCATTTCCCCGCCGGTAAACATGCCAAGGGCGAGATGCGTAAGATTTACGATTGGGACAACAAGAAGTATCACGGAGAGATACCCGAAGCTCCTGAGACCTACAACGTGATTGGCAATATCAACGAGTATCAGGTAACCATTGGCGAGACTACCTATGGAGGCCGAGAAGAAATGAGAGACTCCACCGGTATTCTCGATTACGGTTCGCTTATCTACGTGGCACTCCAGCGCTCGAAGACAGCTCGTGAAGCCATTAAGGTAATGACCAGCTTGGTAGAGAAATACGGTTACAACTCCGGCGGTGAGACTTTCACCATTTGCGACCCCAACGAGGCGTGGATAATGGAGATGATGGGCAAAGGCCCGGGCAGTCGTGGTGCCGTATGGGTAGCCATTCGCATTCCCGACAATGCTATCTGCGGACATGCCAACCAAAGCCGTATCCGCACATTCAACCAAAAAGACAAAGAAAATGTGATGTTCTCCAAAGACTGCATCTCCTTCGCACGCTCTAAAGGTTGGTTTACCGGAAAGGACAAAGACTTCTCTTGGAACGAAACCTATGCAGCCCCCGACTTCGGCGGCCGTCGCTTCTGCGATGCACGCGTGTGGAGTTTCTTCCGTCACTTCGACAAAGGTTTCGACCGCTATCTCCCGTGGGCAGAAGGCAAAGACCCCAACGCCGAACCGATGCCCCTGTGGATTGTTCCCGACAGAAAAGTGAGTGTGCAAGACATCGAAGCCTGCATGCGCGACCACTACGAGGGAACAGCCCTCAGTCTCGACCGTGACCTCGGACAAGGCGTGTGGGAAATGCCCTATCGACCCACTCCGCTGCAATATGAAGTGGACGGGAAGAAGTATTTCAACGAACGTCCTACCTCTACCCAGCAGACCGGCTTCTCATACGTTAGTCAGATGCGTTCGTGGCTGCCCCGCCAGATTGGAGGCGTGCTGTGGTTTGGTAACGACGATGGCAACATGGTTGCCTACACGCCCATTTACTGCGGTAACACCATTCAACCCGAATGCTACAATACCCCGGGAGCCGATGCCGTTACTTTCTCAGACAAGAATGCTTTCTGGGTATGCAACTGGGTGAGCAACATGACCTACCCCAGATACTCCCAACTCTTCCCCTCTCTCAAAGCCGTACGCGACAGCCTTGAGCAGAGCTACTTCGCACAGCAAGCCGGCATAGAGGAAAAGGCACAGGCTCTCTACCGCCAAAGCCCCGCGCAAGCTGTTGCATATCTCAACAACTACAGCAATACCAAGGCACAGCAGATGCTTGACAGATGGAAAAAACTCGCTACGTATCTCATCGTGAAATACAACGATATGGCCGTGAAGCCTGAGAAGAACGGCGTGTTTGAACGCACACCCGAAGGACTCGGAGCACGCGTATCACGTCCCGGCATCCCTGAGAATGTAGCAAGACAGCTCGTGCGCCAAACCGGCGACCGCTATGCCGTGCCCGAAGCAAAGAAATAAGAAAACAAACGTTCGACCCTCAACGCTGCTATCAACGACCTCAAACACGAGGCAGCAGTTTCCAAGGCTCTTCTTCCAACAATCAGTCGCAAAGCAGCAATGCAGACGGCACCGTCCAAGACGCCGACGTTGAGGAAGTGAAGTAAGAATAAGTTTAACTCATCCAACTCGCTTAGCCCTATACCATGGGCTAAGCGAATTCTTTCGATATTCAGGTTATGGAGCAAGCAAACACAGCAAATCCCCTCCTCGCCACCCTCCGCGAACAGAAGGCGATGCAGTTGAAAGGTGGCATCTACCACAAAACGCAAATCGACTTAACCTACAATTCCAACCACATCGAGGGCAGCAGGCTAAGTCACGAGCAAACGCGCTATATCTTCGAGACCAACACTGTCGGCATTGCCGAAGATGCCATCAATGTCGACGACATCGTCGAAACGATGAACCACTTCCGTTGCATCGACCTCATCATCGACACGGCCGAACAGCCCCTCTCCGAAGCCAACATCAAACAGCTCCACGCCACGCTCAAATCCGCCACTTCCGACAGTCGTAAGCCCTGGTTTGCCGTAGGCGAATACAAGCAGCTGCCCAACGAAGTAGGCGGCACCGAAACCTGTGCACCCGAAGATGTTCACAACGCCATGGCAGGCCTCCTGACCGAGTATAACGCCAAGCCCACCAAAACGCTCGACGACCTGCTCGATTTCCATGTGCGTTTCGAGCGCATTCATCCTTTTCAAGATAGTAACGGTCGCGTCGGTCGCCTCCTCCTGTTCAAAGAATGCCTGGCCAACAACATCGTGCCGTTTATCATCACCGACGAACTCAAGATGTTCTATTATCGCGGACTGCGCGAATGGCACCACATCAACGGCTACCTCCTCGACACCTGCCTCACCGCGCAAGACAACTACAAAGCCACGTTGGACTATTTCAGAATTCCTCACAACTAACATCACGAATATGAACAACATCGAAAAGCTCTACAAGCAGTGGCAGGCACTTCAGCCCATCAGCCAGCAAGCCCAAGAGCGGCTCAACCAGAAGTTGATGTTGGAGTTCAACTACAACTCCAACCACATCGAAGGCAACACGCTCACCTATGGGCAAACCGAACTACTGTTGCTGTTCGGAAGAGTTGCCGAACCCGCCATCATGCGCGACTTGGAAGAGATGAAGGCGCACAATGTGGCGTTGCGAATGATAGGAGCAGAAGCCCGTGAGGAGGGCAGACCGCTTACCGAAACCTTTATCCGCACATTGCATCAAACCCTTTTGCGCGAAGACTATCAGGTAACAAATCCAGATGGTACTACCTACACCATACATGCCGGGCAATACAAAACGCGCCCCAACTCGGTACGAACCATCACAGGCGAACTCTTTGAATACGCTTCGCCCGAAGAGACGCCGGCACTGATGGCCGACCTCATCGCGTGGTATAACCGCGAAGAAGTCGCTGCCACGCTATCACCCATCCAACTGGCTTCGCTCTTCCACTATCGTTACATCCGCATCCATCCCTTTGAAGACGGCAACGGTCGCATGGCCCGCCTGCTGGTTAATTACATCCTCTGCAAACACGGCTATCCGATGATTGTAGTCAAGAGCACCGACAAAAATCAATATCTCTCCGTGCTCAATCAGTGCGACGTCGCAGTAGGCCTCATCCCGTCCGACGGAGCCAATGCCCAGCTCAACCAAATCACCCCCTTAACCAACTATCTTTCCCATTGCCTCGAGCAATCCCTCACGCTCAGTATCACAACCGTTACTTCGGAAACGAAGCAGCAAAAATAGCGAAATTTATTGTAACTTTCGGGTGTTAATATTCAGATAATTAACGTGAATTCGTCGAACTCACGTTACAGTTATATCTGCTTCGACCGTTCTTACAGAATTTTGCACACAAAATTGCTTCCCGACAATCCGCTGACAGAATTTTGTACACGAAATTGCTTCCCGACAACCCGCGGAACAAAAATCGTAAACAAAACAAGACCTCTACATTGAAAATGAGATACCCTCGGTGTCGTACTGAGGTATCTTGAGGGTAAACATAAAGAAAGGGAATGGCTGGAGGTTATTCCAGACTGATATGCTCCACTTGCACGTCTTCATGAAGAAACATGCGGGCGGTTTCTTGGAAACGTTCGGGACTTTCGGTGGTGAGATACCGGCATGTGCCTCCTTGGGTGCATCGCGAAGCTATCTCGGGATGGCGGTGCAGATAGTCGTCGAGACTGCGGGCGACGTAGCAGCCTTGGGGAATGATATGCACGGAGGCGGGCAGATGTTTGCGTATCTTGGAGAGGAGCAGGGGATAGTGGGTGCAACCAAGTATCAGGCTGTCGATGTGCGGGTCTTTGCTCATCAGTTCGTCGAGGCGCTTTTTGACGAAGTAATCGGCACCCTTGCTATCGGCTTCATTGGCCTCTACAATGGCAGCCCAAAGGGGACATGCCTGCCCCGTGACGATGATGTCGGGATAGAGTTTGCCGATTTCCATCTCGTAACTCCTGCTCTTGATGGTGCCCGGTGTGGCCACAATGCCTACGTGTCGGGTAGTGGTGATGTCGCCGATGACCTCCGCTGTGGGACGAATTACGCCCAATACGCGTCGCGAAGGATAGGTGGTGGGTAAATCGTGCTGCTGAATGGTGCGCAATGCCTTGGCTGATGCCGTGTTGCAAGCTAAGATGACGAGACGGCAACCTTGTGCAAAGAGCTTCATGACGGCCTGTCGCGTAAACTCATAGACCACATCGAACGAGCGAGAACCATAGGGGGCACGGGCATTGTCGCCAATGTAAATGTAATCGTACATGGGCAGTTGCTGCCTGATTTCATGCAGAATGGTGAGTCCGCCATAACCGGAATCGAATACACCGATGGCTCCTGCGCCGGATGAATGGGTCATTTCAATGCTTCTCTGACGAGGTTGTTGATGTCTTCCGCAAAACTTTGGTCGATATAGGGGCATGCGTTGCTGTCGGTATTGATAATCAGCACGTAGCCTCGCTCTGCTGCAATGCGTTTCAACAGGGCATTGAGCTTGTCGCGTAAGGGTCGGTAAGCGTCTTGCTCGGCTTGGGAAAGGAGGCGCGCGGCCTCTTTTTTAAAGGCGACGTTCTTGTCCATCAATTCCTGCAACTCTGCCTGTCGCTTCTGCAAAATGGTGGAAACGAAAGTGCGTTGGCCGTCTAAGAAGGCCTCGTATTTGGCGTTAAACTCGTCTTCTGCCCGCTTTGTCTCGGCATCGTATTTTGCTTTCAGGGTTTCGAGGTTCTGCTGCACGGTGGCATATTCGGGCATGGAACGGAATGCGCCGTCGTAGCTGAAACAGGCAATTTTCGTCTGTGCGACAGCCAAGAGCGGCAGTGCAAGAAACAGAAGGGGAAGGATTGATTTTTTCATATCGTGTGGCGGTGTAATGAAAAAGGGCAGACCCTCGAGTCTGCCCTTATGGTTATCGTTTTGTTATTTCAGTTTCAGCAGCTCGGCCTTTACCTCAGCGGTAACGTCTTTGCTAAGGGTGTCGCTGATATAAGGTATTCCGCTGGCTTGGTCCATGATGTAAACGTAGCCTCCGGCTTTGCCTACATTCTTAATGGCTTTGACCAATTTCTCGGTAATGGGCTGCATTTTCTCTTGCGAAGCCTTGCTGAGTGCCTGCTGATTGTCCTGATAGGTCTGCTGAATCTTTTGATACATTTGCTGCAAAGCAGTCTCTGTTTCTTGCTGCTTGGTAGCATTCATCGTGCTCTTTGTTTTGTCGTATTCCTCCGATTTGCGCTGTAGTTCGTCCTGCATCAGCTTTAAATCGTTCTCATACTGCTTCTGTTGAGCATCTATATCGCCCTTTGCTTTGATGAATTCGGGCATTCCTTGCATAATGCTCTGTGCGTCGATATGTCCGAATTTCTGTGCAAATATTGACAGAGGAGCGAACAGCATCAACATCAAAATAAGTTTCTTCATTTCTATTCTCTTTTTAAATTAACTGTATTCTTTACGTTTTCGTGTCATTGCTTCCCGCTTTCTTACCTGCGGAAAGCGAGTTTGCAAATATACGCATTTTAGTTGGAATAACCTAACTTTTGCAAGATTTCGTTGCTAATATCTATCCTCGGCGATGCGAAGATGATGCCATTATCGCTGGCTCTGTCGAGCACGAGAGCATAGCCGCGCTGTTCCGAGATTTCTTTCACGGCGTTGTAAATCTCGTCTTGGATAGGGGAAATCAGACTTTCGCGCTTCTTAAAGAGTTCGCCCTCTGGTCCGAAATACTTCTTTTTCAGGTCGCTGGCCTCCTTTTCTTTCTTCATAATGGCCTCCTGACGCGTCTTTTTCTGCTCTTGAGAGAGGAAGACGACTTCATTCTGGTAATTCTTATACAAGGCGCTTGCTTCGTTGTTGAGGGCTTCGACCTCTGCCTGCCACCTTTTCGACACTTGATTCAACTGCTCGTTGGCACGTTCATAGGCAGGGATATTCTTCAGAATATACTCCATGTCCATCAATGCGAACTTCTGTGCACTGGCCGTCAGCGATATGAGAGCTACGGCCATCATCATCAATCGTTTTTTCATCGTTTCTGCTTTTAAGTGATTTTATCTGTAGATGAGTGAGTATTCTCCTCTTCCGAGATTAGAATTCCTGTCCCAGATAGAAGTGGATATGCCCGCCGCCTTTGGTTCCAAACACTTTGTCGAATCCGTAAGCCCAGTCTATACCCATAAGTCCCACCATAGGAAGGAAGATACGTATACCCAAACCAGCACTGCGTTTCATGTCAAACGGGTTGAAATGCTTGGTATCGTTCCACGCATTACCGGCCTCGGTAAATGCCAAACCGTAGATGGTTGTATTGCCGAGCATAAACGGATAGCGCAGTTCCAATGTGAAGCGGTCATAGGCATAGCCTGCATATCCATTGGGAGTGAGCGAACCGTTTTCATATCCTCGCAAGCCGATAATTTCTTCTGCATAGCCTGTAGAGTAGCCGCTCATGCCATCACCACCCATGTAATAGGTCTCGAAAGGCGATTTCTTATATTTATTATAACTGCCTAAAAGACCCATTTCCACACGTGTCACGAGTACAAAGCACTTCTGTGCGCCCGAGAGTGCCGTGAAAGTCTTCGATTTGAACTTCCATTTATGGTATTCCACCCAGCGGTATTTCTCCTGCTGTTCTTGCAGATAGGTGGCCGATTGAGGGTTGTTAGCCAGATTTCTATAATCCTTTCTGTCCCATTTCGACCAAGGCGGAGTGAGCGTAACCGAAGCTGTAAACTCCGACCCGCGGCGGGGAAAGAGTTGGTTGTCTGTGGAAATGCGCGACAGAGAGATACCCACGTTCAAACTGTTGGAATTTCCTGTGGACAGCAAGAAGTATCTCCAATTCTTCAGCATATAACGGGTGTACGACAGCTGGAGCGACAATGTGAAGTAGTCATCAGGCCAACGAAGTCGCTTTCCCCATCCTATCGAGGCACCAAGCAGCTTCACATACTTATCGGGGTCATAGTAATTCTCATAATTGTTGTAGTAACTGTTGCCATAACCATACATATAGTTATAGTAGTTATTCATGTAGCCATTGTTATAATAGTTACTTGAAACATCCGTCTGCTTGGAATAATACACGCTGAAACTAAACTGAATCGGGCGTTTCCCACCAAACCAATTGGTGGAATATGCAGCATTATACGACTGATAATACTGGGCATTGGTCTGTGCTCCCAAAGAGAGTGTCTCGCCATCACCCACCGGCATGATGCCGCGATGTTCCTTATTTTTGTTGAAAAGGTTTCTGATGGAGAAGTTAGTGAGCTTTAATCCGACACGTCCGATAAGTCCCGTCTGTCCCCAACCTAAGGAGAGTTCCACTTGGTCATTGGCTTTCTGTTGCAAATCCCAATTGATGTCCACGGTTCCATCTTCGTAATTGGGTTTTACGTCGGGGGCTATTTTCTCTGGATCAAAGTGCCCCATAGAGGCCAACTCTCTGGCCGAACGCATCAAAGCCTCTTTAGAAAACAGGTCACCGGGCTTTGTACGCAGTTCACGCCTTACCACATTCTCATAGAGTCGGTCGTTTCCATTGATTCTTACGTGATTGATGTGTGCCTGTTGTCCCTCGAATATGCGCATTTCCAAGTCGATGGAATCTCCTACAATGTTTACTTCCGTGGGTTGAAGGTTATAGAAGATATAGCCGTTATTCCAATAGTTATTGCCCACGGCATCGTCGTCTTCGGTCAAACGCTTGTTGAGCAACTTTTGGTTGTACACGTCTCCTTTCTTCATTCCTAAGACCGCCATGAGATAGTCGGTAGAGTAAACGGTATTGCCGACCCATGTGATGTTGCGAATATAATACTTCTGGCCTTCATCTATCTTCACATAGATATCTACGTGCTTCTTATCGTAATTGCTGACACTGTCTTTTACGATAACGGCATCTCGGTATCCATATTCATTGTACTTGTCTATGAGTTTCTGCTTGTCTTTCTTAAAGCGTTCAGGGGTATATTTTTTCGACTTCAAAAAGGTAGACAGCTTGCCGGCTTCGTGTGTCTTTGAGAACGCACCTTTTTTGAGTAAACCTCCTTTTATTTTAGAATCAGACAGGGCATGGTTGCCTTCGAGAATGATTTGATGCACTTTTATCTTCTCTTGCTTGTCCACATCCACATCCAGAATCACTTGCCCTTTATTCGTTAAATCATCGTGTTGACGAATGGTTATCTCTGCGTTCTTATAGCCCTTATCATCGAAATACTTCTTTGCAAGCTTCTTGGCGCGGTCTATCATGTTGGGCGTAATCTGCGACCCTTTGATGATACCGAGCTTTGTCTCCATGTCTTCACGTTCCGATTTCTTCAATCCCGTGTAGTTGATGGTAGACACCCTCGGCCTTGTCTTCAAGTGAATATTGAGATAGATGCGACTGCCCACGATGGAATCGGCTGTGATGGAGACCTCGGAAAACAAGCCATGACGCCAATATCGCTTCACGGCATCGCTGATTTCGTTGCCCGGCACGCTGATTTCCTGCCCTATCGAAAGTCCTGAAATACCTGTCAGTATGTAGTCTTCATAACCTTCTATCCCCGTAACGGTTATGCCGCCGATGGTGCAAGAACGGGGTGTTCCGGCGTAGGAGATGTCGGGGTTCACGATTTTATCTTGTGCCATGCCCTGCAAAGCGATGCCGGTGGTCACGAGATTCAGAATGAATATCTTCTTTATAAAATTCATATATCTATAATATGTCTTGTCTTATTGAGGGGCTGTCATCTGTTCTTCGGTCTTCCCGAAGCGACGTTGGCGACGTTGATAGCTTGCTATGGCCTCGCGTAACTCCTGCTCCGAGAAGTCCGGCCAATAGGTATCGCAGAAATAAAGCTCGGCGTATGCGATTTGCCAGAGCAGGAAATTACTGATGCGAAGTTCTCCGCCGGTACGTATCAGCAGTTCGGGGTCGGGCATAAAGGCGGTATTCAGATGCTTTGTTACTGCTTCTTCGTCGATGGCCTCGAGAGCCATCTGCCCCTCTTTCACTTCCTTTGCGATATTGCGAACAGCGTTGGTTATCTCCCATTTGGAAGAGTAGCTCAAGGCAACGACCATGGTCATCGCCGTATTCCCTGCCGTGTGTTCCATTGTTTCCTGCAATTTGCATTGCACCTCTTCGGGCAATCGCCTCATGTCTCCTATCACTTGGAACCGCACGTTGTTCTTCATAAAAATCTCATCTTCGAGCGACGAGAGCACCAGACCCATGAGGGCTGAGATTTCTTCGGCAGGTCTGTTCCAATTCTCGGTAGAGAACGTATAGAGCGTAAGATACTTCACTCCCAATCGGGTGCACTCGGATGTGATGCGTCGCACAGTCTCCACACCCATCCGATGTCCGTAGCTGCGAGGTTGTTTGCGCTCTGCCGCCCACCGCCCGTTGCCATCCATGATAATGGCAATATGGCGTGGAATGCGTTGCATGTCTAATATCTCAGTCATCTGTATCTTTGTTACACGTTCTACATTTGGGAGAGAGGCTATAGGTAAGTGTGAGACGGAAGAGCGAATAGCCATCGGTATTCTTGAAAAGACCGGTACTCTTTACGCCGTAAGGGTCTTTCACACCGTCTAAACGGTCGCTCATAGAGAAATGCACAACCCATTCCCATCCCATGTTCACCCGTTCCGAAACCTTATATTTTGCACCTATCCCGATGGGAATACTGCCCGTAAACACATTTGTTCCTGAGCCTGTGACGGCCGTAAAACCTATTCCGCCGAAGACGAAAGGTGTCAACCTTCGCGACCCGCGATAATCCCGACCTGTTCCGTAAGGAAAGAAGTTGTATTCATACGTCAGGCTTACGTCTGTCAGCGTATTGCTGAAAGTATATCGTCCGGAAGCGACGGCGGGATAATACGTGCTGACATCGGCGGAGGTTCCTTTCAACTTTCCGGTTGTAACGGCCAACCTGAAGGCCATATAAGGGTCTAACACATACTTGCCCGCTAAAGTGACGGCCGGTTGCATATGCCGGAGGGGATGCCCGTTGAAGTCTCCTTCGTAGGTCAAAGCTCCCACGCCACCTCCTATCTCCATACGATATTCGGGGTCGTCTTGTGCCTGTACGGGACAGGCCATGAGCAAGAGGAGCACAAACCCTGCGAGATGCTTCATGTGTCGATATGTAAACGCTTATTCGGTAAACGTCTTTTGTTCGGTCGCCCAGCCGAGTTTGTTGAGCCGCCCGCGCCAGATTTGCCCCGTAGAGCCGCAGATAATCCACAAGCAATGGTTGCTATCGCTCGCCAGCGTGAAAGCGGTGGCGCTACTACTGAAGCCCTTTGGCAGTTTGAAACGGGCATCTTTCACCCACGTCAGCCCTTCGTCGATACTGTAATAGAGCTGTGAGAAAGCGGCGACGGAAGAGCCTCCGAAGCCTGCTCCGCCAATGGCTATAATGCCGGAACCGTAGTTCACGGCAGTGAGGTTTGTCAGACGAGGCAGGGGAAAACGGCTTCCATGACCGAAAGGCATATAAGCCCATGCGTTTTCTGTAGTGCTTCCGTCGTATGCAGCCATTTTATTCCATACCATAGCGGTCTTTTCCGAGGCGCTGGCAGCCATGCTCCGGTTGCCTATGAGCAATACCTTATCGGTATTCCGGTTGGTCGTCATGGGCTTTGAGAAGCAGCTGATGTCCTGCGAAGGCAAGTAGGCTGCATCGGTGTCAAGGGTTTCTGCCACCCATGTAGCACCGTTGTCTTTGGATAGATACAGAGCGTTTGTGCTCGTAAGGCCATATAGTTGTTTGCTGCTTGCCCCGATGAGCCGGCTGATAGCAGGCGTTGCCACCTGTGTCCATGTGGTTCCATCGGCTGATTTCAGTAGTTTCCCGCCTGTCAACAGATAGAGAGAACCGTTGAGAGAGGCCATGGTAGCACCGGCATCGATGCCTCCGGATATGTTGGAAGAGAGTTCTGTCCAGCTTCGCCCATCGGTAATGGCACTACAATAGAGCCGTCCTGAAGTGCCATCGGGCGTTCCCAACACAAAGAGATGTGCGTTGTTCTCAATAGCTCTCATAGCTTGCAGTGCACTGAAATCAGCGTTGATGCCAAGCGAAGTCCACCGAAACGAGTCGGCCTCTTCTTTATGTATATTTACACTCACCTGATATGCCCTGTAACCGCTGCCATCTGAGGCATAGGCTCTTACTTCCCGCGGTTGCGAAAAGTCGATGGAATCTTTAGGGGCGTAAAAGAAGAGTGAGTCGTTAGACACGTGCTTAAAGACGATAATACTTTTATTCTTGCCTTGAATGGAAGCAATGACATGTTTCATGTCTGTTCCGCAGGGCAGAGAGTCGGGGTTGTATATCTTTTTCTCCAACTGATTGATATACATTTTGTAATTGCTGCCTTTTACAGAGACCTTATAGGTACTGTCCACTCCTTTGGAGGACTTGGTCGTCAGGTAACGGTTGAGCGTGCCCAAAGAGAAAGAGGAAATGGCCGTATCGCTGTAAACGGAAAGTTCTGTCCCGTCGTTTTTCAGACAAGAGGTAAAGAAACTCATGACGGACAACAGGAGAATAAAGGCTGCAAACTTACTTTTCATTGGGCGATTGATATTATTTTTGGCTGCAAATTTAATCAGAATTCTGCAAATAGCTCTGTTTTTGCACACTTTATTATATAAAATAGGGTTTGTAAACGCATTTTTAACCCAAATCGGTCATGAGAGTCTGTCAGATTTTGTTTGATGGTTGTTCAGATTGTTTGCCGTCCGCTCGAAGGCGTAGCGGGCTACGTCAAGAGAGGACGGCAGGCAAGATGCCGACAAGCAAATAAAAGATGACAGGAAGCTATGTCATCCACATTGAAAGGATTGATAAGCAGTCTCATGACCAATTTTGGGTTTAAGTTCTGTTTACGCAAGTGGGGACAAGGGCTGCCGATAAGCGAATGAACCACACTGAAAATGCGTCGACGGACAGGCAGACCGACGATTGGGAAAAGCACACAGAGGAGGGAACTTGCCGGAGCTATGCTTTAACAGCGTAAAAGGATAGCTCTAACCTCCTAAAAGCATAGCGTTTACACGCTCAAAGCACAGCTTTTGCAAAACAATCTGTATCCTATTGATTATCAGAAGTTTGCATCCGTTCCGCAGGCAACTTCCTTGTCGTGGATTGAAAGGCGCTCTGTGATGCCTCTCATCCTACGGCTTGCGACCATTCTCCTTGCATTTCACTCCCATAAAAGAAAAGCCTGCTATCCGTAAGAGGATAACAGGCTATGGATTGTTGCGTGCGCCCAATAGGACTCGAACCTACACATCGCGAGATACCAGATCCTAAGTCTGGCGCGTCTACCAATTCCGCCACGGGCGCAAAACTTTCATTTTAAGCTGTGCAAAGGTAGCGGTATTTCTCGGAACGACCAAATTATTCATGCAATAATTTGCGGGCGTATTCTATCAACGTGTCCTTTCCGTCTTTCAAGTCTTTATCGGCGAGGGCTACATAGTGGTCGGGGGCGATGCCAAACTCCGTGTGCCGACGGTCTCGGTCGTATGTGGGGCATGCGCTGAACCTGATACTCCAGCCGTTGGGAAGCTCGCCCGAAAAGGGCAATCCTGCCCCTCCGCCGGTACGGTCGCCCACCGTTTGCACTTGGGGACAGCATTTCATGTACTTCACAAATTCGTTGGCGGCACTGAACACCTTGCGGTTGGTGAGCACAACGACGGCTTTCTGCCATCTGATGCCTCGTCCGGGTTTGAGTCGTTGTTCCTGCATAGGCGAAAAATCGCTGTGCCCCGGCCCTCTTTTATGTTGCATATAGCCCACAAGCAGGTTTTTGTTGGTAAAACGGGAAGCCAGCATCTCTGCCGCTGTCAGCAAGCCTCCACCGTTGCCACGCACGTCGATAATGAGTCCGTTGCAGGGTGCGAGATAGAGCAGTGCATGGTCTAAATTACCGGCTCCAATGCCATTGGCAAAGTTAGGGCACTGGATGTAGCCGATATTATCGTCAAGAATGCGGTAGCGAAGACTGCCGGCTATGTGATAGCCGGTGCCTAAATATTTGCGGATGAGGGTATCGCTTTGGTTGGAAGGGTAGTTTTCGTGGTACGACCAGTTGCGTGCCACATCGAAAGGAGAATAAATATTCACATGCCCGTCTTTGAGTTCGGCCAGCATGTGGGTAAGTACCTCGAAGAGTTGGCTGTTCGTCATGCTCTCGTCCACTTGCTTCGCATAGCGTGCATGCACCTCGTTCCAGTCCAGTCCGTAGGTTTCTTTCTTGTAGTCGAAGAAGCAGTAATGCTCGTCTACTTGCTTCCAAAGCGATTCGAAGTTGCCTCGGGCGTTGTCTGAGAAGGTTTCTTCACGCACGCACGCTGTGAGAATGGCGAGCAGCCATACGTATAGAAATAGGTGTTTCATGACTTATTAACGTTTGATGGAAAAGCGTTTGACGTAGCCCAGCAAAAAGGCATGGGTATAGGTGTGTTGTTTCAATGCGTTGACGGCAGCTTGGCGATAATCGCCGAGGTAGCCTACAGTGAAAGTGGATTTGCCAAGAGGAATATCGAAAGTCAGCATCTGTCGCAGCGATGGGGTGGCAATGAAGGTAGTGGGCACGATGTTGCGGTCGTAGTTTCCTTTGTTGAAGATTTCATAATAAGACTGTCCGTAACGGGGAGAGAACATCAGCCCTGCCAGCGGAGCTGCCGCTTCGTAGCGCAAGAGATAGTGTCGGCCGTGGAAAATGAAGGAATAGCTCGCGGTCACCGACGGCATTATGTGGAGGGCGACCTTGGCTTGTGCGGGATTGTTGCTGTTGCGGGTGTTGTAAAGAAAACCTATTTGGGCATCCAACAGACCGCCGACCTTGATGCGAAGCCTGCCTTCGAGCAAGCGCCAATGATAGTGCCAACCGTAATCGAAGGTGTACATGCCACTCAGTTCGTTGCCGTCCTGCGACCTCGGAGCAGCTTTGGCCACTTCTCCCCGATGGCTTATCTCGCACGAAAAAGGGGTTCCCGACTTGTGGTAGACCGTGTGTGAGAGGAAGCTGAGCGAGGTTCCACGATATTGTTCGGGCGAGAGATAGGTGTCGAGGATAAGCGTATGCCCTATGGCCAGCATCTTGCGGCGGGTGACCGGAGCCTCTTCGTAGGGGTCGAGTCCCTCTCGTCCTCCTTGCAGCAGCATGGCAATACTGTCGTGAACCTCAACCGACAACGTGTCCGAGCTTTGTGCATGCAGGCTTGTTGCCCAGCAAATAAAGGCTGCGAGCAGGACTGCCATCCCCATAAAATGCGAGCGGGTAGCAACCGGAGAGAGAGGGTTACGCATCTGTTTCATCGTCGAATAAATTGAGCTGACCCGTGATTTCATCCCTTATTTGTTGCTCACTTTTTCCCTTGTCGGGGTCTAAATCCTCCGTATCGGCCGTCTCTTCTGCCTTATCGGCTTGAGTTTCGTCTGTCTGCGGGGCAACTTTGAGCGGCTTCAGTTCTTCTATCTTTGCCACGTTCCATGTGGAAATGCGCTTCCCTTTGGCCTTGAATCCCTTGACGGAGATAAACTCCTCTACATCGATTTCCAACGGGTCGCGGAACGCATCGGTACTTCCGAAGGTTACTTTGATACGTGGATAGGGTTCATCGGTCAGCAATACGGGGATGGTTTCAGGGTTATCGCCCAAATAATTCTGATGCTTTCGGGTGGCCTCCATGAGGAAACGCTTCACGTAAGGATAGCCTTGCTGGTCGGCATCGAAAAGGACGGCGCTCCAAACTTTATTCTCATCCCACTTTTCTATGCGCAGAATATTGTCTTCGTAATGGTTGTTGAGGTCGAAGTTTGTGGTATAGAACTCGCCGTTATCCAAGACAACAAGGATGGAATCGTCGTCGTTGAACTCGCCGAGCAGTCGTCCGTGTTCATCGTAGTTGAGCCGTCTCACATCGGTATCGAACCAAACCTTTCGTCCGCCCAGTGTGCTGTGTCCGTGGCTCTTCAATCCGATGCGATGGATGCTGTTCTTCGTGAGCAGATTGCCTTTGGAAGCGCGTCCTTTGATGAGAATGTTTGAGAAATCGGCTTCGAGAAACAACTTTTTCATCTTCGGCGATGGGTCGAGCGTTATCTTAATGGTTTCGGCCTCGCCGTTGGGATTGGCGGTGAAATACACTACGCGCGAGCCTTGCGTTCCCTGTGTGAGGTCGTACTCTTTATCGCGCGTCATGCTCGTGACGTTGAAGCGTTTAATGTAGTAAAAGCCTTGTTTCCCGTCGCGATAAACGGCGTTGTAGATGGTGCGTTTGTCGTTTTTCTTGAACACTTGCAGGTGGATGATGTTCTTCCCCACGAATATCTTGTCGGCGACCCTTATCACTTTGTACTTGCCGTCGCGGTAGAAGATGATAATATCGTCGATGTCCGAGCAGTTGCAGACGAACTCGTCGCGTTTCAACGCTGTGCCGATAAAGCCGTCGGCTCTGTTGATATAGAGTTTCTCGTTAGCTTCCGCCACTTTCACGGCTTCTATCGTCTCGAAGTTTTTGATTTCCGTAAGGCGCGGATGTTCGCTTCCATACTTTTCTTTGAGGTAGATGAACCAGTTGCAGGTGATTTCCACGAGGTTTTGCAGGTCTCTGTCGATGCCCGCCACTTCTTCTTTGATGCGTGCAATCAGTTCGTCGGCTTTGTCTTTATTGAACTTCAGGATGCGTTGCATCTTGATTTCCATGAGGCGGAGGATGTCTTCCTTGCGTACTTCGCGAACGAATTGGGGATAAAACGGCGTCAGCTTCTCGTCGATAAAGCTGCAAGCTGCATCCATGTCGGCGGCCTGTTCAAAGCGTCGCTCTTTGTAGATGCGTTCTTCGATGAATATCTTTTCGAGCGACGAGAAGAAGAGCTGTTCCATCAGTTCGTTGCGACGGATTTCGAGTTCGGTCTTCATCAGGCGCATGGTTTGCCGGGCCGACTGCCTCAACACGTCGCTGACGGTGAGAAACTTGGGCTTGTTGTCTTCTATCACGCAGCAGTTGGGCGAAATGTTTATCTCGCAGTCCGTGAAAGCATAGAGGGCATCCAGCGTCTTGTCCGACGACACACCCGGGGCGAGATGCACGAGTATTTCCACATTGGCAGCCGTGAGGTCTTCCACTTTCCGCACCTTTATCTTATTTTTCTCCACGGCTTTTGTGATGGAGTCGATCAGTGTTTCCGACGTTTTGCTAAACGGTATATCCTTAATCACTAAGGTCTTGTTGTCCTGCTTCTCTATCTTGGCACGCACTTTCACCGTTCCGCCGCGCTGACCGTCGTTGTATTTACTCACGTCTATGCTGCCGCCGGTGGGGAAATCGGGATAGACATGGAACTCCTCGCCGCGCAGACAGCTCACGGCAGCATCGCACAATTCGTTGAAATTATGAGGAAGAATTTTTGAACTCAATCCCACGGCGATGCCCTCGGCTCCCTGCGCCAACAGCAACGGAAACTTCACGGGCAGCGTGATGGGTTCTTTGTTGCGACCATCGTAGCTGAGTTGCCATTCGGTCGTCTTGGGATTAAACACCGTTTCCAAAGCGAATTTCGACAGGCGGGCTTCTATGTATCGCGGTGCCGCAGCCGAAGAACCCGTCAAGATGTTGCCCCAATTGCCCTGCGTGTCTATCAGCAAATCCTTCTGACCCAACTGCACCAACGCGTCGCCTATGGAAGCATCGCCATGGGGATGAAACTGCATGGTATGCCCCACGATGTTTGCCACCTTGTTGTATCGACCATCGTCCATCCGTTTCATCGAGTGCAGGATGCGCCGCTGCACCGGCTTCAGTCCGTCCTCTATGTGGGGAACAGCCCGTTCGAGTATCACGTAAGAAGCATAATCAAGAAACCAATTCTGATACATGCCGCTCAGATGCTTCACAGCCGAAGCATCAAAACGGTCTACGGGCTGATAATCGGAGTGTGCCCCTTCGCTCGGCTCCTCTGTTTCCGCATTTTGCGCGTAATTGTCTTTTATCTCGTCGTCCATCGTTAAAAAAATGTTTTTGCTCCCTCCATCGGGGAATGAGCCGTGCAAAAATACAAAAATAATTTCATTTCCTACGCATGAAATCACCCCCGAAGCGTTTCACCCCCTAAATGCCCGAGCGCAGAGCGGTCAGAATGTGAAAACTGCCATCATCCACGGCGGATGGCAGAAAATAACTCAAAAACTGCCATCATCCACGGAAGATGGCAGAAAATAACCAAAAAACTGCCATCGTCCACGGAGGATGGCAGAAAATAACCAAAAAACTGCCATCGTCCACAGAGGATGGCAGAAAATAACCAAAAAACTGCCATCATCCACGGTGGATGGCAGAAAATAACCAAAAAACTGCCATCATCCACGGTGGATGGCAGAAAAAATCTTCAAAAACTTTTGTAGATTGCTCAATTATGAATAATTTTGGGCATGCAAACCCGAAAATCTTGCGAAACAGACATTTTCAGATACCGAGAAACGAAAAATCACCATCAAAAAACAATTGAATATGGCCAAAAACAGTAAAACCAGCAAGCCCGAACCGCAATACAGCTTCGACGACCTTTATTTTACGCCGTTCAGCGAGCAGCGCAAGTTCGATGAAGAGGGCAACATCTATTACGTCCCCATTGAAAGGAATACCCATCCCACCGGCATCAGAGCATTCGACAATTATTTCAACCGCCTCAATGAGGGGCACTACAACATCTGGTGGCATTGCAACGAAGAGGGTATCTCGGAGTGCGACTTCTACGCCATGTGTCGTGTGCTCACGGGTATGCAATTCATTGAATTCAAACAGAAATGGGTGGAACACAATGTGCTGGAGTTGTTGCGCTACACCGACCTCTCGCTCGAAGAAGTGACAGACCGCAGCGGCGCAGGATCGATTCGCAACATGCATCGCGCCTGTAAACGGGCATCGCGCGTCTCGCCCCACTTTTACCGTCGCCGGTTCTGCGACGAAGACGATGTGGGGAAATTCCGGCTGTAAAAGAACGCGAATGCACGAATCGCACTATCAAGTAAATGAATAATTTTTCGTAAGTTTGCACGCGAATAACCGAAACCCTTCACATGAGAGAGAAAATAGATTTCTTCCTGCCCTGCACCGACCTCGCAGCAGCAACCGAATTGATAAAGACGCTGCGCGAAAGCCTCGTCATACGCCGCATCCATCTGATGGCGACAGCCGATTTCACCCTAACACACAGCCTGCCCGATGGATGCACATGGCTCCCGACCGACAGCTTGCAAGCCTCCGCCACCGTGGAACGCATCGCCCGACACGCCGAAGCCGACTACACGATGCTTTGCACAAAAGCATCGCCCGTCGCGTTGGGACTGCACGCCCTCGAGCGATTCCTCCTTACGGCCGAAGACACCCATGCAGCCATGATCTATGCCGACCGCCTTTCGGTGGAAAACGGCAAAACCGTGCGCCATCCCGTCATCGATTATCAAACAGGAAGTCTGCGCGACGACTTCGACTTCGGGTCGCTCCTGCTCATCAACACGCAGCTCCTCCACCGCTACGCCTCGCAACCCTCAATGCCAAGCTACGCCTACGCCGGACTGTACGACCTGCGATTGTATCTCAGCCGGCAAGGCACCCTGTTTCATCTCAACGAATTTCTCTATACCGAAGAAGAGACCGACACCCGCCAAAGCGGCGAGAAACAATTCGATTACGTCAACCCACGCAATCGCGAAGTGCAGGTCGAGATGGAACAGGCAGCAACAAACCATCTGCAAGAACTCGGCGCACTCGTGGATACCGACACTTACACAGAACCCGATTTCGCAGAGCAGGAGTTCCCCGTGGAGGCCTCCGTCGTCATACCCGTTTACAACAGAGAGAAAACCATCTGCGATGCCGTCGGCTCGGCGTTGGCACAGAAGACCTCGTTTGCTTACAACGTCATCGTCGTAGACAACCATTCCACAGACCGAACCACCGCCCTTCTACAAGCCTATACCGACCCCCGGCTGGTGCATATCATTCCTTCACGCACCGACTTGGGCATCGGCGGATGCTGGAACACAGCCCTCGACGACAAGCGATGCGGCCGCTTTGCCGTACAGCTCGATAGCGACGACCTCTACTCCTCCGAACAAACGCTGCAAACCATCGTAGAAGCATTTCGCAAACAACATGCCGCCATGATTGTCGGAGCTTACCGCATGTGCGACTTCCACTTACAGACACTTCCCCCCGGGCTCATCGACCATCGCGAATGGACAGACGATAACGGCTGCAACAATGCACTCCGCATCAATGGCCTGGGAGCCCCAAGAGCATTCTTCACACCGCTGGCACGCCAAATACGTTTCCCAAACACGTCTTATGGCGAAGATTACGCCATGGGACTGGCTTTCTCCCGCCGCTTCAGAATCGGTCGGATATACGACGAACTCTATCTCTGTCGGCGATGGGGAGGAAACAGCGATGCGGCACTCTCGGTCGAGAAAGTAAACGCAAACAACCTATATAAAGACCGGCTACGCACCATCGAGATAGCCGCACGCCGACAAATGAACGAAGGAAAGGCAGACCTGCTGCGCGAAACACCCTTACAACGATTCTTCGACCGCCAGCTTTCAACATGGGAAGAAGCACGCCTGCGCTATAAAGATTTGCAAAACGTACAGACAAAAGAGTGCACCGTGGGGCAGCTGACAATCCGCGTGCAGCACAATCCCGCACGTATGGTTTCAACGGGAGCAGCTATCGACACCGAGAGTCTTCGCCGTCGCCCTTGTTTCCTCTGTGCAGAGAATCGCCCCGAACAGCAAATCGTCAAGATATTCGACCGCCATTTCGATTTTCTGGTGAATCCTTTCCCCATCCTACCGGTACATTTCACCGTAGCCGGACATCACCACGAACCGCAACATATCTTAGGAAACTACGAAGAAATACATGCTATCTTGGGCGCACACGCCGAGCTAACGGTGTTTTACAACGGCCCTTTGTGCGGCGCATCAGCACCCGACCACGTGCATCTTCAGGCCGTCGCAGGCGATGTCCTGCCGCTTCAAAGTGCGTGGCAGCGGTTGAGTCGCAATCTGCAAACCGTGTTCTCTCGGAATGAAAACGAACAAATAGCCCTGATAACAGACTACCCTTGTCCGGCATTTGCTATCAGAAGTCGCTGCAAAGAGAGTGATTCTGCACTGTTCAAAAGACTCTACAACGCCATGGAAAAGCAAGACGAGGCCATTGAGCCGAGCATGAATATCGTGAGCTGGCGCAACGGCGAGGAGTTTATCTCTGTGGTCTTCCCCCGCGGGAAACATCGTCCGGCCTGCTACTACGAAGAGACGGGTGCGCAATTGCTGGTCAGTCCGGGGGCGTTGGATATGGCCGGCCTCATCATTACGCCGCGTCAAGAGGACTTCGAGCATATCTCGGACGACGACATCGCCCGCATCTTACGCGAGGTCAGCATCACGCCCGAGGAAGCAGAGCAGCTCACGAAACGGCTGAAAACCAGCATTCCCGTTCTGAAAACCTTCCCCCGCGAACCCGAAGTGAGCGTTGGCATCATGAGCGGAGAACAGCTGCATTTCCTTTTAAACAAACCTTATACGGCAAAAGGAGAGAGCGTGGAAGGAGAGCAGACGGTGGCATTGGCCGACGGAGCAATACTTTGGAACGGACAGACGTATAAGGAACTCACCTTCTCACCCCTGTCAACAGACGCTTCTTTCTCGCTCTCCGATGTCACGATAGGTGTGCATTTCCATTGGGAACGCAAGGAAACGCAGGTTTTTCAAGGGACATTGAAACTCGTGGTCGAAGCCGATAACATCGTTGCCATCAACCTCCTGCCCGTAGAACGCTATCTGACGAGCGTTATCTCCAGCGAAATGAGTGCCACGAGTTCTTTGGAATTGCTGAAAGCCCACGCTGTGATTTCGCGCAGTTGGCTGCTCGCCCAAATGGAGAAACGCAGGCTGGCGGGGAAAGAAAGTGCTGCTTTCTTTTCGTTCATAAAGAGCGATGACGAATGGATACGCTGGTACGACCGCGAAGACCACAGCATTTTCGACGTCTGCGCAGATGACCATTGCCAACGATACCAAGGCATCACCAAGACAACGGATAAGCGTGTGGCACAAGCCGTCAAAGACACAAAGGGAGAAATCCTTGCCTACAACGGCGAGATATGCGATGCACGTTTCAGCAAATGCTGCGGAGGCGTGACCGAGGAGTTCGACTGTTGCTGGGAAGACAAGCAGGTTCCGTATCTCATTGCCTTGCGAGATAATCCCGACGGACTACTGCCCGACCTCACAAAAGAAGAACAGGCAGAGGCGTGGATACGAACTCCGGAACCGGCATATTGCCATACGACCGACCCGAAAATACTCTCTCAAGTACTCAATGATTACGACCAAGAGACACATGACTTTTATCGGTGGCGCGTGGAAATGAGCCAAGAACGCATGGCTGCTCTCATCTCAAAAAATACCGGCATAGATTTCGGTCTGATACAAGACCTTATACCTGTAGAGAGAGGTAAGAGCGGACGTATTAAAAAGTTGTGCATTGTGGGAGAGAAAAAGACTTTTACCATTGGAAAAGAACTCGAAATACGGCGCGTTCTCAGCGAGACACATCTTTACAGTTCGGCCTTCGTGGTGAAAAAAAACAACCTCTCGCCCGATGGCACACCGGCTTCTTTCACACTGATAGGTGCCGGTTGGGGACATGGAGTTGGTCTCTGTCAAATCGGAGCAGCTGTGATGGGCGCACAAGGACATAGTTATGACGATATTCTTCTGCACTATTACCGTGGCGCAGAGATAAAAAAAGCCTATAGATAATGAAGAAATCCAACCCTTGGAGCTGGGTTCCATCCCTCTATTTCGCAGAGGGATTGCCCTACGTAGCTGTGATGACAATCTCGCTTGTACTGTATAAACAAATGGGATTGAGCAACTCCGAAATCACATTTTATACCTCATGGCTGTATCTGCCTTGGTTTATCAAACCGTTGTGGAGCCCCTTTGTAGACATCATAAAAACCAAACGGTGGTGGATTACCTCAATGGAAGTACTCATAGGAGCCGCTTTCGGAGGAATCGCCTTTACCATTCCGACCCACTTTTGGCTACAAGGCACATTGTTCTTCTTTTGGGTGATGGCCTTTGCAAGTGCCACCCATGACATTGCGGCCGATGGATTCTATATGTTAGGACTCAGCCAACATAAGCAAGCATGGTTCGTTGGCATCCGTTCCACTTTCTATCGATTAGCTACCATCTTTGGTCAGGGCGTGTTGGTCATGATTGCCGGTAATTTGCAAGTTATCTATCGCGACAACATTGCTTTCTCTTGGAGCCTCATGTTCTATGGAGTTGCGGCGTTGTTTATCGGTCTTTGGCTGTGGCATTGGTACAGTCTGCCTACTCCAAAAGAGGATGGAGAGACAAAAAGGAGAGAACGGGGCGACGTATGGGAAGATTTTCTACAGACTATCGTCACCTTTTTCCGCAAACCACAAGTAGTTGCAGGCATCTTGTTCATGCTCTTTTACCGTATGCCCGAAGGATTATTAGCCAAGATTTCAGCCCTTTTCCTCATCGATTCCATACATAATGGCGGATTGGGGCTGTCACCCCAAGAATACGGACTTGTGCAGGGAACAGTCGGGGTAATCGGTCTGACGTTAGGAGGAATACTCGGCGGTATCGTAACAGGTAAACACGGGCTGAAACATTGGCTATGGCCGATGGTCTGCGCCATTACCTTGCCCGACATCGTTTACGTGTATCTGAGTTATGAAATGCCGTCGAATCTTTTGATTATCAATGCTTGCGTCTTTATAGAACAATTCGGCTATGGGTTCGGATTTACCGCTTACATGCTTTATCTCATCTATTACAGCCGCGGAAAATTCAACACAAGCCACTACTCTCTTTGCACAGCATTCATGGCACTCTCAATGATGATACCCGGAATCTATGCAGGCGATTTGCAGGAACTCGTAGGCTACAGGTGGTTCTTCTTAATCGTGATGGTTTGCTGTAGCGTCACTTTCATCGTGACTTACTTCCTTCGCATAGACCCGGAGTTTGGGAAGAAGCAACCCGAACTGAGTCTTGAGGAGGAAGAAGACAGGCTCTGAGTCCATCGCACGCATACGGTTAAAAAACATAAAATAAGCAACATATACAATGTTGTATGAACTTTTTTCCCTACTTTTGCACACCAAAGTATATAAGAGCTGAAAAGCGTGAAAATAAAAGAAGTGGTTTCCGCCCTTGAACTGTTCGCGCCTCTGCCTTTGCAGGAAAGCTATGATAATGCTGGCTTGCAACTTGGACTAACAGAGACGGAGGTATCAGGGGCTTTATTGTGTCTTGACGTCACGGAAGAAATGGTCGATGAAGCCGTGGAAAAAGGTTGTAATCTCATCGTTTCCCATCATCCGTTGATTTTCCACAAACTGAATCGTATCACGGAAGACGACTTCGTGCAGCGTATTGTCATGAAGGCTATCCGTCGAAACATCACTATCGTATCTATGCACACAAACCTCGACAATGCTCGGGGCGGTGTAAACTTTAAAATGGCGGATAAGTTGGGACTGACCGATGCCGACTTTTTCGCTTCCCGAACGATAGAGGGCGTGGTATGTGGAAGTGGCGTTATTGGGTCGTTATCCGAACCTTTGTCGGCCGAACGCTTTATACAAAAGCTAAAAGACGTATTCCACGTATCCTGTGCACAATGCAATCACCTCCTGTCGCGTCCTATCCGGCGGGTAGCTCTCTGTGGAGGAGCCGGCTCGTTTCTACTCGAAGATGCCGTAAAAGCCAATGCTGATGCATTTGTGACAGGAGAGATGCACTACCATGAGTTCTTCGGACACGACGACGAAATACAGATAGCTGTCATCGGACACTATCAAAGCGAACAGTACACAAACGAAATTTTCAAATCAATCATTGAGGAACGGTGCCCCGAAGTCAGATGTTTCCTGACCCAAATCAACACCAATCCTATAATCTACTTATAATTATGGCAAAGAAAGATCCCACAGATTTATCGGTAGAAGAGAAGTTGAAAACTCTCTATCAGCTACAAACCATGCTCTCATCTATTGATGAAAAGAAAGCGTTAAGAGGCGAATTGCCCCTTGAAGTACAAGACTTGGAAGACGAAATAGAAGGTCTCTCCACACGAATCGAGAAGATTGAAACAGAACTCAATGAGTTCCGGAAAGCTATCTCGCAAAAGAATACCGAGATACAAGAGGCTCAAAGCAGCGTAGAACGTTACAAGGAGCAGTTGAACGATGTAAAGAATAATCGCGAATACGACACCTTGAGCAAAGAGATAGAATTCCAATCACTCGAAATAGAACTGTGCAACAAGAAGATAAAGGAAGCGATGATGAAGATAGATGAAAGAAGTCGTGACCTGGAAGCAGCACAGGCATTGGTGGAAGAACGTAAGGCTGCCTTGGAAGAGAAAAAGGGCGAGCTGTCGGAAATCATGCAAGAAACACGAGAAGAAGAAGAAAAACTAAAAGAGAAGGCCAAAGATTTGGAAACAAAAATCGAACCTCGACTCCTTCTCAGCTTCAAACGCATCCGCAAAAACGCCCGCAACGGTCTCGGTATCGTTTATGTTCAGCGTGATGCCTGTGGCGGTTGCTTCAACAAAATACCACCCCAGAGACAATTGGATGTGAAGATGCACAAGAAAATCATCGTGTGTGAATACTGTGGACGCATCTTGATCGACCCTGAATTGGCTGGTATTAAAACCGCAGCAACTGCAGGAGAAGCCAAACCGAAACGAAAACGTGCGACGAAAAAAGCAACGAAAGAGGAAACAAACTCCTGACCACACCACAAAGGAGACTATCTCCTCATGATGATAGAATCCCTATTAAGTGAGACCTCTGTAAAGGAAAGAGCCTAACGGTTCTCCTTACAGAGGTCTCTCTGCGTAAGTTCTTATCATACAATGACATACAAAGTTTATCGAAAAAGCATAGCTCTTACCTTCTGAAAGCTGTCCTTTCATGCCTTAAAAGCTATCTTTTTATCTTTCCAAAGCATACCTTTTTCGCCATAGGCACTGCGTCTTCGACAGAACAACAAACAATCAGAACGACCATCCAACAAAATCTGAATAGGCTCTCATGACAGATTTGAGATAAAAGTAATGAGACTTTCAGGTGGCAGATACGACAAATTTGATTATCTTTGCGACATGTGTACTGCGGTCGCATTGGTGCGAGTTGCAGACATATATCACCGAAAATCTAAGAGTATCATGCTGAAAAAGAATTTCTGTCTATTGTTGTTTTGCGCTTTTGGGGTATATGCCACAGCATCGACCGCCGACAGAGCGGCAACAAAAAAGCAAAGTAATACCGGTATATCAGTCTCTGTTTCTTCCTCTGTCGACGTGGGAAGCAAACCTCTTTCACCAGCTCCGGCCGACGAACACACCCCTGCCATCAGCCTTTCTACGACGCTCACGGCAGGCAGTCGCATCTCACTCAACGTTACATCGGCCACAGGAAGCTATCGCCTCGACCTTGGTGATGGCAATCAGATAGAAGTGTCGTCGGGAATGTATAGGGGCAAGGTGGTCGGAAACGAGATAAAAATATACGGTCAAGTGACTGCCGTAGCGGCAAGCAGTTGTAAGATAAAGGGCGTGACGGTAAACACGCACGACCTGACTCTGCTGAATCTGACCGACAACCTGTTGACTGAATTCACATTGCCGGCCAACAATCAGCTGACCTCTCTGTCTTTGCAAGGTAACCGGTTAAAGGAAATGGTATTGCCGGCAACGCTTCCTGCACTCTCCACTCTGAACATCAAAGGTAACAAGTTTACCGCCCTGCCATCGACAGACATGCCGTCATTGGCAATACTGATAGCAGGCAACAACCTTTTCGAGACGTTGGAGTTGCAGTCGTACACCCATTTACAGAGCATTCGTGTAGCAAATTGTAAACTGACGCAACTAATGCTGCCTGCCTCGTGTACGGAACTGCATGCCGAGAAAAACCTGTTGAACTTTCCCGAAGACTATTTTACGGCATTTCCCGCTCTGCAATCCCTGCGCTTGAGCAGCAATAAGGTGCGTGCACTGAACGTAACCGCATGCCCTAAACTGAAAGAACTCGAATTGAAAGACAACGGCATGCAGCGGCTGACAATTGCCGATTTACCTTCACTCAACTACGTAGACCTTCGCACCAACTTGCTGTCGGCAACCCTTCTGGATGCCGTTTATCAGGCTTTACCCTCCGTTGCGAGAGGTTCTGTAAAGGTGACAGGAAACGCTGAGGCTGCCGATGCTCACGGATATATTGCTACCGATAAGGGGTGGAAAATCGACGTGGTCGGCCTTCCGAAGGAGCCTACAGGTATAGACCATCCGGCAGCAATGTGCTTGCAGACCGTGTATGATGGCTATACAAACCAGCTGTATATCACCGATGCTTCTGCCGTGGCATCTATTGAGTTGTATGCGGAATCGGGTGCCAAACTCGGTTCGTTAAAGGCAGAACCGGTTATTGACTTCTCACACTTGGCCAAAGGCTTGTATTTAGTGGATATACGTACAACGAACGGAGAGAAGAAGATGGTGAAAATTTGTAGGTAAAAATAAATAAAAAACAGATAGAATAGAAGGCAGACATGGGAAAAACACTATCTTTGCAGCCGTATTAACAGTAAAAAGAACGTATTAAGTAACAAGATTCATTCAGATTTTTATGAAGAAGACTAAGATTATTTCTTTGCTGATGTGCGGTAGTGTACTGCTGTTCAGCTGCGGTTCCAACCTGAAAAACGGCGCTTTGATAGGAGCCGGTGGCGGAGCTGTGCTCGGTGGAATTATCGGTAAAATTGCCGGAAACACGGCTGTTGGTGCTGCCATGGGTACTGCCGTAGGTGCAGGAGCCGGTGCTCTGATAGGCAAACACATGGACAAGGTGAAGGCGCAAACACAGGCGCAGGTGCAGAATGCCAAGGTTGAAGAGGTGACGGATGTCAATGGATTGAAAGCCGTTAAGGTGACATTCGATTCAGGAATCCTCTTTGCACTCAACAAGGCCGAGCTAAACGCTACGTCGAAAAACGAACTGATGAACTTCTCAAACGTATTGAAGAAGAATACCGATTGCCAAGTAGACATACAAGGATATACGGACAGTACGGGTAACGACGACATCAACCTGCCGCTCTCTAACAGTAGAGCACAGGCCGTAGTGAGCTATCTTGCCCAATGCGGTGTGCCCTACAGTCAGTTCAAAAACGTAAAGGGCTATGGTTCATCCAACCCCGTGGCAGACAACAGCACAGAGGCCGGTCGCAAACAAAACCGACGCGTGGAGGTATATATCTACGCCGGAGAAGCTATGATTCAGGCTGCTAACAACGGCACATTGAAATAAGCCCTCATTGGTCGTAGGAGCCTCTCATGACCGATTGGGGTTAAACGATCGGAGTCATCGGCTACCGGTGCTCTTATGCCCATGAATCAGACAGGTAGGCTGTGTGGTTCATGGGCATTGTTTTCATCTATCGACAAGGATATCACCTTACTTTTCATAGAAATGAAGAACCTATTGAAACTATTGCGAAAGATAACGAAATGGCTTGCCGTGGCGTTTTTCGGAACATCTATTCTAACTGTTGTCGTCTACAAGTTCCTACCCGTCTACTTCACGCCGCTGATGTTCATACGTTGTTCTCAGCAGAAGTTCAAGGGCGAAGATATGAAGATGAGCCACCACTGGGTGCCCATGCGGGAGATTTCTCCCCACATGCCCGTAGCCGTGATGGCAAGCGAAGACCAGCGTTTCCTGCTACACCATGGCTTCGACTACGATGCCATACAGAAAGCAGCCCTACGCAACATACGGGGAAGTGGGAAGAAATTGGGCGCGAGTACCATATCTCAACAGACAGCAAAGAACGTTTTTCTATGGCCGGGACGCAGTTGGGTGCGCAAGGGATTCGAGGTGTATTTCACTGCACTCATAGAATTGATATGGAGCAAACAGCGTATCATGGAGGTCTATCTTAACTCCATAGAGATGGGCGACGGTATCTATGGGGTAGATGCCGTGGCTATGGAGCATTTCCATACCACAGCCGCACGTCTCTCGCGTGCCGACTGTGCCCTGATTGCTGCCACACTGCCCAACCCGCTACGCTTCAACTCTGCACATCCAAATGCCTACATGCGGCAACGGCAATTACGTATACAACATGAAATGAGGTACATTCCGGCCTTTCCAAAGGAGGGTGAAGACTATGACCCCTCTACAGCGTCGGGTGGCGTGTACAGGAAAAAGAAAAGATAAAACAGAGAAAAAGACATGGAGAAAAGCATACTCGAAACATTGAATGACAGTCAACGTAGGGCTGTAGAGCATATCGACGGCCCCTCTATCGTCATAGCCGGCGCAGGGTCGGGCAAGACCCGTGTGCTGACTTACAAGATAGCCCATCTGCTGAACAACGGTTTCGAGCCATGGCATATCCTCGCTCTCACCTTTACCAATAAGGCTGCTACGGAGATGAAAACGCGTATCGGCCATCTCGTGAGTATGGAACGGGCGCGATATCTCAACATGGGAACGTTCCACTCTGTATTCTCGCACATCCTTCGTACTGAGGCCGAACGGATTGGGTTCGGCAAGCAATACACCATCTACGACGAAAACGATTCGCGCTCGTTGTGCAAGGTCATCATCAAAGAGATGGGATTGGATGACAAAATATACAAACCGGCTACCGTGCACGCCCGTATCTCGATGGCAAAAAACCATCTCATATTGCCAGCACAATATGCAAAGGATAGCCACGCCTTGCAGCATGACCGCGACAGTCGTATGCCTGCCATGAGCCATATCTACACAACCTACTGCGAACGATGCCGCAAGAGCAATGCCATGGATTTCGACGATTTGCTCGTCTACACCCATCAGTTGTTCAACGAGCATGACGACGTGTTGCAGAAATACCGAGACCGCTTCCGTTTCATCCTTGTAGACGAATACCAAGATACCAATTTCGTGCAGCAGAGCATCGTTACCCGATTGGCCGAAGCACACCGGCGTATCTGCGTGGTGGGCGACGATGCACAGAGCATCTATGGCTTCCGAGGAGCGAACATCGACAATATTCTCGACTTCCAAGAGAAGTTTGCCGATGCCGAAATGTTTAAATTAGAGCAGAACTATCGTAGTACGCAGCGCATTGTATTGGCTGCCAACAGCCTCATCAAGCACAATCGACGACAAATACCTAAGGATATTTTCAGTCGTAATGACAAGGGTGAACGGCTCACGCTTAAGCCCGCATACAGCGACACAGAGGAAGCGATGATTGTTTGCAACGACATCCGGCGCATCCACCGTGCCGATGCTTGTGCATATAGTGACTTTGCCGTGCTCTATCGTACCAACTCTCAAAGCCGCAGTTTCGAGGAGCAGTTGCGCAAACAAGGCATTCCCTACCGCATCTATGGTGGGTTGAGTTTCTATCAACGTAAGGAGATAAAAGACGTGATTGCCTATTTCCGGCTTGTTGCCAATCCCGATGATGAAGAGGCATTCCGCCGTATCATCAACTATCCTGCCAGAGGAATCGGCGATACGACCGTAGGTAAGATTCTTTCGGCAGCGAACGCGCATGGCGTCAGTCCGTGGACGGTTGTCAAGTCGCCGGCACGCTACGGTGCAGATGTGCGAGGAACGACAGTCACGAAGATAGAGACCTTTCGCACACTCATCATGAACTTTGTCGAGGCGATGCCCCAAACGGATGCTTACGAGTTGGGGAAAAATATCATGAAAGATAGCGGTATTACGGCCGACATCTTTGGCGATACCACGCCCGAAGGTCTTTCGCGTCAGGAAAACATCGAGGAGTTTCTCGGTGCCATGCAGGATTTCGTGAGCATAAGGCAAGAAGAGGGGCGTGGCGAAGAGGTGTCTATTGCCGATTTCCTGCAGGAAGTGGCGCTGTTGGCAGACCTTGACAGCGACGACGGGAACGACTCCGACCGCGTGGCGCTCATGACCATTCACAGTGCCAAAGGCTTAGAGTTTCCCAACGTGTTTATCGTGGGAATGGAAGAGAATATATTCCCCAGTCCCCGCGCCTGTGATTCGCAACGCGAATTGGAGGAAGAACGACGTCTGCTCTATGTCGCTATCACGCGTGCCGAACGCCGTTGTATCCTTA
This sequence comes from Hoylesella marshii DSM 16973 = JCM 13450, assembly GCF_000146675.1. Classification (GTDB taxonomy): domain Bacteria; phylum Bacteroidota; class Bacteroidia; order Bacteroidales; family Bacteroidaceae; genus Prevotella; species Prevotella marshii. The sequence goes on from NZ_GL397214.1 coordinate 2,411,276, forward strand.
CCTGTGCCCGCAACCGATTCCGCTACGGTCGGGTAGAGTTCGATACGCCAAGCCGTTTCCTCCGTGAGATAGACCCTCAATACATGACCGTGGAGAGCGAGATGTCAGCATCTTACGGGCAGCAACGATATGGTCGACGCGGGGGATACGACGAGAGCCGATACCAAAACAGCCGTCCCGTAGCCGACAGATTTCGTGCCGACCCTCAACCCCGCATCACGGCGCATCGCCCTATCGAGCCGGCAACTCCCCCCGCATCATTCCGACGTGCTCCCGCATCCCAGCCTATTGAAACTCCATCGGTAGGGTCGACGTTTGCCATCGCAGTGCAAGAGGGTGACGTGATAGAACACGAGCGGTTTGGCATCGGGCGTATCTTGCGTATGGAGGGGACGGGCGAAAATACGAAAGCAACGGTGGAGTTCAAACATGCCGGTGCCAAACAACTCCTACTGAAATTCGCCCGCTTTAAGAAAATGAACACCATTTCGGAATAGTCTCATCCAATAACCCTAAAGGGGCGACATACCTTACATAGAGGTAAGCGGTAGCACAACAGTCCCAATACCCTTATCTCGAACTCGCATCTCTATTGGTACAAGGCGCAATGTAAGCTCCGAGAAAGCCGTTTTGTAGGGTACATTGATACCATAATTATATGCGAGTTCGGGATAGAGAATATTTAAGCCGTAAGAGAAGAGGCGGCTGTGGAGTACAGCGGAACGATAAAAGTGACCCTCACTATTGGGAAAAAGACACCCCATTTCTCTAATTTCGCAGCACAGGACTTAGGCTGATGCTTAAACCGAACTCACATATATTATAATGGTATGAGGTGCAACTTAGACTCTAAGAGAGCGCAAGATATGAGCCCAGCGCGTAGCACTGGATATAGGGCAATTCCACGGCACTGAAACGAAGTTCGCCGTGCGAAGCAAAGGCAAAATACGACATTGACGAACACCAGATGCCTGTTGCGCTGAGAAAGGTTGCCGACCTTTCCTTGTACAAACTGTATCTGTACACCATACAAACGCCATCTGTACAGGGTACGAATGCCGACTTATCAATCGTAACTTTACGTCCCTTAAACTCCAATCGGTCATAAGAGCCTTACTGGTTGAGGTTAAATTAGTTAAAAGGTATTGATATGTAAGGATAAAAATGTATATTTGCATATCATTCGATGAGAACAAGATTTATTTTCTTTTTACTAACCTTTTAATTTTAAACTCAATGATGAAACATTTGTTCATGACCACTTTGTTGGCAACGGCATGTACACTTGGAGCCTCGGCACAGAGTATCAAAGTGACCGATGCAAAAGGCGTGGCGTACAAGTTTGCAGCCGAAAGGGTGAGAGACATCACCTTTGCCAAAGTAAATGCTTCTAACGTTATCGACTTTAGTTCCATCACGGCACGTGCCTATTCGTCTGGTGCTGTAGAGGCTACCTTTTCTTCGGCCGACAGTCCCAAGACTGTGACGCTGTGGATTGTGGGGCCGTCGATGGGAAAGTATCTGTATGACGGGGTGTACACGGTGTCGTCTGCAGCCGGAGCTATGACGATTGATGCTGCTCCGTCGTATTCTTTCGTAAAAGAGAACGGCGCTTCCACAGCTTTGAAATCCGGAGTGATGAACGTGGCTATCTCTGGTAAGGAATATACCATCACATTCGACCTGATATTAGCCGACGATAGCGGACTGAAAGGAAAATATATCGGCGAAATGCCGGGGACGGTAGGCAAGGACTTCACATTGCCTGTATGCGAGGCACCCACCGTGAAAACCACAGAGGTGAACGACTATGTAAAGGGAGAGTTTTATGTGAAGATGAACGATGCGGCATGGAGCTATGAAATGGTGATAGACTTCTTTGCCGACGCGAATGCCACAAAACTGCCCGCCGGAACCTATACTTATGCAACAGACAAGTCGGCCGGAACATTCGGCACACGTAGTTCCATCGACATCTATAATCCCAGCTGTAACTACAAATTCGCCACGGGCAGCACGGTGAAAGTGTCATATGACGGCGACAACATCGTCATGGAAATAGTACTTGTCACAACAGATGGCCGCAAGATAGACATGACCTATTGAGGTGCCATCGCGTTCCCCGCCCCCGCATCATCTAAAAGTGCGCTCACGGCATCCGTTGCATCGGCAACATCCATTACAAAATCTCATTTTTAAATACCGATAGATATGAAAAACGTTATAATAGCTCTTTTTGTCGCCTTTACCACTGTCCCATCGGCCATGGCGCAGCATATAGACAGAGATTATGCCATGCACGTAAACACGGCCGACGGGAAAGCCATAGAGTATAGGTTTGATATGGAACCCGTTGTCAGCTTTAGCGATGGACAAATGGTTGTTGAAACCAACGGAGATGCCCCCGTGAAGTTTATACTCGACCATGTGGTCAAAATCACATTCAGCGGCGAAACGACAGGCATAGGCCATGCGGTCGACAAGAGGCCGTCACTGAGTGTGTCTGTTTCCGCAGACGAGCTCATCATCAATGGTATGAAGGCGTTCGACAAAGTGACGGTATATGGCATAGACGGTAGCCTGCTCACCTCCACGAATGCCGATGCCAACGGACATGCAGTTATGAATGTCAGCCATTTCGGTAATGGCGTGTTTGTCGTACATACGACGACAAACGCTTTCAAATTCATTAAATAAACGAATACGTGATATGAAAGATATGAAAAGATTGATAGTAGTCGCTTGTGCAATTGCCACAACGACATCGCTGTTTGCACAGAATTATCAAGTGATTGTTACGACCAAAGATGGCGAACGCAAGGTGTTTGCAACAAACGAAGTGTCTAACATAGCGTTCAGCAACGCCCCTGAATATATCAAGGCGAATACCTTTATTGAGGGCACATACAATCCGAAGGCCGACAACGCCGTATACAGTCTCACCATCGCTACCGAGGAGCCTGACGCACAAGGGCAACCTTCCTTGGTAGGAGGTTTGCAGTTAGGGTTGAGCATGTATGCTCCCCTCAGCGCAGAAGCACAGAAGGCCGTTCTCCCCGAGGGGTATTATCGCGTCGGCGGTGGGAATGCACCCTATACGATAAATGCATCGAAATCGGCAGTGTGGGTGCGCAAGTCGGAAGGCGAGAGCGGAGTCGTGGTCGGCTATGTCGTGGGTGGAACTGTCGATGTGCGCCATGTCGGAGGCAATTATGATATGCGTGCCGAAATAGACTTGATAGATGGTACACACATAGATGTATCTTACTATGGCAACATGACGTTTACGGTGGGTGCATCAGGCTCGAGTGAATTTAAGACAGACCAGAATGTGACGTTTACCGAAGGCCAAGGCAGAGTGTGGGCAAATTGGTTTAATCCCTTCTGCGACGACGCGGCGTTGCAGTTCTTTACCGGTACGTTTACCGAAAGTGGCAAACAAACAGAAGGTTATTGTCTCTATTTACCTGTCTTCATGACGAAAGACGACAGCCATACGTCGCAATGGTCACCGGTTATACCGGATGGGGAATATAAGATGGATCCCCGTACCGTCATCTCGGGGCAGACATATCTGCCTAATACGTTGCAGCGAGGTGCCGTATTGAATGTGTTCGGAACGACAACGATTACCGGGTCTTATCTGACCTATCTTGCGGTCGATGGCAGAACGTCTTTGGCAACGATTTCCGAAGGCTCTATGACTGTGTCTGAGAACGGGACGAAGTTCTTGTTTCATTTTACGGCAAGCAACGGCATCAAAATCACGGGAACATACACCCGAAAACCGTATATCGTCAATATGATTGACAACAGTAAGAAACCAGAATTTCCGGATAAACTGACAGGGGATTATCAGCTTAAGAAGTTTCCTGCGGATGTAGCAGTCCTCGACTACAATATGGGCGATTACATCGTTCAGGGACTCAATTCGCACATACTGATGTTTACCGATCCTGAACAGAAAGAAGGCGACTATCTGGAACTCGACTTATTCTCTGATTCAGATAAACTGAAAGACGGCGTGTACACGATAGATAATTCGCTTGTTAATATGTCTGGCATAAAGGGTGTTGTCAATTACCAAGGAAGTATGGTCTTCTCGTGGTATGGCGATTTAGACTCTACCGACGGTGAAGGCTATCAGTCCATTCTTGCCCCTATATCCGGTGGAACGCTGACTGTCTCTACAGTTGAGGGCGATAAGCGTAAGTTCGACTTCGATCTCCGCGACCTTAAAGGCAACAAGATAACCGGTTCTCTTACGCATGCTGTACACTACGCTTCTAAAACAGGCTCAAATGACGCCAAGGTGGAGCGTAGCCACGCACGTGCACTCGGAAGTGTGAAGCGTAAGTGGGATATAAGAAACACAGACATTGAGCCACGCGTATTGATGCTACACAGATAAACGATTCGTATGAATCTACTCATAAAGGAGGGTATGTCAAAACAGGCATACTCTCCTTTTACGTTGTGTACCACCAACATTTACCGTCTTATATGAACAGAAGCCGTCTGTGTCAAGAAAGGTTACCGACCTTGCCTTGTACAAACCGTATCTGTGCCACGTACAAACGCCATCTGTACAGGGAACGAATGCCGACTAAAAGCGAAAGGGATAAGCGAGTCAAACACCTGCCAATACCACGAAATGAAGTCGCCCCTGTCACCACAACATGAGACATCGTGCACCTGATAAGGACATCATTCCCTACGCGAGTTCGGGATAAGAGGTCTCGTCTAATACCCCCGTCGGGGCTTACAGTCCGATAGCCTTATCCAGAACTCGCGTAGTTAGATAATCAAGTCGATGAAACATGGTTTATCATCGTCTTTACGATAGGAAATACAAATTCCCAAACGTGGATAACGACTTATCCAAACGTTGGTAATGACTTATCCAAACGTGGAGAATAGATTATCCAGACGTGGATAACAAATTATCCAAACGTGGAGAACAGATTATCCAGACTTGGAGAACAAATTCTCCAAACGTGGATAATGAGTTATACAGACGTGTATAATGAGTTATACAGACGTGGATAAGGGATTATAAGGATGTGATGGGAATTTAATATTCCTTATATCTCGTGAGGTGAAATCATATTGTAAAGGCGGTTGCCCTCTAACTATCTACGTGGGTTCGAGATAAGAGAATCTCATCCAATAACTCCAAAGGGGCGACAGAAAACTAAACTCAATCCTCTGTCACCCCTGCGGGATTCATCTTTCTGCACATGCTTGTCAGGGGTGGCGCTCTTACGAGCTTCACACCCTGCTTAAGGTCTTACGCCCCGTTGGGGCTTATCGTTCGATAGCCTTTATCCAGAACTCATGTATTCCCTTACAGACGGTTGCAGATTGGGGGTTAAATAAAATAAAATACAGGAGCAAAGTCGTTGATTCAACTTTTATTATTATCTTTGCACCATATTATTTAAATCATTATTCGTATGAAAATCTCACACATTGAACATTTAGGAATCGCAGTTCCTAACATCGAAGAAGCTCTCCCTTACTTTGAAAACGTATTGGGACTGAAGTGTTATAACGTTGAAGTGGTAGAAGACCAGAAAGTAAAGACGGCCTTCTTGAAGTGCGGTGAGGTAAAGTTGGAACTCTTGGAGCCGACTTCTCCCGAAAGCACTATCCAGAAATGGCTTGATAAAGGCAATCGCGGTGTTCATCATGTGGCATTCTGCATTGAAGACGGTGTAGCCCATGCCTTGGCAGAATGTGATGAGAAGGGCATCAGGCTGATTGATAAAGCCCCGAGAAAGGGTGCAGAAAACCTGAACATCGCCTTTTTGCATCCGAAATCGACGGCAGGCATCTTGACCGAACTTTGCGAACATTAAACAAAACATACATCAAAGAAAAGACATATAAGTCTAACAATCAATTATGAGCAGACAATTGGAAAAGATTAAAGAGCTGATTGCGAAACGCGAACAAGCTCGTTTGGGCGGTGGCGAGAAAGCCATCGACAAGCAACATGAGCGTGGAAAATATACCGCCCGTGAACGTATTGACATGCTTCTTGACGAGGGTAGTTTCGAGGAATACGACATGTTTAAGCTCCACCGTTGCTATAACTTCGGTATGGAAAAGAAACAGTATTTAGGCGACGGTGTCGTAGCAGGTTCGGGCACCATAGATGGGCGCCTCGTTTATATCTTCGCTCAAGACTTTACGGTCAACGGTGGTTCGTTGTCCGAAACCATGGCGCAAAAGATATGCAAGGTAATGGATATGGCCATGACCATGGGCGCACCCTGCATCGGAATCAATGACTCCGGTGGTGCACGCATACAAGAAGGTATCGGTGCCCTATCCGGTTATGCCGAGATATTCGAACGCAACATCCTTTCGAGTGGCGTAGTACCCCAGATTTCCGGTATCTTCGGCCCCTGCGCCGGTGGTGCTGTGTATTCTCCGGCACTGACAGACTTCACGTTGATGATGGAGAACACCTCCTACATGTTCCTTACCGGCCCCAAAGTAGTGAAGACCGTAACGGGCGAAGATATCGATGCAGAAGGTCTGGGTGGTGCATCCGTACATGCCACAAAGAGCGGTGTAACCCATTTCACCGCCAAGACAGAGGAGGAAGGTCTGCAAATGATTAAGACCCTTTTGAGCTACATTCCCTCCAACAACATGGAAGAGGCACCGCGCAAAGACTGTACCGACCCCATCGACCGCATGGAAGACAGCCTGAACGAAATCATTCCTGAAGACCCCAATCAGGCTTACGACATGTACAAGGTTATCTCTGCCGTGACCGACGATGGCGAGTTCTTTGAAGTACAACCCAAATTTGCCAAGAACATTATCACGGGCTTTGCCCGGTTCAATGGACAAAGCGTGGGTATCGTTGCCAATCAGCCGGCCTGCTATGCCGGTGTGCTTGACGTAAACGCTAGCCGCAAGGGTGCACGCTTCGTGCGTTTCTGCGATGCTTTCAACATACCCATTGTTACACTTGTCGACGTTCCCGGCTTCCTGCCTGGCACAGGTCAGGAATACAATGCCGTGATTCTGCACGGTGCACAGTTGCTCTATGCTTATGGCGAAGCCACCGTGCCCAAGATTACCGTTACGTTGCGTAAGAGCTACGGCGGCAGTCATATCGTGATGGGTTGCAAGCAGCTCCGCTCAGACCTCAACTACGCATGGCCTTCAGCCGAGATTGCCGTGATGGGCGCATCGGGTGCCGTGGCCGTGTTGTATGCCAAGGAAGCCAAGTCGCAAGAAGACCCGAAAGCCTATCTTGCCGAGAAGGAAGACGAATACACCGAGTTGTTTGCCAATCCTTATCAGGCTGCCCGCTATGGCTATATAGATGACGTGATAGAACCGCGCAACACCCGTTTCCGCATCTGTCGCGGTCTGGCACAGCTGGCTACCAAACGTCAGTCGCTGCCAGCTAAGAAACATGGCTGTATACCCATGTAATCAGGCTAACCCTTAACAATAAAAACATGGCAAAAAAAAGTAATGAAGTGTACGCCGCTATAGCGATGGCACTGCATGAATTCAAAGGCAATAACGTACACGATAAGGAGACGGGAATCATCACCATACGGCCGCGCCACACTCAGTGGAACAACCGTATCCTGACAATGACCCAGCACCCGTGAACAATCACGCACAGGCATGCGGGAGAAATGCTGTGTGCCTGTGCAAAAAAATATAATGATGAAAGCATATAAATATACGATTAACGGCAACAAATATGAGGTTGCCATCGGCGACATCGTAGAGAATGTGGCCGACATCACCGTCAATGGCGAGTCTTTTAAGGTAGAGATGGAACCGGAGGCTGTGCCCGAGAAGAAAAAAGTAGTATTGAAAAAGCCGACTGCTGCCACATCTGCCGCCGATGAAGCCCCTGCTGCAGGTGGTAGCGTGAATACCTCAAACGCCATCAAAGCCCCGCTACCCGGTGTGGTAACGGAAATCAAGGTAAATGTAGGCGACACTGTTTCGGCCGGCGATACCGTACTCATCCTCGAAGCCATGAAGATGGCCAACAATATCGATGCCGAGAAAGACGGCAAGGTAACGGCTATCTGCGTGAAAGTGGGCGAGAGCGTGATGGAGGACTCTCCGCTCATCGTCATCGAATAACCCTCACCTTACGAGGACACCTTATATTATAGGGGATGCGTCTAAGCAGACGCATCCCCTATAATATTTCGTTTTGCCGGCAGTCATTCTCTATGTTTTGCTCTCCCATGTCGGTTCTTTTATCCCGTTCTTTCCGATTTGCCGAGAAAGGGTCGTAAAGTTGCGATTAATAAGTCGGCATTCGTACCTTGTACAGATGGCGTTTGTACGTGGTACAGATACGGTTTGTACATAGAAAGGTCGGCAACCTTTCAGGAAGCAAATCGTATATGTGGAAAATCATATATGCGTATCGGGCAGTAAGAAGTCTACTTCTCGATACGGTTGTTTTTAGGAAATACCACTGTGGGTTTGAATGTTTTGGCCTCTTCAAAGTCCATCAAGGCATACGAGATAATGATAAGAGTATCGCCCACATAGGCTTTGCGTGCCGCTGCACCGTTGAGACAGATGCAACCGCTGCCCCTTTCGCCTTTGATAATATAGGTTTCGAGGCGTTCCCCGTTGTCGTTATCCACGATTTGAACCTTCTCTCCTGCCACCATGTTTGCGGCATCCATCAGGTCTTCGTCTATGGTAATGCTGCCTATGTAGTGCAAATTGGCCTCCGTCACTCGCACGCAGTGCAGCTTCGACTTCAATACTTCTATTTGCATCTTCCTACTTTAAAATTTAATATGGTCTATAAGGCGGATAGGCGTATAGCCACAATAAACGGTGATACATCCCACGATGGCATCAGACGCAGTCCAATCCGTGATGTTCAGCAGCGTATGGCCGTCTACGATGGAGAAGTATTCTACCTCTAAGCCTTCCACAGCGTTGATGTCGCTCACCACACGGTCGTGTACCTCGGTCACGGTCATAGTCTTTGCCCATTGGGGCGCTTCTTTCAGTACGCGGTAGATATGAGGGGCTATCTTCCGTTCCTCGGTCGTAAGCAGTGCGTTGCGCGAACTTTTCGCTAAGCCGTCTTCATCTCTCACGATGTCGCACTCCACAATTTCCACGGGCAGATTCAGATACTTCACCATCGCTTTTACGACCGCAATCTGTTGCCAATCTTTTTCACCGAAGTAGGCTCTGTCGGGTTTTACAATATAGAACAGGCGGGACACCACTTGGCATACACCGTTGAAATGTCCGGGTCTGTAAGCACCTTCCATGACCGTTGTCACAGGCGGAAAGTCGAACCGGCGGGTATCGGGTGTGGGATACATCTCCTCCACGGTGGGCGCAAAAACGTAGTCGGTGCCGAGGATCTCAAGCAACCGACAGTCATCTTCCAATGTCCGAGGATAGTTTTTTAGGTCGTTCTTATCATTGAACTGCGTGGGATTTACGAAGACGGAAACCACTGTTACCCCATTTTCTCTCACGCTACGTGCCACTAAGGACGCATGTCCCTCGTGCAACGCACCCATGGTAGGCACCAGTCCGACTTGCTTCCCTGCCTTACGGACATCAAAAAGCTCGTTCTGCAATTCAACGATACTCCCAAATACTTTCATGATGTGTATATCGCTTATAATCGTTTTCTTCTATTGGCTTGCAAAGTAACAACATTTTTCATAAACGAGGAAGAATAATCTTAAAAATATGCCAATAGGCTTGTCCATTTCTCTAAATTAAACAAAATAAGCCCTCCATACCATTTTTTTTTCGTACCTTTGCAACATTAAACTACCACGATATGAAGGCAAAGAAAGTATTGTTTATCAATCAAGAGATTGCTCCTTACGTACCCGACAGCGAAATGTCACTCATGGGCAATCAACTCCCTCATATGATGCAGGAAAGCGGATGCGAAATTCGCACGTTTATGCCTAAATGGGGAAATATCAATGAGCGGCGCGGACAACTGCACGAAGTAATACGTCTATCGGGTATGAATCTGATTATCGACGATACAGACCACCCTTTAATCATTAAGGTAGCCTCTATTCCCGTATCGAGAATACAAGTATATTTCATAGACAATGACGACTATTTCATGAAGCGTCGCATGACCGAAGACGAAGAAGGTAAGGAATATGAGGACAACGGTGAGCGTGCTATCTTCTTCGCCCGTGGAGTATTGGAGACAGTAAAGAAATTGCGATGGGTGCCCGACGTGATTCATTGCCAAGGCTGGATGAGTGCTGTGGTGCCGCTGTATATCAAGAAAGCCTATCACGATGAACCTTCGTTTGCCGACACTAAGGTAGTGACAAGCCTTTTCTCCTCACCATTCAAGGGAATCCTCGACACCAATTTCAAGAAATGTCTTGAGTTTAAGAACGTTAAGCCGAAGCTGTTATCGGCTTATAACGACACTTTCGACTTCTTCGAACTAAGTAAAATGGCCATTGATTACTCCGACGGAGTGATTGAAGCTACCCCCAAAGTAAATAAAGAACTGATGGCATATGCCGATAAGTGCAAGATGCCATTGCTGCGATATGAGAACAGAGACGAAGCCGGACGCTATACAGCATTCTATGACAGTCTGTTTTGATAAGTGACAAACGGCAATACCTCCACAGCCTTTCCTAAGAGAAACGAATTCCTCATATCCATCATATCCCTTTCAATCAGTATTAGAAAATGAGTATCAAACGATTCGCTGCCATCGCCTTCGCAGCTTGTGCATTGGCAGCTTGCGATGACAATACCGATGTGCTCGGCTCCTCTCTCATCGGCGATGGCGACCACCTTACCGTAGCTGCCGATACGTTTAACATCTCCACCTCATCTTTTGTAGCCGATTCCGTGCTTTCGAGGAGCACCATCGGCTATCTCGGACGTATCAGAGACCCTGAAACTGGAGCGACCATTACGGGAGACTTCATGACACAGTTCCATATGCAAGAGAACTTCCAATTCCCTCCTATCGACAGCATTGTCAGTAAGGTGGGCGGACAAGTGGTGGCTGACTCCTGTGAAATCAGGCTCTTCTTCAACCAATTCTATGGAGATTCCACCATAGCAATGAAACTTACGGCCTATGAGATGGATAAACCGCTGGAGGAAGGAGTGCAATATTACTCTAATTATAACCCACAAAAAGAGGGTTATCTGCGCACCGCAGGACTGACACTCCCCCATGGCTATGCCCTAATGGACATCAATGAAAAGGATTCTCTGCGCAAGTCGAAAGGCTATGTTCCCAGCATCCGGCTCCTGCTCAACGACCCCTATACCGATAAAAACGGCGTAACATACAACAATTTCGGTACTTACCTGATGCGTACCTACTACGCCCACCCTGCTTATTTCAAAAACTCTTACAACTTCATTCACCATGTGGCACCGGGATTCTTCTTTAAATGGAGCTATGGAGAGGGAGCAATGGCCTACGTCAATCTAAGTCAGCTCACAGTCCATTTCAGAGAAATCGTTAAAGGAAAGCCCGTTAAGGTAATGGTTTCATTTGCAGGTACCGAGGAAGTGTTGCAGACAACGACCGTCACCAACGACAAGAACACCATCCGCACATTGGCTACCGATAATACCTGCACCTATTTGAAAACCCCCGCAGGTATATTCACAGAGATGACCCTACCCATAACCGGTATCGTCACCGGTCACGAAAACGACAGTATCAACGCGGCAAAAGTGGTGTTACACCGTATCAACAATACCATACATAGCCCCTATACGCTTGAACCGCCTAAGACTTTGCTGATGATTCCACGTGATAGCCTTTATTCTTTCTTCGAGAACGGACGCGTCACCGATTACCGCACATCGTTCATCTCCACCTACGGGAAGCCCACAGCGAATGCCTACACGTTCAGCAATATCAGTGGGCTCATCACCCACCTCAACAGCATGAAGACAGCCGGTGGTACGGGATGGACAACCTTGCATCCTAATTGGAACAAGGTAGTGCTCATACCCGTTACTGTGACAACCAACTCCACAGGTACTATCACAAGGGTAGTCCACGACATGTCTATGAAGAGTACCAAGCTCGCAGGCGGCACCGGTAATCCGCATGCTCCTTTAGAGATTAGCGTGATATATAGCAAATTCAAATAACACTTCCCGATGGCAGGCAATTTCGATTGTCTGCCATTATTGTTTACAAGCATGGCCGACAATTTCTTAGAGCGACACAAAGAGGAGTACGAACAGCGAAAAGCATCGTTACAAAGTCGCAAACAAAGTGTTTCAAGAGTGAAGAGAAACATTCAAAAACCTGATGACGAGGCGCTGTAACTGCCGGTTCCAGCTATCTCGTACCCCGACTGAATATTTTGCCCAAAGGCTGCATCGTGTCCACAGGTAGCGCACATCACAATAGTTCAATCGTTTTTGATGCTCAAAAGTTCAGGATTGTAACTTCTACCCCCAATCATTCATGAGACTGCTTTTCTACCATTTGATAGGGATGACATCGCTTCCCGTACAAGCACTCATGACCGATTTGAGTTTCAGGGTCGTAAAGCTACGATTGATAAGTCGGCGTTCGTCCCCCACACAGATGGCGTTTGTACATAGAAAGATCGGCAACCTTTCTCGGCGCAATTGCATTTGCCGATATAACCAAGGCAAGCAATGAGCTAACATCCTGCGCTCTTGCAGAGCTTATTCCTATATTATAAAAAAGAGGTGGGAACGGAGCTATTGTCTGATATATTGCGCATTGAAAAGCCGCTTTGTGCAGAATAGGAGCGGAGAGACATCAGCTGTTTTTCCGGTAGCTTATCACAGCCCAGACGTTCATCACGGCGGCATAAACGGTGAGCAGCAGGAGTTGTGGGGCGATACTGTGCAGATTGCCACCACGCACGAATACCGTGCGAATGCCATCGATGAAGTGGCGCACGGGGTTGAGGAGCGTAAGCGTTTGCGCCCAGTCGGGCATGCTACTCACAGGCGTGAACAATCCACTGAGCAGCATGGAGCATACGAGAATAAACCACATGACGAACATCGACTGTTGCAAGGTGTCGCTATAGTTGGAGATGACGAGGCCGATACCGCTGAAGATAAAGGCCAGCAAGATGGAAACAGCATAAACGAGCAACAGGTTTCCTTGAGCGGTGATGCCATAGACGAGCCACGCGATGATGAAGCAGGCGGTGATGACCACCATGCCTATCAACCAGTAGGGGATGAGTTTGGCCAGAATGAATGTGCCTTTGCTGACAGGCGTCACGTTGATTTGCTCAATGGTGCCTTTCTCCTTCTCGTTTACGATGTTGAGCGCTGGCAGAAATCCGCACAACATAATCATCAATACCCCCATTAAGGCCGGTATCATAAACACTTTGTAGTCTAAATACGGGTTGTAGAGGTTCAAGGTGGAGACGGGAGCAATCGGCTTGATAGGGGCAGGCATGCCCATTGCGGAAGACGAGACAGGGTGGGTGTTTTGCCATGCTGTGGCGTTTTGTTGCACGATAGCGGCGAGATAGGCACTTCCGATACCGCCTTTGGTGCCGTTCACAGCGTTGGCTGCGATGAGCACTTCCGGCTGCCGACCGTTCACTTTGTCGCGTTCGTAGCGTGGTGGAATGACCATCACAATGTCGGCCTTTCCCCGTTCTACGTCGGTCAGTGCCTCGGCATAAGAGGAGCGCATGCCATTGAAAACGAAATAATGAGACGATTCCACGCTTTGCACCATGCGACGCGACGTGGTGGAATGGTCGTTGTCTACAACATCGATGGAGACGTTTTGCACCTCAAGATTCATCACCCATGGCATGACAAGCATAATCACGATGGGATAGACAACAATCATCTTGGGCAGAAAACTGTCGCGTCGCAGTTGTAAAAGCTCCTTTTGTATGAGGTATTTCAGTATCATACGTCTAATCGTTTATTGAATTTACCGAGGGCGATAAGCAACAAAACAGCCGTCATAGCCGAAAGGATGGTGAGTTCCTGCCGCACGCTTCCTACATCAACCCCCATAATCATGAGTTTGCGCATGGCTGCAATATACCACCTCCCCGGGATGGCAGCCGTCATGTATTGCAGTATCTCCGGCATACTCTCTACGGGGAAAATCATGCCCGACAGGAGAAGGTTGGGCAATAGAAATACAACACCCGATACGAGCATGGCGGCTACTTGGGTGCGAACTAGAATACTGATGAGCAGCCCGAGGGCTAACGATAGGAAGATATAGAGCAGCGAAAGCGCGAAAATCCAGAAAAGACTGCCCGCTACAGGCACTCCCAACAGGTAGACAGACAGCAGGAGAATCATCACGAGTATGATAACGGAAAGTACCAGATAGGGAACGGCCTTGGCTAAGATAATCATCACGGGACGCACCGGCGAGACCAGCAAGACCTCCATCGTGCCGCGCTCCTTTTCACGAACGATACTCACGGAGGTCATCATGGCGCAGATAATCATGAGCAGCAACCCCATGATGCCGGGTACAAAGTTGTATGTACTCTTCATTTGTGGGTTGTAGAGCATGCGCAGGTTGACTGACGGTTGCATGCTGCTGCCGACGAGTGCGCCGGCAATGATGCGTTCGGCATACGACGTGCGCTGTATGGCCATGTTGGGGTCGGCAGCGTCGGCGATGAGTTGTACCTTGGCTGTGCCGTCGTAACGGTGGTTGGCCACATTCGGGGCAAAGACCACAGCCATATCGGCCTGCTGGTTGCGAATGAGCTGTTCGGCTTCTGCGGGCGTGGCAACTCGGTGGGTGACGGTGAAATATTCCGAGGCATCGAGCTGCTGTATGATGCGCTGCGTCAGGTTGTCTGTCGATGAGAGCACCGCCACTGTACGAACGTTGCGCACGTCGGTACTGATGGCAAAACCGAAGAGCAGCATCATGACCATCGGAATGCCGAAGAGAATCATCATCGTGCGGCTGTCGCGCAAGATATGCTTGGTTTCCTTCACGATAAAAGAGGCGAATGTATTCACTGTGCGTTGCTTTTAGAATAACGGAAGACTTGCAAACATGAAGCATTCAATCGGCCTTGCGCACCGATTGTCGTGCCAGATGGGTGAAGACGGCATCCATGTCCGTGCAGCCAAACTCGGCTTTCAGTGTTTCAGGCGTGCCCAATGCGCGAATCTTTCCATCGACCATGATGGAGATGCGGTCGCAGTATTCGGCCTCGTCCATGTAGTGGGTCGTCACGAAGACTGTGATGCCGCGATGGGCAGCGTCGTAGATGAGTTGCCAAAACTGTTGCCGCGTGGCAGGGTCTACTCCGCCGGTGGGTTCGTCGAGAAACACGATACCCGGCTCATGGAAGATGCTCACCGAGAAGGCCAGCTTCTGTTTCCACCCCAACGGCAGCGATTTCACGATGGTATCGGCATGCTCTGTAAAGCGGAGCCGTTGCAGAAGGTCGGTCGTCTTGCGGGCTATCTCAGCATCTTTCATGCCATAGATGCCGGCGAAGAGGCGGATATTTTCCCTCACAGTAAGGTCTTCGTAGAGCGAGAAGCGTTGGCTCATGTAGCCGATGTGTTGCTTGATTTGCTCGTGTTGCGTGGCGATGTCGAAGCCCATCACCGTACCCCGTCCGCCGGTAGGTTGCGACAGGCCTGTGAGCATGTGCATGGCCGTGCTTTTGCCGGCGCCGTTGGCACCGAGAAAGCCGAATATTTCGCCCTTGCGCACGTTGAAGGTGATGTCGTCTACGGCACGGAATGTGCCGAACGCTTTTACGAGATGTTCGACGCGTATGACGTCGTCGGTCGATGCAGCATGCGTCGTATGCACGGGAGCGGGCGGGGTAAACACATGGGCGAAGGCGGCGAGCACTTCGTCAGGCGTGCCCGTTCCTTTCACCGAACCTCGGTCGAGGAAGGCCACGCGCTCGCATCGGCGAATCTCGTCGATATACGGTGTGGCGGCCACGATAGTGATACCGCGCTCTTTGAGCATGGCGAGCATGTCCCAAAACTCCTTGCGCGAGACGGGGTCGACGCCCGTGGTGGGTTCGTCGAACAGCAGGATATCGGGGCGATGAACGAGGGCGCACGAGAGTGCCAGCTTCTGTTTCATGCCGCCCGAGAGTGCTCCGGCCTTGCGTTTTCTGAACGGTTCTATCTGCGAGTAGATGGCGCGGATGCCGTCGTAGCCCTCCTCGACGGTGGTGCCGAAGAGGGTGGCAAAGAAGCAGAGATTTTCTTCCACGGTGAGGTCTTGATAGAGCGAGAAGCGGCCGGGCATATAGCCGAGTCTGCGCCGCAGCGGTTTCATGTTGTTCACCACGTCGAGTCCGAAGAGCGATGCGCGCCCCGCGTCGGGCACGAGCAGGGTGGCGAGGATGCGGAAGAGTGTGGTCTTGCCCGCTCCGTCGGCACCGATGAGGCCGAACACCTCGCCCTTGTCCACGTGGAAGCTGACGTCGGCGAGCGCGGTTGTTGCCCCGTAATGCTTTGCGAGGCGGTCTGCTTGGATGATATGGTTCATTGTTTTCATGATTGTTGAAAGATGGGGGTCGCAAAAAGTGACTTTCTTAGGCTGCCGGAGTTCATTTACTCCGAGAAAGTGACTTTCTTAGGCTGCCGGAGCTCATTTACTCCGAGAAAGTGACTTTCTTGCGTTGCCGGAGTTCATTTACTCCGAGAAAGTGACTTTCTTGGGCTGCCGGAGTTCATTTACTCCGAGAAAGTGACTTTCTTGAGGTCATGACAGTTATTTTTTTGATGGCGTTGTCAATTTACACCGGTATCTCGAAGGGTCGGCACGTCCACCCGTCCCATTGTTTCAGAACTTCACCTTGCCGTACATGCCTATCTTAATGCCGCCGTCGTTTCTCACGGCTATCTTCACGGCATAGACGAGGTCGGCGCGTTCGTCGTCGGTGACGATGGTCTTGGGAGTAAACTCCGAACGGTCGGAAATCCATACGACGATGCCCGAATACGTCTTACCTGCATGGTGTCCGTAGTCGCTCGTCACGCGCACCCTTTGTCCTATTTTTACGCTTGAGAGCTGTTCGGACGTGATGTAGGCGCGGAGAAACATGCGGTCGGTGTCGGCCATCTTGAACAGCGGTTTGCCCACAACGGCAAACTCGCCCCGTTCGGCATACGTCTCCAGTACCGTACCGGCAATGGGTGCTCGTACATGGCATTTCTGCAATTGGTCTATCACCTCGGCACGCTGTATGTCGGCTGCCGTCATCTGACTGTTCAGGCTCTGTGTGCTGTTGCCGATGGCCGATATCTGCGCCTCCAATTGCCGGCGCAACACGCGCACAGCATTGTCGGCATCGTCGAGTTGTTTGCGGCTGGCGGCACCGTCGGCCACAAGTCCCGCAAAGCGTCGGCGCTCCATTTCGGCGTTACTGAGTTGCTCACGGAGTGTGGCTATCTGTTTTGAAAGGTCGGGACGCTGGTTGGCATACACGGCTCTCGTGGCTCCAAGCTGCCGTGCCTTGAGCATCAGCGGCACGGTGTCGATGAGGCCTACCTGCTCGGCTGCCTGCAATCGGCTGCCCTCCATCACGTCGAACCCGATGAGGCGGCCGCTCTGTTCGGCCGAGACGGTTACTTCCGTGGCCTCGAAAAGGCCGGTCGCGTCATAGTCTTTCTGCCTGTTGCCACATGCCGTGAGCAGTGCCAAGGCCATGAACGGGAGTAAAAGGATTGTTCGTTTCATATCGCTTGTTTTTTATGTTTTGTCTTAGTTGCCAGCCTCGCCGACGGCAAATCGCAGGTCGTAAAGTGCCTTGAGCATCTCCATCTCGTGTGCCGACCTGCGGTTGCGGGCATCGTTCTCGCGTGTGAGTTCCTGTATCAGTTGGTTGACATCTATGATGCCATGGTCGAGTTTCGATTCCGCAGCTTTCCGCACAGCACCGCGCAGCCGTATGATTTCCTCGTCGTCGGCCATCAGTTGCCGATAGGTTTCCATCAGCTGTCGTTGTCTTACCTGTTCGATGCTGTTGTTGAAGAGGAACACTTCGCGACTGTTTTCTGCCATGCGCCGTTGCGATTCCAACTTCCGTTGCTCGTTTTTATGGGTGTATAGCGAGGCGATATTCCACGTCAGACGCGCACCGATAAGCCCGTTGAGTCGCCAGCGGTGGGTCATGATATCGTCGAACATGTTGTAGCTCGGATAGCCGTAATAGCCCTGAACGAACACAGAGAGGCGAGGCATGAGGTCGGCTTTCAACGCGCGTTCCGCCGCCTCTGTCCATTGGATGCGCCTGTCGATAAGTTGCAGCTCGGGACGCTCAACCGTTTGTGCAACCTCCGCTACCGGCGGCTTGCTCAGCATCTGCACTTCGTATCCGCAGAAGAGGCTCAACATCCGCAATGCGGCACGGCGCACACCCTTCAACTCCGTCTGTTGCTGCATCGCTTTCATGCGTTCAGCCTTCACCGCATCCACATCGCTCTGCGTAGCCACTCCGTTGCGGAGCATGGCAGACAGTTTCTGCTCGTTGGCGGCAAGCAATGTCAGCAAATCATCGGTGGCCTTCATGCGTTCGTCGGTTGCGAGAACAGAGAAAAACAACTCATTTACGCGTCCGCGCACGGCATACATCGTTACATTCTCTTCTGCCGTCTGCACGTCTCCTAACCTGTTTTCCATCTGTTTCCGGTTGCGTATCCGTCCGCCGTCCCATATCGTTTGGCTCACGTCTATGCCTACTTTGTATTGGTCTTTCTTCAATCCTTCGGGCGCATATCCCATGCTTGTCATCATGCCACCCAACGCATCGGGCAGTTGCGCCACTCTGTTTTGCCATGTGGCTTGTGCCAAGGCAGATACTTGCGGCAACCATCCCTTGTTGAGATTGGCCACCGTGTAGGCCGTAGTTTGTCGTATGAGGTCGTATTTCCTGATAAGAGGATAATTGCGTGCGGCCGCTTCCTGGCAATCCGACAAAGAGGTCTGACTCCATGCCGGTAGCACAAGCGCCGATAGCAGAGCCATGAATAGTTTCTTCATATCTTATGCTTTGATTTCGGAAGCAAAGGTAGGACGTTTCGGGCAATCAACAGTTATCTGTAGAAAGGATAAAATGTTCTTTTCGTACAAAAAACCTTTGTCTCAGAAAGGGATAGCGAAATAATGCTTATCTTTGCCACATTATTATATGAAAGGCAATGGAAAGGGAACAACTCTACAATCTGACATTCTCTGAAGCGAAGAGCATTATCGAAAAGGACGACAGAAAAACGCTGGCTCATACGTATGTTGCCGAAGGATTTGGCATTTCTATCGGTGTGTCGGATTTGTTCCGTCGCAGAATCAGCGAGAAGCCCATGCGCATTGAAGGCCTGCGATTGGTACTCGTCAAGAGCGGACAGGCACGTGTCATTATCAACCTTATCACATACGAAATCACGGCGGGCAGCCTCATTATGGTATCAGACGACAGTATCGTGCATCTGCAATCCTATTCCGACGACATAGATATCATGGGGCTGGTGCTTGTAGACGAACTGTTGAATCTCTTTTTCCACGGTTCGCCGCCCGAGACATTTTGTCGGAAGATGAACGGCTTCGTACTCCGACTTACACCCGATGAATGCGATATAATGGAACGGATGCTTCATCTCATTTGGTCTGTGGCCAGACAAAAAGGGGCGGGATGCGAGACCGTGGGCGACCTGATGGCTGCAAGTATCCGCTTTTGCGATGAATTGAATATAGAGAAAGTGAAGGAGGAGCGACAGCACAAAAGTCGTAACCAGCAACTCTTCGACCGTTTTATTGCCCTCATCAATACCCATGTTGGCGAGCACCATCGCCTCGCATTCTATGCCAACGAACTCTGCCTGACACAACGCTATCTCAGCACTCTTATCAAACAAACAAGCGGCGTGACGGCAAAGGCATGGATAGAGCGTGCCCTCGTGATGCGCATCAAGGTGATGTTGCGCCACTCAGACATGCAGATAACGCAAATATCCGATAGCCTTCATTTTCCTAATGTCAGTTTCTTTTGCAAGTTCTTCAAGCGTCTTACAGGCCTCACACCCACCGAATACCAACACGCACAATAGTCTTTTCCTCCAGCGGATTCACTCCGTCTCTATATATATTTAACCCATTGGACATTAAGGAGTTATATGTCACCTCGTCATCTCTTAGCTTTCACATGCTCAGAGCTATGCTTTCGCAGTGTAAATGCTTCTATAAAATCAGAAAACAGGAAAAATGTAGCGATTGAGTTGTGAATCAAGTTCTTAGGCGGGAAATTAAGAAGTGATAAAAAGTCACGCTATACCACGAAAAGGCAACTTACAGCCACCGTTCAGTTGCCAATTCGTAACCTCTTTTGCGATGGCGGCAAAGAGAGGAAAGACGAGGAAATGGTGGCACGATAAGGACATGGGCATGATATAGAAAGAGGGTAACCAATGGAAATTCTTCCTCTCCCGCTTCGATTTCCGCAATCCTCCGCGATTTGCGTAGTGACGAATGACTCTGCATTGAATAATTTTGCAAACAAAGAAAGAAACACAATGAAGAGTACATTTTCAGTCATCTTCTACTTAAAGAAGAACAAGGTAAAGAAAGACGGCACCTCGCCCATCATGGGACGCATCACCGTGGACGGCACACAGGCACAGTTCAGCTGCAAGGTTTCCATCGAAGCAAAACTCTGGGGCATCAAAGGCGGACGAGCCATTGGCAAAAGCATAACGGCACGCGATATCAATCGTGCACTCGATAAGCTGCGTGCCACCATTACAAAACATTATCAGGAAATCATGGAGCGCGACAACTTCGTCACCGCAGAAAAGGTGCGCAATGCTTTTCAAGGCTTGGAATACCGCAAACATACCCTCATCACCCTCTACGACGACTTCCTGACAGACTACGCCCAAAAGGTGGAATGCGGTTTAAAGTCCAAGCGAACCCTGCAAAAATACCGTGCCGTTTACAAGCATCTGAAAAGCTTCCTGCAAACCAGACACCATCTTAGCGATATCGCCTTAAAAGAAATCCAACCCACTTTTGCCACCGACTTCGAAACATTTCTGCTCACTTATTGCCATTTGAGCCATAACACCGTTTGGCTTTATAGTTTTCCTGTGCGGATGCTCATGCACCGAGCCGTAGAGAACGGCTGGCTGGTTCGCTATCCCTTTTCCGATTACAATATCAGCCAGCAAAGACCCGAGCGGGTGTTCCTGACAAAGGAAGAAATCAGACTGCTCATAGATGCCCCCAAACTCACACCCGCACAAACCTTCATTCGCGATATGTTTCTCTTCTGCACTTTTACGGGACTTGCCTACATTGATTTGAAGAACCTTCGTGAAGAGAATATCGTCCGCAGTCCATTCGACGGCGATGTGTGGATACGTACCCGACGACAGAAGACAAGCGTGGAGGTAAACGTTAAATTGCTCGATATTCCCCTGCAAATCCTCGACAAATACAGCGGGCTTAGTAACAATGGGTATCTCTTCCCCATTCCCTCGCATGTCTATTGTTGCAACCAACTTAAAACTATCATCAAGAAATGCGGCATCGACAAACACGTCACATGGCACGTAGCCCGGCATACCATGGCAACGGTTGTATGCTTATCTAACGGCATGCCCATCGAATCGGTGAGCAGTCTGTTGGGACACAAATGTATCACCAGCACGCAGATATACGCCAAGATAACCAACGAAAAATTAGGTAGGGAAATAGATACTCTTTCCACAAAACTAACCGACATCAGCAATCATGCCGCAGCAACCCTCATTTAACGAAAAAGGAGAAAAGACTATGAAACGCAATATAATTACCTTTGAGCCTCCCGTTCTTTATATTCCGCAGGGAGAGATATGGATGACCCTTGCTGAAATTGCCGAACTGTTCAACACCACGGCAACGCATATCAGACATACCATTCGGGCGATATATCGCTCGGACGTGCTGTTACCGTGCCACACAACACAGTTTGTCGTGTTAGAAAACGGCAACTACGATGATGTCTACAATCTCGACTTATTGCTTGCCCTTGCCTACCGCATCGACAGCTCTGTCGCCCGGCAATTGCGCAAGAAAGTTGCAGGCTCCCTCTGTCGAAAGCCAGAAACATCCATTATCTTCTGTCTTGATACAGCATGTGTCAATTAACACAGCAAACATAGATAAAATAGAGAATAAAAATAAGGAGGAATAAGCCCTTCGACGGTAGAAATACTGAAAGAGGGCTTTGTTTGCAGTAGGTTTTACAGGTACGTTTTGCTTTTATCATCTCATAGTTGCTTGCAAAGTTAAGGACGACTTTTTATTTTTTGTTACATTCTCAAAAGATATTACCTGCTGTTATTTGCGATTTTATAGATAAGGGTATGCACCCAAATTTTTTTCCCGGTAATAAATTTATTTCTTTGCGAGAAGAAATTTCTGCGTGTGTGTAACTAATCAATGAAAATGGAGAAATATCGAAGTTGATGTAAACTAACTGATAATGAGTATGAAACGGGATGATTTGCATAAAACTAGTCTATTTGTAAAGGGCAGGAATATACAGATTTAGGCAGAAGTTCAATTACCAGAGTGTTACCTTTTTGATGTAGGTAACGATGGTGCAGCATTCGGTAACTGAATTATTTTCACTCGTGTGGCTTTTGCTTTGGCCGGCAGTTTCCTGCGTAAGTGAGGAACGCTTTGCCATGAGTAAAGCTGAACGGCAATCCGTAAAGAGTGCGTGGGCAAGTCAAGAGCAGGAAGCACTTATCAGAATCTTTTCTATTCAGACAAGTTACTTACAGAGTTCGTAAAAGATAAGAGAATGGCGGATATAGCCATAGTCACTATAACGGAAGACTAGTTTGAGGAATACGGCTTCTATTTGAAAGGGCAAAGTATGGCAATAGTAACCATGAATCGTTACCTTTGTTGGTTGAGTAGGCTGATGTACCATGGGGTCAGCTAAAGGCTCATCCATTGCAATCCTTTTGGGAATGCCAAGTACAAGAAGCGGAACAAAAGATACGTTTTCTGCAAAAGAGCGAAGTTGCCAAACTTACAGCATTAAAGATTCTTAACAAACAGACGAGACAAGCAAGACGGATTTTTCTGTTTTAAAGGCTTGGCAATTACTGATATGGAACATTTGCAATTTGAACATATCCAGACGGCAGTCGACGGACAAAGAAAGATATATCCGAAAGGAATGGCAAAAGGCGAAAGTAGAGTTTATTGTGCCTCTGCACTCGATAGTGGAAGCCCTCATCAATCAATGTAAGGAAGAACAACCAATGAATAAAGAAAGACAAATGGTGAAAGAAAAAGGCAATGGCCTTGTCTTTCACTGTAATTGCAGCCGTAGAGTGATGAATGTAAAGCTAAGTATCGTGAGCAGAGCTTGTGGTATCAGAGAGTGATTGTCCTACCATATGGCAAGGCACATGTTTGGCACAATGAGTTTAAGTGCAGGAATCCCCATTGAGAGCATTGCCAAAATGATGGGGCACACCTCTATCTCAAGCACTCAAATCTATGCACAAATAACCGACAATAAGATTTTGGAGGAGATGGACAGGTTAATAAGGAAACATCAGACAGAGGAAACTTCTCTTTCACCGATATCAACCCACGACATAGCTACAAAAGATATAAAATTGTGATAGAAAGAAAGTTAGAATGTAGTTGGAGAAAACAAACATTACTCCCCCATGACTACATTCTACTTTTCTTCTTTATGCATCTTCACATGATATTTTTATTTTGAGTATAGTCATTTCGTGCATTTAAAATGGAGTCAGAAACTGTATTTCATCTTCACCCACGCTTCGGAGTTCTTACCATACATGGCAAACTTGCCTT
Source organism: Hoylesella marshii DSM 16973 = JCM 13450 (assembly GCF_000146675.1). Lineage (GTDB taxonomy): Bacteria > Bacteroidota > Bacteroidia > Bacteroidales > Bacteroidaceae > Prevotella > Prevotella marshii. The sequence continues at coordinate 2,435,136 of NZ_GL397214.1, forward strand.
TGTCGGCATGGAAATAGTCGTAACCGG
>NZ_GL397214.1:2435262-2439730 GCF_000146675.1 Hoylesella marshii DSM 16973 = JCM 13450
CGGTTAGTTCTATATCGTCGTTGAGAGAATAGGAGGCGGAAAGGCGGTTGAAAATGCCGCCGCTTGCCACATCGATGTAGGCAAAGGTGGAGAGTTTCAGCGTGTTGTGCAGCAGTTCCTTTGAGAGTCTTGCTGTGGCAAGCCCGGCATTGCGATAGACGGAGAGTGCTGCGAGATTGCCCGATGTGTATTTATGGCAATACTGCACGCTGATGTTCCAGTCGTTACCCGGATACCAGTCTACCCCTGCAAGGGCGTTGAGGGTGTTGCGCCGCACGGCATTCTGCCCCAAGCCGCTTCCTTGTGCCTCGCCTATATACTCGGCGACTTCGGCGCGGAGGACAAACTGACCGACGGGCAATGAGCAGTCGGCACCCAACATCGTCATACGGCGGTACTGTCCGTTGATGTAGAGCGTCCTTCCATCGCCCGACAGGGCTGGGCAAAGGGCGGGCAGCTTGTTCCACGTCCGCAAGGCACTCACGGAGAAGTCTATTCCGCTGAGATTGACGCTTGCCCGTCCGCCAAACTCCATATTCCTGATTTTCTTCTCCGGCTTGCCGCTTTCCAAGTCGGTGGTGTAAGGCAGTGGTGCAGACGGTAGGCGTATTGCCCACGGATTGCGCTCGTCTGTCGGCAGAATAAAAAAGTCTACCACAGGATTGCACACGGCTTCAAGGGTGACCGAACCTCTTGTGTATTTTGCACGCAGTCCGTTGACGGGCATGCGAATGTCGTCGTAGTCTTGTGCAAGAAACTCAGTATAGTCGAACGGCGACACGCAATCGGTAATGCGCAGTGCATCCGCCACGCCCCATACGACAATCTGCCGCCCCACGCGCAGGTCGAAGTTGCCCTTTGCATAAGAGAGATAAGCCTCGCGCAATTCCAGTCCTGTGCGTTCTTTCAATATTCCGTTGTAGGTGGCGTTCAGGGATAGGAAGAGCGAAGCCGCCCCTTTCTCGAGTTTGAGTTCTCCCCGCGCCCGAGTCCGCAAAGCCATCCAGTCGGCGCGTCCCTCTGTTCTGACGGCATGGTAGGTATCAAGAAAACCTTTCACCTGCACCTGCAAGGCGTTATCGTCCGATGCATTGACCGTTTCCTGCGGAGTGCATTCCGAACCGATGGTGTCGCTATCGGCCGGCAATGTATTATCGATTTGGGCTGATACCTGCACCGAGAGTATCGGCACAAGCAAGAGCATACATAATCGCATCGGTTTCATATCAGAGTCCTTTCTCAAGTTGGGAAACGGTGAAAAGGTTAGGCGATACCTTTACGTTGAACTTCTGATTTTCCATACGGATAATGGTCTTGTGTCCCGTCTGTACATTCTCCATCTGCATAAGATGCATCGTCCAGAAGCCCTGCACTTTCTCTATGTTGGAAATAGTGAGCCTACGGTGCAGTTTGTTCAGTTTGTCGTAGTATTCCGCCTTTACCGCCATCAGGCAGTCCTGCCGAACCCAGGTGACGCGGCGTGTGTAAATCTCATCCTTGTCGTTGGGTACCGACTCTACCACCCAACATTTTTGACCGCCCAACATTTCTTCGCGCAGAAGCGTATGCTTCTCTTCGTCCACGCTGCGGGCGCTCATATCGTTGTAGGTAAAGTCACTGCCCATGAAGTAATCGGTTTTCGACGACTTCCCGCTGATGCGCCTCGTCTTTTTCATTGCCGGAAGATAGAGCCACTTATCGTCCACCTTGGCGGTATTGTCGTAGTCCCAAGTGAGGAATCCCGTACCCTTCACGTCTCCGGGATAGGTGAAGAACATGATTTTCTTCGTATCATTGCCTATGTCCATTGCCCACGATTCGAGTCTCCTCATACGCTTATGCCCGCTCTTCTGGATGAGCGTCATTTCGATGGTGGCAGAACGTGTGTCACCGTCTGCGCGGTTTCTTACTTTCTGCATGATGTCTCTGCCCGACAGCCCTGCTGCCTGCGCGCCGCACACCGCCAGTATGGAGATGAGCAGCAATGTGAAATGTTTTGTTTTCATATCGTTATATTTTATGGTGTTTTGTTGTTATCAAGGAAATTCATTTGTCGTTCCCCGGGAAGCCCGTTTCTCATTCCTTAGGAAGTTCGTTTGCCGTTCCAGAGGAAGTACGTTTGTCATCCCCGAATACACGGAGATACTTGAGAAGGATCGGTGTGAGAAAGAGGTCTGCCAGCAGGGCCGACATCATACCGGCAACAGCCAGAATGCCCCAATTGCGCATCTGTTTGCCATCGGAGAAGACGAAGCCTGTAAACGTAGCCGAGATGACGACTGTGGACATGACGATGGCGAGTCCTTCGGTGCGGAAGGTTCGGTTGATGGCTTCTGCATAATTGCCGCACCTGTCGTATGCCACATGGCTGTGGTTGATGAAGTGGATAGTGTCGTCGACGGCAATACCCAAGACCATCGGAATGAGCGAGGCTGTCATCATATCGAGCGGATAGCCCAACCAACCCATCATACCGCCCACGATGATGGCGGGGGCAATGTTCGGTATCATCCCAACGAGCCCCACTTTCCAGTTGCCGAAGACAAGCACGAGGATAACGCCTATGACCAAGACCGACAACAGCATCGACCACATCTGCCCGCGCTCCACATACTGCTGCATCACGGTGAACTGCGGTATGCTGCCCACCACCGAGACGTGTGCGCCGGGAAAGAGTTTGCGCGCCTCCGCCTGCAAGTCGTTCATTTCCTTTTCCGCCTCGTTGGAGTTGTAGTCTTTCATCTCCAACTGCAACCGCAGCCGTTTGTAGTCGTAGTCCATCCAGTATTCCGACTCCGTACCGCCCGCATTCTCATAGAGCAACAGCAACTGCGCCACCATATCGGCGTTGTCGGGAATGCGGTAGAACTGCTGCTTGTTGCCGTTGAGCGTACAGTTCATATCCTTCACGATGTCGGTAATGGAATTGTGGCGTTTCGTCAGCTTGTAGCCGCCTGCAATCTCCGCCAGTCGGTCAAGTTTCTGCAAATTCTCCGGCTTCTTGGCGTCGTTGTCGTGCGGCAAGGTAATCATAAGGTCATAGGAATATATCGAACCGAGTTCGGTTTCGCAGAGGTCGAGGAATTTCTTTACGTATGGAATCTTCCGCCCCATCGTCTTTTCGATGTCGAACGCAGGCTCGATGGAGAAGAGTCCGATACCGCAGAAGATGGTCAGCACAACCGAAGAAACGACAATGGAACGATGCCTGCGCATCACGAAACTGCCAAACTGTTCGAATCGTTTGCCGATATATCCTTCAAAACTCTTCGACATATCGGCAGCAGGCTTGCGATCCTTGCCGAACGACAACAGGATGGGTGTGAGCAGCAGGCAGGTGAGCAGCACGGCAAGCAGACAGAGCGAGGTGTTGATGCCGATGGCCCGCATCGGTACTATCTTCATGGACAGGAACGTCATCATGGCAGCCACGGTGGTAAGTCCCGACAGCAACACGCCCCAACCGGTTTCGCCTACGGCTTCCTTGATGGATTCCCTGCGCTTGCCTGTTTCTACAAACTGCGTCTTGAAGAAATTGTACAGGTGAATATTGTAGGCGATGGAGCAGGCAAAAGTCAGTATCACGGCAATCATTGTCGTGGTCATGTCGATGTAGATGCCCGTCCAGCCGATGATGCCGAAACTGATGAGCAGTCCGAACACGGACGTGAGCAGTGGTGCAACAACGCCGCTCAGCGAACGGGTTACGATGAGCATCACAACGATGGAGATGATGAAGGCAAAGAGGAACAGCCGCCCCAGTTCGCTTTTGAGATAAACGAATTTCTCGTAGCCCAGATAGGGCATTCCCGCGGCGTTGGGCGACAGTTCGGCGTATTTCGCCTTGCCGATGATGTGTCCCGCTTCTTTGCCCGTAATCATATCGGGCGCAATGTCGCTCGTCTTCTTCCACACGCTGTCTTCGGGGAACGGCCGCAGTTTCACCATAATCCACGTCATCGTGCCGTCGTTTGACACCATCTTCTTTGCCAAATACGGTTTGCTGTACGCTTTCTGCCGGATTACGTTCAGCGAAGCGGCATCAGACGGAATCTCGTCGGGGACAATCTGTTCGATGGTCATACCCTCCTCCGTACCTACGGCAAACTCAATATCGGCGAGCGACGTTACTTTGTCGGCATACGACAGGCTGTCTTTCAGTTCGTTGCTCAGTTCGCGAATGAGCGTCAGGCTGCGTTGGGAGAAGATGTCCTTGTTTTTCACCAGCACCGCCACATAGTAGTCGTTGCCGAAGATAGACTTGAACTCATTGGTCTTGAGCAGCATCGGGTCGTCGCTCACGAAATAGTCGTCGAACGAAGTTTTCATCACGATGCGCTTCGCTCCCACAAACGAGAAGGCGACGATGACTGCGAACAACGCACCGACCACAAGACGGTGGCAGAGTATCCAGTCTGCCAACTGCTTGAATTTACTGTTGATTTTTACGATTTTCATTGTTGTTTTA
>NZ_GL397214.1:2440816-2443534 GCF_000146675.1 Hoylesella marshii DSM 16973 = JCM 13450
TAGAGGCATCATTGCCGTTTTTCCTGTTGCAGACGAACCATTCGGGCGAACTCGCCGTTGCGTGCCAACAGTTCGTCGGGCGTTCCCTGTTCGCTCACCGTACCGCCACTAAGCACCACGACGTGGCCGGCATTGCGGACGGTGCGCATACGGTGGGCAATGATGATAACGGTCTTATTGCGCACCAGTTCGGAGATGCCCGCTTGTATTTTCGTCTCGTTCTCGGCGTCAAGGCTTGCGGTGGCTTCGTCGAGAAGTATGATTGGGGCATTCTTCAGCAGGGCGCGTGCAATGGAAATGCGCTGCCGTTCGCCACCCGAAAGGGTTTCGCCGTTTTCGCCGATGACGGTATCGTAGCCTTGCGGCATTCGGCTGATGAAGTCGTCGCACTGCGCTAATCGGGCAACGTGGCGCACTTCCTCGTCGGTGGCGTTGCGCTTGCCGATGCGGATATTGTCGGCAATAGAGGCATTGAACAGCAATACGTCCTGGAAGACGATGGAATAGTGTTTCAGCAGCGTTTCGGGGTCAATCTTCGAGATGTCGTTTCCGCCCACAAGAATTTGTCCGTCAGAGATGTCCCAAAAGCGTGCGGCGAGCTTGGCAGTAGTGCTTTTGCCTCCACCCGACGGCCCTACGAGGGCGGTAACGGTGCCTTGGCGTGCCGTGAACGAGACATTGTGCAGCACTTGCTTCGCGGTTTCGTAGGCAAAACTTACGTTGCGGAACTCGATGTCGTAGTTTTCGAGTTGTACGGCTGCACTTCCCTCCTGCGTGGGCATGCTTTCTATTTCCTTCATACGGTTGATGCGCACGTCGAGGAAGGAGAGAAGGGCAAGGTAGTTGCACACCTCGATAATGGGGTTATAGACCATTGCCGATGCCAAGAGGTAAGCCAAGTAGGTGAATACCGACACTTCGCCCTGCTGCAACAGCCACGCTCCCACCAGTATAACGGTGGGCATGCCGAGTTTGAGCAACATTCCGGCGAGGTTGAGGAAGACTCCTGCCACGAGTTCGCCGCGCACAAGCTCGCGTTCGTAGCCCTTCAGCCGCTTGTCGAAGCTGCGGCAGTATGCCTGTTCGCCACTGTACGACCTTATTTCCTGCATACATTCCAAGCCTTCCTGTATCTGTTCGGTTACGCCGCGCTTCACTTTATAGTGCTGAACGAAGGCTTTGTGGAGCTGACGGCGCGACAGCAGCAGTGTGGTTACGGCGAGCGGAACGACCCAAAAGAGGGCTAAAGCCAAGTGCCAGTTGTAGGAGAACATGCCAATGGCGATGATGACGACGCTCAGAGCCGACGCAAACAGTTGGGGAACAGCGTGCGAGAAGGTTTGCTCGAGCATCGTGCAGTCTTCCATCACGGTAGAGGTGAGGTCGGAAAGGTTGCGTTCGCCGAAGAAAGCGAGGGGCAGTCGGCGCAGCTTTTCTGCCACTCCGATGCGGCGTTGCGCACTCTCGTTGTAGACGGTGGTGTAGGTGCTGTCGTACTGTCGGAGGGCTATGAAGAACATAAGCACCGCCAAGAGCAAAGCCACAAGCACATAGAACCACAGCGCGTGCGGCTCGGTGGGCGTCTCGGAGTCGATGTACTCGATGAGGAAGAAGAACAAATAGGTGGGCGGCAGCATCAATGCGAGGTTCATCAATGTAGAGAAGGCGATGCCTTTCCGCAAGTCTTTCGCTCCTTTTTCGGTGAGGGCGAACCGTTGTTGAAGATATTTTATCATTGTCTTGTGTCCTTTCTGTTTAGGTTTATAGTTTCCATGCCACCGACTTTTGGTATTCGTTCCACATCCTATAATATAATGTGGCTTGCTCCATGAGTTGTTGGTGGGTGCCCTGTTCGGCTATTCTGCCCTTGTCCACCACGACAATGTTGTCGGCATCTTGCACGGTGGTCAGTCGGTGGGCTATCATGAGCACGGTTTTCCCGCAAGTAAGGTGGGCAAATGCCTGCCTGATAAGGTGCTCGTTTTCGGGGTCGGCAAAGGCAGTAGCCTCGTCGAGCACCACGATGGGCGCATCTTTCAGAATGGCACGGGCAAGCACTATGCGCTGCTGTTCGCCGCCGGAGAGGTATGTTCCCTCCGCTCCTATGACGGTGTCCAGCCCCTGTGGCAGCCGCTCGATGATTTCCCGACTCTGCGAGAGGTCTACGGCGCGGTTCACCTGCTCGATGGTTGCATTGGGATTGCCGTAGCGTATGTTCTCCAAGATGGAGGTCTTGAACAGTCGGGTGTTCTGAAACACGAACGATACGTTGCGCATCAGCGTTGCCTTATCCATGTGCCGAACGTCCACACCGCCTATTCTCAAACTGCCTTCGCGCACGTCCCAGAAGCGGGGAATGAGCCTTGCGATGGTTGTCTTGCCGCTTCCGGACGCTCCCACCAGTGCAACGGTCTTGCCTTGCGGTATGTCGAGGTCGATGTGGCTTACGGCATCGCACTCCGCCGCTTCGTATCGGAACGACACATTGCGCAGGCTGACGTCGAAAGCTGCCGCTTTCTCGGGTTCGGAACTTTCAGGAAGCGGCGGCGTGGCGGTGAGTTTCTCCAATCGGTCTACCGCTTCGTTTGCCAGAAAGAGGTTCTGACTGAGGTGCATGGCTTTCATTACGTTGGCTGCAATGATGGGTGCGATGAGCACATACAGCACCATATCGGAAACGATGATGGCAGTTTCGCCGCCGTGCCCTATCAGTATGAT
>NZ_GL397214.1:2444191-2463143 GCF_000146675.1 Hoylesella marshii DSM 16973 = JCM 13450
ACATAGAACTCGCAATGTGCAGGAAGAAGGGCGAGATGTCAATGTTGATGTGCGGATAACGCGCTTTCATTAGTCGCAGGTATTCCGAACCAACTTTCATTTGGTGCTTAACTATCCTTTCCTTGTACCCAGCAAGCGATGTGCCTTCGGCATTAAACAACAGCAGGCGCAGTTCGGGGCGGTAAAGCTTCACCATTTTCTTCATTGTGCCGATGTATTCGTTCTGAAAATCGAGTGCGTCGAACACCTCGATGCAGAGGTGCCGCTCCTCGTTGTGCGACAGAATGTAGCGGTTCAGCTCGTTGAGCAGCGGCCGCAGCACCTCACAGAACAGCTCGTCCTTGCTGCGGAAGTAGTTGTACACGTTGCCAGCAGCAATGCCCGCACGCCGCGCCACCGTGCGGATAGACGTGCTGCGTGCGCCGTGAGCGATGAATTCCTCGCGCGCCACGGCAACGATACGCTGCCGAATGTCGTCTTTCAGTTTCTGCATACGTCCATGAAAACTTTAAATAATGAACTAAGTTCTGTTTTGTTCATAAAAAAATCGCACCGTTTCGTAATCGAACGGTGCGATAGATTGAACGAGCCCATTTGCGCTCTTACTATATAAATATCGTGTATTCGCATAGTTGCAATGTTTATTTTGCAAAAGTAGCAAAGACATAAAAACACCGCAATACCCAAAAATAAGTATTTTGCAATAAATACTTATGTGTGTTGAATGTCTAAATTTATTTTATAAGTCAAACCAGTTTGTTCTAAAATAAAACTTCCACCCCGTGGCTCCACGCCCGTTGAGAAGAAGCACTCCCGCTACGGCTTCGGCGTTTTCGGCTTTTTATTCAAGTCCTTCCGTTTCGGGTTATCCACCTCCACTTCGATTTTACCGAGCGCCTTGCGGATAGCATCCTTCCACGTCACGATGATGCGAGGGCGTTTCAGCGCAGAGGCAACCGTCACATCCTCCTCCTTCTCCAGCATCCGCGAGGGAATGGTGGTGCGAAGCGAAAAGATGTCGCCCAAGTCGAGCGAACCGCCCATCGTTACCACCTCTACCACGATGTTGCGCAGCGTGATAAACACGTTCCTCACATCGCCCTCGCTCAACGACGTTTCGCGCACGATGCGGTCGATGAGCCACTCCTGCGAGAACTTCATTGGAGCCTTCTGCACCGCTCCATACCCCTTTTGCCCCTTGCGCGGGCCTACTCTGAGAATACTCTCAACTACTTTAAAACTAATCATGTTTTCTTATGTATTAAATGAATAATGTGGGGCTCTGCCGTTGGGCTTTGCCCCGTTAACGTGTTCTGTTTCTGTGCATGTTTTGCACCCATACTTAAACACCTTTCGGACGTATACTTAAGGTACCGGAGGACTGATACTTAAACTCGTCGAGGACTTTAACTTAGACTCCCAGAGGACTTTAACTTAGAGTCCATGAGGAGTGATACTTAACATCCTTGAGGAGTGATACCGAGACTCCCTCACGACCTCCAATAGCAGTCCTCCGATACCTCCAATATCTTTATTGCGGAGTCCATTCTATGTTATACTGGTATTGATGTAGTAAACCCTCTGTGACTATATGTACATTACCATTATAAAATCGCATATAATACCAGCTACGCCAGGAGGGGCTCCATGATGGAGCTTTTGTACTTGTCCAGTAATAGCCACTCGATTCAATATTTTGTAGAGTACTAGCCACCCATATTCCAGTCGCGGGTAGGAAGAAATAATCGCTTAACTTCTGTGGAAACCCTTCAGTGGTAGCTCTCGCCCAAGACAAGGAAGGTTCTGTGGTAAGATAATCGTTCCCATCCGAGGCGATGGTCTTATAATACGATTCCGGCTTACCTTGCTCTGCCGCAATGGTGCTTAACTTTTTAAACCACATACCACCTTGATAAAGGTCCGTATGGTCTTTCACCCAAAGAATCTTGTCGCTCCAAAGCGGGTTGCCATCGCTGGCAAGCCAGCTGCATTCGTTGATGTTAGGATTGTTGGCAGTGTTGCTTGCTGTAGGTTGCGTGCCAGTAATACCTTGATATGATGGTATCTTGAGATCTGCTGTAATGTCGTAAATCTTACCGGCTTCTATATTGATGGTGAGTTGCTGGGGAATAAACCCTTCAATGGGTGTTGTTTCACCAGGTGAACCCCATTTTTTTGGATGGTCTGTAGTGTTGCGCAGCCAATAGTAAATCGTGAGATGATGCAGGCCGGGTGCAAGGGTTATGTAACTGCCATTCTTGTCGAGGTCGGCTGTAGCATTATCCAGGAGAAAGTGATTGGTGTTGAGTACGATCGTTTTCGAGGCTCCGCTGGTGGGCGATGCCGACAGACCTGTAGCCCCCAGACTGTAGGTGCCAGCAAGGTTTTGGTCGGATGTTACTTCTATTTTTATCAGCTTGCTCCGCTTTACAAATGCATCTGTAGAGCGAGGTTGAAAACACAGGTAAGCTATCTTATGCTCGAGCTCGAAGTTGTAGATACCATGGATGTCGCGATGGGCTGTGGCTGTTCCGCAGTCGCCCGATGTGCCAAGATGTTCGGTGTTGTTGGGTGCACTCTGCGTCTGTGTAACAGCAATGGTAACGGCATCGCCTTGGGTGCTGCCCTTACCGGTATAGGTAACGAGATAACTTGCACCGGAAAGCGCACTGGAGAAATAGAACTGAGCGTGATTGGTTTTACTTGTAATGCTGCTCGAGGTACTGCTGATGGGAGTTGCGCCATCGGTGACCCAGATTTTGTCGCCCGTTTCCCAAAAGAATTTTCCTTTGCCACCGATGGTATGCTCCATTGTGGTGCGCGTTGGCGATACGTTACCACTTTGAAAGGTGGTTAATCGTTGTTTGCCTGTATGCTTTTGTTTCTCGATATCTTCGCTCGCACAAGCTGCCATTAAGACTGTTGCAGCAAAGAATAAAAGGGTTTTCTTGCTAATTGTTTTCATATTCTTTTCCGTTTTTGCTCTCTTATTGTTTTAAATACCCCAAGAGGTGTTTTCTTCTTCTTCGCACTCCTCCTCGTCATTGAAAAAGATGCCTTGTTTGGCATTTCCATAGCTTCCGCCGTTCTCGGCATCCTTGTGCTGCCCACTGACTGCCTGTAACAAATGTTCTTGCGGCATAACGACAACATTAATTGTAGGTTTTAGGTAAACCTGTTTCTTGATTTGTTTTCTATTCATATCTTTATCATCTTATGGGTGAATATTCTGCGTTATTTGCCTCTTGCGTGGCTTGGCAAAAGGGCACGAAAAAGCGAACAAAGGGAACCCTTACGAGCCCTTTGTTTATAGGAGTTACTGCACGCTTCGCGCGCGCGTAAGCGAAAGTAAAAAATGTGTAGTTAGACGCTAGGTGCGAATGTGTGTGTGTGTGTGTGTGTGTGTGTGTGTGTGTGTGTTAGCAAATTATTTGGAACAACCAAATAATCGGGCACAAAAATAACAGAAAAGTTCTCGCCTTTCTGCCTCGGCATTGCGCCATGTCTATTGCTCATTATTCCTTGTCTATTATTCATTGTGCCTCGTATCATCTTGCTATTTTATAACACTCTTACGTTTCACGGCGGCAAAGATAACACAATCTTTCCGAACTGCCAAATATTGTGAAAAGAAAATACAACTCATAGATAATCATAAGTACCATTGCAATGTCAGCCGGTAAGTGCGCACCAAGGATGAGAGAGGCTAAATCCATAGACAACGTTGGTGGTAAGTGTTACGGTTGCCCAATAGAGTGCATCAAAGAATGAGTTGAAGGGTTTAAAATGTATCAACTTGTTTAGTACACTACAAGAGGAGAATATAGATAAATAAAGACAAAATTATACCAATTTATGATAAGATTATATCAACGAAAGAGGGATAAAAGACTTAAATTTGTAACGTCTAACATAAACAAAAAAATTATTATGAGAAAGCCATTTTTACTAGCTTCCTTTGCGCTCTTCACAGCATTGAGTGCCTTCCCGATGAAAGAGATTGCTGGCGAATTCCAACCTTGGGATGCCAATTGCCAGATCTTGGGAAACAATATCGCTTTTATGACCGAGTGGAACGGGGTCACCTTCAAGTTCTTCGACAAAGACGGATGCGTGTTTGAAGGTGGAACAGACTTCTCGGAATACGACATGCTGGTGCTAAAACTAAAAGACGCCTCGTGTATGTTTAAGATAAAGACCGAATACACAGACGGAACGACACAACAAGACAGTTGGGGCGCGGAGCGAGCTATCACGCCAGGACTTCTCGTTGCTGGTATAGACCTGAATCCCGAGCACAAGAAGAACGTGAAAGATTTCTTCTTGCAAAGTGCCGACTACCCAGGAATGATTATCGTGGAAAAGGTTATTGCCTGCACAAAGGCCGAATACGAGCAAATGTTGAAAGAAGAAAAGGCCAAGCGATTCGACCTGACATTGAAGAAGGTAAACGAAGGTGGCGGAGCAGATTACGACTCTGCAACAAAAACCATCAGCATTAAAGACGACTGGGCACATAAAGGATGGTATTTCAACGACCAATTTAGGGATTTCAGCCTCTTCGACATGTTCGTCATTCAATTTGCCCAACCAACGGTAACCGAAGGTGAAATCGGCATCGAATACGATGGTGAAGGCGCCCAAACAACCACTAGCAAGTTTGAAGCAGGTGCTTCGCAGGTTAACGTACACTTATCTAAGGACAAGAACAAGCTAAGACAGGTTTATGTAAAAGGTCCGTCGGGTGCCATGTTTGTGCTTAAAGGCGCACGCTTCGCAACCAATGACGAGGTGACACCCATCAAGCGTATTGATAACGAAAAAGCATCGACCGACACGCAAACACGTTATTATAGTCTAGATGGTAGAGAGTTGAAACAACCCGCCAAGGGTTTGCATATTGAGAAAAAGAATGGTCGCGCACAGAAAGTGTTTAGAAGGTAGCACAGCTGTTATGGCATAACAATATGCGCAACACCAAATAAGGCAGGTTCTGAAACCGTTAATAGCGTTCAGAGCCTGCCTTATTTGGTGTTTTCCTAATATAAATGGTACTATACATATAATCACGCTATAAAAATTCTGAACTATACAAGCCTCCTTTATTCGGTGGCTGTTCTATGCCTTTCTTATTTTACTTGGCAGGTTTCGTTTACCCTTTCGGTCACATTGTTCATTATGCCCTTTCAAGAGGTAAGCGAAATCTGCTCAAATAAAACCTAGAATTCCATAGAAAGTAATTTTTAAAGCCAGCTCTTACTGCTTCTTGACAAACCTTAGATTGGCAAGTGCGAAGTCGGCATCAAACCCATTATGGGGCTGATAAACAATGGTGAAGTCGTTGCTGCCCTTTTTCAATACCGGCTGAGCATCGTTATCCCTAAACCATGTGGTGGCATCTAGGGTTATGGTGCGCCATTCACCGTTGGTATTTAACGACACCCCTTGGTCTGCAGGGTTCCAACGCAGCTTCATGTTGTCTGCACTTTGCTGACTCCAAAATATGAAATCGCCTGTGGGGATGGGCTTATCCTTGGCTGTCCACACCTCAAACTTGATGCAATAGTTTTCCAAATGGTTCACCACATCAGCATCATCGAGGTCGAAATGCCCAGCAATAAGCGTATCCCAATTCCATGCCGAGTAAGTGTCCTTTCGCCTAAAGAACCACTTTCCAATAGGCGGAACGGGGTCGCCCTCGTTCGTTCCGTCGGTGAAATAGTCTTGCGATGTCCATAGATAGCCTTTTCCGAAAAGGTAATCTTTATCGTAACCGGCGAAAAATTGTACACCCTTGTCACGATAAGGCAGACGTACGGGCTGCTCTAACTTAGGACTTGAAATTACGATTTCTTCTCCATCAACCGCATCTTCGGGTATGGTGAGCACAATTTTCTTGTCGTTTTTCTCAACAACTGTTAGCGATTTGCCACCTAATGTAAATGTAGCCTCGTTGGAAGTAAGCCCATATAGGTTGAAGAACTCACCCATAACAGTGACGTTACTACCAGGCTTCGCAAATTCATTGTCTAGTCCCACAACCTTTAGTTTTGGGAAATCGACGGTGAAATTCGTGGTGGCTTCACCCAAAGCAGTACGCACGGTAAGCGTGTTCGTTAGCTTGCTAGGCGCTTCGGTGGGTATGGCCACGTTTATTCGGGTGCGAACGGCATAAACGTCTTTAAGTTTTACTTCCACATCATTAAAGAGAATGGCCGTGGGATGAGCCAAGTTGTCGCCATGAATGGCAAGCCATTGACCCATGCCACTTTGGGTAACCGACTGATCTAAATCGGTAACCGAGGTTATCTTCGTTATCGTGGGGGCACCGCTGGCAGAGAAATCTTCCACTGCGGGATTGTCTACAATGTTTTGGCAAGACATCATCGCCATGGCAATGACAAACAAACCAAGGTGCAATTGTTTTCTTATCTTTATTTTCATTATCGTGCAATTAAAGGGGATGTGTATCTCTTGGCAAGGCCGTTACCACCCCGGATTGTTTGTAGTTATGAACTTATTAACGCCCACTTCCGAACCAGGAATGGGGAAGAGCAGGTGTTTTTCCATCCTTGATTTCACTATATCCACTTCGTCTGTTCCACCAATGGCGTTCATTACGGGCAGATAGATGCCCCATCTTATCAAGTCCCAGCGACGATCGCCCTCTTCGGCAAATTCCATTGCTCGTTCTTCCAACACGGCTGAACGGAAAAGCACCTTGTCGTTGATATTTCCAACACCCGTAAGCGATTTGGGCGTGGCATTGCTGCGCACCCTTACGCGGTTGAGTGCATTAAGCGCTTCGGGGGTAGGACCATTGTTGGCTTCGTTGGCTGCCTCTGCATAAATCAATAGTACATCGGCAAAACGCAAGAAGGGGAAATATATGTCGGCCCGCTTTTTCGTTCTGTCGCTTACGTAAGTGTACTTAGTGAGATAGGCCAGATAATTGTTATCGTTCTTGCTTTCGTAAGAAAGTCCATCGTTGAAGGGTGCAACGGGAGCCACCCACTTTCCTTCATCATTGGTATAACCTTGGGCTTTTTTCTTCCATTCATCGGTGTTGGGATAATAGGAACCGCCATGATAGTCTACGGCATGATAGCGTTGCCAGCGGTGCATCACGCCTTTTGTGATGCGATAGTCTTGCGGTTCGAACAGCTTATACCAATGATTGCGCATGCCATGATGTAAGCCATAGGTTTCGCCAGCCGTACCTAACACGCCCGCATAGCCTTCGCCGAAAGACACGCCATAAATATCATCGTTGGAAACGGTTTGTAAACTCCAGATGTGTTCCACCTTATTGCGGTTGCCGATTACCCAAAGCGCATCATAAGGCAGTAAGTCGTACGAGCCATACTTACCGTCCATCACTTCCTTAGCCTTATCTCGGGCCAAGGCGAAGTACTTCATGTAGTCTATCTTGTCATATCCTGCGAGCTGCGTTTTCTGGTGTTCAATGGCCACGGGATTGGTGTAAACCTTCTCGCCTGCCACTTTCTCGAACGCCTTTCCACCCCTTACGATAACCTTTTCGCCTGTGGGAACAGCACCCGAAGCCATGGTTAGGTAGACCTTAGCCAAGAGCGACGCAGCCGTTCCTGCCGAAACATGCCCCAAGGAGAATTCCCTATCGGTGTTCTTATAGAGCCGTTGCTCGGCCTGTTGCAAGTTGGCGATGATGTAATGGTAAACAGAGTCGATGGGTTGGCGTGGCTGGTGAATGTCGGAAAGTCCCGAATTGATGGTGTGATCACGAATGGGGATGGGGCCAAATGCCCTTACCAGGAGGAAATAGGCGTATGCCCTGAGCACCTGCATTTCGCCAATGGCATTGTCTTTGCCACGTGGTGTGGTGCCCGTCATAGCCTCAACGTTCTCAATTCCTAGGTTACAGCGGTGTATCATGTTATACATCTTCTCCCACATCTGTTGTGCGTGGTCGTCGTCTTGGAAGTTTCCCGACCCAAATTTGCCAAAGGCCCAGTCGGGTCCGGTCATGTAATCGCAGTCGAAATCGAGTACATGGGGGAACGCATTCCAGCGAAACACCTCGTAAGTGAGCACACTAAATGCTCCTGTGGCCCATTGTTGGGCACCTTCATCGTTATTTTCTATGTTCTTGTCGTTAACGAACGAGAAGCCTTTCTCGTCCAACATGTCTGCGCATGAGACGCAAAACGTCGTAGCAAGTGTGCCCAACAGGCAAGCGACAATGGATTTAACACATATCTTTTTCATAATGAGACTCCGTTTTTAGTAATCCAACTTAAATCCAATGGTAAAGGTTCTACTACCAGGATAGCAGTAATAATCCACGCCACGTCGCGATGCGTCCCATCCGAAAGCATTCACATCGGGGTCGGCCCCGCTATATTTGGTAATGGTAAACAGGTTTGTGGCACTGGCATATACATATATATTAGAGATTCCTTGCCAATGTGGCTTGATGTTGTAACCTATATTTAGGTTCTTCAATCGCAAGTATGAGGCATCTTCCACATAACGATCCGACACCTTCATGTCGCGGTTTCGCGTGGCCACATTTTTGGGATAACGCGCTCTTGCAGCCGTTTCGGGTGTCCATCTAGCCTCGTACGCACTGCGGGGAATGTTGCCAATGTCGTCGAGTCTAACGTCACGCATGTTGGCATTGAAGAGACTATTGCCCACCGAACCTTGGAAGAAGAAACTCAGGTTAAACCCTTTCCAACTGAACGTGTTGGTTATTCCGAAGGTATAGTCGGGCAAAGTCTTCCCTATTACGGTTTTGTCGGCATCGGTAATCATCCCATCTCCATTAAGATCCTTGTACTTAACCTCACCGATAACAAAACGTTTAATATCTTCAGACGACATTCCTGCATAGCTCTTATTCATACGAGCCTCGGCCTCGTTATCATAAAATCCGTCTTCCAAGAAGCCGTAAATGGCTCCGATAGGAAGTCCGTTGCGTTGAACGAACACCTTTTCCATACCCGCAGATATGCGTTCGGCAAAGCGGTCAGACGAGAGACCGCCTATTTCATTCCTGTTAAAGGCGATATTCGCTTCAATGTTCCAGTTGAAACCCTTATGGTTAATGGTATTGAACTTCGCTGCCACTTCAAGTCCTTTGTTCACCACATGGCCCTCGTTAGACCACATATTGACAAAGCCGTTGCTAGAAGGGATGGCGGTACTCTGTAATAAGTCGCGCGTCTTTTTCCAATATAAGTCGGCCGTGAGGTTAACCCTTCCTCTCCAAAAGGCCATGTCGAGGCCAAGATTAAATTGGTCGGTGGTTTCCCATTTTAGGTTTTTGTTCAGCGCACCACGCCATAACACCTCCGAAAAACCGCTAGACATGCTGCCATTATAAGGATAGTTAGACGCTATCATATATAATTGTGCCTGATAAGCGCCAATACCTTGGTTACCCGTTTGTCCGTAGCTGAATCGCAGTTTAAGGTTATCGAAGATGTCTAAATCCTTAACGAAGCGTTCTTCTGATAGTCGCCAGGCCACCGCACCTGATGCAAAGTGCCCTATTTTGTTGTTTGCCTGAGAGAATTTGCTCGATCCATCGCGACGCAAAGATGCGGTAGCGACGTATTTTCCTCCTGCATACGAATAGTTGACGCGTGCCAAGAGCGACATCAGCTTTTGCTGCCCACGCTCGCTTTCTGGTGCATTATAGCTTAATCCCAATCCCATATTGTGTTCTTGGGTTACGTCTGAAGGGAAGTTTTTTGCAGACATGCCCTTCGAACCGAAGTTGGCTATCTCGTAGGTAAAGCCTAACAAGGCGTTTACAGAATGCTTTCCGCCGAAATTCTTATCAAAAGTTAGCAGCGATTCAGCCGTTAGATTCTTCCACCAACTATCGCTTTGGCCTCCCTTTCCGTTGTCGGGATACTTGCCTTCAGAGGTATGCCTGTCGTAATACGATCCGCGACTGTTAGCCGAATAGCCCAATCCGAGGTTCTGTCGAAACTTTAAATAAGGCCTGATCTTAGCCTCCAAGTAAGACGAGGAGAAGAAGTTGCTCATCTTTTGCTGGTCTTTCGAGTTGTTTAGATAAACCACGGGGTTCGATGCAAGCCAGTTTAGCTTGTCCGACTCATACACGCTGACATCGGGGGCATAAGTAGCAGGGAACACCAAGGCCGATCTTACCACGCCAACTTCATTGCTCGACTTGGCGAAGTCGGTAGTCGAGTTGGTGTAATTCATGTTCATACCAATCTCTAACCAGTCTTTCACCCTACGTCCGATGTTCATGTGAAGGATGTAACGCTCAAATCCAGAACGCCTGATAATACCCGTTTGGTTGAGATAGTTACCAGAAAACGACCACCAACCATTGTTATCGCTACCCGAAACGTTAAGGTTATACTCTTGAGAGAAGCCCGTATGGTAGATTTCGTCTTGCCAGTTGGTGCCTCGTACCATCGTTTTGTTCCCATATTGGTCGGTTCGTAGGCCGGGATTAAGGAAGTCTTCAGGCGAGGGATTATATACACCCGAGTTCTCAACAATCTTTCCGTTGAGCTCTCGATATGTCCACTTCCCCTCGTAAGGCAGTCCGTTCACGATTTCTCCGTTATATATTGCCCTATTGGCGGTTTGCTCATTAATATAACGCGCGTATGTAACGGGGTCGAGCACATCTATCTTTTTCAGCACGTTCGACATGCTCAAGTTCGACGTGAACTCTATCTTTCCGCGCCCAGCCTTACCTTTCTTCGTGGTAATGAGCACTACACCATTGGCACCACGTGATCCATAGATGGCCGTTGCAGAAGCATCTTTAAGTATTTCGATTGATTCGATGTCGTGTGGGTTTATCGAAGCGAGGGCATTCATGCGCATCTGACTGCCGTCGGTAGCCTTACTCGATGGTGTGCCAGCCGTTTCAAAGGGAACACCATCTACAATATAAAGCGGCTCGGTGCTTGTGGTGAACGAGTTTGCACCACGCACATTGATGCTGATAGCACCGCCTGGGGCTCCGTCGGTTTTGTTGACAACCACACCCGAAATCCTTCCTTGCAGGGCCTGATTAAAGCTAGAAGCACCCGTTCCCAAAAGGTCGTCGCCGCTAATCTTGGCCACTGCTCCCGAAAGGTCACGCTTCTTCATCGTACCATAACCTACAACAACGATGTCGTCGAGTTTCACGGCATCGTCTTGCAGCACCACATTGAGGGTAGACCGATTGCCAACCTTCAACCTTTGGCTCTGCATACCGATGCAAGTAATGTCTAACACGTCGCCAGGCTCTGCCTCAATGGTGTATCTCCCCTCGGCATCCGTAACCACGGCAACCTTGTTTTGTATTCTGATTACTGCTCCCACGATGGGTTCGGCCTTTGTGTCAGACACCTTACCCGTTATGTGCTTGCCCTGAGCCAATGCCGACAAGGGCACAGAACAAAGCGAGAACAGCAACAAAGCGTACTTATTCATTCTCATCTGATTTTATTGTTTGTACTTTGATTGTTGGCAGGTAGCAAAGCATTTGCTCGTCCAACCCACCTTAATAATAAGACGGTGGAACGTCTTTCTCTGTCGTTCCCCATTGTTTATTGGGCTCTTTACCCATCACGAAGTTCAACTTTGCGCCATTCTTCAGTTTATTCCAGTCTACCCAAGTGGATGTAGTTTCGCGGCCATCTACCTGCAAACGCTGTATGTAAGGGGCTTCGTTGCCTGCGTGTGCACCCATAAGAGTGAGCGTTTTGCCTTCCTTGAGCTGCAACTGAACCTGAGAAAACAGCGGGCCAGTTATCACAAAGCCACCAATACCAGGGATATAGGGATACAATCCCATAGCCGAGAATACGTATAAGGCCGACATTGCACCGGCATCGTCATCTCCGGGGAGGCCATTAGGCGTGTTATCAAACCTGTTGAGGATGTTTCGCACCAATCGTTGACTTTTCCATGCCTTGCCCAAGAAGTTGTACACGTAGGCACTTCCAAAGCAAGGTTCGTTACCCAACCAATAATATGGAACGTCGGGTGCCCAACCGTGCTTCACTTGCGATGTGAAAGTGTCGAGCCTTTTCTCCATAGCTTCCTTACCTCCACAAAAGTCTGTCAAGGCGTCTACGTTATGCGGAACGCTCCAGAAATACTGCATGGCATTGCCTTCGTTAAAGCCTTTCTCCATGTTGGGCGTGAAAGGCGTAAGAAAACGGCCATTGGCATTTCTCGGCCTTATCAGTCGCGTTTCTTCATCAAATAGGTTTTCGAAGCTTTGCGAACGATTCATATAATAGTTGTATGCTTCCTCGTCGCCTGCGGCCTTGCATATTTGGGCAATAGAAAAGTCATCGATAGAATATTCAAGGGTCATCGAAGCGCCATGCCCATGCCTGTCTACGGGCACATATCCATACGTCATGTAGTCTTCAACATGTTCCCAACCGTGGAAGCCTTTACACTTAATGTGCTTTACCGACACGCGCTTCATCATCTCTTTGGTTGCTTGCAGGTCGAAGTTTCGTGCCCCAAAGGCATAGAGATTGGCAATGAAGGGGAACGTTGAGTAACCATTCATCACCCCATACTCCACGTTGTTCATGCTCCAATTGGGGTAAGCACCCCCTTGCTCGGCATCAAGTAACAACGATTGGGCCATATCCGAAGCCTCATCGGGTGCGATTAGGGCCTGCAATGGGGCTGTTGTGCGATAGGTGTCCCATAACGAGAAGTTGGCATAATGTTTCCTTCCATTGGCCACACGATGCACTTTGTCGTCAAATCCCATGTAATCGCCGTTCACATCACTGTACACGTTAGGGTGCAAAAGGTTGTGATAAACGGCGGTGTAAAATGCTTGTCGTTGACTTTCGCTACCTCCTTCTACGGTCAAACGCGACAACATGCGCTCCCATTGCGATTTCGTTGCACGATAAACGTCATCAAACTCCCAACAGCTTATCTCTTCTTGCAGGTTTTTTCGAGCGTTTTCGATACTCACATACGAAATGCCCACCTTCATTTTCACTGCCTTTCCATTCAATTTGCCAAACGACACGTATGCGCCTAGGTCGTTTCCTGCCACGTTAGACACCCCTTCGGTTTTGGTTTTGCCTTTCCACACGCCGTAGCTACTGAACTTGGTATTGAACTTAGCCACAAAGAACACTCGGTAAGGACGGTCTTTGGGGTCGCGCCAACAAAATCCGCCCGTCGAAACCCATCCTGTTACAGTCATGGCTGTCGACTCAATGTGTAGCTCTCCATCGCCTATGCCATTGGCGCAATTGGTAGGAGCGAACACCAGATGTACCTCTTGGTCGCCACGATAGGTAATTTCGCCGATGGCAGAGTGTACCGTTGCAGCGAACTTCGCATCAATGAGGTAATTGTCGAGCGTAACGGAATAATAGCCAGGCATTGCCTTTTCGCGTTCGTGCGAGAAGCGCGACACGTATGCATGCTTATCGTTCACGGGCGATTTGTCGAGTGTTCCCGCAACGGGCATAAACTGCAAGTCTTGCATGGCATGGCAACCCACACCACTATAATGTGTCAGTCCAAAGCCGTTTATCTCGTTTCGGAAATATTTGTAACCTGGACGCGATGTGGCATCTTCGTAATTATCGAACGTGTTGTTAGGACTTAACGACAGCATACCGAACGGAGCCTGTGCACCTGGGAAACAATTGCCCTCGTTGCCCGTACCTATAAAGGGGTTTACAAGCTGATAGGGCGTCTTGTCTTGGGCAAAAAAAGCCCTTGGTATGCTTGAAATAAGCGCCAAGCATACCCAAAATCTTACCGTTTTAAGCATAAGCCACCTGTTTGTAAAGGGGGTAAGAGGTGCGTCCGATACCGCAATAATTCGACGTTTTCGTTAAGCCAAATGGGCAATGCCAAACTTGTTTGAACGTTGCCATGGCGAGAAAACGCTCTTTTGGGAGGAACGAGAAGAGAACCACGCAGCATCATAAGACGCCCCCTTACCACACCATTTACTATTTTACGCCATATAGTTCCAATTCCCAAACGCGGATGGTGAAGTCTTTGTTAGGGTCATAGGCTACGAATTTCACGTATCTTCCCTTGGCGGGAGCAAAGGTTACGTCTTTCACGTTGTCATTGTTGTCGGTCTCGCTGAGGGCCAGAGTCCAGTCGGTTTGGTTGTCGCTCACAAAGAGTTTAAAGTTTTGGATATTGTCATAATCGGTCTCTTTGGTACGGCAGTCGTAGAATTTCAAGCGATAGATTTGGCATGTTTGCCCTAAGTCTACCACCACTTCGTGTTCTTTCTTTCCCTCGGCACACCATTTCTTGCTGTAATTGTCGGGGTCGGCAGTGCCATCAAAGAGCCAATCGGGCCTTTCGTCGCCCACATTGCCACTACACGACACAACCTTCTTGCCAACACTTAGCAATTCTATCTTTTTGCTATTCGATACCTCTATGTTGGTTTTCAGTTCTACGTCGTCGCTTTCATCGTTGCTTTCCACAAACACTTTCACCTCGTAATTACCTTCATCGGGGATTTTCACCACCACTTTGTTACCCCTTTCAGACAGTTTCTTAAACTGCTTGGGCAAAGTCCACTTGTACTTATAGGTGGCAGACGAATTAACGCCTTCTACCTCAAACGACACTTTGCCACCAGTGGGAAGCAGCACTTTCGAGGCTTTAAGGCTGAGTTTGTTACCCGTTTGTTGCCCAAATGCCGAAAGCACACCGAGCGTGAGCATAAAGCCCAACGTCAAAAGGAAATGTTTCATGTTGTTTAAATATTAATTGTTATTTGATGTTTACTTAGTTAGTTCATATCTTATAGTTGCTCCATTCTTCAGGTCATCATAAGTAATGATGCCGTTGGGACAGCTCTTGCCGTTCACTTTCACCTCTTTTATATAGATGTTCTTATCGGTGCGGTTAGGCGCACTTATCTCGATATTGCCGTTTGCCCGCTGTATGGTCACCCGTTTAAACAAAGGTGAATTGAGATAGTAGATGTTTTGCCCTGCGTTGGGGAAGAAACCCATAGCCGAGAAAAGCCACCACGAAGACATGGCACCGCTATCGTCGTTGCCGGGCATAGAATATTCACCAAAAAGGTTTTCCAATACGTGGTTCACCCAATAGCAAGTGAGGTCCATTCGCCCTGCATGGTTGAAGAGACGCGTTGTGAGGAACGATGGTTCATTGGCCAACTCCAACAGGCTATTTCTGAAACCGTAGTCCAGTTTCTTGGCAAACTGCTCTTTGCCACCATTCAATTCGATGAGTTTATCTATGTCGTGGGGCACAAAGAAAGAATAAGTCCAAGCGTTGGCTTCATAAAAATAGCGCTTCCACGAGCCCCAGAAGTAGGTGGCATCTATGTCTATCCACTTTCCATCCTTGTCTCTGGGACAAACAAAGCCCTTAAAGCCTTTGCTTTCTAAATTGGCATTCCACATGTTCACCCAGCGTTTTGAGCGTTCCAGATATTTCTTGTAGTCGCATTCGTGACCCAATTTCTTGGCTGCTAACGCCATGCAGTAGTCATTATAGGAGTATTCCAAGGCGGTAGACTGAGCCATCACGCCACCAGGAAGCCATCCGTTCTGCCGATAGAATAGCGAATCGTTTTGGTCTAGCCCCTTTTCGCCCACCATTAACGGAGCTGCACGGCGCTCGTGATCAGCACTGAACTTCAAATATTTGTAAGCTTCCGCCTTGTCAAAGCCCTTAATGCCTTTAATAATAGCATCGGCCACGATGTTGTCAACATCGTTTCCTCCTTGTTCTTCAGCCATATCGTTACCTGCGATATAAGCGTCTTTCACCTTTCCGTTTACCTTCAAGCGGTTAACGAAAGCCTGAACGTTACGCCCCACCACGTCGGGTTCGATGATAGTGAGCAGTGGGAAGAGCGTGCGCCACGTGTCCCACACGGCGAAATGGTCGTCCCATAGTTCCAGGTTTCCAAATGCGGGAAACTCGTTCGTACGGTTTCGGGGCATCAGCAAGCAGTGGTAAAGGGCCGAATAAAATTGCTTCATCCTCACGGCAGGGGCTTCGTCTACTACGATGTCGCTCAATATGCGGTTCCATTTGTCCTCACCACGCTTCTTCGTTGCCTCGAAATCCCACCCTGGAATTTCGGCAGCGAGATACTTCTTGGCCTGTTCAACACTGTTAAACGATATGGCTATCTTGAGCTTAACCACCTCGCCATTGTTCGTGTAGTATGTAAAGTAGCTACCAATACGGTCTTCTCCGTTGGTAAGCTCAGCCTTTTTGGCACCTTGTTGCAGTGTTCCGTTTTTCCATACGCCAAACGATCGAGGCTTCTTATCTAGCTGAGCGGTGAAATACAGCTTGTAAAAACCACCGCTGAAACCTCCTTCGTATTCAATCATACCCGAAAACTTGTCGCCTTCGTCACTGTCTATGCTCACGTTGTTTGCCTTAACCGTTCCGCCGATATATTTGGCAATGTCGCGGGTAAGGCTGTGGGTTACGTCCATGGCTATGTTCGCCTCGGGCGTTTGTGGGAAAGTGAAGCGGTAAATGGCGGCATGTTCGGTTGGCGTTAGTTCGGTAACGATACCATACCTATCTAATCTTGCCCTATAATAGTTGGGCTTAGCCACCTCGTCACTTGCTGGCGAGTCGTGTTCGGTTTCGCCAATGCTAAGCCCTACTTGAGGCGAAAGCAAGAAATGGCCATACTTTCCCCATCCCGTTCCACTAACGTGCAGCTGCCCGAAGCCACGTATTGGCTGATTAGGCGCATATCCGTCGTGTTCGCCTTCTGGTGTTTGGGGCGACGGATTGATAGAACCGAACGGCATTTGCGGACCGATTACGCAATTGCTTCCATTAGCATCGATAACCCCCACCCTATTGTCTACAAACGACATCAGTGCGTATATCTTTTTCTTACCCTCTGTATGCAGGTAGCGTGGCTTAACCATAGCACCCCATTTGCCTATTGGCTCGATGCGCGAGGGTTGTCCTGCACCCCTCGTCCACACCTGAAACTCCATCAAACGCACAGCGTCGTCTTTGGCTTCTTCGGGCACAAGGAAGCGAACTAAACGCACTTCTTTCCAGTCAACATCGTAAATGCGTTGGTTTTGGGTATTTGTTGTCTCGGCAATCCGGTCGATCCAATGCTGTCCGTCGGCACTGGTTTGCACCTTATAGATATTGTTAGGGTCCCAATGTTCCCAAATCAAGCAAACCTTACGCACATTGTAATCTTTCTGAAGGTCGTAAAGCAACCACTTGTTTGGCGAACTATTGTCGCACCATTTGGTTTGTCCGTTTCCATCGCAAGCCATCTCGGGCGTCTCGCTTTGGTTGACGAAAGCCGATGCGCTCACATCAATCTCTTTCGACAAGGCGATGTTGCGCATAACGGTATCTGCGTTTGCGGTTTGTGCCTGCTTTGTTACGGTCACCTTTTTACGTTTCGCGCGCGTGTTGTCGGTAGGGAAATTTGTCCGCACCACAGCGTGCAAGGCTACGGCTACAAACAACAGAGCCGGTAATAATGTATGTTTTCTCATTTGTCTATATAGGTAAATATATTGTTACTGTTAATACGTCTTTACACCTATTGCAAGGATTAGGCAAGGCAGGGCTGTTTTATGGGCAACCATTCAATTTGCTATTTATTTAGCTTCAAAAGGAATAAAAAGGTCGCCGCAGCGCACGTTTTACCATAATCTAACAACAATTGGCCGGTTTTCGTGCACAAAATTAGGAATAATATAGTAAATCATTGTACACTATATTATCAATATACAATACTTTCTTGCATTATCGCATTTTTTTGTAACTTAGGCCGTAATACAGCACCTTTTACGTCAGCTCGGGATAAGGATTAGCTTAGAAGAGTTCCAATTGCCTACTCTTTTCAATGTGCATGGGTAGAGTTTCGGACTTATTCTCGAAGAAACAGTATGCAGCCAATGCCGCGATTCATGAGGAAGCTATGTACAGAACGATGCCGTGAATGGACAAGGTTGGCCTTGGTTGAAGAGGTTCTCAAAGAAATCTTGTTTGATGTACCCCTTATCGGCAAACACTTTACCGTAGAGCACCTTGGTGAAGACCTTCCACACCCTAGGATCCCTGTCGTCCACGTTTGCGGGAGTTAGACAGAAGGTGAGGACGTCGCCCATCTCGTTGCACAGCAGATGCAGCTTGAAGCCATGACACCAGCCCATCGTTCCTTTTTCGTTCTTGGTAAGTCCATCAAACACCTTGTTAAATCTCCTTCTCATGTTGTGGCATACGGGAATCATCGTGCTGTCTACGAAATTAATACCCGTGCATTTCCCAAAACCTTCGATGCGCATGAAGGCCATCAGGTCGAAGAACACGCGGGGCATGAGTTCCACGAAACGCGTGTAGGAAACAGCCTTAGGGAAGTAGCTTGCCAGATGTTCCTTGACGAAAAAGAGGTAATAGTGCTTGAAGTTGCGGAAAGAACCAAAATGGTAGTACAGCAGAATGGTCATGATTTCGCTCTTAGACATTTGCCCTTTGCGGTTTCTCATGCGCTTATATCCCTCGTCTATGGGTGCAATATGGAGGTTTTTAGTTAATTCGGCATCTAAATTCTTGCAGAACTCATCCTGTATACAGAATATTTCAGTAACGTTGTCAATGGTAGTCATCGCTATATATGTTTGTAAATTATTGATTTTCAACTATAGAGTTGTAAAATAATAGCGAGATTTGAAAAGAGCCATATATTGCGCCGGTATATATGGTGTGCCTCCCTCCACAAGGGATTTTTATCTTTTATTTGTCTGTTTAAAATAAAATAATTACCTTTGCCGACGTGAGTTGTAAGGACGAGCGAATATCAAATTAATGATTAGCAAGAGTGAAACAACCGATAATATATAAGAATGATATAAGCGCAATGCAAAGAAACATGAGTCTCTTTGCATATTTTAGTGCTTTATATTTGTGTGTATCGGAT
>NZ_GL397214.1:2463283-2466781 GCF_000146675.1 Hoylesella marshii DSM 16973 = JCM 13450
ACACACACACATTCGCACCGTCGCTCAGATAACACTTTAGATGTTTTCACCTACGCGCGCGTGAGACGCGGCGTAACCCCTATCAGCAAAGGGCTTCGAGAAGTTCCCTTTGTTCGTCTTTTTATGTCCTTTTGCCAAGCCGTGCAAGAGGGAAATAATGCAGAATATTCACCCATAAAATAATAGAGATATGAATAGAAAACAAATCAAGAAACAGGTTTACCTAAAACCTACAATTAATGTTGTCGTTATGCCGCAAGAACATTTGTTACAGGCAGCCAGTGGACAGCACGGACACATTGGAGGCGGTGGTAGCTTTGGTAATGCCAAAAGCAACACAAACTATGATGAATGGGAAGAAGAGGAGGGAGAGATAGACCAGCCCCTAACAAGAGAGAGAAATGGTTACTCGCTATGGGAGGAATAAAAACCGACCTCTTCCCCAGAGAGAACAAAATCACAGTAATTATTAAAAGAAATACGAAAAGCGATGAACATAAAAAGATTAGTAAGAATAAGTATGTTACTCTTGGCTACCGCCATACTGGCAGCCTGCAGCAGTGAGAGCATTGTAGAGAGCAATGAAAAAAAGAATGAGAAAGAGACACTGCAAGCCGGCGTAATATTTACCACTGATGTCCCAAAGACAGAGGCAAAGCGAGAGACACTAAGTGATGAGGACGGAAATGCCCAAACACGCACCTCTATCACTCATACACCTGGACAAGGTGCTGATGCCTCGTGGACGAGCGACGACTTTATCTGGGTAAAAAACAAGAATGGCGAATGGAAACAAAGTACATCCATAACCCTACATCATGGCGGTAGAAGAGCTGACTTCACTCTGCCAGGCAATGCATCCGACTATGGCGATGGATGCGAAGTACGCTACACGGGAACTTCTATTACCTATAATGGTTTTACTCCTACCCCGAACGATATTAGTTTTCCTAAAATACAGAGTCGCACTACTGCCAACGATTTCAGTAAAGCCGGAGAATGGGGCGATTGTGGATCGGGCACGGCATACAACACGAGTAGCACTGGCAAGTTCAAATTTATTCTCGAACACAAGGCGGCCTACCTTTGCTTCCTGCCTCGTTGTGAAGATGCAACCCTTGCTCCCAACATACGGCTGAAAGGCATTAAAATAACAGCAAACAAAGGAACAAATACAAATACACTCTTCTTTGCCAACCGGCATAGTTTCGACGGCGAAGCTATCAATGACATGGGGCATCCGATAATTTCCTCCGACATTACCGTTAGCCTTTCCGACTTTCCGCTCTACACCAGTGCCAATCAGCAGGCCAACGCCATCTATCTTGTAGTTGCCCCCGACACCTACGACTTCACCATCGATTACATCATCAAGAATACCGTAACCAACATCGAGGGCACAATCACAAAATCCATAACGAACGCAACCCTTGCCAAGGGCATGATTTACGATATCACGGCCAACCTCACACCAATTGTGTTAGGAACAAAATACTATGCTTGGGGTGCGACAAAGGACCGTTGGCATGGTTACGAGAGTAGTCAGCCGTTCATCAATAAGGGAGAGCCCGGTGCTACGCAAGGCATTACCGATAACCCCGACCCTGCTACCCACTCCGATGAATCTCATCAGCTTTTTGATGCTTACGTGAATTACCAAACCCCGGCAGCACCATTCAAAGTGGCTCCCAACATCAACGAGGCGGTATGGTACTGCCTGAAAGGCGACCCTCATTGGGATGGCGACCAGTTGTGGACATTGGGAGGACATATGCATAAAGGAGGCGTGTGGATAAGGAAGAAAAAGGCCATCGTGGCTTATCTCAAGAATAAGGAGGGTTATCCCTCTACCTTTACAGAGGCAGATATGAAACTCGGCTACAAGGCCACAGCTTCCTCTCCTCTTGAAGACTATAGGATTACAGGTGGACGTGCCAAAGTGTATTCTTATCCCGAGGGCAGACCCTATCCCCTTGACGACTATTTCTTCTTGCCGGCATCGGGGGGGTATATAGATGGCTGGTTACTGGTTGCCGGCACATATGGTTACTATTGGACGGACAACACAGCAACAAACCATCAGACTCTCACGCATGCAAGTGCTTTCCATTTTTTTAAACAGACGTCGATCAGTGTAGAAGAAGCGCCTCGTACTACCCCGTGTAGGGTGCAGGCGTTCGAGTAAATTCCTGTCGATAGAGGCTGCATCGGTAAGGACGAAGCGAACGATGTCCACTCCAATCGCAGCTTATCAACGAATGGAAAAGTCTATCCGCACAAGGGTGTTTAACACCCACAGGCAAGAGTGTTTAACACCTACGGGCAAGGGTGTTTAACACCTACGGGCAAGGGTGTTTAACACCTACGGGCAAGGGTGTTTAACACCTACAAACAGAAGCGTTTTATCAACCTATTATAATCACTTCAATAAAAAGGAGAAAAACAATGATTGAATTCGAAGTAAAGTCTAAAACACAGACTATCGGAAAAAAGAAAGGCCAAACGGTGTATTTCGCTCAGGCCAAGACCAACAACCACATGACGCTCGAGATGGTGTGCGACATGATTGTAGACGAAACTTCACTCTCGCGTGGCGACGTGATGAACACGCTCATCACGCTGGGCAGGCTGTCGTGTCGCGCACTGAAAATGGGCTTCAGCATCGACTTGGGCGATGTGGGTTCGCTGCGCGTCTACTTCCCCTCGCGAATGGTAGACAACAAGAAAGACGTTACCGCTGCCACACTGAAAACGCCTAAAATCATCTTTACACCCAAAGCGAAGATGCGCGCGGCCGCCAAAGCC
Organism: Hoylesella marshii DSM 16973 = JCM 13450; assembly: GCF_000146675.1. Lineage (GTDB taxonomy): Bacteria > Bacteroidota > Bacteroidia > Bacteroidales > Bacteroidaceae > Prevotella > Prevotella marshii. The sequence continues at coordinate 2,466,089 of NZ_GL397214.1, forward strand.
GCCGATGTAACGGTAGATAACCCTGATAACAGAAAGCCAAAGACACCGAAGCCATAGCTGTGGAACTTCTTCCCAAAGGGTAAGGAGCCTACGGAGTGGAAGTTTTATTTTAAAACAAACTAAAAGGGTGAAAAGATGCAGATGTGTCTTTTCACCCTTTTGCGGTGTTGAGGTCTTTAAAATGATGGCAGGGATATGAGCACACTCCCCGTTTTCTTTTTATTTTCTGTCATTTTAATATGGATTTAGTGATGATGCGACTTGGACTACCGTCGTATGTTCTTTACCGTCAGGTATTCTTTGGGGCTTCCGACTTCGGAGGTAAAGCCCGCCCCCGGCCAAGGGCAAGGCTTTTCAGGGATGCTCGAATCGTTTCGAGCGGCTGAAAAGATACCTTGCTGTGTCTTTGAGGACACAAACATCCGCCTTCGGACGGATGAGAGAGTTACCTTCAAAAGTTGTCAGGGTGAACACCAACCGACAGACCTCGTTGCCCGGGTGCAAAATTAGAGTGAAAAAGAAGACGGGAAAAGGCTATTTGCCTGTGCCAACCTATGCCACCCTGTGCCAAAGGCTGCCAGTTGCTAAGAATATGGTGCAGGTATGCAAGCAAATACTTTATTTTGCATGTGCATTCATCCGAACGACCTCTCATCAGCAGGTATTTGTAAATGAAAATAGGCAGTTCTATAT
>NZ_GL397214.1:2466926-2500758 GCF_000146675.1 Hoylesella marshii DSM 16973 = JCM 13450
CGCTCTCACGCTACAGCCGCAGCAACGCCACCAATCAGGACTGGATCGAGGAATACCTCTCCTACACCACCGAGAAGACCGAGAAGGTGGAGGTGCGCGTGCTGGCGGAGCTGTAGGAGCTAAATACATATTCTAACATTTCTTTTCCTTTTATTTGCCAGTTTAAAAAGAATGTTATACCTTTGCCGCCGTGAGACGTAAGAGTGTTATAAATAGCAAGGTACAGAGGGTAGCACAACAGAGTGCAATACCGGTGCAGAGAAATCTTCATTTCTCTGCTAATTTTCTGTCTTATTATTTGGTAGTTTCAAATAATTTGCTAACACACACACACACACACACACATTCGCACCGTCGCTCAGATAGTACTTTAAACATTTTCACCTACGCGCGCGCGAAGCGTGCCGTAACCCCTATCAACAAAGGGCTCCGAGGAGTTCCCTTTGTTCGCTTTTTTGTGTCCTTTTGCTTGCAAGACGCAAAAGAAAAAATAAAACGAGTTTAATCAATATTTCAGGTTATATTTAATTATGAACAGTAAAATTCAAACAAGGCAAGTAGCCGATATGTCGGTGCAACCTGCAAGTGATAGACAGTCTTATCTACCACCTCGCATTGAGGTGATCCCCGTAGAACAGTTGAGCATGATATGTACATCGGTTAAAATAGGACAAGGTTCTACCGAAGACGATTATGACGATAAAGGAGACCGCGAGGGTGATGACTTCGAAATTGATTTAGGTTTTTAAACACGTAAAACAAAGAAAAGATGAAACGACAAACATTTACAACAACCTTATTGTTAGTAGTTGCTGTATTCTTTGCAGCTTGCAGCAACGAAACAAAAGAAGAAATAAAAGAAGATGCGGGTGTAACCGTGGATGCAGGACGTTTGAAGTTCAGCATTAGCGAAGCACCTTTTGGCGCAGATACCGAGATAAAGACACGCAATCCGCTGCCCACCACTCCGCAAAAGGTGGATTTGGGAGAAGGTGTAGAAGCCGAAGTGAGCATTGAGCGCGAAGTAGCTCCCGAAACAACGCGTGCGCCAAAACCAATGAGTGATGGCAATTACACCATCGTAGCTTACAAAGATGGTGTGCGTATAGAACAGAAAATCACCTTTACGATGAGTAGTGGTGTGATGAATATTACAAGTCCAAAAGCTCGTTATAGCTGGGTGAGTAAAGGTAGCACCTATACCTTTGTATGCTTTAATGATAAAGTGCAAGATAACAATGACGGTACATTTACTGTAACCCTTGCCAATGCTGCAACCGCACTCATAGACAAACAAAGTGTTACGATTAACGATAATAACGACAAAGAAGTGAAGTTTGCTATGAAGCATATTGGAGCACGTGTTCGTACAAAGCTTATTGCGGCAATGACTCCTACAAATGTGATAGCAACCTTAGGCTACCAAGCCAATCAAGTGCCGGCTTCTATTGTTTATGATTTTACTTTAGGTACATTAAGTACAAGCTCAACCAAAAGTAGTGATGCCAAAATGCAAACACAAAGTTATGATATCACAGACACTGTACATGACGCTGTTTTAAATGATGATTTAACAACGGTGACAGGCAATCAATATCTTTCAGTGTTGGCAGGTACAAAGCCCGAGGAGTTAATCTATCAAATAACAGGCGGAACTGTCTATTATGCCAATATCAATACCAAGGGCACTCGTAAACTGAAAGCCACAGGCATGTTTGAAGCGAATGGCGCATATACACTCACTATAAAATTAATGCCACGCCATCAATATTTATTTGAGGATGGCAAAACAGGTCACCTTAGTGAAAGCGGTCGTCAAGGACATACGCCCATTGCAATTGTATTTGCCCCACATCGAGCTATTGCTCTTTGGGATGCCAATGGGGGAGCAAAGACAAAGTTTGATGCAGACGATTATCATAATTGGGGACAACGCAATTCTAAAATGTTTTTTACTTACCAAGAAGGGCTGAGTAATACCACAAGCGGACAAGTGTGGACATGGGAAAAGAACTATAAAGGTAAAGCAAAGGCAGAAGATTTACTCTTTCCTGCCTACTATTATGCAGGTAACTTTTATAAAAGTCCAGATTTAACAAGTAAGGCTACACTTACCGGAACAAATATCAATAAATCCGGCGTTTGGTATTTACCAAGCTGGTATGAATGGAAAGAAGTATTTATGAAGTTGGGATTTGGCGATGGTAGTCAAGTTACAGATGATTCTGCTTATCCATTTAAAGGTAGCATCGTTAATCGTGCTTTTAAAGCTGCGAATGGTACTTCATTTACAGACAATAATGAGAATAGGTATTATTGGTCGAGTTCCGAGTATAATAACTATTGGGCTTTTAATATAATGTCAGGAGACACTTGGATGACTTTCACCTACATGAATAAGGATGGAAGCTTACCTCATGTCCGTCCTTTTGTAGCCTTTTAAGGATGAGATGGCGAGTGAAAATTCACGGCATTCCTATCAACCTAAAATTAGGTACGTACCAAATTGAAAATAGGTACGTAGGTAATTTTGATTTGCTGCGTAGGTGCATAAAAACAAACAAAAAAGAGGTTGGTAAAAGTAAACGAAGCCTCCTTTCTTTTGGTAAGATTGCATATAAAAGAAACACAAGACTTGCCAATCTTTGAATGTGATTATGATACCATCGCTCTTCCACGAATGTACGCACTCTGTACAAGTATCCGTGCCGTCCGCTCTCTTGATGGCATAATGCTTGAAACAATAACGAAAAAACAAACTTGTTGCGTCTCGGTAATGGTGGCGGAGTTGTTTACTCAACTCCGCCACCTGCTTTTGAAATCTATTTCTCGGTTTCATCGTTTTAATCGAATAAGAAGGGCTGTACAATCTTGTTTTCAGCTTTCTTAGGGTGGTCGCTGCGGCTGCGCATTTTGGCAAGCTGTTCGCGTTGGTATTGCTCAATGGCTTGCCTGCGTGCTTCCGCCTTTTCCCGTTAGTAAGCTGTACCACATGGTTTACTACTACGTGGCAATTGAGAGGCTTGCTAATATCTATATTATCTTCGTCAAAAGATACACAGAAATGTGGCAGGAATGTGTTATGCCTGATAGCGAAGTTTACGAAGACAGAGGATATAACTTATTTCTGCCAAAGATAAAAAGGATTTCAACAAGACAATTAAACCACCAAAATGACAACAGAAGTCTGTCCGACAAGAAAAAACAAGTGTTTTCTTTGGCCATACAGCACATTTTATTTATCTTTGCACTAGTAACAGGAGTTGTTTGAAACAACAGCAAATCAAGGAAGTTCAGGGAATTTGAGTAGTAACCAAATCGTAACCCTTTTCTTGTTTTCTATTTTATATCTACTTATTATCAATGAGTTACAAAGAAACTTAGCTTTTACGCGCTAAAAGCTAAGGGATAAGCGTGTGAAAGCTATGCAATGAAAACATGACAAAGTGTCGCCTCTCGTGTCAGCCTTTTCGCCATGCATGACTTTTGGCATACCCTTTGTTAAATACTAAGCAGAGTTATCATTATAAACAAACAAGAAAGAAATAAACATTACATATTATGGGAAAAATTATTGGAATAGACTTGGGAACGACTAACAGTTGTGTCTCAGTATTTGAAGGAAACGAACCGGTGGTCATCGCCAACAGCGAGGGCAAACGCACCACACCATCGGTGGTAGGATTTGTGAAAGACGGCGAGCGTAAGGTGGGTGATCCTGCCAAACGTCAGGCCATCACCAACCCCAAGAATACCGTTTACTCGATTAAACGTTTCATGGGCGAAACCTACGAACAGTGCCGCAAAGAGGCTGAAAGCATGCCTTACACAGTGGTAAACGAGAACGGACAGCCTCGTGTGGACATTGAAGGACGCAAGTACACGCCGCAAGAAATCTCGGCGATGATACTTCAGAAGATGAAGAAAACTGCCGAGGATTATCTCGGACAAGAAGTAACCGACGCTGTGATTACCGTTCCGGCTTACTTCTCCGACTCGCAACGACAGGCAACTAAAGAAGCCGGTCAGATTGCAGGTCTCAACGTGCAGCGTATCGTTAACGAGCCTACTGCGGCTGCTTTGGCATACGGTGTAGATAAGGGTCATAAAGATATGAAGATTGCCGTGTTCGATCTTGGTGGTGGAACGTTTGATATCTCTATCCTTGAGTTTGGCGGCGGCGTGTTTGAAGTGCTTTCTACCAACGGCGACACGCACCTTGGTGGCGACGATTTCGACCAAGTGATTATCAAATGGCTTGCTGATGGCTTTAAAGCTGACGAAGGCATTGACCTGACAAAAGACCCCATGGCCATGCAACGCTTAAAAGAGGCTGCCGAAAAGGCGAAGATTGAACTCTCAAGCACCACGTCTACGGAAATCAACCTGCCCTATATCTCGGCAGAAGGCGGCGTGCCCAAGCACTTGGTAAAGACTTTGACGCGTGCACAGTTCGAGCAGTTGGCACACGACCTAATACAAGCTTGTCTCGTTCCCTGTCAGAACGCCATGCGCGATGCTAAGTTGCAGACATCCGACATCGATGAGGTAATCCTCGTAGGTGGTTCGAGTCGTATCCCCGCCGTACAGACATTGGTAAAGAACTACTTTGGCAAAGAGCCCTCGAAGGGTGTTAACCCTGACGAAGTGGTAGCCGTGGGTGCGGCCATCCAAGGTGCCATCCTCAACAAAGAGAGCGGCGTGGGCGACATTGTGTTGCTCGACGTAACCCCGCTGACGCTCGGTATCGAAACCATGGGCGGCGTGATGACCAAACTGATTGATGCCAACACCACCATTCCTACCAAGAAGAGCGAAACATTCTCTACCGCGGTAGATAATCAAACGGCCGTTACCATCCACGTGCTGCAGGGCGAGCGCCCCATGGCATCGCAGAACAAGAGCATCGGACAGTTCAACCTCGAAGGTATCGCACCGGCTCGCCGTGGTGTTCCGCAGATTGAAGTGACGTTCGACATTGATGCCAACGGTATTCTCAACGTCAGCGCGAAGGACAAGGCAACGGGTAAAGAGCAGAAGATTCGCATCGAGGCCAGCAGCGGATTAAGCAAGGAAGAAATCGATCGCATGAAGGCCGAAGCCGAGCAAAACGCCGCTTCCGATAAGGCCGAGCGTGAAAAGATTGACAAGCTGAACCAAGCCGACTCGATGATATTCACCACCGAGAACTTCCTCAAGGACAACGGCGACAAGATTCCTGCCGACCAAAAGCCAGGCATCGAAAGTGCTCTTCAGCAGCTTAAAGATGCTCACAAGGCTGCCGACGTTGCCGCCATCGACGCTGCCATCAACAACCTCAACACCGTGATGCAGGCCACCAGCCAACAGATGTATCAAGGTGCAGGCGGTGCTCAACCCGACCCCAACGCCGGTCAAGGTTTCCAAGGCGGTGCTGCCGATAATCAGTCGCAAAGCACCAACCCTGACGACACCGTCCAAGATGCAGATTTTGAGGAAGTGAAGTAAGAGAATAATTTGAAGTTAATCCCCAATAGCACGTCGTGTTATTGGGATTAACTTTTTTGTTACCAAATAAAACCGACAATCTTAAGTTAAAGTAATATGGGGCGATTCAACAGATACTGTTTTGTTATTCAACCAATTCGTGATGAAGAATTCACGAAACGTTATTCAGAAGTTTTTAAACCTGCGATTGAAGCAGCAAATCTATCCGCCTATAGGATAGACTTAGACCCAGAGGTAAAGAATATAATTGATGGGATCGAAAAGAAGATTGCTGATGCAGCACTTTGTTTGGTAGATATTTCAATAGATAATCCAAATGTTTGGTATGAGCTTGGCTATGCTTATGCTAAGAATAAAGATATAGTGATGATATGCGAAGAAAGTAGGAGAATGTCTTTTCCTTTTGACGTTAGTCATAAAAGTATTATTAAATACAAAACAGGCTCCCCAAGTGATTTCAATGATTTGGAAACTAAAATAACAGAGAAGATTAATGCTTATTTAAAAGGACAAAAGAGCATTCAAAAAATAATAGAATCACCATTAAAAAATAATGAAGGTTTTCAGCCCTATGAAACATCTCTTTTAGCTCTTATTGTTGGAGAACAGTTGACCGATAAGCAAAGCGTGTCCATTTATAAATTACAAGACGAAATGATAAAGCTCGGATTTAATAAAGTTGCTGTAAGTATAGGTGTTAGACTTTTGCAAAAGAAGTTGTTAATAGAAACTCTTATTGCTTCAACTTGGGATGGTGAAGAATATGAAGCATGTAAGCTAACTGCAGAAGGTGTAAATTTTATTTTATCTCATACAGACTTATTTGACTTATCTCCAGCTAAGTATGAAGCGAGTAAAAAGGCATCTTCTTTTAACGATCTTCCATTCTAAAAGAGTACAAGTTCCTTTGTACGTATTTCTCATTCCCTTAATAAAAGCAAAAAGGGTGAAAAGTATGCCTGCCCGTGTTGCGTCGGCATCTTTTCACCCTTTCACTTTTTCACCTTTCTAAGGCTTTGGCTTAGCCTTCTTTCTTTCCTTTCCGTTTTGGGTTATCCACCTCAACCTCTATGCCTTTCAGTGCTTGCCGGATGTTGTCTTTCCACGTTACGATAATGCCCGGCTTCTTCAATACTTTTGAAGTAACGTCTTCCTCTTTCTCGATAAACGTCGAGGGCATAGAGACGCGCAGCGAGAAAATGTCGCCAAGGTCGAGCGCACCGCCCAGCGTAACCACCTCGATAATGATGTTGCGCAGCGTTATAAGCACGTTGCGCACATCGCCCTCGCTTAGCGACGTTTCGCGTACAATGCGCTGTATAAGCCAACTTTGCGAAAACTTCTCTTGTGCCTTAGGCGCAGCACCATAACCTTTTTTACCCTTGAGCGGACCAATCTTCATCAGTCGCTCGATAACTTTAAATTTTACCATAACTGTTTAATTTAATTAGTTGTTTGTAGTTAGAAATATATCCCTTTTACACTCCGCTTTGGAGTTATATAAGGAGTGCCTCTGTATGTATATAAGGAGTAGGGGAGGATGTATATAAGGGGTACACGAGGATGTATATAAGGAGTAGGACAGGACTCCTACTATCTCTCCTCTGCTACCTGTATTATACCTCATTTCCCACTTCTATTTAAGTTCTTCCTGCTTATTGATTTTACATGCCTATAGGGCGATATTTATCTTCATTATTACTATCGAAAAGAGTAAAACCAACATAACGGTCATCTACTCCAACACATATTTTGTTGCTGTAAGCGTAAAACATACACGGATATCGCTCGTCTGGTCCATAAAGCGTACTTGACCAATAACGAACACCGTATCCAAGACCCCAATTAGTTTGTTGTCTACAGTCTCCCAGAGCGGGAAGATAGAAATAGTTGTTAATGTTGGTTGGCTTAGTTTGGCTGACAGAATAATTTTCATATTGAGCAACACGAGAATCTGAACTTGTTGTATAATTTATGCCATCGGGAGCAGCAGAACGCATGGCGGGTATTGTTGTTGAGTTATCCGATGCAATGATGCTCTGCTTTTTTATCCATACTCCTTGATTGAAAAGGTGTCCTCCCATTGTCCAAAGCGTACTATTGTCCCAATGCGGGTCGCCTTTCTTTACATACCAGCATAGTTCGTTTGCGTTGGGGCAATTACTACAGCTTCGAGATGCTGCGGTTGGGAATATTGCCGGGTTATACCAACGGTTTTGTGGGTCGGCGGCAGATTTAGGGAAATCAGTACCGCTACCAAAACCTTGTTTCTTAGGTTGCTGACTTTCGTAGCCATACCAAAAATGGTTCACGGCATCCCACATGTAGTATTGTTGAGAGGGGTAGTTGGTTATGTTAAAGTTACAAGTCATGTCGTAGTAAGTATTGCCTTCATAATTGAAAGCCGGAAGTTGCCTGGTGATAGTTCCTTCTACCTCGGTGGCATAGTCTTTTACAGTGTATGTAACAGTGAGTGCGTGCGTACCGGGAGCAATTACCATATAGGCAGCATTTGTGGAGAATTTTACCGCTGTGTTGTTTAGTGGAAATCCGTTGGCATAGCTGCCCGTTCCTTTGGTTGTGAGTTTAATCTTATTGCTGCCCGAAACTTCTGTCAATCCTGTTGAAGATATTGTGTATGTACCGGCAATGTTCGTTCCATTAGACGTTACCTCTATCTGGGTGATATAACAGTCTTCCAATTCGGCATTTGTATTGTAAGGCTGAAAAATGAGGTAAGCAGCCTTGTGATCGAGCTTAAAAAAGAAACCGTCGCTGACTGCTGTTGCTGTGCCTAAGCCGCAATCTCCGGCTTCGCCGAAATGTTTGGTATCTGCAGGTGCGGTCTGTGTCTGCTCGGTGGAAATGGTTACTTGGTCATTTGTTCCGTTCTTCCCGGGATAGTATACGGCATAGCTTGTGTTTGCAAATGCGCCCGGAACTTGAAAGCGGTATCTTGCTTGTTGTGTTCCGTTCACGACATTCGAGCCGGTCTGCCATGTGCCGCCGTCATCTTTGACAAAGATATTGTCGCCCGTTTCCCAATAGAAAGCTCCTGTGTCGTAGTTGAGCGATGTGCGGGTTTTAGGTTGCTCTGTGCTTGTATCTTCTTTGCCGGACACGAATACGGTGTAGTTTTCGGTCTTCTGTTCCTGTTTTTGTTCACCTATCTGTGTTGCGTCTTCACTTGCGCAGCTTGCTGTGAGCAGCAATGCGGCTGTCAGTGCAAAAAATATATTGTCTGTCTTCATCTTCATTTCTTTTTAATTTTTAATACATTAATAATTCTCTATTCCCCAGTTGCTTGCTCCCTCTTCTGAGGTATCGAGAAATGTCTCATCTTCTTCGTCTTCCTCGAACATTCCCTGCTTAGCCGAGCTTGGTCCCGTTCCGTGATGTCCCGGGTTGTGCTGACCGCTGACAACTTGCAACAGGTGTTCCTGCAGCGTGGCAATAATCTTGATTTCGGGTTTTATATAACCCTGCTTCCTAAATTCTTTTCTATTCATATTCCTATCATTTTGTGGGTGAAAAACTGTTGTTATTTCCCTCTTGCCAAGGTTGGCAAAAGGGCATAAAAAAGCGAACAAAGGGAACTCCTGTGAGCCCTTTGTTTATTGGGGTTACGGCACGCTTCGCGCGCGCGTAAGCGAAAGTGAAAAATGTGTAGTTAGACGCTAGGTGCGAATGTGTGTGTGTGTGTGTGTGTTAGCAAATTATTTGGAACCACCAAATAATCGGGCACAAAAATAACAGAAAAGTTCTCGCCTTTCTGCCTCGGCATTGCACCTTGTCTATTGCTCATTATGCCTTGTCTATTGTTCGTTGCACCCTGTCTATTGTTCACTGCACCCTGTCTATTGTTCATTGTGCCTCGTATCATCTTGCTATTGATAACACTCTTACGTTTCACGGCGGCAAAGATAACACAATCTTTCCGAACTGCCAAATAATCAGAAAAGAATTCTCCTTTTTCTTCTCATTCATCCCTCCTAACACAATGATATTTACTATCTTTGCAAACGAATAATACTAAGGCGAGTAACGCATTATACGATGGAAAGGCATAAAGAACAACCTAAAAAATCAATCCTCTTCTTCAACGACCGTGAAGTAAGGGCGGTATGGGACGACGAACACAATAAGTGGTGGTTCTCTGTGCTGGACATCATTGCTGCGATTAACGAGCAAGATGATTATCAAAAGACAAGGAACTATTGGAAGTATCTCAAAACTAAGTTGAAGAAGGAGAATAACGAACTGGTTAGTGCTACTAACCAGTTAAAGTTGCAAGCCCCAGATGGGAAACAACGATTGACAGATATGTTGGATGGAGAAGGGGTTGTTCTACTGGCAAAAGCAATACCCAATGTCAAGGCAATGGGATTTCTTGATTGGTTTACCTACAGCGACAACACCATTGATGGACAGAGCAAGAAGAAAGCATATCAACTCTTTGAAAGTGGCATCTTGCAAACGGCAGAACCTGGCAGTATCAAGTGTCTGCAACAGATACACGCTTATCTCTTTGGAGTATTGTATGACTTTGTAGGACAAATCCGTACGAAGAATATTTCAAAAGGAGGTTTTACCTTTGCTAATTCTATGCACTTCCCCGAAACCCTGCAAACAATAGAGCGAATGCCCGAAACTACTTTTGATGAGATAATGGACAAATACGTGGAGATGAATGTTGCCCATCCTTTTATGGAGGGTAATGGTCGCAGCACTCGCATTTGGCTCGACCTCATGCTGAAGCGCTCTCTCAAGCGGTGTGTAGATTGGAGTCAGATAGATAAGAACGATTATCTGTCGGCAATGCGCGAAAGTGTAACTGATAGTTCGCACATCAAGTCTTTGGTAGAACCTGTACTCACCACCAAGATTGATAACAGAGAAATGTTTATGAAAGGCATTGATTATTCATATTATTATGAGCAGAATGAGTGATCCATGATCTCTTTAAGAGTTCATAGAACTACAATGCCCTTCCGAAGGATTCTACTTGTGTTAAAGGATAGAGTGGAAGCGGATTTACTCCAATTGTGTAAGAGTATAGAATATGGATAAGAAGGATTTTTAAGTTTATAATATCATAAGTAATATTGAGTTTAAGTTATAAAGCAATAAAGACATATGACAAATTCTGAAATAATAAACAAAATTTTTGAGGGAAATTGTATGTTGTTTTTAGGCTCTGGATTTTCTTTTGGAGCGACAAACAACAATCCTAAAGATTCCAAGTTCAAGGGAGCTGGTGCTCTTGCACATATATTGTTGGAAGATGCCGGGTATTCAAGTAAGACAGATGATTTGCGAAAAGCTTCTTCTGCATATCTTAGGAAAAAGACGCCGGAGGACTTAATAGCTCTGCTTAAGCAGGAGTTTTGCGCTACTTCAATATCACCATCCCATGATTATATTGGAAGTTTGAACTGGTTTCGAATCTACACAACTAATTATGATAACATTATTGAGATAGCTTATAGCAAAGCACAAAAACAACTGCTTCCAAAAACGTTATCTTCTATTCATAGGAAAACTGAGGATTATAGACATTGTTGTATTCATCTTAATGGGTTTATTGATTCGCTTTCTCCCGACAAATTAGATAATGAATTCAAACTCACATCTGCTAGTTATTTAACAGAAGACTTTACCAAATCAGAATGGTTTGAGATTTTCAAATCCGATGTTATGGCTTCCGAGGCATTGATATTTATTGGCTTCTCTATGGATTATGATCTAGATTTGACAAGAATACTAGTTTCTGGAACAATCAAAGACAAGACCTTATTTGTTGTACGATCAGGTGAAGATGAATTAAATGTCAGTAGCCTATCTGATTTTGGGAATGTGTTGGCTTCTGGACTCGATGGATTCGTTCAAATGGTTAAGGATTGCCAAAGTAATTACGTTCCAAGTACTATTAAGCTTTTCCTTCCAGTTAGTTTTCATAAGGCAGATATAAATAGAGATGTTCCATCAATACGTGATATTGACTTTTATCAGTTAATATTAAATGGAAATATAGATAAACATTTGGCTTTTCATTCATTAGTTAATAATAGCTCATATCCCTACTTAATACACCGGAATAAACTTCAAGAATGTATAGACGCTATTAAGAATGGTTCAAATAATATTTTAATTGAATCAGCTTTAGGTAATGGAAAATCTATCTTTTTGAATGAACTTGAATTATTGCTTGCCAAAGAAGGAAAAGAGGTTTTTGTTTATGACAAATATACTTCAAGAGTCATATCGGAGATAACTGAAATATGTGAAAGATTCTCAAATGCTATAGTTATTTTTGATGACTACCACTCTTCTCGAGAGCAAGTAAGGACTTTGCGCAATTATTCAAAACAAATATGTATTATCACATCTGAACGTAAATCTCTTCATGAGGTAATATTTGATGAGATTGAAGATGTTTTGGGTGACGGATATAAGGTTGTAAATATTGACAAATTATCAGACAACGAAATCCGAGCATTGGATGTCTTATTGGATAAATACTCTTTGTGGACAGATTTGAGTGCTAAAACAAATAGACAAACATATATCAAAACCACATGTAAAAGTGAATTATGCCATGTTATTCTTAGTAGAATTTCCAGCCCACATCTTACGTCAAAAATCCGAGAGACGATAACATCAGTTTCAAAAAACACATCATTCGAAGATGCATTTAAGTTTTTGATGGTTGCAGAATGCTTCCATATTCGTTTTACTATTATGGATTTAGCAACGTGGGTTGGAGCTGATTTGTTTAACAAACCCAGTTTTCGCCAAAATCAAACAATAAAAGAATTTATCGATATAGAAGCTACTGACATTAAATTTAAGTCATCAATCGTAGCAAAATATATACTTACGACGCTTTATTCTCCCCGAGATGTGATAGACATTCTTATACAATTGGTAAAACGCTTAGATGTACTGTCAAAAAGCTCATCCCAAAATAGAATTAGATTAATTACTTTTGTAAACTTTACGACAATTCAATCATGTTTGAATCTAAATGATAATGCATGGAAAATGGAAATGTATCGTTTTTATGAAGTTGTTAAGGACTGCGCTTTTTGTAAAACAAATATAGATTTTTGGCTACAGTACGCTATTGCTAGATTATATAATAGGGATTATGTCATATCTAAGACCTTATTTGATAAATGCTATTCACTTGCCAATGCAAATTACAATTATAAAACATATAAAATCGATAATCATTATTGTCGATTCCTTTTAGAGAATGAGATAGAATACGGATCGGTTGGTACTTGTATGGAGGCTTTTAGGCATGCACATGAAATTCTTTCAAATACTCGTCCTGGGGATGAGAAAAAACATTATCCATTTAAGGTTGCTGGGTTATATAAAAAATTTTACGAGACATTCAAGGACAAGCTATCTGAAAAGGAATGCACAGAGTTCAGACAATCATGTTTAAATATGTTAGAAAAATGTCAATCTTATCTAAATAGTAATGACTGCACAAATGCTAGAATTGTTCGAGATACCCAATCTAAATTAGAAATGATTATAGCGGACTAAAGCGTTTGGTTGTGTATAAAAATTATATGTACTTTAGAATAAGTATCTTTGCACATACAAGTAGGAATACAAAACAAACGATAGATGTTGTCTATATAGTATGAGGATATAGATATCTCTCAATAATTATTGATTCTTATTATTTAGAATACTTTTGATGTTTCATATTTGTACCATATGAATATAAATCATTGATAATCAGTTTTGGGAATCTTCGAGGAAGGAAGTTAATTGAGACCTAAACATTCAAGATAGAAGTGCAATTTCTTAATGGGTGATCGTAAGAGCTGACCTCCGTGTTGGATGCAGAAGTTCTTGGTGCGAAGCGATAAGGTTATCGCTTCCAACACGGAGGAATAAAAACGACCGGCAATGCAAACAATAAAAAAGAGAGGGCACTGTCTCCCAAGGATTAATTACTTTTGTATTGCAAAGGTACAAGCACTTAACCCGTGAGCAAAGGTATGCAATCTACCTGAAAAAACAAAAGAAACAGACCTATCAAGCAATTGCTCAGCTCTTGTATTGTTTACGATTTTTGTTCCGCGGATTGTCTGGAAGCAATTTTGTGTGCGAAATTCCGTCCGCGGGTTGTCTGGAAGCAATTTTGTGTGCAAAATTCTGTCCGCGGATTGTCTGGAAGCAATTTCGTGTGCGAAATTCTGTCCGCGGATTGTCTGGAAGCAATTTTGTGTGCAAAATTTTGTCCGTGGGTTGTCTGGAAGCAATTTTGTGTGCAAAATTCTGTCCGCGGATTGTCTGGAAGCAATTTTGTGTGCAAAATTCCATCTGCAGGTTGTCGGCAATACGCAATGAGCTGCGTTTATTGATGGCCTTGATAATAGGCGAGACCGGCCTGCACGTTTTTAATAAGCGCGTTGGACGACAGTGTGGCGCCCGTTACGCCATCTACTTTCGCTTTCACGGCCTTACTCACTTTCATGCCCGCCCATACAGGGAGCACGCCACCTTTAGCTCGCTCAAAGAACTTGGGTGTCTCGATATTCTTCAGCGCAATGACCTTTACTATCTTGTTGTTCTTGATGTATATCTCAACGGGTGTGGCACCTTTGAAGCCTTTGATGTTTTTTCCTATCGCGGTGGTGTTTACAACGTAGGTGCCGTCGGCTTCTTTTCTCATGTCTTGCGCATGGGCTGCTACTGCCCCCTGCACAACCATCATGGCAATGATGGCGGTTTTTACGATTTTGTTCATTTCTCTTGTAGGGTTGTATATATAAAAGGTGTAGATGGTTATGGCTCAATCATGCCGTCTTTGAGATGGATGGTGCGGTCGGTGATGCGCGCCAGCTCCTCGTCGTGGGTTACGATGATGAAAGTTTGTCCGAACTCATTGCGCAAATCGAAGAAGAGGCGGTGGAGTTCGTCCTTGTTTTTTGTGTCGAGGCTGCCCGAAGGTTCATCGGCCAACACGACCGATGGGCGGTTCATGAGTGCGCGTGCCACGGCCACCCGCTGCTTCTCGCCCCCCGAAAGTTCGTTGGGTTTATGGCGGGCGCGGTCTGTCAATCCCATGAAAGCGAGCAAGTCGGCGGCGCGCGTTTTGGCTTCTGAAGCAGATGTGCCGGCGATATAGGCAGGAATCATGACGTTTTCAAGGGCGGTAAACTCGGGTAGCAGTTGGTGGAACTGAAACACAAAACCTAAATGGCGATTGCGAAAATCGGACAGTTTGCCCGTGGAAAGATGAAGCACGTCTACCCCGTCGATGCAGATTTCTCCGCTGTCGGGTTTGTCGAGTGTGCCTAAGATTTGCAACAAGGTGGTTTTGCCGGCGCCGCTGGGACCGACAATGCTCACTACCTCTCCTTTGTCAATGTGGAGGTCGATGCCTTTCAATACTTGTAGGGCACCGAAACTCTTGGTTATATTCTTGATGTCTATCATATCTTGTTGGATTGTCTCAAACGGAGGTACCTTTTAGCCGGCGTCTCCACCATTCCGACATCGCCTCGTAGGCACTGCCTTGTACGCTGCTCTGCGGGTTGGTAAAGGTCATGGAGTCTATTTGTTCGCCGTACTGGTCGGGGAAGATAATCATTTGATTCTTGCCCGAGAAATATCGCGTCAGTTCGTCGGGCAGACGTTCGAGGGCGGTTTTGTAAGACACGGTGCCTTTGCGTGCAGCAATGACAACAAACAGATGGTCGTGCTTGACGTGAGCGGCAAGGGCAGGAAGCTCGTTCCAATGTTCCATGACAACATGTTCTGCTCTCACGCCGGCGTGGCGGTTGCGCAGGTATTCGGTGATGAGCGCCAGCGTATCTTGTCGGCCGTGGAAAGTGATGCGACACTCCAAATTGCCCGCCAATCGTGCCAGTCGTTCTAACCATCGATAGAACCCCGGTTCAAATTCTGCCCGTGACGGCACAGCTACTTGTATCTTTCGGATAGTATTCAGCGGTTGTCCGCAGTCTACAATGATAATCTGTCGATTCAATCCGTTGAAGAGACTTCTGATAAACTCACCCCAGAACTTCTGCGTAATATTATGGTGCCGGTGCATGCCCATAATGATTTCAGAGGTGTTGAACTCCTTGAACGCATGCTTGATACCGTTGGCAATGTTGGTGGCGATGCGTACCTGCGTCTCTACGCGCACGTCGGCAGCACCGGCTATTTTGCTCACATGGTCGAGCAGCTGTCGTCCCTGCTTTTGGTTATAGGTAGCATTCACATCGTCGTAGACCACATTGAGGGCAACAATGCCGCGGTTGAGTTTGGGATTGCGCATGAGGATGCCGAGCGAAACGAGCATGTCGGTTGTCTCGGGATATTTCACGGGAATCAGAAAGTGTTCGTCGTCGGCCTGTCGTTCATGCTCCTGTTTGTGCGACTTATCTAACAGAATAATTTGTTTAGAAGCATGTTCCGTTACCATGGTACTGATGATGCAGGTAAAGAGAATCATGATAACAACCCCGTTCAGTATGTCAGCATTGACGAGATAATGTCCGGGCGAAATCTCCAGCCTCATACCTACCATCACAATGGCAATCGCACCCGCAGCGTGGGCGGAGGTAAGACCAAACATCATGCTTCCCGACGGGCGAGGCATACGAAACACGTAAGCCGACAAATAAGCGGCGATGGCTTTGGCCAACGTTCCGAGTATGACCATGCAGAGCATTACCCGCAGCGTGTTGCCACCATCGGCCAACAAGCGCACATCGATGAGCATACCTACGCCGATGAGAAAGTAAGGAATAAAAAGCGCATTGCCCGTAAACTCAAGGCGGTTCATCAGCGGAGAGACGTGGGGTACGAATCGGTTGAGCACCAAACCGGCAAAGAATGCACCGAAGATGCCTTCCATGTCTATCATTTCCGATAGTGCAGCACAGAGAAACATCACCGCAAGAATAAAGATAAACTGCATGACGGCATCGGAATAGCGACGCAGAAACCAGCGCGCAAGGCGGGGAATCAGCCAAATGGTTCCCAAGCAGAACAGAGCGAACTTGACCACAAACCACAACCAAAATAGCATGCCTTCACCCTGTCCGGCAGCTCCTACGAGAGCGGCCAGCATGACGAGTGCCAGAAATAGTGAGACCATTGATGACCCTACGCTCAACGTAACGCTCTTATGACGCTGGAGACCGTATCGTCCGACAATGGGATAAGCAATCAGCGTGTTGGATGCCATCAGGATGCCGATGAGCAGAGAGGCCTGTATGGAATAGCCCAGCAGATGGATGCCGGCAAGATACATGACGATAAATGGGACGAAAAATGTGAGTAGACCGAAGACGAGCACGCGGCGCGAATTCTTTTTCAATCCCTCCATGTCCATTTCAAGACCTGCAAGGAACATAATATAATAAAGTCCCACCTTACCGAAAAGCTCAAACGAACTGTCGCGCACCAGAATATTGAAACCGTATTTCCCCATCACTACTCCGGCCAATACCATACCTATGATATGGGGAATGCGCAAACGTCCCATGATGATGGGGGCAAAGAGAATGACACACAGCACTGCAAAAAACACGAGTGTGGGATTGGTAATGGGGAGGTAATGCGACAAGTCGGGCATGTGTTGGGGGATTCGATACAGATTTGTTGTGCAAAGTTGCAAAAAAAATATCAAATCCGAGTGCAAATCATACGAAAAGTTGTACATTTGCAACCTTACAAATCAAAACATTTCCATTAAGAATTTACATCCATGAGAGTAGCCATTGTAGGGGCAAGCGGCGCAGTAGGACAGGAGTTTCTACGCATTCTCGAGCAGAGAGACTTCCCCATCAACCAACTTGTGTTGTTCGGTTCATCGCGCAGTGCCGGCCGCAGGTATGCCTTCAAAGGCAAGGAGTATGAAGTAAAGTTACTGCAACACAACGACGATTTCCGCGATATAGACATTGCTTTTGCATCGGCGGGCGCGGGTACATCCAAGGAGTTCGCCGACGACATCACGCGTTTTGGTGCCGTGATGATAGATAACTCCAGCGCATTTCGTATGGACGACGATGTGCCCCTTGTGGTTCCGGAATGCAACGCCACCGATGCCCTTGTGCGTCCGCGTGGCATCATTGCCAATCCCAACTGCACCACCATCATGCTGGTGGTTACCCTATGTCCCATTGAGAACCTGTCGCATATCCGCAGCATCCGCGTAGCCAGCTACCAGAGTGCGAGTGGGGCGGGAGCTGAGGCCATGCAAGAGCTTCAGCAACAGTATAAAGATATCGTGGAAGGTCGCCCTGTTACGGTAAAGAAATTTCCCCATCAATTGGCCTACAATGTAATTCCGCAGATAGATATATTTCAGGAAAACGGCTATACAAAGGAAGAGATGAAGATGTATAACGAGACACGAAAGATCATGCATTCGGATGTGAAATGCTCCTCGACGTGCGTTCGTGTATCGTCGCTTCGTTCCCATTCCGAGAGCGTTTGGGTAGAGACAGCGCGCGCACTCACTGTTGAAGAGGTGCGCCAAGCTTTCTCCGCCACACCGGGTATCACGCTCGAAGACGACCCCTCCCGCTTTGTTTACCCCATGCCGCTCGACACGGCCGGCAAAGACGACATTTTCGTGGGGCGCATCCGCAAAGACCTTGCTTCCGATAAGGGTCTCACGTATTGGCTCAGTGGCGATCAGATACGCAAGGGGGCGGCATTGAATGCGGTACAGATTGCCGAATATCTTGTAGACAATGGCCATCTGAAATGCACTCGTAGCGTGTAACAGTTTCTTTGTTTTTAAGGAAATATATCACGTATGCACCGCTATTTCATTCATTTCTCATACGACGGCACCGGATATCACGGTTGGCAGATACAACCCAACGGCATCTCCGTGCAAGAAGTGTTGCAGCAAGCACTTTCGGTGGTGTTGCGTCGTGAAATGACGGTGACGGGAGCAGGACGAACGGACACGGGTGTGCATGCCCGCCGGATGACTGCGCACTTCGACATCGACGACGCGACGGACTGCACACAGTTGACCTATAAATTGAACCGTCTGCTGCCTCGCGACGTGGCCGTTGAGAACATCGAGGAGGTGGCGCCCGATTTGCACGCCCGTTTTAGTGCCCGTCGCCGCACGTATCACTACTATATCCACTTCGCGAAGAATCCGTTTAAGGAACGATATTCCTGCGAATTGCACTTCCCGCTCGACTTCAATCGGATGAACGAGGCTGCACGCTTGCTGTTGCAAACGAACGACTTTGCCGCTTTCTGTAAGAGCCATACCGATGTGAAGACCACGTTTTGCAATGTAACCGAGGCCGTGTGGATTCGACAGACAGCTGACGAGTGGTATTTCCGTATCTCGGCCGACCGTTTCTTAAGAAATATGGTCAGAGCTGTCGTAGGGACACTCATCGATGTGGGCAGAGGCCGTCTTTCGACGGATGATTTCCGCGCCATCATCGAGACGAAACGCCGGACGGCAGCGGGAGAGAGTATGCCGGCCAAAGGGTTGTTTTTAGAAGAAATCGAGTATGAACACGTTTTCAGACCCTTGAAAACGATAAAAGAGAAGGAGACAGACAGATGACATTGCAGCAAATGGAGTATATCGTAGCCGTATATCGGTTTAAACACTTTGCCAACGCGGCCGATTATTGCAAAGTGACGCAGCCCACGCTCAGTTCCATGATTCAGAAATTGGAAGAAGAACTCGGCGTGAAGATATTCGACAGAAAGAAAAACCCCATTGCGCCGACTGCCATCGGACGGGTCGTTATCGAGCAGGCGTGGCGCGTGTTGCTGCGGGCGCGCAAGTTGAAGGAAATGGTGGAGGAGGAGAAACACTCGTTGTCGGGCACATTCCGTATCGGCATCATTCCCACGATTGCGCCTTATCTGATTCCCCGCTTTTTCCCACAGCTCATGGCAAAATATCCCGAACTCGACGTGCGCATTACCGAGATGAAGACCGCCGATATGAAACGTGCGTTGATGCACGGCGACATCGATGCCGGCATACTCGCCGAACTCGACGATATGGAGGCTTTCGGGAAAGAGCATTTGTTTTATGAACAGTTCTTTGCCTACGTGGCGAAAGACGATGCGCTCTATCAAAACACGGCCATCAAGACGAGCGATTTAGCTGATGAATATCTGTGGTTGCTGGACGAAGGTCATTGCTTCCGCGACCAACTGGTGAAGTTCTGTCAGCTCAAAGCGGCGAATCGCAGCAAGCGGGCTTACTCTCTGGGCAGCATCGAGACCTTTATGCGCATGGTGGAAAGCGGCAAGGGCGTGACATTTATTCCCGAATTGGCGCTTTATCAGCTGGATGAACGGCAGCGCAGTCTTGTGCGACCGTTTGCCATCCCTATCCCTACGCGTGATGTTATCATGCTGACCGCTCCGAGTTTTATCCGTCGCACGTTGCTCAACCTGCTGGTATCCGAGATTCAGGCCTCCGTTCCAAAAGAGTTGCTTACGCTCAACAACACGCAGCAACGCATCTGATTTTTTTATGATTGCTGTCCGGTAAAAAGTGATTGAATCTTCTATAACATGGCTAAAGGCATGTATTTTATCGGACACCCATGATTTTTCCTGATATCTCTCATCGCAGAAGTTCATAGGATAAATTTCCTATTAGATTTTTATGTGAAGATATAACAGCGTAAAAAATGCTGTTATAAAATCCCGCTCTGCAATAACGTCGTAAAAAATGCTGTTATAAAATCATGAAGGAACTTAACAACGTCATTATATTTGTTCGTTGGCTTCCGTAGCGATGCGTGTGGCGTCCGCGCGATTGGGCTTACCCGTTTCGGTGAGCGGCAGATGGGCTACGGAAAGATAGACGCGGGGGCGCAGATGTCTCTCCAAATGTTGTTGACAAATGGCTCGTATGGTTTCTGTGTCGCCCCCTTCCACCAGCATCACCATCACTTCTCCGAACCGCGCATCGCTGCGCTTTGTTATCATGTAGGGCACGGGTATGAACAGTCGCAGTTGTTCTTCTATTTCTTCCGCTTGTATCTTAATACCCCCGCTGCAAATCACGTTGTCTATTCGGCCGAGAATGCGGAACCGACGACCCGACGGCGATAGCTCGGCGCGGTCGCGGGTCATAATCGTACCCTCGCAGACCAACGGTGCGTCTATCATCAGACAGCCCTCGGCCGACACTCGGAGTGTAACGGTGTCGAACGCCGTGTACCATTCATCGGCTTCGGAACCGTTGAGGCGTCGTAAGGCAATGTGGGAAAGTGTTTCGGTCATGCCGTAAGTGCTCCATACGGCGTTAGGGAAATGGCGCAACTCTGCGGACAACGCGTTATGAACAGCACCGCCGCCGATGATGAGATGGCGGATGTTGCGCAGCCGTTCGCGTTCTTCGGGCACGCGCAGTGTTTCATACACCTGCATCGGCACCATGGCAGCGAAGTCGATGGGTTGTCGGATGTCACGCAACGGGCGACTGCTCGGTGGCGTTTCAATCAGTTGCATTCCTCTTACCAGCGAGCGTATCACCATCATTTTGCCTGCGATATAGTCGAGCGGCATGCAGAGCAATGCTGTATCGCCGGCGTTCAGGCCGAGGAAGTCGCAGGTGATGCGTGCGCTGGCCTTCATCTTTTCTTTTTCCACCCAAAGCGGTTTCGGACAGCCCGTAGAGCCGCTGGTGTGTACGAGCAGCCGGTCGCTCGGACTGTTCCATTCTCTTAAGAATTCGGCAAGTACCATAATCGGTCTCCTTTGATTTGCAGGGGTATCGCGATGTTATCGACAAAGAGCTGTCCCGTGCCCAATCCTTGCGGCATCGCGATGGGCGAACCGTACATGCGGGCGGTGAGATGGGCGATGGCGTTAAGTCCCACGTTGCTCTCGAGCGCACTCGTTATCCACGACCCGATGCCCCTTTTGCGCGCCAGACGAATCCATTCCTCCGTGCCGTACATTCCTCCGTGGAGCGAGGGCTTCAGCACGATGTATTGCGGATGAATGGTGTCGAGCAGGCGCACTTTCTCCTCTGTGGGATGGATGCCGATGAGTTCTTCGTCTAAGGCGATGGGCAAGGGAGAGCGGCGGCATAGTTCCGCAAGTTCTTTCCATTGTCCTTGGCGGATGGGTTGTTCAATGGAATGGAGGTCGTAGCGTGCCAGCTGTTCCAACTTCGACAGTGCTTCGTGGGGTGCAAAGGCACCATTGGCATCTACGCGCAGTTCTATTTTGTTTTTCGGAAATCGGTCACGGATGCGCCGGATGAGTTCTATTTCACGCTCAAAGTCTATCGCTCCGATTTTCAGCTTAATGCAACGAAAGCCCTGTCGCAGCTTTTCTTCCAACCGTCCGGCCATCTCCTCAAAGGTGCCCATCCATATTAAGCCGTTGATGGGGATACCTTCTGTGCCGCGGGCGAAAGGGGAGTCGGACAACGCCGTGGAACCTCTGCGCCGCCATTGCTCCATAGCTGTTTCCAGTCCGAACAGCATCGAGGGATAGGGCAGTAAGGCTTCTCCATCTAATTGTCCCGTTTCGCATAGCCGGTCGCATTGCTTTCGCAACACGCTTTCGTAGTCTTCGCAGGCATCACAGCTGAGGTTGGGTAGCGGAGCGCATTCGCCGATACCGACCACCTCGGGCACATTGTCGGCAGAAAGTCTCACAAACCACGATTTACGAGTGAGATACACGCCGCGCGACGTACCTGCCGGTTGTTTGAAGTGAAACAGGCGGGACGTAATCTCTATGCGGAACGCCATCGTCTTGCGGTTAAGGTAATTTCGGATATTTCTTGAAGTCGGGCTTCCGCTTTTCCAAGAATGCCCGACCGCCTTCGTGCGCTTCGTCGAGGAAATAATAAAGCATAGTGGCATCGCCGGCTAGTTCCTGAATACCGGCTTGCCCATCGAGTTCGGCATTGAGGCCGGCTTTAATCATGCGGAGTGCCAAGGGGCTGCGTTCCATCATTGTCTCCGCCCATGCTACGCACTCGTCTTCCAAGCGGTCGAACGGTACAACTTTATTGACTAACCCCATGCGTTCGGCCTCCTCGGCACTGTATTGTCGGCAGAGGAACCATATCTCGCGGGCTTTCTTCTGGCCGACAATGCGCGCCAGATACGATGCACCGAAGCCGGCATCGAACGAGCCCACTTTGGGACCGGTCTGCCCGAAGATGGCGTTGTCACTTGCTATCGTGAGGTCGCAAACCAAGTGAAGTACATGTCCTCCGCCGATGGCGAAGCCGTTGACCATGGCGATGACGGGTTTTGGAAGCCGCCGGATTTGCATCTGCACATCGAGCACGTTGAGGCGCGGAATGCCGTCTTTGCCCACATAGCCACCTTTTCCTTTCACGTGCATATCGCCGCCGGCGCAGAAAGCCTTGTCGCCCGCACCCGTCAGCAGTACCACGCTGATGTCTTGCGCTTCGCGACAATAGGCAAAGGCCTGCCCCATCTCCCATGTCGTGAGTGGGGTGAATGCGTTGCGATAGCGCGGACGATTGATAGTTATCTTAGCGATGCCGCCATACTCCTCGAAGCATATCTCCTCAAAATGAAAGCCTTCGATGGCTTTCCATTCTCTTTTTTTCATATTGTCTGTTTGTATTTGGATGATGTCTTATTCTTGTTTTTTCTCTATCTTCTGCCTATTGTAGTATTCTTTCAACGCTTTTTCGTCTGCTTCGGGAGTGGTAAAGACTTCGAGCAATAGGGGATGGTCGGCATCAGAAACCATCAGATGGTCGATGCCGCGCTCCATCTCTTCCGTGTTGCGGGCGGATAGATAAGCCACATTGTTTTGCAGACAGATGCCTTGCGCTTCTGTATGATGCTCGGCTGCGATGAGTTCGTTGCGTGCTTCACTTGCGGCGAGGCCATTCAACTGACGGAAGATGCCGCCTCCGCCGTTGTTCAATAAGAGTATGCGGAAGTTGCCTTTCAAGTTCCTGTTCCAGAGGGCGTTTGCATCGTAGAAGAAACTCAGGTCGCCAATGATGCAGAAAACAAGGTCGTCCGTTACTGTCGACATGCCTGCTGCCGTGGAAAGCGAACCTTCGATACCGTTCACGCCGCGGTTACACCACACGTGATGCGTGGCATAGATATTAGCCAATCGTATGGCTGTACTGTTGGCATAATGCACATGAAAAGGTTGTTGCAACCGTGTGAGCTGTTGCTCGAAACATTTTACGGCGGCCATTTGAGAATAGGGCGGAGTGTAGGCTGCAACATGCTGTGTGGCCTTTTGTAAGGCTACGAGCCAGTGATGCCGGAACATCAAGGCGTCTTCCTGCTGGTTGAGGGTCGTTTCAGCGGAAGCCTCGGAAGTCTGCTCGTCGCATCGTCGAGCCAACATGGCAAGCACGTCGACAGGATTTGCCTCTATCATGGTCGTGAGGTGCATAAACGTGTCGTGCACTTCGCCGTCTTCGCTGATGAGCCATTGTTCTGCCGAGGTGACCGAACGGAGGAAACTTTTCAGGCGTTTACCCACCAACGTGCTGCCGGCATAAAGTACGAAGTCAGGCATATAGTCAGCATTGCGTCCGATGGTGTGGAGCACTTCGTCGAAGTTTGATGCTTTTCCGATACTGCTCAATGCCTCGCCCAATACCACGGCGAAGTCTTTGAAGCGACTGAAGAAATCCTTGGGAAATGCGTGGGGAGTGGATTGCCCCAGTACAATCATCGGCCGACGGGCGGTAAAGAAAGCCTTACAAAGTGCTTGCCGGTCTTCCACACGCAGGGCAGGTGTGCCTAATCTGCTTATCTTCCGTTCGTCGGGGAGTGAGGGAACGGAGAAATCGAACAGAGGCTCGGTAATGGGGATGTTGATATGCACGGGAGCACCTCCTTGCCGACGAACGGCCAACAAGGCCTCGTTTACCAGCCGATTGCAGTGCCATCGCTCGGTTGCGTCTTTGGGTTCGGGCAGCGATACCGCCCGTTTCACGAAGTGTCCGAAAGCATCCGGCTGCGGAAGGGTTTGCCCGTCGAGTTGGTCTATCCATGCAGCAGGACGGTCGGCTGTCAGCACCACGAGCGGGATGTGTTGGTAAAACGCCTCGGCCACAGCGGGAGCAAGGTTGAGCACGGCCGTGCCCGACGTGACGCAAACCGCCACCGGCGCACACGTGGCTTGCGACATACCGATGGCATAGAAGCCTGCCGAGCGTTCATCGGTCGTAGGATAGCACGTTATCTCGGGGCATTCGTGAAAGTTGTGCACCAGTGGCGCATTCCTCGACCCCGGACAGACAACGACCATTTTTATGCCGTGTTTCACCAATAGGGCTGTCAGAATATTAACGTTTTCTTTGTTTGCGTACATGGTGTTGCTTGGGTTATCAGAGGGTGATACATCGTTGCATGGTTTCGAGCTTGGCGCGGGTCTCTTCCCACTCTTGCATAGGCGTGCTGTCTTTCATGAGGCCGCCGCCGGCATAGAGCCTGTAGTGGTTGCCATCGATTTGCATACAGCGCAGAGAGACGTAGAGGTGGGTGTCGGCTTCTGGTGCTAATAGTCCCATGAAACCGCTGTAGTATCGGCGCGGCGCATGCTCATGACGGAGGATGAACCGGCGGGTCTCCTCTTTCGGCATACCGCATACGGCAGGGGTGGGATGCAGTTCGGCAATCAATGCACCCAGATGGGAGGGATTTTTCAATGTAAACAGAAAATCGCTGCGTAGGTGTAACAGGTGGCCGGCCTGTGATGCGTGTGGTGCTTCCTCGGTAATACGGGTGGAAAAGGGTTTGAGGCATTCGCGTATGTAGGTTGCCACGCAGCGTTGTTCTTCTTGATTTTTCATGCTCCAGCATGGCTCATCGGTCGTGGCTTCCATCGTTCCCGCTAATGCCATGGTATGCCATTGCGAACCCATGCTTTCGAGAAAGACCTCGGGCGTGGCTATCAACCATGTGCCGCTGACGGGTGTTGAGACGAGTGCCACGCAGAGATGGGGAAATAGCCGACAGGCATGCAAGAAAAGTTCGTCGGGCAATGGTGTTTCGTCTGTCGTCTGCTCAGAGCACCGCGCCAGCACGATTTTGCGGAAAAGGTCTTGCTTCAGTGGCTTATGAAAGCTGTTGAAATCTGCCATATACTGTGCTTTGTCGGTCTCTTCGTCGAGCACGCGGCGTTGTGCGGGCAGGTGTTTCGGCATGCTCACTTCGTGTTGCTCCATGCTGTCGGGGCGTATCAGCAAGATAGGCTCTTGCTTCGATGGCATGAAAGGGGCGAATACAAATCCCACGCGCCCGTCGAGTGCATGCAAGTCGTGCAGTTCTTGCAGACGACCTGTGGTCTGTCGTACCTCGGTGTAGTGGGTGTAGTGGGGCAGTCGGATGAGTGCTCTGCTATCCATTCTTGCGTGGTGTGACGATATAGTTCGTTACCTGAACGGTAGAAATCAACTCGCCCGCCGAATCACGGATGTCGATATGCCAGACGTGCAGCTTGCGTCCTCTGCTTTGCAGGCGCGCAGTAGCTGTCACGGTGTCGCCCTCTGACACGGCTTTCACGTGGCTCCCGCTCACACTGATACCTACGCTGATTTTGCCCGAGCATAACGCTGAAGAACCCACACCTGCCAGATTCTCGGCCAAAGCCAGCGAAGCACCGCCACTGAGGAAGCCGAATGGCTGACGGTTGTTCTCGTTGACACACATCCGAGCCATGCAAGTGTCGGCCTCGGGCGTAGAGATAAACTCCATACCCAGTACGGTAGAGAGGTTTTTCTCTTTGTTGATAATCTGTTTAATTTTTTCTACATTCATATCGTAAGTGCATGATAACAGATACAAAGATAGTGAATTTTGTTTGAGTTGGCAAGTAAACAGCAAGGCTGTTGTCCATTGAATTACGTGCGCTTACAGTCCGATAGCCTTATCCCGAACACGCGTTTTACATCCATTCCGGCCCAAGCCGAAATGCCCAAGAGAGTTTAAAATCAATTCCGGCCCAGGCCGAAATGCTCAAGAGGCTTTAAAATCGATTCCGGCCCGAGCCGAAATGCTCAAGAGACTCTAAAATCAATTTTGGCCCGAGCCGAAACGTTCAAAAGATACGTGAGTTACAGTCCGGATAACCTTATCTCGAACTCGCGTAAAATCTATACAGGCTCTCATGACCGATTGAGGATAAAAAAGTGAGGTATGGAAGGGAGATTGCCCCCTGTCATACCCCACGATGATTGTAAGTTGTCGCCAAACGTGTGGCGTTATTCCACGTAGAAATTGATAATGCGCGACAAAGCCTGCCGGCATACCGGGCAGAACTCCGGTGTTTCGTTGATGCGCATACGGCAGTCTTGACAGCCTCTGTACACGCCTTTCTTGCTGTAGCCGGCTCCCTCGAATACGCCCACACGGGTTTCGCGCGTCTTTTTGTCGTCACTCAAAGGGGTAGGGATGGGTGTACCTTTCTTGATAAGGTTGCCCCATTTTGTGCCAAAGTCTTTCAGTGTGGTGATGTTTTGTTCCCAAGGTTCCACGTCGTGTGGATACATCGGTATCTGTTCGGATTCGTAGAAGTATTCGTCGGCTAATCCGGCGAAGCTATGGCCGAACTCATGCACGACCACGGGCTTGAACATCCGGTGGTGGGTCATCGACAGATTATAGGAGTTGAGAATACCGCCGCCACCGTAGATGTCGGTATTTACAAGCACGATGATGTGTTCGTAAGGTGTACCGGCAAGCCAATTATGCAGGTCTTTCAGCTTGAGTGTGGTGAGGTATCGGCTGCTGTAGAATGTATCGAAATGCGAGTGCAGTGCTGTATTCTTCCAGATGCCTTTGGCGGGTTCGCTCGTACCGCTCTCCATCGATGGTGCTTTCACGGCCACAATGTTGAAGTTTTTTCGTTGCGACTTGAATGGTTCGTGGGCGAAGAGTGCCTCTGTCGCTTCCTTAGCATCGGCAATGAAGGTGTCCATCTCGTCTTCTCTGTAGCCCTCGGAAAGGTAGGCGATGTGGATACATTTCTCGGGATTGACGGCCGTTTGCAGCGTGGCATAGGGCGTCACGTGGTTGTAGCCGATATGACGGATGAGGATGTCTTTCGGATTCACCGTATGTGTAAGTGTGGCCATTACCTCTCGCCGGTTGTTGCGCAGGTCTACGGTGATGTCTACTGTATCTTTCGGCATCGGCACGAGAAATACATTCTCAAACGATTTCTTCACTGTTGCGGCCTCATCATAAGAGAGCCATTCCTGAAACAGCGTGGAAAACGAATTGCGGTAAATCACTTTGCCGGTGCGGTGGGAACGCACAGTAATCTGTCCGTTGCCCTCGATGGGAAGCTCGGATAACCTGCTGCGCTTGCCATACCATTTGGGCATGACGTTCAATTCGTCTACCGACACTTCCTGACGGTTCTTGTCGCCGGCGAAGTTGTAGTCTATGCGCAAGGTGTTGTCGGTGAAGTAGTCTTCAAATCTCTGTGCGTTTGCAGGCAGGAGTGTTGTCAGCAAGAGCAGTGTAAAACTTAGTGTCTTCATTGTTTGTTTTGTTTGTAAAAGTAAAAAGGTATAGTTTATGCAATGGTTTCTTCCGGTTCTTCCATCTGTTGTATCAGTTCTCGGATGTAGCCTCTTTCCCAATCTTCAGCGTGCATCTTCGCGTCGCCAAACTGCAATACGTCTATGTCCATGGGCACCACATTGCTTTTATGCAGCGACCTCGACCGTCCGCATTTCCGCTCTATGTTTCTCAGCGCTTTGCATATCTGCTGCAATCCGTGTGCTGTATAGACAACGGCAATCTTGTTCAGAAACAAATCGGACTCTATGCCGACAGGTTCTGTCCACTTGCTGTCTGAGAATCGGATTTGCTTGAACAAGGCGCGGAGTAGGCTCTCTGCATTTTCCATGTTCTCTTTCTGTCCGGTATTGGAGCCAAGAGAGAGGATGAGTTTGGTAAGTGGTGGCATGTTTAATAACTTCTTGCGATGATGACTCTCTGCGTGGCGGGCTTTCCGCTCACCATATCAATGCCGGATGTCTGCTCCACTCCGAAAGGTACGCAACGTATCGTGGCCTGCGTCTCTTCCTTGATGCGGGCTTCTGTTTCTTCGGTTCCATCCCAATGGCAGAGGAAGAAACCGCCGTCTTTTACACGTTTCTTGAACTCTTCGTAGTTATCGCATTCGTAGATACGGGCATCTCGTGCAGCCTTTGCCTTTTGATAAATGTTGGCCTGTATCTCGTCCAGCAGTGTTTGGATATGGCTCACGATGCCTTCTATAGGTAATGTTTCTTTCTCTAAGGTGTCGCGGCGCATGAGTTCTATCGTCCCGTTTTCGAGGTCGCGACCGCCCATGACGAGTCTCACAGGCACACCTTTCAGTTCATAGTCGGCGAACTTGAAGCCAGGCCGTTTGTTGTCGGCATCGTCTAATTTCACAGAGATACCGAGCTTGCGCAACCCTTCGATGACGGGACGAAGCCGTTCGTCGATAGCCGAGAGTTGCTCGGCATTCCGTGCGATGGGGATAACGACTACCTGTATCGGGGCGAGTTTCGGGGGTAACACCAACCCGTTATCGTCGGAATGTGTCATAATGAGGGCACCGATGAGGCGTGTGGAAACTCCCCACGAGGTAGCCCACACGTATTCGGGTTTATTTTCCTTGTTGAGGAAAGTCACATCAAACGACTTTGCAAAGTTCTGTCCAAGGAAATGACTTGTACCGCTTTGCAGTGCCTTTCCGTCTTGCATCATGGCCTCGATGGTGTAGGTATCGAGTGCGCCGGCAAACCGTTCGGTCTCACTTTTCACGCCTTGTATCACCGGAACGGCCATCCATTCTTCTGCAAATCGGGCATAGACACCCAACATGGTGCGTGCTTCGGCCTCGGCCTCTTCTCTTGTAGCATGAGCGGTGTGCCCTTCCTGCCAGAGAAATTCGCTTGTGCGGAGAAACGGGCGCGTGCGCATTTCCCATCGCATCACGTTGCACCACTGGTTGCACATCAGAGGCAGGTCTCGCCACGAGTGTATCCAATTCTTGTAAGTATTCCAAATAATGGTTTCCGAGGTGGGACGTATGATGAGTTCTTCTTCGAGTTTGGCAGCAGGGTCTACTACTACGCTGTTTCCTTCTTCAGAGGCTTTCAGACGATAGTGTGTCACTACCGCACATTCTTTGGCGAAACCTTTCACGTGTTCTGCCTCACGGCTGAGAAACGATTTCGGTATCAGCAACGGGAAATAGGCATTCTGTGCCCCTGTTTCCTTAAACATCCTGTCGAGTTGTTGCTGCATCTTTTCCCATATCGCATAGCCGTAAGGTTTGATGACCATACACCCTCTTACGGCCGATTGCTCGGCCAAGTCGGCTTTTACTACCAAGTCGTTGTACCACTGACTGTAATTCTCCGACCGCTTCGTGAGGTCTTTTAATTCTGTCGCCATATTTTCTTGTGATTGTTATCTGTTGTTTATTCTGAATCTTCGTGCAAAGTTAGCATAATTAGGACAGAATACAAAAGGATAGTGTCCTTTTTTCGTTCATTGACACCGCTATGACAGAGGGCGTGTGGATAAAAAATGTTACCTTTGCATGCGGAGAGATGATACGCTTTCCGGCTTACTCAAAAGCAAGAATATGGACGATAAAGCACGAATAGAACAGTTACGGCGGGATTTGCATGCACATAATTACAAATACTATGTGCTCAATGCTCCCACCATCGGTGACCAAGAGTTTGACGAGATGATGCACGAATTGCAACGGTTGGAAACTCTTCATCCCGAGTGGGATGACCCCAATTCACCTACACAGCGCGTGGGGAGTGACCTTAGTACGGGGTTCGCGCAGGTGAAGCATCGCTATCCTATGCTCTCGTTATCGAATACCTACAATGAACAGGATGTGGCCGAATGGTATGAGAGCGTAAGGAAAGGACTCAATGACGAGGACTTCGAGGTATGTTGTGAAATGAAATACGACGGGCTTTCTATCTCGCTGACCTACGTCGATGGACGGATTGTGCAGGGCGTGACCCGCGGCGACGGAGTGCAGGGCGACGATGTGACCGCCAATGTGCGCACCATCCACGCCATTCCACTCGTGCTTCCGGGCACTGGCTATCCCCATGAGTTTGAGATACGAGGCGAGATTCTGATGCCATGGGCAGTGTTTGAACAGCTGAACAAAGAGCGTGAGGCGGCAGAGGAGCCGCTTTTTGCCAATCCGCGAAATGCCGCCAGCGGCACGCTCAAAAGCCTTGACCCTGCACTCGTAGCCACCCGTCGGCTCGATGCTTACCTATATTATTTGTTAGGCGAGACCCTACCTGCCGATGGACATTATGAGAATCTGATGGCTGCCGCCTCGTGGGGATTTAAAATCAGTGCGGGGATGAAGAAGGTGCGTACCCTTGAAGAGATATACGCCTTTATACGCTATTGGGACAGCGAACGCAAAAACTTGCCTGTGGCAACAGACGGCATCGTATTGAAAGTAAACTCTCTTCGACAGCAACGTGCGCTGGGCTTCACGGCCAAAAGTCCGCGTTGGGCGATTGCTTATAAGTTTAAGGCCGAGCGCGCTTGCACACGGCTCAATGAGGTAACCTACCAAGTGGGACGAACAGGAGCGGTGACGCCGGTGGCTAACATGGAACCGGTGCAGCTGGCCGGTACTACCGTGAAGCGTGCCACGCTGAACAACGAAGACTTCATACGCAGCTTCGACCTCCATTTAGGCGACTATGTGTATGTGGAGAAGGGCGGCGAAATCATTCCTAAAATCGTGGGCGTGGATACAACTCGTCGGTTGGCTGATGCGCTACCTGTCCATTTTATCACCGTTTGTCCCGAATGCGGAACATCGTTGGTACGCTACGAGGGAGAAGCCGCCCACTATTGCCCGAACGATGTTTCGTGTCCGCCACAGGTGAAAGGGCGGATTGAGCATTTCATCGCTCGCAAGGCGATGAATATTGAATCGCTCGGACCGGAGACTGTGGATGAGTATTATCGTCGCGGACTGATACGCAATATTGCCGACCTTTATGAGATTCGCACCGAACAAATCAACGGTGATGGCTCGCGAGAGAAGTCGGCACAGAGGGTCGTTGCGGGTATCGCACAGTCTAAGAATGTGCCTTTCGAGCGGGTCGTATTCGCTTTGGGCATACGATTCGTGGGCGAAACATCAGCGCGTCTGCTGGCACGTCGTTTCAAAAATATTGATGCGTTGATGGAGGCCTCCCCCGACGAACTGATGCAGATAGAGGGCGTAGGGATGTCTATTGCCAACAGTGTGGTCGGTTACTTTCGCAACCCTGTGAACCGAGAGATAGTGGAGCGTCTGCGCGGTTACGGACTGCAAATGGCGCTTTCGGCCGACGAGATGACCGGCATGACCGACCGTCTTGCGGGCAAAACCGTTGTCATCAGCGGTGTCTTCTCCCATCACAGTCGCGAGGAATACAAGCGAATGATCGAGCAAAACGGAGGGAAAAACACGGGCAGCATCAGCAGCAAGACGAGTTTTATATTGGCGGGCGACCACATGGGGCCTTCTAAACTTGAGAAGGCCGAGAAGTTGGGTGTGCCTGTGATAGACGAAGAAACGTTTCTTTCGATGATAGAATGACGGAGAGAGACAATCAGATACTCCGATTGGCATTGCCGTCTATCGTGTCGAACATCACTGTTCCGTTGCTCGGCCTGATAGACATGGCCATTGTGGGGCACATGGGGTGTGCCGCTTATATCGGTGCTATTGCGGTAGGGTCGATGATATTCAACGTGATTTACTGGGTGTTCGGCTTTCTCAGGATGGGTACGAGTGGCATGACTTCCCAGGCTTACGGCCGGCGCGATAGGGGCGAAGTGGTGCGGTTGCTGTTGCGTTCGTTTATCATTGGGCTGTGTGTGTCGGCTCTGTTTATTGTTTTTCAGCGGCCATTGTGCATGCTGGCGCTATGGGCGATGCACCCCGACCCGTCGCTCATTCCGCTCGTAACGGCTTATTTCGATATTTGTATATGGGGCTCTCCGGCCATGCTCTGTCTTTACGGGCTGACAGGATGGTATATCGGGATGCAGAATACGCGCATCCCGATGCTGGTGTCGATTCTGCAAAACGTCGTCAATATTGCGGCAAGTATCGCTTTGGTCTACGGGTTGGACATGAAGATAGAGGGTGTGGCGGCGGGCACATTGATAGCTCAATGGGGCGGATTCTTGTTGGCTGTGGCGTTGTGGTGTCGTTATTATGGCCGATTGCGATGGCATGTTCACGGCTGGAAACGTGTGTTGGGGCGAGAGGCGATGGGACGTTTCTTTGTAGTGAATCGCGACATCTTCTTCCGTACATTGTTTCTTGTGGGAGTGAATCTCTTTTTCACGGCCGCCGGCGCACGACAGGGTACGCTACTGCTGGCTGTCAACACGTTGCTGATGACGTTCTTTACGCTCTTTTCTTATCTCATGGACGGCTTTGCTTATGCAGGCGAAGCCATGGGCGGTCGTTATTTCGGCGCGAGCAACATGGCAGCCTTTCGCGATACTACACGACATCTTTTTCTGTGGGCGACGGGCATGGCACTTGTGTTTACCTTTATATATATGGTAGGTGGCAGATATTTTCTCTCGTTGCTTACCGACAACGATGAGGTGATGGTTGCGGCTGCTTCTTACATCGGGTGGACATGGCTCATCCCCGTGATGGGCTTTGCCGCCTTTATCTTCGACGGTCTTTTTATCGGCATAACAGCCACTCGGGGCATGCTCTTGTCGTGTGCCGCGTCTGCCGTTTTGTTTTTTCTTGCGGAAATCTCTCTCTCTGCGCTGTTGGGCAACCATGCGCTTTGGCTTGCATTCTTGTTGTTCCTTGCTGCGCGCGGCGTTCTACAGGGACTGTTGTTTAGAAAATATGTGAAGCCGGCGTAGGAATTGCACCACCCCCCTATGCTCCCTCACTTCTCCGAGGCTCTTTCTTACAAGCATTGTCGGCTTTATCAACAAAAAAGCGAGTGGTACGCATCGTCGCGACGCGTACCACTCTATGTGTGTATATATATAAAGGTGTTTCTTTTATGCTTCCCGCATCAGTTGCGCCGCACGGCACTCTTTCGCTCGGAAATCAATGATTTTTGCGCCGCACGGCACTCTTTCTCTCGGAAATCAATGATTTTTGCGCTGCACGACACTCTTTTGCTCGGAAATCAATGATTTTTGCACCGCACGGCACTCTTTTGCTCGGAAATCAATGATTTTTGCGCCGCACGGCACTCTTTCTCTCGGAAATCAATGATTTTTGCGCTGCACGGCACTCTTTCGCTCGGAAATCAATGATTCCGGAACCTTTT
>NZ_GL397214.1:2500890-2514000 GCF_000146675.1 Hoylesella marshii DSM 16973 = JCM 13450
GGAGTGCCGAGCGGTGCCGGCAGAGTCTAAATCCGGCTTGCAGAGTGCCGAGCGGTGTCGGCAGAGGCTAAATCCGGCTTGCAGAGTGCCGAGCGGTGCTGGCAGAGGCTAAATCCGGCTTGCTGAGTGCCGAGCGGTGTCAGCAGAGGTTAAATCCGGTTACGTGGAGTGCGCGACTTACTCTGCCCACAGGTTGTATCCCGTTCCGGTGGTCTGCTCGTCGTCTTCCCATTCGTCGGCATCGAAGTCGCCGGGCTTGGCATCGCCTTCATTGATGCTATGCCGTGAATTAACGGGAAATTGTTCTGCGATATCGTCGCTCACGGCTAAGCGCACAACGCAGCTGACGGGGGCGAAAAAGTGAACAAAGGGAACTCCTTGGAGCCCTTTGTTGATAGGGGATGCGACACGCTTCGCGCGCGCGTATAAAAAAGCGTTTAAAGTGTTATCCGACTGGCGGTGCGAATGTGTGTGTTAGCAAATTATTTGGAATGACCAAATAATTGATATGAAAAGATGCAAAGAAATTGAGATTTCTCTGCATAAGGTTTACACCTTGTTTATATATAGGATATGTTACACACGGTTGAATCATGGCGGTAAAGGTATAACAAACTTTTGGAACAGCCAAATATTGTGAACGGAAATCTTCCCCTTTTCAGTAGAAATGCGTACCTTTGCGCCGATAAAAGACAGATAATGGGACGTATCGTAACCGTTTGGAGCTTTCTTGGCCGCTATAAATATCTGCTCGTCGTGGTGCTTGGCGTACTGATAGTGGGCGTGCTTGACGAAAACAGTTTCGTGAAGCGCATCGAATATATGTTGCATATCCGCAACTTGAAGTCGCAAATTCAATACTACGAGACGAAATATGAGACAGACTCGCAGCAGTTGAAAGCCCTCTCGGACGACCCAAGAGCCGTGGAGCGTATCGCCCGCGGACAGTATATGATGAAGGCTGACGACGAAGAAATCTTCGTGCTCAGCGATGATGAAAAGAAACCACAAGAAGATGAAACCGCTGAATAGAATGCAAAGTATAGCGTTTATCATCGGTGCAGTGCTGATGGTAACGGGTGTGGGATGCGTTGTCTTCGGGCTGATACCGAAGGTGACAGCAGTCTGTTTTGCCGTGGGAACAGCGACGTTTACGGGCATGGAAACATGGCAGCGTTACAGAGGCAGCGACCCTACGCTGCTTCGACTGACAGGAATCATGATGTTTGGAAACGTTTGCTTCGTGTTGTCTGCCCTGCTGATGCTTGAAAATGTGTATCAATGGGTTTATCCGTTGTTTACTTCGAGTATAGATTTGCTGACTGTTTACGTGCGTTATATCCATAACAACTGGGTTGTTCCGCTGCTCGTGGGTGCCATTCTGCAAATCTATACGATGCACAGAATATCTCACGAGATGGCGAAAAAATAATCCCGCATCGTCGGGAAAGAGAAAGGGAAGGCTTGCGTTGGGCAAGCCTTTTTTGTGCAGAATACCGCGTTTTAGGTATTGGAGGCTGTGGCTTTTATTGATACTTTTGTGCCGATGAAAAATCACAAATATAAAAATACTTTCCAAATGAATAAACTTACTTTTTTATGTGTATGGATGGGCGCATGGTGTCTGCCGGCGTGTGTGTGGGCAGACCATACGGCTGCTATTTCAAAGACGGGAGCCTGCGTTGAAGGACAGGTAACGAGCGAACGAGACGGACGCGTGCTGCCCTATGCCGATGTGGCTGTCAAGGGTACGAACATCGTGACGAATACCGATATCACGGGGCATTATGCGCTGCGCGACCTGCCCGTGGGGAATCTCGTCATAGAAGTGAAACTCGTGGGCTATCGGACAGCCACGCAGCAGGTATCAACCGTAGGGAACGCCACCGTACAGCAGGACATTGTACTCACGGAAGATGCCATCGCGCTCGACGAGGTGGTCGTGTCGGCCAATCGTAGTCTCACGCTACGTCGCGAAGCTCCGGCCTTGGTGAGCGTTTTGGATAAGCGCTTGTTTACTATCACCCAGTCGATGAACATGTATCAAACGCTGAATTTCCAGCCCGGTGTGCGGACAGAAGACAACTGCCAGAACTGCGGTTTCTCACAAGTGCGCATCAACGGCCTCGACGGACATTATTCGCAGATACTCATAGACTCGCGCCCCGTGTTTTCGTCGCTCAACGGCGTCTACGGACTTGAGCAGATTCCCACGAATATGATTGAACGCGTGGAGGTGGTGCGTGGAGGCGGTTCGTCGCTGTATGGCGCATCGGCCATCGGCGGCACCATCAATCTCATCACGCGCGAACCGACACGCAACACGGCCGAGCTTTCGCATACGCTGACATCAATTGAAGGTAAGGGAGCATTCGACAACAACACGACGGCCAACCTTTCGCTCGTCACCGACGACGGCAAAGGCGGCATGTACCTGTATGGGCAGCACCATTATCGCCCGGGCTTCGACCACGACGGCGACGGCTATACCGAACTTCCCAACCTGAAGAATAGCACCATCGGTCTAAGCTCGTTTTACCGCTTTACTCCCTACTCGAAACTCACCCTACAGTATCATAGTCTGAACGAGTTTCGCCGCGGCGGAAACAAGCTCCACCTGACACCCCATGAGGCAAACATCGCCGAACAATTAGAGCACGACATCAACGGCGGTAACTTAACCTACGACTTCTTCTCGCCCAACGGACACCACGTGTGGAAGAGTTATTTCTCATTTCAGCATACCACGCGCAAAAGCTATTACGGGGGAACCGGCGAGGGAGCGACACCCGCCGACTTCGAGAATGCGCTGAAAGCCTATGGGCGGACGCGCGATTTCACCTACATTGCCGGTACGCAATATGTGCTGAACGTCGACCGTCTGCTCTTCATGCCCGCAGCCCTGACGCTCGGAGCAGAATACAACAGCGATGCCTTGCGCGACGAAATCATCGGTTATCACCATCTGTTAAACCAGCACGTGCGTATCAGCAGCGGATACGTGCAGAACGAATGGAAGAATCACACGTGGTCGCTACTCGTGGGCGGGAGAATCGATAAGCACAACCTCATCCGCAATACCATCTTCAGTCCGCGTGCCAACGTGCGCTTCAATCCCAACGACAACGTGAACCTCCGACTGAGTTATGCCGACGGATTCCGCGCACCGCAGGCTTTCGATGAAGACCTGCATACCGGCCTTGTCGGAGGCGAGCGCGTCGTTACCCGTCGTGCTGCCGGTCTGAAGCCCGAGCGCTCCCACAGCCTGAGCCTCTCGGGCGATTTCTACCATCGTTTCGGAACGGTGCAGGCCAACCTTTTGGTCGAGACGTTCTACACCCGTTTGAATCATGTCTTCGGACTGCGGCAGCTCAATGTGAAAGATCCCGAGGGCAACGCCATACAAGAGCGTTACAATGCCGATGCCGCCAGCGTCTATGGACTCAACATCGAGGGCAAAGTGGCTTTCGCCTCCGCGTTTCAGATTCAGGGAGGGATGACATTTCAGCGCAGCGAATACGACTGCGCGGTGGAATGGAACGAGGATGCAGCTCCCGAAAAACGGATGCTGCGAACGCCCAACGTCTACGGCTATTTCACGGCGTCCTATGCGCCCGTAAAACATCTTTCGGCATCCTTCTCGGGCAATTACACCGGCCGAATGCTCGTGGGGCATGCCGCAGGCTCGGGCGTGTCTGCTCCCGTTGCCGTGAAAACACCCGACTTCCTCGTATTGAATCTCAAGGTCAGTTACGACGTCCCCCTCACGGCACTCCTGACCATGCAGCTCAACGGCGGCATTCAGAATCTCGCCAATGCCTATCAGAAGGATTTCGACCGAGGATGGAACCGCGATGCCAACTACATCTATGGCCCGGGAATGCCCCGTTGCTACTACGTCGGCGTAAAATTCCTATATTAAGCAGGTCTTTAGGTACAGAACACCGCTATCAAGCAAATTCCAACGCTACAGCACCCCCCCGACGAGTATCGTGCCACACGCATGATACTCGTTTTCACGTTCACCCATCCTCACGGGTACCCGCCACCCGTTTCTCCCGCCTTTTACCTCCATTCGCCATGAGAAATCATTGTTCGCGAGTGATGATTCTCTATTCGCCCATCGGCACGATTATTTCCTACTGATTTTTAGTACCGGCGCCCATGTACGCCGATACGTCACATTAACATATCTTTACAGCGTCCATGGGCGCCGATGGTATTTTAAACATTTAACCGTCGGCGCCCGTAGTTTCTGATACTAAATTATCTAATTAACTATCGTCGGCCATGGTTTCCGATACTAAATGATTGATTTAACCGTCGGAGGCCGTAGATTCCGATACATAATAATCAATTTACTATCGTCGGCCGTGGCCGACGATAGTTCTTATTAAGTTTTATTTGCGTCGGCCGTGGCCGACGATGTTTTTATTAAATTTTATTTGCAGCGGCCGTGGCCGACGCTGTTTTTATTAAGTTTTATTTACGTCGGCCGTGGCCGACGATACTATTTTAAACATTTAACCACCGTCGGCCGCGGCCGACGATACTATTTTAGGCATTTAACCATCGTCGGCCGCAGCCGATGATAGTTCTTATTAAGTTTTATTTGCGTCGGCCGTGGCCGACGATACTATTTTAAACATTTAACCACCGTCGGCCATGGCCGACGATACTATTTTAGGCATTTAACCGTCGTCGGCCATGGTTTTCGATACTGAATAATTAATTTAACTATCATCGGCCATGGTTTCCGATATTAAAAAGAGAGGTTACTTATCGGTGTCTGTAGAAGATGATGAGTAATGGTGTGTTTTTTCTATGGTCTGCGATGGATGACGATGGCTGACAGCGCTTTTCCCCATCTGCTGTCATGCGCGAAAGGAGTTGAACGGCAGGGGATGATGGTTCGGATGGCCTACCGCCTGCTTTTGCCGCAGGGAAAGTGGGTGCGGGGAAAAA
Source organism: Hoylesella marshii DSM 16973 = JCM 13450 (assembly GCF_000146675.1). GTDB lineage: Bacteria > Bacteroidota > Bacteroidia > Bacteroidales > Bacteroidaceae > Prevotella > Prevotella marshii. Next base: position 2,505,856 of record NZ_GL397214.1, read on the forward strand.
GGAGGGTGGTAGGCGAGAGGGGAAAGTAGAAACGGGGGATATGGAAGGTGGGTATATCTCCCGTTGACTTATATCAGGGTGAGTGTATAGAGGTAGACCACGGCGGCAGGTATGGCCATGAGCGCGGAATCGAAGCGGTCGAGCATACCGCCGTGTCCGGGCAGGATGTTTCCGCTGTCTTTGATGCCTACGGTGCGTTTGAATAGCGATTCCACGAGGTCGCCCCATGTGCCGAAGATGGTGACGACGAGTCCGAGGCCGAGCCATTCGTAGAGGGTGAGTATGGAGGCATCGTCTATCAGTTGCGAGATGAGCGAGGCTGCGATGAGCACGAGGATGGCACCTCCGAGGGAGCCTTCCCAGCTTTTGGCGGGCGAGATGCGCGGAAAGAGTTTGTGACGTCCGAGCAGCGACCCTACGCAATATGCGCCGGTGTCGCTTGTCCAAAGGAAGATAAATATGCTTAAGGGGAGGATGCGGCAGTAGCGGATGCCGTCGTCGGACGATTGGAAGGCCAGCACGTTGAGCATGGCGAAGGGTAGGGCGATATACATCTGCGAGAGCATGGTGTAAGCCCAATCATTGATGGCATGTTCGTGGCGTGTGTATAGTTCGCTCACGAAGAGGTAGACGACCGTGAGCAGATAGGGGATGAATACGGCCGAGGGCGTGATGCCGCTGCAATAGCCGGCCACGGCTAAGAAGAAATAGACGCCTGCTGCGGTGGAGATGAAGCGGTTGATGCGTACGGCTTTCATCGTGTTGACGATGGTGGCGTATTCCCACAGTGTGAGTCCGGTGATGATTGCAAAGAGGAATACCATGGCCTCGAAGCGCAGAAAGCTGGTCACGAGGGCGGCTACGAACAGCACGCCCGTTACGGTGCGTACCAGCATGTTTTTTATCTTGTCTGTCATCTTGCTCGTGTTGTTTTAGTTTTCTTGCGGCTGTTCTGCGTGCTCGGGTTCCGTAGCTGTATGGGGCTGTTGCGGGGTTTGAGAAACTTCGGTATCGCGGGCTGTGGTCTCGGCTCCGATAATTTCTTGCGACCGGCTCACCCACGGTCGTTTGCCGAATATCTTTTCCACGTCTTCCGCAAATATGACTTCGCGTGTAATAAGCAGGTCTGCCAAGGCGTTGTGTCCTTCTTTGTGTTCCATCAGCAGGCGTTTGGCGCGGTCGTATTGCTCGTTGACCATCTTCAGCACTTCCTCATCGATGGCCTTGGCGGTGGTTTCCGAGTAGGGTCGCTGCAGCTGGTATTCTTGGTTGTTGTAGTAGCAGATGTTGGGCAGACGGTCACTCATGCCGGCGTAGGCTATCATGCCGTAGGCGCTCTTCGTAGCTCGTTCGAGGTCGTTCATCGCGCCGGTAGAGATATGTCCGGTGAAGAGTTCTTCGGCAGCCCGTCCACCCATGAGGGCACACATCTCGTCGAGCATTTCTTCCTTGGTGGTTATCTGTCGTTCTTCGGGCAGATACCATGCTGCTCCCAGCGCACGTCCCCGCGGCACAATCGACACTTTGATGAGTGGATTGGCATGCTCGCAGAACCATGAAATCGTGGCGTGGCCTGCCTCATGCAGGGCTATGGTGCGCTTTTCTTTCTCTGTCATCACCTTTGTCTTCTTCTCCAGACCTCCTATGATGCGGTCTACGGCATCGAGAAAATCCTGTTTGTTGACGGTCTTCTTGTTGTGTCGTGCGGCAATGAGCGCCGCTTCGTTACACACGTTGGCGATATCGGCACCCGAGAAGCCCGGGGTTTGGCGCGCCAGCAAGTCTATATCCAGCGATTTGTCCACTTTGACGGGCTTGAGATGCACCATGAATATTTCCTTGCGTTCTGTCAGGTCGGGCAGGTCTACATGTATCTGCCGGTCGAATCTTCCTGCGCGGAGCAATGCTTGATCGAGCATATCCACGCGGTTGGTAGCGGCAAGGATAATGACTCCGCTGTTGGTTCCGAAGCCGTCCATCTCGGTCAGCAAGGCGTTCAGAGTGTTCTCTCGTTCGTCGTTAGTGCCCATGGCAGGATTCTTGCTTCTTGCCCTGCCCACGGCATCTATCTCGTCTATGAAGATAATGCTCGGCGCTTTTTCTTTGGCTTTCTGGAAAGTGTCTCTCACTCTGCTGGCACCTACGCCCACAAACATCTCTACAAAGTCGGAACCGCTCATCGAAAAGAAGGGCACGTTGGCCTCGCCTGCCACGGCTTTGGCCAGTAAGGTTTTACCCGTTCCCGGCGGACCGACCAGCAAAGCACCCTTGGGTATCTTACCTCCCAAGTCAGTATATTTCTTGGGATTTTTCAGAAACTCTACGATTTCTTCCACTTCTTGCTTGGCACCGGCTTGGCCTGCCACGTCTTTGAAAGTAACGCCGAGTTCGTCGCTCTTCTCATACATCTTAGCCCGAGATTTGCCTACGTTGAACACGCCTCCGCCACCACCGGGACCTCCGCTCATACGTCGCATGAGGAAAATGTAGATAAGAATGAGTATGATATAGGGAGAGATACCGAGCAGGAGGTTGACGAATTCATTGCCTTTCTGGTTTTCGTATCTCAGTTTTCCGTTGAATTTCCTTGCTTTCTGTGCCGCAGAAAGCAGGTTTTCCACTTGATCTACCGAGCCGAACTGCACAGTGATGTAGGGTTGGTTGCCCACTTCTTTTGCCGTGGCGTGGAATACGTCGCGTATGTTTTTTGCATTGACAAACATCTTCAGTGTGCTTTCGTCTTTGTTAATCACCACTTCTGAGGCATAGCCCTTGTAGATATAGGTTTTGAAATCGGCATAGGATGCTTCCATGTTGGCATTCTTGCCGATGCCTCCACCACCGGTGAAGAAGAGCACGCCCAAGGCTACGATGATCATGCCGTAAATCCAATTCATATTGAATTTTGGCATGTTCGGCATATTGTTGTTGGTTGATTTGTTGTCCATTTCGGGTTCTTGTATCTGTTGTAAGTCGTTAATCGAGGTCTGCCACGTGGGTCAGGCGGGCATCCTCCCATAGGTTCTCAATGTCGTAGAAAGTCCTTGCCTCGGGCAGGAATATATGCACCATCACGTCTACATAGTCCATCGCCACCCACGAGGCTTGTTCCATGCCTACCACATTCACAGGCTTCTCCTGCAACTCTGTGCGTGCACTGTCTCCTATTGCCTCTGCTATGGCTTCCACTTGCTGTGGAGAGTTGCCTTGGCAGACAACGAAATAGCGACAGATGGCACCGTCTATTTCTTTGAGGTCTGCAATAACGATGCCACGTCCTTTCTTTTCTTGTATTCCTTTGGTAATGCTTTCTACCAGCCGTTCGGTTGTCTCCATTTAAAAAATGTACAGTTATTTATCTTGCAAAGGTACGTTCTTTTATTTGAAAACATACTGCCGGCAAGTCATATTTGCTATTTTTATGAAAAAAGATGCCGAGAAATTTGTAGGTTGAGAAAAAGTATGTACCTTTGCAATACAATACGGCAGGCGTGCTGTTTGCAACAGATGAATGGGATATGGTGTAATGGTAACACTACAGATTCTGGTCCTGTCATTCCAGGTTCGAGTCCTGGTATCCCAACAAGGTGAGGGCGTATGAGGAGTATTCCCGTTTGTGGAATGTTAAACACATGATTTACTCCCTAAGGTATTGGGTTCGGTATTGTGCCGAACTCATTTTTTATGTAACAGGATGAACTTTCAATCATTAAAGGATGTGATTTTCATGAAGAAGGGTTGCCGACCTCTCTATGTACAAATGCCATCTGTATAGGGTATAAACGGCATCTGTATGGGGTACAAATGCCGACTGATGAATCGTAAATTTACGGCCTTTAAAAGTTACAATCTCGAACTTTTGGGCATCAAAAACCGAGAGATTATTATAAAAATGGGGTAAAAAGTTACGAATGAAAACTATTTTTCTTCAACGAATCGGTTTTTCATCCGATTCTGTTATGAGAGGTGCCAAAGGAAAAACAGGGGAGGCGTGACAAACGGGGTGGCATTTTCTGTGGAAATGAGTGGGAGAGGGGACGGGCTTGTCGTGTTTCTGCGACATGTCGGATGAGGAGGGATGAAGGGAAAGAGGTGTAGTCAGCAGGAAAGGGAGCGGCCGTCGGTTGTGATTTTTTGCTCGGCAAGCAAGTGGTGCAGAGCATCGTTGAGTATGTGGGTGGGTAGATGTAGGGTGGAGAGTTCGGCGATGGAGTGTGGTTGGCCGTCAGCTAGCCATTGGAGAATGCGTTGTGTGGCTTGTGTGTGACGGGCGTGGGCGTTGGGTGCTTCCCGTTGGGAGAGGCAGACGTCGCATTGTTGGCAGTCGGTGTTGCGTATTTCGCCGAAATATCGGAGGAGCTGGGTACTGCGGCATGTGCGGTCATCGGCGGTGTAGTCTATCATGGCGTTGATGCGTTGGGTGTAGATGGCCTTGCGCTCTTCGTAGACAGCGGATGGGATGACAAGGCGTTCGATGGCTTCTCTGGGTTGTATGTAGCCGACGAGTGGAATGTGTCGTTGGGGTATGAAGTGGAGGATGTGGCGTCGGGTAAGGCTTTGGAGTATGAGATAGAGTTGTGGCTTTTCGATGGCAGCTTCTTGTGCGACGAGGTTTTCGTTGATGAACTCATAGTCGACGAACAGGCTTCCGTAGCATCGCAGCAGTGCGGTAATAGCTCGTTCTTCGAGGGGTGAGAGATTGTCGAGCCGGTAGAGTTCGTGGCGTTCGAGTAGGAATCGGAGGCGTGCTCGGTTATCGGGGTCGGTTTCGTATCGTATGTATCCGGCTTTCTCAAGGAGTTTGAGGGCTGCATCTACACGGACGGGGAAGTGGCGGAAGGTGATGCAGAATTTGTCGATGTCGAACTCAAAAAGGTATCCATTGCCGCTTCCTAAACCGACTTGATAGTAGTAGGCAAGGTGCTCGTAGACTTGGGCGATGAATGTTTTTGGAGGGAAATTGTCGTCAATGCGTCGTTGGAGTTTCACTTTGTCGCGGGCATCGTAGAGCAAGACGGCATAGGATTTTGCACCGTCGCGCCCTGCACGTCCGGCCTCTTGGAAGTAGGCTTCGAGTGAGTCGGGGGTGTCGATATGTATGACAAGGCGGACATCGGGCTTGTCAATGCCCATGCCGAAGGCGTTGGTGGCCACGATGACGCGCACTTTGTCGGTCTGCCAGTCTGTCTGTCGCTGGTCTTTTACGGCAGTGTCGAGGCCGGCATGATAGAAGGTGGCTGTGATGTGGTATTGGTCATTGAGGAGTTTGGCAATCTCTTTGGTACGTTTCCGGCTACGCACATAGACAATGGCTGAGCCTTTTACGGATTGGAGAATATGGACGAGCTGGCCGGTCTTGTCGGGAGTCTTACGCACGATGTAGGCGAGGTTCTTACGTTCGAAGCTCATGTGGAAGACATTGGGGCGAGCAAAGGCGAGCTGGTGCTGGATATCGTCTACCACTTGTGGCGTGGCTGTGGCGGTGAGTGCCAGCACGGGAGCGTGGGGTAGGAGTTTGCGGATGGCTGCAATATGGAGGTAAGAGGGGCGGAAATCATACCCCCATTGGCTGATACAGTGGGCTTCGTCTACGGTGATAAAGCTCACTTTCATGTGACTGAGCTTGATTTTGAACAGGTCTGAACTGAGCCGTTCGGGGGAAACGTAGAGCAGTTTGATACCACCATAGACGGCGTTGTCGAGCGTGGTGACGATTTCGCTGTGCGACATGCCGGTGTAAATGGCCGAGGCTTGTATACCGATTCGCCGCAAGTGGTCTACTTGATCTTTCATCAGGGCGATGAGCGGAGTGATGACAAGGCAGACACCCTCTTGCGCTAAGGCCGGCACTTGAAACGTGAGTGACTTGCCACCACCGGTAGGCATGAGGCCAAGGGTATCTTGTCGGTTGCCAATGCTGTCGATGATGTTGCGCTGAATACCGCGGAAGTTGTCGTATCCCCAGTATTCATGGAGCAGTTGCAGGTAGCGGTCAGGGGTGGTCATGTGCGGCATGGGTTGTCGTCATCTTCGTTTTCTCGCGGTCTGATGTCCTCAATCTGCAATTGTAGGCCACCCCGTTTGAAAGCGTTTTCCTCTATGGTATAGGCGATGTCGAAGCTGCGTTTCGACTTAATGTATCGGGCGGAGCGGCTCTGGCCAAAGGCAATGCCGTTCATCACATTATTAGACTTGGCATCAACGAGTTCGAGTTTGATATGTTCTTGTTCGCGTCCTACGACCTTGCTTGTACCGAAATCATAAACGTTGTTGGTGCAGAAGAGTGGCTTGGGATTGCCCGGGCCGAAAGGGGCGAAACGCTTCAGGTCGTGGTGCAGTCGCTTGGTGATGTCTTTGAAGTCGAGTAGGGCATCGATATGGAGGGTCGCTTCTTTCTGCTCAGGGCGGATGTGTTCGTCAACATAGGTTTGGAAACGGCGCGCAAACTCCTTGACATCGCTCCACTTCATGGTCATGCCTGCGGCATAGGTATGGCCTCCGAAGTTCTGTAAGAGGTCACGGCAACTCTTGATGGCCGAGTATATGTCGAAGCCCGCAATGCTACGTGCGGAGGCAGTAGCCATGTTCTCGTCGCGGGTGATGACGATTGTTGGCCGGTAATAAATCTCGGTCAGCCGTGATGCTACGATACCTATCACGCCTTTCTTCCAATTTTCATCGTAGAGCACAATGCTTGAGCGGTGTTTTTGGTTCTCGAGCTTTTCTACAATGAGGTTGGCCTCTTCGGTCATCTGTTTGTCAATGTCTTTACGTTGTTCGTTGTATTCGTCGATATGACGTGCCGCTTGTAGTGCCTGCGTGTAGTCTTTCTCTACCAAGAGGTCTACACTTTCTTTACCATTTTCCATGCGCCCTGATGCATTGATACGCGGACCGATTTTAAACACGATGTCGCTCATGGAAAGATTGCGTCCGTTGAGGTTGCAGATTTCTATAATAGCTTTCAGTCCCACACTGGGATTTTGGTTGAGTTGTTTCAGCCCGTGATAGGCGAGTATACGGTTTTCGTCTACGACGGGAACGATGTCTGCTGCGATACTTACGGCACAGAAGTCGAGCAGTGGAATCAATCGGCTGAAAGGTATGCCGTTATTCTTGACGAATGCCTGCATGAATTTGAACCCCACACCACAGCCGCTGAGGTATTTGAAGGGGTAGGTATCGTCTTTTCGCTTCGGATTGAGAATGGCTGCGGCAGGTGGTAACTGTTCGTCGGGCACGTGGTGGTCGCAGATAATGAAGTCGATGCCTTGTTCCTTGGCATAGGCAATCTCGTCTATCGCCTTGATACCGCAGTCGAGGATGATGATGAGTTTCACCTCTTTCTCCTTGGCATAATCAATGCCTTTGATGCTCACGCCATAGCCTTCTTCGTAGCGATCGGGGATGTAATATTCTATATTGGAGTAGAATTGGCGCAGAAATTTGTAGACCAGTGCCACGGAGGTGCAGCCGTCTACATCGTAATCGCCGTAGACCATGATGCGTTCCTTGCGTCCCATGGCATCGTTCAAACGGTCTACAGCCACGTCCATGTCTTTCATCAGAAACGGGTTGATGAGGTCTGCGAGTTGTGGTCGGAAGTATCTCTTCGCGGCAGACTCCGTGGTAATACCTCTATCAATGAGTAACGAGGCCAGCACAGGGCTCATGCCGAGTTTCTCACCCAATTCTTTAGCCGCCTGCTGTTGCTCTGTTGAGGGTGGTGTGTAATTCCATTTAAAGTTCATTTATTTCGTTTTTATTTCGTCTGTTTTTGAGGGACGATTGCCAATAGGAAAATTATTCTGCGTGTAAAATTACGAAGAAAAAACCACATTCTGGTATAAATGCGTACATTATTGGAGGACTGTCGGTGTGCATAAGTTCCACTAAGAAGTGCAAATAGTCTCTTTTTTATTAAAAGAGGACTATGAAAAACACTATGAAAAACACTCGGGGAACGCCGCCGGCAAGGGGCTGAAAGCTCCGACGAGCCAAAATAAAAGTCTTAATGTTTGCGGAGCTTCCGCAAAGGCCAAAATAAAAATTTTAGTGCTTGCAGAGCTTCTGCAAATAACAAAATAAAAATTTTAGTGCTTGCGGAGCTTCTGCAAATAACAAAATAAAAATTTTAGTGTTTGT
>NZ_GL397214.1:2514100-2537518 GCF_000146675.1 Hoylesella marshii DSM 16973 = JCM 13450
GTCGAAACCATTTACAGTTATATCCGCTTCGACCGTTCTTGTGGAGGGGAACTCTACAAGAGTTGTCGGCACAAGTTCATCGCACAACGTCTCTGAAAATGAATGCAAGACCAAGGAAGAGACTAAACTTCTCAACATCAAAACAACAGTTTTACAATCGGATTACATAGATTCGCACTTGCTATTGGAATCTGCGGTGGGAATATATACCTGCTGGGTGTCTGCAGGAGAGCATCTTCTCACATTTTTCGCTTGAGGACAAACGTCTTGGGCAGTTTCACCCATTTGCGATTTACCGCAATCTTCAGTGCACTGCCAGAGAGGTGTTTAAGGGTATAGGTGCCATCATTGTTGAGATGTAGTTGTGTTGTGAGGTCTTCGCTGCCATAATCGTCGGTAATGGTCAGCCGTGCCGTGCGCTCATTGTCGATAACGGCATCGGTAATCAACCACAGCCGACTGTCTCGCTGCGAACCCAGATACCCGTGCAGTGGGCCGTAGACTTCGATACCCTGTGGCAGAATGTCGTGGTCGTAGAGGTTGATGTCCAAATACACTTGGTATTCATCATTGTAGAGATACCCTTGAAAGGGACGTTCTTGCTGAGCATGCATCACAAGAGCCGACAGCCACAGTAGCGTGATAGAAAGAAGTTTCTTCATCATCTTCGTCTTTTATTCGCTACAAAGATAGTATAAAGCCTCGTATTTTCTTATCGCATCGCTCGCTTTTACACCTTTTATCATTACTTTTGCACGCTGGACTGTGGCCAACACACGTGTCACGTCTCTACGTTTGTATATGTTATGATGATTGTTTGTACCATACTTGTTTACTTCTGCGTGTTGCTCTTGGTGAGCAGGCTCACTGCGAAACATGCTGACAACGAAACCTTCTACCGCGGAAACCGACGTTCGCCGTGGTATATGGTGGCTTTTGGTATGGTAGGCGCATCCATATCGGGGGTTACGTTCGTGTCGGTGCCCGGTATGGTGAATGCCATCGGCATGACCTACATGCAGACCTGCTTTGGGTTTATCTTTGGCTATGTAGCTGTGGCTTTCCTTTTGTTGCCCGTGTACTACCGCCTCAACCTCACCACTATCTATTCTTACTTGCAGCGACGGATGGGTGAACGCTCATACCGTACGGGTGCATCTTTTTTCCTACTGTCGAAGATGACGGGTGCGGCTGTCCGATTCTATGTGGTCTGCATCATCCTTCAGCGTTTTGTGCTCGATGCTCTCGGCATCCCGTTTGCTGCGACCGTGGCTGCCATGGTCGGACTGATATGGTTTTATACGCATCGTGGCGGCATTAAAACATTGGTCTGGACAGACATGTTTCAGACTTTCTGCATGTTCGCTGCCCTCATCTTGATAATTGTAAACGTTATCGACAAACTCGGTATGAGTGCAGCGCAGGCTGTAGAAGTTGTGGCAGCCGATGCGCGGAGCCATATCTTTATGTTCGACGATTGGATGTCGAAGCAATATTTCTGGAAACAGTTTCTCAGCGGCATCTTCATCGTCATCGTGATGACGGGACTCGACCAAGACATGATGCAGAAAAACCTTACGTGCAAGACGTTGCGTGAGGCACAGAAAGATATGTGCAGCTATGGCATGGCTTTCGTTCCGGCCAATTTGCTGTTTCTCTTCCTCGGCGTACTGCTCTCGTTTCTGGCGCAACGCGAGGGACTACCGCTGCCGACGCAGGACGACGAACTGTTGCCCATGTTTGCTGCCACGGGACGTTTAGGGCTGCCCGTGGTCGTCTTCTTCACTGTTGGCATCGTGGCTGCCTCTTTCAGCAGTGCCGATTCTGCACTTACCGCGCTCACCACAAGCTTTTGCGTAGACCTCTGCCGGCGACCGACCGACGAACGATTGCGTCGACGCGTACACATCGGCATGGCTGTGGTCTTCGCATTATTCATTCTTACCTTTAAGGCACTGAACTCTACCAGCGTCATCGATGCCATCTACATCCTCTGTTCTTACACCTACGGCCCCTTGCTCGGCCTCTTTGCTTTCGGTTTATTGACGCACCGCACCCCCTGCGATCGCCTTACCCCTTATGTAGCCATCGTCTCGCCACTTATTTGTTTGGGTATCGACGGGATCGTATCTCAGACTACGGGTTATCGCTTTGGCTACGAGCTGTTGATGCTCAACGGACTGCTTACGTTTGGTGGTCTTATGATGAAGAGTCGCCGGAGGGGTGCGTAGTACATAGTGTTCCCCATGATGGAGTGCTGTAGGTGCGACAGAATCCGACAAAAGATACCGTTTGCTGAGAAAAAGGTTGCCGACCTTTCCCTGTGCAAACGCCATTTGTGCCACGTACAAAATATATTGTCGACTTATCAATCGTAACTTTACGACCCTTAAAAGTTACAATCTCGAGCTTTTGAGCATCGAGTACTAAGGAATCGTAAGGAAAACGGGCTGAAAAGTTACGAATAAAAACCATCGTATCAGCAACGGAGGGGTCCGTGCGAGTTATACCGTCAGGGGCTCTGTCGCATCTTTCAGCCATGCTCGTTCCTCGGTGTCGAGATGTGGGGCAAGGCGTTCGTACACCTGTGCATGGTAGTCGTTGAGCCAAGTAAGTTCCTCTTCCGTCATGCGCTCTATGAGAATGGGTGTTGTGTCTATCGGACAAAGCGTAAGTGGCAGGAACCCAAGGAATTTACCGAACTCCGTTTTCCTATAAGGCACCACGAGCAATGTGTTTTCTATGCGCACGCCAAAGCGTCCGGAGAGATACAGACCGGGTTCGTCGGTAACGGTCATACCGGCATGGATAGGTGCCGGTCGCCATTCCATGCGTATCTGGTGTGGCCCCTCGTGCACGTTGAGGTAGCTGCCCACGCCGTGACCTGTACCATGAAGATAGTTCAGCCCCTCACGCCACATGTCTTTGCGTGCCAAGGCATCGAGCTGTGTGCCTGTAGCGCCGTCGGGAAACTTCAGCAGGTTGAGTTGTATGTAGCCCTTCAGCACGAGGGTGTAGGCCAATCGCTGTTCGTCGGTAATTGCTCCCAGCGGGATGGTTCTCGTAATGTCGGTCGTGCCGTCTTCGTATTGTGCCCCGCTGTCGAGGAGCAGGAATCCTCGTGGTTCGAGGGGCTTGTCGGTCTCGGGAGTGGCTTCGTAATGTACGATGGCGCCATGTTCCTGATAGCCGGCTATGGTATCGAAGCTGATGCCTCGGAATAAGGGCTGCGAAGCACGGAGTGCCGTCAGTTTTTCGTCTACACTCATTTCCGTCTGCCCTCCGCGTTTCACGGCCGGTTTCAGCCAATGGAGGAATTTGACGAGTGCGATTCCGTCTTTGAGCATGGCACGATGAAATCCGGCAATTTCCGCCTCGTTTTTGATGGCTTTCATGGCCGGAACAGGGGAAGGTGCCTGTATGATTTCAGAGCATCCTACGGCATGAAACAGGGTGTGGTTGATTTCATCGGCATCCAGCAGGATATTGTACTCGCCGTATTGCTGCAATCCGCATAGGATGTTCTCGTAATCATCAATGTCAATACCCTCTTCGGCGAGGTAGGCCACGACATCGGGAGAGAGTTTTTCCTGATGGATATAGAGGGTAGAGTTCGTTTTGGTAACGAGGAGAAAGGAAACGAAGACGGGGTTGCAATGCACGTCGTTTCCACGCAGGTTGAGCAGCCATGCTATCTCATCAAGGGCAGACACGAGGATGCCATCGGCATGGTGGTCGGTCAGCTGCCCTCTGAGACGTGTTATTTTGCTGCGACAGGTCTCGCCGGCATACTGCATGGGATGGATGTTTACGGGGGTAGTAGGTATGGCCGGTCGGTTTTTCCAGATGAAGGATAGCGGGTCGAAGTTGGTGCGCAGCGTGATACCTCCTGCATTCCTCAGTGCATGGGTGAGACTTCGCACCATGGATTCGGAGGCCACCATGCCGTCAATACCTACTTCGGGACTATGGGTCGTAGCCAGCTTCTGCCCTAACCATTCGGGGATGGACGGCGTACCGTCTACCCGCTCTTTCATGAGAACAAACTCCGTATCGGACAGCTGTTCGGCACCGGCGATAAAGTAACGGGAGTCCGTCCATACTGCGGCTTCATGGAGGGTGACGACGGCTGTACCCGCCGAACCGGAGAAGCCGGAAATCCATTTGCGGCCTTCCCAATGTGCGGGTATGTATTCCCCGTTGTGAGGGTCGGTACTTGGAAAGATGAAAGCTGAGAGATGTTCCCTGCGCATCACCTCTCTTAGAGCATCTAAGCGTTGTTGTATTTCTTTCATGTGATAAGGAATTGAAATGTGTATGGTATTTTGAACTGTACGAAATGGCATGCAAGTGGCGGAGCATCGGTCGTCTTTTTGCTATTTGTATATGACAAAGGTAGACTTTTTTACATAAATGACAAATTAAATAGGTAGGAAATATTTGCAGACAATGGATTTTTGTTATCTTTGCACGGTGTTCTTGTCACTTTAGAAAGACATCGTATTTTAGTAACTAAATATTTTAAGACATGAAATTTTTAACTAACGACAAACTGACAATCGTCGGCGCAGCCGGTATGATTGCCTCAAACATGGTGCAAACAGCCCTTATGATGGGATTGACAAACGACATCTGTCTGTATGATGTATTCTCTCCCGAAGGCGTAGCAGAGGAAATGAGACAAAGCGGTTTCGGGGATGTGAAAATCACAGCTACTACAGATGTGAAAGAAGCATTTACTAATGCCAAGTATATCATCTCGTCGGGTGGTGCCCCCCGTAAGGCCGGAATGACCCGTGAAGACTTGTTGAAAGGTAATTGCGAGATAGCCGAAGGCTTGGGCAAAAACATCAAGACCTACTGTCCGGACGTGAAGCATGTGGTGATTATCTTCAATCCTGCTGATTTAACAGGCCTTGTTACTTTGCTTTACTCCGGTTTGAAACCCTCACAGGTGACCACGCTTGCCGGTCTCGACTCCACTCGTTTACAGAGTGCATTGGCCAAGAAGTTCAATGTGCAGCAGTCATTGGTAACGGGATGTGCCACCTATGGCGGTCACGGAGAGCAGATGGCCGTGTTTGGCTCGCACGTGAAGATTGACGGAAAACCACTGACCGACATAATCGGAACTCCACAGTTTCCTGCAGAAGAGTGGGAACAGATGAAGACGGATGTGACCAAAGGTGGTGCAAAAATCATTGAGTTGCGTGGACGTTCATCGTTCCAAAGCCCCGCATACCTGTCAGTGGAAATGATACGATCGGTAATGGGTGGTGAGAAATTCAACTATCCTGCCGGTACATACGTGAAGACCGACAAATACAATCATATTATGATGGCAATGGATACCACACTCGACAAGAATGGATGTACGTTTAAGGTGCCCACGGGAACCCCCGAAGAAAATGCGAAGTTGGATGCCAGCTACGAACATCTGTGCAAGATGCGCGACGAACTCGTGACGTTGAATATCGTTCCGCCCGTATCTGAGTGGAGTAAAGTGAACCCCAACCTCTAAATGGAAAAAGGTATATGAAAGAGTGAAAGGCAAGGACAGGAGTTCTTGCCTTTCACTCTTTCATCTTATTGTTTGTAAGGAAAGTTCGTTCCGAGAGCAGTAATTCCCAAATCGCTCATGGGGCTGCTCGTCGACCATATGATATTCATTACATGGTTTCTTGTCATCTTTTATTCGCTCATCGGTATCTTGTCTGTTGCTTTCTCTCGACGTAGTCCGCTACACTTTTGGCAGGACGGCAGGCAATTTGACCGACTATCCCACAAAATCTGTACAGTCCATCATGACCGATTGGGGGTAAAGAATAGATTACGTAAGGGGTTGAAGCATTTGCAGAGTTGCACAAGCCGGTTTTCCCATTCCTTATTCTTTCTCAGAGAAGTATGGAATATGATTTTTTAAATTAACGTCTTGGAAAATTTGGCTGTTAGAAAAATAAGCCGTAATTTTGCATCCGTTTATTGTAGCCTTGTGTTATGATGGCATGAAGTTTAATATTTAAAAATTAAAACAAAACGCATGATTATTGTACCGGTTAAAGATGGTGAGAACATCGAAAGAGCTTTGAAAAAATTCAAGAGGAAGTTTGAAAAGACGGGAGTCGTAAGAGAGCTTCGGGCACGCCAGCAATTCGATAAGCCATCGGTTCTGAAAAGATTGAAGATGGAACACGCCATCTATGTGCAGAAACTTCGCACCAAAGAGGAATAAATACCTCGGATAATTTGGTGGTATCAGATAATTTTCGTATATTCGTTGCCAAATATAAAGATGTTTGTGCAACATTCGATAATGGTAGACCAATTCCTGAGCTACTTGCAGTATGAGAAGCGATACTCGCCTCGCACCGTGCAGAGTTACGACGAAGATTTAAAAGAATTTGAGGCGTATATAAAAGTGCAGGGCAATGACCTCTCATGGCACTCTGTAGATGCCGATGTGATTCGTGGCTGGATGGAGAGCATGATGGACAAAGGGAATGTGGCGACAACCATCAATCGTCGGTTGAGCGCCCTTCGGTCTTTTTATCGTTTTTCCTTAAGTAGAAATCTCGTGTCTCACGATCCTGCACATGCCGTGGTTGGGCCTAAGAAAGAAAAGCCACTCCCACAGTTTGTGAAAGAGACGGAAATGGATGAATTGTTTGATAAGAATCGTTGGGGCGATACATTTAAAGATGTACGCGCGCGTACTATATTATTAACGTTCTATTCTTCAGGTATAAGAGTCTCTGAATTGACGGGGCTTCATGTGAGCGACATTGACTTTGCGTCGAGTGAACTTCGAGTAACCGGAAAGAGGAACAAACAGCGCGTTATCCCTTTCGGAGAGGAACTTGCAGAGCAGTTGGTACGTTATCTCGCTATACGCGAGGTAACTGCAGGATATGACACAGATGCTTTGTTTATCACGGAAAAAGGACGACCGATGACGATGTCTCAGGTGCAATATGAAGTGAAGAAGTATCTGGGGAGAGTTTGTACATTGAAGAAACGTTCACCTCACGTTCTTCGGCATACATTTGCTACAGCGATGTTAAATCATGGAGCAGGCTTGGAAAGTGTGAAAAAACTGTTGGGGCATGAGAGCCTTTCTACTACGGAGATATATACTCATACAACGTTCGAGCAATTAAAGAATGTTTATACGAATGCCCATCCGAGGGCTAACCTTTAATAAATAGGAGGCAACTATGGAAATTATGATTAAGTCGATACACTTCGACGCCACCGAAAAACTGTTGGCTTTCATTAATAAGAAGGCTGAGAAGTTAGAAAAATCTTATGAAGATATTCAGAAAGCGGAGGTGCAACTGAAAGTGGTAAAGCCTGCAACCGCATTGAATAAGGAAATAAGTATCAGTGTAACGGTTCCGGGCACAACCTTGTTCGTTGAAAAAACGTGTAATACATTCGAGGAGGGTGTAGACTTGTGTCTTGATGCTATGCGTGGGCAACTGAAAAAATACAAAGAAAAACAGCGTGCCCATTGAAAAAACTTTCAAAAAGTTTTGGCAATAGGAAAATAATACTTATCTTTGCAGCCGTTTTAGAACGAATAGAAAGCAACGAGCCGAACGGCTGTAAAGATACTTGCCTCTTTAGCTCAGTTGGCCAGAGCACGTGATTTGTAATCTCGGGGTCGTTGGTTCGAATCCGACAAGAGGCTCAACGAGAAGTTCTGAAAAGCAAGGGTGGTTACCAGAGTGGCCAAATGGGGCAGACTGTAAATCTGCTGTCTTTCGACTTCGGTGGTTCGAATCCATCACCACCCACTTCAGTACGAATTTTGCGGAAATAGCTCAGTTGATAGAGCACTAGCCTTCCAAGCTGGGGGTCGCGGGTTTGAGCCCCGTTTTCCGCTCTAATCTATGCTGTAATAGCTCAGTGGTAGAGCACTTCCTTGGTAAGGAAGAGGTCCTGAGTTCAACTCTCAGTTACAGCTCTACTTCTAACTTTTATCAAGGACGGAAGAAAAACAAAAAACGGATTATTCATTTTATAAATAAAAACAGAAGCTATGGCTAAAGAGAAATTTGAACGTACCAAACCCCATGTTAATATTGGTACTATCGGTCACGTAGACCACGGTAAGACGACTCTTACTGCTGCTATTACTAAGGTGTTGGCAGAGAAAATATCCGGTAATGCAGATAAGGTAAAGTCTTTTGATCAGATTGACAATGCTCCCGAAGAGAAAGAGCGTGGTATCACTATCAACACTTCACATGTAGAGTATGAAACAGAGACTCGTCATTATGCACACGTAGACTGTCCGGGACACGCTGACTATGTGAAGAACATGGTTACCGGTGCCGCTCAGATGGACGGTGCCATTATCGTTGTAGCTGCAACAGATGGTCCTATGCCTCAAACCCGCGAGCACGTGTTGCTGGCTCGTCAGGTAAACGTTCCTCGTTTGGTCGTATTTTTGAATAAGTGTGATATGGTTGAAGACGAGGAAATGCTTGAACTTGTTGAAATGGAAATGCGCGAACTTCTCGACCAATATGAGTATGATGGCGACAATACACCTATCATTCGTGGCTCTGCACTTGGTGCTTTGAACGGTGTAGCAAAGTGGGAAGATAAGATTCTTGAGTTGATGAAAGCCGTTGACGAATGGATTCCTCTGCCTCCACGCGATACAGACAAGCCTTTCTTGATGCCTGTTGAAGATGTCTTCTCTATTACCGGTCGTGGTACTGTTGCTACCGGTCGTATTGAGGCAGGTCGTATCCATGTAGGTGATGAAGTGGAGTTGCTGGGTCTCGGTGAAGACAAAAAGTCTGTTGTAACCGGTGTTGAGATGTTCCGTAAACTTCTTGACGAGGGTGAAGCAGGAGATAATGTCGGCTTGTTGCTTCGTGGTATTGATAAAGCTGAAATCAAGCGTGGTATGGTACTTTGCCATCCCGGCCAGATTAAACCGTTTAAGAAGTTTAAAGCTCAAATCTACGTATTGAAGAAAGAAGAAGGTGGACGTCATACACCGTTTGGGAATAAGTATCGTCCTCAGTTCTATCTCCGTACGATGGACTGTACGGGTGAAATAACTCTTCCCGAAGGCGTGGAGATGGTAATGCCCGGTGACAATGTAACGATTACGGTAGATCTTATCTATGCCGTTGCTCTGAATGTCGGTCTGCGTTTTGCTATTCGCGAAGGTGGCCGTACGGTAGGTGCCGGTCAGATAACAGAGATTATTGACGATTAATAGATTAAGAATATTGGTACTTTAGGATGCCACAACGATCAAGGTTGTGGCATCATCTACGGGAATAGCTCAGTTGGTAGAGTACTGGTCTCCAAAACCAGGCGTCGGGAGTTCGAGCCTCTCTTCCCGTGCTTAAATATATTTATATGTTTAAGAAGACTGTAAATTATTGCAAGCTTTGTTACAATGAACTTGCGCATAAGACTACTTGGCCAACACGTAGCGAATTAACACATAGTGCGATGGTTGTATTATCTGCTTCCCTTATCATTGCATTGATGGTTTTCGCGATGGATTCGGTGTTTAGGTTTATCATGGGTGCAGTTTACCAAATTAATCATTAAAGGAAAATGGCAGGAACGAAGATGAGGTGGTATGTGCTTCGCGCAGTGAGTGGAAAAGAAGCCAAGGTAAAGGAATATATCGAGGCGGAATTGAAACACAATGCGTTGCTCTCTTCACATGTGTCTCAGGTATTGATACCTTTAGAGAGACATACTGCTCTGCGTAATGGTAAGCGTATTGTGAAAGAGAAGATTTCTCTTCCTGGATACGTTTTCATTGAAGCGGACTTGAATGGAGATATCGCTCATTTGTTGCGTTTTATGCCGAACGTTTTAGGTTTCCTTGGTGGTATGGAAAATCCTACGCCTGTACAACAATCTGAAATTAATCGAATGCTTGGCAATGCAGAGGAATCTGAATTGATGTATGAAGCAGATAATCCTTATGCAGTCAATGAAAGCGTGAAAGTCTGCGATGGTCCTTTTAGTGGTTTCAATGGAATCATTGAAGAAGTGAATGCCGAGAAACGGAAACTTAAGGTCATGGTAAAGATCTTCGGACGTAAAACTCCATTAGAACTTAGTTTTATGCAAGTTGAAAAGGAATAGTGCATGGTTACGTGTGTATCTGTTCTTTTTATAAAATCAAATTTTAATATGAACGAAAATGGCTAAAGAAGTTGCTGGATTAATCAAATTACAGATTAAAGGTGGTGCCGCAAATCCCTCTCCCCCTGTAGGCCCTGCATTGGGTTCAAAGGGAATCAATATTATGGGATTTTGCAAAGAGTTCAACGCCAGAACCCAGGATAAGGCAGGAAAAATTCTTCCTGTTGTTATAACTTACTATACTGATAAGTCATTTAGCTTCGAGATTAAAACACCGCCTGCAGCCATACAATTGAAAGAGGCTGCGAAAGTTAAAAGCGGTTCAGATCAACCTAACCGTAAGAAAGTTGCATCGGTAACTTGGGAACAAGTTAAGGCGATTGCTGTAGACAAAATGGCTGACTTGAATTGTTTTACCGTGGAGGCTGCAATGAGATTAGTTGCAGGAACGGCTCGAAGTATGGGTATTACGGTAAGTAGGGAGTTCCCTGGTAAATAATTTAAAACTTCGGAAAATGAGTAAACTGACAAAAAATCAGAAATCAGTAGCCGATAAGGTTGAAGCAGGGAGAGCATATTCTTTAAAAGAAGCCGCTGAGTTGGTGAAAGAAATCACGACAACAAAGTTTGACGCTTCTCTTGATATTGATATGCGTTTAGGCGTTGATCCGCGTAAAGCTAATCAAATGGTTCGTGGCGTTGTATCGTTACCCGCCGGAACCGGTAAGACAACGCGTGTATTATGTCTCTGCACACCAGATGTTGAAGCTGCAGCCAAGGAGGCGGGTGCTGATTATGTTGGTCTTGACGAGTATATCGACAAGATTAAAGGTGGATGGACGGACATTGATGTGATTATTACAATGCCGTCTTGTATGGGTAAAGTAGGAGCCGTTGGTCGTATTCTCGGCCCTCGTGGATTAATGCCTAACCCCAAGAGTGGTACTGTAACGATGGATGTCGCTAAGGCTGTAAAAGATGTGAAGTCAGGAAAGATTGACTTTAAAGTAGATAAGGCAGGTATTATTCATGCTTCTATCGGCAAAGTGGCTTTTACACCTGAACAGATTTACGAGAATGCCAAGGAATTTATTTCTACGGTAATTAAATTGAAACCTGCGGCAGCCAAAGGTACATATATTAAGAGTATCTTTATTTCAAGTACGATGAGTAAGGGTATCAAAATTGATCCGAAATCAGTTGAATAACTCTAAAAAAGTATTGTAAAATGAAGAAAGAAATTAAAGATACTATTATAGTAGGCTTGGGCGAGAAGATAAAAGAGTATCCCCATTTCTATCTTGTGGATGTTTCTGGTTTAAATGCCGAACAGACAAGTACTTTGCGTCGGAAATGCTTTAAGAGCGAGATTAAGATGGTTGTTGTAAAGAACACACTTCTTCATAAGGCTTTTGAAGATTCCGAGATAGATTTTTCACCATTGTATGATTGTTTGGTTGGTAATATTGCTGTTATGTTTAGTAATACAGCAAATATTCCCGCCAAGTTGCTGAAGGAGTATAAAAAGGAAGGAATCCCTGCCCTTAAGGCGGCTTATGCCGAAGAAGGATTCTTTATAGGCGCAGATAAGTTAGACGAATTGGCTTCTCTCAAGAGTAAGAATGAAGTTATTGCTGAGGTTGTTGCTCTATTGCAATCACCAGTAAAGAATGTTCTCTCATCCCTCCAATCAAGTGCTGGAACCATACATGGTGTGCTAAAGACTTTAGGCGAGCGCCCTGAGTAAATCAAATAATACGACTTTTGAGAAAGTCATCAATACTTATAATTAAAACATTAAAAATTAGAATAAAATGGCAGACGTAAAAGCTATTGCTGAAGAATTAGTAAATTTGACAGTTAAAGAAGTAAATGAGTTAGCTACTGTCCTGAAGGACGAGTACGGAATTGAGCCTGCTGCTGCAGCTGTTGCTGTTGCTGCCGGTCCTGTTGCTGCTGGCGCAGCTGGTGGTGCTGAGGAAAAGACATCATTCGATGTCGTTCTTACAGAAGCCGGTGCTGCTAAGTTGCAGGTAGTGAAGGCTGTAAAAGAGGCTTGCGGACTCGGCTTAAAAGAGGCAAAAGACCTTGTTGACGGAGCTCCTTCAACATTGAAAGAAGGAATGTCTAAGGATGAAGCTGAGAACCTAAAGAAGGTTATTGAAGAAGCTGGCGCAAAGGTAGAGTTGAAGTAATTAATTCACTCTCATAGATAAGGGTTAGGATCTTCTAAGTAAGAGGGTCTTAACCTTTTTGTGTCTTATTAGAATAGTTTGGTTATATAAAGCCCCTTATCTTAAACAAGTAATTAATGGCAACAAAAATTGTTGATAGCAGAGTAAATTTTGCCAGTGTAAAGAATCCAATTCCTTATCCGGATTTTCTTGATGTACAATTAAAGTCATTTAAGGATTTTTTACAATTAGATACACCTCCCGAGGAGCGTAAGAACGATGGCCTATATAAAGTGTTTGCTGAAAACTTCCCTATTACAGATACTCGTAATAATTTTGTCTTGGAGTTTTTAGATTATTATATAGATCCTCCTCGCTACTCCATTACGGAATGTCTCGAGCGAGGATTAACGTATAGTGTGCCTTTAAAGGCAAAGATGAAACTATATTGTACAGATCCTGACCATGAAGATTTTGGAACTTTTATTCAAGATGTCTTTTTGGGTACGATACCTTATATGACAGATAATGGCACCTTTATAATTAATGGTGCAGAGCGTGTTGTCGTATCACAGTTACATCGTTCCCCTGGTGTCTTTTTTGGTCAAGGAGTGCATGCTAATGGTACCGTTCTGTATAGTGCACGCATTATACCTTTCAAAGGTTCGTGGATAGAATTTGCTACAGACATCAATAATGTGATGTATGCTTACATTGATCGTAAGAAAAAACTACCCGTGACGACATTGCTCCGTGCCATAGGATTTGAATCAGATAAGGAAATATTGAAGATTTTTGATCTTGCAGAAGAAGTAAAAGTAAATAAGAAGAACATGAAAGCAGCTGTAGGGCGTAAGCTTGCAGCGCGAATCATGAAACGGTGGAATGAAGACTTTGTGGATGAAGATACAGGTGAAGTAGTTTCTATTGAGCGTAATGAGGTACTAATAGAACGTGAAACAGAGATTACGACTGAGAATGTTGGAGATATACTTAATAGTGGTAGTTCGACTATTCTTTTGCATAAGGACGCTGAAGGTGCCAACAAATATACTATAATATTTAATACATTAGCAAAGGACCCTAGTAACTCTGAAAAGGAAGCCGTTCTTTATATTTATCGACAGTTGCGTAATGCTGACCCTGCAGATGATGCTAGTGCTAGGGAGATTATCCAAAATCTCTTCTTTTCAGATAAGCGTTATGACTTAGGAGAAGTTGGGCGTTACCGTATCAATAAGAAGTTAGGACTTGATACTGATATCGCTACACGTGTTTTAACTAAGGAGGATATTATTGAGATTATTAAGTATCTCATTCAATTGGTTAATTCAAATGCCACTGTTGATGATATTGACCATTTGTCCAACCGTCGTGTACGAACAGTAGGCGAACAGCTGGGAAACCAATTCTCTATCGGCTTAGCCCGTATGAGTCGTACGATTCGTGAACGCATGAATGTACGTGATAATGAGGTCTTTACACCTACAGATTTGATTAATGCCAAAACACTTTCGAGTGTGATTAATTCTTTCTTTGGCACAAATCCGTTATCACAATTCATGGATCAGACAAATCCACTTGCCGAAGTAACTCACAAGCGCCGTTTATCGGCTCTTGGTCCTGGTGGCCTTTCTCGTGAACGTGCTGGTTTTGAGGTTCGAGATGTTCATTATACACATTATGGTCGTTTGTGTCCTATTGAAAGTCCAGAGGGACCGAATATCGGATTAATTTCTTCCCTTTGTGTATATGCAACCATCAATGAACTCGGATTTATCGAGACCCCCTATCGTAAAGTAGACGATGGCGTGACTAATCTCGATAACAACTCTATTGTATATCTGACAGCTGAGGAAGAAGAAGACCATATTATAGGCCAAGGGAATGCACCGTTGAATGATGATGGTACCTTTATTCGTGAGGTTGTTAAGTGTCGCCAAGATGCCGACTTTCCTGTAGTTGCTCCCAAACAAGTAGATCTTATGGATGTATCACCACAACAGATTGCATCGGTATCTGCCAGCCTTATTCCTTTCTTGGAGCATGATGACGGACACCGTGCGTTGATGGGATGTAACATGATGCGTCAGGCTGTACCTTTACTTCATAATGATGCTCCAATAGTTGGGACAGGTATGGAAAAGCAAGTATGTGAGAACTCGCGTACTATGATAACTGCCGAAGGGGATGGTGTTATCAGCTATGTTGATGCTACGACTATTCGTATCTTATATGATCGTACGGAAGAGGAAGAGTTTGTTAGTTTTGAACCGGCTCTGAAAGAGTATCGTGTTCCTAAGTTCCGTCGTACTAATCAGAATATGACAATAGACCTTCGTCCTATTTGTGTAAAGGGTCAACGAGTGAAAGCCGGTGATATTTTGACAGAGGGCTATGCTACCGAAAATGGAGAATTAGCTTTAGGACGAAATCTACTTGTTGCATATATGCCTTGGAAAGGTTATAATTACGAGGATGCTATTGTCTTGAGCGAGAGGCTTGTACGTGATGATGTACTTACCTCTGTTCATGTAGATGAATATTCTTTGGATGTGCGTGAGACAAAGCGTGGAGTTGAAGAGTTTACAAGCGATATTCCTAACGTCAGTGAGGAGGCAACTAAAGATCTTGATGAGAATGGCATCATTCGTATTGGTGCCCGTGTAGAGCCTGGTGATATTTTAATTGGTAAAATATCACCGAAGGGTGAGAGTGACCCCTCTCCGGAAGAGAAACTGCTTCGTGCCATTTTTGGTGATAAAGCCGGAGATGTGAAAGATTCGTCATTGAAAGCGAACCCCTCGCTTACCGGAGTTGTAATAGACAAGAAACTATTCTCACGTGCTATTAAAACACGTGATTCTAAAAAGCAAGATAAGGTAATTCTTGCAAAGATTGATGAAGAGTACGAGGCAAAGAATGCTGACTTGAAAGATATTCTTGTTGAGAAACTTATTACCTTGGCAAAGAGATTCTCTTCTCAGGGCGTGAAAGATTATACCGGTGCTGAAATTATAACGAAAGGAAGTAAGTTTACTGCAACAGCATTGAAGAATCTTGAATATGACGGCATCCAATCCGGTAAATGGACATCCGATGCACATACGAATGAGATGATTCAGAAACTTATCATGAATTATATACGCAAGTATAAGTTATTAGATGCAGAATTGAAGCGTCGTAAGTTCGCTATTACTATTGGAGATGAACTTCCGTCGGGAATTCTTCAAATGGCAAAAGTCTATGTAGCTAAGAAGCGTAAGATTGGTGTCGGTGATAAGTTGGCCGGACGTCATGGCAACAAAGGTATTGTGTCTAAAGTGGTACGCATGGAAGATATGCCTTTCCTTGAAGACGGACGTCCTGTAGACTTGGTATTGAATCCTTTGGGTGTACCTTCTCGTATGAACCTTGGGCAGATATTTGAGGCCATACTTGGAGCAGCTGGTCGGAAGTTAAATGTTAAGTTTGCAACACCGATTTTTGACGGTGCCAAATTGGAAGACCTATCCGAATGGACGGAAAAGGCCGGTTTGCCTCATCTCTGTTCTACGCATCTTTACGATGGAGAAACAGGTGAACAGTTCGACCAACCTGCAACTGTGGGTGTCACTTACTTCCTAAAACTTGGGCATATGGTTGAAGACAAGATGCACTCACGTAGTATAGGCCCTTACTCGTTGATTACGCAGCAACCTCTTGGAGGTAAGGCGCAATTTGGTGGGCAGCGTTTTGGAGAGATGGAAGTTTGGGCTTTAGAGGCTTTCGGAGCGAGTCATGTACTCCAGGAAATCCTCACAATAAAGTCCGATGATGTCGTAGGTCGTAGCAAGGCATATGAAGCAATAGTGAAAGGTGAACCGATGCCAACTCCCGGTATTCCTGAATCGCTCAATGTGTTGCTTCATGAGTTGCGTGGTCTCGGTTTGAGTGTCAAGTTAGATTAATACCCCTAAATTGAAAATAAATATGGCTTTTAAGAAAGATTCAAAAATAAAGAGTAATTTCTCGAAGATTACAATCGGACTTGCCTCACCGGAGGAGATTCTTGAGAACTCGTATGGTGAAGTAACGAAGCCCGAAACCATTAACTATCGCACCTATAAGCCTGAACGTGATGGCCTTTTCTGCGAACGTATCTTCGGACCGACTAAGGATTATGAGTGTGCTTGCGGTAAGTACAAGCGTATTCGTTATAAAGGTATTGTATGCGACCGTTGTGGTGTAGAAGTAACAGAAAAAAAAGTTCGTCGTGAACGTTCAGGACACATTGAACTTGTTGTTCCTGTTGCGCATATCTGGTATTTCCGTTCTTTACCGAATAAGATTGGTTATCTTCTCGGTATGCCAACGAAGAAGCTCGAATCTGTTGTCTATTACGAAAAATACATTGTTATTAATCCGGGTATACTTGCCGGAAGGAAAAATGCAGATGGAGAAGAAGTAAACGGCTCTCACAAGTTCGACCTTCTTTCCGAGGATGAATATTTGGATATTGTAGACAATTTGGTAGAATCAGGTAACGCCAATTTGGACGATAGTCATCCAGACAAGTTTGTAGCCAAGATGGGTGCAGAGGCCGTTTACGACTTATTAGCAGGATTAGACCTCGATGCTATATCCTACGAGTTGCGTGACCGTGCCAACAGCGATTCCAGCCAGCAACGTAAGACAGAAGCTTTGAAACGTTTGCAGGTTGTGGAAGCATTCCGTTCTTGTAAGGACACGAATCATCCTGAGTGGATGATTATGAAAATCATTCCTGTAATTCCCCCTGAACTCCGTCCTTTGGTACCATTGGATGGTGGACGGTTCGCTACTTCCGATCTTAATGACTTATATCGTCGTGTCATCATTCGTAACAATCGCTTAAAGAGATTGGTAGAAATCAAGGCACCCGAGGTGATTCTCCGTAATGAAAAGCGTATGTTGCAGGAGGCTGTAGATAGTCTGTTCGACAACTCACGCAAAAGTTCTGCGGTGAAGAGTGAGTCTAATCGCCCATTGAAATCCTTATCCGACTCTTTAAAAGGTAAACAAGGACGTTTCCGCCAGAATCTCCTTGGTAAACGTGTAGACTATTCGGCACGTTCCGTTATTGTCGTAGGACCTGAATTGAAGATGGGTGAATGCGGTCTTCCGAAGCTCATGGCTGCTGAGTTATACAAACCATTTATCATTCGCAAGCTCATTGAACGTGGCATCGTCAAAACTGTAAAGAGTGCGAAGAAGATTGTAGACCGACGCGAACCTGTCATTTGGGATATATTGGAAAATGTAATGAAGGGACATCCGGTGATGTTGAACCGTGCCCCAACCCTTCACCGTTTGGGTATTCAGGCTTTCCAACCCAAGTTGATAGAAGGAAAAGCCATTCAGTTACATCCGTTGGCATGTACAGCTTTCAACGCAGACTTCGACGGTGACCAAATGGCCGTTCATCTTCCGTTGAGTAATGAAGCCATTTTGGAAGCTCAGATACTGATGTTGCAAAGTCACAACATTCTGAATCCCGCTAATGGCGCTCCTATCACTGTACCCTCGCAGGATATGGTACTTGGACTTTATTACATCACCAAGATACGCCCGGGTGCGAAAGGTCAGGGTTTGATATTCTACGGACCGGAAGAGGCCATTATCGCTCATAATGAAGGCAAGTGTGACCTCCATGCTCCCGTTAAAGTATATGTAAACGACCTTATTGACGGTAAGTTGCAGCGCACACTCGTAGAAACTTCCGTGGGACGTGTCATCGTAAATGGTATTATTCCCGAAGAAGTGGGATATGTGAATAAGATTATCTCTAAGAAGAGTTTGCGAGACATCATTGCCGACACCATCAAAGTCGTAGGCTTTGCACGTGCTTGCGAGTTCCTTGACGGTATTAAGAACCTCGGCTATCGCATGGCTTATTTGGCTGGACTTTCTTTCAACCTCGATGACATCATCATCCCTGTTGAGAAAGAGAAGCTTATTGCCAATGGTAACGAAGAGGTGCGACAGATTACGGAGAACTACAACATGGGATTCATCACCGATAACGAGCGTTACAATCAGGTTATCGATACATGGACACACATCAACAACGACATCGGTAACGTACTTATGAAGCAGATGACTGAAGCCGACCAAGGTTTCAATGCTGTGTTCATGATGCTCGATTCCGGTGCCCGTGGTTCTAAAGATCAAATTAAGCAGCTTTCCGGTATCCGTGGACTGATGGCCAAGCCTCAAAAGGCTGGTGCCGAGGGAGCGCAGATCATCGAAAACCCCATTCTTTCCAACTTCAAGGAAGGCATGTCGGTGCTCGAATACTTCATTGCTTCCCACGGTGCACGTAAGGGTTTGGCCGACACCGCTATGAAGACAGCCGATGCAGGATACCTCACCCGTCGTCTTGTAGACGTTTCCCACGATGTCATCATCAACGAGGAAGATTGCGGCACGTTGCGCGGATTGGTATGTACGGCACTCAAAAATGGCGATGAGGTAATTTCCACCCTCTCGGAACGCATCTTGGGGCGTGTCTCTGTACACGACATAATCCATCCCACAACAGGTGAACTCATCTGTGCTGCCGGCGAGGAGATTACCGAAGCTAAGGCACAAGCCATTGAGGATTCTCCCATCGAGAGCGTCGAGATCCGTTCAGTGCTTACCTGTGAGAGCAAGCATGGTGTCTGCATGAAGTGCTATGGGCGCAACCTTGCCACTGCACGTATGGTACAGAAAGGCGAGGCCGTTGGTGTTATTGCGGCACAGGCCATTGGTGAACCCGGTACACAGCTTACGCTTCGTACCTTCCATGCCGGAGGTGTGGCATCCAATGCGGCCGCCAATGCATCCATCGTAGCAAAGAGCGATGTACGCCTTGAGTTCGACGAGCTTCGCACTGTACCCTTTACAGAGAGTGGCGAGCAAGGCAATGTAGACTGTCAAATGGTTGTCAGTCGACTGGCCGAGGTACGCTTTGTAGACCCGAACACCGGTATTGTCTTGTCGAATGTCAATGTGCCGTATGGTTCTTCCCTCTACCACAAGCAGGACGATATAGTGAAGGCCGGCGAGCTGGTAGCCCGTTGGGACCCTTTCAATGCCGTTATCGTGACCGAATATGCCGGTACATTGAAGTTCAACGACGTGGTGGAAGGTGTCACGTTCCGTGCCGAGACCGACGAGACGACCGGCCTGACCGAGAAGATTATCATTGATGCCAAGGATAAGTCGAAGGTGCCTACCTGCGATATCATCAATGCCGATGGCGAGGTCGTGGGAACCTATAACTTCCCCGTAGGTGGCCACGTCATTGTAGACAACGGCCAAAAGGTACAGACAGGTACCACACTTGTGAAAATTCCGCGTGCCGTAGGCAAGGCCGGTGACATTACCGGCGGTCTGCCTCGTGTGACGGAGCTATTCGAGGCGCGCAATCCGTCCAATCCCGCCGTGGTAAGCGAGATTGATGGCGAGGTGACCATGGGCAAGGTGAAACGTGGTAACCGCGAAATCGTGGTAACCAGCAAGACCGGCGAACAGCGCAAGTACCTCGTTTCGCTCAGCAAGCAGATTCTCGTGCAGGAACACGATGCAGTACGTGCAGGCACCCCGCTTTCCGACGGCGTTATCACGCCGAGCGACATCCTTGCCATCAAAGGCCCTACTGCCGTGCAAGAATACATTGTAAACGAAGTGCAGGACGTGTATCGCCTGCAAGGTGTAAAAATCAACGACAAGCACTTCGAGATTATCGTGCGTCAGATGATGCGCAAGGTGCTCATCAACGACCCGGGCGACACCACGTTTCTCGAACAGGAGATGGTAGATAAGCTCGACTTCGCCGAAGAGAACGACCGCATCTGGGGTAAGAAAGTGGTCGTAGATGCGGGCGACAGCGAAGTGTTGCGACCCGGGCAGATCGTCTCGGCACGCAAGTTGCGCGACGAAAATTCAAACCTCAAACGTCGCGACCTGAAACTTGTGCAGGTGCGCGATGCCATGGCCGCCACCTCTACGCAGATACTGCAAGGTATTACGCGCGCGTCGTTGCAGACAAAGAGTTTCATGAGTGCCGCTTCGTTCCAAGAAACAACCAAGGTGCTCAACGAAGCTGCGATCCGTGGCAAGGTAGACCGTTTGGAGGGCATGAAAGAGAACGTGATTTGCGGCCACCTGATACCTGCGGGCACAGGTCTGCGCGAGTTCGACAAGATTATCGTCGGCTCCAAGGAGGAGTATGAGCGCATGCAGGCCAACAAGAAGAACGTCATCGACTTCTCGGAGAAACAACCTGCCGAGATGCCTGCCCAATAGCGGGTAGTTATAGTTATCCCCCAAAAAGAGTCCGGTATCAATATCGGACTCTTTTTTTTGCGGGGTAGGGCGGGGGTGTGCTTTCTATCTGTCTGCTGCATCCCTAAACATTTCTTCAGAAAACATTTGCACGTCTCACCAACTTTGCTTACCTTTGCCGACACTCAAAGAATAGGAAAGCATAACCCAATGAATGCGGTGCAGGAAAAAGTGTGTTTTTCTGCATCTTTTAATGCTTTATATTTGCATACACCGGAAAAAAGTGTAACACATATTCTAATCCTTCTAAGTCCCTGTGCTAAGGAGATAGCGGTGTGTCCGGAGCGGGCTGGTGACCTACCGTTTCAAGCATCTGCAAAGAGCTTTCAAAGCTCTTTGCAGATGCTTTTTCGTGTGTATCAGTGAACGAAAAATAAGAAAAATTGAGATAGTAAGAATCATTATTTAAATTGAACAAGAAACATGACGAGAAGAACAAAGCGAGTCTACGTGGCTCCGAAATCAACAGTTTATGCAATGCAAGCCGAGCATTTTATTTGTGGCTCGATACGTCCACATAAGACGCAGTCCACGGTGGAGGAATGGGAAGAAGACGATGAAAAAGAGTATGAAATTGAATTATAGGCAAAATATGACACAGCAAAAACAATTCTTCAAAGCAGCTGCGTGGCTTGTGGGCATCATTCTGCTGACCGCCTGCACACACGATGGCGAGTTAGACAATGACGACAACCAAACCCATGAGCGGTTGCAATTTAATTTATCGTTTGCGCAATTCAATGCCGACAAGGAGGCGGTGAACGGCTCCAAGGCAAAAGTTCGTGCCGTGTCTGCACCCAAAACGGTTGATTTGGGAAACGGTTTAGAACTCGAAGTGACGGCCGAGTGCGACGAGCCCGAACCGCCAACGCGCGTCACGCCCCTCTACGACGGCCACTACACCATTCTTGCCATTGACAATGCCGGCAACCGTGTAGGGAAAAT
Source organism: Hoylesella marshii DSM 16973 = JCM 13450 (assembly GCF_000146675.1). Classification (GTDB taxonomy): domain Bacteria; phylum Bacteroidota; class Bacteroidia; order Bacteroidales; family Bacteroidaceae; genus Prevotella; species Prevotella marshii. The sequence continues at coordinate 2,535,703 of NZ_GL397214.1, forward strand.
CAAAGGCACGGTGACGAGCGGCAACTTCACGCGCGATGAAGACGAGAAATTAGATTTGTTGGACGGTCAGCAATATACTTTCATCTGCTTCAATTCGGCCGTGACCGACGATGGCACCAACCTCAAGTTCAACGATCTTGACCTCCACCCCGCCGAGCAAGACATGCCCCTCATCGGGCGCGTTACGTGGACCGTTCATCCCGGCCACAACTTCATCCCCTTTGAAATGAAACGGCAAGTGGGGCGCGTGCGGTTCAAACTGACAACCTATACCGCCGATGCCCAAAATGCAAAAATCAACCTCACAACGGCGCACTATCATCATCGCAAAACCATGTACAACCCAGGAACCAAAACCTATGCAGGCGAAGTCGGTGCAGGCTCAGGCTATGCACCGATTAACGAAAACCCCGTCTATGGCGCATCGGGCGTGGCCTATGATGCCATCGTGAAAGCCCATGAGCAAACCACCCCCTATTATTATTTCTTGGGCAACGATGTTGTTGGTCTAGCTGGTGCCGGTTTTATCTTTGGTGACTCCTATTTGCAATTCACCAGTGGCACGGCCTATGGCAAAGCCCTGCCCACCACAAAGTATCACATCGGCACGATATTCAACGCTTCCTCTGACAACTTCACTGCCAACTCCTCCTACACCTTCACCATCAAGGTGAAGAGCAAAGACCGGTTATTGCTCTATCAAGACGGAACGGTCGGTTATTATGGCGACCGCACCACTGCGCGTATGCCTATTGGCATTGTGACGAAAGAAAAGACTGAAAGCGAAGAGGGGACGGCCGTGGCGCTGAAAAATGCTGGGACTGGTCCGGTGAAGGCCGCAGAAACCTATTTTCTGCTTCCTTTCAAAGACCGGCAACATGCCAATCCTTATCGCGATGAATTGAGTGGCTATATCTATACCTATACCTACGACAATTATGATGAAAATTTCGTATGGAGCGAGGAGTATAAGAAAGATTACGCTTATAGATTGGTGCACAAGAACTATCCAGGCGTGCCATTCCTCACAAATTACGCTACGGCTGCAGCTTATAGCGACCAAGTTCCCTCTACCGTGCCCGCCAACATTCGATGGTTTTTGCCCAGTGGCTTGGAATGGTCGCAGTTGTTTAGGATGATAGCCAGTTTCCCCAAAGAAATCATAGAAAGTGATAATTTAGTATCTACGCGCCCATGGACGGGTTTCAGCGATTTACAAAACCTGTTTACGCCGTTTGGTGGCAACTTTCCTAAGGGTACCTATCACATGGCGGATTGTAGTTCCTACACTTTCCAGTACATAATAGAGTTTGATCCTGATAATAATTCCATTACCACATACGATGGAAATTATTATCTCAATACTTCGATAGGTTACGTTCGTCCCTTCACCCACTTTTAATCATAGATGTATTCAAGCAACACAAACTCATCGAGCACACAGGCACCGCCCCTATCATTCCAACACGTGCAGGCAAGCTGCGAGCCTGAAACCAAAAGGTTTAGTGTTTGCAGGAGCACTGCAAGCGCCAAACTGTTAAGGAATGTATTTGCAGGAGTGCTGCAAGCGCTAAACCGTTTGGGAATGTGTTTGCAGGAGCACTGCAAGCACCAAACTGTTAAGGAATGTATTTGCAGGAGCGCTGCAAGCGTCAAACTGTTAATGAATGTATTTGCATGAGCACTGCAAGCGCCAAACTGTTAATGAATGTATTTGCAGGAGCACTGCAAGCACCAAACTGTTAAGGAATGTATTTGCAGGAGCACTGCAAGCGTTCGGAAAAAGTGGAATAACACTTTGCGACAGGCAATTTTT
>NZ_GL397214.1:2537745-2544623 GCF_000146675.1 Hoylesella marshii DSM 16973 = JCM 13450
ACCACGGCGCAGTCGGCCGTTGCTGCCGGCGAACTGCGCAAGGCACGTTTGGCCACCGATGCGGCCTATCGCCATCTCGTGAAGTTCGTCAACGCGTTGGCCATGGTCTCGGGCACCAGCGATTACGATGCCCTGGCCAAGTTCCTCAACAAGCACATACCGGTATAAGCAGGAGGCGCTGCCGAAGAAAAAGCCGTCAGACGGCGACAAGAAGCCAGGTGACGACGGTAAGAAGCCGGACGATGGTGGCGGTAAAAATCCGGGGGATGGCGGCGGTGCCGGTCCTGTTCCCTCCGACCCTCTTCCGATGGTGCCGAAAGAGTGAGGCAGCAAGCCTATAAGAAACTTTTTTGCATAATACATAGAGTGGTACGCGTCGTGATGACGCGTACCACTCGCCTTTTGTAGAGTTGGGCTTCGCCAGAGACGTATTGAGTGCGTCTGTGGCGCTGACATCATGCACGGGATTTCGTTTCAAATCGAAACGGTTGGTTGGGGCGTGTGCCGGTCACAATATCTCGTCCATACGCACGTCGGTTGGCTCTGTGGGGACGCGGGATAGTTTCTGAAAATCGAAGCAAACGCCGATTTTGTAGGTGTGGGACAGCTGGTGCAGCAATCGATCGTAGTAGCCTTTGCCGCGGCCGATCCTGTTGCCCTGTGCATCGAAAGCCATACCCGGGACGAGTGCCACGTCGATGTCTTCGACTTGTCGGAAGGCCTTTCCCGTGGGCTCTTGTATGCCGAACGAGCCCGATTGGAAAGCGTTGTCGGGGCGATAGAGGCGCAGCTCGAGCGCGTCGTCGCTGACGACCACGGGCAGAAGTACGCGCTTGCCCATGGCGGCGAGGCGGGGGATAGCCTCGTGGGTGTAAACCTCGTCGGGCAGGGAATGGTAGAAGAGCACCGTGGCGGCCGATGCAACCCGCGGATGGGCGAGGAGACGGTCGATGATGGGCTGTGATTGTGCGCGTAATGTCTCGGCTGTGAACTGTTTTTTCAACTCGCGAACGTGGGCTCGCAGCGCGCGTTTATCTGTAGGAAGATTATCCATGTTTTTCCGAGAGAAGTCAATGGCGGTTATCGCAAAGAATGGTGATGGGCGGATCCTTTTTATCAACGAACTGAATGTCGGGACATCCGAAACTGATATAATAGAGGCCGTAGATCATCGCAGATTTGCCTTTGAATAAACAACCTGTCCACTGCATGTATCCATACTCTTCCGCTGTTGAATCTTCCTGCTCGAGAATCAGAGGAGTATGCGTCACGCCCTCGCTCTCTGAATACAATTCCTCAAAGAGTACTTTCTTTGTCTTGGAATTGATTACTACCAAATATCTTTTCATGATCTCTTCCTCGTCGATAGGCGCTTCCGAGATTCGCTTCAATTCTTGCAGATAATAGTCCAGCTCTCCGTAAGTGAATCGATAAGCGTCTTTGTATTCAAAGAAATCGTGCGCACCGATAATACCTTTTCCGATGATTTCGGGTTTCAGCTTCACGGGAAAGGCCTTGCGGGCGATACGCTTCCACACGATAGGTTTTATTCTGCCTGTCTGGAAAGGATTTTCGCTGCCCACAAAGGTGAAGTTCTCGCCCTCACCCACATCTCGTCGGCCGAGGTCAAGTCCGTATTCGTAGTCGCCTAAATGATACTCGCCCTCGCCCATGGCATAGATATTTATACACGCAATGGCAGGCAGTTCGCTCACGGTGTACTTATAAACAGTGTCTTTCCGGAAGTCGTAGATAAAGACCGTATCTGTCTCCAAGATACCCGCGGCCTCCAGCAATCTGGCTTTTTGGGCAGAAGAGATGTTTATGGTATCTTTATCAAAATCTTCGGGAGAAATAAGAGGTGCCTCCTCGTCTATGGCATAAGATTCCGACAGGTCTAAGAATGCAGTCCTTGTCATTCTCTCGATAGAATCGGTATAAAAGGGATTTGTGACGTATATCTTCATGGCAGAAGATGTGGCTTGTGCCCCGACACCGGAATTGCTGCTCTTGTCGGCCGGTAATGCGGTCTGTGCCGGGCAGCGATACGAGCTCCCGCAGATGATGAGGAAAGATAAGATGAATGTTTTCATAGGTCTTATTGTTTTGGATGTTGTTGAGTTACGGATTTCTTCGGAAAAGCCTCGTGCCGGCGGAATACGTTGAGTGCGGCACCGACAACAGGGTCGCCGATGTTGAGGTATTCCATCCACGCCTGCTCGTCGAGCATGTTGTAAATGATGCGGCTGTTGATATATTTGTTCAACAGACCGTAGGATTTTCGTATCATCAGGTTGCGGCGTTGCAGCCCGTTCTTCTCGGCGTAGGTGGCAAATTTGTCTACAAGATTTTGTTTGCGCAGGTAATCGGCCAGTGCTGTCATCTCTTTGAAATTATTCATCTTGAGCCGGTTGTCGTCGGTGTAGGTGAAAGCAAACTGGAGGATGAGGCCGCTCATTGCCGCCTGTTTGTAATAGGAAGTCATGTTGGTTGTATCTTCGGGTACGAAGATGTCGGGTGTGATGCCGCCTCCGCCGTATACGGGTCGGCCGATACCGGTATGGTAGGCCGGACCAGTGTGTTTAATGCTGTCTTGCGAGAAGAATTCACCGTGTCGATATCTGGCCATGATGTCTTCCTCGTATCCCTTGTCGTCGCCCACGGTATAGGGCTTTTGTATGCAACGTCCCGAGGGTGTGTAGTAGCGGGCTACGGTGAGGCGTATCATGCTGCCGTCGGGGAAAGCAATTTGCTGTTGTACCAGTCCCTTGCCGAAAGAGCGTCGACCGATAAGTGTGCCGCGGTCGTTGTCTTGTATCGCACCGGCGAATATCTCGGACGACGAGGCTGAACCTTCGTTGATGAGTACCACAAGCGGTATTTTCTGATAGCTTCCGCGCCCGTCGCTGCGGTAGTCTTGTCGGGGCGATTTGCGACCTTTGGTATAAACAATCAGTTTGTTGTTGGGCAGGAATTCATTGGCCATCTGCACGGCTGACTGCAAATAACCTCCTACATTATCGCGCAGGTCGATGATGAGATTGCTGAAGCCCTGCTGCGAGAGTTTGGCCAGTGCGATGATAAGTTCGGGGTAGGTAGTCTCTCCGAAGTTCTTGATGCGGATGTAGCCCGTGGAATCGTCTACCATGTAGACGGCACTAATACTCTTGTGTTGTATCTCACCCCGCGTCACGGTAAAGTATTTCACCATCTTGCTGCCATAGCGCAGTATGCCGAGTTTTACCTTAGAGTCTTTTTGTCCTTTCAACCGTCGCATGGCTTCTTCGGTTGTGACCACTTTTCCTACGAACGGTTTCCCGTCTATGCTCACGATTCTGTCGCCGGCAATGATACCGGCACGCTCGGCGGGACCGTTGCCGACAACCCCTTGCACGTGGATGGTGTCTTCACGGATGGTAAACTCAATGCCCACACCCGAGAATGAACCTTTCAGTTCATCGTTGGTCGCCTGCACATCCTTGGCGCTGATGTATACCGAGTGGGGGTCGAGCTCTGCCAATATCTGTGGCATGGCTTTCTCTACGAGGTCGTTGATGTTCACCGAATCCACGTATTGGTCGTCAATAATGTGCAACAGGTTATTGAGTCTGTTGCTGCCCGAATTGATGATATTAAGCCGATTGCCCGAAAAATGATTGGCATAGAACGTGCCGATCATAATGCCGACAACGACGCACAATGCCATGAGCATCGGCATGAAACGATTGGATTTATAGGGATTCATGTTCGTCAGGATTTAGGTAAATCACCTCAATATTTGCTTTTTTCATCAGTTCTACGCCATCTTCCAAGCGGTATTTTTCGGCGTAGACCACCCGTTTGATACCCGCTTGGATAATCAGTTTCGAGCATTCGATACAGGGCGATGCCGTGACGTAGAGTGTAGAGTTGTCGCTGTTGTTGGAACTTCGTGCCAATTTGGTAATGGCGTTAGCCTCGGCGTGCAGTACGTAGGGCTTGGTCGTATTGTCTTCGTCCTCGCAGATATTCTCGAATCCGCTGGGGGTGCCATTATATCCGTCGCTGATAATCATCTTGTCTTTCACCACAAGTGCGCCCACTTTGCGACGTTGGCAGTAGCTGTTCTCTGCCCAAATACGTGCCATGCGTAGGTATCTTAGGTCGAGTTCCTGTTGTTTGTCGGTTTCTATCATGGGATTTTTCGTTTTTATGTTCTTTGTTTTCGGATGCCGTCGCGTGCCAGCAAAGCATCAATAGTCGGTTCTCCACCGCGGAAGCGTTTGTAGAGTGTCATGGGATGTTCCGTGCCTCCTTTGGAGAGAATTTCCTTGCGGAACCGTTGTGCCGTCTGCCTGTCGAAGATGCCGTGTGCCTTAAACACGCTGAACGCATCGGCATCGAGCACTTCCGCCCACTTATAGGAGTAGTAACCGGCCGCATAGCCGCCGGCCATGATATGGGAGAATTGCACCGTCATACAGGTATCGTTGCGTTGGCGACCGATAATGGCTTTCTTCCATGCTTGCTTTTCGAAAGACAGAATGTCGGCCTCGAATGGCTTACGCTGCGTATAGTAAGCCATGTCGAGCAGGCCGAGACTCACTTGCCGTAGGCATTGTGTGGCCGCCATGAAGCTACGGCTTCTCACAATACGATCTATCAGTTCGTCGGGCAAAGGCTCACCTGTCTCGTAATGAATGGCAAAAGTACGTAGAAATTCACGTTCTACAGCGAAGTTCTCCATGAATTGTGAGGGTAGTTCCACGAAGTCCCACCACACGTTGGTGCCCGAGAGGCTCTCAAAGCGTGTATTGGCAAACATGCCGTGGAGTGCGTGGCCGAACTCATGAAGAAAGGTTTCCACCTCGCCCAAAGTCAATAGTGCGGGCTTCTCGGCCGTAGGTTTGGTAAAGTTCATCACCACACTTACGTGGGGACGATGGTTTTCGCCGTCGCTGTCAATCCATTGTCCACGGTATTCGGTCATCCATGCTCCGCCGTTCTTTCCCTGACGTGGATAGAAATCGGCGTAGAACACGGCGAGGAATCTGCCGTCGGCATCGTACACCTCATAGGCTTTTACGTCGGGATGATAGACGGGAATGTCCGGTGCAGGACGGAACGTGATGCCGTAGAGTCGCGTAGCCAAGCCGAACACGCCGTCGATAACGCGTGAAAGTTCCAAGTACGGACGCAGCATCTCTGCATCAAGGTCGTATTTGCGCAGCTTCAGTTGATGGGCATAGAATGCCGTGTCCCACTCTTCGAGTGTAAAGTCATTGCCCTCCAATTCCTTGGCTAATGCCTCCATCTCCTGTTTCTCTTCCATGGCGGCAGGCCGGTAGGCTTCTATGAGGTCGTCCAGCAGCCGGTACACGTTCTCCACGTTTGTGGCCATCCGATGCTTCAACACATAGTCTGCATAGGTGTCATAACCCAGCAGCTGTGCCGTTTCGCGCCGCAGATTAACCAGACGTTTGCATATTTCGGTGTTGTCTTCATCGTTGCCCTCCATACATTCCGTGTTGCGTGCCATATAAAGACGGCGGCGCAGGTCGCGACGCGTAGAATACGTCATAAAGGGACTATAGTTGGGGTAATCAAGGGTGATGACCCATCCCCCGAGTTTTCGTTCCTCGGCAGCCTGCTTTGCAGCGGCTACGGCTGTATCGGGTAATCCGTCGAGGTCGGCCTCGTCGGTGATATGAAGGGTGAAGGCCTTGTTGGCTTTCAGTAGGTTTTGCGAGAATTGGAGTGCCAGCACACCGGCTTCTTCCGAGAGGGTGCGCAGCCGTGCTTTCCCATCGTCGTCGAGCAAGGCACCGCTACGCACGAATCCGTCGTAGCACTTATCCAACAGCATCTCCTCTTCGGGCGATAACTCGCCGTGGTGTTCGTAGACGTAACGTATGCGTTCGAAGAGTTGCTTATTCAGACGTATGTCGTTGGCATGGCGGGTGAGCACGGGACTAAGTTTCTGCGCAAGGGCATCGAGTTTGTCGTTGGTCTCGGCACTCAGCAGGTTAAAGAATACGGCTGTTGTGCGGTCGAGCAGGTCGTAGTAATGTTCGTTGTCTTTCTCGTCGTCCACCCTTACCACGGTGTTCTCGAACGTAGGTTCGTCAGGATTGTTGATAATCTTTTCTATCTCCTCGTCGTCACGACGTATTCCCTCGATGATGGCCGGTTCAAAATCTTCAAGACGTATGCGGTCGAAGGGAGCTGTATCGTGTGGTGTCCCGTATGGCGAGAGAAAGGGATTTGTTCTTTTTTCGTTCTCTTTCAGATATTCATTCATACCTATTCCAATTATAATGCGTCTCACTTACACTTTTTAGCGGCACGGGAGTTGACCTTGTCTCTTGTCCGAGTGCAGTTAAACTTATGCAAAGTTTGCACCAATGAGTGGCATGAGAACTTGTTCTCACATGCCCAAGTGCAGTTAAACTTATGCAAAGGTAGTGATTTTAATTGACAACGAATGAAACGTTTCTATAATAATATGAGTTCTGGATAAGAGGTCTCGTCTAATACCCCCGTCGGGGCTTACAGTCCGATAGGCTTATCCAGAACTCGCGTAGTTAGATAATCAAGTCGATGAAACAGGGTTTATCATCGTCTTTACGATAGGAAATACAAATTCCCGCAATGAAGGGAAATATTTCCCCACCGTGAAGAGACAAATTTCCCGTCGTGGATAACAAACTCTCCAAACGTGGAGAACAGATTATCCAGACTTGGAGAACAAATTCTCCAAACGCGGATAATGAATTATCCAAACGTGGAGAACAGATTATCGCCATGTAACTAATCAATGAAAATGAAGAAATGTTGAGGTTGATGTAAACTAACTGATAATGAGGAGGGAATACATAAATCAGCATAATACTGCTCTA
>NZ_GL397215.1 GCF_000146675.1 Hoylesella marshii DSM 16973 = JCM 13450
GGTTATCGTTATCTTTATCTTATCTACAAAGAAAAAGGAGTTCATCTGACGAATCAGATGAACTCCTCTGTATGAAAAAAAGGCGGTCTCCTACTCTCCCGCATTGCTGTGCAGTACCATCGGCGCAGTCGGGCTTAACTTCTCTGTTCGGAATGGGAAGAGGTGGGACACCGACGCAATAACCACCTGATGTGGGGTTTGACATGTGTCACAAGCGAGCCTGCGGGGGATTTCCTTATTCCTTATCCCATCAATGATGGGGGGAAGGGAGGTCTGTGCCGCAGGGGCTATAACTTACAACCGTACTGATACGGTCATTTCCTCTCTCTCTGCCAGAGAGAGGGGGAACAACTGAAAGCAGGAGCGGCGGTGTTTGGAAAGTTTCGGGCAATTAGTAGTGCTTGGCTTTGACGTCGCCGTCTTTACACCTGCACCCTATCAACGTCCTCGTCTCGGACGACCCTCATGAGGAGTTCTCATCTTGCGGTGGGCTTCGCACTTAGATGCTTTCAGCGCTTATCCACTCCAGACTCAGCTACCCGGCGGTGCACCTGGCGGCACAACCGGTCAACCGGAGGTCTGTCCATCACGGTCCTCTCGTACTAGTGACAGGGCCACGCAAAACTCCTGCGCCCACGATAGATAGAGACCGAACTGTCTCACGACGTTCTGAACCCAGCTCGCGTGCCACTTTAATGGGCGAACAGCCCAACCCTTGGGACCTTCTCCAGCCCCAGGATGTGACGAGCCGACATCGAGGTGCCAAACCACCCCGTCGATATGAGCTCTTGGGGGGGATCAGCCTGTTATCCCCGGAGTACCTTTTATCCTTTGAGCGATGCAGTTTCCATACACTTGCACCGGATCACTATGCCCCAGTTTCCTGTCTGATCGGCATGTCTGCCTCCCAGTCAAGCGCCCTTATGCCATTGCACTCTAATGGGCCGGTTACCAATCGGCCTGAGGGCACCTTTGGAAGCCTCCGTTACGCTTTTGGAGGCGACCACCCCAGTCAAACTGCCCACCAAGCAGTGTCCCCGCACATTGCGGGTTAGACCTCAGACAGCCAAAGGGCCGTATTTCAAGGATGGCTCCACACGGGCTGGCGCCCGCGCTTCTAAGCCTCCGGCCTATCCTACACATCGGATGACCAAGGTCAATGCTAAGCTGCAGTAAAGGTTCACGGGGTCTTTTCGTCCCATCGCGGGTAATCGGCATCTTCACCGATACTACAATTTCACTGAGATCATGGTTGAGACAGCGTCCGGATCATTACACCATTCGTGCAGGTCGGAACTTACCCGACAAGGAATTTCGCTACCTTAGGACCGTTATAGTTACGGCCGCCGTTTACCGGGGCTTCAATTCAAACCTTCGAACTTACGCTCTGAGCTCTCCTCTTAACCTTCCGGCACCGGGCAGGTGTCAGGCTGTATACATCATCTTTCGAGTTTGCACAGCCCTGTGTTTTTGTTAAACAGTTGCCTGGACCTATTCTCTGCGCCTCGCCTTGCGACGAGGACCCCTTATCCCGAAGTTACGGGGTCAATTTGCCTAGTTCCTTAACCATGAATCTCTCAACGCCTTAGTATGTTCTACCCGACTACGTGTGTCCGTTTACGGTACGGGTGCCGCATGGATGAAGCTTAGCGGATTTTCTCGGGAGTTTGATTACCCACGCTATTGCGCTCTTCCGAGGAAGAGCACATACTCTCGAAGTTCAACTCAAAGGGTGGATTTGCCTGCCCTTCTCTACGTCTACATTCTTTAACGGAGCATTCCGTCGCTCCGCGGTGGTGTCACGCCTCCGTCTCCACATCGCTCCATACGGCAGTAAGGGAATATTAACCCTTTCTGCCATCGGCCTCGCCATTCGGCTGAGCCTTAGGACCCGACTGACCCCGGGATGATTGACATTGCCCGGGAAACCTTAGTCTTACGGCGGGAGGGAATCTTACCCTCCTTATCGTTACTTATACCTACATTTGCTTTTCCATCTGCTCCAGCGGTGATCGTCTCACCGCATTCAACGCCGATGGAATGCTCCCCTACCGATACTTTTAATATACATTACTATCCCGCGTCTTCGGTGTCTGCCTTATACCCGATTATTATCCATGCCCAGACCCTCGACCAGTGAGCTGTTACGCACTCTTTAAATGAATGGCTGCTTCCAAGCCAACATCCTGGCTGTCGCGGGGACCGGACTTCGTTAGACTAACTCAGGCAGAACTCCGGGACCTTAGACGGCGGTCCGGATTCTTCTCCTCTCGGGGACGGACCTTAGCACCCGCCCCCTTACTGCACAGCTTCTGACCACAAGCATTCGGAGTTCGTCAGGACTTGATAGGCGGTGAAGCCCTCGCGTCCTATCGGTCGCTCTACCTCTTGAGGTAAACACTGTACGCGGCACCTAAATGCCTTTCGGGGAGTACGAGCTATCTCCAAGTTTGATTGGCCTTTCACTCCTACACACATCTCATCGGGAAGCTTTTCAACGCTTATCCGTTCGGACCTCCATCCCGTGTTACCGGGACTTCATCCTGGACATGTGTAGATCACTTGGTTTCGCGTCTACCACTACCAACTAAAACGCCCTATTCAGGCTCGCCTTCACTACGGATACGCGACTCATGTCGCTTAACCTCGCTGGTAACGGTAACTCGTAGGTTCATTATGCAAAAGGCACGCCGTCACATATAAAATATGCTCCGACCGCTTGTAGGCGCATGGTTTCAGGTACTATTTCACTCTTCTCAAATCGAAGTGCTTTTCACCTTTCCCTCACGGTACTGGTTCGCTATCGGTCTCACAGGAGTATTTAGCCTTACCGGATGGTCCCGGCGGATTCGCGCAGAATTTCACGTGTTCCGCGTTACTCAGGATACCGCTATGTCTTCTCTGGCTTCGAATACGGGATTATCACCCTCTGTGATTCCTCTTTCCAAAGGATTCTTCTCACCATCAAAAGTACAATAACGCGGTCCTACAACACCGCAGTTGCGTTGCCACAACAACGGTTTGGGCTCCTCCCCGTTCGCTCGCCACTACTAAGGGAATCATTCTTTTATTTTCTTCTCCTCGGGGTACTAAGATGTTTCAGTTCCCCCGGTTCGCCTCACTGCCAGTGCAGTGATACCTGCCCTTCAGACAGGTGGGTTGTCCCATTCGGAAATCCGCGCATCAATGGGTATTTGCACCTACACGCAGCTTATCGCAGCTTATCACGTCCTTCATCGCCTCTGTGAGCCAAGGCATCCGCCATGCGCCCTTCATTACTTTCTCGACCAGATGCCATCCATACATCCTACTCTCAATTCCTGTCAAAAAAATCGAGAACAGATATGCTAAACAACATCATGCTCATACTTTCAGCTGTCATCTCAGAATTAGTATCATACTAAGTTTTAAGTTACAGTTTCGCTTGTGTCAATATGTCAAAGAACTTTATGCGCGTATAACGCTCATGTGGAGAATAACGGATTCGAACCGTTGACCCCCTGCTTGCAAAGCAGGTGCTCTAGCCAGCTGAGCTAATCCCCCTTATACCTAAGGGAATCATCAAAACAAGAATACCAAACGTGGAGAATAACGGGCTCGAACCGTTGACCTCTTGCATGCCATGCAAGCGCTCTAGCCAACTGAGCTAATCCCCCAATCACTCACCTTACTGTCTGTACACATTGCCTACGGCTATGTGTAGTCCCAGACTTGCTGCCTGTACACATTGCCTGCGGCTATGTGTAGTCCCAGACTTGCTGCCTGTACACATTGCCTGCGGCTATGTGTAGTCCCAGGCAGACTTGAACTGCCGACCTCCACATTATCAGTGTGGCGCTCTAACCAACTGAGCTATAGGACTCCGAACAGATTCAAAACCCAAGCCTGAAAACAGCACCAGAGTATTGGTATCTTATATCTTCCATCTATAAAGAAAATATAGATACAAAACAGACAAATATAGTACAAGATAAAAGAAAACAAAAAGTTACCAACTCTTATCCTTATACAAAAATAGATAAATACATCCAGCACCACTCCAGAAAGGAGGTGTTCCAGCCGCACCTTCCGGTACGGCTACCTTGTTACGACTTAGCCCCAATCACCGGTTTCACCCTAGGCCGACCCTCGCGGTCACGGACTTCAGGCGCCCCCGGCTTTCATGGCTTGACGGGCGGTGTGTACAAGGCCCGGGAACGTATTCACCGCGCCATGGCTGATGCGCGATTACTAGCGAATCCAGCTTCGTGGGGTCGGGTTGCAGACCCCAGTCCGAACTGAGACGCACTTTCAAGATTAGACCGTATTTACATACAACCAACTCTCTGTATGCGCCATTGTAACACGTGTGTAGCCCCGGACGTAAGGGCCGTGCTGATTTGACGTCATCCCCACCTTCCTCACACCTTACGGTGGCAGTATCTACAGAGTGCCCGGCATTACCCGATGGCAACTATAAAAAGGGGTTGCGCTCGTTATGGCACTTAAGCCGACACCTCACGGCACGAGCTGACGACAACCATGCAGCACCTCCACCGGCGCCCCGAAAGGCCTCATCATCTCTGAATCGTTCGCCGGCAGTTCAAGCCCGGGTAAGGTTCCTCGCGTATCATCGAATTAAACCACATGTTCCTCCGCTTGTGCGGGCCCCCGTCAATTCCTTTGAGTTTCACCGTTGCCGGCGTACTCCCCAGGTGGGATGCTTAACGCTTTCGCTAAGTCACTGATATATATATACCAACAACGAGCATCCATCGTTTACCGCGCGGACTACCAGGGTATCTAATCCTGTTCGATACCCGCGCTTTCGAGCATCAGCGTCAGTAGTGAGACAGTAAGCTGCCTACGCAATCGGAGTTCCTCGTGATATCTAAGCATTTCACCGCTACACCACGAATTCCGCCTACTTACAACACACTCAAGTCTTCCAGTTCGCGCTGCACATCACCGGTTGAGCCGGTACATTTCACAACACGCTTAAAAAACAGCCTACGCTCCCTTTAAACCCAATAAATCCGGATAACGCCAGAACCTTCCGTATTACCGCGGCTGCTGGCACGGAATTAGCCGGTCCTTATTCATGCGATACCTGCAAACACCCACACGTGGGTAACTTTATCCTCGCATAAAAGCAGTTTACAACCCATAAGGCCGTCATCCTGCACGCTACTTGGCTGGTTCAGGCTCTCGCCCATTGACCAATATTCCTCACTGCTGCCTCCCGTAGGAGTCTGGACCGTGTCTCAGTTCCAGTGTGGGGGACCTTCCTCTCAGAACCCCTACCGATCGTTGCCTCGGTGAGCCGTTACCTCACCGACTAGCTAATCGGACGCATCCCCATCCATTACCGCTAAACCTTTCGTCTACTGCTGATGCCATTGGAAGACTACATACGGGATTAGGCCGACTTTCATCGGGTTATACCGTGGTAATAGGCAGGTTGGATACGTGTTACTCACCCGTGCGCCGGTCGCCATCAGAGATTGCAAGCAATCCCCATGCTGCCCCGCGACTTGCATGTGTTAAGCCTGTAGCTAGCGTTCATCCTGAGCCAGGATCAAACTCTACATTGTAAAATATATTCTACCTACAAATACACGAAAATACACAAAACAACGTCCATGCATCAACATACATACATCCGTAGGTAATAAATCTGATTAAAAAGAATATCCGAAGACATCCCTTAAATGTGGCCCAAAGATACACCTAAATCTATTCAAGTATTAAAGATAAAACCACGTCCATCACAAAAATGAACACAGAAAAAGACAGTGACTCTTCATCTTCCCGTATCCCGCATCGATTCAACAACACAGAATACATCTTGTACTACTTGTCTATTGTATCATTACATTTCAAAGAACTCATCTAAACAACGCTCAT
>NZ_GL397216.1 GCF_000146675.1 Hoylesella marshii DSM 16973 = JCM 13450
CTCATGGCAAGAAGTGTTGTCGGCATGGTGGCTATCCCCTGCAAACGGTTCTTGAGCAGTTCCACGCTTACCACTCCGTCCTTTATCAATATCTCCTGATAGGTCTTTTCTACAAGTTCTTTGAACTCGCCGATTCTTTGATTGGTTTTCTTGTCGGTTGTCAGTCCTTTCCTGCTGTTCCACTCGGAGGATTTGCACTGCTCGTCTGTGGTAATGGCGGTACTCTTTCCGTCTATGGTGATACGGCAGAGAATAGCGGTCTTGCCGTCTGCTTTTATTTTCTTTCTGTTGATGTAAAACAATATCTTGAATGTACTTCTCATAAAAAATCTTGGTTAAATGGTTAAACGCAAATCTTCAGTAAAAGAAAGGAAACGGTTAAACTCCTCAAAGAGTTTCTGCGGTGTAACCTTCGCATAACGTTCGGTCATACTTACGTTCGTATGTCCGAGCATCTTGCTCACCGTTTCAATAGGAACGCCCTGCTCCAAGGTGATAAGTGTGGCAAAGGTATGCCTTGCAGTGTGCGAAGTAAAGGGAAAAGAAATGCCTGCCCGTAATCGCAAGGCTTTGAGACAAGACTGATAAGTGGGATATTTTATGAAAGGCAGTAGTGCTTCCCTTTCATCGCTGTACATTTTCTCAATTAACCGAACAGTTTCCGGCAATAACTTGATACGACAAAGTACGCCTGTCTTTTGTCTGCTGAACTTCAACCACAAACTGCCTGCATCATCACGGACAAGATGCTTCTTGCTTAGTTCCATCAAATCACAATAGGCTGCACCGGTATAACAGGCGAAGAGAAACACATCACGAGCGGTTTCCATTTCCTCTTCCAATTCATCAAAGCAGATTGCTTTCAGTTTGTTCAATGCTTCTTGGTCAAGAGCTTTAGGTGCTTTCTTGTCTCCTCGTTCTATATGGACTTTATCAAACAGAAGCGTATCAGCCAGCCCCTCACGATAAGCCAGCCTGCAGACAGTCTTCAAATCTGCTGCAACTCTGAAAAATGTGCTTTGCTGATGACCGAGTTCGCCAAGACAAAATGTCTGCAATTCGTAGATAAAGCTTTCTGTGAGCTGCGAAAAAGCCAAATCCGAAACATGATACTTCTTCTGTATAAACTCCTGCAACCGTTTTCGAGTGGAATGATAGGCGGACATAGACTCTTCCTTGATGTCTATACCGATATGGCTTTCTTTCTCCTTGATAAGCATATCCAATCTCTCGATGAGCATACATCGTGCCTGCACACAGCCTTGAAACTGTTCCTTTACATCGGTTGCATCAAATGGCTGTCCTTTGGCAATTAGCGACTGATAGGCAGATTGAATGGAAAGCAGCAGGTTCTCCAATCTCCCATTAACCTCCACCGCCTCGCGGCTCTTGCCGTCCATCCTGCTCTCACGTGGATTCCATAAATCGGGATTGCAGGAGAGCTTACAACTGAACTGCGCAATACTCCTTCCAAGAGTTATCCGCCCCATAATCGGAGCTTTCCCCGATTTGTCAAGCCCGCTCTTTTTAAGGTAGAGCAACACCTTCATTTTCTCTGTTTTCATACGCTTTAATATTTGTGGGCAAAATTACCCGAATTAAAGCGTTCCTCACATACGCAGAAAACTGCCGACCAAAGCAACAGCCACACGAGCGAAAATAATTTAGTTACCGAATACTGCACCATCGTTACCTACATCAAAACAGGGTAACACTCTGGTAACTGAACTTCTGCCTAAATCTGCATATTTCTGCCCTTTACAAA
>NZ_GL397217.1 GCF_000146675.1 Hoylesella marshii DSM 16973 = JCM 13450
CCGGCTACGACTATTTCCATGCCAACAAAGGCAAGTTTGCCATGTATGGTAAGAACTCCGAGGCGTGGGTGAAGATGAAGTATAGTTTCTGATTCCATTTTAATACCTCTTTTGTAGTTATGTCGTAGGTTGATATCGATGAAAGAGAAAAGTATATCAATTGATAATGCCATTGCAGTGTAGGTATATCTGCTCTATCACAGGTACAGGGCGTTGCAGCTCTCGACAAATGTATTTCCTGATGAAGTGGGCTTCCATGCTGTCCAATTGATAAGACAAAGCGATGATGATAGTGAGCGGATAAAGCGGAGCATATCCTCGCAACCGTCCGTTCACGAATACTTTCACCTCCCCTGCATTCCTTTCACCAGGATGTAGGGTATATGTTTTGAGGAGCAGTTGCAATCGATAATTGAGTTTCCTCCATGTTACACCGAAGAAATCTACCAATTCGCTCTCTGTCATTGCTATTTCGCCTTTGCCTTTGCGAATAATTTGCATATTGCCGCCCCACTCGAATCACCATCAAACAAAAGAATAGTTGTGGTCTCCTTTTGTTTGATGGTGATTGACTTTCATACGGCTTCCCCCTTTGTTTCCTCCTTTTGATGTTTCCTTATCAGTCTATCCATATCCTCCGAAATCTTATTGTCTGTCACCTGTGCGTAGATTTGGGTACTGGATATAGAGGCATGCCCCATCATCTTGGCAATGCTTTCGATAGGTATTCCTGCACTTAAACTCATCGTGCCGAACGTGTGCCTTGCCATGTGGTAGGACAACCGTTCTCTGATACCGCAAGCCTTGCCCACGATGCTCAGCTTTGCACTCATCACGCTACGGCTGCAAGCACAGTGAAAGATAAAGTCGTCACCTTTTTCTTTCACCGTCTGCATTTCTTTCGTGCTGGGTCGTTCGTCCTTACATTGATTGATGATGGCCTCCGCTATGGGGTGTAGTGGCACAATAAACTCCACCTTTGTCTTCTGCCTTTCTTTACGGATATATTTCTGTCCGTCGGCTGCCGTTTGAATGTGTCCAAATTGCAAATGTTCCATATCAGCAATAGCCAAGCCCGTAAAGCATGAGAAGATAAACATCCGTCTTGCTTGTTCTGCTTCCTTATCTATTACTCTCAATGCCATGAGTTTGGCAACATCGCTCTTTTGCAGAAAGCGTATCTTCTGTTCCGCTTTCTCATACTTGGCATTCTCAAAAGGATTACAGCGAATGAGCCTTTGACTGACCGCACGATACATCAGCCTACTTAGCCAACAAAGATAGCGATTCATGGTTGCTGTTGCCAAGCCTCGTTTTTTCAGATAGAAACGGTATTCTTCAAACAAGTCTTCCGGTATAGTGGCTATGACTATATCCGTCATTCCCTTATCCTTTACAAACTCCGTAAGTAACTTATCTGAATAGAGAAGATTCTGATAGGTTCCCTCAGCTCTTGATTTGCCCACGCACTCTTTAACGGATTGCAGTTCTGCCTTG
>NZ_GL397218.1 GCF_000146675.1 Hoylesella marshii DSM 16973 = JCM 13450
GTGACGACCACCGACACGCCCGTCAGGTCTTGCGGTATCATATAAAAGGTGTAGTTGTCCGAAGGGTTGCCCATAATCACCGTATTGGGATTCTTCCTAAGGTCGATGGGCGAGGTGGCTACGTCGAGCACAAAGTCTTTGCGGTCGGTCAGGCTGCCGGCCACCCAAGTGCCTGAGCCGCCATACTGTGTGGGCAACATGTACTTGCCCTTGCTGCAGGCGTTCTTGATTTCCACTTTCGTGATGCGCTTGTTCCACGAAAGGTTCTGACCCACGGCGAAGCGTACGGCCGTCAGGGCGTGCCTAAACTTGAGGTTCGTTGTCGGGGCGACACCGCGGGTTTCATACTTTACTTCGCCCGAGCAGGCGGTCATGAGGTCTTTCTGATTCTTCACATCCTGCTCTGCCTCGAACTCCACATAGGGCGTACCCGAGTGGGTGGCCGGCGAGAGGGTGATTTTGTTTTCGCTCTTGGCTTCGGGGTACACGGCGTAGAAGCGGCCATAGCGGTAGCCCCAGTGCCAAGGGTGATATGTGGTGAGCGTGCCGTCGTTCTTCGTCTTCACGGCATAGAACCAATCGGGCGTGTCGGGGGCAAAGCCCGGCGTATCGCTGCGGTAACCCGATGTGGTGAAGAAGTTGTCGATGTTGGTTTTTACTTTTGCCCGCGTATCGGCAGAGGGCAGCACGGGGTTCACACCCTCAATGGTGGTTTCTATCATACAGAGGTCGGCGGCACCTTGCACGGCATGCTTGCGCGTGGCGAGGTCTTCGAGGGTCAGCCCCTCATTGCCAAGACGCGAGAGGACGGCAGAGCGTGTGGCAGGTGCCGTTTGCTGTTGCAGGAGCATTTCGTCCTGTGCGCTGCTCACGTGGAAACTCACGGCGGTGCCTTTATCGCCCTCGTCCTTGTTGTCGGTCAGGTTGTCGTCGGCGCACGAGACGACGGTCAATGCTGCGCAGAGCAGCATGGCTTGTATCTTCAACAGTTGTTGTATTGTCTTCATTGTCTCCATTGTCTTTACTTTTTTTGTTAGCTCTTTATCTTTCCTGTTCTTCTTTCCGTTCTTCTTTCTATTCGTCTTCTTCCTCTTCTTCCCAGAGGGAGCCGCCCCACTTCTTGGCGCCGGAGATGTCGTCGTCATCATCGGGGTCTAAGGGGACGACGCTGGTGCCGCCGCCATTGCCATTGGGGCTGCCGGCGAGCAGGCCGCACGGCTGCTGCATGGGAATGATGCGTGTGGCAGGAGCAATGTAGTCCTGCACGGTTACTTGATTCTTGCTCATAATGATTGTTTGTTTAATGATGAATATTTAGCTTGATTTTCGTCTTTCTGCACCTTACAAACGGGCACAAAAAGAGGAACAAAGGGAACTCCGTGAAGCCCTTTGTTTATGGGGAA
>NZ_GL397219.1 GCF_000146675.1 Hoylesella marshii DSM 16973 = JCM 13450
AGGAGTATTTCACGGCAGTAGTCTGAGAACTTCCGTCTTGTGCTTTCCGCCTTTGACTTGATGCGCTGCTTTTCCTCTAAGGTGCATCTTACCTTGATGAACTCCGTCTTGTTCATCCTCGCTTCTTCTTTACCTCGTTGCTGCCATTTGGCAGTTCTGCTATCATATCTGTTCATATAAAAGTCCTCTTTTCTTTGTTTTCAATCTTGCTTAATTTCCGAACGCTGACCGATGAGAACGGAGTGATTACGGTCTAATCTCCCCGATAACCGAACGAGGGGAGCAAGCGCAGTTTGTGGGTACAAACTGACGTCTTGCAATGTCAGCTAACGAAACGTTTACGCATAAAGCGTTTTGTCGTCCAAAAATGAATGCTATGCATTCAGAAGATTAACTGTGTTCGTGGCATTCCCACCGTTCAATGTGTTCAGTAAAAATCTATTGTTGGTACTACCCTAAAACGGTCGAGGATTTTGAGTGAAAGGGACATCCTTTTACTCGATAGTCCTTGACCGTTTTTCTGTTGTTTACAGCTTCCTCCATTTTTCTATATCCTCACCGTATTCCTCCAAATGGATACGCACAAGGTTTTCGATGAAGCTCGAGACATTGGCTCCTTTATCACCTAACCTGCGGACGATGAAGTCCGCACGTTCCTGTGTTTCCCTGCTCAGATAGACCGCCTTTCTCTCACTTAGCTTTGTTGGAACAAGGAACGCCTGCTTGTATGCGTCAAGTGTCTCTTTTCTCATCTTGGCACTGATGCGTCGTTGAATAGTTGCATGCTCTGTATGCAGTACAGGCTCGGATGGCGTGGCATGCTCTATGGCATGTCCTGTTTCTTGTTGTTTTTGCTCTTGAATAGTTTTCATTCCCTTTTCCCGGAATTCAGAGACAGATTGTTCACTTGAATTTTCAGCTTGGCTCATACCAAAAGTTTTTCCTATGAAACGATCTATTTCTTCCATGTTTCTTCTTTCCTTTTTCATCACTCTATCTTATTTTAAGTTTGACTTGTTTTATTTTGTTGC
>NZ_GL397220.1 GCF_000146675.1 Hoylesella marshii DSM 16973 = JCM 13450
TCGAGGTACATACGCTGGAAATCGTTGTTCTTAGGATTCATCATGTAGCCCATTATGCAGAAGGCACACACTATCGGTACCATTGCGGCAATGCCCAACTGCCAGTCTACGGCAAGCAGAAGTACTATAATGCCTATCGGAGCCACCACGCTGCCTGCCACATCGGGCAGTATGTGTGCCACGAAAGTGTGGGTCTGACTCGAATCCTCGTCTATTATCTTGCGCATGCGCCCCGTGTTCTGCGTGTCGAAAAAGCCTAACGGCACACGCATCAGCCGTTCCATGGCAGTGCGCCGCATATTGGTTTCGATGCGGAAAGCGGAAAGATGCGAGAGCATGAGGGCGGCAAAATATAGCAAAACATTCGCCACCGACACCACGAAAGTCGCAATGGCATAGTCCCATACGGGCGTATCGGCAAGGTTTCCGTCGGCAGTGAGCAGCGTGCGCACCACCAACCACAGGAAAATAAAGGGTACGAGCGACAGCAGTCCGTTCACTGCCGACAGCACAACCGAGCAGGGCAGCAACGGCTTGCGCCCTCCCATGTAATGTCCTAAGCGTTTCAGTATTCTTATCATCTTCTTCTATATATGTTAAAAGGTTATTGTTTCTAAGGTTTCATCAATTCTCTCCACCCTGCCATACTGTAAGCGGCATACTGCTCGAGTGCACGGTTCACCTCGCTTTCGTCGTAGTCCTCGTGCTCCACAAGTTCGCAGAAGATGTTCACCC
>NZ_GL397221.1 GCF_000146675.1 Hoylesella marshii DSM 16973 = JCM 13450
ACGGATATGGCGTATACGTTTGCAGAGGTCTCATAATAGTAAAGAACTCTCACGTAAGAAACTATTTAAGAACGGGGTAAAAAGTTACGGATTTAAGCCATCGAAAGATTATCAATCGGGAAGTTCCGGGTATTCCATCCTGATACTTTCCCATGACGAATCATGCTCTGCCGGTGGCACAATTCTTTTCTTTTGTTCTTTGTTTTCGCCTTTTTATCGTAAATTTGCACCTTATTCATATAGATGATACAAAGGATGAATACAGACAGAAAGACACATGAGATAGATGTTGTAGGCATCTTCAAACAGATACTGCGAGAGAAGAAACCGCTGGCATGGTGCGTCGGTATCATGATGGTGTTAGGTGTGGTGGTTGCACTCAACACGGAAAAGACTTATACGGCCAATGTGGTGCTGGCACCGGAAATCACCGGTATGGGTATGTCACAGAGCTTGGGCGACCTTGCATCAATGGTGGGCGTGAACCTCGGTAGCAGCGGCAGTTCGACCGATGCCATCTATCCCGACATCTACCCCGATGTCTTTGCCTCAAACGACTTCATCATCCCATTGTTTCAGGTACCCGTGATGCTGAAAGACAGCACAAGCAGTAAGACATATTACATCCATTTGCTCAAAGACCACAAGGTACCGTTTTGGAAATACCCCGCATTGTGGATAAACAAGCTT
>NZ_GL397222.1 GCF_000146675.1 Hoylesella marshii DSM 16973 = JCM 13450
TTTTTTTCACCCCTTCGGAATGCCGATAAACAGGGCATTCCCACGCACATACAAAACAAAGGGGTACGCACCATTTCGACGCGTACCCCTCAACACTTGTATGAGCATTTTCTTTGATGCGCTCTTCCCCCTTTTTACGGTTTCTTCTTCTTATTCTTTTCTGCCATCGTCTTCACATTGCGCAACTGTGCTTTGGCGATGGCCTCTTTGAGTTCCTTGCCCGGCGTGAAACGGATGTTGATTTTCGTCACCTTGCTGGCGTCGGCTTCTTTTTCCGTAGCCGAGGGCTTGCTCGAGATGGTGAGATGAAACGAACCCCAGCTACCCAACCGCACGCTGTGACCGTTGAGCAGGTTGCGAATCAGCACTTTCTTCATCTGTTCAATCGACATACGCGCCTCATGCGGGTTGAGCGTCGTTTCATCGGCTATTTCGATAGCCACATCTTCTTCGTCTGTCTGTTCTACACGTCGCAGCACGATGTACCACTGCATCGGGTCTGTGGGTTTGGAAGGATTCTTCCGCTGCACCACGTTGTAAAAAATTGCCATAATTCTAATACGTTTTAAAGGTTAATATAATAGGGTGTTCATAAATCGTTGTCTTTTCTACTCCTGCCACGG
>NZ_GL397223.1 GCF_000146675.1 Hoylesella marshii DSM 16973 = JCM 13450
TGCCCGTTTGCCAAGTTGTGCAAGCGGAAAATTACGCTAAAATATTCACGAACAAATAAGATAAAAAGATGGATAGAAAACAAACAAAAAGAGAAATGTATGTGCCTCCACACATCGAAGTAATAGAAACCGAGGAGGAGAGTTCGCTATTGCGCTGGTCTAATGCACATGGTGGGCACGAAGATGCCGAAGATGAAGACTTCGATACACCCGGATGGGGTGGGACACGAGGATGCCGAAGACGAAGATTTCGACACACGCGGATGGGGAGGACACAGCGATGCCAACGATGAGGCATGGTAAGACCTGCTACCGTAACAAAACAAATCAAGTAAAGAATCAATTTAAAAAAAACGACAACAATGAAAAAATTAACAACAAACCTGCTCCTTTTCGTAGGACTTTTAGCAATGACAGGTTGCGCAAGTGAAGACAACACCCCGCAACCGCAGCCCGAACCCAAAGTGATGACCGAATTTGCCATGGTCGAAGAAAAGCCGGCCTCGCAACTCGCCCCAAGCCGCACGGCAGGCGAATATACCGGTACGAAACTGAAATTCTACTGGACA
>NZ_GL397224.1 GCF_000146675.1 Hoylesella marshii DSM 16973 = JCM 13450
GCGGGCAACGATGAACTGCTCCACCTTGGCATTGGCCTCCTTCAGCGGGGCAACGAACAGCCCGAGCCCCAGCTTCGTCACCTGCGCCGCATATTTCGTCTCCAGGTCGGCGATGAAATTGTGAAGCAATCCCGTCTCGCGGTCCAACTGCATTGCAGGGTCGATGCGATAATCCGCCATGCACTGGTGCAACTCCTTGGCTGCCTGCGCCACATCGGCCATGGGCGCCTTCAGGAAACCCTTGATGGTTTTGCGCAGCGCACTGTAGATGTCGTCGCGCACATCGTCGGCCTCCTTGATATCATCGGTGATGAGGCTTTTTCGCGAAATCGCCAGACAGCGATCCTCCTCTTTCACCGCGGCCGCCAACGCCTCGATAGCCTTTTTCGCCGTGGCATTCGCACTCAACGTCGTCTCGGCCGCGAAACGCTCGCTCACCACTTTCATAAACTCATAGTGTGCGCCATTGTTGATGCGCACAAAATCGACAGCTTGAATGTCTACCATAACTTGAATATTTTTTATGTGATTAATAT